>NZ_CP013400.1:0-3050136 GCF_001718535.1 Burkholderia seminalis | reverse complement strand
GGCCCGCTCAGGCCCGCTGACGGGCCGCCGCCGGCCCCGACCCTCGATCGGGCGGGCCCGGCGTCCTCACCAGGCCCTGCCGGCCGTTTCCATCACTCCGACAACAGCATCCGCTCGAGCTGCTCGAGAATCGCGTCGCGCTTGTCCTTCGGGAGGCCACGCAGGCGCAACTCGATGCGATCCTCGCCATACGACTTCAGGTCGCCGACCGACTTGCCGCCGAGCTTGATCTCGAGACGCTGCGCATAGCGCTGGCGGCCCGCGGCCTTCGGCGTTTCCTGCGCCGCGACGCGGCCCTTGACGATGTCCGACACCTGGCGCGTGCTGAGATCGTCCGACACGATCTTGTTGATCAGCCGCAGCGTCGCCTCGGTCCCGCGCGCATTGTGATAGCGGCCGACCTGATACGCCATGTTCGAACCGAAGCGGTCCGGACGCGCGACCATTTCCTGCATGATCGCTTCCGGCAGCTTGCCGATCGACAGCGCAACGGCCACCGTCGACTCGTCGAGCCCGAGGTGCTCGGAGAGCTCCTTCTGGCTCTGGAAATGCTTGTCGTCGAGGAAGCGGCGCCACACGACGGCGTTGTCGAACACCGTCTGCGAATCGCGCTGGACGTTGAGGTCGTAGCCGAGCTTGTAGCTCTGGATGCCGATCGGCACGTCGATCACGATCGCCTTGACCGACTCCTTGTTCGCTTCCTTGAGCGCCCGCACGCGACGACCGCCGTCGCTGACGAAATACGTGCCCGGATTGTCGTAATCCGGAATCACGTGGATCGCCTGCTGTTGCCCCTGCTTCGCGAGGTTGACCGCGAGTTCGGCAATCGACGCCTTCAGATAGAAGTGCCGCGGGTTGAACGGGCTGTGCTTGATCGCCTTCAGCGACAGCTCGATCACCTGGCCCGGTGCGTAACGATTCTCGAGGCGCCACGCACGATATTGCGGCGACTCGTCGATCGACGGATCGATCGTGAATTCCGGAGCCGGGGGCGGAGCGATGTCTTTCTTTGCGGATTTGGTCGGCGTCGGCGTGGGCGTCTCGGACTTGACGATGCCGTCGATCGCATTGAGCCGATCAAGCGCGGTGCGCTTCTCGCTCGTCGTGATATCCGGGCGCGCTTGGAATCCTTTGGCAAATTGGGAAGGTTTCATGTGACTCCTTTATGCGCATAAAGTCAGGGCAGCATGGCGACGATTTCGTCGGCACATGCGCGAATTTCGGCGGCGGCCAGCTTGCCGCCGCGATCGTTCATCTGCAGCACGGTTTGACCGAGCGCCATCGCCTGCTTGTACGCTTCCCGGGTCGGGATCTGCGTTTTCAGCAACGGGAAGCCGAGTTCCTCGAGCGCGCGCTTGAGCTCGCGGGTCAGCATGCGCTTCTCTTCGGTCTTGTTCAGCAGGAAGACCGCGCGGAGGTCTTCGTTCATGACCTGCGCCTGCTGGATCAGCTTGACCAGCCCGACGCTCGACCAGTAGTCGGCCGGCGACGACGAAGTCGGGATCACGGCAATCGACGCGGCGAGCAGGACGACGCCGGACACCTTCTCGGTGATCGACGGTGGGCAGTCCACGACGATGATGTCGTAGTCGTTGATGAACTTCTTGATCTCGCGATGGATCTGGCCGTCGGCTTCGGCGAGGTTGACGACCGGAAACGGGATGCCGTTGTCGCTGTCGCCGGATGCGCTCGACCAGTGAACCAGCGTGTTTTGACGGTCTGCGTCGATGACGAGGACGCGCTTCCCTTTTTCATGGAACGCGGCGCCGAGGTGCATGGCAATCGTGCTTTTGCCGACGCCACCTTTTTGTTGAGTGACTGCAATGATTTCCGCGGCCAATTTTCACTCCTGTTTTGGTCGTTGGAATTCTACAGGACGATATTTGAATTTCAATGAAATTGTCGTTCGACAACTACGCATTAGCCATTCGGGCTATCGGTTTATGCGCATAAACGGGACGGAGGAGATCGATGGCTCGATCGGATCGTGTGGCGGAGGCCTGGCGATGTCGATGGGCTACTCGATGGATGTGTCGCGGCGATCGATGTCGACGAGATGAGTGGGCGCGCTCTACGATGTCCCGAAGCACTGCCCTTTCGATGGATGGGGGGACGCTTGCCAGAGAGTCGGGGAGTTTGTGCGCATAAACTCGGCGGGGATCGAGCGGATCAACATCGAGGCCAAATGGGCTGTCGTTCACGAGCGAGGGTCGTGGGCGGCGTACCCTGACCAAGCATGTGGCTTTAATGGTGCGTGTGGTTTGAGCGCGTCGGCATCGATGCGACGGGCTGTTCAGGCGCGACGCGTTTATGCGCATAAACCGGTGACGCTCGATGGCGATGAACGACGGGCCACGCGCGGTCTCCGCCTGAATCCGATGCGCGATGATGCCGTGGCCAAGCCGCATATCGATTCGGCGGTCCATCGAGGCCGTGGAGTATCGACATGCAACCACGCCGTGAATCGCGACGCACCTCCTCCGGCGACCGGAATTTATGCGCATAAACCAAGCGGCTCACGCCATTCCCCGCCCCCTCTCTCAATGCAAAGGGAACCACGATGCATTGGCTCGCAGATTCCGCGCCTCATCCCGCGATCGCACGCTGCCCGACTTTATGCGCATAAACACATCCATTCTTGGACTCAAGTTTCTCCGGATAGCACACCCCTCTCGCGGCTCGCATCGACGAGGCGCCACCTGTCCGATCGCCGCGGCGATACACAAGCCCACTCGCGATCGCCCCCTGACCACCTTCGGGGCCCCCAGCACAGACTGGCTACAATACCGGGCTCTACCCTCCAGGCCTGAATGATGATCACGATCTACCACAACCCCCGATGCTCGAAGTCGCGCGAGACGCTTGCGTTGGTCGAGTCGCTGCATGCCGCCGGCACGCCGCTGAACGTCGTCGAGTACCTGAAGACGCCGCCGACGGTCGAGGAACTGGAAACGCTGCATCGGCAGCTCGGCCGCCCCGTTCGCGACATGCTGCGCGATGGCGAGGAGCCGTACAAGGCGCTGAATCTGGCTCGCGCGGATCTCACCGACGCCGAAGCCTATGCCGCGATTGCCGCGCACCCGATTCTGCTGCAGCGGCCCATCGTCGTGTGCCGCGACAAGGCGGCCATCGGCCGGCCGCCCGAATCGGTGAAGGCGCTGTTCGAATAATTATTACCCGGCGTATTTTTCTTATTGCATCAGCCCGACGTTCGCACCGGCATCCGACGCCGACGCGATCGCCGGGCCATCGGCCGCCCGCGACGCGACGAACGACGGCGGCAACACGACGAACCGGATCCTAGCGTTCACCGGACGGCGCACCGTCATCGTCCGGCGCCCGCCCCGCCGCCGCTTTCGCAGCCGTCCGCAACAGCGAAATCTGTCCGCGATAGGCCCTGCATCCGCTGCAGGTCGGCAGATGCACGCGCACCTGCAGTCGCTCGTGCAGTGTCAGATGCCGATCGAGCGCATCCGACAGCAGTCGCGTGATGTCAGTACATTTCCCCGGCAGCATCTTCGGTCGTCATCCCTTTTTCGCTCAGGCAGGTTCGCAGGCGCGTGCGCGCCCGATACAGCAGCACGCTGCAATGATTCGTCGTCAGCGTCAATTCGCTGCAGATGTCCGTGATCTCGACGTCGAGGAACTCCCGCATCATGAACACGCGCCCGATCTGTTCCGGAAGGTGGTCGAGACAGGCCTGGAACAGCGTCCAGAACTGCTGCTGCTGCAGCAGCGTCTCGGGCTTCGGCCACGGTCGCGGCTTCGCATGCGCGGCCCAGTGCCCGTTTTCCTTGAACAGTTCGCGGTCGAGCACCGATTCGCCGTCGAGTTCGGCGTCGAGCGCGGACAGGTTGACCGTCCGCTGCCGCGCGCGCAGCACGTCGATCAGCTTGTTGCGCAGGATACCGAACACCCACGTCTTGTGAGCCGACAGCCCGGCGAAATCGCCCGCATGTGACCACGCGGCGGTCAGTGCCTCCTGCACGGCGTCTTCGGCCGCGTCGGCATCGCGGAGCTGGAGTCGCGCGAAGCGCAGCAGGTCGCGCCGCAGTTGTGCGAGATAAACGGGATCGTCGTAGGCGGACGGCATGTCTGGGTTGCAGTGTGTCGAAACGGTCGCGCCTGCGCGACAGAGCGCGCGCATCGCGGTGCGAGCAGCTTACTGGGCGCGCCGCTTGCCCGCAACGCATGTTCCGTCACGATTTCACGAAACCGGCCTGCCGGCTGCGCTATGCTTGCCGAACTCCGGCTCGCGCGTCGACGGCGTCGCGCGGCGGGCAATCTGTAACGTCGGAACATAACGGTCGAGTTATCCACAATTTCTGTGGAAAACCTTGTGGAAAGTCGGCCGGACGGCCCCGTGGGACGGCTCGCGGGCTGGCTTGCCTATAAACAGACCTTTGTCGCCCATTCGGAAGCAATCGATCCGATTCCTCACTCACCGGAAGGAGAATGCCATGTCCTATCGTGTTGCGGTCGTCGTCGGCAGCCTGCGCCGTACTTCGACGAACCGTGCGCTCGCGCACGCCGTGATCTCGCTCGCCCCCGCCGATTTTTCGTTCGAGTTCGTCGAGATCGGCGAACTGCCGCTGTACAGCCAGGACTACGACGCGGATTTCCCGGACGTCGCCAAGCGCTTCAAGCAGTCGATCGAAGCCGCCGACGCGCTGCTGTTCGTCACGCCCGAATACAACCGGTCGATTCCCGGCGTGCTGAAGAATGCGCTCGACTGGGGCTCGCGCCCGTGGGGTTCCAACTCGTGGTCGGGCAAGCCGGGTGCGGTGCTCGGCACGTCGCCGGGCGCCGCGGGCACCGCGCTCGCGCAGCAGCACCTGCGCAACGTGCTCGCGTACCTCGACGTGAAGACGCTCGGTCAGCCCGAGATGTTCATCAAGCACGATCCCGCTCGTATCGACGATCAAGGCCAGATCGTCAGCGAGGACACCCGCAAGTTCCTGCAGGGCTTCGTCGATCGCTACGCGGGCTGGGTGCGCCTGCTCAAATCGGCCTGAGCGTCACGCCCGTCCCGCCGCCGGCGCCGGCCCGCATGCAGCGGGTCACGCGCCGGCGTGCCGTGCGTCGCGCGCCTCGCGGATGCCCAGCAGGATTTCGTCGAGCAGCGCGATGTCGAACGGCTTCGACAGCACGCGGACGTTGACGGTGCGCGTGCGGTCGAGTTCCTCCGCATAACCCGTGACGAGTATCACGGGCAACTTCCCCGGCCGCTTGTCGACCGCTTCCGCGAGGTCGATGCCGTTCAGGCGGCCCGGCATGTGGATATCCGAAATCACGAGGTCGAACGCGTCGTTCGCGGCCGCGCCTTCGATCAGGCGCAACGCGTCGTCGGCGGTGGGCGCATAGGTCACGCGGTGCCCGAGCAGCGACAGCAGCGCTTCCGTGCCGGCCGCGACCTCGCTGTTGTCCTCGACGAGCAGCACGTGCAGGCCGGCGAGCGTGCCCGAACCGGCATCGTGCGCGACGGCCTGCGGCCGCGCGACGACGTCCTCGGCGCGTGCGCGCGGCAGATAGAGGCGCACCGACGTGCCGGCGCCGACCGCGCTGTCGATCGTCGCCAGGCCGCCCGAGCGCTCGCAGAACGCGAACACCTGCGGCAGGCCGAGCCCCGTCCCCATCCCCGGCGCCTTGGTCGTGAACAGCGGCTCGAAGGCGCGCGCGAGCACGTCGGGCGCCATGCCCGAACCCGTATCGTCGAGCGAGATCTGCACGAAGTCGCCGGTCAGCGGGAAGCCGTCCTCGCGACGCAGCGTCACGTTGCGCGCGCCGACCGTGAAGCGCCCGCCGGCCGCCATGGCGTCGCGTGCGTTGACGGCGAGGTTGATCACCGCGAGCTCGAGTTCCGCGACGTCGACACGGATCGGCCAGACGCCGGGCTCGATCGCGACGACCAGCGACGACTTCGAACCGAGCGACGTCTTCAGCAGTTCGCGGCACGTGCCGAGCCATTGGCCGACGTCGATCGTCTCGTTGTGCAGCGGCTGCTTGCGCGCGACGCCGAGCAGCTGGCGCGTGAGCGATTGCCCGTTCTTCAGCGCGCGCTCGATCGCGCCGAGTTCCTTGTCGAGATGCTGGACACCGCGCCGCCGCGCGATCTGCACGTTGCTCGAGATGATCATCAGCAGGTTGTTGAAGTCGTGCGCGACGCTGCCCACGAGGTTGCCGAGCGCCTGCATCTTGCGCGACTGCCGGTATGCCGACTCGATCGAACGCCGCATCGATGCTTCGGCCTGCCAGCGATCCCATGCCTCCTCTTCCGCCTTCAACCGCTTGAGCGACAGCCAGATCACCGACCACAGCGCGATCGACGGTGCGAACATCGAGATGAACAGCACGCTCAGGTGTTCGTACCATTCATGCCAGATCGCCGACGTGCGGTACGCGCACGTCACGTACACGGGATAGCTGCCGACCTGGCGGTACGCGACGATCTCGCTGCTCGCGCCATCGTGGCGCACGCGCACGACGCCCGCGCGCGGATCGTTGCGCGTGTCGCCGAACGTGACCGAGCGATCGGTGTGCGCGAGCGACGGCGGCGGCGGATACGATGCGATCACGGCGCCGTCCGAGCGTGCGAGCGCCATCGTCATCGGCGTGCTCGCGCCGCCGAGCAGGTCGCGATAGAACGCATTGAAATACGACGACTTCAGCGCGATCGACACCATCCCGGCGAACGAACCGTCGCTATGACGGCGCGCGACGCCCGTGTTGAACACCGGAATGTTCTCGAGCTTGAGCGGACCCATCATCAGCCGCGAGATGTGTTCGATGACCTTGCCGTCGCGGATGCCCGCGAAGTCGTCGCGGTTCGCGATCGACGCGTACGGCGCCGGGTAGTAGAGGCTGTTGGCGAGCAGCATCCCGCTCGCGCCGAAGATCGACACGGCGGCCACCTGCGGATAGCCGCCGCCGATCGTGTTCAGCGCTTCGTGGATGTCGGACTCCTTGTCGCGCACGGTGGCGTCGTCCATGTCCTGCACGAGGTCGACGATGCGCGCGTCGAGCGTCTCGCTCAGGTCGAACACCTTGAGCGCGTGTTCCTCGGCGACCCGCACGGTGCGCATCGTCACGTCGCTCGCGGCGGCCTCGCGCGTCTTCAGGTCGTTGTACGCCATCACCACCACGTAGATGCACGGCAGCACGATCGCCGCGACCAGCAGCACGATCAGCGTCACGCGGCGGACCGCGAAATCGTGTTCGGGTGCGCCGGACGCGTAGCCGCCGTCGTCCTGCCAGTCATCGGCGGGCGGGGAGGCGGGAGCGTGGGAGTCGGCGGGCCGGTCGGACGTCATCGAAGAGGCGGGCGAAGCGGAGGTGCCTGCCATCATAAACGAGTTGCGGCGGCCGGCCGCGCAGCCCCGCCGCGCCGCGATCCTGTCGATTCCGACAGGGGGAGATTGTCAGATTGAAAACGCGACGAATCCGGCAGCGCAAACGTACACAAGGAAAAATTTTGCGTGCTTATCTCGAAAATGATCGCGCCTGTTTTCGGAATGACGGGCGATCGGACCAATTCTGTTCGAAATGGTGAAAATGGCGAGTTGCATCGCCTCCGGTTTACTCCGAGAATCGCGCCTTGCTTTCCCTATGACAGATAGATGCGCCCGCCGGCGACCGCCGCGCGGGCATCGCGCGCACCCGCGTCGCGATACCCGCGCACGGCCGCAAGGCGGTTGCCCCGCGCCCGAACGCATGGCCCCCTAAAGAAGTGCGCCGCGCGGTCGTTAACGCGAGAGAGACCATTCCGTATACCGCATCGCCCCATGCCTTTGCCGATTGTAATTGCCGACGATTCGCTGCTCGCTCGCAAACTTCTGACAAAGGCGCTGCCGGGAGACTGGGACGTTGAAGTCGCGTATGCCGCGAATGGTCGCGAGGCCTTGGCGCTTTATCGTGACGGCAAAGCTTCCGTGATGTTTCTGGACCTGACGATGCCCGACATGAGCGGATATCAGGTCCTCGAGACACTGCGCCACGAAGATCTGAACACGTTCGTGATCGTGGTATCCGCCGATATCCAGCCGCAGGCGCAAGCACGCGTGCGTGAATTGGGCGCGATCGCATTCGTTGCCAAGCCCGTGACGTCGGAGGCATTGCTGCCCATTCTCAAGGAGTATGGGTTGTATGCCTGAATCGGTGTTCACGGCGGAGCAACGCGACGCGTTGCAGGAGATCGCCAACCTGGCAATGGGCCGCGCCGCCGCGCGGCTTGCGTTGTTGCTCGGGCGCTTCATCGAATTGTCGGTGCCGCGCGTGCGCGTCGTGAAAGCGGCCGACGCAGGCAATGCGCTGCGCGAGATGACGGGCATTCACGATAACGTGACCGCCGTGCGCCAGGGCTTCCGTTCCGACATCAAGGGCGAGGCGATCGTACTGTGCCGCAGCGCGAGCGTCGCGCGGCTCACGTCGGTCGTCGACCGCACGTTCGGCGATGGTGTCTACGGCGGGATGGCGAGCCCGGACGAACTCGTGTTCGACGTCGCGAACGTGCTGATGGGCGCGTGCGTCGCGTCGATCCTCGACGAGCTCGGCCGCAAGCCCGTGTTCTTCCCGCCGGGGCTGCTCGGCGCGAACGTATCGTTCGACGACGTGTTCGAGCCGAACATGCTCGCGTGGAGCGTCGCGCTGCTGCTCGAGGTGAACTTCGGGCTCGAGGACCACACGTTCCGCGCGCACTTCGTGATGCTGATGGCCGAGGATTCGATCCGGCTGATGGGCGACGCGCTCGACGCGTTGCTCTCCGCGCTATGACGGCCACCGCTCCGTCGCTGAGCGACCTCGTGATCGAGCGGGTCGGCTTCGGGCTGTTCGTGCTCGACCGCTCGATGACCGTGCTGATGTGGAACCGCTTCATGCAGGATCACAGCGGCATTGCGGCGGCCGACGTGATCGGCCGCAACCTGTTCGACTGCTTTCCGGACCTGCCGCGCGCGTGGCTGTCGCGCAAGCTCGAAAGCGTGTTCCAGCTCGGCAGCTTCGCATTCAGTTCGTGGGAGCAGCGGCCCTACCTGTTCCGCTTCGAGCATGACCGCCCGATCACCGGCGGGGTCGACTACATGCAGCAGGACTGCACGTTCATGCCGCTCACGCGCGGCCGCGACGTCGAGGCCGTGTGCGTGACGATTTCCGACGTCACGCATGTGAGCGTGATGCAGCGCGAGCGCGAGGAAGCCGTCGCGAAGCTGCGCGAACACGCGAATCGCGACGGGTTGACCGGCATCGCGAACCGGCGTTTCTTCGAGGCGCGGCTCGGCGACGAATTCGCGCGCTGGCAGCGCTACGGCGGCGACCTGTCGGTGCTGCTGTTCGATCTCGACCATTTCAAGACGATCAACGACCGCTTCGGGCATGCGGCGGGCGACGCCGTGCTGCGCGAGACTGCGCGCCGCGTCGCGTCGATCGTGCGCGGACAGGATACGTTCGGCCGCTTCGGCGGCGAGGAATTCGCGCTGCTGCTGCCGTGCACGAATCTCGATGAGGCGATGCGGGTGGCCGACAAGGTGCGCGACGCGATCGGCAGCATGCCGGTCGATGCCGAGGGCGTCAGCGTGCCGGTGACGGCGAGCGTCGGCGGCGCATGCGCGAGGAACGGCGCGCCGACCAGCGACGTGCTCGTCAGCGAGGCCGACGCCGCGCTCTATCGCGCGAAGCGGCTCGGGCGCGATCGTTCGGTCGCCTACGCGTAGACCGCGCGCGCCCCTCGCTCAGCTTTTCGCGATGTCGGCGAGCACGCCGGCCAGCACGGCCGGTTGCGACACGAACGGCGAGTGGCTGCTGTCGAGCTGGTGCACGTGGGTGGGATTGCCGGGCGCGAGCGTGTCGGCTTCGTCAATGAAGCGCTGCTGCAGCGCGGGCAGGATCACGCGATCCTCGAGACACTTGATGTAGTGGCGGTCGATCGCACCCCAGCGCGCGGCGGTGGTCGGGATCGCGGTCGCGAACGGCGCGGCCGGCACGTCGCAGGTCATCAGGTTCGTGACGGCGTCGAAGTCGGCCTGCGACACGTCTTCATAGAGCGCGCGTTTCATGGTGTCGCGATACGCGGCGTCGCCGCTGCGCGGATCGATGCGCAGCGCGCCGGCCACGCGCGGGCTTGCGAGCATCAGCGGGCCGAGCATCTCGCCCTTGTTCTCCGGCGCGCGCACGTAGTCGAGGCCCGGCACGCCCGAGCCCGGCATGAAGGCCGCGAGATAGACGATCTTCGCGATCTTCTCCGGCGCGCGCTCGGCGGCCGCCGTGATCGCGAGGCCGCCCATGCTGTGGCCGACCAGCACGACCTTGCCGCGGCCGAGCGCGTAGGCGTCGTCGACGGCCTGCATCACCTGTGTCGCATAATCGTCGAGCGTCGTGTTCGCGACCGGCGACGGTTCGGCGCCGAACGCACCCTTGTCGAGCGGCCGTTCGAGATACGACGCGGGAAAGCGGGCATTGATGCCGTGCGCGGGCAGGTCGCGCGCGATCGACAGATAGCCGCGCGCGGCCAGCGCCGCCGCGACGTGTGCGTAACACCAGGCGCCGTGCCAGGCGCCGTGCACGAGCACGAAAACGGGATGGCCGGACGGCGGGGGGGCGGTATCGTTCGTCTCCATGATGTCCGTATTTTTTCGAGAAAGGTGTCATCTTAGACGAACCGGCCGTCATCCAGACGCGAACGCGCAGGGCGATCGCGTGACGGGCCTCGATCCGTCCCCTTTGTCTCGTGCAGGCCACATTTCGTCCGGATCCGATAGGCATTTGTGCCGAAGCACGCTACTTTGTCGCTTTACTTGCGATTGCGCCCCATGAACGTCGACTATCTTTTCTACCGGAAGCCTGACAAGCCCGGCCCCTATTCGCTCGACGACCTGGGCGACATCGCGCCGCCGATCGGCCCGGGCGACGTGGTGCGCGCGGGTATCGCGCGCGTGTTCGAGCAGATCGACTGGCAGGAATCGCCGGACGTGCCGGGCGCATGGTTCGGCACCGGCGGTGCGGTGTTCCAGTTCACCGCGGAGCCCGACGGCGGCGTGACGAGCTTCATGGGCTCGCGCCTCGAACGCCGCTCGATGCTGCAGCTCACGCGTGAAATGGGGCTCATCGCGCTCGATCTGCAGCGCGACATCGTTTACGGCTGACCCGCCGCCGGCGCCCGGTCCCGCCGGGGCCGGCCGCGCCCGGCTGCCGGCGGCCTCCGGCGCCCCGCCGGGCTTGGCGCGTGTCCGCCATCGAACTTCAAAGATTGCTATACTTTCGCCCAATTCCGGCTTCCGGCCGGTAATTTGTGCCTGTCTGTGTCGATCGTTCGCATATCTCGCACGCATTTGACACCCTGACCATCCCAGCCGGGCATGGCTTCTTCAATCGCCCCGCGTGGGTGTCTCCGTGGAGCTCGTCTTGGCCGTTTCCCATTCCGTCGTGGACGAACAAGAAACCGACGCCGCTGCCGTCACATCGGGCAGTTCCTTCTATCTGGCGATGCGCATCCTGCCGGCCGTGCAGCGCGACGCGATGTTCCAGGTCTACGCGTTCTGCCGCGCGGTCGACGACATCGCCGACAGCGACCTGCCGCGCGCCGAGCGCAACGCGGGCCTCGACCGCTGGCGCGCGGACATCGACGCGTGCTTCGCGGGCCGCCCGCCGCGCCACCTGGTCGCGCTCGACCGCGAGATCCGCGCGTTCAACCTGCAGCGCGCCGATTTCCACGCGATGATCGACGGGATGGCGATGGATGCGGTCGAGGATATCTGCGCGCCCGACGAGCCGACGCTCGACCTCTTCTGCGATCGCGTGGCGAGCGCCGCCGGCCGGCTGTCGGTGAGGATTTTCGGGATGCCGGAAGCCGAAGGGATCAAGCTGTCGCACCACCTCGGCCGCGCGCTGCAACTGACGAACATCCTGCGCGACATCGACGACGACGCGGCGATCAACCGCTGCTACCTGCCGCGCGAACTGCTCGCGCGCGAAGGCATCGCGATCACCGACCCGGCGACGATCGTGCGCGATCCGGCGCTGCCGCGCGTGTGCGCGACGCTCGTCGAGCGCGCGCTCGAGCACTTCCGCCAGGCCGACGCGGTGATGGATACCTGCCCGCGTGCACAGGTGAAGGCGCCGCGCATCATGTCGGGCGCGTATCGCTGCATTCTCGAAGCCGCGATCGCACGCGGCTTTGCCGCGCCGCGCGCGCCGCTGCGCAAGCCGAAGGCGCGCATGCTGATGATCGCCGCGCGCTACGCGCTGTTCTGAGCCGATCGCGTCGATGCCCAGAACCGTCCACGTGATCGGCGCCGGACTCGCGGGCCTGTCGGCCGCGGTCGAGCTGCAACGCCGCGGGCGGCGCATCGTGCTGCACGACGCGCACGCACACGCGGGCGGCCGCTGCCGTTCGTGGTTCGACGGGACGCTGAACGCGACGCTCGACAGCGGATTGCACACGGTCTTCGCGGGACAGCCCGCGACGCAGCGCTACCTGCGCGCGATCGGCGCGGCCGATCAGCTCGCGGGGCCCGCGCTGCCTGAATGTCCGGTCGTCGACGTCGCATCGCGGCAGCGCTGGACGCTGCGCTTCGGCGACGGGCGCTGGCCGTCGTGGCTGTTCGACGCCGCGTCGCGCGCGCCGGGCACGACGCCGCTCGACTACCTCGCGCTCGCGCCGCTCGCGTTCGCGCGCACGGGCCGCTCGCTCGCCCAGACGATGCGATGCGACGGCGTGCTGTGGGATCGTTGGCTGCGGCCGTATTTCCTCGGTGTGCTGAACGTCGAGCCGCGCCACGCAAGCGCCGAGCTGGCACGCGCCGCACTGTGCGGCACGTTCGGCGCGGGTGGCCCCGGCAGCCGCCCGCTCGTCGCGCGCCACGGGCTCGGCAGCGCATTCGTCGAACCGGCGCTGCGGATGCTGCAGCACGGCGGCGCGCAGATCCGGCTGAATTCGCGGCTCGACGCATTCGAATTCGGCGCGCACGGCAATGCGGTCGATGCGGTTTCGGTCGGCGGCGAGCGCGTCGATCTCGCGCCGGGCGACGCCGTGGTGCTGGCCGTGCCGCCCGAGGTCGCGCGGCCGCTGGTGCCCGAACTCACCGCGCCCGACACGTTCAGCGCGGTCGTGACCGCGTATTTCGCGGTGGAGTCTCCAGCCGGCCATCCGCTGCAGACGGCCGTCGTGAACGGCATCGTCGATGCGGTGCGCACCGGCGGCGGCCAGCTTGCGGCGACGATCCGCGACGCGGGCCGCTGGCTCGACACGCCGCGCGACACGCTCGCGCGGCGCATCTGGGAAGACGTCGCGCGCGTGACCGGCGCGAACCCGGAAACCATCCCCGCGTGGCAGCTCGTCGTCGAGCCGCGCGCGGGTTTTGCGGCGGTGCCGTCGCAGGAAATGAAACGTCCGGCCGTGCGTACGCGCTGGACCAATCTCGTGCTCGCGGGTGACTGGATTGCCACCGGCCTGCCCGCCACGATCGAGGGCGCGATCCGTTCCGGCCAACTGGCCGCGGACGTGCTCCAGACGCAATAAACAGAGGGACCAATGAACGATCTCACCGAAATGGCTACCCTGTCCGCCGGCGCGGTGCCGGCCGGCGTCGACGCGGCCGTCGCGCGTGCGACCGACGCGCTGCTGGCCGCGCAGCAAGCGGACGGACACTGGGTCTACGAACTCGAAGCCGATTCGACGATTCCCGCCGAATACGTGCTGCTCGTCCACTATCTCGGCGAGACGCCGAACGTCGCGCTCGAGCAGAAGATCGGCAACTATCTGCGCCGGATCCAGCAGGCCGACGGCGGCTGGCCGCTGTTCACCGACGGCGCGCCGAACATCAGCGCGAGCGTGAAGGCGTACTTCGCGCTGAAGGTGATCGGCGACGACGAGAACGCCGAGCACATGCAGCGCGCCCGCAAGGCGATCCACGCGATGGGCGGCGCCGAGATGTCGAACGTGTTCACGCGCATCCAGCTCGCGCTGTACGGTGCGATTCCGTGGCGCGCGGTGCCGATGATGCCGGTCGAGATCATGCTGCTGCCGCAGTGGTTCCCGTTCCACCTGTCGAAGGTGTCGTACTGGGCGCGTACCGTGATCGTGCCGCTGCTCGTGCTGAACGCGAAGCGCCCGATCGCGAAGAACCCGCGCGGCGTGCGCATCGACGAGCTGTTCATCGATCCGCCCGTCAACGCCGGGCTGCTGCCGCGCCAGGGCCACCAGAGCGCCGGCTGGTTCGCGTTCTTCCGTGTGGTCGACCATGCGCTGCGCGCGGTCGACGGCCTGTTCCCGAGCTATACGCGCGAACGCGCGATCCGTCAGGCCGTGTCGTTCGTCGACGAGCGCCTGAACGGCGAGGACGGCCTCGGCGCGATTTATCCGGCGATGGCCAATGCGGTGATGATGTACGACGCGCTCGGCTACGCGGAAGATCATCCGAACCGCGCGCTCGCGCGCAAGTCGGTCGAGAAGCTGCTCGTCGTGCACGAGGACGAGGCGTATTGCCAGCCGTGCCTGTCGCCGGTGTGGGACACGTCGCTGGCCGCGCATGCGCTGCTCGAGACGGGCGATGCGCGCGCGGAAGAAGCCGTGCTGCGCGGCCTCGAATGGCTGCGTCCGCTGCAGATCCTCGACGTGCGCGGCGACTGGATCTCGCGCCGCCCGCACGTGCGGCCCGGCGGCTGGGCGTTCCAGTACGCGAACGCGCACTACCCGGACGTCGACGATACGGCCGTGGTCGTGATGGCGATGGATCGCGCGCAGAAGCTCAAGCAGTCGGACACCTATCGCGATTCGATGGCGCGTGCGCGCGAATGGGTCGTCGGCATGCAGAGCAGCGACGGCGGCTGGGGGGCGTTCGAACCGGAAAACACGCAGTACTACCTGAACAACATCCCGTTCTCCGATCACGGCGCGCTGCTCGATCCGCCGACGGCCGACGTGTCGGGCCGCTGCCTGTCGATGCTGTCGCAGCTCGGCGAGACGCCGCTGAACAGCGAGCCGGCCCGCCGCGCGCTCGACTACATGCTGAAGGAACAGGAACCGGACGGCAGCTGGTACGGCCGCTGGGGGATGAACTACGTGTACGGCACGTGGACGGCCCTGTGCTCGCTGAACGCGGCCGGCCTGACGCCGGACGATCCGCGCATGAAGCGCGGCGCGCAGTGGCTGCTGTCGATCCAGAACAAGGACGGCGGCTGGGGCGAGGACGGCGACAGCTACAAGCTGAACTACCGCGGCTTCGAGCAGGCGCCGAGCACGGCGTCGCAGACGGCCTGGGCGTTGCTCGGCCTGATGGCGGCCGGCGAAGTGAACCACCCGGCCGTTGCGCGCGGGGTCGACTACCTGATCGCGCAGCAGAACGAAGAAGGCCTGTGGGACGAGACGCGCTTCACGGCGACGGGTTTCCCGCGCGTGTTTTACCTGCGCTACCACGGCTATCGCAAGTTCTTCCCGCTGTGGGCGCTCGCGCGCTACCGCAACCTGAAGCGCGACAACGCGACGCGCGTCACGGTCGGGATGTAACGCGTGGGCGTGTCACGACACAACGGCGCATTGCCCGTCATCGCGGTGACGGGGATGGCGTTCGAGGCGCGCATCGCGCGCGGCGACGGCGTCGAGGCCGTGTTTGCCGCGCGGGCCGACCGGCTCGAACGCGCGCTGGCCGACGCGACCGCGCGCGGTTGCGCGGGCATCGTCAGCTTCGGTACGGCCGGCGGGCTCTCGCCCGATCTGGCGCCCGGCGCGCTCGTGATCGCGAACGCGATCGACGGGCCGTTCGGCCGTGTGGAGACCGACGCGGGCTGGAGTACGCGGCTCGTCGCCTCGCTGCACGACACGCCGGTGTGGGCGCGTGTCACGCGCGGCACGATCGCGGCCGTCGGCGCGCCGGTCGTCAGCGAACAGGAGAAGACGTCGCTGCACCACGCGAAGGGCGCACTGGCCGTCGACATGGAGTCGCACATCGCGGCGGCCTTCGCGGCGGCGCGCGGCGTGCCGTTCGCGGTGTGCCGCGCGATCGTCGATCCGGCGTGGCGCACGCTGCCGCGCGCGGCGACGGCCGGCCTGCGCGACGACGGCAGCACGGCGATCCTGCCGATCCTGCGTGAACTGCTGAAGCAGCCGTCGCAGCTCGGCCCGCTGCTGCAGGTCGCCAGCGACGCGCGCGCGGCGCGTACGACGCTGATCCAGGCGCGGCACGCGTTCGAGCGGACGGGCGCGATGCGGATCGTCTGAGCGGCCCGCGCCGCGGCTGTCTCCCCTCCTCCCGGATTCTCCGTTTCGTACGGACAAAAAAAGAGCGCTGCGTGATGCAGCGCTCTTTGTCCTTGCGCGGCCGCCGGTGCGGCGTTACTGCGCGGCCGGACTGCTTGCGGGTGCCGCCGGAGCAGCCGGCACGGTCGCCGCCGGTACCACGGCCGACGCCGCGGCAGGCGCGCTCGCGGGCATCGCATTGTCCGCGCCCGGGTCGTCGTACTGCGGCAACCCCGGCGCAGCCGGCGCGGGGTTCGGCGCGGCGCCCGATGCGCCGCCCGATGCGCCGCCCGCATCGCCCGGATCCTCGTAGTTCGGCAGCCCCGGCACGGCCGGCGTCGCGGCCGGCACGGCGCCGGCTTCACCCGGCTCGTTGTAGGTCGGCAGCGCGGCCGACGACGACTGGCTGCGGTACGTCAGCGACTTGCGCTGCTGCAGGTATGCGTCGCGCACGAACGAATACGGATCGAGCGCGGCCTGCTTCAGCAGGTCGGTCGCGCCGAGCAGGTCCGAACGCGCGCTGATGAACTGCGCGATGTACATCGGGTTGCGCGCGGCCGGCTCGATGTAGTTCAGCAGGTTGAAGCGCACGTCCACCGCGCGGCCGACGCCGTCGCGGACCGTGCTCGGCCCGAACACGGGCAGCACGAGGTACGGGCCGGACGGCATGCCCCAGCGCGCCATCGTCAACCCGAAATCCTGGTGATGCTTCGGCAGCCCGGCCGGCGTCGCGATGTCGATCAGGCCGGCGACGCCGAACAGCGAGTTCATCGCCACGCGCATCAGATCCTGCGTCGCATCGGTGATGCGCAACTGCAGCAGGTTGTTCGCCATGTTGCCGAGATCGCCGAGGTTCGAGAAGAAGTTGCTGATCGCGGTCCGCACCGGCGTCGGCGTGACCTTCTGGTACCCCTTCGCGATCGGCTGGGCGATGTTCGTGTCGACCGTGTCGTTGAACTTGTACATCGCCCGGTTCATCGGCTCGAGCGGGTCGTCGGGATTGCGGTTCGGTCCCGTCGCGCAGCCGGACAGCATCGCGCTGGCGGCGACGGTCGCCGCAATGATTCGCACCTTATTCATTGATTCCTTGCGATTGGTTCTTGGCACGTTTGACGCGCGGTTTGCCCATCAGGACGGGCTGGAACACCACGGCGCCGATCAGCGTGCAGGTCAGGGCCAGCGCGAGCAGCTTGCCCATGCTCGACGTGCCCGGATGGTGTGACAGCCACAGGCTGCCGAATGCGGTCGCCGTCGTCGCGGCGCTGAACAGCACGGCATGCGTGAGGCTCGAGTGCAGCAACCCCGTCTGCCCCGCGCGCCATGCCATCACGAAATACACCTTGAACGCGACGCCGACGCCGAGCATCAGCGGCAGCGCGATGATGTTCGCGAAGTTGAGCGACATGCCGAGCACGACGCACATCTCGAGCGTCACGATGCCCGACACGAGCAGCGGCACCAGCGTGCGCAGCACGTCGCCGAAACGGCGCAGCGTGATCCACAGCAGGATCGTGATCGAGATGATCGACCACAGCGCCGCGTGCAGGAACGCGTTGATGATCGTGTCGGCCGAATGCAGGATCGAGATCGGCCCGCCGGTCGCGCCCGGTTCCGCGGCCTTCACCGCCTTCGCGAAACGGCGCAGCATCGTGTCGTCGTTCGGATCGACGCCCTTCGGCACCTTCGGCGAGATCTGCACGAGCGCGTGGCCGTCCGGCGCGACCCAGTCGCGCACGAGTTGCGGCGGCAGCGATTCGCGCGTGATGTCCTGCGGCTGCAGCAGCGACGCGAGCTGGTTGAGCGCGATGCGCAGCGTGTCGGCGAACGCGCGCTCGGCGCGGTCGCGCGTCGCGCTGTCGGCCGCCGCGAGCTTCGCGAGCGACGCGGACAGGTGCTGCGCGGCGGCCGCGCCGGGGCCCGGGTGATCTTCGGCCGCGTAGCCGAGCAGGTCCGACACGCGCTTGAGCGCGGCCACGCGCTGCGCATCGGTCGCGGGCGGCGCGGCCGGCTGCGTCAGCGCCGGCAGCAGGTCGCTCGCGGCCGCGGCGATCGCCGCGCGCTTGGCCGGCTGGTCGGCGGGGATGAAGGTCGACAGCGTGGTCGTGCGGCCGACTTCGGGCAGCGTGTCGAGGCGCTTCGCGGCCGCGTCGGCTTCGGCGAGCGACGGCGCGAGCAGCGTGACATCGTTGACCGCGGCTTCCGGCGAATCCTTCAGCGCCAGCAGCGTCGCCATCGATTCGCTGTTCGGATCCTTCAGGTGCAGCGGGTTGAAGTCGAAGTGCAGGAACGCGAGCAGCGGCAGCGCGCCGATCACGACCGCGAGCGTGCCGATCAGGATCGGCTTGCGATGACGATCGAGGTAGTCGTCGACCGGCGCGAGCCACGGGAAGCCCGGCGTCTTCGATTCGCCCGGCGGCGCGAACAGGCGCAGCAGCGCGGGCAGCAGCGTGAGCGTGGTCAGCAGCGCGACGAACATCCCGACGCCCGCGATCAGCCCGAGTTCGGACACGCCGCGATAAGCCGTGGGGATGAACGAGAAGAAGCTCGCGGCGACGGCTGCGGTGGCCAGCGCGAGCGGCATGCCCATCGAATGCGCGGCGCCGATCAGCGCGTGATCGATGCGCGGATCCCGGAAGCGTTCCTCGCGGTACTTCACGCCGTACTGGATCGAGAAGTCGACGCCGAGGCCGACGAACAGCACCATGAACGCGACCGAGATCATGTTCAGCGAACCGACCATCGCGAGGCCGAGCGCGGCGGTCACGACGAGACCGACGAACAGCGTGACGAGCACCGAGCCGATCATCCGCTTCGAGCGCAGCGCCAGCCACAGGATCACGAGCACGGCGAGCAGCGTGAGCACGCCGTTGAGTGCGGCGCCGTCTTCGACCGACGCGAATTCGTCGTCGGCGAGCGGCTGCTCGCCGGTCAGGCGCACGGCCGCGCCGTAGCGCTTCTCGAGGTCGAGCGAACGGGCCGCGTCGCGGATCACCTGGCTCGTTTCCGCGCCGGCCTTCAGCGCGCCGTAGTTGACCACCGGCTGCACGGTGACGAACGCGCGCGCGGGCAGGCGCGCGGCGTCGTTGTCGACCAGCGCGCGCCACGAGAACGCGGCCGGCTTGCCGGCCAGCACGTCGTCAACCGTCGCCGCGCTGCGCGCGAGCAGCTTCGCCATCGCGGGCAGTTTCACCTGGCCCGTCAGCAGCGGCTGGCCGAGCGTGGTGGCCAGTGTGGTGGCGAGCCCGGTCAGGCTCGGGTTCTTCGCGAGTTCGTTGACGAGCGGGCGCGCGCTCGCGAGCTGCGACGTCGTATCGGCGACTTCCTGCGGCGACAGGAACAGCAGGCCGTTGTGCTCGAAGAACGGCCCGCCGCCGGGCTCGGCGACCTGGCCGATGCGGCCGGCGGCCGCGTCCTTCCGCAGTGCTTCGGTCAGCGCATGCGCGGCGGCATTCGCGAATTCGGGCGCGGGTGCCTCGACGACCGCGAGGATCGTGCCGTTGCGTTGCGGGAACGCCTTGTCGACGGCCTGCCCGAGGGCGGCCCATTGCGGCTCGGCATCGACGAGCTTGCTGATGTCGGTGTTGATCTTGAAATGCTGCGCGACGTAGACGCCGCTGACGGCGGCGATGACGAGCGACAGGACGACGACCCAGACGGGGCGGCGCACCGACCATGCGACGAGTCGGACGATGAGAGATGTCACCATGTGGCGGTGGGGAGCGGCTGGCAAGGGCAAAGTAGCCAAGTATACCGGCGCGGCGTGGCGGCGGTCGTGACGTTGCGGGTTTCGGGGCGGGAAGGAGATTTGCTCGTGGCGGCGAAATCGGTACCGATGACCGGTTCGTTTGTATGGGGATATTTACATAATCGGTGCGGGGCCGCGCGGCCTGTGACAAATGCGGCTGAAAGGTAACAGTCGGTCACCGTGAGGCACCGGGGCGTCGGGCCCGGTATACTTTGCTTCACCGGCCGATGCAAGGAGCCGGTCGTTTTTTCCCATCGAGTGCGATATCCGTATGAAACGTCATCTGTTTGCTTTCGTCGCGGCCGCCGCCGTGTCGTTTTCCGCTTTCGCGCAGAGCGCGCCGGTCGACATCGTCCGCAATGCGGTCGAGGGCACCGTCAATGCGATGAAGGCCGACCCGGCCGCGCGCGGCGGTGACATGGCGAAAGTCTCGCAAGTCGTCGAGCAGCGCTTCCTGCCCGCGACCAACTTCGAGCGCACGACCCGCATCGCGGTCGGCGATGCGTGGAAGCAGGCCACGCCGCAACAGCAGCAGGAGCTGTACAAGCAGTTCCGGCTGCTGATGACGCGCACCTACGCCGCGTCGCTCGCGCAACTCGGCAGCCAGGACGCGAAGTTCTCGTTCAAGGCCGGCGGCGCGTCGGGCGCCGACGCGCTCGTGCAGTCGACGGTCACGACGCCGGGCGACAGCCAGTCGGTCGGCTACCGTCTCGGCAAGGTCGGCAACGACTGGAAGATCTACGACATCGACATGTCGGGTGCGTGGCTGATCCAGGTGTACCAGGGGCAGTTCAAGAGCCAGCTGTCGTCGGGCGGGATCGACGGGCTCATCGCGTATCTGCAGAAGCACAATTCGCGGACGAACTGACGGCTGATTCAAGGCCGCGGTCCGGATGCATGAAGGGCGCCCTCGGGCGCCCTTTTTTCATGGCTGCGCGTTGATTGTGCGGCACGTGCCGATGCGTGCTATCGAATCACATACGACGCGATGTAGATCAGCATCGTGGGTGTCACCAAGGCGATCAAGGAAAGCACCCGTTTTCGTGCCGTGGCGTGCTGACGACCGATTCTCCAACCCGCCAAGGCGAATGCGAGCGACGGGCCGAGAAGAAATGCGATGAGCAATGCGAAAACGGGCCAGGGCGGCGAGCAGAGGTCGATTTCGTGGCACGAGTGGCGGCCGAAGTACAGTCGCCAACCGGTATGAATCCGCCAATCGATCCGACTACCGATCCAGCATGCGAGCCAGGTCGTGATGAGGCCTGCTATCCAGTACGCAAGCGACAAGCCGGCTCGTTTCACCTGATTTCCCAAAAAAGAATGGTTTTCGATTTTGCCAGATCGGAGTAACCGAGGTCAGTGAATGGAATCTGCAGACTGGATATTCCGATCCGTCTGCCTATCGAGGCGACGATACCGCGCGTACTGGATACCGGCAGACGGGTACCATTCCAGAGGTCGATGTGCCCGCCGCTCAAGTCGTCGATAGCGTCTCCCTGTTGTTGCCAGTACCCGAAGAAGAAAATGATGCCGGTGCGATTTCTGACTCGGCTTTCCCAATCGGCACCGGTTACGTTCTCCGGAGCGGAAAGCCCCGCGACCGGCCGCAGCTTTAACCACTCGGCGAATTCGTACGCGCGTGTGGCTGTCGGCTTTCCGCCAATCAGAAGGCGGCCTATCGTCGGTTTGCCCGGCATCGGCCGAACCCGCTTCTGCGAAAACGACTTCATTGCGATGCCGACCTTGTGCAGCGTCACGCTCATCCGGATTGCACACTGGTTCTTGTATTGTCCGTTCGGATCGTCGTACGGGTTGCCGTGAGCATAGTTGTTCCAGAGCTCGGAAAACGTCACGGACTTCAACTCGACTGCCTTGTGCGATTCCGGCACGGCGGTTGTCTTCACGGTTGTCCTCGGGTTCGGCACTATGCGTCCCCGCTTGATCGGGCGAGCGCTTCGTCGCCCCAATAGACGACGTATTCATCCTCACTGGCAGTGTGAATGCGCGGCAGATGCCCGCTGTCGTCGAGGTGGCCCGAGTGGATGCGTCCGTCCGACGTTTCGATAACGTACGGATAGCCTGTCGACGCACCACTTCCGATGGCGTGAACGGATTCGTCGTAAGCGCCTGCGATGATCGACACGACACCGCCTTTCCGATTTTCGCCGGACGTCACAATGCCTGCCGTTTCCGCCATGTCATCGCACCATGATTCGCCGGCGAGGACCGCGACGATGCGCGGCGGTGTCGGGCAGCCGCATAAGACGACGTCACCATCGGCGGCCGTTTCACCCATGAATTCGAGACGTCGCGGCCCGCCGGCCTTGGCGATCGGCCCGGTGCCTTGGCATGCATCGCAGAATGCGAGACCGCCGATCAACGCAACCTGGCGGCCGGGGCTGCCGAACGTGAATGTCGGCCCCGCATAGGCAAGGATGCTTCCCCCGGTCTCCAGCGCGTCGCCGACCACCGCGATACGGCGTTTCATGATTTCGCTCCCCGGTTCCAGTCGCCGACCCGTGCCGGCGATACCGTGTGCCGCGTGACGGCGTCACGCGCGGGAGGGCGCGGCTCATGACGATGTCGCCTGCTGCGGCAAGCGAAAGGATTCCATCGACCCGGGGAGCGGTCGATTGGACGAGTATGAAATTGAACGGCGAATCGTGAGGGGATGCGCTTGGGGTACCGACCTACCGCCGCCGATGCTCGACCGCGAACTTGATCAGCTCGGCCTGCCCTTCGATCTCCAGCTTGCGCTTCAGGTTGAGCCGGTGCGTTTCGACCGTGCGCACCGACAGCCCCGTCTGCTGCGCGATCTGCTTGCTCGACAACCCTTGCGCCAGCGCATCGAGGATGTCGCGTTCGCGCGGCGTCAGCCGATCGAGCGGCGACGCGGTCGCGCTCGCGTGGATCATCCGCGCGGCCAGCCCTTCGCTGAAGAACGTCTGTCCGGCCAGTACCGCGCCGATCGCGCGGACGATCTCGCTCGCGGGCGAATCCTTCAGCAGGTAGCCGCTCGCGCCGGCCCGCACGGCTTGCGTCACGTATTCGACGTTGTCGTGCATCGACAGCATCAGCACGCGGATGCCGGGAAACCGATCGTGGAACACGCCCGCGAGCGTGATGCCGTTCATCCCGTTCATGCCGACGTCCATCAGCGCGAGATCGGGTTCGAGCGACGCGGCGAGCGCGAGCGCCTCGTCGGCGTTGCCGGCTTCGCCGACCACCGACAGGTCGGCCGCCTCGAGCCGCATCCGCAGGCCGTCGCGCACGAGCGGATGATCGTCGACGAGCAGCAGTCGGGCGGCGGGCCGGGCGGAGTCGGGGGCGCTCATGCGTGAAAGTCTCCTGTCATGGGGCGTGTCGTCACGCCGCGCAGCGGCACGCGCGCGGCGACGATCGTGTGGCCGACCTGCGACGCGATCGTCAGCGTGCCGCCGAGCGCGTCGAGGCGCTCGCGCATGTTGCGCAGGCCGATGCCGCGGCGCGCGTCGGCCTGCGAGCGTTCGGCGTCGAAGCCGCAGCCGTTGTCGGCGATGGTCAGCGTGACGGCGTGCGCGCCGACGTCGAGCGTGACGGCCGCGCGCGACGCCTGCGCATGATGCACGATGTTGCTCAACGCTTCCTGCGCGATCCGGAACAGCGCGGTGTTGACGGCCTCGGGCAGCGGCTGCGCGCCGCTGTGCGCGACCTGCGTATAGCCGATGTCGATGCCGCTTTCGGCGCCGAGTTCGCGCACAAGTTGTTCGAGCGCGGCCGCGAGGCCGAGATCGTCGAGCATCGACGGCCGCAGCGCATGCGAGATGCGCCGCACTTCGCGCAGCGTGTCGCCGAGCCGACCGACACCCGACGCGAGCGCCTGCTCGGCTTCGGGCACGCGCGCCGTGCCGCGCTCGAAGCGCGCGAGCGCGGATTCGAGCATCAGCTTCGCGGACACCATCATCTGGCTGATCCCGTCGTGCAGCTCGCGCGACAGCCGCGCACGCTCCTGCTCCTGCGATTCGACGACGCGCTGCGCGAGCAGCTTGAGCTTCGCGTCGGTGCTGCGCGACTCGCTGACGTTCAGCACCAGCGCGCACACGGCGATCGCCGCCGCGCCGGTCAGCGCGATCGCGGTGAGCCAGCTCATCGTGCGCTCGATGTTCGCGGATGCCCGCGCGTCGATGCGCTGCAGCGCGGTGTCGACGTCGTCGAGATAGATGCCGGTGCCGACCATCCAGCCCCAGCGTTCGAGCGCGACGACGTAGCCGAGCTTCGGCGCGACGCGGCCCGTCGACGGTCGCTGCCATGCGTAGCGCACGTAGCCGCCGCCGCTCGACGCCGCGCCGATCAGCTTCTGGATCGTCAGCGCGCCCTGCGGGTCGCGCATCGACCAGTAGTTGTGGCCGACCCGTTCGGGCTCGCGCGGATGCATCAGCGAATTGCCGTGCAGGTCGTACACGAAGAAATAGCCGTCCGGGCCGAAATCCATTTTCTGCAGCATCGCGAGCGCCTGCGTGCGCAGCAGCGCGTCGTCGCGCGCATTGCGGCCGCTCGCGTCGTAGAGCGGCATGATCGCGCTCGTCGCGAGCTCGACATAGTGCTTCAGCTCGACTTCCTTGCTCGACAGGTACGCGGCCTGGATCGTCGCGTGCTGCGTGCGCGCGAGCGACGTCGCCTGCTGGCGCACGCCGAAGCCGATGCCGGCGATCGCGAGCAGGAACGGCACGACGGCCAGAAGGAAGATCTTTGCCTTGAGTCTCATGGTGGTGCGAAGCGGCCGCGAACCGGCGCGGGCCGGCCGGGCGCGTCAGCCGCGCGGCGGCGCGGCGGCGGATCGAGCCGACATTGTCGGCGATTTTGCGCGCGGCCGCCGCCGCCGCCGGGCACCCGGGCGTTCAGGCCCGCCGCGATTCGAAATGGTCCGGCGGCGCGGCCGTCTGCACGACGATGCGATTGCGCCCGGTTTCCTTCGCGCGATACAGCGCGTCGTCGGCGAGCTTCAGCGCGGCCTGTATGTCGTCGTCGCGTTCGGGGTAGCTCGTCGTCACGCCGATGCTCACGGTCAGGCGGCCGGCCGTGCCGGCGTCATGCCGGATGCCGAGATCGAGGATGCCCATGCGGATCGCCTCGGCGATCGTCACCGCGCCGTCCGTGTCGATGTCGGGCAGGACGACGACGAACTCCTCGCCGCCGTAGCGCGCCGCATAGTCGGCCGGGCGGCGCAGGCAGCCGGCGATGCAGTGGCCGACCGCGGCGAGCGCGTCGTCGCCGGCCTGGTGGCCCTGCGTGTCGTTGTAGCGCTTGAAGTAATCGACGTCGATGAACAGCAGCGACAGCGCGTGCTGCTCGCGCGCGGCGCGGCGCCATTCGCGCGCGAGCGTGACGTCGAGCATCCGGCGGTTGTCGAGGCCCGTGAGGCCGTCGGTGCGCGCGAGCGCCTGCAGTTCGGTTTCCGCGCGGTGGCGCTTGCGCAACTGCACGTCGAGCAGCAGCGACAGGCCGACGAAGCCGATCGCGAGCACGGCCATCGCGGAGCCGATCGGAATCGCGCGGTCGTACCACGCGGCGTAGGTGTCCGCCTCCGAGCGCGCGACCATGATGATGAGCGGCAGGTGCTCGAGGTGCCGGAACACGTACAGGCGCCGCACGCCGTCGATCGTCGCGGTGTCGGCGAAGCTGCCTTCGTTGGCCGTCATGAAGCGCCGGAACGTGCTGGCATGGCTGATGTCGCGGCCGACGATCTTGGGGTCGTACGGCTCGCGCGCGACCATCTTGCCGTCCGTGTTGATCAGCGCGATCGAGCCGCGATCGCCGAGCGACAGGCGCGAGAACAGGTTCTGGAAATATTCGAGCCGGATCGACATCACGGCGACGCCGCCGAACGACCCGTCGGGCTTCGCGATCCGCCGGCTGAGGGCGATGCTCGGGGAGCCGCCGCGCAGCCGGGAGTGATACGGCGGGCTGACGTACAGGCCGACGTCGGGATGGTCGCGGTGCACGGCGAAATACGGCTCGTTGGCGAAATTGGCCTTGCGCGGCACATCGCTCTTGCCGTCGACCGCGATGTCGCCCTTCGCGTCGAGCACGTAGATGCCGCCGAGGTACTTGGCGGTCGTCGCGCGGTCGAACAGCACCTGGCGGCGCAGCGGCATCGGCAGCTTGACGACTTCGGGGTCGGTCGCGCCTTCGACGACGGCCTGCAGCGACAGCGAATAAATCTCGATGTTGCGCTCGATGTCCCACGACGCCATCAGCGCCAGGTTCTGCTGCATCGCAATGGAACGGTCGCGCGCGTCGATGCGGCCTTCGTACAGCACGATGCCGCACAGGAGCAGCAGGAGCAGCGCGATCAGCAGCCCGGTATAGAAAATCAGGTGCGGCAGCAGGAACCTGCGCAGATGAGCGGCGACACGGCGCGTCGGGCCGGATTCGCTGGGCATTGCGTAGTCGGTTTCTGCCATGGTCCGTGTGGATCGATGGGCATCGCCGCCTGGCGGCGGGCCGATGCGATTGTTCGTATGACGTGTCGGCGGCGATCCGGTGCGCGGCCCTTCCGGCGCCTTCCCGCCGTTCGGCGGAGAAAGTTGACACCGATTATCGGCAATCGCGGCCGGATTAACCGGTAAATCATCGATTCACCGGTGGCATCTGCCGCGATTCGACGATCCGGCGAATCGGGTGGCGTGGATTCAACGGAGTATAACGCGCGCGTTCGTGTGCGCGGAAAATGTTGCGACCCGTTGATCCGGATCAAATTATAGTGAATTCACGGACTTGCAAATATCGGGCAGAGCGTTGCGGTACAAGGCTTTGCGGTATGCAAAAGGGTGCCGCGCCGCGTATGGCCGGCGATTCCACTGGTTTAACGGCGGGCGTGCGAGATACTTGAATGCACGTGGTATGTACCGATTATCGGTTTCAGCGGACGATTGCAGTGGCCGTGTCAACGCGAATATGAAAACGGGCGGCCGCGAGGGCCGCCCGTTTGGTCAGGCCGGCATGCGGACCGGCCCGCATGCGCAGGTTTAGGCGCCGTGCTGTTGCGCCTTGAACGCGAGGCGGAACTGGTGCAGCAGCGGCTCGGTGTAACCGCTCGGTTGCGACGTGCCCTGCAGCGCGAGCGCGCACGCGGCCTTGAATGCGGTCGACTGGTCGTAGCCGGGCGCCATCGGGCGATAGTTCGGGTCGCCGGCGTTCTGCTGGTCGACGACGCGCGCCATCCGCTTGAACACGTCGAGCACGAAGGCCTCGGTGATCACGCCGTGGCGCAGCCAGTTGGCGATGTGCTGGCTCGAGATGCGCAGCGTTGCACGGTCTTCCATCAGGCCGACGTCGTGGATGTCGGGCACCTTCGAGCAGCCGACGCCCTGTTCGACCCAGCGCACGACGTAGCCGAGGATGCCCTGCGCGTTGTTCTCGACCTCGCTCAGGATCTCGGCCTCGCTCCACGCGGCGCGCTCGACGACCGGCACGGTCAGCAGCCCTTCGAGCAGCGTGTCGCGTTCGCTCGCGTACGGCGTCTTCTCGAGTTCCTGCTGGACGGCCTGCACGTCGACGAGGTGGTAGTGCAGCGCGTGCAGCGTCGCGGCGGTCGGCGACGGCACCCAGGCGGTGTTCGCTCCGGCGCGCGGATGCGCGATCTTCTGCTCGAGCATCGCGTGCATCAGGTCCGGCATCGCCCACATGCCCTTGCCGATCTGCGCGCGGCCGCGCAGGCCGGCCGACAGGCCCGCGAGCACGTTGTTGCGCTCGTACGACTGGATCCACGCGGACGACTTCATGTCGCCCTTGCGGATCATCGGGCCCGCTTCCATCGCGGTGTGCATTTCGTCGCCGGTGCGGTCGAGGAAGCCGGTGTTGATGAACGCGACACGCGCGGCCGCCGCGGCGATACACGCGGCGAGGTTCACGCTGGTGCGGCGCTCCTCGTCCATGATGCCCATCTTCAGCGTGTTGCGCGGCAGGCCGTACAGATCCTCGATGCGCGCGAACAGCGTATCGGCGAACGCGACTTCGACCGGGCCGTGCATCTTCGGCTTCACGATGTAGATCGAACCCGTGCGCGAATTGCGCTTCGCCTTCAGGTCGTGCAGCGCGCACAGCGTCGTGACGACGCCGTCGAGGATGCCTTCCGGGATCTCGTTGCCGTCGCGGTCGAGCACCGCGCCGTTGGTCATCAGGTGGCCGACGTTGCGCACGAACAGCAGCGAGCGGCCGTGCAGCGCCAGCGTGCCGCCGTCGGGCGTGGTGTACTCGCGGTCGGCGTTCAGGCGGCGCGTGAAGTGCTTGCCGCCCTTCGCGACTTCCTCGGCCAGCGTGCCCTGCATCAGGCCGAGCCAGTTGCGGTAGAGCTGGACCTTGTCGTCGGCGTCGACCGCCGCGACCGAATCCTCGCAGTCGATGATCGTGCTGACCGCCGCTTCGAGCACGATGTCCTTCACGTTCGCGAGATCGGCGCGGCCGATCGGCGTCGACGCGTCGATCTGGATCTCGAGGTGCAGGCCGTTGTGCTTCAGCAGGATCGCGGACGGCGCGTCGGCCGTGCCCTGGTAGCCGACGAACTGCGCCGGCTGCGCGAGCGATACGTTGCCTTTCGCGGTTTCGACGGCGAGCTGGCCGTCCTGCACGCGATAGCGCAGCGCGTCGCGGTGCGAGCCGCTCGCGAGCGGCGCCGCGTTGTCGAGCACGTTGCGCGCGTAGTCGATCACGCGCTGGCCGCGCGTGGGGTTGTAGGCCGCGGTGCGTTCGGCGCCGCCGTCTTCGGGCAGCGCGTCGGTGCCGTACAGCGCGTCGTACAGGCTGCCCCAGCGGGCGTTCGCGGCGTTCAGCGCGTAGCGCGCGTTCGACAGCGGCACGACGAGCTGCGGGCCGGCCTGCGTGGCGATCTCGCTGTCGACGTTCGCGGTGGCTGCCGCGACGTTCGACGGGACCGGCACGAGGTAGCCGATTTGTTCGAGGAAGGCACGGTACGCGGCGTGGTCGCGTACGGGGCCCGGGTGGGCACGGTGCCACGCGTCGAGTTCCTGCTGCAGGCGGTCGCGTTCCGCGAGCAGTTCGCGGTTGCGCGGCGCGAGGTCGTGCACCAGGGCCGAGAAACCGCTCCAGAACGCGGCCTTGTCGATGCCGGTGCCCGGCAGCGCTTCGTTTTCAATGAACTGGCTCAGCGCTGGCGCGACTTGCAGTCCTGCTTGGTCGATCATCGTTAATCCTCCCGGGGAAAAATGCGCGCGCGGCTTGGCTGGTTATTCCGCGACGCTCTGTGTGCCGGCGCGGGCGATCTGCGCGTCCTGCTCCGACTTTACGCCAGACACGCCGATCGCGCCCGCAATCCGGCCGCCGACCGTGACCGGCACGCCGCCTTCGAGCAACCCGCTCAGCGGCGCGCTGAGAAACGCGGTGCGGCCACCGTTGATCATATCCTCATACGCCTTCGTCTCGCGACGGCCGAGCGCCGCCGCGCGCGCCTTGTCCTGCGCGATGTCGCTGCTGGCCGGCGACGCACCGTCCAGCCGTGCGAACGCGAGCAGGTGGCCGCCGTCGTCGACGACGGCGATCGACACGGCCCAGCCGTGGCGTTCCGCTTCCGCGCGGGCGGCGGCGAGCATGCGGTCGGCATCGGCCAGTTCGAGTTCGGGTTTCGTCTGCATGGCATTCCTCCGGAATCCGGTCAGTTGACGAGCCGGTTGTCGACGAGCTCGATCCAGTGGCGTACGGGCGTGCGACCCGCGCCGTTCAGGTGAGTCTGGCAGCCGACGTTGGCCGTGACAATCAGGTCCGGCCGCGCAGCTTCGAGCGCATCGAGCTTGTTGTCGCGCAGCGTCGTCGCGAGCTCGGGCTGCGTCAGCGAATACGTGCCGGCCGAGCCGCAGCACAGATGGCCGTCGGCGACATTCGTCAGATCGAAGCCGAGCCGCGTCAGGACGCTTTCGACCGCGCCGCCGAGGCGCTGAGCGTGCTGCAGCGTGCACGGGCAGTGGACCGCGATGCGGCGCGGCGTCCCATCGGCCAGCGCGTCGAGCGGCTCGGCCGCGATCACTTCGGCGAGATCGCGCGCGAGCGTGCTGACGCGCCGCGCCTTCTCCGCATAGACGGGGTCGGAGCGCAACAGGTCGCCGTATTCCTTGACGAACGCGCCGCAGCCGCTCGCCGTCAGCACGATCGCTTCCGCGCCGGCTTCGATCGCCGGCCACCACGCATCGATATTGCGGCGTGCGCGGACCAGGCCCGCCTCCTGCGCGTTCAGGTGATATTCGGTCGCGCCGCAGCAGCCGGCCTCGCGCGCCGGCGTGACGCTGATGCCGAGCCGGTCGAGCACGCGCGCGGCGGCCGCGTTGGTGTTCGGCGACAGCGACGGCTGCACGCAGCCTTCGAGCATCAGCACGCGCCGGGCGTGACGCGCGGCGGGGCGCGCGGCCGCCGCGGGGACGGCGGCCGGGATCTTGTCCCGCAGCGTGCCGGGCAGCAGCGGGCGCAGCGCGCGGCCGGCCTTCAGCAGCGCGGCGAACGTCGCCGGACGCGGCACGACGTGACGCAGCCCCGCGCGCAGCCATCGTTCGCGCGCGGGCCGCGGCGCGCGCTTCTCGGCTTCCGCTCGGCCGATGTCGAGCAGCGTGTGGTAGCGCACGCCGGACGGGCAGGTGGTCTCGCAGTTGCGGCACGTCAGGCAGCGGTCGAGATGCCGTTGCGTGCGCTCGCCGCACGGCTCGCCTTCGAGCAGCTGCTTGATCAGGTAGATGCGGCCGCGCGGCCCGTCGAGCTCGTTGCCGAGCACCTGGTAGGTCGGGCAGGTCGCATTGCAGAAGCCGCAGTGCACGCAGGCGCGCAGGATCGCTTCCGCTTCGTCGGCCCGGGCGAGGGCCTTGCTTGCTTCGCTGAGATTGGTTTGCATCGGCGGGTCGGGGTCGGGTTCGCGTCAGAAGTCGGCGTAGAGCCGGCCGGGGTTGAAAATCGCGTACGGGTCGAGTTGCGCCTTGAGCTGCCGGTGGACGCGCAGCAGCGCGGGCGGCAGCGGCTGGAACGGCGCGTGTGCGGCGCCCGCCGTGAAGCAGGTCGCGTGGCCGCCCCATTGCGCGGCGAGCCGCTGCACGTCGGCCGGCGCGGCGTCGCTCTTCAGCCAGCGCTGCGCGCCGCCCCAGTCGACGAGCTGCGCGCCCGGCAACGCGTCGAGCGGCGCGGCAGCCGGCACCGACACGCGCCACAGCGGGCGCGGATCGTCGAAGAACGGCAGCGCAAGGTCGCGCAACCGTGCCCAGAACGCGTCCCCGGCGTCGTCCATCGGATCGCCGCCGATCGTGTCGCGCGCGGCCTTCACCGAGCCGTCGCCACCCTCGATGCGCACGCGCAGCACGCCGTCCGCGTGGCACGCGCCCGCGAGCGGCAGCCCCGCGCGCCGCCATGCGGCGACGCGCTGAACGGCTTCGCCGGCCGCGAGCGTCAACGCGAGATCGCCGGTCGCGCGCGGTTTCGGCAGCACCTTCAGCGACACCTCGGTCACGACGCCGAGACAGCCGAAGCTGCCCGCGAGCAGCCGCGACACGTCGTAGCCCGCGACGTTCTTCATCACTTCGCCGCCGAACCGCAGGTGCTTCGCGTGGCCGGTGATCACGCGGCAGCCGAGCACGAAGTCGCGTACCGCGCCGGCCCACGGGCGGCGCGGTCCCGACAGCGCCGCCGCGAACATCCCGCCGACCGTCGCCGCGCCGCCGAACGACGGCGGCTCGCACGGCAGCATCTGGCCGGCCGTGTCGAGCATTGCTTCGAGATCGGCGAGCGGCGTGCCCGCGCGCGCGGTGACGACGAGCTCGGTCGGGTCGTACGAGACGACGCCGCGATGCATGCGTACGTCGAGCGTGCGGCCTTCGACGGGGCGGCCGAGGCACGCCTTCGTGCCGGCGCCGCGGATGTGCAGCGGCTGGCGATCGTGGATCGCCGCGTCGACCTGCGCGACGAGCGCCGCGCTGTCGTCGATCGATTCGATGTCGCGTCGCATCAGAAGCGCTCCAGTTCGGGAAACGGCAGCTGGCCGTGATGGACGTGCATCGCGCCGAATTCGGCACAGCGGTGCAGCGTCGGGATGTTCTTGCCGGGATTGAGCAGCCCCTGCGGGTCGAACGCGGCCTTCACCGCGTGGAAGAACGTGATTTCGTCGGCGTTGAACTGCACGCACATCTGGTTGATCTTCTCGCGCCCGACGCCGTGCTCGCCGGTGATGCTGCCGCCCGCCGCGACGCACAGCTCGAGGATCCTGCCGCCGAGCGCTTCCGCGCGATCGAGCTCGCCGGGCCGGTTCGCATCGAACAGGATCAGCGGGTGCATATTGCCGTCACCCGCGTGGAACACGTTCGCGACCGGCAGCCCGTATTCGGCCGACAGCGCGGCGATCCCTTCGAGCACGCGCGGCAGCTCGCGACGCGGGATCGTGCCGTCCATGCAGTAGTAGTCGGGCGACATGCGGCCGACCGCGGGAAACGCGTTCTTGCGGCCGGCCCAGAAGCGCTGGCGCTCGGCCTCGTCGCGCGCGACGCGAATCTCGGTGGCGCCCGCGTCGCGCAGCAGCGCGGCGACGCGCTCGGCATCCTCGTCGACGTCGCTTGCCGCGCCGTCGAGTTCGCACAGCAGGATCGCCTGCGCATCGACCGGATAACCCGCATGGATGAAATCCTCGGCCGCGCGGATCGCGAGGTTGTCCATCATCTCGAGGCCGCCGGGAATCACGCCCGCGCCGATGATTCGCGCGACCGCGACGCCGGCCTCGGCGACGTCGTCGAAGCTCGCCATCAGCACCTTCACGTTCGGCGGCTTCGGCAGCAGCTTCACGGTCACTTCGGTGACGATGCCGAGCATGCCTTCGGAGCCGGTGAACAGCGCGAGCAGGTCGAAGCCGGGCGCGTCGAGCGCATCGGCGCCGAGCGTGAGCGTGTCGCCGTCGATCGTCAGGATCTCGACCTTCAGGATGTTGTGCACCGTGAGCCCGTATTTCAGGCAGTGCACGCCGCCCGCGTTTTCGGCGACGTTGCCGCCGATCGAGCATGCGATTTGCGACGACGGATCGGGCGCGTAGTAAAGGCCATGTGGCGCGGCCGCCTGCGAGATCGCGAGATTGCGCACGCCGGGCTGCACGCGTGCAATGCCGGCATCGGGGTCGATGTCGAGAATCCGGTTGAACTTCGCCATCACCAGCAGGAGGCCTTTTTCGAGCGGCATCGCGCCGCCCGACAGCCCCGTGCCCGCGCCGCGCGCGACGACCGGCACGCCGTGCGCGGCCGCGACGCGCAGCACCGCGCGCACCTGGTCGACCGTGTCGGGCAGCACGACCGCGAGCGGTACCGTGCGGTACGCGGCGAGGCCGTCGCATTCGAACGGCTTGAGCGCCTCGCGTTCGTGCAGCACGTCGAGGCCGGGCGCCGCCGCATGCAGCGCGGCGACGAGCGTGTCACGGTCGACGGTCGCCAGCGCGCCGTCGATCCGTTCGTCGTAGATGAAACTCATCGGTCTGTCTCCACCATGCAGGCGGCCGCGCGATGCGCGGCACGCCGGAAGGAAGGGATTCTTGGCGGGCCGCGCGGGCGTGTCCAGATGTTTTCAAGGTGGTCGTACCAGTTTTTCGATCGAGCCTTTTGAGATAGTCGTGGCGGGCCAGGAAAAACCAGTGGGAACAAGGCTTTGTGAGAAAATCGGCGATATCCGTCCAAAGTGGTCATACCAGTATGGGAATGCAGGATCGAGAAGGGCCGGCGCGGCGCGTGGCCGATGTCGTCGCCGAGCGGATCGAGCAGCTGATCGTCGACGGCGTGCTGAAGGCCGGACAGGCGTTGCCGTCCGAACGGCGGCTGACCGAGAAGCTCGGCGTGTCGCGTACGGCCGTGCGCGAAGGGATGAAGCTGCTGCACGCGCGCGGGATCATCGACACGGCGCACGGCAAGGGCTCGTTCGTTGCGAGCCTGACCCCGCAGCGCGAGGTCACGCCGATGATGCATCTGCTCGGCTCGCAGCCGCGCACGCTGTACGACCTGTTCGAGGTGCGCGGGATGCTCGAGGCCGAGGCCGCGCGGCTTGCGGCGCTGCGCGGCACGCCGGCCGATTTCATCCTGATCCGGCGCCGCTACGAGGAAATGACGGCGGCCGACGCGCAGGATCTCGACCCCGCCGCGCGCGCGAAGCTCGATCACGCGTTCCATCTCGCGATCTGCGAGGCGTCGCACAACCCCGTGCTCGTCAATACGCTGCAGTCGCTGACCGACCTGCTGCTCAGTTCGGTGTTCGCGTCGGTGAACAACCTCTATCACCGCGAGCCGTTGAAGAAGCAGATCGACCGCCAGCATGCGCGGCTCTACAACGCGGTTACCGGGCGGTTGCCCGACCAGGCACGCAAGGCCGCGAGCGAACATATCCGCCAGTGCGTCGAGTATCTGCGCGAGATCGAGCAGGAGGAACAGCGGCTCGTACGTTCGACGTTGCGGCTCGAAGGGTGGACTTGAGCAAGCGCTGGTGCGTTCGGGCGATGACGTCGATCAAGTGACGTGCGTTGACGACGCGGGTTGACACGCCAATGCATCATGATGTGACGTATCCGGCGAACAGCGCGCGCTGATTGGCACATTCGTGCAATACGCGCCGTGTACCGTCGAGCGTGTTACGCCATCGATCCCGACAGGAGGATGCTGCATGTCGATGCCGACGCATGGCGGCGGCCCTGATACCCACGCCGGCCCGAATCCGCAAGATGACCGCACGGCGTTGCTGGCGACGCTCGACGAACTGCTGGAGGCCGAGCGCGCGAGCGCACGTGTGGCTTCCGAAACGGCAGCCGAGGTAACCGGCGATCCGGAGCTGCATCGGCTGATCGCGCGCATTCGCCAGGACGACGCGCACGGGTGCAGCGTGCTCGTCGACGCGATCCGGTCGCTCGATGCCGTACCGACGCGCGCGACGGGCGCGTTCCACGAGCAGGCGATGGCGATCGACGATCTGGCGCAGCGGCTGGCGTTCCTGAACCGCGGCCAGCGCTGGGTCGTGCGCAAGCTGCAGACGTTGCTGCCGACGCTTGCCGATCGGGACATGCATCACGCGCTGTCGTTGATGCTGGTCGCGCACGAGAAGAATATCGGGGCGGTGGCGGTGTGGCTGCGCGGTGCGGCGCACGGGGCGCAACCCGCGCCGTAACCGCTAGAATTGCGGTTTTAGCCCGGAATACGTCCATGTCTTTTGCCTCGCTTGGCCTGATCGAGCCGCTGCTGCGTAACCTGCAGGGCCTCAATTACCAGACACCTACGCCGGTGCAGGCCAAGGCGATTCCTGCGGTGCTGAACGGAAAGGACGTCATGGCCGCGGCACAAACCGGCACCGGCAAGACGGCAGGGTTTGCGCTGCCGCTGTTGCAACGGCTCGTGCAACACGGCCCGGCGGTATCCAGCAACCGCGCGCGCGTGCTGGTGCTGGTGCCCACGCGCGAACTGGCCGAACAGGTGCTGCAAAGCTTCGTCGAGTACGGCAAGGGCCTCGATCTGCGTTTCCTGGCCGCCTACGGCGGCGTGAGCATCAACCCGCAGATGATGAAGTTGCGCAAGGGCGTGGACGTGCTCGTTGCCACGCCGGGCCGCCTGCTCGACCTCAATCGCCAGAACGCGGTGCAGTTCGATCAGGTGCAGACGCTGGTGCTGGATGAAGCCGATCGCATGCTGGATCTCGGCTTTGCGCGCGAGCTCAATGCCGTCTTCGCCGCGTTGCCGACGCGGCGCCAGACACTGCTGTTCTCCGCCACGTTTACCGACGATATCCGCGCGATGGCGGCGGGCATCCTGCGCAATCCGGTCGATATCAGCGTCAGCCCGCCCAACGTCACGGCCAGCAAGATCAAGCAGTGGGTGGTGACGGTCGACAAGCGGAACAAGCCCGATCTGTTCATGCACCTGGTGGCCGAGAACAACTGGGAGCACGCGCTGGTATTCGTCAAGACCCGCAATGGCGTCGACTATCTGGCGGCCATGCTGGATGAAGCCGGCTATGCGGTCGACACCATCCACGGCGACAAGCCGCAACCCGCGCGCCTGCGGGCGCTGGAGCGCTTCAAGGCACGCGAAGTACAGATGCTGGTCGCCACCGATGTGGCGGCGCGCGGGCTGGATATCGACGATCTGCCGCTGGTGATCAACGTCGATCTGCCGATCGTCGCGCAGGACTACGTGCACCGCATCGGCCGGACCGGCCGCGCGGGTGCCAGCGGGGTGGCCGTGTCGCTCGTGTGTGCCGATGAAGCGCCGCAACTGGCCGCGATCGAAGCGTTGATCCGGCAAACGCTGCGGCGCGAGGAAGAGCCGGGTTTCGAAGCCGAACACCGCGTGCCGGAGACGAGCGCGACGGGGCAGATCATCAAGAAACCTAAAAAACCGAAGAAGCCCAAGGTGCAGCACGCCGCGCCGGTTGCCAAGCCGGCGCCCGGCAAGAAGCCGCGATCGCCGGGCGGCGAAGGGCAGCGCAAGCCTGCGGCGCAGCATGCGAGGCCGGCCGACAGCGGGCCGGACTACACCATCGGCAGTCCGTTCAGTGTGAAAAAGCCGCGCGGCAAACCTGGCAGCAAGCCAGCGGGCAAGCCTGCCGGCGGCCGGGGCAAACCGTCCAGGTAATCCGGATCGGTCCTTTCAAAGTCGGTCAGCCGATCCGGCTGCATCCGGCAACTGCGGCCTGTTCGGCGTGCGTCGACGTTTGCTGAAACAGGTCGTGCGTACGTCGCGCGCGGACGGGCGTAGCCATGACCGACGGCCACGACAAACCGTCAGGCGGTGGACGTGCTTGAAGCCCGTCATTGCATGCGTGCCATGACGCGCGTTGCTCGACCCGTTGTCCAGGCCGTCACTTCGGCCATCGCCAGGTCGGATCGCTCAGATGTTCGGCGAAGTAATCGGACAGCGCCGCGACCTTCGCCGGTCGCGCGCGCGCCGACGGCGTCACGAAGTAAAGACCGCCCTTCGTCAGCGACCAGTCGGTGAGGATCGCTTCGAGACGCCCGTCGGCCAGATATTCGCCGGCGATGAACTCGGGCAGTTCGGCAATCGCCAGGCCGTCGAGCAGCGTGGGCAGCAGCGCATCGGCGTTCGTCACGCGCAGCGGGCCCGCCGGCATCACCGGTTCCTCCTCGCCCGCGTCGTTCGTGAAGCGCCACACGGCGCTGCGTGCACGGTACGCGTACGAGAGACACGGACGGTTCGCCAGTTCGCGCGGATGCGCGGGCCGCCCTTCGCGCCGCAGATACTCCGGCGACGCCACCACGTATTGCGAGACCGCGCACAGCCGCCGGGCGACCAGCGACGAATCCGGCAGCGCGGCGATACGCAGGGCGGCGTCGAACCCGTCGCCGACCAGATCGACCGACGCGTCCGACAGATGCAGGTCGATCGACACCTCCGGGTATGCGCGAAAGAAGCCGGGCAGCAACGGCGCGACCCAGCGCAGCCCGTACGACATCGGCACGGCCAGCCGCACCAGCCCGCGCGGCTGTACCGACATTTCGCGCGCCGAGCTTTCCGCCTCCTCGGCCTGGCGATAGATCTCGCCGGCTTTCTCGCTGATCGTCCGGCCGAACTCGGTGAGCGAGAGCTGACGCGACGTGCGATTGAACAGCCGTGCACCCAGCCGGTCCTCCAGGCGGGCCACGCCGCGCGAGACCGTGGCGACCGATACGCCGGTCGCGCGCGCCGCGGCTGCGAACGATCCGTGCTCGACCACCTTCGCGAACATCGCGAGCCCTTCGAAATCGGGAAGTTGAGCCATGTCCTTGTCTTTTCATTTATGCAACGTTTGATTGCAATCAATTCTATTTCGAAAAGATAAGGCCGTCGATATTCTCCTCACATCGCAGCAAGCCGCTGCGACGCAAACATCACCGACTCATCGAAAGGAGCAATACCATGGCACGCAAACTCGACAACAAGATCGCACTCGTCACCGGCGCAACCAGCGGCATCGGCCTCGCCACCGCGCAACGCTTCGCGGCCGAAGGCGCGCACGTCTATCTCACGGGCCGCCGACAGGCGGAACTCGATGCCGCCGTGAAAGGCATTCGCGAAGCCGGCGGCAACGCGACCGGCGTCCGTTCGGATTCCACCCGGCTCGATGAACTCGACGCGCTGTATGCGCAAATCAAGGAAGAACAGGGCCGCCTCGACGTGCTGTTCGTGAACGCCGGCGGCGGTTCGATGCTGCCGCTTGGCAACATCACCGAAGCGCACTACGACGACACCTTCGATCGCAACGTGAAGGGCGTGCTGTTCACGGTGCAAAAAGCGCTGCCGCTGCTTGCCGAGGGCGCATCGGTGATTCTCACCGGCTCGACGGCCGGTAGCGCGGGCACTGCCGCGTTCAGCGTGTACTCGGCTTCGAAGGCGGCGGTGCGGGCGTTTGCGCGCAGCTGGATTCTCGACCTCAAGGACCGCCGTGTGCGCGTGAACACGATCAGCCCGGGCGCGACCCGTACGCCGGGCCTGCTGGATCTTGCCGGCGACGACGCCGCGCAGCGCCAGGGGCTGGCCGATTATCTGGCTGCGCAGATCCCGATGGGGCGGCTCGGCGAGCCCGGCGAGATCGCCAGCGCGGCGCTGTTCCTGGCCTCGGACGACGCGAGCTTCGTGAACGGCATCGAACTGTTCGTCGATGGCGGTCAGCAGCAGATCTGAGCGTTGCCGGGGCGCCCGGGGTGTGGGGGACGCGGTCTTCGACGATCGCGATCCGCACCCGGCGTACCCGAATCGAGCTTCATCATGATCGAACATCGGCCTTTTCTTGCGCTGGGCGGGCTGCGGCGCGGCGGTGTCGACGCCCGCCGGCATTTCCGCGAGGGCGTCGACCCTGCGCTGCCCGGCCCGCTCTACGGATGGGACGACGTCGAATTCGCGCCGCACTCGGGCCTCGGCATGCAGGTTCACCGCGACGTCGAGATCGTCACATGGGTGCGTTCGGGCGCCATCACGCACGAGGACGACGCGGGCAATCGCGTGCGTCTGGTCGCCGATTCCGTCCATGTGACGAGTGCCGGCGCGGCGTTTCATCACGCCGAGCGCAACGAGGAAAACTTACCCGCGCGGCAGTTCCGAATCTGGCTGCGTCCGCGCACACCGGCCGGCACCGCGCGCTGCGCGACGCGCGTCTGTTCGCCCGGATGTCGCGACGGCCGATTCGTGACGGTGGCGAGCGGCGATCCAGACGATGTTCGCGCCGGCGCGCTGCCCCTTCACGCCGACGCACGTGTGCGTATCGCGATGCTGCGCGAAGGCACGACGATGCAGCACGGGTTGCCGCTACCGGGCGCCGCCTATCTGGTTGCGGATCACGGGCGGCTGGACGTCGGGCCGATCAGGCTGGCGCAACGCGACGGCATCGCCGTTCGCGATGAAACGTGGCTCGCGTTGCGGGCGCGAGACGACACGGATGTCGTGATCGTCGAGCGCCTGCGCCAGGGCAGGCGCGCCGACAGGTGACATCGAGCGGCATCGCCTTCCAATCCGCACGGCATGAAAAAAGCCCGCCGAAGCGGGCAACCTCACGATGCGGAGGGGGAGATGCGAAAAACGCTTGCGGCGCGCGTTCAGCCTTTCGTCGCGCCGAACGTGAGCCCCGCGACGAAATGCTTCTGCATCGCGAAGAACATCGCGACCGACGGCAGCGCGGCGAGAATCGACCCGGCCGACACGAGATTCCACGACGTCGTCCATTGCCCCTTCAGCGCCGCGACGCCGGCGGTGATCGGCGCGGCCTCGTCGCCCTGCGTGAGACACAGCGCCCAGAAGTAGTCGTTCCAGACGAACGTAAACACGAGAATCGCCAGCGCGGCCAGCGCCGGCCGGATCAGCGGCAGCACGATGCGCCAGAACACCGTCCATTCGCCCGCGCCTTCGATGCGCGCCGCCTCGATCAGCTCGAACGGCAACTGCTTGATGAAGTTGCGCAGGAACAGCGTGCAGAACCCGGTCTGGAACGCGACGTGAAACAGGATCAGCGCTTCGACCGTATTGAACACGCCGAGCCTCAGCGACAGGTCGCGCACCGGAATCATCAGCACCTGCACCGGCACGAAGTTGCCGGCGACGAACGTGCCGAACAGCGCGGTATTGCCGCGGAACCGGTAGGTCGCGAGCGCGAAGCCGGCCATCGCCGCGAGCGCGATCGAGCCGATCACGGACGGCACCGTGATCTGCACGCTGTTCCAGAAGTAATGCAGCATCGGCGACGTCGTCAGCGCGTCGCGGTAGTTCTCGACCATCGCGAAGCGGCGCGGCCAGCCCCAGTAGTGGCCTTCGACGAGTTCTTCGGTCGAGCGCACCGACGTGACGAACACGGCGATCATCGGCATCAGCCAGATCAGCAGCGCGACGGGCAGCGACAGCTTGTACAGCCGGCGCGAGACGGGCTTCCATTGGGCAACGGGCGTCGGAAACATGATGAAGCCTCTCCGGTGGGTCACTGCTCGTTGCGCAGCATGCGGCGCAACTGGAACACGATGTAGACGAGCATGATCGCGAACAGCACGGCGGCGATCGACGCGGAATAGCCCAGCCGGTAATACTTGATCGCCTGGTCGTACATGTAATACGCGAGCACGGTCGAACTCTCGAACGGGCCGCCGCTCGTCATCACCGAGATCAGGTCGAAGCTGCGCAGCGCGCCGATCACCGTGACGACGATCGCCATGAAAGTGGTCGGCCGCAACTGCGGCAGCACGACGTGCCACAGCAGCGCGAAGCCGCGCGCGCCTTCCATCCGCGCGGCCTCGATCTGTTCCGGGTTGACCGACGTGAGGCCGGTCAGGTACAGGATCATGCAGTACGCCGTCTGCGGCCACAGCGCGGCGAACACGACGCCGAGCGTCGCGTAGCGTGCGTCGCCGAGTACCGGGATGCCGTGCCCGACGATCAACGCGAGCAGCCCGAAGGTCGGATCGTAGAACCACGAGAAGATCAGGCCGACGACCACGCCGGACAGCACGAACGGCGCGAAGAACAGCGATTTCACGAGGCGGATGCCGCCGACCGCCTGGTTCAGGTACAGCGCGAGCGCGAGGCCGAGCGGCGGCGCGAGCATGAAGAGCGCGAGCCAGATCACGTTGTTGCGCAGCGCCGTGTAGAAGGTCGGCGCCTGCAGCAGTTCGACATAGTTCGCGAGACCGACGAACGTGCGCTCGGTCATCCCGTCCCAGTTGTACAGGCTCAGCCACAGCGTCGACAGGATCGGCCAGATCACATAGACGGCCACCATCGCGCAGGCCGGCGCGAGAAACAGCCACGCGGCGCGCCGTTGCCGCCGCACGGCGGGCGACGGGCGGCGCGCGGGCAACGCGGCGGCGGATGTCCCGCGCGGCGGCGGCGCGGTGCCGCCGCGCGGGGGGGACGTGATCGGACTGGACACGGCAAGCCTCCTGAACGGACAGGGCGGCGCGCGGCCGCCGGTTGGGTCACGCGGTCACTTCTTGTAGATCCGCTTGCGGGTCTGTTCGAGTTGCGCGAGCACCGTATCGAGCTGCGCGGGATTCGCGAGGAACTGCTGCATGCCTTTCATCCCTTCGTCGGCCATTTCCTTCGTCATGTCGCGATCGTAGAACTGCGCGACGCCGCCCTTCGTGTCGGCGAGAATCCGGAACCCGATGCGCGAGACCGGATCGGCCGGCTCGGGCGACTTGCTGTTGGCCGACAGCGAGCCGAGCCCTTCCGCGAGCTTCGCGCCCATCTCGGGCGTTTCGACGAATGCGAGGAACGTGCGCGCATCGGCCTTGTTCTTCGCCTTGGTCGGGATGTGCAGCGATTCGACCGGGCCGTCCTCGGCGGTCGGCACCTTCGGGTCGATGATCGGGAAGCGGTAGTAGCCCATTTCCGGTTTCACGTTCGGCGGAAAGCCCGCCGCGATGAAGGTGCCCATCAGCATCATCGCGGCCTTGCCCTGGAACAGGAACGGCTGCGCGCCGTCGAGATCGTAGGACAGCGCGTTGTCGATGAAGTAGCCGGCGTCGATCAGCGACTTCCACGTCGTGTAGACCTTCTTCACGCGCGGGTCGGTGTACGGCACGTCGCCGGCCATCAGTTGCTGGTGGAACGCGTTGCCGTTCAGGCGCAGGTCGAGATAGTCGAACCAGCCGGCAAGCGTCCACGCGTCGCGGCCGCCGATCGCGACCGGCGTGATGCCGGCCGCCTTCAGCTTCTTGCACGCGTCGAGAAACTGGTCCCACGTCTTCGGCTCGTCGGCGATGCCGACCTTGCGGAACAGGTCCTTGCGGTAGAACAGCCCCCACGAGTAGTAGACGGTGGGCGCCGCATACTGCTTGCCGTTGTACGACGAGGCATCGCGCGTCGACGCGTACATCGCGCCCCAGCCGTTCTTGGTCCAGTCGCCGCTCAGGTCCTCGAACAGCCCGCGCTTCGCGTAGTACGCCATCCGCTCGCCCGCGTGCCAGTTCACGACGTCCGGCGCGACGGTCGTCAGCCACGCGGGGAGTTGCACCTTGTACGCTTCCTCGTCGACGAAGGTCGCCTTCACGTCGATGTCGGGATGCGCCTTGTGGAACGCGTCGAGCGTCGATTGCCAGACCGCGCGCTGGCTCGCGCCCTTGAACGCGATATTGATGGTCAGCGTGCCGGCATCGGCGGGCGCCGTCGTGCCGAGCGATGCGAACGCGACGGTGGCGGCCGCGGCGAGCCGGGCGGCGGCGCGAAGGGGGCGATGTGTCATGCGTGTCTCCATTCCAGTGTGTCGTCTTGTGCGTGACCGGCGCGTCGCGGCGCCGGTGGCGGGGGCTACGAACGGCTTCGATACACGGCCACGTCCTGCGGCTCGACTTGCGCGGCGCCGAGCACGAACGCCGACGGCGGCACCGCATCGATCGTGTGCGGCGCGTTGCCGTAGTTGAAAACGTAGGTCAGGCCGCCGCGCCGGCTCACCCGCACGCCGTCGCCGAGCAGCGTCGGCGCGAGGCCCGCGTCGGTCGCGACGTCGGCGAACAGCTTCGCGGTGGTCGCGGCGTCGAACAGCGCGGCCCAGTAGTGCAGCGCGCCATGCGACACGCAGGCCGGATGACCGTCGGCGAAACGCGCATGCACGACGCTGCGCGTTTCGTCGTGGAGCTCGACGAAGTCGCGCCAGTGGCGCGCGTCGCCCGCGAGCGGCGAGCCGTCGCGCAACGTGCCATCGATCCGCTCGGTCACGTTCGGCCGCAGCGATTCGACGCGCCACACGCGCACCGGCAGGATCGACGCGAGCGGGCCGGGCGGCAGCGTCGGCGGAATCTGCAGGTCGACGGTCTTCGAACCCGTACGCGGCCCGAATACCGCATGCGCGCCCGAGGCGGCGAGCCGTGCCGCGAAATCGTCCGGCACGACGGGCAGCGGCGGCACGACGACGAGGCGATAGCCGTCGAGCGGCGCGTGCGGCGACACGATGTCGACGTCGAGGCCGAGCGAGCGCAGCGCCGAGTAGTAGTCGAACGCGACGCGCGGGTAGTGGAAATCGGCGCCTTGCGGCTGCACTTCGAACAGCCACTTCGCTTCATAGTCGAACACGAGCGCGACCGGGGCGCGCACCGTGCCGTTCGCGTCGGCATCGGCGCCGGCATCGAGCACGGTGGCGATTTCGCGTGCGACGCGCTGCGCCTCGCGGCCGCCTTCGTCGAGCCGGTTGTCCGGCGTATTGAGGCCCGCATGCATCTGCTCCTGCGCGAACGGCGCCTGCCGCCAGCGGAAGTAGGACACGCAGCCGGCGCCATGCGCGAACGCTTCCCAGCTCCACAGGCGCACCATGCCCGGCAGCGGCGCGGGGTTCCACTGGGCCCAGTTCACGGGCCCCGGCTGCTGTTCCATCACCCAGAACGGCAGCTTCGACATCCCGCGATACAGATCGTGATTGAACGACGCGAAATCCGGATGGCCGGTGCGCAGCCAGCGCGCCTTCACGTCGGGCGCGAACCAGAGCTCCTCGAGCGCGCCGAGCGGGTAGCTGTCCCACGTCGCGATGTCGAGGTCGCGCGCCACCTCGTAGTGATCGAACTCGGTGAACAGCTGCATGAAGTTGTGCGCGACCGGCCGGCCCGGCGAATGCGCGCGGATCACGTCGACCTGCATCCGGTGATAGCGCGCGACTTCGTCGGATGCGAAGCGCCGGTAATCGAGACGATGCGACGGATGGGCTTCGGTCACGGTGCCGACGGGCGCGTCGATTTCGTCGAAATGGCGATACTCCATGCTCCAGAACACGGTGCCCCATGCGCGGTTCAGCGCGTCGATCGTGCCGTAGCGCGCCTTCAGCCACGCACGGAAGCGCACGAGCGCGGCCGGCGAGTAGCTGACGACGGTCTGGTGGCAGCCGAGTTCGTTGTCGGTTTGCCAGTGGCGCACGGCGGGATGGCGGCCGTAGCGTTCGGCGACGGCCGTGCAGATCTGCCGCGACGCTTCCAGATAGGTCGGCGACGAGAAGTCGTAGTGGCGGCGCGAGCCGAACGCGCGCGGCCGGCCGTCGGCACCGATCGCTAGGATGTCGGGATGGCGGTCGACCAGCCATTTCGGCGGCGTCGCGGTCGGCGTGCACATCACGATCTCGAGGCCGGCCGCGCCGAGCACGTCGACCGCGCGGTCGAGCCAGCCCCAGTCGTATTCGCCCGGCGACGGCTCGATGCGGCTCCACGCGAATTCGGCGATCCGCACCTGCTCGATACCGAGCGCTTTCATCCGGCGGGCGTCATCGGCCCACATCGATTCCGGCCAGTGTTCCGGGTAGTAGCAGACTCCGAGGCGCATGCCGATCCTTATGCGTAGTGGTGGACGTGGACGTCGGCGCACGCGGGCACCGCGCGGCCGTCTTCGGTGAAGAGATGGCAGGCCGCGGCCGGCGCATGCAGGTGCACGCGCTCGCCGGTGCGCACCTGCGCGTCGCCGGGCACCTTCGCGATCAGCGGTGCGCCGCCGGGCCCGTCGAGGTGCACGTAGGTCTGTTCGCCGAGGCGTTCGACGAGCGCGACGTCGCGCGCGAGCGTCGTGGCGTCGAGCGCGACGCCGAGCGTCAGGTGTTCGGGGCGAATGCCGAGCGTCACGGCGGCGCCGGCGCCAAGTGCCGAGCCGTCGCGCGGCAGCGCGAAGGTCTCGCCGGACGGCACGAGCGTGACGGTCGTGCGATGCGCGTCGCACGCGGTCACGACGGCCGGCAGGAAATTCATGCGCGGCGACCCGATGAAACCCGCGACGAAGCGGCTGGCCGGATGGTGGTAGAGGTCGAGCGGCGCGCCGACCTGCGCGATGCTGCCGTGCTGCGCGGTATCCGCGCCGGCGTGCAGCAGCACGATCTTGTCGGCGAGCGTCATCGCTTCGGTCTGGTCGTGCGTCACGTAGACGACGCTCGCGCGTTCGAACTGCCGGTGCAGCCGCGCGATCTCGATGCGGGTCTGGCCGCGCAGCGCCGCGTCGAGATTCGACAGCGGTTCGTCGAACAGGAACACGCCGGGCTCGCGCACGATCGCGCGGCCGATCGCGACGCGCTGCCGCTGACCGCCGGACAGCGCCTTCGGCTTGCGGTCGAGCAGCGTGTCGAGCTGCAGGATGCGCGCGGCGTCGCGCACCTTGCGGTCGATCTCGGCTTTCGGCACCCGTGCGAGCTTCAGCCCGAACGCCATGTTCTCGTACACCGTCATGTGCGGAAACAGCGCGTAGCTCTGGAACACCATCGCGACGCCGCGCTCGGCGGCCGGCACGTCGTCGACGCGGCGGCCGTCGATCGACAGTTCGCCCGCGCTCAGGTCCTCGAGCCCGGCGATCATGCGCAGCAGCGTCGACTTGCCGCAACCGGACGGCCCGAGGAACACGCAGAACTCGTGCGCACCGATCTCCAGATCGACGTCGCGTATCACCGGCGCGTGATCGCCGTAGGCTTTCTGCACGCGCCGCATCGAGATGCTCGCCATTGTCTCCGCTCCATGTTTTAATGCGCCGTACTGCATGATTAAGCGCTTAATCATCGCGATCAAAAAAAGAGGCGATGCGATCGCGTCCGAGTCGCGCCCGTCGGGCGGCGGCAAGGTGTGCGGCGATAGTGCGCCGCTTCGGTGAGCGAAGCAAATATTGGATCGACGTCTCATATAGTGAGCAAACGATGGCAACCCTGGATGAAGTGGCGCGTCGCGCCGGCGTGACGGCCGCGACGGTGTCGAACGTGCTGCGCGGCCGCGGCCGGGTGGGCGAGGCGACGCGGGCGCGCGTGCTGGAAGCCGTCGAGGCGCTCGGGTACCGGCCGCATCTCGCCGCGCGGGCGCTGGCGGAAGGGCGCGCGCCGACGGTCGCGCTGATGGTGTCGAGCATCGCGAACCCGTTCTACCCGGAATTCGCGCTGGCGGTCGAACGGGCGGTGCGCCGCAACGGGCAGTTCCTGATCGTCTGCAATACGAATGAAGACCCGTTGCAGGGGCGCGCGTATCTCGACCAGATCGCCGGCACGATCTCGGAAGGGATTCTCGTGACCAACGCGAACCTGCACCTGCCGGATCTGCTCGACGTCGCGCGGCGCGGCGTGCCGGTCGTGCTGTGCCTGTGGGAGCGGCCCGAGGCGCCGCCCGACGGCCTGCCGTGCGTGGCGATCGATTTCCGCGAGGCGGGACGGATCGCGACACGGCATCTGCTCGAACTCGGCCACCGGCGGATTGGCGTGATCGTCGGCGGGTCGGCAAGCGGCGTGCAGGCGGCGCGCTACGACGGGTTCGTCGACGTGATGCGCGAGGCCGGGCTCGACGCGTCGGTCGTCGCGGCCGAGCCCGATTCGATCGAAGGCGGCGTGCGCGCGGCGGGGCGGCTGCTCGATGCGCATCCGCGCCTGACCGCGCTGGTGGCCACCAACGACCTGCCGGCGATCGGCGCGATGCATGCGGCGGCCGATCGCGGCAGGCGCGTGCCCGACGATCTGTCGATCGTCGGGATGACCGACATTCATCTGGCCAGCGACACGCGCCCGACGCTGACGACCGTCGCGATCCCGACTGCCGAGGCGGCCGGCCTCGCGGTCGAACTGCTCAATACGTTGCGCGAGGCGGGCGGATGGAGCGACGAGGCGCCGCGCATGCGTGTCGCGTCGTTGCCGAAACTGAGGGTGCGCGGCACGACCGGGCAGGCGCCGCGCGCGGCATAGCGCGCGGCGAACCGGCGCGCACCGGTCTCAAGCGCCTTCGACGAGCCGCATCACGATGCGTCTCGCCGACTCGAGATGCGCGACCGTCATCGAGCGTGCCGCCCGCGCATCGCGTGCGCGGCACGCCTGCAGAATCGCTTCGTGCTCGACCTGGAACGACGGCGTATCGGCGAGCAGCGTCGTCTGCAGGCGCTCGTAACGTTCGACCTGGCTGTGCAGTTCGGCAATCGACTTCAGCTGCCGCGCATTGCCGCAACCCGCATACAGCAACGCGTGGAATTCGCGATTCAGTTCGCCCTGCCGGCGCGGCACGCTCGCGTCGCCGAGCAGGCGATGCACGAGTTCGGCGCGCGCGAGCGTCTCGTCGTCCAGACGTTTCACGCTCCGGTAGATCGCGTCGCCTTCGAGCAGCACGCGAAGATCGTAGATGTCCTGCACGTCGGACGCACTCAGCATCCGCACGACGGCGCCGCGATTCCTGAAGATATCCAGCAATCCTTCGCGTTCCAGCCGCTGGATCGCCTCGCGCATCGGAATCCGGCTGATGCCAAACCGTTCGGCGAGATCGCGCTCGACCAGCCGTTTGCCGGCCGAAAGCTCGCCGTTGATGATCATGTCGCGCAGCGACGCTGCGACCGCGTCCGCCGTGGAGTCGAGTTTGGCTTCCATGCCTGCGTGTTTCGTCGATTTGGAATAATGGTATACCAAATGGCCATCCAGTGCCACAATGGCGGCCAGGCAGGCGGATGCTGCAAAACGGCATCCGACACGGTCGAGGCAACCGACATCAATGGAGAGCGAGATGGCAGCAGGCGAGCACAAATATCGCGTCGCGGTGGAGTGGACGGGCAATCGCGGCACCGGCACGTCGGGGTATCGCGAGTACGGGCGCGATCACGTGATCCGGGCGGGCTCGAAGCCGGATATTCCCGGTTCGTCGGATCCGGCGTTCCGCGGCGACGCGTCGCGCTGGAACCCCGAAGACCTGCTGCTCGCGTCGGCATCGGCGTGCCACAAGCTCTGGTATCTGCATCTGTGTTCCGAGGCCGGCATTCGCGTGCTGGCCTATGCCGACAACGCCGAAGGCACGATGCTCGACGGCGCCGGGGAAGGCCGTTTCACCGAAATCGTGCTGCGCCCGCACGTGACCATCCAGGCCGGCGACGATCGTGAACTGGCCGGGCATCTGCATCACGATGCGCATGCGAAGTGCTATATCGCGAACTCGGTCAATTTCCCGATCCGCTGCGAACCGGCGATCGAGTTTGCCGCGGAGTAGGAAACCCCCGCTGCATCGTCACGGCGCGACGCCGTACACCTCCCGCGCAGCCGCGCGAATCGCGTCCGCCATCACCGCGACGGCCGGCGAATGGAGCCGGTCGGTGCGCGTGATGATCCCGAAATCGTCCATCCGGCAATCCATTTCCAGCGGCAGTACCGTAACGATCCCGTGCCGCGCGTAGTAGTGCGCGACGTCCTCGGCCAGCACCGCGATCATGTCGCTCTGTTCGAGCAACTGCGTGATGAACAGCAGCGCCGCCGTCTCGACGAGGTTCGCGGGCGGCGCAAGGCTCGCGCGCTGGAACACGAGCTCGAAGCGGTGGCGCAGCACGCTGCCGGCCGGCGGCACGACCCACGCGGCGCGCTGCACGTCGGCGAGCGACAGCGGCGCGTGCGCGAGCAGCGGGTGGCCGGGCCGCACGACGGCGGCCACCGACTCGCCGGTCAGCGGCTCGTAGCGCAGGCGCAGCTTGTCGTGTTCGGCGGAGAGCCGGCCGAGCACGATGTCGATCTTTTCCTGCGCGAGATGTTCGAGCAGCACGTTGCTGGTGTCGATCTCGACCGACACGTGCAGGCCCGCATGCGTACCCTTCACCGCGGCGACGGCCGGCGGCACGAGCCGCAGCCCGGGCGACGTGATCGCGCCGACCGCCACGTGGCCGAGATGGCCGGCCTTCAGCGCGGCCAGCTCCTCGTGCGCCTGGTCGAGGCTGCCGAGCGCCGCGCGCGCATGGCGGATCAGCGCGTCGCCGTAGAGCGTCGGCCGCATCCCGCGCGGCAGCCGCTCGAACAGCACCGCGCCGATCGATTCCTCGAGTTCGCGCAGCAGCTTCGACGCGGCCGGCTGCGTCATGTTCAGCGCGGCCGCCGCGCGATGAATGCTGCCTTCGTCGGCGAGCGCGACGACCAGCAGGAGCTGGCGCGTCTTCAGGCGGCCGCGGTTTCCCCACGGACTGGCTTCGGGCATCGTACGGGTTTATATCGATATTGGAATTGATATCGTAATCGCCAAAAACGTCATTAGCCAGTTATCAAAATTCTGCCTAGACTGCGCCGGTATCCCGTCACCACAGGACTGACGATGTCGGCAACAAAACCCAGGCTGCGCTCCGCGCAATGGTTCGGCACGAACGACAAGAACGGCTTCATGTACCGGAGCTGGATGAAGAACCAGGGCATTCCCGATCACGAGTTCGACGGCCGGCCGATCATCGGCATCTGCAACACGTGGTCCGAACTGACGCCGTGCAACGCGCACTTCCGCAAGCTCGCCGAGCACGTGAAGCGCGGGATCTCCGAGGCGGGCGGCTTTCCGGTCGAGTTTCCGGTGTTCTCGAACGGCGAATCGAACCTGCGGCCGTCGGCGATGCTCACGCGCAACCTCGCGTCGATGGACGTCGAGGAGGCGATCCGCGGCAACCCGATCGACGCGGTCGTGCTGCTCGCCGGCTGCGACAAGACGACGCCCGCGCTGCTGATGGGCGCGGCGAGCTGCGACGTGCCGGCGATCGTCGTGTCGGGTGGCCCGATGCTGAACGGCAAGCTGGAAGGCAGGAACATCGGGTCGGGCACGGCCGTATGGCAGCTGCACGAAGCGCTGAAGGCCGGCGAGATCGACCTCCATCACTTCCTGTCGGCCGAAGCCGGCATGTCGCGCTCGGCCGGCACCTGCAACACGATGGGCACCGCGTCGACGATGGCGTGCATGGCCGAGGCGCTCGGCGTCGCGCTGCCGCACAACGCGGCGATTCCGGCCGTCGATTCGCGTCGCTACGTGCTCGCGCACATGTCGGGCATCCGCATTGTCGAGATGGCGCTCGAAGGGCTCGTGCTGTCGAAGGTGCTGACGCGCGCGGCGTTCGAGAACGCGATCCGCGCGAACGCGGCGATCGGCGGCTCGACCAATGCGGTGATCCACCTGAAGGCGATCGCGGGCCGCATCGGCGTGCCGCTCGAACTGGAAGACTGGATGCGCATCGGCCGCGACACGCCGACGATCGTCGACCTGATGCCGTCGGGGCGCTTCCTGATGGAGGAGTTCTATTACGCGGGCGGGCTGCCGGCCGTGCTGCGCCGCCTCGGCGAAGGCGGGCTGCTGCCGCATCCGGACGCGCTGACGGTGAACGGCAAGTCGCTGTGGGACAACGTGCGCGAAGCGCCGAACTACGACGACGAAGTGATCCGCCCGCTCGACCGGCCGCTGATCGAGGACGGCGGCATCCGCATCCTGCGCGGCAACCTCGCGCCGCGCGGCGCGGTGCTGAAACCGTCGGCGGCGAGCCCCGAACTGCTCAAGCATCGCGGCCGCGCGGTGGTGTTCGAGAACCTCGACCACTACAAGGCGACGATCAACGACGAAGCGCTCGACATCGATGCGAGCTCGGTGATGGTGCTGAAGAACTGCGGGCCACGCGGTTATCCGGGCATGGCCGAGGTCGGCAACATGGGACTGCCGCCGAAGCTGCTACGCCAGGGCGTGAAGGACATGGTGCGGATTTCCGATGCGCGGATGAGCGGCACCGCATACGGCACGGTCGTGCTGCACGTCGCGCCGGAAGCGGCCGCCGGCGGGCCGCTCGCGGCGGTGCGCAACGGCGACTGGATCGAGCTCGACTGCGAGGCCGGCACGCTGCATCTCGACATTCCGGACGACGAACTGCAGCGCCGCCTGTCGGACGTCGATCCGACCGCCGCGCCGGGCGTGGCCGGCCAGCTCGGCAAGGGCGGTTACGCGCGGCTGTATATCGATCACGTGCTGCAGGCCGACGAGGGGTGCGACCTCGACTTCCTGGTCGGCACGCGCGGCGCGGACGTGCCGAGCCATTCGCATTGAGCGGCAGGCGGCGCGACGTGCGCCGCCGGTTGCGGACCTTCCCGGTCCGCGCTTCGTGAAACCGTGAACGCAAGACGGCCGGTCGCTACCAGGGCCGGCGCAGGACGCGAAACATGACATCGAGCAGCACGCCGCGTTACCGCGGCATCTTCCCCGTCGTCCCGACGACGTTTACCGATACCGGCGAGCTCGACCTCGCGAGCCAGAAGCGTGCGGTCGACTTCATGATCGATGCCGGCTCCGACGGGCTGTGCATCCTCGCGAACTTCTCCGAGCAGTTCGCGATCACCGACGACGAACGCGACGTGCTCACGCGCACGATCCTCGAACACGTCGCGGGCCGCGTGCCGGTGATCGTCACGACGTCGCACTACAGCACGCAGGTGTGCGCGGCCCGCAGCCTGCGCGCGCGGCAGCTCGGCGCGGCGATGGTGATGACGATGCCGCCGTATCACGGCGCGACGTTCCGCGTGCCGGAAGCGCAGATCTTCGACTTCTATGCGCGCGTGTCCGATGCGATCTCGATCCCGATCATGATCCAGGACGCGCCCGCGAGCGGCACCGCGCTGTCCGCACCATTCCTCGCGCGGATGGCGCGCGAGATCGAGCAGGTCGCTTACTTCAAGATCGAGACGCCGGGCGCGGCGAACAAGCTGCGCGAGCTGATCCGGCTCGGCGGCGACGCGGTCGAGGGGCCGTGGGACGGCGAGGAGGCGATCACGCTGCTGGCCGATCTTCACGCGGGCGCGACCGGCGCGATGACGGGCGGCGGCTTTCCGGACGGCATCCGGCCGATCCTCGAAGCCTTCCGCGAAGGGCGGCACGACGACGCGTTCGCGCATTACCAGACATGGCTGCCGCTGATCAATCACGAGAACCGCCAGTCCGGGATCCTCACCGCGAAGGCGCTGATGCGCGAAGGCGGCGTGATCGCGTGCGAGCGGCCGCGGCATCCGATGCCGGAACTGCACCCGGACACGCGCGCGGAACTGCTCGCGATCGCGCGGCGGCTCGATCCGCTCGTGCTGCGCTGGGCGCACTGAGCGATTCGCGAAGGAGACACGCACGATGAGTGATCGGATTTCGCTGGGCGTCGTCGGGATCGGCAAGATCGCGCGCGACCAGCATCTGCCGGCGATTGCCGCCGAACCGGGCTTTGCGTTGACCGCATGCGCGAGCCGCCACGCGGAAGTCGCGGGCGTCCGCAACTATCAGGACCTGCGCGCGCTGCTGGCCGCCGAGCGCGAGCTCGACGCCGTGTCGCTGTGCGCGCCGCCCCAGGTGCGCTACGCACAGGCCCGCGCCGCGCTCGAAGCCGGCAAGCACGTGATGCTCGAGAAACCGCCGGGCGCGACGCTCGGCGAAGTGGCCGCGCTGGACGCGCTCGCGCGCGAACGCGGCCTCACGCTGTTCGCGACCTGGCATTCGCGCTGCGCGAGCGCGGTCGAGCCCGCGCGCGCATGGCTCGCGACGCGCACGATCCGCGCGGTGCAGGTGCGCTGGAAGGAGGACGTGCGGCGCTGGCATCCGGGGCAGCAGTGGATCTGGGAGCCGGGCGGCCTCGGCGTGTTCGACCCCGGCATCAACGCGCTGTCGATCGTCACGCGGATCCTGCCGCGCGAGCTCGTGCTGCGCGAGGCGACGCTGTTCGTGCCGAGCGACGTGCAGACGCCGATCGCGGCCGACCTCGACTGCGCGGATACCGACGGCGTGCCGGTACGCGCGGAATTCGACTGGCGGCACGGCCCCGTCGAGCAATGGGAGATCGCGGTCGACACGGCCGACGGCGTGCTCGCGATCAGCCGCGGCGGCGCGCAATTGTCGATCGCGGGCGAGCCGGTCGAGATCGGGCCGGAACGCGAGTATCCGGCGCTGTATGCGCACTTCCATGCATTGATCGCGCGCGGCGAAAGCGACGTCGACGTGCGGCCGCTGCGGCTCGTCGCCGACGCCTTCCTGTTCGGCCGGCGCGTGCAGACCGACGCGTTCGGCCGCTGAACCCGCGCGCGTCGGCACGACGCGCGTCCGACGAATCTTTACGGCACACATCACGGCACCCGCCGATACCAAGGAGACATCCCATGAACCGCACGACTCACACGATTCGCCGACATACCCTGCGCGCGCTCCTCGCCGCGCTCTGCATCGCGCCGCTCGGCATGCAGGGCGCCGCGCGCGCCGACGCGCCGCTGAAGATCGGTTTCCTCGTGAAGATGCCCGAGCAGGCGTGGTTCATCAACGAGCAGAACGCGGCGTCCGCGCTTGGCCAGAAGGAGAACTTCTCGGTCGTGAAGATCGGCACGCCGGACGGCGAGAAGGTGCTGGCCGCGATCGACAACCTCGGCTCGCAAGGCGCGCAGGGCTTCGTGATCTGCGCGCCGGACGTGCGTCTCGGGCCGGCGATCGCGTCCCGCGCGAAGCGCTACAACATGAAGTTCGTGACGGTCGACGACCAGCTCGTCGATTCGAGCGGCAAGCCGCTGCCGAACGTGCCGCACCTCGGGATGTCGGCGACCAAGATCGGCAACCAGGTCGGCCAGGCGATCGCCGACGAGATGAAGCGGCGCGGCTGGAAGCCCGAGGAAGTCGGCGCGCTGCGGATCACCAACTACGAGCTGCCGACCGCGAAGCTGCGCACCGACGGCGCGACGCAGGCGCTGCTCGCGAACGGCTTCCGCAAGGAGAACATCTTCGATGCGCCGCAGAAGACGACCGACGACGAAGGCGGCTTCGGCGCGGCGGCGCCGGTGCTCGCACGCCATCCGAACGTGAAGAAATGGGTCGTCTACGCGCTGAACGAGGAAACCGTGCTCGGCGCGGTGCGCGCGACCGAGCAGCTGCACATCCCGGCGGCCGACGTGATCGGCGTCGGCATCAACGGCGCGGGCGAGGCGTTCGCCGAATTCCAGAAGAAAGAGCCGACCGGTTTCTACGGGACGATCGCGGTCAGCTCGACCAACCACGGCAAGGACAGCACGCAGAACCTCGTCGACTGGATCCGCAACGGCAAGACGCCGCCGGCCGACACGCAGACGAGCGGCAAGCTGATGACGCGTGCGAACTGGCAGGCCGTGCGCGCCGAACTCGGTATCTGAGCGGGCGAGGCGAGAACGCGATGACGATGCAGACGATGACGGCCGTGCCCGGCCACGACGCCGAAGCGGGCACGCCGCCGGACGGCCCGCTGCTCGCGCTCGACGGCATCACCGTGACGTTCCCGGGCGTACGTGCGCTCGATGCGGTGTCGCTGTCGGTGCGCGCGGGCGAAGTGCACGGGCTGATGGGCGAGAACGGCGCGGGCAAGTCGACGCTGCTGAAGGTGCTGTCCGGCGTGAACCAGCCGCAGGCCGGCACGCTGACGCTGAACGGCACCGTCCAGCGCTTCGCGTCGACGCGCGCGGCGCTCGAGGCCGGCATCGCGATCATCTACCAGGAGCTGCATCTGGTGCCCGAGCTGACGGTCGCGGAGAACCTGATGCTCGGGCAATTGCCGAGCCGGCTCGGCGTGGTCGACGAGCGCACACTCGCCGCGCGCGCGCTCGATGCGCTGGAGCGGCTCGGCGAGCGCATCGACCCGGGCATTCCGGTGAAGTATCTGTCGATCGGTCAGCGGCAGATGATCGAGATCGGCAAGGCGCTGATGCGCGATGCGCGCGTGATCGCGTTCGACGAGCCGACGAGTTCGCTGTCCGCGCGCGAAACCACGCAACTGTTCCGGATCATCCGTGCGCTGCGCGCGGAAGGGCGCGCGATCATCTACGTCACGCACCGGATGGAAGAGGTGTACGAGCTGTGCGACCGCGTGACCGTGTTTCGCGACGGCCGCCGCATCGACACGTTCGATTCCGTCGCCGATCTCGACCGCGACCGGCTGATCGGCTGCATGGTCGGCCGCGCGATCGAGGACGTCTACGGCTATCGCCCGCGCACGGCCGGCGACGTGCTGATCGAGGCGAAAGGGCTGGCGGGGCCTGGCCTGGCGGAACCCGTGTCGTTTACCGCGCGGCGCGGCGAGATCGTCGGCTTCTTCGGGCTCGTCGGCGCGGGCCGCTCGGAGCTGATGAAGCTGCTGTACGGCGCGGTGCGCCCGAGCGCGGGGCACGTCGAGCTGAACGGGAAACGCGTCGCATTCGGGAGCCCGCGCGACGCGGTGCGCGCCGGCATCGCGCTGTGCCCGGAAGACCGCAAGCAGGAAGGCATCGTCGCGATCGCGTCGGTGGCCGACAACCTGAACATCAGCGCGCGCCGCCATTTCAGCCCGGCACGCGTGCTGCTCGACGGGCGGCGCGAGCGCGAGCTTGCACAAAGCTACATCGAGCGGCTCGCGATCAAGACCCGCGACGGCGACACGCCGATCGGCGCGCTGTCGGGCGGCAACCAGCAGAAGGTCGTGCTCGCGCGCTGGCTGGCCGAGCGCATCGACGTGTTCCTGATGGACGAGCCGACGCGCGGCATCGACGTCGGCGCGCGCGCGGAAATCTACAACCTGTTCTACGAACTCGCGGAAGCGGGCCGCACGGTGATCCTCGTGTCGAGCGATCTGGCCGAGGTGATCGGCGTGTCGGACCGCATCGTCGTGATGAAGGAAGGACGGATCGCGGGCGAGGTCGCGAAGGCGCATGCGACGCCCGACACGCTGATCAAGCTCGCGCTGCCGCGCTAGCGGCGAGCAGTCAACCGGAAAGCAACCGATATGAGCCAGGCAATGCAACCCCAACGCACTTCCCCGTCCCCCGATGCCGCCGCCGTGCCCGCACGCGCGCGCGGCGGCGTGTGGCAACTGATCAACCGCTCCGGCATCGTGATGGTGTTTCTCGTGCTGTTCGCGGTGCTGTCGTTGACCGTGCCGGACTTTCTCACGCCGCGCAACATCCAGGGCCTCCTGCTGTCGGTCACGCTGATCGGTTCGATCGCGGTGACGATGATGTTCGTGCTCGCGCTCGGCGAGGTCGACCTGTCGGTCGCGTCGATCGTCGCGTTTTCCGGCGTCGTCGCGTCGACGCTGATCACCGCGACGCACAGCGTCGTGCTCGGTATCGCGGCCGGCGTGCTCGCGGGCGGCGCGGTCGGGCTCGTGAACGGCGTGCTGATCGCGCGCTACAGGATCAATTCGCTGATCGTCACGCTCGCGATGATGGAAGTCGTGCGCGGGCTCGCGTTCATCACGTCGAACGGCGATGCGGTGATGATCTCCGAGGAGCGCTTCTTCGATCTCGGCGGCGGGTCGTTCCTCGGCATCTCGTATCCGATCTGGAGCAACATCGTCGGTTTCGTCGTGTTCGGCTTCCTGCTGCGCAAGACGGTGTTCGGCAAGAACGTGCTGGCCGTCGGCGGCAACGGCGAGGCCGCGCTGCTCGCGGGGCTGCCGGTGATGCGCATCAAGATCACGGTGTTCGTGCTGCAGGGGCTCGTGACCGGCTTCGCCGGCGTGATGCTCGCGTCGCGCATGAGCCTCGGCGACCCGAAGACGTCGGTCGGCCTCGAACTCGGCGTGATTTCCGCGTGCGTGCTCGGCGGCGTGTCGCTGACGGGCGGCGTCGCGACGATCTCCGGCGTGCTGGTCGGCGTGCTGATCATGGGCGCGGTGCAGGATGCGATGAGCCTGCTGAACGTGCCGACCTTTTACCAATATCTGATACGCGGCGGAATTCTGTTGCTCGCGGTGCTGTTCGACCAGTATCGTCGCAACCAGCGGCGCGCGATGAAGATCTGACCGGCAGCGCGGCCGCCCGCGAACGCGACGGTCATTCGCGACAGATATCGGGAGACGGCATGCAACAGACTCATCCGGCCGCGCACGCGACGCTGCTGGCAGACACCCGCAACACGCTCGGCGAAGGCGCGACGTGGTGCGACAAGGCCCGCGCGCTGTACTGGGTGGACATCGAAGGCGCGCAACTGTGGCGCTGCCGCGCGGACGGCACCGACCTCACGCCGTGGGCGATGCCCGAGCGGCTCGCGTGCTTCGCGCTGACCGACGATCCGGACGTGCTGCTCGTCGGGCTCGCCACGCATCTCGCGTTCTTCGACCTGCGCAGCGGCGCGTTCACGCGGATCGTCGACGTCGAGCCCGATCTGCCGACGCGCCTGAACGACGGGCGCTGCGATCCGTCCGGCGCGTTCGTGTTCGGGATGAAGGACGAAGGCGCCGAGCCGCCGCGCGCGGTCGGCGGGTTCTACCGGCTCAATGCGGACCTCACGCTCGAACGGCTCGCGTTGCCGCCGGCCGCGATCGCGAACAGCATCGCGTTCTCGCCGGACGGCTCGACGATGTACTTCTGCGATTCGCTGGTGCGCGAGATTTTCGCGTGCGATTACCGTGCGGGCGGCGACGTTGCGAACGTGCGGCCGTTCGCGCGGCTGACCGATGCGGACGGCGACCCGGACGGCTCGACGACCGATCGCGACGGCGGGCTGTGGAACGCGCAGTGGGGCGGCCGGCGGGTGGTGCGCTACGGGCCGGACGGGATCGAGACCGATCGCGTCGACGTGCCGACCGCGCAGCCGAGCTGCGTCGCCATCGACGGTGAAGGCCGGTTGTACGTGACGAGCGCACGCATCGGGCTCGGCGACGATGCGCTGGCGAACGATGCCGCCGCCGGCGGCGTGTTCGTCGCCCGGACCGGCTACGCGGGGCTGCCGACCGCGCGGTTCTTGGGCAAGCCCGCGAACTGAGCGCGCCGGTGCGGCGGGTGCGGGCGGCGGCGCGGTCGGTCGGGCCGCCACGCGCTGCCGGCCGCCGTCACGGCCGGACGGGTCACGACTGCCGCGCGGCCTGCAGCCCCAGCAACGCGACCGCGTTGTCTTTCAAAATCAGCGAATGCACGTCGGGCCGGAAGCCGGCGCCCTGAAAATCCTCGAGCCAGCGGTCCGGCCGGATCAGCGGAAAGTCGGACGCGAACAGCACCTTGTGCCTGAGCAGCGTGTTCGCGTATTTCACCAGCTCGGGCGAGAAGTACTTCGGCGACCATCCCGACAGGTCGATGTAGACGTTCGGCTTGTGCAGCGCGATCGACAGCGCCTGCTCCTGCCATGGCCATGAAGGGTGCGCGATCACGATCTTCATGTCCGGGAAGTCGACCGCGACGTCGTCGAGGTGAATCGGTTCGGAATACTTCAGACGCAGCCCGCCGCCGCCGTGCATCCCCGATCCCATCCCCGAATGCCCGCTGTGGAATACGGCCGGCAATCCGTATTCCGCGATCACCTCGTAGATCGGATAGGCGAGCCTGTCGTTCGGGAAGCATCCCTGCATCGTCGGGTGGAACTTGAAGCCCTTCACGCCGTGCTCGTCGATCAGGCGGCGCGCCTCGCGCGCGCCGAAGCGGCCCTTGTGCGGGTCGATGCTCGCGAACGCGATCATCACGTCGGCGTTGTCCCGCGCGAATTGCGCGATTTCCTCGTTCGGAATCCGCCGCCGGCCGATGTTCGTCTCGCAGTCGACGGTGAACATCACGAAGCCGATCCGGCGCTCGCGGTAATACGCGATCGTCTCCGGAATGGTCGGCCGACGGCCCTGCTTCAGCACGGTGCCGAAGTACTTGTCGGCCGCGTCGTCGAATGCCTTCGCGAACAGGTCCGGCGGCTGGCAGCACGACACCTCGGCATGCACGTGCGTGTCGATGGCGATCAGGTTGTCGATGTCCAAGCGTGTCTCCTCATGTCGTGATTCGTCGGCCGGCACGGCGCGAAATCGGCTGTCCGGGCCCGTTTAGGGGTTTGTCCGGAGCCGCTTCCATTCTACTTTACATATCAGGTTACCTGATAGTAAATTGGTCGCGAGTCGCACAGGGCGGCATCGTCATTGGAGAACGAAAATGGGTTACGAAGGGCGCTGGAAAACGGTGAAGGTCGAGGTCGAGGGCGGGATCGCATGGGTGACGCTGAACCGTCCGGACAAGCGCAACGCGATGAGCCCGACGCTGAACGCGGAGATGATCGACGTGCTGGAGGCGATCGAACTCGATGCCGAGGCGCAGGTGCTCGTGCTGACCGGCGAGGGCGACGCCTGGACGGCCGGGATGGACCTGAAGGAATATTTCCGCGAAGTCGACGCGGGCCCGGAAATCCTGCAGGAAAAGATTCGCCGCGACGCGAGCCGCTGGCAGTGGCAATTGCTGCGCATGTATGCGAAGCCGACGATCGCGATGGTCAACGGCTGGTGCTTCGGCGGCGGCTTCTCGCCGCTCGTCGCGTGCGACCTCGCGATCGCGGCCGACGAAGCGGTGTTCGGCCTGTCGGAAATCAACTGGGGCATCCCGCCGGGCAACCTCGTCAGCAAGGCGATGGCCGACACCGTGGGCCATCGCCAGGCGCTCTACTACATCATGACCGGCGACACCTTCACCGGCCCGCAGGCCGCGCAGATGGGGCTTGTCAACAAGAGCGTGCCGCGCGCGCAGCTGCGCGACGAGGTGCGCGCGCTGGCCGCGAAGCTGCTCGACAAGAACCCGGTCGTGATCCGTAACGCGAAGCACGGCTTCAAGCGTTGCCGCGAGCTGACCTGGGAGCAGAACGAAGACTACCTGTACGCGAAGCTCGACCAGGCGAACTACCGCGATCCGGAAGGCGGGCGCGAGCAGGGCCTCAAGCAGTTCCTCGACGACAAGAGCATCAAGCCGGGCCTGCAGGCGTACAAGCGCTGACGCGCGCCGCCGCACGCAACCGGATCCGAGTGGAGACACGGAAATGCACGAAGTGAGTTTGTTGATCGACGGCGTGTCGCGCGGCGCGTCGGACGGCGGGACCTTCGACCGGATCGATCCGGCGACGGGACAGGTGGCGTCGCGCGCCGCCGCGGCGACGCTTGCCGACGCGGACGCCGCGGTCGCGGCAGCGGCGCGCGCATTCCCCGCGTGGGCCGCGCTCGCGCCGACCGAGCGCCGTCGGCGGCTGCTCGCGGCGGCCGACCGGATGGACGCGCGCGCGGGCGAATTCATCGAAACCGGCCGCGCGGAAACCGGTGCGATGGCGAACTGGTACGGCTTCAACGTGATGCTCGCGGCGAACATGCTGCGCGAGGCGGCCGCGATGACCACGCAGATCGACGGCGCGGTGATCCCGTCGGACGTGCCCGGCAGCCTCGCGATGGCCGTGCGCCAGCCGTGCGGTGTCGTGCTCGGGATCGCGCCGTGGAATGCGCCGGTGATTCTCGCGACCCGTGCGCTCGCGATGCCGCTCGCCTGCGGCAACACGGTGGTGCTGAAGGCGTCGGAGGGGTGTCCGGGCGTGCACCGGCTGATCGGCAGCGTGCTGCACGACGCAGGGCTCGGCGACGGCGTGGTCAACGTGATCACGCATGCGCCGCGGGACGCGCCGGCGATCGTCGAGCGGCTGATCGCGAACCCGGCGGTGCGCCGCGTGAACTTCACCGGTTCGACACGCGTCGGCCGCATCGTCGCGACGCTCGCCGCGCAGCACCTGAAGCCGGCGCTGCTTGAACTCGGCGGCAAGGCGCCGGTGCTCGTGCTCGACGACGCCGATCTCGACGCGGCGGTCGAGGCGGTCGCGTTCGGCGCGTTCTTCAACCAGGGGCAGATCTGCATGTCGACCGAGCGCGTGATCGTCGATCGCAAGGTTGCCGATGCGTTCGTCGAACGGCTCGTCGCGAAGGCACGCACGCTGAAGGCCGGCAACCCGGCCGCGCCGGGCGTCGTGCTGGGCACGCTCGAAAGCGCGGCCGCCGCGCGGCGGATCGCGGCGATGGTGGACGACGCGCGCGCGCACGGCGCCGCGCTGCCGCTCGGCTGTGAAGTCGACGGCGCGGTGATGCAGCCGACGATCGTCGACGGTGTCACGCGCGACATGCAGCTGTATGCGGACGAATCGTTCGGGCCGGTGGTGACCGTGCAGCGCGTCGACGGCGACGCCGCCGCGCTCGCGGCCGCGAACGACAGCGAGTACGGGCTGTCGGCGGCGGTGTTCAGCCGCGATATCGCGCGCGCGATGCAGGTCGCGAAGCAGATCGAATCGGGCATCTGCCACATCAACGGGCCGACGGTGCACGACGAGGCGCAGATGCCGTTCGGCGGCGTGAAGGCAAGCGGCTACGGCCGGTTCGGCAGCAAGGCGTCGATCGCCGAGTTTACCGACCTGCGCTGGATCACGGTCCAGACCACGCCGCGTCACTACCCGATCTGAGCAGTTCCGGGCGCCGCGGCGCCCCAGTTAAGACAACGACACAATGAAGTCTCCGCCCGGCGCGCGTACGCGCGCCGGGCGGAACCGACCGGAGACAGAACTTGGATGCGGATCCGACCCAACTGCGCGACGCGGCTGCCGCACAGCGCGTTCCCGCCGGCTATCGCCCCGTGGCGATCGGCACGGCACCGCCGGAGATCGTGCAACGCGACGGCTGCTGGACCTTGCGCGCGACGACCCCGCTCGGCGCGTACCCGCACCGGCTGACCGACCGGCTCGCGAGCGGCGCGCGCGCGCATCCGGACCGCTGGCTGGTCGCGCGGCGCGGGCCCGACGGTACGTGGATCGGCATCACGTATGCGCAGATGCTCGAGCGCGCCCGCGCGATCGGCCAGGCGCTGCTCGATCGCGGGCTGTCGGCCGAGCGGCCCGTCGCGATCCTGTCGGGCAACGACCTCGAACATCTGCAACTCGCGTTCGGCGCGATGTGGGCCGGCATTCCGCATGCGCCGCTGTCGCCTGCGTATTCGCTCGTGTCGAGCGATTACGGCAAGCTGCGCCACGCGCTCGCCGTGCTCACGCCGGGGCTGGTCTTCGCGTCGGACGGCGCGGCGTTTCGTGCCGCGCTCGACGCGGCGGTGCCGCCTGATGTCGAGCGCGTGGTCGTGTCGGCACCCGACGGGATGGACGGCGTCACGCGTTTCTCGTCGCTGCTCGACACGACACCGGGCAGCGTCGATGCCGCGCACGGTGCGATCACCGGCGACACGATCGCGAAATTCCTGTTCACGTCGGGGTCGACACGGCTGCCCAAGGCGGTGCCGACCACGCACCGGATGCTGTGCAGCAACCAGCAGATGCTGCTCGAGACGTTTCCGCAGTTCGGTCTGGAGCCGCCGGTACTGGTCGACTGGCTGCCGTGGAATCACACGTTCGGCGGCAGCCATAACGTCGGCATCGCGCTGTACAACGGCGGCACGCTGTACATCGACGACGGCAAGCCGGTCGCCGGCAAGTTCGGCGAGACGCTGCGCAACCTGCGCGACATCGCGCCCACCGTGTATTTCAACGTGCCGAAGGGCTGGGAAGAGCTGACCGCGGCGCTCGAGACGGATGCCGCGCTGCGCGAAACCTTCTTCTCGCGCGTGAAGATGTATTTCTTCGCGGGCGCCGGACTGTCGCAGGCCGCGTGGGACCGGCTCGAGCGCGTGACGCTCGCGCACTGCGGCGAGCGCATCCGGATCATGGCGGGCCTCGGGATGACCGAGGCCGCGCCATCGTGCATGTTCACCACCGGGCCGATGTCGGGAGCCGGCTACATCGGCCTGCCCGCGCCCGGCTGCGACGCGAAGCTGGTGCCGGTCGACGGCAAGCTCGAGGCGCGCTTTCGCGGGCCGAACGTGATGGCCGGTTATTGGCGCGCGAGCGGCGACGACGCGCGCGAGGTATTCGACGAGGAGGGCTACTACCGCAGCGGCGATGCCGTGCGTTTCGTCGATCCCGCGCGACCGGAGATCGGCCTGATGTTCGACGGGCGCATCGCGGAGGATTTCAAACTGTCGTCCGGCACCTTCGTGAGCGTCGGGCCCATGCGCGCGCGGATCGTATCGAACGGCGCGCCGTACGTGCAGGACGCGGTCGTCACGGGGATGAACCGCGACGACGTCGGCGTGATGATCTTCCCGCGCATCGACGATTGCCGTCGCCTGGCCGGCGCGGCACCGGATGCCGATGTGCGCACCGTCCTGCAGGCGCCCGCGGTGCGGGCGTTCTTCGCGGACCTGCTCGAGCGCCTGAACCGCGACGCGACCGGCAGCGCGACGTTCGTCACGCGGCTGTGCGTGCTCGATACGCCGCCTTCGCTCGATCTCGGCGAAGTCACCGACAAGGGCTCGATCAACCAGCGTGCGGTGCTCATGCACCGTGCGGCGGTGGTCGACGCGATGTACGAGCCGGGCGCGGCCGACGCGGGCGTGATCGTCGCCGGCACGGCGTACCGGGCATGAGGTGCGCGCGATGAGCAACGCGTATTGCGCGCCGTTGCGCGACATGCTGTTCGTGATCGGCGAATGGCTCGATGCGCCGGCGCTGTGGCGCCGCGTGCCCGACTGGGCGGAGCTCGACCTGTCGACCGCCGGGCAGGTGCTCGACGAAGCCGCCCGCTTCGTGGTCGAACGCATCGCGCCGCTCGATTCGACCGGCGATCTCGAGGGCTGCCGGTTCGACGGTACCGGAGTGACGATGCCGGCGGGCTTTCGCGATGCGTACCGCGACTACGTCGACGCCGGCTGGCCGACGCTGGCGCTCGACGCCGATTGCGGCGGCCAGGGGCTGCCGCATCTGCTCGACGTCGCGCTGCAGGAGATGCTCGCGGGGGCGAACCATGCGTGGCTGATGTCGCCGGGGCTCACGCACGGCGCGGTGGCGTGCCTGCGCGCGCACGGCGGCGAGCGCCTGAAGCGCGACGTGCTGCCGAGGATCGCGAGCGGCGAGTGGCTGACGACGATGTGCATCACCGAGCCACAGGCGGGCAGCGATCTCGGCCTGCTGCGCACGCAGGCAGTGCCGGACCCGGCCGCCGACGGCTACCGGATCAGCGGCAGCAAGCTGTTCATCACCGGCGGCGAGCACGATCTGACCGACAACATCGTGCACCTCGTGCTCGCGCGGCTGCCCGATGCGCCGGCGGGAACGAAGGGGCTGTCGCTGTTTGTCGTGCCGAAGTGGCTCGACGCGCCGGGCGGCCGCGTGCGCAACGGCGTCTGGTGCGACGGCGTCGAGAAGAAGATGGGGCTGAAGGCAAGCCCGACCTGCACGATGCGTTTCGACGCGGCCGCGGGCTGGCTCGTCGGCGAGCCGCATCGCGGGCTCGCATCGATGTTCGTGATGATGAACGCGGCGCGCCTGCAGGTCGCCATGCAGGGTGTCGGGCATGCGCAGAGCGCATGGCAGGCCGCGTCGGCCTATGCGCGCGAGCGCGTGCAGGGCAGGGCGGCGCCGATCGCGCAACACGCCGCGATCCGCCGCATCCTGCTCGATGCGCAGGCGATCGTCGAAGGCGAGCGCGCGATCGGCTACTGGATCGCGCACTGGCTCGACGTCGCCGCGCACGATCCGCAGCCGCCGGCACGGCTCGCGGCGTCGCGGCTGGCATCGTTGCTCACGCCGGTTGCCAAGGCGTTCTTCACCGCGAACGGCTTCGCGGCCGCGTCGAACGCGCTGCAGGTATTCGGCGGCTACGGTTACGTTCACGAATACGGGATCGAACAGACGGTGCGCGATTGCCGCGTGTCGATGCTGTACGAAGGGACCAACGAGATCCAGGCGATCGATCTGCTGGTGCGCAAGGTGCTGGGGGATCGCGGCGAGGCGCTGCACGCGCTGCTCGAGTTGATTCGCACGGAAGCCGCGCAGGGCGTCCAGGCGGCAGCGGACGAGCGGGTGAGGGACGCCGGGGCGCGCGTCGCCACGCTGTGCGCGGAGCTCGAGCGCGTGACGGCCGGCGTGATCCGCGCGAGCGAGCACGATCCGGATCTGCCCTACCGGGTCGCGGACGACTATCTCGCGCTGGTCGGCTGGCTGCTGCTCGCGTTCGCGTGGGCGCGCACGCTGCGCATCGTCGGCGATTCGCCGGGAGACGATTCGTTCCGTGCGGGCAAGCGCGCGGTCGGCACCTACTTCTTCGACTATCCGCTCGCGGCGTTCGCACACCGGCTCGCGCTGGTGGACGCGGGCTGCCGCGCGGCGTTGCCGGTTGCCGCGGCATAAGGTTTGTCCGAGCCGGGCGTGGATGGCCCGGGGCGGCTCGCCGGCCGGCACGAGCCGCCGTGCGGGCCGATATACGGGCCGATAGACGGACCGCGTGAGGTAAGATGGCCCGCGATCCTCCTTCCGACACGTTCATGAGTTCGACACCCGTCAAACCGGCCGGCACGAAACGCACGGCCCGCGCCAGCGAAGCCAGGCCGCGCATGCGTTCGCAGCAGCGGCTTACCTACCTGATCGGCAATCTCGACCGGCTGCTGCGCCGCCAGATGAGCGATGCGCTCGCGCCGCTCGGTGTGACGCTCGCGCAGTACACGGCGCTGTCGGTGCTCGAGGCGCGCGGCGCGCTGTCCAATGCGCAACTCGCGGTGCGCTCGTTCATCACGCCGCAATCCGCGAACGAAGTGATGGTTGCTATGGCCGCCCGCGGCTTCGTGACGCGCGAGGCCGATCCCAGCCATGGCCGCGTGATCCTGCTGCGTCTGACCGACGAGGGCTCGGCAATCCTGCGCGACTGCGAGCGGGTGCTGCGGCCGCTCGAGCGCCGGATGCTCGGGGACGACGTGAACGCCGACGACGTCGAGCAGGTTCACCGCACGCTCGAGCTGTTCGTGCGCAACCTGCGCGACTGAGCACGCCGCCGCGTCTTTCGTTCCGGTTTCTCCGGCCGCGCCGGGCCACGCCGCGGCGTGGCCCGGGTTGCGAACGGGTTGCGGGTTAACACCGCGCTCGCGACACTTGAAATATCAGGTTACCTGTTATTAAATCATCCCGTCCCTCGACGGGATTTTCTTTCGGGTTATTAATCAGGCTACCTGATAAATTAACGAGACCCGATCACGATAAAGCAAGGACACCGCGCATGCGTTCCGCGTATGCCGCGCGAGTCACGGTTAGGAGACGACATGGATACTTCCGTTGCCGCAAGGCCGGCCGTCGCGACGACGCTCGGCCTGTGTTTCGCGATCGCATTGCTCGAGGGGCTCGACCTGCAGTCGGTCGGCGTCGCGGCACCGCGCATGGCCCACGAATTCGGGCTCTCGGTTTCACAGATGGGACTCGCGTTCAGCGCGGGCACGTTTGGCCTGCTGCCGGGCGCGATGCTCGGCGGCTGGCTGGCCGACCGGATCGGCCGCAAGCACGTGCTGATCGCGTCGGTCTGCCTGTTCGGGCTGCTGTCCATCGCGACCGCGCAGGTGTCGAGCTTCGCGATGCTGGTCGCCGTTCGCGCGCTGACCGGCCTCGGCCTCGGCGGCGCGATGCCGAACCTCATTGCATTGTCGTCGGAAGCGGTCGACGCACGCTCGCGCAGCAGCGCGGTGGCCGTGATGTATTGTGGGATTCCGTTCGGCGGCGTGATCGCGTCGCTGATCGGCGTGCTGCTCGCAGGCGACACCGAATGGCGGCACATTTTCTATGTCGGAGGCGTCGGCCCGCTGCTGCTCGCGCCGCTGCTGCTCGCCCTGCTGCCCGAATCGCGTGCGTTCCTCGACGTCAGCGCATCGGGCGCGGCCCGTCCCAGCGTCGGACAGACGCTGTTCGGCGGCTCGCGCACCGGCACGACGCTGGCGTTGTGGCTCAGCTACTTCTGCACGCTGATCGTGCTGTATTTCCTGCTGAACTGGTTGCCGTCGCTGATGGCCGCGAAGGGGCTCGCGCGCAGCCAGGCCGGGATCGTGCAGATCTTCTTCAACATCGGCAGCGGCCTCGGCGTGCTCGGCATCGGCATGTCGATGGACCGCTTGCGTCCGTCGCGCGTGGTCGGCGGCATGTACGCGGGGATCGTGCTGTCGCTTGCCGCGCTGGCGATCGCGCCCGGACTCCTGTGGCTGTCCGCCGCCGCGTTCGCGGCCGGGATGTTCGTCGTCGGCGGCCAGTCGGTGCTGTATGCGCTGGCCGCGATCTATTACCCGACCGCGATGCGTGGCACCGGCGTCGGCTCCGCCGTTGCCGTTGGCCGCCTCGGCTCGGTGGTCGGGCCGCTCGCCGCCGCCGAGCTGCTCGCAATGGGCCGCAGCGCGCCCGTCGTGATCGGCGCGAGCATTCCCGTCACGCTCGTCGCGGCCGTCGCCGCGCTGCTGCTGATCCGCCGCCCGCAGGCGGACGACTGAGGTTTCGCTTTTTTCGATACGCGCCGTCAGAGCGCGCCATTCAACATGGTCTGGAGACGCAACGATATGAAGACGAAGACAAGGAACGGCCTGCTGGCCGCCGGCGCATGCTGCGCGCTCGCCGCAACCGGCGCACACGCGCAGTCGAGCGTGACGCTGTACGGGATCATCGACACGGGCGTGGAGTTCGTGTCGCACGCGAACGCGGCCGGCGATCACGTGGTGCGCATGCCGGGCGTGACGGGCGAGCTGCCGTCGCGCTGGGGGCTGCGCGGCACGGAGGATCTCGGCGGCGGTTATCAGGCGGTGTTCACGCTCGAAAGCGGCTTCAACGTGCGCGGCGGCGATCTCGGCCAGGGCGGCCGGCTGTTCGGCCGGCAGGCGTTCGTCGGGCTGAAGGGCGGCTTCGGCACGCTCGCGTTCGGCCGCCAGTACACGATGACCTACCTCGCGCTGCAGGGCGCGGACATCATCGGCCCCGACATCTACGGGCTCGGCTCGTTCGACGCCTACGTGCCGAACGGCCGCGCCGACAACGCGGTGACCTACCTCGGCACCTATCGAGGCGTGACGCTCGGCGCCGCGTATTCGTTCGGCCGCGACGGCGCGGGCACCGGCAACTCGCCGGGGCAGGGGACGTGCGCCGGGCAGGTGCCGGGCGATGCCACCCAGTGCCGCAACTGGTCGGTGATGCTCAAGTACGACAGCGCGTATTTCGGCGCGGCAGCGTCGTACGAGGAACAGCGCGGCGGTACCGGCGCGGCCGCCAACTTCTTCGACGGCATCGCCCCCGTCGCCTTCACCAGCAGCGGCGGCAAGGATGCCCGCACGCACGTGAGCGCGTACGCGCAGGCCGCCGGCGCGCGGATCGGCGCGGGCTGGATCGGGCGGCGCGTGTCGACCGGTTCGCCGGCCGCGCCCGGCGCGCATTCGGACCTGTTCTTCGTCGGCGCGTCGTATGCGGTGAAGCCCGATTTCGTCGTCGACGGCGAAGGCTACCGGATCGTCAACACCGCGCACGACACGCGCGCGACGATGGCGACGCTGCGCGCGACCTATCTGCTGACCAAGCGCACGGCCGTCTATGCGCAATCGTCGTATCTGTGGAACAGCGCGCACGCACGCTACGCGGTCAGCGGCGGCGGGCCCGGTACGACGCCGGGCGAAGGGATGGGGCAGCTCGGCGCGATGGTCGGCGTGCGGCACATGTTCTGATCCGGCAGCCAGACAAACGGGAGATATCTTGAACAGGAAATCTGCATTCCTCTGCATCGCGCCGCTCTCCGCGGCGGCCATGCTCGCCGGTTGCGGTGGCGACGACTCGGTCAGTTCCACGCCGACCCACCTGAGCGCCGCGACGCCGGCCGCGATGGCGCAGACCTGCGACGCGCTTGCCGCGAAGCTCGCGTATGCGAACACGTCGTTCACGTCGGTGACGACCGCGGCCGCCGGCGCGCTGACGGTGGCCGGCAAGCCGATCGCCGAGCACTGCGTGATCGAAGGGAAGATGAACGAGCGCGTGAGCGCGGTGGACGGCAAGACCTATGCGATCGGCTTCGAGATGCGCTTGCCGAAAGCGTGGAACGGCCGCTTCTTCTACCAGGCGAACGGCGGGCTCGACGGCAACGTCGTGACCGCGACCGGCGAGATCGGCGGCGGCGGGCCCCTGACCGACGCGCTGAACCAGGGTTTCGCGGTGATCAGCTCGGATTCCGGGCACAGCGCCGCGCAGAACCCGCTGTTCGGCCTCGATCCGCAGGCGCGGATCGACTACGGCTACGGCGCGGTCGATGCGCTCACGCCGATGGCGAAGCAGGTGATCCGGCTCGCGTACGGCAAGGCGCCCGATCGCAGCTATTTCGGCGGCTGCTCGAACGGCGGCCGTCACGCGATGGTCACCGCCGTGCGCAACCCGGCCGACTACGACGGCATCATCGCGGGCGATCCGGGTTTCCATCTGCCGAAGGCGGCGATCGGCGAGATGTACGGTGCGCAGCAGTTCGCGAAGATCGCGTCGGCGACCGGCGCGAACGGGCTGCCGGATATCCGCAGCGGCTTCAACGATGCGGAGCGGCAGTTCGTCGGCGCGAAGATCCTCGAGAAATGCGATGCGCTCGACGGCGCGGCCGACGGGATGGTGCAGGACGTCGCCGCGTGCCAGGCGCATTTCAGCGTCGAGGCCGATATCCCGACCTGCGCGAACGGCACCCGCACGGGCGCCTGCCTCACGCCCGCGCAGAAGACCGCGCTGGAGAACGTGTTCACGGGGGCGCGCAACAGCGCGGGCACGGCGCTCTACGCGAGCTTTCCGTACGATCCGGGCGTGGCCGGCGGCGGCTGGGCCGCGTGGAAGCAGTCGAATTCGGTCTCGCTCGATCCGGCCGCGATGGCGTTCACGTTCATGACGCCGCCGAAAACCGCCGCGGCGCTCGCGAACCTGCCTGGTTTCGCGCTCGGCTTCGACATGGACAACGATGCACCGGCGATCTTCGCGACGAACGGCGTGTACACGCAATCTTCATGGTCGTTCATGACGCCGCCCGACGAGACGAACCTGTCCGCGCTGAAGGCGCGCCGCGCGAAGCTGCTCGTCTATCACGGCACGGGCGACCCGGTGTTCTCGTTCAACGATACGCGCGACTGGTATGCGAAGGTCGCGCAGGCGAACGGCGGCGATGCGTCGGATTTCGCGCGTTTCTATCCGGTGCCGGGGATGAACCACTGTTCGGGCGGGCCGGCGGCCGACCAGTTCGACATGCTGACGCCGCTCGTCGCGTGGGTCGAGCAGGGCCAGGCGCCCGCCGCGATCGTGGCCGCCGCGCGCGACACGACCAACGCGGTGCCGAATGCGGACGTGCCCGCCTCGTGGGGCGCGGGACGCACGCGGCCGTTGTGCCCGTATCCGCAGGTCGCGCGCTACAACGGCTCGGGCGACGTGAATTCGGCGGCGAGCTTCAGTTGTCGTTGACGTAGCCGTCGACGGGAAGCGGCCGGCGCGGGCAGTCTCGCGCCGGCCGTTTCATTTTTGCCGGCAGGCGCGTACTTACTCGCCGAGATCGAGCGGCACGTCGAGCCCGACCTTCACGCGGCTCATGCTCACCAGCGTCTTGAACCGCTTCACGTTGTTGTTCGCGAAGAACAGCTCGCGCGTGAGCGCGTTGTACTGATCCATGTTGCGCACCGCGAGGATCAGCACGAAATCCCATTCCCCCGTCACGTAGTAGCACTGCTGGATCTGCGGACAGCGCTCGAACGCGCGCTTCATCGCATCGAGCTGATCGATCTGCTCGCTCTCGACCTCGACGTTCACGACGATCGTCAGCGGATGGTCGACCTTGTCCGGCGCGATCACGGCCGTATAGCGCTCGATCACGCCGTCTTCCGCGAGGCGCTTCAGCCGCCGGTTCACGGCGGCGGTCGACAGGTTGACGCGCGCGCCGAGCTCGGCCTGCGGCGTGTGCGCGTCGCGCTGCAGCTCCGCCAGCAGCTTGCGGTCGAACGCATCGAGTGGGGTCGTCATGATCGCGCGTGAGCCTTCGAAAGAATGAGAAATTTTTGCGTTGAAGCCGTCGATTTGGCGATTTTATTGACCGGCCCGCGCAATATTATTTTTCGAACCGACGGCGAGCGCAACTGGCGCTCGCCCGATCCGACCCACCCGACGGACCGCCCGCGCGGTCCCGCCCCGGAGCCTTTCGCCATGCTGATCGCCAACCCGCGCGCGTCGCGCACCGCCTATCCGAACGCGCTGCGTCGCGTGATGAACATCGCATCGGCCGACGAAAGCGGCGCATGGCTGTCGCACTGGCCGCTCGTCGGCAACGCGCGCACGCCGCTGCGCGCGCTGCCCGATCTTGCCGCGCGGCTCGGCGTCGCGAGCGTCCGCGTGAAGGACGAGTCGTGCCGCTCGCCGCTCGGCAGCTTCAAGGCGCTCGGCGCGCCGATCGCGCTGGTGCGGCTCGTGAGGCGACTGCGGCGCACGCGGGATCTCGAGCCACGCGGGCTCGTCACCGGCGCGTACGCGGCGGAGCTGGCCGACCTGACGGTGATCAGCGCGACCGACGGCAACCACGGCCGTGCGCTGGCCGCCGCCGCGCGCGCGATCGGCTGCGGCTGCGTGATCGTGCTGCACGCGAACGTCGACGCCGAGCGCGAACGCGCGATCGCGGCGTACGGCGCGCGGATCGTGCGCATCGCGGGGAACTACGACGAATCGGTCGTCTGCGCGGCGCAGCTCGCGCAGGCGAACGGCTGGCATGTCGTGTCGGACACGTCGTACGACGGCTACGAAGCGATTCCGCGCGACGTGATGCAGGGTTACGGCGTGATCGCCGCCGAAGCGGCCGCGCAGGCGGCGCAGGACGACGGGCGACCGTTCACGCACGTGTTCCTGCAGGGCGGCGTGGGCGGCCTCGCCGCGGGCGTCGCGAGTTATCTCTGGGAACGCGACGGCGTGCGGCGGCCGCGCTTCGTCGTCGTCGAGCCGCGCCAGGCCGATTGCCTGTACCAGAGCGCGTTGGCCGGCCGTGCGACGAAGGCGACCGGCAGCGTCGATTCGGTGATGGCCGGGCTCGCGTGCGGCGAGGCGTCGCCGCTTGCATGGGATTTCCTCGAGAGGTGCATCGACCACTTCATGCTGATCGACGACGACGACGCGGTGCAGGCGATGCGCGGCCTTGCGGCCGGCAGCGCCCGCGACGTGCCGGTCGTCGCCGGCGAATCGGGCGCGGCCGGCGTGGCTGGCCTGACGGCACTGATGCGCGACCCGGCGCTCGCGCGGCAGGCCGGGCTCGACGCGAACGCGCATGTGCTGGCGATCAATACCGAAGGCGCGACGGCGCCGTCCGTGTACCGGCACTGCGTCGGCGAAACGGCCGACGCGGTGCGCGCGCGGCAGCGCGACTGGCTGGACCGCGTGGCGGTGGCGGCCTGAACGACATGACGACCGACGAGGCGAATGCAATGGAAGCAATCGAGGAAAGCACGCTGCAGGCGCGACTGAAGACCTGGCGCCGCCATCTGCACCAGTATCCTGAAACGGGTTTCGAGGAAGTGAACACGTCGGACTACGTCGCGCGCATCCTGACGACGCTCGGGCTCGACGTGCATCGCGGGATCGGCGGCACCGGGCTCGTCGCGAACCTGACGGCCGGCACCGGCAAGCGCGCGATCGGCATCCGCGCGGACATGGACGCGCTGAACATCGCCGAGCACGCGCCGGGCCGCGAACACGCATCGCGCACGCCGGGCAAGATGCATGCGTGCGGGCACGACGGCCACATGTCGATGGTGCTCGGCGCCGCGCAACTGCTGGCCGAGCGCAAGGATTTCGACGGCACCGTGCGCTTCATCTTCCAGCCGGCGGAGGAGCACGGCCGCGGCGCGAAGGCGATGATGGCCGACGGATTGTTCGAGCGCTTTCCGGTCGACGCGATCTTCGGCGCGCACAACATGCCCGGCATGCGCGCGGGCACGTTCTCGACACGCGCCGGCGGCATCATGGCGAGCGAAGACAATTTCGTGATCCGAATCGATGGGCGCGGCACGCATGCGGCGCGGCCGCACATGGGCATCGATCCGATCGTGATCGGCGCGCAGGTCGTGCTCGCGCTGCAGACGATCGTGTCGCGCAATCTCGACCCGGGCCAGCAGGCGGTGATTTCGTGCACGGAGTTCATCACCGACGGGCTGCGCAACGTGCTGCCGTCAACCGTGACGATCAAGGGCGACACGCGCAGCTATTCGCGCGACGTGCAGGCGCTGCTCGAAACGCGGATGCGCGAGATCAGCGAAGGAATCTGCCGCACGCATGGCGCGACCTGCACGTTCGAGTACACGCACGAGTTCGCGCCGACGGTGAATTCGCCGGAGTGGGTCGACACGGCCGTGCAGGCCGCCGCGCAGGTCGCGGGCGCTGCCGCGGTGAATGCCGACGTGCAGCCGATGATGATCTCGGAGGATTTCGGCGCGTTCCTGCAGGTGGTGCCCGGCAATTTCGTGTTCATCGGCAACGGTGAAGCGGGTGGCCTCGGCGGCGTGCCGCTGCACAACGCGACGTACGACTTCAACGACGCGATCCTGCCGGTGGGCGCGCGGTATTTCGCGGAAGTGGCGCGGCGGGCGTTGCGGGCCGCGTAGCGCGTGCTGCGGGACGGTACGCGCTCGCGCGAGCACCGTCCCGCGCGTCGTCACGTCACACCAGTTCGCCGAGGCACGCGTCGAACTGCGCGACGAGCCGGTCGACATCGTCGGCCGTCGTCTGCGGACACACGAGCATCATGTTGTGGAACGGCGTGATCAGCACGCCGCGATTCAGCAGGTACAGGTGCACGATGTGCTCGAGTTCGCTGTCGAGTTGCGCGCCGGCCAGCGTGCCGTTGCGCGGCGGCGCGGACGCGAACTGGAATTCGGTGCGCGCGCCGATGCGCGTCACGCACCACGGCAGCCGGTGTTTCGCGATCGCCTGCTCGAGCCCCGTCGCCAGCCGCGCGGCGAGTTCGAACATGTGTGCATACGCGGCGTCGGTCGCGACGTCGGCCAGCGTCGCGCGCATCGCATGCATCGCGAGCATGTTCGCGGTGAGCGTCGTGCCGATGCCCGAATGGCCGGGCGGCGCGTTCAGCTTCGCCTGCTTCGCGCGTTCCGCGAATTCGGCGCTGAAGCCGTATACCGCGCACGGCACGCCGCCCGCGATGGGCTTGCCGACCACCAGCATGTCCGGTTCGAGAGCGTGCGCGACCGCATAGCCGCCGGGGCCGCTGCTGATCGTGTGCGTCTCGTCGATCACGAGCAGCGTGCCGTAGCGGCGCGTCAGTTCGCGCGCGGCCGCCCAGAAGCCCGGGTCGGGCAGCACCATCCCGATGTTCGTCATCGCGGGCTCGGCCAGCACGCACGCGACGTCGCCATCCTTCAATGCGGCTTCGAGCGCGGCCAGGTCGTTGAATTCGACGACGCGCGTGTTGGCGAGCAGGTCGTAGGATTGCCCGAGCAGGCTGTCGCGCTGAACCGGGCGGCCGTCGACGAGATCGACGAATACGTCGTCGACCGTGCCGTGATAGCAGCCGTTGAACACGACGATCGTGTTGCGACCGGTGGCCGCGCGTGCCCAGCGCAGCACGAAGCGGTTCGCGTCGCTCGCGCTCAGCGCGAATTGCCAGACCGGCAGCTTGAAGCGGCGCGCGAGTTCGCGCGACACCCATGCGGCGTCTTCGCTCGGCAGCATCGTCGTATAACCGCGCGTGGCCTGTTCGACGAGCGCGCGGGCGACCGGTTCGGGCGCGTGGCCGAACATCGCGCCCGTATCGCCGAGGCAGAAATCGACATAGCGATGGCCGTCGACGTCGGTGAACGTCGCACCGCGCGCCTCCTTCACATACAGCGAGAACGGTGTCGACCAGTCTTGCATCCAGTGCAACGGCACGCCGAACAGCAGGTGCTCGGACGCTTCCGCGGACAGCGCGCGGGAGACCGGCATGGCTTCGGTGAACGCTTGGCGCTCGCGATCGAACAAGGCGCGGGCGCGGATGAGGTCGACTCCGTGGCGGGAAGGCAAAGGCAGCTCCTGGGCTGTGAACAAGGAGAAACGATAGCGCGGGCGGCAGGGGGCTGAACAGGGGCGGAATTCCCGAGGCGTGATGGCGGGGGGAACGCCCGGGCGCGTCCTGTTCGATTTCAAGATGGCGCGAGTGAATCGAAGCTGTGCCGGATACTGACCGGCGCGCGAATTGGCGCGGGAGGCGATCGAATCCGACGAGGATTTTTAGCTAAAGTTTTTGCGCATAAAGGTACGACAACGTATCTTTAGAGGCGGTCTGTCAGAAGTGAGTGTGCGCACACATTCATAGCATCGACCCAATGAGAGTGCAGTCGAAGACAAGAATCTGCCTTGATATGATCCTGCCTGAACGGTGTGATGCGGTACGACGACGTATGAATTGACGCCGAACGGCGGGACCCACCACGCTTCCAGGCGATCGTCGCGCAGGGGCCGGGTCGCGTCCGACTGCAACGGCACGCCGCCCACGCCTGCCGTGCGGCCGATCCCCAGCGCGACGACGGGCAACTGCGACTTCGGCACGCCCGTCGCAACGGGCACGCCGACAGTCACATCGCCGGGGCCGGTCCAAACGTTCAACATGAGCGCGATGACGCCGACGAACGTGACGATCACCGACAAGCGGCGATGCCATGAGGCGAGGGAGGAGGGGCATTCGCGTGCGGCGTGGTCGGCCGATGCACGCGAACGCAACGGCAAATACGCAAGCGGACGAACGTGAACGCGTTACGCGAGCGTCTTGATCATGTAGTGCTCGTCGTAGAACCGGCCGTCGACGAACATCGAGCGCGGCTCCGTGCCGAACCGCACGAACCCTTGCGACGCATACAGCCGCTCCGCGTTGCCGTTGACCTCGTTTACGCACAGCATCAGCTGCTTGCACTGCCACGCCTGCGCGGCATGCTCGGTCGCGCTTTCGAGCAGCGCCTGCGCGATGCCGCGGCCGCGATACGCGGGCTCGACGAACACGCCCCAGATCGTCGCCTTGTGCGCGATCTTCGCGCGCGCATCGCGGCGTACACCGGTGATGCCGACGAGCGTCTCGCCGTCGAACGCGCCGAACACCGCGCGCTCGTGGTTCGGCGTGAGGCGCGTCGCGAATTCGTCGACCGGCACCTGGGATTCCTCGTCGAGCGTCGGCAGGAAGGACGTGGGCGCGGTATCGACCGCACGCAGGCGAACGGTCTGGAAACGGGCGGCGTCGGCCGCATCGAGCAGGCGGGTCGTGATCGTCATCGGCGGGATTCCGGTTGAGGGGCGTGCATGCCGGCGCGCGCTGCGGCGCGGGATGCATCGTCGTCATGCTAACGGGAATCGGGATGCGCGTGGCGCCGTTCGGCGCGTTGCGCATTTCGGCGGCGCCGGAGCGTTGCGGGCCGTGCGCGCATGGCGGGTCACGCGGCCGTGCCGGCGTGACGGAAGGGAGCGCGCGATCAGATCACGCGCACGCAACGGGCATCAATCAATACCGCGACAGCTGATTGCCGTTGATCTGCACGCGGTCACCCGGACGCAGGTTGCCGGGCGACTGCACGTCGAACGAGCGCATCGAGCCGTCGCTGACTTGCACGTCGATCCGGTAGCTGCTCGGGCCCTGCGCGGCACCCATCTGCTGACCGATCTGGTTGCCCGCCACCGCGCCGCCGAGCGCGCCGATAACGGTCGCCGCATCGCGGCCGTGACCGCGGCCGACCTGGTTGCCGAGCACGCCGCCGATGAGCGCGCCGACGACGGTACCGGCCACGCCCGACGGGCCGACCGAGCCGTTGACCGGCTGGATGTTCGCGACGGTGCCGTATTGCGCGCCGTACGGGTTCGCGTATTGCTGTTGCGGGTTGCCGTACTGGTCATACGGCTGCGAGCCGTATTGCGACGGGTTGCCGTATTGATCGTACGGCTGCGGCGCCGGGTTCGGATACGCCGGTTGCTGCTGCACGTAGCCCGGCTGCGAATACGCGGGCTGCGCGTAGCCGGGCGTCGCGTATTGCTGCTGCTGCGGATAGCCCGGCTGCGCGCCGTAGTAGCCGGGTGCGACGCAGGCGGTCAGGGGAAGCGCCGCCACGGCGACGAGCGAGGCGAACAGAACGGTCTTCGTGGAGGGCATGCGCATCATGATGTTTCCTGCATCGGCAACGTGTCCGCCGATGGATTCCCGTCATGGGTGGCGAACTCGGCGTGAGTATAAGGAATGGCCGGATGCGCGTCCGGTGCGGCCGGGTAACAACGTGTAAAGTCTGTTGCCGCGTAAATCGCTGCGCCGGCGCGGCGTTCGAGCCAGGCCCGACAACGGCGCGAAGCGGCTTCCAGCCATGCGCATGCCGGTGATGCGGCCCGCTTGTTTCATGCGGCGTGTCGGCCCTCCGTTGCGATCGAACCCCTGCGTCACGCGAGACCCGGCGGCCGTATGCGGCACACATCGCGAAATCGAATGCGCGGCATCGCGACATTTAATTGGCCGCGGGCGGCAGCGTCCGATATCGTGGCCGGATTCCCTGCCAGTGGTCGCGCCGCGACCGCCCCACCTTCCAGGCCATGACCGAACGATTCTTCATCAACGCCCTCGATGCCGGCGGCCAGCCCGTCAACCTCGTCGTCCGCGACGGCCGCTTCACGGCGATCGGCGCCGATTGCGCAGCCGCGCCCGGCGCGGAGACCATCGACCTCGACGGCCGCGTCGTGCTGCCCGGCTTCGTCGACGGCCACATCCACCTCGACAAGAGCTTCGTCGGCGCTCGCTGGGTGCCGCACGAATCGGTCGGTTCGCTGCGCGAGCGGCTCGCGGTCGAGAAGCGCCAGCTCGCCGCCGCACCGCCGATCGTCGAGCGCGCGAACGCGCTGATCGCGCAGGCCGCCGCATTCGGCACGATCGCGATGCGCAGCCACGTCGACGTCGATGCGACGACGGGCCTGTCGAACCTGCAGGCCGTGATGGCCGCGCGCGAGCAATGGCGCGGGATCGTCGACATCGAACTGGTCGCGTTTCCGCAGGCCGGCGTCGTGACGTGCCCGGGCACGGCCGCGATGCTCGACGCGGCCGTGCGTGAAGGCGCGGACGTCGTGGGCGGGATCGATCCGACGACGCTCGACGGCGACGCGGACGGCCAGCTCGACATCGTGTTCGGCATCGCGGAGAAACGCGGCGCGAAGATCGACATCCACCTGCACGAGCCGGGCGAGATCGGCATCGCGCAACTGCTGCGGATCGCGGCGCGCACGCGTGCGGCCGGGCTCGGCGGGCGCGTGAACGTGAGCCATGCGTATGCGCTCGGCCAGGTGAGCGATGACGATGTCCGGCGCACCGCGGCGGCGCTGGCCGAAGCGGGCGTATCGATCCTGACGAATGCGCCGGGCGATTGCGCGTTTCCGCCGGTGCGGTTGTTGCGCGACGCGGGCGTGCACGTGTTCGCGGGCAACGACAACATTCGCGACGCGTGGTGGCCGTACGGCAACGGCGACATGCTGCAGCGCGCGATGATGGTCGGCTACCGGTCGGGTTTCTACACCGACGAAGCGCTCGGCATCGCGCTCGACATGGCGACGTACGCCGGCGCGCGCGTGATCGGCAACGCGCACTACGGCATCGCGGTGGGCTGCGATGCGAGTTTCGTCGCGGTGCGCGCGCCGAACGCGGCGGCGGCCGTCGCCGGCGTGCCGGCCGAACGCTGGGTATTCCGCCGCGGCGAAAGCGATACGGGGGTGCCGTTCGCGCCGTCGCTGCGCTTCACGCGCTGACCCACCGGCCGGCGGCACGGCATGCGCCGTGCCGGCCTTGCACTGACCGACTTCACCGGAATCGACATGACGAACCTGCTGATCCGCAACGTCCGCACGAGCGCCGACACCGCACTCGACATCCTGATCGAAGGCGACCGCATCGCGCGTGTCGGCCCGTCGCTCGACGCGCCCGCCGGCTGCGCGATCGAGGACGGCGCGGGCGCGCTCGCGCTGCCCGGCCTCGTCGAAGGCCACACGCACCTCGACAAGACGCACTGGGGGATGCCGTGGTACCGCAACCAGGTCGGGCCGCGTCTCGTCGACCGCATCGAGAACGAACGCCACTATCGCGCGACGAGCGGCCACGACGCGGGCGCCGCGTCGCTCGCGCTGGCACGAGCCTTCCTCGCGGCCGGCACGACGCGCATCCGCACGCACGTCGACGTCGATACCGAAGCGGGCCTGCGCCACCTGCACGGCGTGCTCGCGACGCGCGAGACGCTGCGCGGGCAAGTCGACATCCAGATCGTCGCGTTTCCGCAGTCGGGCGTACTCAAGCGGCCGGGCACCGATGCGCTGCTGTCCGATGCGCTCGGCGCCGGCGCCGACCTGCTCGGCGGACTCGATCCGTGCGCGATCGAAGGCGATCCGGTCGAGGCGGTGGACGTGCTGTTCGCGATCGCGGAGCGTCACGGCCGCGGGCTCGATATCCATCTGCACGAGCGCGGGTCGATGGGCGCGTATTCGCTCGACCTGATCCTGCAGCGCACGGCCGCGCACGGCATGCAGGGGAAGGTCACGATCAGTCATGGTTTCTGTCTGGGCGATATCGCCGAACGCGAGCGCGATACGTTGCTCGCGCGAATGGCCGCGCTCGGGGTGGCGATCGTCACGACCGCGCCGGCGGCGGTGCCGGTGCCGCCGGTCGCCGCGTGCCGCGCGGCGGGCGTGATCGTGATCGGCGGCAACGACGGCATACGCGACACGTGGACGCCATACGGTTCGCCCGACATGCTCGAACGCGCGATGCTGATCGGCATGCGCAACGATTTCCGCCGCGACGATGCGCTCGAAGTCGCGCTCGACTGCGTGACGCACGGTGCGGCGCACGGCTGCGGTTTCGCGGATTACGGGCTGCAGCCGGGCAGCCGTGCGGACGTCGTGCTCGTCGACGCGCTGACGTTCGCCGAGGCCGTCGTCGCGCGGCCGGTGCGGCGTCTCGTCGTATCGTCGGGGGCGATCGTCGCGCGCGACGGCGCACTCGTCTGAGCACGGCGTCGCGCCGGTATGATCGGGTTTTCAGCCGGATTTCCGGGGAGACGACGATGCGACGCACGACAGCGGCACGGGCCGCACGATGGACGGCGGCGGCCTTGTTCGCCGTGACGGCCGCGTACGCGGTGGCGGCCGATCCGGCCGATGCGCGGCAGGAAGCCAACCGGCGGACGGTGCTCGCGTTCTACGAGAAGGGCCTCAACGAAAAGGATGCGGACGCCGCGCTCGCGTACGTCGGCGATCGCTACGTGCAGCACAACCCGAACGCGGCCGACGGCCGCGACGGTTTCCGCAAGTTCGTCGCCTTTTTGCGCGACACCTATCCGCAGTCGCACAGCGAGATCAAGCGTTCGTTCGTCGACGGCGACTACGTGATCCTGCACGTGCACGCGGTGCGCGAACCCGGCACGCGCGGCAGCGCGATCATGGACATCTTCCGGCTCGAGCACGGCAAGATCGTCGAGCACTGGGACGTGAACCAGCCGGTGCCCGAGCAGGCCGCGAACGGCAACACGATGTTCTGACATGCACGGGGCAGTGCGCCCCGTGCGTGGCGCCCGGATGAAACCCGCGCGGCTTATCGCCCCTCGAGTTCCAGCATCGCCGCGAGCGCTTTCGTCAGCTCGCTGACCATCGGGTCGGCCGTCGGCCGGTGCAGGATCGCGATATCCATGTTCTCGATCGGCGCGAAGCCCTGCTTCGCGGTCAGCACGACGTGCTCGTCGGTCACCACGCGCGCGGGCAGCACGCTGATGCCGAGCCCGTCCGCGACGGCTGCCTGGATGCCGCTCAGGCTCGACGTCGTGAAGCTGATGCGCCAGCGGCGCCCGCGCTCCTCGATCGCCTTGATCATGTCGTCGCGGTAGAGCCCGCGCGGCGGAAACACGACGATCGGCACCGGGTCGAGATCGATCGACGGATGCTTCGCGCTGTCGATCCAGCGCAGCTTCTCGGGCCAGCGCACGACGGCCTCCCGGCTGTCGCGCCGCTGCTTGATCAGCACGAGATCGAGTTCGCCGCGATCGTACGCGGCGCAGATGTCGCGGCTCAGTCCGCACGTCACTTCGAGCTTGACCTGCGGATGCTCGCGCTTGAATGCCGCGAGCGCGTGCGTCGTGCGGCCCGCCGCGAAATCGTCGGGCACGCCGAGCCGGATCGTCAGCGCGACCGTGGCGCCCGACAGCGCTTCCAGCATTTCGTCGTTCAACGCGAGCATGCGCCGCGCATAGCTGAGCACCGTCACGCCCGCATCGGTCGGCCGGACATCGCGCGTGCCGCGATCGAGCAGGCGGTGGCCGGCGATTTCCTCGAGCCGGCGCACCTTCTGGCTGACCGTCGACTGCGTCGAATGCAGGCGCGCGGAAGCCGTCGTGAAGCTGCCGCAGTCGGCGACCATCACGAGCGCGCGCAGCAGGTCGAGGTCGAACAGGGGTCTATTCATTTTTGCACTTTTGCGGATTCGAGCATTGCATTTCCACATGCATGCGACGACTTTTAACATGCGCGGACGGCGCGGGCAATCGCGGTTTGGCCGGACTTGGGGCGGCGCGTTTCGCGGGCTTTTGAGGCGCCTGACGACATCCTGCGGATGACGCTCGCGCCCGGCGCCGACCTGCGCGGCACGCACCGGTATCGCGACACCGCATTGAATCCGGCGGCCGAACGCGGTCGTGTCGAGACGGTGCGCAGGCTGATCGATGCGGGCGTGGCCGGGGTTAGCGGCGGCGCGATTTGGGCTCGGGCGTGCCGCCGGGGAGTTTTCGCAGGAAGGCGTCGGCGAGTTCAACACTAGAGTCGAACGACGGCGTGTAGCCGAGTGTTCGGATGTCGTCGAACCGCGGCCGTACGAACGTGCGAGGCTCGTTGAGCAAACGCAGAAACGTGTCGCGATGCCGAACGAGAAACGCACCGGTTTCGATCAAGCTTGCCGGCTCCCGCTCGATGACCAGGCACAAGTCGAACAGGTCCCGCGCGGTTGGACGATCGCCGCGGAAGTCCACTGCGGTATGGGGCGCGTGACCGGCAGGTTCGATGAAACATCGGGCAACCTATCGCCACGGCTACCGGTATAGACCGCTATCTCTTGCGTTTCGTCGCGGACGGGTGTCGCGTACGGGAGCACCTGAATTCCGCATAGAAATGCGTTAAATCGAAGGCTCCCCTGCCTCCCTGGTCCTCATCTCCAGTCGGTCCATCGCGCTCCCTTGTTTCCCCTGCTTGCACTCGAAATTTAGGCGGTCTAGACTGCATTCCAGTCTCATCGAAGTCCCGCCTTTCGCGCACCGCGCCGGCTCTCCGGCGCGGCGCCTCCACCGGACGCCGGCGTCGCCCGCCGCGTCGAGACCTGCAAGGACCCGCCATGAACTGCACTGCAACGCTCCTCGTTACCGCGCTGGCATTCGCGCCGCTCGTGTCGTTCGCCCAGGACACGTCGACGATCCGCTGGGGCATCGACCCCACGTATCCGCCGTTCGAGGCGAAGCAGCCCGACGGCTCGCTCGCCGGTTTCGACATCGACCTGCGCAATGCGATCTGCGAGCAGCTGCATGCGAAGTGCGTGTGGGTCGAGCAGGGCTTCGACGGGATGATTCCGGCGCTGCGCGCGCGCAAGTTCGACGTGATCATGTCGGCGATGACGGCCACCGACGAGCGGCTCAAGCAGATCGACTTCTCGAACAAGCTGTATGCGTCGCCGGGTGCGCTCGTCGCGCCGGTCGGCTCGAAGCTGCTGCCGACCGCCGCGTCGCTCGCGGGCAAGCGCATCGGGATCGACCAGGGCACGACCCAGGAGGCGTACGCGAAGGCCGAATGGGCGACCCGGGGCGTGACGATCGTCTCTTACCAGAATCAGGACCAGGTGTACCAGGATCTCGTCAACGGCCGCCTCGACGCGACCTTCCAGGACAAGACGCAAGCCGGCTACTCGTTCCTGAAGACGCCGCGCGGCAAGGGCTACGCGTTCGCCGGCCCCGACGTGACCGACGCACGGATCACCGGCTACGGCGTCGCGATGGGCGTGCGCAAGGGCGACGCGGACATGAAGAAGCGGCTGAACGACGCGATCGTCGCGATCCGCGCGAACGGCACATACCAGAAGATCGCCGCGAAATATTTCGACTTCGACATCTACGGCGCGAAGCAGCAGCTGACTTCGGCGCCGTGACCCGGTGATTCATTCAATGGACAGGCACACCATGACGAGTATCCAGGATCGAGTCGCGCAAGCCGTGACGCCCGAACTGATTGCCGCGTTCCGCGAGGAAGGCGCGGTCTGCATCAAGGGCATCTTTTCGCCCGACGAAGTGGCCGCGCTGCGGGCCGGCATCGACGTGAATCTTGCCCGGCCGAGCGCGCGCGCGAAAGTCGCGAGCCGGCCCGACGATCCCGGCTGGTTCTTCGAGGATTTCTGCAACTGGCAGCACAACGACGCGTATCGCGACTTCATCGTGCGCTCGCCGGCGCCGTCGGTCGCCGCCGCGCTGATGGGAACCGGGCGCGTGCGACTGCATCACGACCACCTGCTCGTGAAGGAGCCCGGCACGCGGCAGCGCACGCCGTGGCACCAGGACCAGCCGTACTACAACATCGAAGGCGACGACAACGTCAGCATGTGGATTCCGGTCGATCCGGTGCCGCTCGAATCGACGCTGGAATTCGTCGCGGGCTCGCATCGCGGGCCGTGGCTGATGCCGCGCACGTTCATGGACAAGGAAGCGAAGTGGTTCCCGGAAGGCAGCCTGGCCGACTTGCCCGATATCGAAGCCGACCGCGCGGCGTTCCCGATCCGCCGCTGGGCGCTCGAGCCCGGCGACATGGTGTGCTTCCGGATGCTCACGCTGCATGCGTCGGGCGGCACGCGGAACCGCCGGCGCGCGTTCTCGATCCGCTTCGTCGGCGACGATATCCGTCACGCGCCGCGCCGCTGGAAAACGTCGCCCGACTTCCCCGGGCTCGCGGAGCAGCTGGCCGACGGCGCACCGCTCGACCATCCGCTGTTTCCGGTCGTGTGGTCGCGCGGCGCGGGGCAGGTCGGCGCGATTTGACCGGCGCGGCGAACGAACGCGGCGGCCGTTTCGTCATGAAACGGCCGCCGTGTCCATTGGCGCGTACGGGGAAAGATCAGGTCGGGTGGCGCCCGGCGCCCGGCTTGAAGCGCGAGCCGAGCCGGTAGCGGTTGCCCGGATGCAGGAAATGCACGAACGTGACGGGCAGCCCGTCCGTCCACGTGCGGCGCGTGAGCGTGAGGCACGGCTCGTCGGCGCGCATGTCGAGCAGCCGCGCCTGCTCGACGGTCGGCAGCGACGCGTCGACGACGTGCTCGATTTCCAGTTCGTAGTGCGACACGTTGTTGTACAGGTACTCGGACGGCGGCTCGGTCTGGAAATCCTGGTCGATGAAGCCGGGCGCCGCGGCCGGGTTCACGTAGCGGTCCTCGAGCTGGATCGGGCGGCCGTTTTCCTCGTGCACGCACACCACATGAAAGACCGGCGTATTGACCGGCAGCCCGAATGCGGCCGCGACGTCGAACGATGCCGGCTCGCTCGCCCGGCTCAGCACGCGACAGCGATATTCGTGCCCGCGCGCGCGGATTTCGTCGCGGATGTGCGCGATCATCAGCAGGTTCGACTGCGGCTTCACCTCGGCGACGAAGGTGCCGACGCCCGCGATGCGCTTCAGCACGCCTTCCTCGGTCAGCTCGCGCAGCGCGCGGTTGACCGTCATGCGCGCGACGCCGAACTGCGCGGCGAGATCGAGCTCGGACGGGATGCGGTCGCCCGGGCGCCAGTCGCCGGACTCGACGTTCTGGCGAACGAGCGTCTTGATCTGCTGGAACGGTGCGGCGGCCTTCGTGACCATCAAGGAGGTTTCCGTGGGTGAAATACCAGCGGGATTCTATCGTCTTTGCCCGGTGGCGCTCCGGACGCGGCCTTGCGGGCGGCCGCTGATCCGACGACTCCTTTCCGTCCGTCGACAGGGGGGGAGATGTCGATTACAGGTTCCGCACGTCGGCCGTCGGCTCGGCGCCGAACGCATCGCTCAGCGCATAGCCGATCAGCTGGCGTGCGGCGGCCTCGGGCGTCGCGAGCGCGCCGCTCGATTTCAATTCGTCGAACTTCTCGCGCATCGGGAAGTTGTCTTCGCTGGTCGAGCGGATCGTCGCCTGCATGCCCGTGTCGACGACGCCCGGCGCCACGCTGCAGATCCGCAGCGCGCCGTTCGCATCGAGCGCGACCGCGCGTGCATGGTGATCGAGCGCGGCCTTGGTCGCGCAGTAAACGCTCCAGCCCGCGTATGCGTTGCGGGCCGCGCCGCTCGACAGGTGCAGGATCCGGCATTCGGTCGCGGCCGAAGCCGCTTGCGCGAGCGCGGCCGACAGCATCAGCGGCGCCGCGACGTTCAGGCCGACCGCACGCGCGACGATCGCCGGATCCTGCGCGGCGAGCGGGCCGATCGGATCGACGATGCCTGCGTTGTTGAACAGCAGCACGAGCGACGCGCCGTCGACGAAGCGGCGCAGCGTGTCGCTGGCGAGCCAGGCTGCGATGGCCGCGGTGTCGGACAGGTCGATCTCGACTTCGGAGAAGCGGTCGCCGGCTTGCGACGCGAGCGACGGATGGCGGCTGCGCGACACGCCGAGCACGGCGACGCCTTCCAGCAGCAGTTGTTCGGCGAGCGACGCGCCGAGGCCGCGCGTGTGTCCGGTGACGATGGCGCGCACGTGCGGCGCGGAAGAGGATGCAGTCATGGCAGTGAACCGGTGAAGGCGTGAACGGTGTTGACGGGCGGCGTGCATGCGCGGCGGCAGCACGATAAGGACGGGCGACGCGTGGCATCGGCGGGCGAAGACGATCGTGTGCGGCGCCACGGATACCGGGGTGAACGCATATCGTAGCGCCGGCATGTGTATCGCGCAAATGCCGGTGCGTGCGCGCAGGCAGTGCCGCACGGTATCGGGCGCGCCGACAGGCTGGACGACAGCCCGCTGCGGCAAGTGCGCGCGCCGCCGGGCCGTGCGTCGCGAGCTATCATATGGCTCGCCCGTGCGCGATGCCGGACGGGCCGCGATCGTTTCCCTTCACCTGCTGCACGCTGCGACGCCACTCATGAACACCACGCCGGATACGCCCACGCCACGCGCCCTTCGCGAACTCACGCCCCTCGAGGCCCGCATTCTCGGCGTGCTCGTCGAGAAACAGCACACGGTGCCGGATACGTACCCGCTGTCGCTGAACGCGCTGACCGCGGGCTGCAACCAGAAAACCGCGCGCGCGCCGGTGATGAACGTCAGCGAGGACGAGGTCACGACCGCGCTCGACGGGCTGAAGCACCTGAGCCTCGTGATGGAGGGCAGCAGCAGCCGCGTGCCGCGTTTCGAACACAACATGAACCGCGTGCTGGGCATCCCGAGCCAGGCGATCGCGCTGCTGACGATCCTGCTGCTGCGCGGCCCGCAGACGGCCGCCGAGCTGCGCCTGAACAGCGCGCGCCTGCACGGCTTCGCGGATATCTCGTCGGTCGAGGCGTTCCTCGACGAACTCGCGGCGCGCGCGCCGGCGCTCGTCGTCCGGCTGCCGCGCGCACCGGGCGCGCGCGAGAACCGCTGGATGCACCTGATGTGCGGCGAGGTGAACGTGGCCGATTTCGCCAGCGCGGAGGCCGGCGGCGCGGATTCGGTGCCGCCTTCCGAGTTCGAGGCGCTGAAGGCCGAGCAGAAGCGACTCGCGGATGAAGTGGCGCGACTGAATGCGCTGGTTCAGCGGATGGCGAGCGAACTCGGCATCGACGTCGACGCGCCGGGCGACGCCGGGTGACCGACAGCCTGCAACGCGCTCCTCGCTACCAGCGGCGCCCCGATTTCGCCGAAGCGTCGATATCCGGCGCCCACGCGAAATCGGTTTTCCTGCCCGTGCGCGCGCTGGTGTAGGTCATCGAATAGACCATCGCACCCTGGCTCATCATTTCGTATTCGCCGTCGATCGTGCCGTCGACCATTCCCCACCACGTCGTCGTGTATTGATACGGCCGGTCGGCTCCCAGCATTTCCGCGTCCCGGTGCTTGAACGGCAACGGAATGGCCGTGTTCGATTTCGCATGACGGACGACGCCACCTGACCATTTCGCGACGTCGTCGTGGTACATGCGCGGTTCGACGCGCACGGGTTGGTCGCCGGCTGTCCGGAAGCACGGCACTTCCGTGCTCACTTCGGCCGAGGCGGGCAATGCGATGCAAAGCATCAGCAGCGCGAGCGCTTTCTTCATGAGCGTATGTGAACGACGATGCGCCATTTCAACCCACGCTGATCCGCGTCGCACCTGCATCGACGAGCCGGAACAGCAGATCCTCGACGGCCGTCTCGGGCGCCGAGCCGAGATCCGCATTGACGCGCCACCCGTGTTCCGTGCGAACCGGTTCCGACAGGTAATGCACGATGCCGTGCAGCCCGACTTCGGCCGGATCGTTCTCGTCGTCGACATCGAACCACGCGAGGAACCACGTCTTGAACGCATCGGCCGCCGTGCTTTCGTCGAGACCGTCGGCCTCGATCACGACCCAGTCCCATACGAACGGGCGGACTGACACGGCTGCCATTTCGAGGTCGAACTCGAACGGGTCGAAATCGAGCTGCGTGGTCGAATCGATCATCACGGGCCGGCCGGCCGCTTCGCCTTCGGCCGCGATGGTGTCGGCGCGGCACGGCAGCGCGAGCGGCCCTTCAGTGGCGAGCGTGCCGTCGGCCTTCCGGTAGGCCGGCTCGACGATCACCGACGGTCGCGTGGCCGCTTTCGCGAGCAGATCGGCGTAGGGTTGGCGGATGGCACTGAGCAGTTCGGATACGGTCATCGTGGCGAGTCCGTGGGGCGGGGAGCGAACGGTTGCAGAGCAGGCGGTGGACGGCGCGGACCGCCTCCTGCGACGGGCCGCTTCGTTACCGGACAGCGCCGATCGTACGGTACCCCGGCAAAACGCGAACAGTCGGCCGAACGGCCGGTGCGCATGCGTCGGCCGGCGAGGGTTTTAGACGTTTACCTTCAAACAATCGAAAACGCGCGTCGAACGCGTTCGCGTTGTGCTTCAATGAATCCGGTTTGTACTCCTACTAAAACGACAGGTTCAGAACAAGCCGGATCATTCACTCACAGGAGACAGTCGATGGCACGGAAACGGTTTTGATGCGGCAGGCACGATGGTCTGCAATACCGCCGAACTTCCTTCGATGAAAGCAGGTTATCCCAGAGGCCCCCACCCATGTCCTCCAGACGACTCATGACCGTCGCGGCCGCCGTGTGCGCCGCGCTGGCCATCGCCGCACCGTCGGCCGGCGCCGCCGCGCCGACCGTGTCCGATCCGTTCTACACGTACACCGGCACCACGCCGCTGGCGTCGATTCCGCCGGGCACGGTGCTCAAGACGCGCAGCGTCACCTATCACGTGGCCGGCATTCCGACCGCCGTGACCGCGCAGCAGTTGCTGTACCGCACCAACAACGCGCGGAACCAGCCCGTCGTCAACGTGACGTCGGTGATTCGCAGCCAGGTCAGCAACGGCCACGCCATTTCGTACCAGTCGGCCTACGATTCGCTGAACCCGTACGACGAGCCGTCGCAGGTGATCGCCGGCGACCGCGACGTGACCAAGGTCATCAACGTCGGCACGCTGCTCTACAGCGCGGAATCGATCCCGCTGTCGACGCTGCTGCTGCTCGGCTACAACATCATCGTGCCCGATACGGAAGGCCAGACGGCAGACTTCGCGGCCGGCCCCGAATACGGGATGACGACGCTCGATTCGATCCGTGCGGCGCTCAATACGCCGTCGACCGGCCTGAATCCGTCGAGCAAGGTCGCGATGATCGGTTATTCCGGCGGCGCGATCGCGACGAACTGGGCCGCGCAGCTCGCGCCGAGCTATGCGCCCGACGTCAACAAGCAGCTCGTCGGCGCGGCGGAAGGCGGCGTGCTGGTCGATCCCGCGCACAACCTGCGTTACGTCGACGGCAGCATCGTGTGGGGCGGCGTCGCGGCGGCGGCGCTCGCCGGGCTGGTGCGCGGCTACGACTTCGACCTGACGCCGTATCTCAGCGATACCGGCGTGGCCGTGTTCAAGGACATCCAGAACCAGTCGCTCGCGTACATCCTGCCGAAGTACACGGGGCTGCGCTGGGGCACGCTGTTCAAGCCGCAATACGCGAACGACATCAACAGCATCCCGGCGTACGTGACGTATGCGAACAAGGTGAATGCGGGGCTGGCCGCATCGCCGACGATCCCGATGTTCATCGGCCAGGGCACGGCCGGGGCGCTCGACGGCACCTTCAGCAGCCAGGTGGGCGACGGCGTGATGCTCGCGTACGACGTGCGCGCGCTGGCGCAGAAGTTCTGCGCCAGCGGCACGCGGGTCACGTACACCGAGTATCCGCTCGAGCATGCGGGTGCGATCGTGCCCTGGGTGGCCGGGATGCTGCCCTGGCTCTACGACCGCTTCAACGGGAAAGCCGCGCCGAGCAATTGCTGGCTGACGTCGCTGCTGCCGAGCAACTCGCTGGCGCCCGAGACGTTGCATTAGGCGCGACGGCGTACGACTGCATGCATGGCCGGGCGATCTTTTTCGGGTCGCCCTTTTTTACGATGTTTTGACGTCGGTCGCGTGACCGGTGTGACGACTGTCCGCCTTCCCCTGCCGTCCCCCGCTGCCGCCTTCTCCGGGTGCCATAATCGAGCCTGCCCATCATTCCAGACGTCCCCCGGAGAATCACCATGCAGAACCTCGACAATCCTTCCCACGATCGCGAGGTAGGCAGCGCCGACGCGACGCAGGACACCACGCGCATCGACGACGTCCGCATCGGCGCCGTGCGCCCGCTGATTTCGCCGGCGCTGCTGCTGGACGAGCTGCCGGTGCCGGCCGGCACGCAGACGCTCGTCGAGGACACGCGCCGCGCGATCGGCGACATCCTGCACGGCCGCGACGACCGGCTGCTGCTCGTCGTCGGCCCGTGCTCGATCCACGATCACGACCAGGCGCTCGACTACGCGCGCCGCCTGAAAGCCGCCGCCGACGCGCTGAAGGACGACCTGCTGATCACGATGCGCGTCTACTTCGAGAAACCGCGCACGACGGTCGGCTGGAAGGGCTACATCAACGACCCGCGCCTGGACGGCAGCTTCCGCATCAACGAAGGGCTGCGCGCCGCGCGGCAGCTGCTGCTCGACATCAATGCGCTCGGCCTGCCGGCGTCGACCGAATTCCTCGACCTGCTGAGCCCGCAATACATCGCCGACCTGATCGCGTGGGGGGCGATCGGCGCGCGCACGACCGAGAGCCAGAGCCATCGGCAGCTCGCGTCGGGCCTGAGCTGCCCGATCGGCTTCAAGAACGGCACCGACGGCGGCGTGCAGGTCGCGTCGGATGCGATCGTCGCGGCCGCCGCGAGCCATGCGTTCATGGGGATGACGAAGATGGGGATGGCCGCGATCTTCGAGACGCGCGGCAACGACGACGCGCACGTGATCCTGCGCGGCGGCAAGACCGGCCCGAACTACGACGCCGAGCATGTCGAGGCATGCTGCGCGGTGCTGCGCAAGGCCGGGCTGCGCGAGCAGGTGATGGTCGACTGCTCGCACGCGAACTCGAACAAGTCGCACGACCGGCAGGTCGACGTCGCGCAGGATCTCGCGCGGCAACTGTCGCAGGGCGAACATCGGATCGTTGGCGTGATGGTCGAGAGCCACCTCGAAGCCGGGCGCCAGGACCTGAAGCCGGGCGTGCCGCTGAAGTACGGCGTGTCGATCACCGATGCCTGCCTGAGCTGGGCGCAGACGGAGCCGGTGCTCGACGTGCTGGCCGATGCCGTGCGGCACCGGCGCACCTATTCGCGGAATGCGTGACGCCGCGTGGCGGCGCGGCGCCGGCCGCGCCGTTCGAGGCGCCGCGAAGATCGGGGGGCCATCCGTGAGGTTGTCCTGATCGACGGGCATCGATGCCATTTTTCCGCGCCGCCCGCCCGGTCTGTCCGCACGATCATTGATCCTGATCCGGCTCGTCTGGCGTGTCACGTTGCACCCTGGGCGCACGATCCGCCGAATGCCGCTACCATGAAGCCGTGTCGCACGCTGCGGCCCGGCTGCGCCGGTCCGTCACGTACACATGGCGTGGCGGTGCGGCCGGCCGCCACGCGACCGACGAAGCGCGGGGCGCTCACCGATCAGCCGTTGCGTCCGCGCCGCTTCGTCCCCGGAATCAACAACAACCGAACCGGAGTGCAACGCATATGAAGTTTTACAAGACCCTCATCGCAGCAACCGTCCTCGCGTCGAGCGTCGGCGCGCACGCGCAGATCGCGGGCGCGCAGCCGATCAGCGTGACCGTCGAGCAGTCGCAGGCGCTGCTCGAAGGCTGGAGCGTGAAGAAGAGCGTGCTCGGCAAGACCGTGTACAACGACGAGAACCAGAAAGTCGGCAAGGTGCGCGACCTGATCGTCGCGCCGGACGGCTCGGTGTCGGCCGCGATCGTGTCGGCCGGCGGCTTCCTCGGCGTGGCCGCGCACGACGTCGCGGTGCCGATCGCATCGCTCGACGTGCGCAACGGCAACATCTACCTGCCGGGCGCGACGAAGGAAGCGCTGAAGGCCACGCCGGCGTTCCAGTACGCGAAGGTGCCGTCGCCGCCGAAGCCGAAGAAGCTCGACGAAAAGCACTGACCTGCGGTACCGGCGCGGGGCCCGCTGCGCGATGCGGCGGGCCCCGCGTTTTCATTTTCGCTCAGCGCTGCGATGTCTCGTCCGGCGGCGCAAGCGCCACGACGTGACTGATCCCTTCGTGCGCCATCTTCGTATACGGGCTGAAGCGCTCCGTATTGCGCACGAGCTCCGCCGCCACTGCGCGTTCGACACCCGGCAGCCGCACGCGAATGTTCGCGTTCAGCATGAACAGCCCGTCCACCGGATCGCGACAGAAGTCGATCGATGCGGACACCGATGCCCCGGCGATCGACACGCCCGCCCGTGCAGCCAGCAGGCTCAGCGCGCCGTGAAAGCACGCCGCATAGCTCGCGGCGAACAGTTGCTCCGGATTCGGGCCGTCGCCGGGCCCGCCGAGCGCGGACGGCAGGCGCAGCTCGACATCCAGGCGCCCGTCGTCGGAACGCGCGACGCCGGAGGCGCGGCCGTGCTCCGCCGTCCCGCCCGTGACGGTCACCGTCGTCGAGTACAGCGTTTGCGGTTCCCGACCGCGATACCGGTCGAGCAGCGAGAGGGGCGGCGGGCGCAGCGGCGTCATGGTGTGCGATCCGGCGGCGGCGTTCAGCGCGCGAGCGCGTTCTGCCGGAACCACGTGTCGAAGGTCGTCGCGCCGAGGCGCGCACCGGGCGCCGGCACGAGCGTGTCGTCCTGCAGCACCGCGCCGAAGTAGTCGGCGGCCGCATCCCGCGTCACCGTGCGCGCGTCGTGCGTGGCCGACAGAAAACGCTCGACCAGATCGGCGATCCGCACGCGCTCGGGGCCGCCGATTTCGGCGATGCCGTTGCGCGGCGCGTCGAGCGCGAAGTCGGTCACGGCGGCCGCGACGTCGTCGGAGGCGATCGGCTGGAAGTGCGCGGTGGTCAACCGCACCGTGTCGCCTTGCGCGCCGGCCTGAGCGATCGCCCCGACGAATTCGAAGAACTGCGTCGAACGCACGATCGTGTACGGCACGCCTGCCGCGCGGATCAGGTCTTCCTGGATGATCTTGCCGCGGAAATACGCGCTCTGCTGCAGTCGGTCGGTGCCGACCACCGACAACGCGACGTGATGACGCACGCCGGCCGCGCGCTCCGCGGCGAACAGGTTGCGCCCCGACGCCTCGAAGAACGCCTTCACGGCCGCTTCCTCGAATGACGGCGAATTCGCGAGATCGACGACGACCTCCGCGCCGGCGAGCGCGGCGTCCAGTCCCGCACCCGTGATCGTATCGACGCCCGTCGACGGCGCTGCCGCCACCGCGTCGTGGCCGCGTGCGATCAGGTTCCTGACGACCTTGCTGCCGATGAGGCCGGTACCACCAATCACGACGATTTTCACGATTGCTCTCCTTGAACGGGCGCGCGACATGCACGCCGCTTGAATGTGCCGAAACCGGCGCCCAGCGCGTTCGCGCGACGGGGCCTGGACCTTGCCGAGCGGTGCACCGCCGTATCGGCATGCCGGTCGAACAGCCCGCATCGTAGGCATGCGCCGCGCGATCCGCCAGCGTCCCGCAAGCCCTCATCATGTTGCCGCGAATGCATCAATCGATCGTCTCCAGCGGCGCGATCGTCGTCATCGTCGTTGGGCACTGCAGGTCGCGCGCACGCGTCTGCTCGATCATGTAGTCGATGAACGCGCGGATGCGCGTGGGCAGGTGCTTGCGGCTCAGGTAACAGAGATAGTGGCCGCCGTCGTCCGGCGCATGCTGACCGAGACAGCTCACCAGCCGGCCGTCGGCGAGCAGGTCGCACACCTGGTACGCGGGCAGTTGCGCGATGCCGAGCCCGTCGAGCGCCGCGCGCACGACGAGATCGATGTCGTTGAACGTGTGATGCGCGGCGAGCTGGCGCTGCTGCGTCACCCCGTCGATCCTGAATTCCCATTCCGTCACGCGGCCCGACGCGGTGCACAGGTTGATGCAGCGATGCCGCGCGAGTTCGTCGACGTGGCGCGGCAAGCCGTGCCGGTGCGCATACGACGGCGACGCGCAGACGATCATCTGCATCGGAATCAGCCGGCGCGCGACGATCGCGCTGTCCTCCATGCGACCGTCGCGAAACGCGACGTCGATGCGGTCGGCGGAGAAATCGGCCGGCCGGTCGTTCAACAGCAGGTCGAGCGTGATGTCCGGATAGCGTGCATGGAAATCGCGCAGCAGCGGGGCGATGACCTTGCGGCCGAAGCCTGGCGTCGAGCCGATGCGCAGGTGCCCGCTCGGCGGTCCGCTGCGCAGCTCGCGCATGTCCTCGAGCGCCTGCGCCAGATGCTCGATGCCGGGCCGGCAGTTTTCGTAGAAGAGCTCGCCTTCGCGCGTCAGCGACATGCTGCGCGTGGTGCGCTGGAACAGGCGTGCGTCGAGCCGGTCCTCGAGCCGTTGCACGTGACGGCTGACCGACGAGCGGCCGACGCCGAGGCGATCCGCGGCGCGCGCGAAGCTGCCCTCGGTGACGACGGCCAGGAACGTGACCACGCCGGCATAGCAGGTCGAGAAGCTGCGCGCGAATGGATCGTCGGCGTCGGGGCGGCGGATGGAGGTATCGGGCATGGAGGCGCTGGAATCGTGGTGTCCGTATGCGACTAGACGTTTCAGCGCTGCCGCCTGTGACACCGCCCGCCGCATTTTTTTCAAAAAGGTCGCGGCGGCGTGCGGGCCGGCTATTTTTCCGGCACGAGCACGGGCGCGCCCTTGTCCTTCAACAGCAGCACGATGAACTTCGCGGGTCGGGTCCGGCTCGCGTTGCGTCCGACCGTGTGCAGGTCGTCCGGACCCTCGTAGAAGGTCTGGCCCGGTTTCAGCGTGACGGGCTTGCCGCCCTTCACCTGCATCACGATCGACCCCTCGACGACGTAGACGAACGCGTCGGCGTGGTGGCGGTGAACGGGGTCGACCGCGCCGGGCGGGTACTCGACCGAGATCATCTGCGCTTCCTTGCCCGGGTAAGCGTCGAGCGGCTTCGTCATCAGCGGCGTGACGATGGCCGAGGGCGCCGCGCGAACGGCGCCGGTCGCGTGGGCCGCGACGACGAGCGCGGACGCGATCACGTGTTTCATGCGAATCATGGTGGCTTCCGGTGGGCCGCCGGCCGACGGCCGGCAGCGAGAGAGGGGGGCGGCCGTCAGGCGAGGTTGGCCTTGTCGAGCCCGAACGCCTTGTCGGACGAGCCCGGCACGGTCCGGAACGCGACGTTCGCGCGATTCCAGCCGTTGATCGCCATCACTTCGAACGTCAGGTCCGACAATTCCTTCTCGGAGAGCTGGCCGCGCACGCGGTCGTAGACATCGTCCGGCACGCCGTGCGCGGGCAGCGTCGTCAGCACTTCGGTCCATGCGAGCGCGGCCCGCTCGCGCGGCGAGAACAGCGTCGATTCGCGCCAGGTCGCCAGATGATGCAGGCGCAGTTCGCGCTCGCCGTGGATGCGCGCTTCCTTCACGTGCATGTCGAGGCAAAAGGCGCAGCCGTTGATCTGGGACGCCCGGACGGACACGAGATCCCGGATCGATTCCTCGATCGCGCTGCTGCGCAGCAGGTTGCTGAGTTCGAGGAGTTTCCGGAACAACTCGGGGGACTGTTGAATGTAGTCGAGACGCTGCGTCATGATTTCTCCTGGCGACGAAGAGGCTGGCCCGCATGGCGCGGGTGTCGTGGGCGGCAGGGCGCCGCGCGAAATCATCTTAGGGGTGTGCATCCGTGCGCGGTAGCCACGCACGGGGACGCATCGTGTTGCGCGCGCTGCACCAATCCGCGCTCGGCGGCGGGCGCGGTCGGCGCGGGCGCGCGATGCGCGCGTCAGCCGGCGGCGCAGGCGGCCGCGATGCGGGCGAGCTTGTCGGGATTGCGCTGCACGAGAAGCCGGACGATGCGCGTGCCGTCGGTCTCGAACGACATCGCCGCTTCGAGCTGCCCGTCGATGAAACGCAGCATTGCCCACTGGCCGTTCAGCACGACCGGCCGCATCTCGACACCGCTGCCGCAGCGCAACCACGTCGCATAGAACAGTTGAGCGATCCGCCGGCCGCCGACCATCGGTTTCGGGAAGCTCTGGACGTGGCCGCCGCCGTCGCCGATCAGCATCGCGTCCTCGGCGAGCAGCGCCTGGATCGACGGGAAATCGCCGTGCGCGAGCGCATGCGTGAACGTCTGCAGCAATCGGCGATGCGTTTCGTGCGGCACCGTGCGCCGCGGCTGGGGATCGTCGCGCAGCCGCGCTCGGGCCCGGCTGACGAGCTGCCGGCACGCGGCTTCGGACTTGCCGATCGCGTCGGCGACCCGGTCGTAGTCGAACTCGAAGATTTCGTGCAGCAGGAACGCCGCGCGCGCTTCCGGCGTCAGCCGTTCGAGCAGCAGGAGGTACGCGACCGACACGTCGTTCGCGCGCTCCGTCATTTCCTCGGGCGTTGCAGGCGATTCGCCGAGCTCCGGTTCCGGCAGCCAGATGCCCGCATAGTGCTCGCGCCGGAGCTTCGCCGCGCGCAGGCGGTCGATCGACGTGCGCGTCGTGACCGCGACGAGCCAGGCCTCGGGGTTCTCGATGCTGCCGCGCGCCGCGTCGTGCCAGCGCAGCCACACGTCCTGCACGATGTCCTCGGCATCCGCGACGGAGCCGAGCATCCGGTACGCGATCTTCTGCAGGCGCGGGCGCAACGCGTGGAAGGCTTGTGCGTCGTCGGTCATCACAGCCACACCCCGCTGAACCCGAACGTGACGGGCCCGCTCAGGAACACGCTGCCGGCGCCGTCCCATTGAACGGCGACGTCGCCGCCGTCGCACGTCACCCGCACGGTATCGTCGAGCAGCCCGCGCCGGATGCCGTTGACCGCCGCGCCGCACGAACACGAGCCGGACCCGAGCGGCACGCCGCCGCCGCGCTCCCAGATGCGAAGACGAATGTGCGAACGGTCGATGACCTGTACGACGTGCACGTTGGTTTTCCGCGGAAACAGCGGATGCGTTTCGATGGCCGGACCGAGCGCTTCGAGGTCGACCGCATCGACGTCGTCGACGAAGAACGTGCAGTGCGGATTGCCCATGCTGCACGCGGCCGGCGCGCCGGGCAACGGCAGCGTGAGCGTATCGACGGCTTCGGCGACGGGCACGTCCCGCCAGCCGACGCGCGGCACGCCCATCTCGACCTTGATCGACCCGTGCGCGTCGTACGCACACTGCAGGGGCCCGCGATTCGTGCGCAGCACGATCGACGCCGCGCCGGTTTCCCGCATCAGCTGCCACGCGACGCCGCGTGTCGCGCTGCCGCAGGTATCGAGCGTCGAGCCGTCGGGATTCCAGAACGCGACCTGTGCGGCCGCGTCGTCGCAGTCCGTCACCACCGCGAGCTGGTTGAAGCCGATGCCGCTGTGCCGGTCGCCCATGCGCCGCACGAGGTCGCGATCGAGGCGGGGCACGCGATCCCGATCCTGACCGCGCAGGTCGACGATGACGAAGTCATCGCCGTTTGCGTTCATCTTCTGAAATCGGATCGGCATGGCGGTTCCGGAATGGAGACAGGCGAACACTGTACGTGGCTCGCCGTCCACGATCAATCGCATGCCGGCCGATCGCCACGCAACCGGCATCTACGTAATTCTACGTAGTCGCGCATACGTAGTTATCCGCTTGTAAGCCGCCCCCGTCGCGCGGAATACTACGGCCCATCGTCGCGGCCTTTGCGAGGCCGCGGCACGACGCATCGACGTCACGTGTGCGCGGCCCCTGCGCCGCACGCCATCTAAAACCACATTGGAGACCAGGAGACGCCATGAATCGGGCTTCCAGTACCCTGCTCTGGATCGCGGTCGCGCTGCTCGGCGCGTTCTCGTTCGGCACCATCGCACTCGCACACGGCGAGCGCGTGAGTGCCCTCTGGATCGTGATCGCCGCTGTCTGCGTGTATCTGATCGCGTATCGCTTCTACAGTCGTTTCATCGCCAGCAAGGTCATGCAGCTCGACGGGCTGCGGATGACGCCGGCGGTCAAGTACAACGACGGCCTCGACTACGTGCCGACCAACAAGTACGTGCTGTTCGGCCATCACTTCGCCGCGATCGCCGGCGCCGGGCCGCTGGTCGGCCCCGTGCTCGCCGCGCAGATGGGCTACACGCCCGGCATGCTGTGGATCCTGGCCGGCGTCGTGTTCGCCGGCGCGGTGCAGGACTTCATCGTGCTGTTCATCTCGACGCGCCGCGACGGCCGTTCGCTCGGCGATCTCGTCAAGATGGAACTCGGCACGGTGCCCGGCGTGATCGCGCTGTTCGGCGCGTTCCTGATCATGGTGATCATCCTCGCGGTGCTCGCGCTGATCGTCGTGAAGGCGCTGACCAACTCGCCGTGGGGTACGTTCACCGTCGCCGCGACGATTCCGATCGCGCTGTTCATGGGCATCTATACGCGCTACATCCGCCCGGGCCGCATCGGCGAAGTGTCGGTCATCGGCTTCATCGGGCTGATGGCGGCGATCGCGTTCGGCCAGAACGTGGCCGCGTCGCCGACCTTCGCCGCATGGTTCACGTTCACCGGCACGCAGCTCACGTGGATCCTGATCGGCTACGGCTTCGTCGCGTCGGTGCTGCCGGTGTGGCTGCTGCTCGCGCCGCGCGACTACCTGTCGACGTTCCTGAAGATCGGCACGATCCTCGGCCTCGCGATCGGCATCCTGGTCGTCGCACCGGAACTGAAGATGCCCGCGCTGACGAAGTTCGTCGACGGCACGGGCCCGGTGTGGTCGGGCAACCTGTTCCCGTTCCTGTTCATCACGATCGCGTGCGGCGCGGTGTCGGGTTTCCACGCGCTGATCTCGTCGGGCACGACGCCGAAGCTGATCGACAACGAAACCAACGCGCGCTTCATCGGTTACGGCGCGATGCTGATGGAATCGTTCGTCGCGATCATGGCGCTGGTCGCGGCCTGCGTGATCGAGCCGGGCATCTACTTCGCGATGAACGCACCGGCCGCCGTGCTCGGCTCGACGCCCGAAGCCGTCGCGAACACCGTCACGCAATGGGGCTTCGTGCTGACGCCCGACATGCTGACGCAGACCGCGAAGGCCGTCGGCGAAACGACGATCATCGCGCGCGCGGGCGGCGCGCCGACGCTGGCCGTCGGCATGGCGCACATCCTGCACCAGGTGATCGGCGGCGAAGCGATGATGGCGTTCTGGTATCACTTCGCGATCCTGTTCGAAGCGCTGTTCATCCTGACGGCCGTCGACGCCGGCACGCGGGCGGGCCGCTTCATGCTGCAGGACCTGCTCGGCACGTTCCACCCGGCGCTCAAGCGCACCGAGTCGCTGCCCGCGAACCTCGTCGCCACCGCGCTGTGCGTGGCCGCGTGGGGCTACTTCCTGTACCAGGGCGTGGTCGATCCGCTCGGCGGCATCAACACGCTGTGGCCGCTGTTCGGCATCTCGAACCAGATGCTCGCCGCGATCGCGCTGGTGCTCGGCACCGTCGTGCTGTTCAAGATGAAGCGCGAACGTTATGCGTGGGTGACGGTCGTGCCGACCGCGTGGCTGCTGATCTGCACGCTGACGGCCGGCTGGCAGAAGATTTTCGACGCGAACCCGAAGGTCAGCTTCCTCGCGCACGCCGCGAAGCTGCAGGCCGCGGTGGATGAAGGCAAGGTGCTCGCACCGGCCAAGTCGATCGCGCAGATGAAGCGGATCATCTTCAACGACTACATCGATGCGGCGCTGGCCGGGCTGTTCATCTTCGTCGTCGTGAGCATCGCGGTGTACGGCGTGATCGCCGTGCTGCGCGCGCGCCGCGAGTCGAAGCCGACCGTGCGCGAGACGCCGTACGAAGCGATGCCGGCCGCGCAGGCGCTCGGCAGCGGACGTTAAGGGGAGGCCGCGATGTTCAGCGATCTTGGCAGCGACCTGCGCAGCGCGGGGCGTTACCTCGGGCAGGCGTTGCGGCTGATGGTCGGCCTGCCCGACTACGACACCTACGTCGCGCACATGCGCGACACCCATCCGGACCGCGAGCCGATGACGTACGAGGAATTTTTCCGCGAACGCCAGAACGCGCGGTACGGGTCGGGCGCCGGGAAGTGTTGCTGAGCCGGACTGTCCAGGCGGTTCGACGATCGTAACGGAAGCGCCGCGATGGCAGTCGCGGCGCTTTTTTCTTGGGCGGCCGGCGACGCACGTCGCGTGACGGCCGCTTCGCCGTTTGCCCGGGCGCAGCACGGCAAAATCCGGCCGCCGGTATCATAGGGGTCCCTCTTTTCCCCGATGGACCGCAGGAGAACACGTCGTGCATGTCGGTGAGCGTTTCAACAGCATTTCCCATCTCGTCGGCGCGGTGCTGTCGGTGGCCGGCCTCGTGGCGCTCGTGACGATGGGCGCGCTCGAAGGCGATCCGTACAAGGTGGTGAGCTTCAGCGTGTACGGCGCGATGCTGTTCCTGCTCTACGCGATCTCGACGCTGTATCACAGCGTGCGCAACCCGCGCCTGAAGGCGATCCTGCAGAAATGCGACCATTCGGCGATTTACCTGCTGATCGCCGGCAGCTACACGCCGTTCACGCTGGTGACGCTGCGCGGCCCGTGGGGCTGGTCGCTGTTCGGCGTGAGCTGGGGGCTCGCCGTGTTCGGCATCGTGCAGGAGCTGACGCTCGGGCGCCGCACGCGCATGCTGTCGATGATCCTGTACGTGCTGATGGGCTGGCTCGCGCTCGTCGCGGTGCGTCCGCTGATTCATGCGCTGCCGCCGGTCGGCACCGCCTGGCTCGTGGCCGGCGGCGTGATCTACAGCGCGGGGATCTACTTCTTCATCAACGACGAACGCATCCGCCACGGGCACGGTATCTGGCACCTTTTCGTGCTGGCCGGCAGCCTGTGCCAGTTCGTCAGTGTCGCGATGTATGTCGCGTGAGCGCGTTGTCTGCCGCGGAATGCGCTAGCGTCGCGTGGCGGCCGCCTGCAGGTGCGCGGCCGCTTCGCCGGTTGCCGGTGTCGGCCGCGTCGCGAACCGCCACGATACCGCGGCAAGCGCCGACAGCGCGATCGCCATGACCAGCGCCACCCGCATCGCGGCCGAAAACGGCTGCAGCGTCGCGATGCATGCACCGAAGATCGCCACGCCGAGCGCCGATCCGCTCTGCCGCGCCGCGTTCAGTGCCGCCGCCGCGACGCCGGCGCGGTGCCGGTCGATCGTCCCGAGCGCCGGTGACGTCGCGGCCGGCGAGATGAATCCCGAGGCGAAGCCGATCGCGAGCATCGGCGCGACCGCGAGCCACGCCGGTGTCGTCGCGCCGATGCCCGTCATGCCGAGCGCGCCTGCCGCATACAGCCCGAACGCCGAGCACATCGGCCCGCGCGTCCCGAAGCGCGCGACGATCCGCCCCGAACACAACCCGCCGAGCGCCACCATCGCGGTCATCGGCAGGAACGCGAGCCCCGTGTCGAGCGGGCTCGCGCCGCGAACCTGCCGATAGAACAGGCTGAGCACGAACAGCAGGCCGTAGAACACGAACGCCGACGCCATCGACACGAACGTCGATCCCGCGAACAGCCGGTTGCGGAAGAACGCGAGCGGCAGCATCGGTTCGCGGCGTCGCGCTTCGATCGCGACGAAGGCGATCCATGCGGCGACGCTCGTCGCGGCACCGCCGACGATCGGTGCCGAGCGCCAGCCGAGCGACGGGCCTTCGATCAGCGTGCCGATCAGCGCGGCGATCGCGACGGCGGCGGCGGCCTGTCCGGCCCAGTCGAACTGTCGCGACGCGTCGGCGGCGGCGCGCACGACCGTGCGGCCGAGCCAGATGCCGGCGAGCCCGAACGGCAGGTTCACGAAGAACAGGCTGCGCCATCCGAACAGGTCGACCAGCAGCCCGCCGATCAGCGGGCCCGACGCCATCGCGATGCCGCCGCAGCCCATCCACAGGCTGATCGCCGACGCGCGCGCGGCCGGTGCGGGGAAGGCGCGGTTGATCAGCGCGAGCGAACAGGGCACCAGCATCGCGCTGCCGACGCCTTGCAGCGCACGCGCGACGGCAAGTGCCGGAAGGGTCGGCGCGATGCCGCACAGCGCCGACGCTGCGACGAACACCGCGAGCCCCGCGACATGGACGGTGCGATCGCCGAGCCGGTCGCCGAGCGTGCCGCCCGTCAGCAGCAGGCTCGCGAACGCGAGCGTGTAAGCGTTCACTATCCATTGCAGGCCGGCCACGCGGCCGGCGAAGGTGTGCGCGATGTCGGCGAGCGCGACGTTGACGATCGACGCGTCGAGCAGCACGAGCGTGTAGCTCACGCAGGTCGCGGCGAGCACGCGGCGGGCCGCGGCCCGGTCCGGCACGGCGGCCGTCATGCGCGCTCGGGCGCCGGCGTGGCGGCCCGCAGCGCACTGAATCCGACCCATCCCCAGTACACGCGATGATGCGCGATCCGGCTGTCGCGCAGATCCATGACTTCGACGAGATCGACCTGATCGCCGTCCGGCGCGGCGCGCGGATACTCCCAGACGAGCTGGCGGCCGTTCGAGAAGAACAGCCCGGTCCGGTACCAGCGTCCGAGCGGGCTGCCCGGATTTTGCAGGCCGGCCGCGAAGAATGCCCCGATCGCGGCCTTGCCGTGCAGCACGCCCGAGCCGTGCGCGGGCAGCGTGACGACGACGAGCGGCGTTTCGAGCACCGCGTCGTCGGCATACAGCGCCATCAGCGCGTCGAGGTCGCGCGCGACGACGGCCGCGTGCCAGTCTTCATGGATGCGCCGGGCATCGGCGTCGGTGTCTGCGGGTGTCATGGCGGGTGTCCGGAAGCGTCGTGAGCGGAAACCCACTGTATGGGCGCACCGCCGCAGGACGTTTCACGTCGACCCGAAACGTGGATGCAGCCTCGGGAAGGCTGCGCCGCGGGCCGCCGTTACCCGGTGAGCGCGTCGAGATTCAGCCCATACGACTTGCCGAGCCATACCGCGCAATCGCGATGGTCGCGCAGGTCGTCGCCGGTATTCGGATGCAGGAAGATGTCGAGTGCGCCGTGGTTCAGCACGAGCCACGGCACGATCTCGTCGAAGCGCGCGGCATCGAACGCGATCTGGTACGACCAGGCCGGATGCGGACCGACGAGGCGCTCGTGAAAGCGGCCGAGCTCGATGACCGCGCCGAACCGTTCGTCGACGACCTGGCGAAACGCCCAGGCCGCGTCGCGGCTGGCCGCATCGAAATAGACGTGCGCGTGCCAACTGTCGATGGCGGTGGTGTCGAGGGCAGCCATGGAAGGACTCGATGAAAATGGGAAGGTATGAGAGACCGTGCGAAACGAAGCGAATGGCCGATGCGTGATTATCGCGCGTCCCTGCCGGGCACGTCGTGTGGCGATCCGGCGATTCGGTGCCGATGACTTGTCCTGTGTCAGAAGAACCGTTGGTCCGATGCAATCGTTTCCGCGCTATCCGCATGCGCGATATCACGCCGGGACCCTTGCCGGCAGGTGCGCACGCCACGAGCGCGCCGGCAACACGTCATTTCGGAAACTGAAAAAGCGGCGGGCGTGCCGCCTGCGATCGGGCGCAAAAGCGCGATCAGGTCGTTGAATGAAATAGAGAAATTCCCGTGCGAAGCGATTCGCGAATGGCGCGCGCGCACACCGGATTCCGAAGCCGAAAATATCCATTGCGGAATCGGCTATTCAAGCGGCATGCGGCACGACATACGATGGTTTCAACGCATCGACGATCACGATCGATGCGGGGACAACCATCTGGAGGCCACTATGCGATCCCTCGTTCCCGTTGCCGTTCTTTCCTGCGCACTCGTTGCGCTGCCCGCCGTCAGCTTTGCGCAGTCGGCCGGCCCCGACTGGTCGTCGTATGCCGCGCAGTCGACCTGGTCGGCGGCGCGTGCCGAAACCGACGCGCAACTGATGCAGATGACGCGCGCCGGCTATCGTGCGACGTCGGTCGGCAACCAGAACTATCCGCTTGCGATGCAGCGCGCGCTCGCACGCGTTCACAATCCGGTGCCCGACCGGTCGCGCGAGGAGCGGGCCGCGATGGAAGCGCGCGCCGCGCGCGACGCCCAGAGCGGTCATCCGGTGAAGGCGTTCTTCGTGAAGACCGCGTTCTACCTGAAGGGCGAGAACACCTTCTGATGCGGGAGACGATCATGGGATGCCCGATCCGCTCGACCGGCGTCGCGCGTGCGGCGTTGCCGCGCGTTGAAGTGCCCGCAAGCGGGCACGAAGCATGAAGGCCGCACGCAAAAACCGTCGTCGCGTGCCGTTGACGCGCGAGTGGCTGCTGCCGCTGCCTCCCGCGCATGCACGCGACATCTCGCTGAAATGCCACATGGCGCTCGTCGCGTTGCGTGGCGGGCACGGCAACGAGGCGCTGCTGACGCGGTTGCGCACGAGCGTCTACCTGGTGTTCCTCGCGCTCGACGATACGCGGTACGCGGAAGCGGACATCGACCTGTGCGTCGACGCGGAGCGGGCGCTCGAAGCGAGTGTGGCGCGCGCGGCGCAAAGCGGCGCATGGACGCTGCACGATGACGAATGCGCGGTGCTCGAGCGCGTGCTCGCCGCGCACGACACCTGCGTCGCGACGCTCGCGCGGCATCGGCTGGCCGAACTGTGGCGTGATGTCTGCACGTTCGCGTCGTGCGGCCAGCCGGCGCTCGTTGCGAGCGCGGCGGAGAAGATGCGCGCCCACGTGCCCGACTCGCTGGCCGCGTAGCATCGTGCAGCGGTTTCGCAGGGAGGATGGAGGAGACAGGGCTGGCCGAGCCGGCACGGCGACGGCGTAACGCGGCCCAAAACAAAAGCGCCACGGAGCGAATCCGTGGCGCTTTATTTTTATCACCTGCGCGGAGGCACCGCCTCCGCGTGGCGCAACGCGTTTAGGCGGCCGTTGCCGGCTTCGCCGGCTTCTGCAGCTTGCCCTTGCCGGCGCGCTGGATTTCCTCGAGCTTGATCTCGACGTGGCGCGAGAACACGTACTCGGCCGGACGCTGCTTCGCGATCGAGATGTCCGGGGCGAACGGGCCGTCGGTCCGGATGCCCTTGCGGCTCACCTTCAGCGCCTTCAGCGGGTTCGAGATCGTGTCCATCACGGCCGTTGCCTCGAAGCCGCAGTGGACCATGCAGTCCGCGCACTTCTCGTAGTTGCCGACGCCGTAGTTGTCCCACTCCGTGGTTTCCATCAGTTCCTTGAAGGTCTTCACGTAACCTTCGCCGACCAGGTAGCACGGCTTCTGCCAGCCGAACACCGTACGCGCCGGGTTGCCCCACGGCGTGCACTTGTACGTCTGGTTGCCGGCCAGGAAGTCGAGGAACAGCGACGACTGGCTGAACGACCAGCGCTTGCCGCCTTCGCCGCGCTTCAGGATTTCGCGGAACAGGTTCTTCGTCTTGTCGCGGTTCAGGAAGTGCTGCTGATCCGGCGCGCGCTCGTACGCGTAACCCGGCGACACCGTGATGCCGTCGACGCCGATCGGGCCCAGCGTGTCGAAGAACTTCGCGACGCGCTCCGGCACCGCATCGTTGAACAGCGTGCAGTTGATGTTCACGCGGAAGCCGCGGCGCTTCGCTTCCTTGATTGCCGCGACGGCCTTGTCGTACACGCCTTCCTGCGACACCGAGTGATCGTGCGCTTCCTTGTCGCCGTCGAGGTGGACCGACCAGACGAAGTACGGGCTCGGCGCGTAATCGTCCATCTTCTTTTCCATCAGCAGCGCGTTCGTGCACAGGTACACGAATTTCTTGCGCTTCATGATGCCCTTGACGATTTCCGGCATCTCCTTGTGGAGCAGCGGTTCGCCGCCGGCGATCGACACGACGGGCGCGCCGCACTCGTCGACGGCCTGCAGGCATTCCTCGACGGACAGGCGCTGGTTCAGGATCGGATCCGGATAATCGATCTTGCCGCAGCCGTTGCACGCGAGGTTGCAGCGGAACAGCGGCTCGAGCATCAGCGCGAGCGGATAGCGTTTGTTGCCGGACAGGTGCTGGCGCACGATGTACGCGCCGACACGGACTTGCTGGAGCAGCGGAATAGACAAGGGATGTCCTCCTTAAACTTCGCGGGCGACGGCTTGCGTGAGCTTCGCCGGCAGCTTGAATTCGACTTTTTCCTCACGGCCCGCCATCGTCGCGACATCGACGGGCCCCAGCGCGCGCAGCGCGCCGATTACATCCTCGACCATCTCTTCGGGCGCCGACGCGCCGGCCGTCAGGCCGACCGTCTGCACACCCGCGAACCATTCGGCCTTCACTTCCGAGCCGTCGGCGACGAGATAGCTCGGCACACCGCTTTCGGTGCCGATCTCGCGCAGGCGGTTCGAGTTCGAGCTGTTCGTCGCACCGACGACGAGCAGCACGTCAACCTGTTCGCTCAGCTCGCGCACGGCGGCCTGGCGATTTTGCGTGGCGTAGCAGATGTCGCGCGTGTCCGGGCCGACGATGTCGGTGAACCGGCGCTGCAGCGCCTCGATGATGCCGCGCGTATCGTCGACCGACAGCGTGGTCTGCGTGATGTACGCAACCGGCGTGTCGACGGGCAGCGTCAGCGTATCGACTTCGGCTTCGCTCTGCACGAGGATCACCTCGGCCGGAATCTGGCCGATCGTGCCCTCGACCTCCGGATGGCCCGCGTGGCCGATCAGGATCAGCCGGCGGCCCGCCGCGACGTACTGGCGGCCCTGCACGTGCACCTTCGTGACGAGCGGGCAGGTCGCGTCGAGCACGTCGAGCCCGCGCGTTTCCGCGTCGCGCTCGACCGTCTGGGCGACACCGTGCGCGCTGAAGATCGCGACAGCGCCGTGCGGCACCTCGTCGAGTTCCTCAACGAATCGTGCCCCTTTATTACGCAGATTTTCTACGACGTGCCGGTTATGCACGATTTCATGACGCACATAAACCGGCGCACCGTGCTGTTGCAGCGCGCGATCGACGATTTCGATCGCACGGACAACCCCCGCACAAAAGCCGCGGGGCTGGGCAAGGATGACTCGCATAGGTGAGCGAACTCCGACGACAGACGCCGGGGTTCGAGGAGCTGGCACTCGCTCGCTCGCCCCGGCTTGATGTTATGAAGGCAGGAACGAACCGGCCGGCCAGGCCCCGGAACCCCGAATTAATCGCACATTTTAACCCTATCGCGCCGTCCGTGCTTTGGTGCTGTATCGGCGCTGTTGCAATTGCGGGAGAGCCGCGTCGGCGCTGGCGCGCGCGGAACCCGGTAAACTGCGCGGTTTCGCGGGCGGCCGCTCCGGCTGCCCGGCGTCGCGCTCATTTCAAGGCCATTCGATGACCGTCGATTCTCACGCATATTGCCCGTCCGCCCGTGCGGTGTCGGGTGTTTTGATCCTGACCCCCATTGATATCGGGCATGCCGGCGCCCGGCAGGAGGCGTGCCGATGATGCTGGCGATCGCTTTCCTGGTGTCCGGCCTGTCGCTCGTGATCTGGATCGTGCTGCTCGTCGCGCGCGGCGGCTTCTGGCGCGCGGTGCCCGCGCGGCCGCTGCCGCCCGAGGCGCGGGGCGCCGAGGCCGAGGCCGGCTGGCCGGCCGTCGTCGCGGTCGTGCCGGCGCGCAACGAAGCCGACGTGATTGCTCGCGCGGCGACTTCGCTGCTCGAGCAGGACTATCCGGGCGACTTTCATCTGATCATTGTCGACGACCACAGCGACGACGGCACCGCCGACGCGGCGCGCGCGGCGGCGCTCGCGATCAACCGCGCCGACCGGCTGACCGTGCTGGCCGCGAAGCCGCTGCCGGCCGGCTGGTCGGGTAAGGTGTGGGCACAGTCGCAGGGGATCGCCGCGGTGCAGACGCTCGGCCTGCCAGCCGACTACCTGCTGCTGACGGATGCCGACATCGGCCATCCGCCCGACGCCGTCGCGCAACTGGTCACGCGCGCACAGGCCGAGCAGCGCGATCTCGTGTCGCTGATGGTGCGGCTGCGCTGCGATTCGTTCTGGGAAAAGGCGCTGATTCCGGCGTTCGTGTTCTTCTTCGCGAAGCTGTACCCGTTCTCGTGGATCAACAACCCGCGCAACCGGACGGCCGGCGCCGCCGGCGGCTGCATGCTCGTGAAGCGCACGGCGCTGGAGGAAGCGGGCGGCATCGAGTCGATCCGCGGCGCGTTGATCGACGATTGCAGCCTCGCCGCGCAGATCAAGCACCGCGGCAGCGGCCGCCATCCGATCCGTCTCGACCTGGCCGATCGCAGCGTGTCGCTGCGCCCGTACGACAGCTGGCGCGACATCTGGAACATGATCGCGCGCACCGCGTTCACGCAGCTGCACTATTCGCCGCTGCTGCTGGCCGGCACGCTGCTCGGGATGACGATCATCTATCTCGTGCCGCCCGCCGCGGCGCTCGCGTACGGCGCGGGGGCGTGGCCGGCCTGGCTCGCGTGGGCGTCGATGTGCGCCGCGTATGCGCCGATGCTGCGCTACTACCGGCGCTCGCCGCTGTGGGCGCCCGCGCTGCCGCTCGTCGCGCTGTTCTACGTGGGCGCGACGTTCGCGTCCGCGTGGCGCTACTGGCGCGGCAAGGGCGGCCAGTGGAAGGCGCGCGTGCAGGCGCCGGTGGAGCGCTGAGGATCGGCCGGGAGGCGCGCCTCCCGGCAGCCGGAAAACGAACAGCCCGATCGGTGAACCGGTCGGGCTGTTGCGTTTTGGGGCGGGCGGCGGCTTACCGCTGCGTCAGCATCATGTACATCTGGACCACGACGTCCGGCGAGAACGTGAACGGCACCCAGCCGTAGCCCGTGTGGCGGGCGACCAGCAGGCGGTCGCCATTCGACTGCTTCTGCACCGCCATCATCGGGTTCTTCGTCGTCACGAAACGCCAGCCGGCCGGGATCCCGGCCGGCGGCTCGGGCTGCATCGACGCGCGCGCATGCGCGAGTTCCTCGATCAGCTGGCCCAGTTGCTCCGGATGCAGCGTGATCGACTGGCCGTTGATGGTCAGCGTCAGTTCGTTCTGGGACGGGCGCGCGACGTGCAGCGTCGCCTTGTCGGCCGGTGCGGCGGCCGTGTCGGTTTCAGCGGCGGATGCGGCTTGGGCCGCTGGGACGATCGCGGTGTCGGCCGCCGTCGCGCCGGCAACGTCGGCCGTTTCGGCCTCGGCCGGTGCCGCTGCGCTCACGATCGGTTCCGCCGGCGTCGGTTCGACGACCTCGGCCGCCACGGCCGGGGCGGCCACCGCGTTCGTCGCGGCTTCCTTGACGACGGCCTCGACCAGCGCCTCCGCGTCGGCGATGGCCTTCGCGTGGTGCTGCGCGGCCGCTTCGGCTTGCGCGATCGCTTCGGTATGGCGCTGCGTGACGGCCTCGGCCGCGGCGGTCGCGTCGGCATGACGCTGCGCGGCCGCTTCGGCCTGCGCGATCGCTTCGGTGTGGCGCTGCGTGACGGCTTCGGCCTCGGCGGCCGCATCGGCATGACGCTGCGCGGTGGCTTCGGCTTCGGCGATCGCCTGCGTGTGACGTTGCGCGAGCGCTTCGGCTTCGGCGATCGCGGCCGTGTGGCGCCGTGCAGCCGCTTCGGCTTCGGCGGTCGCTTGCGCGTGACGTTTCGCGGCGGCTTCGGCTTCGGCGGTCGCGGCCGCATGACGCTGCGCGGCCGCCTCGGCTTCGGTTGCCGCGGCGTGATGGCGTTGCGCGGCGGCCTCGGCTTCGGCGATCGCGGCCGCGTGGCGCTGCGATGCGGCTTCGGCATCCGCGTGACGCTGCGCGAGCGCTTCGGTCAGCGCGGTGGCTTCCGCATGGCGCTGCACGGCCGCTTCGGCCTGCGCGGCGGCATCGGTATGACGTTGGGCGGCGGCCTCGGCGGCAGCGGTTGCGTTGGCGTGGCGCTGCTGCGCGGCTTCGGCGTCGGCGGCAGCGGCCGTGTGGCGCTGCGCGGCGGCCTGCGCTTCGGTTTCCGCGGCGGCGTGACGCTCGGCCGCGGCCCGGGCTTCCGCCGCGGCGGCGCGCGCGAAGGCTTCCGCGCTGCGGGCCGCCTGCTGCGCGGCGTGGTGATCGTGGAGGAGCTGATCGACGCCCGTGGCGAGCGAAGCGATCTGATCGTTCAGGTTCATGCGTGTCTTCTCTGCGTAAGACCCGCGATTTTAACCGCTGCGCGGATGTCGGTCCGCGCGGGTCGTGTAACAAAGTGCGCAAGGCGGCGCGCCGCGCGCCGCTTTGTGTTACTTCAGGTAGCCCGCCGAGCCGAACCAGTCGAGCGCGTCGCGCAGCCCTTCGCGGTACGGACGCGCACGGTAGCCGAGCTCGCGCTCGGCCTTCGCGGACGTGAAATACATCTTGTTCTTCGACATCCGTAGCCCGTCCACGGTGACGAACGGCTCCTTCTTCGTGAACTTCGCGACCGCTTCGGCGCCGACCGCGAGCGGGTACAGCGGCCAGCGCGGCAGCGCGATCGTCGGCGCCTTGCGTCCCGTCATCTGCGCGATGTCGGCGAGCATCTGCTGCAGCGGCAGATTCTCGCCGCCGAGGATGTAGCGCTCGCCGATCCGGCCGCGCTCGAGCGCGAGGAAGTGGCCGTGCGCGACGTCGTCGACGTGCACCAGGTTCAGCCCCGTATCGACGAACGCGGGAATCTTGCCGAGCGCGGCCTCGACGATGATGCGGCCGGTCGGCGTCGGCTTCACGTCGCGCGGGCCGATCGGTGTCGACGGGTTGACGATCACGGCCGGCAGCCCTTCGTCGGCGATCATCCGCTCGACCGCGCGCTCCGCGCGCACCTTGCTGCGCTTGTACACGCCGATCGCCTGCTCGGCCGTGAGCGGCCGGTTCTCGTCGGACGGATCGCCGGCGCTCGTCACCTTCAGCGTCGCGACGCTGCTCGTGTAGACGATCCGCTCGACGCCCTCCGCGCGGGCCGCGCGCATCGTCGAGACCGCCCCCTCGAGGTTCGCGCGTTCGATTTCGTCGGGATCGGGCGCCCACAGCCGGTAGTCGGCCGCGACGTGCAGCAGGTAGCGCACGCCGCGCAGCGCGGCGCGCATCGACGCCTCGTCGCGCATGTCGCCGGTGACGATCTCGGCATCGAGATCCGCGACGTTCGTGCGCGGGCTGGTCGGGCGCACGAGCACGCGCACCGCATAGCCTTTCTGCTGCGCGATGCGCGCGACGGCCGAGCCGACGAAGCCGGACGCGCCGGTGACGAGAACGAGATCGCGGGAGGTATCAGTCATGCGTTTCCTTCAGGGCCGCGCGCGGGCGGCGCGGCGGTTGAGCATCGGCGAGATTGTACGTGGTCGGCGCACGCGGCGACGCCTGGCCGGCGCGTGTGCGAAGCGGCCGGCGCGACTACAATGCCGGGCTTGAATGCAACGGGAGGGCGACGCGATGAGCCGCAATGAACTGGACGAACGGATCGAAACCTACTACGTGCGGGTGCGCGGCGTCGTGCAGGGCGTCGGCTTCCGTCATGCGACGGTGCGCGAGGCGCATGCGCTGAAACTGCGCGGCTGGGTCGCGAATCTCGAGGACGGCAGCGTCGAGGCGATGATCCAGGGCCCCGGCGCGCAGATCGACCGGATGCTCGCGTGGCTGCGTCATGGGCCGCCGGCCGCGCGCGTCACCGAAGTGACGTTCGAGGAGCGCCGGACCGAGCGGCGCTTCGAGCGTTTCCAGCAGCAGTAAGCGGCGCTGAACGACCATGACGGGGTATCCGGAAGCCGGTCGCGGCCTCATGTTGTCGGTGACGGCGTCGACGCTGTTCGCGCTGATGTCGGTTTACGCAAAACTGCTCGCGCCGCTCACGGGGCTCGACATCTTCGCGTGGCGCGTCCTGTGGACCGCGCCGGGCGCGCTCGCGCTGATCGCGCTGCGCGGCCGCTGGCCGGCGCTCGTCGGTCTCGTGCGCCGCACCGCGCGCGACTGGCGCCTGCTGCTCGCGCTGCCGGCGAGCGCGGCGCTGCTCGGCGTGCAGCTGTGGCTGTTCCTGTGGGCGCCGCTGCACGGCCGCATGCTCGAGGTGTCGCTCGGTTATTTCCTGCTGCCGCTGACGATGGTGATCGTCGGCCGCTTCTACTATCACGAGCGGCTCGACCCGCTGCAATGGGCGGCGGTCGCGTGCGCCGCGCTCGGCGTCGCGCACGAAGTGTGGGCGACACGCGCGTTCGCGTGGCCGACGCTCGTCGTCGCGCTCGGTTATCCGCCGTATTTCGTGCTGCGCCGGCGGATCAACGCCGATTCGCTGGCCGCGTTCGCGGTCGAGATCGTGCTGCTGTGCCCGATCGCGTTCGTGATGGTCGCGACGAGCGCGACGCGGGTCGACGGCCATCCGGCGCTGTGGGCCGCGCTGCTGCCGGGGCTCGGCGTGCTCAGCACGCTCGCGCTCGCCAGCTACCTGAAGGCGAGCCGGATGCTGCCGATGGCGCTGTTCGGGATCCTCGGCTACGTCGAACCCGTGCTGCTCGTCGCGGTGTCGCTGCTGCTGCTCGGCGAGACGCTGAGCGTCGCGAAGCTCGCCACCTACGGGCCGATCTGGGCCGCCGTCGCGCTCACCGCATGGCACAGCGCGATGCTGATGCGGCGCCTGCCCGCACGCGGATGAGCGCCGGTCGCGATGGCGCGGCCGCGCGGAACGTGCATCGCACCGCGCTTCCCGCCGCGATCGAACGGCGGCGATCCGGTGGCCGAACGAGGCGATGCTGACCGCAAGCTGGCGTCGCGCTGACGTGAATCTGGCGACGCCGACCGCCGCGCTCCGTCAGGCTCGCGCGTGTAATCGAACAGAAGATTCGGTTGCACTTTGTTACTTAGGGTCTTCCCCGAACGGCCATTAGACTGACCTGACCGACTACCCTTCGTATGCAGCTTTTCGATGAACGGTCATCTCCGTGCCTGGCCAGCCGGGTTGGTGCGATGCGGGCATACGCGTATCGCCGCTGACCGCGCTCGCCAGCTTCTTCCCGATCCCTTCCCCGGTGCCCGTCGCACCGCCGTCGTGCCGGTGCGCTCATGTCGTTGAGCCCGTCGCCGTCCGTCACGGTCCTGCCGCCGCGCGGCGGCCGCCTGATCGAAATCGACTTCTTCCGCGGGCTCGTGCTGTTGATGATCGTCGTCGATCACATCGGCGCGAGCGTGCTGTCGCGCGTGACGCTGCATGCGTTCGCGCTGTGCGATGCAGCCGAGGTGTTCGTGTTTCTCGGCGGTTTCGCGACCGCGAGCGCGTACGGCGCGATCGCCGAGCGGCACGGCGCGCGCGCCGCGCAGCAGCGGTTCGTGCGGCGTGCGATGCAGATCTACCGCGCGTTTCTCGCGACGTCGACGCTGATGCTGGTCGTGTCGGCCGTGCTCGACCATTACGGAATCGATGCGCCGAACCTCGCGCTCGATGATGTCAGCGTGATGCTCGCGTCGCCGCTCACGGGCGCTGCCGAGTTGCTGACGTTCCAGCGCCAGCCATATCTGGCGTCGGTGCTGCCGATGTACGTGCTGTTCGCGCTCGCGTCGCCGGTGATCGTGCCGTTCGCGCGTCGCCATCCGTGGCTGCTCGTTGCGTTCAGCGTCGTGTCGTGGGGCGCGGCGGGCTGGCTCGGCCCCGAGCTGCTGGATACCGACGGCTTCCGCTGGAGCTTCAACCCGTTCGCGTGGCAGCTGATGTTCGTCGCCGGCGTGCTGGCGCGCTGCCAGCCGTTCTACCGGCGCATCGCGCTGGGGCGCTGGGGCGCGGCGGCGACCGGGCTCGCATGCGCGGTCGTGCTCGGTTGCGCGAGCTACAAGCTGTTCTCGGGCTTGCCGTTGCCGGAAGGCGTGTTCAAGCGCGACCTGGCGCTGCCGCGCGTCGTGAGCTTCGCGGCCGTCGCATGGCTGATGGCCGATTGCGTGCGCTTCGGCTGGATCGCGCGGATCGCGCAGGGCGTGCGACCCGTCGTGGCGGTCGGCCAGCGCGGGCTGATCTGCTTCGTGGCGGGCGCGGCGATCTCGCTCGTCCTCGATTCGCTGCTGCATCCGGTCGTGGGCGGCGCCGACCTGCGGCATGTCGGCGTGGGCCTCGTGGCCGACGCGTGCGCGCTCGGGCTGATGATGGCCGTGGCCGGTTCGGGGACGTGGATCGCGCGGTGGCGCGGCGCGGCTGCGTGAGCGGCGCGGAAGGCGGCGCGTGCCCGCCGCGGCGTCAGTGAGGTGAGCCGATACGGGAGCGGGGCACGGCGATTGCGTCGTCGGATTCGGCGTCGTCGCGTTCGTCCGGTGCCGGATCGTCGCGCTCGGCGAGCACCGCGTCGGCTTCGGCTGCGGCCCGGGCGGCGCGTATCGCGGTGCAGCGCTGCGCGTGCCGGATGTCCGACAGTATCCTCAAGAGCCGAGTCGTCTTGTTTTTCATGATCTTCTCCCGCCAGTGCGCATCGCGACGGAGCGGATGCGCCGTTGCAACCAGTGTAGGACGTGCCGGCCGCGCTGGCGGGAGAATATGGCGTGCGGGCCGCACGCCGAGGGATAGTACTTACCGGGCCGGGGCGACGCCCTGCGCCTGCAGCGCTTCCTCGCGGCGCTCTTCCGCACAGCGCTGGTGCTGGCGCGACAGGCGGTTCATCAGCGGCAGCAGCAGCAGCGCGAGCACCATGCCGATCGCGGCGAGCCAGCCGAGCTTCTCGAACAGCGACAGGTAGAGCGGCAGCGATTCGGTGGCCGGCAGTTCGTGCGACGGCATCTGCGCGAAGTTCGCGACGACGCTGCCCAGATACTGCGACACGCCCGTCGCGACGAAATACGCACCCATCATGAAGCCGCTCATGCGCGCCGGCACGTAGCGGGCGATCATCGCGAGGCCGAGGCCGCTCACCAGCAGTTCGCCGAGCGAGTACAGGCCGTAACCCCACACCATGAACCACGACGACACGCGGCCGTCCACGGCATAGCGGCCGCTGATCGTGAACACCAGGTAGCCCGCGGCCACCGCGCCGAAGCCGAGCGCGTACTTCGCGGCGACCGGCAGGTCGCGGCCGCCCTTCGCGACGGCGTTGTAGACCCACACGAGCAGCGGGCTCAGCAGCATGATCCAGATCGGGTTCAGCGCCTGGAACTGCGCGGCGCTCCACGTGAACAGCGTCGTGCCGAACACGATGAAGCGCGGATCGACGTTGCGCAGCGCGAACAGCGTCAGCGACGTCGACATCTGCACGTAGAAGATGAAGAACAGGATCACCTGGCCGATCAGCACGAGCGCCGCGATCAGGCCCGCGCGCTCCGAGCGCTCCGACTTCGCGATCATGTACGCGAAGATCGCGAGGATCGCGAACGCGGCCGTCCATACGCTGGCCACGGCGAGCTGCTTGTGCTGCAGCACGTACAGCGTGACCAGCGCGAGCGCGACGCCGCCGGCCGCGACCGCGCCGAGGCGCTTCCAGCGGATCGGTTCGTCGTCCGGCTGCGAGCCGACGTGCGCGAGCGTGCGATGCATCAGCATGAAGTTGAGGATCGCGAGCAGCATGCCGCCGCAGCAGACCGCGAACGCGGTGTGCCAGCCCCAGTGATCCTTGATCCACGGCGTCGCGAGCATCGACACCGTCGAGCCGATGTTGACCGCCATGTAGTAGATCGTGAACGCGCTGTCGATGCGCGCGTCGTCGCCTTCGTAGATGCGGCGCACGAGGTTCGCCGCGTTGGCCTTGAACAGGCCGTTGCCGACGACGATCACGCCGAGCGACGCGTACATGTACGTCAGCTGGTCGTTCGGCACCGAAAGCATCAGGTAGCCGGCACACAGCACGGACGCGCCGACGATCATCGTGCGGCGGGCGCCGAGCACCTTGTCGCCGATCCAGCCGCCGATCGACGGCGCGGCATAGACGAGTGCGGTGAACGCACCCCAGGTCAGGTTCGCATGGCTGTCGGTGAAACCGAGCCGGTCGACCATGAAGAGGACCAGGAGCGCGGCCATGCCGTAGTAGCCGAAGCGCTCCCACATTTCGATGAGGAAGACCGTCGTGAACGATCGGGTTTGTGAAACAGGTGAATGCATCATCAATCTCGGTTGAAACGGACGGCACGGATCACGCGTCGTCTTGGGGTCGAACTGGCGCCGGAGCACTGAGGCCGGGTAGGCTTGCGTCGGCGATGGAGCAGTCGGGCGGTTAGCCCGGGCCGGGGTCGGACTCCGCCCGACAAGGCGGTGCGCGGCCCCGACCGGCGCGCGAATGGTAACGTTTGCCGGTCCGGTGCGTCGGGTCCGTGCCACTTAGGGAAACTCCCGATATGGCAGCAGCTTTCAGGAACATTCGTCTCATCATGTATTTGTAAGCTTGACGCCCGTTCTCCGCAAATTCCCGGAGAGCCGCTTGCAGCTTGCCTGTGAAGCCCGCGAGTCTGGCAAGATAGCGCGTCGTTTCGTTCGCTTCGGGCCCTGTTTAGTGCACCGGGCTCAACGCCGAAGGCGTGTACGAACCCGAAGATTAAGCTATCTCCAATTAACTTAGTTACTTTCCATCAAACATTTTTTGACGACCACTTTTCGGCCTGCTATGGTTCCCCCCACTGAAAACTCGCGATCGGCAGACGCTGTCGCACTGGGCAGCAAGATTCGCGCGTTGCGCCAACGTCTGAAGCGCACGCTCGACGACACCGCTTCCGCCGCGGGGATTTCGAAGCCGTTTCTGTCTCAAGTCGAGCGCGGGCTCGCGTCGCCGTCACTGACGTCGCTGGCCGGTATTGCCCACGCGCTCGGTGTGACGGTGCAGTACTTCGTGGATACGCCGAGCGAGGAACGCTCGGTCTGCCGAGGCGATCAGTTGCGCTTCTTCGGGTTTGCCGATTCGGCGAACCTGTTCGCGCGGCTGACGAACGTGTCCGAAGGGCGCCAGCTGGAGGCGATCCTCGTGAGGATGCCGCCGGGGCAGAAGCGGTCGGAGGTGACGACACATGCAGGAGAGGAGTTCCTGTATGTGATTGAAGGGGAAGTGTCGCTGACGCTGGAAGGCAAGACGTTCGTCCTGCAGGCCGGCGACAGCTCGCACTATCAGTCGACGGTGCCGCATAGCTGGGTCAACACCGCGAAAATCGAGTCGGTGGTGGTCTGGGTCGGTACACCGAGGCTGTTCTAACGCACAGGTATTCCTTCGTTTCCAAGACGGAATGCCTGTCGAAAGAAACGTAAGGAATACTAAAATGCTACACGAGAATCACGGGCCTCCTCAATCGCTGCGCCCGTCAGCGTCTCACGCGTAATCCGCGGCATCCGCCGCGCGACGCGCACCGAACCAACCTTCTCAAGACTGCCACGATGAAATCCTTGCATGCCATGTCGGCCGTGCTGGCCGCGCTCGCCCTGACGACGCCTGTTGCCCACGCCGTTACCGTCCCGTCGAACGTCGCGCTCGCTCCTCAACAGGACCTGACGCGGCAGGTGCCCGCCGAAGTCGAGTCGCTCGATCCCGCGCACATCGAGTCGTGGACCGGCAACACGATCGGCCTCGACCTGTTCGAGGGGCTGGCCCGCATCGATGCAGCCGGCCAGGTCGTGCCGGGTGTCGCGCTGTCGTGGGAACGCAAGACGCCGACGACGTGGATCTTCAAGCTTCGCCATGACGCGAAGTGGAGCAACGGCCAGCCGGTGACGGCCGCCGATTTCGTCTATTCGTGGCAGCGCCTCGTCGATCCGAAGACGGGCTCGAAGTACACGATCCTCGTCGAGTTCGTGAAGAACTCGAAGGACATCATCGCGGGCAAGGCCGCGCCGTCGACACTCGGCGTGCGCGCCGTCGATCCGTATACGCTGGAAGTGACGACCGACGTGCCCGTCGCGTTCTTCCCCGAACTGACCGCGATGGTGCCGCTCGCGCCGGTGAACAAGGACACGGTGACGAAGCTCGGCGACGCATGGACGCGCCCGGGCAACATCGTCAGCAACGGCGCATACCAGCTCGTCGACTGGCAGCCGAACAACCGCATCGTGATCTCGAAGGACGCGAAGTACTGGAACGCGCCGAAGGTCGTGATCAACAAGGTCACGTACCTGCCGATCGAGAGCGACGAGACGGCGATGCGCATGTACCAGGCCGGCCAGATCGACTACAGCTACTCGATCCCGTCGGGGATCTTCCAGCAGGTCAGCAAGCAGTTCGGCGGCGAACTGCGACAGGGCCTGCAGCTCGCGACCTACTACTACTATCTGAACAACAGCGATCCGGTGCTGAAGGACAAGCGCGTGCGCCAGGCGCTGTCGATGGTGCTCGATCGCGACGTGCTGACGCAGAGGCTCACGCAGGCCGGCGAGAAGCCGATGTACGGCCTGATGCCGAACGGCACGAAGGGCGTGCAGCCGTTCACGCCGGACTGGGCGTCGTGGCCGATGGCCAAGCGCGTCGAGACCGCGAAGAACCTGCTGAAGCAGGCCGGCTATTCGGACGCGAAGCCGCTGTCGTTCACGCTGACGTACAACACCAACGACCTGCACAAGAAGGTCGCGCTGTTCGCCGCGTCCGAATGGCGCACCAAGCTCGGCATCAACACGAAGCTCGAGAACGTCGAGTTCAAGGTGCTGATGAAGGAGCGTCACGACGGCAAGGTGCAGATCGCGCGTGACGGCTGGTTCGCCGACTACAACGACGCGATGACGTTCTTCGACCTGCTGCGCTGCGGCAGCGCGCAGAACACCGTCGGCTACTGCAACAAGCAGGCCGACGCGCTCGTCGACGAAGGCAACCAGAAGCTCGACGACAAGGCGCGCGCCGCGCTGCTCACGCAGGCGCACGACCTCGCGCTGAACGACACGCCGATGGTGCCGCTGTTCCAGTACTCGGCCGATCGTCTCGTGAAGCCCTACGTGGGCGGTTATTCGCTGAAGAACGTGATCGACATGCGTGCTTCGCAGGACATGTACCTGATCAAGCACTGAGCGGAGCGATCATGCTGGCCTACGCATTGAGGCGCACGTTGTGGGCGGTGCCGACGATCCTCGCGGTCGTCACCGTCTGCTACCTGCTGCTGCACTTCACGCCCGGCGGTCCGTTCGATACGGAAAAGCAGTTGTCCGCCGCGACGCTCGCGAACCTGAACGCGAAGTATCACCTCGACCAGCCGCTGTGGAAGCAGTACCTGATGTACCTCGATTCGCTGCTGCACGGCGATCTCGGTCCGTCGTTCCGCTACGTCGACTGGTCGGTGAACGACCTCGTGAGGAAGGCGCTGCCCGTGAGCCTCGGCGTGGGCGGCGTGTCGATCCCGATCTCGATCGGGCTGGGCGTGCTGCTCGGCACCGTCGCGGCGGTGCGCCGCGACAGCTTCATCGACCGCATCGTGATGCTGATCGGCAACGTCGGCAACGTCGTGCCGCCGTTCGTGCTCGGCCCCGTGCTCGTGTGGATCTTCGCGATCCTGCTGAAGACGTCGGCCGGCAACGGCTGGCTGCCGGCCGGCGGCTGGGGCGACGGCGGCTGGCAGTACCGGCTGCTGCCGATCGTGCTGCTGACCTTCATCAACATGTCGCTGCTCGCGCGCGTGATGCGCGGCTCGATGATCGAGACGCTGTCGAGCAACTACATCCGTACCGCGCGTGCCAAGGGCCTGCCGGGCTCGACGATCGTGCTGCGCCATGCGCTCAAGCCCGCGCTGATGCCGGTCGTGTCGCTGTTCGGCACGGTCTGCATCTCGTCGATCACGGCGGCCGTCGTCACGGAATCGGTGTTCGCGCTGCCGGGCCTCGGTCAGCTCGTCGTGAACGGCGCCATCAACCGCGACTACACGCTGGTGCTCGGCCTCGTCGTCCTGACCACCGTCTGCGCGGTGCTGTTCAACCTGCTGGTCGACCTCGCGTATGCGTGGCTCGATCCGCGCATCCGTTATTGAGCGAGGCACCGCGATGACTCCGACTACTCCCGTCGTCGGTCTGCCTGTGCAGACCGATTCGCCGCCGCGTTCGCGCTCGCCGCTCGCGCTCGCGATGGCGCGTTTCCTTCACAACCGCGCAGCCGTGTTCAGCCTCGTGCTGCTCGCGCTGATCACGCTCGCCTGCTTCGTCGGCCCGTGGCTGCTCGCGGCCGATCCCGCCGCGAGCGACTGGGGCGCGATCAGCCTGCCGCCGACCTGGGCGAATCAGCACTGGTTCGGCACCGACGAGCTCGGCCGCGACCTGCTGGTGCGCACGCTGATCGGCGGCCGCGTGTCGATCGAGGTCGGCGTGCTCGGCACGCTCGTGTCGGGCCTGTTCGGCGTCGCGTGGGGCGCGACCGCGGGCTTCGCGGGCGGCCGCGTCGACTCCGTCATGATGCGCGTCGTCGACATGATGTACGCGATTCCGTACCTGCTGATCGCGATCCTGATGATGACCCTGTTCGGCCGCTCGTTCATGCTGGTCGTGCTGACCATCAGCGCGTTCTCGTGGATCGACATGGCGCGCGTCGTGCGCGGCCAGACGCTGTCGCTGCGCAACCGCGAGTTCGTCGACGCGGCGCGCGCGATCGGCGTGACGCCGGCCACGATCGTGCGGCGCCACGTCGTGCCGAACCTGCTCGGCGTGGTCGTCGTGTACGCGACGGTCTCGGTGCCGGGCATCGTGCTGACCGAATCGGTGCTGTCGTTCCTCGGCCTCGGCGTGCAGGAACCGATGACGAGCTGGGGCGTGCTGATCCAGGACGGCGCGCAGAAACTGGAATCGATGCCGTGGCTGCTGCTCGCCCCGGCCGTCATGCTGTGCGTGACGCTTTATTGCGTGAATTTCGTCGGCGATGGCCTGCGGGATGCGCTTGACCCGAAGGATCGTTGAGATGGCCGCATTGCTCGAAGTAGACAATCTCGGCGTGCGCTTCACGCGCAAGGATGCCCCGCCGATCGACGCCGTCAGCGGCGTGTCGTTCTCGCTCGAAGCCGGCAAGACGCTCGGCATCGTCGGCGAATCGGGCTCGGGCAAGAGCCAGACCGTGATGGCGCTGCTCGGCCTGCTGGCCGGCAACGGCACGACGACCGGCGTCGCGCGCTACCGCGGCGACAACCTGCTCGACATGGACACGCGCGCGCTGAACGCGGTGCGCGGCGACCGGATCGCGATGATCTTCCAGGATCCGATGACGTCGCTCAATCCGTTCCTGACGATCGAGCGGCAGATGACCGAGACGCTGCAGCTGCACCGCAAGCTGTCGCGCAAGGAAGCCACGAAGCGCGCGATCGAGGCGCTCGAATCGGTGCGCATTCCCGACGCGGCGCGACGCATCCGCATGTATCCGCACGAGTTCTCGGGCGGCATGCGGCAGCGCGTGATGATCGCGATGGCGCTGCTGTCCGAGCCGGAAATCCTGATCGCCGACGAGCCGACCACCGCGCTCGACGTGACCGTGCAGGCACAGATCATCGACCTGCTGCGCGAGCTGAACCGCGAACGCGGCACCGCGATCGTGCTGATCACGCACGACATGGGCGTGGTCGCCGGCCTCGCGGACGACGTGATGGTCATGTACTCGGGCCGCACCGTCGAATACGCGCCGGCCGAATCGATCTTCGCGGCGCCGTCGCATCCGTACACGATCGGCCTGCTCAATGCGCTGCCGCGCCTGACAGACGCGGACGATGCGCCGCTCGTCGCGATTCCCGGCAATCCGCCGATGCCCGGCACCGCGCCGGCCGGCTGCGCGTTCGCGAAGCGCTGCACGTATGCGGAAGAGCGCTGCGGCGCGGCGCGCCCCGCGCTCGAAACCTATGGCGCCGCGGGTGCGGTGCGCGCATGCCACCGCCCGGTGGCCGATCTGACGGGAGGTCTGCGATGAGCGTCAATGAACGCCGCGATGCCGGCGTGACGGACGACACGCTGCTGTCCGTCGACAATCTGAAGGTGCATTTCCGCGTGCCGCTCGGCGGCTATCCGTGGTCGCCGAAGGGCACGCTGCGCGCGGTCGACGGCGTGTCGTTCGACGTGAAGCGCGGCGAGACGGTCGGGCTCGTCGGCGAATCGGGCTGCGGGAAGTCGACGCTTGCGCGTGCGCTGATCGGCCTCGTGCCGATGACGGCCGGTACGGTGAAGTGGCGCGGCGAAGCCGTCACGCCCGATCACCTGCGCGGCTCCACGATGCGGCGCGAAGTGCAGATGATCTTTCAGGATCCGCTCGCGTCGCTCGATCCGCGCATGACGATCGAACAGGTCGTCGCCGAGCCGCTCGTCACGCACCAGGCCGGCCTCGGCCGTGCCGAGGTGCGCCGCCGCGTGGTCACGATGCTCGAACGCGTCGGCCTGAACGCGCATCACCTGCTGCGTTATCCGCATGAATTCTCCGGCGGGCAATGCCAGCGCGTCGGCATCGCGCGCGCGCTGATCGGCGCGCCGAAGCTCGTGATCTGCGACGAGCCCGTGTCGGCGCTCGACGTGTCGATCCAGGCGCAGATCGTGAACCTGCTGCGCGACCTGCAACGCGAACTGTCGTTGTCCTATCTGTTCGTTGCACACGATCTCGCCGTGGTGAAGGCGATCAGTCAGCGTGTGCTCGTGATGTATCTCGGCCGCGTGATGGAGTTCGGCACGCGGCATGACGTGTACGGCGTGCCGCAGCACCCGTACACGAAGGCGCTGCTCGATGCGGCGCCGACGCCGGAGCCGGCGCGCGAGCGTGCTCGCCGTCCGATGCTGCTGGCGGGCGAGATGCCCTCGCCGCTCAACCCGCCGTCCGGCTGCGCGTTCCGCACGCGCTGCCCGGTCGCGATCGACGCATGCGCGCGGGACGTGCCGCTGCCGGAAGTTCGGCAGGGGTCGGCGGCGCGTGTCGCGTGCATCCGCGCGGGCGTGGCGTGAAGTGAAGTAACTCGGCAAATAAAACCAGGCAGGTCAACAGGGGCAGTGGCGGCGCGAATGATCTTCGCGTCGCGGGTACAGGCGCGTCCTTAACCGGGCGTGCCGGGGGGCCGGGAGCGGATCGCGACCGGCGTGGACGGATATCAACACAAGACGAGAATGACGATGAAAAAACAGAAGACGATCGGGACGGCATCGAAGATGCTGCTTGCATGGGGACTGCCGGCACTCGCAGGCGTCTCGTTGACGGGCGTTGCGCACGCCGACGACGCGGCGCCCGCGCCGCTGACGGTCGCGCAGGCCGCGCCGGCCGCCGGTACGGCCGCGACCGTTGCGCAGGCATCGACCCCGAACGCGATCATCAACGCCGAAGCGAACCAGGCCGTCACGCCGCCGGACGAGCCGTCGGCGCAGTCGAAGTCGAATGGCTTCATTGCCGACAGCCATCTCGACTTCCTGTTCCGCAACTATTCGGACGTGCTCGACAGCAAGGGCGGACCGCATCGCCACGCGTGGGTCCAGGGCGCGATGGCGAACTTCGAGTCGGGCTACACGACGGGCCTGATCGGCATCGGCTTCGACGCATCGCTGTATGCGGCGCTGAAGCTCGACGGCGGCCAGGGCGCCGGCAGCATGGTGCACATCGCGAAGGGCGGCGGCGGCGGGAACCAGCTGGCATGGGCGTACCCCGGCATCTACGACATCAAGGCGCGGATCTCGAACACGGTGGTCAAGTACGGTCTGCAGGCCGTCGACAACCCGTTCATGGAGCAGCACGACAACCGTGCGCTGCCGCCGACGTTCCTTGGTGCGACGATCGTCAGCAATGAATTCAAGAACGTGATGCTCGAGGCCGGCAGCTTCACGAAGACCGACGCGCGCGGCCACACGACGCTCACGAACCTGACGACGCAGTACGGCGGCACGCGTATCAATCGCCTGTCGTATGTCGGCGGCACGTGGGACTACTCGCCGAACGGCGAAGTCGCGCTGTATGCGAACCAGGCCGACGACGTGTGGCACCAGTACTACGCGTCGGTGAAGCACAGCATCGGCAGCCCGCAGACGATCAAGTGGACCGGCTTCGGCAACGTCTATTCGACGCACGACACGGGCGATGCGCTGCAGGGCAAGATCGACAACAACGCATACAGCCTGTCGGTGGCGGCGCAGCACGGCCCGCACGAGCTGCTGCTCGGCTTCCAGCAGGTGCTCGGCGACCAGTTCTTCGACTACCTGAACGAAACGAACGGCATCTTCCTGACCAACTCGATGGACGTCGACTACAACGCGCCGCACGAAAAGTCGCTGCAGCTGCGTTACACGTTCTACGGCAAGGAAGCGGGCCTGCCGGGCTTCAAGGCGATGGTCTGGGGTGTGACGGGCTGGGGTGCGGACGGCAGCGCGGGCGCGGCCAACGACCCGAGCAAGTCGAGCATCTACTGGAGCAACGGCGCGCCGGTGCAGGGCCGTCACCACGAGTTCGGCTTCATCCCGTCGTACACGTTCCAGAGCGGCAAGCTGAAGAACACGAAGGTCACGTTCATCGCGATGTGGCACAACGGTTCGGCACACTACTCGGACGCGACGAACAGGGAGTACCGCCTGGTCGTGAACCTGCCGCTGCACGCGTTCTGATCGACGGGGGCATCGCGCCCCCCGCATCGCGCGGCCGGCCTGCGGGCAGTGTGCTCAGGCCGGCTTGTGCAGCCCCGCGACCGGATCGTTCGCCGCGGGCATCTCTTCCGCGAGCGACGTGAGCTGGCGGCCCGTGTCGCGCCATGCGTCGAGGCCGCCGCGCAGCGCAAGCGCATCGGTGAAGCCCGCGTCGAGCAGGCGCTTCGCCATCAGCGCGGCCGTCACTTCGTTCGGGCACGAGCAGTACACGACGAACTTCTGCGAGAACGGATAGCGCGCGACGATGTCGGCGATCTGCCGCTCGTCGGCGAACTGGGCGCCGGGAATCGAGAACGGGTCGAGCTTGCGGTGCTCGGGCGAGCGCACGTCGAGCACCACCGGCGCGGTGTCGTCGCGCAGCAGGGTGTCGAGTTCGTCGACGCCGATCCGCGCATGGGCGAGCTGGCGGATCAGCGCGCGGCGGCGCATCCAGCGCACGGCCGCATAGATTGCCAGCAGCGCGACGATGACCAGCAGCACCGCGCGGCCGAGACGGCTCGCGCCGGCGAACAGCCAGTCGATCTGCCGGTAGAACACGATGCCGGCCGCCAGCCCGACGATCGTCCACAGTGCGGCGCCGAGCGCGTCGTAACCGGCGAACGTGCGATAGCGCGTGCCGAGCGCACCGGCCATCGGCACCGACACGAGCGACAGCCCGGGAATGAAGCGGGCGACCGCGAGCACGCGCACGCCGTAACGGCCGAAGAAGCGTTCGGTCTTTCTCACGCAGGTATCGCGCGACAGCGACAGCCGGCAGATCGTCTTCAGCGTCGTGCCGCCGTAACGGCGCCCCGCGACGTACCACACGGTGTCGCCGATCAGCGCACCGAGCACCGACACCGCCACCACCGTCACGAGCTGCGAGCCGATCATGTCCGGGTGCATCCCGGCCATCGCACCGAACAGCACGAGCGTCGGCATCGCGGGCACCGGCAGGCCGATGGCCGCCGCGAGCACGTTGGCGAACACGAGAAGCGGCCCGTACTGGGCGACGAGGTCACGGAGCATGACGGCTGGCCGAAAAGGAAAGGCGTGGGCAGGAAACGCAGATGGGCCGATTATCGGCCTTTTTCAAGACAACGGCGGGAATGACGGAAAGCGCCTGACGACGGCAGGGGGATGTCGGTGAGCCGGCGCGCTGCGCGTGGCTCACCGACCGGAATCAGGAGAGGGTGCGCGCGAGCGAGGCGGCGCCATGGTTTTCGCCGGGCAGCTCGGCGCCGTGCGAGCGGATCGCCGCGATCAGTTCGGCCGGCGTGATCTCGTAGCGGACCTCGCGGTGGATGCCGGGCTTGCGTTCGTCGATCTCGATCAGCAGCACGCTTTTGCCGTCGCCCGTTGCTTCCAGCCGGAGCGAGCGCAGTTCGCGGCCGTCGGCCGGATCGTGTTCGGTGAGCAGGGTCATTGCCCCGGATGAGCCGGTAGTGCGCATCGAACCTATCCTCGTATCGTGTCGTGGATGCCGTGACGGCAAAGATGTCTTTGTTGACTACAGCTTGACGCAGTTTAACGCGAACGGGCCGCAAGACGGAGCATTTTCGTGCGGTGAAATGAGGGCTACACCACCCATCCTTCTGATGTTTGAGCCATGCGGGGCGGGCGTTTCAGCCGGATCGGCCGCCGCCGCGGCCGGCGCGCGACCGATGTTCGCGGCCGCGCCGGCGCGGGCGGCGACACGCGGTGCGATGCGTGTCGCCGCGGTGCCGTCAGAAGCGGTCGGCGAGACCCATCGCAGGGTCGCTGACCGAGTGGCGGCCGGTTTCGACGCGGCCGGCCACGCGGCGCGAGAAGCTCGCGTCGCTGTCGGCCGTGACGATGAAGTCGTACCAATGGCCGGTCGAGTCGAGCGCCCAGTGCAGCTCGGCCTGGTCGCCGGCGCGTACCGCGACGGTCCACGTGGTACCGGTGCCGTGACCATGGCCGTGGTCGTCGTCTCCGCCGCGGCCGGACAGCGGCCCGTAGACCTGGTTCGACTTCACCGTGAAGCGCACCGTGCCGCCGCCGTGGTTGCGCAGCCGCAGGTGCAGGTTGCCGCTCGCGCCCGCGTAGCCGACGCGCACTTCCGGATGCGGTGCGCGGGCGCCCGCCAGACGGCTCAGGTCGCCGGTGAAGCGGCGGTGATAGCCGTTCGGCCCGAGTACCCACAGGTCATATTTACCGCCATCGTCGGCGCGCGCGGCCCAGTCGCCGTGCAGCGTCTTGCCCGGCTCGACGACGTAGCGCTGCGGCAGGCGGTCGAGGTGGAGCTTGTCGTAGACGTGAAACACGGCGGCGGCGCGGCCCGTGTTCGCGAACTTCAGCGTGACCGTGCCGGCGCCGGCATCGGTGCGCGCGCTCGCATGCAGTTCGTACGGCAGCGCGCGCGACGGGCGCACGCCGGTGGCCTGCGCGGGCAGCACGGGCGCGGCGGGCGGCACGATCTTCGGGGCGGCCTGCTGCGCGGCGCTCAGCGCGTCGACCCGGCTTTTCGTCGTACGGCCCGCGAGCGTCGGCAGCGGTTCGTCGTTCGGCGTGCGGAAGTTGAACGCGCTCGTCAGATCGCCACACACCGCGCGGCGGTACGCGCTGACTTGCGGCTCTGCGACGCCGAAGCGCTGCTCGAGGAAGCGCAGCGTCGACGTATGGTCGAACACCTGCGAGTTGACCCAGCCGCCGCGGCTCCACGGCGACACGACCCACATCGGCACGCGCGGGCCCGGGCCGTACGGACGGCCGTCGGTGGCCGGCTGGCTCGACGTGGCCGGCGTGAAGTCGTGGTATTCAACGGCGATGTCGGCGTCGCGCAGCGTATGGCCGCCCGCGAGCGTGCCGTCGGGGCGGCGCGACGGCACGGCCGGCGACGGCATGTGGTCGAAGAAGCCGTCGTTCTCGTCGTAGTTGACCAGCAGCACCGTCTTGCTCCACACCTTCGGGTTCGCCGTCAGCGCGTCGAGCACGGCCTGCACGTACCAGCCGCCCTGCGCCGGGCTCGACGGCCCCGGGTGTTCGCTGTACACGGACGGCGGGATGATCCACGACACTTCCGGCAACGTGCCGTTGCGAATGTCGTCGCGCAACGTTTCGAGAAAGCCGTACGGCATCGTGTTGCCGAAACCTTTCGCGAGCGGGCTCAGCGGATCGTCGATCGCCGGGTCGTAGAACGCGCCGGCAGCCGTCACCGGTTGCGTGATGTCCGTCGACGCCACGTACGCGGGCCGGCGCGCGGCCGGCATCTGCTCGATCGCCGCGCGCCAGTGGCGGAAGCTCATCATCTCGTTGCAGCCGAAGTTGTCGATCAGGCTCTGATAGACCTTCCAGCGCACGCCGGCCTGCTGCAGCCGGTCGGCATAGGTCGTCCAGGTCCAGCCCTGGCTCGACGGGCCGATGTCGTTGCCGCCGTTGAACTGGTTGTTCAGCGCGGCGATCTTCACGCGGCTGCCGTCGGCCGGGCTGATGCCGTTCGGGCCGTTGGTGCCGCTCCAGTAGAACAGGCGGTTCGCGATCGTGCCCGTATGCATTCCGCAGTGATAGTGGTCGCACAGCGTGAACGCATCGGCGAGCGCGCGCTGGAACGGTACTTCCGCGGCGTCGTAATAGCCCATCGACAGCGGCGTCTTCGCGTCGGGCCAGCGGTTCATCCGCCCGTGATCCCAGGCGGCCTGCGCATCGGCCCACGTGTGCGGCGTGCCGCCCGCCCGCTGCGCGTTGCCCTGGCTCGCGTCGAGGTGATACGGCGTCACGGTCGCGGCGGGCGTCGCCTTCGTGTACGACTGGTAGAACACGTCGCGGCCGTTCGGCGACGGCACCGCGAAGCGGTCGCCGTAGCCACGCACGCCCTTGAACGTGCCGAAGTAGCTGTCGAACGCGCGGTTCTCCATCATCAGCAGCACGACGTGCTTGACGTCCTTGATGGTCCCCGTTTCATGAAACGCGGGAATGGCGAGCGCGCGGCGGATGCTCGGCGGAAACGCGGACAGCGCGGCGGCGGCGAGGCCGGAAGCGGCGGTCTGTTGAAGGAATGTGCGGCGTGACGTCATGGCGTTCGGATCCTGTGAGGGTGGGAGCGTTCGTGACTTCTTCTGGCGGTGCCCGTGCGTCGTCCCGCAAGGGACGATCCGCGATGCGTGTGCGTTCGGTGCGCCGGCCGCCGGTGGCTCAGGTGCGCGCATCGCGTTCGGCTGACGGTGTCGCACCGAGGCAGCGGCCGTCGTCGCGATCCCGCGCACCGCGCGCTCGTGATGCGCGGGGCAGGGTGTCGGCACACGCCGGCCCGGTGCATGCCGGGCTGGGCGGCGCCCAGTCTAGGGAGGCGACATGACGTCGACGTGATGAAGGCGTGACATCGCGTGTCGCGTTGATGACGTTGCGTGCACAACGATTGGTGCCGGCGCGATGCGTGATCGAAAAAGGTCAGGAATTACCGGTCGCCGCATGCGCGACCGGGCGGATTTTTCCGATTTTCGGACAAGTCGCGGGATCACGTTCGTTGCGGATGCAACCCGGCGTGAGGCGACGTGACCCCCATGTTTCAAATGCATGAAATCGGATAAGCTCGACACGTTGCTGCGCATACGCGCAGTCCGCGCCTTCAGCGCGCCTTTCCGGAACCGGCCCACCCATGACCGACATCACGATCCGGCACAGCGAGACGCACGACGTCGACGCAATCCGGCAAATCGCCGCGCATCCCGCGGTGTACACGAACACGTTGCAATACCCGTTTCCGTCGCTCGAAAAATGGCAGAAGCGGATCGAGAACGTGCACGAGCGCGGCGTGAGCCTCGTGGCCGAAATCGACGGCACGGTGGTCGGCCATCTGGGCCTGCACTTCGAGCCGAATCCGCGCCGGCGCCATGCAGCGGGGCTCGGCATGATGGTCGACGCGGCCCGTCACGGGCACGGCATCGGCGGCCGCCTGCTCGCGGCGGCGATCGACCTCGCGGAAAACTGGCTGAACATCACGCGTCTCGAGCTGACCGTGTTCACCGACAACCGCGCGGCGATCTCGCTCTACGAGAAGCACGGTTTCCGGATCGAAGGCGAATCGCCGGGCTACGCGTTGCGCGACGGCGTGCACGCGCCCGTGTATCACATGGCGCGGCTCAAGGCGCGGCAGTGATGCGCCTGCTGACACGCATGTGACCGCGCGCGCGGCCACGATTCCGCGTGTCATATTCATTCGAGAATTCGTTCGTTTTCCACTGGCTTCACGCGTCGTATCGTCGAACGATTTACCGGTCGCCTCGGCCGGCGTTCGCTGTTCCGATTCGATGCATGCGCGGCGTTGCACGCCGGCCGGCTTCATCGTCACGGCTTCCCGGCCCTCGTTTCGTGCGCCGCCCTTTCTCGCAACCGTCTCCTTCAACGGAACCCGCTTCGATGAAAACCGCTCTCCGGAATCTGACTGCCGCCTGCCTGTTCGCCGCCGCCGCGGGTGCGGCCTTTGCCGCCGCCACGCCCAGCGGTGCCCCGGTGGCGAGCGCATCGCCCGACGGTACCCATCTGCCGCCCGGCATCGCGTGGCAGCACGGCGACGTCGATGCCGCGTTCGCGCTCGCGAAGCGCACCGGCAAGCCGCTGCTGCTGTACTGGGGCGCCGTGTGGTGCCCGTCGTGCAACCAGGTGAAGTCGACGATCTTCAGCCAGCAGGCCTTCAAGACGCGCTCGTCGTTTTTCGTGCCCGTCTATCTCGACGGCGATACCGAAAGCGCGCAGAAGCTCGGCGAGCGTTTCAAGGTGCACGGCTATCCGACGATGATCCTGTTCCGCCCGGACGGCACCGAAGTGACGCGGCTGCCGGGCGAAGCCGATCTCGACCGCTACATGCAGGCGCTGTCGCTCGGGATGACGGCGGCGCACCCGGTGCGGCAGACGCTTGCCACGGCGCTGAAGAACGGCGCGTCGCTGACGCCCGACGAATGGCGCCTGCTGGCCGACTATTCGTGGGATACCGACGGCGCGCTGCCGGTGCCGGCCGATCGCGTCGCCGAGACGCTGCAGTCGCTCGCGCAGCGCGCGCGGGCGGCCGGCGCGAAGGCCGAAGCGGCGCGCTTCGCGTTGAAGTCGGCGGTGGTTGCCGCCTCGGGCGATCCGGCGCAGGCCGGTGCGCTCGACAAGGCGGCGCTCGCCGAATCGCTGCGCGGCGTGCTGCACGATCCGGCGCTGTCGCGTGCCGATTCGGACGTGCTGGTCGCGGCGCCCGCACGCGTGGTCGCGTATCTCGGCGGCGGCGACGATGCGCCGCGCGCGAAGCTGCGCGGCGCGTACGACACGGCGCTCGCGCGCCTGTCGACCGACACGACGCTGTCGTCGATCGACCGGCTGATGGCATTGCACGGCCGCGTGCTGCTCGCGCGCGGCGACGCGCGCAAGGGCGCGCCGCTCGACGCGCCGGCGCTGGCCGACACCGCACGCAAGCAGATCGCCGCGTCGGTGCAGGGCTCCGCGAACGCGTACGAGCGGCAGGCGCTCGTCAGCGAAGGCGCGGACACGCTGACCGACGCGGGGCTGTACGACGAGTCGGATGCGCTGCTGAAGGCCGAGCTGCCGCGCTCGTCCACGCCGTACTACTTCATGTCCGGGCTGGCCGCGAATGCGAAGGCGCGCGGCGACAAGGCCGCCGCGCTCGACTGGTATCGCAAGGCGTACGACGCGGCGAGCGGGCCGGCGACGAAGCTGCGCTGGGGTGCCACCTACTTTGCGAATGCGGTCGAACTGGCGCCGGACGATTCGGCCCGTATCGAGGGCATTGCCGCGAACGTGCTCGCGCAGGCCGACAAGACCCGCGACGCGTTCTACGGAGCGAACCTGCGTGCGTTGACCAAGGTCGTCACGCAACTGAACCGCTGGCGCGGCAGCGGCGCGCACGATGCGTCGGTCAGGTCGGTCGTGAAGCAGTTCGACGGCGTATGCGGGAAACTGCCGGCGGGCGATCCGCAGGCAACGGCATGCGCGAAGCTGATCCAGCCCGTGAAGGCGTAACGGCGCAGGGATGCATCGCCGGGCGGGCCGGACGCCGGATTACTGGCCCGACTCCGACGACGCGCCGCGATCGCTGCCGTACCCGGCGGCGTCGTGCTGGCGGGCAATCTTCGCTTCGGCGGAAACGATGCTGGCCGGGTAGAACCAGTCGCTCGACTGGAAGCCGGCCTGCTTCAGCGCCTTGACCTCGGCGCGGACCTGCGCGCGCGTCAGCGGCTGGTTCGACTGGGCTTGCGCGGCGAGCGGGGCCGAGATGGCAAGGGCAATGGCAACGGCTGGGATCAGGCGCTTCATGATCGGGACCTCCAGGATTCCGGTGAATCGCTGCACTTCGTTCGTCGAAGCGCCGCGCGACGTTGAACCCAGTGTAGGCCGGAGCACGCGTGCGAAAAATGCGATCGCGCCCAACGCAGTGTTTTGTTGCGGGTAACAATGGGTGTGCGGCGGCACGCCGGATGGCGGCCTGGGGAGCGGCGCAAACGCGCGGCGGTGCGGATCGACCGCGGCCGACGAGCGGAGAAATGAAATCGGACCGGATGCGATTTCCGGAAGGCGTTCCGGTTCGCAGGCGGTCCGATCCCGATACGCGGGTCAGGCGGGAGACGGCGTACGGAACGCCGCCTCATGCAGGCACTTACACGAGCCCCGTCGCGTAGTACACGGCGATCACGAAGAACACCGCGAGCGTCTTGATGACGGTGACCGCGAAGATGTCGCGATACGACTCGCGGTGCGTGAGGCCCGTGACCGCGAGCAGCGTGATGACGGCGCCGTTGTGCGGCAGCGTGTCCATGCCGCCGCTGGCCATTGCGACGACCCGGTGCAGCACGTCCATCGGAATGTTCGCAGCCTGCGCACCCTTGATGAACAGGTCCGACATCGCGGCGAGCGCGATGCTCATGCCGCCCGACGCGGAGCCCGTGATGCCGGCGAGCGAGCTGACCGACACGGCTGCGTTGACGAGCGGGTTCGGGATGCTCTTCAGCGCATCGCTGACGACGAGGAAACCCGGCAGCGCGGCGATCACGCCACCGAAACCGTATTCCGACGCGGTGTTCATCGCGGCGAGCAGCGCGCCGCCGACGGCGGCTTTCGAGCCGGCCGCGAAGCGCTCGCTGACACGCTTGAACGCGGTCAGCACGACCAGCACGATACCGAGCAGCAGCGCGGCCTCGACCGACCAGATCGCGACGACGGTCTTGATCGATGTCGTGACCGGCGCATGCACGCCCGGCAGCACGTCCGGCGCGACCGTGTACGACGCGGCGCCGTACCACTGCGGGATCAGCTTCGTGAACGCGAAGTTCGATACGCCGACGAGGATCAGCGGCAGGATCGCCAGCGCGGGATTCGGCAGCGACGTCGCCTCGACGCGCTCCGGCTCGTTGACCAGCGACGTGCCGTAACCCTCGCCCTTCGCCATGGCCGAACGGCGGCGCCATTCGAGATACGTGAGGCCGACGACGATGATGAACAGCGAGCCGATCGTGCCGAGCGCGGGCGCGGCCCACGCCGTCGTCTTGAAGAACGTGGTCGGGATGATGTTCTGGATCTGAGGCGTGCCGGGCAGCGAATCCATCGTGAACGAGAACGCGCCGAGCGCGATCGCGCCGGGCATCAGCCGCTTCGGAATGTTGCTCTGGCGATAGAGTTCGGCCGCGAACGGATAGACGGCGAACACCACGACGAACAGCGAGACGCCGCCATAGGTGAGCAGCGCGCACACCGCGACGATCACCGCATTCGCGCGCGAGCGGCCGATGTAGCGGATCGCCGCATGGACGATCGACTCGGAGAATCCGGACAGTTCGATCACCTTGCCGAACACGGCGCCGAGCATGAAGACCGGGAAATACAGTTTGACGAAGCCGACCATCTTCTCCATGAAGATGCCGGAGAAGACCGGTGCGACGGCGGCGGGTTCGGTCAGGAGCACCGCGCCGAGCGCGGCGATCGGCGCGAACAGGATCACGCTGTAGCCGCGATACGCAGCGAACATCAGGAACGCCAGCGCGGCGAGGACGATCACGAAAGACAAGGGAGTCTCCTAATGGCTTTGGTTGTTGTTCGATCGCGCGACGCGCCGCGGACCGGCTCAGGTTCGTGCAGGTTTCGTGCCATCGGCCGGATTGCGCCGCCGGACATGGGTCCGCCGCAGGCAGGCGGGCCCGCGCCGGCCAATGTCTGACGATTCTACAGAAAACGTCTCCATCCGGAGACGATATGGCCGTCCGGCCAGCGCGTGAATTCGCGCAGGGCATGCCCGGGCAACGCATTGCGGCGTGTCTCCAGAGTGAGATAATCCGTCTCGTTCCGGAGACATCCGGTCGAAAATACATGGAGACGAAGACACGATGATGAACGACTGGGCCCGCCTGCCCGTCAACTACGGCGACGTGCTGCGGCGTGCCGCCGAGTCGCTGTTCCGGACCTTCGAGGATTCGAGCGCGGGCACGGTGGTCGTCGATCGCGATGCGCGCGTCGTGTGGATGAACGATCGTTACGCGGCGCGCTTCGGCTTCGCCGATCCGCAGCAGGCCGTCGGCCTCGACTGCGAAGCCGTGATTCCGAACAGCCTGATGCGCGAGGTTGTATCGACCGGGCAGCCGATCCTGCTCGACATCATGGAGACGGGCCGCGAGCCGCTCGTCGTCACGCGCCTGCCGCTGAAGAACGAGGCCGGCGAGACGGTCGGCGCGATCGGCTTCGCGCTGTTCGACCAGTTGAAGACGCTCACGCCGATCTTTTCCCGCTATGCGCAGCTTCAGCAGCAGCTGATCGCGACGCAGCGTTCGCTCGCGCAGGCGCGCCGCGCGAAATACACGTTCGCGAGTTTCGTCGGCACGAGTGCCGCGAGCCTCGAAACCAAGCGGCAGGCGCGGCGGGCCGCGCAGGTCGATTCGCCGGTGCTGCTGCTCGGCGAGACGGGCACCGGCAAGGAATTGCTCGCGCACGCGATCCATGCGGCGTCGGCGCGCGCGCTCCAGCCGCTCGTGACCGTCAACGTCGCCGCGATTCCCGATACGCTGCTCGAAACCGAATTCTTCGGCGCGGCGCCCGGCGCGTATACGGGCGCCGACCGCAAGGGGCGCGTCGGCAAGTTCGAACTGGCCGATCGCGGCACGCTGTTTCTCGACGAGATCGGCGACATGCCGCTGCCGTTGCAGGGCAAGCTGCTGCGCGTGCTGCAGGACAAGGAGTTCGAGCCGGTTGGCTCGAACCGGATCGTGCGCGCGGACGTCCGGATCATCGCCGCGACGTCGGCCGACCTGCCGGCGCTCGTCGCGGCCGGGCGTTTTCGTGCCGATCTCTATTACCGGCTGAACGTGCTGACGATCCATGCGCCGCCGTTGCGCGCGCGCGCATCCGACATCGCGGCGCTCGTCTACGCGACGCTCGAGGAGCTGGCCGCGCAGCACGGGCGCGCCGCGCACTGCGAACTGACCGACGACGCGCTGCGGATGCTGTGTGCGTATCCGTGGCCCGGCAACGTGCGCGAGTTGCGCAATACACTGGAGCGCGCGTTGATGCTGTCGGATCGTGCCGTGATCGATGCGCGCGCGCTCGCGCCATTCCTCGGGCCGGTGCGCGTTTCGACGGACGCCGCGGCGCCCGCGCAGCGGCTTGCCGCGACGCCGGTCGAGCCGCGCGCGGGCGAAGCACCCGGCGCATCCGGGGCGCCGGTCGCCTCGTATGCGGATGCGTTGGCGGCGTGGGAGCGCCAGTTCCTGACCGATGCGCTGGCGGCCTGCGACGGGAAGGTCGTCGAGGCGGCCGCGCGCATCGGGATCGGCCGCGCGACGCTTTACAAGAAGCTTGCGGCACTGGGTATCGACCGGTAGGCCGATCGGCGATGCCGAGGCGCCCGGACGTGAAGCATCGAACAGGAGATCACGATGAAGCGGATCGGCATCGCTGGGTGGCTGGCCCTGTTGCTGGCGACTTCCTCGTTCGCGCAATCCGGCGACGCCGACGCGCCCGAGGCGCGGCGCAACTGGTACAACGATCCGTTCGTCGCGCTGTCGCGGGACGTGGCCGAATGTCCGCTGCCGCTCGGCCCGTGGATGACGCGTGCCGAGATGACGGACGATGCGCATTACCGCGCGGAACGCGGCACGACCTGCTGGCTCGCGCACCGCTGCACGAAGCCGAACTCGTATATGTATGACGCGTCGATCGCCGATGCCGCGAAGGCGCACTTCGCCGGCTCGGATCGCCTGCGCGGCACGAGCCTGTGGATCACCGTGCAGCGACGTTTCATCTACGTCGAAGGATGCGCGGATACGGCGTTCGATCGCCAGGCGCTGCAACGCGAATTCGAGGCGCTGCCGGACGTCGAGCAGGTTTTCGTTCGCATCACCGACGATCCCCGCCGGAGCTTGCCGTACAAGGCGCGCGGGCAACCGGACCGCGCGCCGAATTGACGACGGAAAGGCCGCGCATGGCATACTCGCGACATTCAAAAAAAGGTTGACGGGAAGAACAATGAAACACATGCTTGCGTCGGTCTGGCGGCGGTCTCGGGCGGCCGCATTGTTGGCTCTGGTTGCGGGGCTTGGCGGGTGTGGCGGCAGCGCGCCGCTGTTCACGTCCGACGGACGCCCGACGACACAGGTGCAATGCACCGGTCGCGACTGGAGCAATTGCACGGACAATGCCCGGGCGATGTGCAACGGGGATTTCGAAGTGATCCAGCAATCGACGGATGATGCCGTGCGAAATCTTCTCTTCGCATGCAAGAAGAAAAGCGGTTATTGATCCCGACATGACCGGCTGAGGAGACCACGATCGGGCGAAGCGCTTTTCTGTTTGCTTGGAGTTACCTATTTTTCACGAATAACACTCACGGAGTCCCATCCATATGGCGACCTACAGGCAACTGTCCGCACAGCTCGAACGGCTTCAGCAAAAGATCGACAAGGAACGCGAAAAGGCGATTGCCGAAGCGATTGCCGAAATCCGCGCGAAAATCGAGGAATACGACATTACGCCGGAGGAGCTCGGTTTTCGTCCGATAGGGTCCGCCGTCGCTGCCGCCGCGAAGCCGAAGCGGTCGTTGCCGCCGAAGTACCTGAATCCGAAGACGGGCGAGACGTGGAGCGGCCGCGGGCGGGCACCGACCTGGCTCGGCAAGAACCGCGCACGTTTCCTGATCAAGGACTGACTCCCGAAAATCCTCACCTTTCGCGTGCCGACCGACGGTGCGAATGGCCATGCGGCCGTCGCACCGTTTTGTTTTTGCGCAGTCGCCGTGCGATTTTCCCTGCCGAATGGATGCGCGATGCCGCGCAATTGACGGCCTCCGTTTTGCGGATTCACCGCGATTCGGCCGTATATCGCGTCGAATTCCCGTAAACAACCGTGCAATTACGCCGCGCAAGCGCATGGACATTCGCGATTTTCGCGGTGCAGGCGTGCCGCGGATTCTCATCACCTTTCGCGTATTTGCGCACGGCGTCGTGCTGATCCCGAAGATACTCACCATGGCTCCTGTAAACCCTCACCTTTGAGGAAGCGGCTGCAGCGTCGAGCCGGGTTGTGCGCGTTGTGCGGCGATGGGCTGCCGCGTGTGTTGCAGGTCCATGATGCGAGCGTTGATGCGCGTCGAGTAGTCAGCCGTTCGGCATATAGGCAGCCGCATGCGCTTCGCCTATGCTTGGGGTTCGCGTCGATCGGCGCACGGCCTGTCCGGCCGCATGCCGATCGTGTCGTCTTTCGTCACCGCAGGGAGTCGATGTGACCGTTCGCCATCTCGATGCGTTGTTCCAGCCCAAGTCCGTTGCCGTCGTCGGCGCGTCGTCGCGCGCGGGCAGTATCGGCGCGATGGTGTGGTCGCGTGTGCTCGACGGCGCGTTTCAGGGGCCCGTGTGGCCCGTCAATCCGAAGTACCGGGAACTGGACGGGCATGCGGTCGTGTCGGACGTCGACCGGCTGCCTGCGCCGCCGTCGGTTGCCGTGATCTGCACGCCGCCCGCCACCTGGGCCGGCATCGTGCGCAAGCTCGGCGAGCTCGGTACGCGTGTCGCGGTGATCGTCGGCGAGGCGCGCACGGACGCCGATCGTGCCGCGGTCGATCGCATGCTGAAGGCGGCGAAGCCGTTCGTGCTCCGTATCGTCGGGCCCGGCAGCCTCGGCGTGTTGTCGCCCGCGCGGCACGCGCATTTCGGTGCGCCGGCCTATACGGCGCGATCGGGCGGCGTTGCGTGGGTGTCGCAATCGAACGCGCTGACGAACGCGGTGCTCGGCTGGGCCGACGCGCGCGGCCTCGGCTTTTCGCATGTCGTCGCGCTCGGCAGCGAGTCCGACGTCGATGCAGGCGACGTACTCGATTATCTGGCGAGCGATCCCGGCACGCGCGCGATCCTGCTCGAACTCGATACCGTGCGCGCGGCGCGCAAGTTCATGTCGGCCGCGCGCGCGGCCGCCCGCAACAAGCCGGTCCTCGCGTTGCGCACCGGGCGTGCCGATCCCGGCGACGCACTCTATACGGCGGCGTTCCAGCGCGCGGGCATGGTGCGTGTCGATGCGCTCGACGATCTGCTCGACGAGATCGAGACGCTCGGCGTCGGCCGCGTCACCGCGCGCGGCGCGGCGACGCTCGTCACCAGCGACGCGGGTGTCGCGAAGCTGGCGGTCGATGCGGTCGCGGAAGTACGCGTCGCGCTGGCCGACTGGCCGCCGGCGGCAACCTCGGCCGTATCGGCCGCGCTGCCGCATCTGGCCGCGCCCGGCAATCCGCTGACGCTGGGCGACGATGCACGCCCCGAGCACTTTGCCGCGGCGATCCAGGCGCTTGCGCCGTTCCCGCAAACGGGCACGCTGTTCGTCGTCCATTCGACGTCCCACAGCGCGCCGGCCGATTCGGTTGCACGCACGTTGATCGACTCGCGGCAATACGCGCATCGCGGCATCCTCGCGTGTTTCTTCGGCGCGGTCGATGCGGCGACGCGCGATGCGCTGCACGCGAACGGCATTCCGGTCCATACGACACCGCAGCGGCTCGCGCGCGCGTATGCGCGTCTCGTCGACTACAACCTCGGGCGACAATTGCTGATGCAGACGCCCGAAGGCACGCCGCCGCAGCCGGCCGAATGCGTCGCGTCGGCGCAGGCGGAAGCGCGCCGGATGGTCGAAACCGGCCAGCATGAACTGGCCGGCGATGCCGCGTTGCGCTGGCTGTCCCATTTCGGCTTGCATGGCGAGCAGGCTGACGAGCCGGCGGGCAGGAAAGTCGTCGATATCACGGTCGACATGTACGACGATTCGAACTTCGGTCCGGTGTTCCGCTATGCCGTGCCGCCCGCGGACGGTGTCTCGGCGCCATTCGTCGTCTACGGCCTGCCGCCGCTGAATACCGTGCTTGCGCGTGCGGTGATGGAGCGTTCGCCGTATGCGCGCAGTACGCCCGTCGAGCCGACGCTCGACGCGGTGACGGCGTTGTCGCAGGTCGTCTGCGACGTCCGCGAAGTTGTCGCGCTGTCGGTCACGCTGCGCGTGCTGTCCGACGGCGCGCGCGTGATCGCGCCGCGCATCACGCTGGCCACGGGGCGCAGCCGGCTCGCGATCATGCCGTATCCGCGGCACCTCGAACAGACGCTCGAGTGGCGCGGCGAGACGGTGACGATCCGCCCGATCCGTCCGGAAGACGAAGCCGCGCACAACGAACTGCTCGGCGCGATGACGCCGGACGATCTGCGGATGCGTTTCTTCGGCGCGGTGCGCAGCTTCGATCATTCGCAGGTGGCGCGCATGACGCAGATCGATTACGACCGCGAGATGGCTTTCATCGTGTCGTTCACCGACGCGTCGGGGCGCGACCACACGCTCGCGGTGGTGCGCGCGGTCGCCGACCCCGACAACGAGACGGCGGAGTTCGCGATCGCGGTACGTCCCGATCAGAAGGGCAAAGGGCTCGGCAGGCTGATGATGGCCCGCATCATCGACTACGCGCGTTCGCGCGGAACCGCCTGGATGGTTGGCGAGGCACTGCGCGAGAATTCGGCGATGATCTCGCTCGCGAAGTCGTGCGGCTTCACGGTGTCGACCACGGAGGAGCCTGGCGTCGTGGGCTTCAGGATGAAGCTGCAGCCGTAGCGGTGGTCGGCTGCGTGAAGCGAGGAGGCACCGTATGCAAGTGGACGGCTCCGGCATTCACCATGTTGCGCATTCATTCACTCAGGAATGCAAAGTATTGGTATGCGCTTTCGGAAGAAGCGCCTGAATGTACCGAGCCGTTGCCAGGTCGATGCCGGCGGCGTCTGAAGGCGCTTGCCGAGCATCGCGTTGCCTGCTCCGCATGGCCTTTACGCGAGGTATTCAAGCGCTTTGCGCACCGTATGCCGGCGTCGCCAATTCGGATCGACCGTAAAGGTGAGATTTTTCGGGAGCGGCCAGTGAGCGTTTCCGGGAATGTGTGGTGAGCCGATACGGGAGCGTTCGGTGAGCCTTCCCGGGGGCGACCGGTGAGCCCTTGCGGGAGCCGCCGGTGAGCCTTTCCAGGACGTCTCGGTGAGGGCTTGCGGGAGCATCCGGTGAGGATATTCGGGAGACCTTGGTGAGCGTCTTCGGGAGCCTTCGGTGAGCGTGTTCGGGAGGTGTCGGTGAGCGCCTGCGGGAGGCTGAGGTGAGACTTTTCGGGAGCGGGTGGATGCACCGCTCCCGTGAGCGCGGCGCCGGTCAATGCGGGCGCCGCGCCGGGGTTCGGGCACGCATGAACCGTGCCCGAGGCCGCATTTACGCGGCGAGTTTCGACGCCGCGTCGTTCACCTGGTCGCGCGAAATCGCGAGTTCCTCGAGGTGCGGATCGGCATAGACGGCGCCGGTTTCGCGCTCGAGGCGGGCGATCGTCAATGCACAGCGCGCGGTGTCTTTCGGCATCGCGATGAAGCGCTTGACCGATTCGCCGGACGTGAATGCGTCGAACAGCGCGCCGCGCACGTCGTCCGGAAGCGTCTTGGTCCACTGGTACGGCTTGCCGTTGAACGTGATCGACGGCGGCAGCGTGCGTTCCTTCTTGGTCGCCGTGATGAGCCCGTAGGTGCGGGCCGCGTCGCCGATCTGCTCGGGCGAGAAGAGTTCGTCGGGTGTGATGTCGAACTGCTCGATGTAGTTTTCGATCGCCTGCATTGCGGCGGCGCGATCGTCGCGCTTCTGCTGCGCGCGCGCGACGATATCGCGCAGCTCGTCCGCTTCGTCGGGCGTGATCGTGAAGCTTGCCTGCTTCTGCTGAAGTTCGGAGAAACGCTGGAATTCTTGATCGTTCAGAAGTTTGGCCATGACATCCATCGGACACGACGGCCGCGACAACCGGCCATCGTAGTTTTTGAGAGGGCCGCTATTTTAGCGTAGCGCCGCGAGCGCACGATATGGCACCGCAAATCGTGCATCGCATATCGCGCACCGCACCGGCGTCGCGCGCAACCGGGGGGCGGTGCCGCTGCGCCGTCCCCCGGTGTGCATCGGGAAGCATCCGCGTGTCAGCAGATCTCGATGCGTCCCATCGACAGATGGGAGGCCGTGTCGCGCAACCCTTCGACGACGAGGTCGACGGACGGGGCCGCATGCGCATCGATCCGGCGCATGTACGGGCAGGTCAGCACCGCGATCGCATGGCCGGACGGCCCGAGGATCGGCGCGCTCAGGTCGGTCACGCCATAGGCCTGGCGGCTGTCCTGGCGCAGGTAGCCATCCTGCCGGATGGACTGGCACGCGTACGCGAGTTCCTGCTCGTTCAGCGGCGCCTCGCCCTTGACCTGGCGATGCTCGGCCAGCATGTGCGCGCGTTGCTCGGGGCCCTGGAACGACAGCATCACGCGTCCCGACGCCGTATCGGCGAGCCCGATGCGCGAGCCGAGCCGGACCGACACGCCCCACGGGCCGGGCCCGTCGACCTGTGCGATCACCAGCAGGTTGCCGCGATCGTAGACCGACAGGTGGCACGACTGTTCGGCCGCATCGGCGAAGCGCTGCATCGGCGGCAGGGCTTCGGCGATCAGCCGGCTCATCGGCGGATGCCGGTGCGCGAGCGCGAACAGCTTGAGGCTGAGCGTGTAGCGATCGCCGCCGGTCGAGCGCATCACGTAGCGGCGAGCGACGAGGCGTTCGAGCATCCGGTAGATCTCGCTCGCGTTGCGGCCGAGTTCCTTCGTGATTTCGGTGCGGGTGAGTCCTTCTTTCTGCTCGGACAGGAGTTCGAGAATGTCGAGCCCCTTGTCGAGCGCGGGGGCGCGATAGCGGTCGATAGCGGCCATCGATTCCCGTGCGTCGCAGCCGGGAAGCGGGTCGTTGGTTGTCTGCATTGTCAATGTGAGGTTGGGGGATTACCGTCAGTCGGTTGGCGACGCACGCTGGCCGGTTCTGCACGCGCATAGGGTGGGCCCGCGAATGGCGATGAAAGCCATCTGTTCGAGCTTAGCAATAAACATGCAGTGTGCAATGCAGCGTCTTTTTACCGATCATTACCGAACAAGAACGGATTGGCAAACGTTCTCGATGACAGGGGCACCCCGAATATCCAGTATTCATGGTCTGATGGCAGGCGATGCCGGCCAGCCCGACCGGTCGGTCGAGGGATGCGTATCCCATGCTGCGCCGCAATGTCCGCAGGCACGCCAATAGTCGGTATCCGTTGCGCGCCATTTCACGGTGCGCGGCCGATGGTACAAAGTCGGGCGGGCCAGCGACGGCGCGGCCGCGCGTGAAGCCGGCCGGCATGGTCCGGCACGCGTCGCGGGTGCCGGGCCGTCGTCGCCGATGCGCAGACCGGCGGCCGCCCGCTCGATGCGCGCCGTACTGTTCGTACGACGCCGCGATCGCTGCGCCCGCGCGACCTTCGCGCGTCGACGGCCCGCCGGGTGCGGTGTCGACGCGCGCAATCGACGATCGACAATCCGTCCGGTGCGCGGCCACGAAGGGCCGCGTCGCCGGTATCCTGTCCCATTCGACAACAGAGGTAGCACGATGAAACTGCTTCGCTATGGCCCGTCCGGCCAGGAAAAGCCCGGTATCCTCGACGCGGCCGGCCGGATTCGCGACCTGTCCGCACACGTGCCGGATCTTGCCGGCGACGTGCTGTCCGACGCGGGTCTCGCGCGGCTGCGCGCGATCGATCCGGCCACGCTGCCGCTCGTAGCCGGCGAGCCGCGCATCGGCGCGTGCGTCGGGCACGTCCGCAAGTTCATCGGCATTGGTCTGAACTATGCCGATCACGCGGCGGAAGCCGGCATGCCGGTCCCGAAGGAGCCGGTCGTGTTCGGCAAATGGACGAGTTCGATCTGCGGTCCGAACGACGGCATCGACATTCCGAAGGGTTCGGTCAAGACCGACTGGGAAGTCGAACTCGGCGTCGTGATCGGCACGACCTGCAAGGACGTCGCCGAAGCGAACGCGCTCGATTACGTCGCGGGCTATTGCGTCGTCAACGACGTGTCCGAGCGCGAATGGCAGATCGAGCGCGGTGGCCAGTGGGACAAGGGCAAGGGTTTCGACACGTTCGGCCCGATCGGCCCGTGGCTCGTCACGCGCGACGAAGTGCCCGATCCGCAGCGTCTCGACCTGTGGCTCGAAGTCGACGGCCACCGATATCAGAACGGCAACACGCGCACGATGGTGTTCACGGTCGCACAGTTGATCGCGTATCTGTCGACCTGCATGACGCTGCAGCCGGGCGACGTGATCACGACCGGCACGCCGCCGGGCGTCGGCATGGGCATCAAGCCGTCACCGGTGTTCCTGAAGGCCGGCCAGACGGTGCGCCTCGGGATCGACGGGCTCGGCGAGCAGTTGCAGCCTGCGCGCGACGCGCGGTAACCGGCGCCGGCGTGCCAACACCCGAAAGGGCCCGATTCCGCAGGATGCGGAATCGGGCCCTTCGCATTTGTCTACGGTGAATCCACGCGGCGTCACACGATGTTGTCGAGTTCGCAATGCGCTTCCAGCCGATATCCGTCGGGATCGACGACGAACGCCGCGTAATAGCCGGGACCGTAGTGTTCGCGCTTGCCCGGCCCGCCGTTGTCCTGGCCGCCGTGCGCGAGCGCGGCGCGGTAGAACGCGTCGACCTCGACCGGCGACGCGGCCTTGAACGACAGGTGCAACCCCGAGTCGGGATCGGCGACGACGGGGCGTGCCGCGTGCTGCAACCACAGCTCCGGCTCGGTCGTGCCGTACCCGATGGAACCGTCGTCGCTATACAGCCGCTTGTAGCCGAGTGCGCCGAGCGCATGGTCGTAGAAGGTGCGGCTGCGGCCGATGTGTGCAACGCCGAACGAAAGGTGATCGATCATCTGTGGCTCCTTGGACTGAAAGGGGACGTCGGTGCGGCAAACCTGCTCATAACCGCCATGCAAGCCGCTTGTAGCGGAGTGTGCCGAGCGTGCTGTCGTGGAACGTGCGGCCGTTGTGGATAACGCCATACGAAAGACGATCGATCGACTGTGACTCCCTGGACCGAGGCGGTTGTCCGTGCAGCAGACCTATTTATAACTACCATGCCGGTTATGTTAGAAAGTGCCCGGAGGCTTGTCAACCGGCATGGTGGTTAGATACGATCGCGTCATGAGCAAAACGCAACCTTCCGTCGCGACGGACTGCCTGATTCCATCGCCGCCCGAGACGCTGGGCATCGATTTCATGAACACGCTGTACTGGCGCGGCAGCGATCCGCCGACGGAAACCTTCGGCACGCTGGACGACCTGCTGGCGTGGTGCCGCGAGCACGCCGGCGTGCCGGCCGGCGTGGCGGAAGCCTGTCGTGCACGTGGGGTGGAGGAAGGCGAGCCGGCGATGCTGGCGCGTGCGCTCGCGTTGCGCGAGGCGTTGTATCGGCTCTTTCATGCGCAGGCCGAGCAGCGCGAGCCGCACGCGGACGATCTCGCGCTGCTCGGCGGCTTTCTGGCGGAAGCGTCGCCGCGCGTCGCGCTGGCGCGCATCGACGGCGGTTATGCGTGGCGGGTCGGGAGCGCGGGCGCGACGCTCGCCGGGTTGCTGAGCCCGGTGCTGTGGTCGGCGATCGACCTGCTCGGCGGCGCGCGGTTCGCGAAGGTCAAGCGCTGCGCGAACGACGCGTGCCAGTGGTTGTTCATCGACGACAGCAAGAACGGCAGCCGCCGCTGGTGCTCGATGTCGTCGTGCGGCAATCGCGCCAAGGCGTACCGCCACTATCACAAGGCCGACTGACAGACCGGCCGTCCGCCGGGCTTATTTCGCCGACAGCTTCCGCCACAGCGTCGTCTTGCTGATGCCGAGCATCGCGCACGCGCGGTCGCGGTCGCCGCCGCACGCGTTGAGCACCGCGCGGATCTCGTCGGCTTCCACGCGACGGCGGCGCGCGTGCAAGGTCTGCGCGTCGTCGGTGTCGGCCGCGTCGGGCGCCGCCGCGAACAGTTCGGGGGCGATCGTCCGCAGCGCGTCGGGATCGAGCGTGCCGCACGCGGCCGCGGGATCGTTTTCATCGGCTTCCTCGGCGAGTTCCACCGCGATCCGCTCGATCACGTTCTGCAGCTCGCGCACATTGCCGGGCCACCGGTAGCGCGCGAGCGTCGCCCCGGTCGCGTCGAGCACGCGCGCGGCGTCGCCGGCATCGCGCAGGCGTTCGGCGAGACGCGATTCGCGCCGTGCAGCCTGCACGAGCAGCGCCGCGGCGAGCGCGGGGATGTCGGCCGCGCGCTCGCGCAGCGGCGGCAGGCCGACGTTCAGGATGTTGAGCCGGTAATAGAGATCGGCGCGGAACGTGCCGGCCTCGACGGCCGCGAGCAGCGGCCGGTGCGTCGCGGCGATCACGCGCACGTCGATGCGGATCGGCTCGGTCGAGCCGAGCCGGATCACTTCGCGCTCCTGCAGCACGCGCAGCAGCCGGCTCTGCAGCGACGGCGGCATCTCGCCGATCTCGTCGAGAAACAGCGTGCCGCGATGCGCGGCCTCGAACAGGCCGGTCTTGCCGCCGCGCCGCGCGCCGGTGAACGCGCCTTCCTCGTAACCGAACAGCTCGCTCTCAAGCAGCGCTTCCGGAAACGCGCCGCAGTTGACCGCGACGAACGGGTAGCTGTGCCGCGCGGACAGCCCGTGCAGGCTCTGCGCGATCATTTCCTTGCCGGTGCCGCTTTCGCCGAGCACGAGCACGGTCGCATCGGATTTCGCATAGCGGCGCACGAGGTCGCGCACGCGCGTCATCGGCGCCGAGGCGCCGACCACGTCGTCGAGCGCGTAGCGCGCGGCGAACTGCTGCGTGGTCGGCTGCGAACGCAACGCGCGGTCGAGCCGTTCGACCGCGCGCGATTCCTGGAACGTCAGCACGCTGCCCGACGTCACGCCGCGATCGACGAGCGGCCCGCGATGCACGACGTAGCGCACGCCGCGTACGGTGGCGAGCGCGTCGCCGTCCTCGCCGCGCAGCGTGCGCAGCTCGGGCCGCAGGTCGACGAGCGCGCGGCCGACCGCCGCCGCGGGTTCGACCCCGAGCGCCGACGCGAGCCGCTCGTTGATCGCCTCGACGCGGCCGTGTGCGTCGAGCGCGACCACGCCGTCGCGCAGATGCTGCAGCAGCGTGTCGAGCCGCTGGCGGCGGAACGCCTCGGCGTGCGTCGCATACGCGACCTCGAGCGCCGTCTCGACAGCCTTGCGCACGGAGGCGTGCGAATACAGGAACACCGCGCCCATGCCGGCACTCGCCGCGAGATCGGTGACGAGGCCGGGGCCGACGATCGTCTCGATGCCGCGATCGTGCAGGTCGTGCACGCAGGCTTCCGCTTCCTGCGCGGACTGATATGACGCAAACTGCACGTCGAGGCCGTACGCGGCGACGAAGCGGCGCACTTCAGGCGGGGTGTCCCCGGCGCTGACGAGCGCGATCCGCGACGCGTCGCGCCGGGCGCGCGCGAGTGCCTGCATCACGTCGAAGCCGGTCGGCGATACCACCACCACCGGCACCGGCGCACGCGTCTTCAGGAAGCCGCCGTTCGAGCCGGCCGCGACGATCACGTCGGGCCGCGCGGCACCGGCCTCGGCGATCGCGCCGAGCGCATCCTCATACGCGCGCGTCACGATGCGCACGTCGGCGCGTTCGTCGAATTCGCCGGCGATCTCGCGAAACAGGTCGCGCAGGCGGCTGATGCCCATCGCCCAGATGCGCGGGCGCACCGTACGATCGGCCGGGCCGACGGGCTTGGTCGAGGAGAGGTCCATGACGATCGATTATGCGCGTGAGATTTCATTTTTGAAACATGAAATTGCCGAATTGAAATCGGTGGACATCGTGCCGCCCGGACCGGTTGCTTAAGAATCAGGGGGTTAGCGACGTTTCGCGCGCTGGCCCGGTCCTTGCTGTTATCAGGCATTCCATCAGGAGGCCGTTCATGAGCAATACGCATCTTCAGAGCGCCGGCGCGAAATTTCGCGCGGCAGTCGCGGCGGAACAGCCGCTGCAGGTGGTCGGCGCGATCACCGCGTACGCGGCCAAGATGGCGCAGGCCGTCGGCTTCAAGGCCGTCTACCTGTCGGGCGGCGGCGTCGCCGCGAACTCGCTCGGGATCCCCGACCTCGGCATCAGCACGATGGAAGACGTGCTGATCGACGCGAACCGGATCACCAACGCGACCGACCTGCCGCTGCTGGTTGACATCGACACGGGCTGGGGCGGCGCGTTCAACATCGCGCGCACGGTCCGCTCGTTCATCAAGGCCGGCGTCGCGGCCGTGCACCTCGAGGACCAGGTCGGCCAGAAGCGCTGCGGCCACCGCCCGGGCAAGGAAGTCGTGCCGACCGAGGAAATGGTCGATCGTGTCAAGGCCGCGGTCGATGCGCGGACCGACGACCAGTTCGTGATCATGGCGCGCACGGATGCGGCCGCCGCGGAAGGGATCGACTCGGCGATCGAGCGCGCGGTCGCGTACGTCGAAGCCGGCGCGGACATGATCTTCCCGGAAGCGATGAAGTCGCTCGACGACTACCGCCGCTTCAAGGCAGCCGTGAAGGTGCCGATCCTCGCGAACCTGACCGAGTTCGGTTCGACGCCGCTGTTCACGCTCGACGAACTGCGCGAGGCGAACGTCGACATCGCGCTGTACTGCTGCGGCGCGTATCGCGCGATGAACAAGGCCGCGCTGAATTTCTACGAAACGCTGCGCCGCGACGGCACGCAGAAGGCGGCCGTGCCGACGATGCAGACGCGCGCCGAGCTGTACGACTTCCTCGGCTATCACGAATACGAACGCAAGCTCGACGAGCTGTTCGCGCAGGGCAAGAAGTAACGCGGCCCGCCCCCCGATACAGGCATCTGGAACATTGGAGAACGGAAACATGAGCGAGACGAAAGACGCAGCAGCACCGGCCGCCGCAGGCGCATTCAAGCCGAAGAAATCGGTGGCGCTGTCGGGCGTGACGGCCGGCAACACGGCGCTGTGCACGGTCGGCAAGACCGGCAACGACCTGCACTACCGCGGCTACGACATTCTCGACGTCGCCGAATCGTGCGAATTCGAGGAAATCGCGCACCTGCTCGTGCACGGCACGCTGCCGAACCTGACCGAACTGGCTGCGTACAAGACCAAGCTGCGCGCGCTGCGCGGCCTGCCGAGCGCGCTGAAGGCGGCGCTCGAGCAGATCCCGGCGTCCGCGCACCCGATGGACGTGATGCGCACGGGCGTGTCGGTGCTGGGCACCGTGCTGCCGGAGAAGGACGACCACAACCTGCCGGGCGCGCGCGACATCGCCGACCGCCTGATGGCGTCGCTCGGCTCGATGCTGCTGTACTGGTATCACTTCTCGCACAACGGCAAGCGCATCGAGACGGAAACCGACGACGACTCGATCGGCGGCCATTTCCTGCACCTGCTGCACGGCAAGACGCCGTCGAAGCCGTGGGTCGAGGCGATGCACACGTCGCTGATCCTGTACGCGGAGCACGAATTCAACGCGTCGACGTTCACGGGCCGCGTGATCGCGGGCACGGGCTCGGACATCTACTCGGCGATCACCGGTGCGATCGGCGCACTGCGCGGGCCGAAGCACGGCGGCGCGAACGAGGTCGCGTATGACATCCAGAGCCGCTACAGCTCGCCGGACGACGCCGAAGCGGACATCCGCCGCCGCGTCGAGAACAAGGAAGTCGTGATCGGCTTCGGCCACCCGGTCTACACGATCTCCGATCCGCGCAACAAGGTGATCAAGGGCGTCGCGCACAAGCTGTCGAAGGAAGCGGGCGACCTGAAGCTGTACAACATCGCCGAGCGCCTCGAGTCGGTGATGTGGGAGGCGAAGAAGATGTTCCCGAACCTCGACTGGTTCAGCGCGGTGTCGTATCACATGATGGGCGTGCCGACCGCGATGTTCACGCCGCTGTTCGTGATCTCGCGTACGTCGGGCTGGAGCGCGCACGTCATCGAGCAACGCATCGACAACAAGATCATCCGCCCGAGCGCGAACTACACGGGCCCGGAAGACCTGCAGTTCGTGCCGATCGAGAAGCGCTGAAACACCTGCCGCGCGCGCCGATGCCCGTGATGCGGGCGGCCGGCGCGCGCGGAACGTCATACCCCGATTCCCGCCCCACATCATGAATACCGCCAACCGCAAACCCCTGCCCGGCACGTCGCTGGACTATTTCGACGCGCGTGCCGCGGTCGACGCGATCGCGCCCGGCGCCTACGACACGCTGCCGTACACGTCGCGCGTCCTTGCCGAAAACCTCGTGCGCCGCTGCGACCCGGCGATCCTCGCCGATTCGCTGAAGCAGATCATCGAGCGCAAGCGCGAACGCGACTTCCCGTGGTTCCCGGCGCGCGTGGTGTGCCACGACATCCTCGGGCAGACGGCGCTCGTCGATCTCGCCGGCCTGCGCGACGCGATCGCCGACGGCGGCGGCGACCCGGCGAAGGTGAACCCGGTCGTGCCCGTGCAGCTGATCGTCGACCACTCGCTCGCCGTCGAATGCGGCGGTTTCGATCCGGACGCGTTCGCGAAGAACCGCGCGATCGAGGATCGCCGCAACGAGGATCGCTTCCACTTCATCGAGTGGACGAAGAAGGCGTTCGAGAACGTCGACGTGATCCCGCCGGGCAACGGCATCATGCACCAGATCAACCTCGAGAAAATGTCGCCGGTGATCCAGGCGCACGACGGCGTCGCGTACCCGGACACCTGCGTCGGCACCGACAGCCACACGCCGCACGTCGACGCGCTCGGCGTGATCGCGATCGGCGTGGGCGGCCTCGAGGCCGAGAACGTGATGCTCGGCCGCGCGTCGTGGATGCGCCTGCCGGACATCGTCGGCGTCGAGCTGACCGGCAAGCGCCAGCCCGGCATCACCGCGACCGACATCGTGCTCGCGTTGACCGAGTTCCTGCGCAAGGAGAAGGTGGTCGGCGCGTACCTGGAATTCCGCGGCGAAGGGGCGGCGAGCCTCACGCTCGGCGACCGCGCGACGATCTCGAACATGGCGCCCGAATACGGCGCGACTGCCGCGATGTTCTTCATCGACGGCCAGACGACCGACTACCTGCGCCTCACCGGCCGCAGCGACGAGCAGGTCAGGCTCGTCGAGACCTACGCGAAGGCGGCCGGCCTGTGGGCCGACACGCTGGCCAACGCGCAGTACGAACGCACGCTGACGTTCGACCTGTCGAGCGTCGTGCGCAACATGGCCGGTCCGTCGAACCCGCACAAGCGGCTGCCGACGTCCGATCTGGCCGCGCGCGGGATCGCCGGCCAGTGGGAAGAGAAGCCGGGCGAGATGCCCGACGGCGCGGTGATCATCGCCGCGATCACGAGCTGCACGAACACCAGCAACCCGCGCAACGTGATCGCCGCGGCCTTGCTCGCGCGCAACGCGAACGCGAAGGGCCTCACGCGCAAGCCGTGGGTGAAGAGCTCGCTCGCGCCGGGCTCGAAGGCGGTCGAGCTGTACCTGGAAGAAGCGAACCTGCTGCCCGAACTCGAGAAGCTCGGCTTCGGCATCGTCGCGTTCGCGTGCACGACCTGCAACGGGATGTCGGGCGCGCTCGACCCGAAGATCCAGCAGGAAATCGTCGATCGCGACCTGTACGCGACGGCCGTGCTGTCCGGCAACCGCAACTTCGACGGCCGCATCCACCCATATGCGAAGCAGGCGTTCCTCGCGTCGCCGCCGCTCGTCGTCGCCTACGCGATCGCCGGCACGATCCGCTTCGACATCGAGAAGGACGTGCTCGGCCACGACCGGGACGGCAAGCCCGTCACGCTGAAGGACATCTGGCCGACCGACGAGGAGATCGATGCGATCGTCGCGTCGAGCGTGAAGCCCGAGCAGTTCCGCAAGGTCTACGAGCCGATGTTCGCGCGCAGCGCCGACGCCGGCGAGCGTGCGGCGCCGCTGTATGACTGGCGCGCGCAGAGCACGTACATCCGCCGCCCGCCGTACTGGGAAGGCGCGCTGGCCGGCGAGCGCACGTTGAAGGGCATGCGTCCGCTCGCGGTGCTCGGCGACAACATCACGACCGACCACCTGTCGCCGTCGAACGCGATCCTGCCGGACAGCGCGGCCGGCGAATACCTCGCGAAGATGGGCCTGCCGGAAGAAGACTTCAACTCGTACGCGACGCACCGGGGAGACCACCTGACCGCGCAGCGCGCGACCTTCGCGAATCCGACGCTGATCAACGAGATGGCGGTCGTCGACGGCGCGGTGAAGAAGGGCTCGCTCGCGCGCGTCGAGCCGGAAGGCAAGGTCATGCGGATGTGGGAGGCGATCGAGACGTACATGAACCGCAAGCAGCCGCTGATCGTCGTGGCCGGCGCCGACTACGGCCAGGGCTCGTCGCGCGACTGGGCCGCGAAGGGCGTGCGGCTCGCGGGCGTCGAGGCGATCGCCGCCGAAGGCTTCGAGCGGATCCACCGCACGAACCTGATCGGGATGGGCGTGCTGCCGCTCGAGTTCAAGCCGGGCACGAACCGCACGACGCTCGGCATCGACGGCACCGAGACCTTCGACGTGATCGGCGAGCGTACGCCGCGCGCCGACCTGACGCTCGTGATTCACCGCAAGAACGGCGAGCGCGTCGCGGTGCCGATGACGTGCCGGCTCGACACGGCCGAGGAAGTGTCGATCTACGAGGCGGGCGGCGTGCTGCAGCGTTTCGCGCAGGACTTCCTCGAATCGTCGCAGGCGGCCTGACGGGCGCACGGAGAGAACACAGACATGGCTCATATTCCTCAAATCAGGATTCCCGCGACCTATATCCGCGGCGGTACCAGCAAGGGCGTGTTCTTCCGGCTGCAGGACCTGCCGGACGCCGCGCAGGCGCCGGGCGCCGCGCGCGACGCACTGCTCCTGCGCGTGATCGGCAGCCCCGATCCGTACGGCAAGCAGATCGACGGGATGGGCGGCGCGACGTCGTCCACCAGCAAGACGGTGATCGTGTCGAAGAGCACGCGGCCCGGCCACGATGTCGACTACCTGTTCGGCCAGGTCGCGATCGACAAGGCGTTCGTCGACTGGACCGGCAACTGCGGCAACCTGTCGGCGGCCGTCGGCCCGTTCGCGATCAGCGGCGGGCTCGTCGATCCGGCGCGCGTGCCGCGCGACGGCGTCGCGACCGTGCGGATCTGGCAGGCGAACATCGGCAAGACGATCGTCGCGCACGTGCCGGTCACGAACGGCGCGGTGCAGGAGACGGGCGATTTCGAGCTGGACGGCGTCACGTTCCCGGCCGCCGAGGTGCAGCTCGAATTCATGGACCCGGCCGCCGAGGAAGAGGGCGCGGGCGGTTCGATGTTTCCGACCGGCAATCTCGTCGACGATCTCGCGGTGCCGGGCGTCGGCACGCTGAAGGCGACGATGATCAACGCGGGCATCCCGACGATCTTCGTCGAGGCGGAAGCGATCGGCTATACGGGCACCGAGCTGCAGGACGCGATCAACGGCGATGCGAAGGCGCTCGAGAAGTTCGAGACGATCCGCGCGCACGGCGCGCTGCGCATGGGCCTGATCGATACGCTCGACGAAATCGCGACGCGGCAGCACACGCCGAAGATCGCGTTCGTCGCGAAGCCGGCCGACTACGTCGCGTCGAGCGGCAAGCGCGTGAACGCGGGGGATGTCGACCTGCTGGTGCGCGCGATGTCGATGGGCAAGCTGCACCACGCGATGATGGGCACGGCGGCGGTCGCGATCGGCACGGCCGCGGCGATCCCCGGCACGCTCGTCAATCTGGCGGCGGGCGGCGGCGAACGCAACGCGGTGCGCTTCGGCCATCCGTCAGGCACGCTGCGCGTCGGCGCGGAGGCGCGGCTCGAGAACGGCGAGTGGACCGTCACGAAGGCGATCATGAGCCGCAGCGCGCGCGTGCTGATGGAAGGCTGGGTGCGGGTGCCGGGCGACGCGTTCTGACGCGCGCACCGGCACGCGCATGACGCGCCGCGATCCCTGCGAAGCGGAACCCGCTGCGCAGGGATTTTTCGTTTGAGGCGCGTGTGCCGGATGCAAGCCGCCGCACGAAGCACCGCGCCGGCGCAAGTGCCGACGCGCCGACCGGTACAGGAGAATCGCATGCCACTCGATACGCCGCTTTCCGGCATCCACATCGTCGAATTCGAAGGTCTCGGCCCCGGCCCGCTCGCGGGCTGGATGCTCGCCGGGATGGGCGCGCGGATCACGCTGATCGCGCGTCCGTCCGGCCGCACGAGCGCGCCGGACGCGTTGCGGGCCCGCGACGGCGATCTGCTGCGCGAAGGCAAGACGATCGTCGAACTCGACCTGAAGGCGCCGGCCGGCCGCGACGCCGCGCTCGACCTGATCGCGCGGGCCGACGCGCTGATCGAGGGGCTGCGGCCCGGCGTGATGGAGCGGCTCGGCCTCGGGCCCGACGCTTGCGCGCGCCGCAACCCGAAGCTCGTGTACGGACGGATGACCGGCTGGGGCCAGCACGGCCCGCTCGCGGCCGCGGCCGGGCACGACCTGAACTACGTCGCGCTGACGGGGCTGCTGTCGCTGTCCGCGCCGCGCGACGGCCGGCCGGGGCTGCCGCCGACCGTCGTCGGCGATGCCGGCGGCGCGCTCGGGCTCGCGTTCGGGATCGTCTGTGCGCTGCTCGACGTGCGCGGCGGCGGCCCGGGGCGCGTGGTCGACGGCGCGATCGTCGATATCGTGTCGATGCTCGGTTCGCTCGCGCTGTGGGCGCGCGCGAACGGGCAGCTCGACGGCGCGCAGCCGAGCCTCTTTCACGATGCGCCGTTCTACGACGTGTACCGCTGCGCGGACGGCGCGTGCGTGACGATCGGCGCGCTGGAGCCGCCGTTCTATGCGCTGCTGGTCGAACGGCTCGGGCTGGCCGACGTCGATCCGGCATCGCAGTACGACCGCGCGCGCTGGCCGGCGCTGAAGGCGCGTTTCGCCGACGTGTTCGCTCGCCAGCCGTCCGCACACTGGCGCGCGCTGCTCGAAGGCACCGACGCGTGTTTCGCGCCGCTGCTGAGCGTGGCCGACGCGGCCGCGCATCCGCATAACGTGGCGCGCGGGATTTATCGTACCGACGAGAGCGGGAACCTGAGGGCGCGTGTGGCGCCGCGCTTTTTGCCGCTGGCGGGGGAGGAAGCGGATCCGGCGTAGCGTGCACGTCGATCTGGCCTGGTGCGTGAAAAACCGCGGTTCGGCACGGCAGCGGTGGATTTAATTGGTGCTCGTTTAGGTGCTGAATTTGGGGCCAAATAAAGCATAATCGTTGCCTGGCTGGAGAAGGAATCGACATGCCTCACACCATGCTGGCCAGCGTGACCGCGAGCGTTTCGGCGCTGAAACGGAACCCGATGGGGACGGTCGCGGCAGGAGAGGGCTTCCCGGTCGCGATTCTGAATCACAACGAGCCTGCGTTCTATTGCATTCCGGCGAAGACGTGGGGCGAACGTCTGCAAGACATTGAAGACAATGCGTTGGCCGATTCGCGCGCCAAGGAGAGGGTCGTCAAGGTCACGCTGAATGACCTTTGAACGTGCCTTTCTCGAACCTGAATTGAGGGAGTGGAAGAAACTCGATCGCACTGGTCGCGATCGATTCAAGGCCGGGCTTGCCGAGCGGATCGAGCATCCTCGCGTTCCCTCGGCCGAACTGCATGGCCACCCGGATCGTGACAGGATCAAGCTGCGCGGCGTCGGCTACCGACTCGTCTACGAAGTACGCGATTCGGAAGTTGTCGTTCTGGTCGTCGCAGTCGGCCGGCGTGAAGGCGATGCAGTCTATCTTGCCGCGATGAAACGTTAGGTCGGGATGCGCTGTACATGTGAGCGGCGTGAGCGGTCTTGCTGCGGCGCCCGGCCATCGGGTTCGAATCCACCCACGTCGTTCGGCCTGCCGACAATCGCTTTCGCCCGTTCAGGTCGTTCAGGCCGTTTCCGCCGGGCCATCCGGCATCTTGCCGTCGCCGACGCGGTTGATCGTGCCTTGCGCGATCGCGACGAGCCGCTCGTGATCGCCGTCGATGACGAACACATGACACTGGCAGGTCGCCTGATGCCGCCCTGCGTAGACGAGCTTCGCGCGTGCGACGAGCGTGCCGTTCACGGCCGGCCGCAGGTAGTTGATCTTGTATTCGGCGGTGATCACGCGCGGGCCGAGCACGAGCGCGCCGGCGAACGTCAGCGCATTGTCCGCGAGATAGCTGATGACGCCGCCGTGCACGAAACCGTGCTGCTGCCGCAGTTCGTCGCGCACGGGCAGACACAGCGACACTTCGTTGTCGCCAATATGCATCAGCTCCGTGCCCAGCAGCATGCTGAACGGTTGCGCGCGCAATGCGCCGCGCGCGTGGTCCGTGATGTCGGTCATCGAACTTCCCTCGAAATGCGTGCCCGCTTGCGCTGAACTCTAGGAAGGGGGCTGCGGATAAGCAAGGAAATTCGTTCACGTTTCGTGCAAATTACGGCGTGACGCGACGCGATTATTGCGTCGAATACCGAAGATCTCCCCTGTTTGCGGGCGATTCCGAGGGAATGCGCGGGCAACGCGAACATTGCCGCCTTCCGCTCCTAAAGTCCGACGAAGAAATGCCGCTAATGCCGGGGCATTGCCTCATCGTCCGCTTTCCAGGAATCTCCCCATGTTCGGAAAAATCAAGCTCGCGTCGGGTCTGCTCGGCGTGTTGACCGTGTTTTGTCTCTTCCTGCTCGCGATCGAAGCGCTCGGCTTCTGGGCGCTCACGTCGACGCGCAGCGGCGTCGACGATCTGTCGAACGTCGCGATCGCGCAGGTCGACGCGGCCAGCCGGGCGACCGAGCAGTTGCTCGACGCGCGCATCAACCTGTCGCGCGCCGGTACGCGGATGGTGCGCGGCGGCCCGAAGCCGGAAGACATCATCCGCCATGCCGGCGCGTCGCTCGCGGAAGCGGACAAGGCGTTCGCCGTGCTGACGGCCGCGCAGCCGGTCGACGACACGAACCGCGCGCGCGTCGCGGCGCTCGCGGAGCGCTATCGCGCGCTGCGCGGCGCGCTGGGCGAACTCGTGCAGTTCCTCGACGCGGACAACATCCAGGCGTTCCTCGACCAGCCGACGCAAGGCATCCAGGACGCCTATATCGCCGAGCTGCACCGCTTCACCGACTATGGCGGCGCATCGAGCCGCGCGGCGCTCGACACGATCGACGGCGGCATGCTGTGGTTCAAGTCGGTCGGCATCGTGCTGCTGGTGGCGATGCTCGCGGCGAGCGCCGCGATCTACGCGGCCGCGCGGCGCGCGGTCGTCGCGCCGCTGGAGGACGCCGGCCGCCATTTCGAACGGATCGCGCAGGGCCGGCTCGACGAAACCGTGCGCGCGGGCGGCGTGTTCGAGATCGACCGGATGCTGCGCAGCCTTGCCGCGATGCAGACGAGCATCGCAAGCACCGTGCGCACGGTGCGCCACGCGTCCGACGCGATCCACCTTGGCGCGGGCGAGATCGCGGGCGGCAACGCCGACCTGTCGGCGCGCACGGGCACGCAGGCTGCGTCGCTCGAGGAAACCGCCGCGAGCATGGAGGAGCTGACCGCGACCGTCCGGCAGAACACCGACAGCGCCCGCGCGGCGAGCGCGCTGGCCGACGCGGCGCTCGAGGCGACGAGCCACGGCGGCGGCGTGGTCGACAGCGTGATCGACCGGATGCGCGGCATCGCGCAAAGCTCCGGGCGGATCGCGGAGATCATTTCGGTGATCGACGGCATCGCATTCCAGACCAACATCCTCGCGCTGAACGCGGCGGTCGAGGCCGCGCGGGCCGGCGAACAGGGGCGCGGCTTCGCGGTGGTCGCGGGCGAGGTGCGCTCGCTCGCGCAGCGCAGCGCGCAATCGGCGAAGGAGATCAAGGCGCTGATCGAGGATTCGGTTGCGCAGATCAACGGCGGCGCGGAACTCGTCGAGCGCGCCGGCGACGCGATGCGGACGGTGTCGGCGTCGATCACGCGCGTCGTGCAGACGATGTCGGAGATCACGGCCGCGTCGGTCGAGCAGAGCGTCGGGATCGAGCAGGTGAACCAGGCCGTCACGCAGATGGATCAGCTTACGCAGCAGAACGCGGCGCTGGTCGAGGAAGTCGCGGCGGCGGCGGCGTCGCTGAACGACCAGACCGCGCACCTGATGCAGGCCGTGTCGGTGTTCGAACTGGGTGACGGACGCGCCGCCCGCGGCGAACGCGCGGCGCCGTCGTTCGCCGGGACGGGTTACGAGCCGGCCGGCAGCGCCGCGTAGGCGGTGGCGAGGTGGTAGGGCGTCGTCGACGGCATGTCGGCGCGCGACACCTGCCCGTCCGCCGTCTTGCACTCGAACCAGCCGCGCGGATGCAGGAACCGCGCGGCGAACCGCTCGATCTGCCGCGCCAGCGGCGCGGAGGCCGGCGTGCCGCCGTGCGTCGCGAGCGCGCGCAGGTATTCGGTCTGCGCCCAGATCCGCTGTGTGCCGTCGACGCACGCGCCTTGCGCGTCGAGCGCCGCGCGGACGCCGCCCGTTTGCGGATCGACGCCGTATTGTTCCGCGAACGCGAACGCGCGCGACAGCGCGGCGGGGAGCCCGGTCTGCGCGAGCCGCGCGCCGGCCGCATCGACCAGATAGAACCACTCGAATTGATGGCCGGGCTCGAAGCGGTTCTCGGCCGCGCCCAGCGGCAGCTCGGCCACGCAGCCGGTCGCCGCGTCGACGAACGTGCGCTCGACGGCCTGCGCGGTGCGCAACAACGCATCGTCGAACGCCGCGTCGCCGAATGCATCGGCGGCCGCGAGCCATGCTTCGGTCAGGTGCATCAGCGGATTCTGCAGCGTACCGCTGCCGGATGACGAGAAATCGGCGTGGCGCGCCGCATCGAGCAGTGCGTCGCCGGGGCGCGGGGCGAAGCGATCCTGGATCAGCGCGGCCGTCTCCGCGGCCACCGTGCGCGCGTCGGCGTCGCCCGAAGCCGCATGCCATGCGGCGCACGCAAACACGACGAACGCGTGCGTATAGAGATCCTTGGTCGTATCGAGCGGCGCGCCGCGCGCATCGACGCTGTAGATCCAGCCGCCGTGGCGCGCGTCGCGAAAGCGGCGGCACAGCGCGTCGAACAGCGTGGCCGCGTGCGCGGTGTCGCCGGCCTGCGCGAACACGAACAGTTGCCGAGCGCACGCCATTGCGCGATAACGGGTGACGGGCAGCGGCGCGTGGGTGGCCGGATCGACGGCCTCGAACGGCAGCTGCAATGACGGGTCGAACCCTGAACCTCGCCAGATCGGCAAGACGACGTGCGCGAAATGGTGGCGCAGCTGGGCGGCCTGGGCGGATGCGGAGTCGGAAACGGGCATGGCGGGGTTGAGCGCTTGGATCGAAACGTGTCGGCACGGCCCGGAGGATCGGCGCGGCCGGGGCCAAGGATAAAACATTCCGCGCGGCCGGCACCAAAAAAAGGAGAGAAATCGGATGCTCAGCAACCTGGAACTCGTGATGCGGCTCGTTCTCGCGGCGGCGCTCGGCAGCGTCATCGGCTTCGAGCGCGAGCGCCTGTCGTGGGCGGCGGGCTTGCGTACGCACATGCTGGTGTGCGTCGGCTCGACGCTGATCATGATCGTGTCGGCGTTCGGTTTTGCCGATGTGCTCGGCAGCAGCGACCACATCATGCTCGACCCGTCGCGGATCGCCGCGCAGGTCGTGTCGGGCATCGGCTTCCTCGGCGCGGGCTCGATCCTGCTGCGCGGCGAGATCGTGCGCGGGCTGACGACGGCCGCGAGCCTGTGGTCGGTCGCCGCGATCGGTCTCGCGGTGGGCGGCGGGCTCTACGTCGCGTCGATTTCGGCGACGATCATCATCCTGATCATCCTGGCCGGCATCAAGCCGCTGGAGCGGCGCTACTTCACGGTGCGCCAGCGGCGCCAGCTCGCGCTGACGGTCGTGAGCGGCACGCTGACGTTCGACTCGCTGCATGCGGCGCTCGGCCCGGACAGTGCGCGCGTGAAGCAGTTCATCGTGCAGCGTGCCGACGACACGGGCGAGCACGACGAGGTGCGCATCGCGCTGGCGCGGGTGTCGGAACTCGAGTACCGGGCGATCTGCGACAAGCTGCGCGGGCTGAAGGGGGTGACGCGTTTCGAAGAAGGCAACGGATTGTCGGGCGACGAATAGGCCGAAGCGGTTGCGGGGCTGGCGACGATGGCCGATCACGGATTCCGTTCGACGACCGGTTGCGCGTCCGTGGCCCCCAACTCCTTTCCATGACCGACGCTTCGTAACGGGCCACGCGGTTCCGATGAACTGCGGCGCGCGGAACAACGCGACGCTCGATCAATGCCGCGTGTCGCTGCCGGGATCGGACTCGCACAACGTCGACACGGTAATGTGGTCGATGGCGAGACACGCGAACGGATGGCCGGCGATGTGCGACCGCCCTTGCCCGGGCGGCCTGGATGCATGGCGGGCGTCGGACCTGCCTGTCTGGCTGGCGAGGCCCGACGCCCGCGCGCGTTCCCGCTTAGTCTTCCACGCGACCGCCGCCGATGTTGACCGCGACCTTCGGCGAACCGGCGGCGTCGCCCGTCGCCGTGTTGCCCGACAGCAAGGAAGCGTTGAAGCCGGCAAACGCACCGTATCTGCCGGCTTCGGTGGAGACGACGCGGCTGCTGGTCGTCGATCCCTTCACCACGCCGAAGTTGCCGCCGACGAGGCCGCCCACCCATGCGCCGCGCCCGCCATGGACCGCACCGCTCGAGGACGAGGCCGTGATGAACCCGGCGTTGTTGCCGACGAGGCCGCCGACGAAGTGTCCGCCCGAACCCTTGACGGTGCCCGACGCATGCGAGTTGTCGACTGAACCCATGAGCGAGCCGACGAGACCGCCGATGTCGCTCATCGGCCCCCCCTCGACGTCACCCGATGCCGAGGACGAGCGGATGTTGCCCTTTTCGTTCGCGCCGACGAGACCTCCCACCGTGCTGCCGGCGCCGGCTTTGACGTTACCGCTGGCTTTCGTGCCCTCGATGTTGCCCCGGTTGAGGCCGACGAGACCGCCCACGTTGCTGGCGGCCAGGGCCGTGACGTTGCCGGACGCCGCCGACGCGTTGATCACGCCGATGCTGAGGCCGGCCAGGCCGCCGGCCGTGCTCGCGTTGCCGGCCGAGACATTGCCCGACGCCTTCGAGGTGGCGATTCGGCCGTTGTTGATGCCGACGAGACCGCCTGCCGTGCTGTCGTTACCGACCAGCACCGCGCCTTCGGCTTCGGATGCCTCGATGGAACCGTCGTTCAGCCCGACGAGCCCGCCTGCCGTCGATGCGTAGCCGGCCGTAACGCTGCCGCGTGCCGACGCGTTGCGGATGAGGCCGTTCTTGTTGTGCGCGACGAGGCCGCCGACCAGGCTTTCATTGCCGGCCTTGACATTGCCGCTTGCCTTGACGTTCTGCAGCAGACCGGTGTTCAGGCCGATGAGGCCGCCCGCCATGCTCGACGCGCCCGCTGTCACGTTGCCCTTGGCCTCGGCATTGGCGACCTGGCCGGCGTTCGAGCCGATCAGGCCGGCCGCCTTGCTCAGTGCGCCTGCCGATACGTTGCCGCTGGCCGTCGACGACGAAATCTCGCCTTCGTTGACGCCGACCAGGCCGCCGGCGATGCTGATATCGCCGACCGTCACCGTGCCGGTTGCCTGCGTTTCGTCGATGCGGCCCGCGTTGCCGCCGACGAGGCCGCCGGCCACCGCGTTGGAACCGGCCGTCACGCTGGACGACGACGACGAGTGGCGGATGACGCCGCCGAAGTCGTTGACGCCGACGAGGCCGCCCAGCATCGCCAAAGGACCGTTGCCGGTCACGCTGCCGGCGCTCGACGAATTCAGGATGAGGCCGTTGTTATAGCCGGCGAGGCCGCCGGTCGCCCCGTCCCGTGCGACTGTCACGCGCATGTTCGCATGGCTGTCGGTGATCTCGCCGCCCTCCGAGAACTTGCGATTGGCACCGACGAGGCCGCCGGCATAATAGGTCGATTGATCGGCGTCGAGACGGCCGGCCACGGTCGCGCCGTCGATCCGGCCGTTGATGTTGGCGCCGACCAGGCCGCCGGCTTCCGTCACGCCCCGAGCCGTGACCGTGATGTCCGTGGCCTTCACGTTCGAGATCGTGCCGAAGTTATAGCCGACCAGCGACCCGATCGATTCATTGCGCGCCGACGACGTCGCGCGGATGCCGTGCAGCGCGAGGTTGCCGATCCAGCCCATGTTGGAGCCGAACAGGCCGACGTTGGGGCCGTTGGGATTGCTGATGGCGAGTCGGCTGATCGAGTTGCCGAGGCCGTCGAATACGCCGACGAAGGCGCTGCCGTTGTCGATGGTGATGAAGTTCGCTCCGGCGCCGTCGATCGCATTGCCGAGCACATAGTTGCCGGCCATGTTCGACGCGATGTTGCGCAGATCGGCGAGGGTGTGCACCACCTTGTAGTCCTGGCCGTTCGCGCGATACGACGAATACGGGCCCGACAGCGTGACCACGGCCCGGGCATTCGCGAGCACGTGGCCGTTGCGCGAATTCAGTTCGAGATGCGCGTTGCGGCCGGTGAGCTTGACGGCATTGTTCAGGCGGATCCGGTCGCCCGCATTGAGCGTCAGGCGCGCGTTCGCGCCGGTCGCCGACAGCGTGTCGCGCAGGTCGACGTTGGCCTTGCGCGACGTCAGCGTCAGCGCGTTGTCGCTCGTCCACGACACCGGGGCGCCGACCGTCAAATCGCCTTGCGTGTTCGCCAGCTCGATGCTGGTGGTGTCGAGATTGCGCGACAGCGTATCCGTGTCGATCGAGCGCCCGCTGATGTTCGGACCGTTCACGCCGGCGTTCGCCGCTTCGATCGTCCACGTGCCGGCCGTGCTGCCCGAACGCGTGTCGACGCGCGTAGCGGCAGCGACATCCACACGCTCGCCGCGCGTCACGACCGCCCCCACCGGCGCGCCGTTATCCGCCGCGCTCGCGTCGAGCTTGCCGCCGACCTTGACCGTGCCGCCGTCGAGCGTGATCCGGCCGCCGCGACCGGACAGGCCGCGCGCCTCGATCACGCCGGTATTGTTGACCACCGCGCCGAGCAGATCGCCGGCCGCGCGTGCGTTCATCAGCACTGCGCCGCCGTCGGCCTTCAGCAGGCCGCCGTTGTTGACCTGCGCGTCGACGGCGCCGCGTTCGACCTGCAGGTTCAACAGCCCGTTGCCGTCGAAGTTGACGTTGAAGGCTTCGCCGGCGCCGAGTGCGACGCTGCCGAGCTTGGCCTGGATCACGCCCCGGTTCGACACGCGCGCGCCGAGCAGCGCGACGCTGCCGCCCTCCGCGGCGGTGAGGGTGCCTTCGTTGACGACGGAGGCGCCCGAGGTGCCGGCGAAGCGATAGCGGCCTGCGAGGAAGTCGGCATCGGACAGGTTCTGGGTCGACGCGACCAGGCCGCCGACGTTGACCTGCGCGCCGCTGCCGAACATCACGCCGTTCGGGTTGACCAGGAACACCTTGCCGTTGGCGTCGATGGCGCCGTGGATCTGGCTGCCCTGGTTGCCGAGCACGCGGTTCAGCGCGATCGACTGGCTGCCGGGCTGATGGAACGACACGCGCTCGCCGTGATCGACGCTGAAGTCTTGCCAGTTGGTGACGAGCTTGTCGGTGTGCTGATTGATCGACATCGAGCGGCCATCGTTCGAGCGGCTGATGTCGGCCTTCCCGTTGGCGACGGATTCGCCGCTGGGCAACGCGAACGCGGGCAGCGCGGCAAAGCCGAGCAGCGATACGGCGGCGACGGCCGCGCGCTTGCCGCTGCCGGTCTTGCCGCGGCGGCGCGCGGTTTCCCCGACCGCGGCCCAGCTGCGCCGGACCGGGTTCCATACCAGGGCATAGGTCTTGTTCATCGTTATTGTTTCCTCAAGGTTGGGTCGATTCGCCGACATCGACGGGCATGCGTGACGAATCGATACGGGCAGGGCGGGAATGAGCGCCCCGTCGTGTCGCGGACAGCGAAGCTGTCTGCGGTTGCCGTCCGGCCAGGGCCGGACGGGCAGTCGGCGGCCGCTCAGAAATACTGCGCGGCCTGCAGCCACACGCTCGGCGCGCGCGTGACCGTCTGGATCGAGTCGGCTGCGCCGAGCGGCCACGCGGCCGTGACGCCGAGTTGGCGGCCCGCGCCATACCAGTTCAGGCTGAGCCCCGTGCCCGACAACTGCAGCGTGTTGAGTTCGTTGCGCCAACGCTGCTTGTTGAACTGGACGCGCCCGGTATCCAGGAACGCGCCGAGTTGCCAGCCCGGGGCAGCGAGATAACGCAGCTCGACGCTCGCCTGCCAGCCCTGGTCGCCGCTGCCGGCGCCGAGCCCATACGCGCGCACGCCGTACGGGCCGCCGAGGCTGAATTTTTCCGACGCGTCGAGGTTGCGCGACGCGAGTTGCGCGCTGAACTGCGTGTAGAGCTGGAATGGCGCCCCGAGAGACTGCAGACGCAGTGCGTTGAGGTTCAGTTTCGCGAACGGGCCGTGCGTCTTCGCGAACGCATTCGCCTCGAAGGGATCGTTGCCGCGCAGCCGCCCGATGCCGAGCGTCATCGAGAACGCATTGCGGCCGCCGCCGAAGCGATCGTCGTCGCTGTTGCCGCTCAAACCGAACGACCACAGGCCGACGTTCTTGTCGCTGAGGGTGTCGAAACTGCCGTAGTACTCGTGGAGGTTCTTGTTCTCGTAGGACACCTGGGCGTCGAGGCGCGCGCGCCAGCCGCGCAGCAGCGGCTGGATCACGAACGCGCTCTGCACGTTCGCGCTGCCGCGATAGTCGAGCGCGCGGAAATCCCCGCCGAGCCGATAGGTCATGTCGGAATAGGCGACGCCGATCCGGGTCGACGCGGGGCCTACCGGCACCTGATAGGCGGCACGGTAGTAGCGCTGCCGGGTCTGACTGGTGAGGCCGCGCAACGACAGTTGATCGCCGAGCCGTAGCGGCGCGTTGACGTCGAGGATGCCGGTGGCCCGATAGCGGCCGGTGAGCGGATCGCCGAAGTTGTCGAGTTCGAGCGAGCCGGTGGCGAAGCGGGCGCGCTGCGCCGTGACGGCGAGATCGGTCGTGCCGGGTTCGGCGCCCGCGCGCAGCGTGCCTTTCGCATCGACCCCCGGCAACTCGTCGAGCAGGGTCAGGGCACGCTCGAGATCCGCGCCGCGTACCGCGTCGCCGGGCCGCAGCGCGCCGAGCGGCTGGCGCAGCACGCCGTCGAGCACGCGCGAATCGTTATCCAGTTCGATCTTCCCGTAGCGGCCTTCGACCATCGCGATGCGGACGACACCATCATCGATGTCCTGACGCGGCAGATAGGCGCGCGCCAGCACGTAGCCGCGGGCGCGATACCAGGCGGTGACGCGGTCCGCGGCGGCGCGCAGTTCGTCGAAGCCGAGGTCGCGGCCGACGAGATCGGCGAGCAGCGCCTGAAGCTGCGCATCGTCGGCGAGCCGGTTGCCGTCGAACGCGAACGCGCGCACCGGCACGCGCGGGCCGTCGGCCGAGTCGGGCGCGCGGCTGTCGCCGTCAGCCGACGGTGGAAGCACGATGTCGGGTGTGACGGGGGCCGGCAGCGCAGGGCGTGTCGTTTCGACGTCGCGCAGTGATTGTCCGGCTTGCGGGACCTGCGCGTGGGCGAGGCCCGGGAGCGCGAGGGCAACGGCGAGCACCTGCGCGAGCGCGCTGGTTGTCGATGCGGCGGCGCGGCGGGTGCCGCGAGGCGGCGAATGCGCGTGGCCGTCCGGCGGGCGCGCGTTGCCGGCCGCCTGGCGTTCTCTGGCGTGAGTGACGGCGGTGGCCGGATCGTACGGGCTGCTGACAGGGAAAATTTCCGACCTCGGGCGATTGGGTTTGGGACTCGGCTCGGCTGGCGAATCGGTTGGTTCGAGCGTCGACGGATGTTATGAAACGTTCGTGCCGGTGAAAATTGAACGAGTACGAGAGGCGGTGGGTTGTTGATCTGTCTTGTCGGATTTTGCGAAGGCAGGTGACAAACGCGAGCGTGCGCGGGTGGCGATGACGTGGGCTCTCGCGATCTTGACGGCGATCCCGATCGCGTACGGATGGGATCAAGTCGATCGAATGGCTGGCCACCCCAAGTACCGCGACGGCTTCGTGAGCGACTGTCCGACCGGTCAGATCGAGTGCGAGCCGTTCATCGTGGAGCCTGCCGACGGCACGGGGGAGCATGACCCGGTGCGCATCGCGCTGGCGCGGGTGTCGGCACTCGCATACGCGGCGATCTGCGACGAGTTGCGCGCGTGGCCGGGTGTCGCGCGCCTCGACGGCGGACACGGCCGGTCGGGCGATGAATACCGTGAATCGGCTGCGGGGCGTGCGACAATGGCCGATCACCGATTCCGTTCGACATCCGGGTCCGCGCCTGTGGGCCCCGCTATCCGATTTCCATGACCGAATCCGTTTCCACGCCTCGCCCCCGTTCCCGTTCCACCCGTTCGTCGGCCCGTTCCCGCCAGCGCTCGGCCGCTGCCGCAGGCAGCACGTCCGCCCGGGCGACGGCACGATCCGGCAGTGCGCCGGCCGGCGACGTGCCGCGGGACGAACGGACGCTCGACCTGTTCGGCGATCCGGTGCTCGAGCCGGGCGAGCGCATGCCGGTTGCGGCGCGCGATGACGCGATCGGGGAAGCCGATGCGGCCGGTGCCGACGACGGGCGACAGGCCACGCTGGACGGGTTCATCGCGCCGGAGCCCGAGATTGCGGCCGGACACGCGGCAGCCGAAGGCGCGGCGCAGCCGGAAGGCGGGGGCGCGGCCGAGAGTATGTCGACACCTGAAGGCGGTTTGGCTGCGAACGTCGACGGTCCATCCGCCGATGGCGGCGCCATGAAGTCAGCCGATTTGCCTGCCGCCGACAGTGTTGCGACGACGGCCGAGGTCTTTACGGCCGACGGCGCCGAGAAGGCGGCGGCCACGCTGCAAGCGGCCGATGGCGCCGCGGCGAAGGCAGCCGAATCGCCAGCGGCAGAGGCTGAAGCCGCGAAGCCGGCCGCTGAGGCTGTGGCCGTCAAATCCCGTGAGGGGAAATTTTCCGGCGAGGCCGTGAAGGAGCGCCGCCCGTCGTCGGGCGGCAAGCGTCGGGCGGCTGCCGGTGCGAGCGAAGCGGCGGCGAAACAATCCGCGCCGGCTGCGACGCGCGTCGACGCGGCGCCGGAAGCGGCTGAAGCGAACCGCTCGCCGGACATCGCCACCGCGCCTGTCGCGTCACCGATGCCGGTAGAGGCTGCCGAGCCGGCAAGCATCACGAATTCGGCGACAGCCAAGGAGGCTGCCGCGCAGCCCGACGTTCCGCAGCCGCCCGTCACGCAGCCGGTGGCCTCCGTTGCGTCCTTCGTCACGAAGCCGTCGTCGGAGCGCGCGCACCCGGCCGCGCCGGCCTTCGATCCGGATACGCACCTGCGCCCGCTGACCGACCGGCTCGCCGTGCTGCAGTCCGACGTGGACGGCGTGACCCGCGCGGCCGATCGCGAGATGCGTCGCGTCAACCGTCTGCTGCTGGCACTGGCCGTCGTCGTGTTGGCGGGACTCGTCGCGCTGGTGATGCAGACGCGGCAGATCGCGCACCTGAAGCAGGACGCGGCCGCGAAGCAGCAGCGGATCGATCGACTCGCGGCCGACCTGTCGACGCAGCAGGCGACGCTGATGACGCTCGAGGAACACCACGAAGCGCTCCTGTCGCAAGTCGACCGGCTGCAGCGCACGGCGAACCGCGAGGCGGCGGTTGCCAAGCGAACCCGTCGAACGCGTTAATTACTCCGACCCTATCCTGCGGCCCTTACGGGGCAAGGATTACCGTTTCGCGCCGACGATTCGCTGTCGCGCGCGTGCGGCAAACTGATGCGGCCCGCTGGCAGAGTTCAGGGAAAACCCTTAGAATGGAGTCAATCTAAGGGAAAACCCTAGCCATCTGTCAGGAGTCTCAAATGAGCTTCATCTTCGCCCTGCTGCAAAAGATCGACGACCTGTTCGTGTCCCCGCACCTGCCGCTCGACGCCGAATATTCGTATGCCGCGCGTCGCGCCGAAGCCGAGCGCGTGCGTCGTGCGCACCTCGTGCCGATCGTCCTGTATCGTCGCTGATTCGCTGATTCGCTGATTCGCTGATTCGGCGCGGCGTCCGCCGCACCTGTCCGCCCGTTTTCCACCGCCGCATCGCGCGCCGGTGCGACTGTCCCGCTACACTGGAAGTCCGATTCCGTTCACGGCGACGGGGCCATGCTGCAGATGCGGCCGATGACGGCCGGCGAATTCCACGCGTACCGCACGCGCGCCATCGACGGCTACGCGCGCGATCTCGTGTCCTCCGGACAAAATGCTGTCGAAGATGCGGCCGAGCGTGCGCGCGCCTGCTTCGATACGCTGCTGCCGGACGGCCTGCTGACCGCCGGCCAGACCCTCGTCATGCTCATCGACGGCGCCAGCGGCGACGCGGTGGGCGACCTCTGGTACGCGATCGTCCCCGAAGGGCCGAACCGCACGCTGTTCATCTACGACCTCGACATTGTCCCGTCCCGGCGCCGCCAGGGCTGGGCCACGCGCGCGCTCGATGCGCTCGATGCCGAGGCGCGCCGGTATGGTGTCACCGAGATCGGGTTGTCGGTGTTCAATCACAACACGGCGGCGCGTGCGCTATATCGTGCGTGCGGCTTCGCGCCGATCACCACGACGTTGATCAAGCCGGTCGTGTCGGACTGAATCCGCCGACCGGCCCGTCCTGCCGATCCGGGGCGCCGCAACCGGCATATGCCGGCTACCCTCCCGACCCTTCCGGCTGGACGATCGCCGAACGGCCATTCTGCCGTCCGGCCATCGCCCCCCGCACGCATCAGCGTGCGCGGCCTTTCCATCTCCGCAGCAGCAATGCGTTGGTCACGACGCTGACGCTGGAAAACGCCATCGCCGCGCCCGCGATCACCGGGTTCAGCCAGCCGAGCGCCGCGAGCGGCACGCCGACCAGGTTGTAGACGAACGCCCAGAACAGGTTCTGCTGGATCTTCCGGTACGTACGTTTCGAGATGTCGATCGCGTCGGCGACGAGCGCCGGATCGCCGCGCATCAGCGTGATGCCGGCCGTGTGCATCGCGACGTCCGTGCCGGTCGCCATCGCAATGCCGACATCGGCCGCGGCGAGCGCGGGCGCATCGTTGATCCCGTCGCCGACCATTGCGACGATGCCGTCGTGCGTGCGCTTCAGCTCGGCGACGACGCGTGCCTTGTCGTCGGGCAGCACCTGCGCATGCACTTCGCCGATGCCGAGCGCCGCCGCGACGGCCGCCGCGCTGCCGCGGTTGTCGCCGGTCACGAGCACGCTCGCGACGCCGCGCGCCGACAGCGCCGCGATCGCGTCGCGGGCGCCCGGCTTCACGGTGTCGCCGAATGCGATCAGCGCGAGCAGTGCGCGCGGCGCATCGGCACGCATCAGCCACGAGATCGTGTTGCCTGCGCGTTCGAGTTCGGCCGCGCGCGCGCCGAGCTCGGGCGGCACCGCGATGCCGAGTTCGTCGCGCCAGCGCGTGCTGCCGAGCGCGAGCCGCTGCCCGCCGACGCGCGCTTCCACGCCGCGTCCGGCCACCGCGCGGGCATCGGTCGCGACGGCCGGCGGCGTCGTGTCGCCGCGCGCGGCAACGCCCGCATCGTGTGCGGCGACCACGGCACGCGCGAGCGGGTGGTCGCTCTGGCGCTGCACCGCCGCCGCGAGCGCGAGCGCTTCGTCGCGCGGCACGCCGACGGCGTCGAACGCCGTCACGGACGGCTTGCCTTCGGTCAGCGTGCCGGTCTTGTCGAAGGCGATCACGGTCGTGCGCTGCGCGAGTTCGAGCGCCTGCGCGTCCTTGATCAGCACGCCGTGCCGGGCCGCGACGCCCGTGCCGGCCATGATCGCGGCGGGCGTCGCGAGGCCGAGCGCGCACGGGCAGGCGATCACGAGCACCGCGACCGCGTTGAGGATCGCGGTTTCCGTCCCGGCGCCGGCGATCAGCCAGCCGACCAGCGTCAGCACGGCGATGCCGAGGATCGCCGGCACGAACACTTCGCTGACGCGATCGACGAGCCGCTGGATCGGCGCCTTCTCGGCCTGCGCGGATTCGACGAGGCGGATGATGCGGGCAAGCGTCGTTTCCGCGCCGATCGCGGTGGTTGCGACGACGAGCGCGCCTTCGCCGTTGATCGAGCCGGCCGTAACGGGGTCGCCGTCGTCCTTCGGCACGGGCAGGCTTTCGCCGGTGATCAGCGATTCGTCGATGTGCGAGCGGCCCGACACGATCCGGCCGTCGACGGGCACGCGCTCGCCCGGCCGGATGCTGACCTGCGTGCCGACGCGCACCTGCGCCAGCGGCACGTCGCGTTCGACACCGTGCTCGACGACGCGCGCACGGTCGGGCCGCAGCGCGTTCAGCGCGCGGATCGCCTCGGTGGTCTGGCGCTTCGCGCGCGATTCGAGCCATTTGCCGAAGCGCACGAGCGTGACGATCACGGCCGATGCCTCGAAATACAGATGGCCGGGATGCGCGGGATCGCGCAGCAGCATCCACAGGCTCAAGCCATAGGCGGCCGACGTGCCGAGCGCGACGAGCAGGTCCATGTTGCCGGTGCGCGCCTTCACCGCGTGCCAGGCCGCGCGGTAGAAGCGCGCGCCGAAGCCGAACTGGACGATCGATGCGAGCACGAGCTGGAGCCAGCCCGGCAACATCAGATCGATGCCGAACGGCGCGACGAGCATCGGCGCGATGAGCGGCGCGCTCAGCACGGCGGACCCGATCACGAGGTTGCGTTCGCGGATGGCTTCGCGGCGCTTGCGTGCATCGGCATCCTGCGCGGGGCGGGCCGGTTGCGCGTCGGCGCCGGTCGGTGCGCCGGCCGACGGCGCGGCGACGAGCGATGCCTGGTAGCCGGCCGTGGTGACCGCCGCGATCAGCGTGGCAGCGTCGAGTGCGCCGGCGCCGTGCACCGATGCGCGCTCGGTCGCGAGATTGACGGACGCGCGCGCGACGCCCGGGACGGCGGCCAGCGCCTTTTCGACGCGGCCGGCGCACGACGCGCAGGTCATGCCGCCGATCTCGAGTTCGAGGTCGGCGGAGGCGGGCGAGGCTGCGGCCGGCGCGGCGGCGGCGACCGGCGTCGCGCCATAGCCGGCCTGCTTCACGGCGTCCGCCAGTTGCGATGCCGAAACGCCCGCCGCCGCGTCGACGGTGGCACGTTCGGTCGCGAGGTTGACCGACGCGCGCGTGACGCCGGGCACGTTGGCCAGCGCCTTTTCGACGCGCGACACGCACGACGCGCAGGTCATCCCGTCGATATCGAGTTCGATGCTGGCAGGCGTGGCGGGGGCGGCGCTCGGAATGGCGATATCGGGCGCCGTCGGCGTCGCGCCATAACCGGCCCGCTTCACGGCAGCCGCCAGTTGCGACGCGGAGACGCCCGCCGATGCGTCGACGGTGGCACGTTCGGTCGCGAGGTTGACCGACGCGCGCGTGACGCCCGGCACGTTGGCCAGTGCCTTTTCGACGCGCGACACGCACGACGCGCAGGTCATTCCATCGATATCGAGTTCGATCGTGGCCGCCGGGGCACGCGCCGTCGCGGCCGCGGACGGCGTGTCGTCATGCAACCCGTGAGCCGCGTGCGTCGTCGCGCCGGCTTCGAGCGCCGCGTCGCGCACCGCCGCACGGTAGCCGGCCTCGCCGATTGCGTCGACGAGCCGGCCGGGCTCGACCGTGTCCTGCGCGGTCACCGTCGCCGTGTGCGTGTCGAGATCGACTACCGCATCGACGACGCCCGGCACGGCGGCCAGCGCGCGCTGCACGCGGCCCGTGCAGCCGCCGCAATGCATGCCGTCGACGCTCAGTTCGATCGTTTGCAGCGCCGCGGAGGCAAGTGGTTCAGTCATGTCGGATTCCCCAGAAACGCGGTTCGTGCCGCGAATGATTCCAGTATCAACATTCCCATGATGGCAAGGTCAAGCGTCTGCGACGGTCTCATCCATCATTTGAATGGGGGTTGGATCACTCCGAGCCAGCGCCGCCCGTGCCGATCGCGCTCGAACTACCGCCCGCCCCGTTATTCGGCATATTGGGGGATGCCCTTAGGCGCTATGATACCGGCCTGACATCAGCGCCCACCGTTGCGAAACGTTGCAAAACGGCATCCGGGCAGGCTGGGGTGCCTTGCATTCGCCGTTCGCGAGACGAACAAGGCGTTGACTCAAAAGAACGATATTCGGCCAGTAATCGATGATTGAAAACCTGCAGGAATCAGTTTCGCTGCGGCGCGCGTGCGCGTCGCTGGCCATGGCGGTGGTGCTCGCGGGGTGCGCGTCGCAACCGGACGCGATCCAGCGGAAAACCGGCTGGATGCGCGCCGAAGTCGCCGACTCCTATGTCTATGCGTATCCGCTCGTGCTGATGGACGTCGCGAAGGAAGCGGCGACGGGCGGTGACGGTGCGCAACCGGGGCAGGCGCCGCTCAACACGCTGCGCCACGCACAGGCGCTGCCGCCCGTCGGCGCGGTCAATCCGCCGCTGCCGGGCGTCGACACGCTCGATTCGACCGGCTGGCTCGACGTCGCCGCCGAACCCGTGATCGTCACGCTGCCCGATACCCGCGGCCGCTACTGGGACGCGCGCGCACTGGACATGTGGACGAACGTGTTGTGGTCGTCGTCGAGCGTCGCGGCGCGGGGTGCCCACGGCGGCGCGCGGGCGCAAACGATTGCCTTCGCCGCGAAGGACTGGCAGGGCACGCTGCCGAAGGGCGCGCTGCGGGTCGACGTGCCGTCCGCCAACGCATGGCTCGAAGTGCGGCTGCAGACGAGCGGCGGGCGCGACCTGACGAACGTGAAGAAACTGCAGCGCGCGATTCGCGTGGTGCCGCTGTCTGTTTACACGGGTGCCGCGCGCGGCGCGTCGGTCGCGGTCCATGCGGGCAGCGCGCCGGCCGAAGCGGTGAGCGGCGGCACGCCGGCCGAGCAGGTGGCCGCGCTCGACCCGAAGGCGTTCTTCACGCGCTTCGCGCAGGCGCTGCAGGACAACCCGGCGCCGGCCGACGACGCGCATGCGCAAGAACTCCTCGGGGACATCGGCGTGACGGCCGGCTATCCGGTGCTGTGGACGGGCGACCGCCTCACGGCCGCGACGGCCGGCGTGGCCGAGGCGCGCGCGCGGCTCGTGACGCCGCCGTCGAACCTGCTGAACGCGAACGGCTGGAGCTGGATCGGCGATACGGCCGGCAAGTACGGTCAGGACTACGCGCTGCGCGCCTATGCGGCCTACACGCAGTTCGGCACCGCGACGCGCGACGACGAGACGCTCGCGGTCGTCCGCGTCGACAGCGACGGCCATGCGCTGAACGGCGCGAACCGCTACGTGCTGCATTTCGCTCCGGGTGCGCTGCCGCCGGTGCGCGCATTCTGGACGCTCACGCCCTATACGACGAGCGGCGCGCTGCCCGACGTCGGGTCGGCGCGCCGCTCGCTCGGCGATCGCGACCGGCTGCGCCGCAACCACGACGGCTCGATCGACATCGTCGTATCGGCGTCGCCGGGCGCCGCGCATGCGGGCAACTGGCTGCCGGCGCCGCGCACCGATTTCGCGCTCGCGTTGCGCCTGTACGCACCGAAGCCGCAGGCAAGCGACGGCACGTGGATGCCGCCCGTCGTCGTCCGGAAATGAACGGTTGACCGCCGCGGTTGTCCGACCCGCGGGCGCGGCGGCCGCATCCGACCCTCGTACCGTCATCACCTGAGCCTATACTTTCGGGATAGCGTGCGCGGCCGCCCGGTTGTCCGGCGCGGCCCGGCATCCATTCCCGAGGCATTCAAGCATGGCAAGCGCAGACAAAGAAACCGTACCCTCGACCCTCCATGCCCTCGGTGGCATTGCACGCTCGCGCCGGACCCGGCGTATCGGCATCGGCGTGCTGATCTTCCTCGTATTGTTCGGACTGCTCGGGTTCTTCGCGGCGCCGCCGCTGATCCGCCACGTCGCCGAACAGCAACTGAGCAAGCAGCTCGACCGGCCGGCCACGATCCGGCGCATCGCACTGAACCCGTACACGCTGAACCTCGAGGCCGACGGCATCCACCTCGGCGAGCGCGGCGGCCAGGGCGACTTCATCGACATCGGCAAGCTCGTCGTGAGGCCGTCGTGGTCGTCGCTGTTCCGCGGCGCGCCGATCGTCAACGAAATCCGGCTCGATTCGCCGCGCTTTCACGTCGTCCGCTACGACGCGCAGCGCTTCAACTTCACCGACCTGATCGAGAAGTTCTCCTCCGGGTCGTCGCCGAAGCCCGACAGCAAGCCGACGCAGTTTTCGGTGTCGAACATCCAGGTCAACGACGGCCGGATCGACTTCGACGACCGCCTGCTGAATGAGAAGCACGTGGTCGACAACTGGACGCTCGGAATCCCGTATATCGCGACGCTGGCCTCGAAGACCGACATCTTCGTCGAGCCGAAGCTGCGCGCGCGCTTCGACGGCAGCCCGATCTCGATCGACGGCAAGACCAAGCCGTTCGCGCAGTCGCGCGAATCGGAGGTCGCGCTGAAGTTCGATCGCCTCGACGTGCCGAAGCTGATCTCGTACGTGCCGGCGAAGCTGCCGGTGGCCGTGACGAGCGGCCTGCTGAGCAGCAACCTCACGGTCAATTTCGTGATGAGCGGCGAGACGCCCGCGCTGCGCGTGTCGGGCACCGTCGACCTGAACGACGCGAAGGTGACGGACCTCGCGTCCGCGCCGCTGTTCGCCGCGCGCGGCGTCCACGTCGCGGCGGCCAGCCTCGAGCCGCTTCGCAACGCGATGCACTTCGACGAGATCAGGATCGACCAGCCGGTGGTCGACCTGTCGCGCGACAAGCAGGGTGTGCTGAACGTCGAGAAGCTCGCCGCGCAGCCGGCCGCCGCGCCGAAGGCCGAAGCCGGCAAGCCGGCCGCGTCGGGCGCTGCCGCCGCTTCCGGTGCCGCGGTCGCCGCGGCCAGCGGCGCGAAGGCCGACACCGCCGCCGCCGCCGCGAAGGAAGCGCCGCCGCTCGACCTGACGATCCGTCATTTCGCGATCGACGGCGGCACGGTCAACGTCGACGACCGCGTGCCGGCGACGCCGACCGCGATCTCGCTGACGAAGCTCGCCGCGACGCTCGACGGCTTCTCGCTGCTGGGCAAGACGCCCGCGAAATACACGGTGTCGACGTCGCTGTCGCGCGGTGGCGACCTGACGGCCGAAGGCGCGTTCAGTCTCGCGGCGAAGCAGGCCGACACGAAGCTGACGGTCGCCGCGCTCGCGCTGCCGGCGCTGCAGCCGTACCTCGGCGAGGCGACGCGCGCGCGCGTGCTCGACGGCACGCTCGGCGCGACCGTCAACGCGAAGACCGACTGGGGCAAGACGCCGCTCGCGGCGGAAGTCGCCGACAGCTCGGTCAGCCTGAAAACGCTGAAGATTGCCGCACCCGACAACAAGGCGGCCGCGATCGTGCTGCCCGACGCGAGCGCGAAGATCGCGAAGGTCGACGTTGCCGCGCGCACCGTGGAGATCGCGAGCGTCGACGCGAGCGGGCTGGCACTCGACGTGAAGCGCCTGAAGGACGGCAAGATCGACCTCGCGGCGCTGGCCGAACCCGCGCAGGCGGCCGTGCCGAAGCGCACGGTCGCGCGCAAGGCCGCGGCCGCCGCGCCGACGTGGCACTACCGGATCGACGCGCTGAACGTGAAGGATGCGTCCGCGAACTTCACCGACCTGTCGACGCCGCGCCCGGTGAAGCTGGCGATCAAGCCGCTGGAGCTGTCGGTGCAGAAGCTGAGCGACGACATGACGAAACCGCTGCCCGTGCAGCTGAAGGCGACGCTGAACCGCAAGGGTTCGCTGAACGTGACGGGCGACGTGACCGCGCAGCCGCTCAAGCTCGGCCTGAAGATCAACGGCAACCGGCTGGATGCGGCCGCGTTCGAGCCGTACTTCGGCAGCGCGCTGAACGCGACGATCGCGAGCGCGCTGCTCAACGCGCAGGGCAACCTGACGTTCGCGCAGGTGAAGGACACGCCGCGCGCGACCTATCGCGGCGACGTCGCGCTGGTCGACGTGCGGATGCTCGACAAGGCGACGTCCGACCCGTTCGCGGGCTGGCGCTCGCTCGCGCTGTCGAACCTGAAGGCGAACTACGACGAGAAGGGCACCGATGTCGACGCCGCGCGCGTGACGTTCTCGAACTTCTACGGCCGCGTGCTGCTCGATGCGCAGGGGCGGCTGAACCTGAAGGACGTGGTCGCGAAGGAGACGGGCCCGGCGCAGTCGCTCACGCGCGACGCGAGCAAGGGCGAACCGGTGCCGCTGTCGCCGGGCGTGACGCCGCCCGCCGCCGCGCAGGCCGCATCGGCTGCCGCCGCCCGGCAGGCGTCCGCGCCGGCCGCCGCGTCGGCGACGGTGGTCGTGAAGGCCGCACCGCAGCCGCAGAACCCGGTGCGGATGCACTTCGGCCAGCTCGTGCTGCAGGACGGCCGCGTGACCTACACGGACAACTTCATCAAGCCGAACTACACGGCGAACCTCGTCGCGATCAAGGGCACGGTCGGCGCGTTCGGCACGGATTCGACGACGTCCGCGCCGGTCGACGTGGCCGCGAACCTCGCGGGCAACGGGCCGATCTCGATCAAGGGGTCGGTGAACCCGCTGATCGAGAAGCCGGCGCTCGACCTGACGGCCACCGCGCACGACATCGAGCTGACCAACCTGACGCCGTACTCGGCGAAATACGCCGGTTATCCGATCACGAAGGGCAAGCTCAACGTCGACCTGCATTACCAGCTCGCGAACGACCAGCTGTCGGCGAACAACCACATCTTCATCGACCAGCTGACGTTCGGCGACCGCGTCGAGAACGACACCGCGACGAAGCTGCCGGTGAAGCTCGCGATTTCGCTGCTGAAGAACACGCGCGGCCAGATCGACGTGAACCTGCCGGTGTCAGGGTCGCTGTCGAATCCGGAATTCAGCGTCGGCGGGCTGATCTGGCACGCGGTGCTGAACCTGATCGCGAAGGCCGTCACGTCGCCGTTCACGCTGCTCGCGAACGCGTTCGGCGGCGGCGGCGAGGATCTCGGTTACGTCGAATTCGCGCCGGGCTCGTACGAGCTGACCGACGCGCAGCAGAAGAAGCTCGACACCGTCGTGAAGATGCTGACCGAGAAGTCGTCGATCCGGCTCGACCTGATCGGCCGCGTCGATCCCGCGCAGGACACGCCGGGGCTGCGCGACGCGTACGTCGAGCGTCTGGTGCGCCAGCAGAAGCTGAAGGACGTGGTCGGCCAGGGCGAGAGCATCGATCCGATGTCGGTGAAGGTCGACAAGGCCGAATACTCGAAGTACCTGACGCGCGCGTACAAGGCCGCCGACTTCAAGAAGCCGCGCAACCTGGTCGGGCTGCAGAAGACGCTGCCCGATGCGGACATGAAGCAGGCGCTGGCCGATCACGCGCCGGCCGACGACAACGCGCTGCGTGCGCTCGCGCAGCAGCGCGCGCAGGCCGTGCGCCAGTACCTCGACGGGAAGATCGACTCGAGCCGCGTGTTCGTCGTCGCGCCGAAGCTCGACGCGAAGGGCATCTCGGACAAGGGCGCGACGACCCGCGTCGACTTCGGGCTGCAGTAAGCCTTGCCGCGATCAGCTGCCGCGCCCGCACCGGTCGGGCGCGGCGGCTTTTTTTGTCAGCGCGCGGCGATCGCCGGTTCGCGCTTGTCCAGTTCCTTCCTCGCGGCCAGCGGCAGACGCGCGTCGTCCCACTGCGTCAGCCATTCGACTTCCTTCGCGGTGAACACCTGTCCGTAGTTGCGCAACGCGTACTGCAGCGCGTCGACGACGTGGTGGCGAATGATTTCGGGGGTGCGTGCATCGTCCAGCACGAACCGGAGAGCTTCCAGGGTCGACATACTCGTGCTCCGGGTCAGGGAAAACCCTTTATCACACACCAATAGTCGCGGGCCAAGCCGAAAAAAAATCCGGCCGCACGGGTCGGCGCACGCAAGGGCCGCGTATTGCGACCGATTCTTGTCATTTGCGATTGGTTACGTTTGACAGAGAACAGAAAGCCTCGCTTCATGCGACCGCCGCACGATCCGGCGATATTTTGCGCGCCGGATGGCAAGTCGTGCAGTTCAAACGTCAATCGATGAGGTGGGGTGATGATTTCCAGGTTCGTCAAGCAACGAAACATGGCGGTGATGGTGGCGGGCGCGCTGACGCTCGCAAGCGCGGGCGCGCATGCGGCGCAGCAGGACGGCGACAGCCAGGGCGAGGGCAACGGCCATGCGGGCCGCGTCGTGAAGCACGTGCTGCTGCTGAGCGTCGACGGTCTGCACGAGCAGGATCTCGCGCGCTGCATCGGCGCGAATACGTGCCCGAACATCGCGGTGCTCGCGAAGTAGCGGCGTGACGTACGCGAACGCCTATACGCCGGGCCTGTCGGATTCGTTCCCGGGCCTCGCGGCGCTCGTGACGGGCGGCTCGCCGAAGACGGCCGGCCTGTTCTACGACGTGTCGTATGACCGCAACCTGTATGCGCCGAGCGATACGACATGCTCGGGTAAACAGGGCTGGAACGTCGTGTTCGACGAAACGACCGGCATCGACGCGATCGACGGCGGCAAGCTCGTGCACCTCGACGGCGGCGGCGCGTTCAACCCGCAGGCGATTCCGCACGCGCGCGTGAACGGCCGGTGCGTGCCCGTTTATCCGCACAACTACGTGAAGACCAACACGGTGTTCGAAGCCGTGAAGGCCGGCGTGCCGAACGCGCGCACCGCGTGGGCCGACAAGCACGCGTGGGGCTACGACTGGCTGAACGGCCCGTCGGGCACCGGCGTCGACGACCTGATGCGCACCGAGATCAACTCGATCGACCCGGCGACGAACACCGACTACACGGATGTCTACTCGCACACCGCGCGCTTCGACAACCTGCACGTGCAGGCGCTGGTCAACCAGATCGAAGGCCGCGACTCGACCGGCACGAAGAGCGCGCCGGTGCCGACGCTGTTCGGCGCGAACTTCCAGACGCTCAGCGTCGCGCAGAAGTCGCCGGTCGCGAAGGGCGGCGGCTATCTCGATGCCGACTTCACGCCGAACGGGCAGGTCGCGAACGCGATCACGTACGTCGACAACGCGATCGGCCGTATCGTCGCGGCGCTGAAACAGGCCAACCTGTACACGTCGACGGCCGTGATCGTCACGTCGAAGCACGGCCAGTCGCCGGCCGATCACACGAAGCTCGTGAAGAACGGCGACACGCTGACGAAGCTGCTCGAAACCAACAACTACCTCGACCCGAACGGCAACTTCGGCCAGAACAGCACGACGACGGGCAACCTGAACGACGGTTCCGGCCTGGTCGGCACGGGCTTCGTGCAGACCGACGACGTCGGCCTGATCTGGCTGCGCGACCGCAGCCAGCGCACGGCCGTGGTCGAGACGCTGAAGGCGAACCTGGGTTGCAACGCGCCGGGGATCTGCGCGGACGGTGCGCAGGCGTCCATCCTGTACGGCGCGGCGCTGGCCGATCGCTTCGGCGATCCGGCCAACGGCCGCACGCCGGACATCATCGTCCAGCCGAATCCGGGCGTGATCTACACGTCGAGCACGAAGAAGGACGAGGAGCACGGCGGCAACGCGCCGGACGACAGCCACCTCGGCCTGCTCGTGTCGTATCCGGGCGTCCATCGCGCGCGCACCGTGAACGATCTCGTGGGCACGAAGCAGGTCGCGCCGACGATCCTCGCGCTGCTCGGCGCCGACCCGCGCCTGCTGCATGCGGTCGTGGCCGAGAACACACGCGTGCTGCCGGGGCTCGGTATCGGGCGTTGACGCGGCAGGCCGGATGCCGCCGCCGGGCGGCGTCCGGTGCAGCGCGCGTGGCCGGGCGGCGGCGCGCGCCGCTCGTTGTCGGGGCGACGTGGGGCGCCTACGCGCGCCAGGCTTCGTCCAGCATCCAGTCCCTGAACCGTCTCAACGCATCGCTCGTGTCGAGGCGCTCCGGCGCGTAACAGAGGTAATGCCCCTGCGCGTCGACGTCGACCGGTGCGTCGAACGGCTCGACCAGCGTGCCCGCCGCGAGATTGTCGAGAATCAGGAAACGCGGCACGAGGGCCATCCCGAGCCCGGCCTGCGCGGCCTGGATCAGCACCGAATACTGCTCGAAGCGCGGGCCGGCCAGTGCGTTCATCTGCGACGCGCGATGACGCTCCGCCCACGCGGACCACGCGATTTCGGCCTGTTCGTGCACGAGGCGCGGTGCGGCGACCGCATCGGCGGGCGTATGCAGCGCATGCCGGGCGGCGAATTCGCGCGAGCAGACGGGCACGAAGGTGCGTCCACCCAGATAGTCGCTGCGCACCCCTTCCCATCCGCCGTCGCCATAGCGGATCGCCGCGTCGAGTCCGAACGGGAACACGTCGCCGGGCGCGAGATGGCGGCGAAAGCTCAGCGTGACGCCCGGCGCGGCGGCGAGAAAGCGCGTGAGGCGCGGCAGCAGCCACTTGGTCGTGAACGTCGGCACGCTCGCGATCGTCAACAGGTCGCTGTTCTCGCGCGCGCTCAGCAGCTCGATCGACGCGTTGCCGATTTCGCGCAACGGGCCGACGACGCGTGCGTGATACACCTGGCCCGCCCGTGTGAGCGCGAGGCCGCGCCCCTCGCGCACGAACAGCTTCACGCCGAACAGCGCTTCGAGGTTCGCGATCTGCCGGCTGACCGCGCTCGGCGTCAGGCCCAGTTCGCGGGCCGCGTAGGAGAAGTTCAGGTACTTCGCGGACGCGGCGAATGCATGCAGCTCCGCCACGTTCGGATACAGGTGCTTCATGGCGGGCTGTTCCGTCCTTGCACAAGTCGATGCGCGCTTTTTACGTTTTTTTCATGACGATGCCATGTCGAAACCGCACACTGCGCCGGCTTCGACAACGCAAGCGGGCCTCGCCCGGCGGGCGTCGCACGAAGTTTTCCCCGATCGTCAGCGAGTGTGCTCATGCATCCGTCAACCGCCCCGGCATTGGCCGACGGTGTTCCGATTCGTCGTAACAGAACAGCGCATCCGCGTGTCGGCCGCCTGCTGCTGCAGGCGCTGCTCGCGGTGTTCGCGCTCTACCTGCTGCTGCCGATCGCGTTGCTGCTGATCGGCTCGGTGGGCGCATCGTGGACGAACACGTTGCTGCCCTCGGGTGTCACCGGGCACTGGTTTGCCGACCTGGCCGCGAACCGGAGCTTCACCCGCGCGTTCGGCGTGAGTTTCATGGTGGCGCTGGCGTGCTGCGCGCTCAACGCGGTGATCGGCCTGCCGCTCGCGTACGCGCTGCATCATCGCGCGCAGGCCGGCGGCGGGTTCGCGACGCGCGTCGTGATGCTGATGCCGGTCGCCGTGCCGGCGCTGACGCTCGGTTTCGGCTACATCGCGATCTTCAGCGGCGATACGCTGCCGTGGCTCGGCACGCTGCCGCTGATGATCGCGGCGCACGCGGTGCTGACGTTGCCGTATCTGCTGCAGACGCTGCTCGGCGACCTGCGCCACCTCGGCCTCGCGCGGCTCGAGGCTTGCGCGGCGACGCTCGGCGCGCCGCCGTTGCGCCAGTTCGTCACGATCGTGCTGCCGAACCTGCGGCACAGCCTGTTTTCCGGCCTCGTGATGGTGGCGGCGCTGTCGATCGGCGAATTCCAGATCTCGAACCTGATCGCCGGCTTTCGCTACCGGAATTATCCGATCGTGCTGCTGCAGGCGTTCTACGGCGCGACCGGGATGGCATGCGCGGCCACCGTCGTGCTGCTCGTGCTCGCGGTGCTCGCGACGCTCGTGTCCGTCGGCACCGTGCAACGTCTGAAGTGAGTCATCCATGAGTCTCGAATTCGAACACGTCAGTTTCCAGTATCCGGGCGCCCGCCATGGCGTCGTCGACGTCACGTTGTCCGCCGCGCAGGGCGAACTGCTCGCGGTGATGGGGCGCAGCGGCTCCGGCAAATCCACGCTGCTGAGGCTCGCGGCCGGGCTGCTCGACGGCTGGCGCGGCCGCATCGCGATCGGCGGCGCCGACGTGGCCGGCGTGCCCGTGTGGCGTCGCGAAGTGGGGATGGTGTTCCAGCATTACGCGCTGTTCCCGAACCTGTCGGTCGTCGACAACGTCGCGTACGGGCTGCGCATGCGCGGCGTGGCGGCCGACCTGCGGCGCCGGCGCGCGCTCGACATGCTCGAGCGGGTCGGGCTGGCGGCCCATGCGACGCGCGGCGTCGCGATGCTGTCCGGCGGCCAGCAGCAGCGCGTCGCGCTCGCGCGGGCGCTCGTGATCGAGCCGAAGCTGTTGCTGCTCGACGAGCCGCTGGCGGCGCTCGATGCCGGCATCCGCCACCAACTGCGCGACGAGATCCGCGCGCTGCAGCGCGCATGCGGCGCGACGACGCTCTTCGTCACGCACGACCAGGACGAAGCGCTGAGCATGGCCGACCGCGTCGCGATCGTCGACGGCGGCCGCGTGCTCCAGGCCGGCACGCCGCGCGACCTGTACGAACGCCCGGCCACCGCGCAGGTCGCGCGCTTCGTCGGGCATTCGACGCTGCTGCGCGGGCAGGTGCGCGCGCACGGCGAGATCGACGTGCGTTTCGCGACCCTGCGTGCGGAAACGGGTGCGCATCGGCCGGGCGACGCGATCGCGGTGCTCGTGCGGCCCGAGCACGTGCAGGCCGATCCGCCGGCGCACAGCACGAATCGCATCGAAGGCCGCCGCGGCGACGTGCGGTACTTCGGCGCGACGCAGCGCTACGACTTCATTCCGGACGGCTCGGCCGACGTGCTGCTGTGCGAAGGGCGCGAGCCGGCCGTGCGCAGCATCGCGCTCGACCCGCGCCATCTGCTCGTGCTGCCGGCAGCGCCGGACTCGCACTGATTCCTTTCGTTTAACGGAGATTCACGATGATTGCAGGCTCCCCTCTTGTGAAAGCCATGCGCGCCCGCGTGCTGGCGCTGTGTGCGCTCGCGGCGCTCTCTTGCGCGGCGGCGCAGGCCGCGCCGCTGTACCCGGGCGAAGACGCGCTGTACGCGAAGGCGGCCGACGAAGGGCTCGTCGTGTCGTTCGACACCGGCCCCGAATGGGCGAACTGGAAGGCGCTGTTCGCCGAATTCCGCAAGCGCTATCCGAAGGTCGAGATCACGTACAACGACATCGGCTCGGCCGCGACCGTCGTCGCGCTCGACAAGTCGCGCCGCCGCCCGCAGGCCGACACCGCGTACTACTTCGCGGCGTCGGCGCTCGATGCGGCCGGCAAGGATGTCGTCGCGCCGTTCCGGCCGGTCAATTTCGACAAGCTGCCGGGCGTGTTCCGCGCGACCGACGGCCGCTGGTTCGCCGTGCATTCGCTGAACATCGCGTTCCTCGTCAACCGGAAGCTCGTCAAGAACGTGCCGCAGCGCTGGTCCGACCTGCTGAAGCCCGAGTACCGCAACGCGGTGGTCTATCTCGATCCGCGCTCCACGGGGCAGGGCCAGGTCGCGGTGTTCGCGGCCGCGTATGCGAACGGCGGCAGCGTCGAGAACCCGAAGCCGGGCGCGGACTTCTTCGGCAAGCTGAAGCAGGCCGGCAACGTGCTGCGCGTCGAGGGCACGACGCCGTACGCGAAGTTCGTGAAGGGCGAGATCCCGATCCTGATCGGCTACGAGAACGACGGACTCAAGGCGAAGTACGCGGACGGCATGGGCGACGCGGCCGACATCGTGATTCCGCAGGACGGCAGCGTGTCGGCGCCCTATGCGATGAGTCTCGTGAAGAACGGCCCGAACCCGTCGGCCGCGCAGCTCTGGCTCAACCTGGTGATGAGCGACGTCGGGCAGGCGCTGTTCGCGCAAGGCTACGTGCGCCCGGCGGTGCCCGGCACGCCGGTCGCGCCGGAGGTCGCGGCGAAGCTGCCGAACGCGCCGCAGGTGCGCCCGCTCGACGTCGCGAAGGCGGCGGCCCGCAAGGCCGAGGTCGACCAGCTCTGGTCGCAGGCCACGCTCGGCCAGTAAGGGGCACGGAATGCAGGCCTCCTTACCGGCGCGCGGCGTGCTGCGCCGCTTCGGCGCGCTGCCCGCCGCGGCCTTGCTCGCGGTGTGCTTCGTGCTGCCGCTGGCCGCGCTGGTCGGCGCCGCGTTCGACGGCGGCGGCCGTGCGTTCGCGGCGGTGTGGCGCGATCCGCTCGTCGCCGACGCGATCGCGCGCTCGCTCGCGCTGGCGATGAGCGCCGGCACGCTGTCGGTCGGCGTCGGCGTGCCGGTCGCGTTCGCGCTGGCCGGGCAGTCGCCGGCCCGCCGCCATTGGTCGCTCGCGCTGCTCGGCGTGCCGCTCGCGTTCTCCGGGCTGGTGATCGCGTACGGCTTCATCCTCGCGTTCGGCCGCGCGGGCTTCGTGACCACGCTGCTGGCCGCGCTGGGCGCCGATCCGACCGTGGTCGGCGGCGCGATCTACACGATGCCGGGGCTCGCGTTCGCCTACGCGTACTACCTGATTCCGCGCGTCGCGCTGATGATCTACCCGGCGCTCGCGAATCTCGACCGGCGGCCGCTCGACGCCGCGCTGACGCTCGGCGCGCGGCCGTGGCGCGCGTGGCTCGACGTCGCGTGGCGCGAGCTGTGGCCGTCCGTCGCGTCCGCCTGGTGCCTCGTCACCGCGATCGCGCTCGGCACCTACGGCACGGCGATCGCGCTGGCCGGCACGCAGATCAACATCCTGCCGCTGCTGATGTACCTGAAGCTGTCGGACGGGCAAACCGATTTTTCGCAGGCAGCCGTGCTGTCGATCGTGCTGACGGCCATCTGTACCTGCGTTCTGGCACTGGGAGAAGGCCTTGTTCGCCAACGACGTCATTGAATGCGCGTGGTCCGAACCGGCGCGCGACGCGCTCGCGCGGCTGGCGCAGCGGCAACGCGGCGCGCGCCGGCACCGGATGCCGGCGGGCCTGATCGGCCCGCGCGACGCGACCGACGAGCAGATGCGCGTCGCGGAACGGATCGCGCACGCGGTGGCGTCGACGGGCGTGGCGCTCGTCGGCGGCGGCAAGCAGGGCGTGATGGAGGCCGCCGCGCGCGGCGCGCATGCGGCCGGCGGCTGCGCGATCGGGCTGTTGCCCGAGGACGATGCGACGCTGGCGAATCCCTACCTGAGCGTCGCGCTGCCGACCGGGCTCGGCATCACGCGCAATGCGCTGGTCGCGCGTGCGTCGCTGTGCCTGATCGCAGTCGGCGGCGGGCTCGGCACGCTGTCCGAAATCGCGCTCGGGTTGCAGTGGGGCAAGCCGGTATTCACGATCTGCGGTGCGCCGCAGGTAGCGGGCGTCGAGTGCTTCGACGAAGCGGACGCGCTCGTCGCGCGCGTCGCGCAGTGGCTGGCGGATTCGGCGTAGCGCCGATGGGGCGCCGGGCACGGGCTTGAAATGACGGGCGCCACCCGTCATATTGGCTGCGCATCACCCGTTCAACGACGCACCGAGAGGATCGTTCATGCGCCTTCTGCTTGCCCTGCTGCTGCCGTGGTTCCAGTTTTTCACGATCGGCCGCCCGATCGCCGGGATCATCTGCCTGGTCCTGCAAATCACGATCATCGGCTGGCTGCCGGCCGCGATCTGGTCGGTGTATGCGTTGAGTCAGTACAAGACCGACCGCAAGATCGACGCGGCGTTGCGCGAGCGGCGGTGACGCGGGCATCGCCGTCCGTTACCGCGGCGGCGGGCCGTCCAGTTCCTCGGCTCGGGCGAACAGCCAGTCGACGAACGTGCGCAGCGCCGGATCGCCGTCGTTGCGATACAGGCAATGAAACGGCGGCCCTTCCAGGTGCACTTCCGGAAACAGGGCAACCAGCCGGCCGCTCGCGAGCGCGTCGCGCACCACGGCGCGTGGCGCGAGGCACACGCCGAGCCCGCTCGCGGCCGCCTGGATCAACAGGAAGAACTCGCGATAGAACGGCCCGCGCAGCGTTTCGGTGACGTCCGTGCCGGCCTGGTGGAACCAGTATTGCCACGCTTGCGGCAGCCCGGCGTAGTGGAGCAGCGGCGCGTTGCGCAGGTCCGCCGGCACGCGCGCCCGTTCGAGCACCGGATGGCCGGGCGCACACACGGGGAGCGCGACGTTCGCGAGCAGCGGGCGCGACACGAAGCCCTTGCGGCGGAGCTCCGGCGTGTACCGGCGGATCACGATGTCGCACGTTTCGTCGATCTGGTCGCGCTCGGCATCGGCGTTCGTGACGAGTTGTACGTCGATATCGGGATGCGCGGCCTGGAACGCGGCCAGTTGCGTCAGCAACCATCCATGCGCGAACGACACCGAGGCATTGACCCGGATCGCATGGCCGCCGACGGGCTCGAACATCTGCCCGGTCGCCTGCGCGAGCCGGCCGAGGCAGCTCGCGACGTCGACGAGGTAATGCCGCGCGCGCGGCGTGAGCCGCAGCGAACGCCCGTCGCGTTCGAACAGCTTCTGTCCGAAGAACGATTCGAGCACGCGGATCTGCTGCGCGATCGCGCTCTGGGTCACGTTCAGTTCCTCGGCGGCGAGGGTGAGGCTCTGCAGGCGGCCGGCGGCTTCGAAGCTGCGCAGCGCGTTCAGGGGCGGCAATCGGCGCATCGTGAGATCGCGAAGAAAAGCTACACAGTGAGTCTGAAAATGTCGTTTGTCGCGGCTGTGGCGCGTCCCTAAGATGACGCCGACAGGAGAAAACCGCGATGACGATCATAGCGCCCCCCGATTGCCGATCAACAGGAATTCGCCGCCTTCTCGACCGCCGCACGGCGCGGCGCGCGGTGCGCCGCGTGGCGGCGGTGCCGCCGGTGCGCGGTCGCGGTGTGCTGGCGCTCGCCTGCGCCGGGCTGCTGGCCGGGTGCGCGGCGAAGCCGCAAAACGAACGTCAGATCGGCAGCGGCGGATCGTTGGTGCGCTACAGCGCCAGCCAGACCGAAGTCGACCTGACGGACAGCGAACAGCAGACGCTGCGCATGATGAGCGATCGTCGTTATGCGGGGGCGACGCAGGCGCGCACGCTCGACGCGGCGGCGGCCGTGCTGCGCGCGCAGGGCTATGCGCCGGTGACGGTCGACCGCGATATGGGGCTGATCGAAGGCGGCCGCAGCGACACGCTGGTTCCGAAGTGGCGGCAACTGCTGCGCGGCGCGCTGAAGGCGAGGATCGGCGGCTTGCCGGCCAAACCGGATCACGAGCGCGTGGCCGCCGTCGTCGCGGTTCGCGTGACGCCGGCGCGCGACGCGATCGTGCGCGCGCGTTTCGACCGCACGGTATGGGACAGCAACGGCGATTCGCGGATGAAGACCGTCGTCGAGCCCGATTACTACCGGGCCTTCTTCAGCGCGATGGACAAGGCGATGTGCACGACGTCGTGCGAGCGGTGACCGGCTCGAAGCCGCGACCGCCAACGACAACGAAAAAACGGCCGCCCCGACCGTCGTTCGACCGGGGCGGCCGCCTGGCTTACTTCACGGCGAACAGCGTCAGGTTCATGAAGATCTTGAACGCATAACCGAGCGTGACGGCGCCGATCACGCCGCCCGCCCACAGCACGACGAACCACATCCAGCCGCGCATCCGCGGCCGTGGCGCCTCGGGCGGGCGATCGGCGGAATCAGTGGTGGTAGTAATGCTGGTCTTCATGGCGCACCTTGCCTCGGAATACCCAGTAACCCATCGTCGTGTAGGCGATGATGATCGGGAGGATAACCGCTGCGCCGACCAGCGTGAAGGTCTGGCTCGAACGCGGCGCCGCCGCTTCCCAGATCGTCATCGTCTGAGGAATCGCATACGGGAACAGCGTGACGAGCAGGCCGACATAGCCGAGCAGCACCAGCGCCAGCGCGAGCACGAACGGCGTCATGTCGTGCCGGTCGCGTACCGCGCGGCGCATCCACACCGCGCATCCGGCGACCAGGAACGGCACCGGCAGCAGGCGCCAGAACAGCCCCGAGTCGAACCAGCGCTGCGCGATGGCCGGATCCTGCAGCGGCGTCCACAGGCTGACGACCGCGATGAAGCCGAGCAGCACGACGGTCAGCGGCCACACGACGCGATGCAGGCGGCGCTGCAGGTCGCCTTCGGTCTTCGCGACGAGCCAGCAGCAGCCGAGCAGCGCATAGGTGACGATCAGGCCGAGGCCCGTCAGCAGGCTGAACGGCGTGAGCCAGTCGAACGCGTCGCCGGCGAACACGCCGTCCTTCACGTTGATGCCCTGCAGGAACGCGCCGAGCGCGATGCCCTGGAACAGCGTCGCGCCGGCCGAGCCGCCGATGAACGCGAGATCCCACAGCTGCTTCGTGCGGCGCGCCTTCGCGCGGATCTCGAACGACACGCCGCGAAAGATCAGGCACACCAGCATGAAGATCAGCGGCAGGTACAGCGCGGACAGCACGGTCGAATAGACGATCGGGAACACCGCGAACAGCCCCGCGCCGCCGAGCACGAGCCACGTCTCGTTGCCGTCCCATACGGGGGCGACCGTGTTCATCATCAGGTCGCGTTCCTTCTCGTCCGGGAAGAACGGGAAGACGATGCCGATGCCGAGGTCGAAGCCGTCGAGCACGACGTACATGAAGAGCCCCAATGCGATGATCGCGGCCCAGATTACGGTGACGTCCATAGATTTTCTCGTATGCGGATGGGGTGGGCTCAGACGGTCTCGATCAGCTCGTCGACGGCCGACATCGGGCGGCGCGCGGTGTGATCGGGGCGCGTGTCGGGCGTGTCGTCGTGCTTCACGTCGGGCAGTGCGGGGCCGGCCTTCATCAGCTTGAGCATGTAGTACACGCCGGTGCCGAACACGAGGAAGTACACGATCACGAACGTCATCATCGACAGGCTGACCTGCTGCACCGACAGCGGCGACACGGCCTGCGCGGTACGCATCACGCCGTACACGACCCACGGCTGGCGGCCCGCTTCGGTCGTCACCCAGCCCGCGAGCAGCGACACGAAACCGGTCGGGCCCATCACGAGCGCGAAGCGCTGGAACCCCTTCGATTCATACAGGCGGCCGCGGCGGCGCAGGAGCCAAGCGAGCGCCGCGAGGCCGATCATCGCGAAGCCGAGGCCGACCATGATCCGGAAGCTCCAGAACACGACCGTCGAGTTCGGGCGGTCTTCCGGCGGGAACTCCTTCAGCCCGCGGATTTCGCCGTCCCAGCTGTGCGTGAGGATCAGGCTGCCGAGGTGCGGCACCTGCACCGCGTAGCGCGTCGTTTCCGCCTTCATGTCCGGGATGCCGAACAGGTTGAGCGCCGTGCCGCCCTTTTCGGTTTCCCACAGCCCTTCGATCGCGGCGATCTTCGCGGGCTGGTGCTTCAGCGTGTTGATGCCGTGCTGGTCGCCGATCACGGCCTGCAGCGGCGCGAGCACGAGCAGCAGCCACAGCGCCATCGAGAACATCTTCTTCACGCCCTTGTCGCGGCGCCCCTTCAGCAGGTGCCACGCGCCCGTCGCGGCCACCACCAGCGCCGCGACGATGAACGCGGCGATCGCCATGTGGAACAGGCGGTACGGGAACGACGGATTGAAGATGATCGCGAACCAGTCGGTCGGCACGACGCGGCCGTCGACGATCTCGAAGCCCTGCGGCGTCTGCATCCAGCTGTTCGACGCGAGGATCCAGAACGTCGAGATCAGCGTGCCGATCGCGACCATCAGCGTCGCGCCGAAGTGCGCGCGCGGGCTCACGCGGTTCCAGCCGAACAGCATGATGCCGAGGAAGCCGGCTTCCAGGAAGAACGCGGTCATGACCTCGTACATCAGCAGCGGCCCGGTGACGGCGCCGGCGAAGCTCGAGAAGCCCGACCAGTTCGTGCCGAACTGGTAGCTCATCACGACGCCGGAGACGACGCCCATTCCGAACGCGACCGCGAAGATCTTCGACCAGAACAGACAGAGGGTCTTGTAGTACTGCTTGCCGGTCTTGAGCCAGCGGTATTCGAGCACGGCGATGAAGCTGGCGAGGCCGATGCTCAGTGCCGGAAAGACGATGTGAAAGGAGACGGTGAACGCGAATTGCAGGCGGGCCAGATCGAGGGCCGAAAGTGCGGTGTCCATACCAGATGACCGAAGCTGACGATACCCGCCGGCGGGTGCCGGCGGACCCCGGCGGACAGGCGTCGGGGTTGGCTGGAGTATGCGTCGCGATGTTGCACCGCGAAATGCGCCAACTCGTCGCAGATGTCCAGCCCGCCGCGCGCGATGTCGGGATAAATCGTTGATTCGTATCAAGAAGCCTGTTCGCGGTGCGCACGACCATGGCGTGGCGGTCTGACGCACGTGCGTCAATATGGCGCGCCGCGTCATCGGAACGGGTTCGATCGTCCGGAAACGGCGCGGCGGGCAGCCCGTGCGCGGCGCGCGAGGCAGCCGATCCGTTTCGGCGCGTTAGCGCGTAATGCACGCGGCCGTGGCGGCGGGGCGGTGCCGGGAGCGGCTGTCACACGGGTAACGCCGCGCAACATTGGCGCGGCCGGCCGTAATGGATGCCGGATCGCGCGCGGCGTAGCGTTTCGGGTGTCGGGTTCGTATCGGCGAACCGGCCTGCTGGAGAACGTGACGTGAATGGATTGAAGCTCGCGCTGGGCGCGGCAGCCGCGGTGGCGCTCGCGACGGGCGGCGTCGCGCATGCCGCCCGGGTCGGGGTCTATGTCGGCCCCGGCTTCGGCTACCCGTATTACTACCCTGTCGTCCCCGCGCCTTACTACTACCCGCCGCCCGTCGTCGCGGTACCGGTCGATCCGCCGCCGCCGCCCGAATATGTCGAGAAGGGCCAGCCGCAGGACAACGGCGACGCGAACCTCTGGTATTACTGCGACGCGTCGAAGCACTACTACCCGTATGTGAAGACCTGCAAGTCGGGCTGGCGATCGGTGCCGGCGCGGCCGCAGTGACGGAGGCGCGACGATGACATCCGCATTTCGATTCTTGCGCGTGCCGGCCGCGCTGGCGCTGGCCGGCTGCCTCGGCGCATGCGCGTACCTGCCGACCGGGCCGAGCGTGATGGCGCTGCCGGGCACCGGCAAGTCGTTCGACCAGTTCCGCGCCGATGACGGCAGTTGCCGCCAGTACGCGTTCGAGCAATCGGGCGGCGTGAGCGCCGGGCAGGCGTCGACCGCCAGCGCGGTCGGCAGCGCCGCCGTCGGCACCGCGCTCGGCGCGGCGGCCGGCGCCGCGTTCAACGGCGGCACCGGTGCGGCCGTGGGCGCCGGCGCGGGACTGCTCGCGGGCAGTGTCGTCGGCGCGGGCGCCGCGCAGGGCTCGGCCTACGACGTCCAGCGCCGCTACGACTACGCGTATCTGCAATGCATGTACGCAACGGGCAATCGCGTGCCGGTGCCGGGCGGAATGAGCGGCGGCAGTGGCGGCGGGTATGGCGGCGGCGGATACGGCGGCGCGCCGCGCGCGGCGCCGCCGATGCCGCCGGCCGGCGTCCAGCCGCCGCCGCCGCGATACTGACCATGCGATTGCCGCTCGACGGGCGGCACGCGCTGCGTGAATTGCGTACACTCTGAGTCTCGTTTCGGCAGGGCCGGACGCAGCGATGCCGGCCCGCGTTTACTCAGGGCATAGCGATGATCGATTTACGCAGCGATACCGTGACACGTCCGAGCCAGGCAATGCTGGCCGCCATGACTGCCGCCGAGACCGGCGACGACGTGTGGGGCGACGACCCGACCGTGCTGCGCCTGCAGGCGGTGACGGCCGAGCGCGCGGGCAAGGAAGCCGGCCTGTTCTTCCCGAGCGGCACGCAGAGCAACCTGGCCGCGCTGATGTCGCATTGCGAGCGGGGCGACGAGTACATCGTCGGCCAGCTCGCGCACACCTACAAGTACGAAGGCGGCGGCGCGGCCGTGCTCGGCAGCATCCAGCCGCAGCCGATCGAGAATGCGCCGGACGGCACGCTGCCGCTCGCGAAGATCGCCGCGGCGATCAAGCCGCTCGACAATCACTTTGCCCGCACGCGCCTGCTCGCGCTCGAGAACACGATCGGCGGCCAGGTGTTGCCGGACGGTTATGTGCAGGAAGCCGTCGCGTTCGCGCGCAGCCGCGGGCTGTCCGCGCACCTCGACGGCGCGCGCGTGTGCAACGCGGCCGTCGCGTCGGGGCGCCCGATCGCCGAGCTGTGCGCGCCGTTCGACACCGTGTCGATCTGCTTCTCGAAAGGGCTCGGCGCGCCGGTCGGCTCGGTGCTGGTCGGCAGCCGTGCGCTGATCGAACGTGCGCAGCGCTGGCGCAAGGTGCTGGGCGGCGGGATGCGGCAGTCGGGCATTCTCGCGGCGGCGTGCCTGTATGCGCTCGACCACAACGTCGAGCGGCTCGCGGACGATCACGCGAATGCCGCGCATCTCGCGGCAGGCCTCGCGCGCATCGACGCGGTGAAGGTGCTGTCGCATGCGACGAACATGGTGTTCGCGCAATTTCCCGAAGCCGATTGCGCGCCGCTCGAGGCGTGGCTCAAGGCGCGCGGGATTCTCACGCAGATGTTGTATGCGTCGCGCTTCGTCACGCACTGCGACGTGTCGCGCGCGGATATCGATACCTTCCTCGGCGCGGTCAGCGACTACTTCTCGCAGCGGCGCGCGTAACGGCCGCGAGCCGGCTTCGTCGCCAGCGCGCCGCCTCAGGTCATGTCGGCAGCGGCGCGAGCAATCGGCGCGCCGCTTCGACGACGCGCGCCGACAGCGACGCCATCGTCGGCGACTGCACGGTCCACGCGTGCCAGTACAGCGTGACATCGGTCGGATGCGCGGGCGCGAGATCGACGAGCCCTTGCGCATCGAGCGGCGTCGCGCCGATCAGCGGCTCCGGCACCATCGCGTAGCCGAGCCCGTGCCGCACCGCCGCGAAGTGCGAGTGGGTGCCGGGCACGTAGTGGCACGGGTACGCGCCGTCCGGCAGCCCGAACTTTTCCTTCAGGAACGACGACTGCAGCGTGTCGCGCCGTGAATACGCGACGACGGGCGCCTTGCGCGCGCTCGTGCGGTTCAGCCCGCGCGGGAACCAGCGCACCGCGAACGCGGCGGCCGCGAGCAGCCGGTAGCGCATCGTGCCGAGCGGCGTCGCGATGCAGCCGCGCATCGGCTTCGGTTCGGTCGTCACGCAGCCGACCGCCATCCCGCTTTCGAGCAGCGCGAACGTATGGTCCTGATCCTCGACGATCAGCTCGAACAGGATGCGCTCGCCCGCGAGCACGGATGTCAGCGCGGGCAGGAACCACGTGCCGAGGCTGTCGGAATTCAGCGCGATCGTCACCGAGATCGGCGATTCGCGCTCGGTCGCGAGCGTGCTTTGCAGGTCGGCCTGCAGCAGCGCGACGCGGCGCAGATGCTGCAGCACGCGCTGGCCGGCCACCGTCGGTCGGCATGGCCGCGTGCGCAGCACGAGCGGCGTGCCGAGGCTGGCTTCCAGCGCGCGGACCCGCTGCGTGACGGCGGACGCGGTCACGTGCAGGCGCACGGCCGCCTGCTCGAAGCTGCCGGTGTCGGCGACGGCCAGCAGCGCGGCGGCCTGCTTCGGATCGATCGTCATCGACATGTCGGTGGCATTCCTGTGAACTGTGACGAAAACAGGCCGTAGTGTAAGGCAGTGCGCGCAACCATCCGGGCGTGGCGAATCGTCCCGGCGTGTGCGATTCGTCTTCGGAATCGGTCGCCGCGCACCGTACCCCGGCGGCGCATGCATTTTGATCTACGCTGTAGGGAGGGCGAAACGCAACGCGCGCGATGCCGCTCGCGCGACGGCGATGTCATCATGCCGACGCCGGTGCCGGACGACGATGTGCGGCACGCAGGCCCGCCCCCACCTCACCGAAGCACCGGCGACGGAGAACCCGAGCGATGATCTTCCGGCAACTTTTCGATCCGCAATCGTCGACTTACACGTATCTGCTCGCCGACCGCGCGTCGCGCGAAGCGCTGCTGATCGACCCGGTGTTCGAGCAGGTGCGCCGCGACGCGGCGCTGCTCGACGAACTCGGGCTGCGGCTCGTCGCGACCGTCGACACGCACGTGCATGCCGATCACGTGACAGGCGCGTGGCTGCTGAAACAGCGCACGGGCAGTGCGATCGCGATCTCGGCCGCGAGCGGCGCGCAGGGCGCCGACCGCTACCTGAACGACGGCGACCGCTGTGCGTTCGGCGCGCGTTACCTGACCGTGCGCGCGACGCCCGGCCACACGAGCGGCTGCATCAGCCTCGTGCTCGACGACGAATCGATGGCGTTCACCGGCGATTGCCTGCTGATCCGCGGCACCGGCCGCACCGACTTCCAGCAGGGCGACCCGCGCGCGCTGTATCGCGCGGTGCACGGCCGGCTCTTCACGCTGCCGGCCGCCTGCCTGCTCTATCCGGCGCACGACTATCGCGGGCTCACCGTGACGAGCGTCGGCGAGGAGCGGCGTTTCAATCCGCGCCTCGGCGGCGACCTCAGCGAGGACGATTTCGCGGGCTACATGCGCAACCTCGGGCTCGCGCACCCGCGCCAGATCGACGTCGCGGTGCCGGCGAACCTCCAATGCGGGGTCGCCGCGAACGCGCCCGATGCCCAGGCGGCGCCCGATTGGGCACCCCTCGTCTATACGTTCGCCGGGTTCTGGGAGATCGATCCGCAGTGGCTCGAGGATCATCTGCCGGCCGTGCAGGTCGTCGACGTGCGCGAGCCGGACGAATTCACGGGCCCGCTCGGCCACCTGCCCGGCGCGATGCCGATTCCGCTCGGCGAACTGGCCGCACGCGCCGGCGAGATCGCGCGCGACCGGCCGGTCGTGACCGTGTGCCGGGCCGGCGGGCGCTCCGCGCAGGCCACCGTGATCCTGTTGAAGGCCGGCTTCGACGCGGTCGCGAATCTCGGTGGCGGGATGCTGCGCTGGCGCGCCGAGGGGCGCGTCGTGATGGACGGCCGGTCGTAGCGATCCGAAGCCGAAAAAAATGCCGGACCGATGTCGAAACGGCCCGGCGCCGTTCGTCGTCCAGGTATCCGACCACGTGGCGCCGCACGACGCGGCGCCCACCACCCAGAGAGGCCGCGCGATGATGCCGACGCTTTACGCCCATCCCTTTTCGTCCTACTGCCAGAAGGTGCTGACCGCGCTGTACGAGAACGGCACGCCGTTCGAGTATCGCCTGCTCGCGCACGACGATCCGAAGCCGATGCAGGAACTGACCGCGCTGTGGCCGCTGAAGCGCTTTCCGGTGCTGGTCGAGGCGGGCCGCACGGTGATCGAGGCGTCGATCATCATCGAGTATCTCGGCCTGAACCATCCGGGCCCCGTGCGCCTCTTGCCCGACGATCCGCACGCCGCGCTCGAGGTGCGGATGATGGATCGCTTCTTCGACAACTACGTGTCGACGCCGCAGCAGAAGGTCGTGCACGACGCGTTGCGCCGGGAAGGCGAACGCGATGCACGCGGCGTCGCCGATGCGCGCGCGATGCTCGATACGTCGTATGCGTGGCTGGACCAGAAGATGGCCGATCGCGAATGGGCGGCCGGCGATCATTTCAGCCTCGCCGATTGCGGCGCGGCGCCGTTCCTGTTCTACGCGGACTGGACGCACCGGATCGATCCGCGGTTCGCGAACGTGATCGCGTACCGCAAGCGTCTGCTCGCGCGGCCGTCGTTTGCGCGGGCGGTCGACGAGGCGCGGCCGTTTCGCGCGTTCTTCCCGCTCGGCGCGCCCGATCGCGACTGACGTGCGCGGCCGGCGCGCGGCGCGCCGCTGCCGCGCAGGGCCGGCAGCGCATGCCGGGGCGACGGAACGACAGCAGCAGGGGCAGCATCGCGGCACCGGCCCGTCACATCGTCTGCGTGACCGACTGCGCGAGCGTCAGCAGTTCGTCGAACTGCGTGATCAACTCGAAGCACAGCAGGAACGCGAGCGTATAGGCCGGCGCGGGGAAGCGCCGGATCGTCTCCAGCACCTGCGGCGCGAAGCGCGACCGGATCGCGTCGCGCGTCAGCAGCCACGCGATCGCGATGCCGATCGCGGCGCCCGCGATCAGGTCGGTCGGGTAGTGGAAGCCGAGATACGCGCGCGGCAGGCAGATGAAGACGACCGAATACAGCAGCGCGACGATGCCGATGCGGCGCGCGATGATGAAGATACCGGTCGCGATCGCCATCCACAGCATCGCGTGATCGCTCGGAAACGAACTCCATGCCTGCAGCGTCGCCGCGCGCAGTCCGGCCGACGGGAAGTGCAGGTGGAGATCGGGGTTGTAGATCGGCCGCACGCGGAACGGCAGCACCTGGGCGAGCACCCGGCCGATCGCGAGCGCGACGAGCCCGCTCGCGATCGTCGCGACGACCAGCTCGCGTTGCCGGTCGCGGTTCGGGCCTGGCTGGAACCACAGCCAGCACAGCACGGGAATGAGCACGAAGCCCTTGAACGTGTACAGGCCGGCAATCACGCGAATCGCGTGATTCATCAGCGGGCCGAACGTCACGTGGGTGAGGAAGATCTGGATCGAGGTGTCGAAATCGTTCATGTTCCGGGCGACCCGGGCGGACGCGCAGCGCATGACAGGCGGCCGGCAGGATCGGAAAGCGCGCTCGCACCGGAGCGCAACGGGGGCCAGTATGTCAGCCGTTATTTCGAAGAAAATGCGAAAAAATACCGGGAATCCCCTGATAAAACGGGGTTGTGCGATGGGGTCGGATGGCAACGCGCCGCGCGGTGCGGCAGGGGCGAATCGTCCGACGTTTGCGTGCAGGCGTGCACCGCTGTTGCAAAAATTAATCGGTTGAACTGGCTAATTCGTCAGGCGGATGCGGATCTTGCACCGAATGAACGAATGCGCGCGTCGGTGCGTCCGAATCTGCCGGGCCGCGCAGCATCATGCATGCGCCGATCGAAAATAAAAGAAAAGGCGGGCAAGCCCGTGGGCCTGCCCGCCTCGTCCTCGCGACGGCGGATGTCAGTTGCGCCAGATCCGCACCGCGAGCGCGGCCAGCGACGTCGCGACGGCCAGCGCGGTCACGGCATTCCAGCCCAGTTGCGCGAGCAACAAACTGCCGATCGCGGCGCCGGCCGCCATCCCGATGAACATCCCGACGAACAGCACCGCGTTGAGGCGGCTGCGCGACGCGGGATCGATCCGGTAGACGATGGCCTGGTGCGCGATCAGCGTCGCCTGCACGCCGAGATCGAAGCCGATCGTCGCGAGCGCGAGCAGGACGAGCTGCGCATGCGGCGACATCAGCGGCGCGGCGGCCATCGATGCGAACGACAGCGTCGCGATGCCGATACCGATGCGCGTGACGCGCTCGGGGCCGTGGTGGTCGGCCAGGCGTCCGGCGATCGGCGCGGCCAGCGCGCCGGCGGCGCCCGCGAGGCCGAATGCGCCGGCAGCCGCGCTGCCGAGATGGAACGGCGCGCCGTGCAGCATCACCGCGAGCGTCGACCAGAATGCGCTGAAGCCGATGGCAAGCAGTCCCTGCGCGAGCGCGGCGCGACGCAGAGCCGGATGATCGCGCCACAGCGCGCCGAGCGAGGCGATCAGCGCGCGGTACGGCAGCCGCGTGGTCGGCTCGAAGCGCGGCAGCCCGCGCGCGGCCACCCAGCCGATTACCGCGACGCTGACGGCCGCGAGCGCGAACATCGCGCGCCAGCCGGCCGTTTCGGCGATGAAGCCGGCCACGACGCGCGACAGCAGGATGCCGAGCAGCAGCCCCGTCATCACCGTGCCGACGATGCGGCCGCGATGCGTGTCGTGCGCGAGCGTCGCGGCGGCCGGCACGACGTCCTGCGCCATCGTCGCGGCGAGGCCGATCGCGAAACTCGCCGCGAGCAGCAGCCCGAGAGACGGCGCGATCGCGGCGAGCAGCAGCGCGACGACCAGCGCGGCAGCCTTGGTCACGATCACGCGGCGCCGGTCGAAGCGGTCGCCGAGCGGCGCGAGCAGCAGGATGCCGAGCGCATAGCCGAGTTGCGTGAGCGTCGGCACGAAGCCGATCGCGCGCGCCGATGCGCCGAGATCGGGCCCGAGCGCGCCGAGCATCGGCTGCGCGTAGTAGAGCGGGGCGACGGCGAGGCCGGCGGCGGCCGCGAGCAGCAGCACGAGGCGGCGATCGGGCATCGAATGGGCGGCCGGATGGGCCGGGGCGTGCGCCACACGGGGCGCGGCGTCGAGACGGGTCGGGGTGGACATGGTGTGCATCCTCGGTTGGATAACGGGATGGACGCGAGTGTGGCGGTACGCGGCCGGCCACGGTAGTGCCGCCTCGCGCAGATTTGTTATACGCTGCACGAATGACCGAAAAATCTTCTGCTTCTCCCGCCGCTGGCGGGTCTCAGCGCATTCAGGCCGTGCCGGTGGACGGTGCCGGCTATCGTTTCGAGCTGATGGAAACGTTCGTGCGCATAGTCGAGGCCGGCAGCCTGTCGGCGGCCGCTGCGCAACTGCATACGACGCAGCCGACCATCAGCCGGCGGCTGCAGGCGCTCGAACGGTCGCTCGGCATGCGGCTGCTGCAACGGACGACGCATACGATGCGGCTGACCGTCGACGGCGAGCGTTGCCTCAAGCGGGCGAAGGAGCTGCTGGCGAACTGGGCGGCGTTCGAGGCCGATTTGCGCGGCGCGCAGGAGGAGCCCGACGGGCTGCTGCGCGTCGCGGTGCCGCACGCGTTCGGGCAGGAACGTTTCGTCGCGCCGCTCGCGCAGTTCCTGCGCGACTACCCGCGCGTGTCGGTCGAGTGGCTGCTGCAGGACGAGGTGCGCGATTTCGTCGGCAGCGGCATCGATTGCGCGATCCAGGTCGGCGAGCCGACCGATCCCGGCGTGGTCGCGATCCGGCTGACGAAGGTGCCGCGCTTCGTGGTCGCCGCGCCGTCGGTGCTGAACGGCGCCGATCTACCGGGCGACCCCGACGCGCTGGCCGGGCTGCCGTGGCTCGCGTTGCGCACCTACTACCGCAACGAACTCGCGCTGACGCACGCGGTCACCGGCGACACGCGACGCATCGCGATCCGGCCGCGCATCACGACCGCGAACCTGTATGCGCTGCGTAGCGCGGCGCTGCTGGGCGTCGGTGCGTGTGTCGGCTCGTCATGGATGCTGGCCGGCCATCTCGCGCGCGGCGAGCTCGTGCATCTCGCGCCCGAGTGGCAGGCCGCGCCGCTGCCCGTCTATCTGACCTATCCGCACGCGCAGTTCTATCCGTCGCGGCTCGTGCGGTTCGTCGCGATGATGCGCGAGGCCGTGCCGACGCTCGTCGAAGGGCGCGAGGCATGATCGCGCAGGCGCGCGATGGCGGCCGTGCCGTCAGCCGCGCCGGATGCCTTCCGGCAGCGCGCTGATGCGGCGCACCTCGGGCGAGTCGAGCCACGCGCGCGACGTCGCGCAGTCGACGAACATGTCGGTCGCGTCCTCGCCCCAGAACAGGTCGCCGTCGAGCGCGAAGGTCGGCACGCCGAATACGCCGTCGGCGATCGCCCGATCGGTGTTCGCGCGCAGCGCGTCCTTGACCGGCTGTGCCTCGACGGCCGTCACGCCTTCCGGAAAGCCGACGGCTTCGCATAGCGCCGCGAAGCCGTCGGGCGTCGATACGTCGTGGCCGTCGCGCCAGATGTGCCGGAAGATCCGCCGGATCGCGTCGCGCGAACTGCCCATCGCGATCGCGAGGCGCAGCGGCCTGATCGGGTTGAACGGGTGCGCGGGCGGCATCCGGAACGCGATGCCGAGCTTGTCCGCGCGATATTGCGCGTGACGATAGGTGAAGACGCGTTTGGCCGCGATCTCGGCCGGCGCTTTCTGGCCCCAGTGCGTGAGCAGCGCGCCGAGCACGATCGGGCGCGGCTCGAACGCGGCGGCCGGCGGCAACCGGTCGAACTGTTCCTGCTGCAGATAGGCGAACGGCGAAACGAAATCGAAATACCAGGCGGCGGGGCGTGCGGCGCTCATCGCGATTGTCTCCTCGTGCGGGTCCGGTTGGCGGTTATACGCCCGGTGTGCATGCGAGTGGCACACCGGGCGTGCATCGTCGGCCAGTGTCGCATGCGGCGGCCCGTCGTGCCGTCGCATCGCCGCTGTCGTGCGCAATCGCCTACGACCGTGCAGCGTCGTCGGCCGACGACGCGAGCCGGGCGAGGCTGTCGCGCACGGCGGCCGCGTCGTAGCGCGTGCCCGCGCCGCCGAGCGCGACGGTCGCCTTCTGCGCGAGCGGCAGCAGCATGGCGAGCGCCGCGGCCATCGCCGGCGCGGCGGCGAGCCGCGATTTCGGGCCCGACACCGTCAGCGCGCCGACGCATTCGCCGGCCGCGCCGAACACGGGCACGGATGCCGATGCCGTCTCGGGGTCGCGCTCGCCGTACGACGCGGCCCACAGCTGTTCGCGCACGTCGTCCCAGCGGGCGTCGTGGGTGTCGGTGAAGGCCAGCAGCACCTTCCCGGACGCGCCCTGGCGAACCGGAAATTCCTCGCCGACGCGAATCGACACGCGCACGGCGCGGGCCGGTTCGACGCGATAGAGCACCGAACGCATGTCGCCCTGGCGCACGTAGAACGAAGCCGTTTCGCCGAGTTCGCGGCTCAGCGCCTCGAGCAGCGGCTCGATCACCGGGCCGACGCGGAACGAACGCTGGTACAGCGCGGCGAGCCGCAGCGGCTCGTGCCCGATCGCGTACTGGCCGTCGTCGAGCTTGCGCATGAAGCCGCCGTGTTCGAGCGCCGCGAGCAGGCGCAGGATCGTGCTCTTGTACAGCCCGGTGCGGCGCGACAGCTCGGCGAGCGACAGCCGGTCGTCGGTCTGGCCGAACGCACGGAGGATCGCGAACGCGCGATCGAGCACGGCGACGCCGCTGGATGCTTCTTCGGCCGCCGGATCGGACGTGTCGCTGGTATGACCTGCTTGATGCGTGGGCACTGACTGCTTCCTTCGAATGATGGTCGGCCCACTATATCGTTCTGTCTGACAGAACTCAAGTTCCATAAAATCGCGATTTCACGGGTATACCCCGCTTACCGCTCGTTCGCTGCCCGCCTAAAGTTCTGTCAAACAGAATGATGTTCTTTCAGATAGAACGATGAGGTGTCGAATGAGCGTTTCCGAATATCCGAAGGTGCTGGTCAGCGAGGTCGGTCCGCGCGATGGGCTGCAGAGCATCAAGGCCGTGATGCCGACGGCCGGCAAGCTGCGCTGGATCACCGCGCTGGCCGCGGCCGGCCTGCGCGAGATCGAGGTGGGGTCGTTCGTGCCGGCCCGGCTGTTGCCGCAGATGGCCGACGTGCGCGAAGTCGTCGCGCATGCGCGGGCGATTCCGGGGCTGCACGTCGCCGCGCTCGCGCCGAACCTGCGCGGTGCCGAAGGGGCATTCGACGCGGGCGTGCACAAGCTGACGCTGCCGGTCTCGGTCACGGAAGCGCATTCGCTGGCGAACATCCGCAAGACGCCCGCGCAGATGATCGACGAAGTGCGCGCGATCGTCGCGCTGCGCGATGCGCGGTATCCGTCGGTGCAGATCGAGGCCGGCGTGTCGGTCGCGTTCGGCTGCACGATCGCGGGCGCCGTCAGCGACGACGAGACGATCGCGATGGCCGCCGCGATGGCCGAATGCGGTGTCGACGAAATCGGCTTGTCCGATACCAGCGGTTATGCGAATCCGGCCCAGGTGCGCCGGCTGTTCACGCGGCTGCGCCGTGAAGTCGGCGACAAGGCGGGCGGCGCGCATTTCCACAACACGCGCGGGCAGGGGCTGGCGAACGTCGTCGCGGCGCTCGACGCGGGCGTGACGACGATCGACGCGAGCCAGGGCGGCCTCGGCGGGTGCCCGTATGCGCCCGGCGCGACCGGCAACATCGTGACTGAGGATCTCGTGTTCCTGCTCGAAGCGATGGGATACGACACGGGGGTCGACGTCGACGCGCTGCTCGCCGCGCGCGCGATCCTGCATGCGGCGTTGCCCGCCGAGGCGCTGTACGGCCACGTGCCCGATGCGGGTTTGCCGAAGGGTTTCCGCTATGCGGACGGGCGTGTCCCGTCGGCCGCGCAACCGGAAGGATGCCTGGCGGGAGTCGCGCAATGAACGAACGCCAACCGGCCTCGGCGCTGCCGTACGCAGGCGTGCGCGTGATCGAGATGACGCACATGGTGATGGGCCCGACCTGCGGGATGCTGCTCGCGGATCTCGGCGCGGAAGTGATCAAGATCGAGCCGATCGCGGGCGACGGCACGCGGGCGCTGCGCGGTTCCGGCGCGGGCTTCTTCGGGATGTTCAACCGCAACAAGAAAAGTCTCGCGGTCGACGTGAAGGATCCGCGCGGGCTGGAGATCGTGCTGCGGCTCGTCGCCACGGCGGACGTGTTCAGCGAGAACTTCAAGAGCGGCACGCTGGACCGCCTCGGCCTCGGCTATCCGTCGCTGCACGCGCTGAATCCGCGCCTCGTGTACGTGTCGCACAAGGGCTTCCTGCCGGGCCCGTACGAGCATCGCACCGCGCTCGACGAGGTCGTGCAGATGATGGGCGGCCTCGCCTACATGACGGGCCCCGAAGGGCGGCCGCTGCGCGCGGGTGCGAGCGTGAACGACATCATGGGCGGCATGTTCGGCGCGATCGGCGCGATGGCCGCGCTCGCGCAGCGCGAGCGCACGGGCCGCGGCCAGCAGGTGCAGAGCGCGCTGTTCGAGAACAACGTGTTTCTGGTCGCGCAGCACATGATGCAGTTCGCGGTGACGGGGCAGGCCGCGTCGCCGATGCCGAGCCGCATTTCCGCGTGGGCCGTCTATGACGTGTTCTCCGTCAAGGACAACGAACAGATTTTTCTCGCGGTCGTGTCGGACACGCAATGGGCGCTGTTCTGCGATGCATTCGGCCTGGCCGCGCTGAAGGACGATCCGCGCCTCGCGACCAACAACCTGCGCGTCCAGGCGCGCGAATGGCTGCTGCCCGCGTTGCGAGCGCGGCTGGCGTCGTACTCGGCCGCCGAGATCGGCGCGATCTTCGAGTCGACCGGTCTGCCGTACGCGCCGATCACGAAGCCGCAGGACCTGTTCGACGATCCGCATCTGCGCGCCACGGGCGGCCTCGAAGCCGTGACGCTGCCGGCCGACGCGAGCAGCGCCGGGCGGCCGGTCGACACGCGCACCGCGCTGCTGCCGCTCACGCTCGCGGGCGAGCGCCTGCGGCTGCGCTCGGCGCCGCCCGTGATCGGCCAGGACACGCATGCGCTGCTCGGCGAGCTCGGCTACACGCCCGACGACGCGCGTGCGCTGATCGACGCCGGCGTCGTCGCGGGCCGGGGCGGCGCGGACGACGCGGCGCACGGCGACGGGCCGGGCGGCGCGCCTTCGCCGACTGAAGTGGCGAGCGCGTAGCGCGGCCGCGATCCCCCGAACGAACACAGGCAGCCCGGCCGCGCCATGCGCGGACGAGGACCGCCGTATCCATGGAGACGAACATGACATCCGCTTCCCCGGCGCTCGCCGCCGACCGCGAGACCGACACGTCGGCCGAGCAGCGCGCCGTGCGCAAGGCCGCATGGCGCTTCATCCCGCTGCTCGCGCTCGCGTACTTCTTCAACTACCTGGATCGCACGAGCGTCGGGTTCGCGGCGCTCACGATGAACCGCGATCTCGGGCTGACCGCGACGCAGTTCGGCTGGGGCGCGGGGATCATGTTCGCGGGCTACTGCGTGTTCGAGGTGCCGAGCAATCTCGCGCTGTACCGCTTCGGCGCGCGTCGCTGGCTCGCCCGCATCATGATCACGTGGGGGCTGATGGCGGCCGCGACCGCGCTCGCGACCGGGCCGACGAGTTTCTACGCGATCCGGCTGCTGCTCGGCATCGGGGAGGCCGGCTTCTTCCCGGGCGTGATCTTCTTTCTCGCCGTGTGGTTTCCGGCGAGCTACCGCACGCGCGTGCTGGCGTGGTTCACCGTGTCGACGCCGCTGTCGTCGCTGATCGGCGGCCCGCTGTCGACGTGGCTGCTGCAGCTCGACGGCGTGCTCGGGCTCGCCGGCTGGAAATGGATGTTCATCGTCGAAGGGCTGCCGGCGTGCGCGCTCGGTTTCCTCGTCCTGAAGCTGTTGTCCGATTCGCCGGCGCATGCCGCGTGGCTGTCGGACGACGAGCGCGCGGCGCTGCAGCGCGCGTTCGAGCGCGAAGGCGCGGCGGCCGGCCGCAAGAAGGGCTTCGGCGTCGCGTTGCGCGACGTGCGCGTGTACGTGCTGGCGCTGATCTCGTTCGGCTTCACGATGGGCTCGTACGGGATCGGCATCTGGCTGCCGCAGATGCTGAAGGCGCACGGCATGTCGACGATGCAGACGGGCTGGCTGTCCGCGGTGCCGTACTGCTTCGCGACGGTCGCGCTGCTGTGGTGGGCGAAGCGGGTGGACCGTCGCGGCGGCCCGGTCGCGAACCTGGCCGTGGGGCTGTGCATCGGCGCGGTGGCGCTGGGCGTGTCGACGCATTTCCTGACGCTCGGGCCGGCGCTCGTCGGCATCACGTTCGCGTTGATCGGCACGATTGCCGGCCGCACGATCTTCTACACGCTGCCGTCGCGCTTCCTGTCCGGCCAGGCGGCGGCCGGCGGGCTGGCGCTGATCAACTCGATCGGCGCGCTCGGCGGCTTCGCGGGCCCCTATCTCGTCGGCTACCTGAAGGACAGCTTCGGCACGTTCACGGCCGGCATGCTCGGCCTCGCGATCGTGCTGGCGATCACGACGCTGCTCACGCTGTCGCTGTACGCGTTCGACCGGAGCGAATGACATGGATACGATTTCGATCAAGCGACGCCGGTTGCTCGGCGCGGCCGCGGCCTCGTTCGCGCTGCCCGCATGCGCCGACACGCCGGCCCACGATGGAGCTTCCCGCATGACGACGCAAGGCAACTATCTCGCGGTCCGCCCCGACTGGCTCGCGTCGGCGCTCGAACCCGCGCTCGAGCCGGACCTGCCGATCGTCGACGCGCATCATCACTTCTACGAACGGCCGGGCTGGATTTACATGCTCGACGACTATCTGCAGGACGCGCGCTCGGGCCACCACATCCAGGCGTCCGTCTACATGCAGGCGCAGACGCGCTATCGCGATTCGGGGCCGGCCGAACTGAAGCCGGTGGGCGAGACGGCCTACGTGGCCGGCGTGACCGAGCCGCTGCAGCACGGCCCGGTGGCCGTCGCCAAAGGTATCGTCGGCCATGCGGACCTGCGGCTCGGCGCACGCGTGCGCGACGTCCTGGAAGCGCATCTCGAAGCCGGACGCGGCCGGTTCCGCGGCGTTCGGCACCTGACCACGTGGGATCCCGATCCGACGCTCGCGAATCCGCTGTCGGCGGTGCCGCGCGGGCTGCTGCTCGATCCCGCGTACCGGGCCGGCGTCGCACAGCTCGCGCCGCTCGGGCTGTCGTACGACGCGTGGCTGTTCTTTCCGCAACTCCCCGAACTGTTCGACCTCGCGAAGGCAAACCCCGACACGCGGATCGTCGTCAATCACTGCGGCGGCGTCGTGCGGATCGCCAGCTATGCGGACAAGCGGCCGGAGGTGTTCGAGCGCTGGTCGGCGTCGATGCGTGCGCTCGCGCAACTGCCGAACGTTTACGTGAAGGTCGGCGGCCTCGGGATGCGCATCAACGGGTTCGATTTCGAGAAGGGCGCGACGCCGCCGTCTTCCGTGCAGCTCGCCGACGCGTGGAAGCCGTGGATGATGACCTGCATCGACGCATTCGGCCCCGGCCGCTGCATGTTCGAGAGCAATTTCCCGGTCGACAAGGGCTCGTATTCGTTCGTCAACGGCTGGAACGCGTTCAAGCGGCTGACCGCGCAGGCCAGCCGGGACGAGCGCGACGCGCTGTTCCGTGGCACGGTCACGCGCGCCTACCGGCTCGGCTGACGCGCGTGCGCGGCGTCACCCGGCTTCCACCAGCGCGGCCAGCCGCGCCAATGCCATCCGCCAGCCCGTTTCGTTGTCGGCGGCCGGCACGCCGGGCGGCACCCCGTCGTGCACGGCATCCACGCGCGTGCCGCCGGCTTCGTCGGACAGCGTGATGGTGATCGTCATCGCGCCGCGCAGCATCGGATCGTCGGTTTCGAACACGTCGATCTCGACGATCCGCTCGTCCGGCACGAGCGTGACGAAGCGGCCGTGATAGGTATCGGTGCGCGCGGTGGTCTTGCCGGTGTCGGCCGACGGCGCGTCGTAGCTCAGCGACACGCGCAGCGCGCCGCCTTCGCGCGCATCGTACGCGTGCACGCGGCACGTCATGCCGTCGGGCACCTTCCACTGCTCGACCGCGTGCGGATCGAGCAGCGCGCGGTAGACGCGCCCGCGCGGTGCGTTCAGGTGCCGGCTGACCCGGGTGGAATGCGTGTGCGTGTGCAACATGTGGCCTCCCGCGGAACGCGCGCGACGGTGCACGCCGGCGGCCGGCGTGTCGTCATGCTTCCTTCAGGAATCCTAGGCGCGGGCGCGGCGGCATGCAATGGCTGCCCGCGCGGGCGCGTTCAGCCGTTCAACGCAGGGCGGCGGCGAAGGCATCGAGCTGCGTGATGCAGGTGTTCCAGCCCTCGAAAAAGCCGAGCGCTTCGTGGCGCTCGCGCGTCGCGGCATCGGGATGCATCACGCGCGCCTCGTAGCGGCTGCCCGCGTCGTCGTCGGCCATCGTGACGATCGCCGTGAAGCCCATCCACGGCGTCTGCGGCCGCCAGCCCCCCGCGAGCATCGACGTGAACGCGATGCGCGATTCCGGCACGATCTCGAGAAAGCAGCCGGGATTGTCGCTCGTGCCGCCGTCGGGGCCGCGCATGAACGTGTGGAAGGCGCCGCCCGGGCGCAGGTCGAATGCGCGCACGTCGGTGGTCCACGGCTTCGGGCACCACCATTCCTTCAGCAATTCGGGGTCGGTCCACGCGCGCCACAGCGCACGGCGCGGCGCGTGCAGCGTGCGCGTGATGACGAGATCGTGGGCTTCAGCGGGGTCGACGGGGCTGGCTGACATCGTGCTCCTCCTGATGATGGCGTTCGACGAATTCGACGAGGCGGTCGGATCGCGCCTTCCACAGCGCGCGCTGGGCGGCGAGCCATGTCTCGGCCTCGGTCACCCGGCTGACCACCAGCGCGCAGGTGCGCGAGCGGCCGGTTTTCCGGGTCTGCACGAGGCCGCTGCGCTCGAGCACCGCGACATGCTTCATGAATGACGGCAGCGCCATGTCGAACGGCGCGGCCAGCGCGGAAACGGTTCGCTCGCCCTGGCCGAGTGCGCTGACGATCGCGCAGCGCGTCGGATCGGCGAGGGCGTGGAACACGTCGCTGATACCGGGTTGAAAGTTATCCATTCGGCTAAGTGTAGGCGACGTGACGGGTGATGCAGCGGAAGTTTTCATCGCGTACGATGATGGGGCGGTAACGCGCGCCGACCGGGCGCGGCGTTGCCGGACGCCTGCCGCCGTTTCTTGAGCCTCGACGACCGGCCGGCGTGCGTTTGGGATCCCGGCCCATGCCGAAACCGTGCGTGCGGCCTGCCTGACTACCGGAGAGGGCATGACCGAATCTGTTACCGTCCGTCGGATCGACGCACGCGACGCGATGCGTTGCGTCGACGCGCTGGCCGACCTGTTGATCGATTGCGTCGAAGGCGGCGCATCCGTCAGCTTCATGTTGCCGATCGCGCGGCCGACCGCCGTCGCGTTCTGGACGCGCGTGGCTGAGGGCGTCCAGAACGACGAGCGCATCCTGCTCGTCGCCGAGGATGCGGCGGGCCGGATCGTCGGCACGGTGCAGGTCGTGACCGCGCAGCCCGAGAACCAGCCGCATCGCGCGGATATCGCGAAGATGCTCGTCGCGCGGCACGCGCGCCGGCAGGGCATCGCCGCGCGGCTGATGGCGGCGGCCGACGCGGCCGCGCGCGACGCCGGCAAGACCGTGCTCGTGCTCGACACCGTGACGGGCGGCGACGCCGAGCGGCTGTACGAGCGGGCCGGCTGGCAGCGCGTCGGCGTCGTGCCGAACTATGCGCTGATGCCCGACGGCGCGCTCTGCGCGACGACCTATTTCCACAAGCAGCTCGCGTAACGACAGCCGTCATGCATCCCGTCGCCCCGGCGCTGCTGTGCGCCACGCTGGCGGCCGGTGTCGCGGCACTGATCGCGCCGGTGTGGCTCGCGGTCCGCTGGCGGCGCCGCACGCAGGTGCCGCTGCGCGTGTTTTGCTACGGCATGCTGACCTTCTTCGTGTTCCAGCCGCTGCTGCGCCTGTCGTGGCAGGCGCCGCTGTTCCACTGGCTCGGAACCAGTCCGCGCTGGCATCTGCCGATGCTCGTGTTCGCCGCGTTGACGGCCGGGCTCTTCGAGGAATGCGGGCGCTGGGTCGCGTTCCGGTATCTGCTGCCGAAGCGGCACGATGCGCGGACGGCCGTGATGCTCGGGCTCGGGCACGGCGGGCTGGAAGCGATGCTGCTGGTCGGCGTGGGGTTCGTCGCGCTCGGCACCGGCTACCTGCTCGCGCACGCGGGTGTCGCCGTGCCGGCCGGCATGCGATCGCTGATCGGGTCGGGGTTCGCGGGGATGACGCTCGTGTCGCCGCTGCTCGCGCTGTTCGAGCGCGTGAGCGCGATGGCCGCGCATGTCGGGCTGTCGCTGATCGTGCTGCAGGCGTTCGTGCGCGGCGCGAAACGCTGGCTCGCGTATGCGATCGCGTTCCATTTCATGTTCGACCTTGTCGCGGTGCTGCTGACGCGGTACTGGCACGTCGAGACCGTGCTGGTCGAGGTGCTCCTGTTCGTGTGCAGCGCGGGATTGCTGTGGCTGGGCGTGCGCGTGAGCCGTCGCGGAGCGGGCGCGGGCTCGGTGCGCAGCGAGCATGCCGCGTGACGCGTGGGGTCGGCCGCGGGCGTACGCGGCGCCTTCCTGGTCGCAGCGCGAACTGTCCGGCGGCCGGTTTTCCCGCAGCATGAAAAGCCGGGCCGGAAGCGCCGCCGGTTCGATATATTCACGCCAGAAGACTTCAACGAAAAGCCAGGGAACCGCCGCCCAGATGATGAAACGCTCACACGTCGCCTTCGCCCTTGCGGGCTTGCTCGTCGCGCTGCCGATTGCCGCTTATGCGCTCGTCAAGCCGCTGCGAATACTCGCGCCCGCGTTGATCCCCGGCGTGTCGTGCCCGAGCGCCGACATCTGCACGGACGATGCCGCGAAGCTTGGCGACGCGCAGCGGCTGTATCGCGACGGCTATGCGCGCGCGGCGGCGGCCGTCGGCCCGTTTCACGATGCGCCGCGCGTCGTGTTCTGTTCGACGCGCGCGTGTGCCGACGCGTTCGGCCTGGGCGCGCGCGCGGCGCTGACACTCGGCAATTTCGGGGTGGCCGTCGCGCCGCGCGGCTGGACCCCCTATTTCATCGCGCACGAGCTGATCCATCATCGTCAGGCCGAAGTGCTCGGCAACCTGGCCGTCGCGACCAAGCCGCGCTGGCTGATCGAGGGGATGGCGTATTCGCTCAGCGACGATCCGCGCCATCCGCTCGCGCAGCCGTTCGAAGCGTGGCGCACGCGTTTCGATGCGTGGCATGCGGCGCTTGGCGGGCAACCGCTGTGGGATGCCGCGCGGGCGGTCGAGTAGCGCGGGAGGGCGGCGTTACGCAGGCGTGCCCGGATCGCCGCGTCCGGCGCCCAGCGTCTTGCGTCCCGCGTCGAGGATCTCGTCGGCCAGCGCGCGATCGGTGCCCGCGACCGCGCGCGACAGCACGAGCGCGCCGACCATCTGGCTGAAGACCGCCAACGTGTCGCGACGTGTCTGCTCCGGCGTCGCGCCTTCGGCCGCCACCATCGGCGCCAGCCGGTCGAGATACGCGGCGAGACCGTGCGCGTAGCATGCGCGCGCCGCGTCGGTCAGCCGCGCCGCGTCGCCGGCGAAGCCGGACAGCGGGCACCCGGCCTCGACGTTGTCGCGATGCGCGGCCGACAGGTACGCCGCCACCTGCGCGTCGAGACTGCCGGCGTTCGGCGAATCGGCGCGGTCGTGCATCGCCTTTTCCATCACTTCGGCGACGAGCGCGTCTTTCGACTTGAAGTGGTTGTAGAAGCCGCCCTGCGTGAAGCCGGCTTCCTTCATCAGCTCCGTCAGCCCGACGGCATCGACGCCGCGCGCGCGGAACAGCCGCTCGGCGGCCGCGACGATCGCGCTCCGGTTCTCGGCGGCCTGCTGTCTTGATACGCCCATCGATCTCTCCCTGATTTTGCCGATCGCGTCGATTGGAAAACACAATTGCGATCACCATTGACATGAGGGCGTGGCACGAACAGAATGCACCGCAAAGACAATGGTGATCGACATTGACATCGAGTGTAGTCGACTTGGCCGGCGATGCAAAGCCACGGCCGGACACGGATGGCAGTCGGTTGGCGTCTTTGGCGCCGCGGCTATCGGGCGGCGGACGGCTCGCCGCCCGCCGTCGGCGGCGCACCGGTTCGGCAAGCAATGGCAACCTCGTTTTCCACCGGATCTCATGCGCGCGGCGAGCCGGCGCGCAGGCGATTCATCATGCGAAAGGAACGATCATGAAGATCGAAGGTGCAGTCGTTTTCGTGACGGGCGCGAACCGCGGGCTCGGGCTCGAGTTCGCGAAGCAGGCGCTCGCCAGAGGCGCGCGCAAGGTCTATGCGGCGGCGCGCGATCCGGCCACCGTGACGCTGCCGGGCGTCGTGCCCGTGAAGCTCGACGTGACCGATCCGGCGGCCGTCGCCGCGGCGGCCGATGCGGCCCGCGACGTCACGCTGCTGATCAACAACGCCGGCATCGCGCGGCTCGGCAGCCTGACGGACGACGGCGCGCCCGACGCGCTGCGCGAGCACTTCGAAACCAACGTGTTCGGGATGCTGGCGATGTCGCGGGCGTTCGCCGGCACGCTCGCCAGCCACGGCGGCGGCGCGATCCTGAACATCCTGTCGGTCGCGAGCTGGGTGAACCGGCCGATCCTGTCGGGCTACGGCGTGTCGAAATCGGCCGCGTGGGCGCTGACCAACGGGCTGCGCCATTCGCTGCGCGAACAGCATACGCAGGTCGTCGGGCTGCATGCGGGGTTCATCGATACCGACCTGACGGCCGGCCTCGACGTGCCGAAGGCCACGCCGGCCGACGTCGTGCGCCAGGCCTACGAGGCAATCGAAGCAGGAGAAGAGGAGGTGTCGACCGACGAATTCACGCGGCAAGTGAAGGCCACGCTGTCGTCGGGCGTCTATCTGGAAGAGCCGGCGCCGCGTTGACGCGGCCGGCAACGCGGCCCCGCCGCCCGCTCGATGAGCGCGGCGGCGGGGCGTTTCGTCAGACCGTCGTGTCGATGATGCCCGGGATCTTCACGTCCGGGTTCACGTCCGCGTCGTAGTCGACACCGGCGATCTCGAAGCCGAACAGCCGCAGGAAGTCGGTCTTGTAGCCGGCGAAGTCGGTCATCTCGTACAGGTTCTCGTTGGTCACCTTGTCCCACATCGCGACGACCTTCTCCTGCACCTGCGGATCGAGCTCCTTGTAGTCCGCGCGCAGGCGGCCTTCCGCGTCGATGTGCGGCGTCGCGCCGTACAGGCTGTCCTTCAGGAGCCCGTACACCTGCTCGATGCAGCCTTCGTGCGTGCCGGCTTCCTTCATCACCTTGAACAGCAGCGACAGGTACAGCGGCATCATCGGGATCGCCGAGCTGGCCTGCGTGACGACGGCCTTCAGCACCGACACGCGGGCATCGCCGCCGTGCGCGGCCAGCTTGTCGCGGATCGACAGCACCTTCTTGTCGAGATCCTTCTTCGCTTCGCCGATCGAGCCGTTCCAGTAGATGTCGTGCGTGATCTGCTCGCCGAGATACGTGAACGCGGTGGTCTTCGCGCCGTCGGCCAGCACGCCGGCGTCGGCCAGCGCGTCGATCCACATCTGCCAGTCCTCGCCGCCCATCACCGCGACGGTGCCGTCGATCTCTTCCTGCGTCGCCGGTTCGAGCGCGACGTCGCGGATCACTTCCTTGTCGGTGTCGAGGCCGCGGAACGTGACGGCCTTGCCGACCGGCTTGAGCGTCGAGCTGATCGTCTCGCCCGTCTTCGGATGCGTGCGGCGCGGTGCCGCGAGGCTGTAGACGACCAGATCGACCTTGCCGAGATCCTGCTTGATGGTGTCGATCGTGACCTGCTTGACCTTGTCGGAGAATGCGTCGCCGTTGATGCTGCGCGCATAGAGCCCCTTTTCGGCGGCGAATTTCTCGAACGCGGCGCTGTTGTACCAGCCGGCCGTACCGGGCTTCGTTTCGCTGCCGGCGCGCTCGAAGAACACGCCGAGCGTGTCCGCGCCCGAGCCGAATGCGGCCGAGATCCGGGCCGCGAGGCCATAGCCGGTCGACGCGCCGATCACGAGCACCTTTTTCGGGCCATTGGCGATCGGGCCGTGCGAAGTCACGTAGTCGATCTGTTCCTTGACGTTGGCCTCGCAGCCGACGGGATGAGTCGTCACGCAGATGAAGCCACGCACGCGCGGTTTGATGATCATGGAAAAACCTCTGTCTATCAGAAAGGCGGGGACGGCCTGAAATCGGAAAATCCCGCGCATTGTAAAGGAAGCGGCCGATCGCGGGCGGGCGCGGCCGGACGGTGTCGGATCGCCCCGGTTATTTCTCTCTTGACAGAAATAACTGAAATGAATAAATTTCCTGACATGGAACTCACACCGATTGCCGAACGATTCATTCTCCACTGGGGCGAAATGGGCTCGCGGTGGGGCGTCAACCGCACCGTCTCGCAGATTCACGCGCTGCTCTACCTGGCCGGCCGGCCGGTCGCGGCCGACGAGATCGCCGACACGCTCAACGTCGCGCGCTCCAACGTCAGCACGAGCCTGAAGGAGCTGCAGGCGTGGCGGCTCGCGAAGGTCGTGCACGTGCTGGGCGACCGCCGCGACCACTTCGAGACGTCGACCGACATCTGGGAGTTGTTCAAGCTGATCGTCGAAGGGCGGCGGCAGCGCGAGATCGAACCGACGCTCACGGTGCTGCGCGATTGCCTGACGAGTCCGGAGATCGCGAACGAAAGCCGCGAGACCGAACAGCGTATCCGCGACACGCTGCAGTTCGTCGAGACGCTCACGACCTGGTCGGACGAGATGCTGCGGCTCAAGCCCGATACGCTGATGAAGGCGCTCGGCATCGGCGCGAAGATCAGCCAGACGGTCAGGCGCAAGCCGTCGAAGTAAGCGGTAGCGGAAGTGCGGGCGGGCAGCCCGCTTTTTTTGGGGTTGATATTTCTGTCTTTACAGAAATAACTGTAAATAGAGGATGAAGATGAACGCAATCCTGCCGTCGGCCCGACAGCACGATCGCACCGGCGCGCGCAGTATCACCGTGCTCGTCTGCGGCGCGAGCGGCTTCATCGGGCGGGCGCTGTGCGCGCAGCTCGAAGCCGGCGGCCATCACGTGCTGCGCGGCGTGCGTCACGCGGCCGTCCCGCGCGACATCGCGATCGACTTCGCGCGGGACGTCGATCCGCAGGCGTGGCTGCCGCGGCTGACGGGCGTCGACGTGGTGGTCAACGCCGTCGGTATCCTGGCCGACCGACGCGGCGCGACGCTCGACGCCGTGCACCGCGCCGCGCCGTGCGCGCTCTTCACCGCATGCTGCCGCGCCGGCGTGCGGCGCGTGATCCAGATCTCGGCGCTCGGCGTCGAGCGCGGCGAGACGCGGTACTTCGCGAGCAAGCACGCGGCCGACCGGTTCCTGCGGACGCTGCCGATCGATTCCCGCATCGTGCGCCCCGCGCTCGTCTACGGCGCGGCCGGCGCGTCGGCGCGGTTGTTCCGGAGGCTCGCGAGCCTGCCCGTGCATGTGCTGCCGGCGGGCGGCCGTCAGCGGCTGCGCCCCGTGCACGTCGACGATCTCGCGGAAGTCGTCGCGCGGCTCGTCGTGCAACCGGACGATGCGGCGGAGGCCGGCAACCGGGTGATCGACGTGGTCGGCGGCGACGAAGTCGAATACCGCGAGATGCTGGCCTGCTACCGGGCCGCGCTGGGGTTTCCGCCGGCTGCGCGCGTGACGCTGCCGGGCCCGCTGGCCGGCGCGGCGGCTGTCCTGTCCGGCATGCTGCCGGGCGCGCTGTTCACGCGCGACACGTGGACGATGCTGCGCGCCGGGAACACCGGCGATCCGTCGGCCACCGCGGCCGTGCTCGGCCGGCCGCCGCGCGGCATCGGCCGCTTCATCGGCACGGAAAGCGCTGCCGCGCTGCGCCGCGAGGCGCTCGCGATGTGGCGGCGCCCGTTGCTGCGCGGCGTGCTCGCGATCGTGTGGATCTGGACGGCCATCGCGAGCGCGTTCATCCATCCGCTGCACGCGAGCCTCGCGCTGCTCGCGCCTGCGCACCTGACGGGACTGCCGGCGTTGCTCGCGCTCTATGGGGCCAGCGCGCTGGACTTCGCGTTCGGCATCGCGACCGTCGCCGCGCCTTCGCGGCGCCTGTGGGCTGCGCAAGCGGCGCTGATCGTCGCGTATTCGGCCGTGATCGCGGTCACGATGCCGGGCCTGCTGGCCGAACCGTTCGGTCCGGTGCTCAAGAACGTGCCGATTCTCGCCATCCTGTTGATCCTCTTTTCAGAAGAAGAACGCGCATGAATACCTATCTCGTCATCAAGGCGCTTCACATCCTGTCCTCGGTGCTGCTGGTCGGCACGGGGTTCGGCACCGCGTTCTACCTGTTCTTCGCGAACCGCACGCGGTCGGTGCCCGCGATCGCGGCCGTGTCGCGGCTCGTGGTGCGCGCGGACGGGTGGTTCACGACGCCGGCCGTGATCTTCCAGCCGGCGTCCGGCTTGTGGCTCGCGCACACGGCCGGCTGGCCGTGGCATACGCCGTGGTTGCTCGCGTCGATCGTGCTGTACGCGGTCGCCGGTGCGTGCTGGCTGCCGGTCGTGTGGCTGCAGCTCGAACTGGCATCGATGGCGAGGCTCGCGCACGCGAACGGCGATGCCGCGCTGCCCGAGCGCTACTGGCGCTACGCGAAACGCTGGGAACTGCTCGGTTATCCGGCGTTTTTCGCGATGCTGACCGTCTACTTCCTGATGGTCGTCAAGCCGATTTAAGCGTGTCGCCGCCGTGCGGGCGCGGCGGTTCGAGGCACCGGCATGCAGTCGATCGATTCATGATGCTTTCGATAAAAAGAAGGAGTGCAAATCATGAGCGCAAGTGAACTGGAAGTTTACTTCGACGGGCGATGTCCGTTATGCGTCGCGGAAATTCGGCGTCTCGCGGCGCGCGACGCGCGACACCGGCTGACGTTCGTCGATATCGCCGAACCGGGCTTCGACCCGGCGCCGCTGGGCGTCGACCTGCCCGCGCTGAATCGCGAACTGCATGCGCGCCTGCCTGACGGACGCATGCTGACCGGCGTCGACAGCGTCGCGGCCGCCCACGCGCTGGCCGGGCGCCGCTGGCTCGCCTGGCTGCTGCGCGTGCCGGCCCTGCGCGGTGTGCTCGCACCGCTGTATCGCCGCTTCGCACGCAACCGGCAGGCCGTTTCGCGCTGGCTCGGGTATCACGCCGAAGCGCGCTGCGACGACGCGGCGTGCGGGATCGGCGAGGCCGCCGGACGCAGGGCATCAGCGCGCCCCGCACGCGACACCCAGCGCCGCATCGTCGTGAACTGGATGGGGGCGGTCGCGATCGTGCACCTGCTGGTCGGCGCGGTCGTGCCGTGGATGGCCGGCGCGCCGTGGCTCGATGCCTATCACCGCGGCATCGAGCTGCATTTCTGGGCAGGAACGGCGCCCGACGCCGCACGTGCCCAGCAGGTCTGGTGGATGTCGCTGGCCGGCGCGACGGTACAGTGCGCGTCGGTCTGGATGCTCGCGCTCGTCCACCTCGGCAACCGGTTGCGCAAACGGGAAGTGTGGGGCTGGCTGCTGGCCGGCCTGTCGATCTGGGCGCCGCAGGACATGCTGTTGTCGTGGCAGGCGCATGTGCGGGGCCACGTAGCGATCGACCTCGTCGCGCTCGTCGCGATGGTGCCGCCGCTCGTCTGGCTGTGGAGGAGGGATACCGTATGAACACCTTGCCTGCTTTCGACTGGGCGCTCAACCTGCTGATCGTGCAGGGCGCGATGGGCGCCTTCGATACGCTTTATCACCACGAACTCACGCAGGACCTGCCGCACAGCCCGCGCGCGCGGCTCGAACTGGCGATTCATGCGGTGCGTTCCGTGTTGTACGGCCTCGTGTTCGCATCGATCGCGAACGTTGCGTTTCACGGGGCGTGGGTGGCAGCGCTCGCGGCGGTCGTACTCGTCGAAGTGGCGCTGACGTTGTGGGACTTCGTCGTCGAGGACCAAAGCCGCAAGCTGCCGGCCACCGAGCGCGTGCTGCACACGCTGCTGGCCGTCAACGGCGGCGCGCTGTTCGGGATGATCGCGATGCAACTGGCCGTGTGGGCGCACGAGCCGACCGCGCTGCAGCCGCTCGATCCCGGCTGGCGCGGCTGGCTGCTCAGCCTGTTTGCCGTCGGCGTGACCATATCGGGTGTGCGCGACGGGATCGCCGCGTGCCGGATCGCACGCCGGGTGCCGGCCGCCAATCCGTTCGCGGGTCAGCCGCCGGGCCACGTGCTCGTGACCGGCGGGACCGGCTTCATCGGCGAAACGCTCGTGAACCGGTTGCTCGATGCCGGGCATACCGTCACGCTGCTGGCGCGCGATCCGCTGCGCGCGGCCTACCTGTTTGACGGCCGCGTGCGCAGCGTGACGTCCGTCGAACAACTGCGGCCGCACGAGCGTGTCGACACGGTCGTCAATCTCGCGGGCGCGCCGGTGCTGGGCGCACGCTGGAGCAAGCGCCGGCAGGCGCGGCTGCTTGCGAGCCGCGTCGGCGTCACGCAGGCGCTGACGCGCTGGGTCGAGACCGCCGAGATCAAGCCGCGCACGTGGATCCAGGCATCCGCGATCGGCTACTACGGCGTGCGTCCGGCCGACGAACGGCTCGACGAGGCCAGCAGCGCCGGCACCGGCTTCATGTCCGAACTGTGCCGGCAGTGGGAGCGTGCCGCGCAGCCGCTCGAACGCCACGGCGTGCGCACGGTGGTGCTGCGGCTGGGCATCGTGTTCGGCCCCGGCGGCGCGTTGCGCCCGATGCTGCTGCCGCATTACTTCGGGATGGGCGGGCGATTCGGCGACGGCGCGCAGGTGATGAGCTGGATTCACCGGGACGACGTGCTGCGGATCGTCGCGCGCGCGATGTCGAGCGCGGGCATGCGCGGCGTCTACAACGCGGTCGCGCCGGTGCCGCTGACCCAGCGCGCGTTCGTGCAGGTCGTGTCGAAGGTGCTGCGCCGCCCCGCGTGGCTGCACGTGCCGGCCGCGCCGCTGCGCGTCGCGATGGGCGAGATGGCCGAGCTGCTGCTGGACGGGCAGCGCGTGATGCCGGCGCGGCTGCATCGGGAAGGATTCATGTTCCGCTTCCCGACGGCCGAGCATGCGCTGCGCGACCTGACGAACCGGCCGCACACCGATTTCGCGGGGCCGGCCTGCCGTTTGCCCCGCCGTCGTGTATAAATTCGGCGTGAACGTGCGCGGGGCGTGTCCTGCGTCCCGCGCGCTCCGCATCCGACCTCACAAGGAGACTGCATGCTGCACGTCCTCGGCAAGATCCCGTCCATCAACGTCCGCAAGGTGCTGTGGCTGTGCACCGAACTGAACCTGCCGTTCGAACAGGAAGACTGGGGGGCGGGCTTCCGCACGACCCACGATCCGGCCTATCTCGCGCTGAATCCGAATGCGCTCGTGCCGGTCATCAAGGATGACGACTTCGTGCTGTGGGAATCGAACACGATCATCCGCTACCTCGCGAACCGCCATGGCGGCGACGCGCTCTATCCGGCCGAGCCTCAGGCGCGCGCACGGGTCGACCAGTGGATCGACTGGCAGGGCTCGGACCTGAACCGCTCGTGGGTCGGCGCATTCCTCGGCCTCGTGCGCAAGTCGCCCGATCACCAGGATCCGGACGGCATCGCGCAGTCGATCGCCGGCTGGACGAAGCACATGCAGGTGCTGAATGCGCAACTCGACAAGACGGGCGCGTACGTGGCCGGCGATACGTTCACGCTCGCGGACATTCCGATCGGCCTGTCGGCGAACCGCTGGTTCGGCACGCCGTTCGCCCATCCGGAATTGCCGGCGGTGTCGCGCTATATCGAACGTCTCGCGACGCGCGAAGGCTTCAAGCAGTACGCGGGCAGCGCGAATCCGTAAAGCCGGGCAGGCCGCGTGTGAAGCGGCGGCGTTGCAAGCGCTGCCGCTTCACGCGCGCGTCATCGATTCGCGCGCCCGCCGTCACGCGCCGGGCGCCGGCACCGCATCGAGCACGCGCGCGAGAAACGCCTCGTGATTCCACGCGGCCTCCGGCCGCGACAGCCCGAGCCGCACGACCACCAGCTGACGGCTCGGCACCACGCTCACGAACTGCCCTTCATGGCCGACCGCATGAAACGCGTCGGCCGGCATCGCGGGCGCATTCGGATCGCGATCGTTGAACGGCTCCGGCACCTTGACCCACAGTTGCGCGCCGAACGTCTGCCGTGCCGACTGCGGCGTCGCGCGCGTCAGGTAACGCACCCAGCCCCGCGGCAGCAACTGCTGCCCGTTCCACCTGCCGTCCTGCAGCAGCAGTTGCCCGAAGCGCGCCCAGTCGCGCGCGTTCGCATACAGGTACGACGGCGCGACGAGCGTGCCGGATGCATCGGGCTCGAACACCGCGCTGCGCATCCCGAGCGGCGCGAACAACGCGCGGCGCGGATACGAGAGATAGTCGCCGTCGCTGCCGCCGAGCGCTTCGCGCATCACACGCGCGACGATCGCGCTCGTGCCGCTCGAGTAGTACCACTGCGTGCCGGGTGTCGCGGCGAGCGGTTTCGCCGACGCGAACCGCGCCATGTCGGGCTGCGTGAACAGCATCACGGCGACGTCGGAGAGCGGGTCGTCATAGTCCTCGTTGAACTGCAGGCCGCTCGTCATCCGCAGCAGCTCGTCGAGCGTGATGGCCGCGCGCGCGTCGCCGCTGCCGCGCCATTCGGGCAGCAGCGCCGACGTATCGGGCGACAGCTTGTGCTGCGCGACGAGCGTGCCGATCAGCGCGGCCGTCACGGTCTTCGTCATCGACCAGCCGGGCAGCGGCGTATCGGCCGTGAAGCCGGGCGCGTAGCGTTCGGCGATCACCTGGCCGCGCCACATCACGACGACCGCGCGGGTGCGCCGCGGCCGCGCCGGATCGGGTTCGTCGAACGCGCGGTCGAGCGCGGTCCGCAGCTTGTGCGCGTCGATGCCGGCGGGCGGTGTGGCGGGGGCGGGGGCGGGCGGGGTGGCCGGCGGGTCGGGAAGCGGCGGCAACGCGGCCGGCAACGCGGTCGACGTCGCGCCGGGCGAGGGTCCGGGCGCGAGCGTGCAGCCGAGCCCCGGCCGGAAGTCGGCTTCGCGCTCGGCGAAACCGGCGAAGGTCGCCGTCGCGCGATGATGGTCGGGATCGATCGACGGGCGCACCAGCTTCAGCAGCGGATGCACGCCGGCCATGATGTCCACGTCGATCACGGACGCGGCCGGCCGGCCCGATACGAACACGCCCGAACACAGCGCCTTGGCCGCATAGCCGGTCGCGATCGGCGCGAGCCGGGACAGCATGTAGCCCGTGTAGCCGATCGCGGCAACGAGCGCGAGTGCGACACCGCGCAGCATCAGCTTCTTGAGGGGGATCGTCATGCGCGAGCATCCTCGGTGGCGTGCCGGCCGGCAACGATCCGGCAGTGTCTCAGGTTTGGGCGATGCGTTGCAATCGCGGCCGCGTGACGTGCGATGACGACCGCATGCGTTCGCGTGGCCGTGTGTCCGGCGGCTCGCCCCGTGTTGCGCGTCGCGCAGGTTGATGTCCGGGCGGCCATCGGCCGATAATCGTCCGGCATTGGCCACCCGGCCCAACTGTCCAACCGAGATCGGAAAACGCCATGACCTACGACAACGACAACCCGTTCGCGAAAATCCTGCGCGGCGAACTGCCTTGCGTGAAAGTCGCCGAAGACGATGCGACGCTCGCGATCATGGACCTGATGCCGCAGGCCGACGGTCACGTGCTCGTGATCCCGAAGGAGCCGGCCGCGCAGATCTTCGAGCTGTCCGGCGACGCGGCCGCGGCCGGCATCCGCATGACGCAGCGCGTCGCGGCGGCGGTGCGCGCGGCGCTCGAGCCGGACGGCGTGTTCATCGGCCAGTTCAACGGCGCGGCGGCCGGCCAGACGGTCCCGCACGTGCATTTCCACGTGATTCCGCGCCGGGAAGGCGTCGAGCTGCGGATGCATGCGCGCGAGATCGCGGACGCCGCGACGCTCGAGGCGCTCGCGCAGCGCATTCGTGCGCATTTCGTGTAACGGATCGATTGCATGCGGTCCGGCAAGGGCCCGGCGGCCGGCCGCCGCCCCGCACCCGACTGTTTCAGCGGTCATGCGAGGTAACACGTGTAACCGCCGGCGAAACTCGGCCGGCCAGGCCCGGCGCTAGACTCCGCGCATTGCATCATCGAGCGACACGAGAGGCGGATCGCCTCGTCGTGCCGGCCGCCGCCGTCGCGGCGGCGCGGCCTTCGCGAGATGCCATTCGTCTTTCGCGCCGGGAACCGAGCCATGTCCAGAATTCTCATCACGCTTGCCCTGATCGGCGGCCTGTCAGGCTGCTACGTCGCGCCGCCATACGGTTACGCGCCCGCGCCGGCCTACTACGGCTATGCGCCCGCGTATTACGCGCCGCCCGTCAGCGTCGGGATCGGCGGCAACTTCCGCATCCGCTGATCGCCTCCGGGCGGGCGTTCCGGCCGCAGGGGCACGGTGCGCCGCCTTTCGCCGGGCGATCCGCCGGGCGTCGCGTGCCGCATGACGGCGGCGCACGGCGCTTCGCGAGCGCGCTTCCTATACTTCACGGGAAAGCGCATCCCCGCGAGGCCGTCATGGCAGTGCCCCCCAAGGTCGTCGTCCTGTCGAGCGTATCCACGCTCGTCTATCTCGGGCTCGCCGTTCTCGGTATCGGCGGGTTCGCCGCGTTCTTCTCGCATCCGCAGCTGACCGTCGTCGCGATCGCGACGCTCGCGATGGCCGTGGCCGCGCTGTTCACCGAAGGCAACCTGAGCAGCGGCGAGCGTGAAAATCGCGACAACCGCTGGGTGCTCGCCGCATTCGCGGTGAGCGGATTCCTGCTCGCCTACGTGCCCGCGCTGACCGACCGGCTCGAAGTCTGGACCTTCGGCGGCGACACGGTGCGCTGGCTCGGTGTCGTGCTGTACCTCGCGGGCGGTGCGTTGCGTATCTGGCCCGTGTTCGTGCTCGGCAGGCGCTTCAGCGGCCTCGTCGCGATCCAGCCGGGCCATACGCTCGTGACCGACGGCATCTACCGCCATATCCGCAATCCGAGCTATCTCGGCCTGCTCGTCAATTCGGTCGGCTGGTCGCTGGTTTTCCGCTCGGGCATCGGCCTGCTGCTGGTCGGGCTGACGCTGGTGCCGCTCGTCGCGCGGATCCGCTCGGAGGAGGCGCTGCTGCGCGCGCATTTCGGCGCCGAATACGACGCGTATTGCGCGCGGACGTGGCGGTTGCTGCCCGGCGTGTACTGACCCCGTCATCCTTCCCCGTTGCCGTCGTTCGGGCGCCTGCTCACGACGCGTGCCCGATGTGTTGCCACGTGTGTCTCGAACGTGCGACGACGCGCAGGGCCGGGCTCTCTCCGCGCTGGTCGGGACCCTCGCCGGAGCCAATGCCGGCGCGGGTTTGGCGCAATTTCGGGGTGCCCGTCCGACCTTCGTTATTCGTAAACAACTTGTTACCAGAATGTCCACGGCAAGGCGGCGGGACCGGTGCTATTCTTCGCCGCAAGCTCATTGAAATGAATTGGTCCGCGGTTCGGCACAATGCCTCACCCGACGTCGATCGATTCAGATCGTCGTAGCGAGCGGACCTTCGATAACCAGATTGCGAACAAGGAAGAATACGGGAATGTGGAAGAAAATCGCCCCCGCTCTCGTCGTCGCCGCGCTGACCGGCACGACTGCACTGCCGGCGCTGGCCGGTGACATGAACAACGCGCTTGGCGGCGCGCTCGGCGGGGTAGCCGGCGCGGCAGTCGGCGGTGCGCTCGGCGGCAGCACGGGCTCGGTGATCGGCGGCGCCATCGGCGGCGGCGCGGGTGGCGCGGTGACGTCGAACCGTCGCGAGCGCACCGGCGCGATCATCGGCGGCGCACTCGGCGGCGGCGCGGGGACCGCGGCGGGCAACGCGATGGGCGGCCGCACGGGCGGCCTGCTGGGCGCGGCCGTCGGCGGCGGCGCCGGCGCGGCGCTCGGCGGCAACATGTCGCGCAGCTCGTACGAGCGCGACTACGGCGATCGCGGTTATCGCCACCGCAAGCATCGTCACCACCACCGCGACTGGGACTGATCGCCGCGGGCGCGGCACGGTGCGCGACATGCGCACCGGCGCGCCGACGGCGTCGGCACCCGACGCGAGATTCGGCCCGGCGGCCTGCCGGGCCGTCATCGCCGGCCTGACCGGCGTCCCCCTTCCGGTTTCATCAGCCGCTGCCATGCGCCCGATCGACGGGCCGGCCATCCATCTCCCCCGTGTTTCCCCGTTGCTCGACGACCTGACCTGCCGCGCATGAACGCGTCCGGGCAGAATCGGCATGCGCCATCGCGGATCGTTCTTCCGACCATTTCAGCCTGACGACCCCGTCGCAGCGATCCGCTGCCGCAAGCCCGTCGTTTCCCCTCGATTCGCATGACCGGACATGACCTGGCCGCTGCCTGGCCGTCAGGATTTCCCTGATGGCCCGCCCGCCGCGCCATGGCCCTTCACCGCGCATCGCGGGCGCCGGCGGGTAGTGGCAAATCGAATGGATGTCATCGCAACATTTAATTGGTCGATCGCGATCGACTTCGCTATCGTCGGCGGTGCCCGCGTACGGAGTCGAACCGTGCCGCCCGCCGTGCCTCGCCGCATGACCGCGAGCGCCGCGGCCGGCCGCCGGACCCGACAACCCGGGTCGCCGCGTCCGATGAACCGGACGGACCCGACGCGAAGCCTGGCCGACCGAACGAAGGCGCACGCGCTTTCAAGCCACCCCGGCAACGATGTCCCGCCGCCGCATGCGTGCCCCACGCGCGTGCGAACCGCCCGATGCCGTTTGCGCCAGGGGCCGGACCAACCCATTGCCTGGATGCACTATGTCTAAGACAACGTATTACGCGCCGCATGGCGGCCACCCGCCGCAGACGGATCTGCTGACCGATCGCGCGATGTTCACCGAGGCGTACGCGGTGATCCCGAAGGGGGTGATGCGCGACATCGTCACGAGCTGGCTGCCGTTCTGGACGAACACGCGCCTGTGGGTGATCGCCCGCCCGCTGTCGGGTTTCGCCGAAACCTTCTCGCAGTACATCGTCGAAGTGAATCCGGGCGGCGGCAGCGACAAGCCCGAGCAGGACAAGAACGCCGAAGCCGTGCTGTTCGTCGTCGAAGGCGAGGCCGAGCTGACGCTGCAAGGCAAGCAGCACACGCTGAAGCCGGGCGGTTACGCGTTCATTCCGCCGGGCGCGGACTGGACGCTGCACAACGTCAGCGATGCCGCGGTGCGCTTCCACTGGGTGCGCAAGCACTACCAGGCCGTCGACGGCATTCCGCTGCCGGACGCATTCGTGACCAACGAGCAGGACGTCGAGCCGATCCCGATGCCGGGTACCAACGGCGCATGGGTGACGACGCGCTTCGTCGACATGAGCGACATGCGTCACGACATGCACGTGAACATCGTGACGTTCGAGCCGGGCGGCGTGATTCCGTTCGCGGAAACGCACGTGATGGAGCATGGCCTGTACGTGCTGGAAGGCAAGGCCGTCTATCGCCTGAACCAGGACTGGGTCGAGGTCGAAGCGGGCGACTTCATGTGGCTGCGCGCGTTCTGCCCGCAGGCCTGCTACTCGGGCGGCCCCGGCCGCTTCCGCTACCTGCTGTACAAGGACGTGAACCGTCACATGAACCTGTTGCTGAACCCGGCGCGCTAACGCGCCGCCACGCAGGTCGGACACGAAAGCCCGCCGGTGCAAGCCGGCGGGCTTTTCTTCATGGGTTTCCGCGAGTGTCCGGCGCGGCCCCGACCGCGCCGACCGTGGAGCCGGTCATGCGACCGCGATGGCGAGTTCCTCCGCATACGCATTCAAGCGGTCACCGACCCGCACCTTCAGGACATCGATGAACCGTTTGATCTTCGCGTCGACGAACTGACGGGACGAATACACCGCATATACGTTGCGCTGGGCGGTGTGGAATTCGGGCAGGACGCGAACGAGCGATCCTTTGCGCAAATCGTCGATCGCCGAGAAGGCGGCGATCAGCCCGATCCCCGCGCCCTCCTGCAGTACCGTGGACATCGCATCCATGTCGTTGATACTGAAGTGCGATCCCGACGGACGATACACGGCCTCGCCGGCCTTGCCTTGCAGATGCCATTCGTCCGGTGCGTAATCGACCGTGCTGAGGCGCACGCACGTGTGATCGGCGAGATCTTCCACGCACTCGGGCGCCGGATGCCGCGCCAGATAATCGGGCGACGCCGCCAGAATGCAGTGGCTTGCGCCGATCTTCTGGCTCACGTACGCCGAGTCCGGCAGCGTGCGGGCAATCACGACCGCCACGTCGAGCTGCTCTTCGAGCAGATTCGGCATCCGCTGCGACAGCATGAGATCGACCGATACCTCCGGGTAGGCGCTCCGATAGGCCAGCACGGCTTGCGCAACAAGTTGGCGGCCCAATCCCGGAACCGCATGTACGCGCAATACACCACGCGGCTCCAGCAGCGCATCGCGGGCTTCCGCTTCCGCCCGTTCGATGTCCGAGAGGATCGCAACGCTGCGCTCGTAAAAACGCCGCCCCGCATCGGTCACCACGAGCCGTCGCGTCGAGCGCTGCAGCAACCGCGTGTTGAGATTGTCCTCAAGTACCGAGACCGCTCGGGAAATGTTGCCGACAGTCGTATCGAGGTGGTTCGCGACAGCCGTGAAACTGCCCATCTCGACCACTTTCGCAAACACCGACATGGTGTGAACCTTGTCCATTACGCACCCTGGCTTTGAATTTTTCGTCGAATCGCCGCGTTCCGGCCCGCGCGAGCCTGTGATGATAGGGCCCGTGCCTGTTTCGTGCCGTCAGCGTGAAATCCCGTGTCGTTTTTATGCATCCCTTCAATATGCTTTCGTGCCGACGGGGCGATTTTCTCTCCACAGACAAGATTCATTCTTTCCGGCCCCTCTAAGTTGCCGCCCGCTTCACGCCTAGACTGAGTCCCGAAGTCAGGCAGTCGGAGCACCGACGTTTCGAACCCGGGCCCAGCCCGATGCGGCGGATCATCCCGACACGGCGCGGCGCGGGTTCTCCTGTCCGGCTCGCCGCGAACTTAAATTGAATCGTAATCCTAAACATAGAGGTCAATGCCATGGACATCACGTACGACGCACTTCATCTTTTCATCAACGGGGAATGGATCGACGCGGGCGAACGCGAAACGGCGCCGGTGATCAATCCCGCCACGCAAATCGAGATCGGACGCGTCCCGCTGGCGACGGCAGCCGATCTGGATCGCGCCCTGCAAGTCGCCGCCCAGGCGTTCGACGTCTGGCGCCGCACCGTGCCGGCCGAACGCGCGCGCATTCTCAAGCGCGGCGCGGAACTGATGCGCGAGCGTGCCGAGCACATCGCTACCGTCATGACGCTCGAGGAAGGCAAACCGCTGGCGGAAAGCCGCGACGAAGTCCTGCGTGCGGCCGACTACTTCGAATGGTTCGCCGAAGAGGCGCGCCGCATCGACGGCCGCGTCGTGCCGTCCAACCGCCCGGGTGTGCAACAGCTCGTGAAGAAACAGGCGATCGGGCCGGTCGCCGCATTCACGCCGTGGAACTTTCCGGCGATCACCCCGGCGCGCAAGCTCTCGGCCGCACTCGCCGCCGGATGCAGCGTCATCATCAAACCCGGCGAGGAAAGCCCCGCCACGGCGCTCGCGCTGGCGCGCGCACTGGATGACGCCGGTTTGCCGAAGGGCGTGCTTCAAGTCGTATTCGGCGTGCCCGACCAGGTGTCGAAGCACCTGATCGCGTCCCCGGTCATCCGGAAGGTGACGTTCACGGGCTCGGTGCCGATCGGCCGTCTGCTGTCGGCGCGCGCGGCCGAAGGCGTCAAGCCCATCACGCTGGAACTGGGCGGCCACGGGCCCGTCCTCGTATTCAACGATGCGGATGTGGAAAAGGCCGCGGTCGAAGGCGCGGCGAATCGCTTTCGCGGCACGGGCCAGATCTGCATCTCGTCGACGCGCTTCCTGATCCAGCGCGACGTCTACGACGCGTTCGCCGGTCACTTCGTGCGTGCGGCCAACGCGCTCAAGGTCGGGAACGGCATGGAGGCCGGCACGCAGGTCGGGCCGCTGGCGAATCCGCGCCAGCTTGCCAAGATGGAGGAACTCGTCGCCGACGCGGTGGAACGTGGCGCAACGGTTCTCGCCGGCGGAAAGCGTATCGAGGGCGAAGGGTACTTCTTCGAGCCCACGGTCCTCGCCGACGTGCCGAAAGACGCGCGCGTGATGCACGAAGAACCGTTCGGCCCGATCGCGGTGCTGATGCGCTTCGATGGCCTCGCCGACGGGCTCGCCGAAGCGAACCGGTTGCCGTACGGGCTCTCCGCCTATGCGTTCACGAGCAGTGCGCGCATGGCCATCGATGTCGCGGACGGTCTCGAGGCCGGCATGATCGGCATCAACCAGTACCGCATCGTTTCGACCGAACTGCCGTTTGGCGGCATGAAGGAAAGCGGCCACGGCTCGGAAGGCGGTGCCGAGGGCATCGAGTACTACCTCACGCACAAGTTCGTCAGCCAGGCTTGAAGGGGAATCGCCATGTCTCACGCAGATTTCAGCAGCCCGCGGGAAGCCGCACGCGCCTTTACGCCGACGCTCTCGGCATTCGTCGACGACACGCTCTATCCGCGAATCTGGAGCGATCCGGCGCTCTCGCCGCGCGACCGCAGCCTCGTGACCGTCACCGCGCTGATCGCGGGGGGCCATCTCGACGAGTTGCCGGCGCACCTGCGCCGCGCGTTGACGAACGGCGTAACGCGCGAAGAACTCGCCGCGGCGATCACTCACCTCGCGTTCTATGCGGGGTTCCCCGCGGCGATCTCGGCATCCGCCGCGGCGCAGGCGACGCTTGGCGCACCAACCCGGTCCGACGATTTCGCCGGCCATTCATCCACGACGCAGGAAGGTTCGAAATGAAAGCCATCACATTCAACGAATTCGGCGAGGCCGAGGTTCTCCAGCTCGCCGAGGTCCAGGCACCCGAGGTTCGTCCCGACGATCTGCTGGTACGCGTCCATGCCGCGGGCGTGAATCGCGCGGATCTGACGCATCGGCGAGGCGGATACGGCCGGCCGAACTTCGGCGACTCGACGATCATGGGACTCGAAATCGCCGGCGAGGTGATCGAGACCGGACCTGCCGTGCAGGGTTACAAGGTCGGCGATCGTGTCATGGGCGTCGTGGGCGGCGGGGCCTATGCGGAACTGGCGCGCATCGACTGGAGAATGGCGATGCCCATTCCGGCGACGATCGACTACGTGCATGCGGCTGCCATACCGGAAGTCTTCGTCACCGCGCACGAAGCGTTGTTGCATCTTGGCCGCTTGCAGCGCGGCGACTCGGTGCTCATTCATGCCGCGGCGGGCGGGGTCGGTTCCGCGGCGGTCCAGTTGGCCTATGCAACCGGTGCGACGATATTCGCGACTGCCGAAGCTTCGAAGCTGGAACGGATCGTTCAACTGGGTGTGGACCATGCGATCGACTACAAGACGCAGGATTTTTCGGAAGTCGTAGCCAGCAGGACGGACAAACGCGGTGTCGATGTCGTGATCGATTTCGTGGGCGCGCCGTATGTTTCCCGGAATGTCGCGTCATTGGCAAACGGTGGCCGGCTGGTGCAGGTCGGCATACTCGGCGGCGGCGGTGACGTGAGCGTGGGTCTCGAACAGATCCTGTACCGTCATCTGCAAATCATCGGCACGGTGATGAAGTCGCGCGACCCGCGCGAGAAACACGCGATGGTGCGGCGGTTTCGCGAACATTGGCTGGACCGCTTCGCGGGCGGGGCAGGCCTGGAGCCGGTCGTCGACAGCGTGTTTCCGCTCGCCGATGCCGCGGCCGCTCATCGACGGATGGAGTCGGCCGTGAACGTGGGCAAGATCATCCTGACGATGAACGAAAACAGCTGACGTGACGCTTGTTCACGTCGCATGCCGGCGCATGAAGCCGTCCGGCAGTTGCGTGGAGCGAAGCGGCCCCTCGGCGCAACCGGCGCGAGCGACCGCTTCCGGCCGGATACCGGTTGTCCTCGCCGCTTTCCCTTGGAAATCCGGTATGGACCCGCTCTTCACGGTCGGGGCGTATTGCTACAGACCGAGCGCGATTGCCGCGAGTTGCGCAACCTGCAGCCGCGTATCGGGCGGCAGGCCGTCTTCCATCAACCACACGGCCGACAGGCCCGACCACGCGAGAATCCATTGCAGCAGCCGCTGCCGGTCGAGTTGCGCGGCGTCGGTCACGAGCGCGACGCGCCGCTCGAAACGCGCGGGATCGACCGCGATGTCGTGCGCGGGATTGCAGAACAGGTTCGCGTAGTCGAACGCGCGCTCGCCGCGCAGCCCCTTCGGGTCGATCGCGAGCCAGCCTCGATCGCCGAAATGCAGGAGGTTGCCGTGATGGATGTCGCCGTGCAGGACGACTTCGTCGACGGTCGGGGCGGTTTCGGTCAGCAGCAGGCGTGCGACCGCGGCCGAGCGGCGCAGCACGTCGTCGCCCGCGTCACGCGACAGCCATGCATGGAACCACTCGTGCAGCGGCACGACCGGCGGCAACCGCGGCGCACGATGCGCGTGCAGCCGCGCGACGACGTTGCAGGCGATGCGTATCGTGTCGTCGTCGTGGCCCGCTGCCGACAACGCGGTGAGCGTCGGCGCCGGCTGCGCGCGTTCGAGCAGGATCGCGTCGCCGTCGTGCAGCCACACGCGGGCGGCGCCTTGCCCGTGCCACCAGGCCATCAGCGCATTGCCGCGCCGCTCCTCGTCGCAGGTGGCGACCTTCAGCATCGCGGGCCGGCCCTGCCAGACCACGGGCAGCAGGCCGCCGCTCGCGGTCAGGATCGCGCCGCCGTCGGGAACGAGGCCCCACAGGCCAAGGTATCGATCGAACATCACACGATGGTACAAGCGAACCGGAGCGCGTGTCTCGTGCGCGCTGCGGCGACGATACGCCGCAGGCCCGCACATGCCGCGCGGAAGGCTTCCGGCGCGCTTTCCTGAATAAAATTTAGCCTGCCAAACTTTGGCTAAAGAATGTTCCGGTTTCGGGTGATCCCTTCGACAATGCGCGCCTTCCGTGAACGGTCGGCGCTCCTCTCGCGCCGGCCGTCGCGGGCACTGAAGAAGGAGCCCGACATGACCGACCACACCGCCAACCCGTCACCGCCACCCGCCCCGCCGCCGCGCCGCGGACGCGTGTGGCGCACGCTCGCGGGCGTGCTGCTGGGCCTGACGCTTGCGTGCGCGGGCATCGGCGTTTGGACGATCAATCGCATCTGGACGCAACTGCCGTCCGTCGAGCATCTGGCCGTCTATCGTCCCGCGCTGCCGCTGCGGATTTTCTCGCGCGACGGCGACCTGCTGGCCGAATACGGCGTCGAGCGGCGCGAGTTCGTGCCGCTCGAACGCATCCCGCCGCTGATGCGGCACGCGCTGCTCGCGGCCGAGGACGCGAAGTTCTACGCGCACGGCGCGGTCGATGTCGGCGGCCTCGCGCGCGCGACGTTCGCGAACGTCGTGACGGGGCAGCCCGGGCAGGGCGGCAGCACGATCACGATGCAGGTCGCGCGCAACTTCTACCTGACGCGCGACAAGGTGCTGAGCCGCAAGCTCGCCGAGATCCTGATGGCCGCCAAGCTCGAGCGCGAGTACAGCAAGGACAAGCTGCTCGAGCTGTACATGAACGAGATCTACCTGGGCGAGCGCGCGTACGGTTTCGCGGCCGCCGCGAACGTGTATTTCGGCAAGCCGCTCGACGCGCTGAGCGCGGGCGAAGCGGCCGTGCTCGCGGGGCTGCCGAAGGCGCCCTCCGCGTTCAACCCGGTCGTCAACCCGGCGCGCGCGACCGCGCGGCGCGACTACGTGCTCGGCCGCATGCATGCGCTCGGCCAGCTCGACGACGCGACGTATCGCGCGGCCGTCGATGCGCCGATCGTGCTGGCGACCACGCCGCCGCCGGGGATCGTCGCGGCGCCGTACGTCGCCGAGCGCGCACGCCGGATGATGGTCGAGCGGTTTCACGACGACGCTTACACGCTCGGCCTCGACGTGACGACGACGATCTCGATGCGCGACCAGCGCGCGGCCGAAGCAGCGCTCGAGCGCACGCTGAACCGGCAGCCGCGCGCGAAGCGCGATGCGCGCAATGGGCTCGAGGGCGCGCTCGTGTCGCTCGATGCGGCAACCGGCGACATGCTGGCACTGGTCGGCGGCGCGAATTTCAATCGCAACGTGTTCGACCATGCGCTGCAGGCGTATCGCCAGCCGGGCTCGAGCTTCAAGCCGTTCGTCTATTCGGCGGCGCTGGAGAAGGGCTACTTCCCGGGCGTGCTGGTCGACGACACGCAGCGCACGCTCACGCGCGCGGAAACCGGCGCGCAGCCGTGGCGGCCGCGCAATTTCGGCAACCGCTACGAGGGCTTCATCCCGGTGCGGCGGGGGCTCGTGCGCTCGAAGAACCTGGTCGCGGTCAGCCTGATGCAGGCCACCGACGCGCGTTACGTGCAGCAGCACGCGGTGCGTTTCGGTTTCGACGCGCAGCGCAATCCGGCGTCGCTGCCGCTCGCGCTCGGCGCGGGCGCCGTGACGCCGCTCGAACTCGCGAGCGCCTACAGCGTGTTCGCGAACGGCGGCACGCGGATGGAGCCGCGCCTGATCCTGTCGGTGAAACAGCGTCACGGCGGCGCGATGTACGAGGCGACCGCGCCGTCGGGCGAGCGCGTCGTCTCGGCGCGCAACGCATTCGTGATGGACAGCATGCTGCGCGACGTCGTGCGCGCCGGCACCGCGCGCGGCGCGCTCGCGCTGCGCCGCGACGACGCGGCCGGCAAGACGGGCACGTCGAACGGGTCGAAGGACGTATGGTTCGCCGGCTACTCGTCGGGCATCGTCGCGGTCGCGTGGCTCGGCTACGACACGCCGCGCCCGATGGGGCGCGCGACCGGCGCGACGCTCGCGCTGCCGGTCTGGCTCGACTACATGAAGATGGCCGTCGACGGGCGCACGCCGGTCGACGCGACGCCGCCGCAGGACGTCGCGCTCGTCGATGGCGACTTCGTCTACGCCGAATACGCGCACGGCGCCTGCACGGCCGACGTGCCGGCGTATATTCGCAGCCGCTTCGCGTGCGGCGGCGCGCCGGCAACCGACAAGCCCGACGCGCCGGGCGACAGCGGCAAGCCCGACGAGCCGATGCCCGCGGCTGTCGATGCGGCCGAGCGCGAACGTGTGCTCGACCTGTTCCGGACCGACGACTGACGCGCGCCATGCATACGCTTTATCTGATTGCGATCGTCGCGGAAGCGATGTCGGGGGCGCTGATGGGCATGCGCCGCGGGATGGACCGTTTCGGGCTCGCGCTCGTCGGCGCGGTGACGGCGCTCGGCGGCGGCACCGTGCGCGACGTGCTGCTCGGCCACTATCCGCTCGGCTGGATCGCGCATCCGGAGTATCTGGTGATCACGCTGGTCGCGGCGACCGTCGCGTCGTGGGCCGCGCGGCACGTCGCGCGGATGAAGACGCTGTTCGTCACCGTCGATGCGATCGGCCTCGCGGCGTTCACGATCATCGGCTGCGACGTCGGCGCGTCGACCGGCATCGCGCCGATCATCGTCGTGCTGGCCGGCGCGATCACGGGCGTGTGCGGCGGGATGCTGCGCGACCTGCTGTGCAACGAGATGCCGCTGATCCTGCGCGAGGAGCTCTATGCAAGCGTCGCGTTCGTCACCGGTGCGCTGTACGTCGGCATGCCGCATCTCGGCATCGACGCGGATGTCGCGACGATCGTCGCGCTCGCGGCCGGGTTCTCGATGCGGATGCTCGCCGTGCGGCTCGGCTGGAAGATGCGGACGTTCGGCGCGGCGGACCTGGAGCACTGAGCGCTCGCGGCCACGTCGACCGGGACGGCGTTCAGTCGGGCTGCATCATCTGAAAGACGTTTCCTTCCGGATCGATGCCGTCGACCATCCGGTACGGGAAGCCGTCGTAGCGCTTGAGATCGCGCACGGCCACGCCGTCGCGGGCGAGCCGGTCGCGATGCGCGTCGATATCGGCATCGATCCGGAAGACGAGCTTGACGTGACGGGTGCCGGCGTTCGCGTGCGCGGGCACGGCCGTGTGGCGGAACGCCGGGCCGGCCCGATGCAGCGCGAGTTCGACCGCACCGGCGTCGAGCACGACCCATTCGCCGTCGATCTCCTCGATGACGGGCAACGCGAAATACCGCTGGTAGAACGCTTTCAGCAACGCGACGTCGTGGACGTACAGGATGATGCGAGTCATCGGAACGGGCATGGGGCGCCTCGAAGGAAAGGGGCAAACGATCTCGAATGAAAGCGGCGGACGATCGCGGGCATCGAGCCGTGCGGCGCCCGGCGCTACGCGGGCACCATCACCGGCGGCGCACCGTCGCCGGTGTCCACCATCTTTACCGCGAATCCATAGCATTGCGCGATATGCGCGGGCGTCATCACGTCGCGCGGTGCGCCGTGCGCGACGATCGTGCCGTCGGCGAGCATCGCGATCGTATCCGCGTGCCGCGCGGCGAGGTTCGGATCGTGAACGATCGCGAGCACGCCGAGCTGCCATTCGCGTGCAACCGCGCGCACGGTGTCGAGCAGGCGATGCTGGTGCGCGAGATCGAGCGCGGCGGTCGGCTCGTCGAGCAGCAGGTAGCGCGGGCCGCGTTCCGCTGCGTCGTCGTCCGGCCACAGCTGCGCGAGTACGCGGGCGAACTGCACGCGTGCGAGCTCGCCGCCCGACAGCGTCGTCACGTCGCGGCCGACGAGCGCATCGGCGCCCGCGCGTTCGAGCGCAAGCCACGCGATGTCGCGATCGCGGCGGGACGTCGCGCCGCTGCGTCGCGCATGCGGATAGCGGCCGAGCAGCACGATTTCGTCGACGCTGAAGGGGAACGCCGCCTGCGCGGCCTGCGGCAGCACCGCGCGCAGGCACGCGAGCCGCGGCGCGTCGATGCATTGGAGCGGCTCGCCGTTCAGCGTGACGTCGCCCGTCACGCGCACGCCGTTCGGCGCGACGCTGCCGGTCAGTTCGCCGGCGAAGGTTTTCAGCAGCGTGCTCTTGCCCGCGCCGTTGCGGCCGAGCAGCGCGGTCACGCGGCCGGGTTCGATCGACAGCGACAGGTCGCGCAGGATCGCGTGGTGCCGGCGGGCGACGTCGAGGTGGTGGGCGGTCAGCATGGTCGTCGTGAGGAAGGGATTACCCGCCGAGCGCGCCGCGGCTCTTCCACAGCAGCGCGAGGAAGAACGGTGCGCCGAGCAGCGCGGTCAGCACGCCGAGCGGAATGTCGGCCGGCGCGGCGACGGTGCGCGCGGCGAGATCGGCGGCGAGCGTCAGCAACGCGCCGAGCAGGGCGGCGCCGGGCAGCACGATGCGCTGGTCGGGGCCGCACGCGAGCCGCACGCAATGCGGCGCGACGAGCCCGATGAAGCCGATGATGCCCGCGCACGAGACGAGCGCGCCGACCGCGAGCGCGACCGCGACGAGCACACGCCGCTTCAGCCGCTGCACGGGCACGCCGAGATGCAATGCCTCGGTTTCGCCGAGCTGCAGTGCGTTCAGCGCGTCGCGTTCGCGCGCGAGCAGCACGCAGCCGATCGCGACGCATGGCGCGACGGCCGCCAGCGCGGGCCATTGCGCGCCGCCGAGGCTGCCGAGGCTCCAGAAGGTTAGCGAGCGCAACTGCGCGTCGTCGGCGACGAACGTGAGCAGGCCGATCGCCGCGCCGGCCAGCGCGTTGATCGCGATGCCGGCGAGCAGCAGCAGCGGCAGCGCGAGCCGGCCGCGCGACGCGGCGAGCCGATAAACGAGCGCGGCGACCGCGAGCGCGCCCACGAACGCGGCGACGGGCAGCGCGGCCGCGCTCACGTGCGCGGCAAAGAGCGCGGGGCCGAGCACGATCATCGTCGTCGCGCCGAGCGCGGCGCCGCTCGACACGCCGACGAGGCCCGGATCGGCGAGCGGATTGCGGAACAGCGCCTGCATCGCGGCACCGGTCGCGCCGAAGCCGCCGCCGACCAGCAGCGCGAGCGCGACGCGCGGCGCGCGGATGTCAAGCAGCACCGCGCGCGCCTGCTGCGCGGCGGCATCGCCGCTCAGGGCGGCCCAGGCCTCCGCGAGCGGAATGCGATACGCGCCGACGCACAGCGCGACGACGGACATCGCGCACACGAGCACGGCGAGCGCGGCCAGGGTGAACGGCGCCAGGCGGCGCGACGTGCCGACGCGCGCGGCGCCGGCGCGCGAGGCGGGCGACGGCGCGGAGAAGGGCGAAGCGTGAGCGGGCATCGAGATGATCCGGAATCAGGCGAGCGCATCCGACAGGCGTCGGTGCAGGGTCGTGACGGCGAGCGGCAGGCGCGGGCCGAAGCCGAGCAGCAACAGCGCGTCGAGCGACACCACGCGCCGCGCGCGGCCGGCCGGCGTCGCACCGAAACCCGGCGTTGCCAGTAGCGCGGCGCGACCGCCGACGGCGGCCAGCCCTTCGTCGGAGATCAGCACGACGTCGGGCGCGGCGGCCGCGAGTGCCTCGGTCGTCAGCGGCTTGTAGTGATCGAAGCCCTGCATCGCGTTGCGCGCGCCCGCATAGCGGATCATTGCGTCGGCGGCCGTGCGCTGGCCGCCGACGAGCGCCTGGTTGCCGGTATGGTTCAGCACGAACAGCACGCGCGGCGGTTGCACGCCGGCAGGCGCGCGCGCGGCGACCGCGTCACGCGCGGCCTGCCAGTCGCGCTCGAAACGTTGCAGCAACGCGGTGCCGGCCTCGCGCACGTCGAGCGCCTGCGCGATGCCCGTGATCTTCGCGCGCACCGATTCGACGTCGTGGCGTTCGTCGAACGTCGTGATCGTGACGCCGGCGCTTTTCACCTGCGCGATCGCGGTGGGCGGGCCGGCTTCCGCCGACGCGAGCACGAGATCGGGGCGCAGCGACAGCAGCCCTTCGGCCGACAGCGCGCGCTGGTAGCCCACTTTCGGCAAACGCTTCGCGGCGTCGGGATACGTACAGGTCGTGTCGGCGCCGACGAGCCGGTAGCGCGGCGTCTCGGCACCGCCGAGCGCGAACGCGGTTTCCGCGAGCGCGCCGCCGATCACGACCACGCGCTTCGGGGCGGCCTGCGCAGCCTGGGCGAGCACGCTGCCGGGCAGCGCGCCCGCGAGCGCGCCGGCCGCCGCGCCCGCGAGCACGGCGCGGCGGCGCGGATCGAACGGCCGCGCGCTCACCGCGCGCCCCCGCGTGCGGCCGCCGGCAGCGTCGCGACGAGCGCACGCCAGTCGTCGCGTTCGACCTTGCCCGGCTTGCGTTCGCCGAACAGCAGCGCGACGTGGTCGCCCTGCCGGTCGAACAGTTCGAGCGACGTGACGATGCCGTCGCTCGTCGGTTTCTTCACGACCCAGGCGGCGGCGATCAGGTCTTCGCGGACATGCAGGTTGAAGCCGGGGTCGAGCACGTTGATCCATGCGCCGACCTCGCGCACGTTCGCGACGGGACCCGTGTGGATCTGGATCATCCCCGCGTTGCCGACGAACACCATGATCGGCTGGCCGCTTTGTGCCGCCTGCTGAAGCACGTGGCGCAGCGCATGCGCGGTTTCGACCGGATATGCATGGTGCGGCTCGGCGAGACGCAGCGCCTGCATGCGGCTCACGCCGAAGCGCTGCGTGATGCCGAAGAACTGGTGCGTGTCGGTCATCGCTTCCCACGCGGCGCGGAAGCCCGCGACGTCGATCTCGGTGTCGGCACGCTCGGGTGTTTTCGGTGCGGCGGGCGCGACGTCGAGGCCCGGCTCCTGCGACGGCGCACGCCAGCGTTCGACGAACGCGTCGTACGCGGCGTGGTCGCTGTGCGCGCGCAGGTACACCTTGTGGATCGCATGGCCTTGCGCGTCGAAGAACTGCAGGCTCTTCAGCGGGCCGTGCGCGGTTTCGTCGCGCACCGCGAACGCCGACACCCAGTGACGATAGAAGATGCGCAGGTCGATGTCGCCGAGCGCGAGGCCGACCGGGCCGTCGTGGCTCATCTGCGCATATTCGCCGTCCTTCTCGTGGACGGCCGTGTCGTTGCGCGTGAGCGCCATCACGCGGCCGAGGCGCGGCATTTCCTCGAACATCGCCGGAAAGCGCGCGTCGAGCCGCACGACGTGCTCGCCGACGAACGCGGCAAGCGCCTCGCCTTCGCTGACGCCGAGCGCCTGGGCGACGTCGCGGTTGCGCAGCTGACGCTCGGTCTTGAGCTTGATGAATGCGTCGCGCAGCGCGGCGGCCGCACGGGCCGGGCCGGCCGATTGACCGGGAAGGGCGGATTGCATCATGTCGGACTCCTTCAAGTAGCGGTTGGGGTGGGTGCGCGGGCGATGCGCATCAGAAATCCACTTTCATGCTGACGGCGACCGTGCGGCCGGGCGACGAATACGCGTCGAGCACCTGCGAATCGGCCGCGATGCCGCGCACGTCCGACCAGTTCCAGTACTTGCGGTCGAACAGGTTGCGGATGCCGATCGTCGCGCTCACGTGCTTGCTGAAGCGGTAGCCGCCGCGCAGGTCGACGACCAACGACGACGGCGGCGTGAAGCACGCCTTGTTCGAGCAATCGGACTTGTCGACGTCCTTGTCGCGTTTCGCGGCCTGGAACAGCAGGTCGGTCTGCACGAACCAGCGCTCGCTCGGCTCATAACGCACGCCGAACACGGCGGAGAAAGGGTTGACGGTGTTCAGCGGCTGGCTGGCCGCGCCGTCGTTCTGCGTCGAGCCCTTCGTGAACGCCATCGCCGTCTTCAGCGTGATGCCGTTCGGCATCACCCATTCGGCGCGGCCTTCGAGGCCGTGGATGCGCGCGTCGGCGAAGTTCACGTACTGGAACACGAACGGGTCCGACGGCCGGCCGGCGCCGGCGATCGTCGTGCGCGAGATGAAGTTGCGGTAGCGGCCCGTGAACGCGGCCGCGCTGTAGCGCACGACGCCGTAGCCGGTGCCGGCCTTGCCGCGCAGGCCGGCTTCGAACGTGTCGCTCGTCTCGGGCTTCAGGTTCGGATTGCCGATCGACGTGTAGCCGTACACGGGGTTCGAGAAGCTGCTGTTCACCTGGTCGGGCGTCGGCGCGCGGAAGCCGTGCGCGTACTGCACGTACGGAATGACGGCCGGCGTGATCTCGTAGAGCACGGCGACGCGCGGCGACAGTTCGTTCGCACTCGTCGACACGGCCTTGCCGGTGAACAGCGGATCGTTTTCGGTCGGGCTCAGCCGGTACGTGTCGAAGCGCAGGCCCGGCGTGACGAGCAGGCGGCCGTAGCCGATCTGGTCCTGCACGAACGCGCCGAACAACGTGTAGTCGGTGTCGGGGAACGCCTTGTTCGGGAACGCTTCGCCGACGCCCGGCACCGTGCCGTCGCGCAGGTTCGTCACGCGCGACAGGCTGCCGTCGACGCCATACAGCAGCTTGTGCGCGAACGGGCCGGTCGCGAAGCCGCTTTCGGCGAACGCGGAGCCGCCGAACGTGCGTTCCCGGTACTGGTTGTCGCGCGAACGCGATTTCAGCGGCGCGCCGCGCGTCTCGAACGCGTACTGGTCCTGCTTCGCGTCCTGGTAGTAGAACTGCAGGTGCGCGGTCTGGAACCAGCGGAACGCGTCGTCGCGGAAGTCGTAGTCGACGCTGAAGCGGTTGCGCTCGAGCCGGTCGTGGGTCGTGAGGCCGAGCGTGGTCGGCGGGTTGATCGCCGACAGCACGTCGGTGCTCACGCGCCGCTGCACCGTTTCCGCGGTGAACTTGAAGGTGTCGCGCGTGGTGGGCGTCAGCACGAGCTTGCCGAGCAGCGATTCCGAATAGACGTCCTGCGGGTTCGACGTCGTGCGCAGCGTGCTCGCCGAATGGTTGCTGCCGCGCGTATCGACTTCGTGGCCGCGCCGGCCGTCGGCGATGATCATCCCCAGGATGCGGTCGTTGCCGCCCGCGGCCGACACGGTCGCGCCGATGCTGCGGTCGGCCGAGTCGTAGCTTGGCCGGAACGAGAAGTAGTACGGCTTGTCGTAGATCGACAGCAGGTCGCGCGGGTCCTTCGTGATGAAGTTCACCGCGCCGGTCAGGCCGTCGCTGCCGTACAGCGCCGATGCCGGCCCGCGCAGGATCTCGATGCGCTTGAGCGTGTCGAGGTCGGCGTAGTCGCCGCGCCCCGCTTCGAGCGGGCCGAACGAGAACGCGTTCGGCAGGCGGATGCCGTCTTCCATCAGCAGCACGCGGTTGCCCTCGAGGCCGCGGATGTTGATGCTCGAATCGCCGTCGCGGCCGCCGCCGAGCGCGGCGCTGCCCGGCCGGTACGCGGTGCGGCGCACCGTGATGCCGGGCTCATAGCGCAGTGCATCCTTGATGTTGGTGGCCTGCTGTTCCTCGAGATCCTCGTCGGTGATCACCGACACGGATGCCGCCGTGCGGCTCGCGGCGGTGGCGGTGCGGGTGGCCGTGACGGTGACGGGGTCGAGCAGCGCCGCGTCGCCGCGCTCGGACGCGGCGACGAGGACGGCGGAAGGCGGGTTGGCGCCTTGCGGCGACGAATCGGCGTGAGCCGTGGCGGCGGACAGGCCGAACGCGCCGAACAGCGCGGCACAGATCGGCCGCCGCGCCAGCGAATAACAATGCACAGGTGGTCTCCCATTGACGATAACAAGCCCGAAGGCTGGCTGGGTGACGCGTTCACCTGGCTGGCCCGTTTGCGCGCGGCAGGCGGCAAACGGCGAATTGAAAGGCAACTGACAACTTTACCAGTGTAAATGAGAATTATTATCAATACAAGGATGAAAGGCGGCGTGAGTGAGCGCTCGCGTGCGCGGCTCGCACGCGCGGCGGCAGCCCTTTCGGGAGCCGTGCGCGCGCCGGTCAGGCCAGCGCTTCGATGCGGATCAGCAGGTTGCGCGCGTGCGCGATGAACGCTTCGTGCGTCGCGCGATCGCTGTGGACGTCGAGGCCGGCCTGTTCGGCGAAGACGATCTGTTCGGTGTAGAGGTCGACGAGCGCGCGGCGTGCGTCAGGGGGCAGCGCGCGGATCATCGACACGATCAGCAATTCCTGCGCGCGAAGCGTGCCGGACAGCGACTGGACGTTCATGCTGGCCTCCTCGGACGATGCGGCGGCGCGCCGCTCCTTCCATACTAGGCGGTCGGCGCGCGCGGCGCAGGCGCGGGGCGGGCGATGACGTGCGGGAAGACGGTTCGCCGAGGCAGCCGCACGTGCCGACACGTGCCGGCACGCACCGCGTGCGTCCGGCAACCGTGAATCGAAGCGTGCAGCCGCGTGAAGGGGATCAGTTGGCGGGAGTGGCGGTCCTGGCGGCCCGTGCATCGCGCACGACCTGCGCGACGCGTTCGACGAACGCGGCGTCGGTGCTCGACAGCGCTTCGCGCTTGCCGTCGGGCATCTCGACCATCAGCCGGTACGTGATGTCCTGCGTGGCCCAGGCGAGGTAGCCGACGACGACGAGCATCACGCCGACGACGAGCGCGGCGCTCGATGCGCCGATGCCGCCTGCGACGGCGATGGCCGCGCCGATCAGCGAGATCAGCGACGGAACGAGGCGGTTCTTGGGAATCTTGACGACATCGACGTGACGGATGTCACGCAGTGCGAATACCTGCCCGGCGGCCGACAGGCCGTTGCGCGTGACCATGACGCCACGTTCGTTGAATGCGTTTTCCATCGTGTGTTGCGTGGACGAAAACGCGCAGCGTAGCAGGTTTCGTTGCCGCGTCAAACGAGACCGACTGCCGCACGATGCGTGCGGCGCGGCCGACAGGCGGGACGCGGGTGGCGCGGGAGCGCGGTCAGAACTGCAGCCGGCCGTCGCCGTAAAGGCGGCCCGGCACGTGCGAGGCGACGACCTCGGCGATCTCTTCGTCGGTCGATTCGGCCGGCACGATCTGGCGCCGTGCGGGGGCGTCGAGATGCATCGTCCATTCGACGAGCCGATACGGTCGGCCCCACGGGCGCTGCATTTCGACCGAGACGCGGCAACTCTGGACCGGCAGCGAGTGTTGGCACGTCAGAATCGCGTGCAGATGGCTGAAAACGGTATCTTCGATCATCATGGCCTCCGATCCTGTCTTGTGGGCAATCGATGGCGGCGCCGTCGGCATTTAAAAAAAAAGCCGCCGATGCTCAGGCGGCCAACAGGGGGGGTGAGAGCATCGTCTCAGCCCAGAATTAAGCGAAACTTAAAAGCCCATAAAAAAGCGCCCCGCGTGGAGCGGGGCGCTTCTTGCCGTCGTGATCCGCGAGTTAAGCGGACGCTTTAGAACTTGTGACGGATACCGATACGAGCGGCGATCTGGTTCTTCGAACCCGTGCCCGACGTGTTGAAGTAGCTCGTGCTCGAGCCGATCTGCGCTTGCACGCCCTTGCCCGAAGCCTGCTGGTACACGACCAGGCCGTACACGTCCGTTCGCTTGCTGAGTGCGTAGTCGGCGATACCGTTGACCTGGTTCCAGTGCCACGAATTGCCGTTCTGCGTCGCGTTCGTGTACGTGTAGCCGAGGCCGCCCGACAGGGCCGGCGTGAACGCGTACTTCGCGCCTGCTTCGTATGCGTTGTAGAACGTGCCGCCCGCGCCCGAAACGGTCGAGAACTGCGTACGCGTCCACAGCAGCCATGCCGTTGCCGGCCCCCAGACGTAGCGGCCGCCGACGCCGTACGTGCGCAGGTCGCGGACGTTGCCCGTGCTCAGGTTCGCGATCGTCGTCGAGAAGGCCGGCGACGACTGGCTCGGGTAGCGGATGTCCGTGTAGGCGGCGCCGACCGAGACCGGGCCGTTCGCGTAGTTCAGGCCGAAGCTGTATGCGCGCGACGAGCCTGCCGTCGTCGTCGTGCCCGACGTCGTGGCCGGTGCGCCCGCGAAGTCCGTCGAGTTCGAGAAGCCGTACAACGCGCCGAACGTGAAGCCCGAGTAGTTCGCGCTCTGGAACTTCACGGCGTTGTTGATGCGGCTCGACGTGAGCTGGTCGATGTCGTTCACGTGGTACGCGTAGTTGCCCGCGACCGTGTTGCCGCCCGTCGAGTAGTTCGAACCGAGGATGTCGGTCGAGAACGAGTACTGGCGGCCGAACGTGACCGTGCCGTACTGCGACTGGCTCAGGCCGACGTAAGCCTGGCGGCCGAAGATCGCGCCACCCTGGCCGATCGTGCCGTTGCCGCTGTTGAAGCCGTTTTCGAGCACGAAGATCGCCTTCAGGCCGCCACCGAGGTCTTCGGTGCCGCGCAGGCCCCAACGGCTGCCCTGGGCAACGCCGTCGTCGTACTTGAACAGCTTGCCCGTGCCGCCGTTGGCGGTCTTGCTGTGGTTCACGTAGCTGATACCGGCATCGATGACGCCGTACAGCGTCACGCTGCTTTGTGCGTGCGCCGTGCCGGCCGTTGCTGCCAGGGCGGCGATGGTCAACAGTTTCTTGTTCAAAGGATTCTCCGAGCGAATAAATGGCGTGTCCAGTTGCGGTTCCGGCGCTCTCTCTGGGCGCTTTCACGGACCGGCCGCAACTTTATCGGCGGGGCACGTAATGAATATGACAGCGACTGTCATATGAAGAATGTGTGGCGCCGATGCGACACCGAATTCTGCCCGGGTTGGCCAGCGGGGGTTATACCGATTTCGGCAGAGAATCGATCCCGATCCGGAATATGCACATGAAATAAGCTTGGTTTGTCGCGTTCGGGCCCCGTGTCACGATCCGTGCTCCAACAAACGACACGGGACAAGAGGACACCATGCGACGTTCGATCCTGACCGGCCTCGGCGCACTCGCCGCCGCGCTGGCATTCGCGGCGCCCGGCGCGCACGCCGATCCGCAAACGCTGAAGATCGGCACGATGAGCGGCCCCGACGCGCAGATCTGGACCGAAGTGACGAAGGTCGCCGCGCGCGAAGGGCTCGCGATCAAGGTCATCGAATTCAACGACTACGTGCAGCCGAACGCGGCGCTCGATTCGGGCGACCTCGACGCGAACGGCTTCCAGCACCAGCCGTTCCTCGACAGCCAGATCAAGCAGCGCGGTTACAGGATCGTGAACGTCGGGCTCACCTACACGGCGCCGATGGGCTTCTACTCGAAGAAGCTCAAGTCCCTGAAGGACTTGCCGGTGGGGGCGAAGGTCGGCATCCAGAACGACCCGTCGAACGGCAATCGCGCGCTGCTGCTGCTGCAGAAGTACGGCGTGATCAAGCTGAAGCCGGGCGTCGGCACGAACGGCGTGAACGCGACGCCGCTCGACGTCGCCGAGAACCCGAAGAAGATCAAGATCGTCGAACTCGACGCCGCGCAGTTGCCGCGCGCGCTGCCCGACGTCGATGCCGCGTCGATCAATACCGACTACGCGGTGAAGGCCGGGCTGACGCCGGTGAAGGACGCGATCGCGATCGAGGACCTGCGCGGGCCGTACGCGAACCTGATCGCGGTGCGTGCACAGGACAAGGACAAGCCGTGGGTGAAGAAGCTCGTCGCGGCCTATGAATCGGACGACGTGCGCAAGTTCATCGACCAGAAGTTCGGCGGCGCGATCGTGCCGGCATTCTGAACGGTCTTCACGCCGAACGGCCGGCGGCCGTCGCCGGCCGCCGACGTGCCCTCCGGAAAGCGAATCGCCCGCGCAAGCGGGCGATTTCGTTGGTGCGTGCGCTGCGCGCCGTGGCCCGGCGCGCGGGCCGCGCGCTCAGGCCGACAGCAGCGAACCCGTGCGGATCGCGGTCGCGCCGGCGACGCGCGCGACTTCCATGCCGGCCGTCGCGAAGCGCACGATCTGGCGCGCGTACAGCACGCCCGATACGCTGCTTTTCAGCGTGACGACGCGATCGGTCAGCGGATCGACGATGTCGGCCACGGCCTGGCCCGCCTCGATCATCGCGCCGACCGGCGTGCGGAACACGATCACGCCCGACACCGGCGCGACAAGCGGATCGGTGCCCGCGAGCGGCGTGGCCGGATGCGCGAGCGGCGGCAGCGGCGCCGGCGTGCCGTCGACGATGCCGCGCTCGGTCAGGTACTCGACGATGGCCTGTGCGTCCTTTTCGGCGAGTTCGTACGACACGTCGCGTTCGCTGCGCAGTTCCACCGTGACGGAAATCGCGCCGTTCGGGATCGGGAAGCGGTCGCCGAAACGGCTGCGCAGATCCGACCAGCAGAAGCTGTGGATTTCGTCGAACGGGTTGCCGACCGAATTCAGCGCGAGCAGCGACGCCTGCGCGTCGAGATAGCGCGACAGCGGCTCGACGTCCGGCCACAGGTCGGGATTCGTGTAGAGGTGCATCACCGCATCGCTGTCGCAGTGCAGGTCGAGCACGATATCGGCGTCGAACGACAGCTTCTGCAGCGCGAGGCGCTGCGAGTCGAGTTCGGTGCGCGGTTTCTGCTCGTCGAGCGCTTCGCGCATCGCGGCGCGAACGGCGACGAGGTTGCGCTGCGCGTCGTTCGTGAGATGGTGTTCGACGCGCGGCAGCACCAGTGCCGCGAGATCGTAGAAATTGCGGTTGAAGTTCTGCATCGAGCCGAGCTCGAAGCGGCCGAGGTGATCGCCGAACACGTGCTGCGACAGGCCGATCGGGTTCGGCACGGGCACGACCACGATTTCGCCGCGCAGCTTGCCGGCCGTCTCGAGCGCGGCGATCTTGCGGCGCAGCAGCGTGGCGACCAGCATGCCGGGCAGTTCGTCCGCATGCAGCGACGACTGGATGTAGACCTTCTTGCCGCCGCGCGGGCCGTAGTGGAAGCTCGTGATCTGGCGTTCGGTGCCGACGGCGGGGGAAATCAGCGGATGGGTCTGCGTTTGCATGATGGGGGAGTGCGGCGCAGCCGCGAAGGATCCGGTGTGCGTGGAAGGACGATTGTACGTTGCCTGCGTCGTCGCCATCAAACCGGTACCGGAACGCGCGGATTTTCCTTGCGAATCATCGGTTTGGTACGGAAAAAATAACGTCGCCCAACCCGCGCGCGCAAAAAAAACGGGCTCCTCGCGGAGCCCGTTTCATCGCGGCGCGCGGCGCGCCGGCTGGCCGTATTACTTGCCGTAGACGTCGAAATCGAAGTACTTCTTCGCGATCTTGTCGTACGTACCGTCCTTGCGCATGCCGGCGATCGCGCCGTCGATCTTCGCCTTCAGGTCGGTGTCTTCCTTGCGCAGACCGATACCGGCGCCGTTGCCGAGCGTCTTCGGATCGTCGATGTCCTTGCCGGCGAAGTCGAAGTTCGCGCCGCGCGGCGTCTTCAGGAAGCCGATCTCGGCTTGCACCGCGTCTTGCAGCGCGCCGTCCAGACGGCCGGAGATCAGGTCGGCGTAGACCTGGTCCTGGTTCTGGTAAGGCACGACGTTCACGCCCTTCGACGCCCAGTACGTCTTCGCGTAGGTTTCCTGGATCGTGCCCTGCTCGACGCCGACCGACTTGCCCTTCAGCGATTCGGCCGTCGGCATCAGGCCCGTGCCCTTCTTCGTGACGAGGCGCGTCGGCGTGTTGAACAGCTTCGCCGAGAAGGCGATCTGTTCCTGACGCGCCGGCGTCATCGACATCGACGACAGCACGCCGTCGAACTTGCGGGCCTTCAGCGCCGGGATCATCCCGTCGAAGTCGTTTTCGATCCACACGCACTTCGCGTGGATGCGGCGGCAGATTTCATTGCCGAGATCGACGTCGAAACCGACAACCTTGCCGTCGGCGCCTTTCGATTCGAAAGGCGGGTAGCTGGCGTCGACGCCGAACCGCACGGTCGACCAGTCCTTCGCGTACGCGCTGCCTGCCGATACGGCGAGCAGGGCAACGGTCACAGCCGCAAGAATCTTTTTCACTCGGTGACTCCTCGTTTTGTTCGATGGGTGCGCGGTTGTGCCGCGCCGTAAGCCTTCGGTCCGCCGCGGCTTCGCGTCGGACAGTCCGTTTCGCCCACCCGATGCGGGTGCGCGACGTGCGCAAGATTATCAAGACAAAATACCGGCAGGGCGCCTAGGACAAGCCCCGATACCGGGCCCGGCGGCGGCGCGTTGCGGGCGCCGCCGTTTCAGACACAGGAACGATTCAGCCGAGCGTTTCGTTGACCGCGCGCCGCAGGCACGTGACGAATTGCGACACGGCGGGCGTGGGCAGCAGGTCGCGCCGCGCGATGATCGACAGGTCGAAGCGCGGCATGCTTTCGTCGAGTTCGGCCGTGCGGATGCCGAGCGGCGCGACCATCGCGGCCAGCGGGCGCGTGAAGCAGCCGATCACGTCGGAGCGCGCGACGAGCCCGAGCGTCACCGCGAACGACATCGGCGAGCGCAGCAGACGTTTCGGCAGCGGCAGCCCGTGCTTCTCGAACATCCCGACCATCACGCTGTGCGGAAACTGCTCGGCGCCGACGGTGACGATCCACTCGGCATCGAGCAGTTCCTCTAAACGGCGCGCATGCGCGAGCGGGTGGCCGTCGCGCATCACGATCGTGAATTCGGTCGACAGCAGCGGCGATTGCGTGAAATCGCGGTCGAGCGCGGGCACATGGTGCATCGCAGCGATGTCGAGCGTGCCGTTGCGCAGCTGCGCGAGCGCGTCGGGCACCGTCACTTCCTCCAGATGGAGGCTCACGTTCGGCATCGACCGGCGGAACGCCGTCACCGCGTGCGGCAGCGCGGTCAGCGCGATCGACGGCATCGTGCCGACCGCGACGCGCCCCGACATCTCGCCTTTCACCTGCTCGACGGCCTCGACCGTGCGGCGGATGTCGCCGAGCAGCTGCTCGGCGCGCGGCAGCAGCGCGTGGCCGCATGCGGTCAGCTCGACGCCGCGCACGCTGCGCGCGAGCAACTCCGCGTTGAGCGCCGTTTCGAGTTCGCGGATCGTGTGCGTGATAGCGGGCTGCGTGACGCCGAGTTCGCGCGCGGCGGCGCGCAGGCTCTTGAGGTGCGCGGCGGAGACGAACGCCTGGAGCTGCGCGATGTTCAGCGGGTTGCGGATGCGGGTCATCGGTCGGGTCCGGTTGGCGCGAAAGGGGGCGACGGTTTCATGCTTCGGATGGCGGTCCTGGGGAACGTCATGCGCCGGCGCGTGCGCGGAACGTCTGGCGATAGCGTTGCGGCGACGTGCCGACGATGCGCGCGAACCGTTCGCGAAACGCGGTGACCGAACCGAACCCGGCTTCCGTCGCGACATGTTCGATCGACAGCTCCGTCACCTCCAGCAACTGCTGCGCGTGCCGGACGCGAGCGGTCTGCAGCCATTGGCGCGGCGACGTGCCCGTCTGCGCCTGGAAGCGCCGCGTCAGCGTGCGTACGCTCGTCGACGCCTTGCGGGCCATCGCATCGAGCGTGAGCGGCTTGCGCAGGTTCGCCTGCAGCCAGTCCATCAGGTCTTGCAGCCCGTCGCCGCCGGCAGGCCATTCCGGCGCGATGAACTGCGCCTGCCCGCCTTCGCGCACGCGCGGCGCCACCGCACTGCGTGCGGCGTCGACGGCCACCGCCGCGCCGTAGTCGGCCTGGATCATGTGCAGGCACAGGTCGAGGCCGGCCGCCGCGCCGGCCGACGTCAGGATCTGTCCGTTGTCGACGAACAGCACGTTCGGATCGACGTCGACGTGCGGATGGCGGCGTGCGAGTTCGGCGGCCGCGAGCCAGTGCGTCGTCGCGCGCAGGCCGTCGAGCAGCCCGGCTTCCGCGAGCACGAACGCGCCGCTGCAGATCGACGCGATCCGGCTGCCGCGCGCGGCCGCTTCGCGGAGTGCGGCGAGCACGCGGCGCGGCGTCGGCGCGAGCGGCACGGACGTGCCGGGGACCATGATCGTATCGGCGTCGGCCAGCGCGTCGAGACGAAACGGCGGGCGCAGCTCGAACAGGTCGCCGGCGACGCGCGGCTGCTCGCTGCACACGCGCACGCGGTAGGCGGGCGCGCCGTCGGGCAACCGCACGCGCGCGAACGTGTCGCACGCGATGCCCAGGTCGAACGGGACGACATCGGGCAAGGCGAGAACGGCGACCGTGTGCATGGCGTTCGCGGCCGTGGCCGGAATCCGTTGAAAGATGTCATTCTAGCCAATGGCCGGAACCCGCACCACACGCGACAATCGCGGCGGATCAACCTGGATGGAGCCGGCCGATGACACAAGACGATCGCAACGCGTTGCGGAACCTGCAGTACCTGTCGTTGCTGGAGGCGGCCACGCTCGTCGTGCTGGTGTGCGTCGCCGTGCCGCTCAAGCATCTGGCCGGTTATCCGGCCGCGGTATCGATCATGGGGCCGGTGCATGGCATCGCGTTCGCGATGTACGTGTGGGCGCTCGCCGGCACCGCCTCGAGCGGGCTGTGGAGCGGGCGCGAGGTCGCGCGACTCGTGCTGTCGGCCGTCGTGCCGTTCGCGGGGCTGGCGAGTGCGGGATGGATCGCGCGCCGGCGGCACGCGCGATGATCTACCTGGTGCTGAAGGCCGTGCATGTGGCGGCTGTCGTCACGTTCGTCGGCGGGCTGCTGATGTTGTCCGTCGGTGTCCGGATCGCGAACCTCGCCGTGCATCGCGCGGTGCGGCGCTGGGATCGCACGGTGACGGCGCCGGCCCTCGCGATCGTCTGGGTCACGGGGATCGCGATCGCGCTGAGCGGTCACTGGTTCGGCGCGGCGTGGCTGTCGGCGAAGCTTGCCGTCGTCGTCGCGCTGTCGGCGCTGCACGGCATGCTGGCCGGCACGCTGCGGCGCATGGCGCGCGACGATCTCGCCGTCGCGCCGGCTGCGTGGCTCGGGCAGGCGGCGGGCGCGGTCGTGGCCGCGGCTGCGATCGTCGTCGGGCTGGTCGTGATCAAGCCGTTCTGACCGGCCGGCTCAGGCCAGCGCCGTCTCCACCGCCGCGAGCGTGCGGCGCCGGATCCAGCCGCTCCCCAGCCGGATCGCGAGCCAGTACGGCGTGAGCAGCCAGCGCGTGCGCTCGCTCGGGCAGTGGATGAACGTTTCCGTGCGCAGCATGTGCGCGCCCGAGGCGAGCCCGACGACCTCGAACCGGAGCACCAGCTTCGCATCGCGCGGGTCGTCGTGCCGGACGAAGGCGGCGGCATCGGCGATGGCGCGCACGTCGGGCGCGGGACGCCAGAAGCGGCCGACGAGGCCGAGCGACAGCGACGTGTCGTCGCGATGCAGCGGCGTGAATGCATGGAGGCCGAAGCGTTCGCGTTCGCGTCGCGTGGTGCCGCGGCACAGCGAGGCGGCAAGCGCGGCCGGGAATTCGCGGAGGCTGAGCAGCGTATCGACGACCGGATCCGTGCGCATGTTGATCGCGGAGACCGCATCGATGATGCGCGCCGGATCGGCATCGATCGGCTTCGATTCGTGTATTTCGTAAAAGCCGAACGACGGGATGAACGGCGGCTTGCGCGCCGAGGTCCTGCTGTCCGATTCGGAGACGATGCCGAGCGCGTTCATGTCTGCTCCGGAACACAAAACGCGATCGTAGCACCGGCGGCGGATTCGCAGTGCGGCGGCAGCGCGGCGGCGATGCGGCGGCGATGCGGCGCTTCGCCGCGTCGCGCGCACCGGCAAAAAAAGCCTGGAAACTCGCGTTCCCAGGCCTGGAGACCATCAACGATGATGGTGGAGGAGACGTCGTCGTCCCGATGCGCGCCGCCCTTCTGCAGGCGACGTCGCGCATGTGTCGCGGTCAGATGGCCCAGCCGCCGAGATAGAAGGCGACGAGCACGGCCGCGATGAGCACGGTGCCGACGTTGAGCTTGCGGAATTCGCCGCTCGCGATGCGGCCGATCACGAGCGTCGAGAAGCCGAGCATGATGCCTGTCACGATGTTCGCGGTCAGCACGATGAACACCGCGCACACGAGGCCCGACATCGCATCGACCATGTCGTCCATGTGCAGCTTGCTCACGCTGCCGAGCATCAGCAGGCCGACGTACATCAGCGCGGGTGCGGTGGCGTACGACGGCACCAGGCCCGCGAGCGGCGAAAAGAACATCACGACGAGGAACAGCAGGCCGACCATGGCGGCTGCCAGGCCCGTCTTCGCGCCGGCGGCCACGCCGACGCTCGACTCGATGTAGGCCGCCGCCGGCGCGCCGCCGAGGAAACCGGAGAAGATCGAGCTGATCGAGTCGGCCGTCAGCGCGCGGCCGCCGTTGATGATGCGGCCGTTCTCGTCGAGCTGGCCGGCCTGCCCGGCGACCGCGCGGATCGTGCCGGTCGCGTCGAACACGGCGGTCATCACGAGTGCCAGCACGCTCGGCAGCACGGCCATCGACAGCGCGCCCTTGATGTCCATCGCGCCGATCAGCGATTCGTGCCCCGGTGCGCTCAGCGACGGCAGCGCGAAGATGCCGTGGTACTTCACGGCCGGATCGAAGATCAGGCCGAAGATCGAGATCGCGATCACGACGAGCAGGATGCCGCCCGGCACGCGGCGCTTCTCGAGGCCGAAGATCGCGGCGAGGCCGACGATCGACATGATGACCGGAAGTGCGGTGATCTGGCCGAGCGAGACCGGCAGGCCGGCGCCCGGGTTCTTGATCACGAGGCCGACGTCGTTCGACGCGATCAGCAGCAGGAACAGGCCGATGCCGATGCCCGTGCCGTGCGCGACGCCCGCGGGCAGGTTGCGCAGGATCCACGAACGCACGCCGGTGACCGAGATGCCGGTGAACACGAGGCCCATCAGGAACACCGCGCCGAGCGCGACCGTCGGATGCAGGCCCTTGCCGAGCACGAGGCCGAACGCGGTGAACGCGGTCAGCGAGATCGCGCAGCCGATCGCGATCGGCAGTTTCGCCCACAGGCCCATCAGCAGCGAGCCGAACGCGGTGGTGAGGCAGACCGCGACGAACACGGCGCTCGTGTCGAAGCCGGCCTTGCCGAACATGCCGGGCACGACGAACACGGAATAGACCATCGCGAGGAAGGTGGTGACGCCGGCAATGATCTCGCGGCGCTGCGTGCTGCCGCGCGACGAAATGCCGAAGTACCGGTCGATGACTCCCGGGGTGCCAAAGTCCGTTTTTGCCGCGCCGACGTCGACCGTCGGCTGCACCGGGGTATCACTCATGAGCTTGCTCCTTTATCAGCATGCTGAAACGGCTCGTCGCGAACCGTCGTCAGGGTGTCTCGTATCTAGTTGGGATTGTTCGGCAACGTCGTGGGGACGAATGACGCGTGATGCGTGTCGTTACGCGCGAATCGAAACGATCGCGAGGGTGTCGCGCCGGACGACGCGTGGTGAGGGCGATCCCGTCACGTGTGCTTTGCCGTAGCGAAGGTTAGGCGAGCGGCCCATCACGTCCCATCGGGGGAAGAGCATGCAGCGCATGTCGCAGCGCTTATATCGGCGTGCAACGGGGCTTCGATGCGGCGACACACGTGTATACGCCTAGTTCGAATCCGTTAAGGCGACTATTTGAATGCGGGGTCGACGGGCCTGGCGGAAGCGGTTGAGGTATCGAATATTACGAGTATCTTTCATCGGGGCTGCGCACGCGCAAGCGAACGGCGGCGGGCGGCGCGACCTGCGGCCATGCGCCAGCGGCAGCCGGATGATACCGGTGCCGCGCGAGGCTTGCGCGCACGCCTTTCGGCGCTCGTCGTGTCAGGCGCGCGCGAGATGCGCGAGGTACGCGCAGAACATGTCGGCCATCGCGGCCGAATAGGCGTCGATTTCCGCCGGCGTGCGCGCGGTTTCGGAGAAGGTCTTGCCGCCCGACGTGAGCGTCGTCATGACCAGTTCGCAGGCGAGCGCATGCGTGGCGTCGGGCACGCCGGGCAGCGCTTCGCGCATGAACGCGTTGAAGACCCGGTGGCCCTCCGTCCGCACTGCCTGCGCCTCGGGGGCGTCGCGATAGAGCGGCGCGGCGTCGTCGAGTGCGATGCGCATGCCCGCCTCGTCGCATTCCGAGCGGATGAACGCATGGACGGCCGTGCGCAGCCGCTCGGGCGGCGTTTTTCGCGTGTCCTGCAGTATCCGGCACAGCATGTCGGACGTCTGCCGCCATTCGTCGTGCTGCAGCCGGAACAGCACGGACGCCTTGTTCGGGAAGTACTGGTACAGCGAGCCGACGCTCACGCCGGCGCGCTCGGCGACGCGCGCCATCGTGAAGCGCTGCGCGCCTTCGGCGGCCAAAACCTGAATAGCGGCCTGGAGAACGTCTTCGACGAGACGGGTCGAGCGCGCCTGCCGAGGCAGCCTGCGCGTGGCGATCGGGGCGTTGCGGCGGTCGGTCATGGGCGGTTGGCCAATGCGAATAGCAAAACATGAATAGTTCGTCATATTCTAGTCGGGCGCACTGACGCACTCAACCTGACACCGGAGAACCGCATGACCACCCTGATTCACGACCCGCTGGCGTCGCTGCTCGCGCGCCTGTTCGACGAAGCCGAGGCGTCGTCGCCCGCGACGAGCCCCGGCTTCGCCGGCGTGTCGCGCGACGAGCAAGCGCGGCTGATGCGCAGCAAGACGGACTACGCCGATCTGTATGCGCGCCTGAAGGACTATCCGCTGGCCGTGTCGCGCGAGACGGGCTCGCTGCTGTACATGCTCGCGCGCAGCGGCGGCGCGCGGGCGATCGTCGAATTCGGCACGTCGTTCGGCATCTCGACGCTGCATCTCGCGGCCGCATTGCGCGACAACGGCGGCGGCCGGTTGATCACGAGCGAGTTCGAGCCGTCGAAGGTCATGCGCGCACAAGCGAACCTGGCCGCGGCCGGGCTCGCCGATCTCGTCGAGATTCGCGAGGGCGACGCGCTGCGCACGCTGGCCGTCGATCTGCCGGATGCGGTCGACCTGTTGCTGCTCGACGGCGCGAAGGCGCTGTATCCGGAAATCCTGGCGCGGGTCGAGCCGCACCTCAGAACGGGGGCGTTCGTCGTGGCCGACAACGCGGAATACAGCCCCGACTACCTCGCGTACGTGCGCGCGCCGGAAAACGGCTATCTGTCGGTGCCGTTCGGCGGCGACGTCGAGTTGTCGATGCGGATCGGCTGAGCAGCCGGAACGAAGATGCCGGCGGTTTCACGCATCCGGGCCTGAAAGATAGGAAAACTGATTAACTGGTCGCGAGGGCGAAAGGTACCGGGTGATGCCCGGTGCCCGCGCCGCCGCGCGCATCACTTCAGGAACACGTATCGCGCGAAGTATGGGAAGCGCCCGACCGCGTGCTCGGTCGGGCACGATGCGGCCGGCGGCGTGCCGCCCGCCGTGTCGAGCCGCTGCACGAAGCGCACGCCGGCAAGCGTGCCCGTGGCGGCCGGCGTCGCCGCGAGCAGCAGTTGCGGAATGCTGGCGGGGCTCGCGCTCGGCGCTTCCGCGAGTTTCTTGCCGGTGATGCGGCTGCCGTCGAGCGCCTCCCACGACGGCCCCGCGCCATGCCGCACGACGAGCGTGCCGCCGCCGTCGAACAGCGTCGCCTCCGGACGCTGGAAGGCCCACGCGAGCCGATGGTCGGCATCGTATTCGCACGAATAGATCTGCACACCGGTCGCGGTGGTCGACAGTACCGGCGCGGCCGGCGCCGGCGGCGCGAGGCCGGCAGCGTCGTCGGCCCGCACCGGTGCGGCGAAGGCCGCCAGGGAAAGACCGGCCGCCAGGGCCAGCAGCATGTCGCGTGTCGGGGAACGGCTTGGCATGGCGGAGCGTCCTTTCAGGTCGGGTGGCGGTCGTGCGGAGGGGATCCTGTCAACGTTAGACGCCGAATGCACAGGCTGCCATTCGGAAATGACAATCGCGGCGATAGCGGCCGCGATCGTCGGGGGGGCGCAGGCGCGATCAGCGGATCGCGACCGGGTCGATGTCGACCTGCGTGGAGGACGGCGGTCAGGCCGCGGCTTGCGCGAGCGTCGGATAGTCGGTCAGGCCCCGGGCGCCGCCGCCGAACAGCGTGTTGCGGTCGTGCGGCGCGAGCGCGGCGCCGGTGCGCAGGCGTTCGGGCAGATCGGGGTTCGCGACGAACGGGCGGCCGAACGCAATGAGGTCGGCCCAGCCGGCGGCGATCGCCTCGCGTGCGCGCTCGGCGGTGTACGCGCCGGCGTAGATCAGCACGCCCGGGTAGGCGGCACGCAGTTGCTGCTTGAAGGCGACCGGCATCAGCGGCGCGTCGTCCCAGTCGGCTTCCGCGATGTGCAGGTAGCCGACGCCGAGTTCGCCGAGCAGCTTCGCGGCCGCGAGATAGGTCGTTTCCGGATCGTCGTCGACGCAACCGTTCAGCGTGGTCAGCGGCGCGAGGCGGATGCCGACGCGCGCGGCGTCGCCGGTGCCGTCGATCAGCGCCTGCGTGACTTCGCGCAGGAAGCGCAGCCGGTTGTCGAGCGAGCCGCCGTATGCGTCGGTGCGCGTGTTGGCGTTCGAATCGATGAACTGGTTCACGAGGTAGCCGTTCGCGCCGTGCAGCTCGACGCCGTCGAAGCCGGCCTCGATCGCGTGGCGCGCGGCGGCGCGGTACTGGTCGACGATCTCGCGGATCTCGTCGATCGACAGCGCGCGCGGCTCGGATGCCTGCACGAAGCCCGGCGTGCTGCCGTCTTCACCGGCGATGAACACGTTCACGCCCTTCGCCTGGATCGGCGACGACGATACGGGTTGCGCGCCGCCGAGCAGGCTCGTATGGCTCAACCGGCCGACGTGCCACAGCTGCGCGAAGATGCGGCCGTGCGCGGCATGCACGGCGTCGGTCACCTTGCGCCAGCCGGCGACCTGCGACGGCGTGTGAATGCCGGGCGTCCACGCGTAGCCCTTGCCGAGCGGCGCGATATAGGTGCCTTCGCTGACGATCAGGCCCGCACTCGCGCGCTGCGCGTAGTACGCGGCCATCAGGTCGTTGGCTTCGTCGCCGGGCTGGCTCGCGCGCGAGCGCGTCATCGGCGGCATCACGATGCGGTTCGGCAGCGTCAGCGCGCCGAGTTGCAGCGGTTGAAAAAGCGGGTCCTGGGTCATGGTGGTGTCCTGTGGATGCCGCGGCCGGCTGGCCGCGGACGGGTCGATGAGGCGGGGCGGCGCGCTTAGTCCCACTGCGGCGCGAGGCCGGCCGGGTCGACTTCGCGGCCGTTGCGCTCGAGCGCGGCGATCTGCGCCATGTCTTCGTCGGTGAGGCGCAGCGTCTGCGCGAGCAGGTTGCTTGCGAGGTTTTCGCGCTTCGTCGACGACGGAATCACCGAGTAGCCGAGCCGCAGCGCCCACGCGAGCGCGACCTGGGCGGGCGTCGCGTCGTGACGGCGGGCGATCGCGCCGAGCACCGGGTCGCCGAGCACCTTGCCGTACGCGAGCGTCATGTACGACGTCACGTGGATGCCTTCGCCGTTCAGGAACTCGACGAGCTTGCGGTTCTGCAGGTACGGGCTCAGTTCGATCTGGTTCGTGGCGATCGCCTCCTTGCCGACGGCCGCGATCGCTTCCTTCGTCAGTTCGATGTTGAAGTTCGAGATGCCGATCTGGCGCGTGAGGCCTTTCGCCTTGGCGTCGGCGAGTGCGGTCATGAATGCCTGGATCGATACGCCGTTGCCCGGGGCCGGCCAGTGGATCAGCGTCAGGTCGACATGGTCGGTGCGCAGCTTGCGCAGGCTGTCTTCCAGGCTTGCGCCCAGCTTTTCCGGCGCGTAGTTGTCGACCCAGATCTTCGTGGTCAGGAACAGGTCTTCGCGGCGCACGCCCGAGGCGGCGATCGCTTCGCCGACTTCGGCTTCGTTGCCGTAGATCTGCGCGGTGTCGATCGCGCGGTAGCCGACTTCGAGGCCGTTGCGGACCGAGTCGATGACAACCTGGCCTTGCAGGCGGAAGGTACCGAGGCCGAATGCGGGAATCTTGCTCATCACGTGCTCCAGGGAGGGTGAAACGATTACGGGTCAGGCGTCATTCTGGCGTCTTGGACTGATGAAATAAACGCCTATAGAAGTCAATGATATTTGACTTGAAATCAAATATAAGTCCTGCGGCGGGCCCGCCGCAGGCCGTTGCCGGCCTTATGCGGCGCGCGTCTGCACGTTCGTCGCCGGATGAAAGACGGGCAGCACGTCCGATGCGATCTCGGCCATCGTCTCGTCGAGCGGGCGGCGGTTGCGGCGGAAATGCAGGCCGATGTGCCGCACGCCCGCGTCGCGCATCGCCGCCAGTTCTTCCGTCAGCGCGATGCGGCCCGCGCGGGCGCCGAAGCGGTGCCGCTGCAGCGGCTCGTGCGGATCGTCCGCGAGGTCGAGATGGATGAAGCTCACGTACGGCTTGTCGCCGGCCACCGCGCGCCAGTTCGCGGCGCGCTGCGCGTGGTCGGCCGGCGTGCCCGGATACGCGAGGCAGCCGTCCATGTGCTCGCCGATCCACGCGGGCGTCTGCTGCGCAAGGCCCGCGACGAGCAGCGGCACCGGCGAACGGGCGACCGGCAGCACGTCGAGACCGGGCGGCAGGTGGCCGCGCGCGCCGTCGCGCAGCAGCGCGATCTGGTCGCGGAAATTCGCGCCGCGCGACGCGAAATCGCGGCCGAACAGCGGATATTCGACCGGCCGGTCGCCGCTCGCGACGCCGAGCATCAGGCGGCCGCCGCTCAGTTCCTGGATCGTCGCGGCCGATTTCAGCGTCAGCAGCGGCTCGCGCAGCGGCAGCACGACGGCTGCCGTGCCGAGCAGGATGTCGTTCGTGATGCCGGCGAGGTAGCCGAGATACGAGAACGTTTCGAACACCTGCGCGGCGTCGCCGAACGACGGGTCGTATACCGGCACGTCGCGTACCCAGAGCGCGCGGAAGCCGAGCGTGTCGGCCAGTTGCGCGAGCTCCGCGTGGATCTCCAGGTCGGGCACGCCGGGGCGGCGGCCCTGGTGCTGGCGCTTCGCGTCGCCGGCCGGCGACCAGTCGTTGTCGAGCGGCAGTTCGATGCCGACGCTGAAGTCGCCGTCGGCGAGTTTCTCGAGTGAAGTGGACATGTTCGGGCTCCGTTCAGACCGCGCGCAGGCTGCCTGCGAGGCGGTGGAAATCGAGCGACGGCGCGGTGAAGAACGCGCGCGACGTGCCGGCGGCGAAATCGTCGATGTGCACGACCGTCGCGCGGTCGGCTTCCTGCCACGCGATCGCATAGGTCTCGCCGGCGACGGGCTGCCACGCGTATTCGACTTCCCCCTTCGCGCCCGCGTACGGGCCTTCGGTGATCTCGTAGCGCATGTGGAGGCCGTCCTCGTCGTACGCGTTGAGCGCGGTGAGGCCGTCGTAACGGACTTCGAAAGTCTTGCCGGCGAACGGCGGACGTCGGGTCGATGCGTTCATGCGGGTGGACTCCTGCAAAAAAGTGACGTTCAGTGGGCGAGTTCGACGGGTTCCGCCGTGCGTTCCGGCAGCCCGTGGCGACGGTCGAGGCGGCCGCTCAGCGCGGTGAGCGCGAATGCGCCGAGCGTGACGACGGCGGCGATCCACGGCGTGTGGCCGAGGCCGACGTTCGCGACGATCAGGCCGCCGAGCGACGAGCCGCCGGCCACGCCGAGGTTGAACGCGGCGATGTTGAAGCCCGAGGCGACGTCGGCGGCGTCCGGCGCGAAGTGGCGCGCCTGCTTGACGACGTACACCTGCAGCCCCGGCACGTTGCCGAACGCGACCGCCCCCCAGGCGAGCATCGTCAGCACCGCGAGCCATTTCACGTGGATCGTGAAGGTCAGCGCGAGCAGCACGATCGCGAGCAGCAGGAAGATCCGCTTGAGCGCCTTCACGGGGCCGACGGCATCCGCGAGCTTGCCGCCCCACACGTTGCCGAACGCGACCGACACGCCGTAGCCGACGAGCACGAGGCTGACCTGCGACGGCGTGAAGCCGGCGATCTGTTCGAGCAGCGGCGCCATGTACGTGAACGCGATCAGCGAGCCGCCGTAGCCGACGGCCGTCATCGCGAAGACGAGCAGCAGGCGCGGCTGGGCCAGCACGCGCAGCTGGCGGGCGAGCGGCGCCGGCGGCGTCCGCGGCAGCCCGCGCGGCACGAAGGCGACTGCGCCGAGGAACGCGACGAGGCCGAACAGCGCGACGATCAGGAACGTCGCGCGCCAGCCGAAGTGCTGGCCGATGAAGGTGCCGAGCGGAATACCGGCGACGAACGCGACGGTCATCCCGCTGAACATCGTCGCGATCGCGCTCGCGGCCTTGTCCTTCGGCACGAGCGTCGTCGCGATGATCGAGCCGACCGAGAAGAACACGCCGTGCGCGAGGCCGGTGAGGACGCGCGCGACGATCAGCGATTCGTAGCCCGGTGCCTGCCAGGCGACGAGGTTGCCGACGGTGAAGAGGGCCATCAGCCCGGCGAGCAGCGTCTTGCGCGGCACGCGGCCGGTGAGCGCGGTGAGCAGCGGCGCGCCGATGGCGACGCTCAGGGCATAGAGGCTGACGAGCAGGCCGGCCGACGGCAGGCTGACGCCGAGATCGGCGCCGATCGTCGGGATCAGCCCGACGATCACGAACTCGGTCGTGCCGATGGCAAACGCGCTGATGGTCAGCGCAAGCAGGGCGAGTGGCATGGTGGATCCTGGTTCCGGTAAGGATGGATCGCAGTGTGCCGACTTTACTTTTGCGGAAAAACTGGTCTATAAACCAAATTGTTTTGATTTCAGATCAACAATGAAGATCACGCTCGACGAACTCCAGGCCTTTGCCGCCGTGGTCGACACCGGCTCGATCACCGCCGCGTCCCAGCAGCTCGACCTCACCGTGTCGGCGACGAGCCGCACGCTCGCGCGGCTCGAGGAGAAGCTGAAGACCACGCTGCTGCGCCGGACCACGCGCCGGCTCGAACTGACCGAGGAGGGGCGTGCGTTCCTGCAGGATGCGCGCGCGATCATCGAATCGGTCGAGAATGCGGAGGAGCAGATGCTCGCGCGGCGCGAGATGCCGTCCGGGCGCCTGCGCGTCGACGCCGCGACGCCGTTCATGCTGCACGTGATCGTGCCGCTCGTGCGCGGCTACCGCGCACGCTTCCCGAAGGTCGAGCTGGAGCTGAACAGCAACGAGGGCATCATCGACCTGCTGGAGCGGCGTACCGACGTCGCGATCCGGATCGGCCGGTTGAAGGATTCGACGCTGCACAGCCGACGCATCGGCAACAGCCGGCTGCGCATTCTGGCGAGCCCCGCCTATATCGAAGCGCACGGCCAGCCGCGCAAGGTCGAGGAGCTCGCCAGGCACGCGCTGCTCGGCTTCACGCAGCCCGAGTCGTTGAACGTGTGGCCGATCCTCGGCGCCGACGGCGAAGCGTGCCGCATCGAGCCGGACGTCAGTTCGTCGAGCGGCGAGACGCTGCGGCAGCTCGCGCTGGAGGGCGCGGGCGTCGTCTGCCTGTCGGATTTCATGACCGCGCAGGATCGCGAGGCGGGGCGGCTCGTGCAGGTGCTCGCGCGTCAGACGCTCGAGGTCGAGCAGCCGATCCATGCGGTGTATTACCGCAATACCGCGATCTCGTCGCGGATTGCGTCGTTCGTCGACTACATGATCGAGGTGCTGGGCGGCAGCAACGGCGGCGGCGGGACGCCGACGCGGCGCAAGGCCGCGTGGCTGGAGCCGCAGTAGCGGCGCCTCGCGGACGGGAAGACGGCGGGCGCCGCCCCCATTGATCCGGCGTGCCGCGCGGGCGGCACGCCGTCATGCGGCCGTTACGCCTCTTCGGCCCAGGACATCCCGTCGCGCGCGAGCAGCGCCGACGAAGCGGCCGGCCCGAACGTGCCGGCCGTATAGAGGCGCGGCCGGTCGCCGAGCTGCTTCCAGCCGTCGAGGATCGGCTCGACCCACGTCCACGCGGCTTCGAGCTCGTCGCGACGCATGAAGTGCGTGAGGCGGCCGCGGATCACGTCGATCAGCAGCCGTTCGTACGCTTCCGCGCGCCGCTCCGGAATCGCCTGCTGCAGGTCGAGGTTCAGGTTGACCGGCACCATGTTCATCCCGCTGCCCGGTTCCTTCGCGAGCATCTGCAGCTGGATCGACTCTTCCGGCTGGAGCTGGATCACGAGGCGGTTGCCGTAATGGCGCGGGCCGTTCGGGATGATCGAGAACGGCATGTCGGCGAACTCGACCACGATTTCCGACTGGCGGCGCTGCAGCCGCTTGCCGGTGCGCAGGAAGAACGGCACGTTCGCCCAGCGCCAGTTGTTGATGTGCGCGCGCAGCGCGACGAAGGTTTCCGCGCGGCTGTCCGCCGGCACGTTGTCTTCCTCGAGGTAACCCTTCACCGGCTGGCCGTCGACCGCGCCGGCCGTGTACTGGCCGCGCACCGTGTCGCGCGCGACGTCCGACAGCGACATCGGCCGCAGCGAGCGCAGTACCTTCAGCTTCTCGTCGCGCACCGCGTCCGGGTCGAGCGACACGGGCGGCTCCATCGCGACGATGCACAGCAGCTGCAGCAGGTGGTTCTGCACCATGTCGCGCAGCGCGCCCGTATGGTCGTAGAAGCCCGCGCGGCTGCCGACGCCGACCGTCTCCGCCACCGTGATCTGCACGCTGCGGATGTTCGGCGCCTGCCACAGCGGCCCGAAGATCGGGTTGCCGAAGCGCAGGACCATCAGGTTCTGCACGGTTTCCTTGCCGAGATAGTGGTCGATCCGATAGATCTGCGATTCCTCGAAGTGCTTGCCGACCGCATTGTTGATCGCCTTCGCGGACGCAAGATCGTGGCCCAGCGGTTTTTCGAGGACGACGCGCGAGCGCGCGTCGACCAGGTGCGCGGCCGACAGGTTGTCGCAGATCGTCGTGAACAGCTCCGGCGACGTCGACAGGTAGAACACGCGGATCGCCTCGCCGCGCGCCGCTTCGGCGAGGCGCTGGTAGTCGTCGGGCGCGTTCACGTCGATCAGCACGTACTTGAAGAGATCGAGGAAGCGGCTCCACGCGTCGGCGTCGAACGCCTTCGCGTCGATGAACGGGCGCGACTGCTCGTCCATGAACTTGCGATAGCCGTCGATGCCCCAGTCGCGGCGGCCGACGGCGATGATGCGCGTCTCGGGCGGAAGATTGCAGTGCAGGTGCGCCATGTACAGCGCGGGCAACAGCTTGCGGGCGGCCAGGTCGCCGCCGCCGCCGAAGATGATCATGTCGACGGGCCGGTCGGCCGCGGTCTGGGTAGGCTGATTCGTCATGGGAGGTTCGCGGTTTGAAGCGGTGAACGTGAAACGAACGTCGAGGGCGCCGGGCGCTGGCACGGCAAAACCCTAATAGTGCACGGTTTTGATGGATTGCGTGTGCGTTCGCCCGGATGTAACAGCGCTTGCGTTCCGGATGAAGGCTTGATTATGATTGAGTGCTCACTCATTAAAGGAATCGAACGTGGCTCGACCGCGCAGTCCCGACAAGCACGAAGCCATCCTCGCCGCCGCCGCCCGCGCACTCGCCGAGGACGGCGCCACTGCGACCACCGCGCGCATCGCGCGGCTCGCCGGCGTGGCGGAAGGCACGGTGTTCACGTACTTCGAGACCAAGGATGCGTTGCTGAACGCGCTGTACCTGAGCCTGAAGGCCGACATGCGTGAAGCGATGATGACCGGATTTCCGGAACACGCGCCGGTCGAGCAGGCCGTGCGGCATGCGTGGAACGGCTATGTGTCGTGGGGCGTCGCGAATCCGGACGGGCGGCGCGCGCTGCAGCAGCTTGGCGTGAGCGGGCGCATCGACGACGCGCATCGCGCGGCCGGCGCCGAAGGCTTCGGCGGAATCAGCACGCTGCTGCGCGAGCAGGTTGCCGCGTCGGGCGCGCTGAACCGCGACGAAGCGCATGCGTTCTGCGCGGCATTGTTTACGTCGATCGCGGAAACGGCGATGGAGTCGATCGCGCGCGATCCGGCACGGGCGGATGCCTATCGGGAAGCCGGGTTTCGTGCGTTGTGGGCCGTGCTGCACGCGGTGTGAGTGAAGGATTGCCGTCGTGGCGGCGCGTGCGGTTGCGCGTGTCGCGGCGGCGGCCGGCGGTGCGTTTCGGGCAGGGTGATGCAGGTCATGAAGGACCGAATCGTTGCCCTTATTAATGAGTGAGTAATCATTCATTTTTGTGATTTCACCACGATCAAGGAGTGGAACATGTCGAAAGTCTGGTTGGTAACGGGGGCCGCGCGCGGCCTGGGGCGAGCGATTTCGGAAGCGGTGCTCGCGGCGGGCGACCGGCTGGTGGCCGGCGCCCGCGATCCGGCGCGGCTGGCCGATCTGGCCGAGCGGTACGGCGACCGGCTGCTGACGGTCGCACTCGACGTCACCGACGAAGCGGCGGCCGCGCAGGCCGTCGCGGCCGCACAGGCGGCGTTCGGCCGTATCGACGTGCTGGTGAACAACGCGGGTTACGGCCATACGGCGCCATTCGAGCAGATGGGCGCCGACGACTTCCGCGATCAGATCGAAACGAACCTGTTCGGCGTGATCAACCTGACGCGCGCGGTGCTGCCGACGCTGCGTGCGCAGCGTGCGGGGCACATCTTCCAGGTGTCGTCGGTCGGCGGGCGCACGTCGACGCCCGGGTTGTCCGCGTACCAGGCCGCGAAGTGGGCGGTCGGCGGGTTCAGCGACGTGCTCGCGAAGGAAGTCGCGCCGTTCGGCGTGCGCGTGTGCACGCTCGAACCGGGCGGGATGCGTACCGAATGGGCCGCGCAGGCGAAGCGCGACATCGACGAGCTGCTGCCCGACTACCAGCCGTCGGTCGGGAGGATTCTCGAGTTGCTCGGCACGTATGGCGGCCACGAGGTCGGCGACCCCGCGCGGATCGCGGCGCTGATCGTCGAGTTGTCGCGCCGCGACGATGTGCCGCTGCGTCTGCTGCTCGGCGGCGATGCGCTGTACGTGTGCGAGCAGGCGGAAACGCAGCGCGCGGAAGAGGCGGCGCGGTGGCGCGATGCGACGCTGTCGACGATGTTTCCGGATGCGAGGCTGCCCGACGGGCTCGATGCGCTGAAGGCGGTCGACTGAGCGATGCCGCGGGGGGCTGCCCGGCTGTTCGAAGCGTGCGGCATGGAGGTTGTGCCGGTGACGGGGGAGAGGACGGCCGGGCCCATGCCCGTATTAACCCTGATCAACAAATCTTATCGCGGTGAAAAATTCCGCATCTTATTGAATCGATATCGGCTCGATATAGTGGCTCGCTTTCCCGCACGCGGCCCCCGCATGCGGCTGACACGCTGACATCAGCAGGAGCCCTCTTGATGACCACCGATACCCGATTCACCGAAATCGAGGATCTGATGCCCGCCGCCGGCGGGCTGCGCGAGATCCGTCACCACATCCATCACCATCCCGAACTCGCGTACGAAGAGCACGACACGGCCGCGCTCGTCGCGGACAAGCTCGAGCAATGGGGCTGGCAGGTGACGCGCGGAGTCGGCAAGACGGGGGTGGTCGGCACGCTGCGCGTGGGCGACGGGACGCGCAGCATCGGCATTCGCGCCGACATGGATGCGCTGCCGATCGTCGAGGCGACCGGCCTGCCGTATGCGAGCGGCACGCACGGCAAGATGCACGCCTGCGGCCACGACGGCCACACGACGATGCTGCTCGGCGCCGCGCAGCATCTCGCGAAGACGCGCAACTTCTCGGGCACCGTGCACCTGTATTTCCAGCCGGCGGAAGAGCACGGCGTCGACAGCGGCGCGAAGAAGATGATCGACGACGGCCTGTTCGAGCGCTTCCCGTGCGACGCCGTGTTCGGCATGCACAACCATCCGGGCGCGGCGCCCGGCGTGTTCCTCACGCGGCGCGGCCCGTTCATGTCGGCCGGCGACAAGGCGATCATCACGATCGAGGGCGTCGGCGGCCACGCGGCGCGGCCGCACCTGACGGTCGACCCGGTGGTCGTCGCGGCGAGCATCGTGATGGCGCTGCAGACGATCGTCGCGCGCAACGTCGACCCGGCGCAGCCGGCGGTCGTCACGGTCGGCTCGATGCACGCCGGCACTGCGAACAACGTGATCCCGAACGGCGCGCGCCTCGAACTCAGCGTGCGCTCGTTCAGCCCCGATGTCCGCGCGCTGCTCAAGCGCCGCATCACCGAGCTGGCCGAAACGCAGGCCGCGAGCTACGGCGCGACGGCCAATGTCGAGTACATCGAAGGCTACCCGGTCGTCGTCAATACGGATGCCGAAACGGATTTCGCCGCGCAGGTCGCGCGCGAACTGGTCGGTGACGCGCAGGTGGTCGAGCAGACCGACCTGCTGATGGGCAGCGAGGATTTCGCGTTCATGCTGCAGCGGCGGCCGGGCTCGTTCGTGCGGCTCGGCAACGGCGAAGGCGAGGACGGCTGCATGGTGCACAACCCGAAGTACGACTTCAACGACCGGAACCTGCCGATCGGTGCGGCGTACTGGACGCGTCTCGTCGAGCGTTACCTCGGGCAGTGATCGCAGCGGCGCGCGGCCGGCGCTTCCGGCCGCATTGAGAAGAGGCGACAACGATGCAGAAAGACCATCTCGCGCTGCACCCCGCATCGGCGGGGACCGCCGAAACCGGCATGCCCGGCGCGCGTGCCGTCGCGCGGCGCGGCGCGATCGCCGCGGCCGTGATCGGCAACTGGCTGGAGTTCTTCGATTTCACCGTGTACGGCTTCTTCGCGGTGCTGATCGGCAAGCTGTTCTTCCCGTCGAGCGACTCGACCACGTCGCTGCTGCTGTCGGTCGCGACGTTCGCGGCCGGCTTCTTCACGCGGCCGCTCGGCAGCATCGTGCTCGGCGTCTATGCGGACCGCAAGGGGCGCAAGGCGGCGCTGAACCTGACGATCATGCTGATGGCGCTCGGCACCGGCCTGATCGCGATCGCGCCGACCTATGCGCAGGTCGGCGTGGCCGCGCCGCTGCTCGTCGTGTTCGCGCGGCTGCTGCAGGGCTTCTCGCAGGGCGGCGAATTCGGCGCGGCGACCACGACGCTGCTCGAACACGGCGGCACGTCGCGCCGCGCGTTCCGCGCGAGCTGGCAGCTGGCGACGCAGGGCGGCGCCGCGCTGATGGGCTCGGGCTTCGCGGCGCTGCTGTCGAACACGATGACGAAGGACGCGCTGGAAAGCTGGGGCTGGCGGCTGCCGTTCCTCGTCGGCGTGCTGATCGCGCCGGTCGGCATGTACCTGCGCCGCCGGCTCGCGGACGACGCGCCCGGCGACCGTCATCACGGAATCGAGCGCGGCGTGCTGCACGCGCTGTTCTCGAAGCACGCGCGCACCGTGCTGCTGCTGATGCTCACGGTGATGGGCGGCACGGTGTCGACCTACATCCTGACGTTCTACATGCCGACCTACGCGATCCACACGCTCGGCCTGCCGATGAAGCTGTCGATGTTCGTCGGCGTCGCGTCGGGCTGCGTGATGCTGGTCACGTGCCCGCTGTTCGGCTGGCTGTCGGACCGGCTCGGCAGCCGGCGCCTGCCGATCTTCGTCGGCCGCGGCGTGCTGGTCGTGCTGCTGTTCCCGGCGTTCTGGCTGATGAACCATCACCCGACGCTGTCGGTGATCCTGCCGCTGACCGCGCTGATGCTGCTGTTCTATTCGCTTGGCTCGGCGTCGGAAATGGCCTTGATGTGCGAATCGCTGCCGCGCCACGTGCGCGCGACCGGCATCTCGATCGCGTATGCGCTCGCGGTGACGATCTTCGGCGGCACCGCGCAGCTGATCGCGACCTGGCTCGTGAAGACGACCGGCAGCAAGCTCGCGCCGGCCGGCTACGTGGCCGCGTGCGTGGTGCTGTCGCTGATCGCGGTCGCGATGCTGCGCGAGACGGCCGGGGAGTCGCTGGACTGACGCGCGACGCGGGCGGCGGGGCGGTGCCGCGCGCTTACCGCCCGCGCACCATCCTCAGGTACGACGCGAGCATCGCCGCGAGTTCCTGCGCGGCCGGCGTCAGCGGCACGGCCGCGCGCTGCAGCAGGCAGATGTCCTGCGCTTCGGCCTGCTCGCGCACGGGCACTTTCGCGAGCGCGCCGGCGAACGGCCCGTGCCGCGTGATCGCTTCGGTTTCGAGCGCGAGGGAGTCGGTCTGCGTGACGATCTGCAGCGTCTCGAACATCCCTTCGACGGTGGCGAGCACCTTCGGCGGCGGCTGGCCGTGCGCGTCGAAGTACGCGAGCAGGCGGTTCACGACCGGGTCGGCGCTCAGGTTCGGCGAGCGCGTGGACACCCACGGGTAGCCGGCCAGCTCGGCGAGCGATTGCGCGTGCATCGCCGGATGCCCGCGGCGGCAGACGACCACCGGCGCCGACGCACGCAGCGGCGTCACCGCGAGATCGGTCGTGTCGGTCTGCTTCGCGACCAGCGCGATCGCGAAATCGACCGCGCTTTCCCGCAACCAGCCGACCATCATCCGCGACGTGCCGGTGCGCAGGTGCACGTCGACCTTGTCGAAGCGCGCGCGAAACGCGCTCAGCACCGGCGCGAACGCGTCGATCAGCGGCTCGGTCGCGAGCCCGAGCGTGACGGTGCCTTCGTACGCGCCGCTCAACTGGCGGATTTCCCGTTCGACCTGTTCGCATTCACCGAGGATCGCGCCGGAGCGCGCGAGCAGGCGCTGGCCGACGGCCGTCGGCACGATGCCGCGATTGGTGCGCGTGAACAGCGTCGCGCCGAGCGTGGCCTCGAGGCTCTGCAGCTGTTGCGTGACGCCGCTTTGCGCGAGATCGAGCGCGCGTGCGGCGGCGCGCAGGCTGCCGTGCTCGACGACGGCCTGGAAGATGCGGAGCTGGGACAGCGTGAACGCCATGGATGCGCGCGAGGCCGGTGATCGGAAATACCGATCATGATAAGGCAGGCGATGGTTCCGGCGGCGGCCCGTGCCGCCTACGATCGCAGGCAGTCCGGCTGATGCCGCTTGTTTCTCTTCCTGCCCTCCGTCGACCATGAAACGTTTCCTCGTCCCGCTCGTTTCCCTGTGCGTCGGCCTGGCCGCCACGTCCGCGTCCGCGCTCGACGCGCACGTCGTGCGGCTCGGCATCGATCCGACCTATCCGCCGATGGATGCGAAGGCGCCCGACGGCAGCCTGAAGGGCTTCGACGTCGATCTCGGCAACGAGATCTGCCGCCGCGCGCAGTTGCGCTGCCAGTGGGTCGAACTCGAATTCTCCGGGATGATCCCGGCGCTGCAGGCGCGCAAGATCGACGCGATCCTGTCGTCGATGGCGATCACGGCGAAGCGCGAGAAGCAGATCCTGTTCTCGTCGAAGCTGTTCCGCTTCAAGTCGCGGCTCGTCGCGCGGCCGGGCCTCGGGCTCGGCAGCACGGCCGCGTCGCTGGCGGGCAAGCGCGTCGGCGTGCAGTCGGGCACCCAGTTCGAATCGTGGGCGCTCGCGCACTGGGCGACGGCCGGCGTGAGCGTGGTGCCGTACAAGAGCCAGGACGACGTGTTCGCCGATCTCGTGAACGGCCGTCTCGACGCGGCGCTGCTCGGCACGGTGGAGGCCGACTACGGGTTCCTGCGCCAGCCGCGCGGCAAGGGCTTCGCGTTCGTCGGCGCGCCGCTCGACATGGGCGATCGCGGCGTCGGCATCGGCATGCGGCAAGCCGATACGGCGCTGAAGGCGTCGATCGACGGTGCGATCGCGTCGATGCTGAAGGACGGCACCTACGACCGGATCGCGAAGCAGTACTTCGATTTCAACCCGTACGGCGACTGAGCGCCGCGCAGGCCCGTTGCCACGATCCCTCCGATGCCCCCGTTTTCATCCGTTCGAGACCATCGATGCAGATTCGCACCACGCCGCTCCTGTCGCCGTCGATCGGCACGCAGCGCACGCTGACGAGCTTTCATTTCGGGCCGGCCGACACCGGCCGCAAGATCTACCTGCAGGCCGCGCTGCACGCGGACGAGACGCCCGCGATGCTCGCGGCGTTCGTGCTGAAGCAGCGCCTCGCGCGGCTCGATGCCGACGGCCGGCTCGCGGCCGAGATCGTGCTCGTGCCGGTGTCGAACCCGGTCGGCCTCAATCATCATCTGCTCGGGCAGTTCATCGGCCGGTTCGACCTGGCGAGCGGCCGCAACTTCAATCGCGGCTTCATGCCGCTCGCGGAGATCGCCGCGCAAGCGCGCGACCGCCTCGGCGACGACGGCGTGCGCAATCGCGCGATCGTGCGCGAATGCGTCGGCGCGGCGCTCGACGCCGTCGAACCGCGTACCGAATTCGACGCGTTGCAGCTTGCGCTGCTGAAGCTGTCGCACGACGCCGAGGTCGTGATCGACCTGCATTGTTCGCTCGAAGCGGTGATGCACGTGTACACGAGCGACACTGCATGGCCGGAGATCGAGCCGCTGGCGCGTTATCTCGGGGCGGAGGCGTCGCTGCTCGCCGAGGATTCGGGCGGACAGGCGTTCGACGATGCGCATCACCTGCTGTGGGCGCGGTTGCGCCAGCATCTGCCGGAAGGCAGGCCGATGGCGGCCGGCACGGTGGCCGTGACGGTCGAGTGCCGCGGCCAGCGCGACGTGACGTACGAATACGCGCAACGCGATGCCGACGCGCTCGTCGACTATCTCGTCTGGCGCGGCGCGGTGCACGGCGAACGCACGCCGTTGCCGCCGCTGGCCGCGCCCGCCACGCCGCTCGCGGGCAGCGAGCAGTTCTACGCGCCGGTCAGCGGGATCCTCGTGCATCGTGCGGCGATCGGTGCGACGATCCGCGCGGGCGAGCCGCTGTTCGACATCGTCGATCCGCTGACCGATGCGATCACGACGATTTCGAGCGCGACCGACGGCGTGTTCTACATGCGGCGCGCGATCCGCTTCGTGACGGCCGGCGCGCCGCTCGGCCGCGTGACGGGCACGGTGCCGGTGCGCACGGGGATGCTGCTCGGCGCGTGAGCGCGGCGCCGGACGCGCGGCGGTTCGATCGCGGCCTGCGCCGGGCCGGCCGCGACGCGAGGGCGGGCGCGGCCGGTGCGGCCGGTCACGGCTCGCCGCGATGCGCGGCGGCACGTTTGCCCGCCCGGCCGCGCGCGGTTGTCTTGCCGCTGCGCGTGCCCGCGTTCGAGAACATCTTCATCTCCTGCAGGATGCCGCGCAGCAACGTATCGGCCGCGACGCCGAGCGTCCGTCCCGCCTTGACCAGCAGCCGCGCGTTGGCCGCCTCGAGCAACGGATGCGCGACGGGCACGGCGACGAGCTCGCCTGCCGCCAGTTCCTGATACGCCGCGAAGGCGGCGAGCAGCGTGACGCCGTCGTTGCGCTTCACGAAGTGGCGCAGCACGGCAAGCGAGTTGGTGGTGAGCGTCGGGTGGAGGTGGATGTTCTCCGCGTAGGCAAGCATCTGCACGGCCTGTCCGAGACCGAACGCGGGCGGCATCAGCGCGAGCGGATACCCGGTGAGTTCGCGTACCGCGACGGGGCGGCCGCGTACGGCGAGCGGGTGCCCGGGATGGACGAGCGCCACCACCGGCTGCGACGCGGTGGCGACGTACTCGATGTCCGGATGCGCCGGCGGGTTGTAGGCCAGGCCGATATGCGCGCGGCTTTCGGCGACTTCCTGCAGCAACGTGCTGACCGGCAGGAGATCGACGGTGACGTCGAGCTTCGGGTAGCGCGCGCAGAAATCGGTGAGTACCTCGTCCATCAGGCAGTCGATATAGCCTTCGCTGGCCACGATGCGGATCTGGCCGTGCTGCAGCCCGCGAAGCGCCTGCAGGCGGTCTTCGAAGAGTTCCTGCTGGGAACGGCAGCCGCGCCAGTATTCGAGCAGGTGTGCGGCGGCCTCGGTCGGCTGCACGCCGCGCGGCTGGCGCTCGAACAGCGGGGCGCCGATTTCTTCCTCGAGCAGGCGGATCTGCCGCGTGATGACGGACGGCGACGTGTTGATGCTGTCGGCCGCGCCGCGGATGGAGCCGTGCGTCAGGACTTCGTGGAAATAGCGCAGGCGGCGCTGGTTCAGTTCGCGCATGGTGTCGGTCCGTGTGCCTTCGAAGTGTTGCTCATTGAGCAACGATAACTCGCTTAGGTTGCTATTGCGCCGCTTTTTCGTCTCCTCGACGATTCGAACAGCGTTGAACATCGTTGCGGGATTCGAAGCAATAGGCCCTAAAGGAGAGCGCATGTCCGCCATTCCATCCCCTCAAGACCCGGTCGCGCCCGGCAGCCCGGCGCATCAGGCCCTCTACCGCAAGCTGAACTGGCGCCTGCTGCCGTTCCTGCTGCTCTGCTACACCTTCGCGTATCTCGATCGCGTGAATATCGGGTTCGCGAAGCTCGCGATGCAGAGCGACCTGGGTATCTCCGATGCGGTGTACGGGCTGGGCGCGGGCATCTTCTTTCTCGGCTACGTCCTGTTCGAGATCCCGAGCAACCTGCTGCTGCCGCGGATCGGCGCGCGCAAGACCATCAGCCGGATCATGGTGCTGTGGGGCCTGACCTCGGCCGGCATGATGTTCGTCCACGACGAGACCACGTTCTATGCGATGCGCTTCCTGCTCGGCGTGTTCGAGGCCGGCTTCGCGCCGGGAATGATCTTTTACCTGACGTACTGGTATGGCCAGCGCCGGATGGCCGGCGTGATGGCGGTCGTCATGCTCGCCGGCCCGATCGGCGGCGCGTTCGGCTCGCCGCTGTCGGCGTGGCTGATGACCGGGCTGTCCGGTGCCCACGGCCTGGCCGGCTGGCAGTGGATGTTCGTCGTCGAAGGCCTGCCGTGCGTGCTGTTCGGCGTGCTCGCGCTCAAGGTGCTGTCCGACCGGCCGGCCGATGCGAAATGGCTGACCGACGACGAGAAGCGGCTGCTCGCCGCCGAGCTGCACACCACCGATGCGGGCCATCACTCGTTCGGGCAGGTGGTGCGCGATCCGCGCGTGTACCTGCTGGCGTTTGCGTACTTCACGATCATCTGCGGGATCTACGCGGTGAGTTTCTGGCTGCCGTCGATCATCAAGGCCGACGGCGTGACCGACACGATGCAGATCGGGCTGTACTCGATGATTCCGTACGTGTGCGCCGCGATCGCGATGGTCGTCATCGGCCGCCGGTCGGACCGTCGCGGCGAGCGCCGTTTCCACAGCGCGGTGCCGGCCCTGATCGGCGCGATCGCACTGGCCGTGGCGACGACGGCCAACGGCAATCTTGCCGTCTCGCTGGTCGGCATGACGATCGCCACGTCGATGATCTGGGCCGCGTACACGGTGTTCTGGGCGATTCCGTCGCAATACCTGAAGGGCGACGCCGCGGCGGGCGGCATCGCGTTGATCAACACGATCGGCCTGATCGGCGGCTTCCTGAGCCCGACCATCATCGGTGCGATCCACTCGGCGACCGGCAGCATGGCCGCGGGGCTGCTGGTCATGGTCGCACTGCTCGTCGCCGGTGCCGCGGTACTCGTGGCGAACCGGCTTCCCGCATCCCGCGACGCGCTGGCGACAGCCTGACGTCACGGGCCCGCGGGCATTCCAATATCCAGCGCGCCGTCGCCCGCCGGCCCTGACGGCGGGGTGCCGGCGCCTTGACGGCCTTTTCCGGAGACACATTTTTGAACACGCGCATCCTGATCGCCGGTTTCCAGCATGAAACCAATACGTTTGCACCATCGAAAGCCGCATACGCCAACTTTGAGCGGGGCGAAGGCTTCCCGGCCATGGTGCGCGGCGAGGACGTGCTCGCGCTGCGCGACGTCAATATTCCCGCCGGCGGCTTCATCGCCGCGGCCGAACGGCGTGGCTGGACCTTGCTGCCGGTCATCTGGGCGGGCGCGAGCCCGTCGGCCCACGTGACCGAGGACGCGTTCGAGCGCATTGCCGGAGAAATCGTCGCGGCGGTTCGCCGCGGAGGCTACGACGCGGTGTACCTCGACCTGCACGGCGCGATGGTCGCCGAGCATACCGACGACGGCGAAGGCACGTTGCTCGAGCGCGTGCGTGCGGCGGTCGGCCCGGACGTGCCGGTGGTCGCGTCGCTCGACCTGCATGCCAACGTCACCGCGCGGATGCTGCGCGAGGCCGATGCGCTGGTCGCCTTTCGTACCTATCCGCACGTCGACATGGCCGAGACCGGCGCGCGCGCGGCCGCGCTGCTCGAGCGCCTGTTCGACGCGCGGGCGGGCCGCCGCCCGCTGCATCGCGCCGCGCGCCGGCTGCCGTTCCTGATTCCGATCAACGGCATGTGCACGCTGCTCGAACCTGCGCGCGGCATGTATGCGCGGCTCGCGGCGCTGGAGACCGGGGCCGTGGCGTCGCTGTCGTTCGCGCCGGGCTTTCCGGCGGCCGATTTCCCCGAATGCGGCCCGGTCATCTGGGGCTACGGCGACGACGCCGCGTCGGCCGAGGCGGCCGTGCAGGCGCTCCACGACAAGATGCTGGCGGACGAAGCCGCGTGGCAGGTGCCGTTCCTGTCGCCCGACGATGCCGTGCGCGAGGCCATGCGGCTGTCCGAGGGGGCCGGCAAGCCGGTCGTCATCGCCGATACGCAGGACAATCCCGGCGCGGGCGGCGACTCGAACACGACGGGCATGCTGCGGGCGTTGCTGCGCAACGGCGCGAAAGATGCCGCGATCGGCTTGATCTGGGACCCGGCGGCCGCGGCCGCGGCCCATCGCGCCGGTGTCGGCGCGTTCATCGACGTGGCGCTCGGCGGTGTCTCTGGCGTGCCCGGCGACGCGCCGCACCACGCGCGTTTCGAGGTCGTGCACCTGTCCGACGGGGTATGCCGGTATGACGGCCCGATGATGAACGGCATGCGCGCGGATGTCGGCCCGGTCGCGTGCCTGCGGATCGACGGCGTGCTGATCGTGGTGAGCAGCGGCAAGGCGCAGATGCTCGACCGCAATCTCTATCGCGTGGGCGGGGTCGAGCCGGAATCGATGAAGATCCTCGTCAACAAGAGCTCGGTGCACTTCCGCGCCGATTTCCAGGATATCGCCGAGGCGGTGCTGGTCGCCACGGCGCCTGGCCCGATGACGGCCGATCCGGCCGAGTTGCCGTGGACCCGGCTGACGCCGGGAATCCGCATGAAGCCGACGGGAAAGGCGTTCGCCGGCAACGGCTGACGCGCGGCCGGCCGCTCAGCCGCGCCGCGCGACCAGTTCCGATACCGTCTGCGCGGCCTGCTGCAGCGGCCCGAGAAACTCCTTCACCATCTGTTTCGCGGTGTGCCGCTGCGCGTTGCCGCTGATGTTCATCGCCGCGATGATCTGCCCGCGCCGGTTGCGGATCGGCGCGGACAGCGACATCAGGCCCACTTCGAGTTCCTGGTCGACCACGGCCCAGCCCTGCTGGCGCACCTGCGCGATCGTTGCCTTCAGTTCGCCGAGATCCGTGATCGTGCGCGGCGTATGCGCGCGGATGCTGCTCTGCGCGAGCGTTTCGTCGAGCGCCGCGTCGTCGAGCGCGGACAGCAGCACGCGGCCCATCGACGTGCAGTACGCGGGCAGCCGGCTGCCGATCGACAGGTTGATCGTCATGATCTTGTGCGTCGGCACGCGCAGCACGTAGACGATCTCGGTGCGGTCGAGCACCGCGGCCGAGCAGCTTTCGTGGATCTGCGCGGACAATTGCTCCATCACCGGATCGGCGAGATTCCAGAACGGCATCGACGTGAGGTACGCGAAGCCGAGCTCGAGGATTTTCGGCGTGAGCCGGAACAGCCGGCCGTCGGCCTCGACATAGCCGAGCGTCTGCAGCGTGAGCAGGATCCGGCGCGCGCCTGCACGCGTGAGCCCGGTGGCCGACGCAACTTCGGTGAGCGTCTGCTCGGGCCGGGCCGCGTCGAACGCGCGGATGACCGCGAGGCCGCGCGCGAACGACTGCACATAGGAGTCGCCGGGTTTCGTCTGGGTGTCTTCGGTTGTCATGAGCGCCTGGAATATCGTGCAGCCGAGAAGATAGCGCATGGGGCCTGACACGCCAACCGCGCGGCAGGCCGCGCGCTTGACAGGTCGTCCCCGCACTCCCTATGATGCGTTGAACGTTCGATACACGATCTTATGTTCGTATATAGAACATTTAAGCGCATCCCGGCGGGCAATGCAAGGGGCGCGCCCTGTTCATTTCCCAGCCTTCATGGGACCGGAGACACTGATGACCGAAGCTTTTCTGTGTGATGCGATCCGTACGCCGATCGGGCGTTACGGCGGTGCACTGTCCGGCGTGCGCGCCGACGATCTGGGCGCGGTGCCGCTCAAGGCGCTCGTCGAGCGCAACCGCGACGTCGACTGGACGGCGATCGACGACGTGATCTACGGCTGCGCGAACCAGGCCGGCGAGGACAACCGCAACGTCGCACGCATGTCCGCGCTGCTCGCGGGCCTGCCGCAGGGCGTGCCGGGTTCGACGATCAACCGCCTGTGCGGTTCCGGGATGGATGCGGTCGGCGTGGCCGCGCGCGCGATCAAGTCCGGCGAAGCCGCGCTGATGGTCGCGGGCGGCGTCGAGAGCATGACGCGCGCGCCGTTCGTGATGGGCAAGGCCGCCAGCGCGTTCGCGCGCCAGGCCGACATCTTCGACACGACGATCGGCTGGCGTTTCGTCAATCCGCTGATGAAACAGCTGTACGGCGTCGACTCGATGCCGGAAACCGCCGAGAACGTCGCGGTCGACTACCACGTCAGCCGCGCGGATCAGGACCTGTTCGCGCTGCGCAGCCAGCAGAAGGCCGCGCGTGCGCAGCAGGACGGCACGCTGGCCGAGGAGATCGTGTCGGTCACGATCCCGCAGAAGAAGGGCGATCCGGTGGTCGTGTCGCGCGACGAGCATCCGCGTGAAACGTCGCTCGACACGCTCGCGAAGCTGAAGGGCGTCGTGCGCCCGGACGGTTCGGTGACGGCCGGCAACGCGTCGGGCGTCAACGACGGCGCCGCCGCGCTGCTGCTCGCGAACGAGGAAACCGCGAAGCGCTTCGGCCTGACGCCGCGGGCACGCGTGCTGGGTATCGCGACGGCCGGGGTGGCGCCGCGCGTGATGGGCATCGGCCCGGCGCCGGCCACGCAGAAGCTGCTCGCGCGGCTCGGGATGACGATCGACCAGTTCGACGTGATCGAGCTGAACGAAGCCTTCGCGTCGCAGGGCCTCGCGGTGCTGCGCATGCTGGGCGTCGCCGACGACGATCCCCGCGTGAACCCGAACGGCGGCGCGATCGCGCTCGGCCACCCGCTCGGCGCGTCGGGCGCGCGTCTCGTGACGACCGCGATGTACCAGCTGCATCGCACGAACGGCCGCTTCGCGCTGTGCACGATGTGCATCGGCGTCGGCCAGGGCATCGCGATCGCGATCGAACGCGTCTGATCGGTATGACGCGGTGACGCGGCCGGCCATGCGCCGCGTCACTGTCGCTCCGCTTCGCAACGATGGGCGGCACGAGGAGGCTCGTGCCGCCCATCGTCGTTAACCGCGGAGCTGTTTGATGCGCGCGTCGAGCGCGTCGATCTCGGTGTCCGCGAACACCTCGATGCCGTGCGCGCGCAGCAACGCCGCCGTGACGCCGGCGCCCGCATGCCGCCGGTGCGCGAAATGCCCGTCGTAAATGAACGTGCTACCGCACGACGGACTGCCGTCGGCGAGGATCGCGAAACGGCAGTCGTGCGCCTGCGCGAGCGCCAGCGCGGTGCGCGCGCCGGATACGAAGGGCGCCGTCACGTCGGCGCCGTTCACGTCGACGATGCGTGCGGTACCCGATAGAACCTGCTGCCCCGATCCGCCTTCGGCGATTTCGGCGGGCGGGCGCGGCACGCCGAGGCCGCCCGCGAGTTCCGGGCAGACCGGCACGAGACGCCCCTCACGCTGCCACCGCGCGAGCGCTTCGTGCGCGGCGGTCTTCGCCGAGCCGTTGTAGCGGACCGGATGGCCGATCACGCACAGGCTGACGAGGATCTTCGGGGCGGCTGGCGGTGGCGGGTCGTGCCTCAATGTCGCGCTCCATGGCGGTTAATGGCGGCTGTTGGTCGCTTCGGCAGGGGGGGGGGGGAAATTCCCTGTGCCATCGCGCGTCGGATCGTCAGGCCGCCGGTCCTTCCAGATGCAGGTCCTCGGGCTCGAGCGCGTAAAGCTCGGGGTCGGGCGACGGGCTGATCGTGAAGCCGAGCCGCAGGTAGAAGTCGATCGTGTTCCGCGACGGCGTGGCGGACACATACAGGCGGCGCGCGCCCATCGCGCGTGCCTGCCCCTGCGCCGTGCGGTAGAGCTGCTCGCCGAGCCCGCAACCGCGCCAGTCGTGGCTCACGTGCAGGAACTTCAGTTGCAGCATGTCGCGTTGCGGGCCGAGCGGCCGGCTGTCGACGATCACCGCCGCGACGAGCCGTGCACCGTCGAACCTGCCGAGGAACCAGCCGCCGCGATCGTGGCAGTCGAGCAGGATCGGCGTGTAGTGGTCGGCTTCGCCGTCGGGCCAGCCGGCGACGTCGTGGAACTCGGGCACGAGGTGCAGCGTGCCGTCGCGCAGCACGTACAGGTGCTCGATGATCTCGCGCCGGTCGATGGTCCACACGAGCGGCACGTCGTCGCGTGCAAGGAGGCGGGCGGACAGCGCGTCGCGTTCGGCGGCGGTGCGGCGCGTCATGCGGCCACCCGGTGCGCGGCGATCGCGTACATCAGCGGCAGGCGCGGCATGCCGTCGGGCGGCACCATCCGGCGGCCAGCCCGCTCGCGCATGCCGTCGAAGCCCTTCCAGCCGTTCGCATACGGATATTCGTTCAGGCGGTCGATCGCGAGCCCGGCCGACACGAGCGCGTTCACCACGTCGCCGATGCCCCACATGAACTCGTAGCTCGGGTGCGGATTCGCGAAATCGACGATGCCCGGATGATCGTGCCGCGCGCCGAGCCCGGTGCCGGACACCGCGACGTAGTCGCCGACGCCTGCCGGCTCCTCGGTCGCGTCGCGCTGGAAGTAGTCGTAGTGCGGCTGCCAGTGTTCATCGAAAACCAGCGCGAACGGATGGAACTCGACCATCGCGAAGCGGCCGCCCGGCGCGAGCAGCGCGGCGATTCCGCGCGCCCAGACGGTGAGGTCCGACAGCCAGCAGATCGCGCCGTACGACGTGAACACGCGGTCGAAGCGCTCGCCGCGCGCGGCCGCTTCGGGCATCCAGTCGAGCACGTCGGCGCGCTCGAACCGCGCGGGCAGCCCCGCATCGGCCGACAGCTGCCGCGCGAAGCCGATCGCCTCGTCGGCGATGTCGACGCCGGTGGCATCCGCGCCTTCGCGCACGAGGCTCAATGTGTCCTGTCCCGCGTTGCATTGCAGGTGCAGGAGCCGCAGGCCGGCGAGATCGCCGAGCAGCTCTCGTTCTTCTGGAAACAGCGTCGTGCCGCCATCGCGGAAAAACGCGGCCTGATCGCCTTTATGGCTGTTATGGGCGACCGTCGCCGTATTCCAGGACAGCCGATTCAGTTCATGCAATGCCTTTTTCATCGAATTCGAATTCCGGTGGAATGGAGCAGGATAGGCCATATCGTTTCGCCGTGCGCAATGGATGCCCGCATTGGCACGCCGGGCGGTGCGTTGTGACCGGCGGACACGCGTGCGCGGCGATTATCGCCGGAATATTTGATCGAAATCATGGTAATGGCTGGATTGCATATTTTATGCGCGACAGGATTAAGGTTTTCTGCCGAATTGCCGACAGCAAGGACGAGAACGTCGTAAAGCGATCAACCGTTTTTCGGCTACTGAGCGTGATTTCAGCGCGGCGCGGACAACCAATCCGCCTTTCGGAGCCTTGCATGCGCAACAACCAGCCCGTTACCCAACAGGAATTCGATTTTCCCGACGACGTCACGCTGATGTCGACGACCGATGCCGACAGCTACATCACGTACGCGAACACGACATTCGCGCAGGTGAGCGGCTATTCGAACGAGGAACTCGTCGGCCAGCCGCACAATGCCGTGCGCCACCCGGACATGCCGCGCGAGGCGTTCGCCGACATGTGGGCGACGCTCAAGCGCGGCGAGCCGTGGACCGCGCTCGTGAAGAACCGCCGCAAGAACGGCGATCACTACTGGGTGCGCGCGAACGCGATTCCGGTGATGCGCAACGGCCAGCCGCAGGGCTACATGTCGGTGCGCACGAAGGCGCCGAGCGACGAGACCGTGGCCGCCGACGCGCTGTATCGCGCGTTTCGCGAAGGCAAGGCCGGCCAGCGCCGCTTCCACAAGGGGCTCGTGATCCGTACCGGGCTGCTGCGCATCGCGTCGCTGCCGCAGACGATGTCGGTGCGCGCGCGCGTGCATGCGGCGCTGGGCGTGCTGGCGCCGGTCGTCGTCGGCACGGGCTGGGCCTGCGGGCTGACCGGCGGCGCGCTCGCGGCGTTCGCCGCGGTGACGGCCGGCGTGGCGGCCGCGGCCGGCTGGTGGCTCGAGGCGCAGATCGTGCAACCGGTGAAGCGGTTGCACGAGCAGGCGCTGAACGTCGCGACCGGTGAAAGCCGGCGCGGCGTGCGGATGAACCGCGTCGACGAGATCGGCATGACGCTGCGCACGATCAATCAGCTCGGGCTGATGTTTCGCTGGCTCGTCGACGACGTCAGCGAGCAGGTGCACAACGTGCAGCGCGCGAGCAACGAGATCGCGCAGGGCAACAACGACCTGAGCGCGCGCACCGAGCAGGCTGCGTCGAGCGTGCAGCAGACGGCCGCATCGATGGCCGAGATGACGGCGACCGTGTCGAGCAATGCGGAGACGGCCCTGCAGGCGAACCAGCTGTCGGTGTCGGCGAGCGACGCGGCCGAGCGCGGCGGGCAGGCGGTGAGCGAGGTCGTGACGACGATGAGCGAGATCACCGACAGCTCGCGCAAGATCGCCGACATCATCGGCGTGATCGACGGCATTGCATTCCAGACCAACATCCTCGCGCTGAACGCGGCGGTCGAGGCCGCGCGGGCCGGTGAACAGGGGCGCGGTTTCGCGGTGGTCGCGGGCGAGGTGCGCGCGCTCGCGCAGCGCAGCGCGAACGCGGCGAAGGAGATCAAGACGCTGATCGGCGCGAGCGTCGAGCGCGTGGAATCGGGCGCGCGGATCGTCGACGGCGCGGGCAAGACGATGGAGGACATCGTCACGCAGGTGAAGCGCGTGTCGGACCTGATCGCGGAGATCAGCTCGTCGACGGCCGAGCAGAGCACGGGCGTCGCGCAGGTCGACCAGGCGGTCGTGCATCTGGACAACATCACGCAGCAGAACGCGGCGCTCGTCGAGCAGAGCACGGCGGCATCGGAGAGCCTGAAGCAGCAGGCGACCCGGCTGGTGGATGCGGTGAACGTGTTCCGCTGATGGCCGCAAGCGTGCGCGACGGGCGGATTCGATCGAAGATTTCCGAATGTCGCGCACCCTGCGCATGGCTTTTTTTGCTTCAATCGAAATTCGATAAACGAGAAATATTCGTATTCCGATTTTTCCGGCGGCGCATTAAATGGAATTGGCCGAATCGAAATCAATAATCAGACGAATACCAGTTAAACCGTTGTCCGGCAAGGCTTTTGTTTCATCCATAAACAAACGATTCGGCAAAAACAAGATGATGCAAATTTAATGAATATTTTCCCGAATACACCGTAATGTTTTCGTGGAATTTGCCGAAAGCGCAGGAGCACGGCTCACGCGCATGCGAATCGACAGCAATGCGCGCGGGTCTCGAATCAATCCACAAGCGGGCGCAAGATCCGCCATCCGGAGCTCCTCACCATGCGCAACAACCAGCCCGTCACGCAACGCGAATTCGATTTCCCCGATGACGCGACGCTGATGTCGACGACCGATGCCGACAGCTACATCACGTACGCCAACGCGGCATTCATCCAGGTCAGCGGATTTTCTCCCGACGAAATCGAACGTCAGCCGCACAACGTCGTGCGCCATCCGGACATGCCGAAGGAGGCGTTCGCCGACATGTGGGCGACGCTCAAGGGCGGCGAGCCGTGGACGGCGCTCGTGAAGAATCGCCGCAAGAACGGCGATCACTACTGGGTGCGCGCGAACGCGATTCCGGTGATGCGCAACGGCCAGCCGAAAGGCTATATGTCGGTGCGCACGAAGGCGACGCGCGACGAGATCGCGGCCGCCGAAGCGTTGTATCGCGATTTCCGCGAAGGCAAGGCCGGCAATCGCCGCTTCCACAAGGGGTTGATCGTCCGCACGGGTGTGATGCGCGTTGTTTCGCTGTTCCAGACGATGTCGGTGCGCGCGCGCGTGCATGCGGCGCTGGGCGTGCTGGCGCCGGCCGTCGTCGGCGCCGGCTGGGCCTGCGGGCTGACCGGCGGCGCGCTGGCGGCGTTTGCCGGCGCGGCGGTGGGCGTGACGGCGGTTGCCGGCTGGTGGCTCGATGCGCAGATCGTGCAGCCGCTTCGGCAATTGCGCGACGAGGCGCTGCGCGTCGCGACCGGCGAGAGCCGCAGCAGCGTGCGGATGAACCGCGTCGACGAGATCGGCATGACGCTGCGCACGATCAATCAGCTCGGGCTGATGTTCCGCTGGCTGGTCGACGACGTCAGCGAGCAGGTGCACAACGTGCAGCGCGCAAGCAACGAGATCGCGCAGGGCAACAACGACCTGAGCGCACGTACCGAACAGGCCTCGACGAGCGTGCAGCAGACGGCCGCGTCGATGGCCGAGATGACGGCGACGGTGTCGAGCAATGCGGAAACGGCGCTGCAGGCGAACCAGTTGTCGGTGTCGGCGAGCGATGCGGCCGAGCGCGGCGGGCAGGCGGTGAGCGAGGTCGTGACGACGATGAACGACATCACCGCCAGTTCGCGCAAGATCGCCGACATCATCGGCGTGATCGACGGCATCGCGTTCCAGACCAATATCCTCGCGCTGAACGCCGCGGTCGAGGCCGCGCGCGCGGGCGACCAGGGACGCGGTTTCGCGGTGGTGGCGGGCGAGGTGCGCGCACTCGCGCAGCGCAGCGCGAACGCGGCGAAGGAGATCAAGGCGCTGATCGGCGCGAGCGTCGATCGCGTGGAATCGGGCGCGCGGATCGTCGACGGCGCGGGCAAGACGATGGAGGACATCGTCACGCAGGTGAAGCGCGTGTCGGACCTGATCGCGGAGATCAGCTCGTCGACGGCCGAGCAGAGCACGGGCGTCGCGCAGGTCGACCAGGCGGTCGTGCATCTGGACAACATCACGCAGCAGAACGCGGCGCTCGTCGAGCAGAGTGCGGCGGCGTCGGAGAGCCTGAAGCAGCAGGCGGCGCGGCTCGTGGAAGCGGTGAACGTGTTTCGTTGATCGCGGGAGGGAAGGTGACGCGGGCGCGGCGGAGAGGGGCGCCGGCCCGCGTCGGACCGCCCGGTTCCGGCCGGGCGGTCAGGGCCTGTCGCCGAAGCGGCAGGCCCCGAGCCGTCAGACGGCGAGGCAGAGGTACTTGATCACGACGTAGTCGTCGATGCCGTAGTGCGAGCCTTCGCGGCCGAGGCCCGACTGCTTGACGCCGCCGAACGGCGCGACTTCGTTCGAGATCAGGCCCGTGTTCACGCCGACCATCCCGTATTCGAGCGCTTCCGCCACCTTCCACACGCGGCCGATGTCGCGGCTGTAGAAGTAGGCGGCCAGGCCGAACTCGGTATCGTTCGCGAGGCCGATCACTTCCTCGTCGCTGCTGAACTTGAACAGCGGCGCGAGCGGCCCGAACGTCTCTTCCTTCGCGACCTTCATCGCCGGCGTGACGCCCGTCAGCACGGTCGGCTCGAAGAAGCCGTGGCCGAGCGCGTGGCGCTTGCCGCCCGTCACGACGGTCGCACCCTTCGCGAGCGCGTCCTCGATGTGCGCCTCGACCTTCAGCACGGCCGCCTCGTTGATCAGCGGGCCCTGCGTGACGCCCGGCTCGGTGCCGCGGCCGACCTTCAGCTGGCCGACGGCGGCCGCGAGCTTCTGCGCGAACGAGTCGTACACGGCTTCATGCACGTAGAAGCGGTTCGTGCACACGCAGGTCTGGCCGCTGTTGCGGTACTTCGATGCGATCGCGCCCTGCACGGCCGCATCGAGGTCGGCGTCGTCGAACACGATGAACGGCGCGTTGCCGCCCAGCTCCAGCGACACCTTCTTGACCGTCGCCGCGCATTGCGACATCAGCAGGCGGCCGACCGGCGTCGAGCCCGTGAACGACAGCTTGCGCACGATCGGGTTCGACGTCATTTCGCCGCCGATCGCCTTCGGGTCGCCCGTGACGACGCTGAACACGCCGGCCGGCACGCCCGCGCGTTCGGCCAGCACGGCCATCGCGAGTGCGGAGAACGGCGTGGCCTCGGCCGGCTTCACGACGATCGGGCAGCCGGCCGCGAGCGCCGGGCCGACCTTGCGCGTGATCATCGCCGCCGGGAAGTTCCACGGCGTGATCGCCGCGCACACGCCGATCGCTTCCTTCGTCACGACGATGCGCTTGTCGCTCGCCGGCGTCGGGATCGTGTCGCCGTACACGCGCTTGCCCTCTTCCGCGAACCACTCGAGGAACGACGCCGCGTAGCCGATCTCGCCCTTCGCCTCGGCCAGCGACTTGCCCTGCTCGGTCGTGAGGATCAGCGCGAGGTCGTCGGCGTTTTCCATCATCAGGTCGTGCCACTTGCGCAGGATGACCGCGCGTTCCTTCGCGGTCTTCTTGCGCCACGCCGGCCATGCGGCGTTCGCGGCGTCGATCGCGTGACGCGTCTCGGCCGTGCCCATCGCCGGCACGGTGCCGAGCAGGCCGCCCGTCGCCGGGTTGCGGACATCGAACGTCTCGCCGTTCGTTGCGCCTTGCCATTCGCCGTTGACGTACGCCTGCTGGCGGAACAGCGACGGATCTTTCAGTGCCAGGGTTTCCTGAACGGTGCTCATATGAATCGCCTGCTTTGAAAAGGACGGATAAGGACGGATGAAAACGGCCGCCGCCGTCTTCACGACGGCGGCGGCCCATTCAGTTGAAGTGGGCGGGCACTCAGGCCGGCACGCCGACCGTTTCCTTCAGCACTTCCTCGAGGATCGCGAGCGCTTCGTCGAACACGGGCTGCGTGATCGTCAGCGGGAACAGGAAACGTACGACGTTCGAGTACACGCCGCACACGAGCAGCAGCAGGCCGCGCTCGAGCGCGCGCGTCTGCACGCGCTTCGTGAATTCGGCATCCGGCTCGCCCGAGCCCGGCTTCAGGAACTCGACCGCGATCATCGCGCCCGGGCCGCGCACGTCGGCGATCTGCGGCACGTCGGCCTGCAGCGACGTCAGCTTCGCCTTCAGCACGTCGCCGAGCTGCGTCGCGCGTTCGCACAGCTTTTCCTCGTCGATGATCTCGAGCACCGCGTGCGCCGAGGCGACGGCCAGCGGGTTGCCCGCGTACGTGCCGCCGAGGCCGCCGGGCGCTGCCGCGTCCATCACGTCCGCACGGCCGACGACGCCCGACAGCGGCATGCCGCCCGCGAGGCTCTTCGCCATCGTGATCAGGTCGGCCAGCACGTCGTAGTGCTGCATCGCGAACAGCTTGCCGGTGCGTGCGAAGCCCGTCTGGACTTCGTCGGCGATCAGCAGGATGCCGTGTTCGTTACAGATCTTGCGCAGCGCGCGCACGAATTCGGCCGGCGCCGGGTTGAAGCCGCCTTCGCCCTGGACCGGTTCGAAGATGATCGCGGCGACGCGCTTCGGATCGATGTCGGCCTTGAACAGCATCTCGATCGCCTTGATCGAGTCGGCGGTCGTCACGCCGTGCAGCGCGTTCGGGTACGGCGCGTGGAACACGTCGCCCGGGAACGGGCCGAAGTTCAGCTTGTACGGGGCGACCTTGCCGGTCAGCGCCATGCCCATCATCGTGCGGCCGTGGAAGCCGCCCGAGAACGCGATGACGCCCGGGCGGCCGGTCGCGGCCCGCGCGATCTTGATCGCGTTCTCGACGGCTTCGGCGCCGGTCGTGAAGAATGCGGTCTTCTTCGGGAAGTCGCCCGGCGCGCGGTCGTTGATCTTCTCGGCCAGCTCGACGTACGACGCGTACGGGACGATCTGGTAAGCGGTGTGCGTGAAGCTGTTCAGTTGATCCGAGATCGCCTTGACGATCTTCGGGTGGCGGTGGCCCGTGTTCAGCACCGCGATGCCGGCGGCGAAATCGATGAAGCGACGGCCTTCGACATCCCACAGTTCCGCGTTCTCGGCGCGGGCTGCGTAGAAATCGCACATCACGCCGACGCCGCGCGGGGTGGCGGCGTTCTTGCGGGCCTGCAGATCGGCATTCTTCACGGTCATCTCCTTGATGTTCTTTCCGGTGAGTAGAAATTCGGGCGCCTTGGCAGCCCATGGAGGCGACTATAATCACATTTGGCTCTGGCAATCAGAGCCATTTCAATAAATATTCAGGAGCCAATCATGCGCGCGAGCGTGTTGTCGGACTGGCTGGCGCAGCGCCTCGTGCGCGGCGGCGCACAGCCGATCTACCGGCAGCTTCACCGGCTGCTGCAACAGGCGATCCTGTCGCGCGAACTGCCGGCCGGCACGCGCGTACCGTCGTCGCGGCTGCTGGCCGCCGAGCTCGGCATCGCCCGCAACACGGTCACGCAGGTTTACGAACAGCTGGCGCTCGAAGGCTATGTGAATTCGGCGACCGGCCGAGGCACCTTCGTCGCCGACAGCGCGCCGGACGAGATCGTCGGCGTGCCGCCCGACGCGGCGGCCGGGCCCGCCGTCGTGATGCCGTCCGCGCGGCGGCTGTCCGCGCGCGGCACGCGGCTCGTCGAAGGCGCCGGCGTGTCGAAGCGCCAGGGCGGCGCGTTCATGCCGGGCGTGCCCGATGTGTCGCGATTTCCGGCGCGCGTGTGGACGCGGCTGCACAACAAGTACTGGCGGCGCCTGCGCCCCGACCTGCTGACGTACGCACCGGGCGGCGGGCTCGCGCTGCTGCGCGAGGCGCTGGCCGACTACCTGCGCACGTCGCGCTCGGTGCGCTGCACGCCCGAGCAGATCGTGATCACGACCGGCATCCACCAGTCGATCGACCTCGCGGTGCGGTTGCTGACCGATCCGGGCGACGCGATCTGGACCGAGGACCCGTGCTACTGGGGCGTGCGCAGCGTGCTGAACGTGTCGGGGCTGACCACGCGGCCGATTCCGGTCGACGACGAAGGCATCGCGCCGTCGGCCGCCGATCTCGCCGCGCCGCCGAAGCTGATGCTCGTCACGCCGTCGCACCAGTATCCGCTCGGCATGGTGATGAGCCTCGCGCGGCGGCGGATGCTGCTCGAATACGCGCGCCAGCACGGCTGCTGGATCATCGAGGACGACTACGACAGCGAATTCCGCTACGGCAGCCGGCCGCTCGCGTCGCTGCAGGGGCTCGACACGGCCGGGCAGGTGATCTACGTCGGCAGTTTCGGCAAGACGCTGTTCCCGGGGCTGCGGGTCGGGTATCTCGTCGCGCCGGAACCGCTCGCGGAAAGTTTCGCGACCGCGAGCGCCGAGCTGTACCGCGAAGGGCAACTGCTGCAGCAGGCGGTGCTCGCGGAATTCATCGCGGAAGGGCACTTCGTGTCGCATATCCGCAAGATGCGCACGCTGTACGGGCAGCGCCGCGAGGTGCTGCTCGAGGCGGTCGCGCGCCGCTACGGCGATACGCTGCAGGCACTCGGCAGCGACGCGGGGCTGCATCTGGTCACGCAACTGCCGGAAGGGGTCGACGATCGCGCGGTCGCGCAGGCCGCGCTCGAACGCAATATCGTTGTGCGGCCGCTGTCCGGTTACTACGCGGATCGCGAGCGCGCCGCGTCGGGGTTGCTGCTCGGTTATGCGTGCGTGCCGGAAGACGAGATCGCGACCGCGTTCGCGACGCTCGCCGAGGCGATCGACGAGCGGGCGTTCGGCAGGGCCGTCGCGGTGGCTTGACGGCGCGGCAGCGGCATCGTCGCGGGGCGGCGCCGGTGGTCGGTGCGAGGCCGGCGCGGGCGCGCCTACAGCCGGATCAGCGCCGCGCCGGCCACCACCAGCGCGCACGCGGCGAGCCGTTGCGCGCCGGGCCGCTCGCGCATCACGAACCAGCCGATCGCGACCGCGAAGATCGAGCTCGTTTCGCGCAGCGCGGACACGGTCGCGACCGGCAGGTGCCGGTACGCGAGGATCACGATCCCGTATGCGGCGAGCGAGATCGTGCCGGCGATCGCGCCCTGCGTGAGCGCCGTGCGCGACGCGAGCACCGCGCGCGGGCCGCCGCGCAGCACGCCGACGAGCACGAGCTGCGGCACGCTCCATAGCAGGTACACCCACGCGATGTAGCCGAGCGCGCCGCCGGACAGGCGCGAGCCGATTCCGTCGCAGATCGAGTACGCGGCGATGAACACGCCCGTGAGCAGCGCATACGGCACGCCTTCGCCGGAGAACCGGAAGCCGCGCCGCAACGCGAGCGACATGATCCCGAACGACACCAGCGCGATGCCCGCGAAGCCGAATGGCGTCGGCCGCTCGTGCAGCATCGCGAGCGCCAGCACCGACACGAGCAGCGGCGAGATACCGCGCGCGATCGGATAGATCTGGCCGAATTCGCCGCTGCGGTACGCGCGCGCGAGCGTGAAGCAGTACGCGACCTCGAGCGTGGCCGACGCGACGATGTACGGCCACGCGGCGGGCGCCGGCGCCGGCAGCAGCGCGGCGCCGGCGATGCCGAACGCGAGATACGGCAGCGACATCGTGCCGAGCTGCACGAGCCGGTCTTCGCTGACGTGGAGGAACGCATTCCAGATGGCGTGCAGCAGCGCGGAGCACAGCACGAGGCCGATGAACAGGTGATCCATGAACGAAGGTGCGGGCGGCGGCGGGCGGGGGACGGCGCCGTCAATTATGTGGGTATCCGGCGCGCTCGCGCGGAATTGTCGATAATAGAACGTTGTTATTCACCGGATGCCGACGATGACCGAAGCCACCCAAGCCCAGCCTGCCGTTCCGCGCCTCACGAGCCTGTCGCACGGGGGCGGCTGCGGCTGCAAGATCGCGCCGGGCGTGCTGTCCGAACTGCTGAAGCGCGCGACGCCGCCCGCGCTGTTCCCGGACCTGCTGGTCGGCACCGAGACGTCCGATGACGCGGCCGTCTACCGGCTCAACGACGAGCAGGCGATCGTCGCGACCACCGATTTCTTCATGCCGATCGTCGACGATCCGTTCGACTTCGGCCGCATCGCGGCGACCAACGCGCTGTCCGACGTGTATGCGATGGGCGGCAAGCCGATCCTCGCGCTCGCGCTGGTCGGCATGCCGATCAACGTGCTGCCGCATGAAACGATCGCGGCCGTGCTGCGCGGCGGCGAATCGGTGTGCGCGGACGCCGGCATTCCGGTCGCGGGCGGCCATTCGATCGATTCGGTCGAGCCGATCTACGGGCTCGCGGCGATCGGCGTCGTGCACCCGTCGCGCGTGAAGCGCAATGCGGCCGCGCGCGCCGGCGACGTGCTCGTGCTCGGCAAGCCGCTCGGCGTCGGCGTGCTGTCGGCCGCGCTGAAGAAGAACCAGCTCGATGCCGACGGTTACGCGCAGATGGTCGCGACGACCACCAAGCTGAACCGGCCGGGCACGGAGCTGGCCGCGCTGCCGGGCGTGCACGCGCTGACCGACGTCACGGGCTTCGGGCTGCTCGGCCATACGCTCGAGCTGGCGCGCGGCGCGCAGCTGACCGCGCGCGTGCACTATGCGTCGCTGCCGTGGCTCGCCGGCGTCGAGGCGTTCGTGGCCGACGGCGTGTTCACCGGTGCGTCGGGCCGCAACTGGGCCGCGTACGGCACCGACGTGCGGCTTGCCGACGGCCTGCCGCCGGTCGCGCAGGCGCTGCTGACCGATCCGCAGACGTCGGGCGGCCTGCTCGTCGCGTGCGCGCCCGACGCGGTCGACGACGTGCTCGCGTGCTTCCGTGCCGACGGTTTCGACCGCGCGGCCGTGATCGGCGAGATGGTGGACGGGCCCGCGCGCGTCGACGTCGCCTGACGCGGATTTTCCGCGCGGGTTCTTTATGCGGTCGCCGGAATCGATGCCTTCCCTCGAAGGCATCGACGATCGATGAACGACTTCCTGTTCGGGCTGATGATCGCGCTGTCGGTCGGGCCCGTTGCATGGATGATCGCGAACTACGGCATGCGCGCCGGCACGGCGACCGGCGTGCGCGCGGCAATCGGCGTTGCCGCGGCGGACGGCTGTCATGCAGTCGTCGCGTTCACGATCGGCGTGATGCTCGCGAGCACGCTCGCGGCGCATCTGTCGTTGTTCCGTAGCGTGGGCGCGGGCGTATTGCTCGCGATGGGCATGCGGATGCTGTGGCAGTCGCTGCGCGACCGTCGGCGCACGCTCGAAGGCGATACGCCGCCGCCGGGTGACCGCCCGTTGATGTCGATGTTCGTCGTCACGCTCGCGAACCCGCTGACGATCCTGCTGTTCTACGGCTATGCAACGGCTGCCGCCGGCGCGCTTCGGCACTGGCTGACCGGTGCCGCGTGCGTGTTCGCGGGCAGCCTCTGGGGCAGCTCGTGTTCGCGTTCGGCGGCAGCGCGATCGGCCGCTTCGTGAAGTCGCCCGGGTGGCTCGCGGCGAGCCATGTGGTCGCCGCGCTCGTCGTGCTCGGTTACGGTGTTGCGGGGCTGATGCGCGTGTAGCGCGGCGGGCAGCGGCCGGCGTCGCACGGGCGACCAACCCGATAGCATTCCTGATGTTTGCAATACGGCGGCGAACGCGCGCATTCCGTCACGCAACACGCGTCCATGCGCACGAAACACCGTTCGCCGTTTCGTAGTCGGGTTCCGCATTGCGTACGCCCGTTCTATACTCCCTCGCGCAGTCTCCGAGAGCCGTTCTCACCCAACATCATCGAAACAAGGAACGCCGATGCTGACTCGCTCCATCCTTTCCGCTGCCGCATTCTCGCTCGCGGCCTGTGCGACCGCGCCGTCGATCGCGCAGGACAACCAGGGCAACAACGCGGGCAACCATGCATTCGCCGAGACCGGTGCACAGGGCCGCCCGGTCAAGGTCATGATCATCACGATGTTCGGTCCGGAGGGCCAGGCGTGGCTCGACCGGCTCGGCCCGTGGCGCGACATCGCCGTGCCGGGCCTGTCGCCCGACTACCCGGCCGTTCACTGCAACAAGCAGGACGTGTGCGTCGTGACGACCGGCATGGGTTATGCGAACGCGTCGGCGACGATCATGGCGCTCACGTTCTCGCAGCGCTTCGATCTGCGCCGGACGTATTTCCTGGTGTCCGGCATCGCGGGCGTCGACCCCGCGCAGGGCACGGTCGGTTCGGCCGCGTGGTCGAAATACCTCGTCGATTTCAGCCTGCAGTGGGAGCTCGACGCGCGCGAGATTCCCGCCGGCTGGAACACGGGTTTCCTCGGCATCAACACGAAGAGCCCGAACGACAAGCCGCCGCTCGACTATCGCACCGAAGTGTTCCAGCTCAACCCGCAGCTGACCGACGCCGCGTACGCGCTGTCGCGCAACGTCGTGCTCGCCGACAGCGCGCAGGCGCAGGCTGCCCGCGCGAAGTTCACGTATGCGCCGGCGAACCGGCCGCCGACGGTGATCCAGTGCGATACGTCATCGGGTAACACGTGGTTCTCCGGCACGCTGATCGGCGAGCGCGCGCGCCAATGGACGAAGATCCTGACCGACGGCAAGGGCACTTACTGCATGACCGCGCAGGAAGACAACGCGACGTATGAGGCGCTCAAGCGCGCGGCGAGCGTGAAGCGGGTCGACCTGTCACGCGTCGCGGTGCTGCGCACGGGGTCCGATTTCGACCGCCCGTATGCGGGGCAGACGAGCGCCGACAACCTGCTGAACTACGCGGACCAGGGTGGTTTCGCCCCGGCGACCGAAAACCTGTACCGCGCGGGCAATCCGCTGGTTCAGGACATCGTCACGCACTGGGGCGAATGGCGCGACGGCGTGCCGCGCCGTTGACGGCCGGACGATGACTCGGCCGGCGGTCAATGCGATCGCGGGGCCGAACGGAACGGCGTCCAGACCGGCGTGGTGTCGTCCCAGTGATCGAGCGGCGAAGGAAGGGTGTCGTTCATCATGTGCTCCTGCAAGTCACTGACTCGGCGAGTCGTCGAAAGGTATGCCGCGACGCCGCGCACGGGCCGACCCGTTGCGCGGCGTCGCGCGTTTACCGGCCCCCGCCGGCGAGCTGGTTGCTTTCCGGCAGCGAGCGATACGGGCCCTGGGCGAGTTCGAGCCCTTGCGGATACGAATTCGCCTTGCGCAGGTACGCGAGCGTGCCGTCCTTGCGCGCTTGCACGACTTCCGCGCTCACTTCGGCACGCGTACGCGGGCCATTGTGCTGCGCGTACCACGACGTATTGCCGTAGTCGCCGGCGTGCGGCGTGCCCGAATCGGCGAAGGCCGGTGCGGACACGGCGAGCGTGAGCGCGAGGGCGGAGAGAAGATGGCGGCGGTTCATGGCATAACTCCTGTGTCGATATGAGTCAGCGCTTCAGCGCTGACTCGGATCCCATGTCGGAGCGGGCGTCCGAGCGCTGCTCCGGTCCCATCGAGCGGGATCTGTTCGATGCGCAACGAGGTGCGCGACAGGGTTTACTCTAGGTATCTGTTCGGTCGCGATAAATGCGGCAGACGCGAATTGATTTGTCGCCGCACCGGAACAATCGACATCCGCATGGACGACAGGGTTATGCGGAAATTGCCGGCAGCCCCGTGCAGCGGGGCGCACGCGGGTGCGGCGGCCATCCGCGACGGCGCGCGCGGGCGATTGCTGCTCGCGACACAAAGGTTTGCTGCGGAATCGGGAAGGATCGGATGCGCCGCGCGCATCGGCGGCTTGAAGACGGCGAGGAGAGCGGACGATGCGCGGGCCGCGCGGCCCGCGCATGCAGGTCAGACGATTACGCGACCCATTCGTTGATGACCGGCGTGTCGAGCGCCGGTGCGCGTTCGGCTTCCTCGAACGTGCGCTTGCTGCACGTCGCGTCGAGGCTGCCCTTGCCGCTCAGCAGCGGGCAGCGGTCGAACACCTCGGCCACCCAGTCGACGAACACGCGCACCTTCGGCGACAGGTGGCGGCTGTGCGGATACACGACCGAGATCGGCATCGGCAGCGGCTTGACGCCGGGCAGCACTTCCTTGAGCCGGCCTTCGCGCAGCTGCGGCAGCACCATGAAGAGCGGCGGCTGGATCAGGCCGAAGCCTTCGATCCCGCAGGTCACGTACGCATCCGCGTCGTTCACCGACACGATGCTGTTCATCTTCACCTCGATTTCCTTGCCTTCGGTGAGGAACGTCCAGTCGATCGTGCGGCCGGTGCGGCTTGAGAAATAATTGACGGCCTTGTGCTGGCCGAGATCGTCGATCGTCTGCGGCTCGCCGTGGCGCTCGAGATACGCGGGCGCGGCGACCGTCACGCATTCGAACAGGCCGACGCGACGCGCGACCAGCGACGAATCCTGCAGCGCGCCGACCCGGATCACGCAGTCGACGCCTTCCTGCAGCAGGTCGACCGGCCGGTCGGACAGGCCGAGCTGCAGGTCGATGTCCGGATAGCGTGTATGAAATTCGCACAGCGACGGAATCACGAGCAGCCGCCCGATCGAGCCCGGCATGTCGATACGCAACTTTCCGTGCGGTTTCCGGTTGTTGGCCTGGAAGCTCGCTTCGGTTTCCTCGACGTCCGCGAGGATCCGCACGCATCGTTCGTAGTACGCGGCGCCGTCCGGCGTGAGCGACAGCCGGCGCGTGGTCCGGTGCATCAGCCGCACGCCGAGGAAGGCTTCGAGATTCTGGATGATCGTCGTGACGGACGCTCGCGGCAGGCCGAGCGTTTCTGCTGCCTTGGTGAAGCTGCTTGTATCGACGACGCGAGTAAACACCTGCATGGCCTGAAGCCGGTCCATCACAACCTCCGCAATCTAATTTGCCGCCGGAACGACAAGGCTGCGCTACCTCGTGGGTAAACGCAGCCTCGGATTGTTCGGGGGCGTTGAATTGTGTTGCCGGATTATAGGCATTTATCCCAATGTCTGCCGGACCCAGAATTCGTTCCATCTCGAAATGGATGCTGCATCGTCATGGACGCTTCTGAATTCAGCAAATTCCTGAAAGCCGCGTTGCCCGCGCAAGCCTTGGCGGGCGCGGCGCTGACGGTCGCCGAAGTGGAAATTCCCGGCTACGCGCAGGACATCGTGCTGCGCCTCTACCGCCGCCCGGACAAGACCGGGTTGCCGGTAGTGCTTTATTTCCACGGCGGCGGTTTCGTCCGCGGTTCGCTCGAGGACGCGGATTTCGCCGCGCGTTTTTTAGCAGAACGCTTACCAGCACTCGTAGTGTCGGTCGATTATTCGCTCGCGCCGGCCTTTCCCTTTCCGGCCGCGCCGGAGGATGCGTATCGCGCGGCCGTGTGGGTCGCGACGCGGGCCCGCGCGTTCGGCGGCAACCCGAAGAAGATCGGGGTCGCCGGCCACGACGCGGGCGGCCAGCTCGCGAATTGCCTCGCCTTCATCGCCCGCGACCGCGGTGAAGTGTCGATCGCCGCGCAGGCGCTGTTCGGACCGATGCTCGACCCGAGCATGACGCGCATCGGCGACGCCGAGCGCCTCGCGTCCGACATCACCCCGCGCGAATGCGCGGCCTGTTATCGCGCGTATCTGCCGCAGGCGGCGCAGCGCATGCATCCGTACGCGGCGCCGCTCGAGTCGGTGCGCCTCGCGGGGCTGCCGCCGACGCTCGTCGTCACCGCGCAGAACGACGTGCTGCACGTCGAAGCGGAGAAATATGCGAGCTGCCTGATCTCGTCGGGCGTGCTCACGCAGGTGATCCGCTATCCGGACATCACGCACGCCGCGCTCGCGACGCACGAAGCCGCGTTCGAGGAAGCCGTGCGCTTCTTCCAGTGCCGCTTCCAGGCGCGCCAGCCGAACCGTTCCGAATAACCAAAACCATTCCACGTTTACTGGAGATCCACATGGTCATCCTACGCACCTCCCGCTCGCGAATCGCCACCGCGGCGATCGTGACGCTCGCCGTCGTCGGCCTCGGCACGTTCGGCGCGATGCGCGTGAACGCGAACGCGCCCGAGAAAGCGGCGGCGCCGCTGCCCGAAGTCGACGTCGCGACCGTCGTGCCGCAAACCGTGACCGACTGGCAAAGTTATTCGGGCCGCCTCGAAGCGGTCGAGAAAGTCGACGTGCGTCCGCAGGTGTCGGGCACGATCGTCGCGGTGAACTTCAAGGACGGCGCGCTCGTGAAGAAGGGCGACGTGCTGTTCGTGATCGACCCGCGCCCGTACCAGGCCGAAACCGATCGCGCGGCCGCGCAGCTGGCCGCCGCGCAGGCGCGCAACGGTTATGCGCAGACGGACTGGCAGCGCGCGCAGCGGCTGATCGGCGACAACGCGATCGCGAAGCGCGACTACGACGAGAAGCAGAACGCGGCGCGCGAGGCGACGGCGAACCTGAAGGCCGCCGAAGCCGCGCTGGAAACGGCGCGCATCAACCTCGGCTATACGCGGATCACCGCCCCCGTGTCGGGCCGCGTGTCGCGCGCGGAAATCACGCTCGGCAACGTCGTGTCGGCCGGCGCGTCGGCCGCGCCGCTGACGACGCTGGTATCGGTGTCGCCGATCTACGCGTCGTTCGACGCGGACGAGCAGACCTACCTGCAATACATCAACGGCGCGCGCAATGGCCGCAAGGTGCCGGTGGAGCTCGGTCTCGCGAACGAAACGGGCTACTCGCGCAGCGGCGAGATCGATTCGGTCGACAACCGGCTCGATACGTCGTCCGGCACGATCCGCGTACGCGCGCGTTTCGACAACGCCGACGGCGCGCTCGTCCCGGGGCTCTATGCCCGCGTGAAGGTGGGCGGCAGCGCGCCGCACGAGGCATTGCTCGTCGACGACGCGGCGATCAACACCGACCAGGACAAGAAGTTCGTGTTCGTCGTCGACCAGCAGGGCCGTGTGTCGTACCGCGAAGTGCAGCAGGGAATGCAGCACGGCAACCGGCGCGTGATCGTGAGCGGGTTGTCGGCCGGCGATCGCGTGATCGTGAACGGCACGCAGCGCGTACGCCCCGGCGAGCAGGTGAAGCCGCACATGGTCCCGATGACGGGCGGCGATGCGCCGTCCGCGCCGCTCGCGAACAACGCGAAGCCGGCCGCACCGGCGAAGGCGGATTCGTAAGCGGCCCGCCGCTTCGCATCCGCGTTCAACCAGACAGAGCCACACATGAACATTTCCAAATTCTTTATCGACCGGCCGATCTTTGCAGGAGTCCTATCGGTGATCATCCTGCTCGGCGGGGTGATCGCGATGTTCCTGCTGCCGATTTCGGAATATCCGGAAGTCGTGCCGCCTTCGGTGATCGTGAAGGCGCAGTATCCGGGCGCGAACCCGAAAGTGATCGCCGAGACGGTCGCGTCGCCGCTTGAAGAGCAGATCAACGGCGTCGAGGACATGCTCTACATGCAGTCGCAGGCGAACAGCGACGGCAACATGACGATCACCGTCACGTTCAAGCTCGGCACCGATCCGGACAAGGCCACGCAGCTCGTGCAGAACCGCGTGAACCAGGCGCTGCCGCGCTTGCCGGAAGACGTGCAGCGGCTCGGCATCACGACGGTGAAGAGCTCGCCGACGCTGACGATGGTGGTCCACCTGATCTCGCCGGACAACCGCTACGACATGACCTACCTGCGCAACTACGCGCTGATCAACGTGAAGGATCGCCTGTCGCGGATCCAGGGCGTCGGCCAGGTGCAGCTGTGGGGTTCGGGCGACTACGCGATGCGCGTATGGCTCGATCCGCAGAAGGTCGCGCAGCGCGGGCTGTCGGCCGAGGACGTCGTGCAGTCGATCCGCGAGCAGAACGTGCAGGTCGCGGCCGGCGTGATCGGCGCGTCGCCGTCGCTGCCCGGCACGCCGTTGCAGCTGTCGGTGAACGCGCGCGGCCGTCTGCAGACGGAAGACGAATTCGGCGACATCGTCGTGAAGACGACGCCGGACGGCGGCGTCACGCACCTGCGCGACATCGCGCGGATCGAGCTCGACGCGTCCGAATACGGGCTGCGCTCGCTGCTCGACAACAAGCCGGCCGTCGCGATGGCGATCAACCAGTCGCCGGGTGCGAACTCGCTGCAGATCTCGGACGAAGTCCGCAAGACGATGGCCGAGCTGAAGCAGGACATGCCGGCGGGCGTCGACTACAAGATCGTCTATGACCCGACGCAGTTCGTGCGCTCGTCGATCAAGGCCGTCGTGCACACGCTGCTCGAGGCGATCGCGCTGGTCGTGATCGTCGTGATCGTGTTCCTGCAGACCTGGCGCGCGTCGCTGATTCCGCTGATCGCGGTGCCGGTGTCGATCATCGGCACGTTCTCGCTGCTGCTGGCGTTCGGGTATTCGATCAACGCGTTGTCGCTGTTCGGGATGGTGCTCGCGATCGGGATCGTGGTCGACGATGCGATCGTCGTCGTCGAGAACGTCGAGCGGAACATCGAGAGCGGGATGAACGCGCGGCAGGCGACCTACAAGGCGATGCAGGAAGTGAGCGGGCCGATCATCGCGATCGCGCTGACGCTCGTCGCCGTGTTCGTGCCGCTCGCGTTCATGTCGGGCCTGACCGGCCAGTTCTACAAGCAGTTCGCGATGACCATCGCGATCTCGACGGTGATCTCGGCGTTCAACTCGCTGACGCTGTCGCCGGCGCTGTCCGCGATCCTGCTGAAGGGTCACGGCGACAAGGAAGACTGGCTCACGCGCGTGATGAACCGCGTGCTCGGCGGCTTCTTCCGCGGCTTCAACAAGGTGTTCCATCGCGGCGCGGAGAACTACGGCCGCGGCGTGCGCGGCGTGCTGTCGCGCAAGACGCTGATGCTCGGCGTGTACCTCGTGCTGGTGGGCGCGACCGTGCTCGTGTCGAAGGTCGTGCCGGGCGGCTTCGTGCCCGCGCAGGACAAGGAATACCTGATCGCGTTCGCGCAGCTGCCGAACGGCGCGTCGCTCGACCGTACCGAGAAGGTGATCCGCGACATGGGCTCGATCGCGCTGAAGCAGCCGGGCGTCGAGAGCGCGGTCGCGTTCCCGGGGCTGTCGGTGAACGGCTTCACGAACAGCTCGAGCGCGGGCATCGTGTTCGTCACGCTGAAGCCGTTCTCGGAACGGCATGGCAAGGCGCTGTCGGCCGGCGCGATCGCGGGCGCATTGAACCAGCAGTACAGCACGATGAAGGATTCGTTCGTCGCGGTGTTCCCGCCGCCGCCGGTGCTGGGGCTCGGTACGCTCGGCGGGTTCAAGATGCAGATCGAGGATCGCGGCGCGGTTGGCTACGCGAAGCTGTCGGATGCGACCAACGACTTCATCAAGCGCGCGCAGCAGGCGCCTGAACTCGGCCCGCTGTTCACGAGCTACCAGATCAACGTGCCGCAGCTCAACGTCGATCTCGATCGCGTGAAGGCGAAGCAGCTCGGCGTGCCGGTGACCGACGTGTTCAACACGATGCAGGTGTATCTCGGCTCGCTGTACGTGAACGACTTCAACCGCTTCGGGCGCGTGTACCAGGTGCGCGTGCAGGCCGATGCGCCGTTCCGCCAGCGCGCGGACGACATCCTGCAGCTGAAGACGCGCAACGACAAGGGGGAGATGGTGCCGCTGTCGTCGCTCGTCACCGTGACGCCGACGTTCGGCCCCGAAATGGTCGTGCGCTACAACGGCTACACGGCGGCCGACATCAACGGCGGCCCGGCGCCGGGTTTCTCGTCGGGCCAGGCGCAGGCCGCGATCGAGCGCATCGCGCATGAAACGCTGCCGCGCGGCGTGCGGTTCGAGTGGACCGACCTCACGTACCAGCAGATTCTTGCCGGCGATTCGGCGATGTACGTGTTCCCGATCAGCGTGCTGCTCGTGTTCCTCGTGCTCGCGGCGTTGTACGAAAGCCTGACGCTGCCGCTCGCGGTGATCCTGATTGTGCCGATGAGCATTCTGTCGGCGCTGACGGGCGTGTGGCTCACGCAGGGCGACAACAACATCTTCACGCAGATCGGCCTGATGGTGCTGGTGGGGCTGTCGGCGAAGAACGCGATCCTGATCGTCGAGTTCGCACGCGAGCTCGAACACGACGGCAGGACGCCGCTCGAGGCCGCGATCGAGGCGAGCCGGCTGCGTCTGCGCCCGATCCTGATGACGTCGATCGCCTTCATCATGGGCGTGGTGCCGCTTGTCACGTCGACGGGGGCCGGGTCGGAAATGCGCCATGCGATGGGGGTCGCGGTGTTCTTCGGGATGCTGGGCGTGACGCTGTTCGGGCTGATGCTGACGCCGGTGTTCTACGTCGTGCTGCGGACGCTCGCGGGCGGCAAGATCCACGTCGCCGGCAAGGATTCGTCGGGATACGGCGTGCCGCCGTCGGGCGCGTCGGCTTCGGATGCTTGAGGAAAACAAGATGGACAACATGCACAACACGAACGGCCTGATGCGCTTCGCGAAGGTGGCGGCCGCGAGCACCCTGCTCGCGACGCTGCTCGCCGCGTGCGCGGTGGGCCCCGACTACCAGCGTCCGGATGCCGCGGCGCCCGCCGCATTCAAGGAAGCGCCGACGCTCGCCGCCGGCGAGCAGGCCGGCACCTGGAAGACGGCCGAGCCGTCGGACGGCGCCCATCGCGGCGAATGGTGGAAGGTATTCGGCGACCCGGTGCTCGATTCGCTCGAGACCCAGGCGCTCGCCGCGAACCAGAACCTGAAGGCCGCGGCCGCGCGTGTCGAGGAAGCGCGCGCGGCGACGCGTTCGGCGCGTTCGCAATGGTTCCCGCAGGTCGGCGCCGGTTTCGGGCCGACGCGCGAAGGGCTGTCGTCGGCGTCGCAGTTCCAGCCGCAGGGCACGGGCCCGACCAACGCGACGCTGTGGCGCGCGCAGGGCACGGTGTCGTACGAGGCCGACCTGTTCGGCCGCGTCGGCCGCAACGTCGAGGCGTCGCGTGCGGACCAGGCGCAGAGCGAAGCGCTGTTCCGTTCGGTGCAGCTCGCGCTGCAGGCCGACGTCGCGCAGAACTACTTCGAACTGCGCCAGCTCGATGCGGACCAGGACCTGTACCGCCGCACGGTGGAGCTGCGCGAGCAGGCACTGACGCTCGTGCAGCGCCGCTTCAACGAAGGCGACATCAGCGAGCTCGACGTGTCGCGCGCGAAGAACGAGCTGGCCAGCGCGCAGGCCGATGCGGTCGGCGTCGCGCGCCGGCGTGCGGCGTCCGAGCATGCGCTCGCGATCCTGCTCGGCAAGGCGCCCGCGGATTTCGGGTTCAAGGAAACGCCGATCGTGCCGGTCGCGGTGAAGATTCCGCCGGGCCTGCCGTCCGCGCTGCTCGAACGCCGTCCGGACGTGTCGGCGGCCGAGCGCGCGATGGCCGCCGCGAATGCGCGGATCGGCCTCGCGAAGTCCGCGTACTTCCCGAAGCTCGATATCACGGGCTCGTTCGGTTATGAAGCGTCGACGCTCGGCAACCTGTTCCTGTGGTCGAGCCGCACGTTCCTGCTCGGGCCGTTCGCCGGCACCGCGCTGACGTTGCCGCTGTTCGACGGCGGCCGTCGCGCGGCCGGCGTGCAGCAGGCGCGCGCGCAGTACGACGAGCAGGTCGCGAACTACCGGCAGCAGGTGCTCGTCGCGTTCCGCGAGGTCGAGGACAATCTGTCCGACTTGCGCCTGCTCGACGACCAGATCCGCGCGCAGGATGCGGCCGTCAATGCGTCGCGCCGTGCGGCGAAGCTGTCTCGGACGCAGTACCAGGAAGGCGAGGTCGCCTATCTCGACGTGATCGACAGCGAGCGCTCGGTGCTGCAGTCGCAACTGCAGGCGAACCAGTTGACCGGCGCGCAGGCCGTGTCGACCGTCAACCTGATCCGCGCGCTCGGCGGCGGCTGGGGCGCGGCGCCGACGGCGGTCGGCGATGCGGCCTCCGTGAAGGCGGAAGTCGCAGCACGTTGACGCGGCGGCCCGTCAAGGGCCGTTCAGGCAGATGGTGGAGGCCAGTACCCCGATTCGCGGCAACGCGGGTCGGGGTTTTTCATTGGCCGGTCGTCAGGGCTGCCGTTCGGGCTGCACGTCCGTGCGCTCGGCGATCACGACTGCGTAGCGGCCGACCGCATCGGCGATGCGCTGCGCGAGTTCGGGATCGCGCACGGCACGCGCGAGCGTGACGCCGCCCGACAGCAGCGCGAGGAACGCGATCGCGCGGTCGTCGTCGGGTGGGTCGCCGAGCCCGGACGACACTTCGTCGACGATCTGCCGCAACGCCTGTTCGTACGCGTCGCGCGTGTCGTCGTCGGCGCGCATCACTTCGGGCGACAGGCTCGGCAGCGCGCAGCTTTCGCCGAGTGCGCAGGTGCGCCGCGGCCCGAGATAGAACGACACGAACGGGCGCCGCCAGCGCGCGCCGTGTTCGGCCTTGAGCGCCGCGACGCCTTGCCGGAGCTGGTCGAGGCCGTCGAGCACGACGGTGCGGAACGCTTCGCCTTTCGATTTGAAATGCCCGTAGAACGCGCCGTTGGTGACGCCGGCCGCTTTCGTCAGCGGACCGATGCCGGAGCCGCCGTAACCCTCCTGGCGGAACAGGCGGCTCGCGGCTTCGAGGATGCGCGTGCGGGTTTCGTGCTTGTGCTCGACGGAATAACGCATGACAGGCTCGCTTCAGGGCGATCGCTCTCTTTATGACTTGCATAGAGAGCGATCAGTGTCTAATGTATAGAGAGTGACTGATATTTATATCACGTCACGATTCCGATGACCTGACCTGGAGAAAGTGCGATGCCGATTACGCTGACAGTATCCGAAGGGGTTTTCACGCCGGACGACGAGGGGCCGGTGTTTGCCGAGTTGACCGATGCGCTGCTGGAAGTCGAGGGCTTGACCGGGAACGGGTTCCTGGCGCCGAACGTGGTGGGCACGCTCAACGTGCTGCCGCGTAACAGGACCTTCGTGCACGGCCGCGCGGCGCCCGCCGCGTTCGTCGAACTGAAACTGCCTGCCGTGGCGCTCGCGGCGCCCGACAAGCAGCGGCAATTCGTCGAACGGGCGACCGGGATCGTGCTGCATCGCGCGGGCGGGCGCCTGACGCCGGCGCAGGTATGGGTGAATGTCGTGCATGCGGCCGATGGCGGATGGGGCATTGCCGGGCGACGGTACGACAACGCAGCGCTCGTCGATTCGATTCAGGGCGCGGCGGTTGCCTCGCATTGATCGCAACTAACGGTCAGGCCGCCGGGCGTTGACCGACGGCGTGGCGGCGATGGCCGCCACGCCGGCTATTTGCCGTCGCCGGCCGCCCGCAGCGCGCGCACCAGCTCGCTCGCCGCCTTGCCGAGCTCCGTATGCTTCGGCCGCCGCAGATAAACGGGCAGCGGCAAGCCGTTGCGGATGTTCGCGAACACGAGCGGCGCGAGTTCGCCGTCGGCGACATACCGGCCGATCATGGATTCGGGCAGGTTCGCCCAGCCGTGCCCGGCCTTCACGAGCGAGATCGCGGTCGCCATGTCGGTCACTTTCCAGGTGCGGTTGCCGATCAGCGGCCGCACGTCGGTCAATGGCCGTTCGGGATCGGCGATCACGATCTGCCGGAAACCCGACAGCCGCTCGATCCCTTCGGGATGCGCGGCTTCGGCGAGCGACGGATGATCGGGCGCCGCAACGGCTAGCAGCGTCTCGGTCCACAGCGCATGAATCTGCTCCCGCGGATGCAGGTCGAGCCCGCCGTACGCGACGCAGAGATCGACGGTGCCGCGATGCAGGGCGTCGACGATCGCGTCCTGCGGCGCGGTCACGATGCTGATCGCGAGCGCCGGGTATTTCGCGGCAACGGCGGTCAGCGCACGCGCAACGGGCGCGCCGTCGAGTTCGGCCGCGAGCCCGAGCCGCAGCGTGTCCTCGACGCCTTCCGACAAGTGCCGCGCATGCGCACGCAGCGCATGCAGCCGTTCGGCGATCGAGCGTGCATCGGGCAGCAGCGCGATCATCGCGGCGGTTGGCGTCGGTTCGCGCGAGCCGCGATCGAACAGCACGAGATCGAGTTCGGCCTCGAGGTTCGCGATCGCCATGCTGACGGCCGACGGCGTGCGACCGAGCGCACGCGCGGCTGCCGAGAACGAGCCTTGGTCGATCACGGTCAGCAGCATGTCGATGTGATCGCTGGTCAGCATCGGCGGCCTCCTGTCAGCAAAATTGAAAGGACCTGACTTGGGCGGGCGGCGGCCCGCTGATAGTCTCGCCACCTTGTTCGACATGAAGGTGGATGGTCATGCAAGGGTGGAAGAGACGCATAGTTTACGTCGTGATGTTCGAGGTGCTCGGCATCCTCGTCGCGTCGTCGGTGCTCGGCATGCTGAGCGGGGCGAGTGTCGCGGCGAGCGGCCTGCTGGGCGTGATGATCTCGACGACGGGCGTCACGGTCAATTTTCTGTACAACCTCGCGTTCGAGGCATGGGAGCGGCGCAGCGCGGCGACGACGCGCACGGTCGGGCGGCGTGTGGTGCATGCGATCGGGTTCCAGGTCGCGCTGGTGACGTTCCTGATTCCGCTGATCGCGTGGTGGCTCGACGTGTCGCTGTGGCAGGCGTTCCTGTACGACGCGGTGCTGATCGTGTTCTTCCCGATCTTCACGTTCACGTACAACTGGGCGTTCGACAGCGTGTTCGGATTGCCGGATGCGGTGACGCGCAAGGCCGAACCGGTCGTCTGAGGCAAAGGCAGGCGCAACGGTGCGACGCGGGGTTGGCCGCCCGCATCGTTTCGTGTCGGAGGGGAAAAGGCGTGACGGGCGGCGCGACAGCCGCCCCGGAAATCACGCGGCGACGAATTCGTGCACGTAACGGTTGAACACGGCGGGGCTCGCGGCGTTCATCCCGTGCGACGCGCCGGCGACGGTCTGCCGTTGCGCGTTGGCGATCCACTGCGACAGCGTATCGACGTTGTGGCGGAACATCTTCGGGCTGCGCTGGCCGTCGATCAGCAGCGTGCGGCATGCGATATCGCCGGCCGTGTGCTGCGAATACGCGGGTAGCGGGTCGCGCAGCTGTTTCGGCAGCGTGCTCGCGTTGTCGATCGCCATCGTGCGGAAGCGCGACGTGCTCTTTTTCCACGCGCCCGGCAGGCTCACCGAATCGACGAACATCTCGAGACCGGATTCGACGTCGCCTTGGCCGATCAGGTTCACGGCCTGCGTGCGCAGCGCGAGCGCGGCGGCCGGCAGCGCGGCTTCGCGCACGCCCGGCTGCTGCAGCGGGCCGCCCGGATCGGCGAGCACGAGCGACTCGACGAGGTGCGGATGCTGGCGCGCGACGTTGAATGCAACGCTGCCGCCACGCGAATGGCCGACCAGGTGCACGGGGCCGAGATCGAGCGCGTCGATGAATTCGGCGAGCTCGTCGACGTGGTTCTGCCAGCTGAACTCGTCCTGGATGCCCGCTTCGACGGCCGGCCAGTAGTGGCTGAGGCTCGGCGCGATGCAGCGGTAGTGGGCCGACAGCGCGGCAAGTTGCGGATCCCAGTAGCGGTAGTCGCACAGCGAGCCGTGCACGAACACCATCGGCGCACCGCTGCCCCGCTCGACATACGGCAGGCTGATGCCCGACGAAAGCGTCGCAAATTGCAGGTCGGGGTTCGCGAGCACGGACGGCTCGATTCGCATGTTCATGACTGAAAGGCTCAAAGGTGCGTCAACACGACGCAACTATGCATCACGGCGACCTGCAAGGAAAACGCATAATTTTCATCGTGACGATCAATTTTTTTGATGGCTGTGGCGGAAACCCTTGTCGCAGCGTGGTCATGTGTCGAGGCCTTCAATCGTCTGACGATTCATTTCGCCGATGAAAGGGCGCGCGACGGCCCGCGCGCATGCGCCTTCGCCGCGAAAAAGGAGGCCCGCGCGTCAGCGCACCGTCAACGCGGGCGCGGTCTGAAGCGCGACGGGAAGGTCGTTGTCGGCGGCGAACTGCATCGCGAAGGCGAATGCGTCCGCGCATACGGTGCGCAATTCGTCCGACACGAACAGGCATTTGACGTTGCCGTCGACGATGGGCATCGCGAGCCGCGACAGCGCGCACGGATAGCCGGGCCGCCGTTCGCCGACGAACAGCGTGATGACGCCCGCGAGGCGCTCGGGCCAGTCGCTCGGGCGGAAGGTCTTCCGCGCGTGCGTGATGCCGCGGATCAGGTGGCCGGTGATGCGTCCGCGTTCGGTGACTTCGATGCGATCCATGCTGTCGTGCGTGCCCTCGTTCGCGTCATTCGCCACCGTCGGCCGCCGCGTCGCCGCGCGCGGGGATCCGCAGGTTGCGCAGCTTGTGATAGAGCGTCTTCTTCGGCATGCCGAGCGCGACGCTGGCATCGGCCACGTTGCCGTGGTGACGCTGCAGCATGTCCTCGATCAGCATCCGTTCGAAATACGCGAGCTGCTCCGCGAGCGTGCCGCCCACGACCGGCGCTGCGCCGGACGACAGCAGGCTGTCGCCGGTCAGCCCGAGCACGAAGCGGTCGGCCACGTTCTGCAGCTCGCGCACGTTGCCGGGCCACGCATGCGTCATCAGTTCGGACACCTGCGCGGCCGTGACGACCGGCGCCGGCTGCCCGAAGCGCCGCGCGGCCGCGAGCACGAAATGCTCGAACAGCAACGGTACGTCCTCGCGCCGCTCGCGCAGCGGCGGCAGCTCGATCTGCGCGACGTTGAGGCGATACAGGAGGTCCGCGCGAAAGCGCCCGTCGGCCGCGAGTTCGGCGAGATCGGCCTTCGAGGCGGCCACCACGCGGCAGTCGACCGGAATCAGCTCGTTCGCGCCGAGCCGCTCGACCACGCGCTCCTGCAGCACGCGCAGCATCTTGATCTGCAGCGCAATCGGCATCGTCTCGATCTCGTCGAGGAACAGCGTGCCGCCGTCCGCCCATTCGATCTTGCCGATGCGCTTCTTGATCGCGCCCGTGAACGCGCCGGCTTCGTGGCCGAACAGTTCGCTCTCGAAGATCTGCTCGGGCAGGCCGCCGCAATTGAGCGCGACGAAATGCGCGTCGCGCCGGCCGCCGAAGTCGTGCAGGCTGCGCGCGATCAGTTCCTTGCCGGTACCCGTCTCGCCGGTGATCAGCACCGACACCGCGGTATCGGCGAGGCGCAGGATCTTCTTGCGCACGTCGGCCATCGCGGGCGACTTGCCGAGCACGAACGCCTCGATGCCCTGCCAGTTGTTCAGCGCCGCGCGCAGCCCCTGCACCTCGAGCGTCAGGCGGCGCTTCTCGACCGCGCGCGCGACGCGCCCGGCGATCACGTCCGACGAAAACGGCTTCTCGATGAAGTCGTACGCGCCGACCTGCATCGCGCCGACGGCCGTCGAGATGTCCGCGTGGCCGCTGATCAGCACGACCGGGATCTGCGCATCGACGGCCATCACGCGGTCGAGCAGCTGCAGCCCGTCGATGCCCGGCATCCGCACGTCCGACACGATCACGACCGGCGCGCCCGGTGCGACGTGGGCGAGCGCGTCGGCGGCCGACGCGAATGCGTCCACCGGGAACCCGGCGAGCGCGACGGCCTGCTCGACGCCGATCCGGACGTTTTCATCGTCCTCGACGACCAGCACGCGAATCTTATCTTCCATGCTCTATCCTCTGTTGCGGCGTGGCCGCCGCGAATTCGATACTGAACTGCGCGCCGCCCTCGTCGCGGTTCGTCGCGGCGATCCTCGCGCCGAATGCCTCGACGAGGCGCGACGTGATCGCGAGGCCGAGCCCGAGGCCCTGGCCGCGCGGCTTGGTCGTGACGAACGGCTCGAACAGGTGCGGCAGCACGTCGGGCGCGATGCCGGCGCCGCTGTCGGCCACCGTGAAGCGCACGCGGCCCGCTTCGTCGGGCCCGGCGGCTTCGATGACGATGCGGCGCACCGGTGCGTCGTGCACCGCGTCGAGCGCGTTGCCGAGCAGGTTCACGATCACCTGCTGCAACTGGCTCGACTCGGCCGACACGGTCGTGCCGGGGGCGATGTTCACGTCGAGCCGCACGCCTTCGTCGCGAATCCGCGCGTCGTAGATCAGCCGCGCATGCGCGACGGCCTCGTTCAGCGACACCGCGACGCGTTCGACGTCGGGCTTGCGCGCGAAGGTCTTCAGCTCACCGGTGAGCACGGCCATGCCGTCGACCAGCTTGCCGATCCGTTCGAGGTTCGCGAGCGCCGGCGCCGGCTGGCCGCGCTCGAAGAACGTGCGCGCGTTGTCGCACAGCGTGCGGATCGCGACGAGCGGCTGGTTCAGCTCGTGGGTGAGGCCGGCGGCCATCTGCCCGAGCACCGCGAGCTTGCCCGCATGCACGACTTCCTGTTGCGACGCGCGCAGCCGCTGCTCGGTGCGCTCGCGCTCGACGATCTCGCGCTGCATCCGCTCGTTCGCGGCCGTCAGCGCGGCCGTGCGCTGCGCGACGGTCAGTTCGAGCCGGTCGTTCGCGCGGCGCAGCGCGTCCTGCGCGTTCAGCCGCGCGACGATCGCCCGGCGGCGCTGGATCGCATAGCCGGCCAGCAGCGCCGCGATCAGGAACGCGCCGGTGACGAACACGAACGCCGTCTGCTGCTGGCGCCGCGCGCCCGCGATGTCGAGCAGTACCATCAGCGAATCGCCGGCCTGCGGCGCGGGGCGCGACATCACGAGATAACGCGTGGTGTGGCCCGCGCGGCGTGGATCGGGGAACGTGCCGAACCACGCGGCCGAGCTGCGGTCGCCGATGCGGCGGTACGGCAGCGCGTCGACGGTGCGGCCCGCGTATTGGCGCGACGCCTGGATGTCGCGCTGCTGCTGCGCGGTGATCGGGCGCAGCGCGGTGAATTTCCATGCGGGCTCGGTCGAGATCACGACCACGCCGTTGCTGTCGACGACCATCGCGGCGACGCCCGGCGCGCGCCAGGCCGATTCGAGCGGATCGACGCTGATCTTCACGGCGGCCACGCCGATCGGCACGCCGTCGTCGCGCACCGCGCTCGCGAAATAGACGCCCGGCACGCCCGTGTTGGTGCCGATCCCGAAGAAGCGGCCGCTGCCGCGCGCGAGCGCGTCCTTGAAGTACGGCCGGTACGACACGTTGGTGCCGACGAAGCTGATCGTCTCGTTCCAGTTGCTGGCGGCGATCACCTCGCCCTGCAGGTCGATCACGTCGACCGCGCCGCTGCCGGCGTCGCGGTTCACGGCTTCGAGGTAGGTGTTTACCGAGTGCACGAGCGCGGGCGCATCGTGCGGCGCGGCCTTCAGCATCGCGCGCACGCCGTCCTGCCGCGCGACGAGGCCCGGCAGGATCTCGAAGCGGCCGAGTTCGCTCTTCAGGCTCGACGCGTACAGGTCGAGCCGGTGCGCGCCGGTTTCCTCGAGCGCGTCGATCGCGCGTTCCCACGCGAAATCGACGGCGGCGCCCGCCACGCCGACATACAGCGCGGCAGCCGACGCCCAGCCCCACCACGGGATTCCCTTGAAGCCCTTTTGCACGTTCGCCCTCATCGAAGCCCGCTACCGTCGATCTGCCACCGGCCGTCCGCCACCGGCCCTCCGCCACCGGCCCTCCGCCACCGGCCCTCCGCCACCGGCCCTCCCTAACGACACGCGCCGCGCGCCGGCGAGGCCGGCGGCGGCGCGTGCGAAGCAGCCTGCGCGACGGTGCGCGCGGCCGCGCATCAACCGAAGTGCGCGACCAGGATCAGCGTCACCGTGACGACGATCGCGCCGCCGATCCGCGTCGCGATCTGCGCGAACGGCATCAGCTGCATCCGGTTCGCGGCGGTCAGGATCGCGACGTCGCCGGTGCCGCCTTGCCCGCTGTGGCAGGCGTTCACGATTGCGGTGTCGATAGGGTACATCTTCAGCAGGCGGCCGACCACGAAACCGGTGCCCATCAGCGTCGCGACGGTCGACACGATCGTGACCACGTTGACGATCGTGAACGCGGCGGTCAGCTTGTCCCACGGCGTCATCGCGACGCCGATCGCGAACAGCAGCGGATACGTGACGGCGGTCGAGAAGAACTTGTAGACGACGAACGCGCCTTCCTGCAGCGGCGGCGACACCGCGCGCGCGAGCTTCACGAGCACCGCGAGGAACAGCATCGCGACCGGCGCGGGCAGGCCGAACAGCTTGTGCGCCATCAGGCCGACGAGGTACAGCGTGATGGCGGTGATGCCGGCGCCCGCGATGTGCGTGACGTCGACATGGCCGCGGATCTCTTCGCTTTCCGGCGTCATGTCGCCGCTTTCGCCGACCTGCAGGCGGCCGTTGCCGGTCAGGTGCGGCAGGCGCTTGCCGAGCATGTCGAGCGCGCCCGACAGGATGATCGCGGTCAGGCTGCCGAGCATCACCGGCGGCAGCACCATCGCGAACATCTCGCCCTGCGGCAGGTGCATCAGTTCCGAATAGCCGATCGACAGCGGAATCGCGCCTTCGCCGACGCCGCCCGCCATGATCGGCACGACGATGTACAGCAGCGTGTGGCGCGCGCCGAGGCCGAGCGCGGTGCCGACGGCCGTGCCGACGATCGCCGCGGCGACCGAACCGGCCGCGAGCGGGATGAAGATCTTCACGAAGCCCTGGATCAGCACGCGGCGATCCATGCTCAGGATGCTGCCGACGATGATCGACGCGATGAACAGGTACAGGAAGTTGGTCGACTTCGTGAATTCGACGGTCAGGTTCAGCACCGGCTTCGGCAGCACATGGTAGTACGTGAGCGCCGACGGCACGAAGGTCGCGAAGATCGCGGCCGCGCCGATGTTGCGCAGGAGCGGCAGGCGCTTGCCGAGTTCCGCGCAGGTGAAGCCGAAGAACGCGAGCACGGCGATCGCCATCGAGATTTCGCCCGGCACCTTGCCCGTCACCGCGAAGCCGACGATCAGCGCGAACAGGATCACGTAGACGGGCAGCGGGATGATGCCGATGCGGATTTCCATCAGCTTCCACCAGCCTTCCGGCCAGAAGCGTGCGCGCGTGGCGGGGCCGGCTTCGGCAATCGGCTCGGGATGGGACGGGGTATGGATAGAGGTCTGCAAGACGTGTCTCCTGATGTTGGAATGCCTGCATCGCTTCGCGGCATCGTGTGCCGTCTGTTACGCAACCCCCGTGCCAGGAATCCGGCCTGCCGGAATATTTTCAATGCATTGATTCATAAGGGATTTGTTTCGTCTGCGGAAAGGGTTGGCCGGCCGGCTGGCCGAGATTTCGGAATTCGCCGCGCGCCCAGGCCGAGATTTCGGCCAGACGGCCGGCCAGGCACCCGGTCCGGCGTCCGGCCGGCCCTTTGGGCGCGCCCGGCCGCCCGCCATATCGCCGCGCGCGATTTTCTTCCCACAATCGCTTCGTAGACCGCCCCCGCGCCGCTCTCTATCATCGGCTGATCCTTTTCCGATGCGATGACGACCGTCCGGAGAACGCCCATGCGTTCGCCGCGGCGCCGCTCATCCGTCGATACCGTCTTTGGACAGGAGTGGTTTCATGCTGCATCCCGTTTTTTCCGCCCGCTTTTCCGCCGGCCGCGCGGCTCGCCTGCTGATGGCCGCGCTGCTCGGCGTCGTGCTGCTGAACGGCGCGCGCGCCGACACCGCGCCGCTGAAGGTCGGCATCTCGACCAGCCCGCAGATCGAGGCGCTGAAGATCGCCGCGAAGGAGGCGAAAGAGCAGGGGCTCGACGTGAAGATCGTCGAGTTCACCGACTGGAATACGCCGAACGCCGCGCTCGCGAACAAGGACATCGACGTCAACTACTTCCAGCACATCCCGTTTCTCGAGAACGCGAAGAAGCAGGGCGGCTACAACTTCATCTCGATCGCGCCCGGCACGATCATGAAGATCGGCCTCTATTCGAAGAAGGTGAAGCGCTTCGACGAACTGAAGGACGGTGCGCGCGTCGCGATCGCGAACGATCCGGTCAACGGCGGGCGCGGCTTGCTGCTGCTGCAGCGCGCCGGGCTCATCACGCTGAAGCCGGGCGCCGATTACCGCGCGACCACGCACGACATCGTCGCCAACCCGAAGCATCTGAAGATCATCCCGCTCGAGGCGTCGCAGCTCGCGCGCTCGCTCGACGACGTCGATCTCGCGCAGGGCTACCCGAGCTTCATCAAGCTTGCCGGCACGACCGATCCGAACAGCGCGCTGCTGTTCGACGGCACCGAGAACAAGAACTTCGCGATCCAGTGGGTCGTGCGGCCCGAGAGCGCGAACGATCCGCGCATCCGCAAGTTCATCGCGATCTACCAGCACTCGCCGGCCGTGCGCCGTGCGCTCGACAACGCGTTCGGCTCGCTGTACGCGATCGCGTGGTGACGGAGGCAGGCATGACGACGGCGAACCGCAAGAAGATCCTGCTCAACGCGTTCAACATGAACTGCGTCGGGCACATCAACCACGGGCTGTGGACGCATCCGCGCGACCGCTCCGCGCACTACACCGATCTCGACTACTGGGCCGATCTCTCGAAGACGCTCGAACGCGGCAAGTTCGACGGGATCTTTCTCGCGGACATCGTCGGCGTGTACGACGTGTTCGGCGGCGGCCCCGAAGCGGCGCTGCGCGAATCGGTGCAGGTGCCGGTCAACGATCCGCTGCTGCTCGTGCCCGCGATGGCGCAGGTCACGCGGCATCTCGGCTTCGGCGTGACCGCGAACCTGACCTACGAGCCGCCTTATCTGTTCGCGCGCCGCATGTCGACGCTCGATCATCTGACGAAAGGCCGCGTGGGCTGGAACATCGTCACCGGCTACCTCGACAGCGCCGCGCGCGGGATGGGCCTCGCGCAGCAAATCGGCCACGACGACCGCTACGAGCGCGCGGACGACTACATGGACGTCGTCTACAAGCTGTGGGAACAGAGCTGGGACGACGACGCGGTGATCCGCGATGCGCAGGCGCGCGTGTTCGCGCAGCCGGGCAAGGTGCGGCGCGTGAAGCACGACGGGCCGTTCTATTCGGTCGACGCGATCCATCTGAGCGAGCCGTCGCTGCAGCGCACGCCGGTGCTGTACCAGGCCGGGTCGTCGGCGCGCGGCGTCGAGTTCGCGGGCCGTCACGCGGAATGCGTGTTCGTGAACGGGCAGAGCAAGGCGGCCGCGCGCGCGGCGGCGCTCGACATCCGCGCGGCCGCCGCGCGGCAGGGCCGCGATCCGGCATCGATCCGGATCTTCGCGGGCGTGAGCGTCGTGACGGCCGAGACCGAGCGGCTCGCACGCGAGAAATTCGACGAATACCGGCGCTATGCGAGCCCCGAAGCCGGCCTCGCGCATTTCGCGAGCTCGACCGGCATCGATTTCGCGCAGTACGGCCTCGACGAGCCGATCTCGTACGTGAAGACCGATTCGATCCAGTCGGCCGTCGACGCGATCTCGCGCAAGAGCACGACCGGCACGTGGACCGTGCGGCGCATGCTCGAACAGATGTCGCTCGGCGGCCGTTACGCGCCGATCGTCGGCTCGCCGTCGCAGGTCGCGGACGAACTGCAGTCGTGGATCGACGAGACCGGCATCGACGGCTTCAACCTGACGCGCACCGTGATGCCCGAATCGTTCGAGGATTTCGTCGACTGGGTCGTGCCGGAACTGCAGAACCGCGGCGTCTACAAGGAAGACTACGATCCCGCGCCGACGCTGCGCGAGAAGCTGTTCGGCGCGGGCCCGCGCCTGCCCGCGTGGCACACCGGCGCGCAGCACCGGCCGGCCGCCGCGGCGCAAACCGAACCCGCGCATCCCGCGCATGCGTGAACCTGACGGAGCGAAGCGATGACGCAATTGTTCGATACGCTGGGTTTCATCGAGCCGTCGGCCGTGCGGGCCGGCGCGGGGGCCGCGGCGCGTGACGAAGCGGCCGCGCGATATGACGGCGTGGCCGTCTCGCTGGAGCAGGTCGGCAAGGTATTCGCGACGCCGCGCGGCCACGCTGCCGCGCTGCGCGACGTGACGCTCGACGTGCGGCGCGGCGAGGTGTTCGGGATCATCGGCCGCAGCGGCGCCGGCAAATCGACGCTGCTGCGGCTCGTGAACGGCCTCGAACGGCCGAGTTCGGGCCGCGTGCGCGTGCAGGGCGTCGACGTCGGCGCGCTCGACGAGGACGGGCTCGTCGCGCTGCGACGGCGCACCGGCATGGTGTTCCAGCATTTCAACCTGCTGTCCGCGAAGACGGTGTTCGAGAACGTCGCGCTGCCGCTGAAGATCGCCGGCGTGCCGAAGGCCGAGCGCGTGCGCAAGGTCGAGGCGCTGCTCGATCTCGTCGGGCTCGCGGCCAAGCGCGATGCGTATCCGGCGAGCCTGTCGGGCGGGCAGAAGCAGCGCGTCGGCATTGCCCGCGCGCTCGTGCACGATCCCGAGGTCCTGCTGTGCGACGAGGCGACGTCGGCGCTCGATCCGGAGACGACGCAATCGATCCTCGCGCTGCTTGCCGACATCAACCGCCGCCTCGGGCTGACGATCGTGCTGATCACGCACGAGATGGAAGTGATCCGCGCGGTGTGCGATACGGTCGCGGTCATCGAACAGGGGGAAGTGGTCGAAACGGGCGCCGTGTGGCGTGTGTTCGGCGATCCGCGCCACGGCGCGACGCGCGCGCTGCTCAGTACGCTGCAGCATGACCTGCCGGCCGAGCTGGCCGCGCGTGTGCAGCCGCTGCCCGAACAGGCCGCGTTGCCCGACGGTGCGCAGGTCGTGCTCGACGTCCGCTATACGGGCGAGAGCGGCGGCGAGCCCGACGTCGGCGCGCTCGCGGCGGCGCTCGGCGGCTCGGTGCGGTTCCTGCACGGCGGCATCGAGCGTATTCAAGGCCATGCGCAGGGGCGGCTCGTGATCGCGGCCGAGCCTGGCGTGGACGACACGGGCGCGCAGCCTGCGCGCCGCGCGGTCGCCGTGCTGCTCGAACGCGCACGGCGCCACGCGAATCACGCGGAGGTGCTCGGTTATGTTTGAGCTCTGGTGGCCCGAACTGCTCGACGCGATCCGCGACACGCTGTCGATGGTCGCGGCATCGGCCGCGATCGCCGCGCTGCTCGGCATTCCGCTCGCGGTGATCCTCGTCACTACCGCACCCGGCGGGATCTACGCGCGGCGCGGCGTGAACGCGGTGCTCGGCGCGCTCGTCAACGTGTTCCGCTCGACGCCGTTCATCATCCTGCTCGTCGCGCTGCTGCCGTTCACGCGCGTGCTGATCGGCACGACGATCGGCGTGTGGGCAGCCGTCGTGCCGCTGTCGATCGCCGCGATCCCGTTCTTCGCGCGGATCGCCGAAGTGAGCCTGCGCGAAGTCGATCGCGGGCTGATCGAGGCGGCGCTCGCGATGGGCGCGAAGCGTCGCCACATCGTGTGGCACGTGCTGCTGCCGGAGGCGCTGCCCGGCATGCTCGGCGGCTTCACGATCACCGTCGTCGCGCTGATCGGCTCGACCGCGATGGCGGGCGCCGTCGGCGCGGGCGGGCTCGGCGATCTGGCGATCCGCTACGGCTATCAACGTTTCGACACCACCGTCATGGCGACCGTGATCGTGATCCTGATCGCGCTCGTCTCGGCCGTGCAAATCACGGGCGACCGCCTGGTCCGACGCGTGACCCGGCGTACCTGAGCGACGCCACAAGCGTCCGCTCGTTTCATTCCTGATCCTGAGAGAACCTACCCATGACCTTGCCCATCGGCGCTCCGCGCGAGTGGAACGGAGCATTCGAGGAAGCGCTGTTCCTGGACGTGGCGCGACGCCACCGTCCGGACTTTCCGGCCAAGCTCGCGACACCGCCGCGCGAGCCGCGCAACGACGACGAACTGGCCGCCGTCGCCGACTACTACACGAAGATGGCGTCGCACGACCTGTTCATCGTGCAGGTCGTCGCGAAGGCGATCGACACGCTGTTCCGCGACGATCCGCATTTCCAGCTGATCCTGTCGCGCCAGCTCGGCGACGACGGCGCGCACGCGGTGATCGGCCGCGAACGCGTCACCGAACTGACGGGGCGCGATCCGCTGCCGGAAGTCGACCGGCTCGTCGCCGCGCACTGGGCGCGCATCGGCGACATCGCGGTGCGCGACGTCGCGGGTTTTCTTGCGTTCGAATGGCATTACGAGCTGCACATCCTCGCGAAGCTGTGGATCCAGCGCAAGACCGGCCGCATCGGCGACAGCGCGATGCGCGAGCATGGCGAGAACCGGATCCGGCCGGACGAGGAGTGGCATCGCGTGCAGATCGTCCAGTGGTGGTTCGACACGCTGAAGGCGCTGCCGGCCGCCGAGCGCGACGCGCTGATCGATCGCGTGATCGCGGCCGACGAGGAAACGCAGGCACGGCTCGACGGTTATCTGCACGACGAATACGCGCACACCGCGCACGTGTTCGGCGCCGATATCGCCGAATACCGCGCGATCTACGACGACTGGCGGCGCGAGATCCTGTCGCGCCTCACCGGCCGCCGGCTCGAGGCGCTGGTGCCGCTGTCGGGCGCAACCGTCGCACAGGAAGCCCTTGCATGAACGATCCACGCGGCCCGGCGACCTTCGCGCCGGATACCGATGCACCGGCCGTCGACCGCGACGCGCTGGCGCGCGCGATCGACGCGCTGCGCGTGACCGCCGCCGAGCGCGACCGAACGGGCGGTCACGCGGCGCAGGAGAAACAGTGGCTTGCCGACGCGGGCCTGTTGACGCTCGCGGTGCCGCGCGCGTTCGGCGGGCAGGAAGCCGCATGGCCCGAGATCTACGACGCGATCCGGCAGGTCGCGCGCGTCGACAGCGCGCTCGCGCATCTCGTCGGGTTCCAGTGCCTGCAGGTGGTGAGCGTCGACGTATGGGGCAACCCTGCGCAGCGCGAACGCTATCTGCGCGGCACGGTCGAGCAGCGCTGGTGGTGGGGCAATGCGGTCAATCCGCTCGATACGCGGCTCATCGCCACGGCGACGCCCGACGGCGGCTACCGGCTCGACGGCGTGAAGGGCTTCTGTTCGGGTACGCGCGGGTCGCAGCGCATGACGGTGTCCGCGCACGATCCGGCAACCGGCCGCACCGTGTTCGGCGTCGTGCCGACCGATCGTCCGGGGATCACGGTCAACGAGGACTGGGACCCGATCGGCCAGCGCCAGACCGACAGCGGCAGCGTGCGCTTCGACGGCGTGACGCTCGCGGCGGACGAGGTGCTGCATCGTTCCGAAGCGCCGCCGACGCCGCGCGCGACGCTGCGCACGCTCGTGTCGCAGCTCGTGCTGACGAACCTGTTCGTCGGCCTGGCGGAAGGCGCGTTGGCCGAGGCGCGCGATTACGTGCGGCAGCACGGCCGCCCGTGGATTCACGCGGACGTCGCGCAGGCGGAAGACGATCCGTACACGCTGCAGCGTGTCGGCGACATGCGCGTGCGCGCGATCGCCGCGGCGGCACTGGCCGATCGCGCGGCCGCTGCGTTGCAGCGCGCGTGGGCGCGTCAGGATGCGCTGACGGCCGACGCGCGCGCCGACGTCGCGCTTGCGGTATCGGAAGCGAAGATCGTCGCGCAGCGCGCGGCGCTCGACAACGGCGAAGCACTGTTCGACGCGTGCGGCGCGCGCGCGACGGCCGCGTCGCTCGGCCTCGACCGTTTCTGGCGGAATGCGCGCACGCATACGCTGCACGATCCGCTCGACTACCGGTTGCGCGATGTCGGCCGGTTCGCGCTGACGGGGGAATTGCCGCAGGCGTCGCTTTATACGTGACGGCAATACGGGCGCGGGGCCGCTGCGCGGCGGCTCCGCGCCGACGGTCCGGTGCGGGCGCTTGCCGTTCCGGCCGGCACGTCGTTCGATCGGAGCGCTGGACGTTCAAAATGATATGTTATATCGTTGCGATACAATATATCATCTGCTCCTCGACCTCCTCTTCCGGAATCGCCCGATGCGCACCGCACCCCGTCCGTCCACGCGGCTTCCCGTGACCGTCCTGTCCGGCTTCCTCGGCGCCGGCAAGACGACGCTGCTCAACCACATCCTCAACAATCGCGAGGGCCGGCGCGTCGCGGTCATCGTCAACGACATGTCCGAGGTCAACATCGATGCGGCGCTCGTGCGCGACGGCGGCGCGGGCCTGTCGCGCACCGACGAGAAGTTGGTCGAGATGAGCAACGGCTGCATCTGCTGCACGTTGCGCGAGGATCTGCTGATCGAGGTCGACCGGCTCGCGCGCGAAGGGCGCTTCGACCAGCTCGTGATCGAATCCACCGGCATCTCGGAGCCGCTGCCGGTGGCCGAGACGTTCACGTTCGAAGGCGAGGACGGCCGCAGCCTCGGCGAAGTCGCGCGGCTCGACACGATGGTGACGGTGGTCGACGCATTCAATTTCCTGCGCGACTACGCGTCGCGCGACAGCCTGCGGTCGCGCGGCGAATCGCTGGGCGACGAGGACGCGCGCACGGTCGTCGATCTGCTGGTCGACCAGATCGAGTTCTGCGACGTGATCGTGATCAACAAGATCGACCTGATCGACGCCGGCGCGCGCGAGCGGCTGGTCGCGCTGCTGCGCGGGCTGAACCCGCGCGCGCGGATCGAGATCGCCGAGTTCGGCAAGGTGCCGCTCGAGCGCGTGCTCGACACGGGCCTGTTCGACTTCGACGAGGCGTCGCGCGCGCCGGGCTGGCTGCAGGAGATGCGCGGCACGCATACGCCGGAGACCGACGCGTACGGGATCCGCAGCTTCGTCTACCGCGCGCGGCGGCCGTTCCATCCGCGGCGCTTCTTCGAGCTCGTCGAAAGCGAATGGCCGGGCGTCGTCCGCTCGAAGGGGTTCTTCTGGCTGGCCACGCATCCGACCGTCGCCGGGTCGTGGTCGCAGGCCGGGGCGGTCGCGCGGCACGGGCCGGCGGGTTACTGGTGGGCGGCCGTGCCGCCCGAGCGCTGGCCGCGGGACGCCGAGGCCGTCGCGCAGATCCGCGCGCGCTGGGACGAGCGCGTCGGCGACGCCCGCCAGGAACTCGTGCTGATCGGCATGGACATGGACGAGCCCGCGCTGCGCGCGCGCCTCGACGCGTGTCTGCTGACCGACGCCGAGATGGCCGCCGGCCCCGAACACTGGGCCACGTGGGACAACCCGTTTCGCGACTGGTCCTGACCTGAACGCGCGCTGCCTGCATCGATCCGGATGGACAAGGCGCGCCACCGGAATCCGAGCATGAATGCAGCCCTTCCCGATGTTTCCCTGACCGATGCCGCGCCCGGCCGCCGTCCGCTCGAATGGGTCGGCATGCAGGGCATCGACCTGCCCGTCGCGGTGGCCGAGCCCGGCTGCCGGCGCGACGTGCATGCCCGCGCCGACGTGCAGGTCGATCTGCCCGCACCGCACGTGAAAGGCATCCACATGTCGCGGCTGTACGGGCTGCTCGACCGGCTCGCCGACGGCGAAGCGCTGTCGCCGGCCGGTCTCGGGCGCGTGCTGCGCGCGATGGTCGACAGCCATCGCGACTGCGACACGCGCAGCGCGCGCGTGCGGCTGCGCTTCGACCTGCTGGCCCGCCGCCCCGCGCTCGTGACCGAGGGGCTGGCCGGGTGGAAGGCGTATCCGGTGCGGATCGACGCGACGCTTGCCGGCGAAGCGTTCGAGCTGCGCGCCCAGGTGACGGTCGCCTATTCGTCCACATGCCCGTGCTCGGCCGCGCTGTCGCGGCACTGGGTCGAACAGGCATTCCTGGCCGCGTTCGGCCGCGAGGATCGCGTGGCGCCGGCGGCTGTCGCCGCATGGCTGAAACGGCATGCGTCGGCCGCCACGCCGCACAGCCAGCGCAGCGAAGCCGTCGTCGGCGTGGCGCTGCCCGCCGCCGGCGCGACGCTGGGGCTGATCGACCTGATCGATCGCGTCGAGCACGCGCTCGGCACGCCGGTGCAGACGGCCGTCAAGCGCGCGGACGAACAGGCGTTCGCGGTGCTGAACGGCGGCAACCTGATGTTCGTCGAGGATGCCGCGCGCCGCGTGCAGGCCGCGCTGGACGGTCGTCACGCGAATCCGTGCGTCCAGGTGCGCCATCTGGAAAGCCTGCACCCGCACGATGCGGTGGCCTGGGCCGCGCCGATGGCGGAAGGCGCCGGCGCATGCTGATTCGCAAGCTGTTCCGGTTCGAGAATGCGCATGTCGTGCGCGGCTGCAGCACGCGGCGCTGCTCGCATTCGATCCACGGCCATTCGTACCGCGTCGAGTTGCTGCTCGAAGCGCACGCGTTGGACCACGGGCAGATGGTCTACGACTTCGGGCTGCTCAAGGGCGACGTGCGTGACCTGGTCGATGCGTTCGATCATGCGGTGACGCTGTGGTCGGACGACGATCCATGCTACGTCGAAAGCATGCGTCGTTTTTCCGAGCGCTGGGTGGTGCTGCCCGTGTCACCGAGCGCCGAACAGTTCTCGCGCGTGTTGTTTCGCCTCGTCGACGCGGCGCTGAGCGGCACGCGCATGTCGAACGGCGAAGCCGACGTGCGGCTGCATTCGGTCATCGTGCACGAGACCGAGACCGGCTACGCGCAGTGTTTTCGCGACGACGCCTTCAATCCGCGCATGGGCCCGATCGACCTCGATGCGATCGTGTTCGCCCCGGCCATCGCCGCGCAGTGGCGCGATCCGGGCCTGTTCGAGCGGCTCAGGCGCGGCCCCCTCCTTTCCCGGCAGGAATCCTCATGATCCGAAAGAACCCGCGCGGCGACCTGCCGCGGATTCATCCGAACGCCTTCGTCGACCCGACCGCCATCCTGTGCGGGCACGTGATCGTCGAGGAGAACGTGTTCATCGGCCCGTACGCGGTGATCCGCGCGGACGAAACGGATGCCGACGGCCGGATCGCGCCGATCGTGATCGGCGCGCATTCGAACATCCAGGACGGCGTCGTGATCCATTCGAAGTCGGGCGCGAGCGTGACGATCGGCCGGCACACGTCGATCGCGCATCGCGCGATCGTCCACGGGCCGTGCAAGGTCGGCGACGGCGTATTCGTCGGGTTCAACAGCGTGCTGTTCAACTGCACGATCGACGACGGCTGCGTGGTGCGCTACAACGCGGTCGTCGACGGCTGCCATCTGCCGCCGGGCTTCTACGTCCGTTCGACCGAACGCATCGGGCCGGAAACCGATCTCGCCGCGTTGCCGCAGGTCACGGCCGATGCGAGCGATTTCTCCGAGGACGTCGCGCGCACGAACAATGCGCTGGTGCTCGGCTACAAGCACATCCAGAACGAGTTCTGAGTCATGGGCGAGCGGATGGGACGTGACGCAACCGACACGCCGACGCGTCGCCACGTCGACCTGCTCGTGCAGGGCGGCACGGTGATGACGCCCAACGGCGCCGAACGGATCGACGTCGCGTGCGCGGCGGGCCGCGTGGTCGCGCTGGGCGCGTTGCAGGGCAGCTGGCGGGCCGACGTCGTGCTCGATGCGCGCGGATTGCATGTGCTGCCGGGCGTGGTCGACAGCCAGGTGCATTTCCGCGAGCCGGGGCTGACGCACAAGGAGACCTTCGAAGCCGGCACGCGCGGCGCGGTGCTCGGCGGCGTCACGACCGTCTTCGAGATGCCCAACACGCATCCGTTGACGCTGAGCGGGCAGGACCTGCAGGCGAAGCTGGACCTGGCGCGCGGTCGCGCGTGGTGCGACTACGCGTTCTATATCGGCGGCTCGGCCGTGAATGCGGAGCGGTTGCCGGCACTCGAGCGCCTGCCCGGCTGCGCGGGCGTGAAGGTATTCATGGGCAGTTCGTTCGGCGACCTGCTGGCCGACGACGCAACCGTGTTACGCCGGATCCTGCGCAACGGGCGCCGGCGCATGGCCGTGCATGCGGAGGACGAGGCGCGGCTGCGCGAACGCAAGGCGATCGTGGAAGCGAGCGGCGACGTGCGCGATCATCCGCGCTGGCGCGACGAGGACAGTGCGCTGATCGCGACGCGGCGCATCGTCGGGCTGGCGGCCGAAACGGGCCGTCGGCTGCATGTGCTGCACGTGTCCACGGCGGACGAAATGGCGTTTCTTCAACACCATCGGCGGCGCGTGACGGTCGAGGTCACGCCGCACCACCTGAGCCTCGCTGCGCCGGATTGCTACGAGCGGCTCGGCACGTTCGCGCAGATGAATCCGCCCGTGCGCGAGCGGCGTCACCGGGACGCGTTGTGGCAGGCCGTCCGCGACGGCGTGGTCGACGTGATCGGCAGCGATCACGCGCCGCATACGCGCGACGAAAAGCGCCGCCCGTATCCGCAGTCGCCGAGCGGGATGACCGGCGTGCAGACGCTGCTGCCGCTGATGCTCGACCACGTCCATGCGGGCCGCTTGAGCCTCGAACGGCTGGTCGACCTGACCAGCGCCGGGCCGGCGCGCATTTTCGGCATCGAGGGGAAAGGGCGCATCGCGGCCGGCTACGACGCCGATTTCAGCATCGTCGACCTGCAGGCGCGACGGATCATCCGCGACGAATGGATCGCCAGCGTGAGCGGCTGGACACCTTACGACGGGTGCGCAGTCACGGGCTGGCCCGTGCATACGGTCGTGCGCGGGCAGGTCGTCGTGCGCGACGGCGCGCTGAACGGGCAGCCGGCCGGGGAGGCCGTCACGTTTCTGGACGCCTAGATCGGCAGGCGAACCGTCTGCTTGATGCGCTTCAGCGGAATCTCGGTTTCGACGTTGCGGACGCCTTCGATCTGCGTGAGCGTTTCCATCTGGAAGCGCTGGTAGTCGTCGAGATCGCGCGCGATCACGCGCAGCAGATAGTCGTAGCTGCCGGCCATCAGATGACATTCGAGCACTTCGGGCGCCTGCTCCATCTCGCGCGCGAAGCGCTCGACCGTCGTCTTGTCCTGGCGCTCCAGCGTGACGCGCACGAACGCGCTGAATCGCAGGTCGACGGCGGCGGGATTCAGCAGCGCGACATAAGCGTCGATCACGCCCTGTTCCTCGAGCAGATGAACGCGGCGCAGGCAGGGCGTGGCCGACAGCCCGGCCTGTTGCGCGAGTTCGGCATTCGTCTGATTCGAATTCCGTTGCAATGCGCGCAGAATGCGCCGATCGATCGCATCCAGTTTGATTGACATTTTTGACTGCCATGAGCTTGATTGCTAGAGAATAGCGCCAAATCAGGCCGGTACAGTAGCCAAATTTGCATCCAATCTCCACGGAAGGGCGTCGATAATCTGACGACCGGCCGGGCGATTCCCGTCCGTCGGCCATCCCGTTCTGGAGTGCTCCCATGTCGCATCTATCCTGGTTGCCGTTCATTGCAACGTCGCTGCTGGTCATCGTCACGCCGGGCCAGGACATGGTTCTCGTGATGTCGCGCACGCTGTCCGGCGGCACGCGCGCGGGCCTTGTGACCGCCGCGGGCGTCAGCGTCGGGTTGCTCGTGCACACGATGCTCGCGACGCTCGGGCTGGGCGCGCTTCTTCAGGCATCCGAATGGTTGTTCACGGCACTGAAGGTGATCGGCGCGCTGTACCTGCTGTACCTCGGCATCACGTTGCTGCGTTCGTCGGGCGAACTGTCGCTCGCGAGCAGCAGCAGCGGCGGCGCGCAGGTGTCGCGGCTGCGTACGTTCGCGCAAGGCGCGCTGTCCAACGTGTCGAATCCGAAGGTCGCGCTGTTCTATCTGGCGTTCCTGCCGCAGTTCGTGCCGGCGGGCACCGCGCATCCGATGCGGTCGCTGTTCGTGCTGGGCGCGACGTTCGCCGGCCTGACGTTTCTCGTCAAGGGGCCCGTCGCGCTGTTCGCCGGCCTGCTGTCGGCATCGATCCGGCGCAACCCGCGCATCCTGACGCGCCTGCACCGCGTCAGCGGCGTGGTCCTGCTGGGGCTTGGCGTGAAGCTGGCGCTCGAGCGCCGCTGATGGCGGTCATGACGCGGGCAGGGTGTCCGCCAGCGCCCGCATTGCGTCGACCGTCTCCGGATTCGCCGGAAAGAACGCCTCGATCGCGAGTTCCGACAGCGTCACGTCGACCGGCGTGCCGAACACCGTCGTCGTACTGAAGAACGTCAGCTCGCCGGCCGCCGTGCGCAATCGCAATGGCACGGCGATATCCGCGAAATCGGCGCGTGCCGGCGGGGTGTCGGGCTGGCCGCCCGGCGCCGGATACGCGGCGAGCTCGTCGCGCAGCGCATGCAGCGTGCGGTCGCCGCTCGCGTCGATCTGCCGCTGCAGCCGATGCAGGATGTGCGCGCGCCATTCATGCCAGTTGGCGATCTGCGATGCGAGGCCGTCCGGATGCAGGCTCAGCCGCAGCACGTTGACGGGCGGCTGCAGCAGCGCCGGATCGGCCTGCGCGACCAGCGCGCCGAGCATCCGGTTCGCGGCGAGCAGCACCCAGTGGCGGTCGACCGCGAGCGCCGGGTAGGGCTCGTGGCCGCGCAGCACGGCTTCGACCGCGTGGCGCGCGGCGTCGAGTTGAGGATCCGAAAACGGCCGTTCGCGAAACAGCGGCGCGAAGCCGGCCGCGACGAGCAGCGCATTGCGTTCGCGCAGCGGCACGTCGAGGCGTTCGGCGAGGTGCAGCACCATCTCGCGGCTCGGCTGCGCGCGGCCCGATTCGACGAAGCTCAGGTGGCGCGCGGAGACTTCCGCGTCGAGCGCGAGCGCCATCTGGCTCAGGCGCCGGCGCTGGCGCCACGTGCGCAGCAGCGGGCCGACGCCGGACGCGCGGCCGGCGGACGGGGAGGGCGAATGGGCGGTGGCGGTCGGGTTCATGACGCGGATGATAGGCAATCTCGCGCACCTTGGGCATTACCTGTCAGGTAAGCATCGCGCCGCTCCCCGGGCCCTGGCGCGTCGCGGCGCTGCGTTACCATGGCGACCGTGCCACCTGAGAGGCGGCGCCGGACCCGCGAGACCAATCACGGGCCGGTGCCGCGCACATTCACGACAAGGCATTCCAGGGGAATCCAACAATGAAAAGACTTGCCGTCCGGCTCGCCTGCGTGGCGACGCTCGCACTTGCCGCGACCAGCGGCCACGCGCAGACCGAAGCTGCGCAGGTGGAAATGAGGGCCGCCGCCGCGGCCGCCAACGAAGCGGTCGTGAAAGGGCCGACCGACATCGACGTGAAACACGAAGCCGTGCTGAAGCTGAAGGCCGGCGAGTCGTTCGTGCCGGCCGCCGAGGCCGGCCGCTACCTGCGCTCGATGGGTAATTCGATCGACGAAGCCAAGCTGGTCGGCCTCGTGCTGCCCGACGACCCGGACGCCGACTGGATTTCGGTCGTGTCGTTCGAGCCGAGCGGCTATATCCGCGACGACGACGCGAAGGACTGGAAGCCCGACGAGCTGCTGAAGAGCCTGCAGGCCGGCACCGAGGAAAACAACCCGGCGCGCAAGGAGCGCGGCCTGCCCGAAACCGAGGTGGTCGGCTGGGCGAAGGCGCCCGCGTACGACGCGGCCACGCACCGGCTCGTGTGGTCCGCGATCATTCGCGACAAGGGCGCGGCGCCGAATGCCGCAAACGACGGCGTGAACTACCGGACGCTCGTGCTGGGCCGCGACGGCTACCTGTCGCTGACGATGGCGTCGACGCTTGCCGACCTGCCGAAATACAAGGCATCGGCCGACGACCTGCTGTCGAACATCAGCTTCAACGACGGCAAGCGCTACGCCGATTTCAACCAGTCGACCGACCACGTTGCCGAGTACGGGCTGGCGGCGCTGATCGTCGGCGTCGGCGCGAAGAAGCTCGGCCTGCTCGCGCTGATCGGCGCGTTCGCGGTGAAGTTCTTCAAGATCGGCGCGGTCGCGCTGCTGGCCGGCGGCGCGGCGCTCAAGCGCTTCTTCGGGCGCAAGCCGAAGGCCGCCGCGGTGCCGGCGGTCGCCGACGCGTCCGAGGCAGCCGCCACGGAGCGCAAGGAATGACGAAGCTGCTGCTGCTGATCTTCGGCGGCCTCAAGCTCGGCAAGGTGCTCGTGTCGGCGGGCACCATGCTGGCGTCGATCGCGGTCTACGCGCTGTTCTACGGCTGGCGGTTCGCGGCCGGTTTCGTCGCGCTGCTGCTGGTGCACGAGGCCGGCCACTACGTCGCCGCGCGGCGGCGCGGGCTCGACGTCGGGCTGCCGACCTTCATCCCGTTCGTCGGCGCATGGATCCAGCTGAAGGCGATGCCGCACGACGCGGAAACCGAGGCATACGTCGGGCTTGCCGGGCCGTTCGTCGGCACGCTCGGCGCGCTGGCCTGCTACGCGGCCGCGCGGCACACCGATAGCAACCTGCTGCTCGCGCTGTCGTACACGGGCTTCTTCCTGAACCTGTTCAACATGATTCCGCTGTCGCCGTTCGACGGCGGGCGGATCACCGCGGTGTTGTCGCCGCGCATCTGGTTCGCGGGCGTGCCCGTGCTGATCGCGCTGTTCGTGTATCGCCCGAGCCCGCTGCTGATCGTGATGGCGATCCTCGCGCTGCCGCAGCTGAAGCGCGCGTGGCGCTACGATCCCGACGCGCCGGAGAACCGCGTGTACTACGCGACGTCGATCGAGACGAAAACGACGTACGCGCTCTGCTACGTCGGCCTGCTCGCGTTCCTTGCGCTGATGACGTCCGGCGTGCACGACATGCTGCGCGTCGCGCATTCCGCGGCTTGATGCGAAAACGGCGGCCGCGCGAAAGCGGCCGCCGTTTGCATGGAACGTCGACCCTCAGGCGTCGCGATGACGCAATTCGACGCGCTTGATGTCCTTCACGATCACGAGATAGCTGAACACGGTGACGAGCGCGTTCAGCCCGACGAACACGAGCGCGCCGTTGAACGAGCCGCTCGCGCCGACGAGGTAGCCGATCGCGATCGGCGCGACGATGCCGGCCGTGTTGCCGAACATGTTGAACAGGCTGCCCGACAGGCCGATCGCCTCCTTCGGCGCGGTGTCCGCGACGACGGCCCAGCCGAGCGAGCCGATCCCCTTGCCGAAGAACGACACGGCCATCAGCGCGATCACCAGCGCTTCGCTGTCGACGTAGTTGCAGCCGATGATCGCCATCGACAGCGCCATCCCGCCGACGATCGGAATCTTGCGCGCGAGCGTCAGCGACACGCCGCGACGGATCAGCGCGTCCGACAGCATTCCGCCGAGCACGCCGCCGAGGAACCCGCAGATCGCGGGCAGCGACGTCATGAAGCCGGCCTTCAGCAGCGACATGCCGCGCGCCTGCACGAGATAGATCGGGAACCACGTGAGGAAGAAGTACGTGAGCACGTTCACGCAGTACTGGCCGAGGTACACGCCGATCAGCATCCGGTTCGACAGCAACTGGCGCACGTAGTACCAGCCGGCGACGCGGCCGCCTCCCGCGCGCGTGCCGCCGGCGTCGCGCGGCCCGGCGGGCCGGCCCGCCGATCGCACGAGCCCGCCGCCCTGTTCGATATGGTCGAGTTCCGCGCGGTTCACGGCCGGATGGTCGGCCGGGTCCTTCATGACGCGCAGCCACAGGAACGCGAGCGCGATGCCGGCCAGGCCGAGCCACAGGTACACCTGGTGCCAGCCGTACGCATGCGTGAGCCACGCCATCAGCGGCGAGAACACCACGGCCGCGAAGTACTGCGCGGCGTTGAAGATCGCCGACGCGGTGCCGCGCTCGGCGGTCGGGAACCAGCTCGCGACGACTTTCGCATTGGCCGGAAACGCGGGCGCCTCGGCGATGCCGACCGCGAAGCGCATCGCGAACAGCGCGGCGACCGCGAACGCGGCGCTGCCGCCGAGGCCGATCGTGCTCTGCAGCAGCGTGAACGCCGACCACAGGAAGATGCTCGCCGCATAGACGCGCCGTGCGCCGAAGCGGTCGAGCAGCCAGCCGCTCGGCAGTTGCGCGAGCACGTACGCCCAGCTGAACGCCGAGAAGATGTAGCCCATCGTCACCGGATCGATGCCGAACGCCTGGCGGATCGGCGTGCCGGTGATCGACAGCGTCGCACGGTCCGCATAGTTGAGCGTCGTGACGACGAACAGCATCGCCAGGATCCAGTAGCGCACGGCGGTCCGGCGCGCGGTGCGCGCGAGGTCGAGCGGAAGATCGCGAGGAGAAGTCTGATGGCTCACTTTGAATGTACGTCGTCGTATGACATGGCTGAAAGTTTATTGATAATGGCCGGATGCATAAACTTCGGGTTTTCCCTTTGAAGCGTGTCGCCACAGTGTGGGAAAGTCGTGAGAACCTGGCCGGACAAGGCTTGCGGGTGTATCGTCGGCGCCCTCGCAAACGGCGGACAGGGGGCGATGATGTCAGCGGACATCGTATCTGTTGCGCTACAATGAGCCATTCATTCCCGAACCACGGAGCACATCCCATGCAACTGACAGGAGAGATGCTGATCGGCGCCGACGCGGTGGCCGGCTCGGCCGGAACCTTGCACGCGTTCGACCCGACGCAGGGCGCGCCGATCGACGCGCCGGCGTTCGGCGTCGCGTCGCCGGCCGATATCGACCGCGCGTGCGAACTCGCGCGCGATGCGTTCGATGCGTACCGCGCGCAGCCGCTCGCGGCCCGCGCGGCGTTTCTCGAGGCGATCGCCGATGAAATCGTCGCGCTCGGCGATGCGCTGATCGAGCGCGCGCACGCCGAAACGGGCCTGCCCGTCGCGCGGCTGCAGGGCGAGCGCGGCCGCACCGTCGGCCAGCTCCGGCTGTTCGCGCGCGTCGTGCGCGACGGGCGCTTCCTTGCCGCGTCGATTGATCCCGCCCAGCCCGCGCGCACGCCGCTGCCGCGTTCGGACCTGCGTCTGCAGAAAGTCGCGCTCGGGCCCGTTGTCGTGTTCGGCGCGAGCAATTTCCCGCTCGCGTTCTCGGTGGCCGGCGGCGATACGGCGTCGGCACTCGCGGCCGGTTGCCCGGTGATCGTCAAGGCGCACGAGGCGCATCTCGGCACGTCCGAGCTGGTCGGCCGCGCGATCCGCGCCGCCGTCGCGAAAACCGGCATGCCGGCCGGCGTGTTCTCGCTGCTGATCGGCCCCGGCCGCGCGATCGGCCCGGCGCTCGTCAGCCATCCGGCGGTCCAGGCCGTCGGCTTCACCGGCTCGCGGCAGGGCGGCATGGCGCTCGTGCAGCTCGCGAACGCGCGTCCGCAGCCGATTCCCGTCTACGCGGAAATGAGCAGCATCAACCCGGTCGTGCTGTTTCCGGCCGCGCTCGCCGCGCGCGGCGACGCGATCGCGACGGGCTTCGTCGATTCGCTGACGCTCGGCGTCGGCCAGTTCTGCACGAACCCGGGCCTCGTGCTCGCGATCGACGGCCCCGATCTCGACCGCTTCGAAGCCGCCGCCGCGCAGGCGCTCGCGAAGAAGCCGGCCGGCGTGATGCTCACGCACGGCATTGCCGATGCGTACCGCAGCGGTCGCGGCAAGCTGGCCGAACTGCCGGGCGTGCGCGAAATCGGCGCGGGCGAGGCGGCGCAGACCGACTGCCAGGCCGGCGGCGCACTGTACGAAGTCGGCGCGCAGGCGTTCCTGGCCGAACCGGCGTTCAGCCACGAGGTGTTCGGGCCGGCGTCGCTGATCGTGCGCTGCCGCGATCTCGACGAAGTCGCGCGCGTGCTCGACGGGCTCGAAGGCCAGTTGACGGCCACGCTCCAGATGGACGCCGACGACAAGCCGCTCGCCCGCCGGCTGCTGCCGATCCTCGAACGCAAGGCCGGGCGCCTGCTCGTCAACGGCTACCCGACAGGCGTCGAGGTGTGCGATGCGATGGTGCACGGCGGGCCGTTCCCCGCGACGTCGAACCCGGCCGTCACGTCGGTCGGCGCGACGGCGATCGAGCGTTTCCTGCGGCCCGTGTGCTACCAGGACTTCCCGGACGACCTGCTGCCCGAAGGGTTGCAGGACGGCAATCCGCTGGCGATCCCGCGCTTGCGGGACGGGAAGGCGGAATAACGAGGGGCGGCCCGGCAATCGACGCCGGGCCGCTCCCCGGAGGGACGAAAGCGGAGGCGGCCGACGGGTCGCCTCCGCTTTTTTTGTGGTGTCTTCCGCGTTTCCCGAATTTCTCCTACAGTACCGGTGCCTCGGGCCGCCCGGCCTGCAGGCGAGCCTGAGAGACCGACAAAAGACAACGAGGGAACCCTCCATGAACATCAACAAGCGTGGCGATCACCTGTTCGCGGCCGGATTGTGGAAAGCGATCGGCGACGTCGCGAAATCCGTGCGCACCCAGATCGGCCAGTACAGCGAAGGGCGTGTGCTCGCGAACGCGTTGCAGGAATTCCAGCGCGACCTCGGCGGCAGCGAATTCGACGTGACGATCAACCAGGGGCGGCTCGTCACGGGTGCCGACGCCCATTCGCTCGTGTTCGGGCAGGCCGTTCGCCGTTTCCGGCAGGACATGGAAGCGCTGGTGTTCGCGCTCCAGTACCGGCGCAGCATCGACGAGCGCGACCCGAACCTGCGTACCGACGCGCTGATGCAGGCGAACAGCCAGCTCGCGACCGCGAAGCAGTCGGCGACGATCACGGTCGGCCGGTTCTTCGATGCGGTCGTCGACCGCGACGTGCTCGGGCAGATCCTCGGCGGCGAATCGAATGCGCGCGCCCGCGCGGGCACACCGGGGCAGATCGAGGCGACGCGGGTCAAGCTGGGGAACGTGCGCTACCGGATCGTCGGGATCATCGCGCAGATGTGACGGCGGCACGCATCGCGGTGGATGCGTGCATCGTCACGGAAAGGAAGGGCAACGAACGATCGCGGCCGGCGCGTGCCGGCCACGATGCAGGCGTGCCGGCCGCGGCGCCGATGAAGGCCCGCGCCGCCGGCGAACGCCGCTTACTGCGGGCCCATCTTCTTGATCAGCACGTCGAGCTCGGCGGCTTCCGCCTCGGTGAGGTCGACGAGCGGCGCGCGCACCGGGCCCGCGTCATGGCCGACGAGCCTTGCGCCAGCCTTCACGATGCTGACCGCATAACCGGCGCGGCGGTTGCGGATCTTCAGGTACGGCAGGAAGAATGCGTCGATCAGGCGGCCGACCGTCGCGTGGTCGTCCTTCGCGATCGCCTCGTAGAATTCCATCGCCGTCTTCGGGATGAAGTTGAACACGGCCGACGAGTACACCGGCACGCCGAGCGCCTTGTACGCGGCCGCATAGACTTCGGCCGTCGGCAGGCCGCCGAGGTACGCGAAGCGGTCGCCGAGGCGGCGGCGGATCGTGACCATGCTCTCGATCTCGCCGACGCCGTCCTTGAACCCGATCAGGTTCGGGCAACGGTCGGCGAGGCGCTCGAGCATGTCGGCGTTCAGCTTCGAATTCGCGCGGTTGTACACCACGACGCCGATCTTCAGCGCGCGGCACACCTGCTCGACATGGTCGGCGATCCCTTCCTGGCTCGCTTCGGTCAGGTAATGCGGCATCAGCAGCACGCCGCTCGCGCCGAGGCGCTCGGCTTCCTGCGCATACTCGATCGCGACGCGCGTGGCGCCGCCCGCGCCGGCGAGGATCGGCACCTTGCCCTTGCAGGTTTCCGTCGCGACGCGGATCACGTCCGAATACTCGCGCTGCGTGAGCGAGAAGAATTCGCCGGTGCCGCCCGCCGCGAACAGCGCGCTCGCGCCGTACGGCGCCAGCCACTCCAGGCGCTCGGCGTAGGTGGACGGACGGAAGTTGCCGTCGGCGTCGAAATCCGTCAGCGGAAACGACAGCAGGCCGTGGGAGATGATCTGTTTGAGTTCTTGCGGTGAAGTCATGATTGGGTCGTCCGTCTAGCGCGAGTGCTGGGTTCGTCGGGAAACGGCATGCGAGCCGAATTGGCGATGTCGTTGTATGTCATCGTACAACGAGGGAAAAGGTGGCGCAAGCGGTTTGCTGGCCGTTCAAGGTCAGGGTCTTTCCGGATCAGGGTTTACGCAGCATCGCGGGTTGAGGTTGAATGTCGTATGATGACTAACGATATCGCCGATAGCCTTCAGGAATTGCAATGACTGCTTCTCCTCTCTACATCCGCGTGCATCCGGCCGACAACGTCGCGATCGTCGTCAACGACGGCGGCCTGCCCGAAGGCGCGACGTTCGCCGACGGGCTGACGCTGTGCGAAGGCGTGCCGCAGGGGCACAAGGTCGCGCTCGTCGATCTCGCGGCCGGCGATCCGGTCGTCCGCTACAACGTGGTGATCGGCTATGCGCTGACGGACCTGCGGCGCGGCAGCTGGGTCAACGAGCGCACGATGCGCATGCCCGAGCCGCCGGGGCTCGACGACCTGCCGCTCGCGACGCGTGCCGCGCCGCCGCTCGAGCCGCTCGAAGGCTATACGTTCGAGGGTTTCCGCAATGCCGACGGCTCGGTCGGCACGCGCAACATCCTGGCGATCACGACGACCGTGCAGTGCGTGTCGGGCGTCGTCGAGCATGCGGTGAAGCGGATCAAGGACGAACTGCTGCCGCGCTACCCGAACGTCGACGACGTGGTCGGGCTCGAACACACGTACGGCTGCGGCGTCGCGATCGACGCCCCCGACGCCGACATCCCGATCCGCACGCTGCGCAACATCAGCCTGAATCCGAATTTCGGCGGCGAAGTGATGACCGTGAGCCTCGGCTGCGAGAAGCTGCAGCCCGAGCGCCTGCTGCCGCCCGGCGCGATTCCGGTGACCGCCGACGGCACGGCCGGCAACGGCGGCGTCGTGTGCCTGCAGGACGCCGCGCACGTCGGCTTCAACTCGATGATCGACTCGATCATGAAGATGGCCGAAGCGCATCTCGAGCGGTTGAACCGCCGCCGCCGCGAGACGTGCCCGGCGTCGGATCTCGTCGTCGGCGTGCAGTGCGGCGGCAGCGACGCATTCTCGGGGCTCACCGCGAACCCGGCCGTGGGCTTCGCGGCCGACCTGCTGGTGCGCGCCGGCGCGACGATCATGTTCTCGGAAGTGACCGAAGTCCGCGACGGCGTCGCGCAGCTCACGTCGCGCGCGGCGAACGAAGCGGTGGCGCGCGAGATCATCCGCGAGATGGACTGGTACGACCGCTACCTGCAGCGCGGCCGCGTCGACCGCAGCGCGAACACGACGCCCGGCAACAAGAAGGGCGGCCTGTCGAACATCGTCGAGAAGGCGATGGGGTCGATCGTGAAGTCGGGCAGCGCGCCGATCGCCGGCGTCGTGCGTCCCGGCGATCGCGCGCGGCAGAAGGGGCTGCTGTACGCGGCGACGCCCGCGAGCGATTTCATCTGCGGCACGCTGCAGCTCGCGGCCGGGATGAACCTGCACATCTTCACGACCGGCCGCGGCACGCCGTACGGCCTCGCGCAGGTGCCGGTGATCAAGGTCGCGACGCGCAGCGATCTCGCGCGCCGCTGGCACGACCTGATGGATCTCGACGCGGGGCAGATCGCGACCGGCGCGGCGACGATCGAGGACACCGGCTGGGCGTTGTTCCGGCTGATGCTCGACGTCGCGAGCGGCAAGCGCCGCACGTGGGCCGAGCAGTGGAAGCTCGCGAATGCGCTGACGCTGTTCAATCCGGCGCCGGTGACCTGATGCGCGCGAACGTGGCGGCACGCCGACGCGGGCGCCTTCGGGCGCCCGTTTTCGTTGGGGGCCGCGCGGGCACGCCGGTCGCGGCCGGCGCGATTTCCTTACCTCCCGCGTAATCGACCGCCCGCGCGAGCCCGGCGACGATAGCGGCACGCGGACACGAAACGTTCGCGACATCGTCCCTTCATCGACACCAGGAGTCTTGCCATGAACACCGCCCGATCCGCTGCGTCCGTTCACACCGGCCTGATCGACCGCTACATCGACGCATGGAACGAACCCGACGTCGCACGCCGCCGCGCGCTGATCGATGCGACCTACGCGAGCGACGCGGCGTATCGCGATCCGCTGATGAGCGGCGACGGCCACGCCGGCATCGACACGATGATCGCGGCGGTGCAGGAACGCTTTCCCGCCTGCCGCTTCCGCCGCACGACCGACGTCGACGGCTTCGGCCGGCACCTGCGGTTCTCGTGGGCGCTCGTGTCGCCCGACGGCGCGGCGATCGTGAAGGGTTCGGACTTCGGCACCGTCGACGCGTCGGGCCGCCTCGCATCGGTCACGGGTTTCATCGACGAAATGCCGGCCGCGGCGTCGTAATGCGGGGGATGCATGCGCAGCGGCCGCCGGGATCGGGTAACGTTACGCGGTTCCTTCCCGATCCCGGAGACTAGCCGACATGCTGAAGAATCTCGACCCGCTGCTGCACGCCGACATCCTGCACACGCTGCGCGCGATGGGCCATGGTGACGAAATCGCGATCTGCGATGCGAATTTCCCGGCGGAATCCGTCGCCGAGCATACCGTGGTCGGCCGCGCGCTGCGGATCGACGGCGCCGATTCGGCGCGCGTCGTGCGCGCGGTGCTGTCGGTGCTGCCGCTCGATACGTTCGTCGACACGCCCGCGTGGCGGATGGAAGTCGTCGGCGACGCGGCCGCGGTGCCGCCCGTGCAGCGCGAAGTGCAGGCCGAGATCGACCGCGCGGAAGGGCGCGCGGTGCCGCTGACCGGCGTCGAGCGTTTCGCGTTCTACGAGCGCGCGCAGCAGACGTACGCGGTGATCGTCACCGGCGAGCTGCGCGGCTACGGCTGCTTCATCTTCAAGAAAGGCGTGCTGTTGAGCGACGCCGGCTAAACGCGTTTTTCGATGCGCCGGGCTGCCGGTGCCGCGGCCGCAGTGTAAAGATTTGCTACAACCTTTTTCTTGGACACCGCGGAAAGACCCTCTATGCTGGCCCATTTGCCGCGCGCCCCGCAGGGCCGCGCGGCGCTCCCGAGCCGCATGGGCGCGCCCGTGCGGACGGCCGAATTGCATACGAGGAGAAAGGCATGACGCGTTCCGTCGATTCCGGCGTCATTTTTTTCGCACGCCTGGCGCTGGCGGCGTTGTTTTTGTGGGGCGGCATCATGAAGCTGCTCGGCTACGGTGATTTCATCGCGTATCTGCATGCGATGAACGTGCCCTATCAACAGGTCGTCGCGCCGATCGTCGTCGCGATCGAGGGGCTCGGCGGCCTGCTGCTGATCGTCGGCTACAAGGTGCGGCCGCTCGCGCTGCTGATGGCGGTCTACACGATCGCGACCGCGATGGTCGGGCATAATTTCTGGGACGCGACGAATGCCGCCGTCCAGCACGACATGGTGATCCACTTCTGGAAGAACGTCGCGATCGCCGGCGGTTTCCTGCTGCTGTTCGTCACCGGCGCCGGTGGCGCGAGCATCGACGCGCTGCGCCGCCCGAGTTCGTCGTACGGCGTGCTGCGTTGAACTGAATCGATCCGCGGCGTCGCGCCGCACCAAGTCCGCACCAAGTCAAAAGGGCCGAATCCCGCACGTCGCGGGATTCGGCCCTTTCCGCATGAAACCGGCGCTTGCGCGCCGACGTTCAGCGCGCGTCCTTCACGTCCTTCGCATCCTTCGAGAACTGCACGGCGATCGCGCCGAGCACGCAGATCGCCGCGACGTACACGACCGGCGCGAGCGGGTTCGACTTCATCATCAGCGACACGATCACCGGCGTGAGGCCGCCGAAGATCGCGTACGCGACGTTGTACGAGAACGAGATGCCCGAGAAGCGCACGACGGCCGGGAAGCTCTTGACCATCACGAACGGCACCGCGCCGATCGTGCCGACCATGAAGCCCGCGATGCCGTAGTAGAGCGGCAGCGTTGACGTGTCGGCCGCGACCTGCGCGAACAGCAGGTAGTAGCACGCGGCCAGCCCGATGCCGCCGATCGCGAGCACGCGCTTCGCGCCGATCCAGCCCGCGAGCGACCCCGCGGTGATGCAGCCGGCCGTCAGGCACAGCGTCGCGACGCTGTTCGCGAACAGCGTCGTCGCGGGCGTCAGGTGGAACTGCTTCTGCAGCAGCGCGGGCGTCATCAGGATCACGACGACGATCGCGGCCGACAGCATCCACGTGAGCAGCATCGACACGATCACCGCGCGGCCGTGGTCGCGCAGCACGGCCTTCAGCGGAATCTCGGCCGCGAGCGCCTTTTTCGCCTTCATTTCGGCGAACACCGGCGTTTCGTGCAGCCAGCGGCGCAGGTACACGGAGAACAGCCCGAACACGCCGCCCAGCAGGAACGGAATGCGCCACGCGAACGCGGCGACTTCCGCCGTCGAGTAGCGGGTGTTGATGCCAGCCGCGACCAGCGAGCCGAGCAGGATGCCGGCCGTGAGGCCCGCGGTCAGCGTGCCGCACGCATAGCCGATGTGGCGCGACGGCACGTGCTCGGACACGAACACCCACGCGCCCGGCACTTCGCCGCCGACCGCCGCGCCCTGCAGCACGCGGAACAGCAGCAGCAACACCGGCGCGAGGATGCCGATCGTGTCGTAGGTCGGCAGCAGGCCCATCAGCAGCGTCGGCACCGACATCATCAGCACGCTCAGCGTGAACATCCGCTTGCGGCCGAACAGGTCGCCGAAGTGCGCCATGATCACGCCGCCGAGCGGGCGCGCGAGATAGCCGGCCGCGAAGATGCCGAACGTCTGCAACTGCCGCAGCCAGTCGGGAATGTCGTGCGGGAAGAAGAGCTGTCCTATCGCCGGCGCGAAGAACACGAAGATGATGAAGTCGTAGAACTCGAGGGCGCCGCCGAGTGCGGCAAGGCCAAGGGTCTTGTAGTCGCTGCGCGTGAGCGCGCGTTCGGCGGCGCGAGGCACGCCGCTCAATTCGGAAGCTTGCATGGTCAGGACGGTCGGTTTTCGAATGTTGTTGTCGGTGCTGCGTCTCCAGGGCCCGCTATCGGCATGGACTGACAAGGCGCGGCTGGCGTCGTCGAAGCGTGCCGCGTGCCGGGTAAGGCACGAAACACGTACCGCCGCACCGGGATGGGGCACGGCGGAGACGAGGCGTCAAAGCGGGTGGGGGGATTCTACAGGAGCGCGAAATGCCTGCACGCGGGCGCGCGTCGAGGGCGGCTTCGGGCCGTGCGGCCGAAGCGTGCGCGGCGCGCGCGGCGGGTGAGCCGCCGCGCCGCGCGGAAGGGAGCGTGCGTCTCGGCCGCTTCAGTTGCCGGCGATCGTATCGACCGGCTTGAACGTGCCGTGCTCGACCTTGTAGATCGTGACCGGCGCGTCCTTCAGGTCGCCCTTCGCGTCGTACGCGATGCTCGGGGCCGACACGCCCTTGACCGACACCTTGCCGAGATACGGCGTGTACACCTTCGGATCGGTCGAGTTCGCGTCCTTCATTGCGGTGAGCAGCGCGATCGTGCCGTCGTACGAGTAGGGCGAGTAGGTGATCACGTCTTCGTTGAAGCGTGCCTTGTAGCGTGTCGCGTAGCCCGAGAAGCCCGGCATCTTTTCCTTCGGCAGCCCGCCCATGTAGACGATCGCGCCTTCGGCCGCGTCGCCGCCGACCTTCAGGAACGTCGGCGAGCGCGACATCTCGCCCGTCACGAAGGCCGACTTCATCCCGAGCTGACGCATCTTGCGGATCATCGGCGACGATTGCGCGTCGCCGCCGCCGTAGAAGATCGCGTCGGGATTCATCCCCTTCAGGTTGGTCAGGATCGCGGAGAAATCGAGCGCCTTGTCGTTCGTGAAGTCGCGCTTGACGATCGTGCCGCCCGCCGCTTCCACGGCCTTCGCGAATTCGTCGGCGATGCCCTGGCCGTAGGCCGTGCGGTCGTCGATGATCGCGATGCGCTTGAAGCGCAGCGTCTTCACCGCGTAGGTGCCGACGATGCGGCCGGCCTGCGCGTCGCTCGTCAGCAGCCGGTAGGTCGTCTTGTAGCCGCGCGCCGTGTATTGCGGCGACGTCGCCATCGAGATCTGCGGCAGGCCCGCGCGATCGTACAGGTCGGAGGCCGGAATGCTGGTGCCCGAGTTGAAGTGGCCGATGATCCCGCGGACGTTGTCGTCGATCAGCCGCTGCGCGACGGTCGTGCCGGTGCGCGGGTCGGCCTGGTCGTCCTGCGAGTCGAGCTGGAACGTGACGGGCTTGCCGCCGATCGTCGGATGCGTCGCGTTGAAATCGGCGATCGCAAGCTGCACGCCTTTCTGCATGTCCGTGCCGTAATTCGACTGCGGGCCGGTCAGCGGTGCGGCGAAACCGATCTTGACGACGTCGGCGGCGCCGGCGTGCGCGCCCGACAGTGCGCAGGCGGCGGCCAGCGCGACGTGCGATACCTTCAGCTTCACTTTCACTTCCCCTTGATGGCGTGGTTGGGCCGCCGCCGGCATGCGTGCCGGCGCCGGTAAACCGGGCGAGACGGTTCGGTCGGCAGGCCGATGCGAGGGCCGTGCAGGCCTGCCGCGGGCTGCCCGTGCTGCCCGTGCTGTGCCGGAATCGGCGTGCGCGACGGTGGATGCGGCGGGCCGTGCGTGCCGATTGCCGCAGCGGCGGGATGTCGTCTCGTGACCGTGAAGCAAGTCTAGATAGCGAAAATGCGGGCGTCTTGCGCGTTCGATGCGTGACCGGCGACGATATCGGCATATCGTCGATAACCCTGATATATGCTGAAATCGTCATGGTGAATGCGCAAACGCGCCAAGACGCGGGCCGTCCGCATTTTTAGGATGGCGGTTCCGGGTATGCGTTGCCGCGGGTGTCGTACGGCATGCCGGCGGCACGGGAATCGTGATCGCGGCCGGTCGTGCACACCTGCCACAGTAGTTGCGTGCGCAACTTGTATCGCTGGCCGATAGCGCTCGACCGCGATGCGGCCGCCCGCCGCCAACCAGCCTGCCCCGCGCTCGGCGCGACGCGATCGAAGGGGCGCTTCTATAATCGACGCCATCTGCCACTCGCTTCGCGGTTGCCGGGATGACGACCTTGCTTGCCGTACCGCCCATGAGCCCGTCCGAAACGCTGCGCTACCAGCCCGACAACGCCGATCTCGGCGCGATGCTCGCGCACTTCCGCCTGCTCGAACCGGTGTTCGATGCGCTGCCGGACGTCGCGTTCTTCGTGAAGGACGCGAGCGGCCGTTACGCGATCGTCAATCGCACGCTGGCGATGCGCTGCGGCTACAAGGACAAGCGCGACCTGCTCGGCAAGACCGCCGACGAGGTGTTTCCGCGCCGCTTCGGCCGCAGCTATTTCGAGCAGGACATGGCGACGATCAACGCCGGCCAGCAACTGATGGACCAGCTCGAGCTGCACCTGTATCCGGGCCGCCAGCCGGGCTGGTGCCTGACCTGCAAGGAACCGCTGCGCGACGCCGCGGGCAGGGTGGTCGGCCTCGCGGGCATCTCGCGCGACCTGAAGGCGCACGAGGGATCGCACCCGGCGTACAGCCGGCTCGCCGACGTGGTCCAGCACATCCAGGATCACTACGTGCAGCCGCTGAACCTGAAGCAGCTCGCGCAGATGGCCGGGATGTCGGTCGCGCAGCTCGAACGCTACTTCCACAAGGTGTTCCACCTGACGCCGCGCCAGGTGCTGCTGAAGACGCGGCTCGATGCGGCCACCGCGCTGCTCGTCACGCACGACAAGGTCACCGACGTCGCCGCGCTATGCGGCTATACGGATCACAGCGCGTTCACGCGCCAGTTCAAGGCGACGGTCGGCGTCACGCCGACGGAATACCGGTTGATGCTGCAGGAGCGGGCGGGGTGACGCGATTCGCCGGCCGGGCCGGCGAATCGCAGGGATCGGGGTGTGGCGGGGAATGCGGGGGAAACGGAGAAACGGGGAAGCCGTGAGAACGGCCGCTCAGCGGTAGCCGAGCCCTTTCAGGACGGCCGTGCCGTCTTCGGTCAGCCGGAAGCTCGGGGCCGTATCGGGGTCGAGCTTGACCATCTCGACCAGGCCGGCTTCCTGCAGCGCAGGCAGTTCGGGTTTCGCGTTCGCGCCGATCGGTGCATGCAGCAGCACGAGCAGCGTCGCGATTTCATGATGACTGAGCAGGCGGCGCAGCATCGTCTTCTTTGCAGGGGGCGCGGCCGGGCGGCCCGCGGGTGCTTCTACGGCGCTCATCGCTTTCCTCCTTTTCGAGATAACCATCGGGTACTGGTTGCGGATGGTGCCGTCGAAGACTTAAGCGATTCTTAAAACCGGGGCGGCCGGCGGAATGCTGCACTGCGGTACGCGTTACGGGATGTAACGCTAAACGCGGCGCGGGCTCCGGCCCGATCGCGGTGAGCCGCGCGGGCGGGCTCGCGGTTCTCTGATTCACCACGATGGTGCGTGCCGGACGCGAGGCCCGATTCGCTTCCTTCCCTTATTTCCTGCGCTGGGCCTGCGCGGCGAGCCGCACGGCCGCGTTCGTCGCGCCGTAGCCGTCGTACCCGCCGCGCCGCTCGACGATTTCGAGCGAGAAGCGGTTGTCGACCAGTTCCGTATACGCGTGCAGGAATTCGCCGCCGTGCTCGTCGCGGTCGTACAGCAGGTGGTGCGCGCTCAGCGTGTCGATCAGTTCGTCCGGCAGCGCGTAGCGTGCGGCGAGATCGTCGTAGTAATTGGGCGGGATGCGCAGGAACGGCACGCCGTCGGCCGCGAACGCGGCGACCGTCTTCACGATGTCGTCGGTCCGGAACGCGACGTGGTTCAGCCCCGTGCCGTGGTAGCGGTCGAGCGATTCGGCGACGGCCGTATGACGGTCGACCGACGCATTCAGCGCGATCCGCACCGAGCCGTCGGCGCTGCGCACCGCGCGGCTGCGCATCAGTCCGTACGGGTCGGGGACGAGCCAGCTGCGCTCGGCCTCGAAGCCAAACGCCGTCTTGAAGAACAGGATCCACGTGTCGAGCGCGTCGGCCGGCAGCGCGAGGCACACGTGGTCGATCCCCGTCAGCGGGCCGACTTCGCTCGGGCCGTCGATGTCGGTCAGCACGAAGTCCGATTCGTACAGCGTCGGCGCGTTCGGTGCTTCGTCGACGAAATACTCGAGGCTGCCGTCGGGCGCCTGCACGCTCGGCAGCACGCGTTCGTTCGGCCCGACGCGGCCCGAGAACGGCGCATACCCGAAGCCGGCCGCGCGTTCGAACGCCACTTTCGCGTCGTCGACGCGGAACGCCGACGCGCACAGCGACAGCCCGTGCTGCTGGAAGAACGCATCGGCGAAGGAGTCGCGCTCGGCGTTCAGCACGATCGACGCGGCGCCGTGCTGGAACAGCGTCACGTCCTTCGAGCGATGCCGGCCGGCGAGCCGGAAGCGCATCCGGCCGAGCCATTCGCCGACGATCGCCGCCGCCGGTGCGTCGACCGCGAATTCGATGAACTGGAACCCGACGTGCGCGGGCGGCGCCGGCGGCGCGAACAGCGGCTGGCCGGCGGCCGGCGCGCGGCCGTCCTGCGCGAGCCGCGTGCGCGTCAGTTCTTCCAGATAGAGCAGCGAGCGATGGCCGTCGGCGGCCGTGATCGCGGTCGGCGCCGCGCGGAAGCCGTCGTTGAAGATCTCGAGCGACAGCGGCCCCGTATAACCCGACTCGATCACCCGCGCGGTGAAGCGCGCGAGGTCGAAGTCGCCCTGGCCGGGGAACGAGCGGAAGTGGCGGCTCCATTCGAGCACGTCCATCGCGAGCTTCGGTGCGTCGGCGATCTGCACGAACGCGATCCGGTCGCCCGGGATGTCGGCGATCCCGTCCAGCGAATCGTCGAGCGACAGCGTGTGAAAGCTGTCGAGCGCGAGGCCGAGGTGCGGGCTGTTCACCGCATTCACGAGTTTCCACGCATGGCCATAGCGCTTCACGACGCGGCCCCACGCGAGCGCTTCGTACGCGGCGACCACGCCGGCCTGCCGCGCGGCCTCGGCGAGCGCGCCGAGCTGGTCGACGAGCAGCCCGTCGTCCGCGATCGTGTCGGCCGACACGCTGCTGCAGACGAGGATCCGGTCGGTGCCGAGCGCATGCATCACGTCGAACTTGCGCTTGATCCGGTCGAGGTTGCGCGCGAGCTGGGCCGCGCTGACGCCCTCGAAGTCGCGAAACGGCTGGAACAGCACGATATCGAGACCGAGATCGGCGGCCATGCGCCGGACGTCGGCCGGCGATCCGTCGAAGTAGACGAGGTCGTTTTCGAAGATTTCGACGCCGTCGAAACCCGCGGCCTGGATGGCGGCGAGTTTCTCGGCGAGCGTGCCGGACAGTGACACGGTGGCGATCGAGCGCTGCATGGCGATTCCTGCGGATGAACGGGGCATGGCGCCGGCCGAACCGGCCCTGAATGAACCAGTCGTTGAGTTCCCGATGGGCGCCATATCCCGAATTTACTGGGCTAGTGGTCCGTATTGTACAAACTAACTAGGTGGTACAAATTAGCGAAAACCCGAAAAGACAGCGCGCTTTCACGGGCGCACACTAGCGCCAAATTCCGATGTCTTCGGGGCGGTGCCGGTCGTGGTCCGTCCCTGTTTCAGGAGCAGAAATCACATGAGCAAGCCCAAGGTATTGGTGCTGAACGGCCCGAACCTGAACCTGCTGGGGACGCGCGAGCCCCATATCTACGGCGCGGAAACGCTCGCCGACGTCGAGCAGCGCTGCCGTGCGGCAGCCGAGGCGCTCGGGCTGGAGATCGAGTTCCGCCAGTCGAACGCCGAGCATCAGCTGATCGACTGGCTGCATGCCGCGCGGGTCGACACGGACGGCATCGTGATCAACCCGGCGGCCTATACGCACACGTCGGTCGCGCTGGCCGACGCGCTTTCCGCGATCGCGAAACCGGTGATCGAAGTGCATATCTCGAACGTGCATCGCCGCGAGGCGTTCCGCCACCATTCGTATGTGTCGGCCGTCGCCGAAGCCGTGATCTGCGGCTGCGGCACCGAAGGCTACGTGTTCGCGCTGCAGCGCTTCGCGACGCTGTTCGCGCAGGGAGCCGCACGATGAGCCGCCCGTCGTTTCTGATCGGCCTGATCGGCCAGGGCATCGGCGGGTCGCTGTCGCCCGCGATGCATGAGGAAGAAGGCTTCCGCCAGGGCTTCGGCTACGTCTACCGGCGCATCGATCTCGACGTGCTCGGCGTGACCGCCGACGCGCTGCCGGAACTGCTCGATGCCGCGCAGCGGATGGGCTACAACGGACTGAACATCACGCACCCGTGCAAGCAGCGCGTGATCGAACACCTCGACGCGCTGTCGGACGACGCGCGCGCGCTCGGCGCGGTGAATACCGTGCTGTTCAAGGACGGCAAGCGGATCGGCCACAACACCGACTGGTCGGGCTTCGCGAAATCGTTCCGCCGCGGGCTGCCCGGCGCGAAGCTCGATCGCGTCGTCCAGCTCGGCGCGGGCGGTGCCGGTGCGGCCGTGGCGCACGCGGCGCTGCAGATGGGCGCGGCCGAACTGACGATTTTCGATGTCGACGGCACGCGCGCCGCCGCGCTCGCGGGCGAACTGCAGCAGCGCTTCCCCGCCGTGCGCGTCGTGGCGGGCGGCGCGCCGTCCGGCGACGAACTCGCGGCCGCGATGCGCGCCGCGACGGGCCTGATCCACGCCACGCCGACCGGCATGGCCAAGCATCCGGGCTTGCCGCTGCCGGCCGAGCTGCTCCACGCGGGCATGTGGGTGGCCGACATCGTGTACTTCCCGCTCGAAACCGAACTGATCCACGCCGCGCGTGCAGCTGGCTGCGCCACGCTGCCCGGCGGCGGAATGGCCGTCTACCAGGCCGTCGACGCGTTCGAGATCTTTACCGGACGCACGCCCGACGCCGAGCGAATGTTCGATCACTTTCAGTCGCTCGTCGCGCGCTGACCCCTCACAAAACGAGAAACCAGGAGACAACCATGCAGCACACCACTCACACGAGTGCCGCGCCGGCGCAGGCGGCCGGCACGGTCCGGCGTACGTCCGCGCGCTACAAGATCCTCGCGTTGCTCGCGATCGGCACGATGATCAACTATCTCGACCGTACCGTGCTGGGGGTGGCTGCGCCGCAGCTCACCAAGGAGCTCGGCATCAATGCGGCCGTGATGGGCATCATGTTCTCCGCGTTCTCGTGGACCTATGTCGCGATGCAGGTTCCCGGCGGCCTGTTCCTCGACCGCTTCGGCAGCAAGATCACCTATTACTGGTCGATGACGCTGTGGTCGCTGTGCACGCTCCTGCAGGGCTTCGTGCCGGGCGTCGCGACGCTGCTCGCCTGCCGGCTCGGTCTCGGCGTGACGGAAGCGCCGTGCTTCCCGACCAACAGCCGCGTCGTCGCGACGTGGTTCCCGCAGAACGAGCGCGCGATGGCGACGGGCACCTATACCGTCGGCGAGTACATCGGCCTCGCGTTCTTCAGCCCCGTGCTGTTCGCGCTGATGGGCGCGTTCGGCTGGCGCTCGCTGTTCTGGGTCGTCGGCGCGGTCGGCATTGCCTTCGGCCTCGTCTGGTGGAAGTTCTATCACGAGCCGCGCAACCATCCGGGCGCGAATGCGGCGGAACTGGCCTATATCGAGGCCGGCGGCGGCCTCGTGCACGGTACGCGCAAGGCCGGCGACAAGGACGGCAAGGCCGCGCAGACGAAGTTCAGCTGGTCGATGGCCGGCAAGTTGCTGAAGAAGCGCCAGCTCGCGGGCATCTGCCTCGGCCAGTTCGCCGGCAACTCGACGCTCGTGTTCTTCCTGACCTGGTTCCCGACCTACCTCGCCACCGAGCGTCACATGGGCTGGCTGAAGATCGGCTTCTTCGCGGTGATGCCGTTCATCGCCGCATCGGTCGGCGTGATGTTCGGCGGGATCTTCTCCGACTGGCTGCTGCGCCGCGGCAAGTCCGCGAACCTCGCGCGCAAGCTGCCGATCATCGCGGGCCTGCTGCTCGCGTCGACGATCATTCTCGCGAACTACGTGAAGAGCAACGAGGCCGTGATCGCGATCATGTCGGTCGCCTTCTTCGCGCAGGGGATGGCCGCGCTCGGCTGGACGCTCGTGTCGGACATCGCGCCGGACGGCCTGCTCGGCGTGACGGGCGGCATCTTCAACTTCGCGGCGAACCTCGCGGGCATCATCACGCCGCTGGTCGTCGGCTTCATCGTCGCGACGACCGGCTCGTTCGTCGGCGCGCTCGTGTTCATCGGCGTGATCGCGCTGGTCGGTGCGCTGTCGTACATCTTCGTCGTCGGCGACATCAAGCGGATCGAGCTGTAAGTACCGGCTCCACGCACATCCGGTGCGTTAGCCCGGCGGCCCACCGGCCGCCGGGCTTTTTTGCGTGCGGCGCCGGCGGGCGTGCCGGCCGGCGCACCGCGCTCAGGCGCGCTGCAGGGCGATGCCGAGCGATTCGACGGCTTGCGCGATCGCCGCGACCGCGCGCCGGATATCGCCCGAGTCGATCGCGCCGATGCAGCCGACGCGGAACGTCTCGCGCTGCGTGAGCTTGCCCGGATACAGGATGAAGCCCGCGTCGCGCACTGCGTCGTAGAAGCGGCGGAAATCGTAGGCCGGATGGTCGGGGGCGTGGAACGTGACGATCACCGGCGCCTGCACGCGCGCGTCGAGGAACGGCACGAAGCCGAGCGCGCGCATCGATTCGACCAGCGTCCGGCAGTTGTCCGCGTAGCGTGCGCCGCGCGCCGGCTGGCCGCCTTCGGCGAGGTACTGGTCGAGCGCGGCGCGCAGCGCGGCAATCACGTGCGTCGGCGGTGTGAAGCGCCACTGGCCCGTCTTGCGCAGGTACGCGTACTGGTCGTGGAGGTCGAGCGCGAGCGACGGCGAGTTGCCTTCGCATGCGTCGAGCGCGTCGCGCCGCACGATCGCGAATCCCATCCCCGGCACCCCTTCGAGGCATTTGCCGCTTGCCGAGACCAGTGCGTCGATGCCGCTGTCCGCCAGCGCGATCGGCAATGCGCCGAACGAACTCATCGCATCGACGATCAGCCGCTTGCCGTGCCGCCGGCACACGGCGGCGATCGCATCGAGCGGATTCAGGATCCCGGCGCTCGTTTCCAGATGCACGAGCGCGACGTGCGTGATGCGCGGCGCGCGCGCGAACGCGGCCTCGACCGCGGCCGCGTCGACGGCCGCGTCCTCGCCGAACGGCAACGCGATCGCGTCGATGCCGAGCCGGCCGAGGATCTTCAGGATCCGCGCGCAATACGCGCCGTTGTCGGGCACGAGCACGACGCCGTCGCGCGGCACCAGCGTGCCGAGCGCGGCCTCGACCGAGAACGTGCCGCTGCCCTGCATCGGCACGCACACGTACGCGTCGCCGCCTTGCGCGATCGCGACGAGGTCGGCCCAGACGCTGGCCGTCAGCCGATTGAAAGCGGCGTCCCACGAGCCCCAGTCATGTTGCATTGCGTGGCGTGTCGTGGCGGACGTGGTGAGCGGGCCGGGCGTAAGCAGAATCGGATCGGACATGGTTTTTCTCCAGCGGCAGTCGAACGAAATGCCGGGCGGCATTTCTGAATGACTTGCATGATATTGGCAAAATGTGTCATTTTTTGGAAATTGTGGCATTCGTCACGGGTTTGTCATCGAACGCTGTGATCCTTCGGTTGCCGCGCGCAACCCACCGCAGCGCGGCGGCGCGGCAGGCCGTCGGTCGGCCAGCCCGGAGATAACAGGAGAGCCGGATCGTGCCCCGGCCGTTTGGTGTTCCGCCTACGGAGAAGTGAGATGACACTGCAGAAACCCTCGCGCGCCCCTGCCGGCGTGTTCCGCAAGCTCGCGCTGGCCGCCTGCGCCGCCGGTCTGCTGCAAGGCGCCGCGATGCCGGCGCAGGCGGCCAACGCGGTCGTGCTGTACACGGCGGACGGCCTCGAGAACCTCTATCGCGACGTGCTGCCGGCCTTCGAGAAGAAGGAAGGCGTCAAGGTCAACATCGTGACGGCGGGCAGCGGCGAGGTCGTGAACCGCGCGAACATCGAGAAGAATTCCCCGAAGGCCGACGTGATCGTCACGCTGCCGCCGTTCATCCAGCAGGCCGGCCAGATGGGCCTGCTGCAGGCGTACCAGAGCGTGAACTACAAGAACGTGCCGGCCATCGCGAAGGCCGAGGACGGCACGTGGGCGACGTTCGTGAACAACTACTTCTCGTTCGCGATCAACCCGGACGTCGTGAAGAACCAGCCGAAGACGTTCGCCGACCTGCTGTCGCCGGCCTACGCGGGCAAGGTCGCGTACTCGAACCCGGCCACGGCCGGCGACGGGATGGCCGTGCTGATCCTGACGACGTCGCTGATGGGCGAGGACAAGGCATTCGACTACCTCGCGAAGCTGTCGCAGAGCGTGAAGTTCCATACGAAGGGCACGGGCTATCTGAACGTGCTGCTGTCGCGCAACGAGATCAGCGTCGCGAACGGCGACCTGCAGATGGACCTCGACGACGCCGAACACGGCGCGCTGTCCGTCAAGCCGATCTTCCTGGCCGCGAAGGACGGCGACCAGCCGACCACGTTCCAGCTCCCGTACGGCATCGGCCTGATCAAGAGCGGCCCGAACCAGGATGCCGGCAAGAAGCTGATCGACTACCTGATGTCGACGGACGTGCAGTCGAAGGTGCCGGACATGTACGGCATCCCGGGCCGCACGGACGTGCCGCTGGCCGGCAAGAACGGCGAAGCGGTCAAGAAGGCGATCGCGGGCGTGAAGCTGATCCCGGTCGACTGGACCCAGGTGATGGCGAAGAAGCCGGTGTGGATCGAGCGCTGGAAGAAGGACGTGATCGGCAGCTCGGGCAAGCCGCTCGACGTCGTCAAGCCGAAGTGATCGGCGCACGCCGCCCGTATTAGCGAGCAAGAGGATGAACCCGGTGGAAACCGCCCTGACCCATCCCGGCGCATTCGGCGCCGCCGAACCGCGCGCGACGCTGCGGTCCGGCGCGCCGGGCGGCGTGCAGATCGAACACCTGAGCGTGCGCTACGGCGCACGCACGGTGCTGGAGGATCTGTCGCTGTCGATCGGTGCCGGCGAATTTCTGACCGTGCTCGGCAAGAGCGGCTGCGGCAAGACCACGCTGCTGCGCTTCATCGCCGGGTTCGTGAAGGCCGATGGCCTGACCGGCACGCTGACCGTGGCCGGACGCGATCTGACCTATGCGCCGCCGCACAAGCGCAATCTCGGTCTGCTGTTCCAGAATTACGCGCTGTTCCCGCACCTGTCGGTGTTCGAGAACGTCGCATTCGGGCTGCGCGCACGCGGCATGGCGTCGTCGGAAGTGACGCGCCGCGTTGCCGACGCGCTGAAGCTCGTGCAGCTCGGCGATGCCGGCCATCATCTGCCGGCGCAGTTGTCGGGCGGGATGCAGCAGCGCGTCGCGCTGGCGCGCGCGCTCGTGATCGAGCCGGACGTGCTGCTGCTCGACGAGCCGTTGTCGGCGCTCGACGCCAACCTGCGCGCATCGGTGCGCAGCGAACTGAAGGCGCTGCACGAGCGCCTGCCGAACCTGACCGTCGTCTGCGTGACGCACGACCGCGACGACGCGCTCGTGCTGTCCGACCGCGCGCTTCTGATGCGCGACGGCCGCATCGCGCAGCTCGGCACGCCGCAGCAGCTGTACGACGCGCCGCGGGACGGCTACGTCGCCCGCTATCTCGGCCCGGCGAACCTGCTGCCGCCGCACGTGATCTTCCCGCTCGGCGATCCGCGCCACGAAGTGCGCGGCAAGGTCGCCTGCGTGCGCCCCGAGCGCCTGACCGTGATGCCGCCCGCCGCGGGCGGCCTGCACGGCACGGTGTCGTCCGTCGAATGGCAGGGCGCGGACCTGTCGATCGCGGTCGTGATCGACGCGGCGCCCGACGAGCCCGTGCGCGTCACGATGCAACGCGGCCGCGGCGCGGCCCCCGAGCGCGGTGCGCGCGTGTCCCTGCATTGCGAGGCAGACGATGTCGTCCTTATCGAGCCCTGAAGCCGGCCTGCCGCCGCACGTGCTCGCGTCGGCCGCCGCGCATGCCGCCGCCGCGCGGCGCCGCAAGCGCAGGGGCGACCTGCACCTGGCCGCGCTCGCCATCGTCGTGCTCGGCCCGCTCGTCGTCTATCCGCTGGTGCGGCTCGTGCTGCTGAGCCTGTCGGGCGATCACGGGCTGAGTTTCGCCGCGTACCGGACCTTCTTCGGCAATCCCGATACGCGCGGCGTGCTGCTGACGACGCTCGGCGTGCTGTTCGCGAGCGCCGGCACCGCATCGGTGCTCGGCGTGCTGCTGGCCGCGCTGCTGTTCTTCAAGCCGTTCCCGGGCGCGTCGCTCGTCACGCGCTTCCTGGAGTTGTACGTCGCGTTCCCGTCGTTTCTCGTCGCGTTCACGCTGATCTTCCTGTACGGCTCGCAAGGGTCGATCAGCATCGCGCTGCAGCACCTGTTCCATCTCGAGACCCCGCCGCTCGATTTCCTGTTCGGCATCGGCGGCGTGATTCTCGCGCAGACCGTGTTTTACACGCCGTTCGTCGTACGGCCGACGCTCGCGTCGTTCGCGACGCTCGACCTGCGTCTGATCGAGGCCGCGCGCAGCCTTGGCGCGCCCGGCTGGATGCTCGCGCGTCGCGTCGTGCTGCCGATCGCGTGGCCGGGCATTGCCGCCGGCACGGTGCTGTGCTTCCTGCTGACGCTGAACGAGTTCGGCATTCTGCTCGTGCTCGGCAGCGCGCGGCTCGTCACGCTGCCGGTCGCGATCTACAGCAGCGCGACCGTCGATCTCGACCTGCCGACCGCATCGGCCGGCGCGGTCGTGATGCTGGCGTTGTCGCTGGCGCTGTACGCGGTTTATCGCCGGGTGAACCGGCGTGCGACGGGAGGGAACGATGTCCGCTGAATTTCGTATCGGGCAAGCCGTGCCGCGCCACCGGATCGGCCGGAGCGACGCGCTGCTCAAGCATGCGACGCGCGCCGCGCTCGCCGCGTTCGCGTGCTTCTGGCTGTTCGTGCTGCCGGTCGTCGTCGTCGCGCTGTCGAGCGTGTCGACGCAATGGTCGGGCACGATCCTGCCGGCCGGCTACAGCCTGCGCTGGTTCGAGCGGCTCGGGTCGCCGGAATACGACGCGCTGCTGACGAGCCTCGAAATCGGCTTCGGCGTGTCGGCGATCGGCACGATCCTCGGGCTGTGGCTCGCGCTTGCGCTCGAAGGGCGCGACCGGCGCGGCCTCGGCGCGGTGGTCGACGCGCTCGTGATGGTGCCGAACGGCGTGCCGAGCGTCGTGCTCGGGCTCGCGGTGCTGATCGCGTATCACCAGAAGCCGCTCGACCTGTCGAGCTCGGCGGCGATCGTCGTGCTCGTGCAGCTCGCGCTGATCTTGCCGTTCTGCTATCGCTGCGCGGCCGCCGCGCTGCGTCCGGAGTTGACCGTGCTGCGCGAAGCCGCCTCGAGCCTCGGTGCGCCGCCCGCGATGGTGCTGCGCCGCGTGCTGCTGCCGCAGCTCGTGCCGGCGCTGCGCGCGAGCCTCGCGCTCGGCTTCGCCCTGTCGCTCGGCGAGCTCGGCGCGACGCTGACGGTCTATCCGCCCGGCTTCGCGACCGTGCCGATCGTCGTGATCGGGCAGGTCGAGCGCGGTTACTACCTGCCGGCCTCGGCGCTGTCGTTGCTGATGCTCGGCGCGTCGCTCGCGGCGCTGCTGCTGATCGCGGCGCGGGTGCCGCGCGGCACGCGGGCGGCATCATGAACGCCGCGTTCGCATTGCGCCATCCCGGTGACGCGTCGGCGGCCGGTGCATCGACGGATCTCGCGGGCCGCTCGGTCGACGTCAACGGCCGGCGCTACCGGTTGCCGGTCGAGCCGACCGTCGTCGTCTGCGTCGACGGCTGCGAGTACGACTATCTCGAAAAGGCGGTGGACGCGGGCGTCGCGCCGTTCATCGGCCGGATGATCGCGGAAGGCACGGCCTGGCGCGGCGATTGCGTCGTGCCGACCTTCACCAACCCGAACAACCTGTCGATCGTCTGCGGCGTGCCGCCGTCGGTCCACGGGATCTGCGGCAACTATTTCTGGGATCCGGCCGCCGACGGCGGGCGCGGTGCCGAAGTGATGATGAACGACCCGGCCTACCTGCGGGCCGGCACACTGCTCGCGGCGGCGTCCGACGCCGGCGCGCGGGTGGCCGTCGTGACGGCGAAGGACAAGCTGCGCCGGCTGCTCGGCTGGCAGATGCACGGCATCTGCTTTTCCGCCGAGAAGGCCGCGCAGGCGAATCTCGCGGAAAACGGCATCGTCGACGTGCTCGACTGGGTCGGCCTGCCGTCGCCGGACGTCTACAGCGCGGCGTTGTCCGAATTCGTGTTCGCGGCCGGCGTGCGGCTCGCGCAGACGCGGCAGGTCGACCTGATGTACCTGTCGACCACCGACTACGTGCAGCACAAGTGCGAGCCGGGCAGCGCGGGTGCGAACGCGTTCTACGCGATGATGGACGGTTACCTCGCGCAACTCGACGCGCTCGGCTGGGCGATCGGGCTCACGGCCGACCACGGGATGAACGCGAAGCACGACCCGGCGACCGGCCGGCCGAACGTCATCTATCTTCAGGATGCGTTCGACGGCTGGTACGGCGCGCAGTCCGCACGCGTGATCCTGCCGATCACCGATCCGTACGTCGTGCATCACGGCGCGCTCGGCTCGTTCGCGACGATCTATCTCGCGCCGGATGTCGACCGCGCCGAGGCGATGTGGCGCGTCGGCGGCCTCGACGGTGTCGAGCTCGTGCTCGACAACGCGGAAGCCGCCGCACGATTCGAACTGCCGGCCGACCGGATCGGCGATCTCGTCGTGATCGGCCGCCGCGACATGACGCTCGGCACGCGCGCGCGCGAACACGACCTGTCGGGCCTCACCGTGCCGCTGCGTTCGCACGGCGGCGTGTCGGAGCAGGAAGTGCCGTTGCTGTTCAATCGGCGTATCGAGCGGGACGATCCCGCGCGTCGCCCGCGCAATTTCGACGTGTTCGATTTCGTGCTGAACCGGGTCGCGACATGATGGCGCATCCCCGACACGATCACCCGGCGTTTCGCGCGGAGGCGCTGCGCTGGTGCGGTACGCGCGCGATGCGCGAGCGTACGCTCGACGTGACGGACCCGTATACGGGCATGCGCGTCGGCACCGCGCCGCTCGCGAGCGGCGACGACGTGCGCGCGGCGTTCGATTACGCGCTGGCCTATCGGCCGAAGCTCACGCGCTACGAGCGTTCGCAGATTCTCGAACGGGCAGCCGCGCTGCTGCGCGAGCGCACCGAGGAAGCCTCCGATCTGATCACGCTCGAATCGGGGTTGTCGAAGCAGGATTCCCGCTACGAGATCGGCCGCGTCGCCGATGTGCTGAAGTTCGCGGCGGTCGAGGCATTGCGCGACGATGCGCAGAGCTTCTCCTGCGACCTGACGCCTCACGGCAAGGCGCGCCGCGTGTTCTCGCAGCGGCAGCCGCTCGACGGCGTGATCGTCGCGATCACGCCGTTCAATCATCCGATGAACCAGGTCGCGCACAAGATCGCGCCGGCGATCGCGACCAACAACCGCGTGATCGTGAAGCCGTCGGAGAAGGTGCCGCTGTCGGCGTTCTATCTGGCCGACCTGCTGTACGAAGCCGGGTTGCCGGCGCCGATGCTGCAGGTGCTGACCGGCGACCCGGCCGAGATCGCGGACGGGCTCGTCACGCATCCGCATGCGTCGCTGATCACGTTCACGGGCGGCGTGGCGATCGGCAAGGCGATTGCCGCGCGGGCCGGCTACCGGCGCATCGTGCTGGAGCTGGGCGGCAACGATCCGCTGATCGTGCTTGAAGACGCCGATCTCGAGCGCGCGGCGTCGCTGGCGGTGCTGGGTTCGTACCGGAATTCGGGTCAGCGCTGCACGGCCGTCAAGCGGATGCTGGTACAGCGTTCGATCGCGCCCGCGTTCACCGAATTGCTGGTCGAGAAGACGCGCGCATGGACGTACGGCGACCCGTTCGATCCCGCGAACGAAATGGGCACGGTGATCGACGAGGCGGCGGCGCGCCTGTTCGAGGCGCGCGTGGAAGAGGCGGTCGCGCAGGGCGCGCGCCTGCTGACCGGCAACGTGCGGCGCGGCGCGCTGTATGCGCCGACCGTGCTCGACAACGTCGATCCGTCGATGACGATCGTGCGCGAGGAGACCTTCGGGCCCGTATCGCCGGTGATCACGTTCGATACGATCGACGACGCGATCCGGATCAGCAACGGAACGGCGTTCGGGTTGTCGTCGGGGGTGTGTACCGACAGCACGGCGGCCGTCGTGCGGCTCGTGAACGAACTGAACGTCGGCACGGTGAATGTGTGGGAGGTGCCCGGATACCGGATCGAGCTGTCGCCGTTCGGCGGCATCAAGGATTCGGGGCTCGGTTACAAGGAAGGCGTCCAGGAGGCGATGAAGAGCTTCACGAACCTGAAGACGTTTTCGCTGCCTTGGGAGTAAGCGTATGGCATTGACGGTGGAGGAGATCCACGGGCTGTATCGCGAGCATGGCCATGTGGCCTATAGCGGAGAGCCGGTCACGCAGCTCGAGCATGCGTTGCAGAGCGGCTTGCTGGCGGAAGCGGCGGGCGCCGGCGAGACGCTGGTCGCGGCGGCGTTCCTGCACGACCTCGGGCATCTGCTGAATCGCCGGGGCGAGACGCCGAGCGCGCGCGGGATCGACGATCTGCATCAGTATTACGTGCTGCCGTTCCTGAGGCCGCTGTTTTCCGACGCGGTGCTGGAGCCGATCCGGCTGCACGTCGACGCGAAGCGCTGCCTGTGCCGCACGGACGCCGGCTACTTCGAGAGCCTGTCGCCGGACTCGGTGCGCAGTCTCGCGTTGCAGGGCGGCATCTTCAGTGAAGAGGACGCGACGGCATTCCTGCTGCGCCCGTTCGCGGAGGATGCGCTGCGTCTGCGCCGTTGGGACGATACGGCAAAGGAACCAGGCAAGGCGACACCGGATCTCGATCACTATATGGAGATCGTCGCGCGCCAGGCACGCACGGACTGACGGCGGTTCGGCCGCTTCCCTATAAGGCCCCGCACGCGGCAGCGTGCGGGGCCTTATATTTTTTGCGAAACCCCTTGCGCGATTGCCGACGGGTGCATAGAATCACGCCTCTTTCGCGCTCACGGAAACGCGGCGCGGAAGGAAGGGAAGCAGTGCGGTTGAGGCTTGGCAGGAACGGCCTCGGCGGTACGGAAGTTGAGCCCCGCGGTCGCAACGACGTAGTGCAAAAAGTTGTTGACGAACTGCGAAACACGGTTCATAATCTCGCTTCTCTGCTGCTGAAAACGCAGCGCTGCCGGGAAACGCGATGTTCCTCGCAGATTGCTCTTTAAAAATTAACAGCCGATAAGTGTGGGCGCTTGATGGCAGCGAGCTGATCCTCGGATCAGATAGCGAAAGTATCAAGAGTCTCACACTAAAGTAAGTCAGGTTTATGAAGTGATTCATATTCCTGTCAGCTTTGAGTGAGCGACCGGTTCTTAACCGAACCGAAAACAGTAACAGGTTTAAACTGAAGAGTTTGATCCTGGCTCAGATTGAACGCTGGCGGCATGCCTTACACATGCAAGTCGAACGGCAGCACGGGTGCTTGCACCTGGTGGCGAGTGGCGAACGGGTGAGTAATACATCGGAACATGTCCTGTAGTGGGGGATAGCCCGGCGAAAGCCGGATTAATACCGCATACGATCCATGGATGAAAGCGGGGGACCTTCGGGCCTCGCGCTATAGGGTTGGCCGATGGCTGATTAGCTAGTTGGTGGGGTAAAGGCCTACCAAGGCGACGATCAGTAGCTGGTCTGAGAGGACGACCAGCCACACTGGGACTGAGACACGGCCCAGACTCCTACGGGAGGCAGCAGTGGGGAATTTTGGACAATGGGCGAAAGCCTGATCCAGCAATGCCGCGTGTGTGAAGAAGGCCTTCGGGTTGTAAAGCACTTTTGTCCGGAAAGAAATCCTTGGCTCTAATACAGTCGGGGGATGACGGTACCGGAAGAATAAGCACCGGCTAACTACGTGCCAGCAGCCGCGGTAATACGTAGGGTGCAAGCGTTAATCGGAATTACTGGGCGTAAAGCGTGCGCAGGCGGTTTGCTAAGACCGATGTGAAATCCCCGGGCTCAACCTGGGAACTGCATTGGTGACTGGCAGGCTAGAGTATGGCAGAGGGGGGTAGAATTCCACGTGTAGCAGTGAAATGCGTAGAGATGTGGAGGAATACCGATGGCGAAGGCAGCCCCCTGGGCCAATACTGACGCTCATGCACGAAAGCGTGGGGAGCAAACAGGATTAGATACCCTGGTAGTCCACGCCCTAAACGATGTCAACTAGTTGTTGGGGATTCATTTCCTTAGTAACGTAGCTAACGCGTGAAGTTGACCGCCTGGGGAGTACGGTCGCAAGATTAAAACTCAAAGGAATTGACGGGGACCCGCACAAGCGGTGGATGATGTGGATTAATTCGATGCAACGCGAAAAACCTTACCTACCCTTGACATGGTCGGAATCCTGCTGAGAGGCGGGAGTGCTCGAAAGAGAACCGGCGCACAGGTGCTGCATGGCTGTCGTCAGCTCGTGTCGTGAGATGTTGGGTTAAGTCCCGCAACGAGCGCAACCCTTGTCCTTAGTTGCTACGCAAGAGCACTCTAAGGAGACTGCCGGTGACAAACCGGAGGAAGGTGGGGATGACGTCAAGTCCTCATGGCCCTTATGGGTAGGGCTTCACACGTCATACAATGGTCGGAACAGAGGGTTGCCAACCCGCGAGGGGGAGCTAATCCCAGAAAACCGATCGTAGTCCGGATTGCACTCTGCAACTCGAGTGCATGAAGCTGGAATCGCTAGTAATCGCGGATCAGCATGCCGCGGTGAATACGTTCCCGGGTCTTGTACACACCGCCCGTCACACCATGGGAGTGGGTTTTACCAGAAGTGGCTAGTCTAACCGCAAGGAGGACGGTCACCACGGTAGGATTCATGACTGGGGTGAAGTCGTAACAAGGTAGCCGTATCGGAAGGTGCGGCTGGATCACCTCCTTTCCAGAGCTTCTCGCACAAGTTGAGCGCTCACGCTTATCGGCTGTAATTTAAAGACAGACTCAGGGGTCTGTAGCTCAGTCGGTTAGAGCACCGTCTTGATAAGGCGGGGGTCGTTGGTTCGAATCCAACCAGACCCACCATTGTCTGGCGGTAACACACCTGAGGCATCTGTACTCAATGGGGGCATAGCTCAGCTGGGAGAGCACCTGCTTTGCAAGCAGGGGGTCGTCGGTTCGATCCCGTCTGCCTCCACCAATCACCAACGCTAAGTGCTTGGTTCACACGCTGAACCGAGAATTTTGCATTGGCGATTGAGCCAGTCAGAGGATATCAACAGATATCGGCTGTCGTTCTTTAACAATCTGGAAGAAGTAAGTAATTTGGATAGCGGAAGCGTCTTGAGATGGACGTGAAAACTATCCGGGTTGTGATTGTATCGATGTATCTCAAGATGATTCGAACTCTATGTTCGACTCAATTTGGAATACGGCACAACGCGAGAACTCAACCTGTAGCGGCTGTCGATGAGACAGACTCGTTATAGGGTCAAGCGAACAAGTGCATGTGGTGGATGCCTTGGCGATCACAGGCGATGAAGGACGCGGTAGCCTGCGAAAAGCTACGGGGAGCTGGCAAACGAGCTTTGATCCGTAGATGTCCGAATGGGGAAACCCACTCCTTTTGGAGTATCCATGGCTGAATACATAGGCCATGCGAAGCGAACGCGGTGAACTGAAACATCTAAGTAACCGCAGGAAAAGAAATCAACCGAGATTCCCAAAGTAGTGGCGAGCGAAATGGGATGAGCCTTGCACTCTTTATTTGTATTGTTAGCCGAACGCTCTGGAAAGTGCGGCCATAGCAGGTGATAGCCCTGTAGGCGAAAACAGTATGAAAGAACTAGGTGTGCGACAAGTAGGGCGGGACACGTGAAATCCTGTCTGAAGATGGGGGGACCATCCTCCAAGGCTAAATACTCGTGATCGACCGATAGTGAACCAGTACCGTGAGGGAAAGGCGAAAAGAACCCCGGGAGGGGAGTGAAATAGATCCTGAAACCGCATGCATACAAACAGTCGGAGCCTCGTAAGGGGTGACGGCGTACCTTTTGTATAATGGGTCAGCGACTTACGTTCAGTAGCAAGCTTAACCGTATAGGGCAGGCGTAGCGAAAGCGAGTCCGAATAGGGCGTTCAGTTGCTGGGCGTAGACCCGAAACCAGGTGATCTATCCATGGCCAGGATGAAGGTGCGGTAACACGTACTGGAGGTCCGAACCCACTAACGTTGAAAAGTTAGGGGATGAGCTGTGGATAGGGGTGAAAGGCTAAACAAACCTGGAAATAGCTGGTTCTCTCCGAAAACTATTTAGGTAGTGCCTCGTGTCTCACCTTCGGGGGTAGAGCACTGTCATGGTTGGGGGGTCTATTGCAGATTACCCCGCCATAGCAAACTCCGAATACCGAAGAGTGCAATCACGGGAGACAGACATCGGGTGCTAACGTCCGGTGTCAAGAGGGAAACAACCCAGACCGCCAGCTAAGGTCCCCAAATATAGCTAAGTGGGAAACGAAGTGGGAAGGCTAAAACAGTCAGGAGGTTGGCTTAGAAGCAGCCACCCTTTAAAGAAAGCGTAATAGCTCACTGATCGAGTCGTCCTGCGCGGAAGATGTAACGGGGCTAAGCTATATACCGAAGCTGCGGATGCGTGCTTTGCACGCATGGTAGGAGAGCGTTCCGTAAGCCTGCGAAGGTGCGTTGAAAAGCGTGCTGGAGGTATCGGAAGTGCGAATGCTGACATGAGTAGCGATAAAGGGGGTGAAAGGCCCCCTCGCCGTAAGCCCAAGGTTTCCTACGCAACGTTCATCGGCGTAGGGTGAGTCGGCCCCTAAGGCGAGGCAGAAATGCGTAGCTGATGGGAAGCAGGTCAATATTCCTGCACCATTGTTAGATGCGATGGGGGGACGGATCGCGGAAGGTTGTCCGGGTGTTGGAAGTCCCGGTCGCTGCATTGGAGAAGGCACTTAGGCAAATCCGGGTGCGCAATTCAAGGGTGTGGCGCGAGCTCCTTAGGGAGCGAAGCAATTGGAAGTGGTTCCAAGAAAAGCCTCTAAGCTTCAGTCTAACGATGACCGTACCGCAAACCGACACAGGTGGGCGAGATGAGTATTCTAAGGCGCTTGAGAGAACTCGGGAGAAGGAACTCGGCAAATTGGTACCGTAACTTCGGGATAAGGTACGCCCTTGTAGCTTGACTGGCCTGCGCCAGGAGGGTGAAGGGGTTGCAATAAACTGGTGGCTGCGACTGTTTAATAAAAACACAGCACTCTGCAAACACGAAAGTGGACGTATAGGGTGTGACGCCTGCCCGGTGCCGGAAGATTAAATGATGGGGTGCAAGCTCTTGATTGAAGTCCCGGTAAACGGCGGCCGTAACTATAACGGTCCTAAGGTAGCGAAATTCCTTGTCGGGTAAGTTCCGACCTGCACGAATGGCGTAACGATGGCCACACTGTCTCCTCCCGAGACTCAGCGAAGTTGAAGTGTTTGTGATGATGCAATCTACCCGCGGCTAGACGGAAAGACCCCATGAACCTTTACTGTAGCTTTGCATTGGACTTTGAACCGATCTGTGTAGGATAGGTGGGAGGCTATGAAACCGGAACGCTAGTTTCGGTGGAGCCGTCCTTGAAATACCACCCTGGTTTGTTTGAGGTTCTAACCTTGGCCCGTGATCCGGGTCGGGGACAGTGCATGGTAGGCAGTTTGACTGGGGCGGTCTCCTCCCAAAGCGTAACGGAGGAGTACGAAGGTACGCTAGGTACGGTCGGAAATCGTGCTGATAGTGCAATGGCATAAGCGTGCTTAACTGCGAGACCGACAAGTCGAGCAGGTGCGAAAGCAGGTCATAGTGATCCGGTGGTTCTGTATGGAAGGGCCATCGCTCAACGGATAAAAGGTACTCTGGGGATAACAGGCTGATACCGCCCAAGAGTTCATATCGACGGCGGTGTTTGGCACCTCGATGTCGGCTCATCTCATCCTGGGGCTGTAGCCGGTCCCAAGGGTATGGCTGTTCGCCATTTAAAGAGGTACGTGAGCTGGGTTTAAAACGTCGTGAGACAGTTTGGTCCCTATCTGCCGTGGGCGTTGGATATTTGAAGGGGGCTGCTCCTAGTACGAGAGGACCGGAGTGGACGAACCTCTGGTGTACCGGTTGTCACGCCAGTGGCATCGCCGGGTAGCTATGTTCGGAAGAGATAACCGCTGAAAGCATCTAAGCGGGAAACTCGCCTTAAGATGAGATATCCCTGGGGACTAGATCCCCTTGAAGGGTCGTTCGAGACCAGGACGTTGATAGGTCAGGTGTGTAAGCGCAGTAATGCGTTCAGCTAACTGATACTAATTGCCCGTAAGGCTTGATCCTATAACAAGTCTGCCTTGTGGATCGGCGCCGTGTGAAAGCACTGGCTGCAAGATCCAGAGCGACAAGTTGGATTCTCGTGTGTGATACACACAACCTAAATTACTGCTTCTTCCCAGATTGGTTGTGCTGCGAAGCAGCGCAACAACCCTCTTTGCCTGATGACCATAGCGAGTCGGTCCCACCCCTTCCCATCCCGAACAGGACCGTGAAACGACTCTACGCCGATGATAGTGCGGATTCCCGTGTGAAAGTAGGTAATCGTCAGGCTCCCTAAGCCAGAAACCCCCGCCCGAAAGGCGGGGGTTTTTGCATTTCGGCGACGGAAATGCGCGTGCGCGGCCACGTGCAATGCGGCCGAAACCGAGACGGCCAATGATCTGGAATCTGGCATCTGCCGGCCTCGAGCAATCCGCTCGCCAGACACCTCTCGAATTCCCCCGGCACGTCCTTCTACGGATCACGTCAATCCATCTTCAGTCAGCGCCCGGTCGATGTCGCTACACCAGGCGGCAATATCTGATGGCCGATGATGGGCGAAATTCGTCGACAATAATCGACAAATACCGCTTCTGTGAAAAAAGCCCCGCTTCATCTACCCACTTTCGACTCGCCCCGTCGAATTGATCGTGTGCGCCCGTCGGCGAATGCATCACGAACTCGTCATAAAAATCTATGCGCATAAAGTCCATTTTCGCGACATGCGTTGCAGAGCGGAGAGCAGGCCCTTCGGGGTAATATCGCCATTCGTCCCGATCGGCGGCGCTCGTTCGCATCCGCTGGCGATCGGGGTCTCCCGCATTCCGTTTCCTGCATCGTTCATGACTGACAGCCCTGCTCAAGGTGGTCGGACGACCGACTTCTTGCCGTATCTCGTCGCCGCAACGTTCTTCATGGAGTACCTCGATACGACCGTGATCGCGACCGCGCTGCCGCAGATGGCACGCTCGTTTGGCGTCGGGCCGAACGCGCTGAGCCTCGGAATGACGGCCTACATGCTGGCGCTGGCCGTATTCATCCCGATCAGCGGCTGGATCGCGGACCGCTATGGATCGCGCACGGTATTCGCGAGTGCGATCGTCGTCTTCACCGGTGCGTCCGTGCTGTGCGGGCTGTCCGACGGCGTCGGGACGTTCACGGCTGCGCGGTTGCTGCAGGGCGTCGGCGGGGCGATGATGGTCCCGGTCGGACGGATGATCGTCGTGCGCAGCACCGAGAAGGCCAAGCTGATGCGTGCGATCGCGACGATCACGTGGCCGGGCATCGTCGCGCCTGTGGTCGGGCCGCCGATCGGCGGCTTCATCACGACCTATGCGTCATGGCGCTGGATCTTCCTGCTGAACGTCCCGTTCGGCATTGCCGCGCTCGTCTGTACCTGGCTGATCGTCCGGAATACGCGGGCCGACGAACAACGGCCGCTCGACTGGGTTGGATTCGTGCTGGCCGGCGGCGCCTTGACTTGTCTGCTGATCGGCACCGAGGCGGCTGGGCAGCAGGATGTCGACTTCACGCGTGCGGGCGTCCTGGTGGGTGCAAGCGTGCTGTTCGGCCTGGCCGCATGGCTGCATGCACGACGTCACGCACATCCGCTGCTCGATTTCACGACGCTGAAGGTGCCGACATTCTCGGTGACGGTGATCACCGGTTCGGTCACGCGGATGGCGATCAATGCCGTGCCGTACCTGCTGCCGCTGCTGTTCCAGATCGGCTTCGGGCTGTCGCCGTTCCAGTCCGGCCTGCTGCTGCTCGCGAGCGCGCTCGGCAATCTGGGCATGAAGGCGGGAACGTCGTGGATTCTCGACCGATACGGCTTCCGGCGCGTTGCACTCGTCGACGTGACGATCGTCGGCGTCTTCACGATCGCGTGCGGTTGGCTGACCGCGTCGACGCCGCTGGCGATCACGCTGCTCGTCGTATTCGTCTACGGGCTGACGCGGTCGATGCAGTTCACGACGCTCGCGACGCTTGCCTATGCGGATATCCCGGCTCATCAGACGAGCGCGGCCAGCACGCTGTGGAGCGCCGCGCAGCAGATGACGATCGGGATGGGGATCGCGTTCGGTGCGTTGTCGCTGCGGGTCGCGGCGTTGGCGCGCGGCGATGCGGCCGGCATGCATTACGTGCTCGACGACTTCCGCTGGGCATTCGTCGCGGCAGGCGTGCTCGCACTGTTGACGTTGCCGGGCTATGCGCGACTGGCCTCGGACGCAGGCGACCGGCTGCGGGCGAACGTGGCGCGAGGATAGGCCCGGACTTCAAGTCGCATTGCGTTGCGACAGGTGAGCATGCCGGTTCCCCGTCGTTCACCTCGAGTGCCGATTCGTCATGGCTGAGATGGCCTGACGGTTATCACAATCGATCGTCTGTCGCCGAGGGTGAGTGAGCGGACCGAGGAGCAATGCTGGATCGTGACGCGGGCGGCAGGGTAACGCGGATAGCCGGGTAACGCTGCACATCGCACGCATTTACGCCGCCGAAATGCAAAAGCCCGCGCCGGATCGGGCGGGGCCTGGCTTGGCGGCGCAGGGCAATGGCGCGCGGCGTGTCCGGTTTGAATCCGGTGTGTGACGATCGGCACGCTCTCATCAGCGTCATCCCGATTCTTGCTACTGCGCGTCGTGAAAGATGAGGCCCAACGTGTGACGGTGGCCGCTGCGAATCCGGCTCACGCCGTGGCGCAGGTTGACGCGATAGACGCCGCGCGTCCCCTGCACGGGCCGGCCATGCACGGCGAAAATCACCGCGTCGCCTTGCATCAACGGCACCACTTCCGCGCGTGATTGCATGCGCGGCCGCTGTTCCGTCAGCACGAATTCCCCACCCGTGAAATCGCGGCCCGGCGCCGACAGCAGGATCGCGACCTGCAGCGGAAACACGTGCTCGCCATAGAGATCCTGATGGAGACAGTTGTAGTCGTCGGGACCGTATTGCAGGATCAGCGGCGTCGGTCGCGTCTGTCCTGCCGAGTGGCAGCGATCGAGGAAGGTCGTAGAGTCTTTCGGATAGCGGACGTCGATCCCGAGTGCCTGGTTCCAGCGATTCGCGATCGGCGCGAGATGCGGGTAGAGCGTCGCGCGCAGCTCGGCGATGACCGCTGGCAGCGGATACGCAAAATACTTGTATTCGCCGCGACCGAACCCGTGCCGCGCCATCACCACGCGTGAACGATAAAGTGCATCCCGCGGATACAGCGCCGCGAGCGCATCGCACTCGTCCGTCGAAATCAGGCCCGGCACATGCGCGCATCCGTACCGATCGAGTTCGGCGCCGACAGTCGGCCAGTCGAGGGTGTCGACGCGTCGCGCGATGTCCGGCGATGCGATGGCAGGTTGCAGATCGGCGATGTTCACGGGCGTCCCTCGGTTCGTCAGCGATGTGGCGCCGGGTCGCGCGAAACGCCCGGAAGCATTGCGTGCATGGTTGCGGCCACGGAGAAAGTCGACGAACCCAGTCTAACGACGTTCGTGTGCGGATGCGCTCCAGATCTTGCGCTTCAATTCGGAACGAGGAGGGGACGGCATGGTGCGCGCACGGACATTCGAACGCTGCGGCGGATCGGTGCGGAGGGGCGCGGAGGCGAGCGGTGAATCTTCCACGACAGGCGGCCGGCTGATACCGGCCACCCGTTGCAACCCGAATCAAGCCAGCGACCGGAACAACCAGTAGAGCCCGCCGGCAAGCGCGATCGACGCCGGCAGCGTCAGCACCCACGCGAGCACGAGGCTGCGCACCGTGCTCCATTGCAGTCCGGAGCCGTTCGCCGCCATCGTGCCCGCGACACCCGACGACAATACGTGGGTCGTCGACACGGGCAGGCCGTACACGTCGGCGGCGCCGATCGTCAGCATCGCGACGAGTTCGGCCGATGCGCCCTGTCCATACGTCAGATGCTGCTTGCCGATTTTTTCGCCGACGGTCACGACGATCCGCTTCCAGCCGACCATCGTGCCGAGGCCCAGCGCGATCGCGACGGCGACCTTCACCCAGGTCGGAATGAACTTGGTCGCGTGGTCTAGCTGCTTGCGATAGTTGTCGATCGCGAGCTTGTCGTCGGCGGCGAACGCGGGCTGACCGGACTTCTCGATCAGGCGGATGGCTTCGGAGACGAGATACATCGTGTTGCGCACGTTGTCGACGTCGCGCTGCGGCACGGCCGCCATCGAGCCCGACGCGCCGACCGCGGTCGCGAGCGACGTCGACAGTTGCTGCACGGCCGGCAGCACGGCGGGCGTCAGTTCGCGATGCTGAACGTAGTGCTCGACGTCGGCGCGCGGGTTCGCGGACGGCGCGACGCCGTTCGTGTACTTGCCGAACGTCGCGGCCGCCTGGTTCGCGACCGCCACGAAGGTTTGCGATTCGGCCGGCGTGACGGCCTTGTTCAGCGCATACGCGGTCGGCACCGTGCCGATCAGGATCAGCATGATGAGGCCCATCCCTTTCTGTCCGTCGTTCGACCCGTGTGCGAACGACACGCCCGTGCAGGTCAGGATCAGCAGGCAGCGAATCCAGAACGGCGGCGGCTGATCCTTCGGCGGCTCCTTGTACAGCTCGGGAATCCGCACGAGCGCTTTCAGCACGAGCAGCAGCAGCGCCGCGCACAGGAAGCCGACGATCGGCGAGACCAGCAGCGACTTGCCGACGCCGAGCGCCTGACCCCAGTCGACGCCGCTCGTGCCGGACGGCCCGTGCATCAGCTGGTTCATCAGCCCGACGCCGATGATCGACCCGATCAGCGTATGCGAGCTCGACGAGGGCAACCCGAAATACCAGGTCGCGAGGTTCCACACGATCGCGGCGATCAGCAGCGCGAACACCATCGCGAAGCCCGCCCCGCTGCCGACCTGCAGGATCAGCTCGACGGGCAGCAACTGCAGGATCCCGAACGCGACGGCGCCGCTCGAGACCATCACGCCGAGGAAGTTCCACATGCCCGACCAGATCACCGCGACGTTCGGCGTCAGCGAATGCGTATAGATCACGGTGGCGACCGCATTCGCGGTGTCGTGGAAGCCGTTGACGAATTCGAAGCCGAGCGCGATCAGCAATGCCGCGCCGAGCAACAGGTACGGAAACAGCGAGCCTTCGCGGACCGGCGACAGATCGTCGAACAGGTGCGTGCCGATATAGAGGGCGCCGAGCACGAGCACCAGCAGGAACACGGCATAGCCGATCTGCCTGGTACGTTCGATGGAGCCGGCGTTGTTCGGGGCGGACGAAGCAGGTTGATTCATGACGGCATCTCGTGAGGGAACCGCGTCCGATCCTAGCGGTGACCAGCAGTCAGTTTGATGACAGTCGGGACCACGAACGGTGTGTCTTACGGGATGTAAGCTGATTGGCCGAATGCTCGGCGCTGCGTCGCCCTGATCGCTCACATAGTGGGCGCAACGGTGGTTGACGCACCGGCGTCGCGTCGGTCGTCATCCGGCGCGACCCATGACCAGCCGTCCGGCGAAGCGGCGAACGTCGTGCATGACAGCGGCGCGATGTCGAGACGCGCGGCCGCCGCCGGATCCATCCGCAGCACATGCGCGAGGGCCGCACGGACGAGCGGCGCGTGCGTGATCGCGATCACGTCGCGACCAGGCGGCAGCGCGTTCAACCATGTGCCGACCCGATGCGCGGCGGCTGCGAACGATTCGCCGCCGTGCGGCGAGGCGGACGGATCGCCGATCCACGCGGCAAGTTCGCCCGGCAGATCGCGTGCGAGGTCGCTCAGGCGCTTGCCGCGCCAGTTGCCGTAGTCGATGTCGCGCAGCGCGTCGTCGACGTCGGCGCGCAGCCCGAGCGCATCGGCGGTCTGCCGCGCACAGCATGCGGGGCTGCACAGCACGACGAGCGATCCGCCGGCGCGTGACCACCGGCCGCGCCACGCGGCAGCTTCGGCGCGCCCGCGCGCGTCGAGCGGATCGTCGTCGGGGAACGTGCCGGTGCGCATCGCCCGGGTCGATGCGTGTGCGATCAGGCGCAACGAGGCATGCAGGGTCATGTCGATGGTCGGATGATCCGGAACGGGACGTGATTGTCACCGCGCGATCACTTCAATACGCGCCCGTTCGCGCGTACAATTCGCCCGATACGAAACGCGGAAGCCGGTGCAATTCCGGCGCGGTCGCGCCACTGTAACCGGAGAATCGACGATCCCGGAAGCCAGACCTGCCTTCGTACCCATCCATCATTTGTCGGGGCGCGATTCCCCTGAGGTGCATCCATGAGCGAAGCAGTGCTGAAGCCGGCGGTCGTGCCGGCCCCCATCCCCGTCCGTGAACTGTTGCCCTGGGCCGTATTCGTCGGCCTGATCCTGTTGCTCGCCCTGTATTTCGTCGGCGCGGAACAAGGCGCGACGTCGCTCGTGCCGGGCATGTATGTCCACGAGTTCGTCCACGACGGCCGCCATCTGCTCGGCTTTCCCTGCCACTGACGCGGAGCACACGATGGTCGGAAAGCTGCTCATGCGCGGGATGCTCGCAGGCATCGCCGCGGGTCTCATCACGTTCGGTTTCGCGAAAATCGTCGGCGAACCGCAAGTCGATCGGGCGATCTCCCTTGAAGAAAAACTCGATGCCGCCAAGGGCGACGAGCCCGGGCACGATCACGATCACGAGGTCGAACTGGTCAGCCGCCACACCCAGGCCGGTCTCGGCCTGCTGACGGGCGTCGTGACCTATGGCGCGGCTTTCGGCGGACTGTTCTCGCTGGTCTTTGCCTATGCGTACGGGCGCGGCGGCCGCCTGCCGGCACGGCAGCTCGCCGCGTGGCTCGCGCTGGCGGCGTTCATCGCCCTCGTGATCGTGCCGAACATCAAGTACCCGGCCAATCCGCCGGCGGTCGGCGACCCCGATACGATCGGCCAGCGCACGGGCCTGTTCTTCCTGATGATCGCGATCTCGATCGCGACGATGGTGTTCTCGGTCGGCGTGCGCCGCCACCTGCTGGCGAAGCTCGGTCAATGGAACGCGTCGATCGTCGCGGGCCTCGTGTTCGTCGCGATCATCGCGGCCGTGCAGCTGGGGTTGCCGTCGTTCGACGAGGTACCGGCCGCATTCCCGGCTGCCTTGCTGTGGAAGTTCCGCGTCGCCGCGCTCGGGATGCAGGCGATCATGTGGACGACGATCGGCCTGCTGTTCGGTGCCTGGGTCGAACGCAGCGAACGCATCGCGATGCGCGCCTAGCGCAGCATGCGCGGCGCGCTCCACGTCGATTCGCGCGCCAGCGCGACGAACGCGGCCAGATAGTCGATCGATGCATCCGCCTCGCGGATGCCGAGGAAGATCTGCTTCGCGATTCCCTTCTTGCCGAGCTTGACCGGCACGACCGGCATCCGGTCGGCGTACTCGTCGGCCAGCCATCTCGGCAGCGCGGCCACGCCGCGCCCGCTCGCCACCATCTGCAGCATGATGTCGGTCGTCTCGATCGACTTGTGCCGCCTCGGCACGATGCCGGCCGGCGTCAGGAACTGGTTGTAGATGTCGAGCCGGTCGGTTTCGACGGGGTACGTGATCAGGATCTCGTCGGTCAGCTGCTCGGGCGTGACGTAGTCGGCGTTCGCGAACCGGTGCGAGTCGGCGACCACCAGCACCTGCTCGTAATCGAACACGGGATCGAAGCGCAACCCCGGCTTGTTCAACGGGTCGGGTGTCACGAGCACGTCGACGTCATGGCCGAACAGCGCGCCGATGCCGCCGAACTGGAAGCGCTGCTTCACGTCCACGTCGACGTCGGGCCAGCGCGACAGGTACGGCGACACGACCTTCAGCAGCCACTGGTAGCACGGGTGGCATTCCATCCCGATGCGCAGCGTGCCGCGCTCGCCCTTCGCGTACTGCTTCATCCGCTCCTCGGCGAGTTCGAACTGCGGCAGCAGCCGGTTCGCCAGTTTCAGCAGGTAGTGCCCGCCCTGCGTGAGCCGCAGGCCGCGGCCTTCGCGGTCCCAGATCGGCGTGCCGAGCTGCTGCTCGATCTTCCGGACGGTATGGCTGAGCGCCGATTGCGTGAGGTGCAGCGCATTGGCGGCCGCGGTCAGCGAGCCCTGGCGCTCGACTTCACGAATGACGACGAGATGGAATCGTTCCAGCATGGATGGGGGGCACGCAATGAATGCATGAACAACTTTAATGGATGAATGAAATAATGCCATTTTATTTCATGTGTTGAAATCCCTATGATGGCTGCCGGATCTTCAATTTTTCTCTGGACGGCAGCTTCATGGTCACGACACACAATCTCGGTTTCCCGCGCATCGGCGCGAAGCGCGAACTCAAGTTCGGTCTCGAGCGCTACTGGAAGGGCGAATCGTCGCGCGACGCGCTGAAGGCGCTCGGCGCCGAGCTGCGCCGGCGCCACTGGCACGATCAGCGCGACCTGGACCTGGCGCCGATCGGCGATTTCTCGTTCTACGACCAGGTGCTCGACATGAGCTTCACGCTCGGCAATCTGCCGAAGCGCGTGCAGGACTTCCACGGTGACGCGCTCGACAACGCCTTCCGCGTCGCGCGCGGCCGGTCGGCGCAATCGGCTGAAGAACACGCGGCGTGCTGCGGCGGCGTCGCGGCCAGTGAAATGACGAAGTGGTTCGATACGAACTACCACTACATCGTCCCGGAATTCCACGCCGACACGAACTTCTCGCTCGATCCGTCGCGCCTGCTGCAGCAACTGGCCGAGGCGACCGCGCAGGGCGTGAACGCGAAGCCGGTGATCCTCGGCCCCGTCACGTACCTGTGGCTCGGCAAGGCGAAGGACGATTCCGATCGCCTCGCGCTGCTGCCGAAGCTGCTGCCCGTGTACGGCGCGCTGCTCGACACGCTGACCGCGCAGGGCGTCGAATGGGTGCAGATCGACGAGCCGATTCTCGTGACCGAACTCGATGCCGAATGGCGCCAGGCCTTCCGCACCGCCTACGCGGTGCTGGAAACGCGCCGCATCAAGCTGCTGCTCGCGACGTACTTCGGCCAGCTTCAGGACAACCTGACGCTCGCGGCGTCGCTGCCGGTCGACGGCCTGCATGTCGACGCGATCAACGCCCGCGCCGAAATCGACGCGCTGGTTCGTGAGCTGCCGGCCGAACGCGTGCTGTCGGTGGGCGCGATCAACGGCCGCAACATCTGGAAGACGGACCTGAATGCGACGCTCGACTGGCTCGAGCCGCTCGCGAAGCAGCTCGGCGATCGCCTGTGGCTCGCGCCGTCGTGCTCGCTGCTGCACGTGCCGGTCGATCTCGCGAGCGAGGACAAGCTCGATGCGGAAATCCGTTCGTGGCTCGCGTTCGCGCTGCAGAAGCTCGATGAGCTGAAGGTGCTCGCGACCGCGCTGAACGAGGGCCGCGACAAGGTGGCCGGGGCGCTCGCCGCGAACGCCGCCGCGATCGCTTCGCGCCGCCGCTCGCCGCGCGTGAACAATCCGGCGGTGAAGGCCGCGATCGCGCGTATCGATGCGCAGCTCGGCAACCGCGCGAGCCCGTATCCGCAGCGTGCGTCGAAGCAGTCGGCGCGCCTGAACCTGCCGGCCTTCCCGACGACGACGATCGGTTCGTTCCCGCAGACCGCCGAAATCCGCCACGCGCGCAGCCGGTTCAAGGCCGGCGCGCTGGACGAAGCCGGCTACCGCACGGCGATGCAGGCCGAGATCGAACGCAGCGTCCGCGAACAGGAATCGCTCGAACTCGACGTGCTCGTGCACGGCGAAGCCGAACGCAACGACATGGTCGAATACTTCGGCGAGCAGCTCGACGGTTATGCATTCAGCCAGTTCGGCTGGGTGCAGTCGTACGGGTCGCGCTGCGTGAAGCCGCCGATTCTGTTCGGCGACATCAGCCGCCCGAAGGCGATGACGGTCGAATGGATCACGTACGCGCAGTCGCTGACGGACAAGCCGATGAAGGGCATGCTGACCGGCCCCGTGACGATCCTCAACTGGTCGTTCGTGCGCGACGACCAGCCGCGCTCGGTGTCGTGCTACCAGCTCGCGCTCGCGATCCGCGCAGAAGTGCTCGATCTCGAGAAGGCCGGCGTGCGCGTGATCCAGATCGACGAGGCCGCGCTGCGCGAAGGGCTGCCGCTGCGCCGCGCGCAGTGGGGCGAATACCTGAAGTGGGCGGTCGAGTCGTTCCGCATCACCGCGAACGGCGTGCGGGACGATACGCAGATCCACACGCACATGTGCTATTCGGAGTTCAACGACATCATCGCGTCGATCGCCGACATGGATGCGGATGTGATCACGATCGAGACGTCGCGCTCGGACATGGAGCTGCTCGACGCGTTCGACGATTTCAGGTATCCGAACGAAATCGGGCCGGGCGTGTACGACATCCATTCGCCGAACATCCCGACGCAGGATCATATCGTCGGGTTGATGAAGAAGGCGGCCGAACGGATTCCGGCGGAACGCCTGTGGGTGAACCCGGATTGCGGGCTGAAAACGCGGCAGTGGGCGGAGGTGATTCCGGCGCTGACGAACATGGTCGCCGCCGCGAAGACGTTGCGCGCCCAGGCGCGGTAACGTAGCGCATGCTGCGCGCTTGCCGCCGGGATCGATGACCCGGCAGGCAACCTGCGCGCCGCGATGCGCCACGTGCTCCGTCACGCGTGTTCGTGACGGGGCGTGTCGGCGAGCGTTTCGGGAGACCGTGCGTCGGCGATCACGCGTCGTTCGCGTTCGAGATCGAGCGAACGCGACAGCACCGCATACACGGCACCCGCGACGGCCAGCCCGACGAGCCATGCGATATCGACGCCACCCAGCATGCGTGCGAACGGGCCGACGAAGACCTCGCGGTTCGCTTCGGCATCGAAGATGGAGAAGAACGGCACCATCGCGGCGAAGCCGGCCAGGTACGCGACGATGCCGCGCGGCTGCCACGCGCCGTAGAGTCCGTCCGGCGTGAAGAAGTGCGCGATCGCGTAGCGGCCGCGCCGCACGAAGAAGTAATCGACGAGGTTCACCGCGGTCCACGGCACGAGGAAGTAGAGCATCAGCGTCAGGAACGTCTGCAGCAGTGCGATGCCGTTGCCGCGGATCGCGAACACGCAGGCGAGCACGAACGTGCTGATCGCGACGATCGACGCGACGCGCGCGCGGCGTGTCGGCCGGATCGGCACGATCGAATCGGCGGCGGTCAGGACGGTCAGCATCGCGCTGTATGCATTGAGCGCGATGATCGGCAGGAAGCCGACCAGCGACATGATCGCGATCAGCTTGCCGAGGCCCGGCACCAGCGACGAGCCGACGTCGTTCATCGCGACCAGCGCATCGGCCGCGTGCAGCTTCTGCGCGAGCCATGCGCCGAGGCCGATCATCCAGGTGCCCGACAGCGACGCGCCGGCGAAGATCACGGCGATCAGCTTCGCGCGGCTCGTGTGCTTCGGCAGATAGCGCGAATAGTCCGACACGTACGGCGCATAGGAGATGTTGTAGCTCGCGGCAATCGCGAACTGTGTCGCGAAGGCGATCCCGTTGAAGCCCGGCGCGGCCGGCGCAACGGCGGCATGGGGCGGCGCCGCATGGCCGAACACGAGCGCGAGCGTGACGAGCGCATAGAGCGGCAGCGTCGCGATCAGCGCCCACGTGAAGGTCCGGTGCATCAGGTCGTGGCCGTAGATCGCGAGCAGTGCGCCGGTTACCACGGCCGCGACGGCGACGAAGCCGCCGTCGATTCCGAATACGCTGTGCACGCCGTCGACCATCAGCGATACGTTGACGACATTGAAGCCGACGAACACGAACAGCGTCGCGAGCAGCGCGACGATCACGCCGCGATAACCGAATTGCGCGCGCGACTGGATCATCTGCGGCAGGCCCATCTCCGGCCCCTGCGAGCCGTGGAACGCCATGAAGATCGTGCCGAACATGATGCCGAGCGCGCCCGCAAGCGTCGTCCAGCCCGCCGACAGGCCCATGCCCGGCCCGACGAAGCCGATCGAGATCGTGAAGAAATGGAAGTTGCCGAGAAACCAGAACGGGCCCTGGCTGGCGAGCTTCGCATGGCGTTCGTGTTCGGGGATGTAGTCGATCGAATGATGCTCGATCGTGAGGCCGGCCGGTACGGCGCGGCCGACATCGAGGGTGTCGGGGCGGTTCATGACGGCAATGTCTCCAGGGTCGCGCGGTCGTTCGATGCGACCGCGTGCGCGTGCCTGCCGCGACGCCGTTGCGGCAGGCAATCAAGGGCGGGGAAAGCAGCGGGCGGTGCGACGCGCCGCCCGATGAAAAACGGGCAGGCGAAGCGCCTGCCCGTCGTGCGGACGCTACGCGGTGCGCGCGCCGCGCGGCAGCGCCGCGTTCGTCTTGCCGGGCGCGCCGACATCGTCGATGCCGACGCGGCGCGAGATCAGCCACACGCACAGCGACGACAGCACGGCCGCACTCGTGTACTGGAGCGCCAGCGGCCACCATTGCGGCGCGGTGTTCTGCGCGATGATGGTCGCCACGAGCGGCGTGAGGCCGCCGGCGAGCGCGCCGCACACCTGGTACGCGATCGAGATCGCCGTGTAGCGGATCCGCGCGACGAAGATGCCGCTGACGAAGCCCGCGACGACCGCGTAGTAGCCCGATTCCGCCAGCGTCGCGAGGCCGACGCCGACCGTGATCGACAGCGGCGTGCCCATGTGCACGAGCGGCAGCATCACGAACGGGACGAGCGCGGCCCATGCGCCGGTGATCAGCAGCACGCGCGTGGTGCCGAAGCGTTGCGCGAGGAATGCGGCGGCGAGCTGCACGACGAACTGCAGCACCGCGACGATCGTCATGCAATGCAGCACCATCGACCGGTCGAGCGACAGGAACTGCGTCGCATAGCTGATCATGAAGATGTTGCTGAAATACACGCCGGCGATGCCGTATACGTTCGCACCGATCGCGAGCAGCAGCAACGGCCAGTACTTGAGCGCCTCGCGCAGCGGTTGTTGCGCGATGTTGCCGCTCTTCCTGACCTCCTCGAACTCGGGCGACTCGGACACGCTCGCGCGGATCACGAAGCCGACGATCAGCAGGACGGAACTTGCGAGGAACGGCACGCGCCAGCCCCAGCTCATCATGTCGTCCTTCGACAGCGTGCTGATCGCGCCGAACGCGAGCATCGACAGGATCAGGCCGCTGGCGCTGCCGAGCTGCGCGAACGACGCGAAGAACGTGCGCTTGCCTTCGGGCGCGTGCTCGCCGGCGAGCAGCACCGCGCCGCCCCATTCGCCGCCGACCGCGATGCCTTGCAGCACGCGCATCAGCACGAGCAGGACCGGCGCGATCACGCCGGCTTGCGCGTGGGTCGGCAGCAGGCCGATCGCGACGGTCGACACGGCCATCAGCATCAGCGTCGCAAGCAGCGAGCGCTTGCGGCCGAAGCGGTCGCCGAGATAGCCGAACATCACGCCGCCGAGCGGCCGTGCGAAGAAACCGACCGCGAACGAGCCGAACGACGCGAGCAGGCTGATGAAGCGGTTTTCGCCGGGAAAGAACAGCGGCCCGAACACGATGGCGGCGGCGGTCGCGTAGCTATAGAAGTCGTACCACTCGATCGTGGTGCCGACGAACGAAGCGAGCGCCGCCCGCTTCGGTTGCTTGACGGAAGTCCCCATCTTTATATGTGCTCCTCTGGAATCCTCTGATTTGGAATAGGGGGGGCGGGATCAGTCCCGGTACGCGACGCCCGGCAGCACGCACAGCAGCTCGTACGCGAGGTTCGCGCCGAGCAGCGCCGTGGTGCCGAACGGGTCGTACGGCGGCGCGACTTCGACGAGGTCGCAGCCGACGATGTTCAGCCCCTTCGCGCCGCGGATGATCTCGAGCGCCTGCGGCACCGTGAGGCCGGCGATTTCCGGCGTGCCGGTGCCCGGTGCGTAGGCCGGGTCGATGCCGTCGATGTCGAAGCTGATGTAGACGGGCGTGTCGCCGACGCGGGCGCGTACTTCTTCCATCAGCGGCGCAAGCGACTTGTTCCAGCATGCCTCGGCCTGGACGACGCGGAAACCCTGCTCGCGGCACCAGTCGAAATCCTCGGCCGCGTAGCCGGTGCCGCGCAGGCCGATCTGCGTGACCTTGTCGCCGTGCAGCAGGCCTTCCTCGACCGCGCGGCGGAACGGGGTGCCGTGCGCGATCTTTTCGCCCATCATCGTGTCGTTCACGTCGGCGTGTGCATCGACGTGGATCAATGCAACCTTGCCGTGCTTGCGGTGGATCGCGCGCAGGATCGGCAGCGCGATCGTGTGGTCGCCGCCGAGCGTGATCGGCTTGCAGTCGTGCTCGAGGATCGCGTCGTACGCGGCTTCGATACGCGCGATCGAATCGTGCAGGTTGTACGGGTTGATCGCGACGTCGCCGATATCGGCCACCTGCAGCGAATCGAACGGCGCGGCGCGCGTGGCCATGTTGTACGGGCGCAGCAGCACGGATTCGGTGCGGATCTGGCGCGGGCCGAAGCGTGCGCCGGTGCGGTTGGACGTGCCGAGATCGAACGGCACGCCGACGAAACAGGCGTCGAGGCCTTCGGCGCTCGCCACGTGCGGCAGGCGCATCATTGTCGCGATGCCGCCGCAGCGCGGCATTTCATTGCCGCCGAGCGGCTGGAAATGGGGGTGGTCGTTCATGGCTGTCTCTTCCGGTGTGGGGTTGCCGTATCATGCGACGCGGCCTGGCGCACAGTTTTACGCGCTCCGCCGGGAAAGAAGAATGCGAAGATATCGACGTAAACATCGATTTTCATCGATGTATGGAAGGGGATGAACGTGCTGGGGAATCTGTCGACCCTCGATCTGCGGTTGATCCGCGTGTTTCTCGCGGTCACGGACGCGGGCGGCGTATCGGCCGCGCAGGCCGTGCTGAACGTCGGGCAGTCGACGATCAGCGCGCAGCTGTCGTCGCTCGAGACGCGGCTCGGCTACCGGCTCTGCGAGCGCGGCCGCAGCGGTTTCCGCCTCACGCCGAAGGGCGAGCGGTTCCACGCGATGAGCCGCAAGCTGCTCGCGGCGCTCGACGAATTCGGGATGGCCGCGCGGCACATGGACCGCCAACTGGTCGGCACGCTGAACATCGGCCTGATCGGCCATACGCCGGTGAGCCAGAATGCGCGGATCGCGGAGGCGATCGCCGCGTTCCGCACGCGCGACGAAGCCGTGCGTTTCTCGATTTCGGTGCGCGCGCCGGGCGATCTCGAGGAGAAGCTGCTGAGCGACGAGATCCAGATCGCGGTCGGCTACTTCTGGCACCGCGTGCCGTCGCTGCACTACACGCCGCTGTTCATCGAGCGCCAGGTCGCCTATTGCGGCCGCGGCCATCCGCTGTTCGACGGGGCCGGCATGCTGACGCCGGCCGACGTCGCGGGCTTCGAATGGGCGTGGCGCTCGTATCCGCTGCCGGAGGCGCAGTTGTCGACCACGCCCGACCGCGTGACCGCGACGGCCGACAACATGGAAGCCGTCGCGCTGCTGATCCTGTCCGGCCACCACCTCGGCTACCTGCCGCAACACTTCGCGGCGCCGTACGTCGCGCAGGGGCTGCTTGCCCCGCTCAATCCGGAGGCGTTGCGCTACGACGTGACGTTCCACATGGTCGTCGCGCGCAACGGGCGCGGGAATCCGCTGGTCGAGGCGTTTCTCGAGGATCTCGAACGCGCGCATCAGGCGCCCGACGCGGCATGACGCCGCGGGCGCCAACCATGTGAACCAGCGTTACGCCGGGGCGGCTGGCGCAGCCGCGCCTCACGGTACCGGCAAGCCCGCGTCGTGCTTCACCTCGCGTAGCGACAGCGCCGACTCGATCGAAGTCACGCCCGGCAGCATCCGCAGCGAGTCGCGCAGGAACGTGCCGTAGTCGTCGAGGTCGCGCGCGACCACCTGCAGCAGGTAGTCGGCCGTGCCCGCGACGTTGTGGCACGCGAGGATCCGCTCGATGCCGAGCACTTCCCGTTCGAACCGGTCGGCGACCTTGCGGTCGTGCGTCGCGAACCGCACGAGCACGAACGCGACGACGCCGAAGCCGAGCGCCTGCCGCGACAGCTGCGCGCGGTAGCGCTCGATGTAGCCGTCGCTTTCGAGCCGCTTGAGGCGCCGCGCGCAGGGCGTCTCGGACAGGCCGACGGATTCGGCGAGGCGGGCGATCGGTATGCGGCCGTCGCGCTGCACCGCGGCGAGGATGGCGCGGTCGGTTTTGTCGAGCTCGGTCATGTTGGCGGAATCCTTGTATCGATTTCGTGATTGTGGCGGATTCCCCCAAGGATCGCCAATCCCGAGCCAAAGATGGCCAATAATCCCTCCTTCTTCAGCGGCAACATATCGTCATTGAAGGACGGGGCAGACCATGATTTCCACGCATTTGCTGTTGATTTATCTCGCCGCGCTGGCCGCCATTTATGCGGTGCCGGGGCCGGACATGGCGCTCGTGCTGCAGACCAGCATCGGCCGTGGCGTGCGGCCCGGGATGGCGGCGGCAGCCGGGTTGTCGCTCGCGCGCACCGCACACGTGACGCTGTCGGCCTGCGGCGTCGCGGCGCTGATCCGCGGCGCACCGTGGCTGTACGAGGTGATCCGCTATGGCGGCGCGTTGTATCTCGCGTATGTGGCGATCCAGGTGTTCCGCTCGCCGGTGTTCGCGCTCGGCGACGGCGATGCGGCGACCGCCGGCGAGCTGCGGCAGTCATTCGTGAAGGGGCTGCTGACGAACCTGCTGAACCCGAAGGCGCTGCTGTTCTGCTCGGTGCTGCTGCCGCAGTTCGTGCGACCCGAGGCCGGGCCGGTCGTTTGGCAGATGTTCGAGCTCGGCGCGCTGCTGGTCGCGGCCGGCGTGTGCTTCGACCTCGCGTGCGTGTTCGGCGCGTCGCGCATCGCGGCGTGGATGCGCGCGCATCCGCTCGCACAGACCGTGCAGCGCTGGACGTTTTCGGCGGCACTGATCGGATTCGCGCTGCGCCTTTCAATGGACTGAACGAGGCTCCGCGCCGTTGCCGCGCAGCCCGACTGGCCGCGCGCAATGCCGGCCTTCGCGCGCGTGCCTTGCTGCAGAAGGGGGGACGCGCAAATCGTCTGACTGTTCTAAACTTCCTCTAACTTCGCGCAAGCGCGAATCGACTGACCGAACGGAACCGACTTCCGCCGGCTGTGTCCGATTTCCTGGCTGTTCCGTGCAACGCGGTACCAAGGAGGGTCTGAACATGGCAAGGCATCTTCACGCCGACCGTGAACCCCGAATCGTCGCCGAGTCCAAATGTCTCGGCGCGTGCGATCCGGCAGAACGCATCCACGTCACGATCATGTTGCGGCGGCAGGAAGAAGGGCAACTCGATACGTTGGTCCACCAGCTCGCCACCGGCGACGCACAGGCGAAGCCGCTGTCGCGCGAAGCGTTCGCGCAGCGTTTCTCCGCCAATCCCGACGACATTCGCAAGACCGAGGATTTCGCGCATCGTCATCAGCTGACGGTCGATCGCGTCGATCCGGTCGAGAGCGTCGTCGTGCTGTCCGGGACGATCGCACAGTTCGAAACCGCATTCGGCGTGAAGCTCGAACGATTCGAGCATCGGTCGATCGGCCAGTATCGCGGCCGCTCGGGCCCGATCGCGCTACCCGACGATCTCGGTGACGCCGTCACGGCCGTGCTCGGCCTCGACAGCCGCCCGCAGGCGCGGCCGCATTTCCGGTTTCGTCCGCCGTTCAAGCCTGCGCGCGGTGCCGCGGGCGTGACGTTTACGCCGGTCCAGCTGGCGTCGCTGTACGATTTTCCGGCCGGTGACGGCGCCGGCCAATGTATCGCGATCATCGAACTCGGCGGCGGCTATCGCGCGGCCGACATCCAGCAATATTTCCGCGGGCTCGGGCTCAAGACGCCGCCGACGCTCGTCGACGTGAACGTCGGCACCGGCCGCAATGCGCCGACCGGCGACCCGAACGGCCCGGACGGCGAAGTCGCGCTCGACATCGAGATCGCCGGCGCGATCGCGCCCGCCGCGACACTCGCCATCTACTTCGCGCCGAACAGCGACGCGGGTTTCATCCAGGCCGTGAACGCGGCCGTGACCGACAAGACCAACCAACCTTCCGTGATCTCGATCAGTTGGGGCGGCCCGGAAGCCATCTGGCAGGCGCAGTCGGCGCAGGCGTTCAACCGCGTGCTGCAGGCGGCCGCCGCGCAGGGCATTACCGTGTGCGCGGCGTCGGGCGACAGCGGCTCGGGCGACGGGCTGCAGGACGGCACCGATCACGTCGATTTCCCCGCGTCGAGCCCGTACGTGCTCGGCTGCGGCGGCACGCAGCTCGATGCGCTGCCGGGGCAGGGCATCCGCAGCGAGGTCACGTGGAACGACGAGGCGGCCGGCGGCGGCGCGGGCGGCGGCGGCGTCAGCACGCTGTTCGACGTGCCGGCGTGGCAGCAGGGGCTTGCCGTGACGCTCGCCGACGGCAGCCGCACGCCGCTCGCGAAACGCGGCGTGCCCGACGTGGCCGGCGATGCGTCGCCGCAGACGGGCTACGAGGTATCGGTCGCGGGCACCGCCGCGGTGATGGGCGGCACGAGCGCGGTCGCACCGCTGTGGGCCGCGCTGATCGCACGGATCAATGCGGCGGCCGGCGCGTCGGCCGGCTGGGTCAATCCGGTGCTGTACAAGCATCCGGGCGCGCTGCGCGACATCACGAAAGGATCGAACGGCACCTATGCGGCCGCTTCGGGCTGGGACGCGTGCACGGGGCTCGGCAGCCCGAACGGCGCGCAGCTCGCCGCGATCCTCGCGCGCAAGCCGTCGAGCTGACGCGCGGGCCCACGCCTTTCCGTTCGACGCGGGTGTCCTGCCCGCGTCTTTTTTCACCTCCAGGAGCAGCACGATGGGCATCGATTCCGCATCTTCCGGCGGCGTGTATCCGCTGCATCACGGCGACCACAATTCGCATGGCGTGCCGCCGACCGTCAACCCGGTCGCGCTGAGCCACGGCCGCGACCAGCCGTTCTTCGACCCGGTCGCGTACGGCAACGGCCCCGACGACTCGGTGACCGACACGACCGAGGCGGCCGCGATCACGCATCACACCATCCTGATCGACGGCAAGCGCATCGCGTACACGGCGACGGCCGGCCATCTCGTGACGGTCGACCCGAGCAGTTCGCAGCCGGCCGCGAAGCTTTTCTACGTGGCGTTCACGGCCGACGGCGCGAAGGAAGAAACGCGCCCGGTGACGTTCTTCTATAACGGCGGCCCCGGTTCGTCGTCGGTGTTCGTGCTGCTCGGCTCGTTCGCGCCGAAGCGCATCAAGACGTCGATGCCGGGTTTCACGCCGCCCGCGCCGTACCAGATCGAAGACAACCCGGACAGCATGATCGACCACAGCGACCTGGTGTTCATCAATCCGGTCGGCACCGGCTATTCGGCGGCCGTCGCGCCGAACAAGAACCGCAATTTCTGGGGCGTCGACCAGGATGCGGATTCGCTGAAGCAGTTCATCAAGCGCTACCTGACGAAGAACAACCGCTGGAATTCGCCGAAGTACCTGTTCGGCGAATCGTACGGCACAGCGCGCAGCTGCGTGCTCGCGTACAAGCTGCACGAGGACGGCGTCGACCTGAACGGCGTCACGCTGCAGTCGTCGATCCTCGACTACCGGCAGGCCGGCAACCCGGTCGGCGCGCTGCCGACCGCCGCGGCCGACGCGTGGTATCACAAGAAGCTCGGCGTCACGCCCGCGCCGACCGATCTCGGCGCGTTCGTCGAGGAGGTCGCGCAGTTCGCGCGCACCGACTACCTGAAGGCGCTGCGCACGCTTCCGCATGCGGATCCGGCGGCCGTGCAGAAACTGTCGCAATACACGGGCATCGATGCGGCGACGCTGCAATCGTGGAGCCTCGATATCGCCGGCTACGACACGCGCGGCAATTCGCTGTTCCTGACGACGCTGCTGCATGCGCAGGGGCTCGCGCTCGGTTCGTACGACGGCCGCGTGACCGGAATCTCGTCGGGCATCGCCGGCAAGATCGATCCGAATTCGGGCGGCAACGATCCGACGATGACGGCCGTGACGGGCGTCTATACGGCGATGTGGAACAGCTACCTGAACGAGCAGCTGAAGTTCACGTCGAATTCCGCGTTCACCGACCTGAACGACCAGGCGTTCCGGAACTGGGACTTCGGCCACATCGACCCGACCGGCGCGCAGCAGGGCATCGATGCGCAGGGGAACGTGATTCTCTATACGGCCGGCGATCTCGCCGCGGTGATGGCGCTGAACGTCGACCTGAAGGTGCTGTCGGCGAACGGCTTGTACGATTTCGTCACGCCGTTCTACCAGACCGTGATCGACCTGCAGCAGATGCCGCTGGAGGATCTGAAGGTGCGGCAGAACCTGTCGGCGCGGTTCTATCCGTCGGGGCACATGGTGTATCTCGACGGCGGCTCGCGCACCGCGCTCAAGCGCGACCTCGCGACGATGTACGACGCGACGGTCAGCGATACGGGTGCGCGACTGCGGATTCGCGCGTTGCAGGCGAAGAAGGCGGGCGGGCACGCATAGCGCTGCCCGTGGTGGGCGTGCCGCGCGCGGCCTCGACGGCTCGCGCGCGGTATGCCGGTTGCGGCGGCCGGCTTACGCGGGCCGCCAGTCGAACGGCGTGTACGGCAGCGCGCGCTTGTGGCGCGAACCGTCGAAGAAGCGCAGCACCGTTTCGTACACGCGGTCTTCGACCGGCTTGCCCTCGAGGAAATCGTCGATCTCGTCGTAGGTCACGCCGTACGCGTGCTCGTCGGGCCGCAGCGGACGCAGTTCCTCGAGGTCGGCCGTCGGCACCTTCATCACGATCGTTTCCTCGCCGCCGAGCGCACGCGCGACCGCGCGCACGCGCCGCTTGCTCAGGCCCGCGAGCGGCAGGACGTCCGCGCCGCCGTCGCCGAACTTCGTGAAGAAACCCATCAGCGACTCGGCCGCATGGTCGGTACCGATCACGATGCCGCGCCGCGCGCCGGCCACCGCGTACTGCGCGATCATGCGTTCGCGCGCCTTGATGTTGCCGTGCACGAAATCCTGCTGCGCCGGCGTGTCGAATGCGTGGCCGGATGCGACCAGCGAGCGCAGCATCGCATCCGCGGCCGGCTTCACGTCGACCGTCAGCACCTCGTCCGCGCGCACGAACGCGAGCGCGCGCTGGGCATCGGCTTCGTCGTTCTGCACGCCGTTCGGCAAGCGCATCGCGATGAAGCGCGCATCGTAGCCGTCGGCGCGCAGGCGCTCGACCGACAGCTGCGCGAGCCGGCCGGCCGTCGACGAATCGACGCCGCCGCTGATGCCGAGCACGTAGGACCGCAGGCCGGTCGAACGAAGATAGTGCGCGAGGAAATCGATGCGGCGGTCGATCTCGGCCTCGGCGTCGAAGTGCGGGGCAACGTTCAGTTCGGCAATGATCGCGCGCTGGCGGCTGGCGTAATCGGCGGATGTCATGAAGAAAGTTCCGGAACGAAATGCAAGGCGCCCATCATAAGCGCAATCGCGGCGCGGTGCCGCGCCGGGCGTGCGTTCCGGAGGCTTCGCGTTGCTTCGGCGAGACGTACTGCGTCGCCGTGGTGCACGGTGCGCCGGGCGGGTGCGGGATGCCGGGCGAACGGCATGCGCGCTCGCCCCGCCGACGGGATGCGCGCCGGATGGCCGGCGTCAGCGCCGCGCCAGCACGACGCCCACCAGCGCGAGCGCGAAGCCGGCGAGCTGGATCGCCGCGAGCGTTTCGCCGAACAGCCAGTAGCCTTGCAGCGCGGCCAGCGGCGGCGCGAGGAACAGCAGCGACGTCGCGCGCGCCGCGTTGCCGCGGCGCAGCATCCACATCAGCATCGTGACCGCGCCGCCGGACAGGAACACGACGCCCCACACCAGCGACACCCATAGCGCCGGCGCGCCGATCCAGCGGGTTTCGTGAAGCAGCGCGACGAAGCCGGTCGCGACGATCGCCGCGCCGAAATTCTGCACGGCCACCGCCGTGCGCAGGTCGCTCTGCGCGAGCTTGCCTTTCTGGTACAGCGAGCCGGCCGTGATCGATCCGACCGCCAGCACCGATACGGCGACGACCAGCCACTCGGGCGCCGCACCCGGCGGCGACGCGACGCCGCCCGCGACCTTCGGCGCCAGCACGAGCGCGACGCCGACGAGCCCGAGCGCCATCCCGAGCCAGCCGCGCGCGGGCAGGCGCTCGTTGAACAGCGGGACCGCGAGCACGGCGGTGGCGAGCGGCTGCAGCGCGCCGAGCAACGCCATGACGCCCGCGTTCAATCCTTGCGCGACGGCCCAGTAGCTGGCGCCCAGATAGACGCCCTGCAGCAGCGCGCCCGCGATCAGATGGCGCGGCCATTCGCGGCGGGCCGGCCACGGTGCGCGCGCGGCGAGCGCCACGACGCCGAACAGCGCGGCCGTGCCGGCGAAGCGCGCGAGCAGGAACAGGTTGGGATCGGCGTAGGGTTTGATGGCCCGCGCGACGATGAAGCCGGTGGACCACAGCGCGACGAACGCGGCGGCGACGATCGAGGTAAGCATGCGTGACGGGCCACGAGCTGGCCGGACAGAATCGGAAAGTCGGCCAGTATCGGGGGAAGCGGGGCCGGCGTCTTGTCGAATCCTGCACTCATGCCGGGCGAGGCGTGGCCGTGCCGGTCGTCAACGTGCGCCGGGTTTGCGGCGCGGAAAGGGAGGGGGCCGCGCGGCGCGATGCGGCGCGGCCGGGCGTGAAGCCGCGGCGATCGGCCGGATCAGTCGATCGAGAACGTGTCGAGCGGCTGGTTGGCGCGCGCATCCGTCGCGAAGCGCGCGGCGAGCTGTTCATAGAGCCGGCGTGCCTCGTCGAGCGTCAGGTCGATCCAGTACGGATCGCCGGCCGCGTCGTTGAGGCGTTCGGGCGGAAACTGGATTTCGATCACACTGCCTTTGCGATACATGGCGCGAGCCCCTTTGCTTGATCCGTCATTCGGCGAAACGCAGAGTGTAGCAACCGGCGTCGCGCCGATTCGCGCGCATGAGGCAATACAGAATTTCGCTTTCGGGAAACGCGGCCGGCCCCGTTTCCCGCCGCCGTCAAATGCCGGTCAAACGGCCGTAATACAATGGCCGGCTCACCCATTACAGTCGCCTCGGGCGCACACGCGATGCTGGCGGAACAACGTCATCAATACATCCTGTCGGAGCTCGGACGGTCGGGCGCGTTGTCGGTCGCGGAACTCGTCCGTTCGCTCGACGTGTCGCGCGAGACGGTAAGGCGCGACCTGAATGCGCTGGCCGCGCGCGGCCTGCTCGTGATGACGCACGGCGGCGCGCTGGCCGCCGATCGCCGCGAGCCGAGCCTGTCCGAGCGCGAAGCCGCGAATGCCGAAGCGAAGCGCACGATCGGGCGGCGCGCGGCCGAATTCGTGCCCGACGATGCATCGGTGCTGATCGATTCGGGCAGCACGCCGCATGCGGTCGCGCTCGCGCTCACCGACCGGCACCGGCTGTCGATCTACACGAACGACTGGCGTACCGCGTTCGTGCTCGCGCGGCGCAACGGCAACCGCGTGACGCTGCTCGGCGGCGAGCTGTCCGACGACGAGGATGCGACCTTCGGGCTCGACACGATCCACCAGCTCGCGCAATACCACGTCGATTTCGCGTTCGTCGGCGCCGGCGGCATCACGCCCGACGGCGAATGTACCGACTACTCGCGGCTCGCGGCCGAGGTGCGCAGCCGGATGATCGCGGCGGCCGGCACGGCGATCATCGTCGCCGACCATTCGAAATTCGGCCGCGTGACGCCGGTGCGCATCAACGGCACGGCCGCCGCCCGCTATCTCGTGACCGAGCGCGCGCCCGACAAGGCCGTGCGCCGTGCGCTGACCGCGCGCGGGATCGAACTGCTCGTGTGCGACTGACGCGCGTCCGACATACAAGGTTCATCGAAGCGTCATTCCACGGGAAGACCCGCCGCCGACACTGACCCATTCACCTCGACCGGCCGTCAGGCCAGGGAGCAATGAATGACCGTCAGCGTGCGCAGCTATCTTTCCCCCACCCTGGTCCTGCTGGCCTTCGACTGGCCCGATGCGGCGGCGCGGCCCGATTTCCTCGGCTTCGCGATCCGGCGCACGCCGGGCTTCTGGTCGGCCGACGGCAAGACGCGTGCGCCGGACAGCTGGTTGCCGAACCGCCTGACGTTCGACGGCCCGGCCGCCGACACGCAGGGCGATGCGCCGACCGATCAGGCGCCGATCCAGAAATTCATGTGGTGGGATGCGCGCATCGATCCTCAGGACCGCGATGCATCGTTCCGCTACGACGTCTATCCGGTCGTCGGCACGCCGGCGAACCTGCAGGTGCTCGACGCGGAGGCCGGCGTGTGCGACGTCGTGCTGCCCGCGCACATCGAGGACGGCATCGGCACGTGGTTCAACCGCGCGGTGGTCAGCTCGCAGGCGTTTGCCAGGCAGGTCGCGGCGCTGGGTCTCGCGCCGAACGAGGCGCCGAGCGACGCACAGGCGCTGAAGTTGCGCACGTGGCTCGCGAACGACATGGAGCAGGTGTTCGCGGAGATGCTCGACCCGGCGTCGCGCGCGGCGTCGGCCGTCTATCACCTGACCGACACGCTGTGGGCGCTGCCCGCATTCGAAGCGTTCGGCCGCAAGCACGGCGAAGCGTCGCTCGCGATCGTCTACGACGCGCACGCGACGGCGCGCAAGGGCAAGCCGCCGCTGCCGTCACCGAACCAGCCGGCCGTCGACGCGCTGCAGGGCCTCGCGACGCTCGCGCCGCGCGACAGGACGCACATCATGCACGACAAGTTCATCGTGACCGACGCGCCGTCGAACCCCGCGCCCGCGCGCGTGCTGACCGGTTCCGCGAACTTCACGACCGAGGGGCTGACCGAGCAGGCCAACGTGCTGCACGCATTCGACTCGTCCGTGCTCGCCGCGCTGTACAACGACCGCGCGCATGCGCTCGCGAGCAATCCTTCGATTGCCGAGACGGCGAAGCTGACGTCGGGCTGGTCGGCGCCGATGACGATCGGCAGCGCGCAGGTGCGCGTCGCGTTTTCGCCGGAGCCGGCGGGGCAGCGTACGGAGATCGACACGATCGTCGCCGCGATCGCGGCCGCGAAGCATTCGGTGTCGTTCTGCCTGTTCATGCCGACCGACGCGGCGCTGCGCGATGCCTGTTTCGCGGCCGGCGACCGCGGGCTGATGATGTTCGGGCTGGTGAACCGGATCAGCGTCGGCAGCGCGACGAAGGCCGATACCGCGCGGCAGGCAGGCCAGACGCTCGATGCGGCCACGCTCGCGAACCTCGAGTTGTACCATCGCAGTCGCGACAACCGCGACGTGATCGATGCCGCGTATTTCTCGCCGGCCACCGTGCCGCCAGGCTTCACGCCGGAACTGCGGCTCTTTCCGGGCGAGCCGGCGCCGGCCTTTCCGCCCGTCGTGATTCATCACAAGTTCATCGTGATCGATGCGGAAGGCGCGAATCCGGTCGTGTACACGGGCTCGGCGAACATGAGCCGCAATTCCGAGCAGTACAACGACGAGAACTTGCTCGAGATCCGCGACACGCGGGTCGCGGCGATCTATCTCGCGGAATTCCTGCGGCTTTACGAGCACTATCGCGCGCGGGCGCTGGCGATCGATGCGCAGCGGCACGGCCCGGACGCGGGGACGGGCGCGCATGCGCGGCTCGCGCTCGCGCCCGATTCGCGCTGGGCGAGGAAGTATTACGTGCAGGGAAGCCCGGAAGAAAAGGCGCGGATCGCACTGGCGTCGACCGCGCCGACCAACTGACGCACCGAAGTGCGAAGGGCACGGCAGGTGCGTGCCCCGGCCGGCCGCCGCCGCTTACGCGGCGACGTAGCGCAGCACGGCGTCGGCGATCGTGTCGCGATGCCGCGTGCGCAGGCGCGGCGCCGACGGATCGCGGCCGAACGCGGCGCCGAACGTGTAGCGGTTCGACACGCGGTGGAAGCAGAACGAGCTGATCAGCAGGTGCAGGTCGAATGCATCGATGTCCTTGCGGAACGCGCCGCTGGCCGCACCGCGCTCGACCAGTTCCTCGAGCGTCTTGATGATGCTGACGTTGCGGTTCTTGAACGACTTCAGCTGTTCGAGATACTTCGCGCCGTGGATGTTCTCGATCGACACGAGGCGGACGAAGTCGCGATGCTTGTCGTGATAGTCGAACGTGAATTCGACGAGGCGGCGCATGCCTTCGCGCGGCTCCATGTCGCCGACGTGCAGTTCCTGCTCGAGCGCGCGGATGTCGCCGTACACCTTCTCCAGCACGGCCTCGTACAGGCCTTCCTTGCTTTCGAAGTAGTAATAGAGCATGCGCTTCGTCGTGTTCGTGCGCTCGGCGATCGCGTCGACGCGCGCACCGGCGAGGCCCATCGCGGAGAATTCCTGCGTGGCGACGTCGAGAATGTTGCGCTTGGTTTGCTCGGGATCGTATTTGCGCCGCGCTTCGGACGCAAGCGCTCGGGTGTCGGACGTGGCGGCCTTGCTTCCTGCTTTCATGTGACTTTGTTTTGGGTTCGCGGCGGCTAGGAAAAGGCATTCTAGCATGTGGGAAATGCCCGCCCGGCCGACCTTCCGCTCTAATCGGCCAGGCCGTCCGGCGGGGCCGTTTCGGCCGCCGCGCCCGCTCGGCGGCGGCAGGATGCGAGCGCGTCGCGGGCCTGGTAGGCGGTGTACGTGAGCTGCGCGGCGGCGAGGCCGGCCAGCCCGAACGTACGCGTGAGCCCGAACGCGGCGAAGCCGTCCGGCACCGGCCGGCCTTCGGCCAGCGCGGCGGCGAGCGTTTCGCCGGCCACCGTGGTCGGCGCCATGCCGTGGCCGCCAAACGCGATCGCGTGCCATACGCCGTCCGCGTCGCGGCCGATCTGCGGCATCTTGTGCCGGGCGTAGCTCATCAGCCCGCCCCACGCGTAGTCGACCTTCACGCCTTCCAGTTGCGGATACACGCGCAGCAGGTCGCGCCGCAGCAGGCGCGCGATCGCATCGGGGCCGCGGTCGAGCACCGAGATCCGGCCGCCCCACAGGATGCGCGTGTCCTTCAGCGGCCGGTAGTAGTCGAACGCGAAACGCGTGTCGTAGATCGCGTACGGCGCGTCGATCGCGTCGGGCAGCCGCGTGCCGAGCGGCTCGGTCGCGATCACGTAGGTCGCGATCGGCAGCACCGCGCGCTCGATGCGCGGCGACACGCCGCGCGCGTAACCGCCGCCGGCGAACACGACGTCTTTCGCGCGCACCGCGCCCTGCGCCGTGCGCACGACGTACCCGGCGCCTTCGCGCGCGATGCCGAGCGCGGCCGAGCGTTCGTACACGCGGGCACCGCCGCGCGAGGCGGCCGCCGCGACGCCGAGCACGTACTTGAGCGGATGGAAGTGGAAGGCGTTCGGCTCGAACAGGCCGCCGTAATAGCGCTGCGTCTTCAACCGCTCGCGCAGCGCGCCGGTCGGGACGGGTGCCCAGTCGACGCCGAGTTCCTGCTTCATCAGCGTGCGCACGCCGTCGAGCCGCGACGGATCGTCGAACCAGTTCGCGAGCATCACGCCCTGGTCGACGATGTCGCAGTCGATCCCGTAGCGGGCGATCCGCGCGCGGATCAGGTCGACCGCATCGACGGTGAGCCGGTACAGCCGGCGCCCTTCGTCGCGGCCGAGCGTGCGCAGCAGGTCGGCATTGTCGAGGCTGTAGCCGCCGAACACGAAGCCGCCGTTGCGGCCCGACGCACCGAAGCCGACCCGTTCGCCGTCGAGCACGACGACGTCGCGCACGCCGCGCTCGACGAGGCCGAGCGCCGTGCACAGGCCGGCGAGGCCGCCGCCGACGATGCAGACCTGCGTGTCGATCGTGCCGGTCAGTTGCGGGTAGGGCTGGCGGGTAACGGTGGCTTCGTAGAAGTTCTGCATGCGATTTCGTTGATTCGTGACGACGGGAAAACGGACGGCGCGCGTCGATCTTGCCTGAACGCGTGCGCCGCGTCGAATGGCGCTTGTCAGGGCGCCGGCCACCGCGTTCGGGCGGCAGCCGGCGCAATGCGTGACGTCAGGCTTCAGGCTTCAGGCGCCCGGCGTCGGGTTGGCCGGGCGCGCGACGTAGCCCGCGTAGCCGATGTCGGCCTGCGGGGCCGCTTCTGGCGTGGCGTTGCGTTCGATCCACGGCGCGATCTCCATGTCTTCGTAGCGTACGAGGCGGCACTTGCGCACCAGCGCGTAGCCGAGCCAGATCGCGACGAAGAACGGCAGGCCGATGTAGGTCGCGGCGACGCCGGCCCAGTCGATCTTGTCGGAGAGGAACGCCTGGTAGTCCTGGCCGAGCGCGACGACCGCGCACAGCGCGAACGCGAACAGCGGGCCGAACGGGAACCACTTCGACCGGTACGGCAGCTGATCGAGCCGGTAGCCCTGCTTCAGGAAACCCTTGCGGAACCGGTAGTGGCTGACCGCGATGCCGAGCCACGTGATGAAGCCGGCCATGCCCGACGTGTTCAGCAGCCACAGATACACGGTCTTGTCGCCGTACAGCGACGTGAGAAAGCACAGCGCGCCGACGGCCGTCGTCGCATACAGTGCATTGCGCGGCACGCCGCCCCGCGACAGCTTCGCGAAGATCTTCGGCGCACGGCCTTCGGTCGCGAGGGTGTAGAGCATCCGCGTCGACGCGTACATGCCCGAGTTGCCGGCCGACAGCACGGCCGTCAGGATCACCGCGTTCATCACGCCGGCCGCGAACGCGAGGCCCGCGTGGCGGAATACGAGCGTAAACGGGCTTACGCCGATGTCGGTCACGTCGCTCTTCAGCAGGCTCGGGTCGGTGTAGGGAATCAGCACGCCGATCACGAAGATCGCGAGCACGTAGAACAGCAGGATGCGCCAGAAGATCTGGCTCACCGCGCGCGGGATCGTCGTGCGCGGGTTCTCCGATTCACCGGCCGCGACGCCGATCATTTCGGTGCCCTGGAACGAGAAGCCCGCGATCATCGCGACGCCGAGCATCGTTGCCCAGCCGCCGGCGAACGGCGCGTCGCCGATCGTGAAGTTGCTCCAGCCGGCGCTCGGGCCGCCCTGCATGATCCCGAAGATCATCAGCAGGCCGACGCCGACGAACGCGAGCACCGTCAGCACCTTGATCAGCGCGAACCAGTATTCGGCTTCCCCGAAACCGCGCACCGACAACGCGTTGAGCGCGAAGATCAGCGTGAGGAACAGCGCGCTCCACCAGACGCCCGGCACATGCGGGAACCAGTAGTGCATCACGAGCTGCGCGGCGACGAGTTCCACCGCCAGTGTCACGGCCCAGCTGTACCAGTAGTTCCAGCCGAGCGCGAAGCCGAAGCCTTCGTCGACGAATTTCGCGCCGTAGGTCGCGAACGAGCCCGACACCGGCATGAACGCGGCCATTTCGCCGAGGCTCGTCATCAGGAAATAGACCATCAGGCCGATCACCATGTACGCGATCATCGCGCCGCCGGGGCCGGCCTGCGAGATCGACGCGCCGGATGCGACGAACAGGCCCGTGCCGATCGAGCCGCCGATCGCGATCATCCGCAGATGACGGGCCTGCAGCGCACGGTGAAGGGACGGCTTCGCGGGCGGCGAGCCGGACGGACGGGGCGAATCGGGGCGGGCGTCTGAATGCATGGCGGGCGCTGGGCGCTGTCTCCGGGATTGTTTTTTCGGTGACGAAGCGCGACGCGTTGCCGGACGCGGGCCGGGGCAGCGGTGATGCGGTGCGAAACGGGCCGCCGGGGGCCCGATGAGCCGGGCCGCGGGGCGTGTCGCCTTCGTCGGGCGTCCGGCCGCTTGTCATGGCGGCCGGCGGCGCGCCGGGTGCATGGCACCTCGACGCCGCCCCGATTGTGGGTGCCCGATGTACGGGCGGCAAACGATATTTCCGAACAGGGTGATGCAGCTTTGTCATCAACTCGCGCCACGTCGGGACGCGTCCCGTGGCCCGGTCACGAGCCTTGGAAAAGTCTCGTATCGGGACGGGAGCGCACGCGTTCTTCCTGCCAGGTTGTTGCGTTTTGGGAATGAAGTCGTGAGTTAATATCAATAGCGGCCCGACTTGTGGCCGCCGACAATGTGTTTCATGGATCGTGCCTCGCGAGGCTGGGGCGCGCCGTCCGGCCGGGCTTCCGGCGGCGGCGCGGCGCGATGCGCCGTACGCGGCGCACCGGGCCGGCCACGCGGCGCATCCGCTTGCACAGGGCGCGCGAACGCGCTCCAATCGAATCACGCGGGCGGCGCTGCCGCCGCACCGATCAATCTGTCCCTGAAGAGGAAGTGATGCAATTCAACGACATTCTTGCCGCGCTCGATATCGATCTCGCCCAGTGGAAAGGCAATGCGCTGACCGCGCGCTCGCCGCTCGACGGCGCGACGCTCGCGACGCTGGCTGTCGACACGCCGGCCGACGCGGAGCGCAAGATCGATGCCGCGCACGACGCATTCCTCAAGTGGCGCACGGTGCCGGCGCCGGTGCGCGGCGAACTCGTGCGCGTGTTCGGCAATGTCCTGCGCGAGCACAAGGCCGAACTGGGCCGTCTCGTCACGCTCGAGGCCGGCAAGATCACGTCGGAAGGCCTCGGCGAAGTGCAGGAAATGATCGACATCTGCGATTTCGCGGTCGGTCTGTCGCGCCAGCTCTACGGCCTGACGATCGCATCCGAGCGCCCGGGCCACCGGATGATGGAAACGTGGCACCCGATCGGCGTGTGCGGCGTGATCTCGGCGTTCAACTTCCCGGTTGCCGTGTGGGCATGGAATGCGGCGCTCGCGTTCGTGTGCGGCGATTCGGTCGTGTGGAAGCCGTCGGAAAAGACGCCGCTCACCGCGATCGCGTGCCACGTGCTGCTCCAGAAGGCGATCCGCGAGTTCGAGAAGACTCATCCGGGCGTCGCGCCGGCGGAACTGAGCCAGCTGGTGCTCGGCATGCGCGATGTCGGCGAGGTGCTGACGGCGTCGAAGAAGGTGCCGGTCGTCAGCGCGACGGGCAGCGTGCGGATGGGCCAGGAAGTCGCGAAGGTGCTGAGCCAGCGTCTCGCGCGCGGCATCCTCGAACTCGGCGGCAACAACGGGATGATCGTCGCGCCGAGCGCGGATCTCGATCTCGTCGTGCGCGCGGTCACGTTCGCGGCGGTCGGCACGGCCGGCCAGCGCTGCACGACGCTGCGCCGCCTGATCGTGCATCGCAGCCTGGTCGAGCAACTGCTGCCGCGCATCGAGAAGGCCTACACGTCGGTGAAGGTCGGCAACCCGCTGGAAGAAGGCACGCTGGTCGGCCCGCTGGTCGATCGTGCGTCGTTCGACGCGATGCAGAAGGCGCTGGCCGATGCACGCGAGCAGGGTGGCGAAGTGAAGGGCGGCGAGCGCGTCGACGTTGGTCATGCGGATGCGTACTACGTGCGTCCGGCAATCGTGCGGATGCCGAAGCAGTCGGCGGTGGTCGAGCGCGAAACGTTCGCGCCGATCCTGTACGTGATGATCTACGACAACTTCGACGATGCGATCGAACTGCACAACGCGGTGCCGCAAGGGCTGTCGTCGGCGATCTTCACGAACGACATGCGCGAGGCCGAGCAGTTCATGTCGGCGGCGGGCAGCGATTGCGGGATCGTCAACGTGAACATCGGCACGAGCGGCGCGGAAATCGGCGGCGCGTTCGGCGGCGAGAAGGAAACGGGCGGCGGGCGCGAGTCGGGTTCGGATGCATGGAAGGCTTATATGCGCCGCGCGACGAATACGATCAATTACAGCCGGCAATTGCCGCTGGCGCAGGGCGTGAAGTTCGACGTTTGATGTCGGTTGCCCGAATGGGGCACCATGTATGAGTGAGAAGGGCCGGTTGCCGCGGATGCGGTGACCGGCCCTTCGTGTTTCGGCGCGGGCGGCGCCATCGTCGATGACAAGCCCGCTCAGGCGATGCTCACTGCTCCGCCGCCGGCATGTTCTGCACGACCAGCATCTGCGGGCTCGACAGCGTGATCCCCGCCGCGCGCAGCTGCTTCAGGATCTCGAACAGCAGATCGCTCTTCGTCGAACTCGCGATCCGCGGGCTCGACACGTAGCCCGTCACGCTCAGCGTGATCCCGTCCGGCGTGAGCTGGCTGAACGTCACCGACGGCGCAGGCTTCTCGAGAATCGCCTGATGCTCGCGATACGCGTCGAGCAGCAGGTCGCGCACCTGCTCGGGATCGGTGTTCAGCGGGAACGTCAGCACCAGCGTCGCGACGCCCTGCGTGCTGTTGCCCATCGTCACGTTGCGCACGTTCTGCGAGATCAGTTGCGAGTTCGGCACGATCACGGTCGAGCGGTCGCTGAGCTGGATCTCGGTCGCGCGCACGTTGATGCGGCGGATGTCGCCTTCGACGCCCGCGATGCTGACCATGTCGCCCACCTTGACGGGGCGTTCGGTCAGCAGGATCAGCCCCGACACGAAGTTCTTCACGATCTCCTGCAGGCCGAAGCCGATCCCCACCGACAACGCGCTGACGATCCACGCGAGGTTGCTCCACCGCACGCCGAGCAGCCCGAGCGTCATCAGCACGAGCAGCACGTAGCCGACGTTGGTGAACAGCGTGATCAGCGACACGCGCATGCCCGTATCCATGCCGAGCGCGGGCATGAACTCGCTGTCGAGCCAGCGGCGCAGCGAGCGCAGCAGGTAGAAGCCGATCGCGAACCCGATCACGGCGTTCAGGATCCGGTCGGGCATGATGTTCAGGCTCTGCAGCCGCTGGCTGCCGATCATCGCGACCGCGCTGTCGAGCAGGTCGCCCGGCGTCGTGCCGAAGCCGCCCGTCACCAGCGCGATGGCCGCGATCAGCATCAGCAGGCTCGTGCCGAAGCCGGACAGGACCGTGCGCGCCTGATCGAGGTGGCGGTCCTCGAGCGCGAACAGGTGCTTGATCTGCTGGCCCGTCGACAGGCCCGACGAGAACAGGCTTTCGCTCGCATCGCGCGTCAGCTGGATCAGGATGTAGGTCGCGCACAGCACGATCTCGAACCACACGAGTTCGTACGTGATGAAGCGCGCGACCGTGATGTAGCCGATCAGGAGTGCGATCAATGATACGACGATCGCCAGCGTGACGCCCGCATGGATCAGCCCCGCGAGCGTCGAGCGCTGCTCGGGCGCTTCGCCGGCCGCCGCGAGCGCGCTGCGTGCGCGGTTCGCGCGCAACAGCGACGCGCCGACCGTCAGCGCCACGACGAGCGAGACGATGCCGCGGCCGAACAGCGTGACCGACAGGCTCGTGTCGACGATCCGGTTGATCGATTCGAGCGTGCCGGACACCAGCAGCAGCGCGGCCAGGATGCTGGGGAACGGTTTCATCGCGAGCGCGACGGGATCGGCGAGCGCGGGCAGTCGCCACGACGGATGCTTCGTACAGAGCAGGGCGCGGCCGAGTCCGGCGATCAGCGCGCAGGTTGCGGCGAGCTTCGCGAACTGGTCCCACAGATCGGTCAGCGACGGCGTGAGCTCGTAGCGGCGCGCGACGGCGAGGTAGAGGATCTGAACGGCGATGGCCGTGGCCAGGAACGTCGACAGCACGGTCGACAGCGCCAGCGCGCTGCGGCGCAGGCGCGTGGGCGGCAGACGGTTCAGCGCGATCCACGCGAGCCCGCGCTCGATGAGCCGGCGGCCGCCGAGCCACGCCGCGAACGAGGCGATCAGCAGCACCGTCGTGAGCGCCCGCTGCCCGGGTACCCATGACGAATGCAGCATGTCGAGCAGCTCGTCGTCGAAATCCTGGAGCCGCTGGCGATCGTCCGGCGAAAGGTGGAACAGCGGCAGCCAGAACTGCGCGCTGAAGATGCTGCCCGAACGGAACGCGAGCTGGTTCTTCAGCAGGCTGCGATGCAGTTTCGCGAACTGCTCGGTCAGGTTCGTGAGGCTGGCCTTCTGGTCGGCCGCCTGCTTCAGCGCCGCATCGATCTGCGTCTTGCGTGCGTCGAGCGTGGCCCGTTGTTTCGCGACGGCTGCCGTTTCCGGTGCGGCGCCTTCGGCGGGCGGCGGCCCGAGCACGTCGAGTTGCGCCTGGATCTGCGCGCGTTGCGGCGTGAGATCGCTTTGCAGTTTCGCGATATCGGTGCTCAGTTCCTGGGCCGAGTCGTCGAGCGCGTCCAGTTCCTTGCTGTTGGACGTCGTCGAGGTCTGCTGCTTGATGCGGTCCAGTTCGACCTGCATCTGCTTGAGCTGCGCGATGGCGTCGTTCAGCGAGATGGCCGGGACGGGGGCGCCGACGCCGCTTGCGCCGGGGGCCGAAGCGGCCGACGGAAATGCCGACGCGGTCGCGACCGCCGCGAACTGCAGCAGCGCGATCAGCGCGATTCGACAGGCGTACGTGGATAGTCGTTGTATGGACATGGAATGCTTACGATTTGCCGACGATGCCGGGTGCCGAAAAGCAGCCGGAAGCCGGTGGTTGGCCCGACTGCATGTTACCGGGGCGCGGGCCATCGATTTCCGAATCCGCATGGGCGACGTTTCGGCGCCGGGCAGGAGGGGCCGACCGCGGGAAATCCTGCTCGCCCCTGTCTTGTTAAGGGTGTGCCGACCGAATCGCGTCCGAAACCGCGCGATGTTGCCGTTCAGCCGCGGCAGGCGGCCGGACAGATGGTTACGAAATTTACATGAAGTTGGCCCGACGGCGGTTCGTGCTAATTGGGGCGCGAGTCATGGCGGCATACGCTGCCGATGCTGAGCTTTCATTTCTCTGTCGCTTCATCGTCGGTAAAATGCCGCGGGTCGCGGGCAGGCGTCCGGGACATGAGAAGGGGGAGGCCGCCTGCCGCGCGGCGAAAAACGAACAACGAAAAGAAATCCTGAGAGCATGGCTGACCGATGTTCATCCGGACGACGTCGTCGCATCCGGTGAAGGTTTCAACGCGTGGCTGATCAGCGTGACGCATGGCTACGTGGACGTCGATCGATTGAAAACGGTCGCGAGCATGATTCCGGTGCTCAACAACCTGATGGCGCTGGCCGATGCGCTCACCGACATCGTCGATCGTCCACAAGCGAGGCGGCGAACTGCTCGACTATCTCGGACTCGCGATCAACCTGATCGGCGTGATTCCATTTCCGCCCGTACTGGCGCCCATGCGCCTCACGGCGCGGCCGCTTCTGGCAACGTCGATTGGACGATAGGGAATCTTGTTCGACGTTGTGCCCGGTCAGCCAGCTATAACGAACCGGCTCGCTACATCTGTTCCAATGCGGCCGATGCGCCCGTGCGTCAATTGATTGATGTGCTCAGCCCCCCGCCTCGCTAAAATGCGCGAAGCCGCTCGCCAGATCCCCTCTGCTGGCGCCAACGACAATCAAGAATCCGGAGACTCGCCACCATGGCATCCACCCAGCCCGACCCGCTCACGGCAGCAGGCGCCGCCCGCCCTGCGGCGATCGACCCCGGCTCCATCTCGGCGCGCCTCGACCGCCTGCCGCCGACCCGCAGCGTCTGGAAGCTCGTCGTGCTGCTGAGCCTCGGCTTCTTCTTCGAGCTCTACGACCTGCTGTACAGCGGCTACGTCGCACCGGGCCTTGTGAAAAGCGGCATCCTGTCGGCGACGACGCACGGCCTGTTCGGCACCACGGGCGTCGCGAGCTTCATCGCCGCGCTGTTCTCCGGGTTGTTCATCGGCACGATCGCATGCGGCTTCCTCGCCGACCGCTTCGGCCGCCGCGCGATCTTCACGTGGTCGTTGCTGTGGTACACGGCCGCCAACGTCGTGATGGCGTTCCAGGACACCGCGGCCGGGCTGAACTTCTGGCGCTTCGTCGTCGGTCTCGGCCTCGGCGTCGAGATGGTGACGATCGGCACGTACATCTCCGAACTCGTGCCGAAGCAGATCCGCGGCCGCGCGTTCGCGTGCGAGCAGGCGGTCGGCTTCGTCGCGGTGCCGGTGGTCGCGTTCCTCGCGTACCTGCTCGTGCCGCATGCGCCGCTCGGCCTCGACGGCTGGCGCTGGGTCGTGCTGATCGGCGCGCACGGCGCGCTGTTCGTGTGGTGGATTCGCCGAGAGTTGCCGGAAAGCCCGCGCTGGCTCGCGCAGCAGGGGCGCGTCGACGAAGCCGACCGCATCATGCGCGCGCTCGAGGCGAAGGTCGAAGCCGAATACGGGCGGCCGCTGCCGCCGCCCGCGCCGGCCGAACCCGTGCCGCCGCGCGGCAGCTTCCGCGATATGTGGGTGCAGCCGTATCGCAGCCGCACGATCATGATGACGATCTTCAACGTGTTCCAGACGGTCGGCTTCTACGGCTTCGCGAACTGGGTGCCGACGCTGCTGATCAAGCAAGGCATCACGATCACGTCGAGCCTGATGTATTCGAGCGTGATCGCGCTCGCGGCGCCGATCGGCCCGCTGATCGGCCTCGTGATCGCCGACCGCTTCGAGCGCAAGTCGGTGATCGTCGCGATGGCGGCGGCGATCGTCGTCTGCGGGCTGCTGTTCAGCCAGACGACGGTGGGCGCGTTCCTGATCGTGCTCGGCATTGGCCTCACGCTCGCGAGCAACATCATGTCGTACAGCTTCCACGCATACCAGGCCGAGCTGTTCCCGACGTCGATCCGCGCACGGGCAGTCGGCTTCGTCTATTCGTGGAGCCGCTTCTCGGCGATCTTCTCGTCGTTCGTGATCGCGGCCGTGCTGAAAGGCTTCGGCACGTTCGGCGTGTTCGCGTTCATCGCGGGCGCGATGGTGATCGTGATGATCGCGATCGGGTTCATGGGCCCGCGCACGAAGGGCATCGCGCTCGAAACCATTTCGAAGTAGTCGGCAGGTACGCACGCGTGTCGCGTCGTTTGTGCGACATGCGTGCGAAATGGTTTCAATGGGAACAACGCGTCGCCGGGATGATTTGGCATGCAAATTGATTTGACGGGGAGTCGTTTCATATCGAACGCGACGAACCGCCAAGCGTGACACGCAACGAAGCCGCAAACGGCAACGAGTTGAAACAAAGCGTGACGAAGCGCAAATCCACCGCCAAACCACGACTTCCGTCGCTGCCTATTCTTCCGTCGGCGCGTAAAATGAAGGGCCTGACGACTCATTAGCCGCCATCGGACCGCACGCGTTGCATCAGCGAACGGCTCCGCCGCGAAGAGGCGTCGGCGCCGGGCGCGCATGATGCGCCAGACGTGTCGATGGCTTGCGCGGAAGATGCGCCGCTCGCAACAGCACCACGCGGCGGCCGGATCGGCCGATGGCTTCGAACGTATGATGCTTTCCAGCTTGTCGCGGCGAATTTCGAAGTCGCGCCGTCGTACCCGCACAGTCGCCGCGTATGCGTCGCTCGCTGTCGTGCTGCCCGTTTCCATTCTTGCCGGGTTGCCTGCCTTCGCCGCATCCGACGCTTCGTCGTCCGTTGCTCCGTCATCCTCATCAGTGGCATCGCCCGCGTCGACGGCTTCTCATGCGCACCCGGGCTCGTCCGTGCATGCGTTGCCAGGTACATCGCCCGCGCCGTCCGCCCCCGCGGCATCGCACGTGCATCATGCAGCGCCGGCCAGCGCGGCATCGGCCGCTTCCGGCGCTTCTTCCGCAGCTTCTACAGCCGAACCCGCATCGGCTGCATCCGCCACCACCGCCAGCGAGGCCGAAGCCCCCGCGCCGACCCCGCCGCGGCGGCATCCGCCCCTATCGGCCGAGGAAGCGAAGAACGCGACGGCGCGCGCCGTCGACATGCGCAAGCGCTTCACGCAGGAAGTCACCCGCCGATTGAACGTGCCCGCGAGCGAACAGCGCGCCTACGGCGAGCGGCTCCAGAAGGCGCTCGTCGACGCGGACCTCGGCGACCTCGCCGGCGAATACGTCGCGATGGTCGACCGCGCACCGAACGTGCAGGCGCTGTTCATCTACTTCCGCGCCACGCCGGCCAATGCGTGGCTGATGATCGGCGCCTCGCCGGTCGGTACGGGGCTGCCGGGCAAGTACGACCATTTCCTGACGCCGCTCGGCGTGTTCCATCACTCGCCCGACAACATGGATTTCCGCGCCGAAGGCACGACGAACGAGAACGGCATTCGCGGTTATGGCCGCCGCGACATGCGCATCTACGACTTCGGCTGGGTGGACGGAGAACGCGGCTGGGGCAAGGGCGGCGTGTCGCCGATGCGCTTCCAGATGCATGCGACCGATCCCGACCGCCTCGAAGCGCTGCTCGGCATCCGGCATTCGAAGGGCTGCGTGCGGATTCCCGCGTCGCTGAACGCATTTTTCGACCACCACGGCCTGCTCGACGACGATTACCAGGCGCGTGTTGAAGCCGGCAAGTCGCTGTGGGTGCTGCCGCGCGATCGCGACATCACGCCGATCGCGGGTCGTTATCTGGTCGTGATCGACAGCGCGCGCAAGGCGCGCCCGGCCTGGGCGCCGATGCCGGGGCGCAACGCATGGTCGAAGGTGCCGAAGGGCGGCGACACGGCGGACTGATCGCCGGCCGCCGAACGCGGAGGGAATGCAGGGATGAGAATAAATCCGTTTTATTGATACATAAGAAAAGCAAACTTTTATTATCCGATCCGGGTTCGTATAGTCGAGTCCAGTTTCGCGGAACCCCGCCGCGCCTGGCCCACCACCGACCACACGACCCGCATGAAAACTCTCTACAAGCTCGCTCCGCTCGCGATGCTCGGCGCCTTCGCGACCCATGCCGGTGCGCAAAGCAGCATCACGCTGTACGGTCTCATCTCGGCCGGCGTCGGGTTCGCGACCAACCAGGGCGGCAAGAACGCCTGGCAGGCGCTGTCCGGCACGAACCAGAACCCGCGCTGGGGGCTGAAGGGCAAGGAGGATCTGGGGCAGGGGCTGTCCGCGGTCTTTCAGCTCGAGAACGGCTTCAACGTGATGACGGGCACGGCCGCGCAGAACGGCCGCGAGTTCGGGCGCATGGCCTATGTCGGCCTCGCCGACCGCACCTACGGTTCGCTGACGTTCGGCCGCCAGTACGATGCGATCCACGACTACATCGGGCCGGTGATCATCGCGAGCAACGGCGTGAACATCGGCGACAACGACAACGGCTACAACGACATCCGCGTGCAGAACTCGGTGAAGTACGTGAGTCCCGTCTACTACGGCCTGAAATTCACCGCGCTGTACGGCTTCAGCAACGCGACCGGCTTCGCGAACAACAGCGCGTACAGCTTCGGGCTCGGCTACGAGCAGGGCGCGCTGCGCTGGAGCGCCGTCTATGCGCAGTACAACCATCCGTACAGCGCGACGAACCAGGACGGCGCGATCGCGAACGACTATGCGTCGCCGCTGCTGATCTTCAGCAAGAGCGCGATGTCGCCGGCCGCGTATGCCAGCCGGCAGCGGATCGCGGGCACGGGCGGTTTCTACACGATCGGCCGCGCGCAGTTCGCCGCGATGTTCACCGACGTGCGCTACGATTACCTCGACAATTCGCATCTGCACCTGCAGAACCTGGGGGTGAACGTCGTCTACACGATGACGCCGCAGCTCTTCCTCGGCGCCGCGTACGCGTTCACGAACGGCAAGTACGACGTGATCGACAAGCGTCCGAAATGGCATCAGGTGAACCTGCAGGCCGACTACTTCCTGTCGAAACGCACCGACGTCGCGCTGACGGTGATCGCGCAGCAGGCGGCCGGCGACGCGGACCACGCGCAGATCTTCGCGTACGCGCGCTCGACCGGCACGCGCCAGATGATGGCGACGCTCGGCGTCCGGCACGTATTTTGAGCGCCCCCAATCCTGCCGCCTCGCGCCTGGCCCCCCGGAGGCAGGAAAACGTGGGGCGGCCCGGCGTTTTCTCGAGAGCCCGACCATGACACATCCGATCGCATCCCGCCGCACCTTCCTGAAACTGTCCGCCGCGCTGGCCGGCACCGCGCTGCTGCCCGAGGCGGGCGCGTTCGCGGCCGGCGGCGACGCTGCGCGCCGCACGGTGATCATCGATACCGACCCGGGGCAGGACGACGCCATCGCGATCCTGCTCGCGCTGGGCGCGCAGGACCGGCTCGACGTGCGAGCGCTGACGGCCGTCGCGGGTAACGTGCCGCTCGACCTGACCGAACGCAACGCGCGGATCATCCGTGACTGGGCCGGCCGCACGAAGACGCTGCCGGTCTATGCGGGCTGCCCGCGCCCGCTCGTGCGCGATCTCGTGACGGCCGCGAACGTGCACGGCAGGACGGGGCTCGAAGGCGTCGAACTGCACGAGCCGCGCGCGCCGCTTGCTGCCGGCCACGCCGTGTCGTACCTCGTCGATACGCTGAGCCGCGCGGCGCCGAACAGCGTGACGCTGTGCGCGCTCGGCCCGCTGACCAACCTCGCGACCGCGCTGGTCGAGGCGCCGCGGATTCGCGGCGCGCTGCGCGAAATCGTGCTGATGGGCGGTGCGTTTTTCGAGCGCGGCAACATCACGCCGGCCGCCGAGTTCAACATCTACGTCGATCCGCAGGCGGCCGAAGTCGTGTTCGGCAGCGGCGTGCCGATCGTCGTGCTGCCGCGCGACGTCGCGGTGAAGGCGCCGATCACGCCGGCGCGCGTCGCGCCGTTCCGCACGCTCGGCAACCGCTGCGGCGCGATCGTCGCGGACATCATGGATGCCGAGCTCGCATACAACAAGAAGCGGCGCGGCGTCGAAGAGGCGCCGATGTACGACCCGACGGCCGTCGGCTATCTCGTCGATCCGACGCTGTTCGGCGGGCGCAAGGTGAACGTGGTGGTCGAGACGACCGGGCAGTGGACGCTCGGCGAGACGATCGTCGACTGGAACGGGCGCAGCGGCCGTGCGGCGAATGCAACGTGGATCAACGAGGTCGATGCGGACCGCTTCTACGCGACGCTCGTCGAGCGCGTCGCGAAGCTGCCTTGAGCGCAGCGCGCAGGGCGCCGCGCGGTGAACGCGATCAGATGTGCTTCGCAATCCACTCGCGGCACGCGCGCACATGCGGGCCGCGATCGTCGGCGGCGAGCGAGATCAGCGAGATCGCTCGCGTGACGCGCGGTTTGTCCACGCGCAGCGCGACGAGTTCGGGATCGTGCAGATGCATCGTGTAGAGGCTCGGCAGCACGGCGGTCGCGAGGCCGTTGCGCGCAAGTGCGTAGAGCGGTTCGGTGTATTCCATCCGGTACGTGACGTTCAGGCGCAACTTGCCGGCGCCGCCGGTGCGATGCAGCGATTCGCTGACGCTGCCGCGCACGAACACCGCGAGCTCGCGATCGACGAGCTTCGCCCACGTGACGCTCTTCGCGCGGGCGAGCGGATCGTCGTGCCGCACGACGATCACGATCTCGTCCTCGAACAGCTGCTGGTAGCGCAGCGTGCCGTCGTCGCTGTCCGGCTCGCGCACGCCGATGCCGAGATCCGCGACGCCGTCGCGCACGGCTTCGACGAGCGCGCTGTTCGGCAGGTCGGTGAGCGTGAAGCGCAGCGTCGGACGCGTGCCGCGCAGCGTGTTGAGCGCGGGCAGCAGGCGGCCCGCGACCGACGGAATGAACGCGATGCGCACGGTCTGAATGCGTTCGCCGATGAGCCGCGTCATGTCGTCGAAGGTGCCGCGGGCCTGGTTGAGCAGGCGTTCGGCGAGCGGCAGCACGGCTTCGCCCGCGGTGGTGAGCGTAAGGCGATGCGCGGTACGCGCGAACAGGCGCCCGCCGAGCAGGAATTCGATCTGGCGGATCGACGCGGTGAGCGCGGGCTGGGTGAGCGACAGCGCCTGCGCGGCCTGCGTGAAGCTGCGTGCGTGGGCGAGCACGACGAAGTGCTGGACCTGCCGCAGCGTGAGCGCGGGCAGCAGCGACGAGCGGTCGGACGACATCGGGCAATAACGGTCGGGATGCGGTACGCGGCAGTATAAGACCGCGCCGTGGGAACCGACACAGGACAATATTCGGAATCACAGGAGAACCACCATGTCAGCGACTGACACGATCCCGGCGCGCGCGCCGGCCAACTGGCTCGAACGCCGCTTCGCGCTCGCCGCGCGCGGCACGAGCGTGCGCACCGAGACGATCGCCGGCGTCACGTCGTTCCTCGCGGCCGCGTACCTGCTCGTCGTGATTCCGTCGCTGCTCGCGACCGGCGGAATGGAGCGCGGCGCGGCGACGACGGCGACCATCGTCGTGTTCGTGTTGTTCACGACGCTGATGGGGCTCTACGCGAACCTGCCGTTCCTCGTCGGCCCCGGCATCGGCGGCTCGGTGATCATCGGCGTGACGCTCGCGACGACGGAACACGTCGGCTGGCAGACGGGCCTCGGCATCGCATGCGTGTCGGGCGTGCTGTTCTTCCTGCTGACGATACTCGGCGCGCGCGGCGTCGTGGTGCGGCTGATTCCGGTGCAGATCAAGCTCGGGCTCGGCGCGTCGATCGGATTGTTCGTCACGATGCTCGGGCTGCGCAACGCGGGGATGGTCGTCGCGAATGCGAAGACCAACGCGTTCGCGCTCGGCGACTTCTCGCGGCCGGGCGCGCTCGTCGCGCTGACCGGCCTCGCGGTGGCGATCGTGCTGCAGGCGCGCAAGGTGCCCGGTGCGATCCTGATCGCGATCCTCGCCGCGGCCGCAGCCGGCGTGCCGCTGGGCGTCACGCACCTGCCCGCGTCGTTCGTGTCGCTGCCGCACAGCATCGCGCCGATCGCGTTCAAGCTCGATATCGGCAGCGCGTTGAGCCTTGCGGCCGCGCCGTACCTGTTCGCGTTTTTCGCGGCGGAATTCTTCTCGACGCTCGGCACCGCGCTCGCGGTCGGCGCGAAGGCAAACCTGCTCGACGAGCAGGGCAACCTGCCGAACATCAACCGGCCGTTCCTCGTCGACTCGCTCGCCGCGACGCTCGGGCCCGTGTTCGGCATCCCGGCGCTCACGGCGCTGATCGAATCGGCCGCGGGCGTCGAGGCCGGCGGCCGCAGCGGGCTGTCGTCGCTGGCCGCGGCCGTGCTGTTCGCCGCGATGCTGCTGTTCGTGCCGGTCGCGCTCGCGATCCCGAAGGAGGCGACGGCGCCGGCGCTGATCCTGATCGGGCTGTCGATGTTCGCGACGATCCGCCATACGCATTTCGACGATTTCACCGATGCGCTGCCCGTGATGTCGATGGTGCTGCTCACGCTGATGTCGAACAGCTTCGGCACCGGCATCGCGGGCGGGCTGCTGTGCTACGTGCTCGTCAAGCTGCTGGCCGGCCGCTGGCGCGACGTGTCGTGGGGGCTCGTCGTGCTCGCGATTCCGCTCGGCTATTACTTCTGGACCGTCGTGAAGCCGCACTGAGGGACGGCTTTCGCGACGCACAGGCACTACCGAAAAAAGAGACTGACATGAAGGGAACACCAGGCAACGTCCCGCCCGCGCGCACGGGCATCGAGATCACGCCGGCCCACCGGGCCTTCTTCCACGCACTGCCGAAGGTCGAGCTGCATTGCCACCTGCTCGGCGCGGTGCGGCACGACACGTTCGTCGCGCTCGCGGCGCGCAGCGGCGCGCCGATCGAGCGCGCGGAGATCGATGCGTTCTACGCACGCGGCGAGAAGCCGGTCGGCGTGCTGCACGTGCTGCGGGCGCTCGACAAGTATCTGCTCACGCAGCCCGACGATTTGCGGCGGATCGCTTACGAGTATCTGGAAGATGCGGCCGCGCACCATGTCCGGCATGCGGAATTCTTCTGGAATCCGACAGGTACGGTGCGCGTGTCGGGCATCGCGTATGCCGATGCGCAGGCCGCGATCGTGACGGCGATCCGCGATGCCGCGCGCGATTTCGGGATCAGCGCGCGCCTGATCCCGAGCATCGACCGCGAGCAGGATCCCGACGAGGCGGTCGAAATCGTCGAGTGGATGAAGGCGAATCGCGCGGACGAAGTCGCGGGGATCGGCATCGACTATCGCGAGAACGACCGGCCGCCGGAACTGTTCTGGAAGGCGTACCGCAATGCACGTGCGGCCGGTTTCCGCACGACCGCGCACGCGGGCGAGTTCGGGATGCCGTGGCGCAACGTCGAGACGGCCGTCGATCTGCTGCAGGTCGATCGCGTCGATCACGGCTATACGATCGTCGACAACCCCGACCTGTGTGCGCGCTATGCGGAGCGCGGGATCGTCTTCACCGTCGTGCCGACGAATTCGTACTATCTGCGCACGCTGCCGCCGGAGCAATGGGCGGAACGGCATCCGATGCGCAAGATGCCGGGCCTCGGGCTGAAGATCCATCCGAACACCGACGACCCGACGCTTCACAAGGTCAATCCGAGCGAAGCGTGGGAACTGATGCTCAGCCATTTCGGCTTCACCGTGGCCGACCTGAAGCAGTTCATGCTGAACGGGATCGACGGCGCGTGGGTCGATGACGTGACGAAGGCTGCGTGGCGCGCCGCATGGGCGCCGGAGTTCGACGCGCTGGCCGCCACGCTCGCGGCGGGCTGAGTACGCGCGCGCACGCTGTTCGGCCGGTAGCTCGACCGGTCGGCGCTTCGTCCGGATGGGTTCAGGCCGTGCCCGGCCGAAGCAGGATGCCGCGCACGTGTCCCGGCGTCTTCCCGGGCCGCTGTGCGCCGCGGGCTGGCATACCTCGGTCGCGTTCGCTATATTGGCGCCCGGCGGCGCCCGATCGTGTCGCCGCCGCCGCGCGCGCCCGCGCCGGCATTCCGACAACAATACGAACGCTGAGAGGCCCGCCGTGCGCATTCCCGTTTTCTGTCTGATGTTGTGCGTCTCGCTGTCCGCGCGAGCCGGCAGTGCCTGCGATGGGCTGCTCGGCGATTACGCGCGGGCCGCCGGCAAACCCGCGACCCTGCGCGTCGAGAAGGCGGGTGACGACTTCGTGCTGCGCGCGCGTGAAGCCGGCCGCTGGAGCGTCGAAACGGCCCCGGCGCAGGTGGCGGAGCTCGATATGGACGGTCCGGAGAAGCCGCCCGCCGACGCGTGCGTGCTCGACGTGCCGGGCGGCCAACTGATCCGGATGCCGATCGGCTCGCCCTATCAGGTCACGTCGATCACCGGCAGCAGTTTCACGACGAAGCATTCGACCACGGGCGTCCTGCTGCTGATCGTGCAAGGCTTTCAGGTCGACGGCATCGAGCTTCATCCGGTCGCGCGCAGCGGCGAGTCGCCGCCGGCGCCGTGACGCCGGTCGCCGGGCGCTGACGACGCGCCGGTAAAACGGGCCGCGGGCGCCGCGATCAGCGGAAGAATCTCAGCCAGTCGAACAGGCCCGGATGCTGCACGCGCCGTCTCGGCGCGGGCGCGCTGCGTGGCCGGAAATCGGGCGAGAACTGCGCGTGCGGATCGATCGCGCGCGCCCGCAGCGCCGCCTCGTAGAACGAGCCGACGATCGGCAGCGCACTGTGCGCGCCCGCGCCCCAGTAGTCGCTGCGCAGCGTCACGCTGCCGTCGTCGAAGCCGACCCACGCGCCGGCCACGAGCTGCGGATGCATCAGGATGAACCAGCCGTCCGCGTTGTCCTGCGTCGTGCCCGTCTTGCCGGCGACGTCGACACGGATCCCGTAGCGCGACCGGATGTCGGCGCCGGTGCCGCGATCGACGACGTCGCGCATCACGTCGACGAGCGTCTGCGCGGCCGGCGCCGGCAGCGCGCGTTCGGGCGGCGCGCTGCCGAACGCGGCCAGCACCTTGCCGTCGCGGTCCTCGATGCGCGTGATCATCTGCGGCGCGACGTACACGCCGCGGTTCGCGATCGTGCCGTATGCGGACACCATCTCCTTCAGCGTCACGGGGCTCGTGCCGAGCGCGAGCGACGGCACCGCATCGAGCGGGCTGTCGCGCACGCCCATCGCGCGCGCCAGCTGCGCGACCTTCGCGGCGCCTTCGTGCTGCATCACTTGCGCGGTGACGCGGTTGCGCGACAGCGCGAGCGCGTCACGCAGCGTCATCGGCTCGCCGGTCGGCGGTTCCGTATCGGTCGGGCGCCACACGGCGCGCCCGTCGACCGGAATGGCGACGGGACGATCGACGAACGTATCGTCGGGCCGCATGCCGTCCGCGAACGCCGCGCCATAGACGAACGGCTTGAAGGTCGAACCCGGCTGGCGCCGCGCCTGCACGACGTGGTCGAACGGCTCGCTGCCGAAATCGGGGCTGCCGACCCACGCGCGGATCGCGCCGTTGCGCGGATCGATCGCGACGAAACCGGCCTGCACCTGCGTCTTGCGTTCGCACAGCGCGCGCATGAACGCGCGGTTGGCACCGAGCTGCTTCAGCGCCGGCACGTCGGCGAGCCCGGTGTCGCGGGCCTGGCGATACTCGGGCGTCTGGCGGATGAAGCCGCGGAACAGGTCGTTGCGCAGCCCGCAGCCGGACGGGCCGCGCCATGCGCCGTCGGCGACCGCCTGCAGCCGCTCGGTCTGCCGCGTCAGCGCCTGCGTGGCCATGTCCTGCAATTGCGCATCGAGCGTCGTGCGCACGACGAGGCCGTCGGCGTAGAGATCGTAGTTGTTGCGGTCGGCCCACGCGATCAGCCACTTGCGCAGCTGTACCGCGAAGTGCGGCGCGAGGCTCGGCTGCGCCGTCTGCGGTTCGAAGTCGACGCGCAGCGGCTGGCGCTGCAGTTTCGCGAGCTGCGGCGGCGTGAGCATGCCCATCTGCGCCATCCGGCCGAGCACGATGTTGCGCCGCTGGACCGCGCGCTCCGGATTCAGCACCGGGTTGTAGTAGCTGTTGCCCTTCAGCATCCCGACGAGCGTCGCGCTTTCCGCGATGTCGAGCTGGTCCGCCGACTTGCCGAAGTAGGTGCGCGCGGCCATTTCGACGCCGTAAGCGTTGTACAGGAACGGCACCGTGTTCAGGTAGGTTTCGAGGATCTCGTCCTTGCTGTACACCGATTCGATCTTGAACGCGGTGATCAGCTCCTTCACCTTGCGCGTGAGCGTCGGCGCGCGGCCGACTTCGTCCGGATACAGGTTGCGTGCGAGCTGCTGCGTGATCGTCGAGCCGCCCTGGCGGTTGCCCGAGAAGGTATGCAGCCCGGCGGCGAGCGTGCGGCGCAAGTCGATGCCGTGATGCGAATAGAAGCGATGGTCCTCGGTCGCGATCAGCGCGTCGACCATGTGCGGCGAGATCTGCTTGAGCGGCACCCATTCGCGGTTCACGGGCCGGAACTCGGCGATCAGCTGGCCGTCGGCGGACAGCACGCGCGCCGGGCGGTCGATGCGCGCCTTGCGGATGTCGCCGATGCTCGGCGTGAACGGGACGAACGCGAGCAGGACCAGCAGGCCCAGCACCGGTATCGCGGCGAGCGTCAGCGCCACGCCGCGCCGCGTCGGATGGCGCAGGCGCTGCAGCACGGCCGCGCACAGCGTGCGCAGGCGCGCGCGGCAGGCGGCGGCGAGCGGTGCGACACGGGCGCGGCAACGGAGCCACGCATCTCGGAGAAACGGCACGAAGCGATTCAAGGCGGCAAGGGCGGATGGAAGACGCGCGATCCTAGCAAACGGCGCCCGCACACCGGCGGCAGAAACGGCCGTTTGCTTGCAGGATTTACAGACGATTACGTTTGTTGCCCGCCGACAACCTTTTAAGGTGCGCGCGGCCGCGATTGCGCCGACGAAACCACGTCCGCGAGCCGTTGCGCGGCGGCTTCCATCTGCGCGCGGTCGAACCCGCCGAAGCCGAGCACGAGCCCCGGGCGGGCCGTGCCGGGCGCGAACATCGGCGACACCGCGCGCACCGCGACGCCGGCCTGCGCGGCACGGGCGACCACGTCGAGATCGTCGATACCTTCGGCAAGCCACAGCACGACGTGCATGCCCTGGTCGCCCGGCTGCACCCACGCGCGTTCGCGCGGCAGCCGCGCGCCGAGCGTGTCGATCAGCAGCGCGCGCTGTTCCGCATACACGCCGCGCACACGGCGGATGTGGCGGTCGAGATGGCCTTCCGCGATGAAGGCGGCCAGCACGTGCTGATCGGCGGTCGGCGCATGGCGATCCATCAGCACGCGCGCGCCGCAGAACGCGGGCACGAGATCCTCGGGCGCGATCACGTAGCCGAGCCGCAGCGACGGAAACAGAATCTTGCTGAACGTGCCGAGGTAGATCACGCGATCGGGGGCGAGCCCTTGCAGCGACGGGAACGGGTAGCCTTCATAGCGCAGCTCGCTGTCGTAGTCGTCTTCGACGACCCACGCGCGCTGCGCGCGCGCCCAGGCGAGCAGCGCGTTGCGCCGCGCCATGCTCAACGGCATGCCGAGCGGGTACTGGTGCGACGGCGTGACGAACGCGGCGCGCGCCTCCGGCGCGAGCCGCATGCCGGCGTCGACGTCGAGGCCGTCGGCGTCGACCGGCACGCGCACCATCGCGTCGCGCCGCCCGGTGCTTTCGAGCAGTGCGGTGATGCCGCGATAGGCGGGATTCTCGACCCATGCGCGGTCGTTGTCGCCGAGCAGCACCTGGCGCGCGAGATGCAGCCCCTGCTGCGTGCCGCTCGTGATCACGACCTGGCCGGCATCGCAGCGCACCGAGCGCGACCGGCGCACGTAGTCGGCGATCGCTTCGCGCAGCGGCAGCGCGCCCTGCGGATCGGCATAGCCGGACGGCGCGCCGGCGCCGCGGGCGCGCAGGCGGTTGCCGAGCCGGCGCCAGATGTCGTCGGGGGCGGTGAGGCCGACCGGCACCGAGATCGCGAACGGCATGGCCGGCAGCGGGCTGAATTCGCGGGCGATCCGCGCGAAGGTGGCGGCGGGCTCGGGCAGGCCGGCGTGCGCCGGGCGCTGGCGTCGCGCGGGCGGTGCGGGCGCGTCGCCGGACGGTGGTTCCGCGAGCGCGTTCGCGACCCGCGTGCCCGCGCCGCCGCGCGACTCGAGAAAGCCCTCGGCGACGAGCTGGGCATAAGCATCGACCACCGTGCCGCGCGCAACCTGCAGCGCCGCCGCTAGCAGCCGCGTGGACGGCAGCGCGTCGCCCGGCCGGACGTCGCCGCGCCGCACGGCGTCGCGCAGCGCCTGCGCGAGCTGACGGCTCAGGTCGCCGGCCGCGCGGTCGAGCGTGCCGAGCGACGGGATTTCGACGATCCGGGCCGTTCTTGCCATGATTCTGGTCTGCTGAAATTGTTCCAAACCGGCTCTACAGCATAAACCAGTTTGAGGTCACAATCGCCGCATGACGGGCCTGCGCCCGCGCCATTTCCCATCCCGTTCGACCGTGGAGCCGACATGTACGTCCCCGCCGATTTCAACGAGCCCGATCCCGACGCGCTGCGCGAGCTGATCGTGCAGCATCCGTTCGGCAGCCTGATCACGCAGGGCAAGAACGGGCTCGACGCGAACCACCTGCCGTTCGAGCTGTTGCCCGACGATGGCGGGCTCGGCGAACTGCATGCGCACGTCGCCCGCGCGAATCCGGTCTGGCGGGACGTCGCGGACGGCGACGAGGTGCTCGTGATTTTCCGCGCCGGCGACGCGTACATCTCGCCGAACTGGTACCCGAGCAAGCACGTCGCGCACCGGCAAGTGCCGACGTGGAACTACGTGGTCGTGCATGCGCATGGCCGCATCACGGTGCGCGACGACGAGAAGTTCGTGCGCGGCGTGGTCGCGCGGCTGACGCGCACGCACGAGGCGTCGCAGCCGGTGCCGTGGAAGATGGGCGACGCGCCGAAGGACTACATCGACACGATGGTGCAGTCGATCGTCGGGCTGCGGATCGAGATCACGCGGCTCGTCGGCAAGCGCAAGCTCGGGCAGAACAAGGCCGGGGCCGATATCCGGGGCGCCGGTGAAGCGCTGGTCGCGGACGGCAACCTCGCGATCGGCGAGGCGATGCTCGCGGCGGCGGACGCGAAACGCACGTGAGCGAGTGAGCGCATGACGGGCGTGCACGCATGTGCAGATGCGCGCCGCGCCCGCCGCGCCGGTCACTGCGTGCGCGTCGCATCCTTCGCCGGTGTGCCGGCCTGCGCGAGCGCCCGGCGGATCGCGGCCTCGGTCTTGTCGTACCCGCCTTCGCCATAGCGCGTATAGACGACCTTGCCGTTCGCATCGATCAGGTACAGCGCGGGCCAGTACTGGTTCCCGTATGCGCGCCACGTGTCGTAGCGGTTGTCCTGCGCGACCGGGTACGAGATGCCGAAGCGCTTGACCGCCTCGGCGACGTTCTTCGCATCGCGTTCGAACGGATATTCGGGCGTGTGCACGCCGACCACGACGAGCCCCTGGTCGCGATACTTCCGGTCCCATTCCTTCACGTACGGAATCGTATGAATGCAGTTGATGCACGAGTACGTCCAGAAATCGACGAGCACGACCTTGCCGCGCAACTGGCCGAGCGTCAGCGGCGCGCTGTTGTGCCAGCGGTCGATGCCGGTGAAATCGGGGGCCGGCGTGCCGGCCAGCGACGCCGGCATGCCCGCGTCGTCGCGGGTGCCGGCGAAGGCGGCGAGCCCGGCCGTGGCGGCGAGGGCGATGACGATGGCGGCGGTCTTGAGTCGGGGCAGCATGGCGTTCTCCTGAGCGGGGTGGCCGCGGCTGGACGGCGGCGGCCGGACGGGTTTCGACAGGCCCCATTAGGCGGCGCCGACGTATCCGCGATGTGTCCGGCCGGCGGCGCGTGTGCAATGTTGTGTGTCGCCGCGGCCGCGCGATACATTGGGATACAAACGCGCGCCTGCCATGCGGTATAACAGCGGACATCGCCTGCCCGAACCACGACACCGACCACGACTCATGGACAAGATCGACCACGTGCTGATCGTCGACGACGATCGCGCGATCCGCGAACTGATCGCGGACTACCTGGAGAAGAACGGCATGCGCGTGTCGCTGGCCGCGAACGGCCGCGAGATGCGCAACGTGCTGGACGACGGCGCGCCCGACCTGATCGTGCTCGACCTGATGATGCCGGGCGAGGACGGTCTCACGCTGTGCCGCGACCTGCGGGCCGGCAAGTTCCGCACGGTACCCGTGCTGATGCTGACCGCGCGCGGCGAGGAAACCGACCGCATCATCGGCCTCGAGATGGGCGCCGACGATTACCTGGCCAAGCCGTTCGCGGTGCGCGAACTGCTCGCGCGGATCCGCTCGGTGCTGCGCCGCGCGCGCATGCTGCCGCCCGGCATGCAGGTGACGGAAACGGCCGAGATGCTCGCGTTCGGCGAATGGCGGCTCGACACGACCGGGCGCCACCTGCTCGACGCCGAAGGCACGCTGGTCGCGCTGAGCGGCGCCGAATACCGGCTGCTGCGCGTGTTCCTCGACAACCCGCAGCGCGTGCTGACGCGCGACCAGTTGCTCAACCTCACGCAGGGGCGGCAGTCCGACCCGTTCGACCGATCGATCGACCTGCTCGTGAGCCGGTTGCGCCAGCGGCTGCGCGACGGCGCGCGCGAACCGCGCTACATCAAGACGCTGCGTAACGAGGGCTACGTGTTCTCGTCGGCCGTGACCGCCGTCGACGGTACGCCATGAGCGCGCGTACGCCGTGGCACTGGCCGCGCTCGCTGTTCGCGCGGCTCGTGCTGATCCTGTGCGTGGGCCTCGCGCTCGCGCAGACGCTGTCGTTCTGGCTCACCGTCACCGAGCGCGACCAGGCGACCACCAACCTGATGATGGGCTATATCGAGCGCGAGGTCGCGAGTTCGGTCGCGCTGCTCGACCACTTGCCGCCGGCCGAGCGCGCCGCGTGGCTGCCGCGTCTCGCGCGGCGCAGCTATGCGTTCATCCTCGGGCCCGGCGAGACGGGCACGCCGCCGGAAGCGCGGCTGTCGGCGCGCGTCGAGCGTTCGATCTCGGACGGCATCGGCGGCGACTACCCGCTGACCGCGAACGCGATCCCCGGCGATCGCGAACATCTGCAGGTGCACCTGCGCCTGACCGACGGGTCGCCGCTGACGATCGACATTCATCCGATGTCGACGGTGCCGCTGTCGGGCTGGCTGCCGGTCGTGCTCGTGCTGCAGCTCGCGGTGCTGGCCGCGTGCTGCTGGCTCGCGGTGCGGCTCGCGACGCGGCCGCTCAAGCAGCTCGCGCAGGCCGCCGACGCGCTCGGCCCCGACCTGAAGGGCGAGCGGCTGGACGAAGGCGGGCCGTCGGAGGTCGCGCGTGCCGCCCGGGCATTCAACGCGATGCAGGACCGCATCGCGCAGTACATGGCCGAGCGCATGCAGATCCTCGCGTCGATCTCGCACGACCTGCAGACGCCGATCACGCGCATGCGGCTGCGGGTCGACGTGATGGACGACGACACGCAGGGCGCGAAGCTGCGCCAGGACCTGATCGAGATGGAGCACCTGGTGAAGGAGGGCGTCGCGTACGCGCGGACGCTGCACGGCACCGAGGAAGCCGCGCGCCGCATCGATCTCGACGCGCTGCTCGACAGCATCGTGTGCGACTACACGGATGCGGGGCAGGACGTCGCGCTGCACAGCCGCGCGCCGCTCGCGCTCGTCACGCGGCCGAAGGCGCTGCGCCGCATCGTGGGCAACCTCGTCGACAACGCGCTGAAGTTCGCGGGCGCGGCCGAGATCGACGTGCAGGCCGCGCCGGACGGCGGCGCGGTGATTGCCGTGCTCGACCGCGGGCCCGGCATTCCGGCCGATCAGCTCGACGCGGTATTCGAGCCGTTCCGGCGCGTGGAGACGTCGCGCAACCGCGACACGGGCGGCACGGGGTTGGGTCTGGCGATCGCGAAGCAACTCGCGCTCGCGATGGGCGGCACGCTGACGCTGAACAACCGGCCCGATGGCGGCGGGCTCGAAGCACGGCTCACGCTGAGGCGCGCGGAGTGAGCCGACGCGGCGCGTGAGCGTCGCGGTGCCGGGTGCGCGCCGAAGCTGAAGCGCGGACGGAAGCGGATGCCGGCGCGCGCAACGTTACGTGCGCTGCAGATGCGCGTCGACGAGCGGGGCGAGCGCTTGCGCATGCACGGCCGCGAGGTCGTGCCGGCCGCCCGCCACGACATGCAGCCGCGCATCGGGCAGCCGTTCGAGCAGGCGCCGGCCGGCCGCGACGGGGCTGATCGGATCGTCGTCGCCCCACAGCAGCAGCGTCGGTTGTGCGATGCGGCCGATGTCCCGCGAGAAGTCCGCGCGGAACGTCAGGAACCAGTCGGGCAACTGCGGGTTCGCTTCGGCGAAGCCGGCCCGCCAGTCCTGCGCACCGAGCCCTTCCATGTCGAGCCCGCCGGACGTGACCGTCAGCACGAGGTGCGTGACGAGCCCGGGCTTGTCGAGCGCCGCGCGCATCGCGATCACGCCGCCCATCGACTGGGCGATCACGGCGGTCGGCCGGTCGATCTTCTCGAGGACATCGCGCACGAGGCCGTCGAAATCGTCGACGGCCGGATCGCGCGGCGTGTCGCCGAAGCCCGGATAGGCGACGATGCGCCGTTCGGCCGGATGCGTGAGCAGGCCGGCCAGCGGCTGCCAGAAAGCGGTGCTGCCCGATGCGCCGGGCAGGAAGAGCAGTTGCGACGGAACGGGCATGGCGTTCGGTTTTCCTGAAAGGGACGTGAAGCAGGGCGGCGCGGCGCGTGCGTCTCAGCACCGGCCGGTGCGCAGCGCGACGGTCCAGTCGTCGCGCCCGCGCGAGGCCGCGGTGACGGCGGCCGTGTGCCAGTCGTATTCGACCGCATGGAATTCGACGCTCCAGCCGGCCGCCGTGCGCGACACCATCGCGTAGCGCGCATGCGGCGAGCCTGTTTCGATGCGGTGCGGATGCGGCAGGTCGTCCTCGTACGCCTGCAGCCCGACGCTGCCCGGGTTGACGATCAGCCGGCCGTCGTCGAGCTTCGCGGTACGCGGCACGTGCGTGTGGCCGCACAGGATCAGCGACGCCGCTTCGTGGCCCGCGCGCCGCGCGACTTCGTCGGGCGTGGCCGCGCGGCAGCCGTCGGGCGTGACCGTCTCGAGGAAGTAGACGAGATCGCTGGCCGGCGTGCCGTGCACCATCAATACGTCGTCGTCGAGCATCATGCGTTCGGGCAGCGCGGCGATCCAGTCGAGCTGGTCGTCGCGCAGCGTGTCGTGCGCCCAGCGATCGGATAGCCGCATCGCTGCGCGGTCGCAGGTGAGCAACTGCCGCTCGTGATTGCCCTTGATGGTCGGCAGATCGAGCGCGATCAGGCGGTCGGCCGTTTCGGCCGGATGGAGCGCGCCCGACACGATGTCGCCGAGATTGACAATCATGTCGGCGCCGCGGCGGCGGACGTCGTCGAGCACCGCGTCGAGCGCGGCGAGGTTGCCGTGGATGTCGGAAAGCGCGGCGATCTTCATGGCGGAGCGTCGATGAGGGGAACGGCGATTGTCGCCAATTCGGTGCGGGTCGTCCAACAATCGCATCATGGCACCGGCGCGCGATGCCGCGTACGGTGCGTCAGTCGGTCGCGAGGCGCGCGTACATCGCGAAATCGCCCGGCGTGCCGCGCACCATCTTGTAGGCGCGCAACAGTCCTTCGTAGCGGTAGCCGCACTTCTGCAGCACGCGCGCGGAGCCCGCGTTGCTGGTCAGCACGACGGCCTGCATCCGCATGAAGCCGCCCGTGGTGAACGCCCATGCGGTGACGGCTTCGCACACGGCGCTCGCGATGCCGCGCCCCCAGTGCGACGGCGCGAGGTCGTACGCGATCTCCGCCGAGCGGTTCACGGTGGACACCGTATGCAGCCCGACCGTCCCGGCGAGCGTGCCCGATGCGGTGTCGACGATCGCGAGACGCCGGATCGAATCCGGGTCGGCCGATTCGATGTTGTCGAACAGCGGCAGCAGATCGTCGGGTGCGCGCAGGTTCCAGCTCGTGTGGCGGAAGACGTCGGGGTTGGACAGGTACGCGTACCACGCGTCGAGGTCCGCGCGGTCGAGTTGCCGGAGCGACAGGCCGGGGAAGCCGGAGCGGGGCGGTCGATCGATTTTCATCGCAACCGGCTTCTATGCCGCATGGCGCCGGTACAGCGCGAGCGACCCGGCGAGCGCGAGCAGCATCGCGCCGCACGTGCGTTCGAGCCACAGCGCACCCGCGCGTTTCAGCAGCCGCACCGCGCGGGCGCCGAGCAGCGCGTAGCCGAACATCACCGCGCCGTCGAGCAGCGCGAACGTGACCGCGAGCGCGACGTACTGCGGCGCGAGCGGCGCGGACGGATCGAGGAACTGCGGCAGGAACGCGGAGAAGAACAGATAGCCCTTCGGATTCGTGACAGCGGTCAGGAAGCTCTTCGCGAAGATCGACGCGTTGCGATCGGGCGCCGCGCCGGCGGACGCGGCGGCGACGTCGAGCGAACCCTTCGACATCAGCAGCCGGATGCCGACATACGCGAGGTACGCGGCGCCGAGCCATTTCACCACCGAGAACCAGAACGCCGATGCCATCAGCAGCGCGCCGAGGCCGAGCGCGACCGCGACGATCAGCACGACGTCGGACAGCATCGCGCCCGCGAAGCCATAAGCCGCGCGGCGCACGCCGTAACGCGAGCCGTTGGTCAGCGCGAGCAGCACGGTCGGGCCGGGTGTCGCGATGCCGACGAACGCGACGGCGGCGAAGATCAGCAGGGTCGTTTCATGCATGACGGCACTCCTGGGGAAAGGGTGCGTTCGATTATCGGGGGCGCCGCCCCGTGCTGTACAGGCGCGGCAGCGATCAACGACGGCCGTGTCGCGACTATCTCGATTTTGGCAAAAAACTGTTGTCATTATTCCGCTTTGGGTCGGAACCGGTTCCAACTACCATGGCGGCCGCAGCGGGCATGCCCGCCGCGTCGTCGCGCGCGGACGCGGCCGGCCTCGCACCGCCGGCGGATGTCGGCGCCCGTGCGCGCTACTCGCAACAGTCAGCCAGAACAACGGGTTCGACGCCCGGAGACATAACATCATGAACAAGCAACTGATCGCAGCGCCGCTGCTGCTCTCGCTCGCGGGTATCGCCGCCGCGCAAAGCTCCGTCACGCTGTACGGCATCGTCGACGCGGGCGTGACCTACCGCAGCAACGAACGGGTTGGCTCGGCGGGGGCGTACACCGGCCATTCGAGCGTCGGTCTCACGACCGGCAACCTGTCCGGCAGCCGCTGGGGCATCAAGGGTTCCGAGGATCTCGGCGGCGGCATGCGCGCGCTGTTCGTGCTCGAGAACGGCTTCGACATCGCGAACGGCACGTCGGGCCAGGGCGGCCGCCAGTTCGGCCGCCAGGCGTTCGTCGGCGTCGGCAGCAACCGCTACGGCACGATCACGCTCGGCCGTCAGTACACGTCGCTCGACGATTTCGTGAGCCCGGTCGGCCCATCGTCGTTCATCGGCGGCTTCGGCGCGCACCCGGGCGACATCGACGATCTCGACCAGACCGCCCGCGTCGACAGCTCGATCAAGTACACGAGCGCGAACTACTCGGGCTTCACGTTCGGCGCGCTGTACGGCTTCGGCGGCCAGCCGGGGAGCATGAAGCAGCGCAACACGTGGAGCGTCGGCGCCGCGTACGCGGCTGGCCCGCTGCGCGTCGGCGTCGGCTACGAGCGCTCGGACAACAGCAAGACGGGCGCGACCGACCCGACGGCCGGCAAGTGGCAGAGCACCGACGACGGCCTGTTCAATTCGTCGATCAACGAAGGTTATGCAAGCGCGCAATCGCAGCAGGTGATCGCGACGGGGGCGACGTACGACTTCGGCCCGGCCGTCGTCGGCGTGAACTACAGCAACGTGCAGTACCGCGGCGGCGCGCAGTCGCTGTTCTCCGGGCATGCGACGTTCAACGTCGCCGGCGTGTTCACGCGCTGGAACGTGCAGCCGCAGACGCAGCTGTTTGCCGGCTACAGCTACACGCGCGGCAGCGACGTCGACGGCATCGACAACCGTGCGCAGTATCACAACGTCACGCTCGGCGCCGTGTACGACCTGTCGAAGCGCACCAGCGTGTACCTGCTCGGCGCGTACCAGCATGCGTCCGGCACGACGCTCGACGCACTCGGCCGGCCGGTGGCCGCGACCGCGTCGGTGTCGGACAAGGCGAACGGTCATTCGTCCGATTCGCGATCGCAGGCGATCGTGAGCCTCGGGCTGCGCCAGAAGTTCTGACGCGGCGATCGTTGCGCGTGCAACGGGGACCGCTGCTGCTACGGGCATCGTTGACGGCATGCTCCTATACCGTCGCCTCCCTTTTCGAGGAGACGACATGACCCGAACGCTTTCCGCGCGCTGCCTGTGCGTGCCGTGACGGTCACGCTGTGCGGCGAGCCGGCGGCGCGCGCGAACTGTCATTGCGCGACGTGCCGCGATTTTTACGGCACGCCGATGCTGTCGGCTACTGCATGGCCGCCGGAGCAGGTGACGATCGACGGCGGTCACGCGACGTTCCCGCATCCGTCGATGTCGATGTCACGGGCGTGGTGCGCATCGCGCGGCGAGATCGTGTTCGGGACGAACCGGCCCGGCATGCGCGTCGTGCCGAACAGCTTGACCGCGCGTGCGCATGGCGGGCCGCTGCCGGACCACTTGCAACCGTCGATGCACCTGTTCTACGGGCCACGCGTGATCGACGTCGCCGACGCGCTGCCGAAATACGTCGACGGCTGGGGCGGCCCGACGCTCGACCCGGCAAGTTAAGCGATCGCCGCCCCGTGCCGGTCCGGCCGGCGCGCGGTTTTTCCCGCCGCATTCCTCCTTTCCCTCCCGCTTTCCCTTCCGCGCGCGAAATCACGAACAGCCGATCGCGTCGAATAATATTTTTCTCCTTTCATTTTAATTTCTATTTGTAATAATCGAAAAGAATTCCGGGATGAAAAAGCAATACGGTCATATAAGAAAAAATGACGCATTTGTATCGGATGACCCGGAAGAAAATGCCGGCGTATACCTCGAGATCGTGTGACCGTCAGGCCGTCGTGGCGCGGTTTTGCAGATTTTGCGATCGTTGACGAAAAAGCGCCGGACGGCAAAAGGCGTGGAGTGAATAATTCGGAGTAACGGCGAATGCGCATTTGCCTGAATCACCAATATTTCATGCGCCGCGATTTACAGTGTCGACCATTGTTCGTCTGGGAGCATTATTCATGTCAATGAAACAAATCCGCGCGGCGTTGCTGGGAATGTGCATGGCGCTGCTGGCGCCGGCGGGCCACGCGCAGGCGCAATACTCGACCGACTGGCTTGCGAACACGTACGGCACGCTGGCCGCCCACGTCGGCAACGGCGCGCGCTCGATGTGGGTCGCGCCCGAAGGCGTGATCTACACGGCGTCGCGCTGGGACGAGAACGCGGGCGGCGTCGCGATCTACCAGAACGGCCAGCCGCTCGGCACGATCGGCATCCACGACGAATTCCAGGGCGGAGCGATCACCGGCAATGCCACGTCGCTGTTCGTCGCGCTCGGCTACAACCGCACGTTCGGCAGCGGCTCGGTGGGGCGCTACAACCGAAGCTCGAACCAGCGCGACCTGCGCATCCCGGTCAGCACGTGGACGGGCATCCAGTACGCGGACGTGATCACGGGCCTCGCGACGGGCGGCAACCTGCTGTACGTGAGCGACTTCTACGGCAACCGCGTGCGCGTCTATACGACCGACGGCGTATGGCAGCGCGACATCGGCGTCACGGGTCCCGGCGCGCTGGCGCTCGATGCGGCCGGCAATCTGTGGGTCGCGCGCAAGAGCGCGGGCGTCGTCGCGCAGTTCAGCGCGGCCGGTGCGGCGATGAACACGCTTCAGATGGCGGCCGGCGCGCGGCCGGCGTCGTTGTACTTCGATGCGTCGATGGGCCAGTTGATGGTGGGCGACGAAGGGCCCGACATGAACATCAAGGTGTACGGCGGGCTGCCCGGGATGCCGGTGCAGGTCGGCACGTTCGGCGTGCAGGGCGGTTATCTCGACACGACGACGGGCATCAAGGGGCAGGTCGGCGACAAGCGCTTCACTCGCGTCGCGGCGCTCGGCAAGGATGCGGCCGGCAACCTGTACGTGCTGAACAACGCGTGGGGCGGCGGCTGGGATCTCGGCCGCAACGGCAGCACCGATCTGCATTCGTACAGCCCGGTCGGCACGCTGCAATGGAAGCTGCAGGCGTTGAACTTCGAGGGAATCGCCGCGCCCGATCCGGTGACGGACGGCACGTTGTTCTTCAGCGGCAACAACGTGTACACGGGCACCGCGGGCGGCACGTTCGTCGCGAACACGGTCGACCCGTTCACCTACCCGAAGGACCCGCGCCTCGACATGAACGACTATCAGCGCGGCCAGCACTTCGGCCAGCTCGTGAACGTCGGCGGCAACCGGATCCTCGTCGCGTCGGGCCAGAACCCGGGCAACTTCAACTTCTATTACTTCAACACCGCGAGCGGCTACATCGCGATCCCGGCCGGTTCGCTGCCGGGCAAGCCGTTCAACACGACGCTGCAGGTGACGGCCGGTTTCGACATCGACGGCAACGGCGACGTGTGGGCCGGGCTGAACGGATCGAACGTGATCGCGCGCTACCCGATGACGGGCTTCGACGCGACCGGCAAGCCGTCGTGGGGCAAGCCGACGACGACGCCCGTGCCGACCGGCGTCGCGCCGGTCACGCGCATCATCTACCAGGCCGACAGCGACACGATGATCCTCGCGCAGGGCCTCGCGGGCAATTGGGACTGGACCGCGATGAACGGGCACATCGAGGTCTATCACGGCTGGAAGAACGGCAACACGAGCGCGCCGAACCCGGTGATCAACCTGACGAGCGCGAACCCGAAATCGATCGCGGCGGCCGGCCACTACCTGTTCGTCGGCTACGTGCACACGGTGCCGAACATCGACGTGTTCGACCTGAACACCGGCGCGCTCGTCACGACGCTGACGAATTCGAACACGTCGGCGATGGACGTCGGCAACGACGTCGATTCGATGTACGGCGTGCGTGCCTACCTGCGCTCGACCGGCGAGTACGTGATCACGAAGGACAACTACAACGGGTCGAACATCGTCGTTTATCGCTGGCGCCCGTGACCGCGCCGGCCATCCCGTTGCGTCAGAACGATACCGTCGTCGTCAACGTGACGAGCCGCGGTTCGCCGACCGCGACGATCAGGTTGTTGTTGCTCGACGGGTAGTAGGTCTTGTCGAGCAGGTTCTTCACGTTGAGCTGGAAGCGCGTCGGGAATTTGCCGATCGTCGTTTCGTAGGCGGCGAACGCATCGACGGTCACGTAGCCGGGCAGCGTGAAGCTGTTCGCCGTATCGCCGGGGCGTGCGCCGACGAGGCGCGCGCCGCCGCCGAAGCGCCAGCGGCCCGGCAGGTTCGCGATGGCCGTGTCGTACACCGCGAACAGGCTGCCCGTGTGGCGTGCGACGTTGACGAGCGGCGTGTTGCTGTCGCGATCGTTCGCGTTCGTATACGCATAGCTGCCGATCACGCTCAGGTGACGCGTGATCTGCCCGGCGACGTCGAGCTCGATCCCGCGCGAGCGCGCGGTACCGATCGTCGACGTGAGGTCGCCGACCGTGACCGCGACGTTGCGCTTGTCGATCTGGTAGACCGCGAGCGTGCCGGTGATCGCGGGCTTCAGGCTGAACTTCAGCCCGGCCTCGAGCACGCGGCCGTATTCCGGCGCGAGCGGTGCCGCGACGTTCGATGCGACGTTCGGCTTGAACGAACGGCTCACGTTCGCATACGCGGTCAGCTCGGGCGTGAGCGCATAGGCGAGCCCGAACTGCGGCAGCCAGACGCTGCCGCGCGACCGGTCGGCGAACACGAACGGGCGCCCCATGCCCGATTCCTGCTGCCAGTTTTCCCAGCGCAGCCCGCCCACTGCCGTGAGGCGGTCGGTGATCTTCACGGTATCCTGAACGATCGTCGAATACGCATGCACGACCGAGCGCGAATCGCTTTGCTTCGCGTTGGGCGTGCCGCCCGGTGCGAGCAGGCCGTACGCGGGATCGTAGAGATTGAAACCGGTCGTCGCCTTGCCGCGGATCGTGTCGCCGCGGAAGCTGCGCTGCCGCTCGTATTCGCCGCCGATGTAGAGCGCGTGGTTCATCCCCGCCAGCGTCACGTTGCCGAGCAGGCCGAGTGTCGCGATCTGGTCGGAATCGTTGCGCCCCAGGTTCGCGTCGGACGAGCGCGTCAGCGCGCCGGTCCTGCTGTTGAACGCGGTGGCGCGCGTAATGTACTGATCGTAGCGGTCGCGGCCCCAGCCGTAGGTCGCGCGTACACGCCATGCGTCGGAGAAGCGGTGCTCGATGCGCGTACGCAGCGTTTCCTGGATGCCGCTGCTTTGCGACCACGCTTCCTCGTAGCGGCGATAACGCAGCGTATCGTCGAGCTGGCCGTTCACGAGCACGGTGCCGCGATCGAACGGCGTCGTGTAGTCGACGTACTGGTAGCTGACGTCGATCGACGTGTTCGCGTCGTGCCACGACAGCGCGGGCGCGATCAGCGCATTGCGTTCGCGGCCGAAGCTGCGCCAGTAGCGGCTCGTGTCGTATTCGCCGGTCAGCCGGAACGCGAGCGTGCCGCCCGCGACCTGGCCCGGCTTGCCGAGCGGGCCCGTGAGGTCGAACTGCGCGCTGCTGCCGCCATGGCTCGTGCGCGACGCGGAGATCGAGCCGCCGAACGTGTCTTCCGGCTTGCGCGTGACGAGGTTGATCACGCCGCCCGGATCCTGCATCCCGTACAGCAGCGACGCGGGCCCTTTCAGCACTTCGACGCGATCGATCGTCGCGAGATAGCTGTGCAGCACCGGCGTGCGCACGCCGTCGACGAGCACCGAGCCGTCGTTGTTCGATCCGAAGCCGCGCTTGATGAACGCGTCGCGCGTGCCGCCGAGCGTGTTCGTCTGCGTGACGCCGCTGATGTTGCCGAGCACGTCGTCGAGCGAGCGCGCCTGCTGGTCCTGCATCACGCTGCTGCTGACCACCGCGACCGATTGCGGAATCTCCTTCAGCGAACGGTCGTCGCCGCCCGCGATGCGCGTGGTGCGCGGCTGATAGCCGACCGTCGGATCGGCCGTTGCCGACGCGCTGACGCTGATCGCCGGGAGTTCATGTTCGGTTGGCGTCGCGGGAGTCGATGCGGGCGTGACGGGTTCGGCGTTGGCCGCATGCGCGCCGCTCGCGACGCAAAGGGTGAGCAGGGCAGGCAGGCGGGTGCGCCACGGACGCTGGGTCCGGGCACGGCGAGGCGTTCGACGGGATGGCATGAATCGAGGCAGGAGGAATACCAAGGATCGTGTTGCGGGCCGCGGCGTTTGGTTGCGGCCAGGTTGTGCATGATATATTTAATGAGAATCATTTGCAATTGTAATGGGATGGCCGGCAACGCACGGGACCCAGTTGCCGGGCCATCGACCGTCTGCTACCGTAGCGGCCAAAATCAGACGCAGTAAAAATCAACGAGAGAGCCGGGGGCCGCACCATGTCATCTTCCAGTCACGTCGCGTTCCGCGCGGCGCCGTGCACCGCGCACGACCCTGCGCGTGATGAAGTGATCGCAGCCGTGTTCCGCCATTCGAACGATTAAAGCAACGAAAGCGAATGCAACCGGCGCAAGCGCCGGGCTTCGACGACTTCAACCACCACGCTGGACGGGAGACCACCGATGAAGAAGATTTCCGCGCCGTTCGCGGCGGCCGCGCTTGCGGCCTGCGCGCTGCTGGCGGGCGTTCACGAGGCCGCTTGCGCGGCTTCGGCCGCCGAACCCGCGATCGATGCGCATTACGGCGCCGTGATCGAGGCCTATACGCAGGACATGGCCGCCGCGAAGACGAAATACGACGGCCGGCGCCTCGTGTTCGTCGGCGCCGTGATCCGGATGGGCAGCGACCCGGCCGGCACGTACTTCGGCGCGCTGACGGCCGACGGCGAGCAGTTCGATACGCATTTCGACGTGGCCGACCAGGCCGCGCTGAAGCCGAAATTCCCCGGCGGGGAGATCAAGCCGTTCGTCACGTCGGCGGCGTTCCGGTTCAGCTGCGTGAACGAAGGCTATATCGATGCGCCCGTATTGCCGGGGTTGAAGCTCTCGCACTGCCGGCTCGCCGATTGACGAGGCGCCGGTGCGGCGTCCGGCGTTCAGAACTTCTGCTGGATGCCGGCCATCACGCCGAGCTGGTTCATTCCGGTACCGACCGTCCCGCCGGCGGCGACCGCGTTCGCGGCCAGCGCGCTGTTGAACATGTAGCCCACCGACGTATAGACGGTCGTCCGCTTCGACAGGAAATAGTTCGCGCGGCCGACGAGCAGCGTCGCATTCGTGCCGCCTTCGCGGTTTTCGCGGCGTTGCAGGTAGCGTACGCCCTGGAGATCGAGCGCGAGGTAGGGCGTCGCGTAATACGTCCCGCCGGCGAACACGATATCGGCCTGCAGGTGTTCGGCCGCCGCAAGGTTGCGGCGGATCCACCCGGCGCCCAGTTTCGCGGGGCCGATCTTCACGTAGCCGGCGACGATGTCGCGCGTGTCGGTGTACGCCGGATTGCTCAGCGGCGCGAGCGCGCCGCCGCCGCCGCGCATCACGTCGTGCGATGCGGCGAGCCCGAAATGGCTCGCGTCGTACGCGAGCATCGCCGTGTATTGGCGGCAGGCGACGATGTCGCCGGGCACCTGCCCGGCGCAGCCTGTCGCCGACGGCCCTGCCGGCCCGGCCGCGTCGCGGCCGAAGCTGTAGGTGGCGCCGAGCGTCACGCCGTGGAACGTGCCCTTGTAGCCGATCGCATTGTCGCTGCGCGCGTTCGGCAGATAGGAGTCGAAATCCGCCATGGAGTGAATCGACGGGCCGATCACGTCGGCATTGGTCAGCACGATCATCGACATGTTCATCTGGCGGCCAAGCGTCAGCGCGCCGAACGGACCGCTCACGCCGACGTTCGCCTGTCGCCCGAACAGGCGCCCGCCGTAATTCAGCGCGCCGGTGCCGGGCTGGAAACCGTTCTCGAGCACGAAGAAGGCCTGGTAGCCGCCGCCGAGATCCTCGGTGCCTCTCAGCCCCCACCGTGACGGCACCTCGCCGGTCAGCGTCGGCATGCCCGTGAACGATCCGCCGCGCGCGGCGTTGTTGTAGTAGGACACACCGGTATCGATGATCCCGTACAGCGTGACGCTGCTTTGCGCGCAGGCCGGCCCGGCCAGCGCCATCACCGTCGCGAGTGCGACGCCCAGTTTCGTTTTCATGGCTGTCTCCAAACATTATGTAGATATGCTTATCGATTTTTTGAGTGCCCCGGGCGTGTCCGGGAGGCCGACGGGTATCGGCAGGACTGCGGGCGTTCCGTGTTACGACAGCGCCGGGTCGCGTTGCCGGCGCGGTGCCGCGGCGCGCGTGCCCGCCACGGCGACGGCGATCGCCGCGCCGGCCATCGGTACGAGGAACGCGAGGTAGAGATGGGAGACAGCCCAGCCGTCGTCCAGCAGCGCACCGACGGTCATCGGCGACAGGATCGCGCCGAGGCGGCCGATGCCGACCGCGAGGCCGATGCCGGTCGTGCGGATTTCCGCGGGGTACGGCGTCGGCGACAGCGCATACATGCCGGCCACGCACGCATTGATCACGGCGCCGAGGAACACCGCGACGATCATCCCGACGCCGAGCGAGCCGGTGTTCGCGCCGAACACGACCATCAGCGCGCCGCCGAGCAGCAGGGTCGCGGCGAGCAGGTTGCGCAGGCCGAACCTTGTCGACAGCAGGCTGAAGAGCGACGCGCCCGCAATGCCGCCGAGGTTGAGCAGGACGCCGCCGGTGACGCCCTGCGATGTCGACAGCCCGGCCTGGACCAGCAGCTTCGGCGTCCAGCTCACGACGAAGTAGAAGCTGCCCATCACGAGGAAGAACGCGATCCACAACGCGATCGTGCGGCGCGCGAGCGGTGCGCGCAGCACGGCGGTCCAGCCCGACGCGGGGCTTGCCGTGTCGATGGACGAGGGTGGCAGCGCGGCGATCGGTGAGCGCTTCATTCGCGCGAGGATGCGGTTGATTTTCCGCAGCGCGTCGTCCGGACGCCGTGCCAGCAGGAAGTCGAGCGATTCCGGCAGCATCGCGAGCACCATCGGGATCGCCAGCAAGGTCAGGATGCCGCCGAACGCGAACACGCTGCGCCACCCCCACGTCGACAGCAGGTAGCCGGCGACGACGCCGCCGGCGGTGGCGCCGATCGCATAGCCGGTCGACTGCATGCCGATCGCGGCGCTGCGCCACTTGTTCGACGCGTACTCGCCGCTGATGACGGTCAGGCTCGCCAGCATGCCGCCGATGCCGAGCCCCGTGTACGCGCGCGCGACGGCGAGCTGCAGCGTGCTGTGGGTGGCCGCGCAGGCGAGCATCCCGGTCGAGATCACCGTGAGGCAGAGCAGGATGATGCGGCGGCGGCCGACGCGGTCGGCCAACGGCGCGATCAGCACCGAGCCGATTCCCATGCCGGCCAGCCCGGCACTCAGCAGCAGGCCGATTTCCTTGCCGCTCAGTTTCCATTCGGCCGCCAGATGCGGTGCGGCAAACGCGATGGCCAGCACATCGAAGCCATCGAGCATGTTCAGCACGACGCAGGCCGTGACCGCCATCGTCTGGAACACGCTCATCGGGGATTCGTCGATCGTATTGCGGATACTTGCGCTCACGTCAAAGATCCTTGAAAAATAGTACGACTAATTAAATGGGATGAAATCGAAACCGGCGGCAACGAATGGGACGAAAGCGAATGCCTGGGCGGACGAGCCTTCCGGCGAACGCCCGTTGTGTCCGGCAGGCGTGATTCGCGCGCCGGCGCGACGCTTACGCGGGTTCCGGTTGCAGCAGCCGCTCGATCACGCGCCGCGCGCGATTGGGGCCCGCGTCGACATGAATGTCGATCTGGCGGCTGCCCGGAAAGCGCAGCTGATTCCGGTATTGCGCTTCGATCACGGTCTTGTCTTCGTCGAACGTCGCCGCGGACTGCTCGATGACCGTTTGCGCGACGCGCTCCACGTCGTGTTGCGGGTTGGTCGCGACGGTCCAGAAGTAGTGCGTCGTCGTTTCCGTCTCGGGCGTGATGCCGTGGAAGCCGCGCATGTGAAAGCCGCCGCGCGCCGGATCGTGCAGGTCGCCGGTGCCGGCGTCCATCGCGCCGGTCCAGATCCGGATGTGCGACACGTGGAACTCGATTTCCTGCCAGCGATCGACGCGGCCCGCGAACGGCCAGGCGGCGGTGTAGGTCGGCGGCGGGTCGGAATCCGGCATCCGGCGAACCAGCGTCACCGTGTCGCCGTCGCTGCTGACGCGGGTTTCCGCGCCCATGTGCAGCGACGCGTTGCCGCCGATCGTTTTCAGATGGACATAGCCGAGGTGGCTCAGGTCCATCAGGTTGTCGTGAATCAGTTGATACGGCGCATCGTAATGGTAGTTGCCGCCGCCGAACCGGTATTGCGGATCCGCGTGGAACGCGTAGCGCGGCGGCGCGCCGGCCGGTTTCGCGTGCGCGTCGGCGCCGATCCAGATCCACACGATCGCATCCTGCTCCTGCACCGGATACGACGACACGCACGCTTTCGCCGGAACCCGGTCCTGGCCGGGGATCTCGATGCATGCACCGCCGCGGTCGAACAGCAGCCCGTGATAGCCGCAGCGCAGGCCGCGTGCTTCGAGCGAGCCGCACGACAGCGGCAGCGACTTGTGGCAGCAGCGATCCTCCAGCGCGCCGACTTCCCCGGACGGCAACCGGAACAGGACGACCGGCCGGCCGAGCAGCGTGCGGGCAACGGGTTGGTCCGTCAGTTCGGACGACAGCGCGGCGACCCACCATCGGTCGAGCGGGAAGGGCGTGGTAGTGACCGGTGGCCGGGCACGTTGCTCCATGGATCGTCTCCAGTATTGTGGTTGGCCGCCGCGGATCGGGCGGTCCGTCTACAGATCGAGTACCAGCAGGTCGCTTCGCGATCGCGAACAGCACGGCATGAACTGGTCGCCGGCCGCCTGTTCCTCTTCGGTCAGATACGAGTCGCGATGATCGGGCTCGCCTTGCAGCACGCGCGTCACGCAGGTGCCGCATACGCCTTGCTCGCACGACGTCAGCACGTCGACGCCGTTCGCCGCCAGCGCCGCGACGACCGTGCATTCGGCCGGCACGTCGATCACCTGGCCGCTGCTCGCGATCCGGACCTGGAACGCGCGGTCCGCACCGGACGACGCAACCGCGCCGCCGAAGAACTCGTAGTGCAGCCGCGCTTCGTCCCAGTGGCGCGCGCGCGCGGCGTTCAGTACCGCGTCCATGAAGCCGCGCGGGCCGCACACATACAGGTGGGTGCCTTCCGGCGCGGCGGCAAGCACGGTGGCCAGATCGAAGCGTTGCGCGGGGTCGCCGTCGTCGACGTGGAAGCGGGTGCGATCGTGAAACCCGGCTGCGTGGATTCGCGCGACGAACGCCATGCGATCGGTCGAACGCGCGCAGTAGTGCATGTCGAACGGCTGGCCCGACGAGAACAACCGTTCCGCCATGCTGAGGATCGGCGTGACGCCGATCCCGCCCGCGAGCAGCAGGTGGTGCGGCGCGTCGGGCGCGAGCGGAAACTGATTGCGCGGCACGCCGATCCGTACGATGTCGCCTTGGCGGACTGCGTCGTGAATGGCGCGCGACCCGCCGCGCCCGTCGGCGTCGCGCAGCACGGCGATCTGATAGCGATCACCGTGCTCCGGGTGGTTGCACAGCGAATACTGGCGCACGAGGCCGCCCGGCAGATGCACGTCGATATGGGCGCCGGCGTCGAAGCGGGGCAGCGGCGCACCGTCGTCGCTGACGAATTCGAAGCCGCAGATGTCGCGCGCTTCCTGCCACTTGCGCGCGACGCGCACCGTCAGGGTCGCGGCGCTCATGACGCCGCCTTGACGGGCGCGACCGGGATCACGGGCCGCTGCGGGGTCGACACGTTCTCGTCGACGAGCAGCCGCTCGATCACCTTGCGCGACATTACGCCGCCGGCGTCGATGTTGAGCTTGAGCAGCTTGCGATCGGGCCACTTCTCCAGGTTGCGCTGCTGGCGCTCGAGCATCTCGAGATCCTCGGCGAAGATCTTGCCCTGGCCTTCGCGGATCTCGGCGGTCAGCGCGGGGTCGTCGGGCCGGAAGTTGCGCGCCATGCCCCAGAAGTACCAGATCGAGGTGTCCGTCTCGGGCGTGATGAAGTCGACCACGATCGACGACGCCTTCAGGTCGGCCGGCGCGTCGTAGCCGCCGTGGCCCGCATGCGCGACGCCGACTTCGATCATCACGTGGCTCGGCGGCGAGAAGCGGCAGATCTGCCAGCGGTCGACCGGCACGTCGTCGGCCAACCCGTTGCCGCGCAATGCCATCCGCCAGAACGGCGGCGGCATCACGTTCTCCATGAAGCGGCTCGTGACGACTTCGTCGCCGTGGCTGGTCGTCTTCGGCGGCGCTTCGTCGATTTCCTTCTGGCCGATGCTCGTCGCATGCACGTAGGTTTCGTGCGTGAGGTCCATCAGGTTGTCGATCATCAGCCGGTAGTCGCAACGGATGTGATACAGGCCGCCGCCGTGGGCCCAGGCCGGATCCTCGGCCCACGCCAGCGCGGGCAGCTTGGCCCGATCGGCCGCCGCCGCATCGCCCGGCCAGACCCAGATGAAGCCGTACCGCTCGACCGCCGGAAAGCTGCGAATCGGCGGGAAGCCGCCGACGCGCTGGCCCGGCATGCCGGCCGCCTTGCCGTTACAGCCCATTTCCAGCCCGTGATAGCCGCACACGAGCACCCCGTCGCGCACGAAACCCAGCGACAACGGCGCGCCGCGGTGCGGGCAGAAATCCTCGAGCGCGGCGACCTGGCCGTCCGCCGCGCGGTAAAACACCATCGACTCGTTGCAGATCGTGCGGCCCAGCGGCTTGCCGTCGATTTCATCGGGCGTGCACGCCACGTACCAAGCATTCTTGAGAAACACGTTCGTCGTCTCCTTCAGGTCGATGCCGCCGGTACGCGGCATCTCTTCATTCCGTGTACTGAATGAGATTCAGTGTACTCATCGAGCTTGGCTGGAGCAAGGCGGGCGGTATACTGGTTTTCCCGGGAAATGGCGCGAGGCAGCGCCATGCCGTCGGCGCGCGCAACCGGCGCGCGTCGCCTATGTCATCGACTCATTCATGGAAAAAACGAATCCCGCCGTCGCGCCGGCTTTCCCGCTCGATCTGTACGACGAACCCGGGCACCTGATCCGGCGCGCACACCAGATCGCGGTTGCGATGTTCTACGAGAAGCTGGGCCGGGACGTGACGCCGGTGCAGTACGCGGTGCTGCGGATGCTCTACGAGAGCCCGGGGCTCGATCAGGTGACGCTCGCGCAGCGGGTGGCGCTCGATACGTCGACGACCGCGGATCTCGCGGTCCGGCTCGAAGCGAAAGGATTGATCGTGCGCGAAGTGCTGCCGCGACGTCAGCGCCGCCTGTTGCTGACGCCGGCGGGCGTCGAACTGCTCACGCACCTGATTCCGTCGGTGAAGGAGCTGCGGGCCGGCCTGTTCGACGGAATGGGAGAGGACGATTCGCAGGAACTGATGCGCTTGTTGCGCAAATTCGTCCATTTGAACAACGAGCAAAGCCGCGCGCCGCTGCGCGTCGGCGAGGAGTCGTAGCGGCGCCGAGCTCGCCCGGCAGCGCGCGGCACCGGGGTGGCGGGCGCGCCGCCCGCCGCGCGTCACGCGCGCGCGTTTTCGTCTTCCAGCCGCCGCACGGCTTCCACGACTTCATTCCTGAAACGCACGAGCGCCGCCTGTTCCGGCGCCGGCGGCTGCATGGCGGCCCACAGCATGTCGATCAGCTGCGCGGCCGTCGTTTCCGTATCGAGCTTGCGGTGCCCGAGGATCGCATCCCACAGCACGTGCTCCATCGGCCCGAACACCATCGAACGCAACAGGCTCAGCGGCAGGTCCGCACGCACCTGCCCGGCCGCCTGGCCGCGCGCGAGCACGTCCATCAGCGGCGCCGTGTAGCGGCGCTGCAGTGCGGTCAGCTCGTCGCTCAGCGCATGCTGCTTCGCGCGGCCTTCCGACAGCACCAGCGCGCACAGCCCCGTGCCGTTCACCAGCATCAGCCGCAGGTGGGTGCGCACGATGAACGCGAACTGCTGCTGCACCGATGCATCCCGCGGCATGCCGTGCTCGAACGCCGCGATGATTTCGTCGTACCAGTCCGCGATCACGCGCGCGCACAGCTCGCGCTTGCCGCGGAAGTAGCTGAACACCGTCGCCTCCGACACGCCGACGCGCTGCGCGATCTCGGCGGCCGTCGCATGCTCGTAACCTTTTTCGGCAAACACTTCACGGCCGGCGCGCAGAATGTCCTGCACGCGCTGCTGGGATTTGCGCCCGGCGGGCGCGCGCGGCGCGTCGGCGCGATCGGCTTTGGCGGTGTCGGTCATGGTGTCGGCGGGAGCGGCTGTCATGGCCGCATGATATCTGAGTATCACTCAAAAAACTATTGACGCCGAACCCGGCGAGGCGCGAAACTGTGCAAAATTTCCGCGTTATTGGTTAATTAATTGGTGCATTCATTCGATTTGAGCGAAACTCAGAAATAGATGAGTGCGACACACTTTCTGGAGACGGAGGAGACATGATCAACCTGCCCGGCGTGCAATTCATGCTCGGTGAAGACATCGAGATGCTGCGCGACGCCGTCGCGACGTTTGCGGCGAAGGAAATCACGCCGCGCGCGGCGGAGGTCGACCGCACCGACCAGTTTCCGATGGATCTGTGGAAGAAGTTCGGCGATCTCGGCGTGCTCGGCATGACGGTCGCCGAGGAATACGGCGGCGCGAACATGGGCTACACCGCGCACATGGTCGCGATGGAGGAGATCTCGCGCGCCTCGGCGTCGATCGGCCTGTCGTACGGCGCGCACTCGAACCTGTGCGTGAACCAGATCCACCGCAACGGCACCGAAGCGCAGAAGCGGAAATACCTGCCGAAGCTCGTGTCGGGCGAACACATCGGCGCGCTCGCGATGAGCGAGCCGAACGCCGGTTCCGACGTCGTCAGCATGAAGCTGCGTGCCGACAAGCGCGGCGATCGTTACGTGCTGAACGGCACGAAGATGTGGATCACCAACGGCCCGGATTGCGATACGCTCGTCGTCTACGCGAAGACGGACGTCGAAGCCCACTCGCGCGGCATCACCGCGTTCATCGTCGAGAAGGGGATGAAGGGCTTCTCGGTCGCGCAGAAGCTCGACAAGCTCGGCATGCGCGGCTCGCACACGGGCGAGCTGGTGTTCCAGGACGTCGAGGTGCCGGAAGAGAACATCCTCGGCCAGTTGAACGGCGGCGTGAAGGTGCTGATGAGCGGCCTCGACTACGAGCGCGCGGTGCTGTCGGGCGGCCCCACGGGCATCATGGCCGCGTGCCTCGACGCCGTGGTGCCGTATATCCACGACCGCAAGCAGTTCGGCCAGTCGATCGGCGAATTCCAGCTGATCCAGGGCAAGGTCGCCGACATGTACACCACCTTCCAGGCGTGCCGCGCGTACCTGTACGCGGTCGGCCGCCATCTCGACTCGGCGGGCAGCGACCATATCCGCCAGGTGCGCAAGGATTGCGCGGGCGTGATCCTCTACACGGCCGAGAAGGCGACGTGGATGGCCGGCGAGGCGATCCAGATCCTCGGCGGCAACGGCTACATCAACGAATATCCGGTCGGCCGCCTGTGGCGCGATGCGAAGCTGTACGAGATCGGCGCCGGCACGAGCGAGATCCGCCGGATGCTGATCGGCCGCGAGCTGTTCGCGGAAACGATGTAACGCCCCACGTCACGCGAACGGAGCCTCGTCGATGCCGATCATCGAATCGAAACTGAACCCGCGTTCGGAAGACTTCCGCGCGAATGCCGCCGCGCTCGAGGCGGTCGTCGCCGCCCTGCGCGCGAAGATCGAACAGCTCGCGCAGGGCGGCGGCCAGGCCGCACGCGACAAGCACCTGTCGCGCGGCAAGCTGCTGCCGCGCGATCGCATCGCGCAACTGCTCGATCCGGGCGCGCCGTTCCTCGAGCTGTCGCAGCTCGCGGCGAACGGCATGTACAACGACGACGCGCCGGGCGCGGGCGTCGTCACCGGGATCGGCCGCATCGCCGGCCGCGAATGCGTGATCGTGTGCAACGACGCGACGGTCAAGGGCGGCACCTACTACCCGATCACCGTGAAGAAGCACGTGCGCGCGCAGGAAATCGCCGCGGAAAACCGGCTGCCGTGCGTCTACCTCGTCGATTCGGGCGGCGCGAACCTGCCGAACCAGGACGACGTGTTTCCCGATCGCGACCACTTCGGCCGCATCTTCTTCAACCAGGCGACGATGTCGGCGGCGGGGATCGCGCAGATCGCCGTCGTGATGGGCTCGTGCACGGCCGGCGGCGCCTACGTGCCGGCGATGAGCGACGAGTCGATCATCGTGAAGGACCAGGGCACGATTTTCCTCGGCGGCCCGCCGCTGGTGAAGGCCGCGACGGGCGAGGAAGTGAGCGCCGAGGATCTCGGCGGCGGCGACGTGCACACGCGCCTGTCGGGCGTGGCCGACCATCTCGCGCAGAACGACGCGCATGCGCTGTCGATCGCGCGCAACATCGTCGATCATCTCGCGCCGAAGATCGCGTCGCCGGTGGCGCTGCGCGAGCCGAAGCCGCCGCGCTACGATGCGAAGAGCCTGTACGGCGTGATCCCCGTCGATACGCGCAAGCCGTTCGACGTGCGCGAGGTGATCGCGCGCATCGTCGACGATTCGGAATTCGACGAATTCAAGGCGCGCTACGGCACGACGCTCGTCACGGGCTTCGCGCACATCTGGGGCCATCCGGTCGGGATCGTCGCGAACAACGGCATCCTGTTCTCCGAATCGGCCGTGAAGGGCGCGCATTTCATCGAGCTGTGCTGCCAGCGCAAGATCCCGCTCGTGTTCCTGCAGAACATCACGGGCTTCATGGTCGGGCGCAAGTACGAGAACGAAGGCATCGCGCGGCATGGCGCGAAGATGGTGACGGCCGTGTCGAACGCGAAGGTGCCGAAGTTCACGGTGATCATCGGCGGCTCGTTCGGCGCCGGCAACTACGGGATGTGCGGTCGCGCATTCGGCCCGCGGTTCCTGTGGATGTGGCCGAATGCGCGCATCTCGGTGATGGGCGGCGAGCAGGCCGCGTCGGTGCTCGCGACGGTGCGTCGCGACGGCATCGAGGCGAAGGGCGGGTCGTGGTCGAGCGACGAAGAGGAAGCGTTCAAGCAGCCGATCCGCGACCAGTACGAGCGCCAGGGCCATCCGTATTACGCGAGCGCGCGGCTGTGGGACGACGGCGTGATCGACCCAGCGCAGACGCGCGACGTGCTCGGCCTCGGCCTGGCCGCATCGATGAACGCGCCGATCGAAGACACGCGCTTCGGCGTGTTCCGCATGTAACGCCCGGGAGGACCGACCGATGCGATACGAAACGATCAAGGTAAGCGAAGCCGGCCGCGTGGCGACCGTCACGCTCGCACGCCCCGACGTGCGCAACGCGTTCAACGAGACGACGATCGCCGAGCTGACCACCGCGTTCGAATGGCTCGATGCGCACGAAGGCGTGCGCGCGATCGTGCTCGCGGCGGAAGGCGCCGCGTTCTGCGCGGGCGCGGACCTGAACTGGATGAAGAAGATGGCCGGTTACTCGGACGACGAGAACCGTGCCGATGCGCGCAAGCTCGCGCGGATGCTCGAGGCGATCCATCGCTGCGGCAAGCCGGTGATCGCGCGCGTGCACGGCGACGCCTATGCGGGCGGCGTGGGCCTCGTCGCGGCGGCCGACATCGCGATCGCCGCCGACGGCGTGAAGTTCTGCCTGTCGGAAGCGCGGCTCGGGCTGATCCCCGCGACGATCGCGCCGTACGTCGTGCGGGCGATGGGCGAGCGCGCGGCGCGCCGTTATTTCACGACGGCCGAGGTGTTCGACAGCGCGCGGGCCGCGTCGCTCGGCTTCATTCACGACGCGGTACCGGCCGATGCGCTCGACGAAACGGTCGCGAAGCTGGCCGCGACGCTCGTCGCGAACGGTCCCGACGCGGTGAAGGCGTGCAAGCGGCTCGTCGCCGACGTGGCCGGCCGCCCGCTCGATGCGACGCTGATCGAGCAGACCGCCGACTGGATCGCGCGGACCCGTGCCGGCGCGGAAGCGCGCGAAGGGATCGCGTCCTTCCTCGAAAAGCGCACGCCGTCGTGGCGTGAATGATCGCGTGACCCCCACTCTCCGGACGACATCGAAGCCATGTTCGACAAGATTCTGATCGCCAACCGCGGCGAAATCGCGTGCCGCGTCGCCGCGACGTGCAAACGTCTCGGGATCGCGAGCGTCGCCGTCTATTCCGACGCGGACGCGAACGCGAAACACGTGGCCGCGTGCGACGAAGCCGTGCACATCGGCGGATCGGCAGCGGCAGACAGCTACCTGCGCATCGAGCGCATCATCGAAGCCGCGCGCGCGACCGGCGCGCAGGCGATCCATCCCGGCTACGGTTTTCTGTCGGAGAACGAAGATTTCGCGCACGCGTGCGAAGCGGCCGGCATCGTGTTCATCGGGCCGCCGGTCGACGCGATCGCGGCGATGGGGTCGAAGGCCGCCGCGAAGGCGCTGATGCATGCGGCTGCCGTGCCGCTCGTGCCCGGCTATCACGGCGACGACCAGGATGCCGGCAACCTGCATCGCGAAGCCGACGAAATCGGCTATCCGGTGCTGCTGAAGGCGAGCGCGGGCGGCGGCGGCAAGGGGATGCGCGTGGTCGAGCGCTCCGACGATTTCCCGGCGGCGCTCGCGTCGTGCCAGCGCGAGGCCGCGAGCAGCTTCGGCAACGACCGCGTGTTGATCGAGAAATACCTGACGCGCCCGCGTCACGTCGAAGTGCAGGTGTTCGGCGACACGCTGGGCAATACCGTGTACCTGTTCGACCGCGACTGCTCGGTGCAGCGCCGTCACCAGAAGGTGCTCGAGGAAGCGCCGGCGCCGGGCCTGCCCGACGACGTGCGCCGCGCGATGGGCGAAGCGGCCGTCGCGGCGGCGCGCGCGGTCGGCTATGTCGGCGCGGGCACCGTCGAATTCATCATGACGGGCGACGCGTTCTACTTCATGGAAATGAACACGCGCCTGCAGGTCGAGCATCCGGTCACCGAAATGGTCACGGGGCTCGATCTCGTCGAATGGCAATTGCGCGTCGCGTCCGGCGAGCCGCTGCCGCTGCAGCAGGACGATCTGCGCGTGCGGGGCCATGCGCTCGAGGCGCGTCTTTATGCGGAGAATCCGGCGCGCGGGTTCCTGCCGTCGACGGGCACGCTCAAGCACCTGCGGCTGCCGGCCGGCGTCGAGTTCGACATCGGCGCGGCGGTGCGCGTCGACAGCGGCGTGCGCGAAGGCGATGCGATCACGCCGTTCTACGATCCGATGATCGCGAAGCTGATCGTTCACGGCGCGGACCGTGCGGAAGCGCTGGGCCTGATGCTGCGTGCACTGCGTGCGTGCGAGGTGGTCGGCCTGCATACGAACGCCGCGTTCCTGCAGCGGATCGTCGCGTGCGAACCGTTCGCGACGGCCGATCTCGACACGGGGCTGATCGAGCGCAACCACGATGCGCTGTTCGCGCCGCAACAGCCGCCGCGCGCGGCGCTTGCACTTGCGTGCGCGGCATTGCTCGCGCGCGAACGCGGCGCGGCCGCGCAAGGTGCATCGCCGTGGGGCGCCTTGCCGGACTGGCGGTTGAACGGCGGCTATCGCCGCACGCTCGAATGGCATGCGGCCGATCGCGAAGCGGACGTGACGGTCACCTACGAGGACGACGGCGCCGGCGCGCGACTCGCGACCGGCGATGACGCCGCGCAACCGTTCGCATGGACGCGCGGCGCCACGCCGCTCGATTTCGACGTGATACTCGGTGGCGTGCGCGGCAGCGGCCGCGTGTATGCGGACGGCGACACGTTCCATGTGTTCACGCAGGGCACCTCGGAGACGTTCGAATGGCGCAACCTGCTCGCGCATGCGGGCGATGCGGAGCCGGGCGGCGGACGTTTGACCGCGCCGATGCCGGGCAAGGTGATCGCGGTGCTGGTCGAACCGGGCCAGAAGGTCGAAGCCGGTACGCCGCTGATCGTGATGGAGGCGATGAAGATGGAACACACGATCGGCGCGCCGAGCGCGGGCGTCGTCGCGGAAGTGCTGTACGGCGTCGGCGACCAGGTCGCGGATGGCGCGCAGTTGCTGATGATGGCGGAGGGCTGACGCCAGTCTGCACGCCGTGTGCAAGCCGGCTGCGCTGCGGCCGGCCCGCACAAGAATGCTTCTCGAATCACGGTGCGCGCGCCGTTTAGGCCGCGCCGCCCCGATGTCGTCGGCCCGAGAAGCCGTACGTTCAGGCAACATCAATCTTTCGAACGACTTACGAATCGCGTCGTTCCGGCCAGGCCACCACGTGCCGCGCTCCGCGTGCGCGTCGATCTCCCTTTACTCGACACCGTCGTGTAACAAGTCGAACATAGCATCTCGGCGTCGATATGACCGGCGCGGGTTCGCGTCCGTGTCACGTCATCACCCCCACGGAGAACCGTTATGCGAAAGTCGGCCCTGCGGCCTTTCGCGGTCGTTGGCCTGATCGCGCTGACAGCCCTCCTCGGCGCCTGCAACGACGACCTGACCGCACCCGCCGCGCCCGTCGCGCAGCAGAAGGCCGCGTGCGGCGGCGCCGTCGTCGCCACCGCGCAGATGCATTGCCCGCCGGGTTTCACCGCACCGGCATCGTCGCCCGCTTCCTGATACCGGCTGTTTTCACCAGAAATCCAATCACGAGCAACCAGCATGGCCAACCATTCGCGACGCGATTTTCTGAAGTTCTCCGCCGGTCTCGCCGGCGCGACCGCCGCCACCGCACTGCTTCCCGAGTCGATCCGCAAGGCGCTGGCGATCGAGCCGAATTCCGTGACGGGCACGATCCAGGATGTGCAGCACATCGTCGTGTTCATGCAGGAGAACCGCTCGTTCGATCACTACCTCGGCCACCTGAGCGGCGTGCGCGGCTACAACGATCGCTTCCCCGTCACGCTGCCGAACGGCAAGCCGGTGTGGTTCCAGCCGCGGCAGGAGGACAAGACGAGCGTGATCGCGCCGTTCCGCTACGACACGACCAACCCGGGCGTCAACGCGCAATGTATCGGCGGCCTGCCGCATACGTGGGCGACGACGCACGGCGCGATCGACAACGGCCGCGCGGATCAGTGGGCCGTACAGAAGTCGAACATGACGATGGGCTATCACGTTCGCGACGACATCCCGTTCCATTACGCGCTCGCGGATGCGTTCACGGTGTGCGACCACTACTTCTGCTCGATTCCGGGCAACACGCACCCGAACCGCATGTACCTGATGACGGGCATGGTCGATCCGCTCGGCACGGGCGGCGGCCCGCTGCTCGACAATACCGACTACATCGACAACCCGTTCGACAAGGTCCAGTTGCCGCCCTTCAGCTGGACGACCTACCCGGAGCGGCTCGAGAAGGCCGGCATCTCGTGGCAGATCTACCAGCAGGGCACCGGGTTCGACAACTTCACCGGCAACTACGGCACGAACATGCTCGCGTGCTTCAACAACTTCGTGAATGCGCCGGCCGGTTCGTCGCTGCAGACGCGCGGGATGAGCACGCGCCCGATCACGCAGCTGAAGGCCGACGTGCAGGCCAACGCGCTGCCGCAGGTGTCGTGGCTGCTGCCGCCCGCCGCGTATTCGGAGCATCCGAAGTTCACGCCGCTGTACGGCGCGTACTACCTGTCGACGATCCTCGATGCGCTGACGTCGAACCCGGACGTATGGAGCAAGACCGTCCTGCTGATCATGTACGACGAGAACGACGGCTTCTTCGACCACGTCGTGCCGCCGTCGGCGCCGACGCTGCCGGGCTCGGGCATGAGCACGGTGGACGTGTCGCTCGAGCGGCACAATGTCGTGACGTCGACGCAGGCCGGCACGTATACGGCCGACAACCTGCCGTACGGCCTCGGCCCGCGCGTGCCGATGTTCGTCGTGTCGCCGTGGTCGAAGGGCGGCTTCGTGTGCTCGCAGGTCTTCGATCACACGTCGGTGCTGCAATTCATCGAGAAGCGCTTCGGCGTGATCGAAACCAACATCTCGCCGTGGCGCCGCGCGATCTGCGGCGACCTGACGTCGGCGCTCGATTTCTCCAGATCGGATGCCACGCTGCCGACGTTGCCGAGTACGCAGGCATATGTCGCGCAGGCGGACCTGCAATGCTCGCGCGCGTCGTCGCAGACGGCGCCGGCCAGCACCGCGCAGCAGGTCGTGACGGCGCAGGAACCCGGCACGCGGCCGGCTCGCGCGCTGCCGTACGAGCTGCACGTGACGGGCCGGCTCCAGGCGCAAGGTTATGCGGTGACGTTCGCCAATTCGGGCACGCAGGGCGCGCACTTCTGGGTCTATACGGGCGATCCGACCGCGATGCCGCGCCGTTATACGGTCGAGGCCGGCAAGCAGTTGACCGACACGTGGGCGCTCGACGCGAACGGCAACTACCTGGTGAGCGTGTGGGGGCCGAACGGCTATTTCCGGCGCTTTGCGGGTTCGGCCGCCGCGGATGCCGCCGCGAAGCCTGAAATCACGCCGTGCTACGACGTGGCGAACGGCGACGTCTATGTCACGATCGCCAATGCGGGCACCGGCACGCTCACGGTCACGGCGACCGATGTCGCGTACGGCGGCGCGGCGCGCACGTTGACGATTCCCGCCGGGCAGCGCATCGAAGCGCGCTGGGACCTGTCGTGCAGCAGCCAGTGGTACGACCTGCAGTTCGCGGTGGCCGGCAACGCGGGCTGGACGCGCCGCATCGCGGGGCACGTCGAAACCGGCAGGGCCAGCGTCACCGATCCGGCGGCCGTCGCGCCGACGATCACGCCGATCTGACGGTATCCGGTGCGACGACGCACCGGCCGGCAGGAGCCGGCCGGCGCGTCGTCCTTGCGGGTTCGATGCCGAAGCGGCGGTGTCAGCCCGGCAGCCCGTCGTCATGCGCCATCATCAGCGCGCGCATCGCCGACCACATGCCGTAGTAGTGCACGATGTAGCTGTCCGCGCGGCGGAACAGCCAGGGCGTGTTGAGGCTGACGAGATCGGCCACGCCTTCGCCGTGCAGCTGCCCGTCGCGCTCCATCGCGCGAATGAAATGCAGCTGGTCGCCGTCGCTCGCGTAGACGCTCGACCGGTCGTGCAGCGCGGCGATCGTCGTCATCAGGTCGCGCAGCATCGCGTCGTTGCGTTCGGTGCGGCGGAACGCCATCACGCCCGAGTTGAACGCCCACTGGCCGATATCCTGCGCAAGCAGCCAGTCGCGCCCGTCGAGCAACGGTTCCAGCGGCTGCTGCTGATTCGCGATCAGTACGTCGGCATCGAGCCACACGACCCATTCATGATGCTGCAGGTACGCGTGCAGCAGCCACGGCTTGAACCAGTTGCCCGTTGCGTTCAGCCCGATCTCCGCGGGGATGTCGCGATGCACGTGGAGCGTGTAGCCGTGCGTGTCGCAGTAGCGCCGGAAATTGCGTTCGGCGACGCGGGCGTAGCTGCCGATGTTCGGCGTGTACAGCATCATCAGCGCGATCGGCCGGCCGGGATTGTACGTGCAGCGCTCGGCGGCTTCGTCCGGTGCGGCCGCGGCATGATCGAACGAGAACATCGGCCGGCCGGCGGCGCGGCAGCGATTGACGTACGCGACGAGCGTGTCGCGAAAACGCGGCGTCGCGCCCTTGCGCGCGGGATCGTGCGGCGTGTCGTCGATGCTGATCGCGAAGGTGGGCTCGCGGCTCCACATCGGATCGAGATGGGGGCCGCACGGCATGACGGCGTACAACCCGTCGATCAATTCCAGGTAGCGATGCGTGTCGAGCCCGTCGAACAGCGCGGCCTCCGACGTCAGCCTCGGCTCGCTGCCGAGCTTGCAGCGCTGCACGAGCTGCATCACGATCGCGCGCACGTCCGCCGTGTTGCGCCAGATCTGCACGTCGACCTGCGGCAGCGGCGGCGCGAACGCGTCGACCAGCAGCATGTCGCGCCCGGCCATCAGGCGTTCGAGCGCGACGGGCTCGATGATCGCCGCGTCTTCGCCGAGCAGCAGCACGAGTGCGTCGGGCTGCGCGCCGCGCAGTACGTGGAGCAGCGATTCGTAGCGATACAGCGGCCGCAACGGCAGCGCCTGCGGCATCGCGGACGCATCGACGATCTCGTGACGATAGCCGTGCGCCTGCGCGTACCAGCGGTGATTCTCGAGACTGGCGGGCGCGGGTTGGCTGAAATGGCTGAGGACGATCATCGCGCGCTCCGCAGGCCGGGAAGCGGCCTGCGCCGCAAGCGTTCGCGAACGCTCTCCATGTTCCAGAGCCCGAGGCAGCGATCGGACATCGGCACGGTGCCGATGTCGCCCCCGTAGATGATGCATTCGTTGCTGCCTTCGACGAGCAGCGTCAGCGGCGGGGCGAGGTCGAACGGCGGCATCTCGAGGTTGATGGGCGTCCACTGGCCGGTCGCGATTGCCGCGTTGCGCGGATAGCTGCGATAGATGAAGGTCGTGGTCAGCAGGTAGCGCGCGCGGGTCGCGGCGAAACGCTCGAACGCACGGAACACGTCGGCGTGCGAAAAGTGGAACAGGCAGTCGCGGCAGAGGATCAGGTCGGCATCCGGCAACGGATCCCGCAACAGGTCGAGATGCACGAACCGGCGGTTCGGCGCCGCCCACGTTGCCTGGTTGGCCGCCACGAGGTTTTGCACGATGTCGGCGCCGATGTAGTCGATGCCGTCGAGGTCGACATGGCGCATCCAGTTGAAATCGCCGCACGGCGCATCGAGCATCGAACGCACGCCGAAGCGGCGCAGCAATTCCGGCAGCTCGCGAATGACCTGCACGGTGTTTTTCAGCTCCGAACCCCACCCGGACACGCTTTCCTGCGAGTGCCACCCCTGTTCGTCGTGGATCTTCTGGAAGACTTGCGCGGCATCGTGGTCCATTCTGTCAGCCTTTCTTGTCATCGAGGTGCGGCGTGGTCGTGTGCGTGCCCGCTCGAATACCCCGGAAAAGCCTGCCGGCCGGTGGCGCAGCGGGTGGCATGAGTATCGCATAACGATCCGGCGGATTTGCACGGCCGCGGCGGGCGCTGACCATGTCTGACAGTGTGCGGACGGCGCTCCGCTAGAATGCCGGGTTGGCCGCCGCCGCTTGACGCGGGCGGCGCTCCGCGCGCTACACTGCGCCATGCCGCTCCCATTCAACCTTCCATCCTGCCGACGATGACGTCTCCTGTCCTGAACGGCCTGCGCATCGGTATCACGATCGGACTGCGTGCCCCTGACGAAAGCCTGTGGATCAACGGCATCAAGCAGAACGCGCTGTTTCTCGCGAAGCTGCTGATGGCGTCGCCGCACGGCTACCGCGTGACGCTGGTCAACACCACCGACGTGCCGCTCACCGACGCGCTGCCGTGGGACCGCAACGTGTACGACACGCGCGCGTTCGCCGACATGAAGGATGCGCTCGACGTGGTGATCGAGCTCGGCGGCCAGATCGACGGCGAGCAGACGGCCTACCTGAAAGCACGCGGCGCGAAGCTCGTCAGCTATTGCTGCGGCGTCGAGTACATCAACGCGATGGAGTCGATGCTGTTCGGCCGCCGGCTGTGGGATTCGCTGTTCATCAACCGCGGCTACGACGAGGTATGGGCGATTCCGCAGATCGCGCCTTCGTCGCTGCCGTTCCTGCAGTCGCTGCGCCGCTGCCCGGGGCGCGTCGTGCCGTTCGTGTGGGATCCGATGTTCCTCACCGCACGCGCGCAGACGTTGCCCGAGCACGGCGAATACCGGCCACGCAGCGAGCCCGGCAAGCGGCTGACGGTGATGGAGCCGAACCACAACGTCGTGAAGTTCTGCGTGTATCCGATGCTGATCATCGACGAAGCGTATCGGCGCGACCCCGACGCGATCTGCTTCACGCACGTGACGAACGCCGATCGCCTCGCGCACGACAGCCCCGAGTTCGTGATGCTGATGAATTACCTGGACATCGTGCGCGCGGGCAAGGCGAGCTTCGTCGGTCGCTTCGACACGCCGGTGTTCCTGGCCGACCTGACCGACATCGTCGTGTCGCACCAATGGTCGAACCCGCTGAACTACTTCTATTTCGACGTGTGCTGGCAGGGTTATCCGCTCGTGCACAACGCGAGCCTCGCGCCCGACCTCGGCTACTACTATCCGGACAACGACGTGCAGCAGGGCGCCGACGCGCTGCTGCGTGCGCTGCATACGCACGACGACGACTGGGAAGCATACACGCGGCGCCAGCGGGAGATCCTCGGCCGCTATACGTCGGCGAATCCGGCGCTCGTCGCCGAGTACGACGCGCTGCTCGCGAACCTGATCGGCACGCCGGCCGCATAAGGCCCGATTTTCCACGGCGTACTTTCATGGCGCCGTCGGCCGCCATCGGGGTTGTCCCGCCCTAATGTCTGACGAAATGGTGCCGTTAAAAAAGAAACCGCCGAACCCGATCGGTTCGACGGTTTTGAAGGCACGAAATTGACGGCTCCGAGGGAAGTCCGTCGGAAACAATTTTATAGGTTAACAAGTCTTTAAGATTGTTAAATATGGTTCAATTCATAATCATCATATAAATAAAACTTGATATTATTGATTTGACGCGGTGAATTCTGTTTCGAGATTAAATAATGTCGTTTGCAGCGAGAAAATTGAATGCTGCGGTGATCGAATGATGCACGGCGGCCGGTTTCCGGCGGATGGCGGGCCGGGTCGAGGGCTTGCGTCGCGGGCCCGTGCATCAATGGAAAACGGTGATTCGTGCATTTGCTTTAGTCTGATCAATTAACGATTTTTCGATTTGCAGTCCCGTAATGTCGTGAAAGAAATCGATTCGGATAAAACTGTCCGGGCGATGAAGGTAAGCGAGCTGGATTCGAGGTTCCGTATTTTGTGTTGTGTAACCTGTCGCACTGTCGGCATGATGCGTGCATGGTGTATTGGCAGTAGTTGAATATCACTGAAAATATCGAATTTGACGGCGCGCCGAAGCGAAAAGTACGCTCCCGGAAAAAATCGTCATAACAGGATGGGCCGGGTAGGCGGCGGAGCGCGTCAGGGTAGGTTTGCTCCGCGTGTTTGTTGAGGTCGAGCCGCGATCGGCGGCTCGCCATTTGCCGGAGCGCCGGATGAATGCGGTCGAAGCTCGCCTGGAGGCGAATCGGGAAGCGAATCGTGACGAAATCGATCTCGTGTTCGGCGCCCCCGACGATCATGCCGACCTCGCGTCGGTACGCAGTTTCGTGGAAAGCCGGCTCGGGTTCGCGCACGAACCGGTGTGCCGGGCCGACCTGTCGGGCGGTGTGCTGTATCAGGAGCGTCTGGCGCGGTTGCGCTGGGGCGAGCGCGATGCGCTGCCGCCGCTCGCATTCCTGCCGCGCCTCGAGGCGCTCGGGCTGATGCGCTGGTTCGACCGGCTGGTGGTCGGCCGGACGATCGACGCGCTGCGCGCCGATCCGGCCGCGGTGCTCGGTTGCAACGTCGCGGCGGCGAGCGCGGTCGTCGACGACGCGTGGCTGGCGATTTTCAGGCGGCTCGAGCGCGAGCCGTCGGTGGCGGCGCGGCTGGTGGTCGAGATCACGGAGACGGGGCCGCTGAACCCCGTCGCGGGCCGGTCGTTCGTGAACCGCTTCCGGCAGGCCGGTTGCCGGATCGCGATCGACGATTTCGGCGTCGGTTTCAGCGCATTGAACAATCTGGTGGTCGGCAATCCCGACATCGTGAAGCTCGACCGGTCGGTCTTGTCGATGATCAAGCGCAACGCGATCGGGCGTTACCAGTTCCGCAGGCTGATCGCGTTCGCGCACGAAGGCGCGCGGCACGTCGTCGTCGAAGGCGTGGAGAGCGAGATCGACCGGCAGATCATCGTGGATGCCGGTGTCGCCTGGGCGCAGGGCATCCGCTTTTCATGGCGGTCGCCGGCCGCCGTGTGACGGCGCGGGAACGGGCGGGGCGGCGCGCACGACGCGCCGGTGCCGGGCGAGGGTGAGACGAATCGCAAAGGGGTGTGGCATGGCGGGGACGAAGGCCGGAGCCGGAACGGGCACGCAGGCAACCGATGCGCGCGACCTGGTCGCGATCGCCGAACTGGCGGACATGCTGTGGCAACTCGGCGCCGAGTCGACCGATGTGCCGATCGATGTCGCGCCGTACCTCGACGGCCTGAAGGCCGTCGCGCGTCGCATTCAGCGGATGAAACCGATCGATGCCAACGGCCGCGAGCTGGCGGCGCGGCACTATTACGCGGGCGTCATCGCCGGCGCGTGCGGCGACGATTCGGCGATCGCGCGCGGCGTGTCCGACAGCCTCGCCAGGCAATCCGGCAGTGCAAGCGGGCAGGCGGTCCGTTGTTTTGCCGTGCTCGCCCGCATGGGGCGGCGGCATGGCCGCGTGTTCGCCGCGCAAAGCGGCGATCGCGTGCCGGTGTAGGGCAACCGCCGCGCGTGCGGGCCCGCTGCGCCGCGGCGGCTCGGTCGCGCGGCCAGTCAAGCCGGTCAATCCTTTCCGAAACCGCCCAGCACCAGCGCCATCGCGCGGTCGACTGCATCGTCCCATCGGCCGACGTGCGCGGCGCGCACGATCCGGATGCCCGGATAGAGCGCGCTGCGCGAACCGGTTTCCCAGCGGGCGTCGGCTTTCGGGCTGAGCAGCAGCACGGCCGGTACGCCGAGCGCGCCGGCGAGATGGATGTGCGCGGTGCAGGTGGTCACCACGGCGTCCATCGCGAGCATCAGCGCGGCCAGATCGCTGAAATCGCCGATCGCCTGATGCGGGAAGGTGACCGGCAGGTCCGACTGTTCGGATTGTGCGGACAGGTCGCGGTTGATGCAGTACGCGGCGTAGCCGTGCATCCCGGCAAGCGGGGCGAAGTCGCGCAGGCTGGCCGCGCGATGGAAGCGTGCGTCGCTTTCGTCGCGTCCGCGCCAGTTGAGCCCGATGCGGCGCGTACCGGCTGCGTGGCCGTCGCGCGCCACGCGCTCGCGCCATGCGTCGGCATGCGCGGGCGGACACGCCAGGTAAGCGGGTGGCGCACCTTCCGGCGCCGGCGCGTAGCCGAACTGCGCGGCGAGCATCAGGAACGAACACCAGTAGTCGTGTGCGATCTGCGATGTGTCGACCCACGCGCCGTGCGCGCCGACGAATTCGATACGCGGGAACGTATGGCGCAGCAGGCCGGCCAGCGCGTCGGGCACGACCACGGTCACGCCGGCGCAGCCGAGCGCGTCGAGCGCATGCAGGTAGCGGGCGTACTGAAGCTGGTCGCCGATGCCGCCGTAGCTGAGCACGAGCAGCCGCTTGCCGTGCAGCGGCTGGCCCTGGTAGAGCCGCTCCGTCGGCAGCCCGAACTGTGCGGACGTCAGCACGTTTTCGCTGTCGATGGTGGCGCGCGCGGCCTCGTCGCGCCGGCCGGCGCGCAGCAGCAGTGCCGAGCGCGCCAGTTCGATGCGCCCGCGCGCCGCGTCGGGCAGTGCGGCCGGGTCCCCGAAATGGTCGAGTGCCGCAAGCCCGGCCTCGGGTGCGCCGGCGAAGCCGTAGCACGACGCAAGCTGCAACGCGATCGCATCGTCGTCGAGCCCGCGGCCGCGGGCGCGTTGCCAGCGATCGATCGCATGCCCCCACTCGCCGCACGACTCGTGGTCGAGTGCGCGGTTCCAGTTCGTTTCGGGCGCGTCGGCGTCGGCATTGGCGGGTGCGGCCGCCGCCTGATCCGCGCCGTTTCCGGTCGCCGATCCGACGGCGAGCGGGTCGCCCGAGATCAGCAGGCGCTGCCGGTCCCAGCGCGCGTTCGGCACGCACAGCATGTTCAGTCCGTCGATCCGGTAGAACGTATAGTCGAGACCGGCGAACGTATCGATGATCGGCGCCTCGCCGACTTTCCAGTATTCGATCCAGCACCACGGCAGATGTGTCTCGATCAGCCGCCGCGCGCCGCGCAGCGCGTCGATCTCCATCCCTTCGATGTCGAGCTTCAGGAAATCCAGGCGCGGCAGGCCGAGCGAATCGAGCCGGACGACCGGCGTCGGCGTGCCGCCCGATGATTGCCCGTCGACGAGCGACACCGAACCGAAATCGGCATCCTGCCCGTAGTCGACATCGGGCACCTTCATCGTGCCGTTGGCGGCGGCCAGCCCCATGTTCAGCAGGTGGAGGTTGTCGAGCTCGTTGAGCGCGATGGTGCCGCCGAGCGCATGGAACAGCGTGCGCTGCGGCTCGAATGCGTACACGCGGCCGCCGCGCGCGCGCAGCCGGTGCGCGACCGGCACGCACACGAGCCCCGCGTTCGCACCGCCGTCCACCGCGATCGCGCCGTCGGGCAGTTGCTCGATCACGTGCAGGATCGTGTCGAGTTCGCCCTGGATATGTGGCCGGCCGGTCTTGATCAGCGCCTCGGCCTGCAGCGCGCAGTGCCGGTTGATCACGAACGGGCCGTGGATCGAATCGATCACGACGAAGTTGCGGATGGTCTGGTTCATGGACGTGAACGCGAGCGAAGGCGGTCAGCCGAGTGCGCGGTCGGCGAACAGTTTCCGGATCTGCTCCGAGTACGCGCGGACGTTGTGCTCGGCGAGCGCGTCGACGTGGTGCAGGCAGCGGCGAGCCGCTGCCGCGTAGTCGTCGAGATGCGCGTCGTGCGTCTGTGCGGCGGTCACGATCGCACGCGCCGCATCGAAGATCTCGAAGTCCGGATAGTAATAGCCGACGTCGCGCAGGAACGGCGAGTTGTGCACGAGCGGGTAGTTGCCGTACAGCGCGTCGTACAGCAGGTAGTTGAGGCCGTTTTCCCAGTGGTGCGACACGACGATGTCGGTGTGATGCGCGGCCCATGCGACGAACGGCGCGCGCACGTCGGCGGTCGCCTTGCCGTCGCGCACCATCTCGAGTCCGAGCGCGAGATGCTTGAAGGCGACGTTTTCCTTCTTGTCGAACGTGTTGGTCATGTACACGTGCTCGACGAGCTCCGGATGCGCGACGTAGCACGCGTTCGCGGCGAGCATCGGCACGATCGCGCTCTTCACGACGTTCAGGTTCGGCTCGAAGAACGCGATGCGCTTGGCCGTGCCGTGATTGCGGTAGCCGAAGCGCGCCTTCAGTTCGGGATCGGCGTCGAGGCTGCGCTCGATGAAATACGGCGACCAGATGTGCGGCAGCTCGATCACCGGCGCGCGGTACACGGCCTGGAAATAGGCCGCGCACGTGTGCATGTGCTGCGGGTTGGTCCAGATCTCGTCGAACTGCACGCGGTGCGGGTTCGGCTTCCAGTCGTTCTTCTCGAAGTTGATCGTCTCGACCGCGATCACGTAGTCGTTGCCGAAGCGGTACGACACGCACTTGCCGCCGCGCCGGCGCACGGCGTCCGTGTGCGACGGATCGACGAACGCATTCATCTCGATCAGCAGGTCGGTCTGGTGGACGACGGCCGACAGCGGCCGCAGCGCGTCGCCGAACGCGTCCATCATCAACGCCTGCGGATACTCGGTGATGCCGTTGTCGTGCGCGAGCCAGACTTCGCCGATCAGCGGCGACTGTTTCAGCAGCATGTACAGGTACACGCAGTGCTGGTTGGCGCCGTTGTACCAGATCGACTGCGTCGCGTCGCGCTGCACGTTCATCGTAATCGCGACATTGAGTTTCATCGGGGCGGCTCCGTGGGGCGGGCGGCTTATTGCGCGAAGTTCTGCGACTGGCGCGGCACGTAGCCCGTCAGGTGCCAGCGGCCGTCGTCTTCGAGGCGGAAGCTCAGCTTCTCGTAGACCGTTGCGCCGCTCGTCAGCGTGGTGGTGTAGTCGACGTTCGCGTAGAGGCCATCAGGCGTCGTCGACGCATTCGTGTAGCGGATCCGCGTGACCTGCGCCCAGCCGCGACGGCTGACCGCGCCGACCGACTGGCGCGCATGCTGCATGTCGGCCGCGAACTGGTCCTGCTTGATGCGTGCCTTCACGAACGCGGCGGCGTCGGTCCACACCGCGCCGTACTGGCCGGCGTCGAGCTGCTTGAACACCGCATCCGAGTCGCGGAGCAGTGCGTCGGCGGATTCGCCGGCCGATTGCGCGTGCGCGCCGATCGCGATCGAAGCGGCGGCGCAGCCGATCAGCCATCTGGCGCGGGTAAGAGGCAGGCGTGCGTTCATGTCGGAGTCCGGAAAGGGCGGCGTGTCACGCGTCGCGGTAGAGGGTGGCGATCGCGTCCGTATAGGCCGCGACGTTCTCGGGGTTGTAGATGCTGACCGAGTCGAGCACGTGCTTCGACTGCTCGCGGTACGCGTCGAGATTCGCGTCGTGCTCGGCGAACGCCTGCAGCAGCGCGCGGCCGCCGGCCTGGCAGTCGAAGTCCGGATAGAAATACCCGGCCTTGCCGAGAAACGGCGAGTTGTGGATCAGCGGATAGTCGCCGTACAGCAGCTCGTAGTACAGGTAGTTCTGCGCGTTTTCCCACGTGTGCGACACCACGGCATCGCCGTACGCGGCCATGAACTCATACACTGCGTAACGACTTTCGAACGTCGTGATGCCGTGGTTCACGATGTCGAGGCTCTTCGCGAAGTGGACGAACGTCGTATGTTCCTTCAGGTGGATCGTGTTGCACACGCGCACGAACTCGAGGAAATCGGGCTTCGCGCGATATGCCTCCTCGGTCACCAGCATCGGGATGACGCTCGTCTTCACCATGCAGATGTTCGGCTCGAACATCGTCACGCGCCAGCGCGGCTTGCCGGGCTGATAGCCGAACGACAAACCGGCGCCGAGCGTCGCCCGCGCCTTGTCGAACAGCATCGGATGCCAGATGTGCGGGACGATCGTGACGGGCGCGCGCAGGCCGGTCTGGTAATAATGCAGGCACGAGCGCTCGAACTCGGGAATCGTCCAGACCGCGTCGTACGGCGCGCCCGAGAACAGGAAGCCCGACGGCTTGTTGAACATCGCACGTTCGATGTCGATCACGTAGTCGTTGCCGACCCGCATCGTGACGACCTTGCCGCCGCGGTCGCGGAACGCGCGCAGGTAGTCGGCACCGAACTGCGCGCTCATTTCGATCAGCACGTCGCAGCGTTCCAGCGCTTCGTCCATCGACAGTAGCGGCACGTCCCACTCGCCGAGCATCATTTGCGGATCGGCGACCTGTTCGCCGCCGTTCACCATCACGGCTTGCGCGACGAGCGGCGACTGGCGCAGCAGCAGGATCAGCAGCAGGCAGTTCTGGAAGATGCCGTTTTCCCATAGCGACTGGCCGGCGCCGCGCACGAACAGCGACACGCCGACGACGAGACGCTTGCCCTCGCCGGGCGCTTGACGGGCATTGGAGTCCGACATGCGTATGCTCCGGTTCAGGCGACCAGACGCGAGACGAACGCGTCGAGGTTCGCGGGGTTGTCGATCGAGACCGACTGCAGCAGCCGGCCGGCTTTCGCGCGGTAATCGTCGAGGCGTTCGTCGTGATGCAGCCACGCCTCGAGCAATGCGCGGCCGCCCGCGGCGGCGTCGAAGTCCGGATAGTAATAGCCGGCGTCGCCGATCAGCGTCGAGTTGTGGATCAGCGGATAGCCGCCGTACAGCACGTCGTAATACAGATAGTTCTGTCCGTTTTCCCAGTGGTGCGACACGACCGCATCCGCGTGGCGTGCCATGAAGCCCGGCAGATCGAGTCGCGGTTCGAACGTCGCCTTGTGCTGGCGGACGAGGTCGAGGCTGTTCGCGAAGTGCACGAAGGTCGGATGTTCCTTCATGTGCATCGAGTTGACGACGAACATGTGTTGCACCGCGTCCGGCCGTGCGCGGTAGAACGCGTCGCACGCCAGCATCGGGTAGTGGCAGGACTTGGCGACCGAGATGTTCGGCTCGAGCATCGCGAGGCGCCACGGGCGCTGGCCCGGCCGATAGCCGAACGATGCGCCTTCGCCGGCGAGCACGGCGGCGCGGCGCTCCAGGAAGTATGGGGACCAGATGTGCGGCATCAGGTGGACGGGCGCGCGCAGGATCGTCTGCAGCATTGGCGCCGCGGTCTTGTCGTATTGCGGCAGCAGCCACACTTCGTCGAACGGCGCGCCGTTGAACACGTGTCCCGACGGTTTTCCGAAGATCGGCGTTTCGCACAGGCCCGCATAGACGTGCCCGCAGAAGAACGCGGCGATCTTCTTGCCGAGCGCCTTCATGTGCCTGAGCCATTCGACCGGCAGCTGCGCGCCCATTTCGATCACGACGTCGAGTTCGTGCGTGACGTCGGAGGGCTTCACGAGCGGGATGTCGAGGCCGTCGAGTTCGAGGCCGGCCGGCAGCGCGTTCGCGTCGCCGCCGTTCAGGAAATAGACGGGACCGACGCGATCCGAGCGCTTGAGCATCATCGCGAGGAACGCGATGTTCTGGTGAATGCCGTTTTCCCAGATCGCCTGGCCGTCGCGCGCAAACAGCGAGATGCCGACCGCCGGCCGTTGCTTGCGGGTGCCGCGCGCGGCGGCTTCATTGATGTCCGTCACCGGTTGGTTTCCTCTGCGGCGTCGTGCGTCCGGGCATCGCGTCGAGCGTCTGGCCTGGAAGCGGCGCGCCGTGGGTTGTCATGGTTGGATTCGCGCCGGTGCGCCGCGGCACGCGAATCGGGCGACGTGGTTCGCGAGGGCGGCAGCCGGATTCCGGCGTGTCGTCGGGCACGCCTGGCACGGCGCGCGATTCGGGCAGGCTGCCCCGGCGACTGTCTGCGGCGATTGTGGCATGGAAATCGCCGTTTTTGGCAGGCCGTGACGAACTTTGACATACCCGCCGGCCCACGGGGGCGGGGCGCCGGCGAAGCGGCGCCCGCGTTGCCCGGCGCGGCGCTGGCGGCCTGCCGGACCGGGCCGCCGCACGTGCGGCGGCCGGCTGGTCAGTGCTGCAGCCGGATTTCGACGCGGCGGTTGCTCGCGCGGCCTTCGGGCGTCGCGTTCGACGCGACCGGATCGGCCTTGCCGCGGCCCGACACCGTCATCGAGTCGGCCTTCAGGCCGTGTGCCTTCAGATAGGCGGCGACCGATTCGGCGCGGCGCTTCGACAGCGCGAGGTTGTAGTCGTCGCTGCCCACCGAATCGGTAAAGCCGGTGACCGTCACCTGCGAGTACGTGTGGTCCTTGCGCTCGTTCAGCAGGCGGTCGAGCGATTCGCGCGCCGTCGGTGCGAGCGTTGCGTGGTCGGTGGCGAACAGCGCGTCGCCTGACAGGTTCACCTGTTCGACAACGGCGGCGGTGGCCGGCGTGGCGGCCGAGGCCGCTTCGGCCGGTGCGGCGCCGCACTGGAACACGAGCGTCGCGGGATCGGACTTGTCGCGCAGCGCGCGGGCCGAGTCGACGGCGCGTACCGGCTCTTCGCCGCAGATCTTGCGGGCGGCCTTCATGCAGGTCTGCGGGCCCGACAGCAGGCCGTGGCAGTCCACCTGGAAGGTACGCACGCCGTCGCGCGGCTGCAGTTCGGAGGCGCTGAAGGTCGGGCCGGATGCGGTCGAGCATGCGGCCAGGGCCGTTGCGGAGAGCGCGAGCGCAAGAGCGAGTTTGTTCACGGTTACATCCTCAATGCTTGGGTTGACTGAAGCCCGCCACGGGTTGCGCGGCGGGCTCGTCTGGCCGTCGGGGCCGCCACGGGCCGTCCGGCTGGCGAGCCGGACGGCCGCGTGGCGCGACGCGTTACTTCCACTGATAGAGCATGCCGGCGCCGATCACCTTCTGACCGCCGCTGAAGCCGCCGTTGATCGACGCCTTCAGGTTCTCCGTGATGCGCGCCTGCATGTTGACCGCCATCGCCTTCTGGCCGAGGAAGGTCGACGTGCCCACGCCCATCCCGAAGTTGGCGTCGCGATCGAGCTGCGGGATCGATGCCATCGCGCCGACGGCCGCGATACCCTGCTTCGCCATCTGGTCGGTCTGCTGCAGTTGCGAACCCAGCGAGTTGATCTGCGCCTGCTGGCCCGACAGTGCCGTCGACAGCGTCGTCTGCACCTGCGTCAACTGGTTCACGTTCACCGCGTCGGTGCCTTGCGTACCCGGCGCGACGTTCGTGATCTGGCGCTGCTGCTGGTCGTTGCCGACCGACACCACGTTCGAGCGACCGCCGTCGTTCGAATTCGCGCCGATCGCCACCGAGTTCGAGCCGGCGGTGACGGTCGGGACGTCGGTGCCCTTGCCGTTCATGTCGGCCGCGACGCCGTTGTTGTTGTTGGCGCGGGTCGTGTTGTTGTTGATCGACGTCGACAGCGAGTTCAGCGTGTTGTTGATGTTCGTCACGCCGGTCGACAGCGAGGCCACGTTGCTGTTCGTCGTGCTCAGGCCGGTGGACAGCGAACCGATGCCCGTCGAGGTCGACGTCGACAGCGAGTTGACGTTGCTGTTCGTCGTGCTGAGGCCCGTCGACAGCGAGTTGATCGCGGTCGAGGTCGACGTGGACAGCGATGCCACGTTGCTGTTCGTCGTGCTCAGGCCGGTCGACAGCGAGTTGATGCCGGTCGACAGCGACGCGACGTTCGACGCGGTGGACGTCGACAGCGTGTTGATCGCGTTGTTCGTCGCGTTCAGCTGGCTGCCGTTGATCGCGTCCGTGCTCGTGGCCGAGATCCGGCCGGCGGCGACGTTCGTGATCTGGCGTTCCGCGCCCGGTGCACCGACGCTGACCACGCCGACCGGCGAGCTGCCCGCGAAGAAGTACTGGACGCCGCCGATCGTGGCGCTCGACGTGCCGACGGCCGCGGCCGTGACCGAGTTGGCGCCGAGTGCGATCGAGTTCGCGACGTTCGCCTGGGCGTTCGTGCCGAAGGCGAGCGCATCGGCGGCCGTGGCCTTGGCGGCCGAGCCGTAGGCCTGGGCGCCGGTGGCGCTGGCCGTGGCCTGGTTGCCCAGCGCGATCGTGTTGTCCGCGGTGGCCTGGTTCGAGCTGCCGAGGGCGAGCGCGCTGGCGCCGGTTGCGGTGTTCTGGTTGCCGAGGGACACCGCGCCGTCGCCGGTCGCCGTGTTGTTCGCACCCATCGCCACCGCGCCGGTACCCGTCGCCACGTTCGGATCGCCGATCGCGACCGCGCCGTCGCCGGACGCGGTGTTGCCGGAGCCGATCGACACGGCCTTGCCGCCCGTTGCCGATGCGTTTTGGCCGATCGCGACCGAGCCTGCGGTCTGCGCGTTCGAGCCGTCGCCGACGGCCACGCTGCTGGCGCCCGCCGCGCTGGCGTTCACGCCGGCGGCGAGGGCGTTGGTGCCGGTTGCGCCCGTGTTGTCGTAGTTGGCTTGCTGCGTGCCGTTGTCGTTGACGCTGTAGTAGTGCGTCTTCGCTGCGTTGATCGCGGTCGACGTCGAGGTCGACAGCGACGACACCGAGCTGTTCGTGCTGCTCAGGCCGGTGGACAGCGAGCCGATGCCGGTCGATGTCGACGTGGACAGCGACAGGATCGTGCTGTTCGTGCTGCTCAGGCCAGTGGACAGCGAGTTGAGGCCGGTCGAGGTCGAGGTCGACAGGGACGTGATCGAGCTGTTTGCCGACGAAAGGCCGGTCGAGGTCGAGGTCGACAGCGAGGTGATCGAGCTGTTCGCCGAGGACAGGCCCGTCGACGTGGAAGTCGACAGCGACGACACCGAGCTGTTCGTGCTGCTCAGGCCGGTGGACAGCGAGTTGATGCCGGTCGAGGTCGAGGTCGACAGCGAGGTGATCGAGCTGTTTGCCGAGGACAGGCCCGTCGACGTGGAAGTCGACAGCGACGACACCGAGCTGTTCGTGCTGCTCAGGCCGGTGGACAGCGAACTGATACCGGTCGAGGTCGAGGTCGACAACGACGTGATCGAGCTGTTTGCCGACGAGAGGCCAGTCGAGGTCGAGGTCGACAGCGAATCGATCGAGCTATTTGCCGAGGACAGGCCGGTCGAGGTCGAGGTCGACAGGGACGTGATCGAGCTGTTCGCCGACGAGAGGCCGGTCGAGGTCGAGGTCGACAGCGAATCGATCGAGCTATTTGCCGAGGACAGGCCGGTCGAGGTCGAGGTGGACAGCGACGTGATCGAGCTGTTCGCCGACGACAAGCCGGTCGAAGTCGAGGTCGACAGCGAATCGATCGAGCTGTTGGCCGACGACAAGCCGGTCGAGGTCGACGTGGACAGCGAGGTGATCGAGCTGTTCGCCGACGAGAGGCCCGTCGAGGTCGATGTGGACAGCGACGTGATCGAGCTGTTCGCCGACGAGAGGCCGGTCGAGGTCGATGTGGACAGCGACGTGATCGAGCTGTTCGCCGACGAGAGGCCCGTCGAGGTCGAGGTCGACAGGGACGTGATCGAGCTGTTTGCCGACGAGAGGCCGGTCGAGGTCGAGGTCGACAGCGAATCGATCGAGCTATTTGCCGAGGACAGGCCGGTCGAGGTCGAGGTGGACAGCGACGTGATCGAGCTGTTCGCGGACGACAGGCCGGTCGAAGTCGAGGTGGACAACGACGTGATCGAGCTGTTCGCGGACGACAGGCCGGTCGAAGTCGAGGTGGACAACGACGTGATCGAGCTGTTCGCCGACGACAAGCCGGTCGAAGTCGAGGTGGACAACGACGTGATCGAGCTATTCGCCGAGGACAGGCCGGTCGAGGTCGACGTGGACAGCGACGTGATGGAGCTGTTCGCGGACGAGAGGCCCGTCGACGTCGAGGTCGACAACGAATCGATCGAGCTGTTGGCCGACGACAGACCCGTCGAGGTCGACGTGGACAGCGAAGTGATCGAGCTGTTAGCCGACGAGAGGCCAGTCGAGGTCGAGGTCGACAGCGAAGTGATCGAGCTATTCGTCGACGACAGACCCGTCGAGGTCGAAGTCGACAGCGAATCGATCGAGCTATTTGCCGACGACAGGCCCGTCGAGGTTGAGGTCGACAGCGAAGTGATCGAGCTATTCGTCGACGACAGACCCGTCGAGGTCGAAGTCGACAGCGAATCGATCGAGCTATTTGCCGACGACAGGCCCGTCGAGGTTGAGGTCGACAGCGAAGTGATCGAGCTGTTCGCCGAGGACAGGCCGGTCGAGGTCGACGTGGACAGCGACGTGATGGAGCTGTTCGCGGACGAGAGGCCCGTCGAGGTCGACGTGGACAGCGAGGTGATCGAGCTGTTCGCCGACGAGAGGCCCGTCGAGGTCGACGTGGACAGCGAGGTGATCGAGCTGTTCGCGGACGACAGACCCGTCGAGGTCGACGTGGACAGCGACGTGATGGAGCTGTTCGCCGACGAGAGGCCCGTTGAGGTCGAAGTCGACAGCGAATCGATCGAGCTGTTGGCCGACGACAGACCCGTCGAGGTCGACGTGGACAGCGAAGTGATCGAGCTGTTGGCCGAGGACAGGCCCGTCGACGTCGAGGTCGACAGCGAAGTGATCGAGCTATTCGTCGACGACAGGCCCGTCGAGGTCGAGGTCGACAGCGAAGTGATCGAGCTGTTCGCTGACGACAGACCCGTCGAGGTCGACGTGGACAGCGAAGTGATGGAGCTGTTCGCGGACGAGAGGCCCGTCGAGGTCGAGGTCGACAATGAATCGATCGAGCTGTTGGCCGACGACAAGCCGGTCGAGGTCGACGTGGACAGCGACGTGATGGAGCTGTTCGCGGACGAGAGGCCCGTCGAGGTCGATGTGGACAGCGACGTGATCGAGCTGTTCGCGGACGACAGACCCGTCGAGGTCGACGTGGACAGCGACGTGATCGAGCTGTTCGCGGACGACAGACCCGTCGAGGTCGACGTGGACAGCGACGTGATCGAGCTGTTGGCCGACGAGAGGCCCGTCGACGTCGAGGTCGACAGCGAGGTGATCGAGCTGTTGGCCGACGAGAGGCCCGTCGACGTCGAGGTCGACAGCGAGGTGATCGAGCTGTTGGCCGACGAGAGGCCCGTCGAGGTCGACGTGGACAGCGAAGTGATCGAGCTATTGGCCGACGACAGGCCGGTCGAGGTCGACGTGGACAGCGAAGTGATGGAGCTGTTCGCGGACGAGAGGCCTGTTGAGGTCGAAGTCGACAGCGAATCGATCGAGCTGTTGGCCGACGACAGACCCGTCGAGGTCGACGTGGACAGCGAAGTGATCGAGCTATTCGCGGACGACAGGCCCGTCGACGTTGACGTGGACAGGGACGTGATCGAGCTATTTGCCGACGAAAGTCCGGTCGAGGTTGAGGTGGACAGTGACGTGATCGAGCTGTTCGCCGACGACAGGCCGGTCGAGGTCGACGTGGACAGCGAGGTGATCGAGCTGTTCGCCGACGACAGGCCGGTCGAGGTCGAAGTCGACAGCGAGGTGATCGAGCTGTTCGCCGACGACAGACCCGTCGAGGTCGACGTGGACAGCGAAGTGATCGAGCTGTTTGCCGACGACAAGCCGGTCGAAGTCGAGGTGGACAGCGACGTGATCGAGCTATTCGCGGACGACAGGCCCGTCGACGTTGACGTGGACAGGGACGTGATCGAGCTGTTCGCCGACGAGAGGCCAGTCGAGGTCGAAGTCGACAGCGAGGTGATCGAGCTATTGGCCGACGAGAGACCCGTCGACGTCGAGGTCGACAGCGACGTGATCGAGCTGTTCGCCGAGGACAGACCCGTCGACGTCGAAGTCGACAGCGACGTGATCGAGCTGTTCGCCGAGGACAGACCCGTCGACGTCGAGGTCGACAGCGACGTGATCGAGCTATTGGCCGACGACAGGCCGGTCGACGTCGAGGTCGACAGCGAGGTGATCGAGCTATTGGCCGACGAGAGGCCCGTCGACGTCGAGGTGGACAGCGAGGTGATCGAGCTATTGGCCGACGACAAGCCGGTCGAGGTCGAGGTGGACAGCGACGTGATCGAGCTGTTGGCCGACGAGAGGCCCGTCGACGTCGAGGTCGACAGCGAGGTAACCGAGCTGTTGGTCGAGCTGAGGCCCGTCGACAGCGACGTGATACCGGTCGACAGCGACGCGATGGCGCTGCCCGACGTCGACACCGTCGTCGACAGCGAGTCCACGACCGAATTGGTAGCGTAGAGTTGCGAGCCGTTGATCGCATCGGTGCTGTTCGCGGCGATCCGACCGGCCGCGACATTGGTCACCTGACGCTCGGCGCCAGGCGCACCCACGCTGACCACGCTGGTCGGATTGCCGCCTTGGAACGTCGCCGTCACGCCACCGACAGTGCCGGTCGGCGTCGGGTTCGGCGCCGCCGTCGTGGAGCCGCTGCCGAGTGCAACGTCGCCGGCGTTGTTGGCCGTCGCGTTCTGGCCGATTGCGACTGCACCGTTTGCCTTCGCGTTCGCGGTGTCGCCGACTGCGACGCTGCTCGTACCCGCGGCGCTGGCGGCCACGCCGGCGGCGAGCGAATTGACGCCGGTCGCGCCGTTGTTGTTGTAGTTGGCCTGTTGCGTACCACCGTCGTTGACGCTGTAGTAATGCGTCTTGGCGGCTTCGATCGCGGTCGAGGTCGACGTGGACAGCGAGGTGATCGAGCTGGTGGAGGAGCTGAGACCGGTGGACAGCGACGAGATACCGGTCGAGGTCGACGTGGACAGAGACAGGATCGAGCTGTTGGCCGATGACAGACCCGTCGACGTGGAGGTCGAAAGCGACGTGATCGAGCTGTTGGCCGACGAGAGGCCCGTCGACGTGGACGACGACAGCGACGTAACCGAGCTGTTAGCCGAGCTGATGCCCGTGGACAGCGAGTTGATGCCGGTCGAGGTTGAGGTCGACAGCGAGGTGATCGAGCTGTTGGCCGACGACAGACCCGTCGACGTGGACGACGACAGAGACGTGACCGAGCTGTTTGCCGAGCTGATGCCCGTGGACAGCGAGTTGATGCCGGTCGAAGTCGAGGTCGACAGCGAAGTGATCGAGCTGTTGGCCGACGAGAGGCCGGTCGACGTGGACGACGACAGAGACGTGACCGAGCTGTTTGCCGAGCTGATGCCCGTGGACAACGAGTTGATGCCAGTCGAAGTCGAGGTCGACAGCGAAGTGATCGAGCTGTTGGCCGACGAGAGGCCGGTCGACGTGGACGACGACAGAGACGTGACCGAGCTATTGGCCGAGCTGATGCCCGTGGACAACGAGTTGATGCCGGTCGAAGTCGAGGTCGACAGCGAAGTGATCGAGCTGTTGGCCGACGAGAGGCCCGTCGACGTGGACGACGACAGAGACGTGACCGAGCTGTTTGCCGAGCTGATGCCCGTGGACAACGAGTTAATGCCGGTCGAGGTCGAGGTCGACAGCGAGGTGATCGAGCTGTTGGCCGACGACAGGCCCGTCGAGGTGGACGACGAAAGCGACGTGACCGAGCTGTTAGCCGAGCTGATGCCCGTGGACAACGAGTTAATGCCGGTCGAAGTCGAGGTCGACAGCGAGGTGATCGAGCTGTTGGCCGACGACAGACCCGTCGACGTGGACGACGACAGCGACGTAACCGAGCTGTTAGCCGAGCTGATGCCCGTGGACAACGAGTTGATGCCGGTCGAGGTCGAGGTGGACAGCGACGTGATCGAACTGTTAGCTGACGACAGACCCGTCGACGTGGACGACGAAAGCGACGTAACCGAGCTGTTTGCCGAGCTGATGCCCGTGGACAACGAGTTGATGCCGGTCGAGGTCGAGGTGGACAGCGACGTGATCGAACTGTTAGCTGACGACAGACCCGTCGACGTGGACGACGAAAGCGACGTAACCGAGCTGTTTGCCGAGCTGATGCCCGTGGACAACGAGTTGATGCCGGTCGAGGTCGACGTCGACAGCGAAGTGATCGAGCTGTTGGCCGACGAGAGGCCGGTTGACGTGGAAGTCGACAGCGAACGGATCGAGCTATTCGCCGACGAAAGGCCGGTCGACGTGGAGGACGAAAGCGACGTAACCGAGCTATTGGCCGAGCTGATGCCCGTGGACAGCGAGTTGATGCCAGTCGAGGTCGAGGTCGAGAGCGACGAAATCGAGCTGTTTGCCGACGACAGGCCGGTCGACGTCGAAGTCGACAGGCTGCCGATCGCGCTCGTGGTCGTGCTCATGCCGGTGCTGAGCTGGGCGACGGTGACCGCGTCCTGCGGTGCCGAGCCGTCGGCGACGTTGGTGATGCGGCGCAGTGCCGTGGAGCTGCCGACGGACACTTCCGACAGCGGTGCGGTGCTGCCGGTCAGGTAGCCCGTCCCGCTCGGTGCCGCAGCGCCGGTCACGCTGCCTGCACCGATCGCGACGCTGGACGCGTAGTTGGCCGTGCCGCCGAGTGCCAGGGCGTTGGTGCCGGTTGCCGTCGCGGCATTGCCGATGGCGGACGCGCCGGAGCCGGCCGCGGTGGCCGCCGAACCAAGTGCCGTGCCGTTGGTGCCTGCCGACGTGACGACCGCGTTCGAGCCGATCGCGATACCCGACGTCGTTGCCGAGTTGACGTTGGAGAAGCGGCCCAAAGCAATGGCGTTGGTGCCGGCTGCAACGGCACCGCCCGAGCCCGAACTGTTGCCGCCGCCGATTGCGATCGAACTGCTGCCCGACGCCGTGGAGTCGTTGCCGACCGCCGTCGCCCCGGTGTTCAGTGCCTTTGCGCCCGAGCCGATACCGATCGCGCTTGCGCCGGTCGCCGTCGTGGCCTGACCGAAAGCCTGCGAATAGTTGCCCGACGCCGTTGCGTTCGCGCCGATTGCAATCGACGTCGAACCACTGGCCGTCGTGGTGCTCCCGTTGTTACCGCCAATTGCGATCGCCTGTGCGCCCGTTGCGGAGACGCCGCCCCCGCCGTTGCCTGCTACATACTGCGCATGCGCGACGCCCGCCCCCGCGACGAGAACGGCGGCTGCAACGGCCTTCACGACGGCCGACTTGTTCGGCTTGCCCCGGGCCGAATCGTGTTCCGATGCCGCGACCCAGGCGCCAAGAGCTTCGTTCCAGATCGAGCGGTATGTGCGGTTCATGTCCTGCTACCTCCAAATGTGCACGCCACACACCGGTCTCTTTTGTTAGAGGAATGCTCCGTGCGCTCGCGCGAATCTCAAAATTGATGGGCGGAGTTTATTGGAGGTGGTTTTTATAGATTGATAAAAAGTGATAAATAGACGGTTTTGAAAGTTAAAAGATGGTTAATGAACCGCGTTTCCGTGTGTCAATGAAGAATGATTTTGAAAGATACAAGAATGTGTCTCGTTGGGTTCTGGCTTGCTTGGGGTTATCATTATTTTTGTATGAAAATCATGTACTTACACTTGTTGTGTGGGCTGGGTTACACAAGCGAACGCCTCAAAAGTAAGACAAATGAAATAGCAAACGTTTGCGCATCGGCAAATTCTGTCAGAAATGTAAGGTTGATTTGCCGGCCGATGGATAATGTCTTTGAAATCTTGTTAACCTGTTAATTTGAGATTTATCTCAAATTTATTTTTATTTTAATTGATTTAGTGAAAATAGATTTAATTGAAAATATTGAATATCCGACTGTGCTGAATTGCGCATCCTGGCCGACGCCGGTGCCCGTCTGACGGGCGTTCCGGGCCGGCAGGTTCGCCAAAGTTGTAAAAAAGTGCTACGGAGCAATTGATCAGCGCCCAAGCATTCTTTTTCGGATTTGTCCTATTGACGATATCGGCGTGTAAGTGGAGCGGGATGGGCGGGACAATCGGCGGGAGGCCGCCCTGTGGCGGTCTCCTGTCGGGTAACGACAGATTGTTGAACGCGCCGGCAGGGCATGTCGGCAGGGCCCCCAAATTGTCAGATCAGGGGTGACAATTGGCCCGTGTGCCGCATAAAAAAGGGCGGGTACACCTGTGTCGGGGACGCGACATATGGCGGCTACGCGCGCTCGACGCGTCGAAGCTTCAAACCGACAACTGCTGGCCAAGGCGGAACAACGCGGGTTCGATGCCGTGCCCCGTCCCGGAAGCACGGGCGATCCTTTGTGTCTACATGCCGACTTGCCGGACGAGCGCGGCCGCCGTCACGGTCTCACTGCGGGCGTACAGTCGATGGCCACGGTGGCGGACGGCCCCTGCGTCGCACTCGATCCGGCCAGCGCGGTCAGCAACCCGGCCTGATTGGTCAGGCACTGAACGTTGACCGTATGCGCGTCGATTGGAGTCATCGTGATATTGCGGCCTTGCCACATGAAGACAAGGTTCGTCGACGGGATGTTCAAAGGCGTTGTCGTGCCGGTGGCGGTGCATTGGCCACCGGAGGGCGAACTGCATTGCAACGAGATGGAGGAGCCGGCGGCGAATGTGGTGCCGGCGGCGCCGGCAAGGACGATCCCGGCCACGGCATGGGAAATCGATTTCATTTGGAATCCTGAGTAGTATAGGGGAGGCTTGACGATCCGGCCGCGCCATGGCCTGACTCACGAACCGTCAGCCCTGTCGCGACGCGTGCGGCGACATCCCCGGTACGGCCAGCGCCGGCCTGTCATCGCGCAACATAACGTACGTTGGCGTGACGACGCATGTCAAGAAAATGCAGGGCCTGAAAGCGATTCGGTCGTAGCGGTAGCGAGTGCCGGCCGAGGGGCGGCATTTGCGAACCTCGAGCGTGCCTGTGACGGTGTTCCGCAGACGCGGCGATCGCCGGTTGCCGGACCCGGCAACCGGGCAATCCTCCGGTCTTACTTCTTCAGAAACCGCAGCGCGAACCGCGCCATGCGCGGCACGAACATCGGGCGCAGCAGGCGCTCGTCGTACCCGGCCATCCGCCGGTCGTTCTCGGCCAGACACAGCTCGATCAGCTCGCGCGGGTTCAGCGCGTCGCCGATATCCGCGGTGCCGGTCGCCGGGAAGTTCGCGTCGCGCGCGGCGCCATTCGCATCGATGCCGCGCGCGATGTTCATGCGGTCGCGAATCAATTGCACCCACACCGCCGCGACACGCGCGAAGAACCACGGCCGGCGCCACCACGGCATCGTGCGCCAGTACCACGCATACCAGTTCACGAAGAACAGGATATGGCGGCCTTCTTCCTGGATCACGGGCTCGAAGGTGTCGACGAGCTCGGGCGGGAAATAACCGGAGCGCTGCGCGGAGCGGAACAGGCCGAATGCGAAGAAGCTGTCGATGCATTCGCTGAAGCCCGTCATCATCCACGACCATTCGGGATCGGTCGGCGCCGGGTAGGGCGGCTCCGGCGCGAGCCGGATGCCGTAAGCCTCGACGAGCTTCGACAGCACGACCTTGTGGCGGGCTTCCTCGTTGCCGTCCATCTCGAGCGCGCGGCGCAGCAGCGGATCGCCGACCGTCGCCGCGTAGGTCGCGACGCGGATCGACGCACGGCCTTCGGTTTGCACCGCGATGTCCCAGATCGGCAGCGACGTGAGCCGCCGAAGTTCGTCGGGCTTGAGCGGCGGCCAGTCGATCACGGCCGGCTTGTACGGATTGTGTGTGTCGAGCAGCATGCGGCAGAACATCTGCATGTGCGCATCGGAACCGATCCGGACCGGACCTTGCCTCTCGAAGGTCCAGTTGCGCATTGCGTGATCTGCGGCTGCGTGCTCTTCCTGCAGCGTGTCACTCATGGCTATTGTTATGCGATTGCGGATCGAAAGATTCTTGCACAGCTTCCGTAATCGCGTATTTTCGAGTGGCCATGTGCACGCCGGCCCGGCGGACGTCACGCGTTGGTGTCGACCCAGAGGCGGCCCCAGCGCGACGCATAGGCGAGCGCGTGCTCCTCCTCGAAGAAGAAATCGATTGCATCGAACGACACGGAGCGCGGCGACGGCCCGCCGCTCGCCCGCTCGATCGTCAGGTTGGCGGCGAACAGCCCGTTCGGCAACCGGGCAGCGGCGGGAGCGACTTCATAGCCCTTGTAGCGGATCGTACGGTTCATGGCATGCGCGGAGAAAGTTCGGACTTTCAGCGTACGAAAACCTGCCGGCGCCGTGAACCAATCTTTCGGCCAATGCTAATCACGCGGCAGGCCGAATCGTTATCGAGGGGGGACGCGGGGGAAGGGCGACGCAGGGGAGACGACGGCGTGCGCGGCCGGCGGTCGCGCATCGGAAAACGCGCCGCGCGCGCCCGTCGAACCTTGTCGGCCGGGCGCGCGCGATGTAATGCGGCGGAGATTACTGGTTGGCGATCTTCAGCACGGGGGCGAGCGCATCGACCGATGCCGCGTGCGACGCTGCCCGATGCGATGCGAAGGCGAGCGCAAACTCGGCCGCTTGCGCGCCGACCGTCTCGAGCTGCGCGGCGACTTTCGGATCCGAGCAGTCGTCGGCGCTTTCGAAGCGTGTTTCGAGCGTGTTCACGGTCGCGCCGAACGGCGTCGGCCAGCCGCGCAGCGCATGGACGATCGACCGCACCGACGTGAGCACGGTGCCGGCCGCCTGCCAGCCGTAAGCGGTGACGATCAGGCCGACCGCGCGGCCGTCGAGATAGGGGCGTTCGTCGGCGCGCAGTTCCTCGAGCGTATCGAGCGCGTTCTTCACGAGACCGGAGACGCCGCCGTGATAGCCGGGCGTCGCGATGATGATCGCGTCGGCCTGGCGCACGGCGTCGATCAGTTCGCGCTGCGCGTCGGTCAGCGTTTTGTGTTCGGGGGCGTAGTGCGGCAGCGTATGCAGGAACGGGCCGTCGAACAGGCGCGTTCGTGCGCCGGCAGCCTGTGCACCGCGCAGCGCGAACGTCAGCGCGCGTTCGGTGGACGACGCGGCTCGGGTGGTGCCGCCGATACCGACGACGAACGGGCGGCGGTGTTGATCGAATGCAGTCAAGGGGCGCTCCTGGGGGATGGCTTGCCCGGCTAAGCACAGGCTTAAAACCAGATGGTAACGACCCCGCCGCCACTCTGAAAACGACTTTTCGTTCTATCGATATGCCGCGCGACGGGGCAAACGTGTGCGAGGCCGCGCAAATCGATAGCAGAAATGCTTGGTTGGGACGGTGCGCCAAGGTCGATAAGATGAATCCGTCTCCTCCATGATGTCTCTACTGACATGGGTTGGCCCCGCCGCGCGGATGCAGGCGGGGCTTTTTTTTGGTTCATCGAGGATGGCCGGAAAACGGGGCGCGATGCTTTCGGTCGTGACGCGTTATTCGAATACCGGCCGGAAGAAGCTGCGCTCATAGCGGACGATGCAGCGCGTTTCCTCCGCGTAGCGGAACGCGGCCTGGCAGGCCGGATCCTCCATCGAGCGTTCACGGTAGCGCTCGTATTCGGCGAGACTCGGGAACGAGAACATCGCGAGCGCGATGTCGTTCGCGCCTTCGGACGGCAGGAAGTAGCCGTGATGCGTGCCGCCGAACTTTTCGACGAGCGGAATCCACATCTTGCCGTAGGTTTCGAACTCGGCGAGCTTGTACGGATCGATGACGTAGCGAAGGAAGCAGGTGACCATGAACACTCGCATTGCGGTATGGGAGCAGCGAGTCTGGAGCGCGTCGCCGCACGTGTCAACGGCATGCGTGCCCGGCAGCGATATCGCCGCGTGACGGGGTGCTTGCGCGAACAACGATCGGTGTGATTTCAGGGGTTTGCAACGACACGTGCGGTGTTGCGGGACGTACCGTTTTCATCGCGTCCACCACGCCCGCTTCCCCAAACTTTTACGACATTTTTTCTTGCGACAGCGGCTGGCGCGCTCATAGACTTCGGGCATCCCCATCACGGAGCATGGCCATGTCGATACCCTGGAATGCGATCGCCGAACGTCCTTCCGTCGCGCCGCCTTTCGTGAGCGCCGACCGGGTGGTCGTACGGCGTTTCGATCCGGCATTCGACAGCTATGCGCAACTCACGCCGATGCTGCATCGGGCCTTCGCGCGGCTCGGCGCGATGGGGCTGAACTGCACGTGCGTCGAGCAGGACGAGGACGTCACGCGCCGCCGCGCGGAAGCCGGCGAGTGCTACGTCGCCGTCCGTGGCGGGCGCGTCGTCGGCACCGCGACGCTGTATGCGACCGATCCGTCCTCGGCATGCTCGCTATACCGGCGCGAAGGCGTCGCGAGCGTGCGCCAGGTGGCGGTGGACCCCGATTGTCAAAGCCGCGGGATCGGCGCGTTGCTGCTGTCGTTCGCGGAGCAGTGGGCCGCGTTGCGCGGCTACACGCTGCTCGCACTGGATACGCCGCATCCCGCCGCGCACTTGCTGGCGTTCTACGGCGCGCAGGGCTTCGAGGTCGTCGACGTGATGCGTTTTGCCGGCAAGCGCTACGACAGCGCGATTCTCTGCAAGCGGCCCGTCGCGCACGTTGCGCGGCGTGTGTCGCCGGTGTCGCGGCTGGCCGCACGGGTCGCGGCCGTGCGGCGTCTTGCGTATGGGTTGCCGTCGCGCGTGGCCGCGGTGGCCCGGCGCGATCTGCACGTGCGCCGCGGCGCGGGCTGGGCCGCGCGTCGTGCGGCCGGTGTCGCAAGCTGCCGCTCGTCGCCGTGGCGGCCGCGCCAGCACGGGCGCTACACGTTCGGCTGAGCGCCGCGCCCCGGCTCCCTTTCCGGTTTTTGCCGCGTAGGCGTCACGTGAGCGGAGTGTGGCGCTCCCGCTCGTGTACGGCCCTCGATACACCCCCGCCGCGTCGCGGCGAACGGACGTTTACGCGCTTTTTATGCGCTGGCGTGATCGTTTGCCGCGGTCTTCAAGCGAACCTTCATAAGATGGTCGTATGGAACCCGGACGCAGCTCGTGCGGTTGCACGCAGGCAGCCGTCGCGCGACGCACCGGCAAGAGGACGCCCACCATGCCTCTCGCTCATGTGGCTCATGTGACATGACTCGCGCCGCGTGCGCTGTTCCGCCATCCGGTGATGTTTTGCACGTACGTCGGCAGCATCCCGCCGACGCTTGCTCGAAGCGCCGCGCTGTTCATCCAGGTCGAAGCGCCGGCTGCATTACCGCACAGCGCGAAACACGGCGGGGCCGCGAAGACGCTTTCGGCGCCCCCTGGTGTCGCGCGTCGCGCTCAGGGATTCGCGGCCGTCCGCAGTGCATCGGCCGGGGTGCCGTTCGACCGGCGCAATTGCGCATCGAATTGCTGCACGCGCAGCGCGACGCGCTGCGCATAGCGTTTCGTGCCGCCGTTGTAGCGCACGAGCGCGGTTTCGACGTCGCCGTCCGCATCGTCGAGATAGCCGCGGAAGATCGCCGCACCGATCCGCACGTTGGTTGCCGGATCGGACAGGTCTTTCACATGCGCGACGAGGTCGCGGTGCGCGGCGGGCAGCACCTGCATCAGCCCGCGCGCACCCGCGACGCTGGTCGCGTGGCGATCGAAGCCCGATTCGACCGCGATGATCGCGAGCAGCAGCGCCGGTGCGAGCCCGTAGCGGTCCGATTCGGTCTGCACCGCGCGCGCGATCGTGCAGGCTTCGGCATACGCGACGTGAAAGCGGTTGCGCAGCGCGTTGACGATCGTGTCGAGGGTGGGCGACGCTGACGCGGCGGGCGTGCTGGCGGCGGTCACGGGCACGGCCGGCGCGTCGTCGGCGTGCGCGGGCAGCGCGACCGACAGCGACAGCGCGAACGGGAAAAGCAGCGCAAGCCGTTTCAACGGCAGCGTCGAGCACGGACGCGTGCGCAGTGCCGGCCGGTCGTGCAATGGATAGGTTTCCTGCATGTCGTCGCGTCATGGTTCCGATGCGACGACTGTACGCAGTTACGCGTTGCGACCGTCGAAAGAAACGGGCGTGCCTAATAAACGCTGCATAAAGACGCGCGGCGTCACGCGTCGCGGCCGCGCGAGTCGCCGCCGCCTTTCGCGAGTCGCCACGCGATCGTGCCGAGCACGCCGACCGCGACGACCAGCGCGCCCCACAGCACGAAGCGGCGAGTCGCGTCGGTATCGGCGGGCGCCGGCGCGACCGCCGATACCGGCAGTGCCGCGCCGACCCGTGCGGGCCGCACTTCGGGCGCCATGCCGACCAGCAGCGCCTCGCGGCTCACCGCCGACGACACGAGCGACGCGTCGCCGACACCGAGCGTAAACGGCGGTGTGCCGCGCGCGACGAAGGTCAGCGCGGCCGGATGCCAGCCGATCGCGACGGCCGGCTGCCCGCCGCCGAACCCGCCGTTACGCATGTCGACGACGATCCGCCATGCACGATCCGTATTCGCCGCGAACTCGAGCGGCGGATTGCGCTGCTCGCCGGCCTTGCCCTGCAGCCGGAACAGCACGGCGCCCGCGACGTCGCGCCACGGCACCTGCGCGTCGGAGCGGCTCTGCAACGTCGCGCGCGCAACCGTATTCGGTTGCGGCAGGTCGATGCGCACGCGATCGACCGGATAGGCGCCATCGGTGTCGAACAGATACTCGCCGGCCGTACCGCCGGCACGCACGCGCACGGCGTTGCGCCATTGGCGCGGCACGGACGCGGTATCGGTTCCGCGAGCGTCACGCGGATGCGTCTCGACGTCGATCGACGCGATCGCGGGTGCGTCGTCGAGCCAGTCCAGCCGCAGGTAGCGGGGCGCCGCGCCTTCGAGTGCGATACGCTCCTGCACCAGCATGTCGTCGCCGTGGCCGACTTTCAGCAGTTGCGTGCTGCCGAGCGACCGCCAGCTGCGCAGGTCGTCGCTCGCTTCGATCGCGACACGTCCCTGGTAGCGGTCGTCGCCCACATGCACGAGCAGCGCGTCGATGGTGCCGTCCGTATGCGACAGGTCGACGAGATCGGCGCCATGTTTCGTGCGCGCCGGCGCGGTGCTTGCCGCGCGCAGCGCGCCGTCCGGGCCGACCGTCACGCCGAGCGGCGCGCCGCCGTTGTCGGTGCGGGCCGGCGGCAGCGGAAACCAGTGCACCGGCGTGCGCGTCGGTGGTACCGCGAGCGCGGCCGCGATGGGGGCGTCGAGCGAATACGGCACCGGTTCGCCCGCGCCGTTGAAGATGCGCACGTCGCCGAGATCGTCGCGCCGGCTCGCCGCATACACGAGCTGCGGCACGGTGAGCTGGTAATACGCGGCGCTGCCGTCGAGGTCGAGCGCGAAGCGTTGTGTCACGCGTGCGACGTCCGGCATGCCGTCGGCCGCCGCGAACGACGCGAGCAGGCTCAGTCCGAGCAGGGCGGCGAGTCGCTTCATGGCTGCTCGTCCTGTTGTGTGGCGGCTTTCGGCGGCAGCGGCGAGAAATAGCCGATCAACAGCAGCAGCACGCCGATGCCGATGAACGACACGATGCGCTCGATGCCGGTCACGTGCGACAGGTCGAACAGGAACAGCTTGATGACCGTGAGCGCGAGCAGCGCGGCGCCGACGAACCACAGCGGACGCAGCCCGCGGCGCGTGGCCCAGATCGCGATCGCGAGCGCGCAGAGCGTCCAGTACACGGATACCGAGGCCTGCACGAGCGTCGATTCCGCCATCGCGCCGAATTCGTACGGCACGCCTGCCCAGTGATGCAGCGTGCGCAGCAGGATCGCGTTCAGCCACAGGAACGCGGTGGCGCCGGCCGCGCTCAGCAGCGCGACGCGATACTTGCCGAACGACCCGCCGAGCTTGCGCGCGCGGATGAACCACGACGCGGCGAGCGCATAGACGACTGCTAGCACGAGATCGAGCGGGTTGAAGAGCGGCACGCGCGCCCAGCTTCCGCCGTCCTGCGTGAAGTTCGCATAGAAGGTCCACATCCACATCACGACGATCAGCGGCAGCGACGCGAATGCGCAGATACGGGCGATGCCGTCGCGGCGCGTCAGCCACATCCCGGCGAACGCAAACAGGCTCCAGCCGACCATGAACACCTGCTGGATGCCGAACGACGACAGCACGGTGTCGAGGTCGTAACCGGTGTGGAAGCGGTGATGCAGCGTGCGCAGCATCAGCGCGTTGAACCACAGGAACACGGTCGCGATCGCCGCATAGTCGACCACGCGCGGATGCCACGCGATGCCGAGCGCTTTCAGGCGGCGCAGCCACGCGGCGAACGCGACGAAGACGAGACACTGCGCGATGTCGAGCGGATTGAGCAGCGGCAGCCAGAAGAGGGGGGCCGCGCTGCCGTCGCTGACCGTGCTCGCGATGCTCCATAACCACAGCAGCGCGGCGAGCGGCGCGGCGCCCCACACCTGGTACGCGCGCGGGAACGCCGCGACCGGCCAGCGCAGCCGCGCGCCGGGGCCCGACACGAGCAGGAGCAGCGCGCCGAAGCCGTATGCCCATGCGCTCCAGCTCCATGCGCCTTCGGGGACGAACGCGCGCAGGCGCCAGAAGCCTTCGAGCGACAGCAGCCCGCACAGGGTCCAGAACATCAGCGTATGCAGCGGCGCGACGATGCCGGCGGCAATCGATGGCACCGTGCCGCTCCCGGCATCGGCGCGAGCCGGGCCGCGCGCCTGCCGCCACAGCAATGCAAGCCCCGCGCCGACGGCAACGGGCCACGCGAATGCGCCGATACCCGACAGCGGGGCTTCATGCGCATCGAACGCGCGCAGCGCGAGCAGCGCCAGCACCGGCGTGAGCGCGAGCGCGGGCCATTCGGCGAGCGGCCACGCGAGCTTGCGGCGCGCGACGTGCGCGAGCCACGCGGTGCCGGCCGCGAACAGCGCGGTCGTGTCGACGACGAAGCGGTCGGCATGCAGATCGACGTGGCGGCTTGCATGGACGAGGATCTCGTGCAGCCCGCCGCTGACCCACCACAGCAGCCCCCATGCAGCGGCCGCGACGCCGATTTCCGGCATCCACGCGTGCCACGCGCGCGCTTCGTCGCGCCCGTGCAGCCACCAGCCGGTGAACAGCCCGGCGAGCGCGATCAGCAGCATCGCGATGTACGGGCTGTTGAGCACCGGCAGCGCGGTGGCGTCGGCCGGCCCGAGCAGGCTCGTGAAGAACGCGCCGGCCGCGGCGATCTGCATCAACAACCCGAAGCCGAACGGCAGCAGACGCTTCTGGCGCACGCCGAGCCACACGATGGCCGCGCCTTCGATCGCCCACGCGGCGCTCGTTGTCGGCCCCGAAAACGCGAGCGGCACGGCCAGCGTCGCGAAGATCACCGCGAGCGCGAGCATCGATTCGAACAGCAGCCCGAGGCGGTCGCGGCGCCGCGCGAGCCAGGCCGCGACCGCAACGTAGAACGCCGACAGCGCGACCGCGCTCCATGCGAGCCCGAACGGCATGCCTTTCACGAGCGACGCCTGCAGCGCGGTCGCGACGATCGGCGTGCCGAACACGAGCGTGCCGTCCACGTAGTGCCGCAACGCGATTTCGCGTTTCAGCGCATACAGCAGCGCGATGCCGACATACATCAGGAAGAACAGGATCAGGAACGGTTCGGTGCTCGCGAACAGCGCGGGACGGTAGGCCGTCACGCCCCAGGCCGAGCCGATCGTGAACGTGAAGACGAAGCCGAGCAGGTTCAGCGGACGCCATGCCTTGAACCACGCGATCGCGAAGATGCCCGCGTTCAGCAGCGCGTAGTAGCTGAACAGCGCGACGTGGTTGCCCTGGCCCGTCGACAGCAGCACCGGTGCGAGGAAGCCGCCCGCGCTGCCCATGAACGCGAGCGGCAGCGCGTTCTGCCGCACCGCGAGGAACGCGCTCAGCGCGCAGACCGCGACCATCAGCGGAAACGCGGCGCCGACCGGAAGCAGCGCGTAAAGCTTGGTCGCGGCGAAGATCGTCAGGTACAGGATGCCGATGCCGCCGCCTTGCAGCACGAGGCCGTACGCGGCGCGGCGTGCGCGCACGCGCCAGCCGATCGCGAGCAACGCGGCCGCGGCGAGCGCGGTGCCCGCGAGGCGGAATTCGATCGGCAGCATGTTGTTGTCGGCCGCGTACTTGAGCAGGAACGCGACGCCGAAGAACAGCACGATGATGCCGACGCGCACGACCGTGTTGCCGCCGAGCAGCCAGTCGCGCGCGGCGCCGAATGCGCGGTCGACGAGGCCGGGTTCGCGCGGCGCGGGCGGGGCAGGGCGGGCGGGTGCGGCGGCGGGACTTGCCGTCGGGCCGACGGGAGCCGACGCGGGTACGGCCGGACGCGCCGCGGTGGCCGGCGCGGGCGTCGCGGCAGGCGCCGGGATCGAGGCGGCGGCCGATGTGTCTGCTCGTGCGGCGGCAGGTTGTGCGGACTGTACCGGCGGTGGCGGGACGGGCGTCGACGGCGGCGCGGTTGCCGCACCGGCCGGCACCGTTTGCGCGACGTTTCCGGCGGTCGCCGCACCAGCCTTCGCGCCGGCCAGTTGGGCGCGCAGCGAGTCGAGTTCGCGCGTGAGCGTGTCGACGGTCGCCTCGAGGCGCGCGACGCGATCGGCGAGCGGCAAGGGCGCGGAGGGCGATGTCGCGGACAGCGCGAACGCATCCCGAGCGGCGGGCGTGTTCCTGGGATGGCGTTGCTGAAGTGCGCGACCGATGGCGAACCCGGCGGCGGCTCCGAGCAGCGCACCGCTCGCGGCCGAGAAATCCCCGATCAAGGCGGCGATGCCGCCCACGACGAAACCGATTACGGCGAATGCCCAGTTCAACGCCTTGCTCCCTCTCGCTATCGTTATCGTCCTTCGATCGCGGATCGCACCGGATCGAGGCGGTTTCAGCACGGCCGGCAGGCGAACCGGCAGGCGCGTGCCGCGTGGGTGGCCTCTCGTGCGAAAGGCCCGCGGCGACGTCGCGCTCAACGTGCTTGCGGGGAATGTAACACAGCGGACCGTCGCGGATTTCCGGGGTGGGCGCGGTATCGCGGCGTGCGCCGTCCGGTGTCGTCGCGCGGCTTTTTGCACGGTCATGCTTTTTACCGGTGAATGCGATGGGTGTTTTCGTCTGAACAGAGCGCCGCCGGATCGGACGCGGATTTGTCGCAAAGCGACGCGCGGCCGAGGCGCGTTGGCGCAAAAACTCATGCGATGCGTGCCGCGCTGCTGCGCACAAGTCCGGCGGGGGATGCCCGTCGTTGCTGGGTGTGCGCGTATTGCACCGCCGCAATCGGGTGCCGCCGCGCGGCGCGGCCCGCCAGGCGGGGCTGGAGGGTGTGTCGTATTTGCGCAAGCGTTTGTCGTAATTCGTCGGCAGGTCGGGGTTTTTTCTGGCAACTATGTAGGCACGCTATGACAAGCGCGAGTCCCCGCTACACGAGGAGAAGGTTTCGATGGATGCCCCCAAGGTCGTGGTCGAAGGTCTGTGCAAGGTGTTTGGAAGCAACCCGCAGCAGGCGCTCGACATGCTCGCCGCCGGCGCGACGAAAGACGATGTGCTCAAGCGCACCGGTCAGGTCGTCGGCGTGCACAACGTCTCCTTCGATGTGCAGGAAGGCGAAATTTTTGTGCTGATGGGCCTGTCCGGCTCCGGCAAGTCCACGTTGATTCGCCTCGTGAACCGGCTGGTCGATCCAAGCGCCGGCAAGGTGATGATCGACGGGCTCGACGTCGCATCGGCGCGCCGCTCGGCGCTGACCGCGCTGCGCCGCAAGGACATGAGCATGGTGTTCCAGTCGTTCGCGCTGATGCCGCATCGCACCGTGGTGTCGAATGCCGCATTCGGCCTGGAGGTCGCCGGCGTCGGCAAGAAGGAGCGTGAGCGCCGGGCGATGGAAGTGCTCGAGCAGGTCGGCCTCGCGCCGTTCTCGCACAAGCTGCCGTCCGAGCTGTCGGGCGGGATGCAGCAGCGCGTCGGCCTGGCCCGCGCGCTGGCCGTGAACCCGTCGCTGATGATCATGGACGAGGCGTTCTCCGCGCTCGATCCGCTCAAGCGCCGCGAAATGCAGGACGTGTTGCTGCAACTGCAGAAGGAACAGCGCCGCACGATCATGTTCGTGTCGCACGATCTGGAGGAAGCGCTGCGCATCGGCAACCGCATCGCGATCATGGAAGGCGGCCGGCTCGTGCAGGTCGGCACGCCGCAGGACATCATCGCGAACCCGGCCGACGATTACGTCCGCGCGTTCTTCGACGGCATCGACACGAGCCGCTACCTGACGGCCGGCGACCTGATGCAGACGGGCGCCGTGCCGATCGTGTCGAAGTGCGATGCCGCGAACGTCGCGGCGACGCTGAACGGCAGTGCCGACTATGCGTTCGTGCTCGACGCCCAGCGCAAGATCCGCGGCTTCGTCACGCGCGAAGCGATCGGCCAGGACACGCCGTCGGTGCGGCCGATCGAAAGCATCCGGCACGACGCGTCGCTCGAACATGTCGTCGCACGTGTGGTCGCGAGCCCGAATGCGCTGCCCGTCGTGGACGACGACGGCTGCTACTGCGGCTCGGTCGATCGTGCGCTCATCCTGAAAGCCATCACGCGTTCGCGAGGTTCCCATGTCTGAAATGATTCCGCTCGGTACCTGGGTCGACCAGTCCGTTCACTACCTGCTCGACCACGACGCGAAGACGTTCGACGCGATCGGTCAAGCGATCGAGGGGCTCGCCGCATTCGTCGAGCATGGCCTGCAGGCGATCCCGATGTGGCTGATGATGGCGATCTTCATCGGCGTCGGACTGTGGCGGGTGGGCTGGCGCTTCGCGCTGTTCACCACCGCGTCGCTGCTGCTGATCTTTGCCACCGGCTTCTGGGATCAGACCATCATCACGCTCGGCCTCACGCTGTCGTCGACGATCATCAGCCTCGTGCTCGGCATCCCGCTCGGCATCTGGGCCGCGAAGAGCAAGTGGGTCGCCGCGATCGTGCGCCCGATCCTCGACCTGATGCAGACGATGCCGGCCTTCGTCTACCTGATTCCGGCCGCGATGCTGTTCGGTCTCGGCCGCGTGCCGGGGATCCTGTCGACGGTGATCTTCGCGATGCCGCCGGCGGTGCGCCTGACGAGCCTTGGTATCCGCCACGTGAACCGCGAGATCGTCGAAGCCGGCCAGGCCTTCGGTTGCACGCCCTGGCAGCTGCTGTACAAGGTGCAGTTCCCGAACGCGCTGCCGTCGATCATGCAGGGCGTGAACCAGACGATCATGATGGCGCTGTCGATGGTGATCATTGCGTCGATGGTCGGCGCGGGCGGTCTCGGCAACGACGTGCTCGCGAGTATCCAGCGCCTCGACATCGGCCTCGGTTTCGAAAGCGGTCTGTCGGTCGTGCTGCTCGCGATCATTCTCGACCGCATCACCGAAAGCTTCGGCCGTGCGCCGGGCACGGTGAAGGCGCCGCTGTTCGCCGGTCTCAAGCAGCTCTTTCGCGTGAAGACCGCGCCCGCACAGGCCTGATCTCCGGCGGCCGGTACACCCGCCGGCCGCTCACCCTGAACAGATAACGGCTTCCGCGGCCCGAGCCGCGGGGCTGGCCCCCTGCAACCTCCTCGCCAGGAGACCGATGTGACGTCTGCCGTCGCTGTGGCGCCCGCCGCCTGCGTTTCACCGGTTTCGTCCCTCGCCCATTTCGGCTTCCTGACGCTGCCGAACTTCTCGATGATCGCGTTCTCGAGCGCGGTCGAGGTGCTTCGGATGGCGAACTACGTCGGGCGTGCCGACCATTACCAGTGGTCGATCTACTCGCTCGACGGCGCGCCCGCGCATGCCAGCAACGGCATCGCGGTGCGGCCCACGCAGGCGCTCGACTACGAGAACCTGCCCGACGTGATGATCGTGTGCGGCGGCATCCGCATCCGCGACGTGGTCGACGAGGGCGCGCGCGATACGCTCGCGGCGCTTGCCGAGCGCGGGCTGCCGCTCGGCGGCATCTGCACGGGCGCGTACGCGCTGATGTCGAGCGGGCTGCTCGACGGCTATCGCTGCACCGTGCACTGGGAGAACCTGTCCGCGCTGCATTCGGAGTTTCCGCAGGTCGGTTTCGCCGACGAGCTGTTCGTCGTCGACCGCGACCGGCTGACCTGCACGGGCGGCACCGCGCCGCTCGACCTGATGCTGAACCTCGTCGGCATGCGCTTCGGCCAGCAGTTGGCCGCGCAGGTGTCCGAGCAGTTCATCCTGGAGCGCATCCGCAGTTCGACCGACACGCAGCCGATTCCGGTCGATGCGCGCGTCGGCTTCTCGCGCGCGGAGCTGATCGAGGTCGTGCGGCTGATGGAGGCGAACATCGAGGAGCCGCTGTCGCTCGAGGAACTCGCGCGGCTCGTGCGGCTGTCGCAGCGGCACCTGCAGCGGATGTTCAAGGTGTACCTGAACGTGTCGCCGACCCACTATTACCTGACGCTGCGCCTGAAGCGCGCGCGTGACCTGTTGCGCACGACCGACGCGTCGATCGCGCGCGTGACGATGGTCTGCGGCTTTCATTCGCCGTGTCATTTCAGCAAGGCCTACCGTGCGCAGTTCGGCCATGCGCCGAGCTACGAGAGACGGTTGCCGGGGCGCTGAACGGCGCCGCCACGCAACATTCGGTCCGCGACGTCGCCGGGATCGCGGCGCGCGGCTTCAATAAACGATCCCGCATTCAAGCAAACGACATCACTTTGAGGAGAAGCAAGATGAAGCGCCTATTGATCGCAGCGGTGTGCGGAATCGGGGTAACCGCGCCGATGTCGGCCGTTTATGCGGCCGATCCGCCCGTATGCAAGAACGTGCGCTTCGCGGATGTCGGCTGGTCCGACATCGCGGCGACCACGGGCCTCGCGTCGACGATGCTGCAGGGCCTCGGCTACAACCCGACGAAGACGATCGCCTCGGTGCCGATCACGTTCGCCGGGATCAAGAGCAAGCAGATCGACGTGTTCCTCGGCTACTGGTCGCCGACGATGGACCCGATCATCCAGCCGTTCACGAAGGCCGGCACGATCAAGGTGCTGTCGACGCCGAACCTGACCGGCGCGAAATACACGCTCGCGGTGCCCGACTACGTGTACCAGGGCGGCCTGAAGTCGTTCGCGGACATCCAGAAGTACGCGGACAAGCTCAACGGCAAGATCTACGGGATCGAGCCGGGCAACGACGGCAACCTGCTGATCAAGAAGATGATCGACGGCAACAAGTTCGGCCTCGGCAAGTTCAAGATGGTCGAGTCGAGCGAGGCCGGGATGCTGGTCGAGGTGAATCGTGCGATCCGCGACAAGCAGTGGATCGTGTTCCTCGGCTGGGAACCGCATCCGATGAACGTGCAGATGAAGATCGACTACCTGAGCGGCGGAGACGACGTGTTCGGCCCGAACTACGGCGAAGCGAAGGTGCTGACGGCCACGCCGCCCGACTATGCGCAGCGCTGCCCGAACGTCGCGAAGTTCGTGTCGAACCTCCAGTTCACGACGACGATCGAGAACCACGTGATGTTGCCGATCATGAACAAGGAAGACCCGAACAAGGCGGCCGCCGAGTACCTGAAGGCGAACCCGCAGGCGCTCGACAAGTGGCTCGCCGGCGTGACGACGCTCGACGGCAAGCCGGGTCTGCCGGCGGTGAAGGCGTATCTCGGCGTGCATTGAAGGTGGTTTGCAGGTTCGGGCTGCAAGCGCCCGCCTCCGGGAAACCGGGGCGGGCGTTTTTTCGCATGCGCGGCATCGTGACGATCCGGTCCCGCGGCGCCGCTTCCCGCGTCCAGTGACGTTTTGCGAAGCGTCCGGTTGACCGTTACCCGCGTCAAAAAATAAAACACGGCAATCCGCCGATCGACGCGTGTTCCGCCCGCGCACTTTGTCGCGATATTTCTGACTTGTCCGATTGGCTTCGACGTGGCCGGGCACGAGAATAACGCCTAGTTCACAAGGCGGACGGCAACATGACTCGGTCGATGCTTGCGGGCGCCTTGTGCAACCGGCCATGTTCCTGTCGAGGATCGGGTAGCGATTTCGTTTGCAGTCGACCGACGAAGATCGGACGGGCCGCATCTTGTCGTGCGTCGGAAAAGACGCGAAACGACATCTCACGCTGGGCTGCGGCGAACGACATACATGGTCCCTGAATATCTTGGCGAGGCTGACGTGGCAGTGGCGTCGGCGGCTCGCGGAGTCGATCATGCATCGAAGGGGAATTGCAGTGAACGACGAAAGTCGTGGCAACACGCTGAAGCGTATGTCATTTGTCCCGGCGGCGTGCCGCTGCCTGCCCGGCTTCTGCGCCGGCGTGGCGCTGCTGGTGTTTGCATGCCTGCCGTCGCGAGCGATGGCCGCCTGCGAGCTCGGCACGGGCGGCGTCTATCGCGTATCGCTGTCGCTGCCGGCGAGCGTCACGGTGCCGCGCGATGCGCCAGCGGGTACCGTCATCACGAGCGCGCGATACACCTATTCGTTCAATCAGTCGAAGCCGGTCGGCGTCTACTGTACGACGGGGACAACCGTCGAAAACCAGAGCGGATCGGGGGTGCAATCGTCCAACGGCATCATTCCGACAGGTACCCGGGGCATCGGCTACCGGTTGCGCCTCGAAGCGGACGGCTATGCGCCGGACACCGGTTCTTACACCATACCGGTGTCGGTCTTCAATACCGCGTCGCGGTGCGGCTATCCGGCGAGCGGCAAGTGCTACGTCTATCTGGGCACGCCGGTCGTGCTGGAACTCGTCAAGACGGGCGACGTGCCGCCCAACGCGGTGATTGCCGGCGGGCTGCTCTTCACGCAGCGCATCGGCGGTCTGGCCGCGTCGACGGTCACGCTGTCGACGCCGCAGGTGAGCGTCGCATCTCAGAGCTGCACCGTGACGTCGAGCAAAGTGAACGTACGCTTCGGCCGGATCGGCGCGCACATGTTCGGCGGGGTCGGCAGTGCGGCGTCCGCGGTTCCGCTCGGTATCTCGATCGATTGCCGGGGCGTGTCGTCGAGGATTGCGGTGACCTTCACCGACGTCTCGTCGCCGAACAACCGTTCGAATGTGTTGTCGCTGACGAGCGATTCGACCGCGCGCGGCTTCGGCATCCAGATATTGTCCGACGCACGGCCGATCTCGTTCGGCCCCGATTCGTCCGTCGCCGGCAATCCGAACCAGGTCGTGATCGGCACGGTCAGCAACACGATTTACGAAGTGCCGTTCTCGGCGCGCTACATCCGCACGGCGTCGGACATCAAGGCCGGCACGGCCAACGGTCTCGCGACGTTCACGATGTCGTACCAGTGATGTGCAGCGCCCCGTGGCCGCGGCATGGTTGGCCAAATCGTTTTCAACCCAAGGAGCAGGGAAGATGAAAAAAATCGATCGCACGACGCTCGCGCAATCGCAACTGGCGGGAGGTTGCTGCAAGCGGCGGAGCACGCCGACAAAGAACACACGCTCGGCGCCGCAGCCTACCGCCACGCCGCCCACCACGACGCCGCCGACCACGACGCCGCCCACCGGCGGTGGCGGCGTGACGATTCGGCCGTAGCGCTGATTCCCGGCTGTCGCGAACCGGTCGACGGTTCGCGCAGTTCCGCTGCCACTCCGTCGCCGGCATCACGCCGGCGCGTTCATGCACGGCACGTATGCCGCGTGATGCGTCGCACCGGGTTCCGCCCTGCATGCGGCCTGTCGCCGCGAGTCGGTCGGCAGGCTGCCGGGCCGCGCGGGCGGCCCGACATCCGGAACATCGAAATTGGATTGGGAAGCTGGAAAACTGCCGCGCTTCGCGGATGTGTCGTGGCGCTGGATCGCATACTGCGCGTCGGCCATCGTCGGCGCGGGCATTGTCTTTGCATGTGTCCAGGAAATCGAACTCAAGCGGGACGTGCCGTGCGAAATCGTGTCGCCGTTCGATGTCAGGATTACAGGTCATGAGGGGCTCGTGACGGCTGTGTACGTGGCGTCGGCCACCCCGGTGCGAAAAGGGCAGCCGCTGTTCCGGCTGGTACGCGACCTGACGTTGTCCGCCGACGGCCGCCCAAGGCCGGTCTTCGACGAAGCGTCGCGCGACAGGCAGACGGCCGCGACGAACGCGCAATTCGACGATCGCATCGCCGCGCTGCAGGCTCGCATGCAGGCGGCCGGACGCACGGAGGCGGCGCGCATGCGCGAACTCGACGCACTCGGCGATCGGCAGCACCGCTTGCGGCAGATGGCCGACGACGCGCGACGCAGGCTTGCCCGTGTCGAAGGCGCCGCCGACTACGTCATTGCCGATCGCATCGAGCAGGCACGCATCGAGGTCCGTCAGAACGAAGCGGAGATTGCCCAGGGAGATGCCCGGCATCAGGCGCTGCTTGCCGATCTCGAAACCTTGCGCGGTAGCCGCCGCGAACTCGACGCGCAGGTCCGGGAACTGCATGCGCAGCGCGATCGTGAAGTGCAGGACATTCTGGTGCGTTACGAGGCGGCGCGGCGGGACATCACCGTATCGGCGCCGAACGACGGCATCGTGACGTTTTCGGGCCTTGTGCCGGGGAATGCGCTCGCGTCCGACGACGTCGCGCTCGTGATCTCGACCAGCCCGAAACCGTCGCTGTCCGCCGCACTGCGCATTCCGTCGCGGCAACGCGGGTTTGTGCGGGAAGGGCAGACGGTCCGCATCAAGCTCGACGCGTTCCCCTATGCCCGCTTCGGCAGTGTCGCCGCGCGCATCGACTCGATTTCCGGCACGACGATGACCGCGGTCACGGCTTCGTCGCCGTCGTCGGCGCCCACCGGTGCGCGACCGACCGATTACATGGCGTGGGCGACGGTGCGCAGCGCGACGTTCGGCTCGCCCCGCGAGCCGCTGCGGATCCTTCCGGGCATGCATGGCACCGCGAGCGTCGTCGTCGAGCGCCGTTCGATCGCCGAGTGGGTATTCGAACCGCTGTTCCAGATGATCCGGAGTTGACGCGTGCGCGTGATTTACCAGAATGAAGTCGCGGACTGCGGATATGCGTGCCTGGCGATGGTGCTGAGCCATCTCGGGCGCGCGACCGAAGTACGCGAGATTGCCGCGCATCGTCCGGTGTCGTCGCACGGGCTGACGCTGATGGACCTTTACGACGTCGCGAACGATTTCGGGCTGGCGGTGCAGGCGTATCGGTTCGACGCCGGCGATCTGGCCGACATCCGGCCCGGCTCGATCATCCATTTCGGCGGCGCGCATTTCGTCGTATTCGAGCGCGTTCGCCGCGGCCATGTGCAGGTGATCGATCCGGCAGTCGGGCGACGCCGCGTCGCGCTCGACATGTTCCTGTCGAGCGTGTCCGGCTACTTGCTCGAATGTGCGCCGACGCCGGGCTTGCCGCGCATTCGCGCACGTTCGCGCGTGCCGGCCGCGCTCGAGCGCGTGAGGGTGCTGAACCCGCAGTTGCGCGGGCAAATCGGCAAACTGCTGTTCGTTGCGCTTGGAAGCCAGTGCGCGATCCTGGCCATGCCGTATTTCGGCAACCTGGTGCTCGACCAGATCGTGACCAGCGACAACCGGAATCTGCTGCGGATTCTCACGCTGACATTCGCGAGCATTTTCGCGATCGGGACGTTCAGCCGCTTCGTGGAGTCGTATCTGACCGCGCTGGTTCATACGCTCGTCAACGTGAACATGACCGAAGGGCTGATCGGGCAATTGCTGCGCCACCCGATTCCGTATTTCGAGAAGCGCAACGTCGGCGACCTGTTCGCGCGTGTCAAGTCACAGGATGAAATCAACGAATTCGCAGTGCGCACCGCGATCTCGCTGCGGATCGATCTCGCGGTCGGCGGCATCGCGGTGCTGCTGATGCTCGCGCAGAGCCCGCTGCTGGCCGGCGTCGCGCTTGGCATATTCGCAACGTATGTCGGCGCCGCATTCGCGCTGTATCGGCCGATGCGTGATGCGCACATGCTGGTGCTCGAACGGACGGCCGAATGCGAGGACTTGCTGTTCGAGACGATCCGGGGGGCTCCGGTGATCAAGCTCGCGTCGGGCGAAGTGCGGCGCACGGCGATTTACATGGCGAAATTCAAGGCGTGCGCGGCGACGATGCTGCAGAGCGCGAAGCTCACGGCCTGGCGCGACGCAGTGTTGAAATTCGTCGACTATGCGGACGTCGTCGCGATTACCTGGCTGTCGGCCGGACTGATGCTCGACGGCAAGATTTCGGTCGGCGTGTTCTATTCGTTCATGATCTACAAGTCGCTCGCGTCGGAGCGGCTCGCGCAGGCGATCAACGCGCTGTTCGCGCGCCTGATGCTGACGGTGCCGGTCGCCCGGGTCGCCGATATCGTCGACGGCGAGCCGGAGCGCTATACGCCGCTGGAGCAGATCGGCCGCGCGGCCGAGACGCGGTGCTTCGAATCGATCGAGATGAGGGATGTGTCGTTTGCGTATGGGGCGTCGGACCGTCGCGTGTTGACTGGCGTGAGTCTCGATATCCGGCGCGGCGACCGCATCGCGATCGTGGGGCCGTCCGGATGCGGGAAGTCGACGGTCTTCAAGCTGCTGTGCGCGGCCGAACACGCGCAGCATGGGGACGTACGGCTGAACGGCGTGCGCTATGCGAATCTCGAGGTCGACGAAATCCGCCGGCACATGACGCAGATGCGGCAGGGCGACTTGATCCTGCGCGGATCGATCGCCGACAACGTGTCGCTGTTCAGCGCAAATGCCGACCCTGCGTGCATCAACCGTCTGCTCGACGAGGTCGGCCTGCTGGACGACGTGATGCGCTTGCCGATGCGCACGCGCACGATCATCAGCGATTCGATCGCGAACATCTCGGCGGGGCAGCGGTAGCGCCTGCTGCTCGCGCGCGCACTGTATCAGCCGGCCGAGCTGATGCTGCTCGACGAGCCGACGTCGAACCTCGACGCCGCGTCTGTTCAGCGTATCGCGGCGTTGTTGCAGCGTATCGATCGAACGGTCGTCGTGATCACTCACGATCGCTCGCTCGCCGCCACGTTCGAGCGCTGTTACGAACTCGTGGATGGCGTGCTCGTGCCGGGCATTGCCAATGGCGAGCGGGCGGCATGACGATCGGACGGATCCTCGTCGCGGCGGTGCTCGCATGCGTGTCGCCGCACGCGCTTGCGGACGACCTGATGTCGGTCGTGACCAGCGCGCTCGATTACGACGCGGAACTCGCCGGCGTGCGCTCGGATGTCGAAATCGGCCGTCTCGGTGTGCCGCGCGCGCGCGCCGCGCTGTTGCCGCGGATCGATGCGGGCTGGGGACGCACGTACAACCGGATCGCGACGCGGAACGTTCCGTCGATGCATTACTGGCAGAACGGCTGGACGGTATCGTTGACGCAGCCGCTGTTCGACTGGGAACGCTGGATCGCCTATCGGCAGGCGGGAACGGCGGCCGCCAAGGCGGAACTGACCTATGCGCGTGCGCAGCAGGCGCTGATGCTGCGCGCCGGGCGTGCGTATTTCGACGTTCTGGCGGCGACCGACGAATTGATGCGCGCGACGGAGTATGTGGCGGCGGTTGCCGAACAGCACGAGATCACCGTGCACCGACGGGCGGCCGGAGAGGCGACGCTGATCGACGTACGCGAGGCGCAAGCGCAGCTCGATGCGGCGCGGCTGCAGCAGATCGACGCGCGGCAGGCCGTCGATTCGCGCCGCCGGATTGTCGAAACGCTGATCGGCCGGCCACTCGGCCCGTTCGCGCGCGTGCCGGACGAAACGCCCGCGTTGCTGCTCGATCCGGACGACGCCGGGTATTGGGTTGCCCAAGCGGAGCAGAAGGGCTATCCGGTCCAGATCGGCGAACTCGCCGTGCGCGACGCGCGGGATGAGGCTCGCCGAGTACGCGCGCAACGGTATCCCGTCGTGAATCTGACGGGCAGCCACACGCCGGCGGGTGCGGCATCGGGTTTCGCGCAGCCGACGACCACGACGACCGCGATGGTGACGATATCGATCCCGCTGCTGACGGGCGGTGACATCCAGGCGCGCCTCGGGCAAGCGCTGGCGGGTGAGGACAAGGCGCGCAGCGCGCTGCAGGCAGCCACCCGGCAGGCGGGGGCCGACACGCTCGACGCCTTCCAGCGGCTGCACTGGGCACGCGAGCGCGGCGAACTCCTTGGCCGCCTCGTGCGGGCCAACGAGCGAACGCTCGACGCGACGCGGATCGGCTACCGTGTCGGCAGTCGTTCCAACCTCGATGTGCTGCGCGCGAGCGAGGCACTTTTTGCGAGCCGCAAGGCGCGGCTGGGTGCGCACTACGACATGCTTGCCGCGTACCTCGCGTTGAAATCCGGTGTCGCGTCGCTGGATTTCGACGACGTCGCGCGGATCAACGGATGGTTGACCGGCGATGGCCGATAAGCGGCAGCGACGCCTCGGCTGGCGCGATCGATGGCTGCTGCGCCTGTCGGGCCGCGGGCTCGAGCGGTTGGCGCTGGCTGTGTGGGTCTTGCGGAGTCTCGGCAGCCCACGCACCCGCTGGGCGGGCCGGTTGCGCTACGAGTGGGGGCGCGACCACGTCGCGCTCACCCGTGCGCACATCTGGCGGACGATGGCGGCAGGCGAATTCGAGCGCCTGATGGATCGGCGCCTGCATGCCGAACGCGCTGCCGGCCGCGATGTCGAATGGCCGGGCCTCGAAGCGGCCACGCAAGCGCTGGCTCGAGCGATCGCCCGGATTCGCGACGAATCGGGCGGCCGTCCCGTGATCGTGTCGCCGTTTCATTACGTGTCGCAGTTTGCGAACGTGATCGTGATCGATGCGTTGCGCGACGCGCTGCAATTGTCCGAGATCGCAGTCGTATCGGGCATCGCGCGGGAAACGTATGGCGGTTTCGAGTCGACGCTGATGCCGAACGTGCGCGTGTTGCACACCTACGACGAAGTCAATCGCAATGCGCTCGGGCTGCGCGTCTTGCACGCGCTGCGACGAAACGGCGTTGCCGTGGTGTTTGCCGATGCGCCGCCGTACCTGATGCAGCGCTTTCCGATGGAGACGATCGAGGTCGCGATGTTTGGGCGGCCGGCGCGGATTCACCGTGGCGTGTTCAGGATCGGCGCGCGCGCCGGTGCGGTGCTGGTGCCGTTCCATCTCGAATTTGCGGCTGGCCGGTTCGACCATCGGATCTTCCCCCCGATTGATCTCGTGCAGGCCGACGCGCCGCAACGCGTGTCGGATTGCATCGAGCGCGCGTGTATCGATGCGTATCCGGACTGGATTCTGGCCGGGCATCCGTCGCAATACGGGTTCGCGCCGCTCAGGTAGGGCGTCGTCGCCGTCTACTCGAGCAAGGCCGCCGCCGCATGGCTGAAGGCGAACCCGCAAGCGCTCGGCAAGTGGCTCGCGGGCGTGACGGCGCTCGACGGCAAGCCGGGTCTGCCTGCCGAAGGCGTAGCTCGGCGTGCCTTGAGCATGACGCGTCGGGCTTTTTGCTGCCCGCGCCGCGAGCCGCCAGACGGTTGCCCGACGATGCGCTAGACTGCTCGATCCCCGATCGAGGAGACGGCAATGATCCGTACTGCGCCTGATGCATCCGGATGGCAATACGCGGCCGGCACGCGGCCGAACGGCGCGGCCGCTTCGGGCGACACACGCTGCAACCGGACGATGCAGCGCTTCGGCCATTCATTCGCATGAAGCGCATCGAGCACATCGTGCTCGCCGCCGACCTCGCGGGCACGGCGGTGTTTGCGATCGAGGGCGCCAATGCGGCGATCGGCGCGGGACTCGACCTGTTCGGCGTGATGGTGCTGTCGCTCGTCGTCGCGCTCGGCGGCGGCGTGATCCGCGACCTGCTGATCGGCGCACGGCCGCCCAGCGCGGTCAGCGACTGGCGTTATCCGGCCCTCGCGTTCGCGTCAGGCCTGTTCGCGTTCGTCTTTCATGCGCGGGTCGCCGCGTTCTCGCCGTCGCTGCTCACGACGCTCGATGCGGCCGGCCTGGCGTTGTTCGCGGTCGCGGGGGCGGTGAAGGCGCTCGAATTCCGCGTCCATCCGTTCATCGCGACGCTGATGGGCGCCGTGACCGGATGCGGGGGCGGTGTCGTACGCGATGTGCTGCTCGCGCGGATACCGGTCGTACTGGTTACGGATATCTATGCGAGCGCGGCACTGCTCGGCGCGGTCGTCGTCGTGTCGTGCAGGCGACTCGGGTGTCCGCCCGTCGTGGCGGCCGTGCTCGGCGGCCTTGGCTGTTTCGCGCTGCGGATGGCGGCGGTGCGCTTCGGCTGGCAACTGCCGAAAATCGCGGCCGGTGCGTAAGCGTCCGGCTCACGACGCCTTCGTCGCCGCCGGCACGTCGAACACGCGATCGAACGCCCACTGGAACACGAACGCGTAGCAGAAGAAGAACGCGAACAACCCGATATCGACGACGAACGCGTCGAACCACGAGATGTCGAGCCACCACGACACGACCGGCACGAGCATGAAGATGAGCCCGCCTTCGAATCCGGTCGCATGTAGGAGCCGCCGCCCGAGCGTACGCGACGGCTGTCGGCGCGACGCTTCCCAGCGCTCGAACAGCGCATTGAAGATCATGTTCCACAGCAGCGCGATCGCCGACATCGTCGCCGACAGCGCGCCCGAATAGACGAGGTCCTGCCTGAAGATCGCGGCGATCGCGGGCGAGATGCAGGAGATGGCGATCGCTTCGTAGAGCACCGCCTGCGTGATTCTGCGCGGTAGGCCTTGCACGGTGTTTCTCCGGTTGGACGGTAATCGTCGGGGCGGTGTGCCGCGACGTCCCGCAAGGCTAGCCGCGTTGCACACCCGCTTCAATTCACCTAATCTCACCCGGATTGAATCGAATTCAACCCGGCCGTATCCGGCCCGCGAGGCCCCGTGTTCTCGAGAATCCCCCTGACCGCATTGCGTGTATTCGAGTCGTCGGCGCGGCTCGGCACGTTCAAGGCCGCCGCGGACGAACTGGCCGTGACGCCGGCTGCCGTGTCGCATCAGATCAAGTCGCTCGAAAGCCGGCTCGGCGTGCTGCTGTTCGAGCGCGGCGCGAGCGGCGTACGGCTGACGGAGGAAGGCGCGCAACTGTTTCGCGCGAGCCACGATGCGTTGCTCGCGCTCAGCCGCGGGCTGGATGCGTTGCGGCCCGATACCGCCGGCGAGCGCCCGCTCGTGCTGACCACCACGCCCGCCTTCGCGGCGATGTGGCTGATCCCGCGTCTCGGCGCGTTTCGCCGCATCGATCCGCACCTGCACATCAAGGTTGAGACCGGCAACACGCTCGTCGATCTCGAACGCGAGGCGCGGATCGATCTGGCGATTCGCGCGACGTCGCGCACGTTTCCCGCGCTGCACGAGATCGCGTTGATCGACGAGTATTTCGGCGCGTTTGCGGCCACCGGCTTCGATGCGCATCGCACCGACGAGCCGCTCGACTTGATCGAGACCGTGTGGGATACCCCGCTGCCCGTGTCGGTCGACTGGGCGTCGTGGTGTCGCGCGGCCGGCCGCGAAACGTGGCTCGAACGCGCGGTGTTTCGCCATTACGACGACGAGCATTACGCGTTGCAGGCTGTGCTGCACGGGCAGGGTGTCGCGTTGTTGAGTTCGGTGCTGGCCGCCGAGCACGTCGAGCGCGGTGCGCTGATGCCGATCGAGCCTTCGGTGCGGCTCGACGGCGCGCGTTTCGTCGCACTGTGCCGCCCCGGGCGCGAGCGCGAGCCGCAGATCGCGCGGTTTCTCGACTGGCTCGACGCGGAAATCGCGCAGACGCGCGCGGCGGTCGCGCGGATGGCGCCCGGCGACCGTCGCGTCGTTACCCGAAGCTGACGCAATAGACCGGCGGCAAATGCGCGGATACCTGGCGCCAGTGGTCGCCGCCGTCGGCGGAGGTCCATAACCCGCCGGTCGTCGACGCCATCGCGAGGCGCATGCCGGCATCGTCCACCGCGAGCCCGTGCCGGTACACGAGGTCGTAGGCCGGCGCGGCCGGCAATCCGTTCGACAGGCTTTCGAAACTTTGCCCGCCGTCGCGCGTGCGCGTGACGACGAGCCGGCCGTTCACCGGAATGCGGCAGGCATCCTTCACGGCCGGCACGAACCAGGCGGTGTCCGGTTCGCGCGGATGCACGGCCACCGCGAAGCCGAAGCTCGACGGTTGCGCGTCGATTCGCCGCCAGTGCTCGGCGCCGTCGGTCGAGCGGAAGATCGCGCAGTGGTGCTGTGTCCACAGCACGTCCGGATCGGCCGCGCATTGCACGACGCGGTGCGGATCCTGCGCGTTCGGCTCGCCGCGCCGCTCGGGCGGCATGTAGTCGGCTTCCATGCCTTGCGCGGTCACGCGCCACGTCGCGCCGCCGTCCGCGGTCTGCCAGACGCCGCCGCACGAGATGCCGACCGTCACGTGCCGGCTGTCGCGCGGATCGACCATCACCGAGTGGATGCCCGGCGCATCGTACCCGCCGCCGCCCCATTCGGCGCGCTCGGGGCGATCCCACAGCGCGCGGTTGAGTACCCACGAATCGCCGTGGTCGTCGGAGCGGAACAGCCCGCCGGGAATCGTGCCGGCCCACAGCACGCCCGGCTCGTCCGCGCCGCCGGCTTCGAGCGACCAGATCTGCTGAAGCGTCCACGGCGGCTGCGGCGTGCCGGACGGCTCGTCGTCCGCGTCGCCGGTGCCGGTGAGCACGGCGTCGGCCGGTCGCGGCGGGTAGACGGGGACCGCGCATTCTTCCCAGTCGGCGGCGCCGGCGCGCAGCCGATGCAGCTTCACGCCGAAGTGGCCGAGATTGAGCGCCGCATACAGCGTGCCGTCGCGCGGGTCGGCGAGCACCATGCTGACGGGTTCGCCGATGAAATGCGGTTCGCCGGGCGTCCAGCCGCCGCCCCCGTCGGGATGCAGGATGAACAGGCCCTTGCGGGTGGCGACGAGCAGTCGATCGTTCATGTGCGATGTCTCCTGAGCGGGCGGCCCGGCGTTCGGGCGCCGGGTCCGGTTCGATGCATCCGTCCCTTTATCCGCCCGTCAGCGCCTGGACGACATACACGCGGCTGGCGTCGTCGAGCGCATCGGACAGGCGCTGCCGGTCGCGTATCGGCTGGCCGTCGATGAACACCGACAGATGCTTTCGCAGCGCGCCCTGGTCGTCGAGGATGTAGCCGCGCAGCCGCGGCTGCTCGCTGAAAACGGTGTCGAACGCTTCGCCGACCGTGCGCGCGTCGAGGTCGCGTTCGGGCGTTTCGATATGCCGCTGGATCGACGCGGCGAAGAAGAGGTGCGCCATGGCGGTGGCTGTCAGGAGCCGTGCGGAAGGGACGGTCTGTAGTGTAGGCGATCCGCAGGAAGCCGAAAGTCGGGGGAGGGGGCGCTGCGCCGGCATGCGCGCGCCGCTTGCGCGCTGGAACTAGACCGGAATCGACCGCCCGCGGATCCGGATCCCGAGCCGCACGACGCCGATCACCGCATTCGACAGCCACGTGAGCAGGCGCGGCATGCCGCGCCGGCGGATGTCGAGCAGCAGCACGATGCGCACTGCCTCGCTGTCGTTCCACACCTCGTGCGTGAACGTGTCGTCCCACAGCAGGAAGCGGCCTTCGTCGAGCCGGTATTCGCGACCGTCGACCTTCAGCACCGCGGCCGGCGAGCCGTCCGCGCGCTTCGGCATCGACAGCACGAGATAGCCGCGCAGGATGCCGCGAAACGGCCCGCGATGCGGCGGGATGTGCTTGCCGGGCGCGAGGAACGACAGTGACGCCGACAGCACGTCCGGCGAGGCCGCGACGATCGATGCGATGGTCGGGCAGCGCGCCAGGTTGCGCGGGAATCGCTGGCCGTACGCCTGCATGATGAACATCCGCCAGTCGCGTGCATCGTTGGCCGAGATGTCGTACTGCTCGCGCATGATTTCGTGAAAGCGCGGGATGCGCGGCATGTCGCGCGCGACGGCGAGCGCTTCGGCCCGGATCGCGGGCCATGCGCGCACGAAACGTTCGGCGTCCGGGAACGTGGCCGTGTCGAGCACTGCGCCGCCATCGAGATGGCGGTCGTACAGGGTGCGCAGCAGGCCGGCTGCATAGTCGTAAGCGACGGACATGGTCGATCGGGGTGCGATCCGCAGAAGGTGACGTCAGTCTGCCCGATCCGCAACGGGCGCTGCGTTACGTCAGGTTACGCCGGCTGACGAATGAATGACAGTTTGACGGACGCCCGTCGCGCGGATCGACCGGCAGGGAATAAACGCAGCCCGGCCGTCGTCATACGGGTGTAGCACGTCGTCTCGTTGACTTCTGAAGGAGTGAAACATGAATACGCATTGGCTGGTGGCCGCCACGGTGGTGGCGATGTCCGTCGCGGGTGTCGCGACGCAAGCGTCGGCACAGGCGCTGACGCGCGCGCAGGTCACGCAACAACTGATCGACGCGGAACACAACGGGTTGCGCTTCGTGACCGATACGTCGTATCCGGACGTGAGCCCGCTGTTCCGGCAACAGGCCGAACGGATGCCGCAGCGCCAGGCGAGCACCGCGATCGGCGGCGATCCGGCCGTGTCGTCCGAAGCCGGCAGGCCGGCGACGATGCCGTCGCATCCGCGCGCGGCCGCATGCGTCGGCCCCGCGAGCTTCTGCACGATCTATTTCGGCAGCTGACTGACCGGCCTGCCTCCGCAGGTCACGCATTCCCCGCGGTTGATCGATACGCAACATCGAAGGAGTTCATGATGAGAACATATATCGCACTACTGACAATAATCGGCTCGATCGTCGGTCAGTCGGCATTCGCGCAAGCGGCCGCGCCGCTGACGCGCGCGCAGGTTCGCGACGAACTGATGCGTCTGGAAGCGGCCGGGTACGACCCGGCGAAGGGCGACGACGGCGAGTATCCGGCGGACATCCAGGCCGCGGAGGCGAAGCTCGCCGAGCAGGATCGCGCGCGAATGGCGGCGTCCGCCGCGCATGCGCCGGCTGCCGGCATGCCGGTGCAAACCAGCAATTAGGTGCCGACGTGATCGTGTGTGAGGTCCGGCCGTCGTGTTCACGGGGCGGCAAGCCGCATGCCCTTCTGCGCGCCACGCGACGTGGCCGAAGGGCGCCGGTTGTCGTGCCGCCGATTGCACGCCGCTTCGCGCGGCGTCGCGATCAGCGGGTCGACCGGCTCCGATGAGCCGGCAGGTCGATCACCACGGCATCATGCGCTGCACGACCTGGTCGCGCAGCACGAAGCGGTGCAACAGCGCGGCCGCCACGTGCAGGCAGATGCCGGCGAACAATACCCACGCGAGGACGCCGTGCACGTCGCCCATCGCGTGCCCGAATCCGGAGCCGGCCGCCGACAGCGCCGGCAACGGAATGACGCCGACCAGCGTCACGGCCCACGCGCGCGACGACGCGTTGATCCAGCCGAGCAGCGGCACCGCGATCAGCAGCGCGTAGAGCGCGCCATGCGTGGCGCCGGACAGCACGCGCATCGCGGGCGACAGGTCGCTGGCAGGCGGTCGATGCGTCGCGCGCCACAGCACGCGGCATGCCATCGCCGCGAGCAGTGCCGTGCCGACGATCAGGTGCGCGGCGATCAGGCCGACCGGTTGCGTGTCGCGATGCACGTCGGGCATCGTCCAGCCGATCGCGTATTGCGCGACGATCAGCGCCACGATCAGCCAGTGAAGAAAACGGGCGACGGCGTCATAACGGGCGGGTGCGGACATGGAGACTCCGGACGGATGAAAGGGGACACGGTTTTGGGGGGATTCTACGGTCGAATCCTTAACGAAACGTTAAGCACGCGGCGTCGATCCGTCCGCATCCGCCGACGGCAGCGCGATCGCCACGCCGAGGCCCTGCCCGCCGATGCCGGACTCGAACTGCACGGTGCCGCCGAAATACTGCGCGATGCGGGTGACGATCGACAGCCCGAGCCCGCTGCCGGGCGACTGCGCACCGCTGCCGCGATAGAAACGGTCGCCAAGCCGTTCGTGCTCGCCGGGCGCGACACCGGGCCCGTCGTCGCGCACGACGATGCGTTGCCATGCGCCGTCGTCGTACACGCCGATGTCGATGCGCCCGCCACGGCGGCCGTACTTGACGGCGTTGTCGACGAGATTGTCGAGCAGGATGCCGATCAGGATCGGATCGGCACCGATTGCGCGCGTGGAGAGGCCGCCGGCCGCGATGGCGATGTCCTTGTCGGCGGCCTTCGCCAGATGGCGGTCGATGGCGGCGTCGACGAGTTCGCGCACGACGACCGCGCGCGTCGGAATGCGTTCGTACTCGTCGAGCCGGGCGAGCAGCAGCAACTGCTCGGCGAGCCGCGCGCTGCGGTCGACGCCTTGCACGACGCGCTGCATCGCCAGCTGCTTGTGCGCCGGATCGTCGGTCGCGATCGCCACCTGCGCCTGCACCTTGATCGCGGCGAGCGGCGTCTTCAGTTCGTGCGCGGCGTCGGACGTGAACGCACGCTCGCGCACGATCGATTGTCGCAGCCTCGCCATCAGGCGGTCGATCGCGTCGACCAGCGTGCGCACTTCGTCCGGCACGGTCGCGATGCCGAGCGGTTCGAGCGAGCGCGCATCGCGCGCGCCGATCAGCGCGGACAGGGTCTTCAACGGCGCGAGGCTGCGGGCGATCGTGACCCAGAGCAGCAGCGCGAGCACCGGCAACGCGACGATCAACGGCAGGACGATGCCGCGCGCGATGCCGGTCGCCAGGTCGCTGCGCGTATTGACGGTCTCCATCACGCGCACGCGGCGCCCCGACGTGCTGTCGCGCAGTGCGTACGTGCGCCACGGCGTATCGCCGATGACGATCGTCCGCGGCGCACCGAGCGGGTCGCGCGCATCGGGCAACGCTGCCGCGGTCGCGGGCAGGCTCGACGCAACGACGTTGCCTTGCGCGTCGCGCACGTCGAACAGCACGTCGCGCGGCAAGCGATCGCCGTCGTTGGCGGCGCCGTGCGCCGACGCGCCGAACGCGAGTTCGACCCGTGCGTCGGGCGGCACGCGGGCGAGGCGGTCGAGGTCGGCCGGCGCGAGATTGACCAGCAGCGACGCGTATTCGGCGAGACGGGCGTCTTCCCATTCGCCGATCTCGCGCGTCGCGTAGTGGATGCTGCCGAACACGGCGACGAGCCAGACGACGGTCACGCAGCCGATCGCCATCAGCGACACGCGGCGTCGTATCGAGCGCGCGATCATCGGAGGTCGACGACGTAGCCGATGCCGCGGACGGTGCGGATCAGTTCCGCGCCGAGCTTCTTGCGCAGGTTCGAAACATGAACCTCGATCGCATTGCTTTCGATGCCTTCCTGCCAGCCGTACAGGCTGTCCTCGAGGTGCGCGCGCGACTGCGGAACGCCCGGGTGACTGACGAGCTGAACGAGGATCGCCCACTCGCGCGACGTGAGCGCGATGCGCGCCGCATCGCGCGTCACCGTATGCGCGGTCAGGTCGATCGTGATGTCGCGCCACACGATTTCATCGCCGGCCCGGCCCTGCGAGCGCCGCACGAGCGCGCGGCAGCGGGCGAGCACTTCGGACAGCTCGAACGGCTTCGCGAGATAGTCGTCCGCGCCGTCGTCGAGGCCGCGCACGCGGTCGGCCACGGTGCCGCGCGCGGTCAGCACCAGCACGGGGACCGTCTCGCCCGCCTCGCGCAGCGCGCGCAGCAGTTCCGTTCCCGATTTGCCGGGCAGGCCGAGATCGAGCACGACGAGCGCGAAGCGCGTCGTCGCGAGTGCGGTGGCGGCGGCATGACCGTCGCGCAACCAGTCGACGTGATAGCCGGCCTGGCTGAGGCTGATCTCGAGGCCGCTGCCGATCAGGTCGTCGTCTTCAACAAGGAGGAGTCGCATGGTCGATTCGTGTACGGACATGCGCGATTGTACGAGCCTGACCACGCGCGCCGTGCAACGGAATGTAATCGGCCCCCGTGCGAATGTCGCGCGATTCTGAAGAACGCTTAAGGTTTGGCGCCGTTAATCCCGCTACCATCGGCCACGACATTTCTCGGGCGGTTCTCCGTTTCCCCAGATCCCGAACCGGGCGGGTGCGTGCGGCGCGAGCCGGACGCACCCGCCCGTCAATCCGCGATCCTTTCGATCGACCTACGGTCGATGCGTGTCGCCCGTACGGGAGGTTCAATCCTGATGGCATCCTCGACGATCGAGCGATGGCGTGCCTACCTGCTGATCGCCGCACTGGCCGGCATGTTCATCCAGTGTTTCGTGCTGGTCTCGTTGCTTGCATGGCGCGTACCGGAAGCGTTTTTTACCACGATGACGTTTCGCCTCTCGATCGTCGTGGCGCTCGCCGCCGCCATTCTTTCGGTTCGCAAGCTTGCCGGCGCGGCGTTCAGGTCCGCGCTGGCATGTGGCGATGTGCGCATGACCGGTATCGATCGCCGCACGGTAGTTGTGTCATCTGATTGCGCGTACCGTCGCTGGGTCGTCCTTCATATCCGGCTCAACGGGAACCGATACGGCGGCGTGCACGGGTGAGCCCGCGTGCGCGCCGCCGTTCCCGGGCGTCGCGGTCGTACGGGTCACCACTGGGGAGAAGCATGATTCTGCTGCATGTGCTGCACGCGCTGGCCGGGGCAATGTCGATCGTCTGCGGGCTGGGCGTGGTGCTGGGCATTGCGTATACGATCACGGCCAGCGTGCTGGTCGGCCGGTTCTTTTCCCGGGCGGCGGCGGAGCCGCGCGCGTATCCGGGCGTCACCGTCGCGAAGCCGCTGCACGGCGACGAATGGAATCTCGTCCAGCATCTCGAAAGCGGCTTCGTGCAGAATTATCCGGGGCCCATCCAGCACCTGTTCGGCGTGCACGATGCCGGCGACGCGGCACTCGCGGCCGTCGAGACGCTGCGCGCACGCTACCCGGACGCGAACATCAAGGTCGTCGCCGATGCGCGGCTGTACGGGCCGAACCGCAAGATCGCCAATCTCGTGAACATGCTCGAACATGCGGAGCATGCGGTGCTCTGTCTCGCCGATAGCGACGTGGTGGTCGAGCGCGATTATCTGCGCGCCGTCGTCGGCGCGCTACAGCAGCCGGATGTCGGCATCGTGACGAGCGTGTATCGCGGCGTCGCGTCGCCAGGCTTCTGGCCCGGCGTCGCCGTCGCGATGACGAACTACCATTTCCTGCCGGGCGTGATCACCGGGCTCGTCATCGGGCGCGCGCGGCCGTGCTTCGGGCAGACGATTGCGATCACGCGCGAGACGCTCGAACGCATCGGCGGGCTGGCGCGTTTCGCGCATCACCTGGCGGAAGATCACGCACTCGGCGAGGCGGTGCGGCAGGCGGGCGCGCAGGTCGTCATTCCGCCGTTCGTCGTCGGGCACGCGTGTGTCGAGGAGACGTTCGCGCGGTTGTACGCACACGAGTTGCGCTGGAGCTGCACGATTCGCGCGGCCGACCGGCCCGGTCATGCAGGGTCGGTGCTGATGCACCCGCTGCCGCTCGCGCTGCTGGCGCTGCTGTTCTCGGGCGGCGCGGCCGCCGCATGCGCGCTGACGATCGCGGCACTCGCCGCGCGGGTGCTGCTGATGGTGAAGACGAGCCGCGCGACCGGCGCGGGCCTGCGCGGCGCGTTCCAGCTGCCGTTCGTCGATCTGCTCCAGTTCGTCGTGTTCGTATCGAGCTTCTTTTCGTCGCATGTCGTGTGGCGTGGCACGCGCTTTCGCGTCGACCGGGAAGGCCTGCTGTCGCCGGCCGCTGAATCGTGACCACCGGCACCAACACCGACGCCGCCCGTGCGGAACCGGGCGCCGCGCGCGGCGACGCCCGGCTGCGGCAGGCGGGGCGCGCGGCCGCGCTCGGCGGGCTGGCGCTCGCGGTGTGGCTGATCTGGCGCGAACATCCGCTCGATATCCTGCATCGCCTGCGGATCGCCGGCGCGGGGCTGCTGGTCGCCGCGCTCGCGCACATCCTGCCGATGCTCGCGAATGCGTGGGACTGGCGGATGCTGATCCGCGGCCCACGTCGGCCGTCGTTCATGACGATGCTGAAGCTCGTGTGGATCCGCGAATCGGTCAACGGGTTGCTGCCGGTCGCGCGCATCGGCGGCGAGATCGTGTCGTTCGGCCTGCTGCGGCAGGCGGGCGTGCGTCCGGCGACCGTCGTGGCGAGCCTCGTCGCCGACATGCAGCTGACGCTGATCAGTCAACTGGTCTTCGCGCTGATCGCGATCGGCTACGTGCTCGAACGCGTGTCGTCCGATGCCGCGCGGGTGGCCGCGCACCTTGCGATCGGGATGGCCGCGCTGGTGCCGGTGCTGCTGCTGTTCGCGCTGGTGCAGCATGCGCGGCCGTTCGAGCGCGCGATGCGCGTGCTCAACCGTGTCACGAGCGGCAAGGTGGTGGCGCTGGTCGGCGAATCGGCGCGGACCGATCAGTCGATCCGGTTGATCTGGAGAAAGACGGGCGTCGTCGTGCGCTACCTGGCGATCTGGCAGACGCTGCAGTTCGCGGGTTACGCGCTGGAAATCTGGCTGGCGCTGTATTTCCTCGGCGCCGATCCGACGTTTGCGCAGGCGCTCGCGATCGAGGCGCTGATCCAGCTGGTGAGCAGCATCGCGTTCCTGATGCCGGGCGGCCTGGGGGTGCAGGAGGGCGGGTTCGTGCTGATCGGCGGGCTGCTCGGGTTCGACCCGCCGACCTGCCTGGCGCTGGCCGGCGCCCGCCGCGTGCGCGACTTGCTGTTCTATCTGCCGGGCCTGCTGGCGTGGCAATGGGCGGCCGGTTCGTCGAACCGGCCGGGCGGCACGACACCCGCGTCGTTGCCCGCCGGAGAATCCGCCCGGCCGCGCTGACCCGGCCGCATGAGGCGCGACGCGCGAGTCAGCGCTGCGCGTCGGCGATATGACCGCGGATCACGTCGGCGAACGACGTATCGCCCTTCAACCCGAGCGCTTCCGCGCGCGACGTGTCCCAGCGGCCCGGCCAACTGCCGACGATCTTCTCGATGCGTTCGTCGGGCGCATGACGGATCAGTTTCACGACCTCGTTGCCCGCGACCTCGCGCAGCGCTTCGATCATTTCGTCGACCGAGACCGACAGGCCCGGCAGGTTGATCACGCGCTTGTTGCCGAGCGTCGCGCCGTCGAGCTCGCAACCGGCGACGAGCGCGTCGATCGCGCCGCGCGGCGACAGCAGCCACAGCCGCGTCGAGCCGGGCACCGGGCAGACGCTTTCCTCGCCGTTCAGCGGTTCGCGGATGATGCCGCTCGCGAACGACGACGCGGCGGCGTTCGGCCGGCCCGGCCGCACGCTGATGGTCGGCAGCCGCAGCACGCGGCCGTCGACGAAGCCGCGCCGCGCGTAGTCGCACAGCAGCAGCTCGGCGATCGCCTTCTCGGCGCCGTACGACGATTGCGGGTTCAGCGCGGTATCGTCCTGCACGACGTCGGGCAGCGTGCCGCCATACACCGCGACGGAGCTCGTGAACACGACGCGCGGCCGGTGGCCGCGTGCGCGGCACACTTCGAGCAGCGCGCGCGACGCGTCGAGGTTGATCCGCATGCCGAGATCGAAATCGGCTTCGGCCTGCCCGCTGACGATCGCCGCGAGGTGGAAGATCGCGCCCGTCCGCGTGTCGATCGCGCTTTCGAGCACGGCGCGATCCGCGATGTCGCCGACGATCGACGTCACGCGCGCGTCGCCGAAATCGCTGCCCTTGACGACGTCGAGCAGCACCAGCTCGTCGATCTTGCCGGTCCGGCCGTCCGGGCCGGTCAGCTCGCCGCGCTCGAGCAGCTTGCGCGCGAGACGCTGGCCGAGAAAGCCGGCACCGCCGGTGATCAGTACTTTCATGTTCGTTGCCCTCTGAGGAATGCGTGAATTACAGGTACGGCCTGAGCCAGCCGAGGCCTTCCGACGTGCCGGCCTTCGGGCGGTATTCGCAGCCGATCCAGCCGTCGTAGCCGAGCGCGTCGATCAGCGCGAACAGGTACGGGTAGTTGAGTTCGCCGACATCCGGCTCGTGGCGCTCGGGCACGCCGGCGATCTGGATGTGACCGATGCCCGCGAAATCGCGCTTGAGCTTCATCGCGAGATCGCCTTCGACGATCTGGCAGTGGTAGCAGTCGAACTGCACCTTCAGGTTCGGCGCGCCGATTTCCGCGCGGATCGCCTGCGCGTCGTCCTGGCGGCTCAGGAAATAGCCGGGCATGTCGCGCGGGTTGATCGGCTCGATCAGGACCGTGATGCCGTGCGCGGCGGCGGCTTGCGCCGCATGGCGCAGGTTCGCGAGGTAGGTGTCGCGATGGCGCGCGCGGTCGGCGCCCGGCGCGACCATGCCGGCCATCACGTGCAGCTTCTTGTTGCCGAGCACGCGCGCATAGTCGAGCGCCTGGTCGATGCCGCGCCGGAACTCGTCCTCGCGGCCCGGCAGCGACGCGATGCCGCGTTCGCCCGCGGCCCAGTCGCCCGGCGGCGCGTTGAACAGCGCCTGTTCGAGATGGTGCGCGTCGAGACGCGCGCGGATGTCCTCGGCCGCGAAGTCGTACGGGAACAGGTACTCGACGGCTTTGAAGCCGTCGTACGCGGCAGCGGCGAAGCGTTCGAGGAACGCATGCTCGGTGTACATCATCGAGAGGTTGGCGGCGAAGCGTGGCATGGCAGCGGGTCCTGTGAATGATTGGGGCGGGGCGCCATGCGCCCCGCGTCGAATGAAGGCAGCCGGATCAGCGGTTCACGAGTTTCGCGGGCGTGAGCCACACGGCGAGCGCGCCGATCACGAGCATCGCGGCCAGCACGTACATGCCGGACGACGTGCTGTGCGTGACGTCCTTCAGGTAGCCGATCACGTACGGGCTCGCGAACCCGGCGAGGTTGCCGACCGAGTTGATGATCGCGATCCCGGCCGCGGCCGCGGAGCCCGCGAGGAACGCGGTCGGCAGCGACCAGAACAGCGGCGCGCAGGTCAGCACGCCGCCTGCCGCGAGCGACAGGAACACGATCGACACCGCCGTATTGTGCGAGTACGACGCGGCGACCGCAAACCCGACCGCGCCCATCAGCGCCGGCACGATCAGGTGCCAGCGGCGTTCGCGGCGCTTGTCCGCGCTGTGGCCGAACAGGTTCATCACGACGATCGCGACGACGAACGGAATCGCGGACAGCAGGCCGATCTGCAGCGTGTCGGTGATGCCGGTCGATTTCACGAGCGTCGGCATCCAGAACGTGAGGCCGTACTGGCCCGTGACGAACGCGAAATAGATCAGCGACATCCACCACATGCGCGGGTCCGAGAACACGGCCTTCAGCGAATGGCCGTGCTGCTGCCGTTCCTGCGGCTGCGCGGCGATTTCGTCCTCGAGGAGCTGCTTCTCGCGCTCGTCGAGCCACTTCGCGCCGCGGATGCTGTTGTCGAGATACAGGATCGTCGCGATGCCGACGAGCACGGCCGGCACGGCTTCGATCATGAACATCCATTGCCAGCCGTGGAAGCCCGAGCCGCCGTGGAAGCGCTCCATGATCCAGCCCGACAGCGGGTTGCCGAAGATGCCCGACACGGGAATCGCGGACATGAACACCGCGATGATCTTCGCGCGCCGGTGCGACGGGAACCAGTACGTGAGGTACAGGATCACGCCCGGATAGAAGCCGGCTTCCGCGAGGCCGAGCAGGAAGCGCAGCACGTAGAACTGCGTCGGCGTCTTCACGAACGCGAACAGCGCGGACAGCAGGCCCCACGTGATCATGATCCGCGCGATCCAGATGCGCGCGCCGATGCGGTGCATCAGCAGGTTGCTCGGCAGCTCGAACAGGAAGTAGCCGAGGAAGAAGATGCCCGCGCCGAGCCCGAACACGGTTTCGCTGAACGCGAGATCCTGCGACATCTGCAGCTTGGCGAAGCCGACGTTCACGCGGTCGAGATACGCGACCACGTAGCAGAGCATCAGGAACGGCACGATGCGCCAGAACACTTTCTTGTAGGTGCGGTCGAGTTCGGCCGCCTGGGCGGGCGCGGCGGGCGAGCGGCTTGCGGCCGCGTCGAGAGCAGTCATCGTCGTCTCCTTGAATATCGTGTGCCGGCGGCGCGTACGCCGCCGGATCGTGTGTGTGTGCTGACGGAAAGGCCCGCGCACACGGCGGGCATGGGAATCGGTGCGTGACGCGCGCGGTGCGCGGCGTTACCAGCGTGCGCCGAAGCGCTGGCGCAACGCGTCGAGCGCCGCGTCGGACAGCGGCTCGGGCTTCGGGTTCGTCATCAGCCACAGCCGCGCCGTTTCCTCGAGCTCCTCGAGCGCGTACGACGCTTGCGATACCGACGGCCCCCACATCACGGGGCCGAGGCGGTCGAGCAGCACGCCGCGCACTTGGTCGGCCAGCGCCGCGACCTCGGCCGCGACGGCCGGGTCGCCGGGGCGGCGGTAGCGGATCAGCGGAACGTGGCCGACCTTCATCACGTAGTACGGCGTGATCGGCGGCAGCACGTCGGTGTCGCGCCACACGCCCGCGAGCGTCAGGGCGACGAGGTGCGTCGAATGCGTGTGGACGACGCCGTTCGCTGCCGCGTTGCGCGCGTAGATGCCGCGATGCAGCGCGAGCGTCTTCGACGGCGTGCCGCCCGAGACGGGCTGGCCGTCCGGGCCGACCTTCGCGATGTCGTTCGGGTCGAGCCGGCCGAGGCAGGCGTCGGTCGGCGTGATCAGCCAGCCGTCGGGCAGGCGCGCGCTGATGTTGCCGGCGCTGCCGACCGCATGGCCGCGCGCATACAGGCTCGCACCGACCACGCAGATCTCTTCGCGCAGTTTCGCTTCGTCGCTCATCGTGCGGCTCCATCCAGCGCGCGCAGCGCCTTGTCGAAAAAGTCCGTCGTGCCGAAGTTGCCGGATTTCAGCGCGAGGCCGAGCGGCTCGGCGTCGATGGTGGCGGTGGCCGGCACGCCCGGATCGATCTGCGCGCCGATCTGCAGCGATTTCACGTCGAGCGCCTGCACGACCGCGCCGGACGTTTCGCCGCCGGCGACGACGAACTTGCGCACGCCGAGCGCGCGCAGGCCGCGTGCGATCGCCGCGAGCGTGCTTTCGACGAGATGGCCGGCGGCCTCGACGCCGAGTGCCTGCTGCACGGCCTTCACTTCGTCGGGCGTCGCCGTTGCATAGATCAGCACGGGTTGCGGCAGGTGCGAGCGTGCAAACGCGAGCGCCTGGTCGACGACGGGCTCGCCGCTCGCCGCCGCGAGCGGATCGATGCGGAAGCTCGGCCGCGTCGCGCGCCACGCGGCGACCTGCGCGTGGGTGGCTTTCGACGCGCTGCCGGCGAGCACGGCCGACAGCCCGTCGAGACGCGGCAGCGACGCCGCGTTGTCGCGCTCGGGCAATTGCTCCGCGCGGCGGAAATTCGCCGGCAGGCCGAGCGCGATGCCCGAGCCGCCGGTAACGAGCGGCAGGCCCGCGCACGCTTCGCCGAGCACGTAGAGGTCGCGGTCCGACAGCGCGTCGGCGATCGCGAAGCGCGCGCCTTCCGCGCGCAATTGCTCGATCCGCGTGCGCACGGCGGCCGCGCCGAGCGCGATCGTGTCGTAGCGGATCAGGCCGACCGCCGACTTCGTCTGCCGCTGCAGCACGCGCACGAGGTTCGCGTCCTTCATCGGCGTGAGCGGGTGGTTCTCCATCCCCGATTCGTTCAGCAGCACGTCGCCGACGAACAGGTGACCGCGGTAGATCGTGCGGCCGTTCTCCGGGAACGCCGGGCACGCGATCGTGAAGCCGCCGCCGGCCGCGTCGAGCAGCGCGTCGGCCACCGGCCCGATGTTGCCCGTGTCGGTCGAGTCGAACGTCGAGCAGTACTTGAAGAAAAACTGGCGGCAGCCCTGCGCGCGCAGCCACGCGTACGCGTCGAGCGATTGCGCGACGGCGTCGGCCGCGGGGATCGTGCGCGACTTCAGCGCGACGACGATCGCGTCGGCGTCGAGCGTGGCACCGCCGGCGGGCACGCCGATCGTCTGCACGGTGCGCATGCCGCTCTTGACGAGCATGTTCGCGAGATCGGTCGCGCCGGTGAAATCGTCGGCGATGCAGCCGAGCAGGGGACGGGAAGCGGAAGCGGTCATGGCAGGAACGTCGTTCGAATCAGCGGGCGGGCGGCAGCGTGATGCCGGGGAAGGTCTTGATCACGGCGGAATCGTCCTCGCCGCCGTGGCCGGCGCTCGACGCGCTCATGAACATCTGGTGCGCGGTGGCCGACAGCGGCAGCGGGAACTTGCTGCGGCGCGCCGTATCGAGCACGAGGCCGAGATCCTTCACGAAGATGTCGACGGCCGACAGCGGCGTGTAGTCGCCGTTCAGGATGTGCGGCACGCGGTTCTCGAACATCCATGAATTGCCGGCGCTGTGCGTGATCACGTCGTACAGCGCGTCGGCGTCCACGCCTTCGCGCAGGCCGAGCGCCATCGCCTCGGCCGCCGCCGCGATGTGCACGCCGGCCAGCAGCTGGTTGATGATCTTCACTTTCGAGCCGATGCCGTGCGCGTCGCCGAGGCGGTAGACCTTGCCGGCGATCGCGGCCAGCACGTCTTCGCAGGCCGCGTACGCGGCGGCCGGGCCCGACGTCATCATCGTCATTTCGCCGGAGGCCGCGCGTGCGGCGCCGCCCGACACGGGCGCGTCGAGCATCTGCAGGCCGGCGGCCTCGATGCGTGCGCCGAGCGCGACGGCGAACTCGGGCGCGACGGTCGCGCTCGCGATCACGACGCCGCCCGGCTTCATCGCCGCGACCGCGCCGTGTTCGCCGAACAGCACCGTTTCCGTTTGCGCGGCATTGACGACGAGCGTGACGACGACGTCGCACTGCGCGCCGAGTTCGGCCGGCGTCGCGCAGGCCACGCCGCCTTCGGCGGCGAACGCCTGCAGCACGGTGTCGCGCACGTCGCATGCGTGCACGCGCAGGCCGGCGCGCAGCAGCGAGCGTGCGACGCCGAGGCCCATCGCGCCGAGGCCGATGACTCCAACATTTCGTGACATGGTCAACCTTGATCGATTCGGGAGAGGTTCGTGACGGCGGCGGCGCCCGTGCGGGCAGCGGCCGCCGGCTTCAGCAGATGCCGGCTTCCGCGAGACGGCGGGCGGCGTTGTACATGTGCGTGCGCGCCGCGTTGCGCGCGGCCATCGGGTCGCGTGCGCGGATCGCGTCGGCAATCGCCGCATGCTCGTCGCGCACCTGGCGCGAGAAGTCCTCGCGCGTCGCTTCGTTGCGCCGCGTGACCTTCACGCCGGCTTCGAGGTACTGGTTCAGGAACTGCAGCGTCTTCAGGAAATACGGGTTGCCGGTGACGGCCGCGATCGTGCGGTGGAACGCGACGTCTTCCGCGACGCCGTCGCGACCAACGGCTACCGCATCGTCGATCTTGCGCAGCGCGTCGTCGATGTCGGCCATGTCTTCATCGCTGTGACGCAGCGCCGCTTCGGCCGCGACTTCGGCCTCGATCGCGCGGCGCACCGCGAGCAGGTGCGGCAGCGACGTGGCTTCGACCGCTTCCGCGTAGTCGATCCGCAGCGGCCGGATCGCGCCGTGCTGGTTCACGAACACGCCGCTGCCCTGGCGCGGCTCGACCACGCCTTCGTTCTTCAGCCGCGAAATCGCCTCGCGGATCACCGTGCGGCTCACGCCGAACTCCTGCGCGAGCACGGCTTCCGTCGGCAGCTTGCCGGTGGCCGAGAAACTGCCGACTTCGATCTGCTTGAGCAGTTGCTGCGCGACGTGGTCGCTCATCGCACGGGCGGGAATTTTCTCGAACATGACGCTCTGGTTTGTAAGGTGATGTGGTCATCATACAAATTTGAGTGAGCATCAGCATCCGGGATAACCCTCGATTTTGGACGAGCAACTTCGGCTAAGTTGACTGAAACCGGTTCCAACGCCGTCTAAACCGACCCGAACGCGTGGGGTTGCGTGGTCGATTGGAAAGAGGGGGCGGTGTGCGTCGCCGTCAGTCGGCGACGTCTTCGACCGGATCGGCCGCGGCCAGCTCGCCGGCTTCGACCCCTTCGCCGCCGCGCTCGCGATAGGCTGCCGGCGGCACGCCGAACTGCTTGCGGAATTCGCGCCCGAGGTGCGATGCGTCGGCGAATCCGCAGCTCGACGCGATATCGGCGACCGTGCGGTCCGAACTCGTCAGCAGCCACGCGGCGGTGCGCAGCCGCACCTGCTTCGCGAACGCCTGCGGGCTTTTGCCGGTCTCGGCCTTGAACAGCCGCTCGAGCTGCCGTGTCGACAGGTCGAGCTTGCACGCGAGTTCCTCGAGCGGCAGTGCGCGTCCCACGTGTTGTTCCATCAGGAGAATCGCGCGCTTGACCTTCGGGTGCGTCGCCGGTTCGAGGCCCGGCGGGTGCGGCTGCGGCGCGTTGCCTTTTTGCATCTCGCCGACGAGCAGGATGCGCAGCGCCTTCTGCACGGTGGCGTGATCGAAATGGCGCAGCAGGATCGCCGCCGCGACATCGATCGACGCGCGGCCGCCCGAACAGGTGATCCGGCGCCGGTCGATCACGAACAGGCGGTCCGCGATCAGCAGGTCGGGATCGGCCGCGGGGAACCGCTCGATGAAATCCCAGTAATGGAACCAGCTCACGCAGGTCCGGTAGCCGTCGAGCACGCCGGCGCGCATCAGCGTGAACACACCGGTGCAGATGCCGACGACCGTCGCGCCGACGGCCGCCGCGCGGCGGATGAAGTCGAGCGTTTCAGGGCCGGCCTGCGGCCCCGAATGCAGCAGCCCGCCGACCACCACCACGTAATCGAACGGCTCGGCCGCGTCGAACGTCTCCCACGGCGTGATCTGGATCCCGCAGCTCGCGCGCACCGGCGCGAGCGTCTCGCCGATCACGCTCCACGCGCAGCGCACGGGCTTGCTGTAGTCGCCGTCGTCGGCCGACAGACGCAGCATGTCGACGAAGCCCGAGAAGGCCGTCAGCGTGAAGTTCGGCAGCAGCACGATGCCGAAGCGGATGCGCCGCGGCGCGGGTTCTGCGAGGGGGGAAGCGGGTACGTCGGGGGTCATCGCGGCCAATCTCGTCACGCCGGGCGGGCGGTCTCACTCGTTTCACACTGTTTGCGGGTTGCGGCTGCCGGAGGCGACGCGGATGCAGCCAGCGTCGCCGATCGGCCGCGGCCGGACTTGTGGTTTTTCGTCGCCAACCATCGCCAAAACGCACTTTCGGGGTAGCCGGCGCGGCGCTTGGCGGCGGTATCCCACGCCGATGCCGTTTTTGTTCTATCGGCCGATTTTACGCTTTGATGTACTGAGGCCCAACGACATTTCACGACCGCCCATCCAGAGGAAGCCAGATGAACGTCAGCGCGTTCGACCTGTTCAAGATCGGCATCGGCCCGTCCAGTTCGCATACGGTCGGCCCGATGATCGCCGCGTGCCGCTTCGCGTCGCACGTCGAGGACGCGAACCTGCTCGGCTTCGTGCGCCGCGTGCGGGTCGAGCTGTACGGCTCGCTCGGCGCGACCGGCAAGGGCCACGGCACCGACAAGGCCGTGCTGCTCGGCCTCGAGGGCCACCTGCCCGACACGATCGATCCCGACCTGATCGAGCCGCGCCTCGCCGTGATCCGCGCGGAGAAGACGCTGTCGCTGCTCGGCAGGCAGACGGTGCGCTTCGACGAAAAGGAGCACATCGGCTTCTATCGCAAGCTGATGAGCGGCACGAGCATCGTGCACCCGAACGGGATGCGCTTCCAGGCGTTCGACGAGCACGGCCAGCTGCTCGTCGAGAAAGAGTATTACTCGGTCGGCGGCGGCTTCGTCGTGAACCGCGACGGCGATCGCGTGAACGGCGTGCGCGCGGCGGTCGAGGTGCCGTACCCGTTCCGCACCGGCGACGACCTGATGCGCCAGTGCCGCGAGCACGGCCTGTCGATCGCCGAGCTGATGATGCGCAACGAATGCGCGCTGCGCCCCGCCGACGAAGTGCGCGCGGGGCTGCTCGCGATCTGGCGCACGATGGCCGCCTGCGTCGAGCGCGGCTGCAAGGTCGAGGGCGACCTGCCGGGCCCGATGCGCGTGAAGCGCCGCGCGGCCGAGCTGAACGGCCGCCTGCGGGCGCGTTCGGAAGAGTCGCTGCGCGACCCGCTGTCGATGCTCGACTGGGTCAACCTGTATGCGATGGCCGTGAACGAAGAGAACGCGGCCGGCGGCCGCGTGGTCACCGCGCCGACCAACGGCGCGGCCGGCGTGATCCCCGCGGTACTGCACTACTACGTGAAATTCGTGCCGGGCTCGAACGAAGCCGGCATCGTCGAATTCCTGCTGACGGCCGCGGCGATCGGGATCATCTACAAGGAAACCGCGTCGATCTCCGGCGCGGAAGTCGGGTGCCAGGGCGAAGTGGGCGTCGCCTGCTCGATGGCGGCCGCCGCGCTCGCCGCCGTGATGGGCGGTACGCCCGACCAGGTCGAGAACGCGGCCGAGATCGGCATGGAGCACAACCTCGGCATGACCTGCGATCCGGTGGGCGGGCTCGTGCAGATCCCGTGCATCGAGCGCAACGCGATGGGCGCGATCAAGGCGCTGAACGCATCGCGCATGGCGCTCAAGGGCAACGGCCAGCACTACGTGTCGCTCGACTCCGTGATCAAGACGATGCGCGAGACCGGCGCCGACATGAAGACGAAATACAAGGAAACGTCGCGCGGCGGTCTCGCCGTGAACGTCATCGAATGCTAACGAAGGACCACAACATGAGCCGCTACTCGATATTCAGCCTGTTCCGCAACGGTCTCTCGTATCACGAGAACTGGGAAAAGCAATGGAAGAGCCCGGAACCGAAGAAGGAATACGACGTCGTGATCGTCGGCGGCGGCGGCCACGGCCTCGCGACCGCGTACTACCTCGCGAAGGAACACGGCATCACGAACGTCGCGATCCTCGAGAAGGGCTGGATCGGCGGCGGCAACACCGCGCGCAACACGACGATCGTGCGTTCGAACTATCTGTGGGACGAGTCGGCCGCGCTGTACGAGAAGGCGATGAAGCTGTGGGAAGGGCTGTCGCAGGACCTGAACTACAACGTGATGTTCAGCCAGCGCGGCGTGATGAACCTGGCCCACACGCTGCAGGACGTGCGCGACACCGAGCGCCGCGTGAATGCGAACCGGCTGAACGGCGTCGACGCCGAATTCCTGACGCCCGCGCAGATCAAGGAAATCGAGCCGACGATCAACCTGAACAGCCGCTACCCGGTGCTCGGCGCATCGATCCAGCGCCGTGCGGGCGTCGCGCGCCACGATGCGGTGGCGTGGGGCTTCGCACGCGGCGCCGACCGCGCCGGCGTCGACATCATCCAGAACTGCCAGGTGACGGGCATTCGCCGCGAGGGCGGCGCGGTGGTCGGCGTCGATACGGTGAAGGGCTTCATCAAGGCGAAGAAGGTCGCGGTGGTCGCGGCCGGCAACACGACGACGCTCGCCGACATGGCCGGCGTGCGCTTGCCGATCGAAAGCCACCCGCTGCAGGCGCTGGTGTCCGAGCCGATCAAGCCGGTCGTCAACTCGGTGATCATGTCGAACGCGGTGCACGCGTACATCAGCCAGTCCGACAAGGGCGACCTCGTGATCGGCGCGGGTATCGACCAGTACACGGGCTTCGGCCAGCGCGGCAGCTTCCACATCATCGAAAGCACGCTGCAGGCGATCGTCGAGATGTTCCCGGTGTTCTCGCGCGTGCGGATGAACCGCCAGTGGGGCGGCATCGTCGACGTGTCGCCGGACGCGTGTCCGATCATCACCAAGACCGACGTGAAGGGCCTCTATTTCAACTGCGGCTGGGGCACCGGCGGCTTCAAGGCGACGCCCGGCTCGGGCTGGGTGTTCGCGCACACGATCGCGCGCGACGAACCGCATCCGCTGAACGCGCCGTTCGCGCTCGACCGCTTCTACACGGGCCACCTGATCGACGAGCACGGCGCTGCCGCCGTCGCGCACTGAACGAGGAGAAACAACATGTTGCTGATCGAATGTCCGTGGTGCGGGCCGCGCGCCGAATCCGAATTCTCGTGCGGCGGTGAAGCCGACATCGTGCGCCCCGTCAACAACGAGAACATGACCGACCGCGAATGGGGCGAGTACGTGTTCATGCGCGAGAACAAGCGCGGGCTGCACAAGGAGCAATGGCTGCACACGCAGGGTTGCCGCCGCTGGTTCAAGGTCACGCGCGACACGGTGACCTACGATATCAAGGGCTACGAAAAATTCGGTGGGGCTGCCATCAGCGGCGCCGCTGCCGGCAACGCACACGAAGAGGGCACGAGCAAATGAGCCAGAAAGACCGCCTCGGCACCGGTGGCCGCATCAATCGCGCGATTCCGTTGACGTTCACGTTCAACGGCCGCACGTACCAGGGCTTCCAGGGCGACACGCTCGCGTCCGCGCTGCTCGCGAACGGCGTGCACTTCGTCGCGCGCAGTTTCAAGTACCACCGTCCGCGCGGCATCGTAACGGCGGACGTGGCCGAACCGAACGCCGTCGTGCAACTGGAGTCCGGCCCGTATACCGTGCCGAACGCGCGCGCGACCGAGATCGAGCTGTATCAGGGCCTCGTCGCGACGAGCGTGAACGCCGAGCCGACGCTCGAGAACGACAAGTATGCGATCAACCAGAAGTTCTCGCGCTTCATGCCGGCCGGCTTCTACTACAAGACGTTCATGTGGCCGCGCAACATGTGGCCGAAATACGAAGAGAAGATCCGTGAAGCGGCCGGCCTCGGCAAGGCGCCCGACGTGCTCGACGCCGATCGCTACGACAAGTGCTACGCGCACTGCGACGTGCTCGTGGTCGGCGGTGGCCCGTCGGGCCTCGCCGCCGCGCATGCGGCCGCGACGGCCGGCGCGCGCGTGATTCTCGTCGACGACCAGCGCGAATTGGGCGGCAGCCTGCTGTCGTGCCGCGCGGAGATCGACGCGAAGCCCGCGCTGCAGTGGGTCGAGAAGATCGAGGCCGAGCTGCGCAAGCTGCCCGACGTGACGATCCTGTCGCGCAGCACCGCGTTCGGCTACCAGGACCACAACCTCGTGACGGTCACGCAGCGCCTGACCGATCACCTGCCGGTGTCGATGCGCAAGGGCACGCGCGAGCTGCTGTGGAAGGTCCGCGCGAAGCGCGTGATCCTCGCGACCGGCGCGCACGAGCGTCCGATCGTGTTCGGCAACAACGACCTGCCGGGCGTGATGCTGGCGGGCGCGGTGTCCGCCTACGTGCATCGTTTCGGCGTGCTGCCGGGCCGCAACGCGATCGTGTTCACGAACAACGACCGCGCATACCAGACCGCGCTCGACCTGAAGGCGTGCGGCGCGAAGGTGACGGTCGTCGATTCGCGCGCGTCGTCGAACGGCGCGCTGCCGGCCGCCGCGAAGCGGCAGGGCGTGACGGTGATGAGCGGGGCGGTCGTCACGGCCGCGTCGGGCAAGTGGCGCGTATCGTCGGTCGACGTCGCGTCCCTCACGAACGGCCAGGTGGGCGGCAAGCTGCAGACGATCCCGTGCGACCTCGTCGCGATGTCGGGCGGCTTCAGCCCGGTGCTGCACCTGTTCGCGCAGTCGGGCGGCAAGGCTTGCTGGAACGACGAGAAGGCCTGCTTCCTGCCGGGCAAGCCCGTGCAGGCGGAAGCGAGCGTCGGCGCGGCGGCCGGCGAATTCGGGCTGGCGCGCGCATTGCGGCTCGCGGTCGATGCGGGCGTGGAAGCGGCGAAGGCCGCGGGCTTCACGGCCGCGCAGCGCCCGGTCGCGCCGCAGGTCGCGGAAACCGTCGAAGGCGCACTGCAGCCGCTGTGGCTCGTCGGCAGCCGCGAGGCAGCCGCACGCGGGCCGAAGCAGTTCGTCGACTTCCAGAACGACGTGGCGGCCGCCGACATCCTGCTCGCCGCGCGCGAAGGCTTCGAGTCGGTCGAGCACGTGAAGCGCTATACGGCGATGGGCTTCGGCACCGACCAGGGCAAGCTCGGCAACATCAACGGGATGGCGATCCTCGCGGGCGCGCTCGGCAAGACGATTCCCGAAACGGGCACGACGACGTTCCGCCCGAACTACACGCCCGTGTCGTTCGGCACGTTCGCGGGGCGCGAAACGGGCGATTTCCTCGACCCGATCCGCAAGACCTGCGTGCACGAATGGCACGTCGAGCACGGCGCGCTGTTCGAGGACGTCGGCAACTGGAAGCGGCCGTGGTATTTCCCGAAGAACGGCGAGGACCTGCATGCGGCCGTGAAGCGCGAATGCCTCGCGGTGCGCAACAGCGTCGGCATCCTCGACGCATCGACGCTCGGCAAGATCGACATCCAGGGCCCCGACGCGGTGAAGCTGCTGAACTGGATGTACACGAACCCGTGGAACAAGCTCGAAGTGGGCAAGTGCCGCTACGGGCTGATGCTCGACGAAAACGGGATGGTGTTCGACGACGGCGTGACCGTGCGCCTCGCCGACCAGCATTTCATGATGACCACCACCACCGGCGGCGCGGCGCGCGTGCTCACGTGGCTCGAGCGCTGGCTGCAGACCGAATGGCCCGACATGAAGGTGCGGCTCGCGTCCGTCACCGACCACTGGGCGACGTTCGCGGTGGTCGGCCCGAAGAGCCGCAAGGTCGTGCAGAAGGTGTGCCAGGACATCGACTTCGGCAACGAGGCATTCCCGTTCATGAGCTACCGGAACGGTACCGTCGCGGGCGCGAAGGCGCGCGTGATGCGGATCAGCTTCTCGGGCGAGCTGGCCTATGAAGTGAACGTGCCGGCGAACGCGGGCCGCGCGGTGTGGGAAGCGCTGATGGCGGCCGGTGCCGAGTTCGACATCACGCCGTACGGCACCGAGACGATGCACGTGCTGCGCGCGGAGAAGGGCTACATCATCGTCGGCCAGGACACCGACGGGTCGATCACGCCGTACGACCTCGGGATGGGCGGGGTCGTCGCGAAGTCGAAGGACTTCCTCGGCAAGCGCTCGCTCGCGCGGTCGGACACCGCGAAGGAAGGCCGCAAGCAGTTCGTGGGCCTGCTGACCGAAGACGAACAGTTCGTGCTGCCGGAAGGCGCGCAGATCATCGCGAAGGACACGCAGGTGTCGGCGGTCGATCCGACGCCGATGATCGGTCACGTGACGTCGAGCTACTACAGCCCGATCCTGAAGCGCTCGATCGCGCTCGCGGTGGTGAAGGGCGGCCTGAACAAGATGGGCGAGAGCGTCGTGATTCCGCTGGCCAACGGCAAGCGCATCACCGCGACGATCTCGAGCCCGGTTTTCTACGATACCGAAGGGGTGCGCCAGCATGTGGAATGAAACGAGAAACCAGACGCAGGTGGCGGGCGCGGGCGGCGTGACGCTTGAATCGCCGTTCGTCGGCGCGGCCGATGTGCTGAAGCCGCATCAGGCGCGCGCATCGAAGAAGTTCACGCTGCGCGAGCGGCCCTTCCTCGACCTCGTCAACGTGCGCGGCGAGTTGAGCGATCCGGCGTTCGTCGCCGCGTTCGAGCGCGTGGTCGGCTGCCGGCCGCCCGCGGAACCGAACACGGTTGCGCGTGGCGCCGAGTACGACGTGCTGTGGCTCGGCCCCGACGAGTGGCTCGTGCGCTCGAACGGGCCCGTGCCGGCCGGCGTGCTCGAGGCGAAGCTCGCGGAAGCCGTGCAGGGTTCGTATGCGGCGGCCGTCGATGTCGGCAGCGGTTATACGGTCGTCGAGATCAGCGGCGAGCGCGTGCGCGACGTGATCGCGCGCGGCTGCCCGCTCGATCTGCATCCGCGCGTGTTCAAGCCGGGCCAGTGCGCGCAGTCGCACTACTTCAAGTCGCCGATCACGCTGATCCCGACCGGCGACGACACGTTCGAGATCGTCCTGCGTCGCAGCTTCGCGGACTATTTCGTGCGCATCATGCTCGACGCCGCGGCGCCGCTCGTGTCATGAAGCCGTTCGACGAACCGTTCGTGGCGATCGACGCGCCGCGCCTGCGCGGGCGCGGCTGGAGCGTGTTCGTCGACGAACTGAAGGTGCCCGCGCGGATCGGCATTCATGCGCACGAGCATGAAGCGCCGCAGCCGATCGTGATCGACGCGCGGCTCGGGTATCGCTGCGAGCCGAGCGAGCAGGGTGAGTGGATCGATTACGACGGTTATTGCGCGCGTGTCGCGTCGTTCCTGTCGCACAAGCCGCATACGCGGCTGCTGGAGACGCTCGTCGCCGATATCGCGGTGCTGTCGTTCCGCGAGTGGCCGGCGCTGGAGTCGCTCACGCTGTCGGTGTACAAGCCGAAGATCCGGCCGGGGACGAAACGCGTCGGCGTGTCGCTCGACTGGACGCGGGGGGATTACTTGCGGTGGACCGGGGCGGCCGGGCAGCTTTGATCAAATGGGGCTGGATCAAGGCACGAGGGAGGTGATCCGGTGACTCCACGGGGCGGCGGCGCGAATGCGCCGCCGCACGCGTTTATCGTTCCTGAAATATGCGAAGAATGTGACGTTGCCGCCCATTGGCGCTTGTGTTCCTGAAATACCGGAACAATCGATGGTTCGGCCTGTGAATCGCAATATGTCGGATCGTCGACGCGCGAACGCGGGTGCGCATTGCTTACTTCGCGTTGCGGTTCGCGGCGGGCGCAGGGCCGGACGGATCGCTGACCGGCACCATCTGCGCCTTCCCGTCGTTCGCGGTATTCGCGGCTTTCGCATCGTCATCGGGTTCGAGCACGAACCGGAACGAATCGACCCGTTGCATGACCTTCGCCGCATACGCGCTGGATCCGCCGCTGTAGCTCTTCAGCCCGGCCTGGACGTTGCCGCCGGCCGCTTTCACGTAGCCGGAGAGAATCCGGGAGCCGGCCTCGACGTTCGCATTCGGTTCGGTCAGGTCCTTCACGTTGCGCAGCATGCCGCGGTGCGCGGACGGCACGACCTGCATCAGCCCGGTCGCGCCGTGCTGGCCGCGCGCCTTTTCCTGGAAGCGCGATTCGATCGAGATGATGGCGTAAACGAGGGCGGGGGGCAGCGAATATTTCGTCGCGGTGACGCTCACGATATCGGCGAGCTTCGCGGCCTTTTCTCTTGCGACGCCGAATTTCTTCGTCAGGTAGGACGTGATGCGGCGGTTTGCTTCGTTCGGCTGATCGTTGGCGTTCGCGAGCGGCGCGGAGGCGACAGCCGGCGCCGATGCCAGCACGTCGGGCGCAGAGGCGGGCATAGCGGGCGTTTGCTCGGCCGATACCTGTTGCGCAATGCCGAGCGAGAGCACGATCAGCCAGAAAAACCGTCGTCGCATGGTCGAGTGCGGGGAAATGGGAGGCGCACAGTATATCGGCCAATCGCGCCAGACGGTCGAGCGCCGGCTCGAATGAAAGCGATGTGTAGGCTTGTGACGTTCGCAACGATCGACGCGGCGATCGTTGCGCGGACACGCATCGGAGTCCGGATGACCGCTAGTTGATGATCTCGCCGATGCCGGCTTCGATGCGGATTCTCAGCTGCTGAATGAACGCCGGATCGTACGGTTCCCAGTGATCGAGTTCGCCAACGATCTTCAAAGGCGATGTGCTTCGATACGAGCGCGTCGGATTGCCCGGGAATTTCTTGTCCGTGACGTTCGGGTCGTTTTCGAATGCCCCGGTGGGCTCGACGATATAGACCCGCGGCTTGCCGTCGCCTTTGGCCATTTCCGCGGCCAGGCCGGCGCCCTTGGGCAGGGCCGTGAAATAAACGTGATTCATCACGACGTCATCCCGATAATTCGATCTGAAGCCTGCCGTCAGCAAGTCGCCGATCCGCAAATCCGCTTTCGTGCCATGAAAAAACGGGCCGGTGTCCAGGACGCCCATGGCTTCTCCTTCGAAAAATGTTGCAGCGCCTTCTAGGCGCGCCGCGCGCTCGCCACTCGCGCAATCGACCCGATCGCATCGCTGACGAGCACCGCGAGCAGCCCGACGATCACGCCACCTTGCAGCACGAACGCGGTGTTCGACGTCTGCAGGCCCGCGATGATCACGTCGCCGAGCCCGCGCGCGGCGACCGTCGAGCCGATCGTCGCGGTGCCGAGATTGATCACGACCGCGAGCCGGATCCCGTTGACGATCACCGGAAACGCGAGTGGCAGTTCGACCGACACGAGTTGCTGCCAGCCGCTCATCCCCATCCCGCGCGCCGCGTCGACGACGTCGCGCGGCACGTCCTCGAGCCCTGCGATCGTGCTTTCGAAAATCGGCAGGAGCCCGTACAGCACGAGCGCGATCAGTACGGGCTTCAGGCCGAAGCCGACGGCCGGCACGGCCAGCGCGAGCACCGCGACCGGCGGGAAGGTCTGGCCGATATCGACGACGCTGCGCGCGACCGGCAGGAAATCCGCGCCGGCCGGCCGCGTGACCGCGATGCCGGCCGCGACCGCGACGATCGTGCCGATCAGGCTCGACAGCGCGACCGTGCCGAGATGCGCGAGCGTGAGATCGAGCAGGCTCGCACGATCGTAGATGACCGGCGCGCCGTTGTCCGCGAACGGCGCGAATACCCCCTGCAGCCACGCGGGGCGCAACAGCAGCACGAGCAGCAGCGCGAGCGCGGCCGCGCGGGCGACGTACGCGGGAAGCGCCGAACGCGTCGGCCGCACGCTGCCATGCGCCGTCATGCGGGCTTCCTCGCATGCGCGCGGATCGCATCGAGCGTGATGCGGCGCGCATTGCGCTCGCCGCCGTCGTCGACAGGCAGCGCGTCGACGCCGCGCCACAGCAGCTCGGACACCGCATCGCGCAGCGTGCGCGTCGCGGCGATCGGCTCGCCGTCGGCATGGCCGGGTTCGGCCACCGTATCGATCGGCGTCAGCGCGAGCAGGCGCAGCGGCCGGTCGACCCCCGCGACGAGCTGCTCGACGACACCGGCCGCCGGCTTGCCGAGAATCTCGGCCGGCGGCGCGACCTGCAGCAGCCTGCCGCCGTCCATCACCGCGATCGTATCGCCGAGCTTCAGCGCTTCCTCGATGTCGTGCGTGACGATCACGACCGTGATGCCGAGGCGGCGCTGCAGCGCGAACAGGTCGTCCTGCGCCTTGCCGCGAATGATCGGGTCGAGCGCGCCGAACGGTTCGTCCATCAGCAGCATCGCGGGCTCGGCCGCGAGCGCGCGCGCGACGCCGACGCGCTGTTGCTGGCCGCCCGACAGTTCGTGCGGCAGCTTGCCGGCGAATTCGGCCGGCGCGAGATGGAACAGGTCGAGCAGTTCGTTCACGCGCGCGTCGATGCGCCCGGGCGGCCAGCCGAGCAGGCGCGGCACGGTCGCGATGTTGCGCGCGACGCTCCAGTGCGGAAACAGCCCATGCCCCTGGATCGCGTAGCCGATGCCGCGCCGCAGTTGCTCGGGCGCGACGGTCGCCGTGTCGACGCCGTCGATGCGGATCGTGCCGGTGGTCGGCGCGATCAGCCGGTTGATCATGCGCAGGAGCGTCGACTTGCCGCTGCCCGACGCACCGACGAGCGCGGTGATCGTGCCGCGCTGCATCGTCAGCGACACGTCGTCGACGGCGATCACGTCGCCGAAGCGTTTGCCGACCCGTTCGATCTCGATCATCCTGCACGCCCCTTCGCGAGCGATGTCGCGGCTTCGAACACGACGGCGGCCGCCAGTGCGAGCGCGATCGTCGGGATCGCGCCGAGCAGCACGAGATCGGCGGCCGATTGCCCGATCCCCTGGAAGATGAAGGTGCCGAATCCGCCGCCGCCGATCAGCGCGGCCACCGCGGTCAGGCCGATGTTCTGCACGAGCACGATGCGCACGCCGCTCAGGATCACCGGCAGCGCGAGCACGAGATCGACGCGCAGCAGCCGCTGCGCGCGCGTCATGCCCATCGCGCGTGCCGCTTCGGTCACGTGCGGCGGCACCTGCCCGAGCCCGACCACGACGCTCGAGGCGATCGGCAGCAGCGAATAGAGGAACAGCGCGAGCACGGCCGGCGCGACGCCGATCCCGCGGATGCCGAGCGCGGCCGCGAGCGGCACGTGCGCGGCGAGCAGGCCGAGCGGCGCCATCATCAGCCCGTACATCGCGATGCTGGGGATCGTCTGCACGACGTTGAGCACGGGCATGGCGAGGGTCCGCACGGACGCGACGCGCGCGCATGCGATGCCCAGCGGCAGGCCCGCGACGAGCGCGGCGGCCACCGAGCCGCCCGCGAGCGATACGTGACGGATCGCCTCGCGCCAGAAATCGTCGCTGCGCACCGCGTATTCGCGCATCACCGAGAGGCCGTCCCACCAGCCGCAGGCGAGCGGCACCGAAATCGCCGCTATCGCGACGACGAGCGCGACGAGGCGCCGCCACGGGCCGAACGCGAGTCGTGCGAGCGCGTCGGCGACGAGCACGGCCCACGCGAACAGCAGCAGCCAGACGCCCGCGTCGGGCGACACGCGGGCCAGCATGTCGTCGGGCGCGACGACATGCCGCGCGGCCGCGCCGACCGCATACGCCAGCGTCGCGAGCCCCGCGCAGCCGGCCGCGAGCCGCCAGGCGGGGCGGCTCGCCGTCATCGCCCACAACGCGCCGGCGGTCCACAGCGCGGCGAGCGCGGCGCCCTGCATCGCGGGCAGCGCGGCGAACACCGACAGCCCGGTGCCGGCCGCGATCCGGTTCGGCCGCAGCACCGCGAACGACAGGCCGAACACGGCGACGATCGTCAGTACCCCGATCAGGATGCCGACCTTGTCGAGTGTCACGCGCCGCGCGGATGCGGCCGCGCGATCCGTCATTTAACGAAGCCCTTCGCTTTCAGGTAGCTTTTCGCGACGCCGGCGGCCGGCTCTCCGTTGATCTGGATGCGGGCATTCAGCGATTGCAGCGTCTTCAGGTCGAGGCTCGCGAACACGGGCTTCAGGTAGTCGGCGATCTGCGGATGCGCTTTCAGCACGGCTTCGCGGATCACGGGCGCCGGGGCGTAGACGGGCTGCACGTGCTTGTCGTCGTCGAGCACCGCGAGGCCGCTCGACGCGATGCCGCCGTCGGTGCCGTAGACCATCGCGGCATTCACGCCGTCGGTCTGGTTCGCGGCGGCCTTGATCGTCGCGGCCGTGTCGCCGCCGGACAGCACGACGAGCTGTTCGGGCTTCATCTTGAAGCCGTACGCCTTCTCGAACGACGGCAGCGCGGACGCGCTGTTCACGAATTCGGCCGATGCCGCGAGCTTCACCTTGCCGCCGCCGGCCACCCACTTGCCGAAATCGGAGAGGGTCTTCAGGTGCTGCGACTGCGCGACGGGGGCGAGCAGCGCGACGCCCCACGTGTTGTTCGCCGGCGCCGGCTCGAGCCACACGAGGTGGTTCGCCGCATAGTCGAGCTTCTTCGCGGTGTCGTAGCCTTGTGCGGCGTTCTTCCACACGGGGTCGTCGGCCTTGTTGAAGAAGAACGCGGCGTTGCCGGTGTATTCCGGGTAGATGTCGATCTCGCCGCTCGTGAGCGCCTTGCGCACGATCGGCGTCGTGCCGAGCGCGATCTTTTCGGTGACCGGAATGCCGTGGGCCTTCAGCACCTGCGCGACGAGATTGCCGAGCAGGTTGCCTTCGGTGTCGATCTTCGACGACACCACGACGGGCGTGTCGGCGTGCGCGCCGGGCGCGACGACGGCGGCGGCGAACACGAGGCCCAGGATCCGGGCGGGCAGGGCGAGCTTCATTGGGCCGATCTCCAGGACGGGGGCGTACGCCGAAAGTTACTTGACTGAGCCGGCTTTGGCAAACCGCGTGCGGCGGTGTGTCCACAGCCCGTGTGGGGATAACCCGCATCCGTCGCGTGCGCTTGTTACACTGAAATTCGTTCCCTGCCTGCGGACACTTGCCGACATGAAGCCCGAGTTGCTGGTCCTCATCGCATTGCGCGGCGACGCGCAGCGCAAGATCGCCGCGTCGTTCGACGTGCGCCATGCTCCGACGCCCGACGAACGCGCACGCGCGATCGCCGAACACGGCGGCACGATTCGCGCGGTGCTGACCAACGGCAGCACGGGGCTCACCGCCGCCGAGATCGACGGGCTGCCGCAACTGACGTTCGTCAGCGCGCTCGGCGCGGGCTACGAGCACATCGACGTCGCGCATGCGAAGGCGCGCGGCGTCACGGTCGTCACGGGCGCGGGCACCAACGACGATTGCGTCGCCGATCACGCGTTCGCGCTGCTGCTCGCGGCGGTGCGCAACGTCGTGCAGCTCGATGCGAAAACCCGCGCGGGCGTGTGGCGCGAGGGGTTGCCGATGCCGCCGAACGTGTCGGGCAGGAAGCTCGGCATCGTCGGGCTCGGCAAGATCGGCGAGAAGTGCGCGCGCCGTGCGGCCGGCTTCGACATCGAGATCGGTTATCACAACCGGTCCGAGAAGCCCGTTCCCTACCGCTATTTCGACCGGGTCGACGCGCTGGCGCAGTGGGCCGATTTCGTGATCGTCGCGACGCCCGGCGGCGCGGGCACGCGGCACCTGATCGACCGCACCGTGCTCGATGCGCTCGGGCCCGGCGGTTTTCTCGTCAACGTGTCGCGCGGCAGTGTTGTCGATACCGCTGCTTTGGCGGATGCGCTGCGCGAACGGCGCATCGCCGGCGCGGGGCTCGACGTGTACGAAGGCGAACCGGAGCCGCCGCGCGCGCTGACGGATCTCGACAACGTCGTGCTGACGCCGCACATGGGCGGCTGGTCGCCCGAGGCGCTCGATCGGTCGGTGCAGCAGTTTCTCGACAACGCGGCGCGGCATTTCGCGGGGCAGCCGGTGTTGACGCCGGTGTGAGTGCCGAAGGGCGGGCGCGAATCAGCCCGCCTGCCTGCGGAATGCCCAATAGAAATCCGGCAGGTTCGCCGGTTTGTCGGCATCGAGGTCGATCCAGCCGAACGGGTTGTGCTCGTCGCTCAGGACGATTTCATGACGATCGACCCGGCACTCGAAGCACACGATGAGCACGCGCTTGCCCGGCACGACCTCGCACGAGCGGCTCGCCACGTAGCGGATCGCCGAGGCGACGATCCCGCATTCCTCCCGCACTTCGCGCGTGACGGTTTCCTCGAGCGATTCGCCGGCTTCGGGCCAGCCGCCCGGCAACGCCCATTCGTCGCGTGGATTACGCAGGAGCAGGACCGAGCGGCCGTCACGGACGATCGCTTTCGCGCTGAGGGGGATCATGGGAGGGCACCGTTGGCGTTCGATTTTCGCAGCCTGGCGCAGGCGTGCCATTCCTGCAGCGAACCCCCGCCCGCGCCGACGGGCGCGCAGGCGGGGGCGGCCGTGCCGTCATGCCGGCAGCCGGCGTGCGACTACACGCCCGCCGACGTCGAAGCCAGCGGCACCGTCACCGACGTGCCGGCCGGATCGAGCGTCAGGCCCGTGCCGGGCGTCGGCCGCAGCGTCGCCTCGTAGTCGCTGGAGAGGACGACGAGCCCGAGCCGGTGGCCGGCTTCCAGCTTGTAGTCGCGCGGCATGAACGTCAGTTTCAGGTCGTACGGCAGGCCGGGCAGCACGGGTTCCGTCAGCCACTCGGACAGCCGGTTGCGCGGGTCGGTCCAGGCGCGCGTGACGATCGTGGCCGTGCCGTCCGGCGCGCGATCGACCAGCAGCGCCGTCACGTTGGCGACGCCGGTGAAGGTCAGCCTGACGCGTGCGGTCGCGGTGCCGGACAGGCGCGCCGCGGCCGTCAGCGGCGCGGTTTCGAAGCGGCTGCGGTTTTCGCCCGTCGGCGTGTTCGCCAGCGTGAGCGCCGGAATGCGCGCATCGTCGGTGAAGCGCGCGAGCGGGCCGCCGCTCGGCAGCCGCAGCAGCGTGCCGGTGCTTGCGCCGTCGCCGCCCGCGAAGTAAGTGACCGGCGTCGCACGGCGCGCGGCCCAGTCGGCTTCCTTCAGCAGCGTGCCGTCGGCCTGCTCGATCACCGCGCGCGGATCGCGCTCGACGCCGTTGCTGTAGCCGATCAGGTAGCGCGTGAACCACCGGTTCACCTCCGCGGTCCACGCTTCGCCCATCGCCGGCACGCGCGTCGGGTCGGTGTGCTTCAGGCGGTGCAGCCACAGCTGCGTCGGCACGCCCTGGCGCCGCATCGCGAGATACCACGACGTCGACTGGTCGACGCGCACGTTGTCGTCGGTGAGCCCCTGCGCGACGAGTGCCGGCGCGACCGCGAACCCCGTCGGGATGTCGCGCGCGGCCCAGAACGGCGAATAGTCGCCGGTCTTGCGGTCTTCCTGCTGCAACGCTTCGTCGATCAGGTGTGTGCAGCGTTCCGGATGCGCGTTCGTCAGCAGCGCCTTGATGTACACGTCGACGTCCTCGCCCTGATAGCCTTCCGGCGCGCGCACGAGCCCGCCCGAGCGGTAGTAGCCGTACATGTTCGTCAGCCCGGCGATCGGCACGATCGCGTCGAGCCCGCGTGTGCGCAGGCTCGCGACCATCTTCGGCAGCGTGCCGTCGTACGACACGCCGTACATGCCGACGTGGCCCGTCGACCAGTTCGCGACGACCGTCTTGCCGTTCGCGTCCTTCGCGGTCGCGTCGCGGCCGAGCCAGCGGATCACCGACGCCATCGCGACCGATTCGTCGCGCGTCAGGATCGTCGGGCAGCCGTCAGAGCCGGCGGTGCCGAGCGAATCCGCGTAGACGATCGTGAAGCCGCGCGGCACGAAGTAGCTCTCGATCCACGAGCGGCCGGCGGCGGCCGCTTCGACCTGCTGCAGCATCCGCGACTGCGGCGCGGCGGCCAGGATGCGCGTGGATGCCGATGCCGGTGCGCCGGCGTTCGCGGCCGGATGCGGCGTGCCGTCGAGTTCGACGTCGACGTCGTGGTCGGGGCTGTCGGCGAGCCCCGCGTAGTACGGGCTCGCGAGCACGATGACGGGCGTGCGTGCGCCGTTCGCGGTTTCGGACGGCCGCACGATGCGCACGTGGATGCGGTCGCGCGTGCCGTCGCCGTCGGAATCGACCGGCGTGTCGACCCACGCGTTTTCCTCGATCGTGCCGCCCGACAGCGACGGCTGCACCTGGCCGTTGCTGATCACCGGCTTGTAGCGTCCGTTGCTGGCCGGATTCGCGTACGGGACACCGGACGGCGACACGTGCGACGCCAGCGACTGCGCATCGGCCGCCGCTGCGGCGGCCCCCTCCTGTTGGCCTTGCGCGAGTGCGGATACCCCCGCCGCGCTGCCGCCGTCGTCGCCGCCGCACGCGGCGAGCGTCGCGGCTGCCACGAGCGCGGGTAGCCACGCGCGCCGGCATCCGGTTCGATGAATGTTCATTGGATCGACCTCGTCTCTTGTGATTGTCTGGAACCGACGCGGCTCGCGATACGCCCCCTGCGGCCTGGCCGGGTACTGCATCGGATGAAGCGGAACTGCACCATCAAAAGCGGCGGGCGACGCGCACCGGCGTCTCGCCCCGAACGGAGCGCGAATGGCGCGTCAGCGCGGCGGCGGCACGGAATGAATGCAGGAGTGCGAATCAAACGCAGGCATGACCGGGCTTCCTTCAGGTTTCGGATGAAACGGAACGGCGCGATGCGGTGACGCGGGAATGTTGCGAACGGCGGTGCGGCAATGGCAGGAAAGCGCGAAACGAGCCGGCACGGCGGGCCGGATTGCTTTCCGGAAGCTTGCGCAAAAGTTATCTCAGTGAAATGTCCGTGTCAAACTTTTTTAGCTTGAGTCAAACAAAGTTTGCATGTGTCGACGCGATACCGTCTCAACTTTCGTGGAATCCGTCCGTAAACCGTGAAAAACAGTCTGAAAGGAGAGAGAGGGCAATGACGATTTCGGTTACGGCTGCGGGCGGCCTGTCGCTCGCGCAGATGGCACAGGCGGCGCTCGACGGGCGCCAGGGCACGGATACGGCGGATTCCGGGAACCCGCCCGGCCAGCCGCTCACGGTCAGGGCGCTGGATCCTGAAGCGATGCAGGCGGCGCTGACCAAACAGTTGTCGATGGTCGGCGACCTGACGATGAAGCTGCGCGGCGTGACCGACCCGCTCGCGGCGAGCATGCAGGAGATCGTCGCGAAGCGGCCGGATCTGGCCGACGCATCGTTCGACTTCACGACCGACAACGGGCAGATCAAGGTCGACTCGACGAGCCTGCCGGAGAGCGACCGCGCGTGGATCGAGTCGACGCTGAACGCGAATGCCGGCCTCGTGGCCGCGGTGAACGCGTTTCACGACCAGGCGGTCGACCTCGCCGCGCAGGGCGCGGCCGTGCGCGGCGACACGTTCACCGACAGCGACCGCGCGGCGGCCGGCCGGAACGCCGATGCGCGTTTTCATTTCATGAGCCTGCTCAACGCGTCCGTCGCGCGCAACCAGCCGCTGACGTCCGGCCAGCGCCTCGTCGCGGAAGATGGCACGCCGCTGACGGTCGGGCAGTCGGCCGGCACCGCGCGCGGCACGCTCGCGTTGCTGAATACCGTGCGCCAGTTGTCGTCGGGCACCGCGATCCTGGTCGACCCGTCAGGCCACAAGACGGCCGGCATGCGCGCGGAACTCGTCGACGTCGGCCTCGACGTGCTCGCCGCCTACACGCCGGACGGCAGCCACAGCGTCGGCTTCCACGAGACCGCGTAACGCGCGGCCTATTCGTCGCGCAACGCCTCGGCCGGCCGTACCCGGGCGGCGCGCCAGCTCGGGTACAGCGTCGCGGCGCACGACATCAGGAAAGCGGCCGCGGCGACCTCGATCACGTCGATCGCCGACAGCTTCGACGGCAGCGAGCTGAGGAAGTACACGGACGGGGTGAGGAAGCGGATGCCGAGCACCTGCTCGATCGCCGGCAGCACCCACGGGATGCTCACCGCGATCGCGCAGCCGGACGCGACGCCCGCGAGCGTGCCGGCGAGGCCGATCGTCGTCCCCTGGATCGCGAAGATCTTCATGATCGAGCGCGGCGGCGCGCCGAGCGTGCGCAGGATCGCGATGTCGCCCTGTTTCTGCGTGACGGTCATCACGAGCGACGACACGAGATTGAACGCGGCGACCGCGACGATCAGCATCAGGATCAGCGACAGCATCCGTTTCTGCAGCCGTTCGGCTTCGAACCACGTGCGGTTCTGCCGCGTCCAGTCGCGGATGTACAGGTCGCCCGACAGCGTGCGCGACAGCGCGAGCGCGATCTCCGGCGCGCGCTGCAGGTCGTCGACGCGCAGCCGGACGCCGGTCGGCGCGGGCACGTTGAACAGCTTCCGCGCGTCGTGGATGTGGATGTACGCGAGCGCGCTGTCGTACTGGTAATGGCCGGACTCGAACGTGCCGACCACGTTGAACTGGCGGAACCGCGGCAGCGCCTCGCCGATGCGCGCGCCGTGGCCGGGCGCGAAGAACGTGATGCGGTCGCCGATCTTCACGTGCAGCGCATCGGCGAGCGCCGCGCCGAGCACGATGCCCATCTCGCCCGGCACGAGCGCGTCGAGGCGGCCGGTCTTCAGCTTGCGCGCGATTTCGGACACGCGCGGTTCGAGCACGGGGTCGATGCCGCGCAGCGCGACGCCCGTCACGCTGCCCGCGTTCGTCAGCAGCGCCTGCGCGTCGACATAGGGCGCGACCGCGCGCACGGCCGGGTTCCGCAGCGATTCGTGCGCGGTCAGCCGCCAGTCCGGCATCGAACCGGTCGGCGAGAAGATTTCCACGTGCGCGAGCACCGACAGCATCCGGTCGCGCACCTCGGTGCGAAAACCGTTCATCACCGACAGCACGACGATCAGCGCGGCGACGCCGAGCGCGATGCCGGCCATCGCGGCGCCGGCGATGAACGACACGAAGCCGTCGCCGGCCGAGCGCCGGCCGCCGCGCGCGTAGCGCAGCCCGATCTGCCATTCGAACGGGAGTTTCAAGCGGTTTCCTTTCATTTCGATTCGATCCTGCCGAGCCGCGCATTCTAGCGAACGCGGCGCGGCCGTGTGCCGAGGTCGGGGCGGAGAGCCGAAACCTGCCCGTCCGGCCGGTCGTCGGGCGGCGTTGCGCGCCGGCACACCGATATTTCCATCCTTTCGGGTCTGATCGATAATGGCGGCCAGCATCCGGTCGAACACAACATTCCAAGCATTACGGCGCAACCAGGGCCGCGCCGTCACAGACCGATAAATCTCGGGGAACGCCGCCGAAGCCGGCCGCACGTCCTTGAACAAGGAAATAACAACATGGATTTGCTGCGCTTCCTGCTGCTCCTGCCGATTCGCGTGGCGGGCTTCGTCTGGTGGCTGCTCGGCTGCGCGCTGCGGCCGCTGGTCGGCGACGTGTCGTGGACGGCGCCCGCGTGGATGGGCATCACCGCGGCGGCCGTGCGCCGCCGTCCGTGGCATGCCGGCGGCCTGGTGCTGCTCGCGGCCGCGCTCGGCTACGGCGGCTACTGGTTCAAGCATCGTCCGAAGCCGCCCGAGCCCGAAACCGTCGGCTTCACCGTGAAGGCGCCGGCGATCACGACCTACGAGGTCGACGACACCGACAAGCCGAAGATCACCGTGCATCCGCTCGAAGTGGCGTTCGCGCAGTCGGCCGCGCCGATCGAGCGGGTCGGCAAGCCGGCCGGCGACGGCATCGAGATGACGCCCGCGCTGAAGGGCGCGTGGGAGTGGGTCGACGACAAGACGCTGCGCTTCACGCCGGCGGCCGACTGGCCGGTCGGCGCGCACGTCGAGGTGCGTTTCGCGGTGCACCGCGTGTTCGCGCCGCAGGTGATCATGCGCGACGATCGTTTCGCGTTCGACCTGCCGGCGTTCGCCGCTACCTTCGGCAACAACGAGTTCTACCAGAACCCCGACAACCCGGCGGAGAAGCAGGCCCTGCTGCAGTTGCGCTTCAACTACCCGGTCGATCCGGCCGAGTTCGAGAAGCGCATCGGCCTCGTGCTGGTCGGCCGCGACGGCAAGAGCGCGTCGCCGCTGCGCTATACGGTCAACTACGACAAGATGAAGACGAGCGCGTGGGTCTACTCGCAGCCGCTCGAGATCCCGCGCGATCCGCTGTCGGTGCGGCTGGACGTCGACAAGGGCGTGAAGAGCGCGCGCGGCGGCAACGGCACGCCGGACGTGCTGCATGCGTCGGTCGGCGTGCCGGGGCTGTACAGCCTGTCGATCGGCAACGTCGCGCCGACCCTCGTCGACAACGAGCGCTACGAGCCCGAGCAGGTGCTCGTCGCCGAAACGTCCGACGGTGTGCGCAGCGCCGATCTCGCCGCGCGCGCGAAGGCGTGGGTGCTGCCGAAGCGCAAGCCGGGCGTCGAGCAGTCGGACGACGATCCGCCGTACGAATGGAACGTGGCCGACATCAGCGACGCGGTGCTGAAGCAGTCGAAGCCGCTGCCGCTCGAAGCGGTGCCGACCGAGAACGATTTCGCGACGCTGCAGAGCTTCAAGTACCACGCGACGCCGGGCGAGCGCGTCGTCGTGCGGGTCGAGGGCGACCTGAAGTCGGCCGGCGGCTACCTGCTCGGCAAGCCCGTGACGAGCGCGTTCACGGTGCCCGACTATCCGAAGCTGCTGCGTTTCATGGCGGACGGCTCGCTGCTGTCGATGAGCGGCAGCAAGCGGCTGTCGGTCGTGTCGCGCAACCTGCCGGGGATGAAGGTCGAGATCGGCCGCGTGCTGCCCGACCAGATCCAGCATCTCGTGAGCTTCAACAACGGCACGTACGCGCGGCCCGAGCTGTCCTATTCGTTCAGCGAGGATCACATCGTCGAGCGCTTCGTGCAGACGCGTGCGTTCCCGGCCGGCGAGCCCGGCAAGGCCCATTACGAAGGCATCGATCTCGGCCAGTACCTGAAGGGCGGCAAGCGCGGCGTGTTCCTGCTGCACCTGTCGAAGTTCGATCCGGCGGCCGCGAAGAAGCAGACCGACGACGCGAAGGATGACGATGCATCGTCCGCCGACGGCAGCCAGGATCAGTCCGACAACGCCGATGCGGGCGACAGCAGCGGCAACGGCAATGGCGACGATGGCGACAACGCACTCGGCGACACGCGCCTGATCGTCGTGACCGATCTCGGGATGCTGGTCAAGAAGGCGCTGGATGGCAGCCAGGACGTGTTCATCCAGTCGATCCGCACCGGCAAGCCGGTTGCGGGCGCAACCGTGTCGGTGCTCGCGGTCAACGGCCAGGCACTGTTCACGCAGACGACCAGCGCCGACGGCATCGTGCATTTTCCCGCGTTCAAGGGGCTCGACCGCGAGAAGCGTCCGCAGCTGTATGTCGTGAAGAAGGACACCGACCTGTCGTTCCTGCCGGTGGCCGGGCGCGACCGTCAGCTCGACTTCTCGCGCTTCGACGTCGACGGCGAGCGCAACGCGACGGGCCAGGGGCAGCTGTCGGCGTACCTGTTCTCGGATCGCGGCCTGTACCGGCCCGGCGATTCGTTCCACATCGGCCTGATCGTGCGCGCGGCCAGCTGGGCGCGCAGCCCGGCCGGCGTGCCGTTGCAGGCGGAAATCGTCGACCCGCGCGGGATCACCGTCGAGCGCAAGCCGGTGACCGTCGATGCGACGGGCTTCACCGAACTCGGCTACACGACCGCCGAAACGGCGCCGACCGGCACGTGGACGGTCAACCTGTATATCGTGAAGGACGGCCAGCCGGGTGCCGAGCCGATCGGCAGCACGACCGTCCAGGTGAAGGAGTTCCTGCCCGACCGGATGAAGGTCGACGCGAAGCTGTCGCGGCAGGTCGTCGAAGGGTGGGTGAAGCCGAAGGGGCTGAAGGGCATCGTCGATGCGCAGAACCTGTTCGGCACGCCGGCCGAGAAGCGCCGCGTCGCGGCGACGCTGACGCTGCGCCCCGTATGGCCGTCGTTCCGCAGCTGGCAGGGCTATCACTTCTTCGATGCGCGGCGCGCGAAGGAGGGCTACACGACGACGCTGCAGGACGGCACGACCGACGACAAGGGCCATGCCGAGTTCGACCTCGATCTCGACAAGTACGCGGACGCGACCTACCAGCTGTACTTCCAGGCGAAGGCATACGAAGCGGAGGGCGGGCGCAACGTCGCGGCGAACGCGCAGACGCTCGTGTCGAACAACGACTGGCTCGTCGGCTACAAGTCGGTCGACGATCTCGGCTACGTGAAGCGCGGCAGCCCGCGCTCGGTGCGGCTCGTCGCGATCGATCCGGGCGCGAAGGCGATCGACGTGAAGGACCTGCGTGCGCAGCTCGTCGAGGAGCGCTACGTGTCGGTGCTGACCAAGCAGGATTCCGGCGCATACAAATACGATTCGCGGCTGAAGGAAGTACCGGTGGACGAGAAGCCGCTGTCGATTCCGGCCGCGGGGCTCGACGTCGCGCTGCGTACCGACAAGCCGGGCAGCTACGCGCTCGTGATCCGCCGCGCGGACGGCACCGCGGTGAACCGGATCGAGTATTCGGTCACGGGCGCCGCGAACGTCACGCGCTCGCTCGACCGCAACGCCGAGCTGCAGGTGAGCCTCGCGAAGCACGACTTCAGGCCGGGCGAGCAGGTCGAGATCGCGATCCGCGCGCCTTATGCGGGCAGCGGGCTGATCACGATCGAGCGCGACAAGGTGTACGCGCATGCATGGTTCCATGCGGACACGACGAGCTCGATCCAGCACATCACGGTGCCGGCCGGTTTCGAAGGCAACGGCTACATCAACGTGCAGTACATCCGCGATCCGTCGTCGGACGAGATCTTCATGAGCCCGCTGAGCTACGGCGTCGTGCCGTTCTCGGTGAATCTCGACGCGCGCCGCAACGCGGTGAGCGTCGAGGCGCCGGCGCTGGTGAAGCCGGGCGATACCGTCAACTTCACCGTGCATTCGGCGAAGCCGGCAAAGGTCGTCGTGTTCGCGGTCGACGAAGGCATCCTGCAGGTCGCGCGCTACAAGCTCGGCGATCCGCTGAAGTTCTTCTTCCGCAAGCGGATGCTCGAAGTCGGCACGTCGCAGATCCTCGACCTGATCCTGCCGGACTTCGAGAAGCTGATGGCGATGGCCGCGCCCGGCGGCGACGCCGACGACGCGATCGGCCGGCAGCTGAACCCGTTCAAGCGCAAGCGCGACAAGCCGGTCGTCTACTGGTCGGGGATCGTCGACGTGAACGGCGACACGCGCCTGAGCTACACGGTGCCCGACTACTTCAACGGCAAGCTGCGCGTGATGGCCGTGTCGGTGTCGCCGGACTTGGTCGGCACGTTCGAAGGCGCGACGACGGTGCGCGGCGATTTCGTGCTGTCGCCGAACGTGCCGACGACGCTCGCGCCGGGCGACGAGGCCGATGTCAGCGTCGGCGTCGCGAACAACCTGACGGGCGTGGGCAACCAGCCGGTGCCGGTGGTGGTCACGCTGAAGACGGGCCCGCAGTTGCAGGTGATCGGTCCGGCGACGCAGAATGTCGCGCTCGCGCCGCAGCACGAAGGCGTCGCGATGTTCCGTGTGAAGGCGACCGATACGCTCGGTTCGGGCGCGCTGTCGTTCGGCGCGCGCTACGGCGCGAAGGGCGCGCAGCAGCGCGTCGACGTGTCGGTGCGGCCGGCCGCCGCGTTCCGCACGCAGCTCGACATCGCGCGCGTCGATCCGGGCAAGAAGGCGAGCGTGCCGAACCTGCGGTCGATGTACGACGCGTACGCGTCGCGCGACGCGAGCATCTCGACGGCGCCGCTCGTGCTGTCCGAGGGGCTGTCGTCGTATCTCGTGAACTTCGACCACGCCTGCAGCGAGCAGATGGTCAGCGCGGTCGTGCCGCGCGTGTTCGCGGCGAAGTGGCTGTCGGTGCGCGCGCTGACGAGCGCGATGCATGCGCCCGAAGCCGGTGCCGACGCGGCGAATGCGAGCGCGATCGCGCAGTTCCTCGGCGTGCTGCGCGGCCGGCAGAACGCGCAGGGCGGCTTCGGGCTGTGGAGCGCGACGCCCGACGCCGATCCGTTCGTGTCCGCGTATGCGATGCACGTGCTGCTCGATGCGCGCGATCGCGGCATCGCGGTGCCGAAGGACATGCTCGATGCCGGCAACGCCTATCTGCAGAAGCTCGCCGCGAACGACGCGCTCGGCTCGCTCGACCTGCTGCGGCAGCGCGCGTACGCGGTGTACCTGCTGACGCGCCAGGGCAACGTGACGACCAACAGCCTCGCGGCCGTGCAGAAACGGTTGCAGGAGGCGTACCCGAAGGACTGGAACAACGATCTCGCGGCCGCATGGCTCGCCGCGTCGTATCAGCTGCTGAAGCAGGACAAGGAAGCCGCCGCGCTGATCGCGGGCCCGCAGGCGTTGCTCGAACGCAAGCGCGCGTCGGACGGCGATTACGTGACGGGCTACTACATCGACCCGCTGACGCGCGACGCGAGCGTGCTGTACCTGCTCGCGAAGCACTTCCCCGAACGCGTGAGCAAGCTGTCGCCGCGCGCGATGGACAACCTCGCCGCGCCGCTCGTCGACAACCGCTACAACACGCTGTCGTCGGCGATGACGATTCTCGCGCTCGACGCATACGCGGCGTCGAACGCGGGCCAGCTCGACCGGCTCGCGATCGACGAGGTGCGCGCGGGTGCCGGCGCGAAGGACGTGTCGTCGATCCAGGCGGGCCTCGTGCGCTCGGGCACGTGGGCGGCCGGCGCGTCGCGCGTCGACTTCGTGAACGGCAGCACGCTGCCGGCGTGGTGGGTCGCGAGCCAGTCCGGCTACGACCGCGGCACGTCGACGAAGGCGATCAGGAACGGGCTGGAGATCGTGCGCGACTACACCGACACGAACGGCAAGCCGCTCGACAGGATCACGCTCGGCCAGGAGATCGACGTGCACCTGAAGATCCGCGCGACGGGTTCGGCGAACGTCGGCAACATCGCGATCGTCGACCTGCTGCCGGGCGGCTTCGATCCGGTGATCGCGCCGCCACCCGCGACGGACACGCAGGATGGCGACGGCAACGGCGGCGCGTCGGCGCCGGTGGCCGATGCGCCGTGGCGGTCGCCGATCGGCGTGACGGGGTCGACGTGGCAGCCGCAGTTCGCGGATGTGCGCGAGGATCGCGTGGTGATCTACGGCACCGCGACGACCGACGTGCGCGAATTCGTCTACCGCATCAAGGCGAGCAACGCGGGCCGCTTCGTCGCGCCGCCCGCGTACGGCGAGTCGATGTACGACCGCCGGGTGCAGGCGCAGGCGCCGGGCGGCACGGCGCTGACGGTGGAGCGCGCGCGATGACGAGGCGGATGCCGCGGCGTTGCGCGCCACGTCGAAAGCGGGGAGTGCTCGCGCGTGGCTGAAGCATCCGTGCGTCGGCGCGCGCTGCACGGCGCCGGCCGCTGGCTGCACCGCTGGCAGAACTGGCTCGTGGGCGTGCTGCTCGTGGTCGGCGCGCTGGTTGCGTGCCGGCTGTGGCCGCATCCGCCGCTGCGCGACTGGAAGCCGTCGTCGGTCGCGGTGACGGACGCGCAGGGCCGGTTGCTGCGCCTGACGCTCGCGAAGGACGAGCGCTACCGGCTATGGGTGCCGCTCGACCGGATGTCGCCGCAGCTCGTCGAAGCCGTGATGCTGCACGAGGACCGCTGGTTCTGGTGGCATCCGGGTTTCAACCCGTACGGGCTCGCGCGCGGCGCGTGGATCACGTACGTGCGCGGCGGCAATCCGCAGGGCGGGTCGACGCTGACGATGCAGCTCGCACGCTCGCTGTGGAAGCTGAACACGCGCACGCCGGCCGGCAAGCTCGCGCAGGTCGCGCGTGCGCTGCAGCTCGAGCTGTTCTATTCGAAGCGGCAGATCCTCGAAGCCTATCTGAACGACGCGCCGTACGGGCGCAACGTCGAAGGCGCGGGTACCGCGAGCGTCGTCTATTTCGACCGGATGCCTGATGCGCTGACGTTGCCCGAAGCGCTCGCGCTCGCGGTGATTCCGCAGGACCCGGCGCGGCGCGTGCGCGGCGGGCAGGACGAGATCAACCGCGCGCTGGCCGCGTCGCGCAACCGGCTGTTTGCGCGCTGGCTGACGACGCATCCCGGCGATGCAGCGCTGAAGCCGCTGTTCGCGTTGCCGCTCGCGATGCGGCCGCTGTCCGCGCTGCCGTTCGACGCGCCGCATGCGGTCGACCAGGCGCTCGCCGCGCGCGGCGCGTGGCGCACGACGTCGGGCGGTGCGGCGGACGACAGCGAGGCCGGCGCGCGGCTCGTGACGACGCTCGATCTCGACCTGCAGCGCACGCTCGAACGACAGGTTGCACGCTATGTCGCGCGCAACGACACGCGCGGCGTGCGCAACGCGGCGGCGATCCTCGTCGATACGCGCGACATGGGCGTGAAGGCGCTGGTCGGCTCCGCGAACTTCTTCGATCGCACGATCGACGGGCAGGTGAACGGCACGCTCGCGCGGCGCTCGCCGGGCTCGACGCTCAAGCCGTTCATCTATGCGCTCGGCTTCGACCAGGGCGTGCTGCATCCGCAGACGGTGCTGCGCGACGTGCCGACGTCGTTCGGCCCGTACGCGCCGGAGAATTTCGACGGCCATTTCCTCGGGCCGATCACCGCGACCGACGCACTGAACCGCAGCCGCAACGTGCCGGCCGTATGGGTCGCGTCGCAGCTCAAGTCGCCGGATCTGTACCGGTTCCTGCAGGAAGCCGGCGTGCGCCGCCTCGCGAGCGCGCAGCACTACGGGCTCGCGCTCGTGCTCGGCGGCGGCGAAGTGACGATGCAGGATCTCGCGGCGCTGTACGCGATGCTCGCGAATCGCGGCGAGTTCCGGCCGCTGCGATTGCGCGCGGACGAGCCGGCGCGGCCCGCCCGGCGCCTGCTGAGCGCCGACGCGAGCTACATGACGATGGACATGCTGCGCCAGCACCTGCGCCCCGACGAGACGAGCGGCGCGCAGCCGTCGAGCGTGCCCGTGTACTGGAAGACCGGCACGTCATGGTCGTTCCGCGATGCGTGGACGGCCGGCGTGTTCGGCCCGTACGTGCTGGTCGTGTGGGTCGGCAATTTCGACAATTCGGCCAATACGGCCTTCGTCGGTGTCGATGCGGCCGCGCCGCTGTTCTTCCAGGTCGTCGATGCGATGAACGCCGAGCGCCCGCTCGCCGAGCCGCCGCGCGCGATGCCGCCGCGGCTGAAGCGCGTGCGGATCTGTCTCGCGAGCGGCGATCTGCCGAACGAATGGTGTCCGCAACAGGGCTGGACGTGGTTCATTCCGGGCACGTCGCCGATTCGCGTGAGCAACGTGCACCGGCCCGTCGTGATCGACGATGCGACGGGGAAGGCCGCGTGTCCGCCGTACGACGGCAAGCGCACGCATACGGAGATCTTCGAGTTCTGGCCGTCGGACCTGCAGCAGGTGTTCGCGCAGGCGGGTATTCCACGCAGGCGGCCGCCGCAGAATGCGGACTGCCGCGATGCGGGGCAGGTGGAGGGCGACCCGCCGCGGATCACGTCGCCGCTGCGCGGCAGTACGTATGCGATGCGGGTGACGCGCACCGGGGAGACGCGCATCGCGTTCAACGCGACGGCCGATGCGAGCGCGCATGCGTTGTACTGGTTCGTCAACGATGCGTATGTCGGCCGCAGTACGCCGGGCGACGCGCTGTTCTGGCAGCCGGGGACGGCCGGCAGCTATACGGTGCGGGTGGTCGACGATCACGGGCGCAGCGATCAGCGGCCGCTGGGAGTAGGGCTGGAGCAATAGGCGCGGCCCGCACGCCCCGGTTCAGACGCTGTAGCCGATTCGCAGGACGCCCCACGGCCGTGCGCCGACGACGATCGGCGCGGAGACGTCCTTCATCAGCGCGAACTGGCCGTTGCCCATGTCGCGGCGATAGGTCTGCAGCAGGAAAGGCTTGTCATGCGACACCGACATGCGCGCCGTCCGGTCCGTGTAGATCCGGCGGTTCCGGCAATTCGCGGCGTTCCAGGCGGCGTCCGCGCGCTGCGGCAGCGAGAACTTCCGGTTGTGGGTCGGCAGGTAGCACTGCCGGTCGAAGCTCGCGCAGTAGACGATGCGTTCGTCGAGGGCGAGGACCGGCTCCTGGACGGCCGGCAGCACGCGATCCGTGAATGCCGTGAAGCGCGTCATGAACTGTTGCGGGTCGGTGCCCGGAATCGGTTCGTAGTGCGTGTCGAACAGCGCGTCGAGTGCGATATCGCCGCGGCTTACCGCTTCCTCGAAGAGTTTGCCGATCGCGGCGGCCGTGCTCCGCGCGGTGTCGATCAGGCGCGTGTCGGGCGATTCGATGCCGGTCGCGGCGGTGAGCTCGATGAGCGTCTCGGAAACGGAGAGCAGATTGCCGAGCCGGTCCTTGGCCTGCGAGAAATTGTCGGCCGAGTTCTCGACGCCGGACGCCATCTCGCCTACCTGCTCGTCGAGTCGGTGGCACTGCGCCTCGATCTCGTCCGTCAGCGACGCGATCTGTTCGGCCCCGCCGGCAAGCTCGGTGATCGCGTGCCCGGTCGCGTGCACGACCTCGCCGATCGTGCGCGTGCCCTCGCGCACGCGATGCGCGCGCGCGGCGTTGTCGGTGCCTTCCGCGAGCAGGCGCTCGGTCTGCTCGGCGAGCCGCGCGAGGGTCGTCTCGATCTGAGCCGTCGCCTGCCCGGTTTTCGCGGACAGGTTCTTGACCTCGGCCGCGACGACCGCGAAGCTGCGGCCCGACTCGCCGGCCCGCGCGGCCTCGATCGCGGCGTTCAGCGCGAGCAGGTGGGTCTGGCGCGCGATGACGGAGATTTCCTCGGACACGGCCCGCACGTGATCGAGCGCGTCACGCAGCGCGCCCATCTGGTCGCCGATCGTGGTGACGCCCTCGACGAGGCCGTGAATGTCCGCGAGCGATGCCTCGATCGTCTGCTGCGACTGCCGGACCGCATTCGACGCATTGGCGCTGACGTCGCGCACCTGCTGCGCGGCCTCGGCGATCCGGTGGTTGCCGCGCAGCGTGAGGGCGGCCGATTCGCGCAGCGTATGGCATACCTCGGCCTGCCGGGCGACGCGGGCCGCGACTTCCTCGACGTGGCCCGATACGTCGCAGATCTCGATGCCGAGCCTGCCGGCCTGTTCGGCGATGTCGCCGACGAGCGCGCTCGTCGAACGGCGGCCGCGGCCGATTCCGAAGAAGTTCACGTGGGTGGGTCTCCTTGAAAGACGCGCGCCGGGTTCCCGGCGGAGGTTGGGCGTGCGTTCCTGACTTGACGGCCGCCCGGCCGCGGACTTGAGGTCGGGTAAACATCGAGATCGGCGTGCCGGACGACCGGACCGGCGCCGGGCGGGGCGCGTTTGCGTCGGGTTTGCGCCGCGTTGCCGTGCCGGCCTTGCCGACTTGCGCAGCCGAACGGGCGGCGCGTGCCGGCCGCCCGTTCGCGAGCGCTGCGTCAGAACACGTGGCGGATGCCGGCGTTGACGCCGACCGTCGTGCCCGGCAACCCGTACAACGCGCCGCCCGTGATGCCGAGGCCGGTATTCATCGCGCCGTGGTTGTTGACGACGCCGACCTGCGCATACAGGCCCGTTCGTTTCGACAGGCTGTAGTCGGCGCCGACCGCGGCAAGCAGCGAGTGATTGTGCGAATCGTTGCGGTCGGTCGTGTACCACGCGCCGGTATTCAGGTCGAGGGCCGGCGTGACGCGATAGTCGAGGCCGGCGCTATACACGTTGTTGCTGAACGAGCCGGCGACCTTGTAGCTCGTGAACGACGCCTTGCCGGTCACGGGGCCGAACGTATAGGCGGCACCGATCGTGCGGCCGACGAACGCGACCGTGCTCGCAACCGGCGTCGGGGACGTGCCGCCGTTGCCGTCGTAGAGCGCCGCGTTGAGCATGAAGCCGCCGTTCGTATAGGTGACGCTTCCGGAATACTGGCGTCCTGCCTGGAAGTCGCCGGCCTTTCCGCCGAAGCCGAACATCGCGCTGGCCGTCAGCCCGGCGATCGTCGGGCTCGTATACGAAATCGCGTTCGGGTTGAAGAGGCCCGTGACGAGCACGTTGTCGACGTACGGCACCAGTGCGGCGCCGAAGTGGGAGACGTTGCGCGGGTCCGATCCGAGTATCGCGAGCACGAACGGCGAGAACTGCAGGCCGACCTTCGTTTCGCCGAATCCGCCGTCGATCCCGACCCACGCCTGGCGGCCGAAGAAGTTGCCGTTCGAATGGCCGAACGCGCCATCCGTGACGTTGAAGCCGCTCTCCAGCTTGAACTTCGCGTGCAGCCCGCCGCCGAGATCCTCGCTTCCGGTGATGCCGAAGTTGGTCGGCGTCATGCCCGTGTCGGTCAGCGCGAACTGGCGTCCGGCGTTGCCGCCGGTTGCCGAATCGAGCGATCGGCTCGTATAGAGCAAGGCGGCGTCGAGGTCGCCGTACAGCGTGACACTGCTCTGCGCGAAACCGCTCGTGCTTGCCGCCGCGCCGAGCAGCGCCGCGCAAATCGTCCATGTCCTGCTCTTCATCGTCTGTCTCCGATTTTTTGAGTGTTGTAATACGTATTACTAATTAAAAAAACCGTAACGGAATCGATGTGAGCCGCCTGCATGCCGTGCCGTCGGGGAACGCACGGCGATGCTTGTTGCCGGCGCGAATGTGATTCCTGACGGCGCTCGGGAAAATGCAACATGCATGCCAGGTGCGCGACCGGTGCGTGCAGGCGGGGAAAGCCGCGACAGCCGGGCGCGTGGCGAACCACCTGGTCGACCCAGCGACATCGCGGACGGTAGCGCGATACGAGGAAGCGTTCAGAAATGCAGCAGGTCGTGTTGCAGTCCTGATCAGTTTTCGTGCGAGCGGAATGATGGTCGCCCGGCGCGGCCGCGTCAGGCGATCAGCGAGCGCAGCGCCGGTGCGTGCCGGAATTGCCGGATGCGTTCGAGCGCGGATACCTCGAGCTGACGAACGCGTTCGGCCGACAGGTTCAGTTGCCGGCCGATCTCGCGCAGCGAATACTCGCTTTCGACATCGATGCCGTACCTCAGGCGAAGAATCCACGCTTCGCGTACCGGGAGGCAGTCGATCAGCGCGGCAACCGCGGTGCGCAACTGGCCGGCGCTCGCCGCTTCTTCCGGCGTCGGCGCATCCGCGTCGATCGTGACGTCGCCCAGCGTGAGGTCGTGATCGGGCGAAACCGGCAGGTCGGCGGAGATCGGTTCCCGCACGATGCTCATCAGTTCGCGCACCTTGTCGACGGGCAGCCGCATCTGCGTGGCGAGCGACCGTGCGTCCGCGACGTCGCCGGTCCGCTGCCGGTGCAGTCGTGCGAGCCGCGACAGCTTGTTGAGCGAATCGACCGTATGCGCGGGCACGCGTATCGTGCGTCCAAGCTCGGCGAGCGCGTGCGTGATCGCCTGGCGGATCCACCACGTCGCATACGTCGAGAATTTGAAGCCGCGCCGGTGATCGTAGCGATCGACTGCCTTCATCAGGCCGATATTGCCTTCCTGGATCAGATCGGAGAAGGGCAGGCCGCGATCGGCATAGCGTTTGGCGACCGAGACGACGAGCCGCAGATTGCTCTGGAACAGCTTCGTTCTCGCGGGTTGCATCGCACGCTCGATACGCGAAAGCCTCCCATCGAGCGCGATCGCGATGTCGAGCGGTAGCGGCGACTGGGCAGCCAGGCGAGCGAGCGCGCTGCGCGCTTCGAGCAGCGCCGGCGCATGACGGGCGAGGGCGGCCGCGCAGCCGGGATGCGCGGTGCTGCATGCGTGTAGCCATGCGCGTACATCGTCGCATCGCGTGAACAAATCGTGGCGCGCGGATTCGATTCGTATGCCCGAGGCGGTCAGCGTATCGGCGAGCCGTTTTTCGACCGTGCGCGCCTGAGTCGCGCGCGCGCCGTTCGCTTGCGCGATACGTTCGATCGCGCGCGAGGTGAAGCGAATTCTGCCGGTCGATGCGGCTGCGTCGCGCAGCAGTGCCCGGTAAGCGGCCGACGCGAAACCGTTCGCATGCAACGCGTGCTGCATCGCCGATGCCGGCGCAGCGGCGCGCTCGAGCGCGTCGACGATCGTATCGCGCCACGCCGGGCTGTCGAGGGCAAGACCGGCGCCGTCGTCGGAAACCGGCGATGCCACGGTCGGATCGCCCGGCAACATCGTCGGCGCACGCGCTGACGGCTCGGCATCGCCGACGAACCCCGTCACGTAAACCGACGCCGCCACCTTGCCGGCGCGGATGTCGTCCGCGATCGCCGCGATGACGGCGAGCGCCGCCGGATCGCGGCTCAAGGCGCCGATGCATGCCGCGCGGCCGTTTTCCAGGCGAAGCGCGAGCGCGATTTCTTCGTCGCGTTCGAGCAGCGGCGTCGCGCTCAATTCCCGCAGATAGAGCCGGATCGGGTCGTTGGTCCGGCCCGCGGGCAGGTCGTCGGCCGCGAGCGGCGTCGATGCGTCGGCGAGCGGCGCGCGACTTCCGACACTTGCGCGAAATGGCGGTCGAGCGTCCATGCGGTACGCGCGTCCGCATGCTCGCGCACGTCGATGCCGAGCTCGCGCAGAATCGACGCGGCTGCATCGAAATCCGGACCGTCGGCCGCGTCGCCGGGCGACGCATCGGCGATTTCGCCGCGTGTCACGTATCCGCGGTCGATGCCCAGCGCGATCAGCGCATGCAGACGGACCGCGTATTCGGCGTCCGTGCCGCGACGCGGCGCGCCGTCGCGCCCGGGCCCGGGCCCGGCGTCACGCGAGCTTTGCATAGACGTTGCACCAGCCTTCGGCGGCAACCGCCTTGCCCGCGAACATCGGGCACGTACCGAAGGATTCGCCCGCGGCAGCCTTGTAGAAGCGGCAGTTCGAACACGTCTGGCCGGCCTGGTACTTCGGGAACTTGCCTGCGTCGACGGTCGTCGCCTTTGCGCGGTAGCCGAGCGTCTTCGCTGTCGCGTCGTTTTCGTCGACGGGCGGTGCGGCGGCGAATGCGCGCGTGCCGGCCGCGAGCGCGGCGCACAGGCCGGCAGCCTGAACGAAGAAGGTCCGGCGATGGCGGGAGATCATGATGTCATCCTGAATGAAATGAAGGAAAAAAGTCCGGCCCGCGCGCCGGGCGTGCATCCCGGCGCGACGGTCGATCGAAGCGAAGGTGGGCGGGGAGCTTACTTGCGCGGCCCGGCGATGAGCGGCGCCTTCGAGGCGTTGGCGATATCGGCGGTCAGCTTGCTCTTCGACGTGTCGTAGCCGTTCGAGTAAAGCAGGAACGCCATCAGGTCCTCGTATTCCTCCGCGGTCAGCTTGCCGGGGCGATCGGCCGGCATGTTGCTCGACATGTACAGGAAGATGCCGCCGACGGTGATGTGCGACTTGCCCTCGGGAGCGAACGCCTCCCCGCTCAGCGCGGGCGCGGTATTGCCCTCGAGCTGGTCGCCGTGGCATTTCGCGCACGCATCGGCGTACAGCTTCTTGCCGTGCTGCACCTGCGTCTGGTCGAACGACGGGACGCCGCTGCCTTCGCCCGTCGACACCTTGATGAAACCGCTTCTTGCCGGCCGCTGCGCGGACGCGAGCGCGCCGTCGAGAAACCGGCCGGGCGCGGTCGTGGCAGCGGCTTGCGCGATGTCGTCGGGAAGCGTCCAGCCGCGCGTGAGCGATGCGAGACGACCGTTACCGCTCATCTGCGACAGCGCGGCGTCGATGCGCTTCTGCAGCGCGTCCTTGCCCGGCCCGAAGGCGAACGACAGTTGCCAGTCGGAGTATGGCGACGACGTCGCCGCAACCTGGAACCGTTGTTTCGGATGCGCGCGCGCATAGGCGACGACGCTCGGATACCAGACGATCGCGCGCTGCGCGCGGCCGGCGGCGAGCGCGCCGATCGTTTGCTCGCTCGTGTTCTCGAGGTCGAAGCGGGCGTTCGCCTGCTGCGCGGCGATCAGCTGCGACGGGCTGCCGTACGTGGCCGCGATCGTTTCCTTCGTGCCGGCCGGTGCGTGCGCATCGCGCAGCGACACGCTGACGTAGCCGGAGCGCAGATAGCCCTGCGAGAACGTCATTTTCGATCCCGACGCATCGGCGATCGCCGAACGCGGGAAGCCGGCGATCACGTCGCAGTCGCGTTCGAGCGACTTCGTCAGCTCGCTGGCGGAGATGCCGTCGTCGTCGCCATTGTCGTCGACACCGCGTTTGTTGAAGGTCGCGGCGATGCCCGCGGTGCGGAACACTTCGCGCGCAACGGCGCGGTCGAGCGCCGTGGTCGGACTGCCGGGCAGCGTGCAGACGCGCACGCCGGCCGACGCGGCTGCCGGTGTCAGCGCCACGCCCACGGCGAGCAGACTGGCGACGGTAACGGAGGTGAGACGAGTATTCATGGTCGTGTGTCCGGTTGAAGCGGGTGGGGCGTCGCGCCCGCATCGGGCGCATGCGGGCGCGACTCGGGGCTGGCGCGCGTTCAGTCGAGCGCGAACACGTAGAGCGTGCCGCCGCGCGGAACGTCCTTCGCGATGTCGGCCATCGGGCCGCCCCAGATCGGGTTCGCGCCGCCGTAGCCGGCGAGCACGGCGACATACTCCTTGCCGTCGACCTCGTACACCGACGGTTGCGAAATGATGCCGCTCGCCAGTTGCGGGCTTTCCCACAGCACCTTGCCGGTCGCCGTGTCGAACGCGTACAGGTGGCCGTCGAGCGAGCCGCTGAACGCGAGGCCGCTCGCCGTGGTCGCGACGCCGCCGTTCCACGGCTTCTTCGACCAGTGGCTCCACAGCTTCTTGCCGGTGTTCACATCGATGGCCGTCAGTTCGCCGTAGCCTTCGCTGCCCGGTTCGGGCTTGATCTCGAAGCCTTCGCCGAGATACGGCAGGCCTTCCATGTAGCTGACCGACTTGCCGGTCAGGCTCATGCACGCGTGCAGTGCCGGCACGACCGCGATGTTGCGTTCCTGGTCGTACGAGATCGACCACCAGTTCTTGCCGCCGAGGAAGCTCGGGCACGTTTCGATCGTCGTGCCGGCCTTCGGGAACTTCGATGCGTCCTGGATCGGTTTGCCGTCGGCCGTGTAGCCGGTGACCGACAACGCCTTCACGAACGGCGTCGCGTAGATCAGCTTGCCGGTCGTGCGGTCGATCGCGTGGAAGAAGCCGTTGCGGTCCGCGTGGATGATCGCGTCGTAGTCCTTGCCCTTGTACTTGATGTCCGCGAGGACGGCCGCATTCACGCCGTCGTAGTCCCACGTGTCGTTGTTCGTGTACTGGTAGTGCCACTTCAGGTTGCCGTTCTTCGCGTCGAGCGCGAGCAGCGAGTCGGAATACAGGTTGTCGCCGGGGCGCAGCGCGGCGAGCCACGGGCCGGGGTTGCCGACCCCCCAGTACAGCGTGCGGGACGCGGCGTCGTACGTGCCGGTGAGCCACGCGGCGCCGCCGCCGTGGCTTTGCATGCCGTCGGGCCAGGTTTCCGCGCCCTTTTCGCCGGCGGCGGGAATCGTGTAGCGCTTCCAGACCTGCGAGCCGTCCTCCGGGTTCAGCGCGGCGATGTAGCCGCGAATGCCGTATTCGCCGCCGGACGTGCCGACGACGATCGCGCCGTCGATCGCGAGCGGCGCGAGCGAGAACGCGTAGCCGAGGCCCGGTTCGAACATCTGCTTCTTCCACACGAGGTTGCCGGTCTGCGCGTCGAGCGCCGCGATTTCACCGCTCAGCATCGCGATGTAGACGTTCTTGCCGTACAGCGCGACGCCGCGGTTGACGACGTCGCAGCACGCGGTCTTGAACGAGGCCGCGCCGAGCTTCGGCTCGTATTTCCACAGCTGGCGGCCCGTCTTCGCGTCGAACGCGTAGACGTTGTCCTTCGGCGTCGTCACGAACAGATAGTTGCCGTTGACAATCGGCGTGGCTTCGAAACCCTGCTTCAGGTCGGCGGGGAACTTGTACGCCCAGACCTGCTTGAGATCCTTCGCGTTCGACGTGTCGATCTGCTTGAGCGGCGAATGCGAGCGGCCGTCGTAGGTGCGGTAGTAGGTCAGCCAGCCGGGGTCGCCGTGTGCATCGGTCAGGCGCTGGTAGGTCACGGCCGGGTAGTCCGCGGCCGCTTCGACGAGGCCGGGGTTCAGTGCGATGGCGGCGGCCACCGCGACTACGGTCGTCGCCAGCCGGCTCGCTGAAGCCGAGAGTTTCTTCATGGTTGTCTCCTGAGTCATTGTGGTCGCACCGCCGCGAACGATTCGTCGCGCCGGCACGGTTGGGGTGTCCGGGCCGAGTGCACTGCCCTTTACGCAAGTCGCATGCCACCGCGGCGGGATGCCGGTGCGGCGCGGTACACCGGCGGATCGCGGGTGATGTGCCGATCGGCGAGACGCGCCATGACGTCGACGCAGGTGTTGCATTCAGGTACACCGTCGCGCGCGAAGTGTTGCCAAACATGACAGGTGGCGCAGTCCGCGGTGCAGCGGGCCGCCGGTTGCACGCATGCCGTTCCGCAGCGATGCGCGGCGCGGCACGCTGCGCTCGTCCGCGCTGCGCTGGCACGGTTCTCGCACGCCCGCTTCGCGACAACTCGTCGCCGCACGGTGCATCGCCCGCGCCGGCGGAATAGGAATGCGGAGACAACGTAAATGATCAGGAGACCAAAGGCCGCCGGGTGTGACGGCGCGACACGACGTGGCCGGCGTGCGCGATGCGTCGGCTCGACCCTCGGCGCGCTCGCGCTGTTCGGCTTGCCGCCCGGCGGCGTGCGCGCGCAGCAGCAGCCGGACGCCGCCGCGATCGTGCCGCCCGCGCCGGCCGTCATGCTGCCTGCGGTGGTGGTGGTCGGCACCACGCCGCTGCTCGGGATCGGCACGCCGCTGTCGAAGGTGCCGGCGAACGTGCAGACGGTGCGCGCGGCGGAACTCGAGATCCAGCACCGCGCGACGCTCGCCGATTTCTTCGCCGCGAACCTGCAGAGCGTGACGATCTCGGATGCGCAGGGCAATCCGTATCAGACGGACGTCAACTATCGCGGCTTCACCGCGTCGCCGCTCCTCGGCACGCCGCAGGGATTGTCGGTGTTCGTCGACGGCGTGCGCGTGAACGAGCCGTTCGGCGACGTCGTGAACTGGGACATCCTGCCGGTGCAGGCGATCGACCGCGTGCAGCTGATTCCGGGCTCCAACCCGGTGTACGGGCTCAACACGCTCGGCGGCGCGCTCGCGATCACGACGAAGAACGGCAAATCGAGCCCGGGAGGCGAGGCGGAGGTGTCGGGCGGTGCGTGGGGCCGCAAGACCGCGAGCATCGAGCAGGGCGGCACGATCGGCCCGAACCTCGACTACTATGCGACCGCGAACCTCGCGAACGACGGCGGCTGGGCGGACCATAACGCGAGCCGCGTGCGGCAGGCGTTCGGCAAGCTGCGCTACACCGATGCGGACACGACGCTGTCGATCGCCGCAGGCGGCGCGGACAACACGCTGTCCGGCACCCAGACGATCCCGCGCTCGTTCGTCGACAACCCGAAGCAGGCGTATACGTATCCGGACCGGAACCACAACAGCGCCGGCTACCTGACGCTGTCGGGCGATCGCTTTTTCGGCGAGAACGTCGAGCTGAGCGGCAACGCATACTACCGGCACCTGCGCAACGCGAACACGAGCAGCAACAACAATACGGATTACGGTTCGGTGAACGACGACGGCACGGTCGACACGGTGCAGGGCAGCAACGCGCAATCGACGATCGTCACCGACAGCTACGGCGGCAGCGTGCAGCTCACGCTGCTCGGCAAGCTCGGCGGAATGGCGAACCGGCTGGTCGCGGGCGTCTCGGCCGATGTCGCGAACTCGAGCTACGTCGCGTCGTCGCAGGACGCATCGTTCACCGATGCACGCGAGGCGATCGGTATCGGCGATTTCGTCCGGCAGACCAGCGCGAAGACGCGCAACGCGAGCGTCGGTGCATACCTGAGCGATGCGCTGTCGCTGACGCCGCACTGGACGCTCACGCTGTCGGGCCGCTACGACTGGTCGAAAGCGCGAATCGGCGACGAGAGCGGCGTGCAGCCGCTGCTCGACGGCAACCATGTGTTCTCGCGCTTCAACCCGGCGGTCGGGCTCAACTGGAATCCGGTCGCGGGATTCACCGCGTATGCAACCTACAACGAGGGCATGCGTTCGCCGACCGCGATCGAGCTCGCGTGCGCGGACCCGTCCGCGCCGTGTTCGCTGCCGAACGACTTCATCGCCGACCCGGCGCTCAAGCCCGTGATTTCGAAGACGTTCGAAGCCGGCGTGCGCGGCCGCGTCGGCGCGGCGACGACCTGGAGCGCCGCGGCCTATCGCACGACACTGAGCGACGACATTCAGTTCATCAGCAGCCCGGCCAGCGCGCAGGGCTATTTCCGCAACGTCGGCGATACGCGGCGACAGGGGATCGAGCTCGCCGGCCGCACGCGGTTCGGCCCGCTCGGTGTCGGGCTGTCGTACAGCCATGTCGAGGCGACCTACCGGTCTTCGTGGACCGAACACAGCCCGGCGAATTCGGCGGCCGACGCGAACGGCAACGTGACGGTCAAGCCGCGCGACCGCATCCCCGGCATTCCCGCGCATACGGTGAAGCTGCGGCTCGACTACGCGGCGACGTCCGCGTGGGACATCGGTACGAACGTAACGTGGCGCAGCGGCGTGTATGCGCGCGGCGACGAGAACAACGAGGACGTCAACGGCCGGATCGCAGGTTACGCGCTGGTCGATCTCGACATGCGTTACCGGATCACGAAGCGGTTCGAGGTGTTCGCGAGCGTGACGAACCTGTTCGACAGGCGCTACGCGAGCTTCGGCGCACTGGGCCAGAATTTCTTCAACGGGCCGAACCACACCTTCGACGGCGCGAATCCGGTGAACGAGCAGTTCGTCGGGCCCGGCGCACCGCGCGGCGCATGGGTCGGCGTGCGCTACGCGTGGGATTGAGCGCGGCGCGTTCGCTCGTGTCGTCGCGCGGCGTCATGCCGCGAGCGGGCGCGGGGCCGTCAGGTCAACGGCACCGTCGCGAACATCGCATGCGCGGCGCGTGCGACGCTGCGCGCCAGCGCCGGGTCGCTGGCCAGATGCCCGGCCCGCACGCGTTCGATTTTCGCCTCGGGTACGGCCCGCGCGAGGCGCTCGACGTTGCGGACCGGGCAAACGGGATCGTGTATCCCGTGCGCGGCGAACAGCGGCACCTGGGCCTGGGCGGCGCGTCGCGCGAGCGCGAGCACGCGGCGCTCGCCGAGCCAGCAATCGCGTTGCAGGTAGTGCGCCTGGATCCGGTATTTGTCGATCAGCCGCCCGACGGTCTCGTTCGACCGGATCGTGCGGACGGGCGAGCGGCGCGTGCGCGCCGATGTGAGGAGGGCGTTTTCATAGGCGTGCCACGCGAGCGCCACCGCGCGCTGTCGGGCTGCGCTTGCGCCGCGGCGCAGCCGCTGCGCGCAGCGCGCCAGCAGGCGTTCCGGCTGGCCGCCGCCGGCTGCCGCATGCAGGCGGCGCCATTCGCGCGGGGCACGTGTGCGGGACGTCACGAAGAGGCCGCGGACTTCGCGTCGCGACGTCAGGAACAGGCCGCGCAGCACGACCCCGGTCACCCGCTCCGGATGCGTGCCCGCATACGCGAGCGCGAGCGCGGCGCCCCACGATCCGCCGACGACGCCCCAGCGTGCAATGCCGAGCTGCGCGCGTACCGCCTCGAGATCCGCGATCAGCCGCGCGGTGTGGTTGTGACGCGTGCCGCCGCGCGGCCCCGACGCGCCCGCGCCGCGCTGGTCGACGAGCACCACGCGCATGCGCGCGAGGTCGAACAGCCGCAGGATGCCGGCCTGGCTGCCGCTGCCGGGCCCGCCGTGCAGCACGACGACCGGGTGGCCCTGCGGGGCGCCGGCCACGGCGAACGCGATCGATTGCGCGTCGCGATGCAGGCGCCGGCGAACGGGCATGGCCGGCGAGGCGGGCGATGGCGTGGAGCGAAGCGGGCGGTGTGTCATGTCGATGGGGTTCGCGCGGAATAGGAACGGTAACCGTCGGCGGCCGGGCAGTCGCCGGGCCTGCCCTGCGACCAAGCGAGAAGCGAGCCAGCGGCGCGCCGGCCGCGAAGATCCGGATTCGCACGGGTAGTCACGCGGCGGGAAATCACGGTATCACGCAGGCAGGCCGTCGCGCGACGCGACACGCCCGGCCGTGCCCGGACGACTGATTACATTGTCCTTTCATGAAGTCGGGCGGCGTCGGCGTGGCCCGATGCTTGCTTGCAATGACGGCAAAGAGTCCGGCAGTTGACCGGAAGGATCCCCCGGAGGAGACAATGCGCGATGACGTAGAGCAGGCGGCCGGGTCACGGGCCGTGCATCCCGCTGGCTGGCCCGCGCCGTCGATCCAGAAGGCCCATGAGCGCTCGGAGACATTCGGCCTGCAGGTATCGGCGCGGCCTGATTACGACGTGCTGTCGACCTCGGCGCTGGTGCTCAAGCGCGAGCAGAGCCGGGTGCTGTGCGTGCACGCGATGCCGGTGATGGAGACGCTGCACGAACAGATCGTCAATACGCAGAGCATGATCGTGCTCACCGATGCGGAGGGGCTGATCCTGCACTCGATCGGCGACGACGATTTCCTGCGCCGCGCGGAAAAGGTCGCGCTGCGCCCGGGCGCGAACTGGGCGGAGAACCGGCAGGGCACCAACGCGATCGGCACGGCACTGGCCGAGCTGTGCCCGATGGTCGTCCACGGCGACCAGCACTTCCTGGCCGCGAACCGCTTCCTGACCTGTTCGAGCGTGCCGATTCTCGATCCGTACGGGGATGCGATCGGCGTGCTTGACGTGACGGGCGATCACCGCAGCTATCACCAGCACACGATGGCGCTCGCGAAGATGTCGGTGCAGATGATCGAGAATCACCTGTTTACGACGACGTTTCAGGAAACGCTGCAGGTATCGTTCCATGGCCGCCCCGAGTTCCTCGGCACGCTGATGGAGGGGATCGTCGCGTTTACCGCCGACGGGCGCTTCCTGTCGGCCAATCGCAGCGCGCAGTTCCAGCTCGGCATGCCGCTCGCCGTGCTGCGCGCGCACACGCTGTCGTCGCTGTTCGACGTCACCAGCGCGCAGTTGATCGACCGCATGCGCGCGAGCACCGACCGGCACCTGATGCTCAATCTCGGCAACGGCGCGGTGGTCTGCGCGCGCGTGCACTTTCGCCGCGCGACGCTCGCCGAAGGCAGCCGGCCGACGGACGTTCACGATGCGGGGGCGCCGGCCGCGCGCGCGAACGCGGTGCCCGCGCCGGCGGCGGGCACGTCGGCCGGCCTGTCGCGGCTCAACTATCTCGACACCGGCGATGCGCAGGTCGCCAGCGTGATCGCGAAAGTGCGCAAGGTGATCGGCAAGGACATTCCGATCCTGATTACCGGCGAGACCGGCACCGGCAAGGAACTGCTCGCGCAGGCGATCCACAACGACTCGCCGCGCCGCGACGCGCCGTTCGTCGCGGTCAACTGCGCGTCGATTCCGGAGACGCTGATCGAGTCCGAGCTGTTTGGCTACGAGGAGGGGGCGTTCACCGGCGCGCGCCGCAAGGGGGCGATCGGCAAGCTGCTGCAGGCGAACGGCGGCACGCTGTTTCTCGACGAGATCGGCGACATGCCGTATCCGCTGCAGGTGCGGCTGCTGCGCGTGCTGCAGGAGCGCCTCGTCAACCCGCTCGGCTCGACGAAGACGATCGCCGTGGATATCGCGATCATCTGCGCGACGCACCGCGACTTGCGCGACATGATCGCGCAGAACCGTTTCCGCGAGGATCTCTACTACCGGTTGAACGGCCTCGTGGTGCGCCTGCCGCCGTTGCGCGACCGCACGGATCTCGCGGTCGTCGTGCAGAAGATGCTGCAGCGCGAAGCGTTCGCGGGCCCGGGGCGTCCGCCCTTGTCCGTCGCGCCGGACGTGATGGCGCTGTTCGTGCGCTGCACGTGGCCGGGCAACTTCCGCCAGCTCGGCAACCTGCTGCGTACGGCGGCGGCCATGGTCGACGACGACGGCGAAATCCGCCGCGAGCACCTGCCGGACGACTTCTTCGACGACCTGCGGCGTGGCGATGCGCAGGCCGTGCAGGCCGCGCCCGATTCGTCCGCCGCGGCGGGCGCCGGGCCCTGTATCGCGGATGCGTTGCCGGCCGCCGACGCGCGGCTGCAGGACGTCGCCGCGTCCGCGATCGCCGCCGCGCTCGCCCGTCACGGCGGCAACGTGTCCGCCGCGGCGCGCGCGCTCGGCGTCTCGCGCAACACGATCTACCGGAAGATGCCGGCAGCCGACGCGGGGCGCCCGCCGTCGGACGAAAGCTGACGCGCAGCCGTCACGCCGGGCGCGGCCTGTCACAGCCGGTGTGTCAAGTTGCAACACCGGTGTTCAACGATTCAACACCTGTCACCACTCGCGGACATCGCGCCGCCGGGGTGGCGGCCCGCATTCGCGCGAATCGTGTCGGCCATTCGTAAGGATTGCGCCCCGATCCCCGGACGAGGGCCGTCTGCCGCCGCCGCACCGCCGAAATACGGCTTCGGCACGCTCCTTGCTGAAGAGTAACCGACCGCTCGATTGCCGCGGTCGTTCGACTCATCCGGCAACGCATCAATCCTCAACTCGACAGGAGACACACCATGCAGTGGACGACACCGTCTTACACCGACCTGCGCTTCGGCTTCGAAATCACGATGTACATCGCCAACCGCTGATCGCCGCGCGTGCCGCCCGCTTCGCCGTGGTCGGCGCGGGCGGTCTCGGGAGCTGACGCCCATGAAGATCAAGATACTCGGCTCGGGAGCCGGCGGCGGCCTGCCGCAATGGAACTGCAATTGTGCGAACTGCCGCCGTGCGCGCAGCGGAAGCGGCCACGTGCTGTCGCGCACGCAGTCGTCGATCGCGGTCAGCGACGACGGCATCGACTGGGTTCTGGTCAACGCATCGCCCGACATTCTTTCCCAGTTGCGCGCGGCGCCGGACCTGCAACCGGCGCGCGCGATCCGCGACAGCGGCATCGCCGCCGTCGTGCTGTGCGACGCGCAGATCGATCACGTGACGGGCCTGCTGATGCTGCGCGAGCGCTCGACGCCGCTGCCGCTCTACGCGAGCGCGCCGGTACTCGACGACCTGTCGACCGGCTTGCCGCTCGTGCCGCTGCTCGGCCATTACTGCGGCGTTGCCGCGCACACGATCGTGCCCGGCGAGCCGTTTGCGGTGCCGGCGGCGAGCGGGATCCGTTTCACCGCGATTGCCGTCGACAGCAAGCCGCCGCCTTATTCGCCGCGGCGCGCGTCGGCCGCGCCCGGCGACAACATCGCGCTGTCGATCGAAGACGTCGCGAGCGGGCGGCGCGCCTTCTATGCGCCGGGACTCGCGTCGGTCACCGACGACGTACGCGCGGCAATGGACGGCGCCGATCTCGTGCTGGTGGACGGCACCTTCTGGACCGGGACCGAGATGATCGATCTCGGCCTGTCGGGCAAGCACGCGTCCGACATGGGACATCTCGCGCAGTGCGCGGAACACGGGCGGCCCGGCATGATCGACTGGCTCGACAGGTTGCCCGCGCGAACGCGCAAGGTGCTCACGCACATCAACAACACGAACCCGATTCTCGATCCGCATTCCGTCGAACACGCGCACCTGCGCGCGCATGGCATCGATGTCGCGCACGACGGCATGCAATTCCAGGTCTGACGATGAACGCACCGATCCCCGCTACGGCGTTGCACGCGACGCCCTGGACCGCGACCGAATTCGAGGCGCGCCTGCGTGCGCTCGAATCGCGCTATCACATCCATCATCCGTTCAACCGGCGGCTCAACGGCGGCGCCTGTTCGCCCACGCAGATTCGCGGCTGGGTCGCGAACCGCTTCTACTACCAGATCTGCATCCCGCTCAAGGATGCGGCGATCCTGTCGAACTGCCCGGATCGCGAGACGCGGCGCCGCTGGATCCAGCGGCTGATCGACCACGACGGGCAGGGCGACAACGCAGGCGGCATCGAGGCGTGGGTGCGTCTCGGCGAGGCATGCGGTCTCGAGCGAGACGAACTGTGGTCGCTCGAACACGTGCTGCCCGGCGTGCGTTTCGCGGTGGATGCGTACGTAAACTTCGCGCGGCGCGCGCCATGGCAGGAGGCGGTGTGCTCGTCGCTGACCGAGATGTTCGCGCCGCAGATCCATCTCGACCGGCTCGCGGGTTGGCCGTCGCATTACCCGTGGATCGAGCCGGCCGGGCTGCATTACTTCCGCAGTCGCGTGCCGCTCGCGCAGCGCGACGTCGAGCACGGGCTCGCGGTCACGCTCGCCCATTTCACGACACCGGAAGCGCAGCAGCGCGCGCTCGGCATTCTGCAATTCAAGCTCGACATCCTGTGGTCGATGCTCGACGCCGTCGAAAAGGCCTACCCGTTATGAATGCGATCGAAGCCGCCAGCGGCGTGCCGCTGCGCCCCTGCCTCAGGGGCATGTACCGCCTGCAATGGGAGGCGGCCCAGGATGCGTACGTGCTGCTCTATCCGGAGGGCATGGTCAAGCTGAACCCGAGTGCGGGCGAGATTCTCGCGCGCTGCGACGGCACGCGCGAACTGGACGACATCATCGGCGAGCTCGAGCGCCTGTTCATGCAATCGGATCTCGCGACCGACGTCTACCGTTTCCTCGATCATGCGCGACTGCGCGGCTGGCTCGACTGACATGACGTCCGACACTTCCCGTCCGTCCGCGCCGCTGTGGCTGCTCGCGGAACTCACGTACCGCTGTCCGCTGCACTGCGCGTTCTGCTACAACCCGGTCGACTTCGCGACGCACGGCGCGGAACTCGACACCGACACGTGGCGCACGGTCATCAGCGATGCGCGCGCGCTCGGCGCCGCGCAAATCGGGTTCTCGGGCGGCGAACCGCTGCAGCGCGGCGACCTCGAGACGCTCGTCGCGCATGCGCGCGGGCTCGGCTTCTATACGAACCTGATCACGTCGGGCATCGGGCTGAACGTCGCGCGCATCGAGCGGCTCAAGGCCGCCGGGCTCGACCACATCCAGTTGTCGCTGCAGGATTCGACGCGCGAGCTGAACGATTTCCTGACCAGCACGCGCACGTTCGAACTGAAGCGCGACGTGGCGCGGCTGATCAAGGCGCACGGTTACCCGATGGTGCTCAACTGCGTGCTGCATCGCTACAACCTGCCGCATGTGGGACAGATCATCGAGATGGCGCTCGACCTCGGCGCCGATTACCTGGAGCTCGCGAACACGCAGTACTACGGCTGGGCGATGCTCAATCGCGACCAGTTGATGCCGACCGTCGAGCAGGTGCGCGAGGCCGAGGATACGGTCAACCGCTATCGCAAGCTGATCGGAGAGCGCTGCAAGATCCTGTTCGTCGTGCCCGACTATTTCGAACGCCGCCCGAAGGCCTGCATGAACGGCTGGGGTTCGGTGTTTCTCGGCGTCGCGCCGGACGGCACCGCGCTGCCGTGCCATGCCGCGCGGTCGCTGCCGGGGCTCGCGTTGCCGAACGTGCGTGACCGGTCACTGCGGGAAATCTGGTACGACAGCGACGCGTTCAACGCGTTTCGAGGCGACGACTGGATGCGCGAAACGTGTCGCACGTGCGACGAGCGGCATGCGGATCACGGCGGTTGCCGGTGTCAGGCATACCTGCTGGCGGGCGATCCGAACGAGGCCGATCCGGTGTGCGAGAAGTCCGCCCATCACGGCCAGGTCGAACAGGCCGTGCAGTTCGCGCGACGTCGCGCGCCGCGCGACGAACGGCCGCTGGTGTTTCGCAGCAAGGAGAATTCGCTCGCGCAAGGCGGCGCGGCGTGCGACGGCTGACGGGGCGCGGTCAGGACGAGCGCGGGTGAGGCAGCGCGACGCAATGGATGTCTGAACGATCGATACGCAGTCCTCCGGATATATCTGGCGCAATTTCGCGCGCAACGAAGGCTGAACGCGGGACGGAGTGCGTGATGCGTGCGGCTGATGCGGGTATTCGAAGGATGAACGGGGCGCGCGGCGCCCTCCACGATCGCGTCGACCCTGGCGGCGTGCGTATCGCGTTGGCGATCGCCGCGACCTGTGTGCTGCATGTGGGCGTATTGATCCTGCTCGCCCGCGAACCGGCCGTGCGCGGCGTGACCGTGCAACGCCGGGTGATGGTGGCGACGCTGATTGCGCCGGCACCGGCAGTGCCGACGGCGGCGGCTGCCGCGGCGAATTCGAGGGCTGCGTCGCACGCGATGCATCGCACGGTGTCCGCGCCTCGCTCGCCGGTGAGCAGCAAGCTGCCGACGATCCAACCCGCCGCACCGGATCGAACCCGGCCGCCGGCACGCGATGCGGCGGCGCCGTCGCCGCCCGTGCCGTCCGCGACGGCAAGCGAGCGAAGCGTCACGCCGCACGACGACGCGCATCCCGACACCAGGCAGGCACGATCCGAATCGCAGACCTTACCGGCGCCCGCGACGCCGCGCTTCGTCGCGCATCCCGACTGTGCGCTGGCCACCCCCGGCTACCCGCCGCAGTCGTTGCGTACGGGCGAGCACGGCACCGTACTCGTCGAACTGGTAACCGATGCGGCCGGCCGGGTGGTCGCTGCGCGTGTCGTGACCGGCAGCGGTTTTCCGCGCCTCGATGCGGCGGCGCGCGACGCGGTGCTGGAGAGCCGCTGCGCTGCGCAGGTCGAGAACGGCACGCCGCTGCCGATACGGGCGCGCGTGCCGATCACGTTCACTCTCGATGAATGACCGGGCACTCTGGCGACATTACCCGTCATCCGCCTTCGCCTGCAAATCCTTCAGCCCCTGGATCACGACCAGCAGCGCGCGCCCGTGCTCGTCCGACCCGTCCCACGCGTCGACGATCGCGTCGCGCAGCAGGTCGTTGTAGCGCCGGCGTGACGGCTCCGTATCGACGCCATAGAAACTGCATAGCTTGTTGAATGGCGCGCTGCGGCGCAGCCGCCGTCCGTTCGACAGCCGCAGGCGCGACACGGTCGGCTGGCTGACCCCGGAAAGTCGCGCTATTTCGCTGGACGAGCGTGTGTCTGCCAGCAGGCGGCGCAACAGGTCTTGAACGGGAAAATCTTGGTCCGGGGCTTCCATGCGATGCATTATACCTATACAGTTACGGCTGTTGAATGGGCTTGCTGTCACCAGCGAAGCTGTATCCCGAGAAAGTTGATGACACTGAAACACCTCCCTCCCACGTTCTGCTGGACCAAGATCGGTACCGAGTCCGGCGAGGAACTGCCGACCGTCGTGCTCCGCAAGGAATGGGAGCGCCGGCTCGGGGGCGGGCGTTTTCTGTGGGGCATCAACCAGCCGCTCGGCAGCAGCGCGCAAGTCGCCGCGCATCGCACGGGCTCGTTGCTCGCGTTGTTTTCGCCGGTCGCGTCGCGCCCGCGCGCGGGCGAGCGCAAGGACGCGCTGCTGTGGAATGCATGGGTCGACGCAAGCGGGCAGGTGCGGCCGTTGCCGCCGCATACGTTCATCGCCAGCCGCTCGACGTTGCCGTCGGGCCGGCGCCGCGAACAGCACTACGCACTCGTGTGTGCGTCGTCCACCGCGCTGACGGTCGGCACGCAGCTGCGCGTGTTTCCCGATCATCTGCGCAGCGTGAGCACCGGCAAGCCGCTCGGCGCCGCACAGGGTGCGGCCGTGGTCGATTGCGTCGGGCGGGCGAGGGAGCAGACGGGCAAGAGCTATCCGCTCGCGTTGTCGGTCGAGCTCGAAGCGCCGTATTTCGTGCGGCTCGCGCAGCCGTGCGTGCTGAAGGCGCGCGATCTCGCGGAAGTGAACAAGGCCACGCGCGCGGGCGATTTCGATCGCTTCGTCGAGCTCGTCGCGCGCCTGCGCGGCCGTTCGCCGACGGACGCCGTGCGCGGCGTCACGCGCGATCTGTTCGACGTGCCGCCGATCGAAACGGCGGCCGCGTATGTTGCGCCCGCCCATGTGGCGCGTATGCGCAACCGGCCGGCCGTCGAGCATCCGCGCGATCTCACCGGCGATCTGTTCGACCTGTCGCCGGGCGACGCGGCTGCGTTTGCAGGGCTTGCGCATCCGCGTATCGGGCGCGCGTGACGCCAGGCGCGCGGCAGGCCGCGCAAGAATTTGTTGCAATCTCGCCGTGGCGGATCGGCGAGCGCAGAGGGACAATCGGCACGAAGCGCGCTGCGCGGCGGCCGATGCGTCGATACGCGATGGGTCGTGGTTCACGCCGCCGACATGCGCACCACGTACACTGAGCGTCGGCGTGCTTCACACTGCAATCCTGAGGGAGGAGTGTCGATGTCGACCCACATCTGTTCGCGGGAAGCGCAGGCCGCACAGCGCTTCGTCGAAGCCACGCGCAACGTCGATCAGGCGTTTCGCGCGGTGCGCGGCGAAAGCGACGAAGACGGTTCGTCGGCCGAATACGCACGTGCGATGTCGCGCCTCGATCGCGCGCTCGACGAACTGGCGCGTGCACAGGAATGCTTCGATCGCGTCGTCGGCGCGGACGCCACGCACGGCAACTGACCGATCCGTTTCCGCCGTTGTCTTCGCACGCCGGGCCGCGTGCGTACCGCTTCATGCGAGCGGGTTGCCCGGCCTGTCAATCCATCATCGTGTAACCGAGTGCCGATTGCGGCACGCCGAGTCGGGCGGCCGCACGCGTGAAGCTGCGCTCGCGCGCGACGGCGACGAAGACACGCAAGCCTGCCGGGTTGTCGCGCGGCGCGTGCGTCAGCCCGCGCGCGTCATGCCCGGCGCGGCAGGCGCGGGGCGGTACGCGTAGCCGCGATGCTGGAACGACGTCGCGAAGAACCGCATCTGGTAGCGGATCGCGTTCGCCCAGTAATCCCAGGTATGACCGCCGGGCCGTTCCGTATAGTCGTGCGGCACGCCGAGCGCGACGAGCCGTTCGTGCAGCGTGCGGTTCGAGTCGACGAATGAATCGTCGCGACCGCAATCGATCGTCAGGTCGAGATGCGCACGGACGAACGCGCGCGCGCTTTCGACGATCACGTTGCGGTTCCAGAACGACGGATGGCGCACGGGATCGCCGAACACGTGGTCGATGCCCGGCTCGTCCGCGCAGCAGCGCGGATCGACCGCGCCGCTGATGCTGCCGACCGCGCCGAACGTGTCGGGCCGGTCGAGTGCGATGCGCAGCGCGCCGAAGCCGCCCATGCTGAGCCCGGTGATCGCGCGCGCGTGCTGCGTCGCGATCGTGCGGAAATGCAGATCGACGTAGGACACGACTTCGTCGCCGATGAAGGTTTCGTAGCGGCTGCCCGAATCGAACGGACTGTCGATGTACCAGCTTTCGTGTCCGCCGTCGGGCATCACGAGGATCGCGTGATAGCGGTCGGCCAGCGCGGCGATGCGCGTGTTCGACGTCCAGTCGGTATGGTCGCCGCCGGAGCCGTGCAGCAGATAGACGACCGGATAGCGTTCGTCGCCGCGGTTGCCGTGCGTGTAATCGTCGGGCAGCACGACGGTCGCCTTCAGCGTCTCGTGCATCGCGGCGCTCGGGATCGCGACGACCCGCGCGTGAAACGCGAACGCAGGGCTCGTGACGGCGAGCAGCAGAAGCAGCCAGAAGGTACGTGCCAGGTTCATCGATCCTCGCATGTGTCGACTCGGTCCGGCGCCGGGCACCGGGAAAACCCTGTTCAGGCGACTCTAGCAACCGTGCCTTTCAGACAAATTTCGGTGAATCCTACGGGTTGTCAGGTGGGCGGCGCGGCGACGATGCGCTCGATGGCGGCGCGAAACGCATCGGGCTGCTCGGCCGCGATCAGGTGACCGCAGCCTGCGATCGTGTCGAAGCCCGCACAGCGCGCGAGCGCCCAGTCGGGCACGTGCCAGCCCGCGCGCGAGCGTTCGCCGGCGACCAGCCAGACGCCGTGACGCTCGAAGACTTGCGCGAGCGCCTGCAGGTAGCCGGGAGCGCCGGTCGTCGCGACCACCGAGCGGCCCATCGCGCGCAGCGTCGATGCCGGCTGATGCGCGAGCCAGCGGCGTGCGGCGTCGAGCTGGCTCGGCGACGGTGCGTCGATCGCGCCGCGCAGCCAGTCGAGCGGGGCGGCGCGCAGGCCGTCGAGCATCGCGTCGGCCTCGTCGGGCGTCATGCGGCCGACCGCCGCCGACCAGAACGCATCGTCGAGCGTGAAGTTGCCTTCGACGTTGACGACATGCCGCACGCATTCAGGATGTGCATGCGCGAACAGCATCGCGATCGCGCCGCCGACCGAATGGCCGACGATATCGACCGGCTGCGCGCCGAAATGCGTGGCGACGGTCCGGCGCACGTGTTCGACCTGTGCGGCAAGCGAGATCGCATCGAACGGGGTTGCGCGATGCGCGCCGTAGCCGAGCAGGTCGGGCGCGAGATGCGGGCCGTTCCATCCGCGCACGTCGAACGTGCCGATGAAACCGTGAATGAAGACGACGGGCGCGGGCTGGGTCATTCGGCGGATACGGAGGGCAGGGGCGGCAACGCGAGTTCGGCGAGCAGTTCGTCGAGTTCGAGCATGTGCGTGCGGTCGTGGTCGAGCAGTTCGCGCACGAGTTCGTCGAGCGACATCCGGCGGATCCCGTCGCGCAGCCCGCAGCGCGCGCGTTGCGACGGTTCCAGCGCGGCGGCCGTGGCGCACAGCGCGGCGCGACCCGATCGGAATGCGTCGACCGCGGGGGCGAGCGGCTGCGCAAGATAGTCGCGCTGCGCGGCGAGGGCGGTACCGTCGACCGACTCGATCACGGGCAATTCGGCCGTACGCACGACGTCGATGCGCTCGGCGAACACGGCGTCGAGGTCGCGCAGGTGGTACGCGTGTTCGACGAGCGAGAAGCCGGTACCGGTCGGGCGGCGCGTGCGCAGCGCGACCGGCACCCGCGCGGCATACGCGGCGAGCCGGTCGGGCATGCGGGCCAGCGCGGCGACGACGTCGGCGAACGGCAGCCGCCGCGGAAACGGGCTGAACACCGCACCGTAGCTGAACAGCGCGCCGCCGAGCCGCCCGCGCGCCTGCACGACCTCGTGACCGTGACGGCGCATGACTTCCGCGACCATCGCGCCGCAGAACTGGCGAGCCGTCGTGTCCGCTTCGATTTCGGGGAATTTGCGCGCGATCTCGTCCTGGATCGCGCCGATCGCGGCGACGCCGACGCGCGACAGCGCCGCGAACTCGAGATAGCGCTCGGGCTGTTCGATCAACGCTTCGAGCTGGGCGCCGAGCGCGGTCGTGCGGAAACGGTCGAAACGGGAATGCATGACGAACGGGTTTCGATTAGTAACGTATCAAAACGATACGTTACTAATCGGGTGCTCGTCAACCGGCGTCTCCGGACACGCGCGAGGCGCGTGCCCGCCTGCTGCTCAGGACTTCTGCCGCGCGTCGACTTCCGCGCGCATCCGCGCTTCCTGTTCCTTCAGTTCGGGGGTGAGCGCGTCGCCGAAATCCTCGGCTTCGAACAGCGGGCGGATCTCGATGTCGGAGTCGCCCGGCATCGGGTTCGGGCAGCGCTTCACCCATTCGACGGCTTCTTCCATCGATTTCACCTGCCATAGCCAGTAGCCGGCGACGAGTTCCTTCGTTTCGGCGAACGGGCCGTCGACGACGGAGCGATGCGTGCCGGAGAAATGCACACGCTTGCCGTGGCTGCTGGGGCGCAGCCCGTCCGCGTCGAGGAGGATGCCGGCCTTGACCAGTTCCTCATTGAAGCGGCCCATTTCGGCCATGCTTTCGGTGTCGGGCATCCGGCCGGACTCGGAATCGGCGGTGGCTTTGACGATGACCATGACGCGCATTGTCGTATCTCCTGAAAAATGAATGAGGGAACCGCCGGCCGCATCGACGGCAAAACGATCGGTTACGACAACACGACGTACGAGAAGGACGCGTATCGACAGCGCGCGCGAAGAATGTTCCGCGAAGGGCGAACTGGCGGCCGCCGCCGCGGAGCGCATCACCAAAACTGGTATGCTGATCTTCACCACGTTGACGCGGAGGGTGCCATGGCTGCTAAGGAAGTCTCGAAGAAGAAGTACCTGAAGATCCTGAACAAGCGCCTGCGTGCGGAACCGGCCGCACCGGCCGGCGCGTCGTTTGTGTTTTTCCCGCTGGGTGCGAAGGCGAAGCACGCGACCGGTGTCGTGTCCGGCGACACGCGCAGCAAGCGCGAACTGGCCGTGATGGCCGCGGTCCAGCGCAAGGCGGCCGAAGAGTTCGTCGTCGCCGGTGCCTGACCGGCACCGGCCGCACCCTCATCGTTGAATTGCCGCCTCCGCGGCTTACGCGGCGGCGGCTTCGCAGTGCGCGATCGTCGCGCCGGGTATCGGCAGGAAGAGGCCGAGATCGGGTGCCGGGATCCGCCGCGGCGCGTTCGCCACGTGCGCGAGCGACGGCAGGTCGTCCGGGCGCCGGATCGATTCGAGGATGACCGGCCACGGGCGCGAAGCCTGACGGTTGACGCAGCGGCCGGGAACGGCGCTGAACGCGTTCCCGGCCTGAAAGCGAACCCCGGCGATCACGACACCTTGTCCGCCGCCGCCGCCGGATACCGGCCGCTGCCCCCGGCCGCGTCGCCGGCCGCCAGTTGTTCCAGTGCGAGGCCCTTCGTCTCGATCCCGAGCGTCCACACGGCGATCGCCGCCGCGACGAACGACAGCGCACCGAGCGTGAACACGCCGCCCTGGCCGAAGATCGGCAGCACGACACCGACCACGTAAGGCCCGATCAGCGAACCGACGCGTCCGATCGCCGACGCGAAGCCCGACCCCGTCGCGCGCGCGCCGGTGCCGTACAGTTCGGGCGTGTACGTGTACAGCGCGGCCCACATCCCGAACAGGAAGAACTGCATCGCGAGGCCCGTGACGATCAGCAGCGTCGTGCTGCCGCCGTACAGCGCGCTCTGGCCGTAGGCATACGCCATCGCGCCGCCGCCGATCAGCGACGCGATGCAGGTCGGCTTGCGCCCCCAGCGTTCGACGAGCCATGCGGCGCACAGGAACCCCGGCACGCCGCCCAGCGAGATCAGTACCGTATAGAACACCGATTTCGTGACTTCGAAGCCGGCTTGCTGCAGCAGGGCGCCGAGCCACGACGTGAGGCCGTAGAAGCCGAGCAGCGCGAAGAACCACAGCAGCCACACCATCACCGTGCGGCGACGGTACACGCCGCTCCAGATCTCGCGCAGCGCGCCGTGGCCCCGTGCGACGACCGGTTCCGCGAGTCGCGACGGCGGCGGCAGCGTCGTGACGCCGGCCGAGCGCATCACTTTCGCCTCGATCGCGTGCATCACCGTGTCGGCTTCCGCGTGCCGGCCCGCGTGCTCGAGCCAGCGCGGCGATTCGGGCACGATGCGGCGCACGACGAGCACGAATACCGCGGGAATCGCGAGCAGCGCGAACACGGTGCGCCAGCCGAACTGCGGCAGCACGAAGTACGCGACGACGCCGGCCGTGATGAAGCCGAGCGGCCAGAAGCCGTCCATCAGCGCGATCAGGCGGCCGCGCTTCTCGGTCGGCACGAACTCGGACAGCAGCGTCTGCGCGACCGGGAATTCCATGCCCATCCCGATGCCGAGCAGCACGCGGTAGACGATCAGCGCGTCGACGCTCTGCGCGGTCGAGCACAGGTACGACGCGGCACCCCACAGCACCATGCTCCACTGGAACACGGGCCGGCGGCCGAAGCGGTCGGCGAGCAGGCCGGCGACGGCCGCGCCGAGCACCATCCCGAAGAAGCTCGCGCTCGCGACGAGGCCGGCGGCCGCGGTCGACAGCCCGAACTCCTTGCGGATCGAGCCGAGCACGAACGTCATCGTGCCGAGGTCGACCGAGTCGAAGAAGAACGCGATCGCGATGATGAAGAAGATGCGCTTGTGATAGCCGGAGAACGGCAGGCGTTCGAGCCGGGCGGCGGCGGAGACGGGAGCGGTGGCGGCGGGCATGGCGTCCTCTGAAATGAAAAAGGGGCCGCGCAGCGCATGCTCCAGGGCCCCGATGCTTCACGTTCAGTAGACGCGACCACAAACTGCCGCATCAGAGGAAAAACGCCGCCTGCTTGCCCAAATGCGTCATCGGCGGCGCATGCCACGTCGATTCAATTCTTCAGCTTGTAGCCGGTGCGGAACATCCACGCGACGATCGCGAGCAGGATCACGAGGAACAGCCCGGTCGCGGCGAGGCTGATCCACACGTGCACGTCGGCCAGCCCGTAGAACGACCAGCGGAAACCGCTGATCAGGTAGACGATCGGGTTGAACAGCGTGACGACGCGCCATGCGGGCGGCAGCATGTCGACCGAGTAGAAGCTGCCGCCGAGGAACGTGAGCGGCGTGATGATCAGCAACGGCACGAGCTGCAGCTTCTCGAAGCTGTCGGCCCAGATGCCGATCACGAAGCCGAACAGGCTGAACGTGATCGCCGTCAGCACGAGGAACAGCACCATCCAGAACGGATGCAGGATGTGCAGCGGCACGAACAGGCCGGCCGTGGCGAGGATGATCACGCCGAGCAGCATCGACTTCGACGCGGCCGCGCCGACGTAGGCGATCACGATCTCCCAGTACGACACGGGCGCGGACAGGATCTCGTAGATCGTGCCGGTGAAGCGCGGGAAGTAGATGCCGAACGATGCGTTCGAGATGCTCTGCGACAGCAGCGACAGCATCACGAGCCCCGGCACGATGAACGACCCGTAGCCGATCCCGTTCACGTCGCTGATGCGCGAGCCGATCGCGGAGCCGAACACGACGAAATACAGCGACGTCGAGATCACCGGCGCGATGATGCTCTGCATCAGCGTACGGCGCGTGCGGGCCATTTCTGCGCGGTAGATCGCGCGGATTCCATGCCAGTTCATGCGTCAGGCTCCTTGCACGCCGTTGCGGCGGTTGTCGATCAGGCTGACGAAGATGTCCTCGAGCGAGCTCTGCGTCGTGTGCAGGTCGCGAAAGCCGATGCCGGCCGAGCCGAGCGCGCCGATCAGTTTCGCGATGCTCGCGTCGTCGCGCTGCGAGTCGTACGTGTAGACGAGCGCGGCGCCGTCGTCCGCGCGTTCGAGCCCGAACGGCGCGAGCGCGGGCGGCACCTCCGCGAGCGGGTGCTCGAGTTGCACGGTCAGCTGCTTCTTGCCGAGCTTGCGCATCAGCTCGCGTTTTTCCTCGACGAGCACGAGCTCGCCGCCGAGGATGATGCCGATCCGGTCGGCCATCTCTTCGGCTTCCTCGATGTAGTGCGTGGTCAGCAGGATCGTCACGCCGCTTTCGCGCAGCGAATCGACGAGCTTCCACATGTCGCGGCGCAACTCGACGTCGACGCCGGCCGTCGGCTCGTCGAGGAACAGGATGCGCGGCTCGTGCGACAGCGCCTTCGCGATCATCACGCGGCGCTTCATGCCGCCCGACAGCGTCATCAGCTTGTTGTCGCGCTTGTCCCACAGCGACAACGCCTTCAGCGTCTTCTCGATATACGCGGGATCGGGCGCCTTGCCGAACAGCCCGCGGCTGAACGACACGGTCGCCCAGACGCTTTCGAACGCGTCGGTGGTCAGCTCCTGCGGCACGAGGCCGATCATTTCGCGGGCCGCGCGGTATTGATCGCGGATGTCGTGACCGCCGACCGTCACGCGGCCTTCGGTCGGCGTGACGATGCCGCAGATCGAGCCGATCAGCGTGGTCTTGCCGGCGCCGTTCGGCCCGAGCAGCGCGAAGATCTCGCCGGGGCGGATGTCGAGGGTCACGTGCTTCAGCGCCTGGAAGCCGGACGCGTAAGTCTTGGAGAGGTCGGAGACGGAAAGGATCGGTTGCATGCTCACGGATGGTACGGCCGGCCGGCGCGACGCCGCGCCGCGCGTGCCCGGCGTCGCCGCCGCTGCGAAGCGGCCGGGACCGGGGACGGCATGGCGGTCGGGCGTCATGTCGAACGACGTTGTGGTGCGGGATCGCAGGACCGCCATATTAGCAATCGGTAGATCGAAATGCATTCCGGTGGAAAGGCCGCGTATTGCCGGCGCCGGATTTGCATGAATCGGCCGTACTTCGATCAGTAAATACGTGCTTTATTTGAATTGAGCGAACAATTTGCCGCATTTCTCATGATTCCCGCCGCGACCGTGGTTCCGCCGTTGCGGCACGTCGACTGTGCTGCCGGAAGACCCTTGCGCCGTACCGGGACGGCACGCATCGCGCTCGCGATAATGCGTTCCTTTCATCGTTCATGGAGCGGGGCGCATGTCTTTGATCGATTTCAAGTCCGTGGCCGCCGCGCAGGCCGCCGCATGGAAATCCACGATCGTCGGCGAGGTCGGGCCGGCCCGGATCAAGGTGCTGCGCATGGATGCGCAGCCGTACGACGCGGAAGTGCACGACTACAACGAGGGGCTGCTGGTGCTCGACGGCACGCTGATGCTCGAGGTTGACGCGGAAACGGTGGTGGTCGGGGCCGGGCAGATGTATCTCGCGCGCGCCGGGATACGTCACGCGGTGCTGCCCGGCAGCCACGGCACGCTCGCGATCATCGACGTATGAGGTTGCGCCGCAACATGCGTGCGGGCCGCTGAAGGCCGCCTGGCCTGGCTCGGCGCGGATTGCGCGAGTGCCGTTCAAACGCGTGTTCCACAGCCCGGGTATTTGTCTGAGCAAATAAAATGAAGGCTGTTTGAAAATCTGTTAAATACCGTGTAAACGCTAGGATCGCGCGGGTTCATTCGTTTGGAACTCTGCATCCATTTACTTGTTTGAATGGTCCGATCATAGTCTCGACAAACGACGCATCACGATAACGAATCAAGCGTACGTATGGAGACCACACCATGAGACGCCCATCCGCGGGGCCAGCCGGACTGCCGTTCCCCGATTTTTCGCTGCATGCAGGCGCGACGCAGGTCGCGTGCCTGCGTCGTCACCTCGCCGTGTAGCGCGGCGAACCACTTTCCGTTCCGATCGTTCCGACGGTGCCGTGCCGCATGACGGCGCTGCGGGACCGCGCTTGTCTGCCGCCGCGGCGTGTGCCGCACATGCCTGACCGGCATCGCGGCCGTCTGGCGCGCATCGTCATGCGCCGCGCGTTCGGGCGGCGGCGCGATACCAACCGGCGGGCCATGCAGCCTGGCCGGACGAGACTTGTCGTACCTGAAAAGGAGGGGTTGATGATTTGCATTCCTGAATGGCGGAAGGCGATCCTGTCGTGCGCGGTGCTGGTGCTGCCGTTCGTCGCCGGTTGCGGCGGCGGCGACGATCCGGGGCCGATCAACGTGCCGCAGTGCTCGGGCAGCGCCTGCGGGTCGAGCGGCGCCGAAACGACGCCGCCCGTCGTGACGAAGCTGTGTCCGGACGCGCTCGATTACACGACGACGTATACGGGCGGCGCCGGCAGCGGCGAGTACGTGAAGGTGAAGTTCGACACGACGAAGCTCACCTACCAGATGCAGTTCATCGAATCGTCGGTGCCGACGTCGGCAGGGCAAGTCAACAACACGCGCGCGGGCCTGACGATCAGCGGCGCGTTCCATCATCCGACCAACCTCCCGACGGCCGAGCAGAACCGCTGCGCGTTCGTGCTCGACAGCGGCGCGACGAGCGACGGCGCGTATGCGGTGACGATCAATCGCGCCGATCCGCCGATGCTGTTCGTCGGCAATGGTGTCGTGGGCGGCGGGATTCCGGGGGCGACGATCGCGTTCAAGGGCATCGACCTCGGCGCTCCGTTGCCCATCGGCTACGTGCCGTCGCGCACGTTCGATTTCTATCCGTTCATCGGCTTCATCGAAACGGAAACCGATTTTTCGAAGGTCGCGGGCAATTACAACGAGGTAGGCATCCATCTGTCGCCGCTCGGCGGGGGCGGGCAGAGCGCGCCCGGGCCAATCGGCTGGGAACCGGACGTCGTCAACTGGAACCAGACGCTCAATGCTGACGGTTCGTGCACGATCACCCCGGGCAGCGACTACTCGTGCCAGACGACCGGGACGCCGTGGACGCTGCGCAAGAATGCGGACGGGTCGGCCGACAACGTGTTCGTGAGCAACGGGCTGCCGAACGCGTTTGGCGTGCTCTCGTATCCGATCGCGGGGCAGGGGTCGTCGCTCATCCTTCTTGCGTCGAGCCAGGCCAAAGGCATCATGATCGTCGGCAAGCTGAATGGCGTACGGATACCGGTCGTGATTCGCGTCGGCTACACATATGTCGACGCGACCAATCTGCTCGCCTCCGTCGCCGATGCCGAAGTCGGTATCTCGATGCTGTCGTCGACCACCGCGATCGCCGCGAATTCCCTGAAAGGCGGCTACATCGGCGCGACCAGCGCCTCCGCCTGCGGCATCGTGACGTCTCCCGGCACGACGACCTTCTTCCCGACGGCGGGCCCGAGCTTCAATCCGAACGTGCCGCATCCGGAGCTGCCCGGCAGTTTCGTCAACGGCACCTTCCTGACGGAAGCGGGCACCTGCAACGACGGTACCGCCGTGTCGACGCTGGCTGCGAACTATACGTCCACGCTGTTCCAGGGCAATACCGCGGCATTCATCGATCCGCAGACGTCGTCGGTCACCTCGCAGTTCGCGCTCGACTATACGCAGGCCACGCCCGGCAAGATCAAGGTGACCGCCACGCAGGACTTCAACGCGAAGGGCGCGAACGGCAACGTGGCGATCTTCAGCAAGGGCGACACCGGCTGGCTCGTGACGGCCGGCAACGTCTACGCGATGGTCGTCAACAACAACAAGGTCAACCCGTTCTTCACGGTCGGCGCGTTCGTCCAGTAACCCTGCATTGAACACGTAACACCGGCGGCGCATGCGTCGCCGCCGGCGAATCGAATTTCAAGAGGATTCCTATGAATGTGAAGCAATGGATGGCCGCGGCATCGCTCGCGCCCGTGCTGGCCGCATGCGGCGGCGACGGCGACCCGCCGCCCGCGCCGGTGGTCCGGCTGTGTCCGCAGACGATCGACTACAACACGGTATTCATCGGCGGGTCGGGGTCGGGCGAGCTCGTGAAGGTGCAGCTCGACACGACGAAGATGACGTACCGGATGACCTACCTCGCGTCGCCGGTGCCGACCACCACCGGCACCGTGCAGCCGACGCGCGACACGGCGCCCGCCAATGTGGTCGACGGCACGCTGGCCGACGAAACGGGGCTGCCGACGGTGAAGCTGAACCAGTGCACGTTCCGGATGCAGAACGCGAGCCTCGACCCGAGCCGGCCCGCGCGGCTGTTCCTCGGCGAAGGCGTGCTGGGCGGCGCGATTCCCGGCGCGACGATCCAGTTCGACGGCGTGATCGGCGTCGGCAAGATCCCGAAGACGACGTTCCCGTATTACCCGTTCATCAGCTTCTCGTCGCTGGAAACCGACCTGACGAAGATCGCCGGCACGTACAACCAGCTCGGCTATCACCAGGTGCCGTCGCAGAACTTCCAGCCGGTGGCGCTCGACCAGAAGGTGACGATCAACGCGGACGGCAGTTATACGGAAACCGACAACTTCGGCAAGAAGAACGGCGGGTTGCCGCTCGCGTCGAGCGCGACCGTGAACCAGCCGTTCACGCTGCGCCCCGATGCGCCGGCGTTCCAGTCGCTCAACTACCAGCCGCAGATTCCGCCGACGCTCGCCGCGCTCGATCCGGCGAAGGCCGGCAAGGGGATCCTGATCGTCGGCAAGCTGCGCAACCAGCTCGTGCCGATCTTCATCCGCACCGGCGCCGCGAACGCGGACCTCACGCAAGGCCCGCCGAGCGCGGACGACGAATCGGGCATCTCGTTCCTGAGCCCGCAGACGGCGATCGCGCAGGGCTCGCAGGACGGCGAGTACACGGGCGTCGACAGCGCGTTCAACTACCGCGCGACCGCGCTCGTCGGCGCGCAGGCCACGCTGCTCGATCCGTTCAACGCGTCGCAGGCCGCGCTCACGCGCGCGCTGAACCTCGACTACACGCAGAAGGTGCCGGGCGTCGTGACGACCGTGCACGCGGATGCGGCGTCGGGGCCGGCAACCGGCAAGTTCGTGTTCACCGGCGGCGTGTTCGGGTTCCTCGACATGGCCGATACGAGCAACCCGTACTTCACGGTCGGCGCATTCGTGCAGTGACGCACGCCTGGATGGAGACACGGTGGCGCCGCGCGCGGATGCGCGGCGCCCCGACAGAACGAGGGGGAGACTTCATGAAGAAGCTGATTGTCGCGGGTGTCGCCGCAGTCGCGTCGACGCTCGCATCGGCCCAGCAGGCGGGCGACAACGTCGCGACGCTGGGCTGGCTGCACATCATGCCGCAGGATTCGACCAACGGGTTGACGACGAATCTCGCGAGCATGCCGATCAACGGGCCGCTGCGCCTGCCGGGCTCGTTCACGTCGCCGGGCACGAGCCTGACGGTCAACAATGCCGATACGGTCGGCCTCACGCTCACGCACTTCTTCACCGACCACATCGCGGTGACGTCGGTGCTCGGCGTGCCGCCCGAGTTCACGCTGACCGGCCACGGCGTGATCAAGCCGCCGGGCCCGGCCGGCGCGCTCGGCAACGTCGACATGGACAAGTCGGCGAACCAGCCGGCCGTGAAGAACGCGCGGCAGTGGAGCCCGACGATCATCCTGCAGTACTACTTCAATGCGCCGACGGCGAAGTTCCGCCCGTTCGTCGGGATCGGCGTGGCCTACAGCTGGTTCAGCAACATCGAACTGAACGGCAACTTCGCGAAGGACATCAACGAGAACCTCGGCAGCGTGCTCGCGGCCGGCGCCGGCAAGCCGGGCGCGACGTCGGTGGAGGGCAAGGCGTCGTCGTCGTTCACGCCGGTCTACAACGTCGGCGCGAGCTATGCGATCGACAAGCACTGGGGGCTGACGGCGACGCTGACCTATATGCCGCTGAAGACCTACTCGTCGCTCGTGATCAAGGCGGCCGACGGCTCGACGCTCGCGACCACGCGCACGCGGCTGAAGGCCGATCCGCTGATCACGTTCGTCGGGATTTCCTACAAGTTCTGAGCCGACCGGCGCGCATGACGCGTGCCGGCGGTTTCCTGCGCCCGGCTGGCCGGATCGTTCCGGCCGGAAGGTCGCGTTCCTGGCGGCGTGCCGCCATTTGTGAAGAGAGGGGGCAGTTCAAATGAGCATTCGCAAAATCGTATCGCTTGTTGCTGCAGTGGCTTTCACCGCGGTTTCGGCCGCGCCTGTTTTCGCCGTCACCGTTTCGCGTGCCGACGGCCAGCCGATGAATCCGAACGGCGAGCCGTTCTCGGCGTCGGGGCTGACGGCGCTGGCCAAGGGGTCGATCAACGCGAACTGCAACGCGACCTTCAACGGCACGATCACGTCGACCGGCATCGTCAACATCACGTCGACGACGTTCTCGGGCGGCGCGACGTGCGGCCTGATCAGCGGCAGCGCGAGCAGCACGTCGCCGTGGACGGGCCAGGCCGACAGCACGACGCAGTTGTCGATCAACAACGTGAAGGTGAACGTCACGTTGCTCGGTACCTGCGGGCCGAGCAAGGTCGTGACGGCGTGGAGCGATTCGAACTCGTCGCTGACCTTCGACAAGTCCGCGCTGACGCCGGATTGCACGGTGAGCGGCACGGTCGCCACGTCGCCGAAGTTCCACGTGCAGTAAACGCCGGGCGATCGAAGCGGAACCCGCCGCGCACGAGGGCCGTGCGGCATGTGCGGCGGGTTTCCGCGGCTTCGATGGGTTCGTGCCGTCGCGTGTATCGGCGCGGCGGCCGGATTCATTCGGCGGCGCGGTCGTTTCTGCCGGTGTGCCGCCATTCATATCAAAAAAGAGAGAGGGCAATGCAGATGAACATTCGTCCAATCGCATCGCGTGTCGCTGCCGTGGTGTTCACCGCGGTTTTGGCCGCGCCCGCCTTTGCCGTGACGGTTTCTCGCGCGGACGGTCAGCCGATGAATCCGAACGGCGAACCGTTCTCCGCGACGGGAATGACCACGCTCGGCAAGAAGGCGATCAACACCAACTGCGCGGTGACGTTCAACGGAACGATCACGCCGGCGGGCGTGATCCGCATCACGTCGGCGCAGTTCGGCGGAGGCAACTGGTGCCCGCTGATCAGCAGTACGGCGAGCAGCGCCGCGCCGTGGACGGGGCAGGTGGACAGCGCGACACAGCTGTCGATCAACGATGCGCAGGTGACCTTCACGCTGCTGGGTTCTTGCGGTCCCGACAAGCTCGTGGCGGCGTGGAACGATTCGAACGCGTCGCTGACCTTCAACCAGGCCGAATGGGCGCCGGACTGCAGGTTGGCCGGCACGCTCGTCGCGTCGCCGAAGCTCCACGTGCAGTAACCGTCGCGGAGCGCCAGCCGTGCGCGAGGATCGTGCGGTTCGCACGCGGCCATGTTCGCTTCCTCGATGTATTCGCGTCGTCGCGCTTATCCGCGTGCCGGCCGAGCCGCCCGTGTCGCGATCCGGCATGGGCGGACCCGCGGGGCGGGCGTGACGTACTGCGCTTCCCCGATTCGATCGAAACAAAACGATTCCAATTGGCCGGAACCATGCTTACCGATCCAGCAAAGTATGGCGATGCCCGCGACGCGACGCCCGACCGGCTGCGCACCGCCGCGTGGCTGCAATACCTGATCGACCATCTCGACACGGCGTCCTGCACGATGACCGCGCGCGATGCCGGCGACACGGCCGTCGCCGCGTCGTACACGACGCGCGCGGGAACCGGCACGCGCCTGTCGCGCGAAGCGGCGGCCGCGCTCCACCGGCTCGTCCCGTGGAGCGCGTCGGACGGCGGCGGCTGCGCGTGCGACCCGGCCGATCCGCTCGGCGCGTGCTCGCATGTGCCTTCCGTCCGTCAACTCGCCGAGGCCGAACGTTGCTGCCCGGGCTCGCGTGCCGTATTCGACTCCGCGCACGGCGTGATCGAGGCGTGCGCATTCGACGATCCCGACATCGGCTGGGCCGCGCTCGAACGCATTGCCGGCGGCGTCGAACGCCACGGCGAAGACGCGCGAGAACGCGTCGCGAACCCACCTGACGGGCCGCGCGAGATGCCGCCTGCGAAGAACCCGAGAGAAAGGCTGACCGCTATCGCGGCAGCGAACGGGGAAACGCCGACCCACCCCGGTGCCGTCATCGACGCGATCGTGCTGCGCGCATGCGGCCCGCGAGACGACGCGGCGCGCATCGACGAGATGGCCGCGCTCGCGATGTTCTCGGCCGGGCTCGCGGCCGGCAACGGCGTGTCGGTTCAGGCGTACGGCGGGCAGCACAATCTCGTCGCGCGGGCGATCCGTACGCATCGCGCCGATCTCGCGTCGATGGACGGGCTGCTTGCCGCGCTCGCCGTTTGCCGGCTCGATCGACTCGTCGGCGCGGGCAGCTTCTGGGCCTGCTACCTGCTGGCGGGCATCGCGATCGCCGCACCGGATACGGTGCGGGAAATCGGCGGTCGCTTCCACGGCGACACCTGGCAGGCGTGGCTCGACCACGTGCTCGCGTGGCCGGCGGTCAGCCGCTTCGGGTCGACGGAGGATATCGCGTTCGACCGCCTGCGCGACGCGATGAGCCTGACGTCGCGCTGGAATCCGATCGTCCGCGGCAAGCGGGTGCGCACGCGGGGCGTGACGATTTCCCGCTCAGGCGAAGACGGGAGCAAGGCCGGCTGACGGGGGGCTTGGCCTGGATGAAACGGCCGGCACCGCCTCGCGCGCAGGCGCTCGCCCCGGGGCGACATCCCGGGCCGCGTTGGCACGTGCGGGCGCGGCGTCACGCCATCGGCAGCGTCGTGCGACCGCACGACTGCCGCGCCGACCGGCCGCGCAACGCCTCGGTTCCGCGCTCCATCGACCGGACGCAGTATGTGATGCCGCCGACCATCGCGATCGGCGGCGTTTCATCAGGACACCATCCAGGTTCGGGCAGCGCGCCCGCCGTCGTCAGACCGTCTCGGGCTGCCGCACGGCCTTCGCGACGTTTCTCGCCATCGCGCCGTTCGCGACGAAGTAAGGGACGTCGACCCGCGCGAGCGGCTGGCGGCCGCGGATCTTGTCGGCAATCTTCTCGGCGATCATGATCGTCGGCGCGTTCAGGTTGCCGGTCGTGATGATCGGCATGATCGACGCATCGACCACACGCAGCCCTTCGAGCCCGTGGACGCGGCCTTCTTCATCGACCACGGCCATGTCGTCGTAACCCATCTTGCACGAGCACGACGGATGGAACGCGGTCTCCGCGCGGGCGCGCACGAACGCGTCGAGTTCCTTGTCGCTCTTGCAGTCGGCACCCGGGTTCAGCTCGCGGCCGCGATAGCGGTCGAGCGCGGGCTGGCGCATGATCTCGCGCGTCGCGCGGATCGCGTCGCGGAACTCGCGCCAGTCGAGCGCTTCGGCCATGTAGTTGAACAGGATGCTCGGATGGTCGTTCGGGTCGCGCGAGCGCAGCTTCACGCGGCCGCGGCTCGGCGAGCGCATCGAGCCGACGTGCGCCTGGAAGCCGTGCATCTCGATCGCGTTCGAGCCGTTGTAGTTGATCGCCACCGGCAGGAAGTGATACTGGATGTTCGGCCAGAGGTCGTCGTCGCGCGTGCGGATGAAGCCGCCCGCCTCGAAGTGGTTGCTCGCGCCGAGGCCCGTGCCGTTCAGCATCCATTCGAGGCCGATCTTCGGCTGGTTCCACCACTTGAGCGCCGGGTACAGCGAGACGGGCTCCTTGCACTCGTACTGGATGTACATCTCCAGGTGGTCCTGCAGGTTCTGGCCGACACCCGGCAGGTCGAGCACGACGGGGATGTCCAGTTCCTTTAGCCACGCGCCGGGGCCGACGCCCGAGCGTTGCAGCAGCTGCGGCGACGCGATCGCGCCGCTGCACACGAGCACTTCGCGGCGTGCATGCGCGCTCGCGCGCTCGCTGCCGCGCAGGTACGTGACGCCCGACGCGCGCTTGCCGTCGAACAGGATGCGGTCGGCGAGCGCATGCGTGACGATCTCGAGGTTCGGCCGCACCTTCGCCTGGTCGAGGTAGCCGCGCGCGGTGCTCGCGCGGCGGCCCTTCGGCGTGACCGTGCGGTCCATCGGGCCGAAGCCTTCCTGCTGGTAACCGTTCAGGTCGTCGGTGCGCGGATAGCCGGCCTGCACACCCGCATCGACCATCGCCTCGAACAGCGGGTTCACGCCCGGCTTGCTGGTCGTGACCGACACGGGGCCGCTGCCGCCGTGATAGTCGTTCGGGCCGACGTCGCGCGTCTCGGCTTTCTTGAAGTACGGCAGGCAGTCGAGATACGTCCAGTTCTCGAGGCCCTTGTGCGTCGACCAGTTGTCGTAGTCGAGCGCGTTGCCGCGGATGTAGCACATCCCGTTGATCAGCGACGAGCCGCCGAGCCCCTTGCCGCGGCCGCATTCCATCCGGCGGTTGTCCATGTGCGGCTCGGGGTCGGTCTCGTACGCCCAGTTGTAGCGGCGGCCCTGCAGCGGGTAGGCGAGGGCGGCCGGCATCTGCGTGCGGAAGTCGAAGCGGTAGTCGGGGCCACCGGCTTCGAGCAGCAGCACCGTGACGTCCGGATCTTCCGTCAGGCGCGTTGCGAGCACGTTGCCCGCGGAACCGGCGCCGCAGATGATGTAGTCGTATTCGCGTGTCGTCATGACGGTCAATCTCCTTTCGTGATCCTCAAAACACCGGGTTGTAGCGGCCGAGCTCGACCTGCACCGACTTGATTCGAGTGTAGTGCTCGAGCGTCGTGATGCCGTTCTCGCGTCCGACACCGGATTGCTTGTATCCGCCAACCGGCATTTCGGCCGGCGATTCGCCCCACGTGTTGATCCAGCAGATGCCGGCTTCGAGGCGATGGATCGTGCGGTGCGCGCGCGACAGGTTCTCGGTCACGACGCCGGCCGCGAGGCCGTAGTGCGTGTCGTTCGCGCGGGCGATCACTTCGTCTTCCGATTCGAAATCGAGGATGCTCATCACCGGCCCGAAGATTTCCTCGCGCACGATCCTCATGTCGTCGCGGCAATCGCCGAACACGGTCGGCGCGACGTACTGGCCGTTCGCGAAGTGGCCGTCGGTCAGGCGGGTGCCGCCCGCGAGCAGCTTCGCGCCTTCGGCCTTGCCGCTCTCGATGAAGCCGAGCACCTTGTCGAGCTGCGCGGCCGACACGAGCGGGCCGAAGTTGGTGTCGGCATCGGTCGGCTTGCCGACGCGGATGCGCTTCACGCGTTCGAGCACCTTTTGCGTGAACGCATCCTTGATCGAGCGGTGCACGAACACGCGCGTGCCGTTCGTGCAGACCTGGCCCGAGCTGAAGAAGTTGGCGGTCACGGCGATGTCGGCCGCACGATCGAGGTCCGCATCGTCGAACACGATCAGCGGCGACTTGCCGCCGAGTTCCATCGTCACTTCCTTCAGCGACGAGGCGCCGGCCAGCGACATCACTTTCTTGCCCGTCTCGACGCCGCCCGTGAACGACACCTTCGCGATGTCCGGGTGGCCCGTCAGCAGCGCGCCGACCGAGCCGTCGCCCTGCACGACGTTGAACACGCCGGCCGGCACGCCGGCTTCCGTATAGATTTCCGCGAGCTTCAGCGCGGTCAGCGGCGTGACCTCGCTCGGCTTGAACACCATCGCATTGCCGGCCGCGAGCGCGGGCGCGGTCTTCCAGCATGCGATCTGGATCGGGTAGTTCCACGCGCCGATGCCCGCGCACACGCCCAGCGGCTCGCGGCGCGTGTAGACGAACGACTCGGCGCGCAGCGGCACCTGCAGCCCCTCGATCGCGGTCGCGAGGCCCGCGTAGTACTCGATCACGTCCGCGCCGGTGACGATGTCGACCGCGAGCGTCTCGCCGATCGGCTTGCCGGTGTCGCGCGTTTCGATCGCCGCGAGTTCGTCGTTGCGTTCGCGCAGCAGGTCGACCGCGCGGCGCAGGATGCGCGAGCGCTGCATCGCGGTCATCGCGGCCCATTCGCGCTGGCCTTCCTGCGCGGACGCGACGGCGCGCTCGACGTCGGCCGCGCTTGCCTGCTGCACCTGGGCGAGCAGTTCGCCGGTGGCGGGATCGAAGGTGTCGAAAGTCTTGCCGCTCGTGGCGTCGACGTAACCGCCGCCGATGTAGAGGCGCTGCAAACCGTATACGGACATGAGGATCTCCTGGTAGGCGACTGCGTGACGCGTCAGGCGGACGCGAGCAGCAGGTCGATGTAATCGTGGGCGAGCTTCAGTGCAGCCCGGGTGTCGATCGGGCCGCCGGCGAGCGCGCCGCGCAGCCACAGGCCGTCGATCAGCGCGGCGAGGCCGCTGGCGGCTTCGCGCGCTTTCGTGCGCGGCAAGGCCTTCGCGAACTCGGCGCACAGGTTCGAATGGAGGCGCCGCGTGTTGACGTGCTGCAGGCGCTTGAGCATCGGGTCGTGCATGCTCTGCGACCAGAACGCGAGCCACGTCTTCATCACGGGGGCGCTGACCTGCGTATCGTCGAAGTTCGCGGCGACGATCGCGCGCAGCCGCGAACGCGGATCCTTGCGCGCGGCCGTGCGGCGGCGCGTGGTGGCCGACCACAGGTCGCGCAGCACGTGCCGCATCGTCGCTTCGAGCAGGCCGTCCTTGTCGCCGAAGTAGTGGCTGACGATGCCCGTCGAGATGTTCGCGCGTTGCGCGACCGAGGCGAGCGTCGTGCCGGGCAGGCCCGCTTCGTCGATCGAGCGCAGCGTGGCATCGATCAACTGCGCGCGACGGATCTCCCGCATTCCGACTTTCGGCATCGCGACTCCCTTCGCCCGGACGGGGCCGTTCATGGAAGTCGAAAGCTTAGCGGTTTTTTATTGATCGTTCAATCAACAAAAAATCGGGGTCCGACGGCGAAACAGCACGCCGCGACGGGTGCCGCGTCGCCTCCGCGGTCATGTGCGGGTGCGGAAAAATGCATTGAAAGAAGGTTAATTAAATTGAAATCTGTTTAAAACGGATTCCGAAAAGATGACGCAATGCGAGGGAAAATTTCCACTTCCGGTGCATTACAAAACGAAAGAGTGTCGAAATATGTAAGATTATTCGCAATGTGAAATCGTCAATTCGGATCGTGAATGTGTGCGGCTTTCATGAAATCGTTTTAATCAGTCGATTAAAACATAATATGTATTTGAATTAAAACAAGAATATCGATTTTTGAGCGCTTCTCCAGATTGCTCGCAAACGATTGCGTCCGCCCGCGTGGAGAATCCGCATACCATAGAAATTGACGAAAAAATTTGAATCATGGGCATTTTCTAACAGAGTAGAGGGGATCGTTGGAATGACTTGAGTAAGTAATATCGACCGTATTAGTATGGCGCCGCACCATCAGGAATCAATGAGCGCCGCCGGCATTTGCCGCGGTGCGTCGGCAATGGGCGCGATGACGGATCGCGCACGGGGCCGTCACCTGTCATTGCGCACCTGCAGCATGCCGCGACGTCGAGACGCCGCATCCACCGGAGAACGACGATGCCGACCGAAAAACACGTGGTCCCGCTACCGAATGGCCTGAAGGTCTATGTCGAACGGAACGTGTTCGACCCGGCGTTCGACACCGCGATGCTCGTCAACGGCGCGCTCGCGACGACGGCGTCGTTCGGGCAGACGGTCCAGTACCTCGGCGAGCGGATGAACACGATCTGCTTCGACCTGCCGTATGCGGGCCAGTCGCGTCAGTACAACCCGGGTTGCTGCATCCTGACCAAGGACGACGAAGCCGCGATCCTCCAGTACCTGGTCGAGCATTTCGCGCCGGCGTTCCTCGTGTCGGTGTCGTGGGGCGGCGTCGCGTCGCTGTTCGCGCTCGCGCGCGGCTGCCCGAGCGTGCGTCGCGCGGCGATCTGCTCGTTCTCGCCGTTCCTGAACGACGCGATGGTCGACTACGTGACGCGTGCCCGCGATCACATCGCGGCCGGCGAGAACCTGAAGGCCGCGCAGCTGCTGAACGACACCGTCGGCCGCTACCTGCCGCGCATCATGAAGCTGTACAACTACCGGTATCTCACGCGCCTGCCGCGCGACGAGCAGGACCAGGTCGCGTTCCACGTCGACCAGATTCTGTCGCTGCGGCCCGAGCGCTACTTCAGCGAGTTCTCGAACATCGGCTGCGAGCTGCTGTTCCTGAACGGCGAGCGCGACGAATACACGACGCCGGCCGACGTGCGCCAGCTCGGCGCGCACGTGTCGCGCGCACGGTTCGCGACGGTGCCGGACGCCGGCCATTTCCTCGACATCGAAGGCCGCGCGCAGCGCGAATGCACGCGCACGGCGCTGCTCGAGTTCTTCTGCGGCGAGGCGAGCGTCGCGGCCGGCATGGCGCGCGCCGCCGCGCATGCGTGCGTGCCCGCGCCGATGCACGCGCTGTCGTCGTGACGCCAACCGTCGTGCACCGGGTTCGCCCCGCACATCCGAATTCCCATCCCAACGAGGCAGGCCAGCCGTGAATATCGTTCAGACCATCGCCATCGTCGTTCCGTGGGCCGCATGGCTCGCTTACTGGATCGCCACGTCGCAGGGCGTGAAGACGACCGTGCGCAAGGAAGCGTCGCGCTCGCGCACGCTGCAGTCGATTCCGCTGATCGTCGGCGGCGCGCTGATCATCCTGCCCGATCCGTCGTGGCAGGCGCTCGTGCCCGACTGGCAGCGCTTCGGGCTGCAGGCGCAGTGCGGGCTTGCGGTGCTGGCGGCCGGTCTGTTGTTCTCGGTGTGGGCGCGGTTGCATCTCGGCACCAACTGGAGCGTGTCGGTCACGCTGAAGGAGAACCACGAGCTCGTCCGCACGGGGCCGTACGCGTTGGTGCGCCACCCGATCTATACGGGCTGCCTGGTCGCGCTCGCCGGCGCCGCGCTGATCGGCGGCGAATGGCGCGGCGCGGTCGGCGTGCTGCTCGTGTTCGCGTCGCTCGCGTACAAGGTGCGCGTCGAGGAGAGCTGGCTCACCGGTCATTTCGGGCCGGCGTACACGCAGTACCGCCGCGAAGTGGCGGCGCTGATCCCCGGTTTCTACTGACCTCCGCGAGGCGCGCGATGGCGAAGATGATCGTGACCGCGATCGGCTCGGCGGGCGACGTGCATCCGCTGCTCGGTGTCGCGCGCACGCTCGCGGCGCGCGGTCACGACGTGGTGTTCTGCACGCACGCGCCGTTCGAGGCGGCCGTGCGCCGCTGCGGGTTCGCGTTCGTGCCGGTCGGTACCGCGGCCGAATACGACGCCGCGATGGAGAACCCGGCACTGTGGGATCCGCGCACGTCGTTCCGCACGCTGTGGCAGGTGATCGCGCCGACGCTGCGCCCGCATTACGACGCGCTGCATGCGCTGACCGATGCCGACACGGTGCTCGTCGGCACGCTGTGGGCGTTCTCCGCGCGCTTCATGCAGGAACTGCATGGCACGCCTTACGTGTCGGTGCAGGTGTCGCCGTCGACGCTGCTGTCCGCGCATGCGCCGCCGACGCACCCGCGCCTGACGATTCCCGCGCGCTGGCCGCTGCCGGTGAAATCGGCGCTGATGACGCTGATCGAGCGCCAGGTGCTCGATCGTGTGTGCGGCCCGGCGCTCGACGCGGTGCGCCGCGAGCTCGGGCTCACGCCCGCGCGGCGCGTGCTCGGCCGCTGGCTGCATTCCACCGACGGCGTGCTGTGCCTGTTTCCCGCCTGGTTCGCGCCGCCGCAGCCCGATTGGCCGTCGAACCATCTGCAGAGCGGTTTTCCGCTGTTCAACGATATTGCGACGCCCGACGATGATGTGGCACTCGATGCGTTTCTCGCGGCCGGCGAGCCCCCGGTCGTGTTCACGGCCGGTTCGACCCGCGTCGATCACGCGGCCTACGCGCGCGCGGTGGCGGACGCGCTGCGCGCGACCGGCGCGCGCGGGATCCTGCTGACGCCGCACGATGCGGCGCCGGGCGACGAGCGGCTGCTCGTGCGCCGCTTCGTGCCGATGCGTACGCTGCTGCCGCGTTGCCGCGCGCTCGTGCATCACGGCGGGATCGGCACCGCGGCGCTCGCGTGCGAGGCGGGGATCGTGCAGGTCGTCACGCCGTTCGCGCACGACCAGTTCGACAACGCGCAACGCGTCGTCGCGAACGGCTGCGGCGTGCGCGTCGACGGCCCGGTCGACGGTGCGCGGCTCGGCGCGGCGCTCGCTCGCGCGCTCGACGAACCGGCGTTCGCGGTGCATGCGAAGCGCATGCGCGCGCTGCTCGCGGCCGCGCCGGACGGTTGCGAGGCGGCCGCCGATTTCATCGAACGATTCGTGCCGAAGCGCGGCCGGCTGGCCGCGCGGGCCGATCTCGCGGCGGCCGGCGCATGAGCACCGCGTCGCCGCTTCACGACGGGCCGGTCGCGCCGTCCGCGTTCGACACGCCCGCGCCCGCGCCGGCCGCGCAGCCGGTGCGCGGCATCCGCCTCGCGCTGCTGACGTTCGCGCTGTCGCTCGCGACCTTCATCGAGGTGCTCGATTCGACCGTGACGAACGTCGCGGTGCCGGCGATCTCCGGCAGTCTCGGCGTATCGAACAGCCAGGGTACGTGGGTGATCAGCTCGTACTCGGTCGCGGCGGCGATCGCGGTGCCGCTGACGGGCTGGCTCGCGCGCCGCGTCGGCGAGCTGCGGCTGTTCGTCGGCGCGGTGCTGCTGTTCACGCTCACGTCCCTGCTGTGCGGGCTGGCGCGCGACCTGCACGTGCTGGTGATCTGCCGCGCGCTCCAGGGGCTGTGTTCCGGGCCGATGGTGCCGCTGTCGCAGACGATCCTGCTGCGCACGTTCCCGCCGGACAAGCGCACGATCGCGCTCGCGCTGTGGGCGATGACCGTGCTGCTCGCGCCGATCTTCGGGCCGGTGGTCGGCGGCTGGATCGTCGACAACTTCTCGTGGCCGTGGATCTTCCTGATCAACCTGCCGATCGGGCTGTTCTCGTTCGCGGTGTGCACCGCGATGCTGCGCCCCGACGCGCAACGCGGCGCGGCCGGTCCGATCGACGTGCCGGGCATCGTGCTGCTCGTGATCGGCGTCGGTTCGCTGCAGGCGATGCTCGACCTCGGCCACGACCGCGGCTGGTTCGGTTCGCCGCTGATCGTCACGCTGGCGGTGGTCGCGACGCTCGCGATCGTGTCGCTGCTGATCTGGGAAGCGGGCGAGGCGCACCCCGTCGTCGATCTCAGCCTGTTTCGCGACCGCACGTTCTCGTTCTGCGTGCTGATCATCTCGCTGGGGATGATGAGCTTCTCGGTGGTCGGCGTCGTGTTCCCGCTGTGGATGCAGGCCGTGATGGGCTACAACGCGTTTCACGCGGGGCTCGCGACCGCATCGCTCGGCGTGCTCGCGCTCGTGTTCTCGATACTCGTCGGGATTCACGCGCACCGCTTCGACGCGCGCGTGCTCGCGACCTTCGGCTTCCTCGTGTTCGCTGCCGTGCTCGCGTGGGATGCGCACTTCACGCTGAAGATGACGTTCGCGCAGATCGCGGCGCCGGGGCTGATCCAGGGGATCGGGCTGCCGTGCTTCTTCATTCCGCTGACCGCGGCGACGCTGTCGCGCATTCCGGACGACCGGCTTGCCGCCGCGTCGAGCCTGTCGAACTTCCTGCGCACGCTGTCCGCCGCGTTCGGCACCGCGATGAGCGTCACGCTGTGGGAAAACCGCGCGACCTATCACTACGACACCGTGTCGCAATCGGTCACGCACGCGTCGGCGAACACGCAGCGCTTCGTGCACGCGCTGAACGCGATGGGCGTGGACGGCGTGCGCGAGTTGTCCACGCTGCACCACGTTGTGATGCAGCAGGCGTACATGATGGCGACCAACGACATGTTCTGGATGGCGAGCATGACGTGTCTCGCACTCGCGGCGATGATGTGGCTGACGCGGCCGAAGCGCGGCGCGGCCGCGTCGTTCGGGCATTGAGGAGAAGACCATGACGACACTCGGCGCACTCGTGATCCTGTATCACCCGAGCGATGCGCAGCTCGACGCGCTCCGTGCGTGGCGGCACGCGTGCGATGCGCTGCTCGTCGTCGACAACACGCCGCGGCCCGATGCGCGGGCGCGCGCGCTGTGCGACAGGGAAGGCATCGCGCTGCTGCATCACGGCAATCGCGGCGGGATCGCGGGCGCGTACAACGCGGGGCTCGCGGCGCTGTTTCGCGATCGCATCGACGCCGTCGCGCTGTTCGACCAGGATTCGTCGGTGCCGGCCGCCTATTTCCCGGCGATGCGCGACGTCTGTGCGGGGCTCGCGGGGCGCGCGTTCCTGGCCGGCCCGCGCATCTTCGACGAAAACGCGCGCAGCTTCCTGCCCGAACTCGCGACGAACGGCATCGGCCTGCGCCGCCTGCGCATCGAGCCGGGCGCGCCGCTGCAGCGCTGCGCGTTCCTGATCTCGTCGGGCTGCGTCGTGTCGCGCGACGCGTTCGACCTGCTCGGCCGCTTCGACGAGACGCTGTTCATCGATCACGTCGACACCGAATACAGTTTCCGCGCGCTGTCGCGCAACGTGCCGCTCTATGTCGTGCCGTCGCTGGTGCTGCCGCACCGGATCGGCGCGAAGCAGCGGCACGCGATCGGCCCTTTTGAAATGACGTCGATGAATCATTCGTGGCAACGGCGCTACTACAGCGCACGCAATGCGGTGCAGCTCGGGATGCAGTACGGGCTGCGCTTTCCGGTGGCGATCGTGCCGAACCTGCTGACCGTGTGGCAGGTCGTGCAGATCGCGCTCGTCGAGCGCGACAAGCGCGCGAAGCTGGCCGGCATCCTGTTCGGCGTCGCGGACGGCCTGTTCGGCCGGCTCGGCCCGCTCGAACGCACGCGGCCGCGTCTGGCCGCGCGTGCGCAGCGCGTTCGGCAGGGGTGACGATGCGGCGTTCGAGGAAAGCGGCGGGGCCGGCGCGCGGCGTGAGGGGCGGCGCGACGATCGCGGCGGCGGCCGCGCTGCTCGCGTTGAGCGGATGCGTGCCGTCGGGGTTCCTGCCTTCGCTGTCGCTGCGTGCGCCGGCCGACGACGCGCTCGCGCATACGGCCGGGCCTGGCGCGAACGGCGCATGGCCGGCACCGGACTGGGTGAAGCAGCTCCAGGATCCGCAGCTCGACGAGCTGGTGGCCGAGGCGTCGCGGAACAGTCCCGATGTGCAGGTCGCACAGGCGCGGTTGCGGATCGCACAGGCACAGCTTCAGCAATTCGATTCGCTGACCGGGTTGACGGGCACGGCCGGTGCCACGATCAGCCGCGCGCGGATGCCGAAGCCGGGCGACATCGCCGACGTGACGGCCGGCGGCTATCGCGTGCCGGTGCAGATCTTCGGCGATCCGAACGTATCGCCGTCGTCGATCTTCGTCGGGCTGAACTACCAGCTCGACCTGTGGGGCAAGAACCGCGCGGCGACCAGGAGCCTGATGTCGCTGCGCGACGCGGCCGGCGTCGAAGCGGAGCAGGTGCGGCTGACGCTCGCCGTCGCGATCGTCACCGTGTACTGCCAGCTCGATCAGGCGTACGCGGTGCGCGACCTGTTGCAGCAGAAGCTCGCGATCAGCCAGCGCGTGACGGCCGTGCTGCGCGAGCGCACCGCGCGCGGCCTCGACAACGCGTACGACGCGAGCGACGCGTCGATCAAGCGCAGCCGCCTGCTCGAACAGATCGCGCTGAACGACGAGCAGATCAAGCTCGCGCAATTGCAGCTCGGCGTGTTGTCGGGCCGCGGCCCGGAGCGCGGGCTCGCGCTGCAGCGGCCGCGCGTCGGCGCGTTCGCGGGCGGCGCCGTGCCCGCCAGGCTGCCGGCCGATCTGCTCGGCCGCCGGCCCGACATCGTCGCCGCGCGGCTGCGCGTCGAAGCCGCGTTCGCGAATGCCGATTCGACGCGCGCGCAGTTCTATCCGGACGTGAACCTCGTCGCGCTCGGCGGCGTGTTCGCGCTGACGCCCGCGTCGCTGTTCTCGCGCGATTCGCTCGCGGGCTCCGTCGGCCCGGCGATCTCGCTGCCGATCTTCGATCGCGGCCGGCTGAAGGCGAAGCTTGGCGCGGACGTCGCGCAGGCCGACGTCGCGATCGGGCTGTACAACAAGACCGTCGACGACGCGCTCGGGCAGGTCGCGCAGCTCGTCACGTCGTTGCAGACGTCGCAGACGCTCGTCGCGCAGCAACAGGACGCGGTCGCGGCCGCGCAGAAGATCGTGCAGATCGCGGCCGACCGCCACCGGCGCGGCGTGCTGATGCAGAAGGACGTCGATGTCGCGGATCTCACGCTGATCGACGAGCGCACGCAGATGATCGCGTTGCTCGGCCGGCAGCGGGCGTTGCGCGTCGGTCTGATCGGCGCGCTCGGCGGCGGGTTCGATGCGGGCGCAACGGTGGCGCAGGCACCGGCCGTGCATCGGGTGCGCAGCGGGGCGGCCAGGAGCGGGGCGCCGGCTCCGGTGGCGTCTAGTGCGGCGAACCGCGCCGCGGCGGGCGCACCGTCGAGCGATGCGCGTACGGGGAGCGCGTCCCCGTCACCGGCCGCTACCGTCGCAAGTGTCGCGGCCGCGCCTGCAACCGCACCCGTGCGGCGTGACGACGCGGCGTTGCGCGGCACGCCGGTTCTGGCGCGCACGGCAGCGACGAACGCGGCGCCGGCCCCGTCGGTTACCCAGCCGATCCCCTTGTTCCAGCACGATCGACTGATCGTCACGCAAAGCGACTGATGCACCACGACAACCTTCATACCGCCGCGCCGCCGGCCGCACCGACCGATCCGGCACTCGATGCGCGCCGCGCGACGCGCCGCAAGCGCTTCACGGTGTTCTTCGCGATCGTGCTGCTGGCCGCGATCGCGTGGATCGCTTACTGGCTGTTGAGCGACCGCTACTACGAAGACACCGACGACGCATACGTCGCGGGCAGCATCGTGCAGGTTGCCGCGCAGATCCCGGGCGCGGTGACCGACGTGCTGGTGGCCGATACGCAGGCCGTGCGCGCCGGGCAGACGCTCGTGAAGCTCGACGACACCGAGGCGTCCGTCGCGTTCGCGCAGGCGAAGGCGCAGCTCGCGCAGGCCGTGCGGCAGGTTGCGAACGCGAGGATTTCGAACACGATGTACGTCGAGGCCGTGAATGCGCGGCGCGCCGATCTGTCGCTCGCGCAGCGCGCGCTTGCCGCCCGCTCAGGCGCGTCGGTCGAGATCGTCGCGCCCGAGGAACTCGCGCGTGCGCGCGCGGCGGTGGCCGGCGCGCAGGCGAACCTCGCGGCCGCGCAGGCCCAGCTCGACGCGGCGCGCGCGCTCGGCAGCAAGCTGCCCGTCGACGAAAGCCCGGCCGTCGTGCAGGCGGCCGCGCAGTTCAAGCTCGCGTACCGCAACCTGAAGCGCACGACGATCGTCGCGCCCGTCGACGGTACGATCGGGCAGCGCTCGGTACAGGTCGGCCAGCAGGTCGGGCCCGGCGTGCCGCTGATGTCGATTGTGCAACTCAACCGGCTGTGGATCGAGGCGAATTTCAAGGAAGGGCAGATCCGCCACATGCGCGTCGGCCAGCCGGTCGAGGTCGTGTCGGATCTCTACGGCTCGCGGATCACTTATCGCGGCCGCGTGCAGGGTTTCTCGGCCGGTACGGGCAGCGCTTTCTCGATGCTGCCGTCGCAGAACGCGGCCGGCAACTGGATCAAGGTCGTGCAGCGCGTGCCGGTCGTGATCGCGCTCGATGCCCGCGATCTCGCCGCGCATCCGCTGCGCGTCGGGCTGTCGATGCGTGCGACGGTCGACACGCACGACCGCAACGGCCATGCGCTCGACAGCGAGCCGCCGACGCCGGCCGTCAGCACGCGCGTGCACGATGGCGTCGCGAGCGACGCGGAGGCGGCGGCCGCTTCGATCGTCCGCGAGAATCTGGGCGGGTAGCGCCCGTCGCGGAAAGGGGTAGAGCCGGCCGCGAGGGCCGGTCCGACCCCCGCGCGTCCGGTCCGGATCCTGCCCGGCGGTTCCCGTCCGACTTTCGTATTTCCGCCATCGATGTCGGCGTCGATCAAACGCATGTCGCGTTTGAGACATCGGCGCCCCTGCCTCCGGGACTACTCTCGAACAGCACGTCGCGCGTGCGCCGCACGAGCCGGCGCGCCGCGGCGTCATCCAACGAGACATGGAGACAATACGATGAGCAGCAATCGAGGTGTCGTCTATCTTGGACCGGGCCAGGTCGAAGTCCAGAAAATCGATTATCCGAAAATGGTCGACCCGAGCGGCCGCGCGATCGGCCACGGCGTGATCCTGAAAGTCGTCAGCACGAACATCTGCGGCTCCGACCAGCACATGGTGCGCGGCCGCACGACCGCACCGGTCGGCCTCGTGCTCGGTCACGAGATCACCGGCGAAGTGGTCGAGGTGGGCCGCGACGTCGAGACGCTGAAGCTCGGCGATCTCGTGTCGGTGCCGTTCAACGTGGCCTGCGGCCGCTGCGCGATGTGCAAGGACACGCATACGGGCGTGTGCCTGAACGTGAACCCGTCGCGCGCCGGCGGCGCTTACGGCTACGTCGACATGGGCGGCTGGATCGGCGGCCAGGCCGAGTACGTGCTCGTGCCGTACGCCGATTTCAACCTGCTGAAATTCCCGGACCGCGACCAGGCGATGGCGAAGATCCGCGACCTGACCTGCCTGTCCGACATTCTGCCGACCGGTTATCACGGTGCGGTGAGCGCGGGCGTGAAGCCGGGCTCGACGGTCTATATCGCGGGCGCGGGGCCGGTCGGCATGGCCGCTGCGGCGTCGGCCCGCCTGCTCGGCGCGGCCGTCACGATCGTCGGCGACATGAACGCGGAACGGCTCGCGCATGCGCGCGCGATGGGCTTCGAGACGGTCGACCTGTCGAAGGACGCATCGCTCGGCGAGCAGATCGAGCAGATCCTCGGCGTGCCCGAGATCGACTGCGCGGTCGACTGCGTCGGCTTCGAGGCGCACGGCCACGGTTCGTCGGGCCACGCGGAGGAAGCGCCCGCGACGGTGCTGAACTCGCTGATGGAAATCACGCGGCCGGCCGGCGCGATCGGCATCCCGGGCCTGTACGTGACGGACGATCCGGGCGCGAAGGACAAGGCCGCGCAGCACGGCAGCCTGAGCATCCGTTTCGGCCTCGGCTGGGCGAAGTCGCACTCGTTCTTCACGGGCCAGACGCCGGTGCTGAAGTACAACCGCAACCTGATGCAGGCGATCCTGTTCGACCGGCTGCCGATCGCGAAGATCGTCAACGTCGAGGTGATTTCGCTCGACCAGGCGCCGGAAGGCTACAAGAAGTTCGACGGCGGCGCGCCGCGCAAATTCGTCATCGACCCGCACGGGTTGCTGGCGGCCTGATGCGCTAGCGTTCGTTCGCTGCGCATCGAAGGAAACGGGCGGCTCCGGAAACGGGCCGCCCGTTTTTGTTGCGGGCCCGAGGCGATCGAGGGGGGGGCGGAAGATCGGTTTGGAACGCGAATCGTCCAGCGCGAGCGGCGAGGCCCGCGCTCAGTGGCCGCGATAGAGTTTCGCGATCTCGGCGTGGCCGGATGCGGTGTACCGTCGGTGGCGAACAGGCAGGCTCACGCGACGCATCGGATGCGTGCGATGCGCGGCATGGCGGCTGCTTTTCCAGTCCGCCACGCGAACCGTGTCGGCGCGTTTCCGGTCGGGGGCGCGCATCGACGGCGCGGCCTGTGCAACCTGCATCTTGCTTGCCGGCGGAGTGGCGTTCGCATCGCCGCGGGGCGGAATGGCCGCCTGCTGCGCGCCGTCAGTCGAATGAAACGGATAGGCCGGCGCCGGCAACACGGGCAGCACCGGATCGTTCGCCGCAAGCGGATGCGTCTCGGTCGCCGACGCGGACGGTGCGCCGGATCCTTTACAGACGGGATCGGTCCTGCAGGTGCGGTCGACCATCACATAACCGCCGACCAGCAGCACGAGTGTCACGATGCTCAGGATCGGTGCGCTCGACGCGCTCGGCTGCCGGAAGGCCGCGTCGCGCAACGTACGCGCGATGCGCGACGGCCACGTGTGTAAGGATCGCCGCGCATGCATCGCGTGTGCGTGGCGGGGCGTGCTGCGAACCGGATCGAACGGCCAGTCCCATTGGCCGCAGACGGGGCAATGCTCGAGTGCGTGGAGAGCCACGAAACCGCATTCCCTGCAGCGGCAAGCGGTGCACGGTCGCGATTCGACGCGCGCATTCAGCACGGCGCGCCACGCATCGCGCGCGCGAACGTGCCGGTTGGGCAGGACGCGCATCGTCAGCGGCGGGCGGGCGCCGCCGCCGGAGCACATGCTGGCCGTCGCTCGCAGTCGGTGTTCATGCGATTCTCCATAACATCGGACTTGTGGAACCCGTTCGTCCGCGGCTACCCGACGTTCATTCTTGGCCGGTTGCACGCGAAACGCAAGGACGATGTCGGTCGTCGCGGGCCGCATGTTTCGCGCTAACCGTCGTGTCGTTGCCGGGTCGCGAGCGTTCCGACGGTCTCCATCGCGCGCTCGACGGCCGGCGTCCACGGCCGGCCGTAGTTGAGCCGCAGGTAGCGGCGGAATCCGCCGGTCGCGGAAAAGATCGGCCCCGGCGCGATGCTGACGCCGCTTTCCATGGCAGCGTCGAACAGGTGCATCGCATCGACGTGCGGCGGCAGTTCGATCCATAGAAAATACCCGCCGCGCGGCGCGAACACTTCGGTGTCCGCCGGAAAATAGGCCCGTACGGCCGAGAGCATCTGCGCCTGGTGCGCGGCGAGATTGCGTCGCAGCTTGCGCAGGAAGCGGTCGTATGCGCCGTCGCGCAGGTAGCTCGAAATCGCCAGTTGCGCAGGCACGTCGGCAGCCGGCGCGCGCGTGATCTGGGCCTGCCGGATCTGCTGCGCGAAGCGTCCCGCCGCGACCCAGCCGATCCGGAACCCAGGCGCGAGGCACTTCGAGAACGACCCGCAATGCAGCACGAGCCCGCTGTCGTCATACAGTTTCGCGGGCCGCGTCGGCGACGGGCCGAAATGCAGCTCGCCATACACGTCGTCCTCGATCAGCGGCACGCCGCGCGACGCGAGCAGGTCGATCAGCGCGCGTTTGCGTTCGTCGGTCAACGTCGCGCCGGTCGGGTTGTGGAACGACGTCATGAACCAGCACGCGCGTACCGGATGCGCGTCGAGCGCCGCGGCAAGCGCATCGAGGTCGAGGCCCGCGCGCGGGTCGACCGGAATCTCGACGGCCTTCAGGTGCAGGCGCTGCACGGTCTGCAGCACCGCGTGGAACGCGGGCCGTTCGATCGCGACGAGGTCGCCGGGGCGCGTCAGCGCCTGCAGGCTGAGCGTCAGCGCTTCGAGCGCGCCGGTCGTGATGACGATTTCGTCCATCGGCAATGCGGCGCCCGCGTTCAAGTAACGCAGGGCAATCTGTCGTCGCAATGCATCGTTGCCGGGCGGCAATCCCGACAGCAGTTTCGTGAGGTCCATGTTGCGGGCCGCGGACGCGACGTGACGCCACAGGCTGCTCATCGGGAACAGCGAATAGCTGGCGAACGCCGAGCCGAGCGGCACGACGTCCTCGCGTCGGAGGGAGTCGAGCAGGCGGAACAGCACGTCTTTTTCGCCGGTTGGCGCGGTGCCCGGCTTGCGCGGCGGATCGTGGCCGAACCGCACGTGCTTGTCGTCGAGGTCCGCCACGAAATAGCCGGACCGTGCCCGCGCGACGATCAGACCCTCGCTTTCGAGCGCGTAGTACGCGCGAAACACGGTGGATGGACTGACCCGATGCGCGCGGCATGCCGCGCGCACGGTGGGGATACGCTCGCCGGCTGCCAGGTCGCCGCGCCGGATCGCGTCGGCGATCGTCTGTGCCAGCGCCGCATATCGCTTCATGCCTGCCCCCCGGCCGCTCGAAGCCTCGCTGAAAAACAGAGTAGGGCACGGCACCCGTCGCGTGCAAGCGCGCCCCCAATCGCTGATCCGCATGTTTTTTGAGTGCTCTGATGCTGTTCTTTCGTCTGATAAACGGGCATTCTCCAGCACGTTCCATTCCCGATGACCGACCGAGACGGAATCCACGCCGTACGGCCGTGGCTCCATGACCCAGTGGCGTGCGCGGGTTCTCGTCCGCGGCATCCTGACCCTACTCGGAAGCATCCAGCGTGAAATTGAAAACTCTCGTCGCCGGTCTCGTGGCCGGCCTCGCCCTCAACCTGTTCAGCGGCGCCGCAGCCGCAACCTGTACCAGCAATCCCGCCGCCCAGCCGAACGCGACGTTTCCCGCCGCGTTGACCGGCAAGCTCGTCTATCACAGCTATGTCAAGTACGGAGACGGCACGAGCCAGCTGTTCCTCTACGATTTTTCGGCGCATACGCTGACGCAGTTGAGCAAGAGCACGTGGGGCATCACCGATCCGATGAACGGCGTGTTCAGCCCCGACGGCAAGTGGCTCGCGTTCATGGGCATCAGCAACGGCGCATGGAACGTCTTCATGCTGCAGCTCGGCGCCGGCACGCCGCCCGTCAACATGACGAACAGCACGGGCGCCACGCGCAACGAAGACCCGAAGTTCAGCGCGGACGGCAAGACGCTCGTGTTCAAGCAGAACGGCGACATCAAGCAGGCGACGCTGTCGTATACGAGCGCGGGCCCGGCGTTCACGTCGGTGGTGAGCCTGACGAACGCGCCGACCGGCGCCGAGTATTCGATGCCGTTCCTCGCGCCGGACGCGAGCGCCGTGTACTACGCGACCGGCACCGGCTCGAGCATGGGGCTGATGAAGCGCACGATCGCGACCGGCGCGACCGCCGTGTTCGATCATCCGGCCGGGCTGCAGACGTACTACCCGATCGTGCGTGCGGACGGCATGGTGTACTACGCGCGCTGGAAGGACAGCGGCGGGGCCGACCAGATCTATGCGAAGACGGCCGACCCGGCGTCGGTGCCGAATGCGCTGGCGCTCAACGACTGCATGAGCAACAACTCGGATCCGGCGCCGGCGAGCGGCACGAACTACCTGTTCTTCTCGTCGACGACCGCGGGCGGCTATCAGCTTTATGTGGGCGACGTGACGACCGGCCAGCGCTGGAGCCTGTCGCAGTTCGGCGTGAATGCCGACACGACGAAGGCGAAGCTCGGGTCGAGCTATTACGGCGGGCCGTCCACCGCCCAGATGACGCTGCTGTCGCAGGGCCGTCCGGCCGCGGCGTCGGCGAGCTACAACGCGTCGCTCACGGCGGACAAGGCGTTCGACGGCAACGCGACGGGCACGCGCTGGGATTCGCCGGAAGGCGCGGGCGTCGATCCGCAATGGATCTCGGTCGATCTCGGCGCGACGAAGCACATCGATCACGTCGACCTGTACTGGGATGCGGGCGCGCTCGTCTATCAGATCCAGACATCGAACGACAACGTCAACTGGACGACGCTCTATTCGACGAGCAACGGCGGTTCATATAACCACGTCACGCTGCCGAATCTCAACGGAAGCGGTCGTTACGTGCGGATGCTCGGCACGAAGCGCGCGACGCAGTGGGGCTATTCGCTCTACGAAATGCAGGTGTGGGGATCGTAAGCGCGGGAAGAAATCAGTTTGGCAAACCGGATGCCGTTCAGTTGATGAAACTGAACGGCATTTTTGTTTTTTGAGATCGTGACCTGCGGTGAAGACCCGCGCAGGATTCGCGTAAAAACGCCGCCCGACACTTTGCGATCCTGCGTCGCATCTGCCGGAACCTGTTCGAAGCGGATACGAAGACCAGGTCCGGCATCAAGAACCGACGGTCCGAAGCGGGTGCGGGCGACGGTTACCGTGCTCCGTTTATAACGTTTCACGTAATGGCTCGGGAGTGCAGCCGGAAATTTCAAATATCGTACTTGTACTATTTATTTTCAAGAAAATATAGTTCGAGTTCCATAGATCGCAGATAGAGCGATCCCTAAAATTGCATACAAGAAATCGATATCGCTGTGCGACGTCTTCCGGAAAGCGGGACGACGATGGGGGATGGGGTTTGACGCGAGCTGTACGAATGTAATCAGGGCGTTTCCGTGCTCGCCACCAACGAGAACGGATGATCGTTCGCTCGACGCTTTCTCGGGGCCTGTCGAGCATCATCAGCAAGTTCGACGGCATCGGCCACATCGTCACGACGATTCACTGGAGTGATGGGTCGACAATTATTTGTCGACGGCAATCACACGCGTGTTCGATGACGAGATCGAGCCGCGCGGCGCTCGGCACGTTCGACATCCGCGAGTTGTACGTTCGCGGCGGGGCCCTGTCAAACGGGTAGGGATTCCATTCACTCATTTTCAGCCGGTGGAGGAAACGAAGGAATTGTAAATATTCATGAAGTTAGTTGTACATATGATTGAGCGACGCGTATCCGATCGGAACGAGGCCGCTCAAGATTCTCATTTAACGATTGAGTGAACCAGAAATGAAAAAGATTGCAATGATGATGTCGGCAGCGGGGTTGGCATTCGCGGCGATGAACGCGGCTCACGCGGCGGACGGCACGATCAACTTCACGGGCGAGATCGTGGCCGCATCGTGCGGCATCACGGGTGGCAACGGCACGTCGGTGACCGGCGGCAAGGGCGAGCAGTCGATCGACGTCAAGCTGGGCAAGGTCAGCACCGACGCGCTGGGCGGCACGGCCGGCGGCGGCATCGCGGCCGGCACCGCGATCAACCTCGTCCTCGATTGCGGCTCGACCGCGAAGGGCCTGACCACGGTGAAGGTGCGTTTCGACCCGGCCAGCGGTTCGGGCGTCGACAGCACCAACAACAAGCTGCTGAAGACCACCGGCACGGCCGCGGGCGTCGGCATCGGTATTTACAACACCGCCGGCACGCTGCTGAACCTGAACGCCAACGAGACGTTCGACGCACCGCTGGTGAAGGGCGGGACGGATGCGGCGCCGACTTACACGGCGAACCTGGCGATGCGCGCCGGCTACGTGAAGAACGGCGTCGACATCGTGGCCGGCACCGCAAACGGCACGCTGCCGTTCACGCTGACCTACGAGTAATCCACCTCCGGGCGGGGAGGCGCTGCTTTCCCGCCCGATCAACGACTTTCTGTTCGACATGAAACGATTCCACTTTGCAGGACTGGCGCTGGCCGGCTCCCTGCTGTTGTCTTCGGCGGCTTCGCTCGCCGGCGTGACGCTCGACGGAACCCGCGTCGTGCTGGCCGCGCCGAGCAAGGAGGCGTCGATTCTGGTTCGCAACCGCGCGTCGGCCGACGTCATGATCCAGTCGTGGATGGACGCGAGCGACGGCAAAGGGGACGTGCCTTTCGCGATCACGCCGGCATTGAACCGCCTCGGCGGCGAAAAGCAGCAGACGCTGCGCGTCCTTTACTACGGTCAGGGCCTGCCCGGCGATCGCGAGTCGGTGTTCTGGCTCAACGTGCAGGAGATTCCGCAGAAAGCGAGGGACGACAACACTTTGCAGATTGCGGTGCGTCAGCGCATCAAGTTCTTCTACCGGCCCGCCGGACTGCCCGGCAAGGTCGAGGAAGCGCCCGCGCAACTGCGCTGGAAGGTGGTTCAACGCGACGGCCAGACACAACTCGAAGTCAACAATCCGTCGCCCTTCTTCGTGTCGCTGGCATCGGTCAAGGTGCAGAGCGGCGGTCGCGACTATGACGCGCAAGCCGAGATGGTGCCGCCTTCCGCCACGCGTCATTTCGCCGTCAAGGGCCTGCCGGCCTCCGCCGCGGAAACCGGCGTCAAGGTCCACTTCGAATCGATCAACGACTACGGTGCCGTCGAAGCCCATGACGGCACTGCCGGCTGACATCGCCGGTTCCGCAGGTCGTATTGCTCCTCAACTTCGTCATCCCCGGGCCCTTGCCGTGGGGAGTGGACCGTTCGCGCCTGCGATGCCACTCGGGAGGTGAATCAACATAGAGAAAGGGTATGGAGAACGTCAGGAAGGAAGTCGATGTCAGGACCGCCGCGCAAATCGGCGCGCCGTGCCTTGCATTGATCGGTTTGGTACTGCCTGCGACCGGCCACGCGGTCGAGTTCAACGAGTCCTTTCTGCGCAAGGGCGAAGGGCCGGTCGAGCTGAGCTACTTCGAGAAGGGCAGCGCGGTGTCGCCCGGCCGCTACGACGTCGACATCTACCTGAATCACACGCTGGCCAAGCGCCAGGACGTCGCGTTCCGCGCGGACGCCGACGGCACCGTCAAGCCGATGGTGACGCTCGGGTTGTTGCGCACGGCCGGCGTCAACATCGCGCGGCTGGAAAAGGACGGGCGTATCGCTGCAGGCGCGGACGACGAGACGATCGTCGACTTGCCCGCCGTGGCGGATGGCGCTTCGGTGGAGTTCGAGTCCAATACGCTCTCGCTGAACATCAGCTTTCCGCAGCTCTACGTGTCGCGCACGTCGCGCGGCTACGTCGACCAGTCGCTGTGGGACGACGGCATCCCCGCGCTGTACACCGACTACCAGGCCAACTACAGCCGCAACGATGGCAGCGGCTACGGCAACGAGTCTTACTTCGTCGGTTTGCGCAGTGGCTTCAATGCCGGCGGCTGGCGCTTCCGCAACGAATCGACGCTTACCGGCACCAAGGGCGCGAAGAGCAGCTTCACCAGCAACCGTACCTACGTCGAGCGCGACATCCGGCGTCTGCGCAGCAAGGTGGCGGCCGGCGAACTGTATACGTCGGGCGACATCTTCGACAGCGTGCGCTTCGTCGGTGCGCAGGCCGGCACCGATCTCGGCATGTTGCCGGACAGCGAAGTCGGCTTTGCGCCGATCGTGCGCGGGATCGCCGAGAGCAACGCGGTCGTGGAGGTGCGGCAGAACGGCTACGTGATCTATTCGACGCCCGTGCCGCCTGGCGCGTTCGAAATCACCGATATCTATCCGAGCGGTTCGAACGGCGACCTCGAGATCCGGATTACCGAAGCCGACGGCCGCGTGCGCCGGTTCACCCAGCCGTACTCGTACCTGCCGGTGATGGTTCGGCGCGGCAGCCTGCGGTACGCGTTTTCCGCCGGTCAGTATCGCGTCCAGGGCCAGTCGAGCCCGAAGTTCACGCAGGGCACGCTGGTGTACGGCATGTCCGACAACTTCACCGGTTATGGCGGCATCATCGCCGCGGAAAACTACGTGGCGGCCGCTCTCGGTATCGGCGTGAATACGCGCATCGGCGGCATGTCGCTGGATGTCACGACGAGCCGGTCGCGCACGTCGTCGGGTACCCGGCAAGGGCAGAGCTTGCGGTTCCTGTATTCGAAGACGCTCCATTCGACCAACACGACGTTCACGATGGTCGGCTACCGCTATTCGACGGATGGCTACCGCACGCTGAGCCAGCACGTCGAAGACACGGATCGCACCTACGGGCCGCGCATCGCGCGTCAGAAAAGCCGGCTGGACGTGAACGTCAACCAGCCGCTCGGCAGTGGCTCGATGTTCGCCGGCATCGGCGACACGACCTACTGGAACGGTGAAGGACACAGTCGGCGCCTGCAGGTCGGCTACAGCAACAGCTACAAGAACGTCAGCTACAGCGTGTCGGCGTCGCACATCCAGGAGTCGGGGCCGTTCGGGCGCCCGGACACGCAGTTCAACGTGTCGGTGAGCATTCCGCTGGGCAAGGCGTCGAGTTCGCATCGCCTGTACGCGAACGCGGTGTCGTCGACGCGCGGCGAATTCAACGTGCAGACCGGCGCGTCGGGTTACCTGAACGACAGCAACACCATCAACTACGGCGTGCAGACCGGCTACAGCCGCAGCGGCGGCGGCTCGGGCGGCGTGAGCGCGGGCTGGGATACGCGGAACGCGAAGCTGACCGGCAACTTCACGCAGGATCGTTCGGGCCGCCATTTCGACGCGGGCGTATCGGGCTCCGTCGTCGTGCATGGCGGCGGCATCACGCTCGGCCAGCCGCTCGGCGAGACGTTCGCGGTGGTGGAGGTGCCGAAGGTGCGCGACGTGACGTTCGGCGGAGCGTCGACGATCCGCACCGACCGGCGCGGCTACGCGGTCGTGCCGTATCTGCAACCGTATCGCCAGAACTGGCTGAACATCGATCCGTCGAGCATCGGCACGCAGACCGAGATCACCGACAACGCGAAGTCGGTGGTCCCGACTCGCGGGGCCATCGTGAGGACCCGCTTCGAAGCGGAATCGGGGCGCCGGGTGCAGTTCGAGCTGGGTCAGGACGGAGGCGGCAAGGTGCCGTTCGGCGCGCAAGCCTACGACGCGAAGGGCAAGCTGCTGGGCATGGTGGACAACCAGTCGCGGCTGCTGGTGTTCGGCATCGAGGACAAGGGCAGCATCGACGTGCGGTGGGGCGACAACAGCTGCAAGCTGTCCTATCAATTGCCGACGCAGAACAAGGAACTGGCCTACGAGCGGCAGGCGGCGATGTGCATGCGTGCCGGTACGGTTGTTGGCGCAAGGTGATCGGCCTCCGGAAAGCCTCTGCTTTGTCGTTCACCCAGGGCAGCGATGGCGAAGGGTCTTGTCACCTTCGTTGTAGCGATTCAAGATCGAATGGAAATGTGGATGATTATCCGAAATAAGGTATTTATTGCACTTTGCTTGGCGCTTGCGCCGGTGTGCGCTTCGGCGGCTTGCCAAGCGGATACGACGGATGGAAAGGATTACTATGTTGTGTCGGTAAGTGGATTTAATCCCCCTCCCTTTGATCCCACCCAGACTTACGTCGGCGGGGTGATCTATACGGCAGAGGCGACGGGGATGCAGTTCACGAACGTTAAAGGTTTCCTCCCTTTTACGAGCTGCTCTTCCGCGACAAGGGAGGTTTACACCGGCATCGGCGCTCAGGGAAACAACAACGTCTACCCGACGGACATCCCGAACATCGGGATACGGGTACGGTCCCCAATGGGGCAGCCGTACCCCTTTATTACTAATGGTACTGGATGGACCAATAAGACCTGGGAGTTAATTTTCGCCCCGAAGATATTCGAGTTGGTGAAGACAGGAGACATCACCGCGGGCGGCATATTGACCGGCGCCTACGCCCGCTACACTGCGGACAGCGCCGCCGGCCAGACACTTGTCGAATTCCGATTCGCTTCGCCACTCATCATCAAGCCCAGGGTTCCATCCTGCACCGTCCAGAGTCCCTCCAACATTCCTGTATCCATGGGGCGCGTGATGGCGACGAGTGCCTTCTCGGGCGTCGGATCGACGGCTCCTCCCCAATCGTTCTCGATCAAGCTGCAGTGCTCGGGGGGCGCCGCGGGAACCAGGACCCGGGCTTTCGTCACGTTGACGGACGCAACGAATGCTGCAAACACTTCGAAGACCCTCTCGCTGTCGAAGAGTGCGAAGGCGGCCACCGGGGTGGGCATCCAGATCCTCAAGGATGATGTCGTGCTGGGATACGGGCCGGATTCCAGTGCCGTCGGCAATACCAACCAATGGTATGCAGGTACCGTCAAGCAGGGTCAGGACGGCATGTCCATTGACCTAAAGGCGCGCTATGTACAGATCAGCCCGCGTATTACACCAGGGAGCGCGAATGCCGCCGCGACCTTCACCCTGAGCTATCAATGACCGATCCAGACCGAGAGCGCCGCTCATGCCGAAGGGACCCTCGATTGTGTTGGGTTGCCGTTTGTGAAAGAGCGGGCATGGGCGATGACCTGGACGTCCAGTGGCACCAATAGCGAGTTCCACCGATTTCAGGGCAAGGCTCGCTACGTCGCCAGCGGTGGCGAAATCAAGGCAAGGAAGGCGGACGCGACGCCGACACATGTGCTTCAGTACAACTGATTTTGATAGACGAAGCGGTGAACGACAGCGACTCGCCCGCGATACCTGATTCAAACATTCCTCACGCCGACGAACCAAGGTGCCAAACGATATCGCACTTGAGGCGCCATGCCGTCACTGTCCAACCGTTGCGTGACGCATTTGGCACGTTTCAACATCACGGATTTTGTCGAAATGAATGGCATTTTTGATAAAAAGCTTCGCTGGCTTCGAGCGGCAATGGTTGTCGGCTCGTTGATCTGGTCGGGGACCGCATTGGGCTATTGTTTAAACGACGGCAATTGGGCCGGGGGCACTTACAACGTGACGTTTCCCGCAACGATGAACGTCGCGGCGGCGCCTGTTGGCGACGTGCTGGCGCGCGCCGAGGTTACGTTTGCGGCGGCGGGGACCGGAATCAGCACCGCGTGTTGGGACACCAAGGCTACATTGTCGATGACGGTGCCGGATGGTCAACTGGTTTCCGGATACAAAGGCGTATACAAAACCGGCGTGGACGGCATTGGCGTGAGATTTGTATTTGTCGACTTCGGTAACGCGGCAGGAGATATTCCGCCGATGACCTATCCCAGTGGATCCACGATTCTGGGAGGCGGTGCGCCCGTTTTGTATCCGCCGCACAAGGTGAGAGCGGAACTGGTCAGAACGGCGAAGAATGTGGGGCCGGGCGGCACCGTATCGCTCGCGTTCAATGCGGTCTTCGATGCCGCCAAGGATCCGTCCGGCAAGATCCTCCGTCGCCTTATCAATGGGAGGGGCACGACACAGGTGACGAACAACATCTATTTCGGCGGCTGCCAGACCACGACGCCCGTCACCAATGTGCGGATGGACAAGGAGCCGATCGAACGGATCAAGGGCGGCCGGGCAGCGGAACATCCGTTCTCGCTTGAAGTCGCGTGCGGGACCAACAAGCCGAGCAATCCGCTGCCGGTGAAGGTGTACTTCGAAGGCGACAAGGAGGCTGCGGGCCTGTTGCGTCTGACTGGACGCGGCACGCCGGGTGTCGCCGCCGGTGTCGGCATTGCGTTGACGAGCGACAAGGGCGTGAAGCTGCCATTCACCCAGGCCGACGCGCTGACGATGGACTGGAACCGCTCGAGCCCGGACGGCGAGGTCTACCGCTTTTCGGGCAAGGCGAAGTATGCGCCCACGACAGGCACGATCACCGCAGGCAGCGGCAATGCCACGCTGAACTTCGTGATCCAGTACAACTGAGCGGGAGCGGCAGGCCGGCCGGATGTACCGACAAGGTAATCGGCATCGCAAGCCGCGGCGGCAGCGCGCGCTCGATGTCGTCCGAAAAATCCGGTTCAACCGCCTGATTGCACACCCGGCTCGGCTCCGGCTTCAGGCATGGAGCGAATGGACCGGAAAACTCGACCCGCCGCTCGCGGCACCCTGCGACAGCGGCGCGACCTGCTTGCGGCGCTCGCGCGTCGGCGCGACGCCGAATGCGTCGCGATAGCTCTTGCTGAAGTGGCACGCCGACTGGAAGCCGCACGCCATCGTGATGTGCATGATCGACATGTCGGTCTGCAGCAGCAACTCGCGCGCGCGGCGCAACCGCAGCGTCAGGTAGTAATGCGTGGGCGTCATGCCGAGGTGCTCGCGGAACAGGCGCTGCAGTTGCCGCTGCGACATGTTCGCGAGCCGCGCGAGTTCCTCGCGCGACAGCGGCTCCTCGATGTTGTTCTCCATCAGCGAGATCACTTCGAACAGCGACTTGTTCGCCGAGCCAAGCCGCGCGACGAGCGGCATGCGTTGTTGCGCGCTCGTGTCGCGCACGTGTTCGACGATGAATTGCTCGGCGATCTGCGTGACGCGCGCGGTGCCCACACGCGCGGCGATCAGGTTCAGCATCATGTCGAGCGGCGCGACGCCGCCCGTGCACGTGATGCGGTCGCGATCGATCACGAACAGTTCCTTCAGGAAGCGCGTGTCCGGAAACTCTTCCTTCAGCGCCGACATGTTCTCCCAGTGAATCGCGCACGCGTAGCCCGCGAGCAGTCCCGACTTCGCGAGTGCATAGGTGCCCGTGCACAGGCTGCCGAGCGGGATGCCCGAGCGTGCGAAACGGCGCAGCGTCGACAGATGGGCTGGCGTCGTCGCGCGCTGCACGTCGACGCCGCCGCACACGAACACGATGTCGGGCTGCCCCGCGCATTCGGCCGGGCCCGTGTCGACCGTCAGGCCGTTGCTCGCCGTGACCGGGCCGCCGTCCGGGCTGATCACCGACCAGCGGTAGAGCGGCTGGCCGCTCAGGTAGTTCGCCATCCGAAGCACCTCGATCGCATTGGTGAACGCGATCATCGTGAAATTCGGTAACGGCATGAACGCGAAGTGGGACAGCGACGCTGTGCGGTCGGGCGACATGGGGAGCGTTCCTAGAATCTCTAATAGCTTTATGCCCGAAGGGCACGCATCGGGCTGCGGTATTGTGTGAGCGAGCGCAACAAGCGTGCCATACGGCTAAACCCTAGCTCCATACGTTGCCTGGGCGTCAGGCCCATGCTGCACTGCACCGTAACCGTGACATGCCGCACCCCGACCGGGCGGCAAACGCACTGCCGGTGTGCGTATCCATAGGTGAACGGCCGATACCGTTTGGGTTGGTCATCCCGAAAAGCACGACCGGTCACTTGTACAAAACGGACGCGCATGGCGGAAAAGGCAAAGAACGCGTCTAAATTCATCAATCCGCCGAAAATCCGAACGACAAGAATAGAGCCGTCGGCAGCCTTGCACTGGCGTAGCGGGAAACCCAGGCAGGGCGGGCCTTGAGCTTCGGTTGCAGCCCTTTATTCTTCGTCACGGACGCACTATGTCGAACACCCAGCCTTTCTTCTCGCAGCCCCTTGCCGAGCGCGACGCGCCGGTGCGCAGCGCCATCCTGAAGGAACTCGAGCGTCAGCAGTCGCAGGTCGAGCTGATCGCGTCGGAAAACATCGTGTCGCGCGCCGTGCTCGAGGCGCAAGGCTCGGTACTGACCAACAAGTACGCGGAAGGCTATCCCGGCAAGCGTTACTACGGCGGCTGCGAGTTCGCCGATGAAGTCGAGGCGCTGGCAATCGAGCGCGTGAAGCAGATCTTCAACGCCGGTTATGCGAACGTGCAGCCGCACTCGGGCGCGCAGGCGAACGGCTCGGTGATGCTCGCGCTGGCCAAGCCGGGCGACACGGTGCTCGGCATGTCGCTGGATGCCGGCGGCCACCTGACGCACGGCGCGAAGCCGGCGCTGTCGGGCAAGTGGTTCAACGCCGTTCAGTACGGCGTAAACCGCGACACGATGCGGATCGACTACGACCAGGTCGAGGCGCTTGCCCACGAACACAAGCCGAACCTGATCATCGCCGGTTTCTCGGCCTACCCGCGTGCGCTCGACTTCGCGCGCTTCCGCGCGATCGCCGACAGCGTCGGCGCGAAGCTGATGGTCGACATGGCGCACATCGCCGGCGTGATCGCCGCCGGCCGCCACGCGAACCCGGTCGAGCACGCGCACGTCGTCACGTCGACCACGCACAAGACGCTGCGCGGCCCGCGCGGCGGCTTCGTGCTGACCAACGACGAGGACATCGCGAAGAAGATCAACTCGGCCGTGTTCCCCGGCCTGCAGGGCGGCCCGCTGATGCACGTGATCGCCGGCAAGGCCGTCGCGTTCGGCGAAGTGCTGCATGCCGATTTCAAGACCTACATCGACAACGTGCTCGCGAACGCGCAGGCGCTCGGCGAAGTGCTGAAGGCCGGCGGCGTCGATCTCGTCACGGGCGGCACCGACAACCACCTGCTGCTGGTCGACCTGCGCCCGAAGGGCCTGAAGGGCGCGCCGGTCGAGCAGGCGCTGGAACGCGCGGGCATCACCTGCAACAAGAACGGCATCCCGTTCGACACCGAGAAGCCGACCGTCACGTCGGGCATCCGTCTCGGCACGCCGGCGGGCACGACGCGCGGTTTCGGCGTGGCCGAGTTCCGCGAAATCGGCCGCCTGATCCTCGAGGTGTTCGACGCGCTGCGCGCGAATCCGGAAGGCGACCCCGCGACCGAACAGCGCGTGCGCCGCGAGATCTTCGCGCTTTGCGAGCGCTTCCCGATCTACTGATCGATCCCACAAGAACAGACCCACGAGCGAGAGCGGATATGAGCACGCTGCATCAGGACAGCATCATCATCGACGGACTGAACATTTCGAAGTTCGAGAAGCCGGTGTTCGAGGACATGCGCAAGGGCGGCATCACGGCCGCGAACTGCACGGTGTCGGTGTGGGAGAACTTCACCAAGACCGTCGACAACATCGGCGTGATGAAGAAGAAGATCCGCGACAACGGCGAGCTGCTCACGCTCGTGCGCACGACGGACGACATCTTCCGCGCGAAGAAGGAAGGCAAGACCGGGATCATCCTCGGCTTCCAGAACGCGCATGCATTCGAGGACAACCTCGGCTACATCGAAGCGTTCGCCGACATGGGCGTGCGTGTGGTGCAGCTCTGCTACAACACGCAGAACCTGGTCGGCACCGGCTGCTACGAGCGCGACGGCGGGCTGTCGGACTTCGGCCGCGAAGTGATCACCGAGATGAACCGCGTCGGCATCATGGTCGACCTGTCGCATGTGGGCGGCAACACGTCGTCGGAAGCGATCGCGTTCTCGAAGAAGCCGGTGTGCTACTCGCACTGCCTGCCGTCGGGGCTGAAGGAGCATCCGCGCAACAAGAGCGACGCGCAGCTCAAGGAGATCGCCGATGCGGGCGGCTTCGTCGGCGTGACGATGTTCGCGCCGTTCCTGAAGCGCGGGATCGAAGCGAACATCGACGACTACATCGAGGCGATCGACTACGTCGTGAACCTGATCGGTGAAGACGCGGTCGGCATCGGCACGGACTTCACGCAGGATTTCGCGAAGGAGTTCTTCGACATGCTGACGCATGACAAGGGCCGCTATCGCCAGCTGACGAACTTCGGCAAGGTGATCAACCCGGATGGCATCCGCACGATCGGCGAATTCCCGAACCTGACCGCGGCGATGGAACGCCACGGCTGGAAGGAGTCGCGGATCCGCAAGATCATGGGCGAGAACTGGGTGCGCGTGTTCAAGGACGTGTGGGGCGCGTAAGCGCCGCATCGCACCGAACCGCTACCCGCGATTCAACATTAGAAAAATCGGGACGCGCCCGCGCAAGCCGCGCGGGCGCGCGGACGATGTCGCGCCTGCGCGCTGAACCGCGCGGCCAATTTCCTCACGGAGTCACCACGATGCAACCGCAACTGCCGATCAACGTCGATCCCGATACCGGCGTCTGGACCACCGACGCGCTGCCGATGCTGTACGTGCCGCGCCACTTCTTCACGAACAACCACGTCGCCGTCGAGGAAGCGCTCGGCGTCGACGCGTATGCCGAGATCCTCTACAAGGCCGGCTACAAATCCGCCTACCACTGGTGCGACAAGGAGGCGAAGCTGCACGGCCTGACCGGCATGGCCGTGTTCGAGCACTACCTGAAGCGCCTGTCGCAGCGTGGCTGGGGCCTGTTCTCGATCATCGAGGCCGATCCGGCCGCCGCACGCGCGAAGATCGAGCTGCGCCACTCGTCGTTCGTGCTCCAGCAGCCGGGCAAGGAAGGCAAGCTCTGCTACATGTTCGCGGGCTGGTTCGCGGGCGCGATGGACTGGGTCAACGACACGACGCCGGCAGGCAAGGGTGCACCGCGCGCGCAGTCGAAGGAAGTGCAGTGCGCGGCCGAGCATCACGACCACTGCGTCTTCGAAGTGTCGCCGATCGCGCACTGACGCCTCGTTTCACTGAAGCAGAACAACACCCGCAACACGAGACATTCGAACGCCAGAGGTCGCCAGCGATGCGTTATCCCCACCTGTTCAAACCCATGCAGCTGAACCAGCTGACGCTGCGCAACCGGATCGTCAGCACCGCGCACGCGGAGGTGTATGCGGAGCCGGGCGGCCTGCCGGGCGACCGCTATATCCGCTACTACGAGGAAAAGGCCAAGGGCGGCGTCGGCCTGGCCATCTGCGGCGGGTCGAGCCCGGTGTCGATCGACAGCCCGCAAGGCTGGTGGAAATCGGTGAACCTGTCGACCGACAAGATCATCGATCCGCTCACGCGCCTGGCCGACACGATGCACAAGCACGGCGCGAAGATCATGATCCAGGCGACGCACATGGGCCGCCGCTCGTCGTTCCACGGCGAGCACTGGCCGCACCTGATGTCGCCGTCGGGCGTGCGCGAACCCGTGCACCGCGGCAACGCGAAGATCATCGAGATCGAGGAAATCCGCCGCATCATCGGCGATTTCGCGGCGGCCGCGAAGCGCGTGAAGGCGGCCGGCATGGACGGCATCGAGATCTCGGCCGCTCACCAGCACCTGATCGACCAGTTCTGGAGCAAGCGTTCGAACCATCGCACCGACGAATGGGGCGGCAGCCTCGAAAACCGCCTGCGCTTCGGCATCGAAGTGCTGACGGCCGTGCGCGAGGCGGTCGGCAAGGATTTCTGCGTCGGCCTGCGCATGTGCGGCGACGAATTCCACGAGGACGGCCTCGATCACGAAGCGCTGAAGGAAATCGCGCAGGCGATGTCGGAGACGGGCCTGATCGACTACCTGAGCGTGGTCGGCTCGGGCGGCGACACGCACAACACGATCGCGAACTGCATGCCGCCGATGGCATTGCCGCCGGAGCCGTTCGTGCACCTCGCGGCCGGCATCAAGTCGGTCGTGAAGATTCCGGTGATGCACGCGCAGAGCATCCGCGACGCGGGCCAGGCCGAGCGCCTGCTCGCGACCGGCATGATCGACCTGGTCGGCATGACGCGCGCGCAGATCGCCGATCCGCACATGGTGATCAAGATCCGCGACGGCCGCGAAGACGAAATCAAGCAGTGCGTCGGCGCGAACTACTGCATCGACCGCCAGTACAACGGCCTCGACGTGCTGTGCATCCAGAACGCGGCGACGTCGCGCGAAGCGACGATGCCGCACATCATCGAGAAGTCGCGCGGCCCGAAGCGCAAGGTCGTGGTGGTCGGCGCGGGCCCGGCGGGCCTCGAGGCGGCGCGCGTCGCGAAGCTGCGCGGCCATGATGTCGTGCTGTTCGAGAAGAACGCGGAAGTGGGCGGCCAGGTGATGATCGCCGCGAAGGCGCCGCAGCGCGAGCAGATGTCGGGGATCATCCGCTGGTTCGACATGGAGACGAAGCGCCTAGGCGTCGACCGCCGTCTCGGCGTGGCCGCCGACGAGAAGATGATCATGGCCGAGAAGCCGGACATCGTCGTGCTCGCGACGGGCGGGTCGAGCTTCACATGGCAGGTGCCGGGCTGGGGCGTGGCCGAGGGGCTCGCCGTCAGCTCGTGGGACATCCTGACCGGCAAGGTCGAGCCGAAGCAGAACGTGCTGCTGTTCGACGGCGTGAGCACGCATGCGGGTGCGGGCGTGGCCGACTTCATGGCGAGCCGCGGCTCGAAGGTCGAGGTCGTCACGCCGGACGTGAAGGTCGCCGACGATTGCGGCGGCACGACGTTCCCGATCTTCTACCGACGCCTGTACGCGTTCGGCGTGATCCCGACGCCGAACACGATGCTCGACCGCGTCTATGAAGAGAACGGCAAGATGATCGCCGTGCTGCGCAACGAGTACACGGAAGAACTGGAAGAGCGCGCCGTCGACCAGGTGGTGATCGAGAACGGTTCGTCGCCGAACGACGAGCTGTACTGGAAGCTCAAGCCGGAATCGGTGAACCGCGGCCAGATCGATCCGCACACGCTGTTCGCAGCCGAGCCGCAGCCGTGCCTGTCGGAAGAACTCGGCAACGGCCGTTTCCTGCTGTTCCGTGTCGGCGACTGCATCTCGATGCACAACGTCCACGGGGCAATCTACGACTCACTGCGTCTCGTGAAGGATTTCTGAACGATGAACCCGTCCTTCCTCATTACCGCCCTGTTGTGGCTGTCGGTGGCGGGGCTCGCGTTCGCGGTCGCGAAGCGCTCGTCCTACTGGCGCCTGGGCCGCGCCACGGCGCCCGGCTCGTTCGGCGTCGCGAACCTGTTCGCGATTCCGAAGCGCTATTTCGTCGACCTGCACCACGTGGTCGCCCGCGATCCGTACATCGCGAAGACGCACGTCGCGACGGCCGGCGGCGCGATCGGCGCGCTGGCGCTGGTGTTCGTCAACTACGGCCTCGCGATCTATTCGCCCTGGCTCGACAAGCTGATTTTCCTCGCGGCGCTCGCGATGCTGGTCGGCGCGGTGTTCGTGTGGCGCCGCCGCGCGGCCCGGGACGTGCCCGCGCGACTGTCGAAAGGCCCGTGGAACACGCTGCCCTGGCTGCTCGGCTCGTTCGCGCTCGGCCTCGTGCTGTTCATGCTGGTGCCGACCGGCGCGATGTCGGGTGCGTTCGCGGTGCTCTGCGCGCTGCTGATCGGCGTCGGCGCGTTCACGATGACGATCGGCGCCGCGAAGGGCGGCCCGATGAAGCATGCGATCGCCGGCCTGCTGCACCTCGCGTTCCACCCGCGCCAGGAGCGTTTCGCCGCCACGCGCGAATCGTTCACCGGCAACGGCACGGCCACGCCGCCGACCGCGCTGAAGCTGCCGGACATCGAGCATCAGGAATACGGTGTCGCGAAGCCGGTCGAATTCCGCTGGAACCAGCTGCTGAGTTTCGACGCCTGCGTGCAGTGCGGCAAGTGCGAGGCCGCGTGCCCCGCGTTCGCGTCGGGCCAGCCGCTGAACCCGAAGAAGCTGATCCAGGATCTCGTCGTCGGGATGGCCGGCGGTACCGATGCGGCATACGCGGGCAGCCCGTCGCCGGGCCTCGCGGTCGGCCAGCATCGCGGCGAGCCGAACGGCCCGATCGTGTCGGGGCTGATCGAGGAGCAGACGCTGTGGTCGTGCACGACCTGCCGCGCGTGCGTGCAGGAGTGCCCGATGCTGATCGAACACGTCGACGCGATCGTCGACATGCGCCGCAATCGCACGCTCGTGCACGGCACGGTGCCCGGCAAGGGCCAGGAAGTGCTCGCGAACCTGCGTGAAACGGGCACGATGGGCGGCTACGACACGGCCGCGCGCTACGACTGGTCGGTCGACCTGAGCGCGCCCGTCGCGCAGCCGGGCAAGCCGGTCGACGTGCTGTTCGTCGCGGGCGAAGGCGCATTCGACATGCGCTACCAGCGCACGCTGCGCGCGTTCGTCAAGGTGCTGAACAAGGCGGGCGTCGACTACGCGGTGCTCGGCTCGACCGAGACCGACACGGGCGACGTCGCACGCCGGCTCGGCGATGAAGCGACCTTCCAGCAGATGGCGAAGCGCCTGATCGGCACGCTCGGCACGCTGTCGTACAAGCAGATCGTGACGGCCGACCCGCACGTGATGCACAGCCTGCGCAACGAATACCGTGCGCTCGGGCTGCGCGTGACGGTCAAGCATCACACGACCTATCTCGCCGAACTCGCCGACAGCGGCAAGATCGCGCCGAAGGCCGTCGAGTCGCTGCAGGAAAAGCGCACGACGTATCACGACCCGTGCTACCTCGGCCGCTACAACGGCGAGACGGAAGCGCCGCGCAAGCTGTTGAAGACGATCGGCATCCAGGTCGTCGAGATGGAGCGCAACGGCATGCGCGGGCGCTGCTGCGGCGGTGGCGGCGGCGCGCCGCTGACCGACATCCCCGGCAAGCAGCGCATTCCCGACATCCGCATCGCCGACGCACGCATGATCGGCGCGGACGTGGTCGCGGTTGCATGCCCGAACTGCACGGCCATGCTCGAAGGCGTCGTGGGCCCGCGCCCCGACGTGCTCGACGTCGCCGAACTCGTCGCCGCCTCGCTGGAGTGAATCGATGAATACGATCAAACGAATCGATCCGCGCCGGCCGTTCATCATCACGGCCGCCGGCCTGAAGCGCATCACGCTCGGCGAGGAAGGCAGCGCCGATGCGAACGCCGCGCACGGGTCCGTGCACGGCCATGGCGCGGTGGCCGCGAAGCCGCGCCGCGCGCTGCAGGATCCGAAACACGTGATGCTGGTGGTCGCGCACAGTGAGCGCGGCGCACTCGACGACCATGCGCGGCAGGCGATCGCCGCCGCCGCCGTGCTCGCCGATGCGCAAACCGAAGTCGCGCTGCTCGCGTTCGGCGAATTGAAGGACGATGCGGCCGAACTCGGCGTCGACAAGCTGCTCGAGCTGACCGGCTTCGATCGCCGCGCGTTCGATCCCGAAAGCGAATTGCAAGCGTTGCAGGCCTGTGTGGCCGCGCTCGCACCGAAACACGTGTTCGTGCCCGACAACGCGACGGGCGACGGCGATCTTGGCCGGCGTTACGCGGCGGCCGCCGGCGCGAGCGTCGCGACCCACGTCGTCGAGATCGACGCGAAGCATGTCGGCGCATATGCGCAGGCCGGGCGGGCGTTTGCCACGCGTGCGCTGCCCGACGTGATCCTGCTTGCGCCGAACGCGGCCGACGCGAAGCTGCCGTTCGTCGGCGCGGGCGAACGGCTGGCCGCCGATTTCATCCGCCCGGCGCATGACGCCGCGCAGCCGTACCGCGATCTCGGCCTGGAAGAAATCGACGCGGCCCAGGTCGCGCTCGAGGAAGCCGACTTCATCGTGTCGGCCGGCAACGGCGTGTCGGACATCGGCGCGTTCGAGCAGCTGGCCGGTGCGTTCGGCGCGGCGATCGGCGCGAGCCGTGTCGCGGTCGACAACGGCCACTTCACGCGCGACAAGCAGGTCGGCGCGACCGGCAAGACGGTCGAGGCAAGCGTGTACATCGCGTTCGGCATCTCCGGTGCGGTACAGCACTTGCAGGGGATCAAGGACTGCCGCCACGTGATCGCGGTGAACCTCGACGGCAGTGCGCCGATCGCGAAGCGCGCGAACCTGACGGTGGTCGGCGACGCGCAGGCGACGATCGCCGCGCTGATCGAGCAGGTACAGGCCGCGCGTGCCGCGCGCGGCGAATCGCCGGCCGCGGTCGGCGCCCGTGAACCGGAAGGAGTGGCCGCATGAACGCCCCCCGCCTCTTGCAACGCATCGCGGTGCTCGTGTCCGTCGGCCGGCATCCGGTCAGCGGCGTCGCGCGCTACAGCCGTAACGACGCGGCCGCGCTCGAAACCGGTCGCCAGCTCGCCGAGCAGCATCGCGCGACGCTCGACGTGATCCATGCCGGCGATCCCGCGAATGCGGCGCTGGCCGAATATCTCGCGCTCGGCGCGCGGGAGGTCGAAGTGCTGGCCTGCCGCGACGGCGACGATGCCGTCCACGCGCTCGCCGCGCGTATCGAAGGCTACGACCTCGTGCTGACCGGCACGCGCGCCGAGGGCGCGTACGACACCGGGATGCTGCCGTACCGCATCGCCGCGGCGCTCGGTTATCCGCTGGTCGGCTCGGCCGTCGACGTGACGGTCGAAGGCGGCCGCGCGGCTGTCCGGCAATTTTTGCCGAAAGGGTTGCGGCGGCGCGTCGATGCCGCGCTGCCGGCCGTGATTGCCGTCCATCCGCTCGCCAATGCCGAGCCGCGCTACGCGTATGCGCGGCTGCGCGCCGGCGCGATCCGGCCGGCGCTCGCGGCGCCCGGCGCGGACGCCGACGCGGCCGCGTGGACGGTCGGCCCGGTCGAGCGTAAGCCCGTCAAGCTGGTCGCCGCCGAGAAGCGTTCCGGGCATGCCCGGATGCTGTCCGCGACGACGACCGAAAGCCGGGGCGGCAACGTCGTAAATGAAGGGAGTTCGGTCGAAAAAGCACAAGTGATCCTCGCGTATTTGCGCGAGCATCAGCTCATCGACTACTGATTTTGATGCCTGTCGGCAAGAACCCAGGGATGCAAGGAATCCGGAGCAAACGATGAAAGTATCGGCAGACATTCGTGCACTGATCGAGCGGCGCAAGGAAGGGCACAGCCTCGAGGCGCCGTTCTACACGAGCGAGGACATCTTCGCGCTCGACATGGAGGCGATTTTCCGCCAGCACTGGATCCAGGTGGCGGTCGAACCGGACATTCCCGAGCCGGGCGACTACGTGACGGTCCAATTGGGGAGCGATTCGATCCTGATCGTGCGCGACGACGACATGGCGATCCGCGCGTTCCACAACGTGTGCCGTCACCGCGGCGCGCGCCTGTGCAACGAGGACAAGGGTTCGGTCGGCAACATCGTGTGCCCGTACCACAGCTGGACCTACAACCTGACGGGCCAGCTGATGTTCGCCGAGCACATGGGCGAGAAGTTCGACCGCTGCAAGCACAGCCTGAAGTCGGTGCACGTCGAGAACCTCGCGGGCCTGATCTTCATCTGCCTCGCCGACGAGCCGCCGGTCGACTTCGCGCAGATGCGCGCCGAGATGGAGCCGTACCTGCTGCCGCACGATCTGCCGAGCACGAAGATCGCCGCGCAGATCGACATCATCGAGGAAGGCAACTGGAAGCTCACGATGGAGAACAACCGCGAGTGCTATCACTGCGTCGCGAACCATCCGGAGCTGACGATCTCGCTGTACGAATACGGCTTCGGCTACCAGCGTTCCGACGCGAACGCGGAAGGCATGGACGCATTCGCCGAAACGTGCGTGCGGCGCGGCAAGGAGTGGGCCGAGATGGGCCTGCCGTCCGCCGAAATCGAGAAGCTGCTCGACGTGACGGGTTTCCGCACGCAGCGCCTGCCGCTCGACCGCAGTGGCGAATCGCAGACGCTCGACGCGAAGGTCGCGTCGAAGAAGCTGCTCGGCGGCTTCGACAAGCCCGACCTCGGCGGCCTGTCGTTCTGGACGCAGCCGAACTCGTGGCACCACTTCATGAGCGATCACATCGTGACGTTCTCGGTGATCCCGCTGTCGGCCGGCAAGACGCTCGTGCGCACGAAGTGGCTCGTGCACAAGGACGCGAAGGAAGGCATCGACTACGACGTGAAGAACCTGACGGCCGTGTGGAACGCGACCAACGACCAGGATCGCGCGCTCGTCGAGTTCTCGCAGCGCGGCGCGAACAGCAGCGCGTACGAGCCGGGCCCGTATTCGCCGTACACGGAAGGTCTCGTCGAAAAATTCTCGGCATGGTACATCGGCCGGCTCGCCGAAAAAACCGGCGAATAGGTCATAGCAGCGGACAAGCGGAGCAACTGATGAAACGATCCCCACGCTCACTGCGTTCCCTGCCCCCCACGGGGGCGGTCAGCCTCCTTGGGGCGGCCCTGCGGAGGCTGACATGATGCGAGACGCGGCCAATTTCGAGCCGACGGACAGCCGGGTCGCGCGCCCGGCGTTCTGGAACGGCCTGCCCGAGCGCTGGACGAGCGACGTCGAGGAAACGCTGGTGTGCTGCCACGTGCGGCAGGAAACGCACGACGTGAAGAGCTTCTTCTTCCGTTCGCCGCAGGGCCGCACGTTCTCGTTCGAGCCCGGGCAGTTCCTCACGCTCGAGCTCGACATCGACGGCGAAACGATCAACCGCTGCTACACGATCTCGTCGTCGCCGGCGCGACCGCACACGGTGTCGATCACGGTGAAGCGCGTGCCGGGCGGCAAGGTGTCGAACTGGCTGCACGACAACCTGCAGCCCGGCGCCTCGGTGCGCGTGCTCGGCCCGGCCGGCGAGTTCACGTGCGCCCGGCATCCGGCGCGCAAGTACCTGTTCCTGTCGGCCGGCTCGGGCGTCACGCCGCTGATGTCGATGAGCCGCGCGCACCACGATCTCGCGGAAGATCGCGACATCCTGTTCGTGCACAGTGCGCGCACGCCGGACGACATCATCTTCGCGCGCGAGCTGGACCTGATCGCGTCGAACCATGCGAACTTCCGCACGTCGTTCGTCGTCGAGCGCGTGGGCGCGCGCACGAACTGGCCGGGTGTCACGGGCTTCCTGACGCTGCCGCTGCTGAAGCTGATCGCACCGGACTTCATGGAGCGCGAGATCTTCACGTGCGGTCCCGCGCCGTACATGAAGGCCGTGCGCGACCTGCTCGACGAAGCCGGTTTCGATCGCAAGCAGTATCACGAGGAAAGCTTCTCGTTCGAGACGCTCGCGCAGACCGCGAGCGACGAGTTGCTCGCCGATCTCGTACCGCCGGCCGAAGGCGGCGACACCGACACGAAGCAGTACACCGTCAGCTTCGCGAAGAGCAACCGCGAGATTTCGTGCGGCTCGGAGCAGCACGTGCTCGACGCGGCGCGCCAGTCGGGCGTGCGGCTGCCGGCCTCGTGCACGCAGGGCATGTGCGGCACCTGCAAGGTGAAGCTCGTGTCGGGGCAAGTCGAAATGAAGCACAACGGCGGCATCCGCCAGCGCGAGATCGACCAGGGGATGGTGCTGCTGTGCTGCAGCAAGCCGCTGTCGGATCTCGTGATCGACAAGTAGTCGCGATGTGTCGGCGCTTGTCCGGACACGTCGCGTCCGGACAAGCATCCGTCGGAAAACAACGATACCGCGGATTTGTGGTTGAAGAACCTAGAGAGACAACGCGCACGGTGCGCTTATCAAGGAGATCGACCATGAAACTGTTCGGAAAACTGTTGTGGACCGGCGCACTGTCGGCGATGGTGGCGCTGAGCACGTCGGCACTCGCCGATACGAAGCCGACGCTGAAGATCGGCTACGTCGAAGGCTGGGACGACAGCGTCGCGACGTCCAACGTCGCGGCTCGCGTCATCGAGAAGAAGCTCGGCTATGAGGTGAAGCTCGTGCCGGTCGCGGCCGGGATCATGTGGCAGGGTGTCGCGCGCGGCGACCTCGATGCGACGCTGTCCGCGTGGCTGCCGGTCACGCACGGCTCCTACTGGGATGAATACAAGGCCAAGGTCGTCGACCTCGGCGCGAATTTTCCCGATGCGAAGATCGGCCTGATCGTGCCCGCGTACGTGAAGGCGAAGAGCATCGACGACCTGAATGCGGAGAAGGCCAGCTTCGGCGGCCGGATCGTCGGCATCGATGCGGGCGCCGGCGTGATGCGCAAGACCGACGACGCGATCAAGAGCTACGGGCTGAACTACACGCTGATGCCGAGTTCGGGCAGCGCGATGACGGCCGAGCTGTCGCGTTCGGTCGGTGCGAGCAAGCCGGTCATCGTGACGGGCTGGGCGCCGCACTGGATGTTCGCGAAGTGGAAGCTGCGCTTCCTCGAGGATCCGAAGAAGGTGTTCGGCGGTGCCGAGCACGTCGACAGCGTCGTGAATCCGGGGCTCGAAGCCAAGGCCAAGCCGGTCGTCGCGTTCCTGAAGAAATTCCAGTGGAAGCCGGGTGAAATCGACAGCGTGATGCTGGCGATCCAGAACGGCTCGAAGCCGGAAGCGGCCGCGGACGCGTGGATTGCCGCGCATCCGGACCGCGTGAATGCGTGGACGGAAGGCGCGCAGTAAGCGTCACCCAATACGTCGTACGAATCATCATAAAAACATGCCGGGAATGGTTTGCAGGAATCCGAAATAATCGAGATGCCATGCGGCCATATCCCGGAATTCTTTTTCGGATTCTGCAAAAAAGCCCGTAAATTGTTACACTACGGCGCTTGTGCAAAATCATCACAGCTTGCATCGAACCAGAGTAAGCGCTAAAGCGCCAACTCCGATCGAGAGGAGGAATTGGATGAGTCAGGCAGGACTGCGTGCGAATCGCACCAGTGACGTTGAGGCAACCATCTCACATGATTCGACGGGCCACACGCTGCATCGTGGCCTGACCTGGAAAGACGCATTTTGGGTGACGAGCGGCGTGCCGGCAGGCGTGCTGTTCACGATCGGCGGCGTATGCGCGACGATCGGCCAGCCCGCGTGGGCGATCTGGATCGCCGCGATCACGATGGGGCTGATTCAAAGCGCGACTTATGCGGAAATCTCGGGGCTATTTCCTCATAAATCGGGCGGCGCGTCCGTATATGGCGCGATCGGATGGGTCCGTTACAGCAAGCTGATTGCCCCGGTTTCCGTGTGGTGCAACTGGCTCGCGTGGTCGCCGATGCTTGCGCTCGGCTGCGGCCTCGCGGCGAGCTATGCGCTCACGAGTCTCTTTCCCGCCAACGCGGCGGTGCTGCAATGGCAGCTCAAGATCGCGGATCTCGGTTTCATCAAGCCGGGTTTGTCCCTGCGGATCAATGCGACGTTCATCATCGCGACGATCCTGCTTCTCATCACGTTCAAGCTTCAGCACAGCGGCGCATCGAAGGCGGCACGCACGCAGCGCATCCTCGGCATCGCGTCGCTCACGCCGCTGCTGATCGTCGGCATCGTGCCGTTCGTCACCGGCGACGTGCCGATGTCGAACCTGCTTCCGCTGCTGCCGCTCGGTCACGACGCGCAAGGCAACCTCACGACCGCGACGTTCGGTTCGTGGAACGGGCAGGGCGTCACGATGGCGCTCGGCGCGATGTTCATGGCCGGCTGGGCGTCGTATGGTTTCGAGACGGCCGTCTGCTACACGCGTGAATTCCGCGATCCGCGCCGCGATACCGCGAAGGCGATCTTCTGGTCGGGCGCGCTGTGCCTCGTCGTGATGACGCTCGTGCCGATGGCGTTCCAGGGCGCGCTCGGCACGCAGGCGATGCTCGATCCGTCAATCGGCGACGGCACGGGTGTCGCGGCCGCGATGGCGAAGATCGTCGGCGGCGGTGCGTGGGTCGCGAATGCGGTCGTCGTGATGCTGATGCTGTCGATCCTGCTGATCGTGATGACGTCGATGATGGGCTCGTCGCGCACGCTGTACCAGGCATCGGTCGACGGCTGGCTGCCGAAGTACCTGTCGCACGTGAACGAGCACGGCTCGCCCACCCGCGCGATGTGGACGGACCTCGGCTTCAACCTCGTGTTGCTGATGATGTCGGACTACATGACGGTGCTGTCGATCTCGAACGTCTGCTACATGCTGTTCGTATTCCTGAATCTCCAGTCGGGCTGGATCCACCGGATGGATCGCGGCAACTGGGATCGGCCGTTCCGCTGCCCGACCTGGCTGCTCGTCGCAGGCTCGATCTGCGGCTACGCGAACCTCGTCTACGTCGGCGCGGGTGCGAACCTGCAGGGCGAAGGCACGTTGCGCAACGGACTGATCGCGATGCTGCTGATCGTGCCGGTCTTCCTGTATCGCCACTACTGGCAGGATCGCGGCCGCTTCCCCGAGCAGATGCAGCGCGACATGGAGCTCGAAGTGCCGAAGCGCGCGATGTGGCTGAACCTGATGCCGTATGCCGCGCTGATCGGCGCGGGGCTGACGATCTGGCTGTCGTATTACCTCGCATGGGTGAAGTGACGCGTCAGGCCGTGTAACGGCGCACATCACCCGGAAACCGCATACGGCGGTGCGATCTCGCCGCCCGCAACGAAGCCCGACCGGCTGCAACCGGCCGGGCTTTCGTCATTCAGGGCCGGCGGCATGGCCGGCGTGCACGGCGCCCGTCCGCGAGCGACGACGCTTGATTTTGAGAATGATCGGTTCTAATATCCTGACTCATGAGTCCAACTTCTCCCGGCTCCCGTGACAGGGGGCGCCCACGCGAATTCGACACCGACGAGGCGATCGACGCCGCGGCGCGTGTGTTCTGGGCGCAGGGATATCACGCGACGTCGATCGATACGCTGTGCGAGGCGACCGGCGTGTTTCGCGGCAGTCTGTACCGGACATTCGGCGACAAGCACGGGCTGCTGGTCGCCGCGTTCGACCGTTATGCGGAAGGCGCGATCGCGCGGCTCAAGGAGCGTCTCGCGGCGGACTTGCCGCCGCGTCAGGCCCTCAGGGAAGCGCTGCTGTACTACACGGAAATCGGTGTGCGGCTGTCGGAGCGCCGCGGCTGCCTCATCACGAATTCGGCCGTCGAGTTGCTACCCGGCGACGACGTGTTGCGACCGTACATCGAATCGACGCTGCTGCGCATCGGCACGCAACTCAGCCTTGCGGTCGCACGCGGCCAGCAATCGGGCGATTTCGACCGGAACCTCGATCCGGAAGAGGTTGGCCGGTTCCTGCTGTGCCTGATCCAGGGCATGCGCGTGCTGGGCAAATCGAGTGCGTCGGAGGCGGAACTGGCTTCGATCGTCGAAATCGCGATGCGGGCGCTGACCTGATTTTTTTGATTATTTTGAGAACGATCAGTTTCAAATTGTGCGTGTTCCACGGACGGCAGTCGAAACCTTGACGGGCAAGCCGATTCGAAAAAGCAGCTGAAAAAACGCCGCCGCTGCGCGCAGCCGCACCGGCCTCATTGTTCAATTAATTTGGGAATGATCGGTCATGAATGGCGCAAATAACGCAGTGCCGGCCGCGGGCGCGTACGGGAAGGGGATCGCGGCATGTGTCGGTGCGACGATCCTGATGGGCGTGATGTTTCCGGTGATGACCGACGCGTTGCGACACATCGATCCATTCACGTTCACGTCGCTGCGCTACCTGATCGCGGGCAGCGCATTCCTCGTGTTGTTGCGGGTCGTCGAAGGACCCGGCGCATTCCGCGCGGCCGGCGAATCGGTGCCGCTTGCATGGCTGCTCGGCTCGATCGGCTTTTGCGGGTTCGGGTCGTTCGTGTTCCTGGGCCAGCAGCTGGCCGGCGACGAAGGCGCGCTGACCGCATCGGTCATGATGGCGACCCAGCCGATGATGGGGCTGCTGCTCAACGCGCTGGTGCGGCGCGTCCCGCCCGCGCCGGTGTCGGTGCTGTTCGTGGTGCTGTCCTTCACCGGCGTGGTGCTCGTCGTCACGCGCGGCGACGTGGTGGCCGCGCTGCACGAACCGCAGCACTATGCGGCCAATGCGCTGATCGTCGTCGGTGCGTTGTGCTGGGTCGTCTATACGTTCGGCGCGGCGCGTTTCTCCGGCTGGTCGGCATTGAAATACACGACCTTCACGACGTGGCTCGGACTGACCACGATCGTCACGGTCAATCTGATGCTGGTCGCAACGCACCGGATCGCGGCGCCGTCATGGGCCGCCGTGCACGCGGTGCTGCCGCATCTCGCGTACATGGGGCCGGTGGCCGGCTTCGGCGCGATCCTGCTGTGGATGACGGGCAACCGGATCCTGGGGCCGATGAACGGCGTGCTGTTCATGGACGTCCTGCCCATCACCGCGTTCATCGTGTCCGCCGCCACGGGCGTGGTGCCCACTCGCGCGCAAATCGCGGGCGCCGGGTTGACCGGCGCGGCACTGATTCTCAACAACCTGTATCTGCGGCGCCGGGCGCGGCGAATCGGCACGGCGCCGGCGCGCGTGCCTTCCGCCTCGACGTGAGGCACGGGGCGAGCCGGCCGCCGTTTCGCATGCCTACGAAAACACCACCGTCCGATCGCCGTTCAGGAACACGCGCCGTTCGATGAACGCCTTCACCGCGCGCGCGAGCGTGAGGCTTTCGACGTCGCGCCCGACCGCGAGCAGTTGCTCGGGGCGCAGCGCATGATCGACGCGCTCGACGACCTGCTCGATGATCGGCCCTTCGTCGAGATCGTCGGTGACGAAGTGTGCGGTCGCGCCGATCAGCTTCACGCCGCGCGTGTGCGCCTGGTGATACGGCTTCGCGCCCTTGAAGCCGGGCAGGAACGAATGATGGATGTTGATCGCGCGGTTCGCGAGCTTCGCGCTCGTTTCCTGCGACAGCACCTGCATGTAGCGCGCGAGGATCACGAGTTCGGCGCCGCTCGATTCGAAGAAGTCGAGCCACTGCGCTTCCTGCTGCGCCTTCGTGTCGGCCGTGATCGGGAAGTGCCGGAACGGCAGCCCGTGCTGGGCGGCGAGCGGCTCGAAATCGGGGTGGTTCGACACGATGCCGACGATGTCCATCTTCAGCTCGCCCATCCGCCAGCGGAACAGCAGGTCCGCGAGGCAGTGCTCGAGCTTCGACACCATGATCAGCACCTTCGGCCGTGCGTTCACGTCATGGATCGCCCATTGCATGTCGCCCTGCGCGCCGCCGAGGCTCGCGGCGATCGGCGTGAATTCCTGGCGCAGCGCGTCGATCTGCAGCGTTTCATCCGTCGGATGAAACACGCAGCGTACGAAGAAGCGGTTGCTGAGGTCGTCGTCGAACACGTTCAGCGCATCGACGTAGCAGCGATGGCGATCGAGAAAGCCGACGACGGCGGCGACCTGGCCGGCCGCGCTCGGGCACGACAGCGTCAGGACGAATTGATCGGGGCGGTGCTCGGCGGTCATGAGACTCCTCGGTTGGCATGGGCGCACGGCCGTGCGGCGGCGCACGACGGCGCCGCACCGCGCGGGTAGCGGGAGGCTCAAGTAAATCAGGACGATTCCGGGGCGGATAGAACCAACGCGCCGTGTGGCTGGTATCGGCGCGCCAGTGCGTGCGGGCCGGCCGGGCCCGTCAGGCGCCGGCGCAGGCGTCGAGCAGCCAGCGCCGGAACACGTGGGTCGCATCCGGCTCGGGCCGCTGCGGCGGGCGCACCAGGAAGTAGCCGCGCGACGTGACGACGGGCGCGTCGACGAGCTTCACGAGCTGGCCGGACGCGACGAGCTCGTCGACGAGCGGCGACCAGCCGAGCGCGACGCCTTCGCCGAGCAGCGCCGCATGGATCACGAGCGCGTAGCTGTTGAAGGTCACGCCGCGCGCGGCGGGTGGCGGCTCGAGGCCATGCGCGTCGAACCAGCCGGACCACGACAGCCAGCGCTCGGGGCGCGTCGGCTGCACGTGCAGCAGCGGCAGTGCGAGCAGGTGGTCGGCCCGCGCGACGTCGCGGTGCGCGGCGCGGAACGCGGGCGAGCACACGGGCGTGACCGATTCCGGAAAGAGCCGTGCGGCCGTGCACGACGGCCAGTGACCGTCGCCGAACAGGACCGCGATGTCGGCGTGGTCGCGCTGCGGGTCGTAATCCTGTGACGTGACGACGCGCACGTCGACGTCCGGCATCACGCGCTTCAGGCCGGCGAGCCGCGGCATCAGCCAGTAGGTCGCGAAGCCGAAGTCGGTGACGATCGTGAGCGCGCCGTGCTCGCGGCGCGCGCGCAGCGTGGCGGTCGCGCCGCGCAGCGTGTCGAGGCTCAGCCGCACCGCTTCGTACAGGCACTGGCCGTCGGCCGTCAGCGTGACGCCGCGCGGGCTGCGCTCGAACAGCGGCACGCCCAGTTCGGCTTCGAGCTGGTACACCTGCTGGCTCACGGCCGGCTGCGTCGAGCCCAGCTCGCGCGCGGCGGCCGTGAAGCTCGCGAGCCGGGCGGCCGATTCGAACGCGCGCAGCGCCTGCATCGACGGTAACGGTTCCGGTTTCGACATAAGTCTCTCTAATGGCCCCATAAGGGCCGGACGCCTACCCGCGCGAATTCGGGCGGGCGATAGTGCATCGGACGGTGCGGCACACGCGCTTCGCGGCCGCCGGGCAATGCGTTCCGCGATTCTAGCCAGCGCGGCCCGCGTGCGCGGCGGTTTCTGCGGGCTGTCTCCGTCATGCCGGACGTCCCGCCGCCGGAGCGGCGCGCCGCTCCGTTCGAACACCGCTTTCCCCACGACCGCTCATGACGAACCCGACACCCAACATCCTGATCCTGATGGCCGACCAGTTGACGCCGTTCGCGCTGCCGGCCTACGGCAACCGCGTCGCACGCACGCCGACGCTCGACCGGCTCGCCGCGCAAGGCGTGGTGTTCGACGCCGCCTACTGCGCGAGCCCGCTGTGTGCACCGTCGCGGTTCTCGCTGCTGACCGGCAAGCTGCCGTCGGGGATCGGCGCCTACGATAACGCCGCCGAGTTGCCGGCGCAAACGCTGACGTTCGCGCACTACCTGCGCGCGGGCGGCTACCGGACGATGCTGTCCGGCAAGATGCATTTCTGCGGGCCCGACCAGTTGCACGGCTTCGAGGAACGGCTCACGACCGACATCTATCCGGCCGATTTCGGCTGGGTGCCCGACTGGGACCAGCCGGGCGAGCGGCCGAGCTGGTATCACAACATGAGCTCGGTGCTGGAGGCGGGCCCGTGCGTGCGCACGAACCAGCTCGATTTCGACGACGAAGTCACGTTCGCCGCGAAGCAGAAGCTCTACGACGTCGCGCGCGAGCGCGCGGCCGGGCACGATGCGCGGCCGTTCTGCATGGTCGTGTCGCTGACCCATCCGCACGACCCGTACGCGATCACGCGCGAATACTGGGATCTGTACCGCGACGACGAGATCGACATGCCGGCCGTGCGGCTCGATGCGGCGGAAAGCGATCCGCATTCGCAGCGGCTGCGCGTCGTCTGCGAGAACGATCGCACGCCGCCCACCGACGCGCAGATCCGCGCCGCGCGCCATGCGTACTACGGCGCGACGTCCTATGTCGACGCGCAGTTCGGCAGCGTGCTGGCCGCGCTGGAGCAGTGCGGTTTCGCCGACGACACGATCGTGATCGTCACGTCCGACCATGGCGACATGCTCGGCGAGCGCGGGCTCTGGTACAAGATGACGTTCTTCGAGGGCGGCTGCCGCGTTCCGTTGATCGTCCATGCGCCGGGCCGCTTCGGCGCCGCGCGCGTGCGCGGGCCCGTGTCGCATCTCGACCTGCTGCCGACGCTCGTCGACCTGGCCGGCGCCGCGCCCGCCGGCGGCTGGCCCGACCCGGTCGACGGCGCGAGCCTCGTGCCGCACCTGCACGGCACGCCCGCGCACGATGTCGCGCTCGGCGAATACCTCGCGGAAGGCGCGCTCGCGCCGGTCGTGATGATCCGGCGCGGCGACTGGAAGTACGTGCATTGCCCGCTCGATCCCGACCAGCTCTACAACCTGTCGGACGACCCGCGCGAGCTGACGAACCTGGCCGGCGTGCCCGAGGCCGCCGACGTGCTCGCCGCGTTCCGCGCGGAAGCCGCGGGGCGCTGGAACCTGCCCGAGCTCGACCGGCAGGTGCGCGCGAGCCAGCGGCGCCGGCGCTTCCATTACGCGGCGACGACGCAGGGCCGCATCCAGGCGTGGGACTGGCAGCCGTTCACCGACGCGAGCCAGCGTTACATGCGCAATCACATCGAACTCGACACGCTCGAGGCGATGGCGCGTTTTCCGCGGGTCGGGCGCTGAGCGTCCCGCCTCGCGAACATGAACGAACGACGGAGGAAGCGGACGATGAAACGGCAATGCAATGCAGCAATCCGGATCGGCGCGGCGCTCGCCGCGGCCGCGTGCCTGGTGACGACGCAGGGCGCACGGGCGGCCGACCCTCGGACGTGCGGCGACGTGAAGATGGCGGCGCCCGGCTGGACCGACATCGACGCGACGAACGCGATGGCGGGTGTCGTGCTGAAGGCGCTCGGCTACCGGCAGGAGGTAGCGAACCTGTCGGTGCCGATCACGTACCAGGGGCTGAAGAAAGGGCAGGTCGACGTGTTCCTCGGCAACTGGATGCCCGCGCAGGCGCCGCTCGTGAAGCCGTTCGTCGACGACAAGTCGATCGACGTGCTGCACGCGAACCTGAGCGGCGCGAAGTTCACGCTCGCGGTGCCCGACTACGTGGCGGCCGCCGGCGTGCATACGTTCGCCGATCTCGCGCGTCATGCGGACCGCTTCGGCGGCAAGATCTACGGGATCGAGCCCGGCGCGCCCGCGAACCAGAACATCAAGCGGATGCTCACCGACCACGCGCTCGGCCCGTCGAACTGGTCGCTCGTCGAATCGAGCGAGACCGGCATGCTCACGCAGGTCGAGCGGGCGGTGCGCGACAAGCGCTGGATCGTGTTCCTGGCCTGGGAGCCGCATCTGATGAACACGAAGTTCCATCTGACCTATCTGTCCGGCGGCGATGCGTACTTCGGCCCGAACTACGGCGGTGCGACGGTCAACACGGTCACGCGTGCCGGGTTCGCCGGCCAGTGCGCGAACCTCGCACGCCTGTTCCGGCAGATGACGTTCTCCGTCGACGTCGAGAACCGGATGATCGCCGACATGCTCGACAACAAGACGTCGCCCGCGCTCGCGGCGCAGCATGCGCTGAAGGCCGACCCGGCGCTGGTCGCCGGCTGGCTGGACGGCGTGACGACGGCGGCCGGCGCACCGGGCCTGCCGGCGGTGCGCGCGGCCCTCGACGGCCGCTGATTCCCTCCCGCCGGGCGGCCGTTTTCGCCGTGCCGCCCGTCTACGTGTTTTCCCGACCGGTCGCATCGTGACCATTTAGTGTCGCCTTCAGACGGGTGGCGAGAAATATGGGTTTGTATTTTTCGCCAATGGCTGCGTTATTGCGGAAAACGAAATGCCGAAGCCAGCTGGCGGTCTGAATTCGAATCCGCCGGCGCATCGCGGCACGCGCCGGGACGAGATTCTATCCATCGAACGGTTCAGGGAGGGTGGTCGACAATGAAGCACACGAAAGTTGCCGTAGCCGCCGCGCTTGCATGCGCGGCCTGCATTCCCGCCATCGGGCACGCGCAGAGCAGCGTGACGCTGTACGGGATTCTCGACGCGGGCATCACGTACGTGAACAACACGGGCGGCTCGCACGTCGTCAAGTTCGACGACGGCGTCGCGTACGGGAACCGCTTCGGGCTGAAGGGCACCGAAGACCTGGGCGGCGGCCTGAAAGCCGTGTTCACGCTCGAGAGCGGCTTCCGCCTCGGCAACGGTCAACTCGGCTTCGGCGGCGCCGAATTCGGCCGGCAGGCGTATGTCGGCCTGCAGAACGACTGGGGCACGCTGTCGTTCGGCAACCAGCTCGACATCACGAACGAACTCGTGTCGATCTACAACATCTCGGCGTGGGGCAGCGGCTATGCGATCCACCAGGGCGACTTCGACCGCTTCAACGGCGACCGCCTGCCGAACTCGGTGAAGTTCCTGTCGAACGACCTCAACGGCTTCAAGGTCGGCGCGATGTACTCGTTCGGCAACGTCGCGGGCAACTTCCATCGCAACAGCGCATGGAGCGCGGGCGCGAGCTTCACGAAGGGCGACTTCTCGATCGGCGCCGCGTACACGCGCCTGAACAACCCGAACGGTATCTACGCGTTCGACCCGTACGCGATGATCGGCACGCACACGTTCCTCGGCCAGCAGACCGTCACCGTCGACCCGGCGACCGGCGCGCGCACCGACCTGTTCGCGAACACGCCGATGGACGTCGACAGCCAGGGCACGTTCGGCATCGGCTCGAGCTACACGATCGGCAAGCTGACGCTCGACGCCAACTTCTCGTACACGACGATCAAGGGCTTCGGCCAGTCGTCGCACATGCAGGTGTATGAAGGCGGCGGCCTGTACCAGTTCACGCCGGCGCTCAGCCTGATCGCGGGCTACCAGCACACGCGCTTCGAAGGCCATCACTGGAACCAGGGCACGGCGGGCCTGCATTACCTGCTGTCGAAGCGCACCGACGTGTATATCTCCGGCGACTACCTGCGCGCGTCGCAGGGCGTCGATGCGGTGGTCGGCTACAGCTTCACGCCGTCGACGACGCAGACGCAGGCCGACGTGCGGATCGGGATGCGGCATTCGTTCTGAGCGGGGTGGGGCAGGGCAGCGACGTCTTCAGCGAGATCTCTCTTTGGCGCGAACCGAGGTTCGCGCTTTTTTTTTTCGTGGTGCGATTCGATGCGGCGTCGCGCGGCGCATGCCGGCCGCGCCTGCCTCGGCCGGGCGTGCGGCAGGGTTTCGGCGGTTGAAGCTATCATCGCGGTTTGGCCGCATCGCGTATCGGCGATCGCCGGCCTTCCTTCGATGACGTCTCGCCGATGACCGCCCCGTTACCCGACTCCAGTTCGCCGTCTCCGTTACCCGCCAACCTGTTCCGCCACGCACCGTTCCAGCGTTTCTGGGGCACGCGCGTGATGTCTTCGCTGGCTTTCCAGATCCTGTCGGTTGCGATCGGCTGGTATGTCTACGCGCTCACGCACAGCGCGTTCGCGCTCGGCCTCGTCGGGCTCGCGCAGTTCGTGCCGATGTTCGCGCTGACGCTCGTCGTCGGGCAGGTGGCCGATCGCTACGACCGCCGGCGCATCGCGACGATCTGCCAGGGTGTCGAGGCGCTGGCCGCCGGCGTGTTCCTGCTCGGCGCCGTGCAAGGGTGGCTGGCCGCGCCGGCCGTGTATGCGCTCGCGGCGATCGTCGGCACGGCGCGCGCGTTCGAGTCGCCGTCGGTGTCGTCGCTGCTGCCGGCCGTCGTGCCGCGCACCGACCTGCCACGCGCGACCGCGCTGTCGACGTCCGCGAACCAGGCCGCGCAGATCCTCGGGCCCGCGTTCGGGGGGCTCCTCTATGGCGTCGGTGCGCCCGTCGCGTTCGGGACGAGCGTCGCCGCATTCGCGATCGCTGCCATGCTGAGCAGCACGATTCCGTTGCGCGGCGCGCCGCCTGCCCGCGAGCCGGTCACGCTGCGCTCGGTGTTCTCGGGGATCGCGTTCATCCGGCGCGAGCCGGCGATCCTCGGCGCGCTGTCGCTCGACCTGTTCGCGGTGCTGTTCGGCGGCGCGACCGCGCTGCTGCCGATCTACGCGCGCGACATCCTGCAGGTCGGCCCGTGGGGGCTCGGCGCGCTGCGCGCGGCGCCGGCGGTCGGTGCGCTCGCGGGCACGCTGTGGCTCACGCGCTTTCCGCTGAAAGGGCGGCCGGGCCGCGCGATGTTCGGCGGCGTGATCGCGTTCGGCATCGCGACGATCGTGTTCGGGTTGTCGCGGCACTTCGCGCTGTCGCTCGTCGCGCTGGCCGCGCTCGGCGCGTCGGACGTGATCAGCGTCGTCGTGCGCCTGTCGCTCGTGCAGTTGCGCACGCCCGACGACATGCTCGGTCGCGTGAGCGCGGTCAACGCGCTGTTCATCGGCACGTCGAACCAGCTCGGCGAATTCGAATCGGGCGTGACGGCCGCGTGGTGGGGCGCGCCGACGGCGATCGTCGTCGGCGGCGCGGCGACGATCGCGGTTGCGCTCACGTGGATGCGGCTGTTCCCGCAGCTCACGAACATGAAATCGCTCGAGCGCGACGCGTGACGGGCGTTACGCGTCCTGCGTCACGCGCACGGCCGTGCCGTAGCAGATGACTTCCGTGACACCCGAGCCGATTTCGGTCGAGTCGTAGCGCATCGCGACGATCGCGTTCGCGCCGAGCTTGCGCGCGTCGGTCAGCATCTTGTCGAAGGCCTGCTGGCGCGCTTTCTCGCACAGCGACGTATAGAGCGTGATGTTGCCGCCGAAGATCGTCTGCAGCGACGCACCGAACGAGCCGACGATCGAGCGCGAGCGTACGACGATGCCCTGCACGACGCCGAGCGAACGAACGGTCGTGTGGCCGGGCAGGTCGAACGCGGTCGTGACGCGCGCGGGCGACAGATCGTCGACGGAGCGGGAAAAATCGGTCATGGCGGAGCACCGGGGTGCGGTAGTGGTCGAACGGCGATTCTATCCGGAAGGGGCCGCGGCATCGGAACGGGGGCGCGCGGCGCCACCCGTTCCGGCGTGACGGTGAACGGCCGCGCGCCGCGGATCGGTCAGGGCTTGGCCGTCGTTGCGGCGTTCCCGCCGAGATCGACCGCATAGGCCAGCGCCAGCTTGCCGAACTTCAGCGCGTGGTTCGCCTGCCGGTCCGAGTTCTCCAGCGTGTCGTTCACCGTGTGGATATACGGGCTGTCGTTCTGGTCGGCCTCGAACGGGAACGATGCCGGATAACCCTGCGCATTCCACGACGCGTGATCCGAGCACGCGTACCCGCACTGCGACGTGCCGATCGCGAGTTCCGGCAGGTAGGTCTTCGCCAGGTTCGTCAGGTAGGTGTTCTGGGCCGAGCTCGTGTAGTCGGTGATCAGGTAGATATCCTTCGGATCGCCCTTGTAGTTCGTCATGTCGAGCTGCAGCACGCCGACCACGTTCGCGTTCTGCGTGCGGAACTGCTTCGCGATCGCCTTCGAGCCGAGCAGGCCGGCTTCCTCGGCCGCATACCCGACGAACTTGATCGTCCGTTTCGGCCGGTAGTCGTTCGCGATCAGCACGCGCAGCGCTTCGGTGAGACTCGCGATGCCCGATGCATCGTCGTCCGCGCCGGGCGAGCGCGTGTTCTCCGTCGTGCGGCCGACCGTCGAATCGAGGTGGCCGCCGAGCACGATCGTGCCGGCGGCGGGATCGCTGCCGCGAATCGTCAGGATCACGGATTTCTGCGGAAAGCCGGTGTGCGCGAACTGCTCGACGGTGATGTCGGCGCGCGAGCCGGCCAGTTGTTTCCATTGCAGCGCGAGCCAGTCCGACGCGGCGACGCCGTGCGACGTCGTGTAGTAGCGGTTCGTGAAGCCGGACAGCGACGTGATCGTGCCGACGATGTTGCTGGCCTGCAATTGCTGGATCCAGGTACCGATCTGCGGCGCGTTCGACACCTTGTACACAGGCGCCGCCGCCTGTTTCGCGAGCGTCAAGGGCAGCGGCTGCAGTGCCTGCCGCGCGTCGTCGAACGAATCGTGCACGACGTAGCCGGGCCCGTGGCCGCGCGTATGGTGGACGGCATGGGCGAGGTCGCCGAGCCGTGAATCGTCGATCTCGACGACGTGAACGGTTTCGCGGCGCGCGGCGCCGTCGGCCGTCTTGCCGGCATCGACGGTCGTGCTGTATTGCACGGTGACGCTTGCATCGATGCGCTGAAGCTGGCGCAACGCGGTGTCGCCGAGCGTGATCCAGACGGGGGTCGCGTGCGCGGCGGCGGTCAGCAGCATGCCGCCCAGCGCGGCGCTCAGGCGGGTCGGTTTCAGAGTAGGCATGTTCGATCTCGTGAGGATGGCGATGTCGATGTCGATGAAGGGAGCGCGCCGCAGGTCGTGCGCCGCACTCCCGCCTGCTGCGGAATTACGACTTCTGCGGGACGGTCACGCCGTACGTGCAGCTCTTGTTGTACGCGTTGCCGATCGCGGTGAGCTGCGCGTTGCTGTAGCCGAGCGCGGATGCGGCCGTCAGCACGGCCTGCGCGGCGGCCTTCTGGTTGGTCGAGCTGTTGGTCATCGACAGCCCTTTCAGGAACGCCTTGTCCATCGCCTGCGCGCCGATCGCGTCGCGCGCGACGAGGTTGCACGACGCCCAGTACTGGCCGGCCGTATGGATCTCCGCGCCGCGTGCCTGCGCATAGGTGCGCCCGACGTTCCAGTTGGTCACGCGGCCGCCCCAGTATTCGTTGTGGCCGTCCCAGTTGTAGACCCAGTGGTACTGCGCGTCCGACGGGCTCCACTGGTTGAAGTCGCGGCTGTACGCGGCGGCGAGATAGTCGCCGGTGCCTTCGGACAAGCCTTCCTGTTGCGACAGGCCGCCGTTCGTCACCCAGTCGTGGATGCCGTGGCCGAGTTCGTGGATCACGACGTCCGCATCTTCCGCGTCGTCGACGCCGCCCTGACCGAAGGTCAGCCGGCCGCTGCTCGACGAGTACGACGAGTTGTCGTCGCCCGATTCGCCGTGCGGGTCGTACTGCACGCCGCCGGTGTACTGGTACGGGAGCGCCTTGATGCCGAGCGTCTGGTTCACGTAACGCAGGAACGTGTCGATGTGGTAGTACGCGTTCACGGCCTCGAAGTACAGGTTGCCGCGCGTGAACTCGAACGTGGGCGTCGATTGCGACGGGCATGCCTTGTCGAGCGGCGCATCGAAATCGATGCACGCCGCGTACGGGCCCGTCAGCGTGTAGCGCGAACCCGACTGCGCGAGATCCTTCAGCGTCACGCGCACGCGCGCGGCCGTGAGCTGCGTCGAATCGGCGTCGTTGTTGTCCTTGTAGCCCGTGCTGCCGTAGCTGCTCTTCGTCGGCGACAGCGGATCGGGCCGGAACACGAAGCCGGTGCCGTCGGTCGCGTAGAACGCCTTGTCCTCGGCGCGCAGCACTTCGCCGCTGCCCGAATCGATCAGCAATTCCCAGTCGCCCTTCGGCCCGTCCTGCGGGCGGCCGCGCACCTTCCACGCGGTGTGCGTGCCGGCCTGGTCGACGAACGCGACGAGCCGCGCGTCGAGATGCGTGAAGCCGCTCACGCCGAGATACGCACGGGCGCGGTCGAGCGCCTGCTGCTGGTCGACGGCCTGCGACTTGCGCGTCGTCGCGACCACGCCGTTGATCGTGTTGCTCGCGACGTACAGGATGCGGCCGTCCTTCGCGACCGTCACCGCGATGTCGCTGCCGTACACGGGCAGTCCGGCGGCCTGCTGCTGCAGGCGTACGACGGTGAAGTCGGCGTCGTTGCGCTCGGACGTGACGACGAGGCTCGCGAGCGCGGTCGCGTCGAGCCCGAGTTGCGCCGCCTGCGATGCGACGAAGTCGCGTGCGGTCGCGGCGGGCGTCGTGGCGGCCTTCCTGGCGCGATAGGCCGGGTTGTACAGCGTGACGGCGACGCCGTCCGCGCGGAACTGCCCGCCGGCCGTATCGGATTTCGCGGCCGGCGGCGCGACGCCGCGCGTCAGGCTTTCGCGCAGGCTCGCGGCCAGCGGGTTCGACACCTTCGTATCGGCCAGGGTGCCGCCGACGATGCCGAAGCCGAGCGCGAGACCCAGGGCGAGCGGCAATGCGTTGCGTGATGTCTGCATACGTGATCCTCATCTCAACGGTTGGACACGCCCGCGCGCTCGTGGCGCGCAGGCACGACACGGCCCGCGCGCCGGTTCGATGGAACCGGTGCGGCGAAGCGGTGTTGGGAGTGTCGACTGACTAAGGAAACCTAAATGTCAGGTCGAAAAGAAACAGGCGGAAGAGGCGATGGAGAAGCGAACGGCAGGCAGGTGCGGCGACGGCGAATCGAGCATCGTCATGTCTTACCCCTCGGATCGATATTAATATCGGTGGCGGCCCGTGCGGGACGAGATGCGTCGAGCACGTCGCGCGCCTCGTTAGGCTGCCTATCTAATTGCGAGGTATGTTACAGAATATTTTCGGCGACATTCCAAATTATTTTCGATGATCGCCTCGGTTGACCGATCAATCGCCGGCATTGTTCAGCGAACGGCGGGAAACGCTGCCGGAACGCGTAATACCGCGCCGGATTGTGATTAAAAGCCGCGACGATCAGCGCGTCGCGCGGCGATCGCTGCGCGGGCTGACGCCGAACCGCGCGCGATACGTGCGCGAGAAATGCGACGGCGATTCGAACCCGCAGGCGACGCACACCGACGTGATGCTCATGTCGGTCTGCTGCAGCAGTTCGCGCGCGCGATCGAGGCGCAGGTTCAGGTAGAAGTGCGTCGGCGTGTCGTTCAAGGTCGCGCTGAACAGCCGTTCGAGCTGGCGCCGCGTGATCGACACATCCTGCGCGAGCGCGTCGGAGCCGAGCGGGTTCTCCATGTGCTGCTGCATCGTGCCGATGACCTGGATCAGCTTGCGGTTGTGCACGCCGTAGCGTGCGGCGATCTCGAGCCGCTGGCTGTCCGAGCGCTGCCGGATGCGGCTGACGACGAACTGCTCGGAGATCGCCGCCGCGAGGTCGGCGCCATGCCGGCGGCCGATCAGGTCGAGCATCATGTCGATCGACGCGGTGCCGCCCGCGCACGTGATGCGCCGGTCGTCGATCTCGAACAGTTCCTGCGTCGCATTCAGGCCCGGATAGCGCTCGCGGAATGCGGCGAGCGCTTCCCAGTGCAGCGTGAGCGGTTGCGACGCGTCGAACAGCCCGGCTTCCGCGAGCACGAAGCTGCCCGTATCGATGCCGCCGAGCGTCGCACCGTGGCGGTGCTGGCGGCGCAGCCAGTCGCCGAGCGCGCGCGTGTAGCACACGAGCGGATCGAAGCCCGCGACGACGAACACCGTGTCGACCTGCTCGACGTCCGCGCACGCGGCTTCGGCCGCGACCGGAATGCCGTTGCTCGCGGCGACGGGCGCGCCGTCGGCGCTGATCACGTGCCAGCGATAGAGTTCGGTGCGAAAGCGGTTCGCGACGCGCAGCGGTTCGACCGCCGACATGAAGCCGAGCGCGGAGAAACCGGGCAGCAACAGGAAGTGAAAATCCTCGGGCATCGGGGCAGGGGATCGAATCCGGTGGTCGTCTCGCGTCGCACGGGGGGCGATCGGGCGGGCCTGCGCCGCGCCGGTTCGCACGCGCCGAACGGTCAGCGGGAGATTATCGCGGGTTTTGCGCGCGTCAGCGCGTTTTTGTGCCGCGCATGGAACGGCGCGCGGTGGTCGACGGCAGTTCGCCGAATTGCGCCTTGTACGCGTTCGCGAAATGACCGAGATGGATGAAGCCCCAGCGCGCGGCGGCATCGCTGATCGGCACCTCGGCCTGCCGCGTGTCGAGCAGCATCCGTCGCACCTGCGACAGGCGCAGCGAGCGCACATAGTGCAACGGGCTCGTCTGGACGACCGACTGGAAGCTGTTCTGCATCGTGCGCCGGCTCACGCGCAACTGCGCGCACAGGCTCAGCACGTCGACCGGCGCTTCGGGGTGCCCGATCACGTAGTCGTGCACGCGGCGCACGATGTCGGCGCGGCATGCATGCGTGAGCCGGTTCGACGGCTCGGGCATCCGGTACGTGAGCAGATCGACGAGCACGTTGCCGACTTCGCCGCGCAGCTCGCGCTGCACGCGTGCGTCGGCGTATGTCTCGGGGGAGGACAGCACGCGTTCGAGCTGCGTCGCGATCTGCACGCTCGCGCGCATCAGCACGGCCGTCGGCATGTCGACGACGCCGCGCCGCAGCGTCGCTTCGTCGACGCGCACATCGGCGGCATCCTCGACCTGCTGCAGCAGGTCGGCATCGGCGACGACGCCGATCAGCGACATGTCGTCGGGCGAATGCAGTTCGAACGGGACGCCGCCGCGTGCCACCACCATCGTGCCGCGTTCGATCCGTGCGCCGCCGAACGCGAACGCGCCCGCGCCGGTGAGCGGCATGCCGAACACCGTATCGCCGGGCGGCAGCCGGCCGCGCTGGATGATGCGCACGTTCGCGGCTTCCTGGAACAGCTGCAGGCCGTCGAGCATCGCGTGCTTGACCGCGCTGCGGTACGAACCCGGGCCGATCTGGTCGTAGCGCTGGTTCCAGCCGCGCAGCGCCTCGGCATGCCGGTCCGCGTCGTCGAACATCTCGTGAAACACGAACACAGCGCCTCCGGGGGTGTCGAGCAGGACCGCGAAAGATTAAACCGGCCGAGCGGTCGGCGCAATAAGGGGGAGCGCGATTCCGCGCGCATTCTTCAGAGGGTCGGAAGGCGTCCCGCCGCCGAGGCTTTCACGCGCATTTCCAATATCCCGAATCGGCACGCACGCGTTGCCGGTCCGGGTGCTGACCGGATTTATTGTCGAACTACAGTCGCCCCACATTACGTGAATCCCCAACTGGAGGCGACATGAGGACAAGGCGACGAAGCGCGGCGCTCGCGGCGACGCTGGCGTGCGCGGCGGCGTGGGCCGGCAGCGCGAACGCGACGGAACAGCCCGAGGAGCTGGTCGTGCAGAAGATGCCGCCATGGCATCCGCACGAGGTCTATATCGTCGACATCTCGATGCCGTCGATGACCGACGGGCGCATCTACGTGTACGACGCCGATGCGAAGAGGCTGCTCGGCCAGATCGACGGCGGCTTCGGCCCCGGCCTCGCGATCTCGCCGGACCACAAGACGAGCTTCGTCGCGACGACCTACTTCTCGCGCGGCTCGCACGGCACGCGCACCGACGTCGTCGAGATGACCGACAACACGACGCTCGATCACGCGGGCGAGATCGTGATTCCGGCCAAGCATGCGCAGCATGTGCCGTCGCCGTACAACACCGCGTTCAGCGCCGACGGCAAGCGGCTGTACGTCGCGAACATCACGCCGGCCGCGTCGGTGACGGTGATCGACGCCGTCACGAAGAAGGTGCTGTCGGAGATCGACACGGCCGCCTGCGTGCTCGCGTATCCGTCGGGCAACGACCGCTTCACCGCGCTGTGCGAGAGCGGCAAGGCGCTGAGCGTCACGCTCGACGCGAACGGCAAGGAAACGAAGCGCACGATGTCGGACGCGTTCATCGACGTCGACAAGGATCCGGCCTTCGTGAACGCGTCGCGGTACAACGGCGGCTATCTGTTCACGACATACGGCGGCAACGTGCGCAGCGCGGATTTCGGCGGCGACCAGCCGGCGTTCGGCAAGCCGTGGCCGTTGCTGACGGACGCCGAGCGTACCGAAGGCTGGCGCCCCGGCGGCATGCAGCAGACGGCCGTGCAGGCGAGGCAGAACCGCTACTACGTGCTGATGCACAAGGGCGCCGACGGCTCGCACAAGGATCCCGGCACGCAGGTGTGGGTGTACGACCTGAAGTCGAAGCAGCGTGTCGCGCGCTGGGATCTCGCGCAGCAGAAGGTCGACCCGCTCGTGTCGATCCAGGTCAGCGAGGACGACAAGCCGCTGTTCTACGGACTGACGGCGACGTCCGACCTCGTCGTGATGGATGCGCGCACCGGCAAGCTGCAGCACGTCGAGAAGCAGATCGGCAATACGTCGTCGCTGCTCGTCAACCCGTGAGGCCGCGATGACCCTCGATCCCGTACTCGCCACCAGCGCGCAAGCCGGCGCGGCCGTCGTCGTGCTGCTCGGCGCCTTCGCGAAGATGCGCCGGCCCGCCGCGTTCCGTCGGGCGCTCGCCGGCTACCGGCTGTTGCCCGATACGCTGACCGCGCCCGTCGCGTTCGCGATTCCGCTCGCGGAAGCGATCGGCGCTGCAGCGCTGCTGTTTCCCGATACGCGCATGGCCGGTGCGCTCGGCCTGATCGCGCTGCTGCTGGCCTTCGCGGCCGGGCTCGCGATCAACCTGCTGCGCGGCCATACCGACATCGACTGCGGCTGTTCCGGCTTCACCGCCGCGCGCGCGGACGCGCCGCGCGGCATCGGCTGGCTGCATGTCGGCCGCGTGCTGCTGCTCGCCGCGCTGGCCGCGACCGCGTTCGTCGAACCGGGCACGCGCGCCGTCGTGTGGTTCGACTACCTGACGCTGTTCTTCTCCGCGCTGCTGATCGTCTGCGCGCTGCTCACCGTCGACGTGCTGCTCGCCAACGTCCCGCGCCTTGTCCACTTGAGGAATTCATGATGCAAACCGCTCTCACCGTTTCCACCGCCCTGCTGTGGGTGGCCGTCCTCGCGCTCGGCGCGATCTGCCTCGCGCTGGTGCGCCAGATCGGCATCCTGTACGAACGCATCATGCCGGCCGGCGCGCTGATGATCGACAAGGGGCCGGCGGTCGGCGCGATCGCGCCGACATTCGAACTGACCGACATTCGCGGCGCGCAGGTGAAGGTCGGCGGCTTCGATGCGGCCGGCAAGGCGACGCTGCTGTTCTTCCTGTCGCCGACGTGCCCGGTCTGCAAGAAGCTGCTGCCGCTGCTGCCGTCGCTGCAGGCAAGCGAAGCGACGCCGGTGAACATCGTGCTCGCGAGCGACGGCGACGTCGACGAACACGCGCGCTTCGCGCGCAAGCACGACCTCGGACGCTTCCCGTACGTGCTGTCGCAGGAACTCGGACTCGCCTACCAGATCGGCAAGCTGCCGTACGCGGTGCTGCTCGACGAAACCGGCACGGTGCGCGCGAAGGGGCTCGTCAACACACGCGAGCATCTCGAGAGCCTGTTCGAGGCGAAAGAGCGCGGCGTCGCGTCGCTGCAGGCGTTCGTGCACGGCGATCACAGCCACGACGCGCATGCGCAGCACGCATGACCGGCCGACCCACTTACAACGTCATGGGAGAACAACGACATGGGCCTGTTTGATTCATGGTTCGAGCGGTCGGCGCGCGGCGTCGCGCAGCACAGTTCGAGGCGCAGCGCGATGGCGAAGCTCGGCAAGGTGCTGGTGGGATCGGCGCTGCTGCCGTTGCTGCCGGTCGACCGCACCGCGTACGCGGCCGATGCGGCATCGGGCGCGTCAGGCGCCGCCGCGGGGGCGAGCGACGACCCGATGAGCTGCGACTACTGGAAATACTGCGCGATCGACGGCTGGCTCTGCAGTTGCTGCGGCGGCACGTCGAGCAGCTGCCCGCCCGGCACGACGCCTTCGCCGATTACGTGGATCGGCACCTGCCGCAACCCGCACGACGGTTCGGACTACATCGTGTCGTACAACGACTGCTGCGGCAAGACGTCGTGCGGCAAGTGCTTCTGCAACCGCAACGAGCGCGAGAAGCCGCTGTACAAGCTGTCGCTGAACAACGACATCAACTGGTGCATGGCGAACGGCAATTCGAATTACCACTGTTCGGTTTCGGTTCTGCTGGGAGCGGCAAAACAATGAACGTGATGCAGGCAGGAAAGATCGTCTTGACATGCATGACCGCGATGGCGGCCTTCGCGCTGCCGGGTGCGGCCGGCGCGCAGGAAACCGTGCATGACCCGGCCGGGAAAAGCCTGTTCGATGCGCAGTGCGCGGTGTGCCACCAGGCCGGCGGGAAAGGGCAGGACGGCCTCGCGCCGCCGCTGACCGAGTATCCGGGCAAGTACGCGGCGGCCGAGCCGGGGCGTGCGCAACTGATCGCGACGCTGCTGCACGGGATGTTCGGCGAGATCACGGTGCACGACAAGCGCTACAACTTCAAGATGCCGTCGTTCGCAAGCGCGAGCGACGACGACATCGCGCACCTGCTCAACTACGTCGTGTTCGACCTCAACGCGCAGCACGGCGACGCGAAGCCGTTCACGGCGGCCGATATCCGCGCGGCGCGGGCGAAGCAGATGGACGGCACGGCCGTGCATGCGCAACGCGCGGTGGTGATCAAGGGGCTCGGCCTGTGAACGGCGCCGACGCGTCCCGCGCGCACGCCGGTGCCCCGGGAAGGCGGGGCGCGTCGGCGCGGCTCGGCGGGGTATCGCGTCGCCTGTCGTCGTGGCTGCTGCTGGCGGGTGCCGTCGCGTCGGCGGTCGCACCGCCCGCGCATGCCGACGGCGCGGCCGACGCGACGCTCGCGCGACAGCACTGGGTGCTCAACTGCATGGGCTGCCATACGGCGACGGGCGGCGGCATTCCCGGCAAGGTGCCGCCACTCGCGAATTCGCTCGGCTATTTCACGCATCTGCCGGCCGGGCGCGAGTACGTGATGCGCGTGCCCGGCGCGTCGAATTCGGCGCTGTCGGACCAGGATCTGGCCGACGTGCTCAACTGGGTGCTCGTGACGATGAACCGCGATGCGCTGCCGCGCGACTTCCGGCCCTATACGGCCGCCGAAGTCGCCGCGCATCGCCGCCCCGCCTTCGCCGACGTCGCGACCGTGCGCGCCGGACTGGTCCGTGCGTTGCAGGCGCGCGGGATCGACGGCATCACGGACCGTTACTGACCGGCTCATTCGACGAATCAAGGAAACGTGGACATGGAGACGAACGAAACCTTTGCGTTGCTCGACGCGACGCGCGCATTTCTCGCGAAGCCGAAGAAGATGCTGATCGGCGCGGAGTGGAGCGATGCCGCGTCGGGCCGCCAGCTCGATGTCGTGAACCCGGCCGATGGCACCGTGATCGCGCGCGTGCCCGCAGCGGACGAGCGCGACGTGCAGCAGGCGGTGGCCGCCGCGCGGCGCGCATTCGATGCGGGCCCGTGGCGCACCGCGAAGACCACCGACCGCGAGCGCCTGCTGCTCGTGCTCGCCGACCTGATCGAAGCGAACGCGCGCGAGCTCGCCGAGATCGAGTCGCTCGACAACGGCAAGCCGGTCACGGTCGCGCAGGGGCTCGATGTCGCGATGGCCGCGCAGTGCTTCCGCTACATGGCCGGCTGGGCGACGAAGATCGAAGGCAGCGTGATCGACGCCGGCATGCCGTACCTGCCGGACAGCGAGATCTTTACCTATACGCGCAAGGAGCCCGTCGGCGTGGTCGGCGCGATCATCCCGTGGAATTTCCCGCTGCTGATGGCGGCGTGGAAGATTGCGCCGGCACTCGCGACCGGTTGCACGGTCGTGCTGAAGCCCGCCGAAGACACGCCGCTGAGCGCGCTGCGACTGGGCGAACTGATCCAGGCGGCCGGGTTCCCGGACGGCGTCGTCAATCTCGTCACGGGCGACGGCCGCACGGCCGGCGCGGCATTGTCGCGCGATCCGCGCATCGACAAGATCGCATTCACGGGTTCGACGCAGACGGGCAAGACGATCGGCCACGCGGCGCTCGACAACATGACGCGGATGTCGCTCGAACTCGGCGGCAAGTCGCCGGTGATCGTGCTGCCCGACGTCGATCTCGACAAGGCCGCGCTGGGCGTCGCGAACGCGATCTTCTTCAACCAGGGGCAGGTGTGCACGGCCGGTTCGCGTGCGTATATCCACTCGAAGGTGTTCGACGGCGTGATCGAGCGCGTCGCGCAGATCGCCGCGAGCCTGAAGATCGGCCCGGGGATGGACCCGTCGACGCAGATCGGCCCGCTCGTCTCCGCGAAGCAGCGCGAACGCGTGTGCGGTTACATCGATTCGGGGTTCGGCGAAGGGGCGCGCGCGGCGGCGGGCGGCCGCGCGATCGACGGCCCCGGCTTCTTCGTCGAACCGACCGTGCTGGTCGATGCGACGCAGGCGATGCGCGTCGTGCGCGAGGAGATCTTCGGGCCGGTGCTTGTCGCGATGCCGTTCGACGATCCCGATACGGCCGTGCAACTCGCGAACGACACGCCGTACGGCCTCGGCGCGAGCATCTGGTCGAACGATCTGTCGGCGATCCACAAGCTGATCCCGCGTATCGCGGCCGGCACGGTGTGGGTCAACTGCCATTCGCTGCTCGACAACGCATTGCCGTTCGGCGGGATGAAGCAGTCGGGCTTCGGCCGCGAACTCGGCCGCGCCGTGATCGACCAGTACACGGAAAGCAAGTCGGTGATGATGCACTACGCGTGAGCGTCGTAACGTGCGCGTGCGTGGCCGGCGGGTCGGCACGCACGCGCGCGCCGACGGCCTTGCGTTCACGCGCGGATCAGCACGACCCCGAGGATCAGGCACGCCGCGCCGGCCATGCGGACCGGGCTGGCCGAATGCCGTTCGATGCCGAGCACGCCGAAGTGGTCGAACACGAGCGCGCCCGTCATCTGCCCGACGACGATCAGCGCGAGCGTCGTGGCCGCGCCCAGTCGCGGCACCATCAATATCGCGATGCCGACGAATAGCGCGCCGAAGAATCCGCCGGTCCAGCTGAACCACGTGCCGGCGCCGGGGAAGGGGCCGCTCAGGCGCGGATGCGGCGACAGCAGCGCGACGGCCAGCATCGCGGCCAGGCCGACAAGGTAGCTGACCGACCCGGCCCACCACGGCGAGCCGAGCTGCGCGCGGAGGTTCGCGTTGAGCACTTGCTGCAACGCGACGCTGATGCCGGCCGCCACGACCAGCAGATAGGACAGGAGGGTAGTCACGTCGATGAACGCTCCGTATCAACGGCCGGAATGGGGATGCCGGCACGGAAAGCTTTCATTCTGCGGAGCGCGCCGGTATAACACAAATATCGAATTCGGCGCGTATCCATCTCGTTTCGGCATGCCATCACTCCGGCAAATCCAGTATTTCCTGACCGTGGCCGATCTCGGCGGCTTCACGCCGGCCGCGGGCGCGCTCCATGTCGCGCAGTCGGCGCTCAGCCGGCAGATCGGGCAACTCGAGGAGGAACTCGGTTTCCTGCTGTTCGACCGGGAGCCGAGAGGCGTGCGGCTCACGCCCGCCGGCGCGATCTATCGTGAACGCGTGGCATCGATCCCGGCCGCGCTGACGGCCGCGGCCGAAGAGGGTTCGCAGCTGTCGCGCGGAGCGGCCGGCGTGCTGCGGCTTCTGCATTCCAGCACCGTTCCCGTCAGCAGCCTGATGCCCGATCTCGAGCGTTTCATGAGCGATTGCCCGGGCGCGCGCATCGATCTCGATCGCGTGTCGTCCGAGGATCAGGTATCGGAAATCGCGAGCGGCCATGCCGACATCGGGATCGTCCGCTTGCCGGTGCTGCGGCGCGACGCGCGTGTGCGCTTCGTCGAATGGGCCGCGGAACGCCTGTGCGTGGCGGTGCCCGCCGATCATCCGCTCGCGGGCCGCAAGCGCGTCGCGATCTCGCGGTTGCGGCGCGAGCCGTTCGTGTCGGCGGTGTATCGGGAGCGAGGCGGGCTCGCGCGCGTCGTGATCGATCTGTGCCTGAAGCGGGGCTTCGTGCCGGCCGCGGCGCGGATCGTATCGCCGAAGACGTCGATGCTGAATCTCGTCGCGGCGGGGCACGGCGTGGCGATCGTGCCGGAGCGGATGGCGAGTCTCGGGATCGACGGCGTCGTGTTCGTGCCGATGTCGGACGAAGACGCGAGATCGGCGTGCGCGCTCCTGCTGCCGGTCGAGCCGACGGTGCTGGCGGCGGCGTTCGTGCGAGTGGTGACGGCCGGCTGAGCGCGGCACGTCGCCACCGTGACGGCCAGCGCGGGCTCAGACGCGGTATCCCGATTCACGCATCAACCGGCGCGAGGCATCACTGCGCGGGCCTTCCGCGTCGAGCCGCGCGCGCAGCCGCGTGTCGGCCTTGACGAGCACGGCGCGGTGCATGACCGCAACGATGGCGAAAACGGCCACGACGAAAAGAGCGGTAAGGATCATGGGGTTCCTGAGTGGCCGGACACGCTGACGGCACCAGCATAGAGCCGATCCGCGGCACCCGGCGAGGCGTCGGAAATCTGTCAGCGTCGCCAGCGCCGAATCGAAAGCCGCACGCCGCATCGGGGCAACCCGGTTTCGCCCCGAATCCGCGTCAAACACCCGCCCACCAAGCCTTGGGCAAAACCTAGTGGTTTCCACTCATAGTCGCAAACAGTCAAGAACAGGTCGCCGGCGGTCTTCTCGCGGCGAATATGGCTCGTTACTTTTACTCCCACGATGCAGGCCGGCGCCACTCCGCGCACCGGCTGCCGCGAGACCAACCGGGAGAACCGAACCATGAAGTCGACGAAGATCGCCGCGCTTGCCGCGGCCGTGCTGGCGACCGGCGCGTTCACGAACGCGGCGCTGGCCGAGACCGAGGCCGCGACCTGCCGCACCGTGCGTTTCGCGGATATCGGCTGGACCGACATCACGTCGACCACGGCGCTCGCGTCGACCGTGTTCGAGGCGCTCGGCTACAAGCCGACCACGACGATCGCGTCGGTGCCGATCTCGTTCGCGGGCCTCAAGAGCAAGCAGCTCGACGTGTCGCTCGGCTACTGGTGGCCGGTGCAGCAGAAGCAGCTCCAGCCGTTCCTCGACAGCAAGTCGATCAACGTCGTCGAGCCGCCGAACCTGTCCGGCGCGAAGGCGACGCTCGCGGTGCCGAGCTACGAATACCAGGCCGGCCTGAAGACCTTCGAGGACATCGCGAAGCACCGCGCGGAACTCGACGGCAAGATCTACGGGATCGAGCCGGGCAGCAGCGCGAACGCGACGATCCAGAAGATGATCGACACGAACCAGTACGGGCTCGGCGGCTTCAAGCTCGTCGAATCGAGCGAGGCCGGGATGCTGGTGACGGTCGAGCGCGCGATCCGCGAGAAGAAGTGGGTCGTGTTCCTCGGCTGGGAGCCGCACCCGATGAACATCCAGCTCAGCATGAACTACCTGTCCGGCGGCGACGCGGCGTTCGGGCCGAACTACGGCGAAGCGCGCGTGTACACGCTGACGGCGCCCGACTTCATCGCACGCTGCCCGAACGCGGGCAAGCTCGTGACGAACCTGCGCTTCTCGACGCAGCTCGAGAACCAGCTGATGCAGTCGGTGATGAACAAGACGAAGCCGGCCGAGGCCGCGAAGGCCTACCTGAAGAAGAATCCGCAGGTGCTCGATCCGTGGCTCGCGGGCGTCAAGACGTTCGACGGCAAGGACGGCCTGCCCGCCGTGAAGGCGTATCTCGGCCTGTGACGGCCGGCGCCCGCGCCACCCCCGCAATGCAACACAACTTGAATCAAGCGAGGCACCCAGCATGAACCATGAAGTCATCATCACCTGCGCCGTCACCGGCGCGGGCGATACGGTCGGCAAGCATCCGGCGATTCCGGTCACGCCGAAGGAGATCGCGGCAGCCGCGATCGAAGCCGCGAAGGCCGGTGCGACGGTCGCGCACTGCCACGTGCGCGATCCGCAGACGGGCCGCGGCAGCCGCGACCCGAACCTGTACCGCGAAGTGGTGGACCGCATCCGCTCGGCCGACGTCGACGTGATCATCAACCTGACGGCCGGCATGGGCGGCGATCTCGAGATCGGCCCCGGCGAAGACCCGATGCGCTTCGGCAAGGGCACCGACCTGGTCGGCGGCCTCACGCGCCTCGCGCACGTCGAGGAACTGCTGCCCGAGATCTGCACGCTCGATTGCGGCACGCTGAATTTCGGCGACGGCGACTACATCTACGTGTCGACGCCCGCGCAGTTGCGCGCCGGCGCGAAGCGCATCCAGGCACTCGGCGTGAAGCCGGAACTGGAGATCTTCGACACGGGCCATCTGTGGTTCGCGAAGCAGTTGCTGAAGGAAGGGCTGCTCGACGATCCGCCGCTGTTCCAGCTCTGCCTCGGCATTCCGTGGGGTGCGCCGGCCGATACGGGCACGATGAAGGCGATGGTCGACAACCTGCCGCCGGGTGCGCATTGGGCCGGTTTCGGGATCGGCCGCATGCAGATGCCGATGGTCGCGCAGGCGATGCTGCTCGGCGGTCACGTGCGCGTCGGCCTCGAAGACAACATCTGGCTCGACCGCGGCGTGCATGCGACCAACGGCACGCTGGTCGAGCGCGCCCGCGAGATCGTCGAACGGCTCGGCGGCCGCGTGCTGACGCCGGCCGAGGGCCGCCGCAAGCTCGGCCTGCCGGCGCGCGGCGAGCGTCTGCTCGAACGTCGTGCGATCGCCGAATTCGCTTGAGTTTTCTTGCAAACCGACTGACACGGCGGCGCGCACCCAAGCGCGGCCGCCCACCGATTTCCCCTGATTTGAAGGATGCGTTGACATGGCTGTGAAGACCGACATCAAGACGTTCGCCGCCATCGGCACCGGCGTGATCGGCAGTGGCTGGATTTCCCGCGCGCTCGCGCACGGTCTCGACGTGGTCGTGTGGGACCCGGCGCCGGGCGCGGAGGAGCGGTTGCGCGCGAACGTCGCGAACGCGTGGCCCGCGCTCGAACGCGTCGGCCTCGCGCCGGGCGCCGATCCCGCGCGGCTGCGTTTCGTCCCGACGATCGAGGCATGCGTCGCCGACGCCGATTTCATCCAGGAAAGCGCGCCCGAGCGCGAGGCGCTGAAGCTCGAGCTGCACGAGCAGATCAGCCGCGCGGCGAAGCCCGACGCGATCATCGCGTCGTCGACGTCGGGGCTGCTGCCCACCGATTTCTACGCGCGGGCGACGCATCCGGAACGCTGCGTGGTCGGTCACCCGTTCAATCCCGTCTACCTGCTGCCGCTCGTCGAGGTGCTCGGCGGCGCGCGCACGTCGCCGGAAGCCGTCGAAGGCGCGATGGAGGTTTACCGCAAGCTCGGCATGCGGCCGCTGCACGTGCGCAAGGAGGTGCCGGGCTTCATCGCCGATCGCCTGCTCGAGGCGCTGTGGCGCGAGGCGCTGCACCTGGTCAACGAAGGCGTCGCGACGACCGGCGAGATCGACGATGCGATCCGCTTCGGCGCGGGCATCCGCTGGTCGTTCATGGGCACGTTCCTTACCTACACGCTGGCCGGCGGCGATGCGGGCATGCGACACTTCATGCAGCAGTTCGGCCCCGCGCTCGAACTGCCGTGGACGAAGCTGGTTGCGCCGACCCTGACCGACGCGCTGATCGACAGCGTCGTCGAAGGCACGACCGAACAGCAGGGCACGCGCAGCATCAAGGAACTCGAACGCTATCGCGACGAGTGCATCACCGAGGTGCTGAAAGCGATCGCCGCGGTGAAGGCGCGGCACGGCATGCGATTCGAGGACTAAAGGACAGGCGATGACGGGCGATACCCCGCTGACGATTTACCGCGACGTGGTGCGGCCCGAATGGGTCGACTACAACGGCCACCTGCGCGATGCGTTCTACCTGCTGATCTTCAGCTTCGCGACCGATGCATTGCTGGATCGCATCGGGCTCGACGACGCCGCGCGCCGCGAGCGGGGGCGCTCGGTCTACACGCTCGAAGCGCACGTGAACTACCTGCACGAGATCAAGGAAGGCACGCCGGTGCGCGTCGATGCGCGCGTGCTCGCGCACGACGCGAAGCGCCTGCACCTGTATCTCGAACTGTTCGCGCCAGGGCATGACGATCCGGTATCGGCGAGCGAGCAGATGCTGCTGCACGTCGACACGCGCGACGGTGCGAAATCGGCGCCGTTCGACGACGACGTGGCCGCGCGCGTGGCCGACTTGCATGCGTTGCAGCGCGATTGCGCGGCGCCTGCGTATGCGGGCCGCGTGATCGGCTTGCCGCCGCGCCGCTAGCGGCGACTTGCGTCCTTCAACGTTCGATCGCGGAGCGCGCACGATGCTCGAACCGGAAATCGCGGCGTTCGTCGCAGCCGTCGACGCGTGGTATCCGGCCGATGCGGCGGTGCGCTCGCCCGACGAGCAGCGCCGCCTCTACGACCGCTTCGCGGCCGCGTGGACGCCGGCCGCGCCGCCGCCCGGCATCGTGCGGCAGGACGCCGTGTGGCGCGCGGCGGACGGGCGCGCGATCGCGCTGCGGCGCTACACGTCCGCGCGCGGCGCATCGCGCGGCACGGTGCTGTTTTTTCATGGCGGCGGCTTCGTCGTCGGCTCGCTCGACAGCCATGCGCTGATCACCGCGCAACTCGCGGCCGACACGGGGCTCGACGTGATCGCCGTCGACTATCGTCTGGCGCCCGAACACCGCGCGCCGGCCGCGCTCGAGGATTGCCTGGACGTCACGCGCGCCGCGCGCGATGCCCGCTGGCCGTTCGGCGCGTGCGCGCATCCGCTGACGCTCGCGGGCGACAGCGCGGGCGGGATGCTCGCGGCGGCCGTCGCCACCGCGCTGCGCGATGCGGGCGAACGCAACGTCGACGGCATCGCGCTCGTTTATCCGATGCTCGGCTTCGAACCGCAATCGCCCGCGCGCGAGATCGAAGCGCGGGCGCCGATGCTGACGCTCGACGACGTGCATCGCTATCGCGCGCTGTACTGGGATGGGAACGTGTCCGACGTGCTGCGGGGCGGCGACCCGCTGTTGCGCGCGTCGGTGCCGCTCGAAGCGGCGCGTTTCGACGGCTTGCCGCCGGTGCTCGCGATCGGCGCGGAACACGATCCGCTGCGCGACGACGCGCGCGTGTACGTCGAACGGATTCGCGCGGCCGGCGGGGTCGCGCGCGACTGGATGGGACAGGGGCTGGTGCACGGCTGCTGGCGCGCGCTCGGGACGAGCCCGCAGGCCGCGCGCATGCACCGGATGGTCGGCGGGTTTTTGCTCGCACCACACGCGTAGCGGGCGTTTCCGGGAGGCAACGATGCAGGCAGCAGCGCAACACCGTATCGAGGACTGGCGGACGTTTTCGGCCGACGCGGCCATCGCGGCGGCGACGATCGGCGAGGGGGCGGTCGAGGTCGAATGGCGCGACGCGCGACGATCGCCGTTCCATTTCGACTGGCTGCGCGACAACTGCGCGTGTTCCGCATGCGTGCATGCGCTCACGCGTGAACAGGTGTTCGAGATTGCCGATGCGCGCGACGATCTGTCGGCGCTCGCCGTGCACGTCGAACCCGATGGTGCGCTGCATGTCGAGTGGAACGACGGGCATCGCAGCGCGTGGTCGCCGGGCTGGTTGCGGGCGCATGCATACGACGATGCGTCGCGCGCCGAGCGGCTGGCCGCGCACGAGCGGCACATCTGGGCCGGCGACGACGCGACGGCGATCGGCCTGTTCGCGTGGCGCGACGTGATGGAGGACGACGGTGCGCTGCTCGCGTGGCTCGCCGCGCTGCGGCGCACGGGGCTGACGCTCGTCGAAGGCGTGCCGGCCGAGCGCGGCCGCGTGGACGAGATCGCGCGTCGCGTCGGCCTGATCCGCGAAAGCAATTTCGGCGTGCTGTTCGACGTCGAATCGAAACCGCGCCCGGACAGCAATGCGTATACGTCGCTGAACCTGCCGCCGCATACCGACCTGCCGACACGCGAACTGCAGCCGGGCGTGCAGTTCCTGCATTGCCTGGCCAACGAAGCGACGGGCGGCGACAGCATCTTTCTCGACGGCTTCGCGCTCGCCGATGCGCTGCGGCGCGAGCATCCGGCCGATTTCGAACGACTGGCGTCGACGCCGTTCGAGTTCTGGAACAAGAGCGCGAACAGCGACTACCGCTGTTCGGCGCCGGTGATCGGGCTCGATGCGCGCGGCAACGTGACGGAGGTGCGTGTCGCGAACTTCCTGCGCGGGCCGCTCGATGCGCCGGCCGGCTCGGTCGCGGCCGTCTATCGCGCGTACCGGCGGTTCCTCGCGCTCGCGCGCGAGCCGCGCTTCCGCGTACACCGCCGGCTGCGGGCGGGCGACATGTGGGCGTTCGACAACCGGCGCGTGCTGCATGCGCGCACGGCGTTCGATCCGTCGACCGGCCGCCGGCACCTGCAGGGCTGCTACGTCGATCGGGACGAGTTGCTGTCGCGGTGGCGCGTGCTGTCGCGCTCGGTGCCTGCCGCCGTTGCGGCGCGCTGATCGGCGCACGCGGTTTCTTTTCGCCTGCCCGCCGGGAAGGGAAAAAGCACCCGGACGCCAGGCGCCCGGGCGAAGCCACCCGCTGCCGGGCGGCGGAGGTATGCGTTTCACAAACAAGACGAGCCCCGCGAAGGGGCTCGTCCGGACTGCGTTGCTTCATCGCGCGACGCGCGGCGCCCGCCGGGGGCGCATCGGCTTACTGGCCGAAGAAGATCGAGTCGCGTGCGTTCGACGATGCGGCTGCCGGGGCGCCCGAGTGGACGAGCGGAGCCGGCTGGGCGCCGTAGCCGCTGGTGTCGGCACCATGAATACGCGCTTCGGCGCTCTGGATGTCGTTCGGGTAGTACGGGCTCGACACGCCCGGCTTGTAGCCGGCTTGTTCGAGCTGGACCAGTTCGCCACGCACCTGGGCGCGGGTCACGGTGCTTTGAGCGAATGCGCCGAACGAAGCGGACAGGGCGACAGCGGCGACGACTGCGGAAACGAGCGATTTCATGGTGACCTCCGGTGTTTTATTGAGTTCGCTCTCGACACCATGTCTTGAGCGATTGATCAAATCTTAGTCACCGGCGTGTTCAGGGTAAACGCTGATTTTGACGATAGATTGTTTCCGGCGCGGTAACAGTGGCGCGATGAATCAGTCTTTCAACAGGCTTTCTTTTCGGCTTGCGCAATAAGTATGAAGAATATGGCGGGTAGCGTCGTGCGGTTCAGCGCGCTTCGGCCGCCGTGTCGAGCGGCCGGCCGGGCACGCGTCCGGCGGGCGCGCCCGAACTGAGGAAGCGCACGCCCGTCGCGGCTTCCGACGCTTCCCACAGCAGCGCCGCCGAGGCGACGTCGCGCGCCGCGCGCGGCACGCTCGCGGGCGCCGGCAGCCCGCGCGACTCGAACCAGCCGGACGGCCCGATGTATGCGCCGCCCGCGAGATCGGGCGACGTGGCGGCATGGATCGCGGGCAGCGCGCCCTGGTCGGCCGGTTGCGCGAGATAACGGTTCGCCGCGCGCATCAGCGCGGCGCGCGCGGGCGAACGGTCCATCGCGGGGCCCGCGAACTGCAGGTTGGTCGCCGCATAGCCGGGGTGCGCGGCCACGCTGATTCCCGCGAACGCCGCGCGCTCGAAACGGCGCTGCAGCTCGATCGCGAACACGAGGTTCGCGAGCTTGCTGTCGCAATAGGCGAGATAACGGTTGTAACGATGCTCGGCACGCAGGTCGTCGACGCGAATCCGGCCGCCGCGGTTGAAGCCGCTCGACATCGTCACGACGCGCGCCCGTCGCGCGGCGCGCAACGCGGGCAGCAGATGGCCGGTCAGCGCGAAATGGCCGAGGTGGTTGGTGCCGAACTGCATTTCGAAGCCGTCGTGCGTATGCCGCAGCGGCAGGAACATCACGCCGGCGTTGTTGCAGAGGATGTCGATGCGGCCGTGGCGTTCGGAGACGTCGCCCGCGAAGCGGGCGATCGAGGCGAGATCGGCAAGGTCGAGCGGATCGACCTCGACGCGGGCGTCGGGATGGAGCCGGCGGATCGCGTCGGCCGCCCGGGCGGCGCGCGCGGCGTCGCGGCAGCCCATCACGACCGTCGCGCCTTTCGCGGCCAGCGTTTCCGCGAGCTGCCAGCCGAGACCGCTGTTGGCACCGGTCACGACCGCGACCTTGCCGCCCTGCGCCGGGACGTGGCGCGCGCTCCATGCATGCATGTCTGTCTCCATCGGCAGGGCCGACCGGCCGCGGCACGTAATCGTTACATTGCGTGATGTAACGATAGTGCGGGCGGGCGTGACAGACAAGCGGGGGAATTAGACCGGCGCTTCTAGGGCGGGCGCAGTGCGTGGCGCGGCCAGCCCCGGCGCGCGGCCGGCAGGTTTTACCTGCTTCCGGCCAGCGCGAGCACCTCGGCGGCGGAGATCATCGCGGCCGCATTCGCGGGTGCCGGACGTTCGGCCGGGCGGAACACTTCGTCGCCGCGATGGATGACCTGGCGCGACAGCGCGCAGGTGCCGGTGCGTTGCGCGAAGCGGCGGCGCCAGCGCTGTTCACCGTAGTGACAGCGGCCGGGCTCGACCCAGCGGACGACGAGCAGCGTATCGGAACGTTCGAGGATTTCGACGTGGACGTCGGCGGGATCGAGCACAGGCAGGGATTTGGAGGCCTTCATTTTGCCGTTTCCTAAAGCTCGTGCGGTTTCGGCCTTGGCAGTGGATGTCACTACCCGATGGCGAATCCGTAGCGGTTTCCATGAGTGGTGCGCTAAATGTAAGCGTCTGTGACCGGAAAAAACATCCTGTCTGGCTCAAATTACCTTTTGCCGATTTAGAAACAATCCACGCTTATTTTCGTGGAAACCACAGACAAAAACGCCCCGGACGGGAAGTCCGGGGCGGAAAATCGGCCCGCGCACCGTGTCTGCTCGCCCAGTCACGGTGTCCATCGCCGGGGGACGGAGTGCCCGCAGGGATCGAAGGCGGGCGGAGAGGCGATGGGTGAAAAGCGCGGTCCGGCAACGCCATGATGGCGTGCTGATCCCGTTGAGACCCTGACGCGAACATGACTTTTTTGTCAGTTTGGCGAAGTGGCTGCGCGGGACGAGCCCGAAGATTCGGCTGAGAGGCCTGTCAGCATTGGGTTTGTACGATTTACGGAAGGGATTTTTAGGACTTGTCCTTCGCCGGATTTTTCTTCGTCCGCCCGATTTCTCCGCCCGGGTAAATACTGAATCCCGATTTCGTGACAAACGCGCGATTGCTTTCTATGATTGGTTGGACCTTTAGTCCTTTGTGCCAATCGGCCGACGGGTGGCCGGCTTTTTCGGGAGACGTGCTCATGAGATTGCAGGGCAAACGCGCGCTGGTGACGGCGGCCGGGCAGGGCATTGGCCGCGCGACCGCGCTGCGGTTCGCGAGCGAGGGCGCCGACGTGCTGGCGACCGACATCAACGAAGCCGCGCTCGTGCGGCTCGAGGCCGACGCCGAACGCGCGGGCGCCCGGCTGGCCACGCGGCGGCTCGACGTCACCGATGCGAACGACGTCGCGGCGCTCGCCGCGGGCGAACGTGCGTTCGACGTGCTGTTCAACTGCGCGGGCTACGTGCACCACGGCTCGATCCTCGACTGCGACGACGACGCGTGGGCGTTCTCGATGAACCTGAACGTCACGTCGATGTACCGGCTGATTCGCGCGCTGCTGCCCGCGATGCTCGAAGCCGGCGGCGCGTCGATCATCAACATGGCCTCGGCCGCGTCGAGCGTGAAGGGCGTGCCGAACCGCTTCGTCTACGGCACGTCCAAGGCGGCCGTGATCGGGCTGACCAAGGCGGTCGCCGCCGATTTCGTCGAGCGCGGCATCCGCTGCAACGCGATCTGCCCGGGCACGATCGAATCGCCGTCGCTGGAGCAGCGCATCGCGGACCAGGCGCGCACGCGCCACGTGTCGACCGACGAGGTGCGCCAGGCATTCGTCGCGCGTCAGCCGATCGGCCGCATCGGCCGCGCCGACGAAGTGGCCGCGCTCGCGCTGTACCTCGCGTCCGACGAAGCGTCGTTCACGACCGGCGCGATCCACCTGATCGACGGCGGCTGGTCAAACTGACCGTCTCAAACTGACCGCGCCTTCCCATTCACTTTCCGTTTCCGTTCCGACGACGCTATGAAACTGCTCAGATTTGGCGACAAACACCATGAAAAACCGGGCCTGCTCGATGCGCAGGGCCACCTTCGCGACCTGTCCGGCGTGATCGACGACATCGCCGGCGATGCGCTGACCCCCGCGTCGCTCGCGCGGCTGCGCGACATTCCGCCGTCGTCGCTGCCGCGCGTCGAGGGCGCGCCGCGGATCGGCGCGTGCGTCGGCCGCGTCGGCAAGTTCATCTGCATCGGGCTCAACTATTCGGACCACGCGGCCGAGTCGGGCATGGAGGTGCCGAAGGAGCCCGTCGTGTTCGGCAAGTGGACGAGCGCGATCTCGGGCCCGAACGATGACGTCGAGATCCCGCGCGGCTCGCGGAAGACCGACTGGGAAGTCGAGCTCGGCGTGGTGATCGGCCAGGGCGGCCGCTACATCGACGAAGCCGATGCGCTGTCGCACGTGGCCGGCTACTGCGTCGTGAACGACGTGTCGGAACGCGAATACCAGCTCGAACGCGGCGGCACGTGGGACAAGGGCAAGGGCAACGACACGTTCGGCCCGCTTGGGCCGTGGCTCGTGACGGCCGACGAAGTGCCCGATCCGCACGCGCTGCGGTTGTGGCTCGACGTCGACGGCCACCGCTACCAGAACGGCACGACCGCGACGATGGTGTTCCGCGTGCCGCACCTGATCAGCTACCTGAGCCGCTTCATGAGCCTGCAGCCGGGCGACGTGATCTCGACCGGCACGCCGCCGGGCGTCGGCCTCGGGCAGAAGCCGCCCGTCTATCTGCGCGCCGGACAGGTGATCACGCTCGGCATCGACGGGCTCGGCGAGCAGCGCCAGCGCACCGTGCAGGCCTGATCTCCTTTTACGGACGGTTCGTCATGCCTATCATTCGATCGATGCGCGTCCTCGACGTGCGCTTCCCGACCTCGCGCCAGCTCGACGGTTCCGATGCGATGAATCCGGACCCCGATTATTCGGCGGCCTACGTCGTCCTCGAAACCGATCGCGACGGGCTCGAGGGGCACGGGCTCACGTTCACCATCGGGCGCGGCAACGAAATCTGCTGCGCGGCGATCGACGCGATGCGTCACCTCGTCGTCGGCCTCGACCTCGACTGGATTCGCGAGGACATGGGCCGCTTCTGGCGTCACGTGACGTCGGACAGCCAGTTGCGCTGGATCGGCCCCGACAAGGGCGCGATCCACCTCGCGACCGGCGCCGTCGTCAATGCGGTGTGGGATCTGTGGGCGAAGGCCGTCGGCAAGCCGCTGTGGCGGCTCGTCGCCGACATGAGCCCCGAGGAACTGGTACGCACGATCGACTTCCGCTACCTGACCGACTGCCTGACGCCGGATGAAGCGCTCGAACTGCTGCGCCGGCAGGCGCCCGGCAAGGCCGCGCGGATCGCGGCGCTCGAGCGCGACGGCTACCCGTGCTACACGACGTCGGCCGGCTGGCTCGGCTACAGCGACGACAAGCTGCGCCGGCTGTGCCGCGAGGCGGTGGACGCCGGTTTCGACCATGTGAAGCTGAAGGTCGGCGCGAACCTCGAGGACGACATCCGCCGCGTGACGATCGCGCGCGAAGTGATCGGACCCGATCGCAAGCTGATGATCGACGCGAACCAGGTGTGGGAAGTCGACGAGGCGATCGACTGGGTGCGCGAGCTCGCGTTCGCGCGGCCGTGGTTCATCGAGGAGCCGACGAGCCCCGACGACGTCGAAGGGCATCGCAAGATCCGCAAGGCGATCGCGCCCGTGCAGGTCGCGACCGGCGAGATGTGCCAGAACCGCGTGCTGTTCAAGCAGTTCATCGCGCGCGGCGCGATCGACGTCGTGCAGATCGACGCGTGCCGGCTCGGCGGCGTGAACGAGATTCTCGCGGTGATGCTGATGGCCGCGAAGTACGGGCTGCCCGTATGCCCGCATGCGGGCGGCGTCGGGCTGTGCGAGTACGTGCAGCACCTGTCGATGATCGATTACGTGTGCATTTCCGGCACGAAGGAAGGGCGCGTGACCGAGTACGTCGATCACCTGCACGAGCATTTCGTCGAGCCGTGCGTCGTGCGCGGCGCGGCGTACCTGCCGCCGACGGCACCCGGCTTCTCGATCGAGATGAAGCCCGAATCGCTGGAGCAGTACCGGTTCCGCGGCTGACACGCATCGAGCGTGCCGACAACATGAACGACGGAGACGCGAAGTGGATCTGAATCTGCAGGACAAGGTCGTGATCGTGACCGGCGGTGCGTCGGGCATCGGCGCCGCGATCTCGATGCGGCTGGCCGGCGAAGGCGCGATACCGGTGGTGTTCGCGCGGCACGCGCCCGACGACGCGTTCTGGCGCGCGCTCACGCGCGAGCAGCCGAACGCCGCGTGCGTGTCCGTCGAATTGCAGGACGATGCGCAGTGCCGCGACGCGGTCGCGCGGACCGTCGCGCGATTCGGTCGGCTCGACGGGCTCGTCAACAACGCCGGCGTCAACGACAGCATCGGGCTCGATGCGGGGCGCGACGCGTTCGTCGCGTCGCTCGAACGCAATCTCGTCCACTACTACGTGATGGCGCATTACTGCGTGCCGCACCTGAAGGCGGCGCGCGGCGCGATCGTCAACATCTCGTCGAAGACGGCCGTGACCGGGCAGGGCGACACGAGCGGCTACTGCGCGTCGAAGGGCGCGCAGCTCGCGCTGACGCGTGAATGGGCCGTCGCGTTGCGCGACGACGGCGTGCGCGTGAACGCGGTGGTCCCGGCCGAGGTGATGACGCCGCTGTACCGGAAATGGATCGACGGCTTCGACGATCCGGAGACGAAGCTCGCGGCGATCGCGGGCAAGGTGCCGCTCGGCCGGCGCTTCACGACGGCCGACGAGATCGCCGACACGACGGTGTTCCTGCTGTCGGAACGCGCGTCGCACACGACGGGCCAGTGGCTGTTCGTCGACGGCGGCTATACGCATCTCGACCGTGCGATCAGCTGAGGGCCGCGAGCGATGCAACCCGACCTCCACCCGAACCTCGCGCCGCCGCTGATTGCATTGACCGGCATCGGCAAGCGCTTCCCGGGCGTGCAGGCGCTCGATGATTGCCGCTTCGACCTGCGCGCGGGCGAAGTGCATGCGCTGATGGGCGAGAACGGCGCCGGCAAGTCGACGCTGATGAAGATCCTCGCGGGCGTGTACCCGCGCGACGACGGCGAGATCCGGATGGACGGCCATCCGGTCGAGATCGCCGATCCGCGCGCCGCGCAGGCGCTCGGGATCGGCATCATTCATCAGGAACTGAACCTGATGAGCCACCTGAGCGTCGCGCAGAACATCTTCATCGGCCGCGAGCCGCGCGGCCGTCTCGGCGTGTTCGTCGACGAAGACAAGCTGAATCGCGATGCCGCCGCGATCTTCCGGCGGATGCGGCTCGATCTCGATCCGCGCACGCCGGTCGGCCGGCTGACGGTCGCGAAGCAGCAGATGGTCGAGATCGCGAAGGCGCTGTCGTTCGATTCGCGCGTGCTGATCATGGACGAGCCGACCGCCGCGCTGAACAACGCCGAGATCGGCGAGTTGTTCCGCATCATCCGCGACCTGCGGGCGAACGGCGTCGGCATCGTCTACATCTCGCACAAGATGGACGAACTGCGCCAGATCGCCGATCGCGTGACCGTGATGCGCGACGGCAAGTACGTCGCGACCGTGCCGATGGCCGGCACGTCGATGGAGACGATCATTTCGATGATGGTCGGGCGCCAGCTCGAAACGGAAGCGCGCACGCCGCCCGATACGTCGTCGAACGACGTGGCGCTCGAGGTGCGCGGGCTGTCGCGCGGGCGTGCGATCCGCGAGGTCGGCTTCACGCTGCGGCGCGGCGAGATCCTCGGCTTCGCGGGGCTGATGGGCGCGGGCCGCACCGAGGTCGCGCGCGCGGTGTTCGGCGCGGACCCGATCGATGCCGGCGAAATTCGCGTGCACGGCCGCACCGTGACGATCCGCACGCCGGCCGACGCGGTGAGGCACGGGATCGGCTACCTGTCCGAGGATCGCAAGCACTTCGGGCTCGCGGTCGGCATGGACGTGCAGAACAACGTCGCGCTGGCGAGCATGCGCCGCTTCTTGCATCGCGGTGCGTTCCTGGATGCGCGCAAGATGCGCGACACCGCGCAGTCGTACGTGCGGCGGCTCGCGATCCGCACGCCGTCGGTCACGCAGCCCGCGCGGCTGCTGTCGGGCGGCAACCAGCAGAAGATCGTGATCGCGAAATGGCTGCTGCGCGACTGCGACATCCTGTTCTTCGACGAGCCGACGCGCGGCATCGACGTCGGCGCGAAAAGCGAGATCTACAAGCTGCTCGACGCGCTCGCCGCCGACGGCAAGGCGATCGTGATGATCTCGTCGGAACTGCCCGAGGTGCTGCGCATGAGCCACCGGATTCTCGTGATGTGCGAAGGGCGCGTGACCGGCGAATTGCGTGCGGCCGACGCCACGCAGGAGAAGATCATGCAGCTCGCGACGCAGCGCGAGTCGACCGTATTGTCCTGATTCAGACGCTTACCATGTCCAACGATACGCATCCCGTCCCGCCCCTCGCTTCCGGCGACACGCCGGCCGCCGCGCCCGGTTTTCGCGCGCGCTTCTTCAACCCCGCCGCGCGCCAGAAGCTGCTCGCGTTCGCGAGCCTCGTGCTGCTGATCGTGTTCTTCAGCTTCGGTTCGCCGAACTTTCTCGAAGTCGACAACCTCGTGTCGATCCTGCAGGCCACCGCGGTCAATGGCGTGCTCGCCGTCGCCTGCACGTACGTGATCATCACGTCGGGCATCGACCTGTCGGTCGGCACGCTGATGACGTTCTGCGCGGTGATGGCCGGCGTCGTGCTGACGAAATGGGGGATGCCGCTGCCGTTCGGCATCCTGGCCGCGTTGTGCTTCGGCGCGTTGTCGGGCTGCGTGTCGGGGTTCGTGATCGCGAAGATGAAGGTGCCGCCGTTCATCGCGACGCTCGGCATGATGATGCTGCTCAAGGGCCTGTCGCTCGTGATCTCGGGCACGCGGCCGATCTACTTCAACGACACGCCGGGCTTCACGTCGATCGCGCAGGACTCGCTGATCGGCAACCTGATCCCCGCGCTGCCGATTCCGAACGCGGTGCTGATCCTGTTTCTCGTCGCGATCGGCGCGTCGATCGTGCTGAACCGGACGATCTTCGGCCGCTACACGTTCGCGCTCGGCAGCAACGAGGAAGCGCTGCGGCTGTCCGGCGTGAACGTCGATGCGTGGAAGATCGCCGTCTACACGTTCAGCGGCGCGGTGTGCGGGATCGCCGGCCTGCTGATCGCGTCGCGGCTGAACTCCGCGCAGCCGGCGCTCGGGCAGGGTTACGAGCTCGATGCGATCGCGGCCGTCGTGATCGGCGGCACGTCGCTGTCGGGCGGCGCGGGCAGCATCGTCGGCACCATCATCGGCGCGTTCATCATGAGCGTGCTGACCAACGGCCTGCGCATCATGTCGGTCGCGCAGGAGTGGCAGACGGTCGTGACCGGCGTGATCATCATCCTCGCCGTGTACGTCGACATCCTGCGCCGGCGCCGCCGCTGACGCACGCCTGCACGCAGGCATCCGCTTCACCGCCGGCCCGGCCGGTATCCAGAAGAATCCAACCAAGGAGACGCGAAGTGATCAGGAGCAAGGTGTTGAACGCGATCGTCGGGCTGACGTTCGCCGTCGGCGTCACGGCCGGCGCGCAGGCGCAGGAAGCCTATATCCCGCTGATCTCGAAAGGCTTCCAGCATCAGTTCTGGCAGGCCGTGAAGTCGGGCGCCGTGCAGGCCGCGAAGGACTACAAGGTGAAGGTGACGTTCGAGGGGCCGGAAACCGAGGCGATGGTCGACAAGCAGATCGACATGCTGTCGGCCGCGATCGCGAAGAAGCCGGCCGCGCTCGGCTTCGCGGCGCTCGACAGCAAGGCCGCGCTGCCGCTGCTGAAGAAGGCGCAGGCCGAGAAGATCCCGGTGATCGCGTTCGACTCGGGCGTCGACAGCGACATCCCGGTGACGACCGCCGCGACCAACAACAAGGCGGCCGCCGCGCTCGCCGCCGACAAGCTCGCCGCGCTGATCGGAGACGAAGGCGAGGTGGCCGTGGTCGCGCACGACCAGACGAGCCGTACCGGCATCGACCGCCGCGACGGTTTTCTCGAGCGGATGAAGGCGGCGCACCCGAAGGTGCAGGTCGTGACCGTGCAGTACGGCGAAGGCGACCAGCTGAAGTCGACCGAGGTGACGAAGTCGATCCTGCAGGCGTATCCGAAGCTCAAGGGGCTGTTCGGCACCAACGAAGGATCGGCGATCGGCGTGGTCAACGGCGTGCGCGAGATGAAGCGCAAGGTCGTGATCGTCGGCTACGATTCCGGCAAGCAGCAGAAGGACGCGATCCGCAGCGGGCTGATGGCCGGCGCGATCACGCAGAACCCGATCGGGATCGGCTACAAGACCGTCGAGGCGGCCGTGAAGGCGATCAAGGGCGAGAAGCTGCCGAAGGTCATCGACACCGGTTTCTACTGGTACGACAAGACCAATATCGACGATCCGAAGATCGCGGCGGTGTTGTACGACTGAGCGTTGCGCGCGAGCGGCGGCGATGACGCGCGCCGCCGCGACAGCGGCGACTGAACACGAGGGCACCATGGGCGCAGTGCGCATCGATTCCCATCAGCATTTCTGGCGTTATCGCGCGGCCGACTATCCGTGGATCGGCCCCGGGATGGGCGTGCTCGCGCGCGACTACCTGCCCGACGTGCTGTGGCCGCAGATGCATGCGCAGGCGCTCGGCGCGTCGATCGCGGTGCAGGCGCGCGCCGGGCGCGACGAGACGGCGTTCCTGCTCGATCTCGCGCGCGACGACGCCCGCATCGCGGCGGTGGTCGGCTGGGAGGATCTCGGCGCGCCCGGGCTGGCCGAGCGGGTCGCCGCGTGGGGCAGCCCGAAGCTGCGCGGCTTTCGTCATCAGGTGCAGGACGAAGCCGACGTGGCCGCATTCGTCGCCGATCCCGGTTTCAATCGGGGCATCGCGTGGCTGCAGGCGAATGGTTACGTGTACGACGTGCTCGTGTTCGAGCGCCAGTTGCCAGACGTGCGCGCGTTCTGCGCGACCCACGATGCGCACTGGCTCGTGCTCGATCATGCGGGCAAGCCGGCGCTCACCGAGTTCGAGCGCGACGACACGGCGCTCGCACGCTGGCGCGCGTCGCTGCGCGAGCTGGGCGCGTTGCCGCACGTGGCATGCAAGCTGTCGGGGCTCGTGACCGAGGCGGACTGGCGGCGCGGCCTGCGCGCGCGGGACATCCGGCACATCGAGCAGTGCCTCGACGCGGCGCTCGACGCGTTCGGGCCGCAGCGGCTGATGTTCGGGTCGGACTGGCCCGTGTGCCTGCTGGCGGCCTCGTATGACGAAGTGGCGTCGCTCGTCGAACGCTGGGCCGAATCGCGGCTGTCGGCGGCCGAGCGCAACGCGCTGTGGGGCGGCACGGCCGCGCGTTGTTACGCGGTGCCGGGCGATGTGAGGCGCGGCATATAAAATAGGCGCGAACGGTCTGTGCGATTCGTCAGACCGTCCGGAACGAAACCGATTACCAGCGTCAACGTATGTCCATCCAGCCGATTCAGAACCGCCGCCTCTACCAGCAGATCGCCGACAAGCTCAGCGCGATGATCGAGTCCGGCGATTTTCCGCCGGGCAGCTATCTGCCGCCCGAGCGCGAACTGGCCGAGCAGTTCGGCGTGTCGCGCACGTCGGTGCGCGAGGCGCTGATCGCGCTCGAAGTGAGCGGGCTCGTCAGCGTGCGCGTCGGCGACGGCGTGAAGGTGCGTCATCCCGAAGCGGCCGCGGCGCCGGAGCCCGCGCCCGAACCCGTATCCCGTGCGACGGTCGCGCCGTTTTCGATCGTCGAGATCGATCCCGAACTCGGCATCGCGCTCGACCTCGATACCGAGATCCCGCCGTTCGCGCTGTTGCAGGCGCGCCGGCTGATCGAACCGGAAGCGGCGTCGCTCGCGGCAAAGCACGGCTCGGACGCGCAGATCGAAGGAATTCACGAAGCGTTCCTGCGCAACCAGGAAGACAACCGCAGCGGCTCGCTCACGCACCCGGGCGACCGGCTGTTCCATATCCGCATCGCGGAAGCGAGCGACAACGCCGCGTATGCGCTGATGATCAAGCAGCTGCTCGCGCACAAGTACGACCTGATGTTCCAGCGGCTGCAGTCGCTGTACATGCCGAACGACATGCCGCACCGTTCGGAGCTGGAACACCGCGCGATCCTCGACGCGATCCGTGCGCGCGATCCCGACGCCGCGCGCCGCGCGATGGCCGAGCACCTCGACGAAGTCATCCGGATCTTCGGCCGCGCGCTCGACTGAGCGCGCGGTGACGGGTCATCTGTTCAGAAACGATCGGCGCGATACGGCGCCGGATCGGTGAACGGCGCTTCGCCCGTCATCATCTCGGCCAGCAGGCGGCCGGTGACGGGGCCGAGCGTGAGCCCGTGGTGGTTGTGGCCGAACGCGAACCACAGGCCGCGATGCGCGGGCGCGGGGCCGATCACCGGGCGCATGTCCGGCGTGCACGGCCGGAAGCCGAGCCACGGCTGCGGGTCGAGCCGTTCGCCGAAACCGAACACGGGCCGCGCGACGCGTTCCGCGCGTTCGAGCTGCACGCCGGTCGGCGGCACGCGGCGCCGCGCGATCTCGACCCCCGTCGTCAGCCGCAGCCCGCGCCGCATCGGCGCGATCACGTAGCCGTATTCGCGATCGACGATCGGCGCCGACGGCACGCCGCGCGCGGACGGCGCGTAGTGCATGTGATAACCGCGCTTCTCGCGCAGCGGGATCTTGTAGCCGAACTTGCCGAACACGATGTCGGACCACGGGCCGAGCGCGACGACGACGGCCGGCGCGGCGGCCGGGCCGTCCTGCGTGTGAACCTGCCAGCCGGGCGACAGTGCGTCGAGGCTGGCGGCGTCGCCGCCGAGCAGCGTGCCGCCGCCCTGCACGAACAGTTGCGCATACGCTTTGACGAGCGCGGACGGATCGACGACGCTTTTCGGATCGAGCCAGTGCAGCGCGCCGCAGAAGCCGGGTGCGAGGCTCGGCTCGTGCGCGTGCAGCGCGGCCGCGTCGAGCGGCGTGATGCCGAGCCCGTGGCGGCGCGCGGTGAGGCCGGCCTCGGCCACGCCGCGTTCGAAGGCGGCCGGCGTGCGGAACGCTTCCAGCCAGCCGGTCGCGCGGATCAGTTCGCCGGCGCCGGCCCGCGCGATCAGCGCGTCGTGCTCGACGATGCAGCGCTCGATCAGCGGCAGCATGTCGCGCGAAGCGGCCGCGTGACGCAGCGGCGCCGATTCCCACCAGAACCGCGCGAGCCATGGCGCGAACGCGGGCAGCGATGCGCTGTGCCAGTAGAGATCGGTCGAGCGGTTCAGCGCATAACGCATGAGCGTGAACGGGCTGCGCGGGAACGGATACGGCTCGACCGACGAGCGTTCGATCAGCCCGGCGTTGCCGAAGCTCGTGCCTTCGCCGGGCGCGCCGCGATCGACAAGGGCAACCTTGCGTCCGCGATCCTGCAGATGCAGCGCGGCGGACACGCCGACGATGCCGGCGCCGAGAACGATTACGTCGAAATCCATCGATGGTGAAGGGCGGTTGGCGGGGCAGGGGGCGTGGTGTCGCGATCGTCGTGCCGCCGCGTGTTGGAGAACGTTCGACGTACAAGCATACTCGCCGCGGCGTGAAGGACCAAGCCGGCGGCGGTGCTGATACGCGGAACGTGGCCCGTGCACGATGATTCGCGATCGTCGCGGCGAGGCGGGCAGCATGGGTCGACGACCCGGCCGCGCGTGTCGTGCCGACGATTGCCGACGGCGATTCCGCGAAGGCGAAAGCGGCCCGTGCACGTACGATCGAGGCGTCGTATTCGATGCCGCACAAGGCCACGAATCCGCCGGAGCCGATCAACGTCACCGTGTTCGCGCGTAACGGCGGCACTCCCGCGCATTGCGTGACGCTGCACGAACGCGTGTCGGGCGGCAGCTTCGGTGCGCGCGAATCGACGTACTGGCTGTTCGACGCGACATGGTGTGCGGTGAAGGCGGGCAAGCCCGTGAAGCTGATGAACAGTCGCAAGGACGGCGCGGTGAAGATGGAGAGGCTCACGTGCGTGGCCGACTGCGGGAGCGCGGTGTCGCCGGCCGGGGGCGACGAGCAACGGTACGGCGGGCTGATGTGGGGGCTCGGCCATGCGACGGCCGATCGCATCGATTTCCGGCACGGCCGCGTGCTGCAGTCGAACTTCGATACGTATCGCGTGATGCGGATGAGCGACATGCCAGAGACCGACATTCACATCGTGCAGGGCGATCCGGCGAAGCCGGGCGGCGTCGGCGAACTGTCGAGCCCGGCGGTGACGCCGGCGATTGCGAATGCGGGGTTCAGGCTGACGGGGACGCGCCTGCGGGAGACGCCGTTCGATTTGTCGGCGATCGCATAGCGCGCATGAACGTATGAAGTTTGCCGCCCGCGGGCATCCAATCCGCTGACCAATCTACCGGCGTCGACACCGGATCGACGCCGGTCATCGCCTTCGCTCGCATCGTCGTGACGCAGTACCGATTCCGCATACTTTCCGACGTTTTATCGGGTGTTTCCCACTGCTTGGTCATCCGAATTTTTACCTAAGATGAAGCCATCATGCGCGTAATTCGGTGCCTGCACGCGCATGGGAAGAGGCGAGGGGCAGCGCCGGAGCGACGCCAGCGGATGTTGCCATCATGGATGCGAAAGTGTGCGCGTCGGCTGTCGGTCTCGCGACTGCAGCGACGTCAGCGGGCGCGGCGCCCATCGCCGCGCGGACGGTGTCCGGCCGTCTCGGCCGAGCCGCTTCGCTGCGCCACGCGCTGTTCGCAATCGTTTGCTGGTTGGGCGCGGCGCCCGCCGTGCTCGCAGGGGCGCCCGCCGATGCCGACGTTCCGGTCGATCCCATGCACCTCGCCGCCGCCGCAAGCCCTGCCGATCATGTCGATCACGCCGACCCGGCCCATTCCTCACACGACTCCGCCGTGCGTCAGGTCGTGCTCGGCATCGTCAGCTTCACGCGCTGGCCGACCACGCCCGTTCGCCTGCATCTGTGCGTCACGGGCCGGCCCGACTACGCGCGCGGCCTGACCGACACGCTGGAGGCCGGCTCGACGCTGGTCGACGTGCAGCGCGTACGTCCCGACGATCCGGCGCTCGGCATCGCATGCGACATCGTCTACCTCGGCACGCTGAGCGACGACGAACGCGCGCGGGTGAGAACCGCGGTGGCCGGTCATCCGGTGCTGACGATCTCGGAACACGATCCGTCCTGCACCGCGGGCGGCATGTTCTGCCTGAGTGTCGACGGCGATCGCGTGTCGTTCGACATCAATCTCGACGCCGTCGCGCGCAGCGGCGTGCGTGTGCACCCGAACGTGCTCAATCTCGCCCGGCGGCCGGTGACGCCATGACACGGTCCGCGCTCCCCGTTTCCGCTTCCCGCATGCCGCGCCCGACGCTGCAAAGCGTGCTGCGTCGGGCGCACCTGCGCCTCGCGTTCATCGCGGTGACGATGGCGGCCGTGTCGTTGATCGTCGTCGCCGTGATCGCGTTGCGCGCGTACGCGGGCAACAACCTGAACCTGCTCGCGCGCTCGCTCGGTTACACGGTCGAGGCGGCGCTCGTGTTCGGCGATCGCGTCGCGGCGAACGAGGCGATCGGATTGATCGCCAGCGACGAGGATGTCGCACAGGTGGTCGTCACGGACAGCAAGGGGCAACTGTTCGCGACGTGGCAATTGCCTGCCGGCAACGGCATCGCGCGGCTCGAACGCGCCGTGGCGGATGCGGCGCTGCCCGGGCCGGTGACCGTCCCGGTGCTGCACGACGGCATCATTGTCGGACACGTCGTCGTGCGCGGGCGCGGCCATCAGTTCTTCGGCTTCCTGCTTGGCGGCGTGGGCGGCATTCTCGGCTGCCTGGCCGTCAGCGTGTTCGGCGCGTATGTCAGCTCGAAGCGTCTGCTGCGCAACATCGTTTCGCCGCTGCGCGCGCTGGCGGGCGTCGCTCACGCGGTGCGGCGCGAGCGTGCCTTTGCGCGGCGCGTCGAACCGGTGGCGATCGCCGAACTGAACCAGCTCGGCGACGACTTCAATGCATTGCTCGACGAATTCGAGGACTGGCAGAACACGCTGCGCGACGAGAACGCGTCGCTCGAGCACAAGGCGACGCACGATGCGCTCACGGGGCTGCCCAACCGCGCGCAGTTCGAATCGCGCCTCGCGCTTGCGCTGTGCGACGCGACTTTGACGGGGCAGCGGGTTGCCGTCCTGTATCTCGACTGCGACCGCTTCAAGGAAATCAACGATTGTCTCGGCCACGATGCCGGCGACGCGGTGCTGGTCGGCATCGCGTCGCGGCTGCGTACGCAGGTGCGCGAGACCGATCTCGTCGCCCGTCTGGGCGGCGACGAATTTGCGGTGATGCTGGCGGCGGTGCCCGAAGCGGGCAGCGTATGCCGGATCGCCGACGGGATTTTGTCCGGCATGGCGCCGTCGATCGAGCTGTCCGACGGCCGCATGGTGGCCACCATGATGAGTGCCGGCGTTGCGCTGTATCCCGATCACGCGTCGGACGCGAGCGGCCTGCTGCGGGCGGCGGATGCCGCGATGTACCGCGCCAAGCGTGCGCGGCCGGGCTCCTGGCAATTGGCGGAGGGGGTGGTCGGATCGGCTTGAGGATGAACGTTTCGCGCCGCGGGCGAGGCCGCGGCAGCGATTGACAAGAAGCGCGTTCAACAAGGGCGCACTCGAAGGGGATGCGAAATGAACCACTCGTTTCCTGTAAGCATGGAGCGGCTGTGCGTGGGAAGCGCATTGCTGCTGGGCATGCTGCTGGGGGGCTGCAAGACGCCGCCGCCGCCGCCGCCGCCGCCGCTTCATCGCGGGCTGACGCAGACGCAGGTCACCGTGCTGAAATCAGCCGGGTTCCAGGAGACTGGACAGGGGTTCGAGTTCGGGTCCACCGGGCCCATTCTGTTTGATTTCGACCGGTACAACCTCAAGCCGGACGTGCGGCGGATCGTCGAACGGATCGGGCGGACGCTGCGGTCGTCGGGGATCAACGGCGTGCGGGTGTATGGCTACTCGGATGACAGCGGGACGGAGAAATACGATCTCGAGTTGTCGAAGCGGCGGGCGGAGGTGGTGGCCGCCGAGCTGGTCGACGTCGGGCTGGATGCGAAGCAGATCGCGATCGCGGGGAAAGGGAAGCGTGATCCGGTAGGGGATAACCGGACGCCGGCCGGGCGGGCGCAGAATCGGCGGGCGGCGATTGTGATTTCGCCGAGGTGACGGACATCGTTGTTCTGCGTGAAGCGCGATGCCGGCAGGCAAGACAGTCCGCGTTGGCACGCTACGCACGCGTAGCGGAATGGCGCTGTATCGCCAGTTCCAGTCGTCAGCTCGAACCAACTCGCGGCGACTTGGGCAACCGCTGTTGCTTCAGCGCCGACCTGAACCATGCGTTGGTCGCCGCGAGGATCAGGTGCCGTAGATGTTTTCGCAGAGCGCGACACTCGCGCCCAGCTTCCGGGACAGATCGGCGGCCGCATCCAGTTGCGGTCGATCCAACTCGCCCGACTCGTATGCGGCGCTGAGACGAGACGCAGGACCGGAAAGCGTCAGTGCCGCCATGAACTTGTCGCCGGCGCCGAAGATCGGCACCGCGAACGCTGCCGTGTGCACGTCGCGCGCACCCGCGGTGAAGAGGGGCAGCGCAGGCGGCTTGTCATAGATCGGTTCGCCGAGTCCCCAGAAGCGGATCACCTGGCTGATGGCCGTGTCGTCGAGCGGCAGCATCGTCCCCGCGAGCCGCGTTTCACGCAGGCCTTCGGACGGCTCGGCCCGAAACAGGCAAAGCCGCTGCCCGCTGTCGTGTACGTAGTACGATGCGCTTTCCTTCGTCAGCGCGGCCAGCGCGTGCAGCGCCGGTTCAACCACCGTGGACAGATGGAACGACTGCTCGTACAGCTTGCCGAGGTACAGCACACGATGTCCCAGCGAATAGTTGCCGGATTGCGCGCGCACGACATAGCCCATTCGCTCCAGCGAGTTCATCAGCCGATAGACCGTCGTCTTGTGCATGCCGGATGCCTGCGACAGCATCGCGAGTGACTGCGATTCGGCACCGGGCTTGAAGCAGTCCAGCAGCGAAAGCGCCTTTTCCACGGCAACGACCCCTTCATTTCCCATCTCTTCTCTCCTGTCGACATGCAACAGAGATTGTACAGGGTAAAACGATGGTTTACCACGTAAAAGGGTAAACGCCAGTGCCATGATGCTCGCCCTCTGGTTATAGTGATTTCACGATGTACACCATTGTTGTACATAGTACAACGCACAACCCGAGGTCGAATCATGAGCAAGCCACCCGTCAGCACTTCCCCGATCATTCGCGACATCGAACGCGTGTCGCCCGAACTCGTTCAGGCCGCCGCCCGCTATCAAGCGGCGATCCTGGCCGACGTCGCCGGCCGCCGCGGCACCGTGCATGGCCGCGTGCGGCCGCTGTCGCCGAAGATGAAGGTCGCCGGCCCCGCGATCACGGTCGAAGTCCGCGTGGGCGACAACCTGGCGATCCATGCGGCGCTCGCCGTCGCGAAGCCGGGCGACGTCGTCGTGGTCGACGGCAAGGGCGACATCTCGTGCGCGCTGCTCGGCGAAATCATGGCGGCGCAGGCGAAGGCGAGCGGCATCGCCGGCATCATCATCGACGGCGCGGTGCGCGATGCGCATGAACTGGCCAACGGCGACTATCCGATCTTCTCGGCCGGCCTCAATCCGTGCGGCCCGACCAAAAGTGTCGCGGGGCGCGTGAATGCGCCGATCTCGCTGGGCGGCACGGCGGTCAATCCGGGCGACCTGGTGGTCGGCGACGCCGACGGCGTCGTCGTCGTTGCGCGCGCCGACGTCGCGCGCATCGTCGATCTGGCGCAGAAAAAGCTCGATGCCGAAACGGCGCGTATCGCGGCGATCCACAAGGGCGACGTTCGTCCGGGCTGGATCGAGAAGGAACTGCGCGCAGCCGGCATGCTGGCCGAAGGCGAGGCGCTGTGATGCAGACCGCTTCGCATAAGCCCGTCGTCCTCGTGACCGCCGCCGACCTTGCGGCTCAAGCGCTCGACATGCTCACGCAGTTCGACGTCGTGTTCGCCGGCAAGCAGCCGACCGAAGACGACATCGTCGCGCTCTGCATCGCGCACAAGCCGGTCGCGATCATCGTCCGGTACGGCAAGATCAACGCGCGCATCATGGACGCCGCCGAAAACCTGCAGGTGATTTCGAAGCACGGCAGCGGCATCGACGTGATCGATCAGGACGCCGCCGCCGCACGCGGCATCGCGGTGCGTGCCGCGGTCGGCGCGAATGCGGCCGCCGTCGCCGAGCACGCATGGGCGCTGCTGCTCGCGTGTGCGAAGTCGGTTCCGCAGCTCGATTCCCGCATGCGCGAAGGCCATTGGGACAAGTCGACGCACAAGTCCGTCGAACTCGACGGCCGCACGCTCGGCCTCGTCGGGCTCGGCGCGATCGGTCGGCGCGTGGCCGCGATCGGCGCGGCGTTCGGCATGAAGGTTGTCGCGTTCGATCCGTTCGCGAAGGAAGTGCCCGCCGGTGTGAAGCGGGTGCCGCTCGACACGCTGTACGCGGAGTCGGACGTCGTGTCGCTGCATTGTCCGTTGACGGCCGACAACCGCCGGATGCTCGACCGCGACACGCTCGCGCGTTTCAAGCGCGGCGCGATCCTCGTCAATACCGCCCGCGGCGGCTTGATCGACGAAGCCGCGCTTGCCGACGCACTGACGAGCGGTCACTTGCGCGCGGCCGGGCTCGACAGCTTCGACGTGGAACCGATGGCGGTGCCGCACCCGTTCCAGCAGATCCCCAACGCGATTCTGTCTCCGCATATCGGCGGCGTGAGCGATGCCGCGTACGTGAACATGGGCAAGGGCGCGGCCGCCAACCTCCTCGCGGTGCTGGACGAACGCGCGCACAGCGCGGCTTGAACCCTGGACATCGAGGTACGCATGTTTTATCTGACGAATCCCGACGTGCGCGAGGCCGAAGTCTTCACGCGCATGCCGGAGAAGTTTCGCAAGCCGGACGTCCGCACGGAATGGGCGCGCGCGAATCGCGGCGGAATGGTCACGGATTCCTTTCTCGAAGGGCCGGTCTGGGATCCGGACGGTTATCTGTTCGTCACCGACATTCCGCACGGGCGCATCTTCCGCATTTCACCGTCGGGCGACTGGGAACTCGTCGCCGAATACGACGGCGAGCCCAACGGGATGAAGCGCTTCGACGCGTCACACCTGATCATCACCGACTACCGGAACGGCGTGATGCTGCTCGATATCGAGCGCGGTGAAGTCCGCCCGTATCTCGAGCGCCGCAACACCGAGCGCTTCAAGGGCGTGAACGACCTGACGTTCGACTCGGCCGGCAACCTCTATTTCACCGACCAGGGGCAGACCGGCCTGCACGATCCGACGGGACGCGTGTACCGGCTGTCGCCCGACGGCAAGCTCGACATGCTGCTCGATACCTGCCCGAGCCCGAACGGGCTCGTCCTGTCGCGCGACGAGAAGGTGCTGTTCGTCGCGATGACGCGCGGCAATGCCGTGTGGCGCATGCCGCTGCAGGCCGACGGCTCGGTCACGAAGGTCAGCCAGTTCTTCACGTCCTACGGACCGAGCGGCCCCGACGGCCTCACCGTCGATCTCGACGGCCGCCTGTTCGTCGCGAATCCGGGGCTCGGCCGCGTGTGGGTGCTCAACCACTGCGCGGAGCCCGTCGAGATCCTGACCGGACCGAAAGGCGCGTCGCTCACGAGCGTGTGCTTCGGCGGCCCGGACATGAAGACGCTTTTCATCACCGAAGCGACGTCCGGTTCCATCCTGAAAGCGGACATGACCGTTGCCGGCCCGCTGCCGAAACAGGCAGCGAAGCAGGACTGAGACCACGAGCCGGGAAGCCGCGCGTCGGCTTCCCGCCCGCATGCCGAAAGATCGCGCCGCCAGCCGCGCGACGAAGGAGACAAGCATGACCATTTCGCACGTGTTGCATGCCGGCGAGGACGCACCGCGCGCCGCCGCGCAAGCCGCGGAGCGTCTGGCCGCCGACGATTACGCGGCCAGCGAGCGCACGCTCGCCAAGGCGTTCCGGCGCATTCTGCCGTTCATTTTCGTCTGCTACGTGATCAGTTATCTCGACAGGACCAACGTCGGTTTTGCCGCGCTGACGATGAACAAGGATCTCGGTCTCACGGCCGAGCAGTTCGGCATCGGCGCCGGCCTGTTCTTCATCGGCTATTTCCTGTTCGAGATTCCGAGCAACCTGATCATGCAGAAGGTCGGCGCGCGCGTGTGGATCGCGAGAATCATGATCACGTGGGGCCTGTTCTCGATGGCGACGGCGTTCGTCGTCGGACCGAAGAGCTTTGCGGCGGCGCGTTTTCTGCTCGGGCTCGCCGAGGCGGGGTTCACGCCCGGCATCTATCTGTATTTCACGCACTGGTTTCCCGGCAAGTGGCGCGCGAAGGTGACGGCCGCGTTCCTCGTCGGCATTCCGGTCGCGAACATGATCGGCTCGCCGGTTTCCGGCGCGCTGCTCGAACTCGGCGGCCTGCACGGGCTGCGCAGCTGGCAGTGGCTGTTGCTGATCGAAGGCGTGCCGGCCGTGATGCTCGGCATCGCGTGCCTGTTCGTGCTGGCCGACCGTCCCGAGAAAGCCGCGTGGCTCAGTGACGAAGAGAAGGCATCGCTCGCGAAGCGCCTCGCGTTCGAGCAGCGCGACATCGGCGCGAAGCACGGCAGCAACCTGCGCGATGCCATGACGAACTGGCGCGTGTTCGTGCTTGCGTTCATCAACTTCTGCGGGATCGTCGGCTCGCTTGGCGTCGGCCTGTGGATGCCGCAGATCATCAAGCAGTTCGGCGTCGAACACGCGGTGGTCGGCTGGCTGACGGCCATTCCGTATGCAATCGGTGCCGTCGCGATGCTGTGGTGGGCGCGGGTCGCCAATCGTGCGGCCAACCGCATTCCGTATGTCGCCGGCGCACTGGCCGTCGCCGCCGTGGCGTTGTGCGCGAGCGCCTTCATTCATGCGCCGGTTTTCAAGCTGATCGCGCTGTGCGTCACGGTGAGCGGGATCCTCGCGTTTCAGGCGACCTACTGGGCGATCCCGTCCGGATTCCTGACCGGCCGGGCCGCCGCCGGCGGCCTCGCGCTGATCGTGTCGGTCGGCAACCTCGGCGGCTTCGTCGGACCGTCGCTGATCGGTGCGCTCAAGCAGTTCTCCGGCGGTTTCACCACGCCGCTCGTCGCCGTGTCGGCCGTGCTGCTGCTCGGTGCGCTGACCATTGCATGGCTCGGCGATCCGGGCTCGTGCGCCGGCGAAGCGCTCGCCGCCCGCAGGACGTGAATATTTCTTCGTCAGACCCACCCACAAAAAACAGTTTGGAGACTCCATGTTGTCGAATCAGGCCAGCCAGAATGCCCGCCCGAAATCCCGCTTCGTGCTCGGCGCCGTCACCGTCGCGAGCGCGGCGTTGGGGGGCGGTGTCGCACATGCGCAAAGCAGCGTCACGCTGTACGGCATTGCCGACGTCGGCATCGAACACATCAACAATACGAGCACCGGCGGCGCGCAGACGCGCGAAGCGTCGGGCAACCTGTCCGGTTCGCGGTGGGGACTGAAGGGCGTCGAGGAGCTCGGCGGCGGCATGAAGGCCATTTTCCAGCTGGAAGACGGCTTCAACATCAATGACGGCACGACCGCGCAGTCGACGAAAGGCCTCGGTGCGAACGCCGCCACGACGTCGCGGATTTTCGGCCGGCAGGCGTGGGTGGGGCTGTCTTATCGAGGGCAGCAACTGACGTTCGGCCGCCAGAACTCGCTCTTCTACGAACAGGCCGTGGCGTTCGACCCGATGGGCGCGTCGTCGCGCTATTCGGTGCTGTCGCTCGACTACGCGGCGGCCGCGCGTATCGACAATTCGGCGAAATACACCGGCGTGTTCGGTCCGCTCACGGCGCAAGCGATGTACAGCACCCGCTACGACACCGGATACGGCGCCGAGGTGCCGGGCGCGCAGCTCACCGGCCGCTTCTTCAGCGGCGCGTTGAGTTTCGCGCAGGGGCCGCTCGCCGCGAGCGTGTCGTACGAGCAGCGCAACAGCAACACCGTCGCGACGAACACGGGCACCGAGCGTCGCGCGACGGCCGCCGCGTCGTATGCGATCGGACCGGTGAAGGGATTCGCCGGTTATCGCTACCTGCATGCGTCGAACGCGTTCCTGCCGGCGAACCCGATCCGTGTCGCGAACGGCGCCGAAGCCAGCGCGGCGAACCTGTACTGGGCCGGCGCGCAATACGCGGTGTCGCCGGCGTTCGTGGTCACGGCAACGGCGTATTACCAGGACGTGCATTCGACCAGTGCCGATCCGTGGCTCGCCGTGCTCTGTGCGGACTATCTGCTGTCGAAGCGCACCGATGTCTACGCGACGGCCGGTTTCGCGCGCAACAAGGGCGGCTCCGCGCTTGGCGTGAACGGCTACGGCACGGTCGCACCCGATCACAACCAGACGGGCGTGGTGATCGGCATGCGCCAGAAATTCTAAGGCGATCGCGATGCAGACCGTTCACGCGCCCCATCTGCCCGTCAGGCCCGAGTGGCTCGCATTGCGCGACGAGCCGGTGCTCGAACCCGAGCTTGCCATCGTCGACGCCCATCATCACCTGTGGGACCGCCAGACCGGGCGCTATCTCGCGGACGAATTCGGCGCGGACGTGCGCAGCGGGCATCGGGTCGTGTCGACGGTCTACGTGCAGTGTCGCTCGATGTTGCGTGCCAGCGGGCCGGATGCGCTCAAGCCGGTCGGCGAAGTGCAATTCGCGAGCGGCATCGCCGCGATGTTCGAAAGCGGCGCATACGGCCCCGCGCGATGCTGCGAGGCCATCGTAGGCGGCGCCGATCTGTCGCTCGGCGCGGCGCTCGATGCGGTGCTCGACACGATGCTGCAGGTGTCCGGCGGACGACTGCGCGGGATCCGCAATCCGCTCGCGTGGCATGCGAGCCCCGACGTGCGATCGAGCCCGGTCACGCCGCCGCGCGACCGGATGTCGGATCCGGCTTTCCGGCGGGGCGTGACGACGCTCGCTCGCTACGGATTGTCGCTCGACGCCTGGGTCTATCACACGCAGCTCGACGACCTGTACGAACTCGCGCGCGCCTGCGAGGACGTCGTCGTGGTCATCGACCATTTCGGCGGCCCGGTCGGCGTGGGCCCGCATGCTGGCCGGCATGCGGAAGTCCGTGCGCAATGGCAACGGCAACTCGCGCGTCTCGCCGCGCTGCCGAACACGCGCATGAAGCTCGGCGGCGCGGGCATGAGCATGTTCGGTTTCGATTTCGCCGTGCGCGACCTGCCGCCGTCGTCGCAGGAACTGGCGGCCGCGTGGCAGCCGTATTTCGATACCTGCGTCGAATGCTTCGGCGTCGATCGCTGCATGTTCGAGAGCAACTTCCCCGTCGACAAGGGGATGTTCGGCTATCGCGTGCTGTGGAACGCCTTCAAACGACTCGCGTCGGCGATGTCGGCCGATGAAAAGGCCGCGCTGTTCAGCCGGACGGCCGCATCGACGTATCGCATCGCAATTCCCGGAGACAACCCATGAAGACGAGTGCAACCGTGGCGACGCAGGAGAGGGCGTCCGCTGCCGCGGAAAAAGGCGGTACGCGCATGACCCGTATCGAGCGGCGTTCGCTGACGCTCGCGGGGCTCGGCTGGACCTTCGAGAGCTACGACTCGTTCCTGCTTTCGCTGCTGCTGCCGACGCTCGCGCTGCAGTTCGGGCTGAGCAAGGCGCAGCTCGGTTTGTTCACGAGCGTCACGGCGGCCGGACAGATCGTCGGCGGCATTCTGTTCGGCTTCGTGTCGGACCGGATCGGGCGCGTGCGCACCGCGCTGCTGTGCGTCGGCATCTACTCGCTGTTTTCCGGCCTGATCGCATTTGCGCCCGACGCGCATTCGTTCGCCGCGTTGCGCTTTTTCGGCGCGCTCGGCATGGGCGGCACCTGGACCGCCGGCGCGGCGCTCATCGCGGAGACCTGGCACCCGAGCCGGCGCGGCAAGGGCGGCGCGCTGATGCAGATGGGCTTGCCGGTCGGCGCGATTCTCGCGATCGTGATCTCGGGCATCGTCGGCGCCGCGCATGGCGGATTGGCCGGCGACAGCTGGCGTCTGCTGTTCCTGATCGGCGCGTCGCCGTTCTTCATCCTGTTCTGGGTCGCGCGCAAGACGCCGGAATCGCCGATCTGGCTCGAACGCCGGCACGCGAAGCCGCACGCCCGCAAGCTCGACGCGGCCAGTCACGAGAAGCTGAACGTGCGCGGCCTGCTCACCGCCTTCTGCTTCATCTTCTTCCTGCAATACCTCTACTGGGGCGTATTCACGTGGACGCCGACGTTCCTCGTCACGGTGAAGCACCTCGACTTCGTGCATAGCCTCAAGTTCGTGCTTGCGCTGCAGTTCGGCGCGATTGCCGGGTTTCTGCTGTTCTCGGCATGGGTCGACCGGCTCGGCCGGCGGCCGATGTTCCTGGCCTATCTGCTGGTCGGTGCGATGGCCGTGGGCGTGTACATCGTGTCGGCGAATCCGTGGCTGCTGATGACCGCGATCTTCCTGACCGGCTTCAGCGTGAACGGCATCTTCGCGGGCGCCGGCCCGTTCCTCGCGGAGATCATCGGCAACACGGCATCGCGCGGGTTCTTCATGGGCCTCGCGTACAACGGCGGGCGGCTCGGCGGCTTCATCGCGCCGTTGATCATCGGCGCGCTGGCGTCGACGTCGGGCGGTTTCGTGCTCGGGCTCGCGACGACGATCGTCGCGTTCGTCGCCGCGGCCGCGGTCGTGCTGTTCGCGCCCGAAACGCGCGGAAAGGCGCTGTCATGAGCGTGGCAACGCGAGCGGGGTGGGTGAGCACGTTGTTTCCGGCGCTGTCCGAGGCGTCGCTGCGGCGCTATCTGAGCGGGCAGGTCGCGTCGGTACTCGGCAGCTGGACGCAGAACGTCACGCTGAATCTGCTGGTCTATCACCTGTCCGGCTCGGGGGCGATCCTCGCGCTGCTCAACTTTCTGCTGTACGGGCCGCAGTTGATCGTCGCGCCGGTGGCGGGCTCCCGCATCGGCGCGGCCAACGCGCGCCGCGTGACGCTCTGCGTGCTGACGGCGTCGCTGCTGCTGACCGGCAGCCTCTTCACGTTGTCGCTGCTCGGCCTGCTCGGCGTGAAGCTGATCCTCGCGCATGCGCTCGCGATCGGCGTGTCGAGCGCGGTGGAAACGCCCGCGCGGCAGGTGCTGCTGCTGACGAGCCTGCAGGACGCGACGCACACCTCCAACGCGGTCGCGATGAACACGATGGTCTACAACGTCGGGCGCATGGTCGGCCCGACCATCGCCGGATTCGTCTATCCGACGCTGGGGCCAAGGACGTCGTTTGCGATCTATGCGCTCGCGCTGTGCTTCATGGCGGCGTGCGTGCGGTCGATCCGGACCGCGTCGGCGGGCCGCCCGTCGCGCGCGGAGAGCGGCCTGCGCGATGCGGTCGGCTATGTCCTGTCCGATGCGTTCTCGGCCCGCTATCTGCCGATTCTCGCGTGCATCGGCCTGTTCGCCGGCAGCTACCAGACGCTCGTGCCGCTGCTCGCGGACCAGGGCTTTCACGATGCGGCGCGCTTTACCGGCGTGTTCTTCGCGTGCGCCGGCGCCGGCTCGTTGAGCGCGGCGGTGCTGCTGTCGTCGGCATTCGGGCCGCGCGCGTCGCACCGGTTCATCGCGTATGCACCGTGGACGGCGGTCGGCGCGCTTGCCGTGCTGGCCGCGACGACCGATGCGGCCGGATCGATTCCCGCGTTTTATGCGCTCGGCTTCAGCCTCACGTTCGCGGCCACGTCGACGAACGCGACCATTCAGCGCCAGTGCCCGGATCACGTGCGCGGCGGGCTCGTCGGGATGTACGGCATGGCCTACAACGGCACGATGCCGTTCGGTTACCTGCTCGTCGGCAGCGCATCCGAGGCGCTCGGCGTGCGACACACCTTCGCGGCAATGGCCGCCGTGCTCGCGTGCGGCGTCATGGCGGTCATCGCGTGGCAACGGTTCACAGGAACGCGCCCAGGCGCACAATAAACGGAGACAACATGCAAACCGGGTTCATGGAAGCGTCCGCGATCGAGCGCCGGACCATACGAAAGGTCGTCTGGCGACTCATTCCCTTTTTGATGATCTGCTACCTGCTTGCCTTTATCGACCGGGGCAACGTGGGGATGGCATCGCTGCAGATGAACCACGACCTCGGGATGTCGGCGACGGTCTTCGGCTTCGGCAGCAGCCTGTTCTTCATTTCCTACTTCTTTTTCGAAGTGCCGAGCAATCTCGCGCTGCAGAAATACGGCGCGCGGATCTGGATCGCCCGGATCATGATCACGTGGGGCATCGTGTCGGCGGCGACCGCGCTCGTGCACAACGCGACGACGTTCTACGTGCTGCGTTTCCTGCTGGGCGCGGCCGAAGCCGGCTTCTTCCCGGGCGTGCTGCTTTATTTGTCGTACTGGATTCCCGCGCAGTATCGTGCGCGCATCGTCGCGACGTTCATGGTCGCGATTCCGGCCGCGAGCTTCATCGGCTCGCCGATCTCCGCGCTGCTGTTGCAGATGGATGGCGTCTGGGGCCTGCGCGGATGGCACTGGCTGTTCATCCTCGAAGGCATTCCGACCGTGCTGCTCGGCATCGCATGCCTGTTCATGCTGACGAACAAGCCGGAAAACGCGAAGTGGCTCGACGACGACGAGCGCGCGTGGCTCTCGGGCGCGCTTGCCGCCGGCCACAAGACCCGCAAGAAGGTGCCGTCGCTGCCGCTCACGCAGCTGTTCCGCAACCGCTACGTGCTGTGCCTCGCGCTCGTCGACACGTGTGCGTCCGCGGCGGGCAGCACGCTGTCCGTGTGGCAGCCGCAGCTGCTCAAGTCGTTCGGCCTGACCGTCATGCAGACCGGCCTGCTGAACGCGGTGCCGTACGCGGTGGCCTCCGTGCTGATGGTTTACTGGGGCCGGCGCTCGGACCGTGTCGGCGAACGGCGCTGGCACACGGCCGTGCCGATGCTGCTGATCGGCGTGGGCCTGTTCGCGACGTCGCTGAGCGGATCGCTGCTGCCGACGGTCTGCATGCTCTGCGCGGTGCTGGTCGGCGCGTATTCGTTCAAGGGGCCGTTCTGGGCACTCGCGACCGACATGCTGTCCAACAGCACCGTGGCGGCCGGGCTCGCGACGGTCAATGCGATCGCGAACCTGCTCGGCGGCGGGCTGATGGTGAACGTGTACGGGTGGGTGAAGGCCGCGACGGGCAGCTACGCGCTCGCCTTGATGCCGCTCGCGATCCTCACGCTCGTGAGCGTCGCGACGCTGCTGCTGCTCACGCGCAATCATGCGGCCGGCAAGCTGGTCGGCAAGACGGGGACCATCTGATCATGGCACGCATGGCGAGACGCGCATTCCTCCGGATCGCCGGCGCGACGCTGGCTTCGGCTGCATTGCCGAGGCCGGCCGCCGCCGACGAAACGTGGTCGAGCGGCATCGAGCCGCCGGCGTTCCGGCTGCCCGACGGGGCGATCGACTGTCACATGCACATCTACGACGACCGGTTCCCGGTCGCGCCGGGCACGACGCTGCGACCGCCGAATGCGACCGTCGCGCAATACCGGCGCCTGCAGACGCGGATCGGCGTGAAGCGCAACGTGGTCGTGACGCCGTCGACGTACGGGACGGACAATCGCTGCACGCTCGCGGCGATCGCGCAGTTCGGCGGCGACGCGCGCGGTGTCGCCGTCGTCGACGGCACCGTGCGCGACGACGAACTCCGGGTGCTCGATCGCGGCGGCATCCGTGCGATCCGGTTCAACCTGAGCTATCCGGGCGCGACGACGCTCGACATGCTGGCGCCGCTCGCCGCGCGTATCGCGAACCTCGGATGGCACATCGAGCTGGTGGTGCAGGGCGCGCGGCTGCCGGAGCTGGAGCCGCATCTCGCGGCGCTGCCTTGTCCGCTCGTCATCGACCATATCGCGCACGTGCCGCAGCCCGGCGGGCTGGCGTCGGCCGCGCTTCGTACCGCGCAACGCCTCGTCGACAAGGGCCATACGTGGATCACGTTGTCCGGCCCGTACGTCGACAGCAAGACGGGCGCGCCTGCCTACGAGGACGTCGCCCCGGTCGCGAAGGCGCTGATCGGCATGGCGCCGGAGCGCATGCTCTGGGGCACCGACTGGCCGCACCCGACGCAGAAGACGGACAAGCCGGACGACGCGAGCCTGCTGGACGTGATCGCCGGCTGGATCGGGCGTCCGGACTGGCAGCAGCTGATATTCGTTGCGAACCCCGCGAAGCTGTACGGGTTTGCATAGCGCGGACAGGATGAGGTCGCGAACGGGCGCGCATGCGCGGACTTGGATTGACGCGCCGCGCGGCGTCACCACCCTGCGTCACCAGGCGATATTGCAGGACGACCACGACGTCCCCGCGCCTCCGGTAGCCGTGCAATGCGTGCCCGCGCCGTTGTCGAAAAACGTCCGTGTTTCCGGTTGCGGTACGGACGGATCGTACGGATTCGGCGTCCCGTGCGGACCGCGTGCGGCATCGTACGGCCGCGTCGGCGCATACGCCCCGCCGCTGCCGACCGGTTTCGAACCGTTGTCCCGCAGGTATTCGTTCCAGTTCCGTGCGCGCTGTTCGGATCCGGGCAACGCGCGCCCGAGGCTGTCGCTGCCGCCCGCGCCGAGCGCGACGCGATTCGCAGGCAAGACGAAGCCGGATGCATGTCCGGCCGGCGTTTTCGCTTCGAGCGTATTGCCGGACACTCGCAACGGCCGCGTATCGGGCGTATCGAACGGGCTGCGTTCCGCGGGCACGGCATACTGCGCGCGTCGAGTGACGCGCCGCGCACGCACCTCGTCGCGACCGGCAGCACGACGCTCCGAGCGAAACACATTGGCGCCGGCCGACCGATCGGCCAGCGTGCCGCGCTCCGAGGCATCGGCTACGGAAACGGAAAGCGTCCACACGAACGCAGCGGCGAAAGACAAGCGAAGAGCGTGACTCATCAGCGATCCCAATCAGGTGATGTGCATGGAGAAAAACGGCAGATCACTGGCTGGCGAGACTGAACGACGGACGGGCGTTGGTGCGGCCCTGAAGCGACGCGGCGAAGCGCGGTGGCGCGGTTCGCTGGAAGGCTGGCTGGATTGCAGAAGCGAGTTCGTATTATTTCATGAAAATAACAATTTTCTTTCTGTGACGATGAAATCGTCGGCGAACGGAAGGTTTTACCGCTTCGCGCGAACGCCCCTCATTGGTGCTTGCTGCCCCAATCGTCAGTTGATTGATTTTTCGCGATCGGCCTCCTGGCGCCCTCCGATCGTGCCGGACTCGGCGCCGAATCGCCCAAGCCCTTGCGCGACAAGGAGCCGATCTATCCCGTCACCTGTTATCGCAACCTGATTGCACCCCACGCAAACGTTCCCGCCCACCGGGGTTGCGCCCTCGTCGCCACCGTACAACACCCAAACCCTACGTGTTTTCCCTCAGTCGACAGGCATTTTTGACAGACGATTTAAAAACGCCCATATAATTTCGACTGCCTTGCCAATGGCTGTCGGACCATCCCTCCGAACCAGCGATCTGGCAAGCGGGGCAGGCGAAACGCTTGCGCAATGCAAGACGCATCACGATGTCTTTCCGAACCAGACGTCCCCCTCCGGGGACTGCAAGAGCCGGGCCCCGCTACGCAACATTCCGCTGGAGTTCCGTCTTCTATGTGTCTCGGGCGTGTCCCATGTCCTCGCCCCGGGTGCTGTTCGATTGCGCAAGTCATGCCGCCTTTGCCCGTATGACTAAACAACATCGAGGAGCTCCCAGATGACGCTGTCCCGTCTTACGTCCATTTCCGTTGCCGCCGTGCTGTTCGCCGCCGGCGCCGCCGCCGCGCAAGCGGAAACCGTGAAGATCGCCATTGCTGGTCCGATGAGCGGCTCGGTCGCCCAGTATGGCGACATGGTGAAGGCCGGCGCGCTGACCGCGATCGAACAGATCAACGCGGCTGGCGCTGCGGGCGGCAACAAGTTCGAAGTGGTGATGATGGACGACGCGTGCGAACCGAAGCAGGCCGTCGCCGTCGCCAACAAGATCGTCAGCCAGAAGATCAAGTACGTGATCGGCCACGTGTGCTCGGGTTCGACGATCCCGGCCTCGGACATCTACGAGAACGAAGGCATCGTGATGGTCACGCCGTCGGCGACCGCGCCGCAGCTGACCGAAGGCAAGAAGCGCCACTTCATCTTCCGCACGATCGGCCGCGACGACCAGCAAGGGCCGGCCGCCGCGCACTACATCATCAACAACGTGAAGCCGAAGAAGGTCGCCGTCCTGCACGACAAGCAGTCGTACGGCCAGGGCATCGCGTCGTCGGTGAAGAAGGACCTCGAGGCCGCGAAGATCCCGGTCGTGCTGTTCGAAGGCATCAACGCCGGCGATTCGGACTACTCGGCGATCATCACGAAGCTGAAGTCGCAGGGCGTCGATTTCGTCTACTTCGGCGGCTACCACCCGGAAATGGGCCTGCTGATGCGCCAGGCGCGCGAGCAGGGCGTGAAGGCCACGTTCATGGGGCCTGAAGGCGTGGGCAACAAGGACGTGACGGCGATCGCCGGCCCGGCCTCGGAAGGCATGCTCGTCACGCTGCCGGCCGACTTCTCGGCCGACCCGGCCAACGCGGCGCTCGTGAAGGCGTTCGCGGACAAGAAGCGCGACCCGAACGGTCCGTTCCAGATGCCGTCGTACGCAGCGGTGAAGATCATCGCCGACTCGATCGCGGGAGCGAAGACGACCGACCCGACGAAGGTCGCCGCGTACATGCACAAGACGACGTTCGACACGCCGATCGGCAAGGTCGCGTACGACGCGCAGGGCGACCTGAAGGCGTTCAAGTTCGTCGTCTACACGTGGCACAAGGACGCGACGAAGACCGCCGCCAAGTAATACGGCGTACCCGCCCGCGCGCCCGCCCTGTCCGAGACCCGGACGGGGCGGGCGCGTATTGGCCGCGCATCGGCCCATCGCGCGGCCAACGGGCGGCCCGAGACGACACCGTGCGTTGCGCGCGGCCGAACGCCGTGATCCGGCGGCGGCAGGCGACCCAGCGCCAACGGGAGCTTCCCGCACATGACTGACTTCTTTCCGCAATTCGCCCAGCAGCTGGTCAACGGCCTGACGCTGGGCGCGATCTATGCGTTGATCGCCATCGGCTACTCGATGGTCTACGGCATCATCGGCATGATCAACTTCGCCCATGGCGAGATCTACATGATCGGCGCGTACGTGGGCCTCGTGACCCTCACGGCCATCGGCATTTCCGCCGGTTATCCGCTGCCGCTCGTGCTCGGCGCCGCACTGATCGTGTCGGTGATCGTCACCGGCCTGTACGGTTTCGCGGTCGAGCGCGTCGCGTACCGCCCGCTGCGCGGCGGCCCGCGCCTCGTGCCGCTGATCTCCGCGATCGGCATGTCGATCTTCCTGCAGAACTACGTGCAGATCGGCCAGGGTGCGCGCGACGTGTCCGTGCCCGTGCTGATCTCCGGCGCGTTCGACATCCATCTCGGCGGCGACTTCGACGTGACCGTCCCGTATTCGCGCCTGATGATCGTCTGCGTGACGCTCGTGCTGATGATCGCGCTCACGCTGTTCATCTCGCATTCGCGGATGGGCCGCGCGTGCCGCGCATGCGCCGAGGACATGAAGATGGCGAACCTGCTCGGCATCGACACGAACCGCGTGATCTCGTTCACGTTCGTGCTCGGCGCGATGCTGGCGGCCGTCGGCGGCGTGCTGATCGGGCTGACGATCGGCAAGCTGAATCCGTATATCGGTTTCGTCGCGGGCATCAAGGCGTTCACCGCCGCGGTGCTCGGCGGGATCGGCAGCATCCCGGGCGCGATGCTCGGCGGCGTGCTGCTCGGCCTCGCCGAAACCTTCGCCGCGGGCTACATGCCGGCCGAGTACAAGGACGTCGTCGCGTTCGGGCTGCTCGTGCTGATCCTGCTCTTCCGCCCGACCGGCCTGCTCGGCAAGTCGGACATCGAAAAGGTCTGAGGGAGACGCAGATGAGTCAAGTCATTTCCGTTCGCCGCCCGGCCGCCGACGCTTCGCTCGGCCAGGCGCTGAAAAATGCCGTGGCCGCCGCGTTGCTGACGGCGATCCTCACGATTCCGGTGCTCGGCCTGCAGCTGAAGCTCGACGGCTACCAGGTCGTGCTGACGCCGCATTGGCGGCCGGTGTGGATCGCGGTCGCGGCCGTGTTCCTGTTCCAGTTGTTCAAGCCGTGGCTCGTGCGCGCGAAAGCGGCCGTGAAGCTGCCGGCGGCACCCGCGATGGGCGCGCGGCAGCAGCGCGCGATCATCTGGGTGCTGCTCGCGGTCGGGCTCGTGTGGCCGTTCTTCGGCTCTCGCGGTGCGGTGGACGTCGCGACGCTCGCGCTGATCTACGTGATCCTCGGCCTCGGGCTGAACATCGTGGTCGGTTTCGCGGGCCTGCTCGATCTCGGCTATGTCGGGTTCTACGCGGTCGGCGGTTATACGTACGCGATGCTGAACCAGTATTTCGGGCTGTCGTTCTGGGCGTGCCTGCCGATCGCGGCGATCGCCGCGGCGACGTTCGGCTTCCTGCTCGGCTTCCCGGTGCTGCGCCTGCGCGGCGACTATCTCGCGATCGTCACGCTCGGCTTCGGCGAAATCATCCGCCTGCTCGCGAACAACCTGACGAGCCTCACCGGCGGCCCGGACGGCATCTCGGGCATTCCGAAGCCGACGGTGTTCGGCTTCGAGATGGCGCGCTCGGCGAGCGTCGAAGGCGCGAAGACCTTCCATGAACTGATCGGGCTGGAATACAGCGGCGAGCACATGGTGATCTTCCTGTACCTGATCGCGCTGGTGCTGGTCGGCTTCACGCTGTTCGTGACGAGCCGCCTGATCCGCATGCCGATGGGCCGCGCGTGGGAAGCGCTGCGCGACGACGAGATCGCGTGCCGTTCGCTCGGCCTGAACCCGACGCGCATCAAGCTGTCGGCATTCACGCTCGGCGCGGCGTTCGCGGGGATCGGCGGCGCGTTCTTCGCGGCGCGCCAGGGCCTCGTGAATCCGGAATCGTTCACCTTCATCGAATCGGCGCTGATCCTCGCGATCGTCGTGCTCGGCGGGATGGGGTCGCAGCTCGGCGTGATTCTCGCGGCGATCCTGCTGACCGTGCTGCCGGAAGTCGCGCGCGGGTTCGCCGAGTACCGGATGCTGATCTTCGGTCTCGTGATGGTGTTGATGATGATGTGGCGTCCGCAGGGCCTGCTGCCCGCGAGCCGTCCCCATGTGGAGCTGCCGCGATGAGCGTGAATACGGAACTGTTGAAGGTCGCCGGGCTGCAGATGCGCTTCGGCGGGTTGCTCGCGGTGGACGGCATCGATTTCGACGTGCGCCGCGACGAGGTGTTCGCGATCATCGGGCCGAACGGCGCGGGCAAGACCACGGTGTTCAACTGCGTCGGCGGCTTCTACAGGCCGACCGGCGGCGCGGTCGAACTCGACGGCCACCCGATCGCCGGGCTGCCGAGCCACAAGATCGCGCTGAAGGGCCTCGTGCGGACGTTCCAGAACATCCGTCTGTTCAAGTCGCTGACCGTCGTCGAGAACCTGCTCGTCGCGCAGCATCGCAAGGTGAAGGCGGGGCTGCTGCACGGGCTGTTCGCGACGCCCGCGTATCGTCACGCGGAGAAGGAGGCGCTCGAGCGCGCGGCCGTGTGGCTCGACCGGATGGGGCTGACGTCGGTCGCCAACCGCCCGGCCGGCACGCTGTCGTACGGGCACCAGCGGCGTCTGGAGATCGCGCGCTGCATGATCACCGATCCGCGGCTTTTGATGCTCGACGAGCCGGCAGCCGGCCTCAACCCGCAGGAAAAGATCGAGCTGCAGCATCTGATCGACACGCTGCGCCGTGAATTCGGCGTATCGGTGCTGCTGATCGAACACGACATGAGCCTCGTGATGGGCGTGTCCGACCGCATCCTCGTGATGGAGCACGGCCGGCCGATCGTGATCGGCACGCCGGAAGCGGTCCGCAACGACCCGCGCGTGATCAAGGCGTATCTGGGGGAAGAGTGATGCTGAAGCTGGAGCAGGTCCATACGCACTACGGCGCGGTCGAGGCGCTCGCGGGCGTGTCGATCGAGGTGAACAAGGGCGAGATCGTCACGCTGATCGGCAGCAACGGCGCCGGCAAGACGACGCTGATGATGACCGTGTGCGGCACGCCGCGCGCCTCGTCGGGCCGCGTGCTGTTCGAGGGCAACGACATCACCGCGATGTCGACGCACCAGATCATGCGGCAGGGGATGGCGATCTCGCCGGAAGGGCGGCGCGTGTTCCCGAGCCTGACGGTGCTCGAAAACCTGAAGATGGGCGGCTTCTTCGCGAGCCGCCACGAGATCGACGACGGCATCGAGCACGTGTTCAAGCTGTTTCCGCGCCTGAAGGAGCGCGCGGCGCAGCGGGCCGGCACGATGTCGGGCGGCGAGCAGCAGATGCTCGCGATCGGCCGCGCGCTGATGAGCAAGCCGCGCCTGCTGCTGCTCGACGAGCCGACGCTCGGTCTCGCGCCGCTCGTGATCGCGCAGATCTTCGACATCATCCGGACGATCCGCGACGAAGGCGTCACGGTGTTTCTCGTCGAGCAGAACGCGAACAAGGCGCTCGGTGTGGCCGATCGCGGCTACGTGCTCGAAACGGGGCGCGTGGTGCTGGCGGACACGGGCGCGAACCTGCTCGCGAACGACCGTATCAAGCAGGCGTATCTCGGCGGCTGAGCGACGGGAAGCCGCCGGCCTGCAACGGGCCGGCGGTGTCCGGCTCTCGACGTTTCCGCATGCAGGGCCGGTTCCCGGCCTTGCTTTTCCTACCCGATCCTGAACGTGCTTTTCAGTACGTCGCGCAGATGCAGCGCGGCGCGATTGCTGTCGTCCGTCAGGATCGTGATCAGATGCGGCGGCAGATCGGGCAGCACGATCCCGGCGACATGGCTCGTCAGGTTGCCCGACACGCGATCGTGCTCGATCAGCCCGACCGCGAGGCCGTTCGCGATGCAGGCTTCGACCGCGGGCGAGCTGGCGCTCTCGAGCAGCATCCGGTGCGCGATCTTCGCCTTCTTCAGCGCGTTCAGCGCGGTGTCGCGATACGGGCAGCCCTGCAGTTGCACCGCGATCGGCAGCGGCGCATCGGGATTGAACTTGAACGTGCGCGCGGCGACCCACACCGGATGGGTCTTGCTGAGCAGCTCGGCGTGCGGCGGCGCTTTCGACACGACGGCGATCGTGATGTCGAGCTGGCCGCGCGCGAACAGCTGCTGCAATTCTTCGCTGGAGCGCGCCTCGACGGTCAGTTCGAGCAGCGGCCGGTCGGCGGCGAAGCGCGGCAGGAATTCCGCCATGAAGTGCGCCGCGTACGAATCCGGGATGCCGAGCCGCAGCTTGCCGGTCAGCATCTGCGGCGACAGCGATTCGACGAGCCGGTCGTGGCTCAGCAGGAACTCGGTGGTGTCGCTCAGCAGCTTGTGGCCGAACTGCGTGAGTTCGACGGCCTGGTTGTTGCGCGTGAACAGGCGCTGCGCGACCATTTCCTCCAGCTTCTGAATCTGCGCGGTGACCGACGACGGGCTGCGGTTCACGTGAGCGGCCGCATCCTTGAAGCGGCCGAGCTTCGCGACGGCGTGGAAGGTTCGCAGCAGGTCGACGTCCAGGGTGCGCGGCATGATTTGGTTTTTCCGAATCAGTGATTCAGGTAATGTCGATTGACGGAATTATTGGGCATCCCATATTCTCGGGTCAACAGGCAGACAACGGCAGGCAGCCGGTCGGGCGTTGCACGCATCCGGGGAACGATTCATGTCGATCAATGATTTTGTCGTAGATGCATTGGTGCGGGACAGGAAGCTGAAGGCGGAGTCGGTATGGACGGTCGAGAATCACGAAAAGTATTCGACGCTGAAGCGCACGGACGATGACGCGCGGCGGAGGGCAGCGGGGCGCGAAGTCTTCTCGCTGATGCGAAACCTGAACGAGCTGGGCGTGCGGAGCCCGGCGCTGTGTGCGGATCGCGACGGCAACGGTTCGTTGCGCGAAGCGATCGGCGCGTTGAGCGAGCGGCTGGCCACGTTGTCGCGCGGCCGCGATGTCCACTACATCGAGCTCGGGCCCGAGCCGGTCAAGACGACCGAGCTGATGAGGGCCGTCAGCGGCGGCGGGCCGGACCATCTGCGCTACACGGCCGTCGACATCAACGAGTCGTCGGAAGACGCGATGCGGCACGCGATCATGCCGTTCCTGAAAACGCCCGGCTGTTTCAACTACATCGCCGACGATTACCGGAACGTGCAGTGGAACCACATCCACTTGGGCCAGGACGTGACGTTCATCACGATGCTCGGGTTCCAGGAGGGCAACGAGTTGCCGGTGACGATCGGCCGGCTGATCCGCACGCTCGGCGGGAAGTCGACCTACGTCGTATCGGAGATGCAGTTGCTCGTGGAGGGGCGCGAAGAGCCGATCTACAACTTCTACCGCAACGAGAACATGGTGCGGTTCTCCGAAATCGTCAGCCGGCAGCAGGGCTTCGAGCCGCTCGGCGAGCATCATGTGTCGATCGTGCGGCTCAATCTGCTCGGCGACCAGTTTCACGTCGCGGTCACGCTGCAACCGGTGTCGAGGGCGGGCGCCGACGGGCATCTGATCACCAACGTCTGCCTGAAGTACACGCCGGAGCAATTTCGCAACGTGCGCCTGAGCCACGGCAATTGCCGCGTGATCGAGGAGCTGCGCAGCGGGGACGGCAGCGTTGTCTACCAGATCGCGCAGTTCAAGGGCTGAATGCCGGAATGCCGACAGCGAGGCACGCGATGAACAAGGGAAATGCATTGCCGGTGTTTGCGCGCGGGTTCGACCGGGTGAGGCTCGCGTTGCGGACGTCGCTGTCGGCCGGCGTGAACGTCGACGGCACGCTGGACGCAGCGACGGAACCGATGCGCTGGACGAGCGCATGCCTGCGCGACGGTTACGAGGTGAGATACCGCCGCAACCTCGACGATCTCGGCTATCGCGAGGTGCCGATGCGCGGCACGCGTTCCGATTCGCTGAACGCGGTGTGCCATCTGCGCGGGCTGTTCTCCGACGAGGCGGTGAGCGCGTTGCGCGAGATCGGCCGCGCGCTGGAGCGCAGCGCGTCGAGCAGCAACTGGATCATCTCGAAGCGCGTGCGCGCGGTGACGAACCGGTCGCGCTTCATCGACGACATGATGCACGACCGCGCGTTCCTGATGCGGGTGTCGCGTCTTGCCGGCGCCCCGCTGATTCCGTATCCGATGGTCAATGCGCGGTCGCAGTTCAATTACTACTATCCGACGGACTCGCGCGAAGGCGGCAACGCGCCGCTCGGCATGTGGCATACCGACGGCACGAGTTTCGTGCTGAATGTCGTGCTGTCGGATCGCGCCGATTACGAGGGCGGCAACTTTCTGTTCTACGAATCGACCGCGGAAACGTTCGATCGTCACGACAAGGAACGCCGGCATGTGAAGACCGCGAACCTGGACCGCGCGGGCGACGCGCTGCTCATCTACGGCAGCAAGCTGTTCCATGGCGTCGAGCCGGTCGAGGCCGGACGCCGCATGTCGCTGGTGCTGTCGTTTCATTGCCCGTACACGCGCGAGGACGACAACGGGTTCTGGCATCTCGCGTCGGACGACGGCATTCCCCGCACGATCGTCAACTGGCTGGCGCTGCAGCGCGCCCTCCGGGACGACGCCGAATTGCAGTACCGCCGCCTGGGGCTCGAACCGATTCGCCCCGAAGACCTGGACGACCAGCGCCTGTCCCCGGCCCCCTTCTGAGAGCCGTCGCCCCATGCAGCTATTCCTGCTTCAGCTCGTTTTCGTGTTGTCGTGGAGTTCCGGTTTCATCGGCGCGAAGCTCGGCGCGGAGACGGCCGGTGCGTTCAACCTGCTGTTCTGGCGGTTCCTGCTCGTCACGCTGTGCCTGGCGGTCGTCCTCAACCGGCGGCTGGGGCGCCTGACGTTCGAAAAAATCCGCTATCACGCGGTGATCGGCTTCCTGTCGCAGTTTCTTTACCTGACCTGCGTGTACATCGCGATTCAGCATGGGCTGCCGCCGGGCATCGCCGCGATCGTCGCGGCGTTGCAGCCGCTCATCACGGCCGCGATGACGTCGCTCGAGGGCAGCGAGCGCAGCGGGGCGCGCCAGTGGGCCGGGCTCGTCGTCGGGTTCGTCGGCGTGGGCATCGTGATCGGCGGGCAATATGCGTTGCCGGCCGGGTCGGTCGGGATCGTCATGTACCTGTTGCCGCTGGTGTCCGCGCTGGGGCTGTCGATCGCGACGATCTATCAGCGGAGGCGCGCGCTGACGGCCGCGCGCAGCAACGAGGACGGGCTGTTCCTGCCGCTGTTCGTGCAAGGGTGCGTGAGCCTCGTGCTGTTCGCCGCGTGCGGGATCGTCACGGGCAACCTGCATGTGCCGACACAGCCGAACGTATGGGTGTCGGTCGTGTGGCTGACGGTGTTCTCGACCTTCATCGCGTACCTGTCGCTGTGGGCGCTGCTCAAGCGCATGCCTGCGACGCGCGTGGCGACCCTCGTCTATCTCGAGCCGCCGGTGACGCTGTTGTGGGCCGCATGGATGTTCGGCGACCGGATCGAGGTGACGACCTATCTCGGCATCGTCGTCGTCGCGATCGGTGTGTGGCTGGCCGGCAGGCACGTCGAGCGGCCCCCGCGGGCGCGGCGGGCGGAGATGAAGGTGGCCGGGCGCTGACGGGCTGGCCGCGCGGGCGATTCCGGTGTAGCGTCGCGAGACAACCCGACTCGCGAAGGAACCCGATGAAAGTCAAACGGATCGTCGCCAACATCGACACACGGTCGGTCGACGACGCAACGCGTTTCTACCGGCAGATCTTCGGTCTCGACCTGCTGATGGATCACGGCTGGATCGCGACCTACGGCAATGCCGAGCAGATGGGCGTACAGATCAGCTTCGCGTCGCAGGGCGGATCGGGCACGCCGACCCCCGATCTGTCGATCGAGGTCGACGACGTCGACGAAGCGCTCGAACGGGTTCGCGCGGCCGGCATTCCCGTCGAATACGGGCCGGCCGACGAGCCGTGGGGCGTGCGGCGCTTCTACGTGCGCGATCCGTTCGGCAAGCTCGTCAACGTGCTCGCGCATCGTTGACCCGACGCGTCGGGCAAGCTTCCGCGCGGCGACGTTCAGGCGTGCAACGCCAGCCCCTTCACCGCCTTGTCCACGGCCTTCTTCGGCCCGTGCAGCGCCAGACCGACCAGATCGGGATTGGCCGCATCCTCGGCGCGAAACGCCGCGCGGTTGGCTGCGTCGTGGCCGGTCGAAAACATCGCGCGCACGTAGGGCACGATCGTCAGTTCGCGCGATAGCGCCTGCCGGTGCGCGGCCTGCAACCCGTTCAGGTCGGCCGCGAATACCAGCATCGGCTGGCCGAGCATCCGGCCGTAGCGGCGGCCGGCCGCATCCTCGTAAGGTTCGCCGAGCGCGTCGGGCGCGCCGGCCGCGACCCCCGTCGCGAGAAACGCGACCACGTTGAGTTTTTGCCATGCGGCGAGATCGTCGCGCACGATCAGCGCTACTTTCGTATCGAACATGCTTGCTCCTGGTTGGAGCGTCCATGATCGGATGCCGCGCGCGATCAGTCTGGAACGTTTGTGCAGAGTTGCCGGTACGCGGCCGGCGTGATCCGGTACGCGCGGCGGAACCAGCGGCCCAGATGGCTCTGGTCGGCAAACCCGACGTCCGCGGCCGCTTGCGCGGGCGTGCGGCCGGCCGCCAGCAGCCGGCGCGCGGCGCGCAGCCGCAGGCGGACGAGGTAGGCGTGCGGCGACGTGCCGAAGGCGCGCTGGAACATCCGCGTCAGCCGGAACCGGTCGATGCCGGCGACGCCCGCCAGTTCATCGAGGCCGATATTGCCGTCCATGTGTGCATGCAGCAGGTCGCGCACGCGGGCGATCGCGGGCGGCACGACGCCGCTTTCCAGCGCGGGCGGCCCGCGCAGTTCGCCGCCGAGCCGCGTCAGCAGGCGGTCGAGCGTCTGGTCGCGGGCGAGCCGGCCTTCGTTGTCGTGGATCGCGAAGAATGCATTGCGGATCGCGTCGACGAGGCTGCGGTCGTCGACGAGCGTATGGTCGAACGTGGCTTCGACGCCGCCGAGGCCCGGCAGGTCCAGCCGGCGCGCGGCGCGCTCGACCCACGCTTGCGGCAGGTACAGCATGCCGTAGGTGAAGCCGCCGGCCTCGGGCGCGTGGCCGTCGTGCATCGCGCCCGGCTCGATCAGGATCGCGCGGCCCGGCACGCTGGTATGCAGCGACCGGTGGCACTGGAAGCGCTGCACGCCCTGTTCGGTGAAGCCGACCAGCATGTCGTCGTGATCGTGCGCGTCGTACGCGTGGCCGTTGAAATGCGCGTGCAGGCTTTCGATGCCGGTTTCCGCATCGCGCCGTGCGACGAGCCAGTGGTCGGTCGTGGCGGTTGTCGTCATCGGATGCCTCGCGCGTGGTCGTTGCGTGACGGATAGTGTACGCAGGTCGCGGGATGGCGGCGGCGGGCGCGGCTCATGCGTCGTTCGCCGCCGCCTGTGCTTCACGCGCATATTGGGCGGGCGGCCGGCCGACGTGCCGCGTGAAGGCGACGCTGAACGTGCTGGCCGAGCTGTAGCCGACGCGCCCCGCGACCTCCGCGATGCGGCCCTCGTTGCGGCGGAGCAGGTCCTTCGCGAGCGCCATGCGCCACGTCAGCAGGTATTCCATCGGCGCGACGCCGACCGCGCGGCTGAAGCGTTCGAAGAACGTCGAGCGCGACAGCGCGGCTTCCTTCGCGAGTTCGACGATCGTCCACGGGTGCGCGGGGCGTTCGTGCATCTGGCGGAGTGCCGCGGCCAGGCGGTTGTCGGCAAGGCCGCGCACGAGGCCCGGCGACGCGTTCGTGCCGGACGTGAAGCGCAGCGCCTCGATCAGCAACACTTCGAGCAGGCGCGCGAGCACGATCTCGCGGGCAGGCCGCTGCGCGCGCGATTCGTCGCGCACCAGTTGCACGAGCGTGGTCAGCCGCGGTTCGCCGCGCACGTGCACGAAGCGGGGCAGCAGCGACACCAGCAGCGAGGCGTCGGGCGAACCGAAGCTGCAGTTGCCCGCCATCATCCGCGTGTCGACCGGGTTGGCCGGATCGCCGATCCGGTATTCGCCGTGCTCGAGCGCGACGGGCGGTGCGGTCTCGACGCCCGGCGCCGGCGGTTCGAGGCTGGACATCGCGACGCCGTGCGCGGCCGGAATCAGCATGAAATCGCCGGACAGCAGCTCGATCGGCGCATGCCCGTCGATCGCGATCCGGCACCCGCCGTCGAGGATCGCGCAGTAGAACGGCTCGCCGGCGACCGTGCGGCTGATCGCCCACGGGCTCGCGCCGCGCACGTACTTCGAGTACCGCGCGCCCGGTTGCAGCAGCGTCACGACTTCGGTCAGCGGGTCGATCATCGCCGGACTCTCGCAAATGAAAAGCGGATTTTAGATTGTAGCGAATACGGATCCAGCCATCTATCGTACGAACACCTGCCCCACCCATCACAGGAGTTTGCATGAAGACCGTATTGATCACCGGCTGTTCCTCCGGCTTCGGCCTCGAGATCGCGCGCCATTTCCTGGCCCGCGACTGGCGGGTCGTCGCGACGATGCGCACGCCGCGCGAGGACGTGCTGCCGCCGTCGGCTAACCTGCGCGTGCTGCCGCTCGACGTGACGAACGCGGACAGCATCCGCGCCGCGATCGACGCGGCCGGCCCGATCGACGTACTCGTCAACAACGCCGGCTTCGGCGCGGCCGCACCGGCCGAACTGACGCCGCTCGACACGGTGCGCGCGCTGTTCGAGACCAACACGATCGGCACGATCGCGCTCACGCAGGCCGTGCTGCCGCAGTTTCGCCAGCGCGGCGCCGGCGTGGTCGTGAACGTCACGTCGAGCGTCACGCTGAAGGCGCTGCCGCTGGTCAGCGCTTACCGCGCGAGCAAGGCGGCGGTCAATGCGTTCACCGAATCGATGGCGGTCGAACTTGCGCCGTTCGGCGTGCGCACGCATCTCGTGCTGCCGGGCCGTGCGCCCGACACGCGTTTCGGCGACAACGCACGCGCGAACATGCACGGTTTCGAGCACGAGGCGTATGCGGAATTCGTCGGGAAGGCCGTCGCGCGGATGCTCGATGCGACGGGGCCGATCACCCATGCGCAGGATGTCGCCGAAGCCGTATGGCGTGCGGCGACCGATCCGTCGAGCCCGCTGCACATGCCGGCCGGTGCCGATGCGCACGCGTGGGCGGCGGAAGCAGGCTGATCGATCGGGCGGGCGTCCGTCGTGCCGGTCGGGCAACCCGGCACGACGGTTCGTGCGAGGCGGGGACGCGCGTTACAGCGCGCGCGTGATCGCCTGCTCCAGCAGCGACAGGCCGAGGTCGATCTCCGCCTCGCTGACGGTCAGCGGCGGCGCGATCCGGAACACGCCGCCCATGCCGGGCAGCTGCACGATGTTCATGCTGAGCCCGAGGTTCATGCACTCGCGCGTGATTTTCGCGCCGAGCCCGTCCGCCGGCTCCTTCGTGCGGCGATCCTTGACGATCTCGACGCCGAGCAGCAGCCCGCGCCCGCGCACGTCGCCGATGCAGTCGAACCGCTCCATCAGGTCGAGCAGTCCGCGCCGGAGCCGGTCGCCCATCGTGTTGGCGCGCGCGACGAGCCCGTCGCGCTGCACCACGTCGAGCACGCGCAGGCCGACGGCCGCCGGCAGCGGGTCGGATACGTGCGTCGTGTAGAACAGGTAGCCGAGTGCGTGCGCACGCTCCTCGATGGCCGCGGACGTGACGATCGCCGCGAGCGGCAGGCCCGCGCCGAGCGTCTTCGACAGCGTCAGGATGTCGGGCGTCACGCCGTCGCGCTGGCACGCGAACATCGTGCCGGTGCGGCCGACGCCCGTCTGCGCCTCGTCGAGGATCAGCAGCATCCCGCGCTGCTCGCACTTGCGCTTGAGCGCCGCCATATAGCCTTCGGGCAGCTCGATGATCCCACCCGAGCTGAGGATCGGCTCCGCGATGAACGCGGCGAGGTTGCCGCTCGACTGGCGGTCGATCAGGTCGAATGCGTAGTCGAGTTCGGCGAGCGGGTCGTACGCGCCGTTGCGCTCGAAGCGCGGCCGGTACGCGAACGGCGCCGGAATCGCGAACGACCCGACCGACGCCGGGCCGACACCCTTGCGGCCCGCGCTGTACGTGGCCGACGCGGCCGCGCCCGTCATCCCGTGCCAAGACTGCGCGAAGCCGACGATCTCGTACTTGCCGGTGACGAGCTTCGCCATCCGGATCGCCGCTTCGTTCGATTCCGCGCCGGTGCTGAGCAGCAGCGCGCGGTCGAGCCCGGGCGGCGTGACGTCGGCGAGGCGCGTCGCGAGATCGACGACCGGCCGCGACAGCATGCCGCTGAACAGGTGGTCGAGCTTGCCCGCGTAGTCGCTGATCACCGACACGATCTCCGGATGGCAGTGGCCGAGCACCGCGCTCATCTGGCCCGACGTGAAATCGAGGATCGCGCGGCCGTCGGCGTCGTAGACGAAGCTGCCTTTCGCGCGCTCGATGATCATCGGCTCGAACGTGCCGCCGTAGCGGACCAGGTGCTGCCTGGCGTTGCGCCAGAAGGTTGCGTCGTCGTTCAGGGACATCGGGCGTCTCCGCGCAAAAGGGCTGGGATCGCTTGCAGTCTAGGCGCGCGTCTGGTTTGATGGAAACGAATAGTTCTTATGCAAGGTAGAAAAGGAGCTAATACCTTGGGACTTTCGCTTGAAATCGACCTGCTGCGGTCGTTCGTCGTGATCGCCGAGGTGCGCGCGCTCAGCCGCGCGGCGGCGCGCGTCGGCCGGACCCAGTCCGCGCTCAGCCAGCAGATGAAGCGGCTCGAGGAAGTCGTCGACCAGCCGCTGTTCCAGCGCACCGGCCGCGGCGTGGTGCTGACGCATCCGGGCGAGCGGCTGCTCGTGCACGCGCAGCGCATCTTGCGGCTGCACGACGAGGCGATGGCCGACCTGTGCGGCACGGGGTTGTCGGGGTCGATCCGGTTCGGGTGCCCGGACGATTACGCGGCGGTCTGGCTGCCGTCGCTGCTGCGGCAGTTTTCGAGCCAGCATCCGCAGGCGATCGTCGAGGTCGTGTGCGGGCCGACGCCGCGGTTGCTCGAACAGCTGGAGAAACGCGCGGTCGATCTCGCGATGATTTCGCTGCCGGACGACGGCGTGCACGCCGACATCATTCGCCGCGAGCAACTCGTGTGGATCGGTTATCCGGGGCTGGAGCCCGAGCATTTCGATCCGCTGCCGCTCGCGCTGTCCGATCGCGACACGCTCGATCACATCGCGGCGTGCGACGCGCTGGATCGCGTCGGCCGCGATTACCGCGTCGCGTATGCGAGCAGCAGCCTCGCGGGGTTGATCGCGCTGGTGCGCTCGGGGCAGGCGTTCGCGGTGATGACGCAGACGGCCGTGCCGGCCGACCTCGCGATCGTCGTCGGCGGCCCGCGGCTGCCGCCGCTGCCGGCTGTCGGCATTACGCTGAAGTTCGACCGGAAACGGCCGTCGCATCTGACGGCAGCGTTTGCCGAGCACATCCGGAATGCGTTGCCGCTGTTGTGACGCGCGATGTCCGCGGGTTTTCGAGAATGGATTTCCGGATCGATTCGGTCCGTCTGCGGATGGATTGTCAATGAATGTCAGCGCGCCTTGTGCGCCGGAATATGAAACGGGAGGATCGGGTATCCGGCGAAGCAGGCGGTGCCTTCCACGCAGGTACGGAAGCGATCTGTAAGGCGCCGGTGCGACCGGCCCGATTCGGCGGAGACGGATCGAAGCGCCCCCGTGGCGCTGGATCGCGGCGGGTCGGCCAATCAATTTCGACGAGGTTCACTCGTTCCTGATGAAAAGGAATCCTTATCATGAAGAGAAGGGGAGGTGCGGCCGTCTGGATCCTGGCCGCCATGGTGATGGGGATCATCATCGGCTACATGATTTACACCAATTTTCCGGACAAGAAGGCCGCGACCGAGATCGCTGGTTATATCTCGCTGGTGTCCGACGTGTTCCTGCGCCTGATCAAGATGGTGATCGGCCCGCTGGTGTTTTCGACACTGGTGGTCGGCATCGCGCACATGGGCGATGCGGCGTCGGTCGGACGCGTGTTCACGAAGGCGCTGGGCTGGTTCGTGACGGCGTCGCTGCTGTCGCTGCTGCTCGGCCTGCTGATGTCGAACCTCCTGCGGCCCGGCGAGAACCTCGGCCTGCCGCTGCCCGATATCGGCGCGACGGCGAATCTCGCGACGGCGAAGTTCACGCTGAAGGACTTCATCGGGCACATGGTGCCGAAATCCTTCGCGGAATCGATGGCCAACAACGAGATCCTGCAGATCGTCGTGTTCTCGATGTTCTGCGGGGTGGCGCTGGCTTCGCTCGGCGAACGGGCCGCGGCGCTCGTGGCCGTGATCGAACAGACGTCGCACATGATGCTGAAGATCACCGGCTACGTGATGAAGCTCGCGCCGCTCGCGGTGATGGCCGCGATGGCGGCGACGGTCGCGGTCAACGGCCTGTCGATCCTGTACAAGTTCGCCGTGTTCATGGCCGACTTCTACCTGAGCCTGACGTTGCTCTGGACCTTGCTGGTGCTGGCCGGGCTGCTGTTCATCGGCCCGCGCGTATTCAAGCTGCTGGTGCTGATCAAGGAAGCGTTCATGCTGTCGTTCGCGACCGCGAGCTCGGAGGCCGCTTATCCGAAGATCCTCGACGCGCTCGACCGTTTCGGCGTGAAGCGCAAGATCTCGAGCTTCGTGATGCCGCTGGGCTACTCGTTCAATCTCGACGGCTCGATGATGTACTGCACGTTCGCGTCGCTGTTCATCGCGCAAGCCTACGGCATTCACCTGTCGCTCGGCACGCAGGTGTCGATGCTGCTCGTGCTGATGCTGACCTCGAAGGGCATGGCGGGCGTGCCGCGCGCATCGCTCGTCGTGATCGCGGCGACGCTGCACCAGTTCAACATCCCGGAAGCCGGCCTGCTGCTGATCCTCGGTGTCGACACGTTTCTCGACATGGGGCGCTCGGCCACCAATGCGGTCGGCAACTCGATCGCCAGTGCGGTGGTGGCCAAGTGGGAGGGCGAACTGCTGTCGGAGAGCGATGCGCAGGCGCACGCCGCGCTCATGGACGCGGAACTGGCCGCGTCGAACAAGCAGACCGTCGGCGCCTGAGCGGCCGTGTCATCTTCCGCGCGCAGACGCCGAATCATGCGTCTGCGCACGTCGTCCGTGTCCGGTCCCGTGCGGGATCGGCAAGTCTGAATTAAAACGCAGTCCTGAATATCAGGCACATCCCCCGCGTCTGATACCCGCACCTGCCCGATCGGGATTTCGATCCCGGTTGCGGCCCGTCCCCTCTCTCCCGACGTTCCGCTCGATGCCGCACCACGCACGCGTGCCGGCCTGACGAGTCGTACGCCGTCTCGTTCTCCGTGGCGATACAGGCTCGGGACCCGTCCTACGACGGTCGCGGGGCTTCTGTCGGATTTACGCGCGCCGACGGCGAAATAGACTTCCAATCGAGCGACATGATCGTACGGGACGGAACACGAAGCCGACCGGCCCGCGTCGCTCGCGCAAGCGCTTCGGCATGTCGCCCGACGGTCGCACGCTGCCGGCACCGTCGACGTCGACCGCTCTTGGGGGAGCGGCCCGCCTGTATCGGCAGACGAGGGGCAATCGCCTGACACGGGCGTTGCCCGACTGTTTCCGGACCGGATCCGGACCAAATCGTTACGCCCAGAGGGTCGACACACGTCGTGCCGGTGCGCCGGCCGACCGTCGATGCCGTGCGACCGGATGCCGTCGCATCGTGCGCCGCGTCGGGCGAATGCCTATCGAGGGGGTCATCATGACCAGGTCATTTCGTATCGTCGGCGCCGCGGTTGTCGCATGGGCGTGCGCCGTTGCCAGCTTTCCGGTTCAGGTTTGCGCCGCGACGCTCACGGAGTACACGGCGCCGCGCCATGCCGCGCGGGCGCGTCCGGCGGTACGGGCCGTGCCGGCGGCCGTGACGGTCCGGGCGGCAAGCGACGGCAGCGACCAGACCGATGCGTTGCAGGCCGCGCTCAACGCGTTGCAGGCCGGACAGACGCTGATCCTCGCGCCGGGACGCTACACGGTCAGCCGCTCGTTGTCGGTGGCGACGTCGGGCGTCGTGGTGTCGGGCTACGGCGCGACGCTCGTCGCGACCAACCCGTCCGACCAGACGATCGTGATGAGCGGCGCCGGCTCGACGCTGGTGGGCGTGACGCTGGTCGGTACCGGCACCACGCGGCTCACGACGCCGGCGTCGACCAAGGTCGAGGTGACGGGCACGGGTGTCCAGGTGCTCGGCGTGACGATCCAGGGCGGCGCCAGCGCCGGGATCTTCGTGTTCGGCGGCAGCAACGTCGCGATCGTCGGCAATACGGTGAGCGCCACGCTGGCCGACGGCATCCATACGACCTACGGCTCGACCAACGTGCTCGTGCAGAACAATACGGTGAAGGGGACCGGCGACGACCTGATCGCCGTCGTCAGCTATCTGGGAGACGGCCGCGTCAGCAGCAACGTGCTGATCGATCGCAACACCGTGTCGGGAAACGCGTGGGGGCGCGGTATTGCGGTGGTCGGCGGGCAGGCCGTGACGATCTCGAACAACACGGTCGACGGCGTGCAGAAGGCGGCGGGCATCCTGCTGGCGCAAGAGGACAGCTGGAAGACCTACGGCGTGTCGAACGTCGTGATCGACGGCAACGTGGTGACCAACGTCCAGAATTCGACCGTGAACAACGGGTTGCAGCCGACGCAGCAGGCGGCGCTCGAACTGGACACGTGGTCGGGCACGGTGTCGACCGTGACGGTCACGCGCAATCGCGTGACGGGATCGGGCTATGCGGGATTCCGGGCGCTGGGCAACGTATGCGACTTCGAGGTCGCGGGCAACACGTTCGCAGCGATCGCGGGTAGCGCGGTGTCGTTGCTGTCGAGCGGATGCACGGCCAGCCGGATCGTCGCCAGCGGCAATACGCTGGATGGCGTCGCACTGGTGCCGCCGGTCGGCGCATCGTCGTCGGGCACGATCGCGGCTGCGGGCGCGGCGACGACGGCGATGCCGCAGGTGCGCACCGGCCTGATGCAGTCGTCGGGCAGTGCGGCGCCGGCGGCCGGCGCCGCACGATGACGTCGCGACGACGATCAGAGGAGCCCCAGGCGCTGGCCCGCGGCCGCGGCCTGGGTGCGATTGCGCACGTGCAATGCCTTGAAGATGGCGGTGATATGAGCTTTCACGGTTTTCTCGGACAGGCCGAGCCGGTCGGCGATGAGCTTGTTCGGCACGCCTTCCGCGATCAGGCGCAGCACGTCGAGCTGGCGCAACGTCAGGCGCGGGCTGTCGGGTTCGTGCGCGGACGGCGGGTCGCGATGCGCCGATTGCATGTCGAGCAGCAGCGGCGGCACGTACCGCTCGCCGTTCATCACCATCTTGATGGCCGACAGCAGCGTGTGCGCGGTGGCGGACTTGGGGACGTAGCCGAGCGCGCCGTGCGTGAATGCCGCGCGTACGTCCTGCGGGTCCTCGGACGAAGACAGCACGATGATCGGCAACTCGGGCCGCAGCTGCGTGATCCCGTCAATCGCGGCGAAACCGTCCATGCCGCTCATTTTCAGATCCAGGACGATGACGTCGAGGTCGGTGTGCAGCTCGAGCAGCCGCAACGCGTCGTCGGCGTTGCCCGCCTGAATGTCGATCATCCCGCCATTGTCCTGGCGCAACAACGTCGCCACGCCGTCTCGCAGAACCGGATGATCATCGACAATGAGTATTTTCATGAAAATAAAAATAAAGTCGGAGGCAGATCTCTTTCGCTCATAGGGAATCCGGGGTTTTCGAAAAGTCTTAATACTTTGGTCGTATGCGACGCCGTTTTTCCATGGGCTAACGTCGGATTTACATCCGGTCAAGCGTGTTTGACACTGAATCGTCGCGGTTTTCGGTGCGCTGGGACGCACAACGAGCGTCACGAAGATCGCGATGGCAAGGGCTCGGGCAAGCTGCGGAAGCCGAGAGTTTTCGGGGTGCGATCGAACCCGGGTGCAGACTATACGATAAAAAGAACCGAACGTGCCAATACGGGGTGCGCTGATTATTTCAATTGATTGCCTTCTGAAAATCAGGCAATTGACGCCGAGGCGGGCGATTCACACCGTAAAACCAGACATGTTCCTTTGCACGGATTTGACGGACGTCTCCATCGGCCTGATTCGATATCAATCAAGGTGCAATATGGAAACTATCAATGAAGAGGATTTAATTCGCGACCTGAACATGTCTTATCTGTGGCTGGCGCAGCGGTTGCTGCGGACGGATCGTGCGACCGGCATGTTTCGTCTCGGCGCGACGCCGGATATGGCGGAGGCACTGGAAAGCCTGTCGATGCGATCGATGCTGAACCTGGCATCGTCGGGCCAATTGATCTGCGTGCTGCGACTGAGCCGCCGCGATACGGTGGACGCGCTCGCGCGGCACGCGCCGTCGGACGAAGTCGCGCCGCTGCACGTCGCGCTGGCGTTCTCCAGTATGGGGGCGTTCGACCAGGATATGCCGTGAACGGCGCCGCCGATGCCGCGCATGCGGCGAGTCTTGCCGATCACGCGCGGCTCGTGCTCGATGCCGTCACGCTGATCCGGCTCGGTGCGCGCCCGCAGATGCTCGAGATCGAGCTGGCGCTGCCGCACGAGCGCCTGGTCCGCCTGTATCGCGAGGTGCGCGGCGTGGCGCCGCCAAAGGGCCTGCTGCCGTTTTCCAGCGACTGGTACATGACCTGGATGGCCAACATCCATGCGTCGCTGTTCCACAACATCTACCGCTTCCTGCGGATCGACGCGCGGTGTTCGCGACTCGACGCGCTGGTGAAGGCGTACGGGCTGTATGCGGGGCGATGCCGTGCCGCGCACTGCGATCCGCTGCTCGACCTGACGCGCGCGTGGATGCTGGTGCGCTTCGTCGACGGCGGCGTGCTGTCGACGGCGCGCTGCGTCCGGTGCCATGCCGCATTCGTGATCCATCGCCACGACCTGCGCCCCAATCGCGTCTGTGTCGCCTGCCGGCCGCCGGCACGGGCCGGCAAGCGCGCCGGCCACGTGAAGCCGGAGCCGTCCGCCGGAAGCGCGTGCGGCACGAACGCGCGGATCCGGCTTGACCCGGCAAGCGCCGGCGGACACGCGCGGTGCCGCTAGATCGCGACGCCGCGGGCGTCCGCGTCGGCCATCGAGCGCCGCCGCGCACCGGCGGCGACGAGATGACCGACCGCCGTGCGCAGTTTGCCGTTCGGCAGCGGGCGGTGCAGCAGAACCAGCCCGCGCGCATGCGCCGCGGCTCGTTGTTCGTCGGTCGTATCGCCGCTGATCAGCAAGGCGGGCACGGCGGCGTCGAGCGCCCGGCGCAGCCGCTCGATGACCGCGATGCCGTTTTCACCGCGCGGCGGCAGGTAATCGCAGATCAGCAGGTCGGGTTGCCGCGCGCCGGCCGACAGCCGGTCGAGCGCCTCCTTGCCCGAGCGTACCGCGATCGTCTCGTAGCCCCACGTCGCCAGCAGTGCGGACAACCCGGTGCGGGTCGCGCGATTGCCGTCGATCACGACGACGCGCCCTGTCGTGCCGGGCACGTCGTCGTGACCGGCGATCGGCAGGTCGAGCGGATCGGGCGGGCAGGCGGCAAGCGCGATCGCGACTTCGAAGCACGAACCGCGGCCGGGCGTCGAGTGCACGGCCAGCCGGCCATCGAGCAGGGCGGCCAGCCGCCGCACGATCGCGAGCCCGAGCCCGAAGCCTTTCTCGTGATCGCGTTCGGCATTGCCGACCTGGTAGTACTCGTGGAACACGAGCTTCTGCAGGTGATCGGGAATCCCGCAGCCCGTGTCCCAGACCTGGATCGCGAGGCGGGTGCCGCGGCGCCGGCAGCCGACGACGATTCTTCCGCGCGCGGTGTAGCGCACCGCGTTGGAGACGAGATTGCGCACGATGCGTTCGACCAGCAGCGGATCCGATTGCACCACCGCGCGGCACGGCACGCGCGACAGCGCGACGCCTTTCGCTTGCGCGTCGAGCAGGCAGTCGTTGCACACGTATTCGAGCACCGCGTCGACGGCAAACGGCCGGCGCTGCACGTCGACGCTGCCGGCGTCGAGCCGCGAAAGATCGAGCAGCGCGCCGAAGAGCCGGCTGAGCGCGTCGGACGAGCGCTCGATGCGCTCGACGAGCTGGCGCCCGTCCGGCGGCATCGGGATGCCGTGCAGCGCGCCGATCAGCAGATTCAGCGCATGCGCGGACTGGCGCAGGTCGTGGCTGGCCGCCGCGAGGAATTGCGATTTGGCGAGATTGGCCTGGTCGGCGATGTGTCGCTGGCAGTCGAGGTCGACGGCGAGTCGTTCGATCCGTGCGTTCTGCGCCTGCAGATCGACTGCGTACCGTTCGGCCTTGAAGCGCAGGCGGATGTTCCGCGTGGCCGCGCGGTTCGCCAGCAGCCCGAGATAGCCGATCACGCCGGCGATCAGCAGCATCATCGGCGCGGTCGTGCGCTGGAGCGCGTTCGTCGACAGGAGCGCGGCGCCGATATACGGGAGGGTGGCCGGCAACAGAAAGGCGATGAACGCCGGAAAGTACGTGCCGAGTACCGGGATGGCACCGGCCACGACGCCGGTCGTCGCGATGACCACGAGGCTCGCGATTTCGAAATCCGCGTGCGCCGCGAGATGAATCGACGCCCATCCCCAGCCCATGCCGGTGGCCGTGCTGAAGGCGGAGAGCCCCAGCGCCCAGCACTGCCAGCGGCTCGCGGACGACGGCGATCGCCGATACAGACGCGACAGCACGATCTGGCCGGTCGAGCACACGGCGATGTAGAGCGGCCACGCAAGGCCCGATGCGGGGGCAGGACGGCCGAGCCAGCCGATCGAAAGGGTCGCGAAGAGGGCAAGCAGCGTGCTGCCGACGGCGTAGGGCATCACGACGTCGTAGACGATCCTGACCTGTTCCGAGGCAATCCGGTCTCGCGACTGCATATGCGTCCACCAAGATCGCTGCGCACGGCAGCGGGGCGTATCGGCGCGCCCGGCACAGACGCGTATTCCCGTTACATCAGCATAGTCGTTGCGGTGTCGAAATACGCGGTATTTTTTGACGTAATCTGAAAGTTACTCAGGACTGCAGATGTAATTGAGAATCGCCGGTTTGGATTCGAACGGGGTTGCATTGGATTGTGCCTCGGCAGTGCGCAATCGGTTACATGCGGCAGCGCAGCGGCCGCGCCGGCATGGCTGGAGCACCCGACATTTTCACGGAGAAATCGTCGTTGCCACGGACGGCGCCGCCTGCCGAGCGCATGCGGCGTGGGAATGGGCCGCCGTTGCCGTGAAGCGAGCGGCGGCCACGGCAAGCTTCAATCGACCGTCGACGACATGCGCGCGCGGCCGTGGGCATCCGCCGCATCGCGCACGCGGATCGCCGCCTGCATGCCGGACAGCTTCAGTTCGGTTTCCTGATACTCGTTGACCGGATCGGAGTCGGCGACGATGCCGCAGCCCGCGAACAGCCGGCACGCGCCGCCTTCGATCAGCGCCGAACGCAGCGCGACGATGAAGTCGCCGTTGCCGTGCGCATCGATCCAGCCGATCGGTGCCGCGTACCAGCCGCGATCGAAGCCTTCATGTGCGCGGATATGGTCGAGTGCCGGCGCGCGCGGATGGCCGGCGACGGCGGGCGTCGGGTGCAGCGCCGCGACGACCTGCAGCAGCGTCGCGTCCGCATGCAGCGTGGCGCGGATCGGCGTGCTCAGGTGCTGCAGTTTCGGCAGCCGGTGCAGCGACGGGTGCTCGGGCACGTCGAGCATGCGCGACAGCGGCGTCAGCGCGGCGCGGATCGCGTCGACGACGAGCGCGTGTTCGAGCCGTTCCTTCGCGGAGCCCAGCAGCGCGGCGCCGAGCGCGCGGTCGTCGTCGGGCGTGGCGCCGCGCCGGATCGTCCCGGCGAGCGCATGCGTGCGCACGTCGCCGGCCGCGACCCGCGCGAGCCGTTCCGGCGTGGCGCCGACGAAGCATGCATTTGCGCGACGGATGGCGAACAGGTGGGCATGCGCGTCGCGTTGGCGGAGCCTGCGCAGCAGCGGCGCGATCGCGACGGGCCGCGCGTACTGGTCGAGCACGTCGCGGGCGAGCACGACCTTGCCGAACGCGCCGCCGCGTATCGCGTCCACCGCGCGCCGGACTTCGCGCTGCCATTCGCTTGCCTGCAGCGCCTGCGTGTGCAGCAGGTGCGATGCATCGTCGTCGTGGGCGGCGGCGAGTGCACCGAGCGACTCGATCCGTGCAAGACACGCATGCGCGAGCGCGGCCGGATCGTCGTGCGCGGCGACGACGTGCTGGCAGACCGCCCAGTGCGCTTCGCCTTCACGCACGATCAGCAGCGTGGCCACCGTCATGCTCGCGTCGGGAAACGACGCCCAGTGCACGCTGCGCGCCCCATGCGAATCGAACCGGAAGCCGCCGACGACGCGCGGCGGCTGCGGGCCGGCCGTCACCGCGCCGCGAACCAGCGTGCGCCAGCGCGCGTCGACCTGCGCGAAGCGCGTATCGCCCGTGGCGTTCAGCTCGAGCGCGCGGTCCCAGCCGAACAGCGTGACGGACGCGTCGCCGGCTTCGTGAAAGAACCACGGCGTGACGCCGTCGTCCCAGGCCGCGATCAGGTCGAAGAAGTCGAGCGGCCGCAGCGGCACCGACACCGAGGCGAGCGTCGGCTCGCCGGTGGCGGCGGCGCGTCGGGCGGCACGCGCGAACGTGTCGTGCAGCAGCGGAAGGCCGGCGTTCATGCGAGCCCCCGCTGTTGCCGCCAGTACTGCGTTTGCTGTGCGATGTACCACGCGATCAGCCCGGCGAACAGCGACTCGACGTAGTCGGCGTCGAGACCGGCCTGTTCGGCCCAGCGGCGCCGGTCGGGCAGCATCGCGGCCACCCGTTCCGGCGCGGCGATGCTCGCTTCGTCGGGCTTGAAGCGCGACGCGGCCTTCACGTATTGCATGCGCCGGCCGAGCGCGTCGATGATGTCGGCGTCCAGGCGATCGATGGCGTCGCGAATATCGGGAAGCCCCGTGCAGGCGTCCGGTGCTTTCATGTGTACTCCTTTCCGTAACGAAGGGACTGGTCGATCCGTTCGACCAGATGCGCGATCACCGCCGGGTATTGGTGCCGCAGGTAGAAGTGGTCGCCGTCGAACGTCTCGATGCGGATCGGGCGCGCCGCGACGTCCTGCCACGCATGCGCTTCGTCGCGGTCGAGTTCGGTATCGGCGAGCGGATGCATCACGCCGAGCGGCGCATCGATGCGTGGCGGCCGGTCGCGCCGGTACGTCTCGATCGCGCGATAGTCGTCGCGGATCATCGGCAGGTAGATCGCACGCATTTCCGGATCGGCGAGCAGCGCGGCGTGTTCGCCGGACAGCCGGGCGACATCGCCGGCGAGCGCGTCGTCGGATTGCAGGTGCAGATTCGACAGGCGCTGGCGATGCGGCGGCGGCAGCGCGGAGACGGCCACGTAAAGCGGCGCGGCGCCGCGTGCTTCGAGCCGTAACGCGACCTCGTACGCGAGCGCCGCGCCGAGGCTGTGCCCGAACAGCACGAGCGGCGCGTGCGCATAGCGTTGCAGGGCATCGGTCGCGGGGCCGGCGAGCGCCTCGATCGACTGCAGGCACGGTTCGCCGAAGCGCTCCTCGCGGCCCGGATACTGCAGCGCGAGCAGATCGACGTCCCACGGCAGCGCACGGCTCCAGTTGCGAAAGAAATTCGCGGTGCCGCCCGCGTGCGGGAAGCACACGAGTTGCGCCCGTGCGCACGGCGACAGCCGCAGCTCGCGGATCCAGTTCGAACCGGTCGGGCGCGCGATCATGCGGCGGCCGCCTGCAACTGGCGGCGCAGCAGCTCGCGCAGCGATTTCTTGCTGGTCTTGCCGATGCCGGTTTCCGGGAAACGCGGCATGAACTCGATACGGTCGGGAATCTTGAAGGCCGCGAGTCCGCAATCGCGCAGGTAGCGTTTCAGCACCAGCCTGGACGGTGCAGGCGCGCGCGCGACGACGAACGCGCACGTACGCTCGCCGAGCAGCGTGTCCGGCATTGCGACGACTGCCGCGTCGTGCACCTGCGGATGCGCGAGCAGCAGGTTCTCGACTTCCTCGGCCGACACTTTCTCGCCGCCGCGGTTGATCTGGTCCTTGTCGCGGCCCTCGACGACGAGGTCGCCGTCCGCGGTGCGCCGCACGCGATCGCCGCTGCGGTAGAAGCCGTCGGCCGTGAACGCCGTTGCGTCGTGGTCGGCGAGCCGGTAATAACCGCGTATCGTGTACGGGCCGCGTACCTGAAGCTCGCCGATCTCGCCGGGCGCGACCGGTTCGCCGGCTTCGTCGACGATGCGCACTTCATCGGCATCCGATACCGGGCGCCCCTGCGTACGCGCGATGCGTTCGGGCGAATCGTCGAGCCGCGTGCAGCAGATGAGCCCTTCGGCCATCCCGAACACCTGCTGCAGCCGGCAGCCGAGCACGGGCGTCACGCGCGCGGCCGCGTGGTCCATCAGCCGCGCGCCGCCGACCTGCAGCACGCGCAGGCTCGACAGGTCGGCCTGCCGTTGCGGTTGCTCGTCGAGCCACAGCAGCGCGAGCGGCGGCACGAGCGCGGTATGCGTGACGCGTTCCCGCGCGATCAGCGCGAAACTCTGTTCGGGCTCGGGCCGGCCGGTCGTGACCACGCGGCCGCCCGCGAGCAGCGCACCGATCGTGCCGGGGCAGCACAGCGTGAAGTTGTGCGCCATCGGCAGCGCGGCGAGATACACGGTGTCGGCACCGAAGCCGCTTGCGGCGCTGCATGCGCGCACGTTGTACAGGTATTCGCGATGGCGGCGCGGAATCAGTTTCGGCGTGCCGGTCGTGCCGCCCGACAGCTGGAAGCAGGCGATGTCGTCGGCGCGCGCCGCGCATTCGAGTACGGGCGGCGCGTCATACAGCGCGTCGAACGACGTGAACGCGTGATCGTCGCCGGCCATCACCACGTGCGCGAGCGTCGGGCAGTCGGCCTGCAACGCGGCCGCGAGCGGGCGGCAGTCGAAATCGCCGAGTTGCGACGCACCGAGATAGGCGCGCGCGCCGGCAAAGCGGCAGAACGCGCCGATCTCGTAGTGGCGGTGCGCGGGCAGCGCGAGCACCGGCCGCACGCCGAGCTGGAACAGCGCGAAGCACGTCTCGATGAAGCGCGCGCCGTTCGGCAAATGGACGACGACCGCGTCGCCGCGCGTCAGGCCGAGCCGAGCGAGGCCGCCCGCGAGTCGCCGGATGCGCGCCAGCAGGTCGCGATAACCGAGCCGGCAGGCGCCGTCAACGACGGCGAGCGCGTCGGGATGGCGCCGCGCACACGCATCGAGCGCGTCGAAGAACGTCGTGTCCTGCCAGTAGCCGGCGTCGCGGTAGCGGCGCGCGACGTCGTCGGGCCAGTCGGGCGCGTCGGCCGGCACGGCCGGCGCCAGGGAGGGAAGGGAGGATTGCATGCGCAGACCTTGGGTTCCGGCAAGTTGTCAAAAAATGTAAATGAGAGGTATTATCATTTGGAACACGCGCCGCGATAGCGTCGTTTCTTTTGATATCGCGGCAATTTCATTCGATCGGGCGTCCGTTGCGCGGCGCCCGCGCGGTCCGGCCGGACAATCGGCCGGTTGCCGCCGGCGCGCGCCGGTCCGCGCGTGCCGCCTAACCAACGGACCCTCCGATGAGCTCGACCTCCTTCGCTTCGTCACGACGTCACCCGCCGGTGCTCGTGCCCGGCAACCATCCGGGCGTGGTGCACGTCGATGCGGGCATGAAACTCATGAGCGGCACGCTGTGCTCGGACAGCCGCGACTGGTACGAGGAGCCGCTCGAAAAAGGGCTGAAGCTCGTCCTCGTGCAGAGCGGACAGTTGCGCTGCCGCGTGCCCGGCCAGCCCGAGCAGTGCATCAAGGGGCCGGGCCTGTGCGTGATCGCCAACGACGGCGAGTTCACGACGCACCAGATCTACGATCGCGACGTGCCGCTGCGCTACACGATCGTGCAGCTCGGCCTCGACGCGCTCGACCGCAACCTGAGCCTGCTGCCGGAAAAGATGCTCGCGCCGACGGGCGGCGATCCGCGCATCGTCAGTTGCCCGGCGTCGAAGGCGCTGCAGGCGCTCGCGGTGCAGATCGCCACCTGCCCGTTCGAGGGCGCGGTGCGCGAGTACTACCTGAAGGCGAAGGCGTTCGAGCTGACCGCGCTGAGCGCGCAGCTGCTCGCGACGCAGCGGCAGTTCGCGCCGGCCGACGTGCGCGTCACGTCGTCGGATGTCGAGCGCGTGTATGCGGCGAGCGACATCCTGACGCGCGAGCTCCAGCAGCCGCCGACGCTCGACGCGCTCGCGGGCCGCGTCGGGATGAATTCGCGCAAGCTGACGGCCGGATTCCGCAAGGTGTTCGGCACGAGCGTGTATGCGTACCTGCAGGAATACCGGCTGCGGACCGCGCACGCGATGCTGTGCGCGGAGGACGCGAACGTGTCGACCGTCGCGTATCGCGTCGGCTACAGTCCCGCGCATTTTTCGATCGCGTTCCGCAAGCGCTACGGCATTTCGCCGAGCGATATTCGCGCGTCGTCGAACGCGATCGACGACGACGAACTGACGAGCGCGGCAATCTAAAACAACTGACCGGCAGCCTAAAGGAATCGACCGGGCACATGGGAGTGAATGAGATAGATTCTCATTCACGGGTGGCCGCCACCGCGCGGATCCGCCATCGAACGACCCATACAAGGCGTGCCCATGAGCCAGACCGTTGTCGATTCCCGTATCGACCATTCCGATCCTTCCTGTTGTTCCTCCACCGACTTTCGCTCGCAGCTCGTTGCGTTGATCGCCGGGCTGCTCGACGAATCCGTCGATGAAATCGCATCGCTCGACGATGACGAGGACCTGCTGAGCTGCGGCCTCGATTCGATCCGGCTGATGTATCTGCAGACGCGCGTGAACCGTCTCGGTTACGCGCTGACGTTCGATGCGCTCGCGCGCACGCCGACGCTCGGCGCGTGGGCCGCGTTGCTGGCGAATGCGCCGCGTGTCGCGCGGCCGGCTCCCGACGTCGCGGGCGAGGATGTCGACGTGCACGCGCCGTTCGACCTGTCCGCGGTGCAGCAGGCGTACTGGCTCGGCCGCGGCGACGGCGAAGTGCTCGGCAACGTGAGCTGCCACGCGTTTCTGGAATTCCGCAGCCAGGCGCTCGATCCCGTTCGTCTCGACGCGGCGTGCCGGCGTGTGCGCGAGCGTCATCCGATGCTGCGCGCGCGCTTCGCCGGCGGTCGTCAGCAGATCCTCGCGGCGTCGGACGCGCCGGTGCTCGCGCATGCGGACTGGCGCGGCAAGACGGCCGCCGACGCGGAAACCGAATGGGCGTCGCTGCGCGCGTTCCGGTCGCACGAATGTCTCGATGTCGAGCACGCGCAGGTCTTCATGATGGGGCTCGTGCAGATGCCCGGCGGCGAGGATCGCGTGTGGTTGAGTGTCGACCTGCTCGCGGCCGACGTGGACAGCGTGCGGCTGCTGATGCAGGAGATCGGTGTCGCGTATGCCGAACCGTCGGCGTTGCCCGACGCGCCGTCGACGTGGTTCCCGGCCTGGCTCGCGCGTCGCGCGGCCGATACGCGCGACGCGCGGGCCGCGGCGCGCGATGCATGGCACGCAAAGCTCGCGACGCTGCCGGAAGGGCCGGCGCTGCCGCTGGCCCGCGCGCCGGAAGCGATCCGCGCGCCGCGCTTCAGCCGCATCGCCCATACGCTGAGCACGGACGAGCTTGCGCGCCTGCAGGCGCGGGCCGCGCAGCATGGCGTGACGCTGTCGTCGGTGTTCGGCGCGGCGTTTGCCGCGGTGCTCGCACGCTGGAGCGGCCGCCATGCGTTCCTGCTCAACGTGCCGCTGTTCGACCGGCATGGCGACGCACCCGATCTCGGCCGCGTGATCGCCGATTTCACGACGCTGCTGCTCGTCGAATGCGACGTGCAGGCCGACGCGAGCGCGGCCGATGCGGTGCGCGTTTTCCAGCAGCGGCTGCACGGCGCGATCGCGCACGCCGCGTATCCGGCGCTCGACGTGCTGCGCGATGCGCGCCGGCAGGGCACGCCGCGCGCGGCGCCCGTCGTGTTCTCGTGCAATCTCGGCGACGCGCCGTTCGTGCCCGAGGCGTTCGCGCGCGTGTTCGGCGATCTGCACGACATGATTTCGCAGACGCCGCAGGTGTGGCTCGATCATCAGCTCTATCGCGTGCCGGACGGCGCGCTGCTCGCGTGGGACAGCGTCGACGGCCTGTTTCCGGACGGGATGGTCGACGCGATGTTCGGCGCGTACGTCGCGCTCGTGCAGGCGCTGTGCGATCGCGACTGGCGGCTGCCGATCGCGGTCGAATTGCCGTCCGCGCAGCGTCGGGTGCGCGAGGCGCTCAACGCGCAGCCCGCGCCCGGCCGGCCGCGCACGCTGCATCGCGATTTCTTCGCCGGGGCCGCGCGCGAACCGGCGGCGGTCGCGTTGCGGTGCGGCGGGCAGGTCGTGACGCGCGGCGAACTGGCCGCGCAGGCGCTCGCGATCGCGGGCGGGTTGCGCGCGGCCGGGATCGGGCACGGCGATGCCGTCGAGATCAGCCTGCCGCGCGGGCCGGCGCAGGTCTCTGCCGTGTTCGGCGTACTGGCCGCCGGCGCGTGCTACGTCCCGCTCGACATCGCGCAGCCGGCCGCGCGCAAGGCGCTGATCGAGCGCGCGGCGGGCGTGAAAGCCGTGATCGGCGACACGGCGCGCACGGATGCGCCGGTGCCGCATTGGGGCATCGCCGCACTGATGCGGCATGCGCCGCTGGCCGCACCGCTCGCGGTCGCGCCGCGGGCCACGGCGTACGTGATCTATACGTCCGGCTCGACGGGCGTGCCGAAGGGTGTCGAGATGACGCACGCGGCGGCGGTCAACACGATCGATGCGATCGACGCGCTGCTCGGCGTGAGTGCGGACGACCGGTTGCTCGCGGTGTCGGCGCTCGACTTCGACCTGTCGGTGTACGACCTGTTCGGCGTGCTGGGCGCGGGTGCCGAACTCGTGCTGCCCACGCAGGACGACGCGCGCGACGCGGCGCGCTGGATCGAACTGATTGCGCAGCATCGCGTGACGCTATGGAATTCGGCGCCCGCGCTGCTCGAAATGGCGCTGGCCGTGCCGGTCGCGAAAGACGCGTGCCGCAGCGTGCGTGCGGCGCTGCTGTCCGGCGACTGGATCGCGCTCGACCTGCCGGCGCGCCTGCGCGAGCGCTGCGGCGACGCATGCGCATTCCACGCGCTCGGCGGCGCGACCGAAGCCGGCATCTGGTCGAACGTGCAGACGGTACGCGACGTGCCGCCGCACTGGCGCTCGATTCCATACGGCCGGCCGTTGCCGGGGCAGGCCTGGCGCGTGGTCGACGCCGACGGCCGCGACGCCCCCGATTACGTGCCGGGCGAACTGCTGATCGGCGGCGACAGTCTTGCGCGCGGCTACCGCAACGATCCCGGGCTGACCGCGCAGCGTTTCGTGCAGCATGCGTCGGGCCGCTGGTATCGCACCGGCGATCGCGGCTGTTACTGGCCGGACGGGACGCTCGAATTCCTGGGGCGCGAGGACCGGCAGGTGAAGGTGCGCGGGCACCGGATCGAACTGGGCGAGATCGAAGCGGCACTGGCCGCGCATCCGCGGATCGATGGCGCGTGTGCCAGTGTCGCGAACGGCGAAGTCGCGCGCATCGTCGCGGCGTTCGTGCCGGCCGATTGCGTGGCCGATGCGGCGCCGTCGCCGCTCGCGGATGCGGGCACGGCCGATACGGTTCAGGCGGAAGCGGCCGTTGCACGCGTCGTCGCCGATCGGCTGAGCGACGGCGGCGCGAGCCTGCCGCCGTCGCTGCATGCGCGCTGGCACGCGACAGGCGATGCATCGATCTCGATCGACGCCGCGCTCGATCGGCTCGGCTGGCATGCAACCGACCTCGACGACCTGACGGCGGCGCTGCGCACGCTCGCAGCCGATCCCGATACCGTCGCGCAGCGCGTGGCGCTCGATCCGCGCGTCGCGCCGCTTGCATTCGCGACGCGCTTGCCGGACGGCGCTCGTGTGCTGCGCGAGTTTGCTGGCGCGCTCGATGCACAGGCTGCTGCATGCACGGGCGCGATGCGGGTCGCGGTGCTCGATGCCCGCGCCGGGCAATGGTTCGACGCGGGCCTCGACGTGCTCGACGATCCGCGTTTCGACGTGACGCTGTTCGACGTGTCGCCGGGTCTGCTGCACACCGCGCAGGCACGCTTCACGCGAACGAGGCCCGCGCTTCAGGCGCTGCAGGACGCCCTGCTGCCCGCGCGTCATCTCGGCGCATTCGACTGCGTGATCAGTTTCGCCGCGGCACACCTGCGCGACGATCCGCGCGATACGTTCAGGATCGCGGCCGCGCTGCTGGCGCGGGATGGCCGTTTGCTGTTCGCCGACGTGCTGCGCGACTCGCCGTTGCGCGAACTCGTCGCGAGCGTGACGGGCGATGCCTCGTTGCCGCGGCCGTTCACGACCGAGGCGATCGCCGCCGCCGCGCAGGCGAGCGGCTTCACGCCCGACTCCCGAAGCTGGTATTCGACCGCGTTTGCATGCCTCGACGTGCGTCGTGTCGGCGAATCGGCGACGCAAGCGGTACTGGCAGACTGGCTGCGCGACCGGCTGCCGGACGCGATGCGCCCTGACGCACTGTGGTGCCTGCCGCGCTGGCCGCTCAACGCGAACGGCAAGATCGACCGGCGCGCGGTGGGCGACGCGCTTGCGCGCGCGCTCGGCGACGCGCCGGCCGCGCATGACGCGTTCGTGCCGGCAAACGAACGGCATGCGACGCTGCTCGCGTGCTGGGAGCAGGCGCTCGGCTGTCGGGCGAACGCCCGCGACGCCACGTTCTTCGCGCTCGGCGGCGACAGTCTGCTGGCGACGCGCCTGCTCGCGCAATTGCGCGAACGGCTCGGCGCGCGGATCGGGATGGCCGCGTTCTACCGCGATCCGACGCTCGCCGGTCTTGCCGCCCAGCTCGACGATGTGGCGCCGGCGGTCACGGCGGACGGCAGCGCATCGGTCGCGACGATCGAGGAGGGCGTGCTGTGAGCTTCGACGACGTACTCGATCTCTGCCGCGAACGGCAGATCGAATTGTGGTGCGACGACGGCGGTCAGCTGCGCTATCGCGCACCGGCCGGCGCGCTCGACGCGGACCTGGCCGCGCGCATCAAGGCCGAACGCGACGCGTTCGTCCGCTTCCTGCGGGGCGGCGCGTGGCGCAGCGATCCGGCGCGCCAGCATGAACGGTTTGCGCTGACGCCGGTACAGGCCGCGTACGTGCTCGGCCGGCACGAGTCGTTCGAGTTCGGCGGCAGCGCATGCCATCTGTACGTCGAATACGACGAGCGGCAGGATCTCGACTGCGTGCGCTTCGAGGCCGCGTGGAATGCGTGCGTGGCGCGGCATCCGATGCTGCGCGCGATCGTCGAGGACAACGCATGGCAGCGCGTGCTGCCCGACGTGCCGTGGCAGCGGCTCACGGTGCACGACCTGCGCGACGGCGATGCGCACGCATTCGACGCGCACGTGCAGCGGGTACGCGAGCGGCTCGACCACGCGGTCCATGCGCTCGACCGCTGGCCCGTGCTGCAGCCCGAAGTGAGCCTCGGGCCGGATGGCGCGCTGCTGCACCTGTCCGTCGATTTCACGCTGATCGACTACGCGAGCCTGCAACTGCTGCTTGCCGAATGGCGGCGCCGTTACGACGATCCGCAATGGCGGCCGGCGCCGCTCGACGCGACGTTTCGCGACTATGTGGCTCACGAGGCGCAGGCCGGCACGGGGGCCGATCATGCGCGCGACAAGGCCTGGTGGCTCGCGCGCATCGACGATCTGCCGGCGCGCCCCGATCTGCCGGTCGTGCCCGCGATGCGCACCGACGCCCGTCCGCGTTTCACGCATCGCCATGCGCGGCTCGACCGCGCGCAATGGGCTGCACTGAGCGGCCATGCAAGCCGTTTCGGGCTGAGTGCGGCGAGCGTCGCGCTGGCCGCGTTCGCGGAAGTCGTCGGCCGCTGGAGCCAGTCGCCGGCGTTCTGCCTGAACCTGACGGTGCTGAACCGTCCGCCGGTGCATCCGCGCATCGACGCGGTGCTCGGCGATTTCACCGCGTTGAGCCTGCTCGCCGTCGACGTGACGCAAGGGGGCGATTTCATCGCGCGCGCGCGTACGATCGGTGCGCGGATGTTCGACGATCTCGACCATCGCGCATTCACCGGCGTCGACGTGATGCGCGAACTCGCGCGGCGGCGCGGCAAGGAGGCGGCGCTGATGCCGGTCGTGTTCACGAGCGGCATCGGCAGCGTCGGCCGCTTGCTTGGCGAGCAGGCGGCCCGGGCGGAACCGCCGCGCTACATGATCAGCCAGACGCCGCAGGTGTGGCTCGACTGCCAGGTGACCGACCAGTTCGGCGGGCTGGAGATCGGCTGGGACGTGCGGGACGATCTGTTTCCCGAAGGCTTGCCGACCGCGATGTTCGACGCATACGTCGCGCTGCTGGGCCGGCTTGCCGACGATGCCGGATGGTGGTCGCGTGCGGGCGACATCGTGCTGCCGTGCGCCGCGCCCGTTGCCGACGTGCATCCGGACGCGGAGACGCATATCGCGGCCGGGTTTGCCGCGCAGGCGCTGCGCACGCCCGATGCGCCGGTCGTGATCGACGCGCAGGGCGCCCGCACGTACCGCGATGTCGCGCAACATGCGGCGGCGCTGCGTACCGCGCTCGAACAGGCCGGCGTCGGCGTGGGCGACACGGTGGCGGTGCTGATGCCGAAGTGCGCGCACCAGCTCGCGGCCGTGCTCGCGATCGTCCAGGCGGGCGCCGCATACGTGCCGGTCGACAGCCGTCAGCCGGCGTTGCGCCGGCAGGCGATCCTGCGCAATGCGCGGGTGCGCGCGGTCGTGAGCGTACGGGCGCTGGAGTTCGAGCATGAAGGATGCGTGCGCATCGATGCCGATGCGCTGCCCGCCGATCCGCAATGGCCGCCGCGCGCCGCATGCGACGTCGACGGCGCGGCGCTGGCCTACGTGATCTACACGTCGGGCTCCACCGGCGAACCGAAGGGCGTGATGCTGAGCCACGCGGCGGTGTGCAACACGCTCGCCGACATCAACGCACGCCATGCGGTCGGTGCGGGCGATGTGGTACTCGGCCTGGCCGAACTGAGCTTCGACTTGTCCGTCTACGACTTCTTCGGCGCGACCGCGCGCGGTGCGTGCGTCGTGCTGCCCGACCCCGCGCGCGGTCACGATCCGTCGCACTGGGCGGCGTTGATGGCACGTCATGCGGTGACGGTGTGGAACTCGGTGCCCGCACAAGGGCAGATGCTGATCGATTACCTCGAGGGCGAACCGGCGCTCGACGTGCCGGGCCCGCGCCGCGTGCTGTGGTCGGGCGACTGGATTCCGGTGACGCTGCCGGCCCGCTGGTGGAAACGCTGGCCCGACAGCGCGCTGTTCAGTCTCGGCGGCGCGACCGAAGCGTCGATCTGGTCGATCGAGCATCCGATCCGCCCGGAGGACACGCAGCTCGCCAGCATTCCGTACGGCCGCGCGCTGACCGGGCAGACGATGGAAGTGCTCGACGTGCTTGGCCGGCCGTGCCCGCCCGGCGTGCGCGGCGAGATCCATATCGGCGGCGTCGGGCTCGCGACGGGCTATGCGAACGATCCCGCGCGAACGGCCGAACGTTTCATCCGTCATCGCGACGGGCGCCGGCTCTATCGCACCGGCGATCTCGGCCGCGTGCGCGTCGACGGTTCGCTCGAATTCCTCGGCCGGCAGGACGATCAGGTGAAGATCCGCGGTTACCGGATCGAGCTGGCCGAGATCGATGCGGCGCTGACCGCGCATCCGCTGGTCGGCGCGGCCGCGACGATCGTGCTCGGCGAGGGCGCCGAGCGCCGGCTGGCGAGCTTCGTGTCGCTGCAGGGTGCGACGCCTGACCCGTCGGCGCACGACCCCGCCCTTCATGAGATCGCGGCACCGGTACGCGCTGCGTTCGACGCCGTGCGCTGGCCCGCGCAAGCGGACGTGGCGCGGTCGGTCGAGCAACTCGAAACGGCATGCGTGGCGTCGCTGGCCGCGTGGATCGTACCGGCAGGCGGCTTGACGGCCGACGACGCAACCGGTTTCGCGACGCTGTGCGAGCGGCTGCGCGTGCCGCCGGCGCGGCAGCATCTGCTGCGCCACTGGCTCGCGATGCTCGTGACGCACGGCGTGCTGCACGCGGATGCCGAAGGCGGCTGGCGTAGACGGTCCGACGCCAGCCATGCCGACGCGCACGCATGCTGGGATGCGTTCGCGCTGCATGCATCGCCCGAGCTGTGGCCGCCGGTCCTCATCGACTACTTCCGCGACAGCGCGGGCTGCCTGGACGTACAGGTGGACGGCACGGTTTCGCCGGCCGGCCTGATGTTCCCCGAAGGCGCGTCGCATATCGCCGAAGCGATGTACAGCAACGGCGAACACGCGCATGCGCTGCATCGCGGGATGGCGCAAGCCGTGCGCGAGATCGTCGCGCGCGAGCCGCGCCGTACGTGGCGCATCCTCGAGATCGGCGCGGGAACGGCCGCCGCGACGCGCGCGATCGTGGATGCGCTCGCGCCGCTGGTCGAAGCGGGCACGCGGATCGACTACCTGTTCAGCGACGTGTCGAGCTACTTTCTCGCGGCCGCGCGCGAGCGCTTCGCCGCGTATCCGTGGATGCGGTTCGTGCGTTTCGACTTGAATGCAGCGCTCGACGCGCAGGGCATCGCGCCGCATTCGATCGACATGACGATCAGCTCCGGCGCGCTGAACAACGCGCGCGACACGGTTGCACTGATCGCCGGATTGCGCGCGCTGTCGGCGGCCGATGCGTGGTGGGTGATCCAGGAACTGACGGCCGAGCATCCGGAGATCAGCATCAGCCAGGGGCTGATGATGGAGACGCCGCGCGATGCGCGTGCCGGGTCGTGCCGGCTGTTCGTACCGCGCGCGCAGTGGCTCGAATGGCTGCAGGGGGACGACGGCGATCGCGCACTCGGCTGCGTGACGGCCGGCTCGCCGCTCGACGCGCTGGGCTACGACATCCTGCTCGCGCACGTGAAGCGCGGCGCGGCCCGCATCGCGCCGGATGCGCTGCTGTCGTTCGTTGCCGAGCGCGTGCCGGGCTATATGGTGCCGTCGCAACTGCGCGTGCTCGAGCGACTGCCCGTGACCGCGAACGGCAAGATCGACCGCCGGACGCTGGCCGGCATTGCCGACATTCGCGAGCCGGAACCGGCGGCGGTTCGGCCGGCGCAGACACCCGCCGCCGATCCGCTGCTGGCGCGATTGATCGGATGGTGGGAGACGGTGCTCGATACGCGCAACGTCACGCCGGATCAGGATTTCTTCGCCGCCGGCGGCGATTCGCTGCTGATCGCGCAACTCGTGTCGCGGCTGCGTGGCGAGGAGCCGCTCGCGCAGGCGCATCCGTTCGACCGGCTGCTGCGCTGGGTGCTCGCGCAGCCGACGCCGGCGGCGTTCGCCCGTTGCCTGCGCGAAGCGCAGACGCAACCGTCGGCCGGCGTATCGCCGGCCGGCGCGGCCGCACCGCGCGCGATGCAGCCGTCGTCCGTCGTCCACGCACCCGCGCCGCGCGTGCGCGCCGACGTGCGGCCGATTCCGCTCGCGCCGGGCGACGGCGTGCCGCGCGTGATCGTGCACGAAGGGCTCGGCACCGTGCATGCCTATCGTCCGGCACTGCCGGCACTCGCGCGGCTCGGCCCGGTGCTCGGCTTCGCGGTGCGCGACGCGCAGGACTATCTCGACCTGCCGGCGCGTCACCTGAACGCGACGCTCGGCCGGCGCTATGCGGATGCGCTGTGGCGCAGCGGCGTGCGCGAGGTCGACGTGCTCGGCTACTGCTCGGGCGGGCTCGTCGCACTCGAAATGGCGAAATCGCTGGTGCAGCTCGGCGTCGCGGTGCGCACGCTCGACATCGTGTCGAGCTACCGCATTCCCTACCTGATCGAGGACGAACGGCTCGTGCTGTTCAATTTCGCGGCGACGCTCGGGCTGCCGCTCGACGCGCTGGGCTTTCCGGAAACGTACGTGCTCGCCGATGCGCTCGCCGACGCGTTGAAGGCCGACCCCACGCGGCTCGCGCCCGGCAGCCTGCAGGCGCAGCTCGAGATCTTCGGCGATCGCTGCGAGCCGCTCGACGAGTTGCGCCGGCGCGTGCTGCGCGCGGCGGCCGGCCTGTCGATGCAGGACGACGTCGCGCATCCGCTGCTCGACGAGCGCGAACGGCTGTACCGGCTCTTCATGCATTCCGTGCAGGCGAGCCATTGGGCCGGCGATGCGCCGTATGCGGGCGCATTGCGGCTGTTCGTGCCCGAGCGCTGCAACCCGCTGATTCCGCAGCAGCGCGCGGCGCTCACCGAGTACTGGACGGCGCAGGCGCTCGGCGGCATCACGGCCGCCGACATCCCCGGCGGTCATTTTGACTGCCTGAACGCCGCGTTCGTCGACACCCGCCTGAAGGAGGCACGATGAAGGTTCACCCGCTGCCGGTCGTCGTGGCCGGCTCCCGCTTCGGCCAGTTCTACGCGGCGGGCCTCGCGGCGTCCGGTTCGTATCGCGTCGCGGGCTTGCTCGGCCGCGGCAGCGCGCGTACCGCCGCACTGGCCGCCCGCGTCGGCGCACCGGTGTTCGATTGCCCGGAGGCGCTGCCGGACGACGTGCGTGTCGCCTGCGTCGCGGTGGGCGGCGCGGCGCGCGGCGCGGAAGGGGCCGCGCTCGCGTGCCGGCTGCTCGAACGCGGGATCGACGTCGTGATCGAGCATCCGCTGCTGCCCGACGAATGGGATACCGTGCTGCGCGCCGCGTCGCGCCACGGCCGCCGCTGCCTGCTGAACAGCTTCTATCCGAACCTGCCCGTCGTCGCGCGCTTCATCGCGGTCGCGCGGCGGTTGCGCGACACGAGTGCTCCCGTGCACGCGGACGTCGTGTGCTCGGTGCAGGCGAGCTACGCGGCGCTCGACGTGCTGGCGGCCGCGCTGCAGGGCGTCGGGCCCTGGTCGGTCGAGCCGATCGGGCCGGCGCTGTCGTCGATGCGCGAATGCGCGATGGTGCTGGCCGAAACGCCGGTATCGCTGCGCGTGCACAACGAGATGGCGGCGGCCGACGACGGCCGCATGAGCCTGTTGTTCGGCATCACGCTGACGACGGACGCCGGCACCTGGACGCTCGCCTCGCCGCACGGGCCGCTGTGGTGGGCGCCCGCGCTGCGCGAACCGGCGATGGCCGAGGACGGGCTGTTCCCGATCTTCGGCGACTCGGCGGGCGATGACATGCCGAGCCTCCAGATCTGCGACGACGCGCAGGACACGTGGGGCGAGATTCATTCGCGCTGCTGGCCGCAGGCGGCCGTGCGCGCGGTCGACCGGCTCGTGTCCGGGGAAGGGCTGCCGGCGCATAACCAGCGCAGCATCGACGTGACGCGCGTCTGGCAGCAGTTGACCGCGCAACTCGGCTTCCCGGCGCAGCCGCCGGGCGATGCGTGCGCGGCGACGCTCGGCATGCTGCTGGAGCGTGCCGCATGAAGGGGCCGTTGCGTTCGATGTTGCGGCCGTTTGCCGTGCCGCTCGCGGCGGCGGTCGTGTTGCAGGCGCTCGCGGGTGTCGCGTCGCTCGTGCCATGGCTCGCGCTCGCCCGGATCGCCGACGCATGGCGCGGGTCGCAGGCGCTCGACGCGACGGCACGCGGCTGGCTCGTCGCGGCCGTGGTCGCCGGCGTGTGCTGGCTCGGCGGCCAGACGGTCGCGCTGCACCTGACGCATCGCGTCGACGCCGATCTGGGCGATCGCTTGCGCAAGCGGCTCGCCGATCATCTGCAGCGTTTGCCGCTCGGCTGGTTCGCCCGCGCGGGCAGCGATCGTGTCGCGCGTCACGTCGATCAGGACGTGCGCGCGCTGCACCAGCTCGTCGCGCATGCGCCGGCCGACGTCACGCAGCTCGTCGTCGTGCCGTGCGCGGCGCTGGCGAGCCTGCTTTACCTGAATCCCGCACTGCTCGCGTTTGCACTGGTGCCGCTTCTGGCCGGCGCCGCGCTGTTCCGCTGGATGCGGTCGGCGCGGTTCGCGCCGGCCGTCGCGGCACGCAACACGGCGCTCGAAACCCTGATGGGCGACTATGCGCAACTCGCGCAGAACCCGGCGCTCGTGCGGCAGTATCCGGGCGCGGGCATCGAGGCGGCCGCGCTGGCGTCGACCGCGCGTTTCGATCGGGCATTTTCGGCATGGGTCGGCCGCGTCGGCGGGCCCGGCGCCTGCACGCAGGTGCTGCTCGGCACGCCGTTTCTGCTCGCCTGGGTCGTGTTCGGCGCGACGTGGCTGACGGCCGGCCGGTTGCCGGTCGGCGAACTGTGCGCGTTCGCGCTGTTGATCTGGGCGGTCGCGGCGCCGGTGCGCGCGCTCGGCCATGGCGCCGATGCATTGCGCGAAGCGCGCGCGGCCGCCGCGCGCCTGGCTGCGTTGCTCGCGCAGCCAGGCCTGTCCGAGCCCGCCGACGGCGCGGCGCAGGTGCCGCGCGATGCGTCGGTCGAACTGCGCGGCGTGAGTGTCGACCTCGACGGCACGCCGATCCTGCACGACATCGACGCGACGATCGCGGCCGGCGCGGTCACCGCGATCGTCGGGCCGTCGGGCGCGGGCAAGAGCACGCTGCTGATGCTGCTCGCGCGCTTCATGGATCCGGATCGCGGCACGGTGCGGCTCGGCGGTGCCGATCTGCGGCTGCTCGCGCCGGATACGCGGCGTGCGCAGGTCGCGATGGTGTTCCAGCAAGCCACCGCGCTCGACGTGTCGATTGCCGCGAACATCGCGCTCTACCGGCCCGATGCCGATCGCGACGCGATTCGCGCCGCCGCGCGCGCGGCTTGTCTCGACGAACGCATCGACGCGTTGCCGGGCGGCTACGACTGCGTGTGCGGGCGCGACGTGCGTTTGTCCGGCGGCGAACTGCAACGCCTGTCGATCGCGCGCGCGCTGCTGTCGCCCGCGCCGTTGCTGCTGCTCGACGAACCGGGCTCGGCGCTCGATCCGCAAACCGCGCGTGCGTTGCGCAATGCGCTGCGCGGCGACCGGCGCACGCGCGTGATCGTCAGCCACGATCTCGACGCGATCCGGCACGCGGACCAGATCCTCGTGATGGATCGCGGCCGCATCGTCGAGCGCGGCACGCATGCCGCGCTGCTGGCCGCGCGCGGCCTGTATGCGCGGCTGTGGCGCGAACGCGATGCCGCGGGCGAGGAGGCCGCACGATGATGAAGTCGCTCAAACGTTTGCAGTGTCTGCCGCCCGAAACCCGCCGCGCGCTGCGGCGCGGTGTCGGCTGGGCGCTGGCCGCCGCGCTGCTCGACGGCGCCTGCGGGCTGCTGCTCGTGCCGCTGATCCGCGCGTGGTTTGCCGGCGCGCATGCGGCCGCGCTGCACTGGACGATCGCGCTCGGCGCGCTGACGCTGTGCCACGCGCTCGTGATGTACGTCGCGCAACGCGGCGGCTATCGCGCGGGCGGCGCGCTTGCGGCCGGGCTCGTCGATCGCCTCGTGCGGCACCTGCCGCGCATCGCGTCCTGGCAGGCCGTGCGCGACAGTCATCCGGCCGGGCTGCTGCGCGGCCCGGTCATGCAGGCAATGGGGATGCCCGCGCACCTGCTGGGGCCGCTGATCGCCGCGGTCGTCACGCCGCTCGCGGTCGTCGCGGGGCTCGCGTGGATCGACTGGCGCATCGCGTCGTGCCTCGCGGCCGCGGCCGTGCTGCTGTTCGCGCTGCTCGAACGCGGCGGCACGCGCACGCTCGCGTTCGAGCAGGCGCGCGCGGCCGGCGAGCGCGACATGGCCGTGCAGCTCCAGACCTTCGCCGCGCATCAGGGGCTGCTGCGCTTCGCGGGCCGCGAGGGCGACGCGCGCGCGGCGTTGCAGCGCGCGTTCGACGAGCAGCATCGCCGCGCGCGTGCGCTGATGCGGCGCTCGCTGCCGATCGAGCTGGGTTTCGCGGGCGCGGTGCAGGGCGTGTTCGTCGCGATGCTGCTGGGCGGCACGTGGGCCGTCGCGGCCGGCCGGCTCGATGCGGCGACGGCCGTCGCGGTGCTCGTGCTGCTCGTGCGCTTCATCGAGCCGCTTGCGCACCTCACGCAGCTCGACCAGGCGCTGCGCGGCGGCTGGCGCGCGCTCGACACGGTGCTCACGGTGCTGCACGCGCCGCGTTTCGACAGCCCCGAGCGCGGCACGCCGGTACACGATGCGAGCGTCGACGCGATGCGTGTCGGCTACCGGTCCGCCAGCGGCGCAACGCTGCTCGACGGCATCGACCTCCATTGCCCGGCCGGCGGTTTCGTCGCGATCGTCGGCCCGACGGGCGCCGGCAAGAGCACGCTGCTCGGCCTGCTCGCGCGGCTCGACGATCCGGGCACCGGGCGCGTGCTGCTCGGCCGCGCCGACGTGCGGCACCTGAGCGAAGCGACGCTCGCGGCGACGCGCAACCTCGTGTTCCAGGACAACGCGCTGTTTCGCGGCAGCCTTGCATGGAACGTGCGGATGGGGCGTCCGGACGCGACCGACGCCGAACTGCGCGCCGTGCTGGACGCGGTCGGCCTGCTGCGCGACGCCGAGCGGCTGCCGGACGGGCTCGACACCGACGTCGGGCCCGGCGGCCAGCTGCTGTCCGGCGGGCAGCGCCAGCGAGCCTGCCTCGCACGTGCGTTGCTGGCGCGGGCACCGGTGCTGATGTTCGACGAGCCGACCGCGAGCCTCGACGAATTCGGCGCGCGGCGCGTGCGCGACAGCCTCGTCGCGTTGCGCGGGCAGCGCACGCGCATCGTCGTCACGCACCAGCCGGCGCTCGCGGCGGCCGCCGATACGATCGTCGTGCTCGAGGGGGGCCGCGTACGGGCGACCGGCACGCATGCGCAGCTCGTGGAAGCGGATGCGTGGTACGCGACCTTCGCCCGCGCGGGACGCCGGCACGACGACGCATCGTATGCCGGCGCAGGCGCAGGCGCAGGTCAGGAAGCCCGGCCGGCCGAATCCGCACACTGACGTGAACAATGCGGGCCGCCGTGCCCGGAATCGATAGGAAAAGCCCCTCGATCGAAAAATCGCCTGCCGGTTCTATTTGATAATGAGAATGATTATCAAATACGGGGGCGTGATGCGGTACGAGGTACGGGAACCTGGGAGATCGGTGATGAAGGGCGCGCACGTCGCCCGTTCGGGGCGGTGGCGCTGGCGGCCGTCGCTGTATCTCGGCCTGCTGATCGCGGCGCATCCGGCGGCCGCGTTCGCCGAGACGGCGCCGCCGGCCGGCACGGAGATCCGGAAGGAAGCGGCCGCCGCACAGCCGGCGGCGAGCGAGCTGAAGGCAATTTCGGTGAACGCGTCGCGCGGCGTGGCCGACGATCCGTCGGTCGCGACGGTCGGCAAGCTGCCGCTCGCATTGCGGGAGATTCCGCAGTCGGTCAGCGTGACGACGCGCGAGCGGATCGAGCAGCAGAACCTGTATTCGCTCGACGAGGTGATGCAGCAGTCGGCCGGTGTGACCGTGCAGCCGTACGTGTTGCTGACCACCGCGTATTTCGTGCGCGGCTTCAAGGTCGACTCGTTTGAATTCGACGGCGTGCCGGTTGTGATCGGCGACATGGCGAGCGCGCCGCAGGACATGTCGGTGTACGAGCGCGTGGAAATCCTGCGTGGCGCGAACGGGCTGCTGCACGGCTCGGGCAATCCGGCCGCGACGGTCAACCTGGTGCGCAAGCGGCCGCAGTACCGGTTCTCCGCGAACGCGTCCGTGAGCATCGGCAGCTGGGACCGCTATCGCGCGGAAGCCGACATCGGCGGACCGCTCAACGCGGCCGGCACCGTACGCAGCCGGCTCGTCGTCGCATACGAGGATCGTCACTTCTTCTACGACCACGCGAAGCAGGACACGCGTTCGATCTACAGCGTCACGGAAGTCGACCTGACGCGCGACACGCTGCTCACGTTCGGCGCGCAGTACCAGACGACGTCGTCGATTCCCGACATGTCCGGCGTGCCGATGGCGCGCGACGGGTCGAGCCTCGGCCTGTCGCGCTCGACGTTCCTCGACACCGCATGGGGCCGCTTCAACTGGGACACGACGCGCGCATTCGCGTCGGTCGAGCAGAAGCTCGGCGCCGGCTGGAAAGCGAAAGTGAGCGGCGAGTACCAGAGCGTGCGCTCGGACCTGAAGTACGCGGGCTCGTTCGGCGCGATCGATCCGGCGACCGGCGCGGGCGGCCGGCTGACGGGCAGCGCGTACCAGTTCAGCAGCTACAGCCGCAGCCTCGACGCGAACGTGCAAGGCCCCGTGCATGCGTTCGGGCTCACGCACGACCTGCTGTTCGGCATCACCTACGCGAACAGCAGCAGCGGGCAGATGACGGCGCCGCTGCTGGGCAACGTGTCGGGTACGCCGGTGAACGTGTACCGCTGGAACCCGGGCAGCGTGCCCGAGCCCGGCATCGGGCCGTACCAGCAGTCGCAGCAGAACGACATTTCGCAGAAGGGCGTCTACGGGCTCGGCCGCATCAAGCTCGCGGAACCCGTCACGCTCGTGCTCGGCGGCCGGATGAGCTGGTGGAACCAGGACAGCCTCGGCGCGCACTACAACACCGGTCACCAGTTCACGCCTTACGGCGGTCTGATCTGGGATTTCGCGCGCGACTGGTCGTGGTACGCGAGCTATGCGGAAGTGTTCCAGCCGCAGACCAAGTCGATGTGGGGCGGCGGCATCCTGACGCCGGTGAAGGGGCGCACCTACGAGACGGGCGTGAAGGGCGAACTGGCCGGCGGCAAGCTCAACGTGTCGCTCGCGGCGTTCCGCATCGATCTCGACAACAACCCGCAGGTCGACATCGCGCATCCGTGCGCGGGGCCGAGCTGCTATTACGTGAACGGCGGCAGCGTGCGCAGCCAGGGCTTCGAGTTCGAGGCGAACGGCCGCATCACGCCGTGGTGGAGCGTGTGGGCGAGCTACACGTACGACACGATGCGCTACGCGGACAACCTCGCGAACGCGGGCACGTTCGCGCCGCTGCTGAACCCGCGCCACCTGTTCCGGCTGTGGACCAACTATGACCTGCCGTGGCAGGAGCGGCGCTGGAGCGTCGGCGGCGGCCTGCAGGTGCAGAGCAGCTACTCGGCGCAGGCCAACGGCGTGACGATGAGCCAGGGCGGCTACGCGCTCGCGAGCGTGCGGCTCGGCTACCGCTACGACAAGCACTGGAGCGCCGCGCTCAACGTCAACAACCTGTTCGACCGCCAGTATTACCTGAGCCTGAGCCAGCCGGGCTGGAACAACCGCTACGGAGAACCGCGCAACGTGATGCTGACCGTGCGCGGGCAGTTCTGATGGCGCCCGGCTGGGGCACGCGCTCGGCGATCGCGATCGGCGGCGTGCTGCCGGGCGCGGTGGCGCTCGCGGTCACGCTGGCCCGTCATTACCCGGCCGACGGCCTGAACCGGCTCTATGCGGCCGTGTTGCTGACGCTCGCCGCGAGCGTGGCCGCGCTGCTGTGGATGCTCGTCGCGCCCGGGCCGCGGCAGGCGGTGTGGCGCGCGGGTGTGTGGGTCGCGGCGCTGGTGCCGTGCGCGCTGTTCTGGGGAGGGCGCTGACATGGATGCGTCGTCGCGTTCGCGCTGGCGCGCGCTGCATCGCGGCGCCGGCGCGCTGTTCGGCACGGTGCTGTTCGTCGTGCTGTTCAGCGGCACCTGGAGTCTTGCGTTCGATTCGATGCAGGGCTGGTGGCGGCCGCCGCCGGTGGCGGTCGCGCGGCCGGCGTTGCCGCTCGATGCGCTCGTCGCGCGCGCGGCGGCACACGGTGTTGCGTTGCGCGACGTGCGCATCGTGCTGCCGCGGCCGGCCGATCCGGCGATCCGGTTCTGCGATGCGCGCCAGGCGTGCACGCTGGCGCTCGATCCGGCGACGGGCGCGCCGCTGCCCGACGCGGGAAGGGCGAGGTTGATCGTCACGCTGCACAAGACGCTGTTCGCCGGTTTCCCCGGCCGCATCTTCGTCAGCCTGTGGGGCATCGTGCTGCTCGTGCTCGTCGTCGCGGGCGTGGTCGTGCATCGCCGCCGCTGGCCCGATGCGGCACGCGTCCGGCGCGGCCACGGGTTGCGCGTCGCGCTGTTCGACCTGCATGCGTGGATCGGCCTGTGGGGGACGCCGTGGCTCGTGCTGTTCGCGTTCACCGGCGCGTTGTCGGGGCTCGGCGCGCTCGGCACGGTGTCGCTCGCGGGCGTTGCGTATCCGGGGCAGCCGCAGCGCGCGTTCGCCGAACTGCTCGGCGGGCCGCCGCCCGCCGAGGCCGGCGGCCCGTGGCAGCACGCGCCCGATCTCGACGCGCTGTTGCGGCGCGATGCGGCGCGCAGGCCGGACTTCCGGCGCGAAGCCGTCGCGCTGCATCGCTGGGGCGACGCGAACGCGACCGTCGAGATTGCCGGCACGACCGCGGGGCTGCCGAGTACGGCGGTGTTCGAGCGTCACCTGTATCGCGCGGCGGACGGGCAATGGCTCGCGGATGCGACGTCGCGCGGTCGCGGCTTCTGGCTGCGCGCATTCATCGCGGTGCAGCCGCTGCATTTCGCGCAATACGACTGGGTCGGTGCGGCGGGCGGTGTGCTGCGCGCGCTTCATTTCCTGATGGGGCTTGCTGCGTGCGTGTTGTGCGCGACGGGCTTGCATCTGTGGATCGAGCGGCGGCGCGCGCAGCGCGATCGCTCGGCAAACGTGCTGGCCGCCGTCGCGGTGGGCGCATGCGGCGGGCTCGTGCTCGCGGGCGGTGTCCTGCTGTTTGCCGGGCGCGCGTTGCCCGACGGCGTGCACGTCGACCATGCGCTCGCGATGCTGTTCTGGGCCGTGTGGGCCGGTGCGATTGCGGTCGCGGCCCGGGCGGCCGATCGGGCGGCATGGCTGCGCGTGCTGATGCGTGCGGCCGGCGCCGCTTACGGGCTGGCCGGCGCGACGCATTGCGCACTCGCGCTGCTGGGCGCGGGCGCACCCGTGTACGGGTGGATCGACGCGGCACTCGTCGTATTCGGCGTGTTGCTGCTGCGTGCCGCCCGCCGTCCGCGGCGCGATGCGATGCCGGCCGCACGCGTGCCGGCCGGCGTCGAACCTTTTTAACCTCATGCAACTGGAGACTTCGATGCGCGATCTGCTCGAACATCGCCGCCTGGTCATCACGATCACGCTGCTTTACCTGTCGCAGGGCATCCCGATCGGCATTGCGATGGATGCGATGCCGACACTGCTGCGCCACGACGGCGCGCCGCTTCACGCACTCGCGTTCCTGCCGCTCGTCGGGTTGCCGTGGGTCGTGAAATTCCTGTGGGCGCCCGTCGTCGACAACCGCTGGTCGCCACGCCTCGGGCGGCGGCGCAGCTGGATGCTGCCGATGCAGACCCTCGTGGTGGTGTGTCTCGGCTGCCTCGCGCAGATCGGGATGACGGTCGCGACGGCCGGCTGGGCGGTCGGCCTGCTGGCCGTCGCGTCGCTTGCCAGCGCAACGCAGGACATCGCGAACGACGGCATGGCCGCCGAGCATTTCAGCGGCGACACGCTCGCGAGGATCAACGCGATCCAGATCGCCGGCGTGATGATCGGCTTCTTCGGCGGCGGCGCCGGCACACTGACGCTGATCGGCCTGTTCGGCCAGCCGGCCGCGTTTCTCGCGCTGGCGGCCGTGCCGCTCGCGAGCCTGGTCTGCGTGCTGTGGGTGCTGCCGCGCGATGCGGACCGTGCGCGGGCGCGGCCGGCACACGGCGCGAGCCTCGTGCGTTTCGCGAAGCGGCCGCGTTCGTGGTCGCTGCTGTCGCTCGCGCTGCTGTCGGCGATGACGGCCGTATCGGGCTTCGGCCTGTCGAAGCTGTTTCTCAACGACGCGGGCTGGACGCTCGACGCGATCGGCAAACTCGGGATGGCGGGCGGCGTCGTGACGGTCGTGCTCGGTTGCGGCGGCGGCGCGTGGCTCGTGAGGCAGCTCGGGGTATGGCGTGCGTTCACGGCCGGCGTGAGCTGCGCGGGCGCGGCGGCGTTGCTGTGGTTCGCGCAGGCGAGCGGATGGCTACCGGTGTCGCCGTCGTGGGCGTGGCTGTGCACGGTGCTCGGCTCGCTGGCGACGGGGATCACGTCGGTGTCGATCATGACGGCCGGCATGCGCTTCGCGGGCGGCAGCGACCAGGCTGGTACCGACGTGACGGCCGTGCAGAGCACGCGTGATCTCGGCGAGCTGATCGCGTCGTCGACGATCCTGTCGCTGACCGCGAAGGTTGGTTATACGGGCGGGTTTCTCACGGGTGTCGGGCTGGCGGTGCTGGCCGCGTTGATCGCGATGACGCTGCGGCGGCGGGAGGCAGCGCATGCGGCGAAGGGGAGCGATGTGCTGGCGTCGTGACGGCGGCGCGGTCCGGCGCGCGCCGGTCGCGCTGCGTCACCTCAGCCGCGCGTCAACCGTCGCGCCGCCAGCAGCGCGAGCGCGAGCAGCACCGCGACATACGCGGCGACGCTCGCCCACGCGCCGTGTTGCCAGAACGTCCCGCCGATCGAGCCGAGCACGCTCGACCCGACGTAGTAGGCCAGCAGATAGAGCGAGGCCGCATGCCCCTTCGCGGCCCCCGCGAGGTTGCCGACCCAGCCGCTCGCGACCGAGTGGGCGACGAAGAAGCCGATCGTGACGAGCACGATGCCGACGACGATCGCGACGAGCGAGTGCGACAGCGTCAGCGCGAGACCCGCCGCGAAGACGACGATGCCACTGACGAGCACCGGGGCCCGCCCGAGGCGGTCGGCGAGCGCGCCGGCGCTCGACGATGACACCATCCCGAACAGGTAGGCGCCGAAGATCAGTCCGCAGGCGGTCGGGCTCAGGTTGAACGGCGCGGCCATGAGCCGGAACCCGGCGTAGTTGTAGATCGTCACGAACGCGCCCATCACCAGGAAACCGATCGCGAACACGAACGGCAGACGCACGTGACGCAGTTGCGCGTGCCACAGCCGGACGTGATGGCGCAGCGTCAGGTCGGTGCGCTTCACGAAGCGGCGCGACGTCGGCAGCAGCATCACGAAGGCGATCGCCGCAAGCAGGTCGACGACGCCGATCGTCAGCATCGCCGTGCGCCACGAGAAGTGCTCCTCGAGCGCGCTCATGCCGATCCGTCCGATCATGCCGCCGAACGCGGTCCCGCCGACGTAGAGGCCCATCGAGAAGCCGAGCCCGTCGGCGGCGATTTCTTCCGCGAGATAGGCCATCGCAACCGCCGGCACGCCGCCGAGCGCGAAGCCTTCGAGCGCGCGCCAGAGCAGCAGCAGGTTCCAGTTCGGCGACAGCGCGGCCAGCAGGTTGAACAGCGCGGCCAGCGTCATCGACGCGAACATCAGCCCGCGCCGTCCGACGCGTTCGGACAGTGCGCCGGCGCACAGGATCGACACCGCGAGCATCCCGGTCGACAGCGACAGCGAGAGCGAACTCGACGCCGCGCCGAGGTTGAATTCGCGGGCGAACGCGGGAAGCAGCGGCTGCACGCAGTACAGCAGCGAGAAGGTGGAAAAGCCGGCGAGAAAGAGCGCGAGCGCGATGCGCTTGTACGCGGCCGAGCGCGGGGACACGCCGGCCGGCAGGGCATCGGGCGCGGCTTGCTGCGGGCCGGGCATGGAGCGGGAAATCGAGGGGGCGGACATGGATGCACTCGATGTGCGACGGGAATGCACGAATTCTTGCGCATCGTCATGTATATGTCCAATATATGAAAAGAACCGCAGCGATATGTTTTAACACTGGCTTGAAGGCCGCCTCGACTTCCCGCAAGGTCGCTCACGAATGGAACTCCGGCATCTCCGATACTTTCTGGCCGTCGCGGCCACGTCGAATTTCACGAAGGCCGCCGACCTGCTCGGCATCGGTCAGCCGCCGTTGAGCCAGCAGATCAAGGCGCTCGAAAGCGAACTCGGCGTGGAGCTGTTCAAGCGGACCGCGCGTGGCGCCGAGCTGACGCTGGCAGGCGAGGTCTTCGCGGAAGAGGCGCGACGCGTGCTCGACGATGCCGAGCGCGCGGCACGCGCGGCCAGGCGTGCCGCGCGCGGTGAAACCGGCCATCTGCGGGTCGGTTTTACCGGGACGGCGGCGTTCAACCCGAAAGTGTCGGATCTGATTCGCCGCTTTCGAGAGGCGTTTCCGGATGCGGAGTTGACGTTGCAGGAAGCGACGTCGGGTGTCCTGCTCGAGGCACTGGATGCCGGGCGCCTCGACGTGGCGATCGTGCGGCCGGTGCGGCGCGTCGCCGCGACGTTGCGCGCCGCCGACTGGGACGAGGAGCCGATGTTCGTCGCGCTGCCCGTCGCGCATCGGCTGGCGCCGCGCCGGCGTATCGATCTGGCGGAACTGGCCGACGAGTCGTTCGTGCAGGTGCCGCGGGAGGCCGGCAGCGCGTTGTTCGACGACATCGTCGCCGCGTGCAAGGCCGCCGGATTCGAGCCGCGCATGGCGCAGCCGGCGCCGCAGATGGCATCCGCGGTGACGCTGGTGGCGGCCGGGCTCGGCGTATCGGTCGTGCCGAAGGCGATCACGCAGGTGCAGGTGCCCGGGGTCGTGTACCGGCCGTTCGCGGGTAACGGGCTGCGCGCCAGGCTGGCCATCGTGTCGCGATGCGACGAGCCGTCGGCGGTGGTGCGGAATTTTCTGCGGCTGGCGTAGCCGAAAACGAAAAACCCGCGAAGCCATTTGCTGTCGCGGGTTTCGGAAAATACGCGGAAAACGTTGAAGCTGCATTTGGTGCCGACGGCGAGACTCGAACTCGCACAGCTTTCGCCACTACCCCCTCAAGATAGCGTGTCTACCAATTTCACCACGTCGGCACTGCAAGGGGCGCAATTCTAACGTCACATTGCGCGTTTGTGAAGGGGCCGTGACAACGTCATGATTTTGCACGGCAGCGATCCCGGTAGAATTCGTCGGATCGGTCTGGCGACCGTCGCAACCGCAACCCGTTTTCACCCGTGACCCACACCCTCGAACAACTGCAGGCCGGACAACTGTCGGGCGCACGGCAACTCAAGCTCGCATGCGGGTTGACCGAATTTCCGCGCGAGATCCTCGATCTGGCCGATACGCTCGAAGTGCTCGACCTGACCGGCAATGCGCTGTCCGCGTTGCCGGACGACCTGCCGCGGCTGCATCGCCTGCGCATCCTGTTTGCATCCGGCAACCGCTTCACCGCGTTCCCCGACGTGCTCGGCGCGTGCGGGCAACTCGACATGATCGGCTTCAAGGCGAACCGGATTCGCACGGTGCCGCGCGGCGCACTGCCGCGCGCGCTGCGCTGGCTGATCCTCACCGACAACGCGATCGACGCGCTGCCGGCCGACATCGGCGACTGTTCGCGGCTGCAGAAGCTCATGCTCGCGGGCAATCGGCTGCGCGCGCTGCCGGCCGAAATGGCCGCATGCCGCGCGCTCGCACTGGTGCGCCTGTCGGCGAACCGGCTGGAGGCGTTGCCCGACTGGCTGCTGCGCCTGCCGCGTCTCGCGTGGCTCGCCACGGCCGGCAATCCGTTCAGTGCGGCGCCGGAGGCGGCGGCGTCGGCGGGGCCGGACGTCGCCGAGATCGACTGGGCGTCGCTGTCGTGTGAACGGAAGCTGGGCGAGGGCGCATCGGGCGTCATTTACCGGGCGCAGTGGCGTATGGACGGCCACCCGTCGCGCGCGGTCGCGGTCAAGCTGTTCAAGGGCGCGGTGACGAGCGACGGCCTGCCCGATTGCGAAATGGCCGCGTGCCTGCACGCCGGCCGCCACCCGGACCTGATCCCGGTGATCGGCAAGGTGAGCGGGCATCCGGACGGCACGCACGGCCTCGTGATGGAACTGGTCGATCCCGCGCTCGGGAATCTCGCCGGGCCGCCGAGCTTCGCTTCCTGCACGCGCGACGTGTATGCGGCCGACGCGCGCTTCGCGCCGGCCGAAGCGGTGCGGATCGCGCACGGCATCGCGTCGGTCGCGGGCCATCTGCATGCGCGCGGCATCATGCATGGCGACCTGTATGCGCACAACATCCTGCACGACGGGGCAGGCGGCGCGTTGCTGGGCGATTTCGGCGCGGCGTCGCTCTACGACGTGAACGACCGCACGCGTGGCGGCAGGTTCGAGCGGCTCGAAGTGCGCGCGTTCGGCTATCTGCTCGGCGAGTTGCTCGAGCGATGCGAGTCGCGCTCGGATGCCCTCGATGCCCTCGCGGCGGCCTGCCTGAATGAGGATATCGACGCCCGCCCGTCGTTCGGCGAGATTGCCGCGGCGCTCGCCGCGCACATGCGCTGACGCGCTTGCCCGCTTACGCCTGCCGTGCGGTCAGCAGCTTGATCCCGAGCCCGACGAACAGCAGCCCGCTGGCGCGCTTGAGCGCACGTGCTGCGCGACGCATGCCGAAATCGCGATGGAATCGGCGCACGCCGGCCGAATAGACGCTGTGAACGATCACGACGGTGCAGGCGATCGTCGCGTACATCACGACGAACTGCAGCGCGAGCGGGCGATCGTGCACGACGAACTGCGGCATGAATGCCGACAGGAAGACCATCGTCTTCGGATTGCTGCCCGATACGAACAGCGCTTCGCGAAACAGCTTCGCGCGGTCGGGCATGGCGCTTTGCGCGGCGCCGCCCGACGCGGCGGCCATGCGGTCGCCGCGCAGTTGCCGCACACCCAGAACCATCAGGTAGGCGGCGCCGACGACCTTCATCGCGACGAACAGCGGCGGCATCGCGGCCAGTACGGCGCCGACGCCGAGCGCGACGAGCAGCACGACCACACCCTGTGCGACGAGATTGCCCGCGATCGTCGCGGCGGTGCCGGGCGTGCCGTAGCGCACCGTGTTGCGGATCACGAGCAGCACGTTCGGCCCGGGCGACAGTGTCGTGGCGAGATAGGCTGCGGCAAACAGCATCCAGGTCTGAAGGGCCATGCGTTGCTCCGGGTGACGGTTCCGGCGGACGGGATGCAGCGATGGTGCCACGCCAATAATGGCGCGGGCCGCCGCCGGAACCGTGCGGGCGCGGCGCGTCAGTGCGTGTCGCGCATGCAGTACGCGGGAATCGACGGCGGCGTGTCGATCGCGGCGGGCCGCGTCATCCACGCGATCCACGCGGCCCACAACCCGCAGACGATCAGTACGGCGAGATTCAGCGGCGTCCGGTAGCGGACGATCCGGCCGGCCAGCGGCAGGCGGTCTTTCATGTGCGTCTCCTTCGATCGGGATACCGGGTGCGTTACTGGCCGGCGTAGGTCGGCGCCTTCGCGTCGCAGGTGACCGACACCGTCGAGCCGTCCGCGAAATGCAGCCGGAACGGCACCTTCGAACCGGGCGCGACGGCCTTGCGCGGTTCCTCCAGCATCACGTGATAGCTCTTCGGCTTGAAGGTCAGCGAGCCGTGCGCGGGGACGACGACCGAGTCGACATGAACCATCTTCGCGGTGCTGCCGTTCGTCTGCGTTTCATGCACCATCGCCATCCCGTATGCGGGGCTGTCGATGCCTGTCAGCGTGGCGGGCGTGTCGCCGTCGTTCTTCAGCGTCAAGTAGCCGGACGACGGCACCGTCGCCGGCATCGCGCGGATCCAGCACGCATCGGCCTGCACGGCCGGCGCGGCGAACGAGGCGGGCGCTTGCAGCGCGAACACGGCAACGAGCAGGGCGGTCGGAATCGGGTGTTTCATCGTTTGTTCTCCTGATGGGGGGGCGGGGCAGCGTGCGCGTTACTTCAGCGTGAACGTGTAGCGGCCTTGCGTGCGATGGCCGTCGCTTGCCACCGCGACCCACGCGACCGTGTACGCGCCGGCCGTTAGGCTGGCGAGGGCGACGTGCATCCGTTTCCGGTTGCCGGCGTCGACGGCCGATTTCCCGTCGGTGACCGATTGACCATGGCCGTCGGTGACGGCGATCGAGCTGAAGGCCGGTTCGAGCGCTTCGCTGAAATCGATCGTGACGGCGTGCGGCGCGGCCGACAGCGTGGCGTCGGCGGCCGGGACCTGCTTCTTCGGGATGGCGTGCGCATGGGCAGCCTGGATGACGACGAAGCCGAGCGCGGCGAGTGCGCCGCGAAAGAGCGTGGCGGTATGCATGAGGGTGAGCGTCCTTCGAAACGTGACATGTCACGCACGCGAGCGGCGTGCGCGGACCACGCGATGCGCGATGGCATCACGTGCAACGACAGCGGATCAGGACGTGAACGGCGGGGCGCGCGGCTGCGCGGCCGTGAGCGGCAGCGCGCGGCGCAGGCTTTCGAAGCGGGTGGCCGCGCGATGCTGGATCACGCGTACGTGGGCCGCGAACGTCAGTTCGGGGGCGGGCAGCGCGGGGGTATGGGCAAGCAGGCTGCAATAGCCGCATGCCTGGAGATGCGCGTGGAGGCTGGTCGACGGATCGGACGCGTGGCCGCCGGCGGCCGGCGCGGCCGTGCAGTAGCCGGCCAGCAGCGCGTCGACACGCCCTTGCGTGGTGAGCGCCTGCGAGATCGTCGGCGCGAGCGCCGTCATCAGGATGGCGAGCATCCCGATCAGACTGCCGATCTTCCGGAGGCGACGACTCAGCATGCGATGCGCGGCGGCGTATGGACGACGATGGAGCGGATTATGCCACGCACGCCGGTGCGCGGGACGGCGGCGGCATGCGGCGAAGCGGCGCGCTACGCGTGCTTCGCCAGGTATTTCGTGATCAGCATCATCTGCGCGGCCCAGCCTTGGTCGTTCATCTCGCGCGCTTTCGCGCGGCGCGCTTCGATCAACTGGTCGAAACCCGTTTCGGTGACCGTGAGCAGCGTGCCGCCGGCCTGGGCGGCGAGCGTGAACGTGACGAGCGTCATCGGCTCGGACGCGTAATCGAAATGCGGGTCGATCGCGAACGGATGCCAGCGAAACGAGAACAGTTGCTGCGGCTCGATGCGATCGACGACGATTTCGAACACAGTGCCCGCATAGGGTTCCTGTGCACTGGCGACGTCGTCGTCGACGCGCGTCGGCGTGATGCGGCCGAACAGCGGCTGGTCGGCCGCGAACGGCCCGTCGAACGCGACGCCGAACCACTGGCCGAATTCGCCGGAATTGCTGACGGCTTCCCACACGCGGTCGGGCGAGGCCGCGAGCTGGACTTGTTTCTCGATGCGATCGGTTGACTGGGTCATCGCGTTCTCCACGCAGGATCGGGCGTTGCAGGACGGCGCGCGTGGCCGCACGCCGCGTCTAGTCGAGCATGGCCGCGTCGGGCACGTCGAGCACGAGGTCCGACGTCGCGACGGCCACGCACGGCAGCGTATAGCCGTCGGCCTTTTCCTCGCGGCTCAGGCCCGGCCATTCGATCGTGTAGCGTACGCTGCCGCTGACGATCCGGCAAAGGCAGCTTCGGCACGTGCCGTTGCGGCACGAGCGCGGCAGCGACACGCGCGCGAACGCGGCGGCCTCGAGCAGCGTCAGCGAATCGGGCGCGTCGAAGGTCGCGCCGAGCGGCTCGATGCGCACGAGGGGCGGGTGGTCTGGATCGGTCATGACTGAAGCGGGCGGCGGTCGGCGGCAACGCGCCAAGCATACCCGAACGGGCCGGCGGGCAGCGTCCGCCGGCCGTGGGCGTCAATGCCGCCGCAGGTAGCGGTACACGGTATTGCGCGCGAGGCCGAGCTCGCGCGCGGCGGCCGATACGTTGCCGCCGTGCCGCGCAAGCACGGCGTCGATCACCGCGGCCTGGCGGCTTTGCAGCGTCGTGCCTTCGTGCGTGCCGGCCGGCACGGTCGGCGTGGCGGCAGCGGGCGCGGCCGATGCATCGTCGCAGTCGAGCCAGAAATCGTCGGGCAAATGCGCGAGCGCGATTTCGGCTTCGTCTTCGGCGAGCATGCCGGCCGTGCGCAGCACGTTGGTCATCTGCCGCAGGTTGCCGGGCCAGCGGTGGCGCTTGAACGCATCGAGCACGTCGGCCGCGATGCGGCGCGGCATCGGTTCGCTGCGCGCCAGCCGCGCGAGAATCCGGTCGACCAGGACCGGCAGGTCGGTGCGCGCGGCCAGCGCCGGCAGCGTGACCGCAAGGCCGTTGATCCGGTAGAACAAATCTTCGCGGAACGTGCCGTCCGCGATCATCGCGCGCAGGTCGCGATGGGTCGCGCAAACCACGCGCACGTCGACCGGTACCGCGCGCGCGCCGCCGAGCGGCATCACCGCCCGCTCCTGCAGCACGCGCATCAGCCGCACCTGCTGCGCGAGCGGCATGTCGCCGATCTCGTCGAGAAACAGCGTGCCGCCGTCGGCCTGCGCGATCTTGCCGGGGCTGCCGCGCTTGCGCGCGCCCGTGAACGCGCCGTCTTCATAGCCGAACAGCTCGGCCTCGATCAGCGAATCGGGCAGCGCCGCGCAGTTGACCGCGACGAACGGGCCGTCCGCGCGCGGCGACGCCTGGTGCAGCGCGCGGGCGAGCCATTCCTTGCCGGTGCCGGTCTGGCCGAGGATCAGCAGCGGCAGGTCGCGCCCGCGGATCTTCGCGACGCGTTCGAGCACGGCGGCCATGCGTGCGTCGCCGGTGTCGAGCGTCGCGAACGTGATCGCGTCGGGGTCCGGCGCGCGTACGCGCGCGGCCGGCGCGGGCGGCGTGACGGCGACGGCCGTCTTCTGCGCGTCCGGGAATTCGCAGCGGGCGAGCACGCGCACGCCGGTCGACAGCGTCAGGCGGAACGTGGCGCCCGGCGCGCGGGCGGCCTGCTGCGCGAGCTGCGCGAAGCGCATGCCGAACAACGCGTCGCTGGCCTGATGTTGCAGTGCGTCGAACGACGCGCCGAGCTGGAATTGCGCGCTGCGGTTCGCGGCGATCAGCCCGCCGCCGGGGCCGAACGCGACGAGCCCGGCGAACAGCGAATCGACGCAATCCTCGTGCGCGTGAAAGCGCAGCCGCAGCGCTTCGCCGCACTGGTTCGCGAACAGGTGGTTCTCGATCAGCTGCGCGGACATCCGCACCAGCGCGAGCGTATGCGGGCTGGAGCCGCGCGGGTCGCCACTGACGTCGAGCGTGCCGAGCGTGCGGCCGAACGGATCGACGATCGGCGCGCACGAGCAGGTGAGGATGTGGTTCGCGCGCAGGAAGTGTTCGGAACCGTGCACGACGACGGCCTGGCCCGACGCGAGCGCGGTTCCGATCGCATTGGTGCCGCGCGCGCCTTCGGCCCACGACACGCCGGTGCGCAGCGCGACGCGGTTGGCTTTTTCGATGAAGTCGGCGTCGCCGATGCTGTGCAGGATCACGCCGTCGGCGTCGGTCAGCAGCACGAGGCTTTGCGTCTCGGCGATCTGCGCGTGGAGGTCTTCCATCACCGGGCGCGCGTGCGAGAACAGCGTGTGATTCGTGTCGAGCAGTTCGCGCAGCGCGATACGCGACAGCGGCGTGAAATCCGGGCGTTCGTGCGCGCGCAGGCCGACCGCGGTCGAACGCGCATGCGCCTGCGCGAGCAGGTCGGTGCGACCCGCGGTGACGGGCAGCACGAAGGGTTGCGGCATGACTTGTCTCCTGTTCCCGGGGCAGCCCGGGCCGACCGAATCGGAACCGGCGGCGGAGTGCGTCTCCGCTCGCGGTGCACCATCCGGCGCAACAGCCGTCCGTCCGGGTACGCATCATCATACAAGCGCCACGTGCGATGCGCGACCGGGAACAAAATCTCCTTGCTTTCAGGCGCCCGCCTGCAATGATGGAAATGGAGCACGCACGCGCCGTGTTCCGCATTGCAACATGCATGCGACGCGACATGCATCCGTTCGGGAGACGCATCATGGTTCGGACGGAACTGAGAGTCGTGCTGGCGGCCATCGCCACGTTCATCATGCTGGGCGGCATCGCCGTGGCGATCCACGGATTGCTGTTCGATCTGGCCGATGCGGTCCAATACGGGGCGGCCGCGATTGCGGTGGGCGTCACGACCGCCGCGATCGCGCTCAACGTCTGGCCTACCGATCCGCACTGAAGCCCGTTTCCGAAACGGTGCCCGATGCCGTGCTGATCTGAGGAATGGCGCGTCGGAACGACGCATGCGGGAAAATTTGTCTCCTGCGCGAAACCGTCTAAAGTGGAAAGCAACCGGCATGCGTCGACCGCCCCATCCCCCGCGGTCGTGGCCTCCGCCGGCGAGCCCGCGTACATTTCGTCCGGCCGGTGGCGGACGACGGACGCGGTCATTCGTTTTCTACCGGTCGAGGCGGCTCCCATGCAGATCCATTTCACGAACGAGAAGCCCGAGTATTCGGGGCGCGACCTGATGCTTGCGTTCACGGCACTGGTCAATGGCGAGCGCGTCCAATGTCAGATCACCGCCGAGGCGCTGGAAGACCACTTCGGTGCGGCATCGCCGCGCTTCGAGGACATGGTCGGCGCATTCGACCAGCACCGCGACCGTATCGAGGCGGCTGCGCGGCGCCTGCTGTCGGAGACGCGCGCGCAATGCGTGACGCTGCGCAGCGGTTACGTGCGCTTCTACGAGGCCAACTGGCGCTGACGACACGACGCTCGTCTCGCGGCGCGCGCGATCAAGCGCGGCGCACGCGAAGACGTTGCCATGCAATGCCGTTCGGCGGGCCGGGCGGCATTTTCGTATGCGGGCGCCGCCGGTTGTCCGGCGCATATGTACGGCACGGTGCGTCGACGCGCCGGGATCGCGCAAGGAGTCGTGCGAAAGTGCGAAAACAAGAACGCCACCCGAAGGTGGCGTTTTTTCATCCGCGGCGCGGCGTGTCGCTTACTCGCTGCCGAGATAGAAGAAGCGGAACAGGAACACGGCCGCGATGATCCAGACGATCGGCTTGACCGTGCGCGCCTGGCCCGTCAGCAGCTTGAGGCCGCCGTACGCGATGAAGCCGAACGCGACGCCGTTCGCGATCGAGTACGTGAACGGCATCAGCAGCGCGGTCAGCGCGGCCGGCACGGCTTCCGTCGCATCGTCCCACGGCACCTCGACCATCTCGCGCAGCATCAGGCACGACACGTACAGCAGCGCCGGCGCCGTTGCGTAGGCCGGCACGACGCCGGCGAGCGGTGCGATGAACAGGCACGCGAGGAACAGCACCGCGACGGTGATGGCCGTCACGCCCGTGCGGCCGCCGGCCTGCACGCCCGATGCGCTTTCGATGTACGCGGTGGTCGACGACGTGCCGAGCACCGAGCCCGCCACGATCGCGGTGCTGTCGGCGAGCAGCGCCTTGTTCAGGCGGTTCATCTTGCCTTCGACGAGCAGGCCCGCGCGGTTCGCGACACCCATCAGCGTGCCCGTTGCGTCGAACAGCTCGACGAGGAAGAACACGAGGATCACGTTGATGATCCCGGTCGACAGCGCGGCGCCGATGTCCAGCTTGAACAGCGTCGCATCGATCGACGGCGGCGCGGAGAACACGCCGTGGAACTGGTTGCCGGCGAAGAAGAACGACAGGACCGTGACGCCGATGATGCCGATCAGGATCGCGCCGCGCACGCGCAGGTGGTCGAGCGTGACGATCGTGAAGAAGCCGACGATCGCGAGGATCGTCTCATGCTTGTGCAGGTCGCCGAGCGTGACGAGCGTGGCCGGGTTGCCGACGATCACGCCCGACGTCTTCAGCGAGATGATGCCGAGGAACAGGCCGATGCCGGCGGTGATCGAGATCCGCAGCGATTTCGGAATGCCGTTGACGATCGCCTCGCGCACGCGGAACAGCGTGACGAGCAGGAACAGGCAGCCGGAAATGAATACCGCGCCGAGTGCGGCCTGCCAGGTGAAGCCCATCCCCTTGACGACCGTGTAGGCGAAATACGCGTTCAGGCCCATGCCGGGCGCGCACGCGATCGGGTAGTTCGCGTACAGCCCCATGATGATCGATGCCAGCGCCGCGACGAGGCAGGTCGCGACGAACACGGATTCCTTCGGCATGCCGGCGTCGCCGAGGATCGCGGGGTTGACGAAGATGATGTAGGCCATCGTCAGGAACGTGGTGACGCCCGCGAGTATTTCGGTGCGGAAGTCGGTGCCGGCTTCAGCGAAGCCGAAATACCGCTTGATGGATTCCATGAAGGCGTTTCTCCGGTCGGGTTGTCGTGTTGATTGTTGTGCCGAATTGTTGTGCAGGCAGCGCGCGGCGGGCTTAATGTAACCAGCCACTATTTCCTGGCTATCGGCGGATTGTAATAGCGCGGATAGCTCGGACGATATAGTTGGAGGGCACGATCGGTTGCCTGCGCGCGAACGGTCTGGCAGCCCGGCCGCGCGACGAAGGCGCGCATTTTACCGGTTCGCGCGGCACGGGCCGGCAGAAATGGCGGAAACGGTGGAAACGATGGCAGGCGGGCAGGCGAAACCGGCCGATGCGTGTGCAACGGCGCGGCGGCCGCATCGCGCGTGGCGGATGCGCGACGACCGGCGACGCAAACGGCGCGCCCGCATGCTGCACGAACACGGTGCAGGCGGCGCCCGCGCGCGGCCGGTGCGGAGGCACGACGGCGGCGTGCGGCGGACATTCGTCAGCCCAGGCGGTGGCAGGTATCGGGCTATGCTGCGCCGAAGCCGTCCCGTCCGCAACTGTCATTTCGCGATGCGGGGGCGACTGTGGTTTCTGTGTAAAAGATTGCAAGACCCCATCGCGTAAACCGGCAAGTCTTTCTAGGATAGATACACCGCGCATGCACACGCCGGCCGGTAATTGCCGACGCGGGGGAGTCGCAGTCCGTGCAGGCCAGGCGGTGAATGGCGGTCAAGGCCGTTGCGCGTTCGGGCAGGCACGGCCGATTGCGATTGCCCGATGCGGGTTCGTCCGTAATCACGGAGGTCAGCATGTTGAACTGGATCAGCCGTTGGGCGATGCGACACGCCCCCACGCCGGAAAAAACCGCTGCGTCGATGCTCGTGACGGCGCGCATGGAACTGTTCGCAGCCGAACAGCGCGTCATCGATGCGAAATTACAAGCGGATTACTGGCGCACACGCGTGTCATTCCTCGAAGAGGTGCAGAAGCAGGGCATCGATCCGTGGGTGACCTCGCAGGCAGCGCAACGTCCCGACGTCGATTCCACTCCCCGGAGCACGGGCCCGCGTCTCGCCGCCAGCACCTGATGCACGCACTGCATCCGGTTGTTGCGCACGGCGTGCGATCGCTCGCGGCCCGCATTCGCGGGCCGCGACATTCGATGCGCACCCGCGGCGCATTGCGCCGCGGGTGCGTCCGTTTCCGGCCGCGGCCGTTCCGCGTCCCGCGTGCGTGACCGCACGTCGCTCATCCGCTTCTTCTCCCTATCCCGACTAGCCAACGTTGCACTTGCGCGAGCATGCGCCTCAAGTGCTCGCCGCGCCGCACGTACGCGGTCGTGATCGTCGCTTCGGCCGACCGGTCGCCATCGGTGCCGAGCCAGATGCGCTCGCCGCGCGCGATGCGCAGCACGTCGCCGGGCCGCACCCAAAAATCGTCGACGTTCGGCGGGCGCGTGACCCACAGCGCCGCGCCCTGCGTGCGGAGCTCCGCATCCCGCGGCGCACGCCAGGTCATCGTCGTGCGCGGAGCGACCGCGAAACGGATCACGACGGTCGGTAACGCGATCGTGCCGGCGCGGCGCCGATCGGGACGGTCGAACAACGGGCTTGCCTGGTCCATCGTCTTCTCCATTCAGTGAGCCGGACGGATGACGCGCACCAGAACAAAAAGGCCTCATCCGTTTCCGGTGAGGCCTCGTGTGACATGCGGTACTGCTCGATTGCTAACGCACAAGCGCCTCCCGTGAATCATTCTTTCGAATGTTCATCGAGCAATGAATCGCGACGGCGATGAGCTTGAACGTAGGCATGCGAACGATTTTGTTGTCGGGCCGCGGTGTTGTCAACGACTATTTTCGAGATATTAGACGGTGAGCCGATGGCGCGCGTGCGCGGTGTTTCATGAGGTCGAGGCGAGCCCGGATCGCACGCGCGACGATGCATGCGTCACGCGCGACTTCGATGTCTCCCGCCCAGCATGCGGCGCATTCGTGCGAGCGCTCGCGCGGGCCACGCGTCGCGTTTCATCACGTACGCGGTCGTGATCGACGCCGCGGCGGGCCGCTCGTCGTCGGTGCTGATCCAGATGCGATCGCCGCGCCGCAGGCGCAGCACGTCGCCGGTTCGTATCCAGTAATCGTCGAGGCAGCCCAGCCGCGTGATCCACAGCGTCGCGTCGTGTGCGCGGACCTCGGCATCGTGCTGCGCGCGCCATGCCAGCGTCGTGCGCGGCGCGACCGTGAAGTGCAACTCGACTCTCGGCAACGCGATCGTATCGGTGCGGCAGCGATCGCGGCAAACAACCAGCAGGCTTGCTTGGTCCATCGTCATCTCCATCCGTTGAGCCGGACAGGATGACGCGCACCAAAACAAAAAGGCCTCATCCGAATCCGGCGAGGCCTTGTGACATGCGTAACTGAATCGCGATGCTAATGCACAAGCGCCTCCGGTGCTCGCCACGTATGGGCGTTCACTCGATTTTCATGCGCGATGGCGATGGGCTTGAGCATAGGCATGCGAACGAGTGTGTCGTGGCAGCGCGGCAATGTCAACGGAAATTTCGAGATACGTGGCGGTCACGCGTCGCGTTGCGCGAGGCCGTTCACGAGCAGCTCGGACAGCAGGCCCGTCATCCCTTCCGGGTGCGTGGCCGCACGTGCCTTCAGCTGCTCGACGAGTTCGGCGTTGAGCTTGCACGCGAACGGCACGAGGCCCTGTTCCTGGTCGAGCTTGCGCTGCGCGCGGCGGTCGAGCTTGGCCGCGTCGTCGGCACCCTTGCCGAAACGCGCGGAGTTCGACTGCTTCATCGCGTGCGTCAGCTTGAGCGCCTTGTTCTTTTCGAGATCGGTTTTCTTCATGGCCATCGCGGCACCTCCGGGAAATTGAAGCCGCGATTGTACGCATTTCGGCGCGCGCCGCCCGCCGAACCGGCCGGAAACCCGGTTACGCGCCCTTCGCCGTGCCCCAGTTGCCGCCGTGCGCGGCCGCCTGCGCGGCCGGCGAGCGCGCGAGATACGCGAGCGCCTGCTCGGTCGACCCTTCGTGGTGCGGCGTATAGCCGGGCTTGAAATAACGCAGCGCCGCGCCGATCACCTTCCAGAACGACGGCAGGTGCCCGCGCCGCGAGCCCTGCCACCACGCGAGCACGAAGCCCGGGTAGCGGCCGGCGTCCGGGTCGCGCCGGTACATGAACTTCGCGCCGGTCGTGATGTAGTAGAGCAGCAGCACGATCACGAACGCCATGTGCACGCAGCGCTCCGGATAGGTGCCGCCCAGGTGCCGGTAGATGTCGAACGCGACGGTGCGGTGCTCGACTTCCTCGGCGCCGTGCCAGCGCAGCAGGTCGACCATCGTCGGGTCGGCACGGCCTTCGTCGAGACCGTGCGCGTTGAGCACCCAGTTGCCGAGATAACCGAAGAAGTGCTCCAGCGACGCGATCACGGCCAGCTGCTGCCGCAGCCAGAAACGCGTGTGGCCGATCTTCAGCCCGAGCGGCTGTTCGCCGAGCACGCGCGTGAACAGCCGGTTGAGCTTCTGCGTGAACGGCTTCGTGTCGATCCCGTGCCGGTCGTAGTAGTGCTTCAGCACGCCGCCGTGCGAGCGCGAATGCACGGCTTCCTGGCGCAGGAAACCTTCGGCCTCGTCGCGCAGGCGCGCATCGGTGATCAGCGGCAGCGCCTTGTTGTACACGCGGCAGAACCACAGCTCGCCTTCCGGGAACAGCAGGTTCAGCGTGTTGATGATGTGCGTGCTGCCCGGATCGTTCGGCACCCAGGTGACCGGCGTGTCGCTGAAGTCGAATTTCACGTGCCGGGCCTTGATCTTGTGGTAGTCGGCGGTATCGGTCATGTTGTCTCCCTGTGCGGCGTCATGCGCCGTCAATGCGATGCCATGCTGACGCGGGCGATCATCCGGCCGAGCCACGGCAGGAAGCGGCCGACGAAACGCATCGCATGCGCCTCGCCGCCGACCGCGACGACGGGGCGGTTGCGCAGCACGCCGTCGACCATCGCCTGTGCGACGGTTTCCGGTTTCAGGCCGCGCATCTGGTAGAGCTTCGTCGCGCGCTTGCGCAGCCGCGCTTCGTCCTGGGCATTGGCGCCCGCGTATTGCGTCGACGCCATGATTCCGGTCTCCGCGAAACCCGGGCACACGGCCGTCACGCCGATGCCTTGCTCCGCGAGTTCCGCGCGCATGCACTCGCTGAGCATCAGCACCGCGGCCTTCGTCGTCGCATACGCGGGCAGGTCGCGTGACGGCCCGAACGCGGCGGCCGACGCGGTATTGACGATGTGCCCGCCGGTGCCGCGCGCGGCCATCTGCCGCGCGAACAGCCGCGAGCCGTGGATCACGCCCCACAGGTTCACGTGCAGGATGCGCTCCCAGTGCCGCGCGCTCGTGTCGAGGATGCCGCCGGCCATGCCGATGCCGGCGTTGTTGATCACGACGTCCGCGCCGCCGAGTTCGCTGCCGACCCACGCCGCGAGCGCTTCCATCTCGTCGGCGGACCCGACGTCGACGCGTTTCGCATGCGCGTGCGCGCCGGTCAGCCCGAGCAGCAGCGCGGTGCGTTCGGCGCTGGCGAGATCGATGTCGCATGCGACGACCGTCGCGCCTTCGCGGGCGAACGCGAGCGCCGCGCAGCGGCCGATGCCGCTGCCCGCGCCGGTGACGACCGCGACCTTGCCGCTGAAACGGCCGCTGGTGGCGCGGCGGCGCGCGTTCGCGAGCGCGGGCGGCTCGGTGCCCGATTCGACCGCGTCGATCAGTTGCCCGGCGAGATCCGCGAAGCGCGCGGGATCGGCGAGCGGCAGCCAGTGGCCGGCCGCGACTTCGCGGCGGTAGTACTGCGGCACCCAGCGCGACAGGTTCTCCGAGAGCGCGGGGCTCACGTACTTGTCGCCGAGCGGCACGATCGTCTGCACGGGGGCATGCGCATAGCGTTCGCGCGGCGCGAACAGGCAGCGGATGAAGTTCGCGCGATAGAGGCGCACGCCGCGCGCGCCGTCGTCGGCCTGCGTCGGGCGCGGCATCGCCGGCGTCTTCTCGAGCCGGCGCAGCAGGCGCGGCCACGCGCGGCCGAGCCACAGCCGCCAGCCGAGTTCGGGGACGAACGGCAGATGGAACAGGTACACGTACCACGAGCGCACGAGCTGGCCGCCGAGTTTGCCGAGCGACGCGGGCGTCGGGCGCAGCACGCGTTCGCGCAGCCAGAAGCCGACGTGGTCGAGGCACGGCCCCGAGCACGACGTGTACGACGCGATGCGGCCGGCGAGGCGCGGATCGGTGACGAATTCCCAACCCTGGATCGAGCCCCAGTCGTGCGCGATCAGGTGCACCGCGCGGCCGGGGCAGAGCGCGTCGATCACCGCGACGAAGTCGTCGGTCAGCTTCGCGAGGTGATAGTCGGCCGTGCGCTTCGGTGCGCCGGACAGGCCCGCGCCGCGCACGTCGTACGCGATCACGTAGTGCTTGCGCGCGAGCAGCGGCGCGACGTGCCGCCAGACGCTGCTGTCGTCGGGATAGCCGTGCACGAGCACGACCGGCGAGCGGGCCGGGTCGCCCCAGGTCCTGACCGCGAGCGTCAGGTCGCCGGAGGCGACCGCCGTCTCGCTGTGAACCGATTCGAACAGGGCCAGCGGCGCTTCGTCGGAAAGAGGCTGCATCGTGAGTCCGTCGTTCAGGGAGTCGGAGGGGCGCCGCGTCAGGCGGCGGCCGGCACGGTCGAAACGGCCTGCGCGCGTTCGGCCTGGCGGCGCTGCCAGCGGCGCACGTGCGGCAAGTCGTCGTCGAGCCAGTACGCGTCGTCGTCCGTGATCACGAGCAGCTCCTCGAATTTCGCGCCGACGCCGGCGAAGCCGAGATGCGGCTCGACGGCCCACAGGCCCGGCACCGGCGCATGCTCGGAGCGGCGGTCGATCGACCACAGCGGCGACCAGCCCTGCTGCTTCGCCGCGCGGCCCTGGTCGAGCAGCAGGTTGCGCGTCGCGTTCAGCCCGAAGCGCGCGACGAAGCGCGGCTTCGACAGCTTGTGGATCTTCGCGACGCGATGCGCGAGCACCTTGAACGGATAGGCCTTGTGGCGCGGCTCGACGCCCTGGCGGCGGCACAGCGCGTCGACTTCCTGCGCGACCTCGGCCATCGGACGGCGCGCCTTCACGAGCCGCACGATCATGTCGCGATGGTCCATCAGGTCGTCCTGCAGCTGTTCGAGGATCGGGTTGTGGCCGAGGCAGTGCGCGTAGCCGACGTCGGCGACGATGCCGTCGAGCACCGGCGCGACGTCGAGGATCACCGGCATGTCGGTTTCGAGCTGGCGATTGCTCGGGAAGAACGCGAGATTGAAGCCGCCCATGTGCTTGAGGCCGGAGAAGCCTTCGAACGCGGTGCGGTCGCCGAACCACGCGAACGGCTTGTGCAGCCAGTCGTGCACGCCGTTGTCCTGCAGCCATTCGGTCAGCAGGCGCGCGGCTTCCTTTTCGGTGATGCCGGGGTAGAGTATCGCGCCGACGGTTTCGACGCAGCGGTACGCGAGCTGCTGGACCGCGCGGAATTGCGGCAGTTCGTCGAGGTGGACTTCCGGCAGCGGATGGTGATCGGCCATGGTGCGTCTCCGTATGGGCGCTGATCCGGAACGCGCCCGCCGGCGTCGCCGTCGCGGGTTATTCAGTCAGCATTTAATGTGTCATTGATCGATGTAAAGATCATAGACGGTTCCGGGGCGACGGACGTGGGGATTTGTCCTAATGGAGACGCGGAATGGAGGGCCTCCTCTAGAACGGAACGCGGCGCCGCGCCGCGCCGGATCGCGTCTTGTCAGGGCTGACGGATGACGGTTTTCGCGGTTGTCGTGCCTGCCGTTCCCTGCGCGTCGGGATCGGCGTCGCGGCAGCGGGTGTCACGAGCGGTTCCGCCGCCAGCCGCGCATGTCGTGCTGGATCAACTCTCCGTCGTGTCGCGGCGCGACGCTGTCAAATTGCCGAAATAATTTCGTCACATCATTCGCCCCCGATTCGAAGCCGTCCCGGCTTTGCGGTGGCGGTGCGCCGCGCAGCGCCCGGGGGCAGCGGCCGAAGCCGATTCGACATTTCCAGGAGAGAGACCATGCAACGCCGCCAGTTCATGAACACCCTTGCCGCAGCGACCGCTGCGTCGTCGCTGATGCTCAAGGCCGGCACGGCCCGCGCGAAGAGCGCGACCGCGCCGGACGCGCTGGACCCGGGCCGCTGGTCGCCGTTCAACGCCGCGCGCCTGCAGGCGGTGCTCGACCAGCACGGCGTCGCGAGCGCCCGCTACGACGGAAAGCGCCGCCCGTATGCGGTGTTCGACTGGGACAACACGTGCATCATGAACGACTGCGAAGAGGCGTTGCTGATGTACCAGATCAACCATCTGCAGTACAAGCTGACGCCGGACGAATTCGTCGGCGTGATGTGGAAGGATGTGCCGAAGGGCGCGTTCATGAAGGACTACACGACCGTCGACGGCAAGCCGGTGACGATGGAGGATCTCGCCGCCGACGTCGAATCCGATTACCGCTGGCTCCATGCGAACTACAAGGGTTTCGGCGGCGACAAGAGCCTCGACGAGATTCGCGAGACCGACCAGTTCAAGGATTTCCGCGCGAAGCTGTACTTCATGTACGACGCGATCTGCGACACGCATCCGCTCGAAGTCGGCTACAAGTGGATCATCTATTTCTACAAGAACATGACGACCGCCGAACTGCAGGCGATGGCGGAAGCGTCGAACAACTACGGCATCGGCGACGCGCTGCGCAAGGTCCGCTACGAAAGCCCGAAGACGCTGCCGGGCAAGGCAGGCGTGGTGGCCGACACGCATTTCCACGGCATCCGCATTCACGAGGAAATCCGCGCGGTGATGCATACGCTGCGCGCGAACGGCATCGACGTGTACGTCAGCACGGCGTCGCTCGACGACGTCGTGCGCGTGTTCGCCGGCAATCCGAACTATGGCTACGGCGTGGCGCCCGAGAACGTGATCGGCCTGCGTCTCGACATGCAGGACGGCCAGTACACGAGTACCTATCCGGCCGGCTGGCACTTCAATTGGGGGCCCGGCAAGACGGTGGGCATCCGCAACGTCCTCGCGTCGAAGAAGGGCTACGGCCCGCTGCTGGTGTTCGGCGACAGCGACGGCGATGCGTGGATGCTGCGCGACTTCAAGGACACCGCGGCCGGCGTGATCGTGAACCGGATGAAGAAGGGCGAGATCGGCGCGAACAGCAAGCTCGCGGCCGAGCAGATCGGCAAGCCGGACGCGCGCTTCCTGCTGCAGGGGCGCGACGAACACACGGGCCTGATGATCCCGGACGAGAAGTCGATCAAGTACGGCAAGTCCGATCGCAAGCTGCTGGCCTGACGCGGGCCGGGCGTCGGGCCGCCGGGCCCGGCGCCGCCCGGGTGCCGGCCGCGGCGTCGCGCGGGCCGCACCGCCTGCGTTTCAGCGCTCGCGCGGCGCGCCCAGGCGGTCCAGCCACGCCCCCAGCAGATCGATCGGCAACGGAAACACGATCGTCGAGTTCTTGTCCGCCGCGATCGTCGTGAGCGTCTGCAGATAGCGCAGCTGCATCGCCTGCGGCTGCAATGCAAGCCGTTGCGCGGCCTGCAGCAGCTTCTCCGACGCCTGCAGTTCGCCTTCCGCGTGAATCACCTTCGCGCGCCGCTCGCGCTCGGCTTCGGCCTGCCGCGCGATCGCGCGGATCATCGTCTCGTTCAGGTCGACATGCTTGATCTCGACCGTCGACACCTTGATTCCCCACGCATCGGTCTGCGCGTCGAGCGTCTTCTGGATATCGGCGTTCAGCTGCTCGCGCTCGGCGAGCAGCGCATCGAGTTCGTGCTTGCCGAGCACCGCGCGCAGCGTCGTCTGCGCGAGCTGGCTCGTCGCCTCGAAGAAGCGCGCGACCTGGATCACGGCCTTCTCCGGGTCGACGACGCGGAAATACACGACCGCGTTGACCTTCACCGACACGTTGTCGCGCGTGATCACGTCCTGCGGGGGCACGTCGAACACGACGGTGCGCAGGTCGATCCGCACGACCTGCTGGACGATCGGGATGATCAGCACGAGCCCCGGCCCCTTCACTTTCCAGAACCGGCCGAGCATGAACACGACGCCGCGTTCGTACTCGCGGAAGATGCGGATGGACGACGCGACGAGGACGACGACGAAGACGATCAGGACGCCGCTGAAGCCGAACGTGTAGCCGATCATGAAGGTTCTCCCTGGTGATGGGGCGGCGCAGGCATGTCGTAGAGCGGCGCGACGGTCAGCGTCAGCCCCTGGCGGCCGGTGACGCGCACGCGGCAGCCGGCGGCCAGCGGCGCGCTGCTCGCCACGCGCCAGCGCTCGCCGTGCACGCGCGCCCAGCCCGCCGCGGACGGCGCGGTGCCGGCCGCGCCATGCGGCTGGTCCGGATGAAGGCCGTCGTCGAGCACTTCGCCGACGCTGCCGAGCATCGCCTCGGCGCCCGTCACGACCGGCCGCCGCCGCGCGCGCAGCGCGACGCTCGACACGCCCGCGACGAACAGCCCGCCGCCGAGCGCGAGGCTCGCGATCACGGGCCACGGGATGCCGTAGCCGGGCACGTCGGTGTCGATCAGCATCAGCGCGCCGATCGTGAACGACACGATTCCGCCGAAGCCGAGCACGCCGAAGGTCGGCAGGAACGCCTCGGCGACGAGGCAACCGAGGCCGAGCAGCACGAGGCCGAGGCCCGCATAGCTGATCGGCAGCAACTGCATCGCGAACAGCCCGACCAGCAGGCAGATCGTGCCGGCGACGCCCGGCAGCACGAAGCCAGGGTTCGCGAACTCGAAGAACAGGCCGTAGATGCCGATCGTCAGCAGGATCAGCGCGACGTTCGGATCGGCGATGATCGCGAGGAAGCGGCTGCGCCAGTCGGGTTCGACGACGACGAGCGGCGCATGCGCGGTCGCGAGCCGCACCGTGCCGGCGGGGGTCGTCGCGCCGTGGCCGTCGAGCTGGCGCGCGAGATCGGCCGGATCCTGCGCGATCAGGTCGACCACGTGCTGCGCGCGCGCCTCGTTCGCCGACAGGCTGACGGCTTCGCGCACCGCGCGCTCGGCCCATTCGGCATTGCGCCCGCGCAGCTGCGCGAGGCCGCGGATGTAGGCGGAGGCGTCCTGCATCGCCTTGCGGATTTCGGTCGATTGCGTATCGGTCGGCAGCGCGGCCGCCGTGGCCGACGCCTCCGATGCGCCCGATGCGCCGGTCGGCCGCGGCGCGGCAGGGTTCCCGCCCGGCGGCGCGGCGCCGCCGATGCCGAACTGCACGGGCGACGCCGCGCCGAGATTGGTGCCGGGCGCCATCGCCGCGAAGTGGCTCGCATACACGATGTAGGTGCCCGCGCTCGCGGCCCGTGCGCCGCCCGGCGCGACGAACGCGGCGACCGGCACCGGCGAGCCGAGGATCGCCTTGATGATCTGCCGCATCGACGTATCGAGGCCGCCGGGCGTGTCGAGCTGCAGGATCGCGAGCGGCGCGTGCTCGCGGGCGGCGCGCTCGAGCGCACGCACGATGAAATCGGCGCTGGCCGGGCCGATCGCGCCGTTGACGGGGATCACGATGACCGGGCGCGCGGCGGGCGCGTCGACGGGCGACGGCGCGGCGACCGCGGCACATACGACGAGCAGCGCCGCGAACAGCGCGGCGCGCGCGACCCGCGCGGACAGCGGGTGACGGGGCCGACCGTCGGGCGCGGCAGGCGCCGGCGGCGGCTCATGACGGTGAAAGCGCATCGGGGCGTCCAGGCGGCGCGCGGCCGCGCGCCGTCCGGCTCGCGGAATGGGCGTGGGCCCGATGCTTAAAGATTAGGCGGTTTCGGCGCAAAGCGCGAAGCCATGGCCGCGCCGGCCGGATTCAGACCGCGCCGCCGCCGCGCGCGAGCACTTCGTCGCGGTAGTCGGCCGGGCTGCGGCCGCTCCATTTGCGAAACGCGCGATAGAACGCGCTGGGCTCCGCGAAACCGGTGGCGGCCGCGACGTCGGCGATCGTGCGCGCGGGGTCGGCCAGCGCCTCGAACGCGAGGTCGCGCCGCAGCGTGTCCTTGATCGACTGGTAGGCCTGGCCCTCCTGGTGCAGCTTGCGGCGCAGCGTGGCCTCGGCCACGTGCAGCCGTGCGGCCATCCCGCCCGCGCCGGGCCACGCGGCGGGCGGCATCCCGCGCAGCACCGCGCGCACGCGCTGCGCGAGCGCATTCGGGTTGCGGTACTTGACGATGAAGCTGGCCGGCGCGTTGCGCAGGAAGGTTTTCAGCGTCTTCGCGTTCTGCACGACCGGCAGCGTTGCGAATTCGGGATCGAAATCGACATACGAATCGGGCTCGTTGAACCTCATGTCGTCGCAGAACATCGACGGGTATTCGTGGTCGGCGGGCGGCGTGTCGCAGCGGAAGCACGCATGCAGCAGCGGAATGCGCCGCCCGATCAGCCAGCAGGTCAGCCCGTACACGATGATGAAATAGGTCGCGTACGTGAACATCGCGGGCGTCGCGCCGTTGTTGCGGTGCACGAAGCGCAGCCGCACGCGCTGCGGGTTCGCGTCGAGTTCCGCGTGCAGGTCGTCGAGCACGCAGTGCATGAAATTCACCGCGCGCGCCATCGCATGCAGCCCGTCGCGCGCGGACAGGGCGGACTGGCTCATCGCGATGAAGCTGCCGCTGCGCATCGGGTGGCGATCCTGCCCGAAAAACTCGTCGTCCATCGTGCGCGCGATCGCGTTCCACAGCGCGCCGTACTGCTGCGCGGTCACGCGTGCGCGCGGCTGCGCGAGCAGCGCGGGCGCGATGCCGGCCTGCGCGAGCAGCGGCTCGGCCGCGACGCCGCGCCGCGTGGCGAGCGCGACGCTGTACGCGACGAGGCTGATCGCGACGGTTCCCTTGTCTTCCTGCTTCATCGGTGTCGCCGGTGTGGCAAAAACGCTCAGTGTAAATGAGCGACGCGAGCATCGAACAGTCGCGCCTGCTTGCCTACACTTGTTGCATCGAAACGCATGGACGGTCGCGCCCGGCGGCCGCGGGAGACAGCAGCACCATGGACGAGCTTTACACCGAAGACCAGCGGATGATCCGCGATGCCGCGCGCGCGTTCGCCACCGAGAGGCTGGCGCCGAACGCGGCCCAGTGGGACCACGACGCGCACCTGCCCGACGCGATCGTCGCGCAGCTCGGCGAGCTGGGGCTGCTCGGGATGATCGTGCCGCAGGAACTGGGCGGCTCGTATACGGACTACGTGGCCTACGCGCTGGCGATGGAGGAAGTCGCCGCCGGCGACGCCGCGTGCGCGACGATGATGAGCGTGCACAACTCGGTCGGCTGCGGGCCGATCCTCGGTTTCGGCACGCCGGCGCAGAAGGATCGCTGGCTGGCCGACATGGCGGCCGGCCGCGTGATCGGCGCGTTCTGCCTGACCGAGCCGCACGCCGGTTCCGAGGCGAACAACCTGCGTACCCGCGCGGAATTGCGCGACGGCAAGTGGGTGCTGAACGGCGCGAAGCAGTTCGTGACCAACGGCCAGCGTGCCGGGGTGGCGATCGTTTTTGCCATGACCGATCCGGAAGCCGGCAAGCGCGGCATTTCCGCATTCCTGGTGCCGACCGACACGCCGGGCTTCATCGTCGGCAAACCCGAGAAGAAGCTGGGCATCCGCGCATCGGATACGTGCCCGATCACGTTCGAGCATTGCGCGATTCCCGAAGAGAACCTGCTTGGCAACCGCGGCGAAGGGCTGAAGATCGCGCTGTCGAACCTCGAGGGCGGGCGCATCGGCATCGCCGCGCAGGCGCTCGGCATCGCGCGCGCCGCGTTCGACAAGGCGCGCCGCTATGCGGGCGAGCGCGTGCAGTTCGGCAAGCCGATCGCCGAGCATCAGGCGATCCAGCAGAAGCTCGCCGACATGGCCGTGCAGATCAACGCCGCGCGCCTGCTCGTGCACCACGCGGCGAAGCTGCGCACGGCCGGCTTGCCGTGCCTGTCGGAAGCGTCGCAGGCGAAGCTGTTCGCGTCGGAGATGGCCGAGCGCGTGTGCTCGGATGCGATCCAGATTCACGGCGGCTACGGCTACCTGGTCGATTACGAAGTCGAGCGTCACTATCGCGACGCACGCATCACGCAGATCTACGAAGGCACCAGCGAAGTGCAGCGGATGGTGATCGCGCGGCAGCTTTGAGCGGCGATGCGCGCCGCCGGCCGCCACGCGAACCGGCGAGCCGGCATACGACAGGCAATCAGGCAGGGCACGAGGGCAGCGCGGTGAACGCGGCACGCAACGACGTGACCGTGCGCCGCAACAGAGGAAACCGGGCACACGCTGCAGCGCGCGCACCGGTTGACGGCGAGGCATGGGATCCACGCAAGCGCTGAAGCGTCGACGCGGATCGACAGGAGACGACACGATGACGGTACAGGCATTCCTGGACGCACGCGATTTTCTGCTGCGCCATCGCACCGACTACGAAACCGCGTATCGCGATTTCGAGTGGCCGGTGCTCGATGCATTCAACTGGGCGCTCGACTACTTCGACCCGATGGCGCGCGGCAACACGCAGCCCGCGCTGTGGATCGTCGACGCGGCGACCGGCTCGGGCGATCCGTATTCGTTCGCGCAGATGTCCGAGCGCTCGTCGCGGATCGCGAACTGGCTGCGCTCGATCGGCGTCGTGCGCGGCGATCGCATCCTGCTGATGCTGCCGAACCGTGTCGAACTGTGGGACGCGATGCTCGCCGCGATGAAGCTCGGCGCGATCGTGCTGCCCGCCACCACGCAACTGTCGCCCGACGACGTGCGCGACCGCGTGCGGATCGGCGGCGCGAAATTCGCGATCGTCGACGAGAACGAAACCGCCAAGTTCGAACAACCGGACCTCGGCCTCGCGCGGAAGATCGTCGCCGGCGCGCCGCGCGCGGGCTGGCTCGCGATGAACGACGGTTATGCGGCGAGCGCCGAATTCGAGCCGGACGCCGTCACGCACGCGAACGATCCGATGCTGCTGTACTTCACGTCGGGCACGACGTCGAAGCCGAAACTCGTCGAGCATACGCACCGCACCTATCCGGTCGGCCATCTGTCGACGATGTATTGGGTCGGCCTGCAGCCGGGCGACATCCACTGGAACATCAGCTCGCCGGGCTGGGCGAAGCATGCGTGGAGCTGCTTCTTCGCGCCGTGGAATGCGCAGGCCTGCGTGTTCGCGTTCAACTACGCGCGCTTCGAGCCGAAGGTCGTGCTCGATGCGCTCGTCAAATACCGGGTGACGACGCTGTGCGCGCCGCCGACCGTCTGGCGCATGCTGGTGCAGCAGCCGCTCGCGTCGTTCGACGTGACGCTGCGCGAGATCGTCGGCGCGGGCGAGCCGCTGAATCCCGAGATCATCGAGCGCGTGAAGAAGGCATGGAACATCTCGATCCGCGACGGTTACGGCCAGACCGAGACGACCTGCCTGATCGGCAACTCGCCGGGCCAGCCGGTCGTGGCGGGCTCGATGGGCCGGCCGCTGCCGGGCTACCGGATCGCGCTGCTCGATCCGGACGGCGCGCCGGTGACCGAAGGCGAAGTCGCGCTGCCGATCGGCGCCGACGTCACGCGCCCGGTCGGGCTGATGAAAGGTTATGCGAACAACCCGGACGCGACGGCCCACGCGATGCGCGACGGCCATTACCGCACGTCGGACATCGCGATGCGCCGCGACGACGGTTACTACGTCTACATCGGCCGCGCGGACGACGTGTTCAAGTCGTCCGACTACCGGCTGAGCCCGTTCGAGCTCGAGAGCGTGCTGATCGAGCATCCGGCGATCGCCGAGGCGGCCGTCGTGCCGAGCCCCGACCCCGTACGGCTGTCGGTGCCGAAGACGTTCATCACGTTGCGGCAGGGCTACGAGGAAAGCCCGGCGCTCGCGCTGGAGATCTTCCGCTTCTCGCGCGAGAAGCTCGCGCCGTACAAGCGCATCCGCCGTCTGCAGTTCGCGGAGCTGCCGAAGACGATCTCGGGGAAGATCCGCCGCGTCGAGCTGCGCCGCCGCGAAATCGAGCGCGGCGACGACGCGACCGCGCGCATGCCCGGCGAATACTGGGAAGAGGATTTCGCCGCCGAACTGAAATGACCGGCTGCGGGCCTCACGTGCCGCATGTCGCGGCCGTTGCCCGCCGCCGAACTGAACCGGCCGCGCGGCGGAACGCCGCTTCGCGGCCCTCTGCAAGGAGAGAGGATCGATGAATGCGAATCCGACGCCCCGTACGGGGCAAGACGTGCCGACGGTCAAGCTGCTGATCGACGGCGCCTTCGTCGAGTCCGCCACGAACGAGTGGCGCGACATCGTCAACCCGGCGACGCAGCAGGTGCTCGCGCGCGTGCCGTTCGCGACCGTCGCGGAAGTCGATGCGGCCGTGCAGGCCGCGCACGCCGCGTATGCGACGTGGAAGAATACGCCGATCTCCGCGCGCATGCGCATCATGCTGAAGTTCCAGGATCTCGTGCGCGCGAACCAGCAGCGCATCGCGAGGACGCTGACGGCCGAGCAGGGCAAGACGATCCCCGACGCCGAAGGCGACATCTTCCGCGGCCTCGAAGTCGTCGAGCATGCGTGCTCGATCGGCACGCTGCAGCTCGGCGAATTCGCGGAGAACGTCGCGGGCGGCGTCGACACCTACACGCTGCGCCAGCCGCTCGGCGTGTGCGCGGGCATCACGCCGTTCAACTTCCCCGCGATGATTCCGCTGTGGATGTTCCCGATGGCGATCGTCTGCGGCAATACGTTCGTGCTGAAACCGTCGGAACAGGACCCGATGTCGACGATGGAACTGGTCGAGCTCGCGATCGAGGCCGGCGTACCGAAAGGCGTGCTGAACGTCGTGCACGGCGGCAAGGAAGTCGTCGACGCGATCTGCACGCATCCGCTCGTGAAGGCGATCTCGTTCGTCGGCTCGACGGCGGTCGGCACGCACGTGTACAACCTCGGCAGCGCGCACGGCAAGCGCGTGCAATCGATGATGGGCGCGAAGAACCATGCGATCGTGCTGCCCGACGCGAATCGCGAGCAGACGCTCAACGCGCTCGTCGGTGCCGGTTTCGGCGCGGCCGGCCAGCGCTGCATGGCGACGTCGGTCGCGGTGCTCGTCGGCAAGGCACGCGACTGGCTGCCCGATCTCGTCGCGAAGGCGAAGACGCTGAAGGTCAACGCGGGCGCGGAAGCGGGCACCGACGTCGGCCCGGTCGTGTCGCGCGGCGCGAAGGCGCGCATCCTGTCGCTGATCGAGGCGGGCGTGAAGGAGGGCGCGAAGCTCGAACTCGACGGCCGCGGCGTGAAGGTCGCGGGCTTCGAGGAAGGCAACTTCATCGGGCCGACGATCTTCTCCGGCGTGACGACCGACATGACGGTCTACACCCATGAAATCTTCGGGCCGGTGCTGGTCGTGATGGAAGTCGACACGCTCGACGACGCGATCGCGCTCGTCAACGCGAATCCGATGGGCAACGGCGTGGGCATCTTCACGCAGAGCGGCGCGGCCGCGCGCAAGTTCCAGAGCGAGATCGACGTCGGCCAGGTCGGCATCAACATCCCGATCCCGGTGCCGGTGCCGTTCTTCAGCTTCACCGGTTCGCGCGGCTCGAAGCTCGGCGATCTCGGGCCGTACGGCAAGCAGGTCGTGCAGTTCTACACGCAGACCAAGACGGTCACCGCGCGCTGGTTCGACGACGACGCGACGGCCGGCCCGGTGAACACGACGATCCGGCTGCACTGAGCGGCGGAGGATACCACCATGAAAATCGGATTTATCGGCCTCGGCCACATGGGCGCGCCGATGGCGCTGAACCTGCTGAAAGCCGGCCATGACGTGCATGCGTTCGACCTGAGCGCCGATGCGTTGCGCGCGTTGCAGGACGCCGGCGCGCAGGTGGCCGCGTCGCCGCGCGACGCGTCGTCGGGCGCGACGTTCGTGATCACGATGCTGCCGGCCGCGCCGCACGTGCGGTCGGTGCTGTCCGGCGAAAACGGCGTGCTGGCCGGCCTCGGCGCGGGCGCGACCGTGATCGATTCGAGCACGATCGACCCGGCCAGCGCGCAGGCGTTCGGCGCGCTGGTGCGCGAGCACGGCGGCGCGTTCGTCGATGCGCCGGTGTCGGGCGGCACTGGCGGCGCGGCGGCCGGCACGCTGACCTTCATGGTCGGCGGCAGCGACGCGGATTTCGAGCGCGTGAAGCCCGTGCTCGCCGGCATGGGCAAGAACATCGTCCATTGCGGCGCGACCGGCATGGGGCAGGTCGCGAAGGTCTGCAACAACCTCGTGCTCGGCATCTCGATGGCGGCCGTGTCGGAGGCGATGTCGCTCGGCGTCGCGCTCGGCATCGACCCGAAGGTGCTGGCCGGCATCGTCAACACGTCGACGGGCCGCTGCTGGAGCTCGGATACCTACAACCCGTACCCGGGCGTGATCGAGACCGCGCCGTCGTCGCGCGGCTACACGGGCGGCTTCGGCACCGACCTGATGCTGAAGGATCTCGGCCTCGCGAACGACGCGGCGAAGCAGGCGCGCCAGCCCGTCTATCTCGGCGCGCTCGCGCAGCAGCTGTACCAGACGATGAGCAGCCGCGGCGACGGCCAGCTCGATTTTTCGGCGGTGATCCGCCTGTACCAACCGGCAACGAAGAAGGACGCGTGATGATCGAACTGGACTACGTCGACGACGGCGCGATCGCGTGCGCGACGCTCAAGCGTCCGCCCGCGAACGCCTTTACCGCCGACGGGCTGCAGCAACTGCAGGCAACCGTCGCCGAACTGAATGCGAACCCGCGCGTGCGCGCGCTGGTGATCACCGGCGACGGGCCGAAGTTCTTCAGCGCGGGCGCCGACCTCAACACGTTCGCCGACGGCGACCGCGCGGTCGCGCGCGCGATGGCGGCGCGCTTCGGCGCGGCGTTCGAGGCGCTGCACGACGCGCGCGTCGTGACGATCGCGGCGATCAACGGCTACGCGATGGGCGGCGGGCTCGAATGCGCGCTCGCGTGCGACCTGCGGATCGCCGAGACGCATGCGCAGATGGCATTGCCCGAACCGTCGGTCGGCCTGCTGCCGTGCGGGCTCGGCACGCAGACGCTGCCCTGGCTCGTCGGCGAAGGCTGGGCGAAGAAGATCATCCTGACCGGCGCGCGCGTCGACGCGGCGACGGCGCTGCGGATCGGCCTCGTCGAGGACGTGGTCGACAGCGGCGCCGCGCGCGACGCGGCGCTGGCGCTCGCGCGCAACGTCGCGCGGCAGAGCCCGCACGCGGTCGCGTACAGCAAGGAGCTGATCGGCCTCGCGCGCTGCGGCGTGCCGCGCGGCGCGGCGCTCGCGGTCGAGCGCGAACGCTTCGTCGACCTGTTCGACACGGCCGATCCGCGCGAAGGCGTCGCTGCGTTCCTCGGCAAGCGCGCGCCGCAATGGCGCACCGACGGAGAGCCGCAACGATGAGCACGCCGGTGACGAATCACGACGCGTTCGCGGAGCACGTGCCCGAGGTGCTGTTCCGCGTGGTGAACCGCGTGGCGCTGATCACGCTGAACCGTCCGGCCGCGCTCAACGCGCTGTCGTACGCGATGATCGGCGAGCTGGCCGCGTTGTTCGAGCGCTGCCGCCACGACGACCAGATCGTCGCGGTCGTGCTGCGCGGCGCGGGCGAGAAGGGCTTCTGCGCGGGCGGCGACGTGCGTGCGCTGTACCGGATGGTCGCGCAGCGCGAGACCTGGCTGCCGTTCTTCGTCGACGAATACCGGCTCGACCATGCGATCCACACGTTCCCGAAGCCGGTCGTCGCGCTGATGGACGGCGTGACGATGGGCGGCGGCATGGGGCTCGCGCAAGGTGCGGCGCTGCGTGTCGCGACCGAGCGCAGCAAGATCGCGATGCCGGAAACGCGCATCGGCCTCGTGCCCGACGTCGGCGCGACGCATTTCCTGGCGCGCATGCCGGTCGAACTCGAGCTGTACGTCGGGCTGACCGGCGCGATGCTGTCGGGCGCCGACGCGCTGAGCGCGAAGCTCGCGGACTTGTGCGTGCCGTCCGCATGGCTCGACACGTTCGAGACGCGCATCGAAAGCGTCAGGTGGGACGGCGACGCGCTGCCGCTGCTGCGCAAGGTGTTCGAGCCGCCGTGCAACGTGGTGCCGCATGCGGCGCTCGACAGCCAGATGCCGTGGATCGTCCGTCACTTCGACAAGCGCTCGACCGTCGAGCGGATCGTCGCGACGCTCACGCAGGAGCTGGCGCGAGAGGAACTGTCGCGCGAGCACCGTCAATGGCTGCAGGCGACGCTCGACGCGCTCGCGAGCCATTCGCCGACGATGCTTTCGGTGACACGCGAGGCGCTGCTGCGCGGCCGGCAGATGACGCTCGCCGAATCGTTCCGGATGGAGCTCGGTATCGTGGCGCGCGCGATCGAGGAGGGCGATTTCTGCGAAGGCGTGCGCGCGCATCTGGTCGACAAGGATCGCAAGCCGCGCTGGGCGCCCGCGTCGCTGGTCGAGGTGCGCGCCGAACGCGTGCGGCATTTCCTGACGTCGCCGTGGAAGCTGTTCGCGCATCCGCTCGCGGATCTCGGCGCGGCGTGATGCCCCGGCGCGCCGCGCGGCGGCGCGCCGGTTCCCGCCCGTCTCATCGCAGTTCGTCGGGGCGCTCGATCATCGGCGGAATCGCCTGCGCGAGCGCGTCGATCACGCAGCGCGTCTTGCGCGGCAGGTAGCGCGTCTTCGGCCAGATCGCGTGAATGTCGCCTTCGCAGACGAAGCAGCGATCGAGCACGACCACCATCTCGCCGCGCTTCACGTAATGGTCGAGCAGCCAGCTCGGCACCCACGCGATGCCGAACCCCGATGCGCCGGCTGCGGCGATCGCCTGCACGTCGTCGAAACTCAGTTGATGCGGCATGTCGATCCGCACCGTCGAGCCGTCCGGCGCGCGCAAGTCCCACGGTTGAACCACGCCCGAGCGTGAATACGCGATCGTCCGGTGGTGCTTCAGGTCGTCGAGCGTCTTCGGCATCCCATGGCGCGCGAGATACGACGGCGCGGCGCCGAGGCTGCCGTATTGCGTGCCGAGCCGGCGCACCGCGAGGCTCGTGCTGTCCGCGAGCGCGCCGATCCGGACCGCGAGGTCGATGCCTTCCTCGACGAGATCGACGAACCGGTCGGTGATCGACACGTCGATCCGCAGATGCGGGTAATGGCGTGCGAGATCGAGCACGATCGGCGTCACGCAGTGGTGCCCGAACGCGAGCGGCACGCTCAGCCGCAACTTGCCGCGCGCCTCGTTGCGGCCGCAATCGAGATCGGCCTCCGCCGCTTCCAGTTCCGCCAGCGCGCGCACGCAGCGGTCGTAGTACGCCTGGCCGTCGTCGGTCAGGCTCTGGCTGCGCGTCGTGCGCTGCAGCAGCCGCGCGCCGAGCCGCTTCTCGAGCCGCGCGATCGCCTTGCCGACCGCCGAGCGCGTCATGTCGAGCCGTTCCGCCGCGAGCGCGAAGCTGCCCGATTCCACTACCTGCACGAAGGTCGTCACGCCGTCGAGTCTGTCGGTCATCGCAAGTTGCCGTGATTGATTCCTGAAATTCCCCAGTTCGTGGAAATGCATGCGTCAATGGGGAGGGAAATTCTCACTATAGTACCGATTCCCGCCCAGCGTGCGTTGCCGGCCGCACGCGGCGAATCCTACTCACCTGGAGGCGCGCGGCCTGTCGCCGGGCCGCCGCGCAATACGCATGACACGATCCGACTCCCGCAGGAACGCGGTCGCACTCGCGGCCGTCTGTCTCACGTCGCTGATGTTCGGCCTCGAGATTTCGAGCGTACCGGTGATCCTGCCGACGCTCGAACACGTGCTGCATGGCGACTTCAACGGCATGCAGTGGATCATGAACGCATACACGATCGCGTGCACGACGGTGCTGATGGCGGCCGGCACGCTCGCCGACCGGTTCGGCCGCAAGCGCGTGTACGTGATCGGCACCGTGCTGTTCGGCGCGACGTCGCTGCTGTGCGGACTCGCGCCGAACGTGCCGGTGCTCGTCGCGGGCCGGCTGCTGCAGGGCGCGAGCGGCGGCGCGATGCTGATCTGCCAGATCGCCGTGCTGTCGCACCAGTTCCGCGAGGGCCGCGAGCGCGGCCGCGCATTCGGGATCTGGGGGATCGTGTTCGGGATCGGCCTCGGGTTCGGGCCGATCGTCGGCGGCGCGATCGTCGCGCTGGCGAGCTGGCCGTGGGTGTTCCTCGTCCATGCGCCGCTCGCGGCCGTCGCGCTCGTGCTGATCGGCGGCGCGGTGCGGGAGTCGCGCGATCCGCATGCAGGCACGCTCGACGTCGCGGGCATCGTCACGCTGTCGCTCGCGGTGCTCGGTCTCGCGTTCTACATCACGCAGAGCGCGGCACTCGGGCTTGCGAGCGGCGCCGGGCTCGGCGTGCTCGGGGCCACGGCGCTCGCGCTGATCGGTTTCGTCGTCGCGGAGCGCGCCAGCGCACGGCCGATGTTCGACTTCTCGGTGTTCCGGATCCGCGCGTTCACCGGCGCGATCTTCGGCTCGATGGGGATGAACTTCAGCTTCTGGCCGTTCATGATCTACCTGCCGATCTGGTTCCAGGTCGCGCTCGGCTACGACAGCGTGACGGCCGGCCTCGCGTTGCTCGCGTACACGCTGCCGACGCTGGTCGCGCCGCCGTTCGGCGAGCGGCTCGCGCTGCGCTACGGGCCGGGCGTCGTGATTCCGGGCGGCCTGTTCACGATCGCGGCCGGCTTCGCGCTGATGCGGCTCGGCAGCGCGGCCGGGCATGCGAGCTGGCTGACGATGCTGCCCGGCTGCGTGATCGCCGGCATCGGGCTCGGGTTGACGAACACGCCCGTCACGAACACGACGACGGGCGCGGTGCCGAGTTCGCGGGCCGGGATGGCATCGGGGATCGACATGAGCGCGCGGATGATCTCGCTTGCGCTGAACATCGCGGCGATGGGCTTCGTGCTGGTCGCGGGGATCGTCGCGAGCCTGAAGGGCGGGGCGGCCGGCGCGATCGGCGATACCGCGCTGCGCAGGCTCGCGCAGGAAATCGCGTCGGGCCGCACCGACGGGCTGCACGCGATCGCACCCGCGCTCGCGCAGGCCGACCCGAGCGGCGCGGCGCTGCATGCGGCGCTCGTGCACGGCTTCGGCTGGGTGATGGTCTACGGCGCGGCCGGTGTTGCCGTGCTCGCGACCGCGAGCGCGGTGGCGTTCGCGCCCGCGCGGCGCCGGGCAGCGGTATGCGAATGACGCGGCCCGCGCGCGGCGCCGCGCCGCCGCTCAGGACGTCCCGCCGCCGAGCGCGCGGTACAGCGTCATCTGGTTGTTGAGCCGGTTCAGGCGCGTCAGTTCGTCGGCGCCTTGCGCGCTCCTCAGCACCTGCTGCTGGTCGAGCCACGGCTGCACGGCGGTCGCGCCCGCCGCGAAACGCGCGGCGGCCAGCCGTTCCGCGCGCTGCGCCTGTTCGAGCGACAGCGCGCGCTGTTCGGCTTCGCGTTCGAGCTGCACGCGTGCCGACAGCGCATTCTCGACTTCCGCGAGCGCCGTGTAGAGCCGCTGGCGGAATCCGACCACCGCCTCCTGGTACTGTGACTTCGACACCTTGATCTGCAACTGCATCGTGTTCCACTGGATGAACGGCAGCGCGAGGCCGAGCCCGAGCGTGCCGACCGGGTTCGTCAGCACGCGCTCGAGGCTCGTGCTCGTCGTGCCGGCGCTGCCGGTCAGCGTGAAGGTCGGGTAGAAGCTCGTGCGCGTCGCGTCGACCTGCGCAAGCGACTCGCGCAACCGGAATTCCGCGGCGCGCAGGTCGGGGCGGCGGCCCAGCAGGCTCGCGGGCAGGCCGGCCGCGACCTCGGGCGGCGCTGCGTCGGGCAGCGCCGACGGTTCGGCCGCAAGCTGCTGCGGCGGCCGGTCGAACAGGATCGCGAGCGCGTGGCGGTTCTCGGTGCGTTGCTGGATCAGCTGCGTCTGCGCGGCGCGTTGCGCGGCGAGGCTCTGTTCGGCCTGCGCGAGATCGAGCCCCGACACGGCGCCGGCGGCGTGTCGCGACCGGACGAGCGCGAGCGTGCGCACCGCATACGCGATGTTCGCGTCGCCGAGCGCGATCTGCCGGTTCAGATAGCCGAGCTGCCAGTACAGCGACGCGGTCGTGCCGATCAGCGACAGCCGGGCGGCTTCGAGATCGGCGGCCGTCGCATCGGCTTCCCAGCGCGCCGAGTCGCGCAGCGCGGCCAGCCGGCCCCACAGATCGATTTCATAGCTGAGCGAACCGTTGATGCCGCTCGACCGGCTCGTCCGGTGCGTATCGAGCGTGCGCGACACGGTGCCGTTCGCGCCGGCCGTCACGTTGGGCGTCAGGTTCGTATCGGCGAGACCGGCCTGCAGTTGCGCACGATAGACGCGGATCGCCGCGATCGCGAGGTCGTTGTTGGCGCGCAGCGCGTCGTCGATCAGCGCGTCGAGTTGCGGATCGTTGAAGCTGCGCCACCAGTCGCGCGTGGTGGCCGGCGCGTTCGCCGCGACCGGCGCGGCCCAGTGCGCGGGCATCGCGACGGCCGGCAGCGGATCGTGACGCGCACCCGCGCACCCGGCGAGCAGCGTGGCCGCGCACGCGAATGCGCCGAGGCGGCGAAGCGGTGAGGAATGCGTCATGGCAGGTCTTTCGTCAATCGCGCGCGAGCGCATCGATCGGATCGAGCCGCGACGCGTTGCGTGCGGGCATGAACCCGAATATCACACCGGTGAGCGTCGAGCACACGAACGCCGTCACGATCGCGCCGGCGGAGAACACCATCTTCCACTGCACGACGAACATCGAGAACAGCGCGCCGAGCCCGAACGACAGTGCAATGCCGATCGTGCCGCCGAGCAGGCAGACGAGCACGGCCTCGACGAGGAACTGCTGCAGGATGTCGGATTGCCGCGCGCCGACCGCCATCCGGATGCCGATCTCGCGCGTGCGCTCGGTGACCGACACCAGCATGATGTTCATCACGCCGATCCCGCCGACGACGAGCGAGATCACGGCGATCAGCGACAGCAGCAACGTCAGCGACTGGCCGGTCTTCTCGACGGTCTTGACCACGCTGTCCATGTTGTACGTGAAGAAGTCCTTGCGGCCGTGGCGCTGGATCATCAGCTTCTCGAGGCTTTTCTCGGCGGCGGCGCTCGGCTGCCCGTCGCGCACGCGCACGGTGATGCTGTCGAGATAACGCTGGCCGAACAGGTGCCCGCTCGCGGTCGTGTACGGCACCCACACGTTCAGGCTCTTCACGCTGCCGAACGCGCTCTTCTTGTCGGCCGTCACGCCGATCACGACGCACGGCACGTTGTCGACCAGGATCACGTCGCCGACCGGGTTGCGCGTCGCGCCGAACAGCTTGCGGCGCGTGTTCTGGTCGATCACGGCGACCTGCGCCTGGCGACGCACCGCGTCGTCGTCGAACGCGGCGCCGAGCGCGAAACGCATCCCGCGCGCCTGAAAGTAGCGGTCGCCGACGCCGCTCACGAGCGCGTTGACGTCGACGTTGCGGTAGCGCAGCAGCAGCGTGCGCGACGTTTCGGGCGTCGCGCTGTCGACGTACGGCTGCTCGGCGAGCGCGGCGACGTCGGCCGGCACGAGCGTCTGGATCGTGTCCGCGCGGCTGTCGCCCCAGTCGGTGCCCGGATAGATGTTGATCGTGTTGGTGCCGATGCTGCCGATCTCGTCGAGCATGTAGCGCTTCGCGCCTTCGCCGATCGCGACGATCGACACGACCGACGTGATGCCGATGATGATGCCGAGCATCGTCAGCAGCGTGCGCAGCCGGTGCGACACGAGCGCGATCCAAGCCATCCGGCATGCCTCGGCGAAGCGGCCGGTGCCGGCCGCGAAGCGCGGGGCGCGCGGGGCGGGATTGGTATCGGCGTTGGCGTTGGCGTCGGCGTCGGCGGGCGTGGCCGTATCGTGACGATCGACTGCCGGCGACGAGCCGGCAGCCGCGGCGGTTGCAGCGGTTGCGGCGGCTTCGGCCGTATCGATGCCGGCTTCGGCGAGCGCTTCCGCGTAGTGCCGGTTCGGCCGGTCGGCGACGATCTCGCCGTCGCTGATCTCGATGATGCGCCGCGCATGGCGCGCGACGGTCTTGTCGTGCGTGACGATCACGATCGTGTGGCCGAGCGCGTTCAGCCCGTGCAGGATCCGGAGCACCTCCTGGCCGCTTTTCGTGTCGAGTGCGCCGGTCGGCTCGTCGGCGAGGATCACCTGGCCGCCGTTCATCAGCGCGCGCGCGATGCTCACGCGCTGCTGCTGGCCGCCGGACAACTGCCCGGGGCGATGATGCGCGCGATCGGCGAGCCCGAGGCGCGCGAGCAGTTCGCGTGCGCGGGCGTGCCGCGCCGCGCGTGGGGTGCCTGCATAGATCGCGGGCATTTCGAGGTTCGCGACCGCGTCGGCGTGCGGCAGCAGGTGGTAGCGCTGGAACACGAAGCCGAAGTGCTCGCGGCGCAATTGCGCGAGCTCGTCGCTGTCGAGCATGTGCGTGTCGCGCCCGCCGACCGTGTACGTGCCTTCGCTCGGATGATCGAGGCAGCCGAGGATGTTCATCAGCGTCGACTTGCCGGAGCCCGACGCGCCGACGATCGCGACGATCTCGCCCGCGTCGATCGACAGGTTCACGTTGTTCAGGACGACGACGTCCTTGTCGCCGGCCGGAAAGCGTCGTGTCACGGCGGCGAGTTTGAGCAGGGGCTGGCGCATCGTCACACCGCGTCCGACAGCAGCGCGTGGTCGTCCGCCGAGGCCTCGCCGAGCACCACGCGCTCGCCGTCCTTCAGGCCGGCCAGCACTTCGACGCGCACGTTGTTGTTGATGCCGATGCGGATGTTGCGCGTGTCCGTGCTGCCGTCGGCGCGCAGCACGCGCACCGCATAGGTGCCGTCCTTGCGTTTCTCGCCGAGTGCGGCGGCCGGGATGCTCAGCGCGTTGCGCGCGTTGCCGAGCACGATGCTGACCTGCGCGGTCATCGCGATGCGCAGCCGGTGCTCGGGATTCGGCACGTCGAACAGCGCGTTGTAGAACACCGCGGCATTCGGTTTCGCGCCGCCTCCGCCGAGCGGGCTTTGTACGTCGGCGTAGTTCTGCGGCGCCGGTTCGATCGCGCGCAGCTTGCCGTAATGACGCTTGTCCGGTTCTCCGAGGCTCGTGAAATACGCGGTCTGGCCGGCGCTCACGCGGATCACGTCGGCTTCCGACACCTGCGCCTTCACGGTCATCGTGTCGAGATTCGCGAGTTTCAGAATCACCGGCGCCTGCTGCTGCGCGATCACGGTCTGGCCTTCCTGCGTGACGATCGCGACGACCTGGCCGTCGATCGGCGCGACGATGCGCGTGTAGCCGAGGTTGGCCTGCGCGGTCTCGATCTGGATGCGGGCCGAACGGATCTGCGCGGCGAGCGACGCGAGGGTCGCGCGCTGCACGTCGAGCGTCGCCTTCGCGGCCTCGAACGATTCGCGCGACGTCGCGTCGTCGGGCAGCATCGCCTGCTGGCGGCGGAACGCGAGTTCGGCTTGCGTCAGCTGCGCGGCCGCCGATTGCTGCTGCGCGCGCAGGCTTTCTTCGCTGGCGCGCGCCTGGCGCAGCGCGTTTTCCGAGATCACGGGATCGATCTCGGCGAGCCACTGGCCCTTCGTGACCTTGTCGCCGAGCTTGACCTTCAGCGTCTTCAACTGCCCCGACACCTGCGCGCCGACGTCGACCTGCCTGAACGCCTGCAGCGCGCCGGTCGCGAGCACCGCGTTCTCGAGATCGCCGCGCGTGACGGGCGCGGACAGGTACTGCGGGTGCTTGTCGGGCGCGCAGGCTTTCAGCGTGACGCCGGTGGCGATCGCGACGACGGCAAGGGTAGCCAGCACGATGCGCCGGCGGCAATGGGTCTTCTGGGCCATGAGAACACTGCGAGGATGAAGCGGTGCCGGCGATGCGTGCGGCCGGGCGGGACGATCCGACCGGCGTCGCATGCCGGGCATGTCGCCCGCGACGGCATCCGCGTACGCATCGCGCGGGCGTGCCGGGCCGAATCAGGCGCCCATGGTAAGCGAGGAATTCGCGCCGAATCGTGTGGAAATTGTGCTGAATTGTGCGAGCGCCGTGTCGCAAGGGGGCCAGGCCGCGTGATTGTGGCGATGTGTGAACGACCCGACGTTCGCGCTACCGATGTGCAGCGACGATGGCCATCATTGGGCGGTCGCGCTCCTCGTCTAGCGCGGGCATCGCGTCGACCTGCTCGGGCGTCGGCCCCCATTCGCCGAGATGCGCGAGCGTGAAGCCGCAGCCGATCAGCAGGTTCACGAGCGTGCCGAGCGTGCGGTGCTGCTTGACGACGCCCGGCGCGAGCCAGTCGGTCACGCGTTCGCCTTCACGCTGGTAGCCGTCGAGCGGCCAGGTGCGGTTACCCTGCGCGTCGATGACGAAGCCGGGCCGGCGCGGCGCCGTATAGACCGGATGCTCGATCGAAAACACGAGCCACCCGCCCGGCACGAGCGCGCGGTGGATCGTGCGCAGCAGCGTGTCGAGGTGCGCAATGTAGTGGAACGCGAGCGAGCTGTAGGCGAGATCGAATGCGGCGTCCGGCAGTACGAGCGTTTCGAGGTCGGCGCGGCGGTACGTGATGGCCGGATGCGCGGCGGTCGAGTTCGCTCGTTCGAGCATGCGTTCGGACACGTCGACGCCGAGCACGCCGGCCGCGCCCTGATCGGCCGCCCAGCGGCTGAACCAGCCGTAGCCGCAACCGAGATCGAGCACGTGGCGGCCGCGCAGATCCGGCAGCAGCGCGCGTAGCGCGGGCCATTCGGGCGCGCCGTCGAGCCCGTGAATCGAGCGGTTCAGGCGGCTGTAACCTTCGAAGAAGGCCGGGTCGTCGTAGATGTTCTGCGTCATGCGGCGCGCCTCGTGCGAGCGGGGCACGCGGTGCGGTGCGCCCGAACCCGCGAGCTTACGCGTGCTGCCTGCCCGCGTCGATCCTGCGCTGCGTGTCGGCATCGACGATCTCGCGGATCGCGCTGAACAGCGGCGCGGCGTCGGTGTAGCGCCGGCCGTAGCCGAGATTGAACGCGTAGTCGAAATCGGGCGGATTGCTGCCCTGGTTGTGCTGCAGGATCGTCTCGAGCTTGTCGAGCGCCTTCGCCGCGCGCGCTTCCGGCGATGCGGCCGCTTCGTATTCGTCCCACAGCGCGACGATCGCGTCGCGCTGCGCATTGTCGAGCGACCCGGCCAGTGTCAGCAGGTCATCGCGTTCGTGCACGCTCTTGTCGGGATGCGCGGCCTGCTCGATCGCGGGGATGTCGCCGTGCAGCGCCTCGCCGAGATCGTGGACGATGCACAGCTTCAGCAGCTTCAGCATGTCGATGCCGGGCAGCGCATCGGCGAACACGAGCGCCATCAGGCACAGCCGCCAGCTGTGCTCGGCCGTGCTTTCGGGGCGGCCGTTCGACGTATGGCCGCTACGCAGCACGTCCTTCAGGCGTTCGGCTTCGCGCAGGAAATCGAGCCGTGCGCGGATCGTATCGGGGTTCATGGTCGGCGTCCTTGCGATGAGGCGTCCAGCGTACGCCGCCCGATCGCGGTTCGTCCACGCATGAAATATGCGCGGCGCGCGCTAAAGCGTCTCGACGAGTCGCGCGGCCGAGCCGTCCGACAGCGTCATGCGCGTCCACCGGCACTGGCTGCCGCGGATCGGCACGACGCGCGATGCGTTTGCGCCCGTGTCGAACTCGACGCTCGGCGGCCCCGCGCGCTCGTGCCAGCCGAGCGGATCGAGCGCGGCCTCCATGCGGACGATTTCCGGCGTCGCATAGCGCCACAGCGACGTGCCGAGCAGCATCGAAAGCGGCTGCGAGAACTCGGCCGCGCGCGCCGGTGAACAGGCGAGCAGCCGATGCGTGAGGTCGCACACGAGATGCAGGCGGCCCGCGCTGCCCGCGATCAGCCGCGCGAGCGCGTGGTCGCCGGCGGAATCGAGACGCGCGGCGAGCAGCCGTTCGGCCGTCGCGCGCTCGTCGGGCGACATCTGCTGGCGGCCGGCTTCCCAGCGCGAGATCGTCGATTGCGCGACGCCGAACAGTTCGGCCGCATGGCTTTGCTTGACGCGGTGCAGCGCGCGCCAGCGCTTGAGTTGCGGGCCGAGCGGCGGCGTGTGAAGCGGTGAGGCGGTCATGACGATGCTCCCGTGGCGGCGCGTACCGCGCACGCCGTTACATGATCCGGATGCCGCCGTTTGCCTGGATCGCGATGGCCGCGAACGGCACGAGCACGATGCCGCCCAGCACGAGCACGCCGTCGGCGGCCACCGTGATCGGCGTGGCGAGGATCCGCAGGCCCATGCCGACGACGGACGGCGATTCCCGGATGTACACCCGGTACTGCTCGTTGAACGCTTGCGCGGCGCCCTTGTCCTGCTCGGCGAAACCTTCCGTCGAATAGCGCTTGCCGCCGATGTCGCCTTCGAGCACGAGACCGGCCGGCGCGGCGGTGAAGCCGTCGGCACGGGCAGCCTGCCGATCGTCGTCCGACGCGTCCTTCGGCAACACGATCCGGTAGTGGCCGGTGATGCCGCCGCCGCTCGCGTGAAAGTCGGCAAACGTCGTATGCAGCGATTTCCGGTAGCCGGACAGCAGCACCGGCCGCAATTGGGCCGGCAGATCGAAGATGTAATGGTAGCGCGTGCCGAGGACGACCAGCTTCTTGCCGTCCTGGGTGATCATGAAACTGGTGACGTACTCGCTGTATGCGTCGTCCTTGTACAGCTTCGGCGTGAAACAGCCTGACAGCGCCAGGCTGCTCGCGGCCATGGCGGCGGCCAGCAGGCGCCGGCGCGTGATCGATGTGCTCATTTATTGTTGTCCCGTCTGTGCGGTTCGGTTCAGTGGCTTGCGCCCTCGGAAGCGCGATTCTCGCGTATCGGCGGCAGGTTGTCGAAGGGAAATCTGTCATGGCAGCGGGCGGCCGGATCGCTTCGTGCCCCGCCGAAAACGTTTTCGCCATGCTTTCAACCGGCTCCGCCATATCTTATTATTCGGCGAGAGCGGCGCATGCCGGCCGCCGTCGGTGATGTCGACGGCACGACGCGCCGGCAACGATGACCGACTTTCGGCCGCCGCGTCGCACGGCGCGTGGTCGACATGACAGGGCACGCGAGGCCGCGCGTATCCCGAAAAATGACACGAGGGCGCGATGGTACGACTGGTATTGCTGCTGCTGGGCATCGAATATCTGCGAACCCGCTGGCGCGGGCTGACCGTGCTCGGCTGGGTGTGGGTCGCGGCAGGCGTCGGGATCTTCGTCGACGCGCTCGACGGCGCGCTGCATTTCCCGATCGAGCTGTTCGCGTGGCTGTTCCTGATCGAGGGGCTCGCGACGCTCGCCATGGCCGGCAGCGGCGTCGGCGGGCAGCGCATCCTGCGCTACGTGAAGGGTATCGTGGTGGTCGTGGCCGCGGGGCTCGTGTTCGCCGGCCATCACCACGGCCACTTCCTGCTGTCGATGATCTTCGGCACGCTGTTCCTCGTCGACGGGCTGCTGCAGTGCACGTCCGCGTGGATGGTGCGCTACCGGCGCTGGAACGTGGCCTTCGCGTGGGGCATCGTCGAGATCCTGCTGGCGGTCTTCTTCTTCCAGCCGTACCCGACGCATTACGTCGGCACCGTGCCGTACTGCCTCGGCCTGCTGCTGATGTTCGGCGGAATGCACATGCTGAGCCTCGCCGCGCGCGTGCGGCGCCTGACGCGCAATCCCGCGTTCGCGACGTCGCCCGCGCCGGCGCTCGTACCCGATCTCGACGATGCGCGCGAGCAGCCGCGGTTCGCGCAAGCCGAATGGGACGGCCCGCCGGCCGACGGCGAGCACGCGCTCACCGTGCACGTGTGGACGCCGACCGGCACGTCGAAGGCCGAAGCGCAGCGTTATCCGGTGATCGACCGCTACATCGCGGCGGTGGACGTCAACGGCGTGATCTCGACCGGGCACGCGGCGCTGGAGTCGCCCGAAGGCATCTACATCAGCCTGTACCCGGGCGTCGAAATCGATCGTTCTCCGGACGAATTCACGCGCATCCTGCGCGCGACGCGCGAGAACGACGTGCCGGGCCTGTTCCAGCCCGACTATGCGACGGAGTCGAAAGCGTGGTGCCCGTCGACCGTGCGCGTACGCATCCGCAACTACGATCCGGCGAAGCTCGAAGCCTTCTGGTCGTCGTATCGGCAGAACGTCACGTACAACCTCACGCACCGCAACTGCTCGAGCACGGTATCGAATGCGCTCGAAGCCGCGCTCGACGGCGCGGTGTGGCGACTGAAGGGGACGCGGGCCGGGTGGGGCGCGTTCGTGCGGCTGCTGCTGACGCCGGAGCTGTGGGTGGCCGCGCAGATCCGCAAGCGTGCGGTGACGATGGCGTGGACGCCCGGCCTCACGCTTGACTATGCGCGCGCGCTCAGCATGCTCGCCGATCCGCGGCCGTTCGCGTGGTGGAAGGTCGCGCGCTCGGCGGTGAATGCGATCATGGCGTCGCGCCGCGCGTGGCGCGAGCAGGACAGCGCGGCGCTGTCGCCTGGCCGATCGGAGGCGGCGTCGATGAAGTGAAACGCGTGGCGCCGGACGAGGGCCCGGCGTCACTTGGGTCGCCACCGCGCGACCCGGCGAGTGTGCCCGCCATCACGACCCACAGACGACAACAATGAACGAGACGAGAGCTTTACGCATCCTGATTCCCGCTGCGCTCGTGCTGGCCGGCGCCGGTTTCGCGCAGGCGAGTTCGGACGAAGTGCCGCGCATGAGCAACGACGTGTACCGGACGTCGGTGTCGTTCTGCTCGAACGTCGCGGCCGCCGAGAAGATCGCGTGCCAGGGCGACATGATCGCCGCGGGCAGCCGGATCGTCGCGGCGATCGGCGGCCTGCCGCCGGCGTCCGCCACGGCGATCGACGAAGGCGCCCGCAACAAGCTGCCGCCGGAGGAACGCAAGGGTCTCGCGCCCGTCGAACCCGGCGCGATCGACAAGGACGACGACGTGGCCGGGCTCGCCGGCATGGTGCGTCTTTGCGACGTGTACGAATCCGAGCCGGCGTCCCGCGCGCGGCATCACGCGGCGCTGCGGCAGAAGGCGCCCGATGCCGCGCCGCGTGTCGAGGCGTTGCTGGCCGACGCGTCGACGGCCGCGCGCCAGCGCGTCAGTATCGGTGTGTGGCAGATTCTCGCGCTCGAGGGCCCCGAAGCGTCCGCCCGCGCGTGCACGCAGCTCGGCACCGGGTCGTGAGCGCCCGGATGCCACAGGTGCGAGCCGTGCCGCCGTCGATGTGCCGGCATCGATAGTGCCGCGTTCGGCGCATGCCGGGACGGTCAACCGCTCGCGATCGTGGCCGGCCTGACCCGTATCGGCTTGCCGAGCGTCCGGGCGACCGGAGAAGTCCGCACCGCGTCGCGCACGAGCGTCTGCTGTGCGGGCGACAGCGGCGCCGCGAAGCGCAGTGCGATATCGAAACCCGTTTCGTGGTCGAGGCGGTCAACGGTCACGTCCGCCGTGCAGGCGGGCAGTGTCACGCCCGCGCGTTGCGCGGCCAGGTCGATCGACATGCAGACGCACGCCGCGAGCGCGCTTTCGAGCAGCTCGTGCGGCCGCATGCCTGCGTCGCCGCCTTGGCCTTCCTTGTGCGTGTCCGCACGCACGACGCTGCGCCCGTTGCCGATCTCGACGCAATAGGGCTTGCCGAACCGTGTGGCGGTTACCATCGCGATGCTCCATAGCAGGGTGAGGGTGGCGACAGGGTACGCGGGTGCCGCCCGTGGCGGAAGGCAACGGGTGGTACCGGTACCGCTTGTAACAGGGTGGGCGGCGACCCGCGAGTTCTTTCGTCCACCTTCACATTCGTGCCACGTTGCGACAGCAACAATCGTGGGCAGACATTCGACAACCTTGCGGCGCATCCCGCGACCGCATGCCTTTTCCGAGGAAACACGCCATGCTCAAGACGCTCGCCCGCGCCGCTGCCGCCCTCGCCGTCGCTTCCGTTTCACTGCACGCCGCCGCGCAGACCAGCTACGACTACCTGTTGCTCGCCGCCTCGTGGGAGCCCGGTTTCTGCGCGTCGCACGATACGCCGGAATGCACGAACCTCGCCGGCTCGTATGCGGCGACGAGCCTGTCGCTGCATGGGCTCTGGCCGAACCGCTATGACGGCAACCAGCCGTTCTACTGCGGCGTGCCGCAGAGCGACATCGACCTCGACAACGCGCACCAGTGGTGCAGCATGGACGCCTACCCGATCAGCAGCGCGACCCGCAACACGCTGTCGACGTACATGCCGGGCGTCGCGTCGTGTCTCGACAAGCACGAATGGTTCAAGCACGGCACCTGCTCGAACTCGGCGACGCCCGACGCGTACTGGAACCAGGCGTCGGGCATGATCAGCCGGCTCGGCAACACGTCGTTCAACGCCTTCCTGCAGGCGAACGCGGGCAAGACGGTGACGCGTAACCAGCTGCTGTCGGCGTTCGAGGGCGCGTTCGGCAGCAACACGCGCAGCGCGGTGTCGCTGAAGTGCACGAAGACGAACGGCGTGAGCTACTTCACGGAAGCCTGGATCGCGGTCAAGACGAATGCGGCCGCGCAGTTCCCGAGCGCGGCGTCGCTCGTGACCGACGGCAACACGCAGGGCACGTGCCCGACGTCGGGCGTGTTTATCGCCAGGTAACGGGGCACGGCGCGGCGCGGGCGGGATCGCGCACGTCGCCGCCGGTCACGGCGCAGCGCGCGCAATTTCCGGTCGGCATCGACCTCATTCTGGCGGGGATCGGAACGGCCCGATGAGCCGGCCTGCGGCGGGCGGCTCCCGGTGAGGCGCCAGTTTGTTACGCGAGCAGGTGCAACGCGTCGGCGAGCGACAGCACCGTCGTGCGCGATTCGAACGCGGTGGCGAACAGATGCTCGTGAACCACCGGGTCCGGGTCGTAGCAGCAGTCCTTGACGGTATAGAGGCGGAAATCCGCGTCGCTCGCATGGGCGATCGACGACAGCATCACGCCGGTCGACGCGATGCCGACCAGGATCAGCGAGTCGATTCCTCGCGCGGCCAGCCGAGCCTGCAGATCCGTGCCGAAGAACACGCTGGCGCGGTGCGCGACGATCAGCGGTTCGTCGGCCTGCCGGCCCAATTCCGGGCAGACGTCGTCGTTGATGAACAGGCCAAGCTGCTTGATGCCCTGGCCGTTCTTGTTGCGCGGGCTGACTTCCGGATAGCCGGGGCGGAAGCGGAGATTCGCGAACCAGACGCCGACGCCGGCAGCCCGCGCCGCGTCGCACAACCGGCGCGTGTTGGCGAGCAGTTCGGACGCGACCGACGGAAAGAGGCCGAGGATGTCGGTCTGGTAATGCATGACGAGCAGTGCGGTGCGGGACGGCACGATCGCGGGAATCGATGCGGAGGCGTCGGCGTTCGTGCAGGCTGTCGTGACGATTGCTGGTGCGTTGTCCGGATGCATGCTTGATGTTCTCCAGTAACCGCTGGGGGTGTCAGAAAATCGATCGTATCGTGCGAGTCGCCAACCCGGACAACGCCAACGTGCCGGGACTCCGGCAAGATAATCCGGCATGCCGTCCCGGCGTCCATCGTGCGGGCGGGCAGCCGTGGTGCCTGCGATGACCGGGTTCGCCCAAGAAGAGACGTAGCGCCGCGAGCCTCAGGTTCCTGTTCCATGGATCACCAGGCGAATTTCCGCCCATGCGAGCAGGGGGCGTCGACACTCGCGCGATGATATCGTGTTCGACGCCTCAGTTTTCCTGGCCCGCCACCGTTCCAGTCTCGGAGCTGTCGACCGGTAGCGTGAGCGCTTCAACCCGTCTCATACGGGTTCGATTGATCATCAGGCGAGTAACGTCCGGGCGGGAATAATGCCCGGCGGGATCGGCGGCGCTCTTCGAAATGACGATGGCCGCAAGATCGATATCCGCGTACAGAATGCCCTCGCTGTCTTCCGGCAGCTTGGAGACAAGCGCGTTCCCGTCGGGCCCGTAAATGATCGCATGACCGCCGCCCACGTGGTTGAGTCCGTGCTTCTCCGGTGTGTCGCACAGGTCGTCGATCATCGCTTGTGTTACGACAGCGCAGGGTGCCAGTACGAAGCACGATCCCTCGACCGCATAGATTTTGCTCGCAGCATTGTTGACTTCCCACCCGAGTGCGTGAGCAAACGGCTCATAGTTGGAAAAGCTCGGCCATGCCGCAACGTGCACTTGCTCGTTTTGCGCGTACATCGCGTACTTCGACAGCGGCTGCAAATGCTCCCAGCAGCACAACGCGCCCACACGTCCAAGGCCTTCAATCTGATACACGGTCAGATCCGATCCATCGCCTTCGCCGAACACGGCACGCTCCACATGAGTGGGGCGCAGCTTGCGGCGAACGGCGATGGTCTCGCCGTCGGCGCCAATGAGCCATTGCCCCATGTAGAGGCTGCCGCCGCTTCGCTCGGAAACGCCGATGACCGCCGTGATGCCGGCCTGCCTGACTGCGGCGCTGAGTCGTAGGGCCTCCGGGCTGTCGTAGCTTAGCGAATTGTCGAAGTATCGTTGAACGAAGCCACGGCTTACCTGCCAAGCATGCGCCCCCATCCAGATATGCCACGGATAGCCAGGCAGCCAGGTCTCCGGGAAGGCGACGAGCTTTGCGCCGTTCGCTGCCGCCTCTCGGATAAGGGCAATGGTCTTGTCGATGCCGGCTTCGAGGTTGAGCCAGATCGGGGCTGCCTGAACAACGGCGACCTTGTATTGCGGATGAGTGAGGGGCATGGTGAATCGCTTGAAGGTTTCGTGGTCCGGGCAACTTCCGATGTTTGCGAAGGGGTGCTCGAGAAGTCGAGAGTCCTAGTCGGCGATTTGCGTGAGCTTGCGCCGGGAACAGCCGCACCCGATCGCCTTCATGCCGTATCTGCGTCCGGGTCCAAGGACTTGCAGTGAGTGAGCATGTCGGCGCACTTCCTTGGCGGTCAGCGGACCGCCGTGCCCCATGTAGAAGCGTTGCATTCCCGCGTCGACCATGCCGATCAGTTCCGCGCTGACAGCTTTCGGGTCGTCCTCGAAGGGAGGGCGCATGGCGTGGGTCTTGCGGATGATTCCCCCGAGCAAGACGCCCGATGCGAGCAAATCGCCGACCAATGCGTCGCCACTACTCAGTTCAACCGAGACAGAGCCCGCCGTGTGGCCAGGGGTATGCCTGGCCAGACCGTCAATTCCATGGCCGCTCAGATCGAAACTTGCGCTGTCCTGCAGCAGGATGTCGGGCGTGAAGGGCAGGTAGGGCTCACGAGGCACGCCGGAGCTCAAGAAGAGGGGGCCCCACCAATGGGCGACGCAGTATGTCATTTCCTCGCGCCGCTCGTAGTAGTCCAGATCTCCCGCATGGGCAAGGATCGGTGCACCCGTGAGTTCACGCAGTCGGGCAGCTGATCCGGCATGATCCGTATGGGCATGCGTGACGACAATCAAGGTGACATCGCGAAAACCGCGACCATGTTTTTTCAAGGCGCGCTCGATCTTCCCTTGCGACCCCGGCGTGCCGGTGTCGACGAGGACGCAGCCCGTTTCACCGATGATCAGGTGGCAATGGACCATGCCAAACGGCAGGATCGGGACCGTAACGATTGACGGGGTAGTCAAGATGTTTTTCCTTCGGAGCAGTTGACGGCGCCGCGTCGCGCTGACGAATTCCACGTGCCGCGGGCCATCCGGTAGCGTCACGTTCAGAGTCGAGTCCGGCCATCGAAATCGTCCGCGTTCACCGCAGCGTCAAAAGCAGCTGCGACCTGGTCGGGTGCGCCGCACGCGGTGGACTTGTCTTCGAGCGCCGCGACGAAATGTGCAATGACCCGCGCCACCTCGGCCGGTGCTTCAAGCGGCGACAGGTGTCCGGTTCCAGGCAGGATGTACATCGCGGCCTGTGGAATTCGGGGCAGCAGTTCGGCCTGCAGCGTGGCGACGCGATCCACCTGGTCCAGCTCTCCGGCAATGACCAGTGTCGGGGCGTCGATCAACGCCACTGCGGCGGTGATGTCTTCGCCCATGGCCACGTTCGGCCATGCCGCCTTCGCTTGCGGCGCGGCCTTCAGACTGTCCTCTATGACTTGCTCGCGGCAGTCGGCGTCCAGCGGCTTCGCGGTCAGCACCTGGTCGATGACGAATTCGACCGATTCGCGCGACAGATAGGCGGCAGCCAAGGTTGCGCGTTGCTCGTCGGAGACAAGCATCGGCGACGGCGGCGACGGTGCAACGAGCACGAGGCCTTCGAGCCCTCGCGGCCGCCGTGATGCGATGAGTTGCGCAACCTTGCCGCCCATCGAGTGACCGACGAGAACATAGCGCGGCAATCCCAGCGATTCGATGACGCCCTCGGCATCGGCAGCAAGATCGGCGATACGGTAGCCGTCTGCGGGTGCTTCGGATTCGCCCCAGCCTCGATGATCGGTGGCAATGATGCGATACCGGTCGGACAACTGGTTTGCCACCCGGTCCCAGGTTCGCGACGAGCCGCCGTAGTAATGCAGGAACACGAGCGCCAAATCTCCGCTGCCGCACTGTTTGATGTGAATCCGCGTGCCGTTCGTGTCGATTTCCATTGGGATGCCCCTTCTTCATGAGTTGTGTCGAGGTTAGATCCCTGTCTTGTATTTGATAATTGCTGCATCAGTAGCGGCAGTCGATAATGGTGTTATCGAATTGAGGAGGCGCAATGGATCGACTGACGAGTCTCGGGGTGTTCGTCGCCGCAGTGGAGGAGGGCAGCTTTGCTGCTGCGGCGCGGCGGTTCGGGCTATCGGCGGCGATGGCCGGCAAGCACGTGAGCGCAATCGAGTCCGAACTGAATGCGCGGTTGCTCCAACGAACCACGCGCCGCCTGAGTTTGACCGATACTGGCCAGGCCTACTATGAGCGATGCAAGCAGATCCTCGAAGCGTTCGACGATGCGAACCGGGAAGCGAGCGATTCGCAAGGTACGGCGCGCGGCGTTTTGCGCGTCGCGGCGCCCGTCACGTTCGGCGCGATGCATTTGGGCGACGTTCTTGCCCGTTATGTAGAGGACCATCCGCAAGTGAACGTGGACGTGCTTCTCGGAGACCGTTATGTCGACCTCATCGATGCGGGCGTTGACGTGGCGATCCGGATCGGGCGGCTGCGGGAGCCGGAACTCGTCACACGCCGGCTTGCGCCGTGTCGAATGGTCGTGTGCGCGTCACCCGCGTACCTCGAGCGGCATGGGATGCCACGCAAGCCTGGCGACTTGCTGCGGGCACCACGCCTCGCCTTCAGCGAGGCCGTGTCGGCCGGTGACTGGACCTTGTTCGATGCGAGAAACCGCGCGTATGTCATCGACGGACCTTGCCGGATCGCCGCCAACAACACGCAAATGCTTCTCGCCGCCGCACTCGCCGGCGCCGGCGTCGCGTACGGTCCAACCTTCGTATTCGGCGAGCACCTGCGTCGGGGCGAACTTGTGCCGTTGCTGCCGGCCTACCGTGCCACTGAGTTGGCGATCCAGGCCGTTTATCCGAGCGCGCGACGCATACCGCTTAAAGTGCGCCGCTTTGTCGATTACCTCACGGAAGCGTTTGGTGATGACCCCCCTTGGGATCGAATGGCGAAGCTCTGAAAGAGCGGCGGATGGTCATGCGTTACCGGCGTGACTGTGTGCTCCCGGGAAGCCGTTCCTATAGCTTCGTCTGCGCCGGGCTGTTCAGGATCGGCCACGGCCGACAGCCCCGAAGTAAAGTATGCGTCTCCGCTACGCCGGGACGACCGCGACATGCTTGCGATCTATCACGCGGCGTTCGTTATGCGGCGCTTGTCGGTCGCGTTCACACACATTTTTGAGCGTGCGGAACTGTTGGACGCCGATCGGGCCACGATCGAGGAGATGCTCGCGCTGTATCGTGCCCGGCTCGACGCCGGCTTCTCTACGATCGAGCGCCATGGCGTTTTGTCCGACGTCGCGCGGGATTTGATCCACGAGGGGCAGGATTACGCGAAATCGCTGGCAGCTTGCTGACTGTTGCTTCGTCGGCCAATTCCGGGACTCGGAATTCCGGTGATTCTGATGCCGTTTAAGGGAATCGGCCGGGAAAGGCGTTTGTGCTCTGCGAGCGTAAACGCCTAATTCGGTGTATTGATCGATCGCTTCAAAAGAACCGGCAGCCTGCGGATTCGCCGGGGCTCTTCGCTATTGCAACGGATTGGACGACTGGGCAAGCCGTCAGACCCGGTTCGGCCGCTCGTCCGAGCCATGAAGCCCTCTCCCGAACGGCTGTTCCAACCTGAAACTCGCCAGATGTTCAGCGCGCACATCTTGCCGAAAGCGCTCCGAGCGGGCATCAGGGTCAACTTTGATTGCTCCAAAGATCGTCCACCGCACGGATCGACAGCAAGTAGCCGTTCGCGCCAGCCCCGCAGATGACGGCGGTAGCGGCCACCGAGATTGTCGAATGACGGTATTCCTCGGAGCGCCGGTGAATGTTCGTGATATGCACTTCCACCACCGGCCGGCGAACCAGCTTGACGGCATCGAGCACCGGAATGCGCCCGAACGAGAAACCGGCCGGGTTGATGATGAGCGCGGCGTCCTGCAGGAAGGCTTCCTGAATCCAGTCGATCAACTGGCTCTCGCTGTTGGTCTGGCGGAACACGCAATCGAACTTGAGATCCGCGGCCAGCGCGAGGCAGTTCCGTTCGATGTCCTTGAGCGTCGTATGGCCGTAGAGGTGCGGCTCGCGCGCGCCGAGCATGTTCAGGTTGGAGCCGTTGAGGATGTAGAGTTTGCGAGTCATGGCGTCAGTGGGTAGCGCTACGTTCGAGGGCCGTGTCTTTGGTTTCCCGCGACGTCGCGATCATGAGGAAGGAAAGCAGGTTCAGCGAGCCGCAGACCGCGACGATGGCCCAAGGCGAACCATGAAAGGCGTTGAGCAACGCCACGGCGACGATCGGCATCGGCCCGCCGGTGAGCAGGTTGGCGCCCGAGTAGGACAGCGCGGAGCCGGTATAGCGCGCTTCCGTCGGGAAGGATTCGGCGAACCACACCGGCTGGATGCCGCTCTGGAACTGCGTGAAGCCGAGGAAGGCGCCCATCACGGCCATCGTCGTCGCGACCGAGTGCTGATTGAGGATCGGGAAGTAGATCAGGCAGCAGACCAGCGTGCAGAACGAGCCGATCAGCAGCGCGCCTTTACGTCCGATCCTGTCGCTCAGGTAGCCGCCCGCCAGCGCGCCCGCGATGGCGCAGACGTTCGCCACCATCAGCAGCATGAAGCCAGTCTGCTTGGGCACGCCGAGGTTCTTCGTGAGATAGCTGAGCGAGAAGACCACGATCAGGTAGAAGAGCGCCGCCGGACCGCAGAAGAACAGCGTCAGACGCAGCGCGGTGCGCCAGTGAAACCTGAAGACGATGCCGAGCGGATTGGCGGCGCGTGCGCCTTCGCCCTTTTTCCTGAGCGCCTCGAATGCCGGCGTCTCGCTGACCTTCATGCGGATATAGATGCCCAGCAGCACGAGCACGAAGCTCGCGAGGAACGGAATTCTCCATCCGTACGATTCGAAGTCCTGGGCCGAAAGCAGGCCGGACAGCGCGAAGAGGGCGAAGTTGGCGAGGATCTGGCTGAGCGGCGAGCAGATGCCGAGCAGGCCCGAGTACAGCCCGCGCTTTTTCGCGGATGCGTGTTCGACCGCCATCAGTTGCGCGCCCGTCGATTCGCCGCCGAGCGCGAACCCCTGAATGATGCGCAGCGAAACCAGCAAGGTTGGCGCAAGAATGCCGACTTGCTGATACGTGGGCAGCAGGCCCATCAGGAACGACGACGCGCCCATCACCGAAACCGTGACCAGCATCAGGTTGCGCCGCCCCCAGCGGTCGCCGAGCATGCCGCAGATCACCGCGCCGAGCGGACGGGCGGCGAGTCCCGCCCAGAAGCTCGCCAGCGATGCGAGCAGCGACGCGGTCGGATCGAGCGACGGGAAGAACAGCTTCGGAAAGATCGTGGCCGCGACCACACCGTACAACGCGAAGTCGAACCATTCCAGCGCCGTGCCGACGGTGGCGCCCGCCACCGCGCGACGGGCCATCAAGTGAGCCTGTGGGGACCCTTCGCCTGCGGCGATGTTCGGGTCAGCGATATCTGACATGGTGTCTCCTGGATTATCGGTATGGTGTAACCGCGTTTCTCGCGACCAACAGGTGCTATTGTTTGCGCTGCGGAAGCGGTGCGTTCCGCACCGGAACTACATTTCATATCGCGGAATGTCGACGAACGATGTCGCTCAAGAACGGCCTGAGAGTGCTCGATTTCCTCGCGTCGCAAGGCGAGGGCGCGGGGCTTGTCGAGATCGCGGATGCGCTGGGAATGCCGCGCAGTTCGTGCCATCGCGTTCTCGCGGAACTGGTCGACAGTGGTTACGTGCGGCAATTGGCCGATCACAGCCGCTACATCCTGACCATGCGCATGACGTCGAACGGCCTGGAGTTCCTGAGCCTGACCGGCATCGCGGATATTGCCCAGCCGATCATCGAACGCGTCGCCGCGCGCACCGGCGAACTGGCGCGCCTGTCGCTGGTGGACGGTGAGACGATCATCTGGGTGGGAAAAGCGGATGGCCAGCGCACCGGTTTTCGTTACGATCCCGACATGGGGCAGGCGGCACGGCTCTCATGTACATCGACCGGACACGCATGGCTCATGACGATGGCCGACGAACAGGCGGCTGCGCTCGTCCTGAAGCAGGGCTTTGGTGAGCCGAACGAGTTCGGCCCCAACGCGCCGACCACGCTCAAGGCGCTGCTCGGTTTCCTGCACGCCGCGCGCGTGCGCGGCTACGCGATGATCGATGAGGTCTTTGCGCCGGGAATGGCGGCGGTCGCGACACCCGTGGTCAGCGGCTCGCGTTGCGTCGGCGTCATCAGCCTGGCCGGTCCGCGCAAGCGGCTGACGGCGGAAAAGATTCACGTGTATTCGGAATGGCTGCGCGAGGCCGCCAATGAACTCGCCCAGTTGAGCAACATGGCCGGCTTTCCAGGGCGGCCCCCTCTGGGCAAGGGGTGATCCGGAGCGAGCCCGGCGCTCTGCGCCGGCCCACACCATGCGCTTCGAACCGGCTTCTCCGATACATCGGCGTGGATGGCCGAGGCGCGCTGTTCGCAAGCACCGAATGCCCGACTTCGCGACCGGCTGAAGCGGGGCGATCGCGGCCGATACTCATCTCCCGCCGTTGCGCCGGGTGACGCACGCCTGACTCCGCCCCCTCAAAAAATCGACCTTCCCGTATAAGTCGTCAGCCACTCCAGCGCCAGCGTTCCCGCCAGCGAGTTCCCGTTCGCATCCAGCCCCGGCGCCCACACGCACACGGCCATTTCGCCCGGCAGCACCGCGACGATCCCCCCGCCGACACCACTCTTCGCCGGCAACCCGACGCGATACACGAAATCGCCGGCCGCGTCGTAAGTGCCGCAGGTCAGCATCAACGCCGACAGCCGTTTCGCGGAACTCGGATCGACGATCCGCTCGCCCGTCACCGGCGCGACGCCGCCGTTCGCAAGGAACAGCGCGGCGCTGGCAAGCTCGACGCAGTTCATCGTGATCGCGCACTGGCGGCAATACGCGTCGATCACCGTATCGGGCGGCATCTGCATGTTGCCGAAGCTCGCCATGAAATGCGCCATCGCGCGGTTGCGTTCCGCGTGCTGCAACTCCGACAGCGCGACGCGCGAATCGTAGTTGATGTCGTTCGCGCCGATCGTCCGCCGCACGAATTCGACCAGCGCCGTTTCGGCCTTGACGAAGCGGCGGCACAGCACGTCGGTGACGACCAGCGCCCCCGCGTTGATGAACGGATTGCGCGGCTTGCCGCGCTCGCTTTCGAGCTGCACCAGCGAATTGAACGCGTTGCCGGACGGCTCGCGGCCGACCCGTTCCCACAGTTCGTCGCCGAGCAACTGGAACGCGAGCGTGCACGCGAACAGCTTCGAAATACTCTGGATCGAGAAACGCTCGTGCGCGTCGCCGACCGTGTAAACGTTTCCGTCGAGTGTCACGACGGCCATCCCGAACTTGTCGGCAGGCACTTTCGCGAGTTCGGGAATGTAGTCGGCAACCCGTCCCTGGCCAATCCAGGGGGCGAGTTCGGTATGGATGCGTTCGAGGATCGGCTGGTAATTCATCAAGTCAGGCGGGTAGAGGCATGTCCCGGATTCCGGCGAGCCCGTATGGAACCGTCCCGGCGCCGATTCGTCAAGCGCAACCGACATCGCGCCCTTATTTTCAAGACCGCCAAACGGGCAAGCGGCGGTCGCAGTATCATGCGGTACGTTTCGGCCGATGGCCGGCGTCCGGCACCGGCCGGCGCCGCCGCGGCTTCCCTGATGATCCGACCGCTGCCCATGTCTTTTCGTATCCTGCTCGTCGAAGATGACACCCGCCTGTCCACGCTGATCGCCGGCTACCTGCGCAAGAACGACTACGAGGTCGACACTGTGCTGCATGGCGACGCCGCGGTGCCGGCGATCCTGTCCATTCGTCCCGATCTCGTCATCCTCGACGTGAACCTGCCGGGCAAGGACGGCTTCGAAATCTGCCGCGAGGCGCGCAAGCAATACGACGGCGTGATCATCATGGTGACGGCGCGCGACGAGCCGTTCGACGAGCTGCTCGGCCTCGAATTCGGCGCGGACGACTACGTGCACAAGCCCGTCGAGCCGCGCATCCTGCTCGCGCGGATCAAGGCCCAGTTGCGCCGCGCACCCGTGCGCGCGGCCGAAGGCACCGCGCCGCAGCCGGAGCGTTACGCGTTCGGCAAGTTCTCGATCGACCGTACCGACCGCACTGTCGTGCTGCCCGACGGCAGCACGCCCGACCTGACGTCGGCCGAGTTCGACCTGCTGTGGGCGCTGGTGTGCCATGCGGGCGAAGTCGTCAGCCGCGACGACCTGATGCTGCAGCTGCGCGGCGTCGAATTCGACGGCCTCGACCGCACGATCGACGGACGCATCTCGAAGCTGCGCCGCAAGCTGCGCGACGACGCGAGCAACCCGCAGCGGATCAAGACGATCCGCAGCAAGGGTTATCAATTCAGCAAGCACGCGTGGGAATGACGCCGCCAGCGCGCGACGCCGTCACGTTCCGCGCGGGCATTGCGCCCGCCGGCCGGGAGCCGCGATGATCCGACGAACCCGTTCGCACCCCGATGCACCGCCGCTGCCGACGCTGCGCTACGTCAAATGGCGCTGGCTGCATTTCCGCCGCGCGTGGACCGACACGCGCGCCGACCGCATTCCGAGCTGGTCGCGCCTCTACGTGCGCACCTATCTGCATCTGCTCGGCCTCGTCCTGCTGACCGCGCTCGTGCCGGCGCTCGCGCTGTGCGTCGAATTGTCGCCGCAGGTCGTGTGGCATGCGTTCGACGCGCTGCCCGGCGACATCTATATCGTGCTCGCGTTCGTGTTCGCGGCGCCCGCCCTGGCGGCGTACCGGTGGATGCGGCCGGTGTGGTCGGATCTCGTGATGGTGCGCGAACGCGCGATCGACTTCACGGGCGGGCGGTTCAACACGCGCGCGCGCGAATCGCACAGCGTGATCATCGGCCCGCTCGCCCGCACGCTGAATGCGCTCGCGATGCGCATGGAGCGCCTGATCGCCGCGCAGCGCGATCTGACGAACGGCATTTCGCACGAGCTGCGCACGCCGCTCGCGCGCGTGCGTTTCGCGCTCGAAATGCTGCGCGAACCGGCTTCGGCGGTGGAATACCAGGGCGCGCTCGAGAGCATCGCGCAGGACGTGACCGAGCTCGAGGAATTGATCGACATGAGCCTGACGTTCGCGCGGCTCGAATACAGTTCGCTGCAGTCGAACCTCGAGATGACCGCGCCGGTCGCGTGGTTCGAACACCAGATCCACGACGCGCAACTGCTGTATCCGGAGCGCGCGATCGAGGCGCGCATCGCGATCGCGTCGGATCTGCGCGTGAAGATGGACCGGCGGCTGATGTCGTACGCGATGCGCAACCTGCTGCGCAACGCGAGCAAGTACGCGAAATCGCATATCGTCGTCGGCCTCTCGCTCGTGCACGGCAACATCGGGATCTTCGTCGAGGACGACGGCCCCGGCGTGCCGGAGAGCGAGCGCGAACGGATCTTCGACGCGTTCGTGCGCCTCGACCGCCGCACGGGCGGCTACGGGCTCGGCCTGTCGATCACGCGGCAGGTGCTCCACGCGCACAACGGCCGGATCGCGGTCGTCGATCCGGTCGAGCTCGGCGGCGCGCGCTTCGAGATCAGCTGGCCGGTCTAGCGATACGCCGCCGCGCGCTCAGTATGTGCGGCCGAGCTGCAGGTAGAAGTTGCGGCGGCCGCCGGGGGCGAGCGCCACGCCGATATAGACGGGCCCGAACGCGGTCGACAGACTCGTGAAGAACGTATAGCTCTGCTTGAGCGCACCGCCGCCGATTTGCTGGCCGCTCGACCAGACGTTGCCGACTTCCGCGCTGGCGCCGACCGACAGCGCCTTGATCGGCGACGCGTTGAACGTCATCAACTGGTTCATGTAGGTGATCTGACCGTACGCGAGCTCGTTGCCGTTCAGCTGGTCGGCCGCATACGCGGACAGGTGCTGGAAGCCGCCGAGCGTGAAGTTGAACGCGTTGATCAGGTTGGTGCCGCCGATGCTCTTGCCGCCCTCGATCGTCGCGCTGACGCTGTGCCGCCCGAACTGCTGCGCGATCATCGCCTTGCCGTAGATCTCGGTGTACGGCGCGTTGTTGATCCCGTCGTCGAATGCCGATGCCGAGCGGCCGTTGCGCGACACCAGCGAGCGTTCGACGCGCAGTTCGCCGAAGTAGCCCTTGCGGGGGAACATCGGATCGTCGAGCTGATCGATGACGAACCGCGCGCGCGCGGTCAGCGCCTGGGACGTGAAGCTCGGCCACAGCAGGTTCTGGCCGCTGCCGTCGTCGAACGGCAGGTTGTAGGTCGGCGAGCCGTGCCCGGTCACGTAACCGATGCCGATCCGGAAATCGCCGAGCCGCGCGATCGGCAGGCCGAAATCGATCCCGGCGCGCGCCGTCTGCATCAGGTACTGCGTGATCTTCACGTCGCCGGTGTCGTCGTACAGGTTCGCGTAGCGGCGCTGATACTCCGCGTACGGCGACAGGTAGACGCCGTACGCCATCGACAGCGGCTGGCGGAATTCGACGCGCGCCGACTGCAGGTCGCTGCCGATCGTCGTATCGGCGCGGAATTCCAGCCCCGATTCGGTGAGCCACGGCCGCCGGTAGCCGACGTGCAGGCGGAAGCCGCCCTCGTCGGTCGAACTGCTCGACATGCCGAGCCCGAACAGCAGGAAATTCGGCCCCCAGTACTTCTCGCGCGCGTTGATCTCGAGCACGTTGTCGTCGCCGTGGCTCACGATCTGCTGCGTGACGCTCTCGAAATTGCCGCCCGTCGTGAGGCCGAGCAGGTCCTGGCTGACGGTCTGCGGATCGTAGGTGTCGCCGGGCTTCACGTGCAGCGCGTTGCTGACGACCCGCTTCGGCACGCCGCCGCTGGTCTGGATGTCGATGCGCGTGATCCGAATCGGCGGCGGCAGCGGCTGTGCGTGCGCGGACCGGTAGGCGGCGTACTGCTCCGGCGTGAGCGCGAAACGCCGCAGTTTCGGCAGCGCGGCGGTCGCGGCGGCGGCGCCGGCGGCGATCGCCTGCTTCGCGTTCTGGAAATCGGTAAACGCGAGCCCGCCGAGATCGGGCGTGAGCAGCACGTCGTGCGTGTCGAGCTGCTTGCGCTGCGCGGTCACGTTCTGGCGGATCAGGATGCCCACCATCTGCTGCATCACGTCGGCGGGCGACGCAAGCGCGTCGAGCGGGCGCAGTTGCGAGCCGATGTCGACGGCGATCACGACGTTCGCACCCATCTGCCGCGCGGTGTCGACGGGCAGGTTGCTGACGAGCCCGCCGTCCACGAGCGCGCGCCCGTTGATCTCGGCCGGTGCGAACAGACCCGGCATCGCCATGCTCGCGCGGATCGCGAGCGGCAGCGAGCCGTGGTCGAGCACGACCATCTGGCCCGTCTGCAGGTCGGTGGCGACCGCGCGGTACGGGATCGGCAGGCGGTCGAACGGCTGGTTGGTCGGCACGGCGGCCGTCCAGTTCGCGAGCAGCGCCTGCAGCCGGTTGCCCTGCACGAGGCCGACCGGCGCCTTCACGCCTTTCTTGCCGAAGCCGAGCGTCAGCCCGTTGATGTACAGCCGTTCGTCTTCCCGGCTGGTTTGCGGCAGGTCCGCGCGGTCCGTCACGTCGAACGCGATGTCCGCGAGGTTGACCTCCGACAGCCGCTTCTGCATCTCGCCGGCCGCCATCCCGCTCGCATACAGGCCGCCGACCACGGCGCCCATGCTGGTGCCCGCGATGCAGTCGATCGGGATCCGGTTGTCTTCCAGCACCTTGAGCACGCCGAGGTGCGCGTAGCCGCGCGCGCCGCCGCCGGACAGCACGAGGCCGACCGACGGGCGGCCAGCCGGGCCGCCGTCGGCCGTGCAGGCGTTCGCGGGCGTAGCGGGCGCGGCGGGCGCGGTGGGCAGCGCCGCCGGTGCGCCCGCGGCAGCGGTAACGGTCGGGGCGGCGGCGGGTTCGGTGGCCGGCAGCGGCTGCGCGGCGACCGTGCAGCACCAGAAGGCGACGAGCGTCGTGCAGAGCGGGCGCACCCGCGCCCAGCGGGAGGAAACGGTCGCTGTCATGGTGGAAATACCTGGCGTGATCGGGCGTCTGAGGCCTGCCGGGAGCAGGCAAGACCGAGAGATTACCGTGTTTTACAGGCGCAACGCGAGCGGCCGTTTCGGAGTCCGATGCCCGCGAAGTGTCATTTTCGGCAAATTCGCCGCGAAAAAATCATCGGAATTGCCTAAAGTATCGGAACGATTTGCCGCTAAGCTCGTGATGGGGCGGCACGCACGCGCCGCGACAATGCGGCGCGGCTGTCCCGGCCCGTTCGCTCACAAAGGTTTGATATGTCGACACCGCTGTTCGGAAAGTTGTTTGCGCAACCCGTTGCGATCGACCCTGGAACGGCGAGTACGCGGATTTATACGCACGAGCGCGGTGTGGTACTGAACCAGCCGTCGGTCGTCTGCTTCCGCAAGGGCGGCGCGACCGACGCGCGGCCGACGCTCGAGGCCGTCGGCGAACTCGCGAAGGCGCTGCTCGGCCGCGAACCGGGGCATCTCGAAGCCGTGCGGCCGATGCGCCATGGCGTGATCGCCGACGCGCACGCGGCCGAACAGATGATCCGCAGCTTCATCGACATGTCGCGCACCCGGTCGCGCTTCGGCCGCCGTGTCGAGGTCACGCTGTGCGTGCCGTCCGACGCGACGGCGGTCGAGCGCCGCGCGATCCGCGAAGCCGCGTTCGCGGCCGGCGTATCGGACGTCGAACTGATCGAGGAGTCGCTTGCGGCCGGGCTCGGCGCCGGCCTGCCGGTCACCGAGCCGGTCGGCTCGATGGTCATCGACATCGGCGGCGGGACGACCGAAGTCGCGGTGATCGCGCTCGGCGGCATCGTCTACCGCGAGGCGATCCGCGTGGGCGGCAGCCAGTTCGACGCGGCGATCGTCAATCATGTCCGTAACCTGTATGGCGTGCTGCTCGGCGAGCAGACGGCCGAGCACGTGAAGAAGACGATCGGCTCGGCCACCAGCGCGGTGCCGCGCACGTCGACGCGCGCGGTCGGGCGCGGCATCGGCGACGGCCTGCCGCGCTCGGTCGAGCTGTCCAACCATGACGTCGCGGATGCGCTGGCCGCGCCGCTCAAGCAGGTGATCGGCGCGGTGAAGTCGGTGCTGGAAAACGCGCCGGCCGAACTCGTGACCGACATTGCGCATCGCGGCGTGGTGCTGACGGGCGGCGGCGCGTTGCTCGCCGACCTCGAACGCCTGCTGTACGACGAGACGGGGCTGGTCGCGCGGATTGCCGACGAACCGGCCACCTGCGCGGTGCGCGGCGCCGGCGAGGCGATGGGGCGGCTGTCGATGTGTCCGGTCGATTGAGCCGGGCCAGGGGCGCCCGGGCATCGTTGCGCGGTGCGGACCGTCACATTCTTTCGATCTCCCTGTTGCCGGCGCGTATCGCCGGTCATCGTGCCGACCGGCCGCTGATCGTCCGGCATCGGTTCGCCGTGCGGCCATGCGCGAGCGTGTCGTGCCGGCGCGTTGCGCCCATCCAGGGCCGGGCTGTCCGAAACGGCCGATACACCTGACGACCCGAGAGACCGACCACCTTGAAATATCGAACCAGACGGAGCCTTGCGGCACGAGCGGGCCGCCTGCTGGCCGTGTTTGCGTGCCTCTGGGGCGCGGCGGCCATTGCGATCGTCGCGTACGGGATGCGCATGCCGGGCGAACCGGCCGATGTCGCCGTGATCTTCGGCAACGCACTCGACGAGACGGGCGCGCCGAAGCCCGTGCTCGCGGCCCGGCTCGATGTCGGCGTGCGCTGTTACCGCGCGGGGCAGTGCCCGGCGTTCCTGGTCAGCGGCGCGATCGACGGTCCCGGGCTGAACGAGGCGACGGCCATGCGCGACTATCTCGTCGCGCGCGGCGTGCCGGCCGACCGGATCGCCGTCGACGACCAGGGCGACAACACGCTCGCGACCGCGCGACACACGCTCGCTTACATGCAGGCGCACCACGTGTCGCGCGTGCTGATCGTCAGCCAGTACTATCACCTCGCGCGGGCGAGGCTCGCGTTCGAGCGCGTCGGCATCGCGCGCGCGAACATCTCCGCCGCGTATCCGCATCGCTTCCAGTGGCGCGATGTCTATTCGAGCTGGCGCGAGGTGCCGGCTTACGCGATGTATGCGGTGCGGCTGTGGGCGAATCCCGACGCGCAGCCGCGGTCGTTCCGGCCGATGCTTTATCTGATGAGCCTGTTTTCGTAACGCGCGCGCCGCGGGGCGAACGCTTCGGGTGCACGCGGTTCCGTTTTTTCTTCCGGTTTTCCTGTCCTTTTCTCTCCCCCCGGCACGGGATGTATTCGCCGCGTGGCAAGCGATAACGATTCGCATTGCAGTTTGAACGCAGGGGCGAAAATCGAAGCAATTTGGCCGGTTGCCTGAAAATCAGGGGTTTATTTGATTGTTAAGTAAGCGCTGATTTTCAGTTCTACAATTTCGATAATTAAAATACTGCGCTGCGGAATTCATATACCTTGAATCGAAGTTGCGCATCAGCGTTTTCACTGATGCGGTGATTCCGTTATTTTTGCGAAAAATCAAATCGGAAAGACGAAAAACATGCGTAACGTCGTCGCCGGACATCTTGCGGTGGGTAAAAAATACAGGCTCGCTATCCCTTGATCTGATGGGTAAACATCGACTGGAAAACGGTTTGAGTTTGATATAGCCTTGTCTGACAAAAGCAGGGTAGTAATCAAATAAACCAGAAAGTCGCTGCAGATAAACAGGGGCCGCCATCATGTCATTCGACTAGTCTTGCGTCTGCAATCCCGAATCCGGGCTGATTGAAAATCAGCCATGAATAAACCGACGTCACATCGCGACCGCCGGGGCGGACGCTTTTGTCCGTGATTTTCTGCTGCGCGCCGTCCGGTGCGGCCGAAATACCACAATACCCATATCAAAAACCAAAGCTAAAAACGAGGGAAAGCATGAACCTTGCGCGTTCGAAAAAAGCCGGTGAGCCGTTTCCGAGACTGCTGTTGCCCACGGGCGTTTTCCTGGCATTGTCCGGCGCGGGTATCGTGCCTGCCCATGCGGTCTGCAGCACGGCGGGCACGACGGTGACCTGCTCCGGCGTCGCGAATCCGCTGGCGCCCAGTTATGCGAACAGCGCGAACAACCTGCACGCGACGGTCAACCCGGGCGCGAGCGTGGGCGTGCTGCTCGGCGTCGGCGGTACCGCGTTGTCGCTGACGGGCAACAACAACACGCTGACCAACAACGGCACGATCGACCCGTCCGCGCTCGGTTCGGGGCTCGGCGTGCTGTCGAGCGGCGCGGTGGTCGGCAATGCGTCCGCGAGCAACACGACCGTCACCAACAACGGCACGATGAACGGCACGACCGGCGTGGCGATCAGCGGCGTGACGGGCATGGCGCTGTCGGTCCAGAACGGCACGGGCGGGACGTCGACCATCACGAACACCGGCACGATCGGGTCCAATCCGCTGGTCGGCGCGACCCTCTCCGGCGCGGATGCGCCCGTGGTCGCCGCGTACGGCGGCGGCACGGTCAACATGTCGAACAGCGGCACGATCAACGGCCGCGTGTCGCTCGGCACGAACGGCACTCCCGGGCAGGGCAACACGTTTACCAACTCGGGCACGATCAACGGCGGCGTGTCGATGGGCGCGAACAGCAACAATACGTTCAATGCCGTGACGGGCTCGTCGGTCAACACGGCGGGCGGCACCGGCGGCGCGTTCAACATCACCGTCGGCCCGGTCACGATCGGCGTCGCGGCGACGGGTGTCGTCGATGGCGGCGCGGGCGGCAACAACACGCTCAACCTGCAGCAGGGCACCAGCGCGAACGGCACGATCGCGGCCAACAACTACATCAACTTCAATCACCTGAACGTCCAGAACGGTAACTGGACGATCAACGGCGCGTCGACCGCGCAGGACGCGACGCTGGCGGGCGGCGTCGCGATCATCAACAACAATGGATCGCTCGGCACCGGTAACGTCACGGCCACCGGCGGCGCGCTGCAGGCAGGTGCGGCGGGGCTCGACGTCTCCAACAACGTGACGCTCGGTGCGGGCGGGCTGACGGTGCAGGGCGCGACCGGGCTCGCGCTGTCGGGCACGGTGTCGGGTGCCGGCGCGCTGACGAAGAACGATGGCGGCACGCTGACGCTGTCGGGCGCGAACACCTATGCGGGCGGCACGAACCTGAACGCCGGCGGCCTGGTGCTCGGCAACAACGCGGCGCTCGGCACGGGCGCGCTGAACGTCAACGCATCGGCGTCGCTCGACACGAGCGCGAACGTGACGCTCAGCAATACGGTGAATCTCGCCAACGGTGCGGCGCTGACGGTCGGCGGCAGCAACGATCTCGGGCTGGCCGGCGCGATCAACGGAAACGGCAGCCTCGTGAAGAACGGCGCGGCGACCACGACGCTGACCGGCGTGAACACGTACACGGGCGACACGACCATCAACGGCGGCACGCTTGCGCTGAGCGGCGCCGGCAGCCTGGCGTCGACCGGGACGGTCAGCCTGACCGGGGCGGGCGCGGCGCTCGACGTGAGCGGCGCCTCGGGCGCGCGGACGATCGGCGCGCTGGCGGGGGCGGCCGGGACGAGCGTGAACCTCGGCGGCAATTCGCTGACGCTCAACGGCAGCATCAATGCAACCTATGCCGGCACGATCGGCGGTGCGGGCAGCGTGACGCTGTCGGGTACGGGCACGCAATCGCTGACGGGCACGAACGTGTACACGGGCGGCACCAACCTGAACGGCGGCAACGTTGTCGTCGGCAGCAATACGGCGCTCGGCAGCGGTGCGGTGAACGTGAACGGCTCGTCGTCGCTCGATGCGACCGCCAGCGTATCGCTGGCGAACGGCGTTAACATCGCGACGGGCACCACGCTGACGCTCGGCGGCAGCACGTCGCTCGGTCTGGGCGGCACGATTTCGGGCGGCGGCGGTCTCGTGAAGAACGGTGCGGCGACCACGACGCTTTCCGGCGCGAACACCTACACGGGCGGCACGACGCTGAACGCCGGCGGCCTGGTGCTCGGCAACAACACGGCGCTCGGCACGGGCGCGCTGAGCGTCGGCGGCGCGGCGACGCTCGACACGAATGCGAACCTGTCGGTGGCCAACGCGATCGATCTCGGCACGGGTGCGACGCTGACGCTTGGCGGCAGCAACGCGCTCGGGCTGAGCGGCGCGATTTCCGGCACGGGGGCGCTCGTGAAGGACGGTGCGGCGACGACGACCCTGACCGGCGCGAATACCTATACGGGCGGCACGACGATCAACGCCGGCACGCTGGCGATCGGCGCGGGCGGCAGCCTGTCGTCGACGGGCGCGGTGAACCTGGTCAATCCGGGCGCCACGCTCGACATCAGCGCGGGCGGTGCACAGTCGATCGGCGCACTGTCGGGCGGCGTCGGCACGAGCGTGAGTCTCGGCAGCAGTGCGCTGACGCTGGGCGGCACCGCCAGCGGCACGTTCGGCGGCGTGATCGGCGGCACCGGCAGTCTGACGCTGTCGGGCACCGGCACGCAGACGCTGAACGGCGCGAATGCATACTCCGGCGGCACGAACCTGAACAGCGGCAGCCTCGTCCTCGGCAACAACGGGGCGCTCGGCTCCGGCACGCTGAATGTCGGCGGTGCGGCGACGCTCGACACGAACGCGAGCCTGTCGGTCGGCAACGCAGTCAACCTCGGCGCGGGCGCGGCACTCACGCTGGGCGGCAGCAACACCCTCACGCTGGGCGGCGCGATTTCCGGTGCGGGCAGCCTCGTGAAGAACGGCGCGGCGACCACGACGCTGACCGGCGCGAACACGTACACGGGCGGCACGACGATCAATGCCGGCACGCTGGCGGTCGGTGCGGGCGGCAGTCTCGCATCGACCGGCGCGATGAACCTCGCGAATGCCGGCGCGACGCTGGACTTGAGCGCCGCGACGGGCGGGCAGACGCTCGGCGCGCTGTCGGGTGTCACGGGAACGAACCTCAATCTCGGCGGCAACGCCCTGACGCTGGGCGGCACCGCGAGCGGCACGTTCAGCGGCGCGATCGGCGGCACCGGCAGCCTGACGCTCGCCGGCACCGGTACGCAGACGCTGAACGGCGCGAGCACCTATTCGGGCGGCACGAACCTCGACAGCGGCGGCCTGGTGCTCGGCAACAACACGGCGCTCGGCACGGGCGCGCTGAGCGTCGGCGGCGCGGCGACGCTCGACACGAATGCGAACCTGTCGGTGGCCAACACGATCGATCTCGGCACGGGTGCGACGCTGACGCTCGGCGGCAGCAATGCGCTCGGGCTGAGCGGCACGATTTCCGGCGCGGGTGCGCTCGTGAAGGACGGTGCGGCGACGACGACCCTGACCGGCGCGAACACCTATACGGGCGGCACGACGATCAACGCCGGCACGTTGGCGGTGGGCGCGGGCGGCAGCCTCGCGTCGGCCGGCGCGATGAACCTCGCGGGTGCCGGCGCGACGCTCGATCTGAGCGCCGCGACGGGCGCGCAAACGCTCGGCGCACTGTCGGGCGTCGCGGGGACCCACCTCAACCTCGGTGGTAACGCGCTGACGCTGGGCGGCACCGCCAGCGGCACGTTCGGCGGCGTGATCGGCGGCACGGGCGGCGTGACGCTGTCCGGCACCGGCACGCAGACGTTGACGGGCGCAAACACCTATACGGGCGGCACGACCATCAACGGCGGCAGCACACTCGCACTCGGGGCGGGCGGCAGCCTGGCGTCGACCGGCACGGTGAATCTGGCCAGCGCGGGCGCGACGTTCAACCTGGGCGGCGCGACGGGCGCGCAGACGATCGGCGCATTGACCGGTGCGGCCGGCACGAACGTGAACCTGGGCGGCAACGGGTTGACGCTGAACGGGGCGGGCAACCACACGTTCGGCGGCGCGATCGGCGGCACCGGCGGCCTGACGCTGGCCGGCGCGGGCACGCAAACGCTGACGGGTGCGAATACCTACACGGGCGGCACGACGATCGGCGGCGGCAGCACGCTCGCACTCGGCGCGGGCGGCAGCCTCGCGGCGACGGGGGGCGTGAATCTTGCAGCCCCGGGTGCGACGTTCGATGTGAGCGGTGCGACGGGCGCGCAGACGATCGGCGCGCTGACCGGCGCGGCCGGCACGAACGTGAGCCTCGGCGCGAATGCGCTGACGCTGAACGGCAGCGGCAACAACACGTTCGGCGGTGCGATCGGCGGCACCGGCAGCGTGACCTTCGCCGGCTCCGGCACGCAAACGCTGACGGGGGCGAACACGTACACGGGCGGCACGACGATCGACGGCGGCAGCACGCTCGCACTCGGCGCGGGCGGCAGCCTCGCGGCGGGCAGCACGGTGAATCTCGCGGGCACGGGGGCCGCGTTCGACGTGAGCGGCGCGACGGGCGCACAAACGCTCGGGGCGCTGACCGGCACGACCGGCACGAACGTGAATCTCGGCGGGAATGCGCTGACGCTGAACGGCAGCGGCAACAGCACGTTCGGCGGTGCGATCGGCGGCACGGGCGGCGTGACGCTCGCTGGCATCGGCACACAGACGCTGACGGGCGCGAACACGTACACGGGCGGCACGACCATCAACGGCGGCAGCACACTCGCACTCGGCGCAGGCGGCAGTCTCGCGGCAACGGGTGCCGTGAACCTCGCGGGCACGGGTGCGACGTTCAATCTGAGCGGCGCATCGGGCGCGCAGATGGTTGGTCCGCTCACCGGTGTGGCCGGCACCATCGTGAGTCTCGGCGCGAATGCGCTGACGCTGAACGGCAGCGGCAACAACACGTTTGGCGGCACGATCGGCGGGACGGGCGGCGTGACGTTCGCCGGTACCGGTACGCAGACGCTGACGGGGGCGAACACCTATACGGGCGGCACGACGATCAACGGCGGCAGCACGCTGGCGCTGGGGGCGGGCGGCAGTCTCGTATCGGGCAGTGCGGTGAATCTCGCGGGCACGGGGGCCACGTTCGACGTGAGCGGCGCGACGGGCGCACAAACGCTCGGGGCGCTGACCGGTACGACCGGCACGAACGTGACGCTCGGCGCGAATGCGCTGACGCTGAACGGCAGCGGCAACAACACGTTTGGCGGCACGATCGGCGGCACGGGCGGCGTGACGCTGGCCGGGACGGGCACGCAGACGCTGACGGGCGCGAACACGTATACGGGCGGCACGACGATCAACGGCGGCAGCACGCTGGCGCTGGGGGCGGGCGGCAGTCTCGCATCGACCGGCGCGGTCAACCTCGCCGGCACGGGCGCGACGTTCAACCTGAGCGGCGCATCGGGCGCGCAGACGATCGGCTCGCTGGCCGGTGCAACTGGCACGAACGTGACGCTCGGCGCGAACGCGCTGACGCTGAACGGCAGCGGCAACAGCACGTTCGGCGGCGCGATCGGCGGCACGGGCAGCGTGACGCTGGCCGGGACGGGCACGCAGACGCTGACGGGCGCGAACACGTACACCGGTGGCACGACGATCAACGGCGGCAGCACGCTGGCGCTCGGCACGGGCGGCAGCCTCGCATCGACCGGCTCGGTGAATCTGGCAGGCACCGGCGCGACGTTCAACCTGAGCGGCGCGTCGGGCGCGCAGACGATCGGCACGTTGACCGGCGCGGCCGGCACGAACGTGAGCCTCGGCGCGAACGCGCTGACGTTGAACGGCAGCGGCAACGGCACGTTCGGCGGCACGATCGGCGGCACGGGCGGCCTGACGCTCGCGGGCACCGGCACACAGACGTTGACGGGCGCGAACACCTACACGGGTGGCACGACGATCAACGGCGGCAGCACGTTGGCGCTGGGTGCGGGCGGCAGTCTCGCATCGGGCAGCACGGTGAATCTCGCGGGCGCAGGTGCAACGTTCAACCTGAGCGGCGCATCGGGCGCGCAGACGATTGGCGCGCTGACCGGCGCGGCCGGCACGAACGTGAACCTCGGCGTGAATGCGCTGACGCTGAACGGCGGCGGCAACAACACGTTCGGCGGTGCGATCGGCGGCACGGGCGGCGTGACCTTCGCCGGCACCGGCACACAGACGCTGACGGGCGCCAACACCTACACGGGCGGCACGACGATCAACGGCGGCAGCACGCTGGCGCTCGGCGCGGGCGGCAGTCTCGCATCGACCGGTGCGGTGAATCTCGCCGGCGCGGGTGCGACGTTCGACGCGAGCGGCGCGACAGGCGCGCAGACGATCGGCAGGCTGACCGGCGCGGCCGGCACGAACGTGACGCTCGGCACGAATGCGCTGACACTGAACGGCGGCGCGAGCGGCACGTTCGGCGGGACCATCGGCGGCGCAGGCGGCGTGACGGTGGCCGGTGCGGGCACGCAAACGCTGACGGGCGCGAACACGTACACCGGTGGCACGACGATCAACGCAGGCAGCACACTCGCACTCGGTGCGGGCGGCAGCCTCGCATCGACGGGCGCGGTGAATCTCGCCGGCGCGGGTGCGACGTTCGACGCGAGCGGCGCATCGGGCGCGCAGACGGTCGGCGCGCTGTCGGGCGCGGCCGGCACGAACGTGAACCTCGGCAGCAACGCGCTGACGTTGAACGGCAGCGGCAACAGCACGTTCGGCGGCACGATCGGCGGCTCGGGCGGCGTGACGGTGGCGAGCGGCACGCAGGTGCTGACCGGCGGCAACACGTACACGGGCGGCACCACGATCGCGGCCGGCGGCACGCTGCAGCTCGGCAACGGCGGCACGTCGGGCAGCGTGGCCGGCAACGTCGTCGACAACGGGGCGCTGGTCGTCAATCAATCCGGCAACGTGACGATCGCGAGCGTGCTGTCCGGCACCGGTTCGCTGACGCAGGCCGGCAGCGGGCAACTGACGCTGACGGGCACGAACACGCTGAGCGGCCCGACCACGGTCAGCGCGGGCACGCTTGCCGTCAACGGTTCGCTCGGCCAGTCGAACGTCACCGTGCAGAGCGGCGCGACGCTGACGGGCACCGGCACGGTCGGCGGCCTCGTGGTGCAGGGCGGCGCGACGGCGGCCGCCTCGCAGCCGGGCGCGGCGCTGAACGTGGGCGGCAACGTCACGTTCCAGCCGGGTTCGACGTTCCAGGTCGCGGCGGCGCCGCAACAAAGCGGCAGTCTCGCGGCGGGCGGCACGGCGACGCTGAACGGCGGCACCGTGCAGGTGATCGCGAACCAGAGCGGCTACCAGCCGAGCACGACCTACACGATCCTCACGGCGGCGTCGGGCGTGCAGGGCACCTTCAGCCAGGTGAGCGCGAACTACGCGTTCCTGATGCCGACGCTCAGTTACGATCCGGGCCACGTGTACCTGCGGCTCGTCGAGAACGGCACGTCGCTGCCCGACGTCGCGACGACGCCGAACCAGCGTTCGGTCGCGGCCGCGCTCGGCGGGCTCGGGGCCGGCAACCCGCTGTACGACGCGGTGCTGACGACCGACGCGCCCACCGCGCGGCGCGCGTACGGGCTGCTCGACGGCGAACTGCAGGCGAGCCTGAAGAGCATGCTGCTGTTCGACAGCCGTTATGTGCGCGACGCGGTGACCGATCGTGTCCGCCAGGGCCTCGCGCCCGGGGCGGGGCCGCTTGCCGCGCTGTCGTCGGGCGGCGCCGCGCTGTGCGGCGACAACACGGCCGGCGCGGTCGACCCGATGCTGCCGCTGGAACGCCGGATCGGTTCGCGCGAGGGCTGCTACGGCGGCACGCCTTATCAGCCGGTCGTCTGGGGGCAGGCATTCGGCGGCCGCAGCCGGCTCACCGGCGACGGCAACGCGTCGACGATCAACCGCAGCATGACGGGCTTCATCGCCGGCGCCGACATGGCACTCAACGACAAGTGGCGTGCGGGCCTGGCGGCAGGCGTCACGCACAGCTCGCTCGACAACGACCAGAGCTCGTCGGCGGCCGTGAACAGCTACTACCTGTCGCTGTATGGCGGCGCGCAGTACGGCGCGCTCGGCGTGCGCGGCGGCGCGTCGTACACGTGGTACCGGATCAACAGCGACCGTTATCCCGGCTTCGCGGGTTTCTCGGATCACGACTCGGCCGGTTACAACGCGAATTCGGCGCAGGTGTTCGGCGAAGTCGGCTACGCGCTGCCGGTCGGGCCCGTCGCGATCGAACCGTTCGCGGGCCTCGCGTATGTGAACCTGCATACCGACGGCTATACGGAAACCGGGGGCGCGTCCGCATTGCGCGCCGGCGGCGAGACGACCCACGTCGGCTTCTCGACGCTCGGCCTGCGCGCGGCGTCGCAACTCGGCGCGATCGGGAGCGGCACGTTCACCGCGCGCGGGACGGTCGGCTGGCGCCACGCGTTCGGCAACGTGCGGCCGTCGTCGGCGTTCACGTTCGCGAACGGCGGCACGTCGTTCCAGGTGTCGGGCGTGCCGATCGCGCGCGACAGCGCGGTGCTCGAAGCCGGCATCGACGCGAACATCACGAAGCGCCTGACGCTCGGCCTCACGTACAGCGGCCAGTATGGCAGCGGCGTGCGCGACAACGCGATCCTCGGCAACATCCTGTGGAAGTTCTGACCGGCAACTGACGTGCCCGCACGCGGCGCCCGCGACGACGGCAACGTCGCGGGCGCCGCGGCCGTTTCGTCGCTGCGCACGTGCCCCGTTCTGGCCTATCCTGTGCGAAACACGCGACGCGCGCCGCGCGTTGCGCCTCGACACAGGAGCATCGATGCCGAATCACGCCGAAGCCACGACGACGCAGGCGCCGCAAGTCGCGCCCGTCGCCCCGACCGCCGCGTCGGGCCCCGCCTTCATCGCGCCCGAAGCCGATCCGCAGGCGCTCGCGCGCAACAACCAGTACGTGCTGAAATCCGGCGACGCGTTCGTGGTGAGCGACGCGCTCGGCGACATCGGCGGGCATGACGACGGCCTGTTCGTCGACGACATGCGCGTGCTGTCGACGTGGCGCCTGACGTTCGGCGGCCGCGCGCCGTCGCTGCTGTCGGGCGCGACGAGCGCCGACAACGCGTCGTTCACCGCGCACCTGACGAACCGCCCGCTGCCGCCGCTCGGCGGCCACGAGACGCCCGAGGGCGTGATCCATATCGAGCGGATGCGCGTGCTCGCGGGCGACGTGCTTTACGAAGCGCTGACGCTGACGAACTACGGCGCGAGCGAGGCCGAGGTGCCGCTGTCGCTGTCGTTCGCGGCCGATTTCAAGGACATGTTCGAGGTGCGCGGCACGCAGCGCCCGAAGCGCGGCACGGTCGTTGCTCCGCGCGTCGATGCCGGCGCGGTGCGGCTGCGCTACGACGGCCTCGACCGCGTCGAGCGCAACGTGACCGTGCATTTCTCGCCGGCGCCCGACGCGCTGTCGGTCGATCGTGCCGACTACACGCTGACGATCGCCGCGCAGGCCTGCGTGTCGATCTACCTGACCGTCGATGCGACGCTCGGCCCGGCGCACGGCGAAGGGCCCGGGTGCGGCCGCGTCGCGCTGCGCACCGCGCTCGTCGGCGTGCATCGCGAGATGCGTGCGCGGCGCGAGTCGATGGCGCGCGTGAACACCGGCAATCCGCTGTTCGACGCGTGGCTCGATCGTTCGCTCGCGGATCTCGGGCTGCTGACGACGCAGCTCGATACGGGGCCCTACCCGTATGCGGGCATTCCGTGGTTCTCGACGCCGTTCGGCCGCGACGCGGTGATCACGTCGTTGCAGATGCTGTGGCTGCAGCCGTCGCTCGCGCGCGGCGTGCTGCGTTTTCTTGCCGAGCACCAGGCGCGTGAAACCTCCGCCTTCCGCGACGCGGAGCCCGGCAAGATCATGCACGAGTTCCGCCGCAGCGAGATGGCCGCGACGGGCGAAGTGCCGTTCGCGCTGTACTACGGCGGTGTCGACACGACGCCGCTGTTCATCGTGCTGGCCGGCGCCTATGTCGAACGCACCGGCGACGATGCGCTGATCGACGAGCTGTGGCCCGCGCTCGAGCGCGCCGCGCAATGGGTGATCGACAAGTGCGACCGCAATCCCTACGGACTGCTCGATTACCAGCGCACGTCGGAGCGCGGCCTCGCGAACCAGGGCTGGAAGGACAGCCACGATTCGGTGTTCCATGCGGACGGCCGTTTTCCCGACGGGCCGATCGCGCTCGTCGAAGTGCAGGCCTATGCGTGCGCGGCGCTCGATGCGATGTCGGCGTGCTCGCACCGGCGCGGCCACGCGGCCGACGCGACGCGCTACGCGTTGCGCGCGAAGGCGCTGCGCGACCAGGTCGACGCGTTGTTCTGGATGCCCGAGGGCCATTTCTACGGGATCGCGCTCGACGGCCATGGCGACCTGTGCCGCGTGTTCGCATCGAACGCGGGGCACCTGCTCGCGTTCGGGCTGCCCGATGCCGAGCGCGGCGCGGCGGTGGCCGGCGTGCTCGGCTCGACGCTGTTCCAGACGGGGTGGGGCATCCGCACGCTCGCGGCCGGGCAGCCGCGTTTCAACCCGATGGCCTATCACAACGGGTCGGTATGGCCGCACGACAATGCGCTCATCGCGCGCGGCCTGGCGCGCTACGGCGACAAGACGGCCGCGGTGAATCTGTTGCGCGCGCTGTTCGAGGCGGCGGTGAGCTTCGAGATGCGCTTGCCGGAGCTGTTCTGCGGGTTCCCGCGCCGGCGCGGCGAACCGCCGACCGCGTATCCGGTGGCCTGCCTGCCGCAGGCCTGGGCGGCCGGTGCGCCATTCATGATGCTGCAGGCGTGCCTCGGTGTGAGCATCGACGCGACGCGCCACGAGGTGCGCGTCGAGCGTCCGGCGCTGCCGGAGGGCGTCGACTGGCTGCGGATCGACGCACTGCGCGTCGGCGACGAAACCGTGTCGTTGACGTTCCGCCGTGTCGACGGCCAGGTCGTCGCGGCGGCGGAGCAGCCGGGGCGGGTGAAGGTGGTCGCGGTGCTGTAGCGCCGTGCTGCACGAACGTTGCGCGATGTCGCGCCACGTTCGTGCGCAGCGGCATAGAATCGTGACATGACCCTTGAACGATGGAGGAGGTAGACGATGACGACCGACAACCGGCCCGACGACGGCGAGCACAAGCTCGAAAACCTGGAGGCGGCGGTCGACCACCTGCACAAGTCGATCGAATCGCAGAGCATCGCGGTCGGCGCGGCGAAGGGCATCCTGTTCAGCCTGATCGAAACGCTCGGCGCGCTGATCGGCGATCCCGACCTGCCCGAGCATGCGCGTTCGGGTTACGAAGCGTTGCGCGACAAGGCCAGCGAATTGCGCGGCGGGCTCGACCGGCATTGATCCACGGCGTGCGCCGACGCGAGCCGCACGGGCCGCGCCGGCGCTGCCCGATTCTGCGGATGAAGCACAAAACCCCGTGCACTCAATGAGTTAGGCGCCCGGTGCGCAGGATATCCACAAGCTTGCCAACACAATCTGTGGAGAACCGGCCGGCCTTCGGCCGCACGTGCGCTGCGCTCCCGATGTGTGCCCGGGAGGCCGTTCGAATGATGGTGCGGTGCCACACCATTGACCGGTCAAGGTCCTGATATCGAATCCCCTTGTGTATCAAGATGTTACGCGCCGGATCCGGCGGATATCCACAGGCTTGCCAACAAATTCTGTGGACAACTTGCCATCGATTGCGTCGCATGGGTTGAGTATCGGGCCCGAATGCGGCATGCGCGCGAGGCGCGTGCACTAAGGCTGCCCGATGTGTGGGTCGGAACGCAAATTCGTGCGCGATCAAGGGCTTAGGTCCCGGGTGCCCAGGATATCCACATCCTTGCCAACACTTTCTGTGGACAAGGGCGGTTGCGTTACGCGTCCGGTGTCGTGTCGGCCGCCTCGGCCACGATCCAGTCGCGAAAGAGCGTCATCGCGGGCGTCAGCGGTTTCGATTTCAGCGACGTGAGCCAGTAACCGCCCGCGCACACGTCGATGTCGAGCGGTCGCGCGAGCAGGCCGAGCTGCAGTTCGCGTGCAAACATGCAGGCCGGCGCGAGTGCGATGCCCGCACCCTGCATCGCGGCCTCGACCATCAGCCGCGATGAATCGAACACGGGCCCGTTGACCGTCCACGGCTCGAGCTGCGCGGCGTCGAACCAGCCGTGCCATTCGTCGGTGCGGTACGAGCGCAGCAGCGTTTCGTTCGCGAGATCGGCCGGCCGCGCGAGGCGCCGCGCGATCTCCGGCGCGCACAACGCGGTGAGCGGTGCATCGAGCAGCCGTTCGTTGCGCGTCGCCGGCCAGTTGCCTTCGCCGAAGCGGATCGCGAAATCGAGGCCCTCGGCGGCGAGATCGACGACGTTGTTGTTGGTGCGCAGCCGCAGTTCGACGAACGGATGCGTGTCGCCGAACTGCTTCAGTCGCGGCATTAGCCAGCCTAGGGCAAAGGTGCCGACGACGCCGAGTGTCAGTACCTCGCGGAAGCGCCCGCCGTCGAACTGCTTGAGCACCGTCTCGATGCGGCTGAACGCATCGCTCAGCACGGGCAGCAGCGCCCGCCCTTCGTCGGTGAGCCCGAGGCCCCGCGGCAGCCGCGTGAACAGCGTGCAGCCGAGCCGCTCCTCGAGCGAGCGCACCTGCTGGCTGACCGCGGCCTGGGTCACGCTCAGCTCGAGGCCGGCGCGCGTGAAGTTCAGGTGGCGCGCCGACGATTCGAACGCGCGCAACGCATTGAGCGGAAGATGAGGGCGGAGCTTAGTCATAAGAATTTCTTTTGTCAGCGCTCAATTATCGTTGCTTGTCGGCTAACCGTAAAGTCTCGATAGTGCTGTCTCGGCGCCGCCGTTTCAACCTCGATTCGCCGCCATTCCACTCCGAGACAACCGACATGACCTACTCATCGAAACGTCGAACCCTGTTGCTGGCCGCCGCGACGGCGCCGCTCGTCCTCACCGTCACCGCGTGCGCGTCGCGGCAGGCCGCGAAGGCGGACGCGGCCGATCCGGCAGCGGTGGCCGCGGCGGCGGCTGCGGACGCCGTGGCGCCCGCCGCTGCCGCGGCGGCGCTGGCCGATCTCGAGCGCGACGCGGGCGGCCGTCTCGGCGTGTGCGCGATCGACACCGCGAGCGGCCGGGTCATCGCGCATCGCCCGGACGAGCGTTTCCCGTTCTGCAGCACCTTCAAGGCGATGCTGAGCGCGGCGGTGCTCGCGCAGAGCGTCGATCGCCCGGGTTGGCTGCAGCAGCGCGTGACGTACACGAAGGCCGATCTCGTCAACTATTCGCCGGTGTCCGGGAAGCATGTCGGTTCGGGCATGACGGTTGCCGCGCTGTGCGAGGCCGCGATCCAGTACAGCGACAACTCGGCCGCGAACCTGCTGATGAAGCTGATCGGCGGCCCGTCCGCCGTGACCGCGTTCGCGCGCTCGATCGGCGACGACACGTTCCGGCTCGATCGATGGGAGACCGAACTGAATACCGCGCTGCCGGGCGACCCGCGCGACACGACGACGCCCGCCGCGATGGCGGCGAGTATGCGCGTGCTCACGCTCGGCGACGCGCTGCCGGCCGAGCAGCGTGCGCAGCTTGTCGCGTGGCTGCGCGGCAACAAGGTCGGCGACAAGCGGATCCGCGCAGGCGTGCCGGCAGGGTGGACGGTCGGCGACAAGACGGGCACCGGCGACTACGGGACGACGAACGATGCCGGCGTCATCTGGCCGGCGTCGGGCGCGCCCATCGTGCTGGTCGTGTACTACACGCAGGCGCAAGCCGATGCGCGGGCGAAGGACGGCGTGATCGCGTCGGTCGCGCAAATCGTGGCGCGGACGTTCGGTTGAGTCGGGCGGCGCGGCGAGCGTGACGCGATCCGCATGCACGCCGTGCCGCAGTCGTGACCCGCGCGACCAAACGTTGTGCGATCAACGACTTAGGTCGCGCATGCTCAGGATATCCACATGCTTGCCAACAAAAACTGTGGACAAGCCCGCATGCGGCCGCGTTCGGCGCGGCGTGCGCGGCCGTGCCCTGTTTGAGGCGGCGCGGACAAAGTCTTTCGGATCAAGCGCTTGGCTGCGGTATGCGCAGGCTGTCCACACGCTTGCCAACACAATCTGTGGACAAGCGCGCCGGCCGGCGCCGGTGGCGACGCGTCACGCCGCGCGAGGGCACGCAACCGGCGATATGCCGGCTGCGTGCCGCGTTTGAGGCGGCGCGGACAAAGTCTTTCGGATCAAGCGCTTGGTCGCGGTATGCGCAGGCTATCCACATGCTTGCCAACACAATCTGTGGACAAGCTCGCGGGCCGTCGCCGCGATAGTCAGCGCTGCCGATCGTCGACCGCGGGCCAGCGGGCAAACGCGAATACCCACAACATGATGAAGTTCAGGACCGGGACGAACATCGTCAGGATCCACCAGCCCGAATGTCCGGTGCGCCGGACGATGCGGACGTACGGATAGACGACGATGGCGACGAGCACGAGCGAGACGAGCAACTGCCACGCGGTGAAGTGTTCCATGGTCTTCCTCGGAGTGATGGTGATGCGTCGTGGTGCGGCTCGCATGATCTTGATGCGTGACCTGCGCGGGCGTCAAGGCGCGGGTTGAGCGTAGCCGTCGTGCCGGATCGTTCGTGCACGCTTGCGCCACGCGTTGCCGCAACGGTGACCCCGCGCACGAACCTCAGGCCGATCAACGGGTTAGCGCATGCGTGCTCAGGATATCCACAAGCTTGCCAACACAATCTGTGGGTAAGTGGCCGGCACGGCAGCCGGCCGGCGTGCATGCGGCGGTCGTTGCGTGCATCGTCGTGGCGTCGTGATGCGAACTGGGGCGAAGTGGCGAGCGCGACGGCCGTCGCCCGGCCCTCGTCTGCATCACGCGTGCCAAAGTCCATCGGATCAAGGGTTTAGCGTCGCGGTGCGCAGGATATCCACAAGCTTGCCAACATTTTCTGTGGAGAAGTCCGCGTTCGCGATCGGCCGGAGCGATACCGGCGGATGCCACGCGTTGCCACGTGACGCACGCGCACTTACGCGGTGCAGATACCGGCGACACCGACTTTCTGGAACAGGTGCGGGCTGGCGACGGCGGACGACGGATAGGCCGACAGCTTGGCGACGAACGCCGGATGCGTGAAGGCCGCGCGAAACGTAGCGGTCGATGCCCAGATCGCGTAGTTCAGGTAGGTCGGACTGTCGCCGAGTGCCCGATGCAACTGGGTCGAGATGAACCCCGGCTGCTGCTTCATGAATGCCGCGTCGTCCTTCCAGGCGGCGAGAAAGTCCGCTTCGTCGGCGGGTGCCAGGGTGAACACGTTGACGAGAACGACCGGCTCCGCGTCGATCGCGATCTGTTGCTGGATCGGAAAGGCCGGATCCATCGGCTTGAAGTGGGGCATGGGAATTCCTGGTGAGGTGGCGGGCTGGCGGGGTTACGCGTGGCCGTCCTGGCCGTGCGCCCGGGACATCGCCGACAGCACGCGAATGGCGGCATCGAGGTCGGCCGCACTGAAGTCGCCGGCGATGTCGCGGACATGCTGCTGCCACTGCTCGGCCACGGCCCGATAGGCCGCTTCGCCGCGCGGCGTCAGCGCATACAAAGGGGAGCGCTTGTGCGCCGGGTTGGGCAATGACAGGACGAGCCCTTCTTCGGTCAGCACGTTGACCTGTTTCAGCACGGCTTGCCGCGTGATGCCCATTGCATCGGCAATCTGCGGGATGGTCGGCGCGTCCGGCGCCATCGAGATCGCGCCCAGCACCTGCCAGCGTGCACTGGTCAGGCCGTGCGGGCCGGAAAAGGTGTTGCCCCATTCGATCAGCAGCCCGTTCAAGCGGAATACGGACAGCGCGACGGTGGTCAATTTCTCGGATTTCGTCATTTCCCGCTCGCATCATGAATTGACAACCACTTTACAAAATAGACAACTGGTTGTCAATCTGGGTGTGCGGATCAAACGAATCGTCCACGACGATCGACGGGCGCGCGGCTGCCCCGGGCTGGCGCATTTGCCGCGCATGCCCGACAAATCCTTTCCGATCAAGGGCTTGGTGTCGTTAATGGAAGGTTGTCCACAAGCTTGCCAACATAATCTGTGGACAAGCTTCCGGTCACGTGCGCATCAGACCGGTGCGGGAAACCGCACCGTGACGGTCAGCCCGCGCCCGCCCTGCGTGGTGCCGAGCGCGACCGTCGCGCGATGCTGTTCGGCGATTCGCTTGACGATCGACAGCCCGAGCCCGCTGCCCGACGACGTGACGGCCTGCGCGCCTTCGCCGCGATAGAAGCGTTCCCACACGTCCGTGCGTTCGGCTTCCGGAATACCGGGGCCGTCGTCGGCGACTTCGAGCACGGGCGTCGTGCCGTCGACGCGCGCGGACACGTCGACGCGCGCGCCTGCGCCCGCATAGCGGATCGCGTTGTCGACGAGGTTGTTGAGCAGCACGCGCAGCGTGTCGGCATTGCCCGCGGCCATCACGGGCGCGGCGACGATCGCGCCGAGATCGATCCGGTGCGCGTCGGCGACGCGCGCGCGGTCCGACACCACCGACCGGCACAGCGCGGCGAGATCGACGGGCTCCGACGTCGAGGCGGCCGCCTGCGCATCGGGTTCGAGGCGCGCGAGCGTCAGCAACTGCTCGGCGAGGTGGCCGAGGCGCGTCGTGCCCGCCTGGATCTGCGCGAGAATGTGCTCGCGCTCCTCGGCGGTCGCCGCGCGCCGCAGCAACTGCGACTGGATCGACAGCCCCATGATCGGCGTGCGCAACTCGTGCGCGGCATCGGCGATGAAATGCCGCTGCAGCGTGAACGACCGGTCGAGCCGCGCAAGCAGGTCGTTGATCGCTTCGGCGAGCGGGCGGACCTCGTTCGGCATCGACGCGACGTCGACCGGCTCGAGGTTGTTCGCATTCCTGCGTTTCAGGCCCGATGCGATCGTGCGCAGCGGCCGCAACCCGGCGCCGATGCCGAACCACAGGCCGATCGCGAGCAGCGGCAGCATCGAGAACACCGGCCACAGCAGATGCACGGCGATCCCGGCGATCGCTTCCCAGCGGGCATGCCGCGCCTGCGCGAGCCGGATCGTCGTGCCGCCGCGTTCGGTCACGTAGGTGCGCCACGACTGGCCGCCGACGTCGACGCTCGCGATACCCTTCTGCGCGGGTGCCGGCAACTTCGAATCGCGGTCGGTCGAATACACCAGCGTGCCGTTGCGCCACACCTGCAGCAGCACCGCATCGGGGTCGCTCGCCTCGAAACCGTGCTTGCCGTTTGCACGGTCGCTGAACGACAGCTCGCCGTTCGGGCCGACGACGATTTGCTTCGACATGCTGCGCATCTGGTCGTCGAGCAGGTCGTCGAGCTCGCGCAACGCACCCCAGTAGGTGCCCGCGCTCGCGACCAGGCCGATCACGCACGCGGCCGGCAGCAGCCAGGTCAGCAGGCGTCGCCGCAGCGACGCGTTGCGCCAGCGTGCGATCGCGCGTTGCACGTGCGTCATGTGCCGTCACCGATCCGGTAGCCGACGCCGCGCACCGTGCGGATCATGTCGTGGCCGAGCTTCTTGCGCAGGTTGTGGATATGCACCTGTACCGCGTTGCTCTCGATTTCCTCGCCCCAGCTGTACAGCCGCTCCTCGAACTGCTCGCGCGAAATCACCGCGCCCGGTTCGCGCATCAGCTCGTGCAGCAGCACGAACTCCTTCGGCGACAGCGGCACTTCCTCATCGTCCAGCCAGACGAGGTGCTTGACGGGATCGAGCCGCAGCGGGCCGATCGCGAGTGTCGTCTGCGCGCGGCCCGCGTGGCGGCGGTTGACCGCGCGGATGCGGGCGAGCAGTTCGTCGAGTTCGAACGGCTTGACGAGATAGTCGTCCGCGCCGCTGTCGAGGCCCGCGATGCGGTCGGGCACGCCGTCGCGCGCGGTGATGATGATCGCGGGCAGATTTTCGTCGCGGCGGCGCAGCGCGGCGAGCACCGACAGGCCGTCGCGGTTCGGCAGCCCGAGATCGAGCAGCAGCAGGCCGTAGCCGGTCGAACGCAGCGCGAGCGACGCGGCATCGCCGTCCTTCACCCAGTCAACCGCGAAGCCTTCCTGTTTGAGGCCCTGTTCGAGCCCGCTGCCGATCAGCGGATCGTCCTCGACGAGCAGTACGCGCATGGATTCGTGTCTCTTCAGCAGGGCGCGGCAACGCCCGGGATTCCCATGATAAGCGCGCGCGTCTTAGGTCAAGCTTAAATGCGGAGGGCGCCGCCGCCATTTCGTACCTGTCCAATGCGGCACCGTGTCGCCTCGGCGCGCCCTTCAGGTTTGCTTAATCTTACGGTCCGTAATCTGGTGCCGTCGCGTTCAACGGAGCGCGGCGTCACATCCAAGAAGAGGACCGACATCATGAAACACCTGGCCAGAATCCTGGCGGTTGCACTCGCCACGCTGCCCGCCGCCGTCTATGCGCAATACACGGGGCCATCCGCGCTGACCACGACGACCGTGAAGGAACTGCTCGCCAACGGCAAGGACGATCAGCACGTGCAGTTGCAAGGGCGCATCGTCAAGCACGTCGGCGGCGAGGACTACGAGTTCGCCGACGCCACCGGCACGATCCGCGTCGAGATCGACCACAAGCTGTGGGCGGCCGGCCAGCCGGTCAGCGACAAGAACGAAGTGAAGGTGACCGGCGAATTCGAGCGCAAATGGTCGGGCAGCGTGAAGGTCGACGCCGATCACGTCGAAGTGCTGCGCTGACCGGTGCGCGCGGGGCCGGTGATACCATGAGCGACCGGTTCCCGTTCCCATCACGATGGCTGCCAATTTCGACGAACTCGCGTCCCGGATCCGGGCGCAATTTTCCGAGCTGAGCCCGCAATTCCAGGCGGGCGCCGCCTTCCTGCTCGACCATCCCGACGAAGTCGCCACGTCGTCGATGCGCAAGGTCGCGCAGCGCGCGCAGGTGCAGCCTGCGTCGCTCGTGCGGCTCGCGCAGCAATTCGGTTTTCCCGGCTGGAACGAGTTGCGCGATCTGTGCGTCGCGCGCGTGCGCGCGCGGCCCGAGCCGCTCACGCAGCGCGCGCGCTCGCTGGTGCGGCCCGACGCGAGGGCGTCGCTCGCGCATGACCTGCTCGCCGCGCAGCAGCACAACCTGTCGGCCACCGCCGCGCAGAACGAGCACGCGCTCGCGGACGCGGCCAGGCTGATCCGCAAGGCATCGCATGTTCACGTGGCGGGGTTCCGCTCGTGTTATCCGGTCGCGTTCGGGTTCGTGTACGGCTACCGGCTGTTCCGCCCGACCGTGTCGCTGCTCAACGGCGTCGCCGGTTCGCTCGAAATGGAGCTGCGGACGATCGCGAAGCAGAGCGTGACCGTGGTCGTCAGTTTCGCGCCGTACTCGGCGGAAGCAACACGCGTCGCGCAGGCCGCGAAGGAGCAGGGCAGCAAGATCGTCGCGATCACCGACAGCGCGGTGGCGCCGATCGCGCTGCACGCGGACGCGCAACTGATCTTCACGCACGACAGCCCGTCGTTCTTCCCGTCGCTGGTGGCCGCGCATGCGATGGCCGAGGCGCTGGTCGCGCAGTTGCTCGCGCTCGAAGGCAGCGATGCGATCGCGGCGCTCGAGCGTACCGAAGCGGCGCTGCACGCGAAGGGCGCCTACGTGGTCTGACGCGCGCGGTGCGTGCGGCTCCAGCCAATTCCCGTTCACGATTCAACCCGACGCAACCGATGACGTTCACCTACGAAGTGACCGACGCGGGCGACGCGGACGTACGCAAGCAGATCGTCGCGCCGCTCGTCCGGTTCAACGAAAGCCAGGCCGGCCCGGCCGAGTTCCGGCCGCTGGCCGTGGTCGTGACCGACGCCGCCGGCGCGGTGGTCGGCGGCCTGTGGGGCGGCACGGCGTTCGGCTGGCTGCACGTCGACCTGCTCGTGGTGCCCGAGGCCGCGCGCGGCCAGGGCGCCGGCACGCGCATCATGGATCTGGCCGAAGCGGAGGCGCTCGCGCGCGGCTGCCACAGCGCGTGGCTCGACACGTTCGATTTCCAGGCGCGACCGTTCTACGAAAAGCGCGGCTATGTCCGCTTCGGCGAGCTGCCGGACTATCCGGTCGGGCACACGCGCATTTTCCTGACGAAGCGGCTCGCGGGCTGAGCGGCGCAGCGTCGGCAGGTTGACGATGTCGCCGGCCGTCGCCTACGATACCGGGCAGCGATGCAGGTCGCTTCCGGGTCCGCGGAAAGGGTTGAACCCACCTGTGTCGCATCCACTCGAGGTTTCCCCATCCTTTGTGCTGGCGGTATTGCGGACCTTCGGCCATCCATGCACGAGGATCCGCATGAACACGCTGCCTCCCAACGCTCATCCCGATCATCTGAAAAAGCAGGCCAAGGCATTGTTGCGCCTGTACCGGCAAGGCGACGCCGGTGCCGTCGCGCGCTTTGTCCGGTCGCTCCCCGCCGCCGCGAACCGCACGCACGACGAAACACGCGCGCTCGGGCTCCGCCTGCACGACGCGCAGTCCTGCATCGCGCGCGAGTACGGCTTCGCGTCGTGGGCCGATCTCGGCGCGTTCGTCGAAATGCGCGCGCTCGCGCGGCAACCGCGGTCGGCGCTGATCCGGCGCTGGCTCCACCTCGCCTACGGCGGTGAGGTGACCGGCGGCGTCGATGCGCCCCGGCCGCGTGTCGCCGCGCAATTGTTGCTCGACCATCCCGATCTCGTGTCGGCCGATCCGGCCATCGCATGCGCGGCGGGCGATCTCGACGCGGTGAAGGCTGCGCTGGCCGCCGATCCCGGCTGGATCGCGCGCGCCGGCGGTGCGTTCAAGCTGCCGCCGCTGGTCGCCGTCACGCATTCGCGGCTCGGGCGGATTCCGGCGTTCGCCATCAGGCTGCGCGACTGCGCGCGTCATCTGCTCGATGCAGGCGCGGATCCGAACCAGTGGATCGGCAACCGGTTTCCGCCGGCTTCGCTTGCCGAGCCCGACGAGTCGGCGCCACTGTCGGCGCTGTACGGCGCCGCGGGCGTCAATCGCGATCCGGCGCTCACGGCGATGTTGCTGGAAGCCGGCGCCGACCCGAACGACGGCGAATCGCTGTATCACTCGCTGGAGAATCCGGCCTGCACGCGCGTGCTGCTCGAGCACGGCGCGCAAGTGGGCGGCACGAATGCGTTGCGGCGCGCGTTCGACATGCGCGACGCGGCGGCGCTCGAACTGCTGCTCGCGCATGGCGGCGACGCGAACGAGCCGCCCGGCGCGGGCCTCGCGCGGTCCTGGGGCGCGCCGTTGCTGCGCGCGATCGGCGTGCGCTGCTCGGCGCGCCATGTCGCCGCGCTGCTGGCGGCCGGCGCCGATCCGCGCGCGTGCACGCCGGCGGGCGTCAGTGCGTACCGGCTGGCGATGCAGGCCGGCTTGACCGACGTCGCGGCGCTGCTGCGCGCAGCCGGCGCGGAAGAGGCGCTCGGCCCGGACGACGCATTCGTGGCGGCCTGTGCGCGTGCCGACGCCGACACCGCGCGGCGTATCCGGGCGCGCCATCCGGAACTGCCCGGCGCGCTGACCAAGGACCGGCTGCGGCAACTGCCGGATGCCGCCGCATGGGGGTCGCGCGACGCGGTGAAGGTCATGGTCGAGCTGGGCTGGCCGATTGCCGTGCGCGGCGGCGACTGGGACGCGAGCGCGCTCAATCACGCGGTGTTCCGCGGCGATGCCGATCTGCTGGCGTTCCTGCTCGCGCACGGCGCAAGCTGGCGCGAGCCGCACGGATTCGGGAGCGACGCGCTCGGCACGTTGTCCTGGGCGTCCGTCAACGAACCGGAGGGCGTCGACGTACCCGACTGGGAAGCGTGCGCACGCGTGCTGATCGCACATGGCGTGCCGCAGGCGGTGCGCGATCCGTTGCATCCGGACGCCGTGCTGATCGACGGCCGCACGATGCAGTTCTCCGAGGCCGTCGCCGACGTGTTGCTCGGCATCGACGGCGGGCCGGCTGCATCGACGTAAGCGCCGGCTGCCGGCGCGCGTCCCGCGCGTCGGTTTTTTTCCGGTCGCGCGACGACATTTCGGCCATCGCTGAAACGTCGCGCGCACGACCGGCGTAAGCTCACCCGTCATCACCATCCGGGAGTCCACGATGACCCGTTCCGACTTGCAGGCGCGCCATGCCGAAGTTTTCCGTTCGCTGCACACGCGCCCCGGCGCGTTCATCATCCCGAACCCGTGGGACGCCGGCACCGCGCGCCTGCTGGCGATGGCCGGTTTCGAGGCGCTCGCCACGACGAGCGCCGGCTACGCGTTTTCGAAAGGGCAGCCCGACAACGCGATCGACCGCGACGCGATGCTCGACCACATTGCCGATCTCGTCGCCGCGGGCGGCCTGCCGGTGAGCGCCGATCTCGAGAACGGCTTCGGCGATGCACCCGACACGGTGGCCGAAACGATCCGGCTGGCGGCCGAGGCCGGCGCGGTCGGCGGCTCGATCGAGGACGCGACGGGCCGCGCCGACGCGCCGATCTACCCGCGCGGCGCGGCGGTCGAGCGCATCGCGGCGGCCGTCGACGCGGCGCGCGCGCTGCCGTTTCCGTTCACCTTGACCGCGCGCTGCGAAAACTACCTGCACGACCGCCGCGATCTCGACGACACGATTGCCCGGCTCGTCGCCTATCGTGACGCGGGCGCCGACGTGCTGTATGCGCCGGGCATCACCGACGCCGACGAAATCGCGGCCGTGACGCGGGCGGTCGGCGCGCCGGTGAACGTCGTGATGGGGCTGCAGGGCGGCTTGCTGAGCCTGGACGAACTCGCTGCGCTCGGCGTGAAGCGCGTCAGCGTCGGCGGCGCGCTGGCGCGGGCCGCGCTTGGCGCGTTTCTGCGCGCCGCGACCGAGATGGCGCGCGACGGCACGTTTACGTTCGCACAGGCGGCCGTGTCGGGGCGCGACATCAACCGCTGGTTTGCGGCACCCGATAATTCGCCGGTTTTGTTCGGAGAGTGACGGCCAATTAAACATGGGATCGTTTCCAGCGGAAACGTCGATTGACAATAATCAACCTATTTCGCGTCTTAATTAACCGTCGATGACGGCGCGAAAACCATCGTTTATTCTCCGCATTTCCCCCGGTTTCCCCGATCCGCCGTGCAGGCCGCGCCGGATCGGGCGATCGGCGGCCCGCCGCGCGTGTCGATGGCGCGTATCGTTGCATTTTCTCGATCAATGTATTTTCGTGTGCGGCAGTTGCCGGCCGTTTTTTTGATTGATAATCTGCGGCACATTCAAATGACCGGTTGGCGGGCCGCCGGGAATATCAATATATAAAATCCGAGAGAGCGATGACGATCCGAGAAAATCAGCGCGTCAGGTTTCGCGTCGGCGATGTCGTGACGCTGAAAACGGGCGGGCCGCGCATGACCGTCACCTATGCGGGGCCGGTCGTGTTCGACGACGGCGACTGGCTGATCTGCCAGTGGTTCGACGAAAACGGCGAATTCCGGCAGGAAATGTTCCATCACGACACGGTGCTGCCCGAGCCGCGCGCGATTTCGGCCGGGCGCGTCCGGATGCGCATGCAGTCGCACCGCGACCGGTCGGCCGCCTGACCGTTGCCTTGCTTTGCGAGGCCGCGGCGCGCGGCGCCCGTGCCGCGACATTTCACGTGAACCCGAAACATGCGGCGGTGCACGCCATCGATACTGAGCGCATGAACCCGACCGATCCCATTGCAGCGGTGACGCACCGCGATCCCTATCCCTACTATGCGACGCTCGTCGACGGGCCGCCGCTCGCGTTCGACGCCGCGCTCGGCCTGTGGGTCGCGAGCCGCGCGTCGACCGTGACGGCCGTGCTCGGCCATCCGGCCTGCCGCGTACGCCCGCTGGACATGCCGGTGCCGCCCGCGTTGCGCGGCACGACGGCCGGCGCGCTGTTCGGCGAGCTGGTGCGCATGAACGACGGCGCGTCGCGGCACGACGTGCCGAAGCAGGCGCTGCGCGCGGCGTTCGCGCCGATCGACACGGAGGCGCTGCGCGCACGCGCGGCGCAGCTTGCCGCGCGACGGTTGCCGGCGCCGGGCGACGCCGACGCGCTGAATACGTGGTGCATGACCGTGCCCGTGTGTGCGGTTGCCGATCTGCTCGGCTTCGACGAAGCGCAGCTGGACGACATCGCGGCGCGGGTCGTCGACTTCGTCGCCGCGCTGTCGCCGTTGTCGGATGCCGCGGCGCTGGCGCGCGCAAGCGAAGGCGCGCGGCAATTGCTCGACCGGATGACCGAGCGCGTCGCGCAGACGCGTGCGCACGACGGCACGCTCGTCGCCGCCGTGCAGCAGGCAGCCCGCGCGTCGGGCTGGCAGGCAAGCGACGCGCTGGTGGCGAATCTCGTCGGGTTGTTGTCGCAGACCTGTGAAGCGACGGCCGCGTGGCTCGGCAACACGCTGGTGGCATGGCACGGGGAAGCCCACGCCGCGCGCGCCGTGCCGGACGACACGGCGCTCGACGCCTTCGTCGCCGAAGTCGGGCGCTTCGATTCACCGGTGCAGAACACGCGCCGCTTCGTCGCGGCGCGCACGACGATCGACGGCGCGACCGTCGAAGCCGGCGACGCGATCCTCGTCGTGCTCGCCGCGGCGAACCGCGACCCGGCCGTGCATCGCGAACCGCACCGGCTGATGCCCGGCCGCGCGGCGGGGCCGAATTTCGGCTTCGACACGGGGCCGCACGCGTGCCCGGGCGAGCGGATCGCGCGGGCGGTGACGGCGGGGGCGTTCGGGGCGTGCTTGCGCGCAGACGGCTGGCCGCCGCACGAGGGACTGCACTGGACTTACCGCGCGTCGACCAACGTCAGGATGCCGAAGTTCGACGCGGCACGGTGAAAGGGAAAAAGGGACTTAACGGCAGCCTTGCTTCTCGGCCCATTGCTCCTGGGCCGCGACGCGGCGCTGCACGCGTTCGACGAGGCCGGACGAGAACGTCCGCATGCTGACGCCGCGGCGCTTCGCGAGGATCGTCTGCGCGACGTCGGTACGCGGGTTCGGCTGGCACGCCCAGTACAGCGTCATCAGCCAGCCGATGCCGGTCCATGCGAACAGCGCGTTGAACATCGCGATCGTCAGCTTGTCGTGCCGGCCGCGCCGGTCGGCAATGACGGCCGGCAGAAAATAGATCGCGATCGCGGCGACTGAACCGGCCACTTGAATCAGGACTGCATCATGCATGGTGCTGCTCCGTCCGAACTGCAATGTGGCTGATTGTCGCGCTTTTTTCGTTCGTGTGCTGGCAATTGATTGTTGCGTTTTTAATGACGATCAGTCGGCTTCGGCGCCGATCGGCTGCACTTCGTTGCTCAACGCGAAACCTTCGTCGCGCCAGCCCGTCACGCCGCCAATCATCAACTTGACCGGCCGGCCGAGGCGCGCCAGCTGGATCGCCGCGCGTGCGGCGCCGTTGCAGTGCGGGCCCGCGCAGTAGACGACGAACAGCGTACCGGCCGGATAGCCGGCGAGCTTGCTCTCGATGATCTTGCGGCGCGGCAGGTTGTGTGCGCCGGGCACGTGGCCGGCGGCGAACTGGTCGGGGCCGCGCACGTCGAGCAGCACGAAGTCGGGTGCCCCGGACGCGAGCGCGTCGTGCACGTCCCAGCAATCGGTCTCGAATCGCAGCGACGCCTCGAAATGGGCGAGGGCGGCGGGGCTGTCGGCGGCGGGCACGTCGGTGACGTAGGACATGGGCAGGTTCTCCGGGGGGAAGGGGCGCTGAGCGCGCCGGGATGAGAGGCAGTATCGCGGTTCGGCCCGCTTTGCGGCAGTGGCGCGATCGACAAGTTCCGGTAACATTGCGCCATGCATGATCATCTCGTCGTCGCGCTCGCATACGATCGCCTCTGCACATTCGAATTCGGCTGCGTGGTCGAACTGTTCGCGCTCGAGCGCCCGGAACTCGGCGTCGACTGGTATCGCTTCGCGGTATGCGCCAGCGAGCCTGGGCCGGTGCGCGCGGCGGGCGGCATCACGGTCGCCGCGCCGTACCGGCTCGCGATGCTCGATCGCGCGGACACCATCGTGATTCCCGGCTGGCGCGATCCGGACGAACGGCCGCCCGAGCCGTTGCTGAAGAAGCTGCGGGCCGCGCATCGGCGCGGCGCGCGGCTCTGCTCGATCTGTTCGGGCGTGTTCGTGCTCGCGGCGGCCGGCGTGCTCGACGGGCTCACGGTGACCACCCACTGGCGTTACGCGGAACGCCTGCAGGCGCGCTATCCGGCGCTGCGCGTGAATCCCGATGCGCTGTACGTCGACGAAGGGCAGATCGTCACGTCGGCCGGTTCGGCGGCGGGGCTCGACATGTTGCTGCATCTGGTGCGGCGCGACCACGGCGGCGCGATCGCGAACCGGGTCGCGCAGCGCCTCGTGCTGCCGCCGCACCGCGATGGCGGGCAGGCGCAATTCGTGCCGCGCCCGGTCGCGCCGGGCGGCACCGACCGGCTCGCGAAGCTGATCGACTGGATGCGCGCTCATGCGGCCGAGCCGCACACGCTGGCATCGCTCGCCGCGCAGGCCGCGATGAGCACGCGCACGCTGCAGCGCCAGTTCGCGGATGCGACGGGGATGTCGCCGCTCACGTGGCTGATCCGCGAGCGCGTGAACGTCGCGAAGGACATGCTCGAGGCGCAGCCCGCGCTGCCGCTCGCGCAGGTCGCGGCGCGCGCGGGGTTCGGCTCGGAGGAATCGTTGCGCCGGCATTTCCGGCGCGTCGCGGCGACCAGCCCGGCCGCATACCGGCGCGGCATGGATCGCGGCGGCACGTAGCGCACGCGGCATCAGGCCGGTTGTGCGCGACGAGACGAAGAACAACCCGCGTGGCGACGACCATGCATGGCGAAAAAGGATTCCGATGACGACACTGCCTTCCCGTTTGCCGTTGATCCAGGCCCCGATGGTCGGTTCGCTGAGCCCGCTCGCGATCGCCGTGTGCGAAGCCGGCGGGCTCGGTTCGCTCGCGTGCGCGGCGCTCGGCCCGCAGCAGTTGCGCGACGAGATCGCGGCGATCCGCGCCCGCACGCCCGCGCCGTTCAACGTGAACTTCTTCTGCCACACGCCGCCCGCGCCCGACGCCGAGGTCGACGCGCGCTGGCGCGCGGCGCTCGCCGGCTACTACGCGGAAGCCGGAGTCGATCCGGCCGGTGTGAAGGGCGGCCCGGGCCGCGCGCCGTTCGACGATGCGACGTGCGCGGTCGTCGAGGAATGGCGGCCGGCCGTCGTGAGCTTCCATTTCGGGTTGCCGGACGACACACTGCTCGAGCGCGTGCGGCGCACGGGCGCGCGAGTCGTTTCTTCCGCGACGACCGTCGAGGAAGCGCGCTGGCTCGATGCGCGCGGCGTCGACGCGATCGTCGCGCAGGGCGCGGAGGCCGGCGGCCACCGCGGGATGTTCCTGACCGACGACATCCATGCGCAACCGGGCCTGTTCGCGTTGCTGCCGCAGATCGTCGACGCGGTGCGCGCGCCGGTGATCGCGGCCGGTGCGATCGCCGACGGGCGCGGCATCGCGGCCGCGTTCGCGCTCGGCGCGCGTGCGGTGCAGATCGGTACCGCCTACCTGCTGACGCCGCAGGCCGGCCGGTCGGCGCAGCATCGCGCGGCGGTGCGCGCGGCACGCGACGACGGCACGCGCATGACCAACCTGTATACCGGCCGCCCCGCGCGCGGGCTGCTGACGCGCTTCATGCGCGAACAGGGGCCGATGAGTGCCCTTGCGCCCGCGTTCCCGCTCGCGACGACCGCGGTCGATCCGCTGCGTAGCGCGTTCGAGCGGCAGGGCCGCGACGATTTCTCGCTGCTGTGGTCGGGCGAGGCCGCGGCGCTCGCGCGCGAGGCGGATGCCGGCACATTGACGCGACGCCTGTGGGACGACGCGCTGGCCTGCGCGGCAGGGCTGCGCGATGCGTTCCCGAAGGTCGTCTGAACGGCCAGGAGGGGGCGCCGGCGGGGGAGCATCGGCGTATGATCTGGGTTTTCGTCAGCCCGATCCAGGCACCCCCATCATGACTTCCGTCGACACGACCCCCGTCCTCGACCATGACAAGCTCGTTACCTTCGTCGAGCGCAAGTGGAACGATGAAATCCTCCATGCCCTGACCGACTACATCGCGATTCCCGCGAAGAGTCCCGCATTCGACCCCGACTGGGCGAAGCGCGGCTATCTCGAGCGCGTCGTCACGGACGCCGCGCAGTGGGCCGAACGGCAGCCCGTGAAAGGCCTGACGCTCGAAATCGTGCGCTTGCCGGGCCGCACGCCGGTGATCTTCTTCGAGACGCCCGCCACGCGCTCGGGCAGCACCGATACGATCCTGCTGTACGGCCACCTCGACAAGCAGCCCGAATTCGACGGCTGGCGCGCGGACCTCGGCCCGTGGACGCCGAAGTTCGAGAACGGCAAGCTGTACGGCCGGGGCGGCGCGGACGACGGTTACGCGATCTACGCGAGCCTCGCGGCGCTCGGCGCGCTCGACGAGCAGGGCATCGAGCGGCCGCGCTGCGTCGGCCTGATCGAGACCTGCGAGGAGTCGGGCAGCTACGACCTGCTGCCGTACGTCGATGCATTGCGCGACCGGCTCGGCCAGGTGTCGCTCGTCGTCTGTCTCGATTCGGGCGCCGGCAACTACGACCAGATGTGGCTCACCACGTCGCTGCGCGGCCTCGTGTCGGGCGACCTGCAGGTCGAGGTGCTGGAAGAAGGCATCCACTCGGGGGTCTACGGCGGCATCGCGCCGTCGAGCTTCCGCGTGATGCGCCAGCTGTTCGAGCGCCTGGAAGATGCGAAGAACGGCAACCTGCTGCCGGGCGTGTTCCATTGCGAGATTCCGTCGAGCCGCGTGCGCGAGGCCGAAGCGGCCGCCGCGATTCTCGGCGACACCGTATGGAAGGGGCTGCCGTGGGCGTGCGGCGCGGACGGCAAGCCGGTGCTGCCGACCACGACCGATCCGCGCGAGGCGCTGCTGAATTCGACATGGCGTCCGTCGCTGTCGGTCACGGGTGCGGCCGGCATGCCGGCGCTTGCCGATGCCGGCAACGTGCTGCGTCCGCGCACCGCGTTCAAGCTGTCGCTGCGCCTGCCGCCGCTCGTCGATGCCGCCCAGGCCGTGCAGCAGTTGAAGGAACTGCTCGAACTCGATCCGCCGTACAACGCGAAGGTCACGTTCAAGCCGGACGCGGGCGCTGCGACGGGCTGGAGCGCGCCCGATCTCGCGCCGTGGCTCGCGTCGTCGCTAGACGCCGCGTCGCGCCGCCACTTCGGCGCCGACTGCGCCTACATGGGCCTCGGCGGCACGATCCCGCTGATGAACGTGCTGCAGGAAGGCTTCCCGTCCGCGCAGTTCATGGTGTGCGGCGTGCTCGGGCCGAAGTCGAACGCGCACGGCCCGAACGAGTTCCTGCATGTGCCGTACGCGAAGAAGCTGACCGCGGCCGTGGCCGACGTGATCGCGACCGCGCGCTGAGCGTCGCAGCGTCCGAAGCATCGATTGCCCGATCCGACTTGATGGAGTGTTGCCGATGACCGTCCTGCCGACGCCCGCTACCGAACCGCTGCGCATGCGCGCCGAACCGCTGCACGCATTCGTCGCGGCACTCTGGGAGCGGGCCGGCAGCAGTGCGCGCGAGGCAGCGCTCGTCGCCGATCACCTGGTCGGCGCGAATCTCGCGGGCCACGACTCGCACGGGATCGGGATGATCCCGAATTACGTCGCGTCGTGGCGGGAAGGGCAGTTGCAACTGAACGGGCACGCGTCGATCGTGCGCGACGGCGGCGCGGTGCTGACGATCGACGGCGGCCGCGGTTTCGGCCAGGTGATCGCGTTCGAGGCGATGGTCGAGGGAATCGAGCGTGCGCGGCGCATGGGGATCTGTGCGATCGGGCTGCGCGACGTCCATCACCTCGGCCGCATCGGGCACTGGGCCGAGCAGTGCGCGCGCTCGGGGCTCGTGTCGTTCCATTTCGTCAACGTGCCGGGCGACCTGCTGGTCGCGCCGTTGCACGGCGCCGATCCGCGCTTCGGCACGAACCCGTTCTGTGCCGCGTATCCGCGGGCGGGCAAACCGCCGCTGCTGCTCGATTTCGCGACGAGCGCGATCGCGTACGGCAAGACGCGCGTCGCGTACAACCAGGGCAAGCATGTGCCGGCCGGGTCGCTGATCGACCATCGCGGCCAGCCGACCGATGATCCGGCCGTGATGCACGAGCAGCCGTTCGGCGCGCTGCTGCCGTTCGGGCTGCACAAGGGGTATGCGCTCGCGGCGATGTGCGAGATCTTCGGCGGCGCGCTGGTCGGCGGGCATACGACGTACGGCGATACGCTGCAGAAAACGAGCGCGATCGTCAACGGGATGCTGTCGGTGCTGATCGACCCGAACGCGTTCGACGCGGCCGACGCCGGGCGCGAGGCCGATGCGTTCGTCGCGTGGGCGAAGGCATCGCCGCAGGCCGGCGATGCGCCGGTGCGGATGCCCGGCGAGCCGGAGGATGCCAGCCGTGCCGCACGCGGGGCCGCCGGCATCCCGGTCGACCGCGCGACGTGGCGGCAGATCCGCGAGAGTGCGACGGCCGTCGGTTTCGACGACGCCGAGCTCGAGGCGTGGACGCGGCGCTGCGAGGCCCGCGCATGAGCTGGCAAGCGGAGAAGGCGCACGGCGAGGAGATCGCTTATCAGCTCGCGCCGCTCGGCACCGTCGCGGTCGCCCGGTTCTTCAGCGGCGCGGCGTTGCGGCTCGACGGCGTGATGTTCGGCTTCATGTCGCGCGGGTCGCTGTTCCTGCGTGTCGACGACGTGAACCGTCCGGCGTTCGTCGCGGCGGGCATGGGGCCGTTCTCGTATACCAGGCCCACGCGCACGGTCGCGCTCGAGGGCTACTACGAAACGCCGGCCGACGTGCTCGAGGATGCGGGTGCGCTGTTCGACTGGTGCCGCGGCGCGTATCGTGCGGCGTTGCTGGCCGGGCCGCCGAAGCGCAAGGCGAGGGCCGTGCCGAAGCCGGCGTCGAAGGCGGGTGCCGGGACGGCAGCGAAATCTGCATCGAAATCGGCATCGAAAGCCGCGCCGAAAGCGGCACTGAAATCCGCGCCCAAGCCTGCGCCGAACCCGGCGCGGAAGACGGCATCCACGGTGGCGGCGAAACCCGCGCCGAAATCCACGGCCGAACCGCTCTCCGTGCCGAAAGCCGCGCGCGTATCGAAACCTGCGCCGAAACCGGCATCGAAACCGCCGGCGAAGCGCAAGGAGACGTAATACCGGCCGCGCGAAGCGACAGCCGCGCGATGTTCGCTTTCCTTTCTTTCAGGCGTACCTATCACCGGGCGACCGGTGCGTCGTACGGCCGCAGGCCCGCACGACCGGACGTACGAACGCGTCAAGCTTGACGCGCCGCACATCCTGCATGCTTCACAACGGCAGTCCCGGCGTTTATGATCGGCGCGGGTTGCGCCGCCGGGCGCGGCCCGCGCCGGCCTTGCCGCCGGCTCCGCGAACGGCGCATCGTACGTCGCGCGGAACGTATCCCCACTCATCATTCCAGACGGAGACAGTCGATGCTCGTCCTGATTCTCGGTTTAGCGATCTTCCTCGGTGTGCACTCGATCCGGATCGTCGCCGGCGGCTGGCGCTCCACGACGATCGAGCGGATCGGCGAGAAGGGCTGGAAGGGCGGTTATTCGATCGCGTCGGTCGTCGGCTTCGTGCTGATCGTCTGGGGGTACGGGATCGCCCGCTCGGGCGCGACGCTGCTGTGGGTGTCGCCGGTCGGCGTGCGCCACCTGACGGGCATGCTGACCGCGGTCGCGTTCGTGCTGATCGCCGCGTCGTACGTGCCGCGCAACCGGATCAAGACGCTCGTCGGACACCCGATGCTGGCCGGCGTGATGGTCTGGGCCGTGGCGCACCTGCTCGTGAACGGCACCGTGCATGCGGTCGTGCTGTTCGGTGCGTTCTTCGTGTGGTCGATCGTCGATTTCGTCGTGTCGCGTGCGCGCGATCGCCGCGACGGCGTTCGCTACCCGGCCGGCGCGCTGTCGGGCGACATCGTCGCCGTGCTGGGCGGGATCGTCGTCTGGGCCGTGTTCGCGCGGTTCCTGCACGGTCCGCTGATCGGCGTGCGGCCGTTCGGCTGAACGCGCACGCCGGCCGCCGGTCGACGCATCCTCGCGCCAGGAACGCGTTCATCACCGACATGAACGATTCGAACAGCACGATCTTTATCGCGACGGCCACACCCGTGAAGCCCGCGATGTTGGACAGCGACACTTGCGGCGATTTCCGGTTGGCCTTGTCGGTCCACGGCATGCACAGGATCGGGATCGACACCGAGCCGACGTAGCACACCATCACGCGCACGATCACGCCGCCAAGCGCGATCATCGTGATGTGCCGTTGCTTGAGGCTTTGCCTCAAAGCGTTGTCCGCCTCTCCTGCCTCTCGTTATCGTTGGGCGGGAAGCGCGTGCGTCAGATCGGCTTGACGAACAATCCGATGGTCAGCACGACGCCGATGCAGACGATCCCGATCCGCAGGATGCGTTCGTTCACGCGATGCAGCGCCCACGTGCCGAGCAGCCCGCCGACGATCGCGCCGCCGCCGAGCGCGAGTGCCGATCCCCAGTGCAGGTGTGGCGACGTCACGAACAGCACGACGGCCGATGCGTTCATCACGCCCGCGAGTGCGTTCTTCGTCGACATCGCGTGACGCGGCGACAGACCGGCCATCGTCAACACGGCCATCATCAGGAAGCCGAGTCCGCCGCCGAAGTAGCCGCCATAGATCGCGATCATGAATTGCGAGATCGCGGCAGGGACGGTGCCGAGGTGCGCCGCGCCTTCGCGCGGCTTGCGGAAGAAGCTGCCCCACGCGAACACGATGGTCGCGAACAGCACGAGCCACGGCACGAGGCGCGAGAAGATCGACGAAGGCGTCTTCAGCAACAGCAGCCCGCCGAGTGCGCCGCCGATCACGCTGATCACGAACAGCGCGCGAAACGACAGCTTGCCCGCGCCGCGCACCATTTTTCGGCTGGCCCAGCCGGTCGTGACCTGCGCGGGAAACAGCGCGACCGTCGACGTGATGTTCGCCGCGAGCGGCGACATGCCCGACACGATCAGCGCGGGCAGCGTGACGAACGAGCCGCCGCCGGCGAGGGTGTTCTGCAGGCCGGCCCAGAGGCCGGCGAGGATGACGAGAGCGAGCATCGGAGCGCAACGAGGGAGGTGGCAGGCCCGCTTGCCGGATACGGGCAGGCGCGGTGGACGCCCGATGGTAATGCAGGATCGCGTTCTTCGGTTCTTCGGTTCTTCGCTGCCTCGTGGCGCGAGCGCGGTCCGGGTGCGCAGGCGCAGCCGCGCGCGTGGCGTTCGAGCCGGGAACACGCCCGATTTAACGCTTCATTACGATAGGCTTAACGGAATGGTGCTAAATTCCCGTCGATATCTCGAAAATCAGAAGGGCGGACAGATGCTGAAGAAACTGGGTGTGATGGCAGTGGTGGCCGGCGTGACGGCGATGGTGTCGTTGCCTGCCGTGGCAGGCGATACGAATAACGCACTGGGCGGTGCGTTGGGCGGCGTCGCGGGCGCGGCGGTCGGCAATGCGATCGGCGGCAGCACGGGCACGGTCATCGGCGGTGCGGTAGGCGGCGGCGCGGGCGGTGCGGTCACGTCGAACAAGCGCGAGCGCACGGGCGCGGTCGTCGGCGGCGCACTGGGCGGCGGCGCGGGCGCCGCAGCGGGCAATGCGATGGGCGGTACGGCGGGCGGTCTCGTCGGCGCAGCCGTGGGCGGCGGCGCGGGCGCGGCGCTGGGCGGCCACGTGTCGCGCAACAACGCCCGTTCCAACGACCACTATCACGGCAACAAGCACAAGAAGAAGCGCAACAAGCACTACGACTGAGCGTCGGTTTCCCGGTGCGTGCCGATCGTGCCGGGTGATCGACCGCGTATGAGCGGCGACGGCGGCAGTCCGGCGGACGTCCGTCTTTCCGCCTTCGATGCGCCGTGCGTCGAGCATCCGATGCTGAAGGAGGCGTCAAGCCGCGTCGACTGCGTCGCTTGATCGCCTGCGCCGACCAAGCGCCCTGGTTGCACGACCGGTACTGGCGTATCGACAAGCTGACGTTCAGGCATCGTGGCCGTCTTGGTCATCGGTCCGGCAACGGATGACATTGATGCAGTGATTGGCACAGGCAAGGCCCGGATAAGAAGTCGCAGAGAAGGCAAGAAAAATCTCCGTCGTAGCGTTGTTGACGACGAATATCGTCATGGCGCTTCAGCGTGCGGCGTCCAACGCTCGCCGTCGAGCGTCCCAATCGAAAATGCCAGCACTAGCCTCGACACACGCCAATCGGCCTGAGATTGCACGACCTGACGTCGCGCCGTTGCGAGGGTAGTTTGGGCGTTCAGAACATCGAGCAGGGGACCGACGCCGGCACTGTAGCGTTTGCTCGCCACGTCGTATGCTTCCTGCGCGCTTTCCTGCGTCGAAGAGGCGACCTGTAGATTGGCCGTCTTCGTTATCACGTCCTGATAGTTGCGCCATACTGCCGACGCGACTTCCAGTTCGGCTTTGTGCAGGCTTGCGCGGTCGATATCAACTTGAGCTTCCGATGCCTGACGGTGATACTCCTGACCAAACCCTGAAAAGATCGGGATGCTGATCTGAATTCCCACATATTTGCTGTACGTGCGCGTGTCGCGTGGAAATGCGCCTAATGACTTGTCGTTGCTCAACGAGCCGGACAAGGAAATCGTGGGCAGTTCCTCCCTGTGTGCAAGTTTCGCGTTCGCGTCGTCAGCTTCGATCAGTGCTTGCGCCTCGCGTACCTTCGGGTTGACAGCTTTTGCGAGCGCCAGCAGATCAGCAATCGAAGACGTGAAATTCACGTCCGGTTGAGCGCCCGCGCTCACATCGACTTCAATGGAGGTTTCGACGGGAATTCCCATGCGTAGACACAAGGTGCCCTGCGCTGCCTTGAGCGCACCTGTCGCGTTCACGCGTGTGTAAATTGCTTCCTGCCACGCGGCCTTTGCCTGCAATTCATCGTTCAGTGTACCGGCGCCTGCAAGGTGTTTATGCCGGGCAATCTGAAAGCTTCGTTCGGCATTCGCCTCGGCGTTGCCCGCAGCATCAAATGTGCTTTGTGCAGTCCAGACTGAGTAAAACGCCGCTGCGGCCTGTTCGAACACAGATTGCAGTGCTTCGGTATGGCTCGCCTTGGAAAGCTCAAGAAGACCGTTATAGTAGGCCAGATTCGCATCACGCCTCCCGAAATCGAAGAGCACCCACGAGAGCCGCAACTCGCCATAACGATCCGATGCGCGGCCCATCGCATCAGGCAGTGTCGGACCAGATAGGGTTTCGGTTTCAACTGTACGCGAACGTGTGCCACTGGCGTCTAGCGTCGGCAACCACGCAGATTTTGCGACACCCACCTGAGCCGCGTTCAAGACCATGTTCGCCCAGCTCTCGCGCACGGTCGGATCGCTGCACAGAGCGCGGCTGACTGCGTCATACAGGGAAACAGGCGAATGAAGGCTCGCGTCGCTACAGGCGCCTGTAGCGCGTGCCATCCGGTTCAAATAGGGCGACACGTCTTCCAGTCCTCTTCGCGTCGAAAAAGGATCGAGTTGCGCATGCGTCAGCGGAACGACGAGCCTGGCGACCGCGAGGCAGGCAACAACGAGCGCACAACGGTATGAAAGCGTCTGAAGCGCGACATTCTTCTTTCTCATGCTGTTTCCCGAACCTGCCCAAGTTCGATGACGCGATCAGCTGTTGCGATGGTTTCAGGACGGTGCGCGACAATGATCCGCGTGATGTTCAGCTTGCGCATCGCCGCGTTCACGGCGCGCTCGTTGTTCACGTCAAGATGGCTCGTCGCCTCATCGAGCAGGAGCAGTTTCGGACGGCGGTAAAGGGCGCGTGCGAGCATCACGCGTTGCCGCTGACCTGCGGACAGGGCAGACCCCATGTCGCCGATATAGGTGTAGTAGCCCATCGGCATCGCACGAATATCAGCATTGACGGAAGCCATTTCCGCGCATTCCGTGATCCACGCGAAGTCGGGCGTTGGATCGAAGAAACTGATGTTCTCGGCAATCGATCCGGCGAACAGTCGATCCTCTTGCATCACGACGCCGATCAGGGAACGATAGTTCGCAAGCCCCATTTGCCGAATCGGTATCCCGCCCGCGATAATTTCCCCGGAATACGGTGCCAACAAGCCTGCGAGCAGTTTCAGCAACGTGGTTTTGCCTTGGCCAGATGGCCCGACAATTGCAACAGCTTCGCCGGCCTCAACACGCAGATCGAGGTTGTCGATGATCTTCGGTCCGTTCTTCGAATAGCTGTATGACAATTTCTTGACTTCGAGCGTCGGCACAAATTCATCCACGTCCGGCGCTCGCATCACTTCATCCGGCTCCCGTTTCGTGAGCACGATATCCGCCAGTCGCGCCGCGTGAAGTTTGAGAATTCGCAGCTCGTAAACTTTGTCGATCAACGCAGTAAAGCGTGCGGTGAACTGCCCACGATAGGACAGGAAGGCGAACAGCATCCCGAGCGAGAGCGACCGGTCAATGACGGCAAGCGCGCCGAAGTAGGTTACGAGAATCGCTTCGAGCCCGAAGATGAAATGATTGCTTGTGGTGGCGATCAGTTGAAGCCGTCGCGTTCGCAGATCGGCGTTCTTCTCGCTTACGATCACATTCAGCCAGCGGGCTAGCCGGTCCTCCGCCTTACCAAACAGGCGCACGCTCTGAATGCCTCGGACTGATTCCATGAGCAGACTTTTGCCTCGTGCGGCGAAAACAATCTGCTTCTGGTTCGACATGCGCAGTGCGCCATAAATACAGGCGCGCAAGATCGCGTAGAGCACCACGGCAACCACACTGATAAGCGATAGCCGGGCGTTGTAGACGATCATGATAATGATGGTGCCGATCGACATGAGACCATCGAGCACGGATTCAACGAAGCCGACCGTCAGCGCTTGCTGGATCGTGTTGACGCTATCGAAGCGGGAAACGATATCGCCGATGTGACGTTTGCCGAAATAGTCGAGCGGCAGATTCAGCAGATGTCTGAACACGTTCGCCAACCATTGCACATTCACGAGCGTGCTGAACGTCGTGACAGCCCACGATCGCATTGCCTCTGTCGCGATATGGATCACCAGCACCAACCCGAAACCCAGCGCCAAAATCAGAAGTAGGTGTCGATCGCCGGTCGTAATGGCTTGGTCCGTGACCCACTCGGGATAGAAAGGTGCAACGATGGTGAAGACTTCAAGCGCAAGGGCGAGCAGGAAGATTCTGAGCAGCCCGCGCCCGACACCACTTGCACGACCCATCAGGGAACGCAGACCGATTTCCTGCTTGTCCCGGCGAGGCTGAAAGGCCGGCGTCGGCAAGAGTTCCAATGCCATGCCGCTGAAATGCAGCGACAATTCCTTGAGCGGCATGCGCCGCGCGCCGAGCGCGGGGTCAACCAACATCACATGATCGCGGCCAACTCGTTCGAGGACGACAAAATGCCGAAAGTCCCAATGCAGAATGCACGGCAGCCGCAGCAGGTGAAGCTCTTCCGGCTCCAGTCGAACCGCGCGCCCGGCAAGATCGAGGGATGCGCCGATCTTGACAAGATCGAGCAGCGTCAGCCCCTTGAGTGATGGCGAAAAGCGTCGCCGCAACGTTGGCAGATCGGTGTCGTAGCCATGAAACGTTGCGATCATGCTGATGCAGGCAAGTCCGCATTCCGTTGCTTCGGTTTGCAAATGCACGTCAACACTACGCCGAAATCCGAATTGAAGTTGGCGGTTCATGGTTGCTCTGGTTAGGGTAAAGCGTGAACTGCGGTCAGGGCGAGCGGCGGGTTAGCGTGTACAGCGGTTCCAGTACCCATTCGTACAGCTTGCGCGTATCGAGCACTACGTCTGCGTCGACGCGCATCCCGTCCTGCAAGGGAATCGACTCGCCGTAGGCGTTGATGGTCTGTGAATCGAGCGCAACCGTAATCTGATACAGGTTCTCGGACCTGTCGGCATCACCCGTTTCGGTTGCGGTCTGCAATTGCGACGGGCTCAAGGCGGTGCGAGCGATCTGCGTGACCTTGCCCGCGTAGGCCCCAAATTTCTGATACGGGAACGCTTCGTATCGCAATTCGACGGGCGCGCCGATCTTGACGAAACCGACTGCCTTGCTCGGCGCAAACAGTTTCACGTCGAGGCTCCCGCCTTGCGGCAGTAGCGACATCAAAGGTGTTGATCCGTTGACCGACTGGCCGGGACGAGTGAGCAGAGCCGTTACGGTGCCTGCGATTTGCGCCGGTATCGTGATTTCTCGGTTGGATTCGTTGTCGGCGATTTCGCCGTCCACCTGTAGCATTTGCCGACGGATCGAGTCCAGTTGGTTTTGTTCATCAAGCGGTGCATTTCGAAGATCAGCCTTAACCTGCGCGAGTTCCACTTGAGAGGCCGTACGTTGCTTTCGCAGGTCTTCGAGTTGCGCCTGACTCATCAGCATGCTTTGCTCATGCTGCTCGAATTCGGATTGGGACACCACATCGTCACGCCGCAATTGTTCGAACCGCGCACTGTCGATTTCTGCCAGCTTTGATCGCGCCTCAAGGGTCGTGATTTCCGTCTCCAGATGCCGAATACCCGCGCTCAGTTCGATGGCCTTCGCCTTGAGCATCGCAATGTTCTGTTCGACGATGCTTTGTATATGCCGCGAGTCGCCTTCCAGGCTGGAACGCCGCGCATTCAGTTCAACACCGATCTGCTGCCGCGAGTTGCCGCCAGCGATAGTGCGCTCTGTTGACACGACGACCAAAGGCCGGCCGACATTAACCACGTCTCCTTCGTTGACGAGCACGCGGATAACCGTGCCGACCGTTGGCGCGAATATCTCCGCCGCGCCGTTGTCGATCATGACCCGGCCTTGTACTTCCTCCTTTCGCGTGTACTCGCCGAAGATCATGAACAACACGACGGCGGTCGCGATTGCGAAGAACACGATGCTGGTCGTGAGGCTGCGTGCCGAACCCGTCAGCACAACCTCACCGAGCCATTGATGCTGACGAAATTCGAGCGCAGCGGGGCGGAATAGCAATGCACGGTTACTTTGCCGTGGCTGTTTCTCTTCCGGCTGCTCTGCGTTGGGGACGGTCGATGTCTCTCTCATGCTTATCTTGTTGTCAGCGGATGATCACACGCGCTGAGCATCGATGGCGCTTGCGGCTTCTTTAGATACAAACCAGCCGTTCGTCTTCTTCAAAAACCAGTACATCAAAGCGAAAGGCAGGACACCTTTGAGCATGGCAAAGACAACCGCGTCAGCTATCAGGACTGGATTGTTTACGAATCCGGACGTTGAAATTTGCGCATGTTGCTGCGCGTGGGAGAACAGGATCGGCAGCATCATTGCGCAGATGTTCATCATCGTATGCGCCCCGATCGACAGTTCCAGTCGTCGATCGCGTAAACTCAATGCAGAAAACCCAAGCGAGCAAAAGAACAGTGTCGTTTTGATGGGCCAGTCGTAATGTGTGTGGTAGATCGCGAAGAGGGCGGCAACGATTGCGACGACGATGAGCGGGGAACGCACATATTGCCCGAGCGTTTGCGTCAACCACCCACGGAAAAACAATTCCTCGGCGAACGCGAGAACGAGAATGCCGAGCCACGCGCCAAGCATCCCTAAAATCCGACCAAAACTTAGAATGTCCTGCAGCGGTTGAAGATGCCCGAACGGAAGCGTCCATGCGCCAATTCGAATCGACGTATAGATGGACATGACTAAGGCTGCTATCACGAAGGCAGGAAGATAAAGGACCGCGCCGAACAGGCAACGCCGAAGTCGGAAACGCAGGTCGACGGAAATCAGGGAGAGGTACGGGCGTCGCAAGACGATCTTGCATGCAAGCCAGAAGCCTATGATGCCCGTGGTGCTGGCTGTATTGGTGTACAGCGAGATAGCTGCCCGAGCGGCATCAAAATTCTTGAAATACAGCGTCCATCCTGAAAACATCAGGAATCCAAGCGTGCCGATGATACTGACGATCGCGCTAAGAAGGATCGTCGATGCTGTTGCTCGCCAATCAGTTCGGCCAATCTTGGCAAGATCAATAAACGCACGCGCTATATTGTCTTCAGTTTTCATGGAATTATGATCGAGTGAAACAACGGGTGCTTGCTTTTGGCGACGCAATTTTCGGTGCGCTGTGTGGTGCTATACCGATGAAGATAAGGCGTCCAGTCGCGGGACCAGTAGCGCGCCGTCATTCATCGATCAGGCTTGGTTCATAGCCTGTACACCAGCGCGTTGCTTAGTGGTTGTGACCGCCGCCGCCGATACCGAGCCCGTGAGCGGCAGCGCCAACCGCGTATCCTGCGGCGAAACCGATCGGAGAAGATTGGAAGGAGCCGAGGTTGGCAGTTTCAGCCTGACCTAACGACAGACCCTGTTGCGCGGCGTCATATCCGGCAACGGCCGCACCGCCCCACGTGGACATTGATTCGTCCTGCAAGCCCTTCGTGGCTTCCGCGAGTTGACCGTTGTTTTCAGCCTGCCCGATGGCATCGTTGGCATCGGAGTTGAAGCCTGCGTCGGCCAACGACGTCGCGTCGCTGCCTACTGCCGAATCGGCTGCGGAATCACTGTCGCCGTCACCATCCCCGTCGCCATCGCCATCGCCATCGCCGTATCCGCCACCATCACCATCGCCGTCACCGCCGCCATCACCATCACCACCAGCCACGTAGCGCAGCAAATCCAGATCGTCAATCGTTTGCATGTGATTCACTCCTGAAGTATGCGGGTTTGACGTCTACATCCACAATGGCACCCGCGCAGCCATTGATTCACAATCGGTTGTCGAAACAGCTGACGCGAAAAGGTTGTGCGTCAGGATTCCGAGCGTTGCAGCACTTGCGACGGCGGTTGCGTGTGCGCCTGCTCGATGAATGCGCCGCGCACTGGAAGGGGATTTGCGTCGTCTGCTATCGCCCACGTCAGGCAAGGAGCGACTTCCCAGGTTGAGGCCGGAATATCCGGCAGCGCCGCGATGAACGACTCTTCGTCCGTCCATCGATGCAATGTCGATACAGGCAAGAAAGCTTGCGTCTGATTGCCGTTTCGGCATATCAGTGCATCCCGATCCATGCGGAAGTGACCGCGACAGCGCGAGCGATCAACAGGACGGCCTCTGAATATCAGTGACAGGAACATGTGCGATGCACCGGCACCTTGGTCCGGCAGGGACTGTTGCAGATCACGCAAGTTCGCCATCTTGGGTGCCGGCACAAGCTGCGTTGTGAACGCTGCATCCATGTACCGAGTGACGGCCAGAGCGGAAAGTCGATCTACCACGCCCGAGAGCGAATCTTCCAGCTCATCCTGCTTTCGCGGATCGAGCAACCACGACACGAAGCGCGTCAGTGTCGTCGCGTCGTATGGAAGCGGAACGCCATAGGCCGGCCACGACATGTCATCGGTCTGTCGTTTAACGGTATGACGGTAAAGCGTGTGCCCTTCACTGGGCGTCAGTTTGGCGTTGCGCAGCGCGTGCAGATACTGGCCGTGTTCGTTGCAGTATTCAGGGGAGTTCGGCAGCCCACCGCCGAGCTTGCCGCCTGCCGTTGCGCGCACGAGTATTCCGAATTTCTCGTGATCCAACTGATCGACTGCGACTTGCTCAAGCGGTCCGAACAGACTTACGCCAATGGCGGTATCGCGAAGCGAATCGACGGCCAGGTTCGCGCACGCCTTCGTCACCGCCACGATGACCGACAATTCCGGTGATAGGTCGCTTGAGTCGAACGTCCATTGACCGCCGCGCCCGATGCGCTGCAAAGTCGCGCGATTTCGCAGGCTCACGAAGACACCACCTTGCGGGAGAGCGCCGGTCAATTTGTATCCTAGCGGATCAGGCAGAGCGGTACGATTCGCAATTGCATCGACAGCACGCCGCGCAAGCTGTAATGCGGTCACGTCGACCGTCGACTGCCCGTCTTGTGCTGGTTCGCGCACGACTGGCGGCGTCACGGACACGCCGTACAGGCGATTGGCCGTCGTCGCAACCGTGAGCATCTGATTAACCGCGTCATATTCGACGGCGGTTGTCACGGCATCAGGAAGCTGAAACACACCAGCGAGCGCAAACGTTTGAGGATCGATTGCACGTACGCGCCCGTTCGTGCTTCCGAACCAAATCCATGGGCCGATGCGGGCAGGAGACGAAAAAATCTTGGAGTGCGCGCCGATCTTCGCGATGCCTTCGCCGGTCGCCAAATCGATCACGTACAGGTACTTGTCCGTAGAGCCGCAGTAGGCGCGAGCGCCGTCGATCAGCGGTGTTGTGTAGACGGCGTTGCCGGTCTGGATGCAGAACTTCAGTTCGCCGCTATCGAGGCTTACGCCGCGAATGCCGCCGTCGAACGATCCGAACACGACTTGCCGGCGATCGGGATCGAGTGCGGGCGCATGCTTGACCGCGCCGTTCGTCTGAAATTGCCAACGGAGTGCGCCGGTACGTGCGTCGAGCGCCAGCAGAGCACCGTCGTTCGTGCCGCAGAGCACAAGCGAATCATCAGCGGCATAGAGCGGGGAGCCGTGGACGTAGCAACGGACCGGGCATTCCCAGACCTTGTGACCGGTTTCAGCATCGATCGCGGCTATGCCGCCGCCTCGCGTTGGACTGGCGTATTCAACGCCGATAAAGACCAGATTCAGGTCGGATGCGTAGGCCGGTGAAGAGCCAATCCAATCGGGTTCGACGTATCGCCAGATTTCCCGGCCGCTTTGGGCGCACAACGCGTACAGGTTACCGTCGTAGCCGCCGAAGAAAACGCGTCCGGGCGTCACGTACGGCGTAGACCAAATCCCTTTTGAGCGCGCCGCCTCGATCTTGAAACTCCAGCGCGTTTCGCCGCTTGCGCCATCGATGCAGCGCATTTCGCCGCTGTCGGTTCCGAAATAGATCAAGCCGCCTTGCGCGCGCGGTGCGGATTTCGGTACGACATAGTGGTGATTCGCGGAGGTCGCTTTGCTGAGCCAGCGCACGAGGAACGAAAGCTGCGTCGAATGGCTCGTCGGAACCGACAGTTTCAGGCCGAAATCACCTAGAACGTATGCGGACTCTACTGTAACGCCATGTCGCTTTTGCCAGCCCTCACCCGTATTGGACTGGTAGTCGATCACGCTCCACACTTTCCAGATGGGGCGATCAATTTCCGCTAATACAACACGTGATTGTTCAATGCTCGCGCCGCTGTTGAAAATATCATCCACGAGCAGAATAGGTGCATCCGAAACCTCGCCTTCGATCGCGTTCATCCGGCCATAACGCTTACGCTCTTTGTGAATGATAAAGCCGCCGAGATGGTGCCCTTTGCGTGCGCCGGCCATAAGAATCGCAGCCACGAGCGGGACGGCGGCCATTTCCATGCCGCCGACCTGAAACGGCAGTTGATCCGCATAGCGATTCCAGAATAAATCCGCAAGCGTATCGAGTCCTTCCGAAGAAAGAAGGAGTGGTCGCAAATCGATCAGCCATTTAAGGGATTTTCCGCTTGACGATACAAGCTTGTATTTTGGTGCGCGAAATATGCATTTCGACTCAATTAAATTACGTAACGCGGCCCGCCTGTTCAGGTTGGAATCATTCATGGTTTTTTTGTCGGTCGATTATTTCACGTGTCCCCGCCGCGATTCGCCTGTACAGGCGGATTACATCAATCCCCATCGCACTATGTGGGATCTTGCGATCACCAAGAATTTCAGTTATATTAACGAAAGATTGCGGATGCATTCCGCATTTGACGCTCAGAATCACCTGCGTGGAGTTCGAATTCTGCATTTCTCATACGAAGCAAAGTGAAGGTATTTTTAGAATATTTTCACGAATTAATTCATTGTGAATTTTTTATTGGTGGTATAGGTGAGATTATTCCGCGCGACAGAAGCTAAATATTAAATTTAGAGATAATAAAAAGCGCGGCCATCGAAATTAAATTCTCGTTGAAACCGATTTCAGTCGAGTGGGTGCTTTGGAGCGAACACGCCGGTGTTCGCAACCTGAGCGGCCTAAGAAGGCCCCTGACACGGTGTCTTTGTCTTATAAACGCGACAAAGTGCCGGATGCGTGATCGTCAACCTGGCATCAAATGAAAGGTCAGCGTGTCAGATTAATTTGACATAATTAGCATGGCGCCGAAAAGTCTGTGGTAGCCATAGGGAATTCCGAGTTCTGTACGCGTGCACTCCTGGTCAGGTGTGTACCGCTGCATTGCACGAGCCGGCGGCGGAGTAAGGAAACGCCGGCTTGATGCAGTCAACAGTCGCCCATACGCGACTTCAGCGCGCAGCAGCCGGTGCATCGGTCGGTGGTCGATCACGCTGTAGCGCCGAGGGCGTGTGGCGACCTCTTCAAGCTATTGTTTTATTGAGGAACATTCGCGGGCGTTCGCAGCCGGCGTGGGTCCTTGCAAGTTCCGATTCGAACGAAAAAAATCCAAGTTGGATGCATCTCGACAGCCATGCCGGTTCATCCGACCGGGTTTCCGCCCGCTTGCTTCCGTGAAATTGCCGTGCTAATTTTTCATGAAATTTCTTGGCGTAATTTTCACGGGAGCGCGCATGTTCGTGCAGTCCGACCGTCACGTCGCAAGCTACTACGCCGGCACCTACCCGGCGTCGATCCCGCATCGTCCCGCACTGGACGAACGCATCGATGCCGACGTGCTCGTCGTCGGCGCGGGCTTCAGCGGGCTGCATACGGCGTTGCGCCTGGCGCTGGCCGGCAAGCGCGTGGCCGTGCTCGAAGCGAGCCGCGTCGCGTGGGCGGCGTCGGGGCGCAACGGCGGGCAGGCGCTGCTCGGCTGGTCGTGCGACATGCAGCCGCTCGAGGATTCGCTCGGCCGCGACGGCGCGCGCCTGCTGTGGGACAGCATGCGCTGGGCGGCGGCCGAGGTGCGCGAACTGCCGGCGCGACACGGTTTCGACATCGACTACCGGCCGGGCAGCCTGTGGGCGGCCGTACGGCCGCGTCGCGTCGCGATGCTCGCGCAGGCGCGCGACGAGGCGGCCGAGCGCTGGGGCTACGACCGGCTGCGCGTGATTGGCCGTGACGAGCTGCCCGAATGGATCGGCGGCAAGCGTTATCTCGCCGCGCTCCACGATCCGGAGGCCGGCCACCTGAATCCGCTGAAGCTCGCGCTCGGCCTCGCACAGACGATCGAGCGCGCGGGCGGCCGTATCTTCGAGCAGAGCCGCGTGCTCGACTGCCGCGAGACGGCCGGCGGCCACGTCGCGCGCACGTTACGCGGCGAAGTGCGTGCCGACGTACTCGTGCTGGCATGCAACGCCTACGTCGACCGCCTCGATCGCGAGCTTGCGCGCCGGCTGCTGCCGGTCGGCACGTACCAGGTCGCGACCGCGCCGCTTGCGCCCGACGTCGCGCGTGCGCTGCTGCCGCAGAACAGTTGCGTGATCGACAACCAGTTCGTGCCCGACTACTTCCGCCTGAGCCCCGACAACCGGTTGCTGTTCGGCGGCGGCTGCACGTATCTCGGCGGAATTCCGGCCGATATCGCGGCGGCGACGCGGCCGCACCTCGAACGCGTGTTCCCGCAACTGGCCGGCGTGCCGCTCGACTACGCATGGGGCGGCCATATCGACATCAGCATGCGCCGCACGCCTGACATCGGCCGACACGGGCAGCGTTTCTGGCTGCAGGGCTTCTCGGGGCACGGCGTGCTGCCGACGCTGGCCGGCGCGCGCGCGGTGGCCGACGCCGTGCTCGGCGACGAACGCCTGCTCGCGCAGTACCAGCGCATCCGCAACCCGCGTTTTCCCGGCGGCGACCGGCTCGCCGCACCGCTGGAAGCGATCGGCAAGGCCTGGTACCGTTTGCGCGATACCGTCTGACCCACCGGAACCCGTCATGAACGAACAGGAAGAGATAGAAAGTCTGGCGATCCTGATCCGCGACCTGCGCAAGCACCGCAAGGTCACGCTCAACGATCTGGCTGAACGGATCGGCCGCTCGGTCGGCTTTCTGTCGCAGGTCGAGCGCGGGCTGTCGCGCCCGACGGTCGCGGATCTCACCGCGATCGGCGAGGCGCTCGGCGTGCCGACCACGTACTTCTACAGTCTGAGCAAGCCGCGCAGCGTGCCGTGGGTCACGCGGCCCGACGAACGGCGCACCGTGTATTACGCGGCCGGCATCACCGATATTCTCGTGTCGCCGAACATGCGCTCGCGCTTCTCGATCCTCGAGAGCCATCTCGCGCCGGGCGCGAGCAGCGGCGAGCGGCCGGTCGACGACAGCGACGAGCAGGGCGGTTTCGTGCTCGAAGGAGAGCTGACGATCTGGATCGACGGCGACGACACGCCGGTCACGCTCGGCCCGAACGACGCATTCCAGTTGCCCGCGCACAAGCGCTTCCGTTACGCCAACCTGACCGACGTGCCGACGCGCGTGATCTGGGTATTCACCTGAGTGGTCGGCGGGGCATGCGGTGTCACGGGCCGCCGCGCCACGCAGCCTGTTTGCAGTACTGATTGAAATGCGGCGTGCAGGATCACGCGTGCCGCGCGAATCCGGTTCGCCGCGTTGCGGCGCCGCCATACCAGGACATGGAAAGGATGAGACATGGCTGACGTCGTTCCCGTGCTGATCGATGAAGTCCGCGCGTTCCGGCAGGCGCACCCCGAGATCCGTTATGTCGACCTGATCTGCCTCGATTTGCCAGGGCACTTCTACGGCAAGCGTTACCCGATCGATGCGCTCGAAAAGGTCGCGGCCGGTTCGCTGCTGAAGCTGCCGCAGAACTGCGTGCTGCTCGGCACGCAGGGCGGCCTCTACAAGATCGGCGACTACTGCTTCAACGACGGCGATCCCGACGCGCCGCGCCGCTTGATTCCCGGCACGCTGAAGCCGGTGCGCTGGGAGCGGCAGCCGCTCGCGCAGATGCTGATCAGCTCCGACGGCACGGATACGCCGATCGAGTTCGAGCCGCGCGAGGTGCTTGCGCGCGTGCTGCGGCGGTTCGCGGCGCGCGGCATCCGGCCTGTCGTCGCGTTCGAGCTCGAGTTCTACCTGTTCGCCGCGCAGCTCGCGGAAGGGATGCCGCAGTATCCGCGCGACCGGTTGAGCGACGACCGCGACGATCAGCCGAACATGCATATCGAGCGCCTGTCGCGCTTTTCCGACGTGCTGCACGAGATGGTCGATGCCGCGCGCGAGCAGGGTGTCGACGCGACGGTGATCACCGCCGAGCTCGGGCCCGGCCAGTTCGAGATCAATTTCGGCCACACCGACGACGCGCTGCGCGCGGCCGACTGGTCGGCGCTGTTTTGCCGCAGCACGCGCGGCGTCGCGTTGCAGCACGGCTATCGCGCGAGCTTCATGGGCAAGCCGTACCTGCATGCGCCGGGCAGCGGGATGCACGTGCACGTGAGCCTGTACGACGACGCGGGGCGCAACATGCTCGCGGCGGACGGGCAGCGGCCGTTGCGGCATGCGGTGGCCGGCTGCCTCGCGCTGCTGCCGCACTGCATGCCCGTGTTCGCGCCGAATCACAACGCGTTCCGGCGCTACGGGTCGATGGTGAATGCGGCGAGCCGCGCAAGCTGGGGCTTCGAGGATCGCGATGCATGCATCCGGATTCCGGAGTCGGATGCCCGCAACCTGCGGATCGAACACCGGCTCGCGAGCGCGGATGCGAATCCGTATCTGGTGCTCGCGGCGATCCTGTCAGGGATGGAACACGGGCTCGACGCGCGGATCGATCCGATCGCGCCGCTCAACGAGGATCGCGGCAGCGGGATCGATTTCCCGAAGGAGATGCTGTCGGCCGTCGCCGCGATGCAGGATCATCCGGCCGTACGCGAAGGGCTCGGCAGCGAGTTCGTGATGGTGTATTGCGAAAACAAGCGGCAGGAAGAGCTGGATTTTCGCAATGAAATCGGCGCGCGAGAGTATCGGTGGTTTCTTTGACGGCCGTGCCGGCGGCTAGAGCCGGTCAGGGAAGCGCGCGCCAGTAGCGCACCTCCTCGATCGGCGTCCCGTCGATCTCGAACGTCTTGATGTCGTCTTCGGCGACGAAGCCTTCGCGTTCGTAGAATGCCCTGGCCCGGCGGTTCTTGATCAGTACCCACAGCGACACCCAGGCATGGCCGGCATCATGCAGCGACCGGCACGCATGATCGACCAGCGCCGCGCCGATGCCTTGCCCGCAATGCGACGGATGCAGATAGATCGCTTCGATTTCGCCCCACGCGCGATCCTTGTCGGTGTCGCGGGTCGGACCGTAGGCGATCCAGCCCGTCAACGCGTTTCCCGAGAGCGCAAGCGCGACGCACGGCCGTCCTGCGTCGAGTGCATAACGCCACCCGGCCGTGCGCTTTTCGATCGACAGGCCGGCGAGGAACGGAGCCGGCATGATGTCCGTGTAGGTCGCTTGCCAGGATGCGGCGTGGATGCCGGCAATGGCGGGCGCATCGGCGGCGGTGGCGGCGCGGATGTCGATCGTCGTCGTGTTCGGTGCCATGCGTACCTCGCCTGATCGTGTGCCGTGCGCAGTGTTGCCCTGCACGGAATTCATTCCGCCGGATCCAGGCTGCTGTCGATGGCGAAACTGTAGCCGAGATCCACGTGTGACGCGTCGCTCGGCGTGTCGGTTTTCTTCAGCACGAACTCGAACGCGGGTTCGAACCAGCCGTTGCGCGGCACTTCGCCACCGAGGACTTCGACGTCGTACCAGCCGTTGTCGAGGTCGATCACGGGCCGGCCCGGTTCGCGATAACGCGCCAGCAGCGCGTTCACCGATTCGTCGTTGAAGCGTTCGAGAATGCGCCACGTGTAAAGCATCACCGAACGGTGTTCGACGCGCAGCACGTATCCGCCGCGCCGATGCTGCAGACGGCTTCCGGCCTTCAGCAGTTCGGGCGTGTCGTCGTCCAGCGTGAAGATGACCGTATACGGATGGTTCTCGATACCGGCCAGCGGAATGACGACGCCTTCGAGCACGGCGTTGTCGCCGCTGTCGCCGGTCGTGAACGCGAACGCGACGTCGTCCGGCAGCCGATGTGTTTCCTTGTAGCGCTTCAGCAGCAGAAGATCGCTGACGAGGAAACAGTCGATCAGGTCGTTGAGGACTTCGGAGAATTCATGCCGCATCGTCGTGTCTTCCAAAGGCGGCGTGCCGCGACCTGCATGGCGGCACACCGCGTCCGACGAGCTTACTCGCCGAGCTTCGACGTCACGCACCCCGTGCTCGAGCATTCGCGCTCACGCTCGCGCAGGAACGACAGCCGCGACTGCGTCATGTCGTTCGCGCACTGGATATCCACGAGGTAGCTGTTGTTGCGCGTTTCGCTGCACTGCGCATCGCGCTGCTTCAGCCACGCGAGCTGGCCGGCCTTCAGCGCGGCCTGCTGGTCGCCGCTCAGTTGCTTGCGCAGGCGACCGTACTCGTCGTTGAGATCGCGATCGGATTGCGAGAACTGCGTGCTGGTGCAGTACACCTGGTCGAACGCGCTGCGCGGCTTCCCGCAGCCAGCCGCCTGTGCGGCGAACGGAACGGCGAGCGCGAGCAGCGCGCAGGATGCGAACAGCGTCTTCTTTTTCATCGTGATGCTCCTGACTGGGTGAAAACCGTTGGGCCCGATGGGCGTTCATCGTTTATTGCGGCGTCGTGCACGCGTCGATCCCGCCCGCGATCGCGGCGGACAGGCGCTGGATCGTCTCGCGCCGCGCGAGCCGTGCCTCTTCGTCCGGATTGACGATCACGCCGGCTTCGACGAGCACGGCCGGAATCGGCGCGGTGCGCAGCACGACGAGATCGTCGAAGCGGTGGATGCCGAGTGACGGGTCGATCAGCGGGCGGTTTTCGCCGCGGATCGGCTGCGCGTGATACAGCGACGGCCGTTCGCCGGCCGCGACCAGGCGTTCGGCGATCGCCTTCGCGCAACGCAGGCTTTCCGCGTAGCGCGGATTGCGTTCCGACACGAACACCGAGAAGCCGCGGAATTCGCGCTGCCGGCCCGCGTCGATGAACTGCTGCTGCATCGAGTCGTGATGGATCGACACGAACAGGTTCGCATCCGGCGCCTGCGTCGAGCGTTGATCGAGCTTGATCTCGCGGCCGTCGGCCGACGTGCGCAGCACGCGGTCGCCGTGCGCGGCGAGCCTGTCGGCGACCGCGCCGGACAGGTCGAGGTTGTACAGGTATTCGACGCGGCCGCTCGCACCGGTGGAGCCGGGGTGCGCGGGCGTATGGCCGGTGTCGACGACGATGTAGCGCCCGGAGGCCGCCTCGGTGCCGGTGGTGCCTGCGGTGCCGGCCGCATGCAGCGCGGGCGGCGCGCCGAGCAGCGGGACGCACGCGAGCACGCGCGCGGCGGCGCGCACGAACGGGCGAAGGCGTCGATGGATTCGGTTCGTCATTGTTGTTGTCGCGGAGGACATACGGTGCGTCGCACGGTGCGGCACCGTCGGCCTGCTCGATGCAGTCGGAATGTCGCGCGATTATAGCGTTTGGCGGCGGCGCCGCAATGACGAACGGCGGTGGTCAGGCGAGCACGCGCCGGGCCGCGAGCATGCCCCAGTACGACGCTTCCTCGAACAGCGACAGCCCGGACAGGTCGGCATGCGCGAACACGACCGGGCCGTCGGCGTCGCGCAGCGCAAGCAGGCCCGGCCGGCTCAGGAAGCCGACGTCGGGTGTCGCCATCGCATGGCCGCGCACGGTGATTTCGAGCGCCGTCGCATGCTTCCAGAGTTCGCGTCCGTAGACGGCCTTCAGGTCGATCGCGGCCTGTTCGCGCAACGCGTCAGGCTTGGCGTCGGCAAGCCAGCGGCGCGTGTCGTCCGGCGTTTGCGTACTCAACGCCTGATAGGCGGAGAACACCGAGCGCGTCGGCGGCGACATCCGGATCAGCTGGTGGGTCGACACGACATAGCCGAGCGCCGCGCCGTCGTAGACGACGTTGTCCCACGCGAGCGGCACACCGGCCGCTTCGGCCGGCATGCCGTCGAGCAGGAAGTTGGAGACGAGCCAGGGCGCGCGCGGCGGCAGGTCGCGCGCGGGTTCGAAGCCATACGCGGCAAGCTGCGGAAACACGCGCGCCGCGACGAACAGCGGCATCGCGCAGACGACGCGCCGCGCTTTCAGCGTGAACGTCGACAGCGTGCCGTGCTCGCCCAGACGCGCGCATAGCACGTCGACGCCGCCCGCGCGCTCGGTCGCGCGCACCGCGAACCCTTCCCGCGACCACGCGTTCGAGCCGGTGCGTGCGGTGATCGAATCGCCCAGCTTCGTCACCATCGTGTGCAGCCCGTCGGGCCAGGTCAGCACCGCGCCGTCGCCCGCATCGCCCGCATGGCCGCCGCGCGACGAGAAATAGTGGAGGCCGGCCCAGGCCGATACATGCTCGTAGCTCGCGCCGTAGTCGTCGCGACAGCAGTAGTTCAGGTACCAGTGAAGCGCCTTCGCGGTGTAGCCCTCGTCGAGCAGCCACTGGCGGAACGACCGCCGGTCGAGCGCGCGCCAGCGCGGGTCGCGCGACGATTCCGCGAGCGGGATGCAGAACACCTTGCGGCCGTCGGCGCCGCGCGCGGTGCGCAGGCCGTCCGTGTACGCGAAGAACTTCGCCTGCTGCGCGAGCTCGTCGGGGTCGAGGCCGGCGGTCGGCACGATGCCGTCCTGCCACTGGCCGGCGATGAAGAGCCGCTCGTCCGGCGCATGGACGAGCGCGCGTTCGTCGTACACCGGGCGGGCGGAGAACGGCGCGGATTCGATCACGCCGAGATCGGCGAGCATGTCGCGCAGATGCGTGGATTCGAGCGACGGCAACGGCAGGTAGTGCGCGCCTTTGGGATAGCCGAGTTCGCCGAAGCGCCCGCCGGCCGCATTGCCGCCGAATTCGGGCCCCGCGAGCACCGTGAAGCGCTTGTGGCCCGCGCGGGCGAGCTGCCATGCGCACGACAGTCCGGCCGCGCCGGCACCGAGGATCGCGACATCCGTGTCGATCGTGCCCGACGGCGGCGGCAGCGCGGCATGATCGCGCAACGCGTGGCCTTCGCGCATGCCGGGATAGCCGACGCGCGTCGTCGTCTCGATCCAGCCGGTGCGGCCGCATGCGGCGAGCGACGCGGCCGCCGACGCAACGAGGAACGTGCGGCGGTCCATCAGCGCAGCACGTGTTTCCAGTCGTCGTCGAAGCGGCGCACGAGCGGCTGGTCGTTGAGTTCGTTCGGCGACATCGGCAGCGCCGGCATGTCGGCCGGGAAGTGGAACATCTCGGCGGCCGTCTGCGCATCGAGCCAGCGGGTCGGCACCGAGTAACGCGTCGGCACCGTGAAGTCGCGGCGCTTGCCGGCGATCACGAAGCCCCAGTCGCCGAACGACGGCACGTAGCAGTGGTACGGCCACGTGTTGAGCCCGGCTTCGTGCAGGGTCGCGATGATGGTCCAGTACGCGTGCGGCGCGAAGTACGGCGACGTCGACTGGATCACCGCATAGCCGTTCTCCGACAGGTGGCGCGCAAGCAGGCGGAACACCGGCACCGAATACAGGCGGCCGAGCCCGAAGTTGGTCGGATCGGGAAAGTCGACGACGATCGCGTCGTACACGTCGGCGTTCGATTCGAGCCAGCGTACCGCATCGTCGTTGATCACGCGCACGCGCGGATCCTTCAGCGAGCCCTGGTTCAGCCTGACGAGCGGCGCGGACGTCGAGAACAGTTTCGTCATCGCGGGGTCGAGATCGACGAGCGTGATCTGTTCGAGGTTGCGATGCTTGAGCAGTTCGCGCACGGCGAGCCCGTCGCCGCCGCCGAGCACGAGCACGCGCTTCGCCCACGGCAGCGCCTCGATCGCCGGATGGATCAGCGCTTCGTGATAGCGATGCTCGTCGCGCGACGAGAACTGCAGGTTGCCGTTCAGGTACAGCCGCAGGTCGTCGTGCCACTGCGTGAGCACGATGCGCTGGTACGGCGTCGTTTCCGAATAGATCGTCTCGTCGCCGTACACGCCGTGCTCGGCCCAGTGCGTGATGCGGTCCGACAGGGCGAAGCCGGCGACGAGCAGCCCGATCACGAGCGACGCGCGCATCAGCTTGCCGCGCACGTTGCGGATCTCGTCGCGGAACAGGTGTGTCGTCCACAGCGCGACGCATGCGTTCAGGAGGCCGAACAGGAAGCTCGTGCGCAGCAGGCCGAGGCGCGGCGCGAGCACGAGCGGAAAGATCAGCGACACGGCGAGCGAGCCGAGGTAGTCGAAGGTCAGCACTTCGCTGACGGTATGACGGAACGCCTGGCGCCGCTGCTGGAACGCACGCATCACGAGCGGGATCTCCATCCCGATCAGCAGGCCGAGCGCGAGCACGAGCGCGTAGAGCGCCGCGCGGAACGGCGCGGCGAGCCACGCGAATACCGCGAACAGCAGCGCGGCCGACACGCCGCCGAGCAGGCCGACGAGCAGCTCGATATCGACGAAGCGGTCGAGCACGTCGTCGTCCTCGACGAACTTCGCGAGCCACGAGCCGATCCCCATCGCGAACAGGTAGCAGCCGATCACCGACGAGAACTGCAGGATCGAATCGCCGAGCAGGTAGCTCGACAGCGCGCTGCTGATCAGTTCGTAGCCGAGCCCGCACGACGCGAGCACGAGAATCGACAGGACGAGCGCGCGCTTATGCAGCATGGCGCGTCCGTTGTGCAGCGATCGGCAATGTGGATATACTGGCGCGGAATTTTGACCGCTGGCCCCGCGCGGGCCGGCCGGCGACGGGGCGGCGAACCGAGCACAAAATCCGAGGGAAAGAATGAATAGTGCCTATCTCTATGCGGTTCATTTACTGTCGGCGTTCGTGCTGCTTCTTGTGTTCGCGGCAGTGTACCTGAAGGTCACCCCGTTCGACGAACTGGCGCTGATCCGCGACGGCAACGCGGCCGCGACGCTGTCGTTCGGCGGCGCGCTGATCGGTTTTTGCCTGACGCTCGCATCCAGCATCGCGCACAACTCGACGCTTGGCGAAGTCGTGGTCTGGGCCGTCGGCGCGATGATCGTGCAACTGATCACCTATGCGGCGCTGACGCGCCTGATGCCCGGCATGAATCATGCGATCGAGGATCGCAACATCGCGATGGGCGGCCTGATGGGCACCGCGTCGCTCGTCGTCGGCATCATCAATGCCGCCTGCCTGACCTGACGCGCCACGCGTCCGAGGAGACCGACATGAGTCTGGGTTCATTCATCCGCAAGCAGTTCATCGATGTCCTGCAATGGACGGAAGACACCGACGGCGTGCTGGCCTGGCGCTACCCGATGGAAGACCAGGAGATCCAGTACGGCGGCAAGCTGACCGTGCGCGAAACGCAGGTCGCGATCTTCGTCAACGAAGGCAAGGTGGCCGACGTGTTCCAGCCGGGGTTGTACACGCTGGAAACGAATACGCTGCCGGTGCTGACGTACCTGAAGAATTGGGACAAGTTCTTTCAATCGCCTTTCAAGTCCGATGTCTACTTCTTCAGCACGCGCTTGCAGCTCGGCCGTCGCTGGGGCACCGCGCAGCCGGTGACGATCCGCGATCGCGAGTTCGGCTTCGTGCAACTGCGTGCGTTCGGGATCTACTCGTACCGGATCGTCGACGCGGCCGCGTTCCACCGCGAGGTGAGCGGCACGCGTGCGCAGTACACGGTCGACGATCTCGAGCAGCAGTTGCGCAACCTGGTCGTCACCGCGATGAGCACGACGTTCGGCTCGGCCGACGTGCCGTTCGTCGACATGGCCGCGAACCAGTCGCTGCTGTCGCAGCGCGTGGCCGAGGCGCTGGTGCCGGTGTTCACGCGCTACGGGCTCGCGCTCGACGCGTTCGCGGTGGAAAGCGTGTCGCTGCCGGCCGAGCTGCAGAAGGCGCTCGACCTGCGGATCGGCGCGGGGATGGCCGGCGATCTCGCACGCGCCACGCAATACCAGACGGCGCAGGCGATTCCGCTCGCCGCGCAGAACCCGGGCGGCATCGCCGGGGTCGGTGCGGGCCTGGCCGCCGGCGCGGCGATCGGGCAGGCGATGGCCGGCCAGATCGCGGGCGCCGCGCAACCGGCGCCGGCCGCGCCGCCCGCGCCCGCCGCGGTGCCGGCGGGCGCCGCGCCGGCAGAGGGCACCGACTACGTGCAGCGGCTCGAGCAGCTGAAGGCGCTGTTCGACAAGGGCCTCGTGACCGAAGACGAATATTCGCGCGCGAAGGCCGAGATCCTCGCGAAGCTCACCCGGTAAGCATCGCGCATGTTCAGTACCTCGTGCCCCCAGTGCGGCGCGCCGGTCGAGTTTCGCTCGGCGGCGGCCGTGATGGCCGTCTGCGCGTTCTGCCGCAGCACGCTGCTCAAGCGCGGCGCCGACGTCGAGCGGATCGGCGAGCTGGCTACCGTGATCGACGATGCGTCGCCGATCCAGATCGGTACGGCCGGGCGCTACGGCAAGCGTGCGTTCACGGTGCTCGGCCGCATCCAGATGACCTACGACGCCGGCGCGTGGAGCGAGTGGTACGTCGTGTTCGACGACGGCGCGTTCGGCTGGCTGTCGGATGCGTCGGGCCAGTACGCGGTCACGGTGCGCGAGCCCGACGATGCATCCGGCGGCGCATGGCCCGCGTTCGGCACGCTCGAGCCGGGCATGCGGATCGACCACGGCGGCCGGGCGTATCTCGTGTCCGACGTGCGTACCGCGCGTTGCACGGGCGGCGACGGCGAATTGCCGTTTCGCGTCGACGCCGGCTGGGAGGCGCGCGTCGTCGACCTGCGGACCGGCAATGCATTCGCGACCTACGACTATTCCGACGCCGATTCGAACGGCGGCAGTCCGGCCGTCTATACGGGCGAAGCGCTGGAATTTGATGCGCTCGCATTCACCGGGCTGCGCGATACCGAACACGACACGCGCGAGAAGCGCGGCGCGGAGATGGTGCCGTTCGCGTGCCCGAGCTGCGGCGCGCCGCTGACGTATCTGCCGAACGTGGCCGACTACGTCGTGTGCGGCAGTTGCCACGCGGGCGTGCAATGCACGGCCGAGCAGCAGACCGTGTTCGCCGCGCAGCGCAAGCTCGATGCGGTGAAGGGCGCGCTGGAACTCGGCGCGATCGGCACGTTCGACGGCGTGAAGTACACGGTGATCGGCATGATGCGGTGCCGCATGCCGGGCGACGCCGAGACCTGGGACGAATACCTGCTGCTGAACCCGAAGCGCGGCTTCCTGTGGCTCGTGCAGAGCGAAGGGCGCTGGGAGCGCGTGCAGGTGCTCGACCAATGGCCGACGATCGGCGGCGAGTCCGACGTGATCGACGGCGGCAAGACCTACCGGCTGCGCGAGGCATACGACTCGGAGGTCGTCTACGTGGTCGGTGCGTTCAATTGGCGCGTGCAGGTGGGCGATCGCACGTCGATCGTCGACTATGGCTGGCAGAAGGACAAGCTGACGCGCGAGCGCAGCGACGCGGAAATCGTCTGGTCGCGCGCACGGCCGCTGTCGGGCAGCGCGCTTGCCGAACGTTTCGGTACGCCGGCGCTGGCGGCGGTGGCCGCTTCAGGCGCGGCCGCATCGACGGGCCTGTTCGGCGGAAAGGGTCCGCACAGTTTCGCGCCGCTGCCGTGGGTGTTCAGCGCATTGCTCGTGATCTTCAACATGGGATCGCTGTTCGCGTTCAGCGGCCGCTCCGTCTACGTGCTGATCGGCCTGCTGGTACTGTGGCTGCCGGAATGGCTGTGGAAGGGTTTTGCGTCGGACGGGGGCCAGTCGTGATCCGGTACATCCTCTACGGCATCTACGGCCTGATCGTCGTCACGCTGTTCAGCTGCGCATCGATCGGCGGCAGCGGGTCGGGCGGCAGCGGCTGGGGCAGTTCGTCGGCCCGCAGCGGCTACTCGTCGTACGGGTCGCACAAATGACCGCGCGCGACGGGATCGAGCCGCCACGCGCGACGCTCGGCTCGCACGTGCTGGCCGACCTGGCCGGCGCCGACGCGGCGTTGCTGCGCGACGCGGCACGGCTCGAAGCGATCCTCACCGACGCCGCGCAACGGGCCGGCGCGCGCGTGATCGGCGCGCATTTCCATCACTTCGGCGGGGCGCACGGCGTGACGGGGGTCGTGCTGCTCGCCGAATCGCACATCACGATCCATACGTGGCCCGAGCATCGCTTCGCGGCCGTCGACGCGTTCATGTGCGGCGCGGCGCGCGCGGCCGAAGCCGTCGACGCGATCGCCGCGGCGCTCGGCACGCACGCGCAGGTCCGTCAGCAGGTGGCGCGTGGCGGGGCGTTGACCTGAAAGGGCGTTGCCCAACCGTTATCGACATGCTCAAAAGAACCGGAATGACCGCATCGATCGGCCTGGCCTGCTTCGTTGGCAACGTTGCCGCGCAGTCGCCGCCAAAACCGCCCGGGCCGGTCGTGATGATCCACTTCGACTACGACGCGAAGGACGACGCGCGCCTTCACCGGCTCGAGCAACGGCTCGATCGCGCGGTGCGGCGGGCGGGGGCCGGTGAACTCGGCGAGACCGAACTTCATCGCGACGGCAACGACGGTTACCTGTATTTCCATGGCGCCAGCGCCGACCGCCTGTATGCGATCGCGCGCCCGATCCTGAAATCGTCAGGATGGCTGACCGGAATGGCAGTGACGTTGCGCCGCGAATCGGGCACCGAAGCGTTCGTGACGCGCTAGCGGTCGAACCGGAACGTCGACACGCTGTACAGGGTCGCGGCCGGCGTGAGAACAACGCAAATGCCGAACACGATCATCTCCTCATCAGGTGGGCCGACGGCTGTCACGCGGCCGTCATGTGACGTTGCCGCACACGGTTCGGGATATCGGGCTCCCCGGATCGTGTTCGTGTCGATACCGTGACAGCGCGCGTGCGCGGCTCCCGCGGTCAGTGCGGCAGCGCTTCGGCTTCGGCCCAGCGCTTGAACGAATCGAGACGCCGGCGCGTCTGCACGAGATAGAACGCACCGATCAGCGGCTCGAGCAGCCAGCGTAGCCAGGACGGCTGCGCGCGGAAGTTGTACGTGAACTTCACCTCGGTCGACCCCGGCGTGTGTTCGGTGAAGTTCCAGCTGCCGCTGAAGCGTTCGAGCACCTTCGGCCCTTCGACCATTTCGACGGCGGCGACTTGCGGCGGACGGTACGAGATGTAGCGCGACACCATCGTCGCGCCCGACTGGCTGCGGCAGAATGCGTCGACGCCCACGTTGGCCGTGGTCCCGTCGAGCAGGTAGGCGTCGGTGAGGAAGCTGTCCCACACGAGCCGCCGCGCATAATCCTGCGACCACGTGAAGAGGCGCCTGCGATCGACGCCGACGGTCCGGCTGACTGAGATCCTCATGATGGCGGGCGCGAAGGCGTGGATTGGGATGCAATCGAGTGTACCCCGCCAATAACCTGCGTTTCGTCATACTTCGTCAAGTCGAGCATGCGCTCGACTGCGTGTGATTGACGCACCTCGGGATTTCCCCTAGGATTCATTCCAACCCTTCGGGACAGACCCGGAGCGTTTCAATCTCTTGAGGGAGCCTCATGAGTACGCAACAGAACCGGCGCTTCGACGCGCTCGTTTTCATTGGTCGTTTCCAGCCTCCGCATCGTGGTCACCTGAACGTGCTGAAGTCGGCACTGAGCCGGGCCGAGCGCGTGTGCGTGCTGATCGGGTCGACCGACAAGCCCCGCACCATCAAGGATCCGTTTTCGTTCGACGAGCGCCGGCAGATGCTGGCTTCGCTGCTCGACGCGTCCGAGCGCGACCGCGTGACGATCGCGCCGCTGCAGGATTCGACGTACAACGACGGCGACTGGGTGCGCTGGGTGCAGGAGGCCGTGGCCGTCACGCTCGGCGATGTCGCGCAGCGCAAGGTCGGGCTGATCGGCCACGAGAAGGACGCCACGTCGTATTACCTGCGGATGTTCCCGCAATGGGAGCTCGTCGACGTCGATGCGACGGAAGACATTTCCGCCACCGAGATCCGCGACCAGTATTTCGCCGAACGCACCAACAGCTTCGTGCAGTGGGCCGTGCCGGAACCCGTGTTCGGCTGGCTCGAGCGCTTTCGCACGCAGCCGGAATTCGCGCAGCTGAAGTCGGAGGCCGAATTCATCGCCGCGTATCGCAAGGCGTGGGCGGCCGCACCGTATCCCGTCACGTTCGTGACGGTCGACGCGGTGGTCGTGCACTCGGGCCACATCCTGCTGGTGCGTCGCCGCAGCGAGCCGGGGCGCGGCCTGTGGGCACTGCCGGGCGGGTTCGTGAACCAGGACGAGCGGCTCGACGCGGCCTGCATCCGCGAGCTGCGCGAGGAAACCGGCCTCAAGCTGCCCGAGCCCGTGCTGCGCGGCTCGATCAAGGATCGCCAGGTATTCGATCATCCGACGCGCTCGCTGCGCGGCCGCACGATCACGCACGCATGCCTGTTCAACTTCCCGACCGGCGAGCTGCCGCGCGTGAAAGGCAGCGACGACGCCGACAAGGCGCGCTGGGTGCCGCTCAACGAGTTCGCGCAGATGCGCAACGTGATGTTCGAGGATCACTTCGACATCGCGTACCACTTCCTGGGGAAGCTGTGATCCGCTGATTCCCCGCATTCCGTCCGCCGCGACAGACGCGGCGGCACTTCAACGGCCTAGAGGAGCTCTAGCCATGCAAAACGATCCCGGCGGCTTTGCCGCGGTTCTCGCCAATCCGATTCTCAATACGGATTCCTACAAGGCTTCCCACTTCCTGCAGTATCCGCCCGATGCGTCGGCGATGTTCTCGTACGTCGAATCGCGCGGCGGCCGATACGACCGCACGCTGTTCTTCGGCCTGCAGATGCTGCTGAAGGAATATCTGTGCAAGCCGGTCACGCCCGCGATGATCGACGACGCACGCGATTTCTTCGCGGTACACGGCGAGCCGTTCAACGAAGCCGGGTGGCGTTACATCGTCGAACGCTACGACGGCTACCTGCCGGTGAAGATCCGCGCGGTGCCCGAGGGCGCGGTGGTGCCGGTGCACAACGTGCTGATGACCGTCGAATGCGACGATCCGCAGGTGTTCTGGCTTGCGTCCTATCTCGAGACGATGCTGCTGCGCATCTGGTATCCGGTGACGGTCGCGACGCGCAGCTGGCATCTGCGGCAGACGATTCGCCGCTTCCTCGAAAAGACCGACGACGATCTCGCGCAACTGCCGTTCAAGCTGCACGACTTCGGCGCGCGCGGTGTATCGAGCGCGGAATCGGCTGCGATCGGCGGCGCCGCGCACCTCGTGAACTTCATGGGCTCGGACACGGTGCTCGGCGTGCTGGCCGCGAACCGCTTCTATCGCGAGCCGATGGCCGCGTACTCGGTGCCGGCCGCCGAGCACAGCACGATCACGTCGTGGGGCCGTGACGGCGAGGCCGATGCGTATCGCAACATGATCCGCCGCTTCGGGTTGCCCGGTGCAATCGTGTCGGTCGTGTCGGATTCCTACGATCTGTTCGCCGCGCTCGATCTGTGGGGCGGCGAACTGCGGCAGGCCGTGATCGATTCGGGGGCGACGCTCGTCGTGCGGCCGGATTCGGGCGATCCCGTGACGATCGTGCTGCAGACCGTGCGCGCGCTCGACGCGTCGTTCGGTTCGACCGTAAACGGCAAGGGGCGTCGCGTGCTGAATCGCGTGCGCGTGATCCAGGGCGACGGTGTCGACGAGGCGTCGATCGAAGCGATCCTGACGGCGCTCGACGACGCGGGCTATGCGGCCGGCAACGTCGTGTTCGGCATGGGCGGCGCGCTATTGCAGCAGGTGAACCGCGATACGCAGCGCTTCGCGATGAAGTGCTCGGCGGTCCGGCGCGGCGGCGTGTGGCACGACGTTCGCAAGGATCCGGTCACCGACCGGGGCAAGCGTTCGAAGCAGGGGCGGCTCACGCTGCTGCGCAATCGGCGCACCGGCGAGTATCGGACCGTGACGCTGCCCGTCGCGTGGGACGACCGCATGCTGGAAGGCGAGTGGGACGACGCGCTCGAGACCGTGTTCGATACGGGGCGGTTGCTCGTCGATACGACGTTTGCCGAGGTGCGCGCGCGGGCGCATGCGGGCGAGGCGTAACTGACGGCGGGCGCGGCAAGGCCGCCGCGCCCGCCGGCGCTCCGTTTACGCTTCGCCGGCGCGGGCGACGAGCCGGCGCAGCACGGCGTCGGCGTCGATTTCGCCTCGAACGACATCCGCGCGCGCCGACTCGAAATCGATCCAGCCCTCGTTGAAGCCGTCGAGCATGCGCATACGAGGTTCGGGGTAACGCATGTGCTGCGCATCGAACAGCGCCGCCCATGTGTCGCGCGGCACGGCTTCGGCGTGCACCGGGCGCCCGAGCACGCGGACAAATGCGGCCGCGAGGTCGTTTGGGCTGACGCGGCGAGGCCCTTCGAGCTCGACGACGCGTGTGCCGGTCCATTCGTCCTGCAGCAGCGCGGCCGCGGTCCGGCCGACGTCGTCGGTCGCCACCATCGGCACCGGTTTGTCGAGCGGCTGGAGAAAACTGTGGACGACACCGGTGTCCCGGGCGGTCGCGACGTCCCAGGCGGCATTCTCGAGGAACCACGCGGGACGCAGGAACGCGACGGGCAACGGCAAATCGGCGAATGCCTGCTCGATCATCGTCAACTGCGTCAGCAGATTCACCTGTGTCGCCTGCGCGCCGATCGTCGACAGGCAGACGACCTTGCGCGGACGCGCCGCCCGCAACGCCGTGCCGACGGCATCGATGACGGCGCGCGTTTCGGGGAACCCCGGAGACGGATCGAAGCACGGCGGCAGCAGGACGAAGACGCCGTCCGTGTTCGCGAAGGCCGCCGTCAGCGCGGCGGCGTCGGTCATGTCGGCAACCGCGACCTCGCAACCGCGCTCGGTCCACGGTGCGGCGCGGTGTGCGGCGCGCGCGACCGCGCGTACGGTTTGGCCGGAGGCGAGCAGCGTTCGGGCGAGCGCGCCGCCGACCTGCCCGGTGATACCGGTAATGGCATACATGGTTCGACATCCTCATCGAGAAGGGAGCGGGCGCACCGATTCGGTCGGGCGCCGGGACTGCATCCGGCGTTCGGACTTGCCGTCGCGATGCATCGGGTTGCATGATAGGGACTGGCGATTCCTGATGGAATCGAATTCATGTCATTGGATTGGTGATCTTGAGTCATGAGTGAAATCATGGGTATCGACGGGCGCATTCTGGCGAACGTGAGCGTGTTGGCCGCGATCGTCGAAAGCGGCAGTTTCGCGCGCGCGGCCGACGCACTCGGCTTGTCGCCCTCCGGGGTCAGCCGGGCCGTGGGGCGGCTCGAGGCACGCGTCGGCGTGCGGCTGCTCGATCGCACGACGCGGTCGGTCACGCTGACGGACGAAGGGCGCCGGCTGTACGAAGAGATCGGCCCGCTGCTTGCCGGCATCGGCGATGCGCTCACGCTGGCCGCCGGTTCGGCCGCCGCCGTGCGCGGCAGGTTGCGCGTGAACGTCGATGCGTATTTCTCGCGGCGGATGCTGGCGCCGCATCTTCCGGCGTTCCTGGCGCGCCATCCCGATCTGTCGCTGGAACTGGCGGCGCGCGAGCAACTCGGCGATCTGGTCGCCGACGGATTCGACGTGGCGGTGCGGTTCGGCGAGCCGCCCTCGTCGTCGCTGGTGGCGCGCAAACTGCTGGAAACCCGTGCGCTGACGGTCGCTTCGCCCGCTTACGTGAAGCGGCACGGCCGTCCCGTGGTGCCGGCCGATCTTGCCGGCCATGCGTGCATCCAGATGCGCAATACGCTGACCGGTCAGCCGCTCGAATGGGTCTATCGGCTGGGGCGCAAGCGCGTGCCGGTCAAGACGGCGGGCCGGCTGCTCGTCAACGACGCCGGCACGATGCTCGGCGCGTGTCTGGCCGGTGTGGGTGTCGCGCGTTTCAAGGCGAGCGGGGTGGCGGGCCTGATCGAGCAGGGGCGGCTCGTCGAGCTGCTCGCGGATTGGCGCGGCGAGTCGTTTCCGCTGTTTGCCTACTATCCGTCGCGTCACCTGCCGCCCGCAAAGGTGCGGGCGTTCGTCGATTTCGTCGCGGAGATCGTGGCGGCCGGCCCTTAGCGTGCCCGCCTGCCGTCAACGCGGGCCGGCAACCGGCCGTGCGATCGCGTGCGCCGCCGAACGCGTTGCGTCCATCGCCCGCGCAAGCGCATCGAACACGGCGGGCCCCTTGCAGCGCGATACGTTGAAGCGCAGGTACGACGTCGCGCCGTGCGACGGACTGAACACGTTGCCGGGCGCGAGCACCACGTCGTGATCCAGCGCGTGGCGCGCCACGCGCGCGCCGTCGAGCCCGTCGGGCAGTTCCGCCCACACGAACAGGCCGCCGCGCGGCTCCGTCCAGATGCCGAGCCCGCCCCGTGTGAGGCGCCGGATCGTTTCGCCCATCGCATCCGCGAGACGCGCGTGCAGGCTGTCGAGATGGCGCCGGTACGTGCCGTCGATCAGCAGCCGGTGCACCACGTTCGCGCCGATCTGCGCGTTGCCGAACGACGTCGCGAGCTTCAGGTCGACGAGCGCGTCGATCCATTCCGGGCGCGCGGCGACGTAGCCGCAGCGGATCGCGGCCGACAGCGTCTTCGAGAAGCTGCCGATCGACACGACGCGCGACAGCCCGTCGAATGCCGCGAGGCGCGGCGCGGGCGTGCTTTCGAAATCCGCGAAGATGTCGTCCTCGACGATCAGCAGCCCGTGCTCGGCCGCGAGCGTCAGCAGCCGGTGCGCGACGGGCGGCGCGAGCGTCGCGCCGGTCGGGTTGTGCAGCGCCGCGTTGGTGATGTACAGGCGCGGGCGATGCTCGGCGAGCACCTGCTCGAAGCGCCCGAGATCGGGGCCGGTCGGCGTGTACGGGACGCTGACGATCCGTGCGCGGTGCGCGCGCAGCAGCGCCTGGAAATTGAAGTAGCACGGATCGTCGAGCACGACCGTGTCGCCGGGTTCCAGCAGCAGGCGGCACACGAGATCGAGCGCATGCGTGCCGCCGTCGGTCAGCATGATCTGCGTGGGCTCTGCATGGACACCGTGCTGCGCGAGCCGCCACGTGAGCTGCTGGCGCAGCGCGGACAGGCCGAGCGGCGTCGCGTAGTCGGTCAGCGCGTCGGCGTCGTCGCGCGACACGGCGCGCAGCGCACGGCGCAGGCTCTCGTCCGGCAGCCACGACGACGGCAGCCAGCCGCAGCCGGGCTTCACCGAGGTCGGCGCCGCTTCGAGCGACTGGCGCGACAGCCACAGCGGATCGAGTTCGCGATCGAGGCGCGGGCCGAGATCGGCGAGCGCGAGCGGCGGCGCGTGGCCCGACACGTAGAAGCCCGAACCGCGCCGCGCAATCAGCACGCCTTCGCTCGCGAGCCGCTCGTACGCATCGACGACCGTCGATTTCGATACCCCCAGACTGTCGGCCATCATCCGGATCGACGGCACGCGTGCGCCGGGCATCAGCGCGCGGCTCGCGATGCGTGCGTGCAAGGTATCCATCACGGTTTCGACGCGTGTACGCGACGCCGCGGGCGGAACGGGAGACGGGGCGACCTGGCTCATGGCGAAAAATGAACTGTACGGCCGGTTGTCCAGTACAGTTCGTCCGGATTGTATTGGGCTGTAGCTTACGCGCTTTTCGCGGGCGGCGGATCATCGGTGATCTACTTTTCCCGTTCAGGATTTCCCGTGCAAAAGACGACCGACGGATGGCTCAGCGGCCTGCTGGGCGTGATCATCTTCAGTGGCTCGCTGCCTGCGACGCGTATCGCGGTGCAGGGGCTCGATCCGCTGTTTCTCACGTTCGCGCGGGCGACGATCGCCGGTGCGCTCGGCCTGCTGCTGCTCGCCGTGCTGAAGCAGCGGCGGCCGACGCGTGCCGAGATCGTGTCGCTGGCCGTCGTCGCGCTCGGCGTCGTGGTCGGTTTTCCGTTATTGACGGCGCTCGCGCTGAAGCATGTCACGTCGGCGCACGCGATCGTGTTCGTCGGCCTGCTGCCGCTGGCAACCGCGTTGTTCGGCGTATGGCGCGGCGGCGAGCGGCCGCGGTTGCCGTTCTGGATCTTCTCGATCGTCGGCAGCGGCGCGGTGGCCGCGTTTGCGCTGCGCAACGGCGGGCAGGCGTCGGTCGTCGGCGATGCGCTGATGCTGGCGGCGATCGTCGCGTGCGGGCTCGGCTACGCGGAAGGCGCGCGCCTGTCGCGCCAGCTCGGCGGCTGGCAGGTGATCTCGTGGGCGCTCGTGCTGTCGCTGCCGCTGATGGGGCCGCTCGCGTGGTTCACGTGGCCCGCGTCGTTCGACGCCGTCGATGCCGCCGCGTTGTGGGGGCTCGCGTACGTGTCGCTGTTCAGCATGCTGATCGGCTTCGTGTTCTGGTATCGCGGGCTCGCGCTCGGCGGGATCGCCGGTGTCGGCCAGCTGCAGTTGCTGCAGCCGTTCTTCGGTTTCCTGCTGGCGGCCGGCCTGCTGCACGAAACGGTGCCGCCGTCGATGATCGTCGTGACGGTGGTCGTGGTCGGCTGCGTGGCGGGCGCGAAGTATTTCTCGAAGATGGCGCCCGTGCGGCGCGCGGGGTGATCGAGGCGCGCGGGCGCGCGCCCCGTCCCGCGATGCGCGGCGTTATTCGAACGTCTCGAGTGCGAGCAGTTCCTCGATCGTTTGCCGGCGCCGGATCAGCCGCGGCGTGCCGTGATCGACGAGCACTTCCGGCGCGAGCGGCCGGCTGTTGTAGTTCGAGGACATCGACGCGCCGTATGCGCCCGCATCGTGCAGGAACAGCAGGTCGCCGATCTGCGGCTGCGGCAGCTTGCGGTGCGTGACCACGCCGCCCGTGTCCTGCGTGAACACGTCGCCGGATTCGCACAGCGGGCCCGCGATCGCCAGATCGACGGCCGGGCGGCCGGCCGGCAGCGTGCCGTCGTGCGCGTGCACGGACACCGCGTGATAGCTGCCGTACATCGACGGCCGCATCAGGTCGTTGAAGCCCGCGTCGATCAGCACGAAATCGTGCTTCGGCCGGCGGTTCACGGCCTGCACTTCGGTGACGAGCGTGCCGGCTTCCGCGACGAGGAAGCGGCCCGGTTCGATCTCGATGCGCACCGGGTGGCCGAGGTGCCGCTCGATCCGCTTGCGGGCGGCGTCCCACTGGCTGAAGTAGTGACCGACGTCGACGCGCGGTTCGCCGTCGCGATACGGGATCGACAGGCCGCCGCCGGCCGAGATCGCGTCGATGTCGTGGCCGAGCGACGTGACGAGATCGACCATCGCATCGCACACCTGCGACAGGTGGCCGTAGTCGACACCCGAGCCGATGTGCATGTGGATGCCGACGAGCTTCAGCCCGTACTGGCGCACGATCTCGATCGCGCGCGGCACGTCGTCGATCCAGATGCCGTGCTTGCTCTGCGGGCCGCCGGTGTTGGTCTTGTTGCTGTGGCCGTGGCCGAAGCCGGGATTGACGCGCAGCCACACGCGGTGGCCCGGCGCGTGCTCGCCGATGCGCGCGAGCATGTCGAGCGAGCCGGCGTTGACGGTTACGCCGTGCTTGAGCACGGCCGCGAGCGTCGGGCGGTCGATCAGGTCGGCCGTGAACACGACGCCTTCCGGTTCGCCGGCCGGGCTGAAGCCCGCCGCGAGGCTGCGTTCGATCTCGCCGAGCGACACGGCGTCGACGCACGCGCCTTCCTCGCGCATCAGCTTCAAGATATGGACGTTCGAGTTCGCCTTCTGCGCGTAGCGGATCACGTCGAACTGGCGCAGTTGGGCAATGCGGTCGCGGATGAGGTCGGCGTCGTACACCCACAGCGGGGTGCCGTATTGCTGCGCGAGCGTCGCGAGCTGGCGGGAATCGAGTGACATATGGTGGATGAATCGGATCGAATGAACGGATAGCGTGGATGATGCACCCGATCGTCTATACAGTAAAATGCCTGTTTTTAGATGTTCGATTCATTTCTGATATAGATAGTCATGCTCACGCACCGTCACATCGAGGTATTCCGCGCGCTGATGGTCACCGGCAGCACGACGCGCGCGGCCGAGATGCTGTACACGTCGCAGCCGACGATCAGCCGCGAGCTCGCGCGGATGGAGCAGGTCGTCGGCTTCGCGCTGTTCGAGCGCGCGCATGGCCGGCTGCGGCCGACGATGGCCGCGCTCACGCTGTTCGACGACGTGCGGCTCGCGTATGTGGGGCTCGAACGCGTCGCGGCGACGGCCGCGCGCCTGCGCGAGTTTCGCGACGGCCAGCTGTCGGTGATCGCGCTGCCGGCGTTTGCGCACGCGATCCTGCCCGGCGCGGCCCGCCGTTTTCACGGCGCGCATGCGGGTGTCAGCCTGTCGGTCGAAACGCAGGAATCGCCGATGCTCGAAGAGTGGCTGACCGCGCAGCGTTACGACCTGGGGCTGACCGAGCACGACGTCGCGCCGGCCGGCACCGTGCTCACGCCGCTGCTCGAAGTCGATGAAGTATGCGTGCTGCCCGACGGTCACCCGCTGCTCGCGCAGGACGCGATCGACCTGCTGGATCTCGCCGATCGACCGTTCGTGAGCCTGTCGCTGAACGATCCGTACCGCATCCTGATCGACGAGGCGTTCGCGCAACTCGGCGTCGCGCCGCGCTCGGTGGTCGACACGCCGTCGGCCGTATCGGTGTGCGCATTCGTGCGGCAGGGGCTCGGCGCCGCGATCGTCAATCCGCTGACCGCGCTCGATTTCGTCGGGCGCGACCTGCACGTGCGGCCGCTCACGCGATCGTTTCCGTACCGCGTCAGCATGATCGTGCCCGAGCACCGGCCGAAGAATCTGCTCGTCGATGCGTTCGCCGATGCGCTGCGCGGCGAGGCGAAGGCCATCCGCAGGCGGCTGGCCGCGCACCTCGGCTAGCGGCCCCGTATGATGGGCGTTTCGCCGCCATCGTCCTCGTTTCCCGGAATCTCGCCATGACCGCCGCATCGTCTTCCCTCGAACCACCGACACTCCGCGGCGAGCGCGTCGTCCTGCGGCCGCTCGATGCATCCGACCGGCAGGCGCTGCTCGATGCCGCCGCCGACGGCGAGTTGTGGAACCTGACGGTCACGGTCGTGCCGGGCGCGGGGACGATCGACGCGTATATCGATACCGCATTGCAGGGGCGCGCGGCCGGCACCGTGATGCCGTTCGTGATCGTCGATCGCGCATCGGGCCGCGTGATCGGCAGCACGCGCTTCTGGAAGATCGACCGCAAGAATCGCAAGCTCGAGATCGGTCATACGTGGTTGAGCGAATCGGCGCAGCGCACGCGTGCGAATACCGAGGCGAAGTGGCTGCTGCTGGCGTATGCGTTCGACACGCTGCACTGTGTGCGCGTGCAGTTCACGACCGACGAGCTGAACGAGAAATCGCGCGCGGCGATCCTGCGGATCGGCGCGAAACAGGAGGGCATCGTGCGTCACGAACGGATCATGCCGGATGGCCGCAAGCGCAATTCGGTGCGCTTCAGCATCATCGACGACGAATGGCCGGAAGTGAGCGCGCGGCTGGTGGCGAAGCTCGCGACCTGACGCGTGACGTGCGTCGCGCCGCCGGCGGGAGCGTCGGCAGCGCGACGACGGGGAAGTGGTGTGCCGCGCGCGAGGCGCGGCGCTGTATCGCGTTACTGCGCCGAAGCGAGGTGATGACGCTGCGCGAGCTTCTGCGCGTCCGCGTAGTGCGCCTGCAGGATCGGCAGCGACTGGCGTGCGACTTCCTTCAGCTTCGTGTCGCGGCCCGAGGCGATTTCGGCCTGGAATGCCGAGATCGCCTTCTGCTGGCCCGCGAGCGCGACCTGCTCGATGTATGCCTTGTCGAACTCGGCGCCGCGCAGGTTCTTGATGCTGCTCAGCACGGCCGTGTCGGGGTCGTTGGCCGGCACGTCGACGCCGCGCGGGCTCGCCGCGCGCATCGCCTGGATGATCTTTTCATCGTCGGTCGACACGCGTTGCGCGAATGCCTTGACCTGGCTGTCCGACGTGCGCGAATCGGCGATGCGCGCCGCGTCGTGCTGCGTCGACACGGTCTTCGTGCCGTCGGTGATGAAGGCCTGGTCGGCTTCGTGGATGCGCGTCGCGGCGGCGGCCGGCGCAGCCGGTGCCGGTTGCGCGGTTTGCGCGGTCGCCGTCACGGCGACGAGAAGCAGGCCAGCGGCAGACAAAGCAAGGCGCGAGATGGGGGGGAAGCGGTTCATGAGGACCTCCTGTCAATCGGGGCTCTGGTTGAAAAACGGATCACGTGATCCGTCGCTGTGCGAGAGACCGGGCGCGCCCGGACCGGATTCGACCACCGCTCTGCCGCGGCGCCGGTCGAAGTGTTTCCCGGCCCGACTGATTCTAGGAGGGCGGTCGGGTAGCAGGTGCAACCGCGATGTGGCTTGTGTAACGGTTGGTAAGACGAAACGATGCGCGCGCCGGCGGACAGGTAGTGCGTACCTGATGCCCCTGCGGCGGCGGCAATTTTTGCGTGCGCGTGACGCATGCGATGCATGGGACGCACGCGCGTGTCATCGGTGGTTGAGCGTCGTGCTGTCGGGTCGCGCATGCGATGCGCGAGCAAGCGTCACACGCGATCGAGCAACGCATCGAGGCGCGGCAGCAGCGGCGTCGTGCAATGTGCCTGCAATGCGTCGGGCGCGGTGTAGCCCCACGCGACACCCTGGAACGCGATGCGTGCGCGTCGCGCTGCGTCGGCGTCGCGGATTTCGTCGCCGACGTACAGCACTTCGTCGGCACGTACGCCGGCCTCGCGCACCAGCGCGCGCAGGCGACGCGCCTTGCCGAACAGCGGAATGCCGCATGCGAACGTGTCGACGTGGGCACTGGCACGCGGGCCGAGCCGGTCGCGCACGATGTCTTCGGTGTTGGACGTGGCGATCGCGATACGGATGCCGCGCGCGGCGAGCGCGTCGAACGTTGCGTCGACGCCGGGGAACAGCGTCACCTGCGCGACGCGCGGCCGCATCAGGCGGCGCATGTCGATCGTCACGCGCGGCACTTTCCACATCGGCACCTCGAGCGCGCGAATGATGTCGCGTGCCGACATGCCGCGCAGCGCGGGGCGCAGTTCGGGCGTCGCGTCGCGGAAGCCGTGCAGGCGCGACGCTTCCGACAGCGCCGCGAGAAAGCTGTCGAGCGAATCGGCGAGGGTGCCGTCGAAGTCGAATGCGATGAGGCGGAAGGGCATGAGGCGACGTGACCGGTTCATGGGGCGGGTGACATTGTCGCCGATTCGGCCGCGGCGGATCGATGGTGTACCTTGTCCGCCGCTTCACGGCGCGGTATCGTCGATGCTCCGCCTTCCGACCTCGACCGGAGAACCGCCGTGCCCGCAGCCGCCCCCGCCACGCTGAGATTTTCCACCGACAAGCGCGAACTCGACATCGACGCGATCCACGACTTCCTGCATCGCGATGCGTACTGGTCGCAGGGTATTCCGCGCGACGTGGTCGAGAAGGCGATCGAGGGTTCGCTGTGCTTCGGTGCGTATGTCGGCGACCGGCTCGTCGGGTTCGCGCGGCTCGTTACCGATCATGCGACGTTCGCGTACCTGTGCGACGTGTTCGTGTTGCCGGCCGATCGCGGCAACGGCTACGGCCGTGCGCTGATCGATCACGTGTTCGCGCAGGAGATGGTGCAGCGGCTGCGCCGCATCATGCTCGTGACGACCGATGCGCACGAACTGTACCGGCCGGTCGGCTTCGGGCCGTCCGCGAATCCCGAGCGGCTGATGGAGATCCGCCGCCCCGACATCTACGCGAAACGCTGACGCGCGGCGCAGCGCATACAATACGCGCTTTCCGTTTTTTGCCGAAGAGAAGCCCATCATGACCGAACAGGAAGCCGAACAGCTCGCGACGCACCGTCACTACAAGGGCGGGCTGTACCGCTACATCGGTGTTGCACGCCACTCCGAAACCGAGGAATCGGTGGTCGTGTACGAGCATCTGTGGCCGCATGCGCGCGGGCTGTGGGTGCGCCCGGAAGCGATGTTCAACGGGAACCTCGAGGACGGTACGCCGCGCTTTCGCAAGCTGCGCGACTGATCCGTGAGCGGCGGCGCGTGCGCCGCCGCCGCGCGAGCCGGCCAATCCGTCACGAGCCGGCCAGCGCCTTCACCAGCTCGGGCGGCGCGTGTCTGACCGTCACCTCCGGTGTGCCGTGCCACGCCGCGAGTCTCTTCACGGCCTTCGCGACGTCGGCCGCGAGCCCCGCACCGACGCGCACGCCCGGCTCGACATGCACCGCCTTCAGCTCGAACGTGCCCAGCGTGCGATGCGCTTTCGCATCGACGCGGCCGACCAGCCGGCCGCGATGCAGCACGGGCAGGCAGAAATAACCGTAGCGCCGCTTGTGCTCGGGCGTATAGCACTCGATCGTGTAGTCGAAGCCGAACAGCGTCGACGCGCGCCGCCGGTCCCAGACGACCGGATCGAACGGCGACAGCAGCGTCGTGACCGTCGAGCGCAGCGTGTCGGCCTCGGCGGCCGGCAGCCAGGCTTCGAGCGAGCGATGCACGTAGGCCGGTTCCTTCCAGTCGTCGATCCGCACCGGAATCAGGTCGCCGGCTGCCGCGAGCCGCTCCAGTTCGTCGCGGTACGAGCGGCGCGGCAGCCGGTAGTAGTCGGCGACCCAGTCCGCGCGCACGACGCCGAGCGCACGGCACGTGTAGTCGAGCAGCGCCGGCAGCACGGCTTCGCGTGGCGGCAGGTCGCGTGAATCGTCCCAGCCGGGCAGCACGCGTTCGCGGACGTCGTACACGCGCTGGAAATTGCGGCGTTCCGACACCATCAGGTCACCCGTCGTGAACAGCACCTCCAGGTGCCGTTTCTCCGGCTTGCGATCCCACCATCCGTTGCCCTTCGCGCCATCCTCGCGCGCGAAATCGGCCGACCGCACCGGGCCCTCGTCGCGAATCCGCGCGAGCAGCCGCTCGATGTCGGCCCGGTTGCGCTCATGCCATTCGGCCGCGTATTTCCAGCCCATCCCCGACGGATCGAGCATCTTGTAGCGCATCAGCCCGAACTGCTCGACCGGCAGGAAGCATGCCTCGTGCGACCAGTACTCGAACAGGCGCGCTTCGGCGAGATGTTCGTCGAGCCACTGCGGCGCGAAATCGCCGAGGCGGCTGAACAACACGAGATACGGACTGCGCGCGACGACGTGAATGGTGTCGATCTGCAACTGCGCCATGCGGCGGATCGTGTCGAGCACGTCGGTTTTGGTTGCCTTGCGGCGGGGCGGCGTCAGCAGGCCCTGCGCGGCGAGATGCAGCGCGCGGGCGGCGGCGGGCGAGAGCGTAAGCATCGGAATGGCGGTCGAGGGTGGTGATCGGGGACCACTTTAGCGCGAAAGCGGCGCACGCGTGCGATGCGCTGCCGCCGCGCGTCTGACAATGCTTGACAGATAGGTTTCGCAAGTTTCCCTATAGTGCAGTTCATGGCGCGGCGACAAATGCGCGCAACGATTCCGCTTCCGACGCACATATGTCCATGGCACGCAGGAAGCGAATCCTGGATTCTCAACCCCCATCGGGAATTCAGGAGCCCTGAGCGGACATCCATGCGGCTGTGCACCGGCCCCGAGTGGATGTCCGCTGATTTTTTTGTATCGCCGGATTTTCACGCGCCGCCGCCGTGCCTGTCACGCCGCGGCACTCGTTTCCCCGGGCCGCAGCGCGCGCGACAGGTCGTAGTGTCTGGCCGCACCGTAGCGTGGCGAACCGAAATGCCAGTCGTAGTTGCCGCGGATGTACGAGCGCGCGCCTTCGAGCAGGCGCAGCGACGTTCGATCGTCGGTGCGCGCCCGCACGCGGGCCTCCAGTTCCAGATAACGCATCAGATACCCGTTGTGGATCGCGGCCGCCGCGTCGAGCGCGGCTTGCGGCGCGAGGCCGCGTTCGTGCATCAGGACGCAGACGAGATTGCTGCTCGATTCGCCGGCTTCCTTCGGATACGAAAAGATGTCGTTGCAGAGGCACAGGATCAGGCCGGACAGCTTGCGCAGGCGCAGGACCTCTTCGTCCGCATAGAATGCGACGGGCGCTTCGTACCCCGCCGCGATGTCGATCAGTGCAAACGCGCCTTCGCCGCATCCGTTGTACGTGCGGCCGGAAAGGTATTCGGCCTCGCCCGGCACGACATCCGTCGCGTAGCGGCCGGCCTCCCACAGCGTCGAAAACAGGAACGTCATCATGCCGGCCGTCCAGCGTGCGTATTGCGCGGCCGTGGACGCGGCCGCGATGCGCGTGCAGATGTCCTGCGTCGCGCGTTGCAGCGCGGGCAGGAACGCGGCCATGTTCGGCAGGCGCGCGGCCAGCGCATCGCGCAGCGGCACCGGATCGTGACCGGCCGGATCCGCGATCATCTCGTACAGCCACAGGTAGAGCGCCCCGAGATCGCCCGGCGAGCGGGCGACGCCATGCAGGCTGCACAGGCCGTCGTCGATCGAGAAAATCCAGCCGTACGCGCGGGTCGCCGAGCACAGGCCGTCGAAGGTCGAGTACGCATAGACCCGTGCGCAGTATTCGCCGATCTTGCCGTGACGGATGCCGCTGGCCCAGCGCGGATCCTCGAGCAGGCCATGACCGTTCATCCAGGCCTGCAGGTTGGCTTCGGCGCGGTCGGCGTCGGGGTGCACGGGCGTCCGGAACGGGTGAAACAGGTGCGGAAGCACCAGCGTGGGCGCGGCGGCAACGGTTTCGACGGCGGACATGGCGTACCTCGCGGATAGCGGGTGACAACGGGTATCGTGAAGGGAGTCCGGCTTACTTGCCGAACCGGCGCGCGCGCTTGCCGTACGCATCGATGGCCTGATCGAAATCGTCGCGTCCGAAATCGGGCCAGCAGGTCGGCGTGAAATAGAACTCCGAGAAGGCGGTTTGCCAGAGCATGAAATTCGACAGGCGCTGCTCGCCGGACGTGCGGATCACGAGGTCCGGCTCGGGCTGGCCGGCCGTACAGAGCCGGCTCGCGATCATTTCCGGGCTGAGTTGCGCGAGCAACTGATCGACGGTGCCGGCCGCGACGTGCTCCTCGATCAGCGACCGGATCGCATTCAGCAGGTCGAGGCGGCCGCTGTACGCGACGGCGATGTTGACGTCGAGCCCGCGCGCATCGGCCGTGCGTCGTCGCGCGGCGCCGATCCGTTCGGCCGTGTCGGGCGGCAGCTTCGTCAGGTCGCCGATCACGTGCAGGCGCCAGCGGCCGCTGGCGGCGAGCTCGTCGAAAACGTCGGCGATCACCGCGAGCAGCCCGCGCAATTCCTCGGCGTCGCGGTTCAGGTTTTCGGTGGACAGCGGCCACAGCGTGACGAACGGGATGGCGGCTTCCTCGCACCACGACAGCAGCGCATGCACGTTGCGGCCGCCGGCCCGGTAGCCGTCGGCGGTCGGCAGGCCGAGCCGGTCGGCCCAGCGCCGGTTGCCGTCGAGGATGACGGCGAGATGCGTGGGCAGCGGCTGTGCCGCAACGCTCGGTACGGCGGGCGAATCGATGGCGAATGTTTCCGGCGCGCGCACAATCAGCTCTTGAGTCATGGCGACTCCTTCGAGGCGGGAAGCGATCGAAACGTCAAACAGCAGGGGGATTGTTATGCCAACTTCCGTATGTCGGCGTGGGGATGAATGTTCGCGCCGATGCGACCGCCCATTATTGGCCGATATATTCGGGATTTTCAAGTTAACGACGTGCGCGCAATCGCGGTGCGTCGGCCGTGCGGCCGGGCGGGCATTGCACCGCGGCGCATGGATCTCCGATCCGATTCGGTGCAGGCGATTTTCCAGCTGATGTCTTGTCGAAGCCGTCATTCCGGCCCGCGTTTTTCGCGCGTTTCGATTTCTTGAATAAACCGGAAATTAAAAAATAAAAACGAGGCAATCGACAGGCGGCCGAGGGCGGCGGAAACGATTCCGACGCGCCGACCGCGTGTTGCCGCTCATTGCCGCTTGCCGCGCGCCACTTCGTCGCCGGCGCCGGGCGGCAGCCGCCGCGTGATCGGAATCGACGCGAACGAGCACAGCCCGACCACCAGGAACGCGGGCCAGAAATCCGACCACATCATCTTCTGGTGGCCCTGCAGCCAGTGCGACACGTGCAGCACGAGGCCGGCCACCGTCACGCCGAGGCCGAGCGACATCTGCTGCACGACGCTGCCGAGGCTCGTGGCACGGCCCGCGTCGCGCGGCGAGATGTCCGCGTAGATCATCGAGTTCAGGCTCGTGAACTGCAGCGCGGGGAAGATGCCGCCTACGAGCACGATCAGCCAGATCGCCCAGGTCGCCATGCCGGGATGGAACACGCCGTACGCGGCGATCGCGAGGCCCGCGAAGGCCGCGTTGTAGATCAGCACCGTGCGAAAGCCGAAGCGGCGCAGCGTATGCGTGGCCGTCGAGCGGCTCACCGCGCCGCCGAGCGCGGACGCGCACGTGATGAGCCCCGAATGGAACGCGCTCATGCCGAGTCCTTCCTGCAGCGCGAGCGGCAGCAGGAACGGCACCGCGCCGAGGCCGATGCGGAACAGCGACCCGCCGACGACGCTCGCGTGATACGTCGGGATCTTCAGGAAACTGAGATCGAGCACCGGCCGTTCCTTGCGGCGCGCATACGGCACGTAGAGCGCCAGCATCGCGGTGCCGGCCACGCACATGAGGAGCGCGTTCGAGCGCGACGTGAGCGCGCCGTCGATCAGCGTGAGCCCCATCAGCAGCAGGGCGGCGCCGCTCGCCGACAGCAGGAAGCCGAACCAGTCGAGCGGGCCGGGATCGGGCTCGTGCGTGTTCGCGATGTGCTTGCTCGCGAGATAGATCCCGTAGAGGCCGATCGGCACGTTGATGAAGAAGATCATCCGCCAGTGCAGGTAGGTCGTGATGAAGCCGCCGACGAGCGGTCCGACCGTGGGCCCGAACAGCGCGGGAATCGCGAGGTAGTTCATCGCGCGCACGAGATCGGAGCGCGGCACCGCGCGGAAGATGATGATGCGGCCGACCGGGACCATCATCGCGCCGCCGACGCCCTGGATGAAGCGCGCGAACGTGAGCACGCCGAGCGAGTTGGAGGCCGCGCACATCAGCGAGCCGACGACGAAGATGCCGATCGCGGTGCGGAACACGGAGCGTGCGCTGAAGCGGTCGGCGAGCCAGCCGCAGATCGGAATGAACACGCCGAGGCCGACCACGTAGGCCGTGATCGCGATGTTCAGTGTGACGGGGTTGTGCCCGAAGTCCCTCGCCATCGCGGGCAGGGCGGTGACGATGATGTTCGCGTCGACGCTTTCCATGAACAACGCACAGGCAACGATGAGCGGTGCTAGAAAGACGGGCGACATGGGCTGGGCGCGCGGTAAAGACGCCATTATGCCCACAATGTGACCGTTGCGTCACGCATGACAACAGTTGTTCCGCATGTTGCAACAGTCGTCCTTTCCGGCCGGATGCGCGGAAGGAACGACTGCGCATGCGTGCCGATTTCTTTTGACGGTGGGCACGTGCGTTTCTAGAATATGAGCGTTTGCTCATATTCGAAACTCGCCTGTCCGCCATGTCCGGATCGTCCTCGCGTATCGCGCTGTCGCCCCGCAAGGCGCCGCGCCAGCGCCGCTCGGCGGCCACCGTCGACGCGATCGTCGAGGCCGCTGCCCGCATTCTGGAGCGCGACGGCTTCGACGGTTACACGACGAACGCCGTCGCCGCGCTGGCCGGCGTGAGCATCGGCTCGCTCTATCAATACTTCCCGAATCGCGACGCGCTGACGGCCGCGCTCGTCGAGCGCGAGAGTGCGCATCTGCTCGACGACGTCGACCGGGCGGCCGCGCTGTCGTCCTGCGACGACGTGCTGCGCGCCCTGGTGCGCGGAGCCGTCGCGCACCAGATGCGCCGGCCGGTGCTCGCGCGGCTGATCGATTTCGAGGAAGCGCGGCTGCCGCTCGGTGCGCGTGCGGCACGCGTCGCGGACCGCATCCACGCGACGCTGCTGCATGCGCTCGGCTTGCGCGATGCGCCGCGTGTCGCCGCGCCCGACGTCGTCGCGCACGATCTGCTGGCGATCGTGAAAGGGATTGTCGACGCGGCGGGCGCGCGCGGCGAGACCGATGCGGCGGCGCTCGAGGCGCGTGCATGGCGGGCCGTGCGCGGTTACCTGCGCGAGTCGCGCGAATCGAAACTTGCTTGATGTGCGCGTTTCGTGCGACAGTCGGACCGACTCGCACCACCACATGACGCGTATCGATCGAGGGCCATCGAGACGAACGCGCGCGCGAACGAGACCCCTTGCCGATCCATTCACCATCGAAAGGAGGGGACACGTCATGACGCCACGTCGTGCCGCACCGATTGCAACTCGCTTCCCGGTTCATCTCTCGTCACGCGCTGCGCCACCCGCGCCGCGTCTTCGCTGGGCGGCCACGCTGGCCGTCGCCTATCTCGCTGTCGCAGGCTGCGCCGCGCAGGCCGACAACGCGAACCAGGCCGCCGCGCAAGCGGCGGGCCAGTCTCCGGCCGCGGCCGCCACCGCCGCGGCACCCGCCGTATCGGGCACGCTGCTGCCGCCGCCGAGCCAGCTCTACGGCGACCTGTTCGTCGCGGTGCAGACCGCGCAGATCTACCCCGACCAGAAGACCTTCGTCGACGCGACGCCCGATACCGATCCCGCGACGATCGTGCAGTTGTATCAGCAACAGAAATCGCAACCGGGCTTTTCGCTGAAGACGTTCGTCGGCCAGCACTTCACGCCGCCGCCGGAAAGCGGCGTGACGCCGCCGCCGAACCAGACGCTGCGCCAGCACATCGACTGGCTGTGGCCGCAGCTCACGCGCACGAGCGTCACGGTGCCCCAATACGGTTCGCTGATCGCGATGCCGAAACCGTATGTCGTGCCGGGCGGCCGCTTTCGCGAAGGCTACTACTGGGATACCTATTTCACGATGCTCGGCCTGCAGGTGTCGGGACGCGAGGATCTCGTCGACAACATGCTCGACAACTTCGCATATCTGATCGATACGATCGGCCACATCCCGAACGGCAACCGGACGTATTACGCGAGCCGCTCGCAGCCGCCGTTCTTCGCGTACATGGTCACGCTCGCCGCGCAGGCCGAAGGCGACAGGGTCTACCAGAAATACCTGCCGGAGCTGCGCAAGGAACACGCGTACTGGATGCAGGGCGAAACCACGACGCCGCGCGGGCAGGCCGCGCGCCACGTGGTCGCGATGCCCGACGGCGCGGTACTGAACCGCTACTGGGACGCGAGCGACACGCCGCGCGACGAGTCGTATCTGGAGGACGTGACGACCGCGAAGTCGGCAACCGGCCGCCCGGCGAACGAGGTCTACCGCGACCTGCGTGCGGGCGCCGAAAGCGGCTGGGACTACAGCTCGCGCTGGTTCGGCGACGGCAAGACGCTCGCGACGATCCGCACGACGTCGATCGTGCCGGTCGACCTGAACAGCCTGATGTTCCATCTCGAGACGACGATCGTGAAGGGCTGCGCGGTCGCGCGCGACATGGCATGCGTGATCGATTTCTCCGGGCGCGCGGCACGGCGTGCGGCCGCGATCAACCGTTACCTGTGGAATCGTCACGGCTATTACGGCGACTACGACTGGCAGTTGCGCAAGCCGCGCGACGGCGTGACGGCGGCCACGCTGTATCCGCTGTTCGCGGGCGTCGCATGGCCCGAGCGCGCGAAGGCGACCGCGCGCGAAGTGCGCAAGACGCTGCTGCAACCGGGCGGGCTCGCGACGACGACCGAGAACACGGGCCAGCAGTGGGATGCGCCGAACGGGTGGGCGCCGCTGCAGTGGATCGCGATCGACGGGCTGCGCCGTTATGGCGAACCGGCGCTCGCGAAGGACATCGGCACGCGCTTCCTGTCCGACGTGAAGCATGTGTATGCGACGGAAGGCAAGCTCGTCGAGAAGTACGTGGTCGAAGGCGCCGGCACGGGCGGTGGCGGAGGCGGTGAATATCCGCTGCAGGACGGGTTCGGCTGGACCAACGGCGTCACGCTGAAACTGCTCGGGCTGTACGGCGAGTAATTCGCGGCGCGGCACACGAGCAAACGGGCCGGACGGTCGCGCGAGCGGCCGACCGGCCCGTGTTTTCATGCGGCGCGCATCAGAACGTGATCGTCGTGCGTACGCCGACCACCGTTTCGTCGCCGATGCGCGCGCCGGCCGCGTTCGGGTTCGGGATGCCGCCGCCCGGGCGGAAGAAGTGCTGCAGGTCGGCCTGCAACTGCCACCACGGCGTGACCTGGTACTGGTAGGTCGCTTCGACGACCGTCTCCGCGCGACGCACCGGATAGCCGGGCGTCGTGTACACGCCGGTATCGCCGTCGAGGCCGCGCGCATGCGAGCCGATCTTCGCGTAGCCGATCGCGATGCCGGCGACGTCGTTGTCGCGTCCGGCGAACGGCGCCTTCAGCGTCACGCCTGCGTTGGCCGCGAAGTCGACGACATTGCGGTCGCCGGGTGCGCCCATCACGCGTGCGAACACGCCGAGCGCGCGCGGGCTGTCGGCCGACGGCCGCCACACCATCTGGTCCGCGACCGCATAGAACCCGTAGTTGCCGCGATGCGTGGCGGGCGTGCCGTGACTCGCCGGATCCGCGAGCGACAGGCCGTCGGTGCCGTAACGCGGGTCGTTCGCGTGCTGCGACTGATACCAGAAGCCGAGCTTGTACGTGCCGGGCAGGCCGACGGGCTGCGGCGCCTTCGGATCGGCCGGCGGCGCGTTCAGCGCGTACTGCACCTCGCCGATCACGAACGCACCGCTGCGCAGGTTGAAGTGGGTGCCGTGCGCGTTCAGCACCTGCGCGTCGCCGTCGGTGCGGCCGGCCGGGTTGCCGTCGAACACGCCGATCATCGCGGTCCACGCGTCTGCCGGCTTCACGCGCAGGCGCACGCCGAGCGACGACAGCGGATACGCGGGGCCGCCGGCCGGCAGGTCGGTCGACGGCAACACGGGCCAGCCGAACGTCGCGTTCATGAACGTCGACGCGTTCTGGCTTACCATGAATTCCTGGTCGACGCTTTGCTGGCCGACCTTCACGTCGACCTTGCCGTCGAGCAACGACTGCTGGTACCAGAGCTCCCACAGGCGCGTGGTCGAGTTCGCTTCGATGCCGGTCGCGGTCTGCAGTGTCTGCAGGTAGCGCTGCGTGAGGTTGGTGCCATGGATCTGCAGCCCCGACACGTTGAACGTGCCGCCCGGCAGGCCGATCGCCTTGCCGGTATCGACGTTGAAACCGAATTGCGTGAGCCCCTGGTACGCGCCGCCGCGATGCGTGCCGCCGGACGTGTTGTACAGGTACTCGCTGGTTTCCTGCAGGCTCAGCGTGACGCCGTGATCGCCCAGCAGGTCGCGCAGGCCGCCCATGTCGCCGAGCAGGTTCGAACGCTCCCAGAAGCCGGTGGGGGCGGGCGCGGCGGCATCGGCGGCCTGTCGTGCGGGCGCGGCGGCGTCGCTGGCGCCGGCTGCCGGTTCGGCCGCGGCCGGTGACGACGCCTGCGCGAACGCGGGGGTGGCGGCAAGCGACAGCAGCAGCGTGGCGAGCGCATTGACGCGGCGCTTGCGCGGGACAGGTTCGAGGTGATTCTTCATGCGGATTCCGTTGATGATTTGATTAGCTAGACTGAATAAATGAAGGCGCGATGCGGGAAATGCGACGAGACGATCGTGCGGCGTTCCAGGGCGAGTGGTACCGCCGCGCGGCGACGGGATTACGGCAGCCAGCCGCCGACGCGCCACACCTGCGCGAAGCCGAGGCGCGAGGCGGCCGCGCACAGCAGCGCGGCGAGCGCGACCGCGGCCGCCATCGCGGCGACCAGCACGCAGTCGAGCGGGCGTGGTGCCGCGGGCACGTGGGCGAGCGCGATGCCGCGCCAGTTGCTGAACGCGTGGGCGAGCGGCGAGAGGCCGGAAACGAATGCACGGTCGCACGCGACGTGGGCGATGCGCTTGAGTCTGAGCGCGAAGGATGGAAAGAACATGACGCTGCCTCCGTCCGGTCCGGCAAACGCCGGACGACGTGATCGAGCGCGGGCGCATGACGCAACCTGCGATCGGAGGGTGGAACGTAACGGAGCGTGCGACTGGCGAGGCGGCGATGGCCGGCCCGGGAGGAAGCGCGCTAACCCGACGAATGCGAGCTAGCGGCGAAAGACATGCGTCTGGCTGCTATCTCGCGATGGCTTGGCCGGCCTGGACCGGCATCGAACTGCAACTAGAGCATGTGTCCACGGGGGGACTCCCTTGATGAATTGGGGCGGATTGTAGTCGCGACTTTTGCTGCGGCGCAAGCAAAAAACGCACGAAAGATGACGTCCGTGGCCTGCGCGTCGCAACGGACCGCGGTCGCGCGGCAGCGGCCTGGCGGGGGCCGGAAGCGCACGCGGCGGGATACTCCGTGCCGTTGCGCGCACGCATCGCCGCCGGAGCGCATCCTGACGCGCTGAAAGGTTTCGGTGCGCCATTTCAAGGGCAAATCTTTCAGCGGCGAAACGCGGGGAATTTATTTCGAGAAATGGGGTTGGGAGGGGTTGACTTCACTTTCGGGCCGTCCATAGAATCCGCCATCTTCACTCTTGGGGCCGCCGCCTTGGACGCCTGCAGTAGTCGATCTTCGAACGAAATTTCCGCCTGAGCGACCGACGTCCGCGCCTCATCGAAGCCGCCGTTTGTCTCCCGGGCAAACGGTGCGCGCAGCAGCATTCCGCAGCAAATCCCTACGTGCACCCTGATTCGCGCCGGTTAGCGTGATGCGTTTTCGCATGCGTTGGCCGGTTTCACCGCCGCCTGGCAGGCGGCCGCGTTCGCGCGTGCCTTTTCCCGGCTCGCGAATGGCGGCCCGCCGGCCTGACGGCGGTCAACCGTGTTTTCCGGAACACCGCACAGGAGCCGCCATGAACGACAGTGACAGTTGTCCCTTATGCCCGTTGCACGCACCGACCCTTTTGAACCCCGGTCGCAGGGACAATCCGGCCGACTAGCCTGACACGTCGTTCAGGCCCCGGACTGGCCCCGCGCCCACGACGCGGCCGGCACGCCTGCCGTCGCCGCACGGAGCCAGACCATGAACTTCGGCCTTCTGCTGTCGAACCTTCCGCACGTCACGGAATCGCGCAACCAGTACGACGCGATGCTGACGCTCGACGCCCGTCCGCGGGTGTTCTCCCGCCTGCTGAACCAGCTGAAATCGTTGATCCACTGAAGGAAGCGCCGAGCGCGCCTCGGCATGCGCACGCGTGGCCGCCTTCGGGCGGTCGCCCCGTGCGCATTCCAAGGTCACACGCTTATCGAATCGCATAACCCTTAGCCGTACGGAACACATCATGTCCACGCCATCCAACGTCTCTCCACCGATCGCCGCCGAACGCAGCGCCGTGCTCGACGACGCCCACCTCGGCGACATCCGCGGCGCACTCGGCACGATCCCGCACCACGACACCGGTGCGCGCGGCACGTGGTGGGCGCGCCTGCGCACGCTGCTCGCGATCATCGGCCCGGGCCTGATCGTGATGGTCGGCGACAACGACGCCGGCGCATTCGGCACCTACACGCAGGCCGGCCAGAACTACGGCACGACGCTGCTGTGGACGCTGCTGCTGCTCGTGCCCGTGCTGTACGTGAACCAGGAAATGGTGCTGCGCCTCGGCGCGGTCACCGGCGTCGGCCATGCACGCCTGATCTTCGAGCGTTTCGGCAAGTTCTGGGGCGCGTTCAGCGTGATCGACCTGTTCCTGCTCAATGCGCTCACGATCGTCACCGAGTTCATCGGCATCACGTTCGTGCTGGATTTCTTCGGATTGCCGAAGGTGGCCGGCGTGTGCGTGGCCGCCGCGCTGACGATGGCCGCGGTGAGTACCGGCGATTTCCGGCGCTTCGAGCGGTTCGCGATCGGGCTGTGCGTGATGAGCCTGCTGCTCGTGCCCGTGCTCGTGTCGATCCATCCGAGCGTCGCGCAGATGTCGCGCGATTTCTTCGTGCCGAACTGGCCCGCGCACGCGAAGCTGTCGGACGTGATGCTGCTCGTGATCGGCATCGTCGGCACGACGGTTGCGCCCTGGCAGCTGTTCTTCCAGCAGAGCTACGTGATCGACAAGCGCATCACGCCGCGCTTCATGAAGTACGAGAAGGCCGACCTGTGGATCGGTATCGCGTTCGTGCTGGTCGGCGCGGTGGCCATGATCGGCTTCAGCGCCGCGCTGTTCAGCGGCCATCCGGAAGCCGGCAACTTCACCGACGCGGGCGGCATCATCGCGGGCCTGGAGAAGTATGCGGGTCGCACGAGCGCGACGCTGTTCGCGATCGCGCTGCTCGACGCATGCATCATCGGCGCGGCGGCGGTGTCGTTGTCGACCGCGTATGCGATCGGCGACGTGTTCAAGATCCGCCACTCGCTGCATCGCGGCGTGACCGACGCAAAGGGCTTTTATCTCGTCTACTTCGGCATCGTCGCGGCGGCGGCCACGCTCGTGCTGATCCCGGGCAGTCCGCTCGGCCTGCTGACCGAAGCCGTGCAGACGCTGGCCGGCGTGCTGCTGCCGAGTGCCACGGTGTTCCTGCTGGTGCTGTGCAACGACCGCCAGGTGCTCGGCCCGTGGGTCAACTCGACGAAGCTCAACGTGTTCACGGGCGCGGTGATCTGGGTACTCGTGCTGCTGTCGATCATCCTGACCGCGTCGGTGATGTATCCGGATATCAGCGGCGAAGCGATCGTCGACGTGCTGGTGGGCGGTACCGTGCTTGCGATCGCGGGGTATCTCGCGACGGTCCTGATTCGCCGCAACAAGCGCGTGGTGGAGCCGGGTGTCGACCGGTCGCTGCGCGATACGTGGCGGATGCCGCCGCTCGACACGCTCGAGCCGCAGAACATGACGCTCGCGACGCGGATCTGGATGGCCGTGCTGCGCGGCTATCTCGTGATCGCGGTCGGGCTCGTGATCGTGAAGGTCGTGCAGATGACGCTGCTGAAGTAACGTCGCACCGCAACCCGCGCATGCCGGCCCTCGAGGCCGGCATGCGCGTTTACGCGTTCGAATTCGCCAAGCGGCGGCGCCGCGCTCAGATCAATTCGAGCTTCGACGTCAGGTACGTGAGCTGGATCCGGTTCGCGACGCCGAAGCGCTTGCGCAGCTTGCGCAGGTGATAGTCGACGTTGTGCGCGCTGGTGTCGAGGCGCCGGCCGATCTCCTTGTCGGATGCGCCTTCGGCAATGCCGAGCAGCAGTTCCTGCTCGAACGGCGTGAGCCCGTTCACCGCGCGCTCGCGCGACGTCGAGATCAGTTGCGGCGAGGCGAACTTGTGCACCGACAACCCGATCGACAATGCCTGCTCGATCGTCGCCGGCGTGATCCACTCGCGCGTGCGGCGCGGCGCGGTGAAGCTCATGAACGCGTGCAGCCGCGTGCCGGGCACGGCCATCGAATACATGATGCCGCTGCACATCCCGTCGTCCTGCATCGTCTGCAGGAAGCCGTCGAGCGTGGCGGGGCGCTCGCTCGGGCCGTCTTCGCGCTCGCGGTACTCGCGGCGCAGCTGCTGCAGGTCCCACACGATCGGCATGTTGCAGACGCGCGCGCCGAGCGTGCGCGGATCGACGTCGTGATGGTTGTGCCGCACGTAGTCGCCGCGATAGGTGGGCGGCGTGAACGCTTCGTGCAGATAGAGGCTTTCGACGCGCTCGCGCGAGAATTCGAGCGCGAAGTACGCGAACGTCGAGAAGCCTGTCAGATGCAGCAGGCTCGTGACGATCCGGTTGCGCTCGGCCGTGCTCTGCGCGTGCGCGAGCGTATCGGCGACGCCGAGCTTCGGCGCGTGCGGCTGCGTGACGTCGCCGCCCTTCACGTCGTCGCACCAGACGACCTGCACGGTGCGCTCCCGGCGCGCATCCGCGCAGGCGCCCGACGCGCGCGGAAAGGTTGGGGCGACCGCTTCTTCATGCAATGCAATATCGGACATGAGCCATCCCTCGGAATCGACGCGCATCGCCTGGCGGCGGCCGTATCGTGAACGGCATTCGCGGCGGTGCGATCGAGCATCGTTTTGATATGCGCCGATCGTCATCCCTGACGAAACGCGGGGGCATTGTACAAAAATGCCTGTGTATGCGTAATATGCCGTAATACTAATTGCGGCGAAAGGTTCATGTTCACGCGCGTATATTGACTACCAGAAAATCATAAAGAAAAGACCAGATCGTGACGGGGCGCAGTTTCATATATTGGGAAAGGGGCGGGCTCCTCATGACACATGCTGACGGCGCACCACGCGTCGAATGGTTCTCACATGCCGATATCGCGGCCGCGGCCGCTTATTCGAGCGAATATCAGGCAATCGAGCGCGACGTTTTTACCGGCATTCAAATCGGATCCGGTAAAACCGACCTTGCGCCAATCGATTTCGCGCAATGCCATGCGCGATTGCGGCAAATCGGTTTCAGTACGCTCGGTTACGGCGCCTACGAAATGATCGGGCGGCGCATTCTGTGCGCCCATCTGCTGCGCGATCTCGCGCCGGCAACGTTCATGCAGCCGTTCATCGAAGGGATGCTCTACGAGAGCGACCCGCGTTTCGCGCAGGTGCGGCAGAGCGGCTTTCCGGTCGCATGGCGGCTCGACGAGATCGAGGCGGCCGCGCAGGGCAGCGGCGACCGCAAGGTGCTGGCGCTCGCCGGCCATCTGCGTGCGCACGCGATGAACAGCGGCGTGATCTTCAGCCTGTCGGCGCCGCGTCTCGACCTGCGCGTCGCGGTGAACGTGACGTCGGAGACGCACGGCACCGAATGGATCGACGATCGCGTGATCGGCGGCGCGCTGGCGGTGAGCCTCGCCGTGCATCGCGTCGCGCTGCCGTTCCTCGAGGCGCGTATCGCACGCATGCGCGGTTTCGCGCTCGGCGACGAGCAGCAGCAGGTGCTCGATCGCCTCGTGCACGGGCTGTCCGACCAGGAGATCGCGAGCGCGCTGCGCACGTCGCTGCACAAGGTCGGCCATCACATCCGGTCGCTCGAGAAACTCTTCAACGTGCAGAACCGCGCGCAGCTCGCGTACCTCGCCGCGCGGCGCCTGTAACCCCGAAACGGCGCACCGCCGGCGTGCGCGCCGGCGGCCCGGCACGCAATGGAAGCGGTTCCGGCGGCGCGTGCCCGAGCGTGCCGCCGGGTTTCGTAGTCCGATTCGATCGTCGCCGGAAAACGCGCTTTCGCGCTACGAGGCGCATCCCTTTTTCCATCGTTTCCCGTCGCTACACTCGTCCCATTCAACGGTCCGCGCGGCACGGGCAGGATTGCCCGTGCCGGCCGGCGATAACGACAGGACGACGGCACGATGGCTGAACCGAAGGCGCTCCCCCGCGACTGGCAGCGGTTGTTTTCCGCCGGCCGCGGCGTGTCCGGACCGCGTCTCGGGGGCGCATCGCCGCGCGCCGACCTGTTCATCGCGGTGTTCATCGTCGCGGTCGTCGCGCTGTTCATCCTGCCGCTGCCGCAGGCCGCGCTCGACGGGATGATCTCGCTGAACCTCGCCGCGAGCGTCGTACTGCTGACGGTATCGACCTACGTGCCGTCGGCGGTGAGCTTCTCGTCGTTTCCCGCCTTGCTGCTGTTCACGACACTGTTCCGGCTCGCGCTGAACATCGCGTCGTGCAAGCTGATCCTGCTGCACGCGAACGCTGGCCACGTGATCGACGCGTTCGGGCGGCTCGTGGTCGGCAACAACGTCGTGGTGGGCGGCGTGGTGTTCCTCGTGATCGCCGTCGTGCAGTTCATCGTGATCGCGAAAGGGTCGGAGCGGGTGGCGGAAGTCGGCGCACGCTTCTCGCTCGACGCGATGCCCGGCAAGCAGATGAGCATCGACGCGGACTTGCGCGCGGGCATCATCAGCGCCGACGAAGCGCGCGAGCGACGCGAGAAGCTGGAGCAGGAATCGCAGATGCACGGCGCGATGGACGGCGCGATGAAGTTCGTGAAGGGCGACGCGATCGCGGGCCTCGTGATCGCGTTCATCAACATCGTCGCGGGGATCGCGGTCGGCACGCTGATGCACGGGATGGATATCGGCCAGGCGCTGCAGCGTTACGCGATCCTGACGGTCGGCGACGGGATGGCGTCGCAGATTCCGTCGCTGCTCGTGTCGATCGCCGCCGGCATCGTCACGACTCGCGTCGCGACGCGCGATGCGCGGCAGCGCCAGCTCGGCGAACAGCTCGGCGAGCAGCTGGGGGCGCATCCGCGCGCGCTGCTGATCGCGGCGGTCGTGCTGGCCGGCTTCCTCGTCGTGCCCGGTTTTCCGAAATGGTCGTTCGCGCTGATCGCGATCGGCCTCGGCGTGTTCGCGTTCTCGCAGCTCAAGCGCAAGACGGCCGCGCCGAGTTTCAACCTGATCCAGATCGCGGGGCGCGTCGGCGCGGCCGACGACGGCCAGCCCGCGAAGGTGTCGCATGCGGCCGGCGTCACGTCGCTGATCGCGGTGTCGCTGTCCGACGACCTGCGCGCGAGCCTGAACCTCGCGCAGTTGCAGGCCGCGCTGTCGAGCGCGAAAGCGCGCGTCGATGCGGACATCGGCACGGTGTTCCCGCGCATCACGCTGAACGACGACGAAGGCGCGGCGGCCGGCACGTACCGGATCTATCTGCAGGACGTGCTCGCCGCGCACGGCGCGCTGAAGCCGGGCTGGCTGCTGTGGGACGGCGTCGCGCCGCTGCCCGAGCGCGCGGAGCGCCAGCCGGCCGAGGCATTCGGCCCGTTCGCGACGGCGCTGTGGATCAAGCCCGACGGCCCCGCGCCGGACGGCAAGTGGCTGTCGAGCGAAAGCGCGCTCGCCGCGCATGTCGAGCAGATCGTGCGCCAGCATGCGGACGAACTGCTCGGGATCCAGGAAACGCAGGCGCTCGTGCACCTCGTGCGCCGCGAGCACCCGGAACTCGTGGGCGAGCTGACGCGGCTCGTGCCGCTGCAGCGCGTGACCGAGGTGCTGCGCCGGCTGCTGGCCGAGCAGGTACCGATCCGCAATTTGCGCGTGATCTTCGAAAGCCTGATCACGTGGGCGCCGAACGAACCGGACGACGTGATCGCGCTGGTCGAGCTCGTGCGCGTCGATCTGCGCCGGATGATTACCGACCGCCACGCGGGCACGACGCGCCAGCTGCGGGTCGTGTTGTTCGAGCAGAACCTGCAGGAGCGGATCGAGAGCGCGGTGATGCGCACCAAGCAGGGCAATTTCCTCGCGCTGTCGAGCGCGGTCAAGCAGGACATCGGCGAGCAGGTGCGCGCGATCGTGCAGGCCGCGCCGGCGGGCGGCGCCGGCGGGCACGGCAATGCGCAGGGCGCCGTGCGGCTCGCGGTGATGGTCGCGCTCGGCGCGCGCCGCTACGTGAAGACGATCCTGCAGCCGGTCCTGCCCGACCTCGCGGTGCTGTCGTACCAGGAGGTCGAGGAAGACGTGCAGCTGCATACGGTCGGCTGGGTCAAGAACCCGCCGGACGACGGCACGGTCGGCGCGGGTGCCGGCGTGCGTGCGCCGGGAGCCGTGCAATGACGAGCTCGACGATCCTCGACCTGACGCGCCAGGCGCTGATGCTCGTGCTGCTGCTGTCGCTGCCGATCGTGCTGATCGCCACCGTCACGGGCCTCGTCGTCGCGATCCTGCAGGCCGTCACGCAGGTGCAGGACGCCAACATCGGCATCGCGGTGCGGCTGATCGCCGTGATGGTCGCGCTCGTGCTGTTGTCGGGCTGGCTCGGCGGCGAAGTGCTGCGCTTCGCGCAGCAGGCGCTGGAACGCATGTTCGTTTCTTCCACAGGAGTCCTTTGATGCGTCGACGCGTCGCCTCGATCCGGTTTCAACCGCGCAGCCTGCAACGGGCCGCGCTTGCCATGTGCGCGACCGCGCTGCTCACGGCGTCGCTGTGCATGGCGCCCGCGCAACATGCGCGGGCCGCGGACCTGCGCTGGCGCAACAAGCCGTTCACGATCGTCGCGAACGGCAAGAAGATCGGCGACTTCATCCGCGAGCTCGCGTCGTCGCAGGGCGTGACGGCGGTGGTCGACCCGAAGGTCGACGGCGTGATCAGCGGCCGCTTCTCGGGCACGCCGCAACAGACGCTCGACACGATCTGCTCGACCTACGGGCTCACGTGGTACTACGACGGCTCGTTCCTGTACGTCGATCCGGCCGATCAGTCGCAGACGCAGATGATCCCGATCCCGCCGAACGCAGCCGGTGAGATCGGCCGCGCGCTGCAGGCGATGCAGATTCCCGACAAGCGCTACACGCTGGTGATCAACGACCGCGCGAACAGCGTGTACGTGGCCGGCCCGCGCCGCTACGTCGAGCTCGTGCGGCAGGCGGTCGGCTCGGTCGGCGATCCGTCGGCGAACGGCGCGCATGCGGACATCCGCGCGTTCCGGCTGAAGTACGGCTGGGCGTCGGATTTCACGATCAACCGCTCGGGCAAGGAGGTGACGGTGCCGGGCGTCGCGACGATCCTGAGCCGCCTGTTCGGCAAGGGCGGCGGCACGAACGCGCTGCCGTCGAGCACGCCGCTCGGACAGGCCGCGCGCCAGGTGAAGCTGGGCTCGGGGCTGACGATCGCCGTGCCGCGGCTCGACTTCCCCGATATCGCCGGCGGCCCGCGCGCGGGCGGTTACGCGGGCGACAGCAGCGCCGGCGGCGGGCTTGCACCGTTCGGGAACGCCGGCGGCGGCGACGCGCTGCCGCAGATCGTCGCCGATCCGGCGATCAACGCGGTGATCGTGCGCGACCTGCCGGAGAACATGTACCGCTACCAGTCGCTGATCAACCAGCTCGACGAGCGGCCGCGCATCGTCGAGATCAACGTGACGATCATCGACATCAACGAGGATTCGCTCGACAGCCTCGGGATCGACTGGCGCCTGCACACGACGCACGGCGACGTGCAGATCGGCAACGGCGCGAATCCGCTGAACGGCAACACGCAGTACAACGGCTCGGGCAATCCGCCGCTCACGTTCGGCGTCGGCACGTCGGAAACCGGGCAGACGGGCACCTTCCTGCCGACCGGCATCGCGTTGACGGCATCGATCGGCGGCTCGCTGCGCAACTACCTGCTCACGCGCGTGAACGCGCTCGCGCAGAAGGGGCAGGCGCAGTTGCGTTCGAAACCGAAGGTGCTGGCGCTCGACAACACCGAGGCGATCCTCGAGAACCTCACGCAGTTCTACGTGCAGGTGCAGGGTTACCAGGATTCGTCGCTGTACAGCGTGACGACCGGCACGAGCATCAAGGTGACGCCGATGATCGTCGACGAGGCGATCCGCAACGCGGCGGCCGTGTCCGGCAATCCGCAGAGCGTGATGATGTCGATCGACATCCAGGACGGCAACGTCGTGCAAGGGCAGGCCGTGTCGAACATTCCGGTGATCCAGCAGCGCAACATCGTCACCAAGTCGATGATCGACGAGGGCAAGAGCCTGCTGATCGCGGGTTTCAACGACGACGAGGTGAAGCTGAACAAGAGCGGCGTGCCCTGGCTGTCCGACATTCCGCTGATCGGCAACCTGTTCAAGTACACCGACAAGTCGGGCAACCACATGGAGCGGTTCTACCTGCTGACGCCGCGCGTGGTGACGACCGCGTCGATGTATGCGCCGGACGGCTCGCCCGTGAACCCGGGTGTCGACGCGCCGGCCGGCCAGGAAGGACTGTCGATGTACCGCCCGCCGGACAACGACGTCGCGGTGCCGCTGACGCCGAAGCCGCTGCCCGGCACGAAGTTCGGTCCGCCCGCGCTGCCGCCGCCGAAGGATGCGGCGGCGCAGCCCGCGACGACCGCAGGAGCCACTCCCCATGTCGACGAGCATCATTGATCCGCACGGCGACGGCGCATTGCCCGGCGGCGCGGGGGGCGGCGCGGCCGCGCTCGCGTCGCCGTGGAACCTGTGCTTCCTGAGCGGGCCGATGTACGGCCGCACGATGTCGCTCGCGCGCGGCGCGAACTGGGTCGGCACCGCGGCCGATTGCGAAGTGATCCTGCCCGATCGCGAGATCGGCGCGAAGCAGGTGTGCCTGCAGGTCGGCGCGCTCGCGGTGACCGTGCAGAACCACGGCGGCGAGACCGGCGCGGCGGTGCTGTTCAACGACGAACCGCTCGGCGCGGGGCGCCGCTCGCTGACGCCGCACGACGTCGTGACGGTTGGCTCGATCCGGCTCGGCATCGCGCGGCATGCGCAGGCGAGCGTCGCGGTGCCGGACGAAGCCGATGCGCCGGACGCCGCGCGCGAGGCCGCGTGGCTCGGCTGGCTCACGGGCGGCCTGCGCCGCCTCGGCAGCCGCCGGCTCGTGATCGCGCTGGTCGCGTTGTGGATCGGCGTGCTGCTCGGCGCGCTCGGCTACGGCTTCGTCGCGTGGTCGGGGCGCCTGCCGTGGCAGCACGAATCGGTGCTCGCGCGCACGCACCGGCTGCAGCAGCTGCTGCATGCGTATCCGGAGCTGGCCGTCGCGCCGCGCGACGACGGCGTGATCGTGTCGGGCTACGTCAGCGATCCGGCCGCGCGCGAACGCGTCGCGCAGATCGTCACGGAGGTCGACAACGCGGCGCTCGGCAACATCTACGTGGTCAGCGACCTGGTGGCGACCGCGCAGACCTATTTCAGCGATACGGCGCTGACGGTGACGTATCTCGGCCGCGGCCGGATCGAACTGACGGGCGCGGCCGCGCGCGCGCAGATCGAGCCGCGCATCCGCAACTACATGAAGGATGCGCGACCGGCGCTCGAAGTCGTCGATCACGTGCGCGATGCCGATCCGGCCGCGCCGCGCACGGCGACGACGCTGGGCGGCACGGCTGGCATTCCGGAGATCACGACCGTGTTCGCGGGCGACGGCGACCAGCGCTACATCGAGACGGCCGACGGCAGCCGCTATTTCGAAGGCGCGCGGCTGAAGGAGGGGGCGACGGTCGTGTCGATCGGCCCGGACGAAGTCGTGTTCGAACGCGGCGGCCAGCGCATCACGATGCCGCTCGGCGGCCCGTCGGCGCGTGCGCCCGAACAGGCGCCGGCGCCGCCCGTGGCACCGCTCGCGAGCGGCGCGGCCGCCGGGGTCGCGCAGCCGGTGCCGGGGCCGACGCTGTTGCCGGAGGCGGCGGCAACCGCGGCGGCATCGAAGGAGAAGGCGCACTAGCGCCGCGACAGGTCATGCGCATCGCGCGGCGCGCGGTGCGCGCATTACGCGAGGCGTCGCAGCGGTGCGGCGGCTCACGTCGCCGGCGGGGCATGGGGCCGCCGCCGGAAGGTGGATGAACTTCACTTAAAGGAGCACAACATGGGTACGCAGGCAGCAGGTGGTGCAACCAACACGAACCAGGTCCAGCAGCAGGCCGACGACCTGACCAAGACGCAGCTCGAACTGACGAAGATCAACTTCCAGGTCCAGCAGTCGACGGCGACGTTCGAAACCAGCAACGCAGTGACCGCGCAAGAGGGGACGGCGAACGCCCAGGTTGCGCAGCACCTGAGCTCGGCCGGCCGCGCATGACGCCGGTCGCCGGCCGTGCCGCGCGTGGCCGCGCGCCGGGTCTGCCCGAGCAGGGCGTCCGGCGGCGGATGCGTGCGTGCCGGCCGGTTTGTTTCGGGCTGGCCCGACCGATCCGGTCCGGCGTCGGCCACTCGAGGAGGGCATGAACATGTCAGTGACAGGCGTAGGCGCGGCGCCGCCGGGCGCGGCCGCGCTCGCGAGCGCCGCGCAGCAGCAAACGGGTGCGGCGTCCGATCCGGCGCAGGTGCGCCAGTTCGATGCGCTGATGCAGCCGGGGGCATCGGCGGCGGCCCCGCCGTCCGCGTCGGGCGTCGCGATGTCGCGCGCGCCGGCGGATGCGGCGCCGGCCGTGCAGATGACGCCCGCGCAGGCGAACCAGTCGTCGCTCGTCGAGCGGTTGCGCACCTACGGCAACGATCTCGATTCGCGGTACGCGAACATCGACAAGCATCGCAGCGAGATGCTGACGTCGATGGCGGACAGCCGCAGCGACCCGCTGATGACGATGGTGAAGGCGATGGACTTCCAGTGGACGGCGACCACCACGATTTCGGAATACCAGTTGAGCCTGTCGGTCGCGCAGGCGGCGAACGGCTTCACGCACACGGTGCTGAAGACGCAGGAGTGATGGCGCGCGTGGGCCGGATCCGGTCTCGCGCGCCCTGAAGCGGACAAACGATGACGACGATCGATTCGACGCCGCGCGTGCATGCGTGGCGCAGCCGGGCGGCGCGCGCGCTGCTCGCGGGGCTGCTCGTGCTGTTGGCCGGGTGCCAGAAGGAGTTGTACTCGGGCCTGTCGGAGCGCGACGCGAACCAGATGGTCGCCGTGCTCGGCGACGCGGGCATCAGCGCGTCGAAGGACAACGACGCGCGCGACACGTCGGACCGCAACGCGTGGCTCGTGAGCGTCGCGGACGGCGACATGCAGTCGGCACTCACGGTGCTGCAGGCGAACGGGCTGCCGAAGCCGAGCTATGCGAGCCTCGGCGAGCTGTTCCAGAAGCAGGGCCTCGTGTCGACGCCCGCCGAGGAGCGCGTGCGCTACCTGTACGGCGTGTCGCAGGATCTGTCGCGCACGCTGCAGGACATCGAGGGCGTCGTGGTCGCGCGCGTGCAGGTCGTGATTCCCGAGAACGATCCGTTGGCGGACAAGATCAAGCCGTCGTCGGCGGCCGTCTACATCCGCTACCGGCCCGGCGTCGACCTGCGCGCGATGGCGCCGATGGTCAAGGATCTCGTCGCGCACAGCATCGAAGGGCTGCAGTACGACAACGTGTCGCTGTTCCTGCAGCCGGCCGCCGCGCGCGCGACACGCGTGGACGGGATCGGCAGCGCGGTGTCGGACGTCCTGCGGCTGCGTTCGCCGCTCGGCTGGCTCGTGTTCGCGCTGATCCTGTTGACTTGCGCGGTCATCGCGCTGTCGGCCGCGCGGCGCGGGATGTTCGGCGCGCGGCTCGCGGGCCTGCTCGGTGCGCCGCGCGGGGCGAACGGCGCCGGCGGCGCGTCGCAGCCGGGCGGCGGCCTGCGCGCGGCGGACGGTGCGCGCGACGGCGCATGAGCGATCCGCACGCGCCGCCGCCGGGCGACGGGCTCAACCCGGCCGACGCCGCGCCGCCGCCGTGGCTGCAGCCGCTCGCGGCACCGCCCGCGCCGCGCCGCGCGGCGTTTCATGCGCTCGTCTGCGACTTCAACCTGCGGCCCGACCGCTACCTGCACGTGACGCGCGTGCCGGCCGACTGGCCCGCGCGCTACCGCTCGCCGGACGCGTTCGGCGCGGCCGGCCGCAAGCTGCTCGCGCGGCACCTGCTCGCGGCGAACGACGTGGCCGGCCGGCACGACTTCGACGTCGCGAACCCGTGCGCGCGGCTCGCGCTGCTGCCGGGCGCGGCGCTCGAGCAACTGGCCGCGTATGCGGGACTGCTGCTGCATCGCGCGTGGCTGCGCGACGCGCTGGCCGGGCGCCGCATCCGCGCGGAAGTCGCGGCGCGGCTCGGCGGCGACGCGCTGGACCTCGTGCTCGAACGCGCGCCGGAATTCGGCGCGCTGGCGGAAACGCTCGAACCGTGGCGTGCCGATCCCGCCGCGTTGCCGGTCGTGATCCGCGCGCGCGGCGGCCGGCTGCTCGCGGATTTCATCGGCGCGGCCGGCGAGGCGGTCGCGCGGCGCGTGCGCCTGAAATTCAACCGCGCGATCGACGACGAGGCGCCTTACTGGCTGAACCGCGCCCAGCGCGACCAGTTCGGCGAACTGATGTTCCTGTTTCTGATTCCCGAGAGGCTTGCGTCATGGGACTGGCTTTTCTGATCACGAGCGACAACCTGCAGCTGCTGTCGGAGCGCAAGGTGCTCAAGGAGCGCGAGTACGCGGCGCTGCTCGATGCGTCCGCGGTGATCGCGACCGCGCATGAAGAGGCCGCGCGCATCGTCGCCGACGCGCAGCGCGAATTCGACAAGCGCCAGGCGGCCGGCTACGACGAAGGGATGCGCCGCGCGCAGCGCGAGCAGGCCGCGCAGGCCTACGCGCAGGCGCTTGCCGCCACGCGCACGATGGAGACGATGAAGGATGCGATGGCCGATATCGTCGTGAAAGCCGTGCGCGCGATCGTCGGCGAGATGAGCACGCAGAAGCTGTACGAGGCCGCGCTCGCGCGGATCGCGCCGCTCGTGCGCGACGAGGCGTTTCTGGTCGTGCATGTCGCGCCCGGCCGCCAGGACGAGATGCGCGACGCGCTCGACGGCGCGTTCGCCGGACAGTCGAACCGGCAGAAGATCCGCATCGTCGAGGACGCGCGGCTCGAGCGCCACGCGTGCACGGTCGAGACACCGTCCGGGCGCATCGACGCGAGTCTCGACCTGCAGATCGACGCGCTGCGCCAGGCGATCCGCCGCGATGCGCTGAAGGGCGCCGCGCGATGAACGCGCCGCTCGACGATCCGCAACCGTTCGGCGGCGACGACGACGGCGCGCCGTTCGATCGCGGCCGCCTCGTCGGCGAACTCGACGCGGGGCTCGCGTTCTTCTCGCCGGTATCGGTGCAGGGTCGCGTCAATCACGCGGTCGGGCAGATCCTGAACGCGACGGGCATCCGCGCGCGGCTCGGCGAGATCTGCGAGTTGCGCACGCCGAACCAGCCGACGCTGCTCGCGGAGGTGGTCGGTTTCTCGCGGCAGACGACGTTGCTCACGCCGCTCGGCGACGTGGCGGGGCTGTCGCCGGAGACGACCGTCGTGCCGTCCGGGCGCGAGCATGTGTTTCCGGTGGGGGACGGGCTGTTCGGCCGGGTGCTCGACGGGCTCGGCCGGCCGCTCGACGATCGCGGGCCCGTGACGGGCGCCGCGTGGGTGTCGACGCAGCAGGACCCTCCGAATCCGCTCGCGCGCAAGATGATCGACACGCCGTTTCCGACCGGCGTGCGCGTGATCGACGGCCTGATGACGCTCGGCGTCGGGCAGCGCGTGGGCATCTTCGCGCCGTCCGGCGTCGGCAAGAGCACGCTGCTCGGGATGATCGCGCGCGGCGCGCAGGCCGATGTGAACGTGATCGCGCTCGTCGGCGAACGCGGTCGCGAGGTGCGCGAATTCATCGAGCACAGCCTGTCGCCGGAGGTGCGCGCGCGGTCGATCGTCGTCGTATCGACCTCCGATCGCCCCGCGATGGAGCGCGTGAAATCCGCGCTGGTCGCGACCGCGATCGCCGAGCACTTCCGCGACGCGGGCAAGCGCGTGCTGCTGCTGGTCGATTCGCTGACGCGTTTTGCCCGCGCGCAGCGCGAGGTCGGCCTCGCGAGCGGCGAGCCGCCGACGCGGCGCAGCTTCCCGCCGTCGACGTTCGCGGTGCTGCCGCGCCTGCTCGAGCGTGCGGGGCAGGGTGCGTACGGGTCGATCACCGCGCTCTATACGGTGCTCGTCGAAGGGGACGAGGAATCGGACCCGATCGCCGAGGAAGTGCGGTCGATCCTCGACGGCCATATCGTGCTGTCGCGCAAGATCGCGCTCGCGAACCGCTATCCGGCGATCGACGTGCTCGCGAGCCTGTCGCGCGTGATGCCGCTCGTCGCGAGCCGCGCGCACCAGCAGGCGGCCGCGCGCGTGCGCGAGCTGATCGCGAAGTACCAGGAGATCGAGCTGCTCGTGCAGATCGGCGAGTATCGCGAAGGCAGCGACCGCCTCGGCGATCTCGCGCTGCGCGCGCGCGACGCGATCGGCGCGTTCTGCGCGCAGGCGTCGAACGAGGACGTGCGTTTCGATGCGCAGCTCGCGAAGCTGATGAAGCTGGCGAACGATCATGTCTGAAGCCGACGACCGCCTCGTGCTCGCGACGCTCGCGCGCCTGAAGCGCGTGCGCGAGATGCGCAGCCAGATCGCCCGCGTCGCGGCCGCGCGCCAGCAGGGCGTCGCCGCGCAGAGCCGTCGCGCGCTCGATGCCGCGCAAGCGCAGCTTGCGCAACAGGTTGCCGCGAAGGCCGCGATCCAGGTGCGGCTCGCCGACGATCTGCGCGAGGCGCGCGCGCTGCAGGAGGCCGCGGCCGATACACGCACGTTCGACCGCCACATCGGCACCGCGAACGCATCGGTGAACCAGGCCGCGCACCTGCATCGCGGCCACGAGGCGACGCTCGCCGACCTGCAGCGCGCCGCGCGCAAGGCGAAGGCCGCCGAGGACAAGCTCGAGAAGGCCGGCGAGAAGGCGCTGCAGGCGCGCGCCGCCCGGATCGAGCGCGACGCCGACGAAGTCGCGGACGGTTACGCGGTGCGGCGTTTCTCGACGGCCGGCGCATGGGTGGCCGGGGCGGCCGGGGCGGGCGATACGGCCGGTCATGCGTCCACGCCGCCTGAAGCGGCCGCCGCGTTCGATGCGGAGATGTCCGGCCCGGCTGGCGAGGCCGCGGCCGACGATGCCGCGCCACCCGCGGCCGCGGAGCGCCGATGCTAGATCAGGCCGCGGGTTTCAACGACGTCGCGGGCACGCTGCGGCCGCTGCTCTACGTGATGCCGCGCCTGTTGCCGGTCATGTTCGTCGTGCCGGTGTTCAACGAGCAGATCATCACGGGCCTCGTGCGCAACGGGATCGCCGTCGTGATCGCCGCATTCGTCGCGCCCGCGATCGATTCCGCGCAGGTGGCCGCGCTGCCGTTCCTGATGTGGTGCCTGCTCGTCGCGAAGGAGGCGGTGGTCGGCATGCTGCTCGCGGGTGCGTTCAGCGCGGTGCTGTTCGCGATCCAGGGCGTCGGTTACCTGATCGACTTCCAGACCGGCAGCGGCAGCGCCGCGTTCTTCGATCCGATGGGCGGGCACGAGGGCGGCCCGACGTCGGGATTTCTGAATTTCGTCGCGATCACGCTGTTCGTCACGGCGGGCGGCCTGCAGGTGCTGGTGCAGCTGTTCGCGCAGTCGTACGCGTGGTGGCCGATCGGTTCGCTCGGCCCCGATTTCTCGTCGATGCTGCAGACCTTCATCGTGCGGCAGACCGACACGATCTTCGAATGGATGGTGAAGCTCGCGGCGCCGGTGACGATCGTGCTGGTCCTCGTCGAGCTCGGCATCGGCCTCGTCGGGCGCGCGGTGCCGCAGCTGAACATCTTCGTGTTCTCGCAGCCGCTGAAGAGCGCGCTGGCCCTGCTGATGATGATGCTGTTCCTGCCGGTGGTGTACGCGTCGCTGCATTCGCTGCTGAGCCCCGACAGCGGGCTGATGGCGCTGCTGCGCGCGCTGTTCGCCGCGCACGGCGGCGGCTGAGCGCGGCGGCACCGACATGGCCGAAAAGGACCAGAAGCCGACCGCGAAGCGCCTGCGCGAGGCGCGCGAGAAAGGCGACGTGCCGAAGAGCGCGGAGACGGTTTCGTCGGCGTTCTTCGTCGGCGTGTGCGTCGCGCTCGCGGTGGGCATCGGTTCGCTGTTCGCGCGGCTGCAGGCGCTGTTCCGGCTCGTGTTCGACGCGGTGGGCGCGGCGGACCCGGCCGCGCGGCTCGCGGTGCTGATCGACGGCGCCGCGCGCGACTGGGCGACGCTGTCCGCGCAGATCGTCGCGGCCGGGTTGCTGGCCGGGCTGCTCGCGGGCTTCGTGCAGGTGGGCGGCGTGATGGCGTGGAGCCGTCTCGTGCCGCAGCTGTCGCGGCTCAATCCGGCCGAGGGCATGAAGAACCTGTGGTCGCTGCGCAACCTCGTCAATCTCGCGAAGATGCTGCTGAAGACGGCGCTGCTGGTCGCGACGCTCGGCTGGCTGATCGTCGAGTCGCTCGACCCGGCGGTGCAGTCGGGTTTCACGCGGCCGGTCTCGATCCTTGCGCTGATCGTGAAGCTGCTGATGCTGCTGTTCGGCTGGGCCGCGCTGATCTACATCGTGATGGCGCTGATCGACATCGTGCACCAGCGGCACGAGTTCAACCAGAAGATGAAGATGTCGATCGACGAAGTGCGGCGCGAGCACAAGGAGGACGAAGGCGATCCGCACATCGAGGCGAAGCGCCGGCAGCTCGCGCGCGAAGCGCAGTTCGCGTCGCTGCCCGACCGTATCGGCTACGCGTCGGTGGTCGTGTATTCGCCGCGCGTCGCGGTGGCGCTCTATTACGGCGGGATCGGCACGCTGCCGTGGGTGCTCGCGCGCGGCGAGGGCGACGCGGCCGAGCGGATCGTGCGGCTCGCCCGCGACGCGTTGCGCCCGACGCTCGCGAACGTCGGGCTCGCCCAGGCGCTGTACGAGACGACGCCCGAGAACGGCACGATTCAGCCGCAGCATTTCCGCGAGGTCGCGCAGTTGCTGAAATGGGCGACCGGCGGGGGGTGACGCGGCGTGGCGCGGTGGCGGCGAGCGTTTGTGCATGCCGCCCTTATTTCCCGCGCGCGTCGCGCATCGGCCGTCCGTTCCCGTTCGATATGGCCCCTTGGCGGGGCGATCCGCCCCCGGGGCTTGACGCGGGTTTTTTTCCGGATTTCGTCTGCGTTCACCAGTGAATTATTGCTGATTTATTTCTTCGTAATATGGCCCGACCGTCACGCCCGACGGCGGCCGCGAGTTTGCGCGGTACATGACGGAACAGGTCAACAGGGGCAGACAAATCAAATGTGCGGAATCGACGGCTTTCTGAATAGCGTCGCCTTCGATGAGGAGACAGCGCGCGGCACGCTCGCGCGAATGACGACGAGCCTCGCGCATCGCGGGCCGGACGGGCAGGGGATCTGGGTCGACCCGGAAGCCGGCATCGCGCTCGGCCACCGGCGACTTGCGATCCTCGACCTGTCGGTGCATGGCCGGCAGCCGATGGCATCCGCGTGCGGCCGCTACGTCATGGTCTTCAACGGCGAAATCTACAACCATCGCGAACTGCGCGCGGAGCTCGAGCGCGCGGGTCGCGCACCGGCGTGGCGCGGCCACTCCGACAGCGAGGTGCTGATCGCGGCGATCGTCGCGTGGGGTATCGAGGCAACGTTGCGCCGCGCGACCGGCATGTTCGCGTTCGCGCTGTGGAATCGCGCGTCGCGCGTGCTGACGCTCGCACGCGACCGGATCGGCGAGAAGCCGCTCTACTACGGCCGGATCGGCGACGCGCTGGTGTTCGCGTCCGAGCTGAAGGCGCTGCGCGGTTATCCGGGCTTCGACGGCGCGATCGATCGCGACGCGCTGTGCCTGTACCTGCGCCAGTCGAGCGTGCCTGCGCCGTATACGATCTATCGCGGCATCCACAAGCTGCCGCCCGGCACCTACATCCAGTTCGAGCATGCGCGCGACACGCCGCGCGTGCGGGCGTACTGGACGCTCGAGCAGACGATCGAGGCGGGCCGTGCGCAGCCGTTCGAGGGCAATGCCGACGAAGCCGTCGACCAGCTCGACGCGATCCTGCGCCGGGCCGTCGCGCGGCAGATGGAAGCGGACGTGCCGCTCGGCGCGTTCCTGTCGGGCGGCATCGATTCGTCGACGATCGTCGCGCTGATGCAGGCGCAATCGTCGACGCCGGTCGACACGTTTACGATCGGCTTCCACGAGGCCGGCTACGACGAAGCCGGTTACGCGAAGGCCGTCGCGCGCCACCTCGGCACACGCCATACCGAACTCTACGTGACGGCCGACCATGCGCTCGGCGTCGTCCCGAAGCTGCCGTCGATCTACGACGAGCCGTTCGCCGATGCGTCGCAGATCCCGACCTTCCTTGTGTCGGAACTGACGCGCCGGCACGTGAAGGTGAGCCTGTCCGGCGACGGCGGCGACGAGCTGTTCGGCGGCTATACGCGTTACTTCCTGACGCCGCGCCTGTGGCGCAAGCTGCACCGCGTGCCGGCGGCCGTGCGGGCGCGCATCGCGGCCGCGCTGCATGCGCTGCGGCCCGATCACGCGGACCAGCTCGCGGCCGTCGCGCAGGGCGCGTGGGGCGGCGTGGAGGCGCGCGACACGGCGACGCGCATCGGCGATCGCCTGCACAAGCTCGGCCACGTGATGACGGCCGAGAGCCGGATCGGGCTGTACCGGCTGCTGATGTCGTCGGTGCATCATCCCGAGCGGATCGCGCTGTCGGGGCAGGAGCCGCCGACGCCGCTCGACACGGTGTCGGCGTGGCCCGCGCACCTGAGCTTCGCCGAGCAGGCGATGGCGATCGACACGCTCACCTACCTGCCGACCGACATTCTCGCGAAAGTCGATCGCGCGGCGATGGCCGTGAGCCTCGAGACGCGCATGCCGTTCCTCGATCATCACGTCGTCGAATTCGCGTGGCGCGTGCCGGCGTCCGTGCGCTTGCCGGAAGGGCAGTCGAAGGCGCTGCTGCGCCGGCTGCTCGACCGGTACGTGCCGTCCGCGCTGATCGACCGGCCCAAGCAGGGCTTTTGTGCGCCCGTCGATCACTGGCTGCGCGGCGCGCTGCGCGACTGGGCCGAGGCGCTGCTGCGCCCGTCGCGGCTACGCGAAGAAGGCTTCTTCGACGCGACCGCGGTCGAGCGGCTGTGGCGGCAGCACCAGACCGGCCGGATGAACTGGCAGCACCCGTTGTGGACGGTGCTGATGTTCCAGGCGTGGCTGGAACATCAGCGGGCGGCGTGATGCGGCGTGATATCGGCGCCCCGCGGACGGCGCGCCGATATCAGCCCACGATCAGCGGCGTGCCGACCGACAACTGGTTCGGATCGCGTGAAACCGACGGATTGAGCTGCAGGATCTCGTTGAGTGCGAGCATATCCTGCTTGCCGCGCGGCATCGCCTGCCGGTCGGCGCGCGACACGTGCGCGGCGTCGAGCAGCGACTGGCGATGCCGGTCGGCGATCACCCACAGCGAATCGCCGGCCACGACGATATAGGGCTGCGGCGACCCGGACGGTTGCGCGGTCGACGGCGTGGCGCTGGCCGACGGCGAAGCCGGCGCGGCAGGCGAGGTACCGGGCGACGCGGTTGTCGAAGCGCTCGGCGCGGCGCTGGCCGAAGGATGGGTCGAAGCGCTCGGCGACGCGCCGGGCGCGAGATGCGATTGCGACGAATTCGACTGATTCGACTGATTCGACGCGCCGGACCCCGAGCCGAAGAACGTCGTCCACAGACCTTCGATCAGCTTGTACGCGAACGCGCCGACCGGAATCAGCACGACGGCCGTGGGGATCTTCTTGATCAGCGGCGTCGCGTTCGGGAAATGCGTGTTCAGACGCCCGCCGAGCAGCAGCGCGGTGGACACGCCGGTCGCGATGGCGAGATCGTAATGGCCGCCGCTCCACTGCACGCCGGTGCCGAGACCGCCGTACGCGACGGCCATGAAGTCGCTCGCCGAATCGGTGAAGCGCACGATGCGGCTGCGCTTGTCGGCATTCACGCGGTGCGCGCCGATCGTATAGACGAGCCCCGCGTACGTGGCACCCAACGCACCGCTCGCGATGGCGGCCGAGCCGTAGGCGAGATCGAACGCGCCGTGCGCGTGCACGACGCCGCTGATGCCGACCGCGAGCGTCGCGGTCGATGTGATCGCGGCGCCTGCGCGACCCGCGATCCCGAACAGGTGGCGCGGGTTGCCGGTATGGAGCTGCTGCAGCGACGTGCCGCCGACGGTGCCCTGCATCTGCGCGAGCACGTCCGCGGCGAGCGCCTTGATGTGGGTGGTCGCGTCGTCGAAACTCATCAGCCCGACGCGATTCAGTTCGACGTACTGCGCGGCCAGCGTCCGCGCTTCGTTCGAGATTTGCTCCAGCTGGGCGCGCCGGTTCTGGCCGTAATCGTGCGCGCCCGAGCGCAACTGCCGCGACAGCGTCACTTCGAGCCGCGTGAGGACCGCCTGCGCGGCCTTCGGATCGCCGGCCTGCAGGCTGCGCACCGCGCCCTGGTGCATGACCTGGAACACGCGGCCGAGACGCGAGCCCAGCAGGAACGACGACGTCGCGCTGCTCAGCATGTCGTGCCGCAGCACGTGCGTCGCACCGAGCGTATCGGCGATCACGAGCGCGCCCGCCCCGGTGACGAGCGAGCTGAAGCCGATCGACTTCCACAGCTCCGCCTTGCGGAACGACGGCCGGTGCACGCGCAGCGCGTTGATCTGCGCGAGCGCCTGCAGTTCCTCGATCATCTTGGCCTGTTTCGGGTTCGCCGCGATCTGCCGGCCGACGCTGATCGGCTTCGACGGATCGTTCTTCAGCGCTTCGCGCTCGACCACCGACTGCCAGTAGGCGCGACTGTCGGCCAGCGGCCCGGCGGGATCGGCGCTCGTCACGACGGTGCCGCGTGCGGGCGCGCGGCCGCCGGCTTCCGCGAGCCAGCGTTCGCCGAAGCGGCGGGCGAGTTTTTCGGTGCGCGTGGCGGGCGGATGGTCGGCCGACGCCCACTGCGTCATCGCATGCTCGATCGTCGCCTTGCGGGCCTGGTTGACGAGCGAGGTCGTGTTGCGTTCGTACAGTTCGCTGCGCAGCGTCGCGAGCGCGTCGTCGGACAGGCCTTTCGACTTGCCGATGCGCGCGATTTCCGCGAACAGCACCTGCTGCTGGTTCGCGAACGCCTCGGGGCTCACCGGTTCGAAGACGCGCGTGAGCGCGTCGGCGCCGTGCAGCCGGGCGAACTTGCCGTGACGGTCGGTCTGGTAATAGTCGACGATCCGTTCCGCCAGCGCCCGCGTCAGGTCCTGGTTCGCGATGAAGTCGGTCCCGTGCGTGCCGTACGACAGCCCGACGTGCAGCCAGTCGATCGCCTTGCGGTCGAGCAGCGCATCGAGCAGCTCGACGTGGCCGGCGCCCGGCACCGGTTCGAGCACGGCGTCCCACCCGTGAAAGCTCAGCATCACGTTCGGCGCGGGTGCGCCGGGGTGATCGTGCGACCAGCGCTCGAACGACGTCATGAGCCGCGTGTATTCGGCGTAGCTGTCGTTGGTGCCGGCGATCGTGCGGCGGTCGTCCGCGGACACGAGCGGGCGGCCGGCCGCCGCTTCGAGACGAAGCTGGAAACCGTAGCGCGACGCCGCGGTGAGCCATTGGTGCAGATGCGCGATGTCGTCGAGCTCGAGCGTGCGCGTGGTGCCGTCCGGCGCCTCGCGCGTGATCGTCGCGTCAGCCTCGTTGTAGCGCGCGCCGATCGGGGAACCGAACTGGCGGGCGCGCCGGATGAACGCCGGGTCGTGCTTGCCGCCGCGCGCGGCCGCGAGCGTGTGCGGATCGACCGGAATCGACACCACCGGCATCGCGCCGCCATATTGGTCGATGTAGCGCACCGCGAGCGCCGGATCGTCGCGCAGGTTGAACGCACGTGCCATCGGTGCGACGCGGTCCTGGATCTCGGCCGGCGCGCGCACGAACGCCTGGATCGCGCGCTTGTCGATCATGCGTGCCGCGCTGTGGCGCGTGGCGTACGCCTGCATCCACTTCACGAACCGGTTGTGATCGCCGCGTGGATCGGCGACCGGCCCGCGCGACGGCATGCTCGACACCTCGCGCGCGAGACCAAGGGGGATGCCGAGCGCTTTCAGCATCGGTGCGTCGGCCAGGATCGTCTGCGGTTCGTCGGTCAGTGCGAGGCCGCCGGCATCGGGCTGGTTCCGGCGTGCGGCGACCGCCTTCACGCGGTCGACCGTCGGGAACCAGTCGGCCACCTTGGCGGCGCCGTAGCGCATCACCCATTCCGCGACCGTGCTCGAACCCAGGCTCGGCTGGTATGGCCGCAGCGTCAGCGGCTTGGCGGCCGGCGTTTTCGGCGGCTTCGGCGCGGCCGGCACGTTCGACGCATTCGACGCATTCGCGGCGCGGCGGCTGCGCCGGCCGCCCTTGCCGCGCAGCGCATTGCGCACCCGGCCGGCGGGGCGGGTCGTGCCGCCGCCCGCCGGCTGCGCGGCTTGCTGGGCGGCGGCGAGGTCGGCCTGCGCCGCTTTCACGCGATCGATCTGGCTGGCGATCTGCGTGCGGATCCAGCGCGTCGCGAGGTCGAACTTCGCCGGCAGCGCATCGAAATTCGATTTCTCGTCGAGCAACTGCGTGAGCCGTTGCGCAAGCGCGGCTTTCTGCGTGGCGGTCGCGCGCGGATCGAACGCATCGGGCGCGAGCGTCGACAGCAGGAAGTGCTGATTCGCGCCGAACGGGCCGCGCCCGAGCGGCATCTCGTCGAGCGGGCGGCCCGCGTCCGGCCGGTCGCGCAATTGCTCGGCGTCGTCGTACCAGCGCGCGTTGCCGTCGCGGATCGCGATGATGCCGCGGCGCGCATGCAGCGATTCGGCGACCGGATGATCGGTCTCGTACACGTACACGTAGTGATCGCCGCGGATGGCCTTCAGCTCCAGCGCGCGCATCAGATGCAGCGTGTTCGCGCCGCTGAAGTCGATCGCGAGCTGTTCGCTGTCCGGGACGAGCTTCGGCGGCAGCAACGGACTGTCGGCGCCGTCGATCTCGGCGATCTTGCGGCGCACGCCGGGATCGGCCTTCGCGAGGCCGCGCTGCACACGCGTGCCGAGTTTCTGCATCGGCGGCTTCTCGTCGCCGAGCGCCTTGCGCATCGCGGCCGGCGCGAAGCCGCCGTAGCGCTCGACCGTGTCGTGCGCGACGTCCGTCACGACGAATCGCACGCCGCGCCGGCCGCCGGACAGATTGCGCGCGCGCCGGCGGAACGCGGCGCCGAGATCGCGCGGTGCGATCGTCGCGTCGCCGAGCGAGGTCGACTCGTGATAGGTCCAGTCGTGCGCGGCGTTGCGCGTCGCGTAGCCGAGCACCTTGCCGGTTTCCTTGTCGATCGCGTAAAGCGTCGCGCCGTCGCCGGCCGCCTTCGCCGCCTGCTTCGGCCGGCGAAAACGCGGCGCGTCGGCGAGCGATTTCAGCGTCGTGACGACGCTCGCGTCGGGCGTCGCCGCCGCCTGTTCGGCTTCCCAGGTGCGGCCGTCGCTGCGCGCGGTGATCCGCGCGGCGCCGCCGTACTCGCGCAATTGCGTGAGCGACACGGGCGACACGTAGAAATCGACGTCCGCCCGTTGCGCGCCACCGTTGTCCTTCAGCGCGCGATAGACCGCGTCCGGGATCGGCGCGGCCGGATCGGCGGACGCCTTGTCGACGAACGTACCGTTGCCGTCGGTGCGCATGCTCGCGACGAACTTCGGCTGCGCATGGCGCGCCTCGACGGACGCGTCCGGCCGCGGTTCATGCTCGGCGATCAGCACGTGCGCATTCGTGCCGAACGCCTCCTTCATCTGCTGGAGCGACGCGAGCTGCGAACCGTCGATGCGGACCAGGTCGCGCTTGCCGTGCGACGCGAGGTGATCGAGCGCATGCCGGCGGCTCGCGGCGTCCGCCGTCGCGGCGGCGGCCGGCACGTTCGACGCCGGCTGCGGTGCGGGCGCCGGCATCTCGCGCGGCACGCCGCGCGCATGCATCGCGTCGGCCTGGTTCGCGTAGTACGCGCGATAGTTCATGTGGCCCGGCACGGACGGCGCGGCATCGCCGAAGGCGGCCGCGAGCCGGCGCAGCCCGGCTTCGTCGCCGGGCATCACGTGGTCGGCTTCCCGTGCGATCGCGTCGGGCAGGCGGGCGTCCCGGGCGATGTCGATGCCGCCGTCGTCGAGGATTTCGCGGCGCACCGCGAACGCGTTCGCCTGCGCGCGCGCTTCGGCCATCAGCGCACTGTCGGTCAGCGCCTCCGGCGACGAGCGATCGAGCGCGAGGCGGCGCGTGATCGTCTCGACCGCGTGCTGCGCTTCGTGGGCGAGCGTATAGACGAGCGTGCCGGTGCCGTGGAACTGCCCGTCGAGCACGATCCGCTGCTTCGCGGTATCGATCCGGCTGCCGCGCCCGGGCCGGCCCACCACGATTTGCCAGCCGGCCTCGCCGGCCAGCGCGACCTGCTGGCGCAACAGGCTCGAGCGGTCGATCAGCGCATGAGCGGCCTTCGGCAGCGGCGCGCCGCCGAAACGCATGCGGATGCGCGTGACGACGGACGGCTTCTGCACGAATGCGTCGGGCGGCAGGTGTTCGGCGATGCCCGGATGCGCGAGCTCGATCGCGCCGCGCGCGATGCCGTCCTCGAGCGTCACGCGCAGCGCGCCGATCTCGCGGACGATGCCTTCGACGTTCAGCTTCGGCGCATCGGTCATGACCGTCGACGGGTCGCTCAGGTAGAAGTCGCCATGCGCGTCGAACACGCCTTCGAAGTCGTAGTACAGGCGGTGCCGCGCGGTGATGTCGCGCGCGCGGTCGAGCTGCGCGAATGCGTCGCGGGTGACGCGCGCCGGCAGCACGCCGGCCATCACGTCGTGGCTGCTCAGCGACGCGAACGGCGCGTACATCACGGCCACGCGATCGAAGGCTGCGAACGGGCCGCCGACCGTGAGCGTGCGCAGCCCGTGCGCGCGCAGCGCCGCGAGGCCTTCCTGTTCGAGGCGGATCGATTCGATGTGACCGAGGATCGCGCGATTGTCGGTGCCCAGGTAGAGGCCGATCGCATTGCGGCGGCCGAGTTCGAACACGGTCTTCTCGATACCGGCGCCGGTTGCCGCGCCGGTGAAGCGCTCGACCGGCACGCGGGCGGCCGGATCGCCGCTGACGTGGACGCCGTTGCCGTCCACCTCGAGCGCGCCGAGGTCCGGGCGCAGGTGCGGCGCCGGATCGTAACGCAGCCACGCGTTCGTATGGCCGAGCCGTGCCTCGGCACCGAGCCCGACCGCGATCGTCGGCGGGGCGTAGACGGGGCGCTGCCAGACGTTCGCGAGCCACGCGGCGGCGTCGCGGCCGTTGCGTGCCGAGAGGATCACCGACGAGCCGGGCAGGCCGAGCACCGAGCGGTGCGCGAGCGTGACCTCGACCGGCGTGTATGGCCGGCCGTCCGGATTGACGAGGCGGCCTTGCGCGTCGGTGACGCCATGCACGATCACGATGCGGCCGTCGCGGTCGTAGGACAGCGGGCCCGAGCGGTCGAGCGTCAGTGCGTCGACGCCGGCTACCGGCTTGCCGTCGAACGGCGACGCCTTCACCGGGCGGGCGCGCGACCATGCCGTTTCCTCGGCGAGCGTGGCGGCCGTGTCGCGCGGCGCCGGCATCGTGACCCCGGTACGCCGCGCGGCCTGCGCGTGGCGCCGATACAGCTCGCCGTAGGTCACGCCGCCGTCGAGCGACGTCGGGCTGTGCTCGAACGCGTCGGCGAGGCGCGCGAGCGAGGCGGCGTCACCGGGCCGCGCGCGGCCGTATTCGTTGGCGATCGCCTCGGGCAGCGCGACGTGGCGGCCGATGTCGACGCCGAGGTTCGCCCGGATCTCGTCGCGCACCGCGAATGCGTTGACCTGCGCGCGCGCCTCGGCGAGCAGCGCGCTACGCACGTAACCCTGCGTCGAGCCGTAGTCGAGCCCGAGCGTGCCGGTCGCGGCCTCGAGCGCATGGCGGGCCTCGTGCGCGAGCACGTAGACCATCGATCCGGTCGACCGCAGGCCGCCGTCGATCGTGACGCGGCGCCGCCGCGTATCGATCTTGCTGCCGCCGCCGGGCTTGCCGCGCACGACTTTCCAGCCGGCGTCGGTGCCGAGCCGAAGCTGCTGCGACAGCAGGCTCGACGCGTCGATCAGCCGGTACGCTTCCTTCGGCAGCGGGGCGCCGCCGAAGCGCATCCGCACGCGCGTGATGACCGACGGTTTTTGCACGAACGCATCGGGCGGCGGCGTTTCGGCGAGCCGCGGATGCGCGAGTTCGATGTTGCCGCGCTCGAGGCCCTGCGTCAGCGCGCGCTCGATCACCGCGAGCCGCTGCAGCGCGGTGAAGTGCTCGCCCGCGCCCGTGCCGATCGGGCCGGGGTCGCTCAGCAGGAAATCGCCGCCGCGCGTGAAGAGGCCTTGCAGGTCGAAGCCGATGCCCGTGCGTTCGACGACTTCGCGAATCTGCCGGATATGCTCGAGCGCCGCGCGCGACACCACGCGCGGCAGCGCGCCCGTCTCGAAGCCGTAGCTGTGGAACACGCCCAGCGGCCGGTACAGCACGGCGACGCGGTTCAGCGCGGAGAACGGACCGTGCATCGTCACGGTCTTCAGGTCGTACGCGGCGAGATCGTCGAGTGCGATGCTCTCGTCGATCGCCGCTTCGATCTGGCGGGCTTCCGACGTATGCGGGCCGTGGTCGTAAACCGCGAGCGCGGCATCGTGGCCGAGCGCGAACACGGTTTTTTCGCCGCCGGCGCCGAGCAGTTCGCCGACGTGACGCTCGACGTCGATCCGCGCGGCCGGATTGCCCTCGACGTGCACGCCTTCGGCGTCGGCCGCCAGCGGCCCGAGATCGTGCGGTGCCGCGGGCGCCGGGTCGTAGCGGCGGAACACGCCAGTGTCGAGCAGCGCCGCGCGTTCGCCGACCGCGTGCGGGGGCGGCGCATACACCGGCCGCTGCCACAGGTTCGCGAGCTGCGCGGCAGCCGCATCGCCGCCGTGCTTCGCCGACAACACGATCGAATAGCCGTCCTTGATCAGGAACGACGGCGCCTGGTCGAGCGCGTATTCATGCACGCTGGCCGGTTGTCCACCCGCGAGCAGCGTGCCGTCCGGCAACGTGTCGGCATGCAGCATCAGCACGCCTTCGTCCTGCAGCATCGTGAAGTGGCGGCTGCGCGCTGCTTGCAGGTCGGCCGCGGCAGGCACGGGCCCGTCGCCGAACGGCGATGCATAGTCGGCATGCGCGCGGCTCCAGGCGACGCGTTCGTCGAAGCTGCGCACGCCGCGCGGCGCGTCGGCGGTCTCGTGCGTTTGCGGCGCGGGCATTCGGCGCGGGATGCCGCCGCGGCGCTTCTGGCGCGACCACACGTCGTCGTAGAAGTCGCGGTAGGTCTCGCCGTCGCGGCCCGATACGGGCGCATCCGCGAATGCGTCGACGAGGCGTCCGACCGTGCCCGCGTAGTCGTGCGACGGCGCGCGCCACGCGGCGCCTTCGCGCTCGATCGCATCGGGCAGGCGCACATGCGCGGCAATGTCGCCGCCACCCGCGAGCTTGATTTCGTAGCGTGCCTCGAACGCGTTGATCTGCGCGCGCGCCTCGGCTTCGAGCGCCTTGCGCGTGAAGCGGCTGCGGTTGCCGTAGTCGAGATTCAGCACACCGGCCATCGCCTCGACCGCATGGCGCGCTTCGTGCGCGAGCGTATATGTGATGCTGCCCGGATGCTGGAGCGCGCCGTCGATCGTCACGCGACGCTTGCGCGGGTCGATGCGGCTGCCGCCGCCGCGCTTGCCGAGCGTCACGCGCCAGCCGGCGTCCTGCAGCATGCGCAGTTGGGTGGCGAGCGTGCCCGACTGCATCGCGAGCGCCTGTGCGGCTTCGGGCAGCGCCGCGCCGCCGAAGCGCATCTGCATCCGCGTGACCCAGCCCGGCTTCGATGCGTCGGGGTCGGGCGGGGCGGTCTCGGTCGTTTCGGGGTGCGCGGCGGCGAGGCCGATGTCGTCGTTCGCTGCGGCGCGACGTTCGCCGCCGGTCGGTGCGGGTGCGGTCTGGTCGCCCGCGTCGTCGATCGCGCGCGTGCCGCGGTCGGCCGCGGCCGTTTCCCGCTCCGCGTTCCGCTCGGGCGCACCGGGGCGTTCCGGCCTGACGAGCACGAGCACGCGGTTCGGCGCGCTGAACACGCCGTCGAGCGCCTTGACCGGCTCGGGCGGCGCGGCCGTACGGGGCATCGCCGGTTCGTTCGGGCCGCGCTTGCCGGCCAGCACGATCACCGTGTCGTCGCCGGCAGCCGGGCGGGGCGATGCCGGCGGCGTTTCGTCGGCCGCGGCCGCGCCCGGCAAGCCGGTTTCGGCCGCCGTGGTTTCCGGCGCGGGATCGAAACGCAGCACGCGTGCGTCGGCGCGCAGCTGGCCGTCGGCGCCGAACGCGTCGGGTGCGGCGGCGTAGACGGGCTTCTGCCAGCGGTTCGCGAGTTCGGGCGCCAGTGCCGCGTCATGTTCGCCCGCGACGACGATCACCGGCTCGTCGAGATCCTGCGGGCGCAACGCGGACGGCCGTGCGCCAGGCGCGTCCTGCGCCGCGCGGTCGCGCACGACATAGACGGTGCGGTCGCCGACCTCCAGCGGTTCGGCGCTCGGCCCGCGTGGGACCGCGACGCCGGCCGGATCGCGCGCGGCCGCCCGGGCGGCCGGCGCTTCGTCCGTCAGGTCGACGATTTTCACGTTGACGCGCGGCGGCGAGCCATCCGTCTTCGTTCGCGTGCCGCCGCCGGCGGGTTCCTCGAGGTCGGCGGGCCGCGTGCGCAACGCCTGCGCGTCCTCGCTGCGCCGGTCGTTGCGCGCGGCCGACGTGCGGTCCAGTTCGGTTTCGTCGTGCTGCTGATCGATGCGCGCGCGTTCCTGGCTCGCGCGCTGCGTGCTGCGGGCGTTGTTCGCCGTGCTGGCCGTTTCGCTTTCGGCGGCCGTCTGCGCGAGGCTGCGCGGCGCCTGCGTGTCGGCGCCGCTTGCCTGCCGGATCGCTTCGCTCGTCTGCGCAAGGGTGTGATCGAGCAGTTCGAGCCGCGTCTTCGGGACGACGTTCGGCGTCGTGGTCATCTCGCCGTCCGGGCCGAACGACAGGCGCTCGCCGGTTCCCGTCACGTCGTCGATGCGCGTGCCGTTGGTCCATTCCTTCGGCGAGGCCGACACGACGGACAGCGTGCCGTCCTCGCCGAGCACCACCGATTTGCCGGGCGGCATCTGCTTGCTGGACGTCTTGTCGAGCACGCGGATCGGTTGGTTGTCGTAGGTCAGGATCTTGTCGCCGACCATCAGCATGCCGTCGGGCGACACCTTCACGGCTTCCCCGTCGAGCGTCGCCCGGGTGCGGCCGTAGGCGAGCGACGACACGTCGCCCTTGTTCAGGATCCGGCCGAGCATCTGGCTGTCGACCGTGACGGTGTCGCCGTCGGCCCCGCGGATCGGCACCGGCCGGCCGGTGTGCGTGCGCACCGACGTCACCGCGCGTTCCTTCAGGCCGCCGGCGGCCATCAGCGCGACGTTGGTGATCCCGGACTTGAGCTGCTCGCCGGCCGCCTTCGTGTCGCCCTTGACGAAATAGTCGTAGCCCGCTTCGCCGAACGCCTCGACCGCGCCGCCCACGCCCGTCACGACCGCGGTGGCGCGCGCGCCGGTGGTAAGCACCGATGCGACCTTCGGCGTGCGCGTGAGCGCCGTGACCGCGCGCGTGAACAGCTTGCTGCCGGCGAGCTTCGCGGCGCCCGCCGCGCCCATCGGCACGAGGTTGATGAAGTCGGCCCGCGCGCCCGCGTCGGTAAACGGATTGAGACTGCGCCCGTGGTCGGCGCGGTTGGCCAGATCGAGGCCCGCGCTCGTCATCGTCGCGCCGATCGCCGTGTACATCATCCCCGCGCCGAGGATGTTCAGCGGCACGCCGACGATCGCGCCGATGCCGGTGCCGTCGAGCAGCGTGCCGAGACCTTCGAGCGCCATCCCGCCGACCATCATGCCGATGTTCAGGCCCGTGCTGGTCAGCGTGTTCAGGAAACTGTCGAAGCCGCTTTCGTGATGCGCGGCCTTCGACACGAGCTGCAGCGAGCCGTCCGCGTTGTGACCGGTCGCGATGTCGACGGTGCCGTCCTTCGACAGCTCGTTGTTGTCGATGTAGTCGTTGATGTCGTTGTAGGTGCTCGCCGTCTCGTCGACGTACTGCGTGCCGTCCTTGCCGCTGACCTTGAACAGCGCGCTGGTGGTCATGCCGGCATCCTTGGCGGCGTAGACCATCGGCAGCACGTTGACCTGCGTCGTCGCACCGCCGCCGATCGACAGCAGCTTGTCGCGCACGCTGTTGATCGTCGACAGCTTATCCTTGTCGGTGTAGCGCGCGACATCGTCTTTCGTCGGCGATACGGGATCCGAACCATCGCTCGACGATGCCGTGTTCGGCACGTCGGGCTGCATGCCGAGCGCGACGCCGATCAGGTTGCGCTGCTCGTTGTCGGTCAGCTTGCCGAACGCGATCGTATCGCCGTTCTGCGTGCTCGCGCTCGCCGCGTCGAGCAGCGAGTTCGACAGCTCGCCGCGGTGCGCCTCGTAGAAGTCGTGCAGCGCCTTCTTGTAGTCGTTGCCGGCGTCAGAGTCGGGCGCCGCGTAGCGCAGCCGCTCGTCGAGTCCCGCGTCGAATTGATCCATCAATACCTGCTGATGCGACGTCTCGCTCAGCAGTTGCAGACGTTGCACCGCATTGTCGGCCTGCGTGACGGCCGCCTTCGCCTTGTCGAGCGGGTCCTGGTACAGGTTGGGCCGCGGCATCGACGGCGCCGGGATCATGTCGTCGCCCGCGACGGTGCGAAAACGCATCGGCGGCGGATTCGCGGCTGCCCAGTCGTCGTACTGCTTCTGCACCGACGCGAGCGTGCTCTTCGCCTGCGTCTGCTGGATGCGCGCCTGCGACAGCGCGAGCTGGGTCGCGCGCTCGTTGACCGAATCCGACATGCGGCCGTCGGCCGCGCGGATCGCGCCCGCGACGGTCTGCATGCGCTTCACGTCGAGCATCGTCGGGCCGGCCTGCGCGGCGGACGGGCCCGACGACTGCGGCAGCAGGAACGGGCTGTCGAGCAGCGGCGACGCGGGCAGCGACGCTGCGCCGTTGGACCCGGGCAACGTCGGCGGGGCCAGCGGCGACGCACTCGGCAGCGTTGGCGTGCCGGCGGGAGCGGCCGACGTCGCCGTCGACAACGACGATGCGGGCAGCCCCGGCAGGCCGTTCGCGGTCGACAGCGACGGCGTCAGCAGCGGCGGTTGAAGCCTCGGCTTCGTGAATATCGATTGCGCGTTCACCTGCGCCTTGATCTGCGATGCCTGATCGTCGTACTGCTGCGCGAGCGTCGCACCGTACGCGACGACGAAACCGTCGTGCGCGATGCTTGCCTGCTGCTTCGCCTGATCGAGCTTCGCATACGCATCGCCGAGGTCCATATCGACCTGCGGATCCTTGATCATCGCGTGCGGATTGTCCTTGTGCCACGCGTTGGATGCGTCCAGCTTCTTCGTATAGTCGGCCTGCAGCGCGTCGACCTGCCGCTGCGCGGACAGCATCTGCAGATAACCGCCGCTCGTGTTCGCGGCCGTCTGCGCGCGGGCGAGCGCGGTCTTCGCGTCCGACACCGCATTCGCGACGACCACCGTCGGTCCTTCCTTGCCGCTGGCCGAATCGTAGCGCTGCTGCGCGTTCGTGAGCGCCAGGCTGTCGTTGGCCGCGCCGTACGCGGCGTTCGCATAGTTCGCATCCTTCGCGGCGGACGTGACCGCCTGCTGCGCGGCATCCTGCGAAGCGGGGGCATCGGGCATCGTGACCTGCAGTTCCAGCGGCTGCAGTGCATCGTTCAGCCGCCCGACGCCCGCATCGAGCGCGGCCTTGTAGTCCGGATCGGCGAGGTACGACTGGAACTGCGTATACGCGAGGTTGGAATTCGCGACGTCCGCGAAGTATTTCGACGCGCCCACGGCCGCCTTCGCGCTGGCGGTCTGCCAGTCGTCGTAGAGCCGGATCTGCAGCGGATTCTTGCAGTCGCCCGGCTGCGGTACCCAGTTCGGATCGTTCGCATGATCGGGGAAGGCGGCCAGCAGCGTCTTGAACTGCTGGTCGGCCGCGTGCTGCGCGTCGCCGGCGTCCGTCACCTTGCCGGAATCGTCGATCTTCATCCCGGCCGGCATGTCGGCGTTCGCCTGTTCGCCGTACAGGATCATGTAGCCGGCGTCGGTGGTCACGTTCAGCTCGCGCTGCGCGGTGTCGGCCGCCGTGCGCGCCTTCGCGTAGTCGGCCTGCGCGGTCTTGCGGTCGTCGGCCGTCGACTCGGGATCGCGGTTGACCAGGTGCAGCACGTTCTGCGCGCCCTGCAGCGTCTGCGATGCGTTGTCGTAGTTCGTCTGCGCGTCCTGGATCGCTTTCTGCACCGCGCGCGTCTTGTCGTTCTCGACGGTGATGTCGGGCGGCGGCGCCGTATATTGCGCGGCCATGTTCTGGATCAGCGACGTCGCGGACTGGATCTCGGCGTTGGTCGGCTTCGACGGATCGGTGGCCAGCGATGCGGAGACGGGAATCGGCGGGGCGACGCTCGGGCTCGCGGGCCCGGCGGCCGGATCGTCCTTTTTCGGCGGCGGAGGCGGCGGGGGCGGCGGTGCGACGACCGGATTCAGCGTTTCCGACAGGAAGCGCTGCCAGTTGACACCCAGTCCCACTCCGTCGATCAACAGCATGCTCGTCTCCGTTGAACCGCCCAATGCGCGGCACGCGCGGCGCCCTGCGCGCCGCGACGTGATCGTTCGAGTGTACGGACGCCCCCGGCGACGGGAACACCGCTGTTTCGTAGCGGCAGGAAGGGGTCGGCGCCCGGGCGCCGCGCGGGCTACGAGACGGGCGCCGCGTGCGGCAGCCGTGCCGCGCGGCGTGGTTCGGACCCCTGAAAGCGCCGCGCGTGCAGGGCGCCGCGCGCGCTCATGCGGTCACTGATCGAGACACCGCACGCACAGCCGCTTCGTCTGGCTCGCCGACAAGCCGTGGCACATCATCACGACCGGGCGCGCATGGCACGACGGCGGGTCGGCGGAGGCAGCCGGCAACGGCAGCCTGCGCGCGCGATCGGGCGGCGTGGTCGCGGCCGCGTCCATGCGTCGCTGCCGCGCCGTCGGCGGCACGTCACGCACCACCGGGATCGGTTCGACGCCGCCTTCGCGCGCGTTGCGCTGCGCGCTCGCGACGACGCGGCTCACGTAGCCGCTCGAGAAGCCGGTCGTGAAGTTGCCGCTGTAGTAGCACGACAGCGCCGCGCGCAGTGCGGCCTGCGTGGCGCGGCCGGTGCCCGACGAGCGCGCGAAGCATTCGGTCAGGATCGCGCCGCCGGCCTGCAGGTTGCGGCATGGCTCGAACATCGTCGTTTCGTCGAGCCCGTATTTCGCGAAGTTGCGCGCGTTCACCTGCGCGAGGCCGACGCTGTAGCTGTAACCGCGCGACGACAGTTCGCGCGCGGTCGCGCGCGCTTCGTCGAGCGACGCGGGCTGGCGCGTCAGGTGGCCGCCGACCACGCCGATCGCATACGGATTGAAGCCCGACTCGGTGCGCACCAGCGCGGCGAGCGTGTCGGGATCGACGTTCGGCGCGCAGGCGCGCGCGAGTCGAGCGAAACCCGCGGCAGCGCCGGCCGCCCGCGCGTCACGCGGCTGCAGGCCCGCCAGCGCGAGCACGGCCAGCGCGCACAGGCACGCCGCCGCGATTCGCAGGCCGCGCGCGTTCATCCCGCACCCGCCACGCGGTACGACATCACGAGCCCGTGCACGAGCAGCGACCAGCCGTCGAGCGCGACGAACAGCAGCAGCTTGAACGGCACCGAGATCGTCGTCGGCGAGATCATCTGCATCCCGAGCGCGAGCAGGATGTTCGCGACCAGCAGGTCGACGACGATGAACACGATGTAGATCACGAAACCGATCTGGAACGCCTTCGTCAGCTCGGCGAGCGTGAAGCTCGGCACCAGCACGAGCAGGTCGTCGTCCTTGATGCCGTCGGCGCGGTGCTTCGGCCAGACCGCCGTCGCGGTGCGCACGAAGAACTCGCGGTCGCGCTGCCGCGTGTGCGACACGAGGAATTCCTTGATCGGCGGCAGCGCGGCATCGGCGAGCGCGCCGACGTCGGCCGTCGACAGCTGCCCCGACGCGTCGAAGTGGCGCGCCTGCAGCGCATCGCGGATCGACATCCCGACGGGCGCCATGATGAACAGCGACAGGATCAGCGCGATGCCGTTCAGCACGAGGTTCGGCGGCACCTGCTGGATGCCGAGCGCGGAGCGCAGCAGGCCGAGCACGACCACGAGCTTCGTGTAGCTCGTCACCATCAGCGCCGCGAACGGCGCGATGCCGAGCGCGGCGATCACCGCGATCAGCGCGACCGGGTTCGGCAGGTTGCCCATCGTTCAGCGCTCGCGCGGCGCGGGTTGCGTCAGCGTGACGACGCGCACGCCGAGTTTCTGGCCGACCGCGATCAGGTGGCCGGTGCCGATCAGCATCCCGTTCGCGACGAGATGGATCACGCTCTGGTTGATCCCTTGCTGCAGTTCGATCACGGCGCCCGGCTGCAGCGCGCTCAGCTCGCCGAGCGGCATCGACGCGGGCGGCAGCTCGAAGCGCAGGTCGACCGCGAGGCCGTCGAGCGTGCGCGGCGCATCGGCGGATGGCGCATCGTGTGTCGTGACGGGCGCGTGGTCGGTGCGGGTCGGTTCCAAAGGCATCTCCCTGATTCGTTCGACGGTCAGCCGGTTGCCCGACGGCCGTCCGGTGATTTCCCACGCCGGCGCGGCCGGCAGTCGCGCGACGCACAGCAGGTTCTGCTCGTGCGCCTGCCAGCGTTCGATCGCGATGATGTCGCCGCCGACGATGTCGGCCAGTTCGGCCGTCGTCAGCTCGGTGCGGCCGATCTCGAACACGAGCGGCACGGGCAGGTTCGCGTAGGCCGCGCGCGCATCGGCGAGCGCGGCCGGCGCGGTCGCGAAGAACACGGCCAGTGCATCCGGCACGTCGAACAGCAGCGCGCCATGGCAACGCCACGCGGCATCGGCGCGCCGCAGCTCGAAGCGCAGCGCGGCCGGCGCCGCACGCCAGGCCGGCACGCGCTCGGGCGGCGGCAGCAGCTCCACGCGCTGCCGCGTCGCGGCCTGCAGCACGGCCGCGAGCGGCGCGCCCAGGTCGGCGAGCAGCGCCGCGCGGATCACGGCCGGCACGGCCGGATCGGCTGCGTCGCCGAGCCATTCCGTTTCCGCGACCGGATCGATCCACAGCGTGCCGGTGGCCGGGCCGATGACGAAGCGGTACGCGTGCGCATCGGCGGCCGGCTCCGCGTCGACGCGCCAGCGCACCTCGTACGCGTGCTCGCCGAGCGTGACCGGGACGGCGCCCGTCGCGCCGTACGCGTGCGACAGCCCGCGCGCGGCGGCGGCGGACAGGCGCGGCAGGTACGGCGACGCGTCGAGCGCGACCGCCGCCGGCGCAGCGGCGGGGGGCGCGGAAGCGGCGGGCATCGCCCGGCTCGCGGCGTCGCCGGCGTCGGCATTCGTCAGGAACTGCGCAGGCACGGCGGGATCGGGGCGGATTCGGCGTTGATTCGACGGGTTGTTCCGGGGCCGGCGGCGCCGTAGGGCGCGCGGCTGCTGCGTCGATTGTAGGGACGGCCATGGCCGCGTGCCGGGCCGGAATCCGTAGTCGCACGCATCGTGCGGCGATCGAGCTAGCGGGGTGCTACGAAGCGTGATGAAGCCGGGCAGGCGGCGGCCGGCGCCCAAAAGCAACCGCCGCCCGGAGGCGGCGGTCGGGTCGCGACTGGCTGGCGGGCCGGAGGGCGTGCAGGCCGGATCCGGCTGGCAGGCCGCGAGGCGCTGCGGCTGGGCGCAGCGCGGTGGGGGGGACGTGGCCGCTGCGCCGCGAGCAGGCGGCGCGCGGGGACAGCGTCACGCGTAGTCGGCGGCCATCGCCGGTTGCGGCGCGGCACGCAGGACCGGCGCGGCATCGTGGCGCTCGACGTGCGTCATGGCCGCACCGAACAGCACCAGGCGATAGCCGACCGCGTAGATCGGGATGATCCGCAGGTTCTTGTCGTGTTCGAGCTGCAGCTTCGAACGGATCCGCGAGATATGGGTGTCGAGCGTGCGCGACGACACGCCGAGCTCGCGGCCCCACACGGCTTCCTGGATTGCCTGCCGCGGCACGATCTTGTTCATGTTGTCGAGCAGGAATTCGACGACGTCGAATTCGCGCGGCGTCACGTCAACGACCTTGTTGTCGATTTCGATCGTGCGGCGCACGAAGTTGATTTTTATGTTGTCGATGTACAGGTATTTGCAATCCATGGTGGCCCTCACATGTCCATTAAGGAGTGTTTGCGGGTCCTGTGCTGCAACTTTCGGGCCAGGCAGAGGATTATCGAGCGCCGACTGGCGGCGGCACGGCTGCGCGCGGCCCGGCAGCCTTGAATTTAAAAGAATTTTTAACGGGAGAGGCGAGGCGGACACTGAAGGGGTCCGAGCATCATTGAAGGATTGTTACGTAGCATCGGGTGGGGATGTTACGGGTGACGGGCGTTACGTCTGACGTAACGCGAGGGGCGGCTGGATGGAGACCGGCCACGGGGGCGTTTCGCCCCGCGGCCGGTGCGCCTGCACATCAGGCCTTCGCGCCCTCCGCCGAATCGAACGGCAGCACGTAGTGCCGCTTGCCCGTCGCCGCGAAGATCGCGTTCGCCACGGCCGGGCCGACCGGCGCGACGCCCGGCTCGCCGACGCCGGTCGGCGCCTCGGCCGACGGCACGATATGCACTTCGACCTTCGGCATCTCGGCCATCCGCAGCACCTGGTAGCCGTCGAAGTTGCGCTGCTCGACCTGGCCGTCCTTCAGCGTGATCGCGCTGTGCATCGCCGCGCCGAGCCCGAAGCCGATGCCGCCCTCCATCTGCGCGGCGACGATGTCGGGATTGATCGCGATCCCGCAATCGACCGCGCACACCACGCGCTCGACCTTCACCTTGCCGTCCGCGTCGACCGACACCTCGGCGACCTGCGCGACATAGCTCTTGAACGCCTCGGCGACCGCGATCCCGCGCCCGCGGCCCTTCGGCAGCGGCTTGGCCGGATCCCAGCCGGCCTTCTGCGCGGCGAGATCCAGTACCGCGCGCATCCGCGGTTCCTTCTCGAGCAGGTCGCGGCGGAACGCGTACGGATCCTTGCCCGCCGTGTGCGCGGCTTCGTCGATGAACGCCTCCACCGCGTAGGCCGTGTGCGAGCTGCCGACCACGCGCCACCACAGCACCGGCACGCCGGTCTTCGCGGTGGTGAGCTCGACCGACACGTTCGGCACCGCGTACGGCAGGTTCGCCGCACCCTCGACCGACGTCGCGTCGACGCCGTTCTTGACCATGAACGCTTCGAACGGCGTGCCGGCGAGGATCGACTGGCCGACGATCCGGTGGCGCCAGCCGACCAGCTTGCCGTCCGCGGTCAGGCCCGCGTCGAGCTTGTGGAAGTACATCGGGCGGTACAAGCCGCCCTGGATGTCGTCCTCGCGCGTCCACTGCAGCTTGACGGGCTTGCCGTCCGCGCCGAGCGCCTTCGCGATCGACACGGCCTCGACCACGTAGTCCGACCACGCGTTCGCGCGCCGGCCGAAGCTGCCGCCCGCATACAGCGTGTGGATCTGCACCTGTTCGGGTTTTAGCCCCGCCGTCCTGGCCGCGTTGGCCTGGTCGACGGTCTGGAACTGGTCGCCGGCCCAGATTTCGCAGCTGTTCGCCGTCAGCTTGACGACCGCGTCGAGCGGCTCCATCGGCGCGTGCGCGAGATACGGGAATTCGTACGACGCGCTGATCTTGCGCGCCGCGCCCGCGATCGCCGCGTCGGCGTCGCCGTCCTTGCGCGCCGACGTGCCGGGCTTGTCGGCGAGCTGCCGGTATTCGCGCATGATCTCGCCGGACCCGCGTTTTTCCGCGTGCGCGTCGTCCCACTCGACCTTCAGCGTGTCACGGCCCTGTTTCGCGGCCCAGAAGCCGTTCGCGACGACTGCCACGCCGCCCGGCACCTGCACGACCGACACGACGCCCGGCACGGCCTTCGCGGCCGTCGCGTCGAACGATTTCACCGTGGCGCCGAAGCGCGGCGCGCGCTGCAGCAGCGCGACGCGCATGCCGGGGAAGGTCGTATCGAGCGTGAAATGCGCGGTGCCGTTCGATTTCGCCGACGCGTCGACGCGCGGGATCCGGTGCCCGATCAGCTTGAAATCGGCCGGCTGCTTCAGCGTGACCTTGTCGGGCACGGGCAGCTTCGACGCATCGGCGACGAGCGTGCCGTACGGCGCCGTCTTGCCGCTCTTCGCGTGCGTGACGACGCCATTGGCGGTCGTCAGCTCGCTGGCCGGCACCTTCCAGCGGGCCGCGGCGGCCGACACCAGCATCGCGCGCGCCTTGCCGCCCGCTTCGCGCAGCTGCTGCCACGAGTTCGCCATCGCCGAACTGCCGCCGGTGCCCTGCATCGTGCCGAACGCGAGGTTCGCGTAGCGCTTCGCATCGGCCGGCGCGCTTTCGACGCGCACGTTCGACCAGTTCGCGTCGAGCTCCTCGGCGACGATCGTCGCGATGCCCGTATACGCGCCCTGGCCCATTTCGACGTGCTTCGCGATGACCGTGACGGTGCCGTCGGGCGTGATGCGCAGGAATGCGTTCGGCGCGAAACCGGCTTCGGGCGCGGTCGCGGCGAGCGCGCGGCGGCCGAAGCCGGTGAAGTCGAAGCCGATGGTCAGGCTGACCGCGGCGGCGGCCCCCGCGGTCTTCAGGAACGTGCGGCGCGACGGACGCACGGAGCCGGTGTTGTCGAGTTCGATCGTCATGGTCAGGCTCCCAGCGTCGCGGCTGCGTCGTGGATCGCGGCCCGGATGCGGGCGTAGGTCGCGCAGCGGCACAGGTTGCCGTTCATCGCGGCATCGATGTCCGCGTCGGTCGGCTTCGGGTTCTGTTCCAGCAGCGCGGTGGCCGACATGATCTGGCCGGACTGGCAGTAGCCGCATTGCGGCACCTGCAGCTTGACCCAGGCGGCCTGCACGGCGTGCGCGGGCTTGCTCTGCAGACCCTCGATCGTCGTGATGTGCTTGCCCGCGATGCCGGCGAGCGGCAGCACGCACGAGCGGACGGCCTGGCCTTCGAGATGCACGGTGCACGCGCCGCACTGCGCCATGCCGCAGCCGAACTTCGTGCCGGTCAGTCCCGCGTGTTCGCGAATCGCCCAGAGGACGGGCATCGACGGATCGGCGTCGAGCGTGACGTTCTTGCCGTTCAGGACAAACGAGGTAGGCATTTTTATGTCTCCATGGGGAAAACCCGCCATACGGGCAGGTTAGCCGGGAGTGTGCGCGAGCCGCCGCTTTTTGCGTCTACCCAATCCTGCAAATTTATTGAACAATCCTGCAAATCCCCGGCACGCGGCGGGCCGTTTCGCTATGCTCCCGCGACACGGGAAATCATTCGAGGATGCGTCATGGACATGACCGATATCGTGGCGTCGCGCGAATCCGGGCGGCGCGAGCTGGCATCGCTGATCGGCCGTTTCGCACCGGCCGACGGCTCGCATTCGACGGCCGTGCCGGGCTTGATGCTGCATCGGCACACGCGTCCGGTCGATCTCGGCTGCGGCGTGTCGCGGGCCGCGCTGGTGATCGCCGCGCAGGGCGCGAAGCGCGTGATCGTGGCCGGTCACGCTTACGAATACGACACGCACAATTGCCTGATTACGTCGATCGACTTGCCGATCCTCTCGCGCGTGACGCGCGCGTCGCCGGAGGCGCCGTACCTGTGCCTGTCGCTGACGCTCGATCCGCAGCGCATCGTCGAGCTGGCGGCCGAGATGCGGCTGCCCGAGCCCGATGCGGGCCCGGAAGGCGAGGGGATCGCGCTCGCCGAACTGACGCCGCCGCTGCTCGACGCCGCGCTGCGACTGTTGCGCCTGCTCGATACGCCTGCCGACATTCCGGTCGTCGCACCGTTGATCGAAAAGGAAGTGCTGTACCGGCTGATGACGAGCGGGCAGGGCACGCGGCTGCGACACATGGCCATCGCGGGCAGCCAGACGCACCGGATCGCGCGCGCGATCGAATGGATCCGCGATCACTTCGCGGAGCCGATGCGCGTCGAGTCGCTCGCGCAGGCGGTCAACATGAGCGTGTCGTCGCTGCACCATCATTTCAAGCACGTGACGACGCTGAGCCCGCTGCAGTACCAGAAGCAGTTGCGGCTGCACGAAGCGCGGCGGCTGTTGCTGCGGCAGGGCGGCGACGTCGGGTCGGTCGCCGCCGTCGTCGGCTACGAAAGCGCATCGCAATTCAGCCGCGAATACAGCCGGCTGTTCGGCGCGCCGCCGATGCGCGACGTCGTGCACCTGCGGAAGAAGGAATTGCTCGGCTGAGGTGCCGCCGGCACCGGCCGGCACGCGTCTCGGGCGGTGCGCGGTCATTCATCGCCGTCTCCTTCGTCGAGCATCTCGAGGAACCACAGGTCGATCTGTCCGACGGCGTCGCGCACGCGCTCCATCCCGCTGCACGGGTGCCGTTTCGGCAAGCGCCGGTCCGCCTGTTCCGATGTCGACGAAGCGCCGCGACAGGCGCTCCGGTTTCGCTGACAACCCCGTTGATGCTTGAATGGCGCAAGCGCCGATCGATCGGTGGTGATCTTCATCGCCGTTTCCCCGACACGCAGGTTGCGAGCGGGCCGCCGCCGGTGCTCCGTGTGCCGTGGCGTGCCGCTCGGTGAGAGCCGGACATCAGGCAATCGGCATGCCACGGACGACACGCCGCCGCCGGGCGCGGGCACGGCCATGCCTTCGCCGATCGACAGGCGTGCAGGCGTTTCACGCGTGAATCGTGGGGACAGGCGAATGAGCCGGGCGAGCGCCGGATCAATGCGATTCGATACGATGAAACGCTCGATAAATCAGGCTTTTACGAGATTGTTAACGTAAGGCGCACGTTGAATCGGCATGTTTCATCGATGAGAATCGAGCGGATAAATGCTTGAAAACGTTTCTCGAATGTGTCGCATCCTCGGGGTGTATCCGGCGTGAAAGGTGGGTTGAGCCGGAATGAAAAATGGTGCTTGTGCTTTTGCCGGCATTCCATGTTTACATTTGTTTTAATTATTACGCCGGTAACGGTCGCGATGGCAACATTTTTCGTCGCGCGATCGTGTCGGTATTTTCACGAATGAATCAAATTCGTTTTGCCGAACCGGGGATAAGCAAGCCGAAGACGCATCGAAGGCCGTTGCGTCTGGCGCCGGGGCCGTACGCAGGGTGGATCGATTCTCGTTCGTTTTCGCACGGAAGCCGGGCCGCATACGCATCGAAGCGTCGTTCGTCAGTGGAAACACGGATGCCGCCCGGCGGGCGACGCGGCGCGCTTCTCAAGTTTGAAACACCCGTTCAACCTGCCGTCCGGCAACGCGCCGCGGGCCGGATTCGTCCGTCTAATCACGGGATTGCGTCATGAAGCGCAGCGATCGCGACGTGTGCCAAACCTTTGCCGCGATACATTCCTGAAACAAAAAACGACGTTTCCGGCGAAAAGCCGCGGCCTGGCGGCGGTTCGGCGCGCGCAACGAACGATGGCGCAACGCGTGGCACGCTGCTTGCGGTATTGGACGCATCGGCGGGCGGTCGACACGATGCAACAAAGATGTGGGGGCGACCAACTCGTCAGTAAGCAGTCGGGGAAACGGCGATGAAGACCATAAGCAGTAGTGTGATCCGCGCGTATTTTGCGCACCAATGGGGTAGTCGGAGAAATCGGGGTGTTGCTCACGACGCAGTGCCAGCGTCGCGGGTATTCCATCGCTTTCCCGGCGTCCGCGCCGGCCGCGTGCCGCGGCGGTTGTCGCGCCTCGTGACGAGCGGGCGACAGGGGTGCCCCCTTTCATTCAGTTCACCCGGATGGGTCAGGCTGTTCGTGCCGGACAGCGTGACGCCGTTTCGTCTTCAACCGTGCAGGGCGGTTTCGATCGCGCCGGGCCAGTACCGGCGCCGGCCGGATTAGATCGAACGCACGTCGGCCGGATTGTCCGGACGCCCTTTCTTCGCCAGCTCAGGGAGCAAACATGCCATCTGTCTGCAATGCGGCACCGTCGTCGCTCGGCTGACGAGCGCCATTTGAACGGCTGTCGTATTTTGCGGTGGTATATATTCGCGCATTTTTGATTTCGAAAACGAATGCCAGTGCCGGTATCCGTTTTCGACGGGGTATCGAAAATCGTGAGCCGGAGGATGCGTGCGTCATTCCGGTTGCGAAATTGGAGGTGTTTTTTAAAAATATTCAATGGTCATAAAAATAATAGAAAACACCTACGCATAAATTTTGGACAAGCTGAAAACATAAAACTAGACTTCGGCTGTCAAAAATGGACAAAAAAATTAAAATTAAGAGCCGGCACGAATTTCTTGATTTGATAGTAATCCTTATTTTTTAAGGATTGCTCGAGGCAGGAAGGTTGATGGCGTGCAGTCTTCCTTGCTCATTCTCTCCACGCCGTTATGGAGTCGACCATGAAGAAGCTTCTGATTGCAGCAGCAGTTCTGGCGGTTTCGGGTGCAGCGTTTGCAGGCAGCGGCACGGTGTCGAGCAGCAATTCGACGAGCGGTGGCCAGACGATGGCCGGAGTTGCCGGGTTCGGCCACTTCTCCGCGACCGATTCGGGCGCAGCACTCGGTGCCGCCGGTGCACTTGCCGGTGGCCCGGGCAGCGCTTCGGTCTCGTACACGAGCCACACGCAAACGTCGACGGTCGGCGGCTTCGGCTTCGGCGGCGCACAGGCTGGCGGCAGCAGCGGTGCGAATGCCGGCTCGACTGGCTGGACGTATCACCACTAAGCCGCGGCGCGTAGCGTTCGTCATTGGCTGGCGGTACGGATGCCGGGCTTCGCCCCATCAGGGCGGGCCTGGCTCCGCCACCGTCGAACTTCCTCACAGCAAGGAATTGCTATGAAAGCCAAAGTCATATTAGCGACAGCGCTCACCGTCCTATCGTCGGCCGCATTGGCAGCAGGTTCGTTCACGAACAACCAGACGCAATCCGTCGCAGCGGGTGTGTCCGGTTCGGTACTGGTCGGATCCGGCAGCTATACGAGCAATTCGACATCGACGGCTGGTGCAAGCGCCGGCAGTACCGTGACACCCGCTGGTTCCGTCGGCACGGCGTCCGCCAACCACAACTCGACTTCGACGGCCAGCGGTTCGGGCATGAACGGAGGCGCGTTCGCGGCAGGCGGCGGTATCGGTGCTGCAGGCTCGTTCGGTGGAAACAGCAAAACGAACGAGAACGCGAATGCGCTGTCGGGAGGGGTGACCGCCACGATCGTACTCGGCGCGAACCACTACACGGCCACGGGTGCGAACGACAACGGCAACGCCAACGCGGGTGCCGCCGGGCTGACGGGCAGTGGTGGGTCTGCTGCGATCACGGGTTCGACTCACTACAACTCGTCGACCGCGTGGAGTACCGGTCCGGCCGGTTCGCCGTCCGCATCGGGTGGAAGCCAGGGCAGTTCGAGCGCGACCGGGAGCAGTCATTAGTCAGGTGTGGGGGGGACCAGTTTCCCAGCGACGCTGGTCTCTTTTCCGCATTGTTGTCACGTAAGGAGTTGGCATGAAGCAGAACCTGATTGCCGCCGCTCTGATGCTCGCGTCTCTGACGGCGTATGGCGCTGACCGTGCTGCCGATGGTGGGCAATCGACTATGCAGACGTCAAACAATCCTGACCAGACAACCAAACCGTCAGAACAACAAACGCTTTCGTCGGGCAGTGCCATCGGCGGACCGGATGCCCAGCAGTGGCAGGGCGTGTCGGCCGGCTCGTGGTCCCAGCTGGGCAGCGGCTGGAAGCAGTTCGGGGAAGCAGCGAAAACTGAAGGCATTCAGGGGAATTAGTACGGTTGCCTGGGTCGGAGGTCAAACCTCGTCCGGAGAGTGAAATGAACAGCAACAGGATCAAGGTGGCATGCGCGGCGATGTTCGCGATGACCACGATCGGTGCCCACGCGCAAACTGCCGACTCGACGTCGAGCGCGCAGTCCTCGACGTCGTCGACGGCCGTCAGCCAGGGTGGCGGTTCGAGCATGAACACGAACACCACGAGCTCGCGCGGCGGCAATGCCACCAGTTCCAGCGGGGTGCGCGGCAGCGGCAATTCGAGCGTGAACTTCAACGTGACGATGCCGTCCAGCACCAGCGGAGGCACGAGCGTGACGCCGCAGTCGCTGCAGTCGTCGGGCGCGCCCGGCACCAACCCGTACAACACCCAGACTTCGGAAAACGTCAACTACTCCGGTACGCAGACGATCAAGACCAACCCGGCGATCCAGGCGCCCGGCCTCACGACCACGCTGTCCGATACCTGCATGGGTTCGGTGAGCGTCGGTGTGTCGTTCCCGGGCTTCGGCGCGACGGGCGGCACGACGCTGGTTGACCAGGCCTGCGTCCGGCGTCTCGATGCGCGTGAATTCCGTGCGATGGGCCTGACCGACGTGGCGCTCGCGCTGCTGTGCCAGAGCGATGCGAACCGGCGCGCGGTGGAAGCGACCGGCCACCTGTGCCCGGGCACGACCGCGCCGCTCGCGCGTTCGAACGTGGCGCCGAGCGTGGAAGCGACCGTCGCGGACGACGTGAAGTATCGCGACCCGATCGTGCGCGACCGCATGGGCCTGCCGCCGCTCGGCTCGGCCGCGCCGGCATCCGCGCCGACGCGTCCGATCCAGACGACGTCGGTGCAGGCAGCGCCTGTTTCGGTGCCGGTTCCGATTCCGGTGCCGGCGGTCGCGCCGGTCGCCGCCGCCCCGGCCGTCGCCGCCCCGGCCGTCGCCGCGCCGGCAGTCGCCGCGGCCACCCCGGCGGTCGCGTCGCCCGCTGTTGCCGCCGCGGCGCCGGCAGTGGCTGCACCGGCGGCAGCGGCGCCCGCGGTTGCTGCGGCACCTGCCGTCGCCGCCGCGCCTGCCGCCGCGGTCGTACCGGCAGCCGCGATGGCGGCCGTGCCGGCTGCGGCTGTCATCGCCGCGCCCGCGGTGGCTGACAAGGCATCGCAAGCGCCTGCCACGCCGGTCGCTGACACGAAGGCCGCCGAGCCCGCCCAGCCCGTGGCTGACACGAAGGCGCCGGAGCCCGCACAGCCCGTTGCCGACACGAAGGCCGCCGAGCCCGCCCAGCCGGTTGCCGACACGAAGGCGCCCGAACCCGTGCAGCCCGTCGCCGACAAGGCACCGGAGCCGATGCCGGCCGCCACCGACAACGCAGCGCAGGCCGCAGGCGAACCGGTTGCCGAACCGATGCCGGCCGCTGCCGTCGTCACGGCGCCGGCAGCCGATGCAAAGGCTGCCGAGCCGGCGCCGCAAGCGACTGTCGAAGCGCCCGCTCCGCAAGCCGCGCTGCCTGAGGCAGCAGCGCCGGCCGACATGCCGACTGCCGACGCGAAGGTGCCCGAAGCGGCCGAATCCGCTGCCGCACCGGCTGCGCCCGCCGCCGACATGCCGGCGTTGAGCGACCCGGCCCAGGCGTTGCCGCCGGCCACGGTCGACCAGCAGGCCGCACCGGCCGCACCGGTTGCGCCGGCGCCGGCCGTCATCTCGACGAGCACGTCGTCGTAAGCACGCGGGGCCGTCTGCCGCGCGGCCGAATGCCGGTCGCCCGGCCGGCGCCCGGCCCCGATGCCCGATGGACGTTTCCGGTTGGACGGGTGTTGGTCCCATCCCCGAGATCAACACCTCTTTTTGCCTGACGAGGATGCAAGGAGGCCTCAATCATGAGGATCTTTTTGGTCGCTTTGCTGCTGGTCAGCGTGCAAGCCGCTGCGCAGACGGTTTTCCAGAATCCCGCGGTGTTCGTGATCCTGAGCGAGCAGACCGCCGCGAATGCCGTGAGCGTTCAGCAGGCGCTGACGACGCTGGGCCGCGCCGACAACACCGCATGCGCGCCGATGGTGATGATCGGCGATCCGCAGATGGTCTACATGATGCCGGAGCAAGGTCATGCGCCGTCGTGGAAGTCGCCGGTATACGGTCGCGGCGCACCGTTCGAAGCGCAGAACGGCCCGACGTCGACGGGCAAGACGGTCGGCGCGATGCAGCATGCCGAGGACATGCAGACGCAGCCGTGGAGCGACGGCAGCGCGATCACGCAGAAGATCGCCGGCGAGTCGAGCGTGACGGCGGCGGACCGCGTGAGCGGGTGGCAGCACAGCGGGCTCGACAGGATCGAGACGGCCCGGGCCGAGGACGTGACGGTGAACGGCAAGACCTACCATGCCTATCGCGACGATCTCAACACGTCGGTGAAGCCGGCCATCGAGCCGCAGATCTACACGCAGCGCGTCGTGTTCTGCCGATAACGAAACATCGATTCGAGGACGGGGCGGCGCCGCGCCGCGGGACCACGGGCCCCGCCGCATGCGATCCGGCAATGGCCGTTCCGACAACCAACCCTACGCGGCGAGGCCATCGTGAACTATTGCTGCCAGCTGAGAGTGTCGGGCCCGCAGGATGTCGAAAGGGAGGCCGGCGCGATGTCGTTCGTCGCCGCCCGGCGCAATCATGCGGTGCCGTCGCGGCCGCTCGTCTACCTGTCGCAGCGGCACGACGCCGCGCTCGCCGACTGCCTGGCGTCGCGCGGCTGGGACGTGTGGCGCGCGAAAACCGTTGCGGACGCACTGAATCTCGTCAAGGCGAACCGCCCGCATGCCGGCATCGTCGATTTCGGCAGTTTCGGGTCGCCCGACATCGCGTCGTTCGAGGCGCTGCTGCGCGACTCGCGCGTCGGCTGGGTCGCGCTCGCCGACGGCGAGCGGCTGCGCGACCTCTCGATCGCGCGCCTGATCCGTCGTTGCTGTTTCGACTACGTGCGCAACGCGACGGCCTATACGACGATCGGCTATCTGGTCGGCCATGCGTACGGGATGCTGAAGCTCGCGGACGGCGACCCGGCTGCCGATGGCGTGCCGCCCGCCGGCGCGATGATCGGCTCGTGCGACGCGATGCGCCGGCTGTTCGCGACGATCCGCAAGGTCGCGAACACGGACGCCACCGTGTTCATCGCCGGCGAATCCGGCACCGGCAAGGAGCTGACCGCGGCGGCGATCCATCAGCAGTCGCTGCGGGCCGATGCGCCGTTCGTCGCCGTGAACTGCGCGGCCATCCCGTCCACGCTGCTGCAGGCCGAACTGTTCGGCCACGAGCGCGGCGCCTTCACGGGCGCGCACCAGCGCAAGATCGGCCGTATCGAGGCCGCGCACGGCGGCACGCTGTTTCTCGACGAGATCGGCGACATGCCGTTCGAGAGCCAGGCGAGCCTGCTGCGATTCCTGCAGGAGGGCAAGATCGAGCGGCTCGGCGGGCACCAGTCGATCGCGGTCGACGTACGGATCGTATCGGCGACCCACGTCGATCTCGAGGCCGCGATGCGAACAGGGCGGTTCCGTGCCGATCTGTACTACCGCTTGTGCGTGCTGCGCATCGACGAGCCGCCGTTGCGCGCACGCGGCCGCGACATCATGCTGCTTGCCGATTACGTGCTGCGGCGTTATCGCGGCGACGGTTCGCACCGGATTCGCGGCTTCACGCCCTGCGCGGTCGAGGCGATCCACAACTATCCCTGGCCGGGCAACGTGCGCGAGTTGATCAACCGGATCCGGTTCGCGGTCGTGATGACGAACGGCCCGCTGATCTCGGCGGCCGATCTCGAACTGCATGCGTACACGTCGCGGCGGCCGCCGACGCTGGCGGAAACGCGCCGGCAGGCCGAGCGGCGCGCGATCGAGGAAACGCTGCTGCGCAACCGCCACCAGCATGCGGACGTCGCGGCCGAACTGGGCATTTCGCGCGCGACGCTGTACCGCCTGATGACCGCACACGGGCTGCACGGCTGATGGGCGCCGGTGCGCGGCGCTCAAGACTGCGCGACAGCGGCCGTTAAGACAGGAAATGACCCGTGCGGACCGCCGGCGCATCGCCGCGCTGGCGGCCGACACGCGGCGCATCACGCTTATCCGAGGGTTATCGTGACAGAGTGCAGTCACTGCGGCAGGACGTTCCTGGTCGGCGGCCGGTCGATCGACGGCCGCCGCTATTGCAGCCGGGTGTGCGCCCGCGCGCATCCGATCATCGTCGAGGCCGAACGGGTGCCCGACGCGAAAGTCCGGCAGTATGTCGACGACTGGCGCTACGGGCCGTGCCCGATCTGCCTGCGCGAAGGGCGGCCGGTCGACGTCCATGCGTCGCATCGCGTCGTGTCGCTCGTGTTCGTCACCCGCTGGGCGACGCGGCGCCACGTGTGTTGCCGCCGCTGCGGACGCCGGAAGCAGGCGCTCGCGCTGCTCGCGTCGGCCGCGCTCGGTTGGTGGGGGCTGCCGTGGGGCATCGTGCTGACGCCGATCCAGCTCGTGCGCAACGCGCTCGGGCTGGCCGCGCGCGATCCGGAGGTCGCGACGCAGCAGTTCGAGCAGTTCGTGCGGCGCAAGCTGGCGGCGCGCCGGCTCGCGCGTGCGGAGCAGGGCGCCGGCACCTGATCGCGCGCGCCGGCGCGTCGCGCCCGCTCAGGCCGGCCGCTCGAAGCCCGACGCGACCCAGCGTTCCGCGCTGGCCTTGTTGAGCTTGAACCCGGCCGACACCTTCGCTTCGGCCAGCAGCTCGCCATACGAATCGAATGCCTTCAGTTGCGCGTACGGCTCGAACTCGTCCGGCACGATGTCGAGCGTCACCGATACCTCCTGCCCGTCGTCGCCCTGGACCGTCACTTCCTTGTGCAGCATCGCGCGCCGCTGCTGCTCGTGCCGCATCAGCACCTCGGTCGCGGTTTTCACGAGCGTGCGGAACGCGTTCGCGTCCATCGGTTTCGGATTCTTCTTGTCGCGGCCCATCGTCCAAGGCCCGACGAGCGCGGGCTCGGACTCGCCGTCCTTGATCATCTCGACGGCCCAGCCGTCGTCGTCTTCGTTCTTGATGATGCGGGCCGTCCAGCCGTTGTCGCGCCAGAGGCCGTCTTCGTGGATGGAGGTGTCGTCGGATTGCAGATCGGAGTCGGTCATGAGGAAAAGGGGCGAGTGCGGGCAGCCGGCAAAAGGGCGGTGGCGCGCGGCCGGCAGCGGCGCATCGCGCGCCGCCGGCGAGCCCGGAGTGGCATGCAAAGGCCGTAATTTTACCTGCTGGCGACCGCATGGCGCGCAACCTCGGCCATCGGGCCGATGCCGCGACCGTCGGCCGCTGGCCGCCGGCCGCCTGAACCCGCGCAAATATCAAACTTGTATTACCTCCCCGGCGGCCGATCCACGTGCCGTCCGATATCCCGCCCGCGCACGGCTTCCTAGAATCGGGTGGCAGGCTAAAAATAGCCTGCTCATCCTTTCAACGCTTGGCCGGCCGCCCGCGTTCCGCGCCGCGCGGCCGGCGAACCACCAGGAACTGCGCATGAGGAAATTCAATGTTCGCATCGTCGTCGCTTACGACTGGCCGCTGACGCTGGCCGGCATCGAGCAGGTCGCCGGCAGCGCCTGCGCGATCGAGCTCGTCGCGGTCTGCCGGAGCACGGCCGAACTGGTCGCGTCGCTCGGCGCGGTCGACTGCGATGTCGTGCTGGTCGACTATGCGATCCGCGGCGACGCGCGGATGGACGGCCTCGCGCTGTTCGGCTGGCTGCGCCGCACGCGGCCGAACGTCGGGATCGTCGCGCTGGTCGCGAACGAGAATCCGCTGATTTTCCGGTCGATCATCGCGACCGGCGGCGTGAGCGTCGTCAGCAAGTTCGACGAGGTCGGCCACATCGTCACGGCGATCCATTCGAGCTACAGCGGCGGCGCGTACCTGTCGCCGGTCGTCAGGCGCGCGCTCGACACGCTCGGCGAGCGCGGCGAGGCGCCGGTGAAGCTGACGGCCCGCGAGATCGAGGTGATTCGCCTGTACCTGTCGGGCGTGCCGATCAAGACGATCGCGCAGCGCCTGAGCAAGGGCAAGCAGACGGTCAGCGCGCAGAAGATGAGCGCGATGAAGAAGCTCGGCGCGAGCAACGACGTCGAGCTGATCCAGCGGGCGGCCGGACTGGGGCTCGGCGGCGGGGCGGGCGCGCTGCCGGCCGGCGGCGCCGCTTGAGCATGCCCGCGCCCGCCGGGCGTCTTCAGGCCGGCAACGCGAACCGCGTGACGGCGTCGCGCAGTGCCTCGGCCTGATCGCGCAGCGAATGCGCGGCTGCCGCCGCCTGTTCGACCAGCGCCGCATTCTGCTGCGTGACCTGGTCCATCTCGCCCACCGCGCGATTGACCTGTTCGATCCCGGCGCTCTGCTCGCGCGACGCATGGCTGATTTCGTCGAGGATCTCGTTCACGCGCCGCACCGACTGCACGAGCTCGGACATCGTCTCGCCCGCGTTGGAAACGAGCGCCGCGCCGTGTTCGACCGTCTCGTTCGACGACACGATCAGCGACTTGATTTCCTTCGCCGCCGTCGCCGAGCGTTGCGCGAGCGAGCGCACTTCGGCCGCGACCACCGCGAAGCCGCGGCCCTGTTCGCCCGCGCGCGCCGCCTCGACGGCCGCGTTCAGCGCGAGGATGTTGGTCTGGAACGCGATGCCGTCGATCACGCCGATGATGTCGCCGATCTTGTGCGAGCGGTCGGTGATCTCGTTCATCGTCCGCACGACGTCGTCGACCACCGCGCTGCCGCGCGTCGCGACCTGCGCGGCCTGGCCGGCGAGTGCCGCGGCCTGCGCGGCGCTGTCCGCGTTCTGTTTCACGTTCGCGGTCATCTGGTCCATGCTCGACGCGGTCTGCACGAGCGCGGCCGCTTGTTCCTCGGTGCGCTGCGACAGGTCCGTGTTGCCGGACGCGATCTCGCTTGCGCCGACGTTGATGTTCTCGGTGCCGGTCCGTACGCGCGACACCATGTCGATCAGCCCGCCCTGCATCGTGTGCAGCGCATGCAGCAGGCTGCCTCGATCGTCCTGCTTCACGGTCACGCGCGCGGTCAGGTCGCCTTGCGCGATGCGCTGCGCGGCGTCGAGCGCGACTTCGAGCTCGCCGCCCAGGTTCGCGCGCACGCTCTTCAGCACCATCACCATCACGGCAGTCGCGATCGCGCCGAGCACGGCCGTCATCGCGAACCAGCGGCCGATGCTCGCGAGCACCGCCGTGCGCACGTCGTTCATGTACATGCCCGTCACCAGATACCAGTCCCACGGCGCGAAGCGCTGCACGGCGCTGGTTTTCTCCTGCGGCTTGTCGGCGCCCGGTTTCGGCCACAGATATTCGACGAAACCCTTGCCGCCCTCGGCGTTGCCGGCCTTCACGATCTCGACGAAGAGGTGCTTGCCGTCCGGGTCGGTGAAGTTCGACACGTCCTTGCCGTTGAGATCGGTCTTGATCGGATGCATCACGATCACCGGCTTCGAATCGTTGATCGAGATGTAGCCGTCAGCGCCGTGACGCATCGCCGCGATCGCCTCGAGCGCCTTCTGCTTCGCATCCGCTTCCGGCAGCGCGTTCTGCTGCGACAGCTTGTAGTAATGGTCCGTCACGCTCGCGGCCTGCGCGACCAGCGAGGCCAACTGGTCGCGGCGGTCCGCGATCATCGACGCGCGCGTCTGCCATGCGCCGAGCCCGGCGATCACGAGCAGGCCGAGCCACAGGATGACGATCATCGAGGCGAGTTTCTGATTCAGCGAAAGGTTGCGCATGGTGTGTGGTCGGTCAGTCGAGGAGGCTCGCCGGGGCGGCGTGACGGGATAAGTATCTTGACGGCGCTCGACGCGCGTTACCGTAGACGGGTTATCCCTAGGAATCGGTGCCGCCGCCCATCCCTTCGCTGCCGGTAAGGGTATCTATGCATATGCATAAAGGGTATCGCTATACTGTCGGGCGATGGTGTACGCGCTGCGCGCCCGGGGCTGGCGCCGGCGCGGGCGCTGAACGAAACCGAAAGGAGGCAACGATGCGAATTCTGGTGGTAGGGGCCGGCGCGGTCGGCGGGTACTTCGGCGGCCGGCTGGCCGCGGCAGGGCGTGATGTGACGTTCCTGGTGCGCGACGGCCGGGCCGCGGCACTGGCACGCGACGGGTTGCTGATCCGCAGCCCGCGCGGCGACCTGACGCTGGCGAACGTGCAGACGGTGCGCGCGGCCGACGCGAACGCGGGCATTGCGCCGTTCGACCTCGTGCTGCTGAGCTGCAAGGCATACAGCCTCGACGACGCGATTGCGTCGTTCGCGCCGTTCGTCGGGCCGCGGACGCTGATCCTGCCGATGCTCAACGGGATGCGCCACCTCGACGTGCTGCGCGAGCGCTTCGGCGCCGCGCAGGTGCTCGGCGGGCTGTGCGTGATCGCGGCCACGCTCGATCGCGAGCAGCGCATCGTGCACCTGAACGATACGCACGGCGTGACGTTCGGCGAGCTCGCCGGCGGCGAATCGCCGCGCGTGCGGGCGGTTGCCGACGTGCTCGGCGGCGCGGGCTTCGACGCGACGCTCAGCGACGACGTCGCCGCACGGATGTGGGAAAAATGGGTGTTCCTCGCCACGCTCGCCGCGAGCACGTCGCTGTTTCGCGGCTCGGTCGGCGACATTCTGGCCGCGCCGGATGGCCGCCGCCTGCTCGAGACGATGCTCGCCGAATGCAGCGCGATCGCCGAACACAATGGCCACCGGCCCGATCCGGTCGCCATCGAACGGATGCAGCGGATGGTGCTGACGCCGTCGCCGCTCACCGCGTCGATGCTCCGCGACGTCGAGAACCATGCGCGTGTCGAAGCCGATCACGTGATCGGCGACCTGCTCGCGCGGCGCGACCCGCAGGCGGCCGACGCGTTGTCGCTGCTGCGAATCGCGTACAACCACCTGAAAGCGTACGAGGTGCGCACCGCGCGCGAGCACGCGAGCGCGTAGGCGCCGGCGCGGGCGGCCGCACGGCCGTTCCGCACTGCACAAATTTGCCGTCCGGCGCCGTTTGCGGCCGGATCGCGCAAAAAAGTATCGGAAATCAGGCGTAAAGTTGGTGGAGCCGCGTACGCGATCGACCTACATTGCTTCCCATGCGACCGGTCGCGTCGCCGCGCGGAACGCGGCAACACGCGGCGCGCCGCCGAACAGGCCGGCCAGCGATACATGGGAATGGAGACGCCAACATGATGCACCCCGATCTCGAAGTGGTCGACGTGCGACGCGACGAGTCGTTCAAGGTCTGGTCGCACGGCTATCCGTATCGCACGATCCGTTGGCATTTCCATCCCGAATTCGAGCTGCACCTGATCGTCGCGACGCACGGCAAGTATTTCGTCGGCGATCACGTCGGCTCGTTCGGCCCCGGCCATCTCGTGCTGCTCGGCCCGAACCTGCCGCACAACTGGGTCAGCGACATGGCCGAAGGCGAAACCGTCGAGCGCCGCAATCTCGTGATCCAGTTCGACCCGGCGTTCGTCCGGCGCTGCATGGACGCGTTTCCCGAATGCCGCGACGCGCAGGCGCTGCTCGACGATGCGCGCCGCGGAGTCGGTTTCGACGCCGCGACGAGTGCCGCGATCGCGCCGCTGTTCGACGCATTGCTGGCGGCGCGCGGCATGCGCCGCATCGCGCTGTTCATGACGATCCTTGAACGCCTGTGCGGCGCGGCCGAACGCACGCTGCTCGCGAGCCCCGCGTACGACCAGACCGACGTCACGCCGACGCGGTTGAGCCACGCGCTGTCGTATATCGGCAAGAACCTCGCGTCCGAGCTGCGCGAATCCGATCTCGCGCAGCTGACCGGGCAGAGCGTCAGCGCGTTCTCGCGCGCGTTCCATCGCCAGACGGGCATGCCGTTCGTCCAGTACGTGAATCGTCTGCGGATCGAATCCGCGTGCCAGATGCTGCTCGCCGACGACGCGAACATCACCGACATCTGCTTCCAGGCCGGCTTCAACAACGTGTCGAACTTCAACCGCCAGTTCCGCGCGGTGAAGGGGATGGCGCCGTCCGAATTCCGTGCGCTGCAGCGCCTGAACGCACGCAGCCGCGACCTGGCGCTGCATGCGGCGCCGACCGGCAACCCGATGCCGCCGCGCGTGCTGACGCCCGGCGCGCCCGAACTCGCCCCGCAGCCCGGATGATCGCCGGGCCGTTGCCCGCCTGAGTTTCCCCTCCGTTTCACCCAGCCGATCGCGCCGTTCACGTCGCGAGGGGCGTATTCACCCACGAAAAAGCCGCACACAATTCTGGAGACACCGTCATGACGCACGCATCGCCCGCCTCATTCCCCCGTCGCGCCGCCCGCATGGCGGCCGTTGCCGCGCTCGCCGCCGCGGCGTGGCTGCCCGTCATGGCCGCGCAGGCCGCGCCGCTGCGGATCGGCATGACGTTCCAGGAGCTGAACAACCCGTATTTCGTGACGATGCAGAAGGCGCTGAACGACGCGGCCGCGTCGATCGGCGCGCAGGTCGTCGTCACCGATGCGCATCACGACGTCAGCAAGCAGGTGAGCGACGTCGAGGACATGCTGCAGAAGAAGATCGACATCCTGCTCGTGAACCCGACCGACTCGACCGGCATCCAGTCGGCGATCACGCAGGCGAAGAAGGCCGGCGCGGTGGTGGTGGCCGTCGACGCGAACGCGAACGGCCCGGTCGACTCGTTCGTCGGCTCGAAGAACTACGACGCCGGCGTGATGTCGTGCGAATACCTCGCGAAGGCGATCGGCGGCAGCGGCGAGGTCGCGATCCTCGACGGCATCCCGGTCGTGCCGATCCTCGAACGCGTGCGCGGCTGCAAGGCCGGGCTCGCGAAATTCCCGAACGTGAAGCTGGTCGACACGCAGAACGGCAAGCAGGAGCGCGCGACCGCGCTGTCGGTCACCGAAAACATGATCTCCGCGCATCCGAACCTGAAGGGCATCTTCAGCGTGAACGACGGCGGCTCGATGGGCGCGCTCGCGGCCATCGAAGGGTCGGGCAAGGACATCAAGCTGACGAGCGTCGACGGCGCGCCCGAGGCGATCGCCGCGATCCAGAAGCCGAACTCGAAGTTCATCGAGACGACCGCGCAGTTCCCGGCCGACCAGGTGCGCATCGCGCTCGGCATCGCGATGGCGCGCAAGTGGGGCGCGACGGTGCCGAAGGCGATCCCGGTCGACGTGAAGGTGGTCGATCGCGGCAACGCGAAGGGCTTCAGCTGGTGAACGACGTGCGACGCGACGCGAAGGGCGGCGGCACGGCCGAGGCCCTTCGCACGGAGAAGCCGATGGACACGATACTCAGGCTCAGCCACATCACGAAAAGCTTTCCGGGCGTGAAGGCGCTGTCCGACATTCATCTGGACATCGCGCGCGGCGAGATTCATGCACTGCTCGGCGAGAACGGCGCGGGCAAGTCGACGCTGATGAAGATCCTGTGCGGCATTCATCAGCCGGATGCCGGCACGATCGAGATCGACGGCACCGCGCGCCATTTCGCGGACTATCACGACGCGGTCGCGGCGGGCGTCGGCATCGTGTTCCAGGAATTCAGCCTGATTCCGCACCTCGATGCCGTCGACAACCTGTTCCTCGGCCGCGAGCTGCGCAACCGCTGGGGCGCGCGCGACCGCAAGCGGATGCGCCACGCGGCCGCCGCGATCTTCGCGCGCCTGGGCGTCGCGATCGATCTCGATGCGCCGATCCGCGCGCTGTCGGTCGCGCAGCAGCAGTTCGTCGAGATCGGCAAGGCACTGTCGCTCGACGCGCGCATCCTGATCCTCGACGAGCCGACCGCCACGCTCACACCGGCCGAGGCCGGGCACCTGTTCGCGATCATGCGCGAGCTGAAGCGCCAGGGCGTTGCGATGATCTTCATCTCGCACCATCTCGACGAGATCTTCGCGGTGTGCGACCGCATCACGGTGCTGCGCGACGGCCAGTACGTGGCGACGACCGACGTCGCGCGCACCGACGTCGAGCAACTGGTGCGGATGATGGTCGGCCGCCGGATCGAGAGCAGCTTTCCGCCGAAGCCCAGGTTGCCGAGCGACGCGCCGGCCGTGCTCGAAGTCGACGCGCTGCAGATCGAGCGCGACGGCCCCGTGAACCGCTTCACGTTGCGAGCCGGCGAGATTCTCGGTTTCGCCGGGCTGGTCGGCTCGGGCCGCACCGAGACCGCGCTCGCGGTGATCGGCGCGACGCGTGCGCACCGCAAGGACGTGCGTGTACGCGGCACGGCGGCGAAGCTCGCCGATCCGGCCGATGCGTTGCGCGCCGGTATCGGCATCCTGCCGGAGAGCCGCAAGACGGAAGGGCTCGTCACGTCGTTCTCGATCCGCGACAACATCTCGCTGAACAATCTCGGCAAGTACCGGTCGATGCGCTGGCTGATCGACCGCGGCAGCGAGGCGCGCACGACCCACGACGTGATGCGGCGTGTCGGCGTGAAGGCGCCGTCGATCCACACGGAAGTCGCGACGCTGTCCGGCGGCAACCAGCAGAAGGTCGTGATCGCGCGCTGGCTGAACCATCACACGTCGGTGCTGATCTTCGACGAGCCGACGCGCGGCATCGACGTCGGCGCGAAAGCCGAAATCTACGGGCTGATGCGCGAACTCACCGCGCGCGGCTACGCCATCATCATGATCTCGTCCGAGCTGCCGGAAATCGTCGGCATGTGCGATCGCGTCGCCGTATTCCGGCAAGGACGCATCGAGGCGACGCTCGCCGGCGACGAGATCGATCCCGACACGGTCATGACCTATGCCACGGCCGGCACGCGAGGAGCGACCCATGAACCTGCCTGATTCTTCTTCCACGCCTTCCACGACGCTCGCGGCGACGGCCGGCGACGCGCCGCCGCCACGCGCGCCGTGGACGCAGCTGCGGCGCTCGACGCTGTTCTATCCGCTCGTCGGCCTGATCGTCGTATGCATCGCGATGATGATCGCGAGCCCGAGCTTCCTGTCCGCCGCGAACCTCGAGAACGTGCTGCGCCAGGTGTCGATCAACGCGATCATCGCGGTCGGCATGACCTGCGTGATCCTGACCGGCGGGATCGACCTGTCGGTCGGCTCGGTGATGGCGCTGTCGGGCACGCTCGCGGCCGGGTTGATGGTCGCGGGCGTCAATGCGGTCGCCGCGCTCGCGATCGGCATCGCGGTCGGCCTCGGCTTCGGCTTCCTGAACGGCGTGTTCGTCGCGTTCGCGGGGATGCCGCCGATCATCGTCACGCTTGCCACGATGGGCATCGCGCGCGGCCTCGCGCTGATCTATACGGGCGGCTATCCGATCGACGGCCTGCCCGACTGGGTCGCGTTCTTCGGCAGCGGCAAGGTGCTCGGCATCCAGGCGCCCGTGCTGATCATGCTGGTGGTGTACGCGATCGCGTGGCTGCTGCTCGACCGCATGCCGTTCGGCCGCTACGTGTATGCGATCGGCGGCAACGAGCAGGCGACGCGGCTCACCGGCGTGCGCGTCGCGCGCGTGAAGCTGATCGTCTACACGCTGGCCGGCGTCACGTCGGCGCTGGCCGCGATCGTGCTGACCGGCCGGCTGATGAGCGGGCAGCCGAACGCGGGCGTCGGCTTCGAGCTCGATGCGATCGCGGCCGTCGTGATGGGCGGCACGTCGATCTCGGGCGGGCGCGGCGCGATCCTCGGCACGCTGGTCGGCGCGCTGCTGCTCGGCGTGCTCAACAACGGGCTGAACATGATCGGCGTGAACCCGTATGTGCAGAACGTGATCAAGGGCGGAATCATCCTGCTCGCGATCTACATCAGCCGCGAACGGTCGCGGTAACGATCGATTCATCGGTCTTCCGAATCATCAACGAAAGAGACAACTCATGACGACACCCGAAGCCCAGCCGCGGATGACCGCGGTCGTCTGCCACGGCCCCGAGGATTACCGCGTCGAGCAGGTCGCGAAGCCGCGCCCCGGCGCGAACGAGCTCGTGATCCGCATCGCCGCGTGCGGGATCTGCGCGAGCGACTGCAAGTGCTATACCGGCGCGAAGATGTTCTGGGGCGGCCCGAGCCCGTGGGTGAAGGCGCCCGTGATTCCCGGCCATGAATTCTTCGGTTACGTCGAAGCGCTCGGCGAAGGCGCGGCCGAGCATTTCGGCGTGGCGCCGGGCGACCGCGTGATCGCCGAGCAGATCGTGCCGTGCGGCAAGTGCCGCTATTGCAAGTCGGGCCAGTACTGGATGTGCGAAGTGCACAACATCTTCGGCTTCCAGCGCGAGGTCGCCGACGGCGGGATGGCCGACTACATGCGCATCCCGCCGACCGCGATCGTCCACAAGATCCCGCTCGGCGTATCGCTCGAGGATGCGGCGATCATCGAGCCGCTGTCGTGCGCGATCCACACCGTGAACCGCGGTGACGTCCAGCTCGACGACGTCGTCGTGATTGCCGGCGCGGGCCCGCTGGGGCTGATGATGACGCAGGTCGCGCACCTGAAGACGCCGAAGCGGCTCGTCGTGATCGACCTGATCGACGAACGGCTCGAACTCGCGCGGCAGTACGGCGCCGACGTGACGATCAACCCGAAGCGCGACGATGCGCGCGAGATCGTCCGCGCGCTGACCGACGGCTACGGCTGCGACGTGTACATCGAGACGACCGGTGCGCCGGTCGGCGTGAACCAGGGGCTCGACCTGATCCGCAAGCTGGGCCGCTTCGTCGAATTCAGCGTGTTCGGCGAGGATGCGACGGTCGACTGGTCGATCATCGGCGACCGCAAGGAGCTCGACGTGCGCGGCGCGCACCTGGGGCCATACTGCTATCCGGTCGCGATCGACCTGCTCGCGCGCGGGCTCGTCACGTCGAAAGGCATCGTCACGCACGATTTCGCGCTCGAGGACTGGGACGACGCGATCCGCGTCGCGAAATCGCCCGAATCGATCAAGGTGCTGCTGAAGCCGGCCCGCTGATGCGGCCGGCGTGCGCGTTACCGGAGACATCATGGAATACGTGATTGGCGTCGACATCGGCACGCAGAGCACCAAGGCGCTGCTGGTCGACCGGCATGGCACGATCGTCGCGCGGCACGCGGCCGGCTACCAGCCCGATACGCCGCGCCCGCTGTGGGCCGAGCAGTGGCCGCAGGTCTGGTTCGACGCGGTGCTCGAGTGCATCGCGGGGTGCGTGCGCGACGCGCGTGCGCAGGGCGTGCCGGCCGCTGCGATCCGCGCGGTGTGCGTGAGCAGCCTGTACGGCGGCTCGGGCATTCCGGTCGACATCGACATGCGGCCGCTGCATCCGTGCCTGATCTGGATGGACCGGCGCGCGACCGCGGAAGTCGACTGGGTCAACGAACACGTGAACGTCGAGCGGCTGCGCGTGATCACGGGCAATGGCGTCGACAGCTACTACGGCTTCACGAAGATGCTGTGGCTGCGCGGCCAGCGGCCGGACGTGTGGGCGAACGTGCGCTATTTCCTGCCGCCGAACGCGTACGTGATCTACCTGCTGACCGGCGAAGTGGCGGTCGATCACAGTTCGGCCGGCAACATCGGCGGCGTGTACGACGTCGCGCGCCGCGAGTGGTCCGACGACGCGCTCGACATGCTCGGCATTCCGGCGACGATGATGCCCGAGCGGCTCGTCGATTCGACGGAGATCGTCGGCGGGCTGCTGTCGCAGTGGACGGAGCAGCTCGGCGTGCCGGCCGGCACGCCCGTCGTCGCGGGCGGTGTCGACGCGGCCGTCGCGACCTTCGCGGCCGGCGCGACGCGTACCGGGCAGCATGTCGCGATGATCGGCACCAGCATGTGCTGGGGCTACGTGAGCCGGCATGTCGATGCGCGGCACGGGCTCGTCAGCATGCCGCACGTGTTCGACGGGCAGCGCGACCTGTACGTGTTCGGCGGCGCGATCACGGCCGGCGCGTCGGTTGCGTGGTTCCGCGACCAGTTCTGCCAGGCGGAAATCGATGCGGCGCGCCTGCTGCCGCACGGCGATCCGCACGTGCTGCTCGAGGCGGCGGCCGAACGCGTGCCGGCCGGCGCCGACGGCGTGCTGTTCCTGCCGTACCTGATGGGCGAGCGCAGCCCGGTGTGGGATGCGAAGGCCAGCGGCGCATTCGTCGGGCTGAGTCTCGCGCATACGCGCGCGCACCTGTATCGCGCGGTGCTCGAAGGCGTCGCGTTCGCGTTGCGCCACAACATCGAGGCCGGCCGGCGCGGCGCGGTCGCGCTGGACGACCGGTTGATCGTCGTCGGCGGCGCCGCGCATTCGGCGCTGTGGATGCAGATCATCGCCGACGTGACGGGTTTTCCGGTGTGGACGATCGAGCAGGACGTCGAAGCCGCGATGGGCGCCGCGCTGCTCGCGGGGGTCGGGGCGGGGCTCGTGTCGCACGACGAGGCGCAAGGGGGCTGGGTCACGCTCGTCGAGCGTGCGCGGCCCGACGCCGGCCGCGCCGCGACGTACGACGCGCGTTTCTCGCTCTACACGGCGCTGTATCCGGCACTCAAGCCGATCATGCACAGGCTGGGCACATCATGAACACACGATTCGATTTCAGCGGTGCGCGGGTGCTCGTCACGGGGGCATCGAGCGGGATCGGGCGCGCGTGCGCGGTCGCGCTGGCGCAGGCCGGTGCGCAGGTCGTCGCGGCGGCGCGCGACATGGCCGCGCTCGATGCGCTGGCCGGCGAGACCGCGTGCGAGACATTGCGCATCGACGTCGGCGGCGACGAGCGTGCGATCGACGCGGCGCTCGCCGCGCACGATGCGTTCGACGGCCTCGTCAATTGCGCGGGGATCGCGTCGCTCGAACCGGCACTCGAGGTCGGCGCCGAACAGTTCGATCGCGTGATGGCCGTCAATGCGCGCGGTGCGGCGCTCGTCGCACGCGCCGTCGCGCGGAAGATGATCGAACGCGACGCGCGCGGCGCGGCCCGGGCACGGGGCAGCATCGTCAACGTGTCGAGCCAGGCCGCGCTGGTCGGCCTGCCCGCGCATTTGAGCTACTGCGCGTCGAAGGCGGCGATGGACGCGATCACGCGCGTGCTGTGCATCGAACTCGGGCCGCACGGCATTCGTGTGAACAGCGTGAACCCGACCGTCACGCTCACGCCGATGGCGCAGTTCGCGTGGAGCGAGCCGGAGAAGCGCGCGCCGATGCTGGCCGCGATTCCGCTCGGGCGCTTTGCGGAACCCGACGAAGTCGTCGAGCCGATCCTGTTTTTGCTGAGCGACGCGGCGTCGATGATCAGCGGCGTGTCGCTGCCGGTCGACGGCGGGTATACGGCGCGCTAGGCCGCGTCACGCGGCGATCGCGCATGACGGAAACACGGCCATGAAGGCGCGCGGCAGCCGATGCGCGGCTAAACCGGGTCCTTGCTCGGCGGTCCGTCCGGTTGTTGCGGGTTGTCGTGATGACCGGGCGGCGACGACAGCGGGTCGTCTTCCGGATCGCGGTTCGGGTCGGCCGGTGGCTCGGGCGTCGGGGTCGTGTGGTCGGTCATGGAGAACTCGCGCAGTGCGTGACGGCGGCGCGGCGGGTGCGCCTCGTCTCCGTTATAGCCAATCGGGCGCACGTTTGCAGCGGGATTGTTGCCGCCGGTCGGCGAGCGTCGGGGAAGTTCGCGCGTGGGCGGTTTGCGTGCGGGATCGTGCCGGGCGCGGGCTCCCGCGCGATCGCGGTCAGCGTAAATCCGCAGGCGTATCGACGTCGCGCAGGATGCCGGGATCGTCGACCTCGAGCAGTTTCACCGGCGCACTGGCGAACAGCGCGCGGGCGCCCGTGTCGCCGTCGAGGGCGGCGAGCGCATCGAAATGGTGCGCGGCGAAACCGACCGGATGGCCGCGTACGCCGCGATAGGCGGGCGCCACGATCGAGGCGTCGTCGGCTTCGAGCGCGCGTGTGACCGTTTCGTAGGTGGCCGCGGCGATCCACGGCATGTCGGCGAGCGCGACGAGCCAGCCGCTTGCGTCGGGCGCCGTGCGGACGCCGGCCGCGAGGCTGGCGCCCATGCCGCGCAACGCGTCGGGTGCATAGACGACCTGACAGCCGGCTTCGTTCAGCAGAATCGCGAGTTTCTCGGCGCCGGGACGGACGACCGCGATCACGTCGGCCGTGGCCACCGCGAGACGGCGGGCGGCGGCGACCGCCACCGGCGTACCGTCGGGAAGCACCGCGAGCAGCTTGCTGTGCAGGCCGCTCGGGTCGAAGCGTTGACCAAGGCCGCCCGCGAGCAGGACGCCGGTGGCAAGTGATGCATAGGACATCGGCGCGGGGGGAGTGAGGCAGGTGCTGCGATTGTGCGGGAGCGGGCGGGGATCGGCAAGTGAGGATGTTACCGAGGCGCGCCCGTCAGGCCGGCAAGACTGTCATCGCGATGTCTCGTCGAGCATGCTTTCCTCGACAGGACCGTAAATGGCGTGCGATTCGTTCTTGATGAGGGCCCAATAGCGATCGCCGAACGACCAGTGCCACCATTCGGACGGGTAATTCGTGAAGCCGGCGCTGGCCAGCGCGGCGCTCAATATCTGGCGGTTGCGTGTGGCCGGGCGGCTGATGAACGCGTTGTGCGTGTCACCGGACGACTCCTGGTCGGTGGCGTTCATGATGCTGCCCATGTCGGCTTCGACGCCGTCTGCCGAAATCAGCGTGAGGTCGACGGCGGCGCCGGTCGGGTGAGCGGCGACCTCGGGCGGCGCGACATAGTGGCTCGCGAGTTCGACCAGCACGTCGTCGGACGGCAGCGGATTCAGCGTCGCGCGCAGCGCCGCGAGGTGGCTGGCGAAGTATTCGCGCTGAAGGGCGAGCGGGCGATAGCCTTCCTTCACATACAGGCGCAGGCCGGCCGGGAGCGCGTGCGCGGCGGCGGTCAGCCTTTGCGCGACACCGCGGCGAACCTTCAGGAAATGCGGACTCGTGTTCGCCACGACGCTGCGCGAGTGGTCGACGGCGATGCGTTCATCGAAGGAAGCGAGATCGACGAACCCTTCGTGCGACTCCATCAGGGGGATCGACCGGACGGCGGGATCGGAGAGCGATATCACGGTAGCGGGCAAGTGGCGCGACGACGGTGGCAGGCCACGAACCGATGGGGTGAGGCGGCCGTGGTCGTTCTGGTCAGACGAATCGTCAATATGCCAGAGTCCGGCCGGGGACGCGCGACGATTGGGCCCGCAGGCGGGCGATGCTTACCAGAGTGTCTTCACGTGCGCGTACGCGCGGATTTTTTCGTCTCGGGTGACGAGCGGCGCGCCGAGCCGCCGCGCGGTTGCAACGATCATGCGGTCGGCCGGATCCTTGTGGAACGTGCCGGGCAGGTCGGTGGATTTCGCGGCGATGTCGGCGTCGACGGGCACGAACCGCATGCCGTCGATCTGCGCGACGGTGGCGAGCCACGCGTCGACATCCATCGTCAGGGCGAGGCGATCGTTGCGCACCAGCATGGCGATCTCCCACGCGGAGATCGCGGACGCGGCGAGCCCGCCTTCGCTGCGTGCGCGATCGATCGCGCTGCGCGCTTTCTTGCTGAGCGATGCGTCGCCCGCCGCCCACCATACCAATGCATGCGTATCCAGCACGATCACCGCGACGCCTCCCAATCATCTTCCGCAATCGGATCGAGAGGATTGTCGTAGCGCATGACCGAGCCGCGCAATATGTCCAACGGCTGAGCCTCGCGTGCGTGATACGGCCGGATTTCGAGCGTCGGCTTGCCGTGATCGGTGACGATCAGGCTTTCGCCAGACGACTCGACGAGCCGGAAGTATTCGAGTGCGCGAGCCTTGAATTCGGATTTCGATACGGGAGCGAGAGGCATCACGATATGAGCATGGTCATTTGACGATGGTCATTTTAGGCCCGCATTTCGACCCGACGCAAGCGCCGGGCGTCACGCGTGCGCAACGCGTGGCGCCGGAAAGGGCGGCGTTACCGGTTCGCGCTACGCATCGGCCCACTTCCTCAACAGGTTGTGATAAATCCCCGTCAACGCAATGACCATCGGATCCTTCGCGCCTTTTTCCGCGGACAGCGCCTGAATCTGCGTATCGAGCTGGAACAGCAGCGTGCGGTCGCCGTCGTCGCGCACCATGCTCTGGATCCAGAAGAACGACGCGACGCGCTCGCCGCGCGTCACCGGCGTCACGTGATGCAGGCTCGACGCGGGATACAGCACGAGATCGCCCGCCGGCAGCTTCGCGCGATGCACGCCGTACGTATCCTCGACGCACAGCTCGCCGCCGTCGTACGCATCGGGTTCCGCGAGAAACAGCGTCGCCGACAGATCGCTGCGCACGCGGAAATCGGTGCCGCGCAGCAGCCGGATCGCGTTGTCGACGTGCGTGTCGAACGTCTCGCCGCCGGCATAGCGATTGAACAGCGGCGGGAATACCTTCAACGGCAGCGCCGCCGAAAAGAACAGCGGATGGCGCGCGAGCGCATCCTGGATCGCGTCGCCGACGGCACGCGCGACGGGCGAGCCTTCCGGCAACTGCCGGTTGCGTTTCGCGAGCGCCGACTGCGCGCCGGACGTCGCGTTGCCGTCGACCCATTCGGCGGCATCGAGCAGGTCGCGGCATTGCGCGACCTGCGCCTGGGTCAGTACACCGGGGACATGAAGCATCATGATGCGGATTCCATCGGGTGCGGCGCCAGTTGCATGGCTGCCGAGCGAAAAGCGTCGACCGGCGACGACGCGAGATACGCGCGCATCTTCGCGACGAACGCGGGCGTCGCGGTGGCCGGCACGCGCGCGAGCCAGTCGAGCGCTTCGTCGATGTGCCCGCGCTCGGCGAGCAGCCGCGCATAGTTGAACTGGCCGCGGAAGTCGCCGGCTTCGGCCGCGCGGCGATAGTGGTCGAACGCGGCGCCGGTGTCGACCGGTACGACCCAGCCATCCTCGTAGAAGCCGCCGATCAGGTTGATCGACTTCGCATGGCCGAGCGCGGCCGCACGGCGGAACCAGTCGAGCGCGTCGGGGCGGTTCTCGTCGACGCCGTTGCCGAGCGCGAGCGCCGTCGCGTAGTTGTACATGCCCCAGTCGAGCCCCGCCTGCGCGGCGAGCCGGTACCAGTACACGGCGACCGGCGCGCAGGCGGCCGTGCCCCAGCCGAACTCGTAGCAGCGGCCGAGCATGTTCATCGCCATCGGATGGCCGGCTCGGGCCGCATGCCGGAACCAGTCGAACGCGGCCGCCGGATCGCGCGCGACGCCGTGCCCGTCGAGCAGGTACTGCCCGTAGACAGCCTGCGCATCGACGATGCCGTGGCCGGCGGCCGCCGCGACCCACGCGGCGGCGCGCTCGGGCGGCCCGGCCAGGATGTCGGCGAACTCGCGCGGCGATACCGACGCGAGCGCCTTCAGCGACACGGCCTCCATCGATCAGTAGCGCGCGTTCAGCGTGACGAACGCCGAGCGGCCCGGCGCGATCGACGCATAGTGCGCCGGATACGCCTGATCGAAGTACGTGCGGTTGAACAGGTTGTTCACGTTCAGCTGCAGATCCAGCTTCTTGTTGATCCGGTACTGCGCCATCGCGTCGAAGCGCCAGTACGACGGCACGGCGCGCAGGTTCGCGGGATCGCCGAACACTTCCGACATGTAGAACGCGCCGCCGCCGACCGTGAACTTCGGCGTCACGTCGTAGTTCGACCACATCGTGAGGCTGTGTTTCGGCGTGTTGGGGAAGCGGTTGCCGTTGTTCGCGCGGTCCTTGCCGTTGTCGCGCAGCTCGCTCTTCATGTAGGTGTAACCGCCGAACACCTGCCACTGCTTCGTGATCTGGCCGGCGAGGCCGAGTTCGAGGCCTTGCACGCGCTTGTTGCCGACCATCGCGTACTGGTTGTTCGGCAGCGTCACGCGCGCATTCGTCGTGTCGATCTGGAACAGTGCGGCCGTCAGCGACAGCTTGTCGTTCAGCACGTTCCACTTCGTGCCGAGCTCGATGCTGCGGTTCTTTTCCGGCGACAGCTGATCGGCGTTCGCACCGACGCCGCCGCGGCCCGGCGTGAGCGACTGCGTTTCGCTGCCTTCGCCGAGCATCATGCCGGCCGGCGTCGACGACGTCGCATACGACGCATAGATGCTGCCGTTCCGTGCGGGCTTGAACACGAGGCCGGCTTGCCAGTTGAACAGCGTGTCGTCGCGGGTGGTGGTCTTGCCGCCGTTGGCCTTGGTGTCGGTGAAGCGGGTCGAGTAGTCGTCGACACGCACGCCGGCGTTCACCTGCCAGCGCGGCGTGATCTCGATCGTGTCGAAACCGTAGATCGACTTCGTCGTGGTGCGCGCATGCGCGTAGTCGTTGTTGCGCGTGATCGAACCGGCCCACGGGTCGTTCGGGTTCGGCGACCACAGGCTCGTGCAGTTGTAGCCCGACGCGGCGCCGATGCCTTTCTGGCAGATCTTGCCGGTGTCGGTCGCGACCGTGTACGAATCGCGCTTGCCCCATTCGCGCGACAGCTCGATGCCGGTACTGAAGCTGTGCTTGAACGGGCCCGTGCGGAACTCGCCGAACAGTTCGGTCTGGTTCGCGAGGCTGTTGATCGAGCTGTTGCGGTTGTTGTTGCGGCGCCAGACCTTGCCGTTCACCACGTTGCCCTGACTGTCGTCCGGCTGCGTCCAGATGTAGTCCTGCGTCGATTCCGTGTAGCGCGTGGTGTTGCGGATCGTCAGCGACGACGTGATGTCGTGCTCGATCCTGATCGTGCTGATGTCCGACGTGGTCTTGCGGAAGTCGCGGTCGATCAGGCCGTAGAAGTTGTGGCGGTCGACGGGCGCCGGATAGATCGTGTCGACGTTCGAGGGCTTGTTCGACGTCGTGTAGAAGTACGGGATGCCGCCGTCGGGCATGTCGTCCGTCGACAGGTGGTAGTAGCTCGCGGTCACGCGCGTCGGCGTGCCGAGGCCGAACGCGATCGACGGCGCGACGCCCCAGCGCTCGTTGTTGACGGCATCGCGGCCGGCGACGTCGTTGTTGTGGCTCATCAGGTTCAGGCGGAACGCGGCGTGATCGGCGAACTGCCAGTTGCCGTCGGCCGTGAAGCGGCGGTAGCGGTCGGTGCCGAGGCCCGCGCTCGCGGCGGCCGTCGTGCCGAGGTGCGGGGCCTTCGTGATCAGGTTGATGCTGCCGCCTGCGCCGCCGCGGCCGCCGTAGGCGCCGTCGGAACCCTTGGTGATCTCGACGCGCTCGGTATTGAAGATCTCGCGCGTGGTCGCGCCCGTGTCGCGCATGCCGTCGACGAACAGGCTGCCCTGCGTGTCGTAGCCGCGGATGAACGGACGGTCGCCGAGCGGGTTGCCGCCTTCGCCGGCGCCGAACGTGATGCCGGGTACGGTGCGCAGCGCTTCGGTCAGCGTCGACGCGCCGCTGCTGCGGATCAGTTCCTGCGGGATCACGGTGACGGATTTCGGCGTGTCGACGAGCGGCGCGGTGAATTTCGCGGAAGCGGAAAAGTCGGCCTTGTAGCTGGGCTCGGTCTTGCCCTGGATCTCGATCGGCGCGAGATGGCCTTCGGTGCTGGCGGGGGCCGCGGGCGGCGTGCCGTCGGCGAATGCCGGGCTCGCGGCGAGCACGCCGCAGAGGGTGGTGAATGTACCGAGCTTCAGCTCGTCGGGACGGGACTTCATGATGCGCTTCGACCTCGCGAGGTGGCCCCGGAGACGGTGTGGTGCAGGAATGTGCATGCCGCCGGGAATTATTACGATTTGTTTTCAGGCGGCATTCTATGTAATTTCATGTTGAATGAGAAGCGTTCTTGTTTGTATTTGTGACGGAATCGTTAACGAATGTGTCGGAGGGCTGCGGGCCGGCGATGCGCGGAGAGATGGCCGATCGGCCGAGTATGGCGCGGGTATCGGGCGGACTAGAGTGGTTGCGACTCGACTCGGTCCGTGTGACTGCAAGATGATAAAATGACTGCATTGAAAGCAATCTTGGTGGAACGCGTCATGCCAGTGCTCACCGTTCGAAATTTGCCCGACGAAGTGCATCGCGCACTTCGGATTCGTGCTGCCCGGCATGGTCGCAGTACCGAAGCCGAGGTGCGCGACATCCTCGAACAAGCCGTTCTGCCCGAGGGGCGGCTCAAGCTGGGAACATTGCTGGCGGAATTCGGGCCGGAGGCAGGCGATGACGATTTCGGCATCCAGCGCGACAAGGCGCCAGCCGCTCCGATGAGCTTCGAATGATCCTGGTCGACACGAACGTCATTTCGGAGCCGTTGCGGCGCGAGCCGAGCGCGGCAGTCGTCGAGTGGCTCGATGCGCAGCACGTCGAGACGCTGTTCCTGTCGGCGGTCAGTCTTGCGGAATTGCGGTTCGGCGTCGCCGCGTTGCCGGAGGGGCGCAGGCGGGACTGGCTGCATCAAGGCATCGAGCAGCGCGTCGTCCCGCTGTTTCGAGGTCGGATCCTGCCGTTCGACGATGCGGCGAGCAAAGCGTATGCGAGCCTTTGCGCGCGGGCTCGTGCCGCAGGCAACGCGGTCGCCGTCGCCGATGGTTACATTGCCGCCACGGCCGAGGCGAACGGGCTGATCGTGGCCGCGCGCGACGTCGCGCCGTTCAAGGCGCTCGGGCTTCGCGTCATCGACCCTTGGGCGCGATAGTTCGCGATTTTCAGCCTCTTTCCTTGCGCCGAAATTGAAAACGCGCCGTGCAAGACGGCGCGTTCCGCGTCAGGCCAATCCGGTGCGCTCCCGCAGCGATGGCGGGTGGGCGCGACATGTCCGGTGCGATGTCAGTCCACCCCGTGAAACACCGCGTCTTCCGGCCCGAGGTAGGCAGGCGGGCGCCACGTCGCGTCGCGCATCGAATGCTGAACGAGATTCTCGACGCCGAGCAGCACCGCGAAGATCGCCATCCGCACCGGAATGCCGTTGTCGGTCTGCCGGAAGATGGCTAGACGCGGGTCGCGGTTCAGGTCGACCGACAGGTCGTTCGCGCCGGGCCGGCTGTCGCGCGGCAGCGGGTGCATGATCAGTGTGTCGGGCTTGCACGCCGAATCGACCAGCGCCTGGTTGATCTGGAAATCCGGTGTGTAGCCTTCGAACGATTCGTCGGTGAAGCGCTCCTTCTGGATCCGCGTCGCGTACACGACGTCCGCACCGCGCAATCCGGCCGCGAGGTCGGTCGTCTGCTCGATCACATGGCCGTTCGTCGCGATCTGGTCGACGATGTACGCCGGCATCTCGAGCGTCGGCGGCGACACGAGCGTGAACTTCAGCCCGCGGTACAACGCGAGCAGCTTGACGAGCGAGTGCACGGTACGGCCGTACTTCAGGTCGCCGACCAACGCGATGTGCGCGCCGTCGACGATCTTGCCGAGCCGCGAGAACTCGCGCTGGATCGTATAGAGATCGAGCAGCGCCTGGCTCGGATGTTCGCCGGGGCCGTCGCCGCCATTGATCACGGGCAGGTTGGTGGCGCGCGCGAACTCGGCCACCGAGCCTTTCTCCGGATGGCGGATCACGAGCGCGTCGACGTAGCCGGCCATCACGCGGCTCGTGTCGTAGATCGATTCGCCCTTGGCCATCGACGAGAACGTGAAGCCCGTCGTGTCGCATACCGAGCCGCCGAGCCGGCAGAAGGCCGCGCCGAACGATACGCGGGTGCGCGTGCTGGCCTCGAAGAACAGGTTGCCGAGCACCGCGCCTTCCAGCACGCGCGAGATCTTGTGGCGGCGCGCGATCGGCTGCATCACGTCGGCCACGCGGAACAGCGCCTCGACCGAGTCCCGCGAGAACTGGTCGACCGAGATCAGCTGCGGCTTGCCTTCGAACAGGAACTGCTTCGAGAGTCCTTGCTTGTCTACGCTTTGCGTATAGTCCCCACCATCCGGTGCCGAGCGCTCGACGATTTCCGACACGAAGCGCTCGACGATCTCGGGCATCCCGCGCGATTCCTGCGAGTCGTCGGGCAGCAGCCACGTATCGAGCGCGCGCCGGCTGACGCCGATACGATTGGCGAACGCTTCGCGGGTCATGTTGAGGCGGCGCATCGCGTCGCGGAGGAAGGCTTGCTGGGGAACGGTCATCGGCGGCTCCTGACGGAAAATATACGCGGTGCGTATATTAGTTCGTGGCGCAATGAAGTCAAGGAAAATCTGCGCGACCGGCTGTGTGGCGCGGGTAACACGCGGCGGGTTGGTGCTGGCGCGCCGCTTCCGTCTCCGTATAATCAGGTCAGGCCCCGTGTCCGGCATCCTGTCGTGCGCCGGGCCACACACGATTCGCCCGGTCGGGCTTGTTGATTCGAAGGAGAATGAGAATGACGCGTACGATTGCTGCAATGCTGCTGGTGGTGACCGCCGCGCTCGCCGGATGCAATACGGTCGCCGGCGTGGGCCAGGACATTTCGAAGGGTGGTCAGGCGATCAGCGATACGGCCGAAAAGGCCAAGTAAGGCGACCGGTTCCGGAATGCAGAAGGCGCCGGGCCGTCCCGCGATTGCGGGGCGGCCCGGCGCCTTTTTTGTGTCTGGCGTCAGCGCGGGTGCGGCGTCAGGCGTGTTCGACGAACGCGTAGCGGCCTTCGACCTTGCGCGGCGTGAACCAGCCGTAGTCGGGGAACATCCGGTTGCGCACGTACCACACGTAGCCCACCAGCAGAGCCGTGATCAAGAGGCTGGGCAGCGCGGTCGACGGGTCGCGTCCGAGCTCGGCGACGGTCTTCGGCAACTGAAGCAGCGACAGCAGGATGAACGCGTGATAGGCGCCGACGCGATTCGTCGCAAAACCCCAGATGAACAGCAGCGACAGCGGCACGGTCAACGCGAGGAACACGAGCACGAGGACATTGCCGGCGCCGCTTGCGAAGAAGTAATACGCGAGCATGAGGCTGATCGCCAGCTGGGCGATACCGAGCGCGACCAGGATCCGGATGTGCACCTTGTTCTTGCGGCAGCGCTCGGGGTCGGGGCGCGACGCGATCAGGTGCGCGAGCACGCGATCCTTGAGCCCCTGTCCTGACAGTTCGGCCAGTGCGTCGGCCTTCCTCGTTCCCGCGGAGAGCAGCACCGCGATTCTTGTTTTGGCTTCCTTCCTGTTCATTGCTGGGCGGATTGTCGTTCGGAGGTTGTCAAAGGTTCCGGCCACGCGAATATTGCATCTTGCGAGGTGGCGCGCAATCGATTTGCGGCCCGCGGACACATTCCTACAGTTGCCGGAGCGTGCGGGAGATGGGCCATATGACGACGGGAAGCGGCCGCCGTTGCCGTCTCCCGCGATGGGCGCGGGTCAGTCGGCGGCGGCTCGCGCGGTGGTGGGCGCGGGGCTCGCGGGCTTCGCATCGCGCGTGTCTGCGCGGCGCTCGCGCCGCCGAGTGGCACCGACGAGCATGCCCGCGACGACGAGCGCGATGCCGGCGACTCGCGTGCCGGTCAGCGTTTCACCGAACAGCGCGACCGCGAACAGCACGGCCGAGACCGGCGCGACCGCCGTGAAGAGCGCGGCCTCGGTGCCGCTGGTGCGGGCCGAGCCGGCGTACCAGCACAGGTAGCCGAGCACGGTCGGTACCAGCGCGTAGTAGGCGATCGCCGATACCGCGCCGACGGTCCAGCCATGCGCGGCCGCGCGCCATTCGAATGCCGCCGGCACGAGCGCGAGCACGAAGCCGAGGCCCGACATCGCGGTGGACAGCGCGAGCGGCGTCAGCGGCGCGGCCAGCCGCCGGTTGAGCAGGATGAAGACGGCTTCGCACGCGACGGCGGCCAGCACCAGCGCGTCGCCGGCAAGCGTCTGGAACGACGGCATCGCGTGGCCCGGTGCGAACGTGACGAACAGCACGCCGGCCGTGGCGAGCGCGGCGGCCACCCAGTCGCGCGGCGTCTGCCGCTCGCGCAGCACGACGGCCGCGATCAGCGTGGACATGGCCGGCAGCGTGCCGAGCATCACGCCCGCGTCGAGCGGCGACGACAACTTCGTGCCGCTGATCAGCAGCACCGTATAGCCGACGCCGCCCGCCGCGGCCTGAATGACGAGCAGGACGGCGTCGCGCGCGGAAAGGCGGGGCCAGCGCATGCGCTGCGCGCGCATCAGCGCGAACAGCAGCGGCGTCGCGATCAGGAAACGCAGTGCCGTGGCCGCGAACGGCGGCAGGCCGTCGGCCGCGAGACGGCTCGCGATGACGGTGCTGCCGACGCCCGCCATCGCGGCGGCGAGATAGAGATAGCCGATCAGTCGTGTTTTCATGCGCCGCATCGTCGCGTACGGCGGTTATGTGCGTCTTGAATGAAATTGCAGCGACGGAGGCCTGATTGCGGTGTGCTGCTTGCGTGCGCCGGCGATCCGCGGACCACCGGTGACCGTCGTGCGGGCGACTGCCTTCAAATGCGGTGCGACTGGGCCCGGCGCATCAAGAGGGCGCTCGCGTCAAACCGCCTGTGCGAACCGCCCGGGCGTGATTCCGAACTGGCGCGCGAATGCGCGCGTCAGGTGGCTCTGGTCGGCAAAACCGGCTTCGGCCGCGGCATCGGCGATCGGCATTCCGCTGGCGAGCAGCGCGCGCGCCAGCCGGGCGCGCGACTGGATCAGGTAGGCATGCGGGGTGATGCCGAGCTCGCGCGCAAAGCCGCGCAGCAGCTGGAAGCGGCTCACCCCGCTCAGGCCGGCCAGTTCGGTGAGCGAAACGGGCGCGGCCGGCGCCGCGTCGAGCCGCTCACGGGCCACGCGGACCGCCGGGGCGACGCCGGCCGCCGGCAGCGTGCGGTTCGCATGCCGGGCGAGCAGCCCGGCGACGAGCATCACGAGCGCCTCGTCGCGGGCGATCGACTCGGATGCGCCGGCGACGATGCGAGCATGCAGCCGGCCGACGGCGGCCGCGAGCCGCGCGTCGCGCACGGCCGGGTGCGCCAGCTCGACGCCGCCGAGGCCTTCTTCCGCCGCGACGCCCGCCACCAGCGCGGGTGCGAGGTACAGCATCCGCCAGCGCCGGCCCGTGCCGGCATCGATCGGCGATCCGTCGTGCATTTCGCCCGGGTTGACCATGATCGCATCGCCGGCCAGCGCGTCGACCTGCCCGCGGCCGCTCCACGACCGGTGCGCGCCGCTGACGATCACGCCGACTCCGAATTCGTCGTGCGCGTGACGCGGAAACGCGCGGTCGGATTCGAGGCTGATCGCCTCGATGCCTTCGCCGGTGCGTCGGTAGTGGGTGACACGGTGCATGTGCGCTCCTCGCGCCGGTCGCGGCGCGGATCACGTGCACTTTAGCGCGTTCCGGCGCCGCGCGCCCTTCATCCTTTTGGCGGATACCGCGCGGCATGCGCAGCCCGCACCATGTGCATATCGGCAGCGTACACGGCCCGTCGGGCCTGAAGCTGCGCGGGAGACGGCAGGTGGAACGACAGGGTCCGGTATTCATTCAGGTTGGTGCGCTCGCGGACGGCTTCGCGCCGGAAGCGAACATCCTCGCGTCCGTCGACGCGCTCGCCGGGCGCACGCTCGTGCTCGGTGATGCAGCGGGCGCATGGCGCGTCTATTCGTTCGAGCCGGGCGCGCTGCAGTGGCGCGACGCGGCGACCGACACGGGCGGCCGCGAGCCGTGCCGCGTGACGCGGCTGCGCGAGGGGCTGTACTTCGTCGACTACATCGACACGGCTGCCCGCGCGACGTCGGTCAGTCTCGTGATCGATCTCGACCAGGGCGTATGGACGTCGGTCGTCGGCGTGCTGCCGACCGAAGCCGACACGCGCATCGACGCATTCACGCGCGTCGCGCGCGGGCTGCCGCTGACGGGCGTCGACGCGGCATTCCGGCACGGCACGCTCGGCGGCCACGCGCAGCCGGGGCCGTTGCATGCACCCACGCGCGAGTTGATCGGCAAGCGCACGATGTACCGTTACAGCCCGACCGAATGCTACGAGCACATCTACCTGAACGAGAACTTCTACGCGTGGCAGTGCCTGCAGGGCGTCGAAGGCGGGCTGGCCGATGTCGACCGCTGTCACTACTTCAGGATCGCCGACGCGCTGTATCTGTTCGTGTGGCGCGAAAAGGTGGTGCCGACGCTTGGCGTCGTCCTGATCGATCTCGCGCAGCGCAAGACCGACGGCAAGATCTTCGGCTATCAGGGCGGCGATTTCGGGTCGCTGTCGAACTTCCAGATCGGCGCGTACGCGCAGGTGCTGAACGAAACCGTGCACCCGCTCGGCGGCGAGGCGCAGCGATGAATGCGGTGCCGGGCAGCGGCCGCCTGCGCGCGGATTTCAGCGGGCGCGTCGTGCTCGTCACGGGCGCCGCGCAGGGGATCGGCGCGGCGATCGCACGCCGTTTCGCGGAGTCCGATGCGTTCGTCGCCGTCGCCGACCTGAACGGCGACGCGGCTGCCGCGCAGGCCGAAGCGCTGGCCCGCGCGGGCGGCGACGCGCGGGCGTACCGGGTCGACGCAGCCAGCCGGGACGAACTGGGCGCGCTCGTCGCGGCAGTCGAGCGCGACGGCGGCCGGCTCGATGTCGTCGTTCACAACGCCGCGTATTTTCCGCTGACGCCGTTCACGCACATCGACGAGCCGACGCTCGCGCGCACGCTGTCGGTCAACCTGTCGGCGCTGTTCTGGCTCGCGCAGGCCGCGTTGCCGGCGTTCGAGCGTGCGGGGGCGGGCCGGCTGCTCGTCACGTCGTCGGTGACGGGGCCGCGCGTCGCCTATCCGGGGCTCGCGCATTACGCGGCGTCGAAGGCCGGCGTGAACGGCTTCATTCGCGCGGCGGCGCTGGAGCTTGCGCGTCGCAACGTGACGGTGAACGGCGTCGAGCCGGGAATGATCCGTACCCCGGCGGCCGGCAATCTCGGCGACGCGTCGGTCGCGGCGCAGATCGCACGCGATATCCCGCTCGCGCGGATGGGCGAGCCGGAGGACATCGCGAACGCGATGCTGTTTCTCGCATCGGCCGACGCGGCGTACATCACGGGGCAAACGATCGTCGTCGACGGCGGGGCGACCTTGCCGGAAAGCGGTGCGGTGCTGGGAGACGCCTGACGGCGGGCGCGAACCGTCGCAAGCCGCCTCGGCGGGAAGGCCGCGGCCGGCAGGCGTGGCGGGCGTGGCGGGCGGCGTCACCGCTGGCCGGCCCGTCGCCGTGACTACAGCCAGCCGTTGCGGATGAATTCGACGATCGAATACCGGCGGTTCTCGAGATCCTGTTGCTGGACGGCTTCGACGATGCGCGATACGCCGTCCGCGTAAGGGGTCGCGCCGTACACGCGCGATTCGAGCCGCAGGCTGCATGCACCGTCGTCGATGTGTATCCGGTGCACCGCATGGCGGCCGAGCTGATCGTCGGGGATGCCGAATTCGCCGCGCTGCACGTCCGGGTCGCGCACGGAGCGGATGTCCTCCGCCGGCACGCCGAGCGACTGGGCGATGCCGACGGCCGTGCCGGGGACGGACGTCTTGGCGGCCTGATGCGACTCGGTCAGGCTGATCTTGCAACCGCGAAACAGGTGGCCGCTGGTTTCCAGCATGCTCATGAACTTGAGCATCAGGATGTTCGTGTTCGGACAGAGCACGACCGGAAAATCGTGCGACGCGGTTTCGAGGTCGGAGCCGGTGGACAACTCGATGAGCGGCGACACGGTGGCGCGGCAGAACGCGATCGCGGCGGGGAGTTCGCGGCCGGAACCGGCGTGCACGACGATCGATCGGGCGTCGGTACGTCGGGCGTCGGTACCTCGGGTGTCGGTTCGCGTGCTGTCCGCCCAGGGCAGCACGCGACAGATTGCCGGGTCGAGCGTGTGCGCATCGAGCAGTTCGTGGGCCAGCTTGCCGGTTCCTACGACGATTACTTGCATGGACTTGACGGGTTGGGATTCGGGATTCGGGCCGCGGTCGACGCGGGCCGGCGGGTGGCCCGGTACGGCGGCGCGGCGCGCTGGCCTCGCGCATTATGCCCGGCCGTCCGCCTCCGTGCCGGCCGGGCCGTGCGCGAGACGTCGCGGCGCGTCAGCTTGCCGACGTGGTCGGCAGCCATGCATTCGCCGCATTCTGCGCGGCGAGTTGCTTCGCGATCGAACGCGCGAGGCGGTCCGTATCGGAAGCCACCGTGTCGTGCTTCGCTTCCGACGCGCCATGCAGGCCGGCGCCGACTGCCGCCGACGTCGCGAGACGGCCGGCCACCGCGCCCACCCCGGCGGTTTCGACCATGCCGGGCAGGTGGCCGCTGTTCGCGCTGGCCGAGAACGTGCCGAGCGGCTGCGCGATGCCGTGCGCCGGCTGAAACAGCACGGTGACCGATGCGCCCACTTCGCTCTTGCCCGCGCCGAGCCCGATCAGGATGCGGCGGCGACGGTTGCCGGCGTCGATCGTGTCGAACCGGCCTTCGATCACCAGCGCGTCGCGGCCGTCGGGTACCGGGCCGCGCAGCGCGGGCATGCCTTGCGCCCGGAGTTCACGCACGAGCGCATCGGCGAGTTGATCGCGGGTCTTCAGCGCGCGCTGCTGGCGCTGTGCGTCGGCGGACGAACCGGTGGCGAGCGTCGCGAGTGTGTGGATCATTCCTCCGTCGACCTGGACGTCGGTGGTGCCCACGTCGAACGCGGAGACGTAGACGACCTCGGCATGAACCCGCGGCAGCGTGCGGGCTGCCGGCGCGGCGGCCGTGGTCGTGGTTGCGGTCGATGCGCAACCGGTCATCGCGAGCGTGCCGGCAATCAGCGCGACGCGGGTCAGATGTTTGGCATGGGCGGCAAATGCGCGAAGGGAGGGGAACATGTCGATCTCCGTGGTCTGGATGACGGTGCCGATACCATCGCGGCATTCAGGAACGCGAACGATCGGAAGCGGGGCGTGATCGCTGGCGAGGGAGAGGGTTCATGCCGCTGCGCAACACGCAGGCGCAAGTATGCTCAGGTTGGGTGTCGCGCGCCACGCAGGAATTATGTCGGCGCATGTCACGCGCCGGCGCGCGACATGCGCCGCGCAGTCGGGCTGTCAGGCCGTCACGCCGACAGCGGCGGCCGGGCCGGCGCAGGCGGATCGAGCGGCAGCGCGACGACGGCCTCCAGGCCGCCGCCATCGCGGTCGCGAAACGTCAGCGAACCGCCGTGCAGGCGGGCGATCCGTTCGACGATCGCAAGGCCGAGCCCCGTGCCGCCGGCATGGCCGCGCGCGTTCGCGCCGCGGCTGAACGGTGCCTTCAGCCGTTCGAGTTCGGCGGCGCCGACGCCGTTGCCGCGATCGCTGACGACCGCATACGCGATGCCGTGCTCGGTCCAGGTCCGTACGCCGAGGCCCGTGCGACCGTAGACGACCGCGTTCTGCATCAGGTTCATCAGCAGCCGCATCAGGCCGATCGGGCGGAACGCAAACGCGGGCACGTCGCCTTCGTCGAATTCGAATGCGTGTCCGAGCCCCGCGAAATCCGCGACGAGCTGGCCGATCAGCGCATTCAGGTCGCCGGTTTGCGGGGTCTCGCGCTCGCCGCTGCCGGCGTAATCCATGAATTGCTGCAGGATCGTATCGATCTGGTCGAGGTAGTGCTCGGTCGATGCGGTGAGCGTGTCGTGCGTGCCGCGCGGCAGCGCCATCGCGATCGCCAGGCGCAATTTCGTGAGCGGCGTGCGGATGTCGTGCGACACGCCGGCCAGCATCAGCGAGCGGGTTGCGTCCGCCTGTTGCAGCGCATCGGCCATCCTGTTGAACGCACGGCTCACGTCGGCGATTTCGGTCGGGCCGTCGGTGGGCAGCGGCGGCGGGCGTTCGCCCGCGCTGACTCGCTGGGCCGCGCGCGCCAGCGCGTCGAGCGGCCGGTTCAGGTGGAGCTGGATCAGGTAGCCGGTCAGCGCCGCGAGCAGCGCCAGCGCGACCGACAGCACGAGGGCCGTCGTGATGCCGCTCGCCTGCGCGTCGGCGGCCATCGGCAGCGGCACCCACACCGGCGAGCCGGCGGCATGGAGCCGGATCCACAGGCGTTCGTCGTCGCCCGACTGCCAGCGCGCCGGCAGGTCGGACGGCAGGTGGCGTTCGAGCGCCTGCATGAACACGTCGCGCTGCCAGGTGCGGAAGAAGGCCGCGAGGTCCGGCGCATGCGGCGGTGCCGCCGGCGGCGGCGAGGCCTGCCCGCCGAGCTGCGCGACGAGCGTGCGGCCCGCGTCGGGCGGCATGCCGGCGAGTGCCCGGTCGAGCAACTGCACGTAGTCGGAAAAGATGATCGACGCGCGCTCGATACGCGGACGCTGCACGTAGTGCAGCAGCACGCCGAGCGAACAGACGAGCGACAGCGCGACGAGCGCGACCAGCAGCGCGATGTTGCGCGCGAGCAGCGAGCGCGGCAGCGGGATGCGCATCACGATTCGACGCCGGCCACCAGCATGTAGCCGATGCCCCAGACCGTCTTGATGAAGCGCGGCTTGCCGGGATCGTCCTCGACGATCTGGCGCAGCCGCAGGATCTGCACGTCGACGCTGCGGTCGAGTGCGGCGTGGTCGCGGCCGCGCGCGCGGGCGAGCAGGTTTTCGCGGCTCACCGCGCGGTTCGGCGACGAACCGAGCGCATGCAACAGCAGCATCTGCGCCGAATGGATCTCGACGGGCACGCCGTCGCGCATCAGGGTTTGCTGGCCGACGTCGAACGTGAACGCGCCGAAACGCAAGCGCTGCGACGTGACCGTCGGTTCGCCGGCCGCCATTCTCTGCCGTCGCAACAGCGCACGGATGCGGGCCACGAGTTCGTCGGGGAGAAACGGTTTGGCCAGGTAATCGTCGGCACCCGTCTCCAGGCCGACGACCTTGTCCGCGGCGTCGCCTTTCGCGGTGAGCATCAGGATCGGCAGCGTCTGGCCTTCGGCACGCAGGCGTCGGCACACGCTCAGGCCGTCCTCGGGTTCCATCATCAGGTCGAGCACGAGCAGGTCGTACGGTTCGCGCTGCAGCAGGCGGTCGAGCCGCTTGCCGTCGGCCACCGCGCGCACCTGGAAGCCGTGGCCGGTCAGGAAGCGTTGCAGCATGTTGCGCAACTCGGCTTCGTCGTCGAGCACGACGATCCTGCAAGGCTGTTCCATTGGCTGCCTCCCGGTGCGTACTGCGGGGCCGCACGCGCGCCGCGATCAGCGGGCCGCCATGCGCTGGCGCATGAAGCCGGCGAGCTGCGCGAGCGTGACGTAGCCGTTGTGCTGCACGTCGATCTCGTCGAAATGCTGCGCGACCATCGGCATGCCCGCGGCGGCCTGCTCGCGGGTGAGCTTGCCGTCGTGCGTCGTGTTCGCGCTGGCGAAACGGGTCTGCAACTGCATCAGCGCATGTTCGGCGCGCAGGCCGCCAGCCGCCGCACCCGGCGGCACCTGCTGGGCCGACGCTGCTGCAGAAACGATACACAAAACGACGGCGGCAATCATCTTCTTGATGGACTTCATGGGGTTTCTCCTTGCGTGGCTGACGGGTCTGCGCCGGCCGGGTGGGTTGATGAAACGGAATCGGGTGGAATGCGAAACGGGCTTCGGCGGAATTACGCCCAGTGCGCGGGGACCCAGACGCGGCCGGCCCAGTGAGCGGGCACCCAGATGACGGCGCGCGGCGGGTGAGCGGCATAGACGGCGCGCGGGGCGGCGTACACGGCCCGGGGCAGCGGCGGCGCGAGGTACAGGACCTTCGGCGGCGGCGGTGCGACGTAGACGACGTGTGGCGCGGCGGCGACCACGACGGCCTTCGGTGGCGCGACATGCACGACTTTCGGTGGGGGCGGCGGCGTGACGATGACGGCAGCCGGTGCGGGCGGCGGTGCCGCGGCCACGGCTGCGGCAGGTGCCGGCGCAGGCGCGGCAACGGCGACCGTGGCGGCTGCCGGTGGCGCGGCCACGATCACGGCGGCCGGCGGGGGCGGCGCGACAGGCACCGGTACCGGCGCCGTCCCGCCTGCCACGACGACCGTACCGCCTGCCGCCGTGCCGCCGTGGATCACCGTCGTGCCGCCGGTCGACACCGTGCCGCCGTGGACGATCGTCGAGCCGCCCGACGTCGTTACGACACCCGGCGCCACGCGCGTCGCGCTGCCGGAACGGGTGACGCTCCCGCCGTCGGTGCCGGTCACGGTGCCCGAGCGCGAGCAGGTCGAACCCGCGCAGTTCGTCGATGCGGCGTGGCTGGCCGTGTTGCCGCCCGAACCCGTGATCGTGCCGCTCGACGTGTACTGCCCCGGGCCGTTGCGCGTCACGCTGCCGGACGTCGACGCGCTGCGGCCGTCCGAACCCGTCAGCGAACCGGTGTGCGAGCAGGTGCCGTCCGCGCAGCTCGTGTCGCCGCCGTGCTCGACCGAGCGCCCGTTCGGGCCGACGGCCGTGCCGCTGTTCGAGAACTGGCCGGGCGCGGTGCGCGTGACGGTGCCCGTATTGGTGGCGAGGCCGCCGCCGGGGCCGATCACGCCGCCGGCATGCGAGCAGCTGCCGCCGCCGCACGAGCCGGCATGCGCGCCGCTGTAGGTGCCGCGCGGCGTGTAGGCGGTGCCGTGGCCGGACCAGCCGGCGAAGGCCGGCGCGCTGGCGAGTGTGACGAGGGCGGCGGCGGTGACGAGGAAGCGGTTTTTCATCGGGTGTCCTTGCGGTTCGTTGCGGTGCACGCGGTGGCGTGGCGACGGGACGAACTTTAGGACGGCGACGCGCATCCGTCGCGTCATGAAAGATGTCGCGGTGTTACACGCGGTGCGGTGTTTTTCGGTACGACGAATGCGTGCGCCGGCCGCGTCGATCGCGGGCGTGCCGCGCCAGGCAACGGATCACGGCGATGCAGTCATGAGCGGGGAGGTTTGACGGCAGGGGGCGGCACATCCAGTTCACGGCGCGCAAACGTGTCGCGGTGACATGCGGCGACATATTTGCCGACTGGTTCATGCATGCACCGCGCCGATCCACATATGTCGTCCAGTCGCTGCCGATTCCATCGAACACCTGTTGCACACGCCGCCGGCCTGCTCAACCGCGACATACCGCGACATATTTCTCGCCGGACACGCACGCGTTCGCCTTCCGCCGGCCCGATCTCCAGTCCACACGCGTCCGCGACCGCTGCCGGCCGCTCGAACCCACTTCATCGCGACATACGGCGACATATTTCCTGCGTGGCCTTTCCGTTCCTTGCCCCCTACAGTGCGTTCCATTCGACGCGACAGCGGCATGTGCTGCCCATGACGCGTCCGACTCAACCGAAGGAAAGGCCCATCATGCTCACCACCACCGGAAAGCTCGCGTACATCGTCACGCTCTTCATCGTTGCCGTCTCGCTCGTCGAGGCGGCCGTGCTCACCTGGCGCCGCAGCCGCCAGCCCGAACCGTTCGACTGGAACGAGGTGTGGCTGTCGCTTGCCGATCTCGCGGGCCGCAAGCTGCTCGCGCTCGTGCCGCTGTCGCTCGCCACGCCCGTGTTCGATCTGGCATGGGCGCACCGGCTCTTCACGATCCCGCTCCACAGCGTCGCGCTCGCGCTGCTCGTGTTCGTCGGCCAGGAATTCTGCTACTACTGGTATCACCGCGCGTCGCACCGCGTGCGCTTCTTCTGGTCGACGCATGCGGTGCATCATTCGCCGAACCAGTTGACGCTGTCGTCCGCGTTCCGCCTCGGCTGGACCGGCAAGATCGCCGGCGCCGCGATGTTCTTCACGCCGCTCGTGTGGCTCGGCGTGCGTCCCGAAGCGGTGCTCGCGATCCTGTCGTTCAACCTGATGTACCAGTTCTGGCTGCACAACACGTGGATGCCGAAGCTCGGCTGGCTTGAATACGTGTTCAACACGCCGTCCGCGCATCGCGTGCACCATGCGTCGAACCTCGATTACCTCGATGCGAACTACGGCGGCGTGCTGATCGTGTTCGACCGGCTGTTCGGCACCTATGTCGCCGAGCGCGACGACGAACCGTGCCGCTACGGCCTCGTCACGCCGACGCGTTCGCGCAATCCGTTCGTCGTCGAGCTCGAGCACTGGGCGAGCCTGGCACGCGACGTCGCGACGGCCCGCGACGTGTGGACCGCACTCCGTTTCGTGGTGCTGCCGCCGGGCTGGCGGCCGGGCAACCAGGGCGAAACGACGGAGGAGCTGCGCCGCCGCAGCCTCGTCGCCGTGCGCACGGATGCGTGAACGGCGCTACGCTGTCGGATCTTCGTCAATCACCCTCGATCCAGGAGAACGCATCGATGGAACACGACCTGAAAGGCAAGGCAGTCGCGATCACCGGCGGATTCGGCCATCTGGGCGTCGCGACAGCCGCATGGCTCGGCGCGCGCGGCGCACGCGTCGCGCTGATCGGCCGCGGCGCGGCCCCCGGTGCACCGGCGCTGCCCGGCGTGCCGGCCGATGCATTGCGCATCGGCGGCATCGATCTCGTCGATCCACAGGCGGCCGCGCGGGCACTCGAGTCGGTCAATCGCGAATTCGGCCGGGTCGACGCGCTGCTGAACATCGCGGGCGCATTCGTGTGGCAGACGATCGCCGACGGCGATGCCGCCACGTGGGATCGCATGTACGAACTGAACGTGAAGACGGCGCTGAACGCATCGAAAGCCGCGCTGCCGTACCTGCTGGCGAGCCCGGCCGGCCGTGTCGTCAACATCGGCGCGGGCGCGGCCTTCAAGGCGGGCGCGGGCATGGGCCCGTATGCGGCCGCGAAGGCCGGCGTCGCGCGCCTCACCGAGGCGCTGGCGGCCGAGCTGCTCGACCGCGGCGTGACGGTGAACGCCCTCCTGCCGAGCATCATCGATACGCCGCCGAACCGCGCGGACATGCCCGACGCGGATTTCACGCGCTGGGTGCGGCCGGAACAGATCGCGGCGACGATCGGGTTCCTGCTGTCGGCCGACGCGCAGGCGATCACCGGCGCATCGATTCCGGTGAGCGGCCGCGTGGCGTAGCGCACCGGCCGGGAAGGGGCTCGCGCGGCCGGTCGTGCGTACAATGTCGCACCGGATTGCGCGACCCAGACCCGAGACCATGAATCAGCCCAATATCCTGATCGTCGAAGACGAAACGGCGATCGCGGACACGATCGTCTACGCCCTCGGCACCGACGGCATGCAGACCGTCCACTGCACGCTCGGACAGGCGGCGCTCGACCATCTGCGCGATACGCGCTTCGATCTCGTGGTGCTCGATGTCGGCCTGCCGGACCTCAGCGGCTTCGAAGTGTGCCGGCGGCTGCGCACGTTTACCGACATTCCGGTGATTTTCCTGACCGCGCGGCACGACGAGATCGACCGGATCGTCGGGCTCGAGATCGGCGCCGACGATTACGTGATCAAGCCGTTCTCGCCGCGCGAGCTGGCGGCGCGGGTACGTGTGATCCTGCGCCGCTTCCATCGGACGGCCGCGCCGGAACCGGCGCCCGGGCCCGCGGCGGCGCCGGCGGAACCGACCGCGCAGGGTTTCACGCTCGACACCGACGGCGCGCGCGTATCGTGGCTCGGCCACGCGCTGGACCTCACGCGTTATGAATTCGGCCTGCTGGCGCTGCTGGTCCGGCATCCAGGGCGCATCTACTCGCGGGAACAGCTGATGGACCTCGTGTGGCACGAGGCATTCGACTCCGCCGATCGCACGGTCGACACGCACATCAAGACACTGCGCGCCAAGCTGCGCGCGATCGATCCCGAGCGCGACCCGATCCGCACGCATCGCGGCATGGGTTATTCGCTGCAACCGTAACGACCGGCACCGCCCATGCATATCGGCCTGCGCATCTTCTTCGGTTTTTTCCTGATCGTCGGTCTCGCCGCGCTGATCACGCTGCGCGTGTTCGTGCAGGAGGTGAAGCCCGGCGTGCGCGAGGCGATGGAGGACACGCTCGTCGATACCGCGCAGGTACTCGCGGCGCTGGCAGCCGACGACCTGGCGAACGGGCACATCGCCGACGGCGCGTTCGCGCGTCAGCTCGGCAAGCTGCACGAGCGTCCGGTCAGCGCGAACGTGTGGGGCATCCAGAAGAACGCAATCGGCTACCGCCTCTACGTCACCGATGCGCACGGCATCGTGCGCTACGACTCGTCCGGCAGCGCGGTCGGCCAGGACTATTCGCGCTGGAACGACGTGTACCGGACGCTGCGCGGCGAATACGGCGCGCGCAGCACGCGCAGCGATCCGAACGACGACGGCAGCACCGTGATGCACGTCGCGGCGCCGATCCGGCGCGGGAACGAGATCATCGGCGTGCTGACGATCGCGAAGCCGAACCAGACGGTCGCGCCGTTCATCGCGCGCAGCCAGCGCAAGATCATGCTGTACGGCGCGTTGCTGATGGGCGGCGCGATCCTGATCGGCGCGGCGTGCACGTGGTGGCTGGTGCTCGGGCTGCGGCGCCTGCAGCGCTATGCGCGCGCGATCGCGGCCGGCGAGCGCGCGGCGATGCCGCTGCAGGGCGCGAACGAGCTGGCCGAGCTGGGGCGCGCGGTGGAAAGCATGCATCGGCGGCTGGAGGACCGGCAGTACGTCGAAACCTACATCCACACACTCACGCACGAGATGAAAAGCCCGCTGGCCGCGATCAGCGGCGCGGCCGAACTGCTGCAGGAAGACATGCCGGTCGCGAACCGCCGGCGTTTCACCGAGAACATCCGCCGCCAGGCCGGCCGCCTCGAACAGATGATCCGCAAGCTGCTCGCGCTGGCCGAGGTCGAGCAGCAGCAGCGCCTGTCGGTGCGCGAACCGGTTGCGCTGCGGTCGGTGCTCGACCAGCTCGTCGACGATATCGAGCCGCGCGCGCGGCAGCGCGGCGTGAGCCTGCGGATCGACGCGAACGAGGCGGCCGATCCGGCGGTCGTCGAAGGCGATCCGTTCCTGCTGCGGCAGGCGCTCGGCAACCTGCTCGACAATGCATTGGATTTCGCGCCACGGGGCAGCACGATCCGGATCGCGCTCGAACGGCGGGTGGCGGGCAGGGCGCACGTCGCGGTCGTGCGCGTCGACGACGACGGCCCCGGCGTGCCCGACTACGCGCTGTCGCGCGTGTTCGAGCGCTTCTATTCGCTGCCGCGCCCCGACGGGCAGGATCGCAGCACGGGCCTCGGGCTGTGTTTCGTCCGCGAGGTCGCGATGCTGCACCACGGCCAGGTTGCGCTCGCGAACCGCGACGAAGGCGGCGCGTGCGCGACGCTCACGCTGCCGTCGCCCGGCTGAACGCACTTCACGTTCGCCACACATTCGCTTCACACCGGCTTCAATCGCCCTTCACCGGGGCCGCTCATGCTGACCGCATCTTCCACTACGGTGTCGGTTGGCAATGAATCGAGTCCTGTTGTTCAAATCCATGATCACCGCGTTGCTCGCGCTGGCGATCCTGATCCCGCTGCAGATGGTCCAGAGCATCGTGCGGGAACGCGCCGAGTATCGCGAGAGCGCCTTGCAGAGCATCTGGGCGAGCTATGCGGGCCCGCAGACGGTGACGGGGCCGGTGCTCGTCGTGCGTTACACGGAAGTCACGCGCGTGCGCGACAGCGCGCCGCCGCGCGGCGCGCCGAAGACGAGCCTCCGAAGCGAGACGAAACGCATGCTCGTGTTTCCGAAGACGCTGAACGTCGACGGTGCGCTCGACATCAAGGTCCGTTATCGCGGCATCCACAAGGCGCTCGTGTACGACCTGGCGAGCCGGATGACGGGCACGCTCGCGCTGCCGGACCTGAAGAAGCTGCCGCAGGCGGACGGCCACGTGAGCTTCGCGATCGATGACGCGTATGTCGCGCTCGGCATCGGGGACATTCGCGGGCTGAAGGCGCAGCCCGACCTGCGCATCGGCGGCGAGCGGCTCGAGATCGAGCAGGGCACGCGGCTGGAGAGCCTGCACCAGGGCGTGCATGCGAGCGTCGATCTCGCGGCGCTCGCGAAAGCGGGGGCGGTCGTGCCGTTCAGCATCGACCTGCTGCTGGTCGGTGCGGAATCGGTCGCGTTCGCGCCGGTGGCCGACCAGAACGATTTCTCGCTGAAGTCGAAGTGGCCGCATCCGAGCTTCGGCGGCGCATTCCTGCCGGGCGAGCGCACGATCGATGCAAACGGCTTCACCAGCAACTGGCACGTGACGTCGTTCAACACGAAGGCGCGCGAGCAGGTCGCGTCGGGCAACGGCAACGGCGAGGGCGCGATCGAGATGGCGTCGGTGTCGGTGATCGAGCCCGTGAACGTCTATCTGCAGGCCGAGCGCGCGACGAAGTACGGTGCGCTGTTCGTGATGCTCACGTTCGCGAGCTTCTTCATGTACGAGCTCGTGAAGCGGTTGCGCATTCACCCGATCCAGTACACGCTGGTCGGCTTGTCGCTCGCGCTGTTCTTCCTGCTGCTGTTGAGCCTGTCCGAGCACATCGCGTTCGGCTATGCGTATCTCGCGGCGAGCAGCGCATGCATCGGGCTGCTCGGCTTCTACCTGTCGTTCGTGCTGCACAGCGCGAAGCGCGGCGCGCTGTTCGCGGTGCTGCTCGCGATGCTGTACGCGGCGCTCTACGGGCTGCTGCTGTCGGAAGACAATGCGCTGATGCTCGGTTCGCTGCTGCTGTTCGCGATCCTCGCCGGCATCATGACGCTCACGCGCCGCGTCGACTGGTATTCGCTCGGCGCCGCGTGGCAGCCGCTGGCCGACAAGCCGGGGGCCGCGAAGACCGGCGGGCCGGCGAAGTAAGCGGGCGGGTGGCGAGCAGGTGCGCGCCGGGCGGGAATGCCGCGCCGGCGCGCGATCCCACGCGGGCCGATGTCCGTCACACGGCCGTCTCCGGGCGACGAAACCGCGCCGCCGGAATCTCGGCGATGGCCGCGATCTCGATCAGCAGGTCGGGATGGTAGAGACGCTCGACCTGGACGGTCGTCGTCACCGGATAAGGTGCGGCGAAGTACGTGTTGCGGATGTCGCCGGCCTGCATGAATGCCTCGATGTCGGTGGCGTAATGGACGAGCGAGATCACGTCGCGCATCTGCCCGCCCAGCGCGGCCAGCACATCGCGGACGTTGTCGAGTGTCCGGCGAACCTGGGCGCGCATGTCGCCGGCACCGACTACCTGCCCGTCGCGGTCGAGCGCGACTTGCCCTTTCAGATGCACGATCCGGCCGTCACCCTGGATCACGGCCATCGAGAACGCGCCGAACGGCGCCCAGACTTCCGGTGGATTCACGGCTTCGGCCATCGCGCGGCTCCTATTGGGGGAAATGGGGCGAACGCAGCGGAGTGCCGCGGTCGGCAGTCGCGCCGTGACGGATGCGTTGATCGTCGATCCGCCAGGCTTGCCGAAAGCGGCGGCGGCCCGGATCGCCCTATACTGACCGTTCCACATCACCGGAACACGCCGTGCCGAATCAAGCTTCAGAGGATCCGTCCGTCGACGATCCCCGTCCGACCCCGCCCATCCAGCCCGAACTGGAAGACTGCTGCAACAGCGGCTGCTCGCCGTGCGTCTTCGACCTGTATGACGAGGCGCTTGCGCAGTATCGCATCGACCTGGCCGAATGGGAGGCGCGGCAAGCGCAGCGCAAGCAACCGCATTGAACCGGGGGCGCCGGGGGGGGGGGGGCTGTTCCCGGCCCGGTCGGCCTGCGGGCGAGTCCGTCTCGCTCCCGTTCACGCGCCGGCGTGCAGCCGGCGATGCAGCGGCCCGAGCGCCGTCGACAAGGCGATGCACGCCAGCAACACGACCGTCAGCGTGAACATCGACGTCCTGAATCCCTGCACGTAATCGACCGCGGCCGGATGGCTGCCGAGCCGGGCGAAGAACACGCCGCCGATCGTCGCGGCACCGACGGCCGCGCCGATCTGCAGCATCGCGCTGACCATCCCGGACGCGACGCCCGCGCGGGCCGCGTCGACTTCCGCGAGCACGATCCGTACGACCGACGGCAACACGAGCCCTTGTCCGATCCCGATCGCCGCGATGCCGGCATAGAAGCCGGGCCCCGGCGCGCCTTCGCTCGCGAGCGCGGCAGCGGTTGTGACGCCGGCCGCGAGCATCACGAAGCCGAGCGTGAGGACGCGATGGCCGCCGAACCGGCCGACGAGGCGCGGCATCAGCAGCGGACTGGCGAGGAAGCCGAGCCCGAGCGGCAGGATCGCGAACCCGGACGCGAGCGGCGACCAGTTCAGGCAGCCCTGCAGATAGATCCCGTAACTCAGGAAAAACGCGCTCAGCATGTAGAACAGGAACGCGAGCAGGAGCCCGAGCGCGACGACCGGGTTGCGGAACAGGCGCACGTCGAGCAGCGGATCGCGGCCGCCGGCGAGCCGGCGCGATTCGACGGCCAGCAGCGCGCCGAGCATCGGCAGCGCGCCGACGAGGCACGCGACCATCCACAGCGGCCAGCCGGCCTCGCGGCCGTGCGTGAGCGGGTACACGAGCATCAGCAGGAACAGCGACATCAGCACCGTGCCGGGCACGTCGATGCGCTGGCCGCGCGGCGGCCGGTTCTCCGGAATGAAGCGCCAGCTGCCGATCAGCGCAAGGATGCCGATCGGCAGATTGACGAGGAAGATCGCGCGCCAGCCGAGCCCGAACGGATGCAGGCTGATCAACGCGCCGCCGCCGAGCTGGCCGATCACGGCCGCGAGGCCGAACGCGAACCCGTAGAAGCCCATCACGCGCACCTGTTCCTGCGGGCTGAACACGCTGCGGATCGTCGCGAGCACCTGCGGCGCGAGGATCGCGGCGAACAGGCCCTGCAGCACGCGGCCGCCGACGAGCACGGTGCCGTTGCCGGCGAGTCCGCACAGCGTCGACGCGAGCACGAAGCCGGCCATGCCGGTCATGAACATGCGCTTGCGGCCGTACAGGTCGCCGAGGCGGCCGCCCGTGATCTGGACGACCGCGCTCGCGCATGCATACGCGGACACGACGAGCTGCAGTTCGGCAGGGCGCGCGCCGATGCCGTCGCGGATGGCCGGTAACGCAAGATTCACGATGAAGTAGTCAAGCGGCGGCAGAATGGCGCCGACCAGCAGGACCACGAGCGCCCAGCCGTGATGGCTGCGCGGCGTCGCCGCGGCGGCCGCGCCGGCCGGCGCGCAAGGAGCAAGGGTGGGGTTCGTCATGGCAGCAGGGTCCAAAAAATGAGGGCCGTATGTGCAGGCGACGCACGCCGGCCGTTGACCCCGTATTCTGGCGATCGCCTATGGTTCGGAAAAGCGGGAAAGAGTGGTAGCATCCATCGGGTTATTCGATGGATGGAGAGGGCGATGCGCGGTTTCGACCTGGATCAGTTGCGCACTTTCGCGGCGGTCGCGGACGCCGGCAGCCTGTCGGCCGCCGCGCCGCTGCTGCACCTGTCGCAGTCGACGGTCAGCGAGCAGGTGCGCAAGCTCGAATCGCGCGCCGGCGTGCCGTTGTTCGTGCGCAGCAAGCGCGGCGTCGAGCCGACGCCGGCCGGCACGCGGCTGCTGCAGCACGCCCGGCGCATCGTCGCGTTGAACGAGGCCGCGTTCGACGAGCTGCGCGGGCAGGCGATCAAGGGCGAGCTGCGCGTCGCGATCACCGACTACTACCGTACGAATGAAGTGGCGGGGATGCTGGCACGACTGCGCGAGTGCTATCCGCAGTTGAGCCTGCACGTGAGCGCGATGAAGAGCGTGGACATCGAGGCCGCGCACGCGCGCGGGCAGATCGATCTCGGCGTCGTGATGAACCTGTCGAGCGGGCCGTTCCGGCCGGCGTCGGCCGATGCGCGCTGGGTGTTGCGGCGCGAGCCGCTGTCGTGGGTCGCGTCGCCCGCGCTCGCCGAGCAGTTGCCCGAGCCGCTGCCGCTCGTGCTGCTGCCGGACGACTGCATGATGCATCAGGTCGCCGTGCGCTCGCTCGACGAGCAGCACACGCCGTACGTGCTGGTGCACAGCGCATCGGGGGTCGCGGGGCTGCAGTCGATGCTCGCGGCCGGGCTCGGGGTCGGCTGCCTGTGCGCGTCGGCGATCGGCGACGGCCTGATGCGGCTCGGCACGAAATTCCGCTTGCCGCCGCTGCCCGACGCGGTGTTTTCGCTGACGCCGCCGATGCCGGGCGAACGCGAGACCGTCACCCAGGCGCGCGAAGTGCTGTCGCGCCAGCTGCTGATGTAAAACCTTGCCGCGCGACACGCGGCGGCGCGTATCCGGGAGGCGCGCCAGGGGACCACAGGCATGAACGACGATCTGAAGAACCAGATGGCCGAAAGGCTGCAGGACGCGCTGGAGCGCGTGGTCGACGAGCGCTCGCTGATCCACTTCCTGCGCGTGCTCGGCCATGACTGGCACAAGGAGCGGCAGCTCGAGGCCGACATGCCGCCGTCGCCGTACGCCCGCGCCGCGCTCGGCTGGGAAAACCGCTCGATCGGCGAGTACCTGGAGGCGATGGTCGACTGGGCCGAGGCGTCGGAGGAAGGGCTGCGGTTCTACGACGTGCCCGAGAACCCGTGGCGCCGTCTCGCGGACATCCTGTTCGCCGGAAAAAGCTACGAATAGCGCGGCCCGCGCGATTCACGCCAGCCGCCGTCTACTCGGCGGTTTCGCCATCGACATAAGCACGCAACCCGTTGGCGAGCGCGTCGAACACGGCACGGCAGCGCGGGCTCGTCCGCAGGTCCTCGTGCATCACGACCCAGGTTTCCAGCCGCATCGCGAGTGCGTCCGGCAGCACGCGCACGATCCGGGCGTCGCGTTTCGCGAGCGCCGACTGGCAGAAGCCGATTCCGTAGCCGGCGCGGATCATCGCGAGTTGCGCGAGGTTGCTGTCGGTGCGCAGCGCGAACGCGTCGCGTTTCCATGACGGCATCCCGCGCCCCGCCGAACGGATGAACGGCGTGACCGTATCGAAGCCGATCAGCGCATGATGCGCGAGTGCATCGATCGTCGCGGGTGTCCCGTTGTGCGCGAGGTAGTCGTCGCGGGCATACAGCCCGACCTCGATTTCGCCGATGCGCCGCGCGACGAGCGCCTCCTGCGCGGGCGGCGCCATCCGCACCGCGATGTCGGCCTCGCGCTTCAGCACGTCCTGGATGCGGTCGGTCGGCACCAGTTCGATCACGAGCCCCGGATGCTCGCGCCGCAACCGCGCGAGCATCGGCGGCAGCACCTCGACGGCGATCACGTCGCTGGCCGAGATCCGCACGATGCCGCGCACGCCCGCGCCGTGGCTCGCGGCCGCGCGCTCGAACGCGGCCGCCGCGCTGCGCAGCGCTTCGGCGTGGCCGCGCAGCGCAAGCGCCGCCTCGGTCGGCAGCAGGCCCGACGGCGAGCGCGTGAACAGCGTCTGGCCGAACGCGGCTTCGAGCGCCGCGACGTGGCGGCCGGCCGTCGGCTGCGTGATGCCGAGCGCGCGCGCCGCGCCGGAAAGCGAGCCCTCCGTCAGCACGGCGAGAAAGGTCCGGTAGCGTTCCCAGTTCAGATCGATGGTCATAAATAAATGTATAGCTGATCTTCGAGGTTGGGCAATTTATTGTTAGTCGCCGGCACGCCAGAATGCGTCTCACGATGGTTCATTCAAGGAGAGCGGCGATGACGACGGATACAGGCATGGCGCACCGGCAGGCACTCGTGCTCGGTGCGAGCGGCGGGATTGGCGGGGAAGTCGCGCGGCAGTTGCGCGATGCAGGCTGGCAGGTGCGTGCGCTCAAGCGCGGGCTCGATGCCGAGGTCGTGGAGCGCGACGGCATCGTGTGGATGCGCGGCGATGCGCTGGATCGCGACGCGGTGGTCCGTGCCGCACGCGGCTGCAGCGTGATCGTGCATGCGGTGAATCCGCCCGGATACCGGAACTGGCCGACCCAGGTGCTGCCGATGATCGACAACACGATCGCGGCGGCGACGGGGGCGCAGGCGACCGTCGTGCTGCCCGGGACCGTCTACAACTATGGCGCGGATGCGTTCCCGCTGCTGCGGGAGGATGCCCCGCAGCATCCGGCGACCCGCAAGGGCGCGATCCGCGTCGAGATGGAGCGGCGGCTGCAGGACGCGACCGCGCGGGGCGTGCGCACGATCATCGTGCGGGCGGGCGATTTCTTCGGGGCGAGCGCCCGCAACAACTGGTTCTCGCAGGGGCTGATCAAGCCCGGACGGCCCGTCGCGACCGTCAATGTACCGGGGAGGCAGGGCGTCGGCCATCAGTGGTCGTACCTGCCGGACGCCGCCCGCGCGATGGTCGAACTGATCGAACGGCGCGATGCGCTGGAGCCGTTCGCGCGTTTTCATCTGGGCGGGCACTGGGATGCGGACGGCACGCAGATGGCGCAGGCCGTGCAGCGCGTCGCGCAACGGCACGGGGCGCGCCCGGTGGTGCGGCGCTTTCCGTGGTGGCTCGTGTGGGCGGCGGCGCCGTTCGTCACGACGCTGCGCGAGATGCTGGAGATGCGTTACCTGTGGCGCGAGCCGCTGCGGATGGACAACGCGCGCGTCACCGCGGTGCTCGGCCGCGAGCCGGTGACGCCGCTCGATACGGCGGTGGAGGCGACGCTGGCGGGGCTGGGGTGTCTCAAGTGAGCCTGGGCCCTTGCGACGGGCTTCGCCCGGGCACGGGAAAGCGCCGTCGCGCATTGAAGCACCCGCGGGACAACAATTCTCCACATACCCGCGCACGTCCGATGCGCATCATGTCGGTGATACCGATCATGCGAAAACGGGGGCGCGATGTGGCAATTCGGATGGAAAGCGTCGGTTGCGGGAGCAATCGTGTTCACATTGAGCGGGTGTACCAACCTGGCAGGTGTGCTGTACTGCGACAACTCGCAGTTCAACTTCCCGGACTACCGCTGCTTTGAATCGTACAGGTAGGAACGGGCGCGCCGGCCGAACGCCGCCGCGCGCGCGTCCCGTGCGGTTTTCCGCTGCCGTTACGCCACGACCGGCAACACCTCGACCGCATACCGGTGCCGCAGGCTGCGCCCGAGCACCGGATCGTGCAGTTCCATCTCGAACGCATCGCCGTCGCCCATCGCCGCGATCGCGCCATGCACGGCGACCGTCCCGCCATACATCGCGCAGCGCGCGGGCATCGTGCGGCGGTCGTCGAAACGCCGCCACAGCACGTCCGGCGCGAGCAGGCCGCTCACCGCGCCGTGCTGGTACGCGACCCGTTCGCCATCGCGCGCAATCAGCCACGCACGCATCTCGATCGCGTCCCAGTGACCGGCGACGTCCGCATACCGCCATGCATCGCGGCCGAGCGGTTTCGCGCATACCTGCTTCGACACCGCGACGCCGTACGCCTCGACCTCGCGATCCGTGTGATCGGACCCGACCGTCACCAGCGTGCCGGCCGGGCTGTCGACGAGCACGCACTCGATCTCGCCGCCCGAGCGTGTACCGAGCACGCCGATCGACGGCGCCTGCGTGAGCAGCGCGGACGATACGCGATAGAAGCACGGCGTGGTCGACGGCGGCGCGACGCCGAGCGCCGCGAGTTCGTCGATATGCGCCTGGATCGCGGCCGGGTCGCGGCCGGCCCAGCCGGCAATCACGACGCGCTCGATGTCGACGTCGACGGCGGCCGGTGCATCTTGCAGGGAAATCACGTTGAACGACAGGGCTTGCATGCGGATATCCATTTGAAGTGCGAAGCAATGAATCGGCTGGCGGCGCTCAATCCTCGAGAGCCCGGTGTGCGGTCTCGCGCGCGGCGAGCAGCGCGATCGACGTGACGACGAGCGCGGCGGTGACGTACAGCGACACGGCCGTCGTCGTGCCCGTCTGCCGGAACAGCGTGGCGATCACGAGCGGCGCGAAGCCGCCGCCGACGATGCCCGCGAGCGTGTAGGCGAGCGACGAGCCCGCATAGCGCACGCGGGTGGGGAACTGTTCGGTCACGAACGCGCCCTGCGGGCCATACATCACCGCATGGATCACGAGACCGACCGCAACCGCCGCGACGATCGCGCCGGGGCGCGCCGAATCGAGCATCGCGAAGAACACGAACGCCCACACGATGCCGGCCAGCGCGCCGGCGAGATACACGGGCCGGCGGCCGAAGCGGTCCGACAGCGCGCCGAAGAACGGCACCGCGAGTGCGTTGCACGCGGTGCCGATCATCACGGCCGTCAGCGCGACGGGGCGCGACAGGTGCAGCACGGTCGTCACATAGGTCAGCGTGAACACGACGATCAGCGCATACAGCACGTCCGAGCCGATCCGCGAGCCGCCCGCGATCAGCAGACGCTTCCAGTGATACTTCAGCACGTCGGCGACGGGGACGTCGGCGGTCGCGTGCGATTCGGCGAGTTGCTCGAACTGCGGCGTTTCGTCGACGCCGCGCCGCATCCAGAAACCGAACACGACGAGCAGCGCGCTGGCCGCGAACGGCACGCGCCAGCCCCACGACAGGAAGGCGTCGGACGTGGTCGACAGCGTCACGAGCGCGATGCAGCCGGTGCCGAGCAGCGCGCCGAACGACGGGCCGATCTGCGTCCACGACGCGGACAGCCCGCGCCGCTTCTGGTCGCCATGCTCGACCGACAGCAGCACCGCGCCGGCCCATTCGCCGCCGAGCGCGACGCCCTGCACGAAGCGCAGCGCGACGAGCAGGACCGGGCTCAGGATGCCGGCCTGCGCGTAGGTCGGCAGCGCACCCATCAGCGCGGTCGTCACGCCCATCAGCACGAGCGTGAGCATCAGCACCGCGCGGCGGCCGATGCGGTCGCCGAGGTTGCCGAACACGAAACCGCCGAGCGGGCGCGACACGTAGCCGACCGCATAGGTCGAGAACGCGAGGATCGTGCCGGCCAGCGGATCGACCGACGGGAAGAACAGGTGATTGAAAACGAGCGCGGCGAGCGTGTTGTAGATCGTGAAGTCGTACCACTCGAGCGACGTACCGATCATGCTCGCGGTCGCGAGTCGGCGGGTGCGGACGCGGCGGGGCGCGTGGGCGGCGGGCTGGGCGAGAGTGCTCATGGTATCGGGCGGGTCGTGACGGATGACGGGAGAGGGACCGGCGTGCGGACCGCGTGCGGTGCGGCGAGCGCCGGTGTCGGCGTTCAGGCAGGCAATGCGGCCGCGGCGGCCGGTTCGGCTTCGGCGTCACGGTGCGCAACCCGCGGCGGCGCGGCGGCGCGCCACAGCAGGTCGAACGTGCGGACGTCGTCGTGCCCGGCGAGCGCGGCGGCCACGCGGCGCGTGACGGCTGCGTCGCTGCCTTCGACCAGTACGAGTGCATCGGCGGCCGGGCGGGCGGCCGCATCCGCGCCGATCGGCGCGGACAGGTCGGGTGCGGTGCGGAAGAGTCGTGCGGCGTGGATGCCCGGTTCGTGCAGCGCGTCGTCGAAGCGCGCGCGCAGTGGCGGCACGTCGATGTGCTGCGGCGGCAGCACGAACAGCGCGAGATGCGCGCCTTCGCCGTCGCCGGCCTCGATCGTCAGCTCGCCGACGCGACGCTGCGTGCCCGTCATGCGTTCGAAGTTCGCGAGCGACCAGGCGGTCTGCTGCGTGAAGGCGCGGCGGTACGCGTCGCCGCGGAACACGTCGAGCGCCTCCGTCACGTACAGCGCGAGGTATTTGCGCGGGCCGCCGTCGGTCGCGCGAAAGCGCCGTGCATGCGTGAAGCCGGGAATCGCGACACGTTCCTGCATGTGCTCGCGGTCGTACCACGCGTTGAAGTCGGCTTCGTGCGCGGGGTCGACATCCGTCCAGACGCAAAGCTGGCCGTGCGGGAGGGAAAGGCGGGTCATCGCGGGGTTCCTCGTGACGGGGGTGTCAGGAACCGCAGTGTCCCGAAGACAGGCCGCGCCCGTCCAACAAGAAAACAAATTCGCGGTGAACAGGTTTTCTTATGAGCGGCGCGGGCGGCGTGTCGCGGCGGGGGACGCCGGTGCGGCTCGCGTCGTGCGTTTCGTTTTTGTCGGCGTTGCTGTTGTTGTTCGGGTTGCCTTGCGTGCCGCCGCCGTGTCGATGCGATCGGGCGCGGCCGGGGCGGCAGGCTTTGCGAAGCTCGTAGCCGGGGCCGTTGGACGCGCGACTTCGCTCGCGAGTTCGGCGATGCGCGCGGCCACCGGCAGCCCCTGGCTGCGGTACGTCGCGACGAGCGGCAGCGCGGGGAATTCCGGTTCGACGTCGAGCAGTTCGAGCGCGCCTTCCTGCAGCTCGCGCCCGATGATCGCGGGCGGCAGCGCGGCGACGCCGAAGCCGTCGGCGACGAGGCGGATCATCGCGGCGACCGACGTGATGCAGTTGATGCTGGCCGGCCGCTCGACGGCCGCGAACAAGCGCTCGATCGTCGCATGCGGACCCGAGTGGCGCGAGAAGCTGATGATCGGAAACCCGGCCAGGCGCGCGACGTCGAGCGGCTGGCCGCCGAGCCCGAGGCGCGGGCTCGCGGCCCAGCGTACGGGGAACTCGCACAGCGGCAGGTTCGTGAAGTCGGGGCCCGGCACCGGGTCGGTCTGAAGGATCAGGTCGACGCCGTCGGTGCTGAGCAGACGGGTCAGGTGCAGCGTCGTGTCGCTCGTGATCTCGACGTCGAGGCGCGGATAGCGCTCGCGCAGTTGCGCCATCAGCGCCGGGAACCAGCTGTGCACGATCGACTCGATCACGCCGATCCGGATCAGGCCCGCGTCGCTCGCCGCATCGATGTCGCGGCGCATTTCGCCGTCGAGCCGCACGATCCGCTCCGCATAGGCCAGCATGCGCCGCCCCGCCGGCGTGAGGGTGGCCGAGCGCGTGTTGCGGTCGAACAGGCGCACGTCGAACGCCTCCTCGAGCGACGCGATGCGGCTCGACACGGCGGCCTGCGTCGTGTGCAGCTTTTCGGCCGTGAGCCGGAAGTTTTCCAGCTTCGCGAGCCAGACGAAGGTTTCAAGAAACCGGATGTTCATCGATGTCCGAACGCAGAGGCCGGCCGGGAGCGGCGGCGGGATCGGTCGATGGTAGCGGATTTCCGGGGTGGGAAACGCGCGGGCGCCGGGTGTGTCGTCGCGGGTACGGGCGGCCGGCGGCCGACTCGCCGGCCGCCACCCGGTGTCACGCGGGCGGTGTGCCGGCTTGCATCAAAGCCGGTCGAACGCGAGCGTCGGCACGTCGACGGCCATCGCGCCGCCGTCGGCGACGAGCGTCGCGCCGGTGACGAACGACGCATCCGGCGACGCGAGGAACGCGCAGATGGCCGCGATTTCGTCCGGATCGGCCGCCCGCCGCAGCGGCACGTCGGCGCTGACGCGGGCGTACGCGCCGTCGAGCGAATCGCCGTGCGCGGCCATCAGCGGCTCCATTTCCGCGTCGGCCATCGGCGTGCGGACCCAGCCCGGGCAGACGGCGTTCGCGCGCACGCCTTGCGGGCCATAGTCGCGCGCGAGCGAGCGCGCGAGCCCGAGCAGCGCATGCTTGCCGACCGTGTAGCCGCATACGCCGGGCCCGGCCGCGAGCGCCGCGATCGACGCGACCAGCACGATGCTGCCGCGCTGCGCGATCAGGTCGGGAAGGCACGCGCGTGCACTGACGAATGCGGTGTCCAGGTTCGCGTGCATCGCGTCGCGCCACCGCGCATCGTCGGTTTCGTCCGCGCGGCCGGTGCCGTGGCCGCCCGCGCATGCGACGAGCGCGTCGACGTGACCGAAGCGTTCGGCGATCCGCGGCAGGAAGCCGGCCCAGTCGGCCGTGCTCGCGGCGTCGCCCGCGAGCGCGAGACCGCCCGTTTCGGCGGCCAGCGCGTCGAGCGGCGCCCGACGGCGCCCGATCAGCACGACGCGGTCGCCGCGGCTGGCGAAGCGGCGCGCGCACGCGGCGCCGATGCCGGTGCCCGCGCCGGTGATCGCGATCGTGCGGGAGGGCGGGTGCGTCATGTCGTTCTCCGGAAAGGTGTCGTGAGCGGCCACTTTAGGCGGTGCCGGCACGCGGCGGTATCCGCCGAAAGGATGAATGAAGGCCGTCCGGACGGCCGGTTCGGTCCTGCCCATTTTGCAAAGGCTGACGATGTCCTGCGCCGAATCGCTCTATCCTCCACATTTTTGGGATAAGTCGCGAAAGCCCGGCAAAATAGCGCGGGCGTACGCGCGCATCGACGCGCGGCGCGTCGGCCGGCCGATTCCGTCGTGCGAGCGGCGCGGCGGGCCGGCAGGAACGGCGCGAGCGTGCATCCGCTGCGCGGGTATCGCGTCCGCCGCTGGATCGAGTCGTCGCGACGTATCGCCCGGTTGCGCGCTGGCGCGGCCGGACCATCGACAAGGACAGGGAGGGGCCGGCAATGAGGCTGGACGACGAAAGAGAAAGCATGAACGTCGAGGATCGCCGCGGCGCCGGCGGTTTCGGCGGCGGGCGCGGTGCGACGATCGGCATCGGCACGATCGTGGTCGCGCTGGCCGCGTCGTATTTCTTCGGGATCGACCCGCGCGTGGTGCTCGAGGGCGCGTCGGCGCTGCAGGGCCGCCAGCAGCAGGCGCAACCCGCGCCGGAGCAACGCCAGGGCGCGCCGGCCGCCGATCCGGGCGCGGTGTTCACGCGCAAGGTGCTCGCCAACATCGAGGACACGTGGACGGGCGTCTTCTCGACCCAGCTGCACGCGCAGTATCAGGCGCCGAAGCTCGTGATGTTCACGAACTCGACGCCGACCGCCTGCGGCACGGGCCAGACGGCGATGGGGCCGTTCTATTGCCCGGCCGACCGCAAGGTATATATCGACCTCGGTTTCTACGACGAACTGCGCAAGCGTTTCGGCGCGGGTGGCGATTTCGCGCAGGCCTACGTGATCGCGCACGAAGTCGGCCATCACGTGCAGAACCTGCTCGGCATTTCCGACAAGGTCGATGCGGCGCGCCGCCGGTCGAGCCAGGCGCGCTCGAACGCGCTGTCGGTGCGGATGGAGCTGCAGGCCGACTGCTTCGCCGGCGTGTGGGCGAACAATGCGCAGCGCGCCAACCAGCGGCTGATGGAGCCCGGCGATTTCGAGCAGGGGCTGAAGGCGGCCGCCGCGATCGGCGACGATCGCCTGCAGCAGCAGGGGCAAGGCTACGTCGTGCCGGAAAGCTTCACGCACGGCACCAGCGAACAGCGCGTGTACTGGCTGCGGCGCGGGATGGAATCGGGTGAGGTGAGCGCCTGCGACACGTTCTCCGCGAACGCGCGCTGAATGATGGCGCGCGCATCGTCGCGCGCGTATCGTCCCGGCCGGACCGGTCACCGTCGCCGGACCGGGACGATTTGCCGATTTGTGCTCACCGGCGCTTTTCGGCGCCGGTAGGCTGGCCCGGACTTCGCTATTCGATCCGTTCGCCCGCCGCCGATTCCACCATGCCGATCCCATCCGTTCCCGTCGATCACGCCGCCGCCGACTGGCCGCGCGCGCTGCGCGCGTGCGTGGAGGTGTTCGACGCGTTCGCGAGCCCGTCCGCGATCGTGTTCTACCGGCTCGACCAGAGCGGCGAACCGGCCGATTTCGAGCTGTTCGGGATGCCGGAATCGATGCATCGCACCTATGTCGCCCGCTACCGGATGCTCGATCCGCTGCATCCGTCGCGCTGCGCGGCCGGTGAGCGCGCGGTCGTGACGCTCGCCTCCCAATTGCCTGACGAAAGACGCGAGGCGTCCGCGTACTGGACCCGTTTCCTGCGGCGCCACGACGTGGCCGACGTCGTCGAGATCTGGCTGCGCGACGCGGGCCGCACGATCGGCGCGTTTTCGCTGTTGCGTTTCGGGACCGGGGACGCGTCCGGCCACAGCACGTCAGGGCGGTTCGCGCCCGGCGAAATCGACGCGCTCGCGCGGCTGCAGCCGATGGCCGAAGCCGCGCTGGGCCCGCTGCTGCGCGCGCGGCGCGGGATCCACCGGATCGGCTGCGAGGAGCGGCTCACCTATCGCGAGGAACAGATCGCGCGTCTCGTGCGGGACGGGCGCTCGAACAAGGAGATCGCGCGCGATCTCGCGCTCGGGCAACCGACGATCAAGACCCACCTGATGCGCATGTATCGCAAGCTCGGCGTGTCGAACCGTACCGAACTGGTCGGGGCGCTGTTTCTGTAGTCGTCCTGCAAGCGGGGCCCCGACGTCGTGCAGTACCATGCACGATCGTCGTTTCGATAACAATCAAAGGGCCGGGAAAATGGATGTCGCACTCACTGCCGCTTCGCTGGTGGTCGTCGCGTTGAGCATTGCGCTGCCGATCTTCATCGTCAGAACCGTGCGAAGCGGGACGTACGATTCGCTGTATTTTCTGATCCCGCTGGCACTCGGGGTGTACTGGCTGGACTACCAGGCATACGACTTCCTCGCGTCGATGTCGCAGGGTTTCAAGAACTAGCCTGTCGGTCGGTTCCTCCGTCACGCCCCGCCATCCGACCCGCGGGGTTCGAACCCGCCGCCTTCCCTCACGCGCTGCCAATTTGCGCTCACCGGGCGCGATCCCTCGTCGATACAGTGGTCCGACGCCCGCGTGCCTTACCGGCACGCGGTCCAGCCACGACAATCATCGAGACGCCCATGAGCAACACGAACTTCGTCGCCGTCAGCGACACCGTGCGCACTTTCGTCGCGCGCGATTTCGGCCTCTTCATCGACGGCGACATGCAGCCCGCGCAATCGGCTGCGCGGCTCGACGTGTACGACCCCGCGACGGGCGAGCGGCTCGCGACGGTCGCGGACGCCGACGCTCGCGACGTCGACCGCGCGGTCGCCAGCGCGAAGCGCGCGTTCGACACGCGCGTATGGAGCGGGCTGCGCCCGGCCGACCGCGAACGCATCCTGCTGAAACTCGCCGACCTGATCGAAGGCGACGCCGAGACGCTCGCCCAGCTGGAAACGCTGAACCAGGGCAAGTCGATCCACGTGTCGCGCGCGATCGAGGTCGGCGCGAGCGTCGAATACGTGCGCTACATGGCAGGCTGGGCGACCAAGATCACCGGCCAGACGCTCGACGTGTCGATCCCGTTCCCGCCCGGCGCGCGCTATACGGCCTACACGCGCAAGGAGCCCGTCGGCGTGGTCGCCGCGATCGTGCCGTGGAATTTCCCGCTGATGATCGCCGTGTGGAAGCTGATTCCCGCGCTCGCGGCCGGCTGCACGATCGTGCTGAAGCCGTCGCCGGAAACGCCGCTCACCGCGCTGCGCCTCGCCGAACTCGCCCGCGAGGCCGGCGTGCCGCCCGGCGTGTTCAACGTCGTCACGGGCGGCCGCGTCTGCGGCTCGGCGCTCGCGAGCCACCCGTCGATCGCGAAGATCTCGTTCACGGGCTCGACCGCGACCGGCAAGCTGGTCGGCGCGGCGGCCGTGCAGAACATGACGCGTTTCTCGCTCGAGCTCGGCGGCAAGAACCCGATCGTGATGCTCGACGACGTCGACGTCGCGCAGGCGCTCGACGGGGTCGCCGCCGGCGCGTTCTTCAACCAGGGGCAGGTGTGCGCGGCCGCGTCGCGCCTCTATGTGCACCGCAGCAAGTTCGCGCAGCTCGCCGACGGCCTCGCCGGCGTCGCGCAGTCGATGAAGCTCGGCGCGGGCCTCGACACGACCGCGCAGATCAATCCGCTCGTGTCCGCGCATCATCGCGACAAGGTCGTCCAGCACATCGAAGGCGCGCGCCGCGCGGGCCTCACGTTCCTCGCGGGCGGCACGCCGGCCGACGACCTGCCCGGCTACTACGTGAAGCCGGCCGTGATCGCCGATCCGCATCCGGACAGCGCGATCGTGCGCGACGAGGTGTTCGGCCCCGTGATCGTCGTGGTGCCGTTCGACGACGCGGCCGACGCCGTGCGTCTCGCGAACGCGTCGCCGTACGGCCTTGCCGCGAGCGTCTGGAGCAACGACCTGAAGCGTGTGATGAACCTCGTGCCGCAGATCGAGGCCGGCACCGTCTGGGTGAACTGCCATATCCCGCTCGATCCGTCGATGCCGTTCGGCGGCTACAAGCAATCGGGCATCGGCCGCGAATTCGGCCAGTACGCGATCGAAGGCTTCACCGAAACCAAATCCGTCTGCATCGCGCACTGACGCGCGGCGCGGCCCCCGAATCCGAACGACCCAGGTTCAAACGATCCGACAGTGGAGATTGCAATGAGCTACAACGAAGCGAAATTCTGGCACCCGATGGTGCACCCGAACGAGATGAAGCAGCGCAAGCCGATCCGCATCGTGCGCGGCGACGGCTGCTACGTGTTCGACGAACAGGGCCGCAAGCTCGTCGACGGCGTCGCGGGCCTGTGGAACGTGAACGTGGGCCACAACCGCCAGGAGGTGAAGGACGCGATCGTGCGCCAGCTCGACGAGCTCGAATACTTCCAGCTGTTCGACGGCATTTCGCATCCGCGCGCGGAAGAACTGTCGAAGAAGGTGATCGACATGCTCGAACCCGAAGGGATGCGCCGCGTGCTGTACAGCTCGGGCGGCTCCGATTCGATCGAGACCGCGCTGAAGATCGCGCGCCAGTACTGGAAGGTGCGCGGCCAGGCCGACCGCACGAAGTTCATTTCGCTGAAGCAGGGCTATCACGGCACGCACTTCGGCGGCGCGTCGGTCAACGGCAACACGGTGTTCCGCCGCAACTACGAACCGAACCTGCCCGGCTGCTTCCACGTCGAGACGCCGTGGCTGTACCGCAACCCGTTCACGCAGGATCCCGAGGAACTCGGCCGGATCTGCGCGGAACTGCTCGAGCGCGAGATCCAGTTCCAGAGCCCCGACACGGTCGCCGCGTTCATTGCGGAGCCGATCCAGGGCGCGGGCGGCGTGATCGTGCCGCCGGCCAACTACTGGCCGCTCGTGCGCGAGGTGTGCGACCGCTACGGCGTGCTGCTGATCGCCGACGAGGTCGTGACGGGCTTCGGCCGCAGCGGCAGCCTGTTCGGCAGCCGCGGCTGGGGCGTGCGTCCGGACATCATGTGTCTCGCGAAGGGCATCTCGTCGGGCTACGTGCCGCTCGGCGCGACGGTCGTGAATGCGCGGATCGAGGAGGCATTCGCGGCGAATGCCGATTTCGGCGGCGCGATCATGCACGGCTACACGTATGCGGGCCACCCGGTCGCATGCGCGGCCGCGATCGCGAGCCTCGACATCGTCGTGAAGGAAGACCTGCCGGCGAATGCGGCGAAGCAGGGGGCGTATCTGCTCGAGGCGCTGAAGCCGTTCGCGGAGCGTTTCGCGGCGGTCGGCGAGGTGCGCGGCAAGGGGCTGATGCTCGCGCTCGACCTCGTCGCGAACAAGGACACGCGCGAGCCGATCGACCCGCTGTCAGGCTACGCGAACGCGGTCGCGGAAGTCGCCCGCGAGAACGGCGTGCTGGTGCGCCCGGTCGGCACCAAGATCATCCTGTCGCCGCCGCTCGTGATCCAGCGCGAGCAGCTCGACCGGATCGTCGACGCCCTCGCGGCGGGCTTCGAGGCCGTGCCGTTCGCGTGACGGCGTAGCCGCATGAAGGCAAACCGGCGGCGGGACGCGCGAACGCCGCCGCGGGTTTGCCGATTTGCGCTATGACCTGGTTTTTTTGCCTGCGTATTTTTTCGACATCGGATCACGCCGTGATCGACAGGGGTCCGGGAACGAAGCGCTGAAGCGCCGCCCCGGGCCGATCGCAAGGCAAATTTGGCACCAGCCGCCGACGAAGCGCGGGTTCGGGCCAGCACTGGAAGGAGACGAAGATGTCGGGATGGTCAGGCGTTTCCGGCGCCGCGGGCGACACGTCCGCCGGCTCGCCGGCGCAAGCGGGCGGCGGCACCGCGCTGAAGGCCGGTGCGGTCGGTTTTCCGACCGCGCTGGCGAGCGCCGTCGGCCTCATCATGGCGAGCCCGGTGATCCTCACCGCGACGTCGGGCTTCGGGATGGGCGGCTGGGCGTTCGCGGTCGCGATGATCATCGCGTTCGTGATGATGCAGGCGCAGGCCACCACGTTCTCCGAAGCCGCCGCGATGCTGCCGACGGCCGGCTCGGTCTACGATTATCTGTCGTGCGGGCTCGGCCGCTTCTGGGCGATCACCGGCACGATTTCCGCGTATTTCCTCGTGCACGTGTTCGCCGGCACGGCCGAGACGATCCTGAGCGGCATCATGGCGCTGGTCAACTTCGAATCGCTGAACGCGGCGTTCGAGAAGCACAACAGCTCGTGGCTCGTCGGCGTCGGCCTCGTGGTCACGTTCGCGGTCACCAACATCGTCGGCATCAAGGTGTTCAGCAAGCTGGAGATCGTGCTGACGGCCGGCATGTGGCTGTCGCTGATGATCTTCGGGATCCTCGGTCTCGCGGCCGCGCCCGCCGTGCATCTCGACGGCTGGTTCGGCCGCTCGGAAGTCGGCACGTCGGTGCCGGCCGTGCTGTCGCTCGTCGGGATGGCGATGTTCATGTTCGTCGGCTGCGAGTTCGTCACGCCGCTCGCGCCGGAAATGAAGGCGCCGGGCAGGACGATTCCGCGCGCGATGGCGCTCGGCCTCGTCGGCGTCGCGATCTGCATGTTCCTGTACGGCGCGGCGATCCGCCGCCAGGTCGCGAACGTGCCGGTGAGCCCCGACGGCCTCACGCACCTGCTCGACACGCCGGGCGCGATTCCCGCGTTCGCGCTGCAGGTGCTCGGCCCGTTCGGCCGCGTGTGGTTCGGCATCGCGTTCCTGTGCGCGGGCGCCGCGACGATCAACACGCTGATGGCCGGGCTGCCGCGCATCCTGTACGGGATGGCGATCGACGGCGCGCTGCCGCGCTGCTTCGCATACCTGCATCCGCGCTTCAAGACGCCCGTGGTCGGCATCGTGGCGGCGGCGATCGTGCCGATCTTCCACGCGTGGCTGATCAACGGCAATCTCGACAGCATCCTGCACCTCGTGCTCGCCGCGACCTGCGCGTGGGGCACCGCGTACCTGCTGGTCACGGCATCGGTCGTGATGCTGCGCATCCGCCGCCCGGACCTGCCGCGCCCGTACCGGTCGCCGCTGTTCCCGCTGCCGCAGATCGTGTCGAGCGTCGGCATCGTGCTCGCGATCTGGTACATCACGCCGCCGGGCATGAACGCGCGCGACATCTACGTGCCGTTCGGCGCGATGCTCGGGCTCACCGCGCTGTACGCGCTGTTCTGGACGCTCGTCGTGCAGCGCCGGCATCCGTTCAGGCCGGTGCCGGTCGAGGAAGTGCTGCGCAACGAGCACGTTGCGTCGTGAAGGCCGCGCTCGCCCGCTGGCGCGCGGCGCCCGACGCGCCGCCGCCCGGTCATCGGCCCGGCGCGATCGCCGCGCGGGTGCTGGCCGACCTGCAGGCCGCGCGCGAGGCCGACGATATGGGCGGCGCCACGGCGCGCCTGCCGAACGGCGTGCGCGTGAGTGTCGACGAGCGCGTCGAGCGGCAGTTCCTGATGCATACGGTCAGCGTGAAGGTGGCCGCGACCGTGCGCGGGCCGGCCGCGCAGGGTAGCGCCCGCGTGCGGCAGACCGGCTGGCTGCGCCGGACGGGGATCGACGGGGTACGCGACTCGGGATGCGACCCCGTATTCGCTGACACGCTGACCGCGCTGGTCGCCGAGCCGTCGCTGGTCGACGCGCTGCGGCCGCTGCACCTGACCGAGTGCACGATCGGCGCGCGCGACGGCCGCTGGACGCTCGCGATCGTGCCGTTCGGCGGCAGCGAGGTCGTGAACCGGATGCCGTCGTTTCGCCGCTACGTCCGGCTGACCGGCGAGCAGGCCGCCGCGCTGTCGGCGGCCTTGCTTGCGTTCGAAACCGCACTACGCAGGATTTTGCGAGGGTAAGCTGTGGCGCTGCGTGCCGTGCGAATCCGGCGGCCGCATCCAGGACCCAAGGGTTTTACCGGAGATGCCGATGCTGTTCCAGTCACGCTCACACGAAGACGTGCACGATCACGGGCTCGCGATCGCGGGCTGGCATCAGGTCTACCGCCAGATGACGCCCGGCCCCTTCAAGGGCACCGTCACGCAGGTGCTGTACGACGATTTCCACTTCTTTCGCGAAACCACCAACCGGCGCGTCGCGCAAACCGGGCTTGCGCCGGCCGGGCGCACGTCGCTCGCGGTGCCGTTGTCCGTCCCGCTCGCGGGTACCTTCCAGGGCCAGCCGGTCGACGGTTATGCGCTGCTCGCGCTGCGCGCCGGCGAGGATTTCGAATTCCACACGCCGGAAGGAATGGGGCTCGTCGGGATCAGCGCGGCGTCCGACATGGTCGACGAGCTGTGCGAGGCCGAATTCGGCGCGGCCGGCGCGCGCAAGCTGCGGCACGTGACGCGGCTGTCCGACGAACAGGGCGTTGCGCTCGGCGTGCGGCTGTCGGCGCTGATCGACGACGCGCAGCGCAACCCGGGCCACCTCGAGCACGCGGCCACGCGCAAGATGTTTCGCGACGCGATGCTCGGCATGTTCCTCGATGCCCTCGAACAGGGTATCGGCGTCGAGCGCCGCGACATCACGCATGCCACCTACAGCGATATCGTGAGCCGTTGCGAGAAGCATCTGCGCGACCGGCCCGAGGAGCCCGTCACCGTGCTCGAACTGTGCCGCGCGCTGCGCTGCAGCCGCCGGACGTTGCAGACGAGTTTTCAACGCGTGGCCGACGTCACGCCGGTCGGCTACCTGCGCACGATCCGGCTGAACGCGGTGCGCCGCATGCTGCGCACGACGTCGGCGCAGCAGCTCGGCGTCGGCGAGGCCGCCGCGAGCTGGGGATTCACGCATCTCGGCTATTTCGCGCGAGAGTATCGCGACCTGTTCGGCGAACTGCCTTCCCAGACGACGCGCCCCGAATGATGCGCGCTGCCCGCGACGGCGCCGCCGGGCAGCGTCGCGGGCAGTGCAATCCACCGTTTGCCGATTTGCGATAGAGGTCCTGAATTTTCGCTGGATAGAGTCCCGTCACCCATATCGACAACGCCATCGATTTGCACTGCGAATCGATGAACACAGAGGGCGGACATGAAAATCGGACGACGACTGGCCGCAGCCGCGGCGACGCTGGGTTGCATGCACGCACACGCGCAGACCTCGGGAAGCGTGACGCTGTACGGCACCGTGGATACCGGCATCATCTACTCGACGAACCAGCAGTTCACGCGTGCGGACGGCAACACGGGCGGCGGCCATGCGTGGCAGATGGGCGGCGGCAACCTCGTGCCGTCCCGCTTCGGTTTCCAGGGCGCCGAGCCGCTGGGCGGGGGGCTCGACGCGGTGTTCACGCTCGAGCAGCAGTTCCTGTCCGCGAACGGGCAGGCGCTGCAGGGCGGCACGGCGTTCAGCCGGCAGGCGTGGGTCGGGCTGCGCCAGGACGGCATCGGCACGCTCGGTCTCGGCCGCCAGTACGACTCGTACACCGACATGCTCGGCGCGTACGTGTCGAGCAACAACTGGGCGACGCCGTACGGCTCGCATCTCGGCGACGTCGACAACCTGAATGCCGCATTCAACTTCAACAACGCGGTGAAGTTCACCAGCGCCGATTTCCACGGGCTCACGTTCGGCGGCACGTTCAGCTTCGGCGGGCAGGCCGGCGACTTTTCCGCGAAGCGCGGTTATGCGGTGGCCGCGACGTACACGCGTGCGCCGGTGGCGTTCTCGGTCGGCTATCTCGACCTGCACCAGCCGCTCGACGCGGCGCTCGGCGGCGCGAGCGGCTACATCGGCGATTTCGCGTGCAGCAACGCGGGCGCGATGTACTGCCTGCTGCAGGATGCGGGCTCGATGCGCGCGTTCGGCGCGGGCGGCTCGGTCGCGCTCGGCGCGGCGACGGTCGCGTTGACGTACACGCATACGCGCCTCGGCGACAGCCGCTATTTCTCGACCGCCGCGCAGCCGCGCACGCAGGCGTTCACGTTCGACATCGGCGAGCTGAACGTCACGTACATGTTCACGCCGGCGCTGCAGGGCGGCGTCGCGTACATCTTCAACGCGGCCCATACCGACGGGCGCGGCACGACGCGCTTTCATCAGGTGAATGTCGGCACGAACTACAGCCTGTCGAAGCGCACCGCGCTGTACGCGGTCGCGATCGGCCAGATCGCCAGCGGCACGGGGCTCGGCACCGATGCGAACGGCAACGCGGTGAACTACGCGCAGATCCCGGTGCTCGCGAACAGCAACGCGAGCCGGCAACTGGCCGTGATGGCCGGGATCCGCGTGAACTTCTGACCGGGGCGCAGGGGCGGAGCGGCAGGCGGGGCGGGGCAGCCGGGTGCGGCGGCGGCCGTTCCCGCCGTGTGCCACAAATTCTTAACGATCGGCGTGAACAATGGCGTTCGCATCCGGCGGCCAGCCGCGTCACCCGCGTTGCACACGTGTGCAACGCCTGGCCGCTCCGCCACCACGCCGAACGAGAGAGACCTCATGACCTTGCTGAGCCGCCTGCGCGCGCTGTCCGCCGCCCTTGCGCTGTCCTTCGCCGCCACGCACGCCGCTGCGGCCGATCTCGTCATCGCGGGCCGCGACGACATTTATGGCAAGGGGCTGGCCGACGCCGTCGCCGGCTTCAACAAGCTGCACCCGGGCACCGAGATCGAGCTGCTCAAGCTGCCGAACGCGAACCTGTACCAGAAGCTCAAGCTGTCGATGCGCGAAGGCACCGGCACGTACGACCTCGTGATGATGGACGACACGTGGGCGCCCGAATTCGTCGGCAACGGCTGGCTGAAGCCGCTGCCGGCGTCGCTCGCGGACGCCGATCTCGTGCCGTCCGCCGTCGCGCTCGGCCGCAACGCGGCCGGTGCGCTGTACGCGCTGCCGATCGTCGGCAACGTCGAGATGTTCGCGTACCGCAAGGACCTGCTCGCGAAATACAAGCTGCAGCCGCCGCGCAACTGGGACGACGTGCTGAAGATCGCGCAGACCGTCGGCGGCGCGGACAAGAGCGTGTCGGGCGTCGTGTTTCGCGGGACCAAGGGCAATCCCGTCGTGACGGGCTTCCTGCCGATCCTGTGGGCGTACGGCGGCGACGTGTTCGACCAAGCCGGCAACGTGACGATCGATTCGCGCGAAGCGCAGGCCGCGCTGAAGACGTTCCTCGCGCTGAAGGCGTCCGCACCGAAGGACGTCGACGTGTACGGCGCCGCGGAAGTGCGCGACGCGCTGCAGCGCGGGACGGCCGCGCAGTCGATCGAGGTGTGGCCGGCGTGGGTGCCGGCGCTCGACGATCCGAAGCAGTCGCGCGTGGTCGGGCAGATCGCGCTGCAGCCGCCGCCCGGGCAGACCGCCGGCCCGGCGCCGATGCTCGGCATCTGGCAGATGGGCATTCCGAAGGACGCACCGCACGCGAAGCTCGCGCAGGACTTCCTCGCTTACCTGACCGCGCGCGATACGCAGACGCGCCTCGCCGGCATCGGCATTCCGCCGACCCGCCGCAGCGTGTTCAACGATCCGGCGCTGGTGCGCCAGTACCGCTGGTATCCCGATCAGCTGAAGGCGCTCGAAGCCGGCCGCGCACGGCCGCGCGTGAAGGACTGGCAGCAGGTCGAGAGCATTCTCGGCGACCAGCTGCAGCTCGCGCTGACCGGGCAGGCCGCCCCCGACGCCGCGCTGCGCCAGGCGCAGCAGAAGATCGCGCAGGCGACGGCCGCGGCCGGCAAGTGACCGCCCGCGTCAACCCGGTGGCCGGAGGTCGCGCATGAAGTCCTTCGGCCGCAGCCTGCCGTTCGTCGCCCTGCTCGGGCCCGCGCTGCTGGTGCTCGCCGCGCTCGCGCTGTATCCGGTCGCGCAGGTGCTGATCGATTCGTTCTGTCAGGTCGACTACTCGGCCGGGCGCCGCGCGTTCACGGGGCTCGCGAACTACCGCGCGGTGCTCGGCGACGACGCGTTCGCGGCCGGCTTCGGCAACACGCTGCGCTTCACGATCGTCGCGTCGCTCGCCGAAGTCGCGCTGGGCTTCGGTCTCGCGCTGCTGTTCGTGCGGGCATTTCCGGGCCGGCGCATCGCGCTGCCGCTCGCGATCCTGCCGATGATGCTGTCGACGCTCGTGTGCTCGGCGATCTGGCGCAACTGGCTGAACTTCGACGGCTTCCTGAACACGCTGCTCGCGGCGTTCGGCATCGAAGGCGTGCGCTGGCTGTCCGATCCGCATCTCGCGCTCTGGTCGCTCGCGCTCGTCGACGTCTGGCAGTGGACGCCGATGGCGTTCCTGATCGTGCTGGCCGGGCTGCAGTCGATTCCGCAGGAGCTGTACGAGGCCGCGCGCACCGACGGCGCGAGCGAGTGGCAGTGCCTGCGCGACATCACGCTGCCGCTCGCGGCGCCGCAGATCGGCCTCGCGCTGCTGCTGCGCTCGATCGATACGTTCAAGCTGTTCGACAAGGTCTATGCGCTGACGGGCGGCGGCCCCGGCAATGCGACGCAGACGTTGTCGACCTATATCTACGACACGGGCTTCCGCTTCTTCAACGTCGGCCCGGCCAGCGCCGCGTCGGTGCTGATGCTCGCGGCATCCGCGGTGCTGGTTTCGGGGTACGTATGGCAGACGGTTCGCAAGCGGCGCGCATGACGGTGCATCCCGCACGCGTCAGGGGCCCACGCACGGGCGCCGCATTCGGTCGCGCGGTGCCGTGGGGTTTGCGCGTCGTCGCGCTCGCGCTGTTGCTGCTGCCCTGCCTGTGGATGGCCGGCGCGGCCTTCATGCCGACGCTCGAACGCCTCGATCATCCGCTGCGGATCTGGCCGGCCGCGCCGACCCTCGAGCATTTCGCGTCGGTGTGGTCCAACGGCATCGGTGCGCCGCTGCTCAATTCGCTGCTGGTCGGCTTCGGCACGACGCTGCTCGCGCTGGCGCTCGCGTTTCCGGCCGCGTATGCGCTCGTGCGGCTCCGGTTTCCGGCGCGGCTCGACCTGCTGTTCCTGGTGCTCGTGCTGGCGTTGAAGCTGATGCCGCCGATCACGATCGCGGTGCCGTTGTTCGCACTGGCGAAGCGGCTGCACCTGCTCGATTCGACGTTCGGCCTCATGCTCGCGTACCAGATCTATGCGTTGCCGATGGCGATCTGGATGCTGCTCGCGTTCGTTCGCGAAGTGCCGATCGAGTACGAAGAGGCGGCCTGCATCGACGGTGCGGGGCTCGCGCGGCGGCTCGTGCAGATCGTGCTGCCGTTGTGCGCGCCGGGGCTGATCGCGACCGCGATCTTCGTGTTCATCGCCGCATGGAACGAGTTTCTGATCGCATTGCTGTTCGTGTCGACGCCGAGTCGCTTCACGCTGCCGCTCGCGATTGCCGGCTACGTGACGGAGAACGGCATCGACTGGGGCGACCTGATGAGCGCGGGGCTGATGGCGTCGCTGCCCACGCTGGCCGTGGCCGGCTATGTGCAGCGCTATCTGCTGCGCGGGTTTGCGGGCGGGCTGAAGTGACGCGCGGCCGCGCCGCGCCCGATGTCACGCCGTCACGCGCAGCTGTCCCGCACCACCTGCGCGACCGGCACGACGCGCGTGCGCGACGGGCCGTCGAACGTCTGCATGCGGTCGGCGAGCAGGTCGATCGCCGCGTGCGCGAGGCCGCGCGTGTCCTGCCGGAGCGTCGTCAGCCGATACGCGTCGTATTCGGCGGCGGGGATGTCGTCGAAGCCGATCACGCACAGGTCGTCCGGCACGCGCAAGCCGAATTCGCTGCGCGCGACGTCGATCACGCCGAGCGCGAGCAGGTCGGACGAGCAGAACACGCCGTCGGGCCGTTCGCTCGCGGCGAACAGTTGCCGCGCCGCGTCGATCCCGCTGGCATGGGTATCGGACGGCGTGTCGAGCACGCGGGCGAGCGTCGCGCCGAACGCGTCGCGTTGCGCGAGCGCCTGCTCGAATGCCGCGGCGCGCGACCGCGCGCTGTAGCTGGCCCCGCGCGGCCCGACGAACGCGAGCCGGCGCGCGCCGGCCCGCACGAGCCGCTGCGCCGCCTGGACGGCGCCCGCCGCGTTGTCGCTGACGACGACATCGGCCCCCGGCAGGTTCGCCTCGCGATTGATCATCACGACCGGAATCCGGTGTTCGAGGTACTGTTGCGCGACCGACAGCGGCGGCGACGCGGACGTCATCACGAGCCCCGCGATCCGGTAGCTGAGCAGCTGTTCGAGCGATTGCCTGACCTGGCGCGGATCTTCCGCATTGGTCACGAGCGGCGTCAGCGCACGCTGCCCGAGCGTGGCCATCAGGTCCGACAGCAGCCGCGCGCGAAACGGGTTCTCGAACCCGGCCGTGACGACGCCGATCATGCTGCTGCGCTGCGTGATCATGTCGCGCGCGATCAGGTTGACCTGGTAGCCGAGCGCACGCGCGGCGGCCATCACGCGTTCGCGTGTTTGCGGTGCGATGCTCGCCGTCGGCGAAAATGCGCGCGATACCGCGGAGCGCGAGACGCCTGCCCGCGCCGCGACATCCGACGCCGTCACCCACGGTTTTCTTTCCTTGTCATTCATCGATTCATGATCCCTTCGCGCCACGAAACGTGCATGCCGCTCGCCGACTGGATGTCGGCGCTCGACGATGCGCGGCTGCTGCATACGCTGACCCTACCGGGCAGCCATGACACCTGTGCGTATACGGTCGACGATGCGCTCGTGCGCACGCAGCGCGCGCCGCTCGACGCGCAGCTCGCGCACGGCGTGCGGCTGCTCGACATCCGCTGCCGGCACGTGCGCGACGCGTTCGACATTCATCACGGCGGTATCGCGCTGGGGATGACGTTCGACGACGTGCTGGCAAGCTGTGCGCGCTTTCTCGACGCGCATCCGCGCGAATGCATCGTGATGTCGGTGAAGGACGAGTGGCCGGCCCAGGCGTGCACGCGCGGGTTCGACGCGACGTTCGACGCGCATCGCGCGCGGCACCCGCGGCTGCGCTGGCATGCCGGCGGCACGCTGCCCGCGCTCGGCGACGTGCGCGGCGCGATCGTGCTGCTGCGGCGCTTTCGCAGCGGCCGGCCGCTCGGCATCGACCTGACTGCGTGGCCCGACAACGCGACGTTCACGATCGATCATCCGGACGGCGCGTTCGTGATCCAGGACGAATATCGCGTGCCGGTGGCCGCATCGATCGCGTGGAAGTGGCGCGCGATCGACGCGCTGCTGACGCACCTGCCGGTGCCGGACAGCGGCCGCTGGGCGATCAGTTTCTGCAGCGGGACGGGAATGGGCGCGAATCCTTCCGTGGTGGCGCACGGCGACGGCAGGGTGCCCGGCATTCATGCGAGGCTGGCCGAGCGGTTGCACGCGCAGCGCGGCCCGCATGGCGCGATGCTGCTCGATTTCTGCGATGACGACGACTGGGCGCTGGTGCGCGCGCTGATCGAATGCAATGACCACGTGCCGGAGCAGGGCGTCTGGCGCAAGGCGTTTCGTTGTTAGTCAGCGCAGGTTCGCGTTGAAGAACGCGAGCGCCTTCGCGTCGAGTGTCCGGTGGAAGGCCGCGCGATCGAAGCCCTTTGCGTCGGTGCAGATGTCGGGCGCGTCGCGCGCCAGCTGTTCGGGGCACGGCGCCAGGAATGCGAAATGCGCGGCATTCGATACGACGTGGAATTCCGGCCGCTGCGGCAGCAGGGCCGCCAGCGCGGGCGCCATTTCCGGCACCACGCCGTCGCCGCCGGCCTCGGAGGCCCAGAGCTGGATCGGCGCATGCACGTCCTTCAGCGTGTCGGCGCTCGGGAATGCGTCGAACGGATCGGCGAGCACGTAGGCCTTGATGCGCGGATCGTGCGTCAGCGGCGCTTTCGGCACGTCACCGTCGCGGATTTGCCGGCAGATCGGCCATGCCGGGTCCGGGCAGGCGAGCGCCGCATGCACGAAATCCGGGTTGGCGCCGGCCAGCACGAGGCCCGTGAAGCCGCCGCGCGAAAATCCGAAGAAGCCGATGCGGGTCGGGTCGGTTCGTGCGGCATCCGGCGCCTTGTCCAGCATGTAGTCGACCAGACGCGTGATGTCGGCCGGACGCTCGACGAAGTCGCGCAGATCGGCCGCGCGGCTCATGTCGGAGAACGTGTCGCCCGGATGGTTGATCGCCGCGACGACGTAGCCCGCGTCGGCAAGCGTTTCCGCGAGGTCGTGATGGCCGAGGAACGTGCCGCCGTGGCCGTGCGAGATCACGACGAGCGGCAGCTTGTCGCCGGCGGTCGGGCAGTCGCGCTGCCCTTGCAGCACGAAGGGGCCGATCGTGAGCGGCCGGCCGGGGGCGGCGCAGGGTGTCCAGATGGCCGCCCGCACCGCGGGGCCGCGGGTGTCGGCCGGAATCGTGACGAACTTGACGCCGGCCGCATGCGCGATCGTGGCGGACAGGCAGAGCAGGACGGCCGATAGCCAGGTTTTCATGTGCAATCCCGGGCAAGGGCGGGCGCCGCGATACGCGCCGGACGGAAGCGCTTACCGCGTCGCGATCGCCACTGCCGCGGAGGCCATCGCGGTCGCGCTCGTGCGGTTCGCGATCCGTTTCGCACGCGTCGATGTCAGGAACGTGCGTGCACGCGATGCGAGCAGCGACCAGAAGCAGTCGGCAAGAATCAGCACGGCGAGCATCGTGCCGACGAGTTCGGCCCACGCAGCGACACTGACATGCGCGAGATCGACGATGGTCGGCAGGAGTGCGAGATAGAACACCATGATCTTCGGATTGCCGAGCGTCACGAGCATGCCGGCGACGAACATGCGCCACGGCGACTGGCCGCGCGGCAGGTCGTCCGCGCCCGTGTCGGTGGGCGCGATCCACATTTTCCACGCGAGGAACAGCAGGTACGCGACGCCAAGCAGCTTCAGCACGAACAGGCCCGTCGCGAACGTGCGTGCGAACGCCGACAGCCCCGCGACCGCGAGCGTGAGCCACAGCGCTTCGCCGAGCCACATTGCCATGAGGAACGGCAGAACGTCGCGGATGCCGTTCGTCAGCACGCGCGCGACGAGCGCGGCGACGCTCGGTCCGGGCGTGCCCGCGGTGACGAGCAGGGCGAAGGCGAAGACGGTGAGCGTGGACAGCGTCATGGCGGGCCTCGGAGTGGGACGTTCGAAACGTATGAAGTATCGATTATAGTGACGGCCGTTCCAGCCTGCCTGAATTGCCGTCATGACAGCATCGATCCTGATTCGTCCCGCCACGCGCGAGGACGCGGCCGCGATGGCCGCCGTGGAAGTCGCCGCCGCGCAGCGGTTTCGCGAAATCGGCATGGCCGACATCGCCGACGGCGAGCCGACCGACGCGGCCGCCGTGCTCGCGCGCATCGACGCCGGCCGAGCGTATGTCGCGGTCGATCAGCAGGGGACGTGCGTCGGGTTCGCGTTCTACCGGCTGCTCGACGCGCGGCGCCTGTATCTGGAGGAACTGGATGTCGCGCCGTCGCATGCCGGACAGCGGATCGGCGCGCGCCTGATCGAACAGGTGAGGGCGCGCGCGGTGCAGGAGCACGTCGAGCAGGTGCTGCTGTCGACGTTTCGCGATGCGCCGTGGAATGCGCCGTACTACGCGCGCCTCGGTTTCGACATCGTCGACGACGCATCGCTCGACGATACGCTGCGCGCGATTCGCGCGCACCACGTTGCGCTCGGCCTCGACGAAACGCGGCGCGTGTTCATGCGCGCGGACGTGCGCGCCTGAACACGTGCTGCCTGGCCGTCAGGCCGCGTCGCTCAGCGCCGGGTAGTCGGTGTAACCCGTTTCGCCTTCCGCGTAGAACGTCTCCGGTACCGGCTGGTTGAGCGGTGCGCCGAGTTCGAGGCGGCGCGGCAGGTCCGGGTTCGCGATGAACAGCTTGCCCCAGGCGATCGCGTCGGCGCTGCCGCTGGCGAGCGCGGCTTGCGCGGTGTCGAGCGTGAACTGCTCGTTCGCGATCAGCGGGCCGCCGAACGCTTCCTTCAGGCGCGGGCTCAGGTGGTCGCCCGAATACGATTCGCGCGTGAAGATGAACGCGATCTTGCGGCGGCCGAGCTCGCGAGCGACGTAACCGAACGTGGCCGCCGGATCGGAATCGCCCATCGTGTGCGCGTCGCCGCGCGGTGCGAGGTGCACGCCGACGCGGCCGGCGCCCCACACGTCGATCGCGGCGTCGACCACTTCGAGCAGCAGGCGCGCGCGGTTCTCGATCGGGCCGCCGTACGCGTCGGTGCGGTGGTTGGTGCTGTCCTGCAGGAACTGGTCGAGCAGGTAGCCGTTCGCGCCGTGGATCTCGACGCCGTCGAAGCCGGCGGCCTTCGCGTTCTCGGCACCCTTGCGGTAGGCGGCGACGATACCCGGGATTTCGTCGAGCTCGAGTGCGCGCGGCGTCACGTACGGACGCTGCGGACGCACGAGGCTCACGTGGCCGCCCGCGGCGATCGCGCTCGGCGCGACCGGCAGGTCGCCGTTCAGGAACACCGGATCGGAGATCCGGCCGACGTGCCAGAGCTGCAGCACGATGCGCCCGCCGGCCGCATGCACGGCCTGCGTCACCTGCTTCCACCCTTCGACCTGCTCGTCGGACCAGATGCCCGGCGTGTCCGCATAGCCGACGCCCTGCGGCGTGACCGACGTTGCTTCGGTAATGATCAGGCCGGCCGACGCGCGCTCGCTGTAGTAGCGCGCCATCAGCGCATTCGGCACGCGCGTCGTGCCCGCACGGGCGCGGGTGAGCGGCGCCATCACGATGCGGTTCGGCAGGCTCAGGTCGCCGAGGGTAACGGGGTCGAACAGTGTAGGCATGGCAGATAACCTCTTCTCGAAAGGCGGGGAAGCCGGCGCGTCATGTGCGATGGCGCCCCGCATGGCCGGTTGGGCCGATGGTTAGAGTTCGCGGCGCATGGCGTCGTGAAATGCGTCGATGACGGCCTCGTTGCGCCGGAAGAACGCCCACTGGCCGATCCGCGTCGACGTCACGAGCCCCGCGCGCTGCAGCGTGGCGAGGTGCGCGGAGACGGTCGACTGCGACAGCCCGCAGCGCGCGTCGATCTGGCCCGCGCAGACGCCGTGTTCGTACGGCAGCGTCTGTTGCGGGAAATGCTCGTTGGGCGTTTTCAGCCAGACGAGGATCTCCCGGCGCACGGGGTTCGAGAGCGCTTTCAGGATTGCGTCGATGTCGATTTCGGTCGGCATGGAAGGGCTTGGTGTTTCGGTTCGGCAAACGGGTATCGTCGATGAGCGAATCATATATCGTAATTTAACGATATGCTTGAAACCACTGCTGCCAATGGGGTTGATAGGTGTCGACATACAAACAAGGTCGCACTTATGAAAAGGGGGCTGAAATGTTCAAAAAAGACCACACCTTGTATTTTGCTATGTGGGAAAGTGAGATAACTGGTTGATATCAATCACCTTTATTTTCTGCTGAGTTAGGGGCTTGGGGAGTCAGCAGGGGCGTGCAAAAGTTTCCCGCCAAGAAAATTGATTAGTATTTCTACGTTAATGTGCGTACTAGGTCGCTGTGGCAAGGGAAAGCGATATCATTTCATAAGGCTTTCAAATTGAGGTGGGAATCCACTCAATGTGAGTCGACTGAATGACCTGACGTTGGCGTTTTCCCTGCGGGTGACAGAAGACCAAGGGAGGGCCACGGACGAACGCCGCGCCGACTGCACGGGTGGCTCAATATAGGCCCTTTTTGCGGCGACGGCAGACTTACAGGACCGCGTGACATCTCGTCGACGTTGTGGCGCTCAATCGCGAGAACTGAAGGGGAACATAGTAAGGGCTATGTTACCCTTCATTTCGGGATATGAGCGAAGCCTCCGCTTGCGAGGCACCTTGTCCGAGGGGCATTGAGCGAGCGAAAAGCGGTGCAGTCACCGTTTCGGCGCCCTGGTATTTCTGATGCTGGCGACGACGTGCCGTCGGCAGGTTCATTGGGTATTGCGGCAGACGCGGCCCTGGAGATTCTTCGATTGGGGGTGGGGTGACTGGTGAGGCGGCTTCGTCTCGGTCGATACAGTAGCTTCATTGCGGGTGCCTACATTTGACGTGGTGAAAGGCGAGGGCCTCGGCGGACCGATGGCTGAATTCTCTCCGCGGTGCGGAGAGAATTGGCGAGAGCGTCCGGCAGGGTTGCCTTGTCGCCTCGGGGACGAGGATGACCTGTAGCTGGGTCGTTGTACTCAGATACAGGTCTTCTATTGACTAGCAGTTCGGCGAATCGAGCCAGTGGTGTACGAGCAGCGCCTTTTCAGCCTGACCCGCGGCCGGCCATGCGCGGACGTATGCCTCTGGCAGACCCGCAAACTCGTCAAGCGTGCTGACAACCGAAGAAGGCTGGTCGAGCCCGCGCGGACGCAGTCAACGCTCCGACTGCTAGACGATGGCGGGTGCCCCGTTCTTTGTTGCGCGTTGGCTTGTGATACTCATGCCCGTGGCATACTTTGCCGCGCGTAGGATTGGCGTCACTTCGGCGTCGAAGCCAGCCACATCACATTTGCACCAACGGTGTCCCGCAGGTAGTAGGTTTCTGCAACGGATGGCATCGTCGGTCGCGCCGCGAATAGCTGCGCTGTTCCACGCGAATTCGGCCATCTTGACGAACCGCCAGCTGCCCTGCGGTGTGGCGATGGGCATGCTCGCCGGGTCGCCCGGCATCAACAGGTTCGTGATCCAGAAATTCATATTCAGCATGGTCTCTCTTTACAGACCTAATGGTCGCGTTCGCCCTGAGGGTATTCGACTATTCATATTGAGCTGAGGCCTTGAACGCGAATTCGGCGCAATCTAGCATCTCCACCGGAACTTGTAAGCGAGCGGAGCTTTGACACTACCGTTGTTGCTAACGAGGAGCAGGTTGCGCGGCCGGAGGTCATAGCGTGTCTCACTGCGAACGTCCGTATTTAACAATCCAAATATGAGTTACATTATGTTACAGTTTAACGCTGCGCCTCTTCAGTAACTCGTGGAGGCCGTATCGCGAATTGCCAAAGAACGATCATTCGGGGGAAGAGACTTGCAACGCGAATCGCCTTCGATACAACGCCCCGTCGACGGATTGCCCAAATCGCTCCTCGTGCAGGAAGGTCATACCGTTGCGGCAATAGCTCTCATGCAACGATCAGCGGGGTTAAGCCGAGAGGTTCGTCGCAGCATCGATATCGATGCCCCCTTGCTGAGCGACAAGCGCACCTATCGAACCGTGGCTATCCCGCGCTCAGACGAGCGGGTCCTTACGCACTATCTCAGCGCGTTCGCGCGTTGCTTAGCCTTTTGGTCCTATGTCAGACGTAGGAGCGGGGAGGGGAAGGGGCGAGGTAGTCGGGTTTATGCGCTGGCATTGGACGTTCAGTTGCTTTCAGCTTACGAGCCACGTTGGATGGAGCTCGTTTACGACGAAGTTGCGCTGTCAGCTTCGTGCCAAGAATGGCCGCGAATAGCTGAGAGGCTCATAGACTGGCTCAAGGCGCGCGAAAGATCGCAAAATTGGCCGCAGGCCCTCGGCGTGTTCATGCTTTGGCCGCGCATCGTGGATGATCTTTCTCGATGGGACTCAATGGACGATGCGCAGCGGAACACCTTGGCTCGCGCTGCATTCGCCTTGTCATCGATCGGGTACACGGATTGGTTCGTTCGTGACGCTTTGAAGCGCCAACCTAAGTTGGAAGGCGAGTTTGGTAGCTTAGTGCAAGACTCTGAGCCGGGATTGGGCACAACGCCTGAAGGGAACGTGAGCGTACCCGCCAATATGAACTCTGAGTTGCCCGAGACCATTGAAGATGAGTTGCCCGAGACCGTTGAAGATGAGTGGGACCAGGGGTGGGATCAACTACTTGCTAGATTGAAGCTCCTGACTGAAGAGCTTCAGCAAAGACCGAACTTGGATGCAGTGGAGAACCTCGAAAGTTTGTGTGGCGAGTTGCGCAACGCAGTCGAGAGCATCCCTGTCAGCGATACCCTAGTAAGGGCAAGAATTGATGTTGCCGTCGATACCCTATTTTCAGTCTGCACGCAATTGCAGGCAGAACAGCCTTTCCAATGGCTGGTGGACGAACTTATCCAACAGGTATTGGCCCGTTGGCATTCCGCAAAGCAAGGTTGTACCGAGAGCGATGCACTTACAGCGTTAGCTGAAGAGTCAGAGAAAGCGTGCGCTCGAGTCGAGGTAAGTGCAGAACGTTTTAAGCAGGCCTGGCTCCAGCGTGAGACCCTGCAAGCTGCCGTGGACGCAACAATTGCTCAGTTACGCGGAGTCAAGGCTCCAGCGGAAAGGCGCGCACTTGAACGGAAGAAGGCGGACGAACAGCGCAATCTGCTGGATGCAGAGGACGCGCTCCCACGTTTGGAAGATGAATTGTTGGCGTGCGCCTCGCCTTTCGAACAACCATTCGATCACTGTGCCGATTATTGTGCCGATTATTGTGCCGAAGTGGCCCAACCAAGAGCCGGCGAGTACGCGAACGCTTTTGAACCAACGGTAGCGATCGAACCAGTAGTCGACGTACGCACTTCAGACGATCCGGCCGAGCCGGGGAGCTACGCAAAAGATCTTGAACCTCGCGCCGACTTCGAACTGCGTCAGGAGGCGTCGCAGGCCAATGCGGGGCCCCCGGCCGACGATGTTCAATCAGAACCCGAGGCCGTATCGCAAGCCGAGGCCGGTACACACGATCGGTCATGGCAAGCGGGCTCGCTTCGTATGCCATCAACGCCCGAAGTTGCCCAGACGAAGGCGCCGGACGAGGATCTCTATTCGGCTGAGGCAGGCGACCGTTGCAAGCCTATTTGGATGTTGCTTAACGAGCATCACTTAGGGCTTGCGTACCAGTTCACGAAAGCACTGTCAGTGCAGGATCCGGGCTTGAAGGTGCCTCCGCCGGCACTATTAGCCGCAGTCACCCTCGCCAATAAGCTGGTGTTGCCAGATGGGTCGATCAGAGAAGCGCTCCCCAATTACCTCAATGACCTCTCCCCGGAGATCTTCGTTCAAAACGGCCCTCATGCGTGGCATACCGCGCTGAATCTGCTGCTGGTGGCCGCAACGTTGCGGCCCATGGTCCTCGTTCCTAGTGTAGGGGCGGCAACAGTTGCTGGATACTTGCATCTATCCAACTACCCGGTGTTGTATGGGCTCATCGATGAAATCAGTGGATTGAGCGAAAAGCTTCAGGGTTTCCGCATTGAACTGGCAGCACTCAAAGCGGCGCGCACGGAGGCGGGCACTCAAATGGAGTTGGAGGGCTTGCGACAAGGGGCCAGTGAGTGGTTGGAGACGCACGCTCCGGCGATGACTATGAAATTTGCCGCGGCGACTAATGTTTGGCGTCATTGGACAAAGCCGCAGGGCGTAATTCATCAGCTGGTCTCGCCCGTCGCCTTGCGTGAGACGGGAAGCTTAGCCCAAGTGAAGCAACTGGTTGCGGATCTATCCGACACCGATGGATTCCTCCGTTTAGTCCGCGAAACGGACCGCAAGGATTTGCGTCGAACGCGGGGGGAAGACATTCATTCGGGTGCGCTGAGTCAACTAGAGCGCTGTGCTGGGGAAGCGGTGTTGCTGGCTCGCAAATGGATTAGCTTGGTGGAGTCCGGTGGGCAGCACGGTAGTCGACTTCGTGCCTTGTTGAACGAGGTTCGCTTGACCCTTGATAAAGCGGCACCTGGGTTAGCAGCCGAGTTGGATAGTGGTGAAGAATGCGAATGGGGACTTATAAAGGCTGCCAAAGCGGTTGTCCGATCTGAGTTTCGCGCGATGCAGGACTTGTTCGATCCTGCGGCGCAGCTGCTGTCGGCGGAACCCTCGGCGGCGGAGGCTTTGGCACGGGAAGTCCTGTTGGTTCCTGAGCTGCATCTGTTTGAGCGCTGGGAAGTGAGAACGGCCGCCGACGGTGTGATCTCCGCGATATCCGCGTGGTCGAACGCGCCCGAAGACTGGGAGCACGCCTATAGGGCTCGCGTGGAAAGTGGCGACCTCTTTGGTGCTGAGCTGATCGTGCAAGACTACCCGGACCCGACGCTGGCCGAGCGCTGGGGTACCGAGCTTAAGCGGGAGCGTGAATCTTGGCGCTTGGCCTTGGGGCGTGCAATCGCTGATGTCCGGCGTGAGGTTGAGGTCGGCAGAGCATACGGATATTTGAACGACCAAGACCTCGGGCAATTCGAAACGGAGCTCGTTCGATGCCAAGCGCGAGCCGAACAATTTGGAACGTTTGATGCGGCAATTGCCGCAGTGGGCTCCGTGCGCAGGGCGCTGGAGAGTAATCGTACAACGCGTACCGATCAGGTTCGGCGATCACTTTCTGAAATTCGTCGGAACGAGGAGGCCGAGGTTGGCATAACTGAGGTCGAGAAGATCTTGGCACTCGGCGATGTTGCGACAGCTAACGAACTGCTGCACCGCTTGCGCGATGGTAAGCCGGTATGGCCTGAAGGACACGCTTCGGTCGACCTGTTCACTGATTTCTTCCCCTCGGTAGAGCAAGACGTCGACGCTTGGCTGGAGTCGAATCCTGCTCGGGCTGTCGTAGACGGTGCAATTCGAAGTGGTCAAAAGGTCGGTCCCTTGGACTTCCACCGTCTTGGTTCCGCGCAGCGGGAACAAGCGGCGAGATTGTATGCATTGTGGTCTGACCTGAAGTCCAGAAAGCGAGCAGAAGCGGGGCAACTTGAGGCATTCTTTAGTGGTCTCGGCTTCTCATTCAAACGAGTACAGTCGGCCAATGAGCGTGCGAATAACCGAGATGTTTGGAATCTGGACATAGGTGAGTTGGAAGATCGCACGGTCTGCCCGGTGCCTCACTTCGGGTCCATGGCGAAGGGCCGCTACCGCGTAATCTGCATTTGGGATCAACCGGCGGAGGAAGATATTTTGCAGTTCGTGGGTGACTCGACACTGCAGAAGGCGACGATCATCCTCTACTTCGCTCGCATGAAAGGTCATCGGTGGCGGGAATTGTCGAGACTCGCCAAGACCATGCGCCGGGCGTTCTTGCTAATCGACGAGGTCATGCTCGTCTATTTGGCGGCACAGTCCGTTTCACGGGTGTCCGGGTTCTTCCAGCTTGCCCTTCCATTCGCGTACTCAGCCCCATACGACGCCACGGCGGGGCTCGTGCCTCCGGAGATGTTTTACGGTAGAAGTGCTGAGCTCGATGCCGTAAAGGGACTCAACGGCAGATGCTTCATCTACGGTGGGCGGCAACTGGGCAAAACGGCTCTCTTGCGACGTGCAGAGCAGTCGTTCCACGCGCCGGCGGCGGGCAGATTTTCGCGTTGGGTAGACTTGCGCGCCGAGGGCATTGGTGTAAGTCGCCAGGCAGGGGACTTGTGGATCTGCTTGGCCGAGCATCTGAAAGCCATCAAAGTCCTCGATAGCTCGATCCCAAGCCCAAATCCATCTCGCAAGGGAAGCATTGACACCGTAGTTCACGAACTTAGAAGCTTTCTGGGTCAGGACTCGGATCGTCGTATTTTGCTGTTACTTGATGAGGCAGATCGTTTCTTTGAACAGGACGGGAAGAGCGATTTCGCCGAGACACGGCGCTTGAAGCAACTGATGGATGACACTGCCCGGCGCTTCAAAGTTGTATTCGCAGGTCTGCACAACGTACTTCGGATGACCGAGAGAGCAAACCATCCCTTAGCTCATTTCGGTGAACCCATCAAGGTTGGCCCGCTCGTTGACGAGGATGAAATTAAAGAAGCTGAGGACCTCGTGCGTCGACCAATGGCTGCTTCCGGATTCAGCTTTGAGTCACGCAGTTTGGTCATTCGTGTGCTCGCGCAGACAAACTATTATCCCAGTCTCATCCAGCTGTATTGCGCTCACTTGTTGCGCCACATGCAGTCCGGTATGACCATTGCAAAGCGCAATTCGGGGCCCCGTTACGTCATTACCGACAAGGACATCGAGAGCGTATACTCCAGCGGGGCGCTGCGTGATGAAATTCGATCCAAATTCCGGCTGACGTTGCAGTTGGATCCTCGTTACGAGGTAGTCGCATATGCGATCGCATTGGCTGCCCTACGAGGTACTTTCGCACACGCAGATGGTATGGATTGGCGGAGTATTCGCGAGCGCGGAGCATTGTATTGGTGGCCTGAAGGATTTGTGGACACGAGTGAGCTTGATTTCCGTGTGCTTTTGGACGAGATGGTAGAACTTGGTGTACTCAGCAACGTTCGAAAGGGTTACTACACGCTTCGAAATCCGAATGTCCTTCTGTTGCTTGGTAGCCAAGACGAAATCGAGGCTGTGCTTATAAAGGACCGTGAGCCAGCGGTCGAATTTGAGCTTTCGTTCCGTCCGCCACTCAAAGCGGCGCCAAACAGCCACATTCGCAATCCGCTGACGTACCAGCAGCTTCGAGAACTGATGCGGAGCGAGAATACGATCACTGCACTTGCGGGCAATAGTGCAGGTGGTATTACGCAGGTTGTTGAGGCGTTGCGTGACTACGTGGGTGGGACGGCAGGAGTTGTTGTACTGGACGACTGCCCGGATACTCCGTCGTTCGCAAAATCGTTAGATCGTGCACTAAAGGCCCGTGATACCGAAGGAAACACTTTGATAGTGGTTCCGTCGACTGCTCCTTGGAGCGCCGGCTGGATTGATGCCGCTGAGCAGAAACTCAATCTGCTCAGAAGTCCAAGCAAATTTGTTTCGTTGGTTTTCCTTGCAGATCCACTAACTCTGTGGAGCGCGATGCAAGATAGAGCATCGTTCGTCGGAATGCGTGCGCCTTGGATGTCGTTGCTGCCTTGGACCGACGAGTTCGTCAAGCATTGGCTTGCTGAGCACCAGCTTCCTTCGGAAAAGGAGACACGTCATCAGGTTCGTCAGGTGACTGGCTACTGGCCGTCGGCGCTGCAAGAGTTGGTAGCTAACTGCAGAGAGGCGCGCGAGCTGAAACGACGCATCGAGGAATTGAGCCTTTCTCAAATCGAGTCCGATGATGCAAAGACGTGGGCTGAGCACGTCGGCTTGACAATTCACGACCCGAAGGTCGTGCTCCAGTCGCTAGCGAGTTGGGGAGAGCCTGCGACCGCATCGGAACTGGCGGAGCTTGGAGACGTCACGCGGGATAAGGTGGAGCAAAGCCTTCATTGGGGTGACCTTCTCGGTCTGGTCGTGCGCGAAGGGGGAGACTACTGGAGTCTCGATCCTTTTATCAGCGGACTGCTCAAGAGGTTGCAAAACTGATGCACCTTTGGAATCTTCCGGGGCCTGGTCATTTTCTTGATCAGGCTATGGCTGCGCTGAGAGAGGGCAGTAGTGTTCTCATCCCGGTGCCTCTGCACGGGATGCATGGTCTTTCGCGCGCCTTGGAACAAAAGCTGCACGTTGACGGCTGGGATTGCCATTCTGTTCGCGATGAAGGTGGTGCCCCCGTAGAGCAAATTTTTGCCACACTCTGTCTAGATGACGGAGGTTCCATCCGGCGAACAGTATCTTTGTTACGACAGTGTTTGAAACCTGGGCAGATCGTACTGATCCACGGTGTGCGGCCGTCAACGTGGAGCGCATGGAAGCAGTTTCTTGACGAGTATGAGTTAGCCAGCCGCGGTGTGGGAACGATTGAGCGTCCCCTCGTAGTCTTGCTAACGGAAGGAGTCTCGTTGAGAGAGATGCCGGAAAGAGGTGCGGCGCTGCGTGTATTGGAATGTGAAAACGTAATTGGCGAGATTGATGTACTACTTTTTACTACATCGATACTCCGAAATGGAGTTAAGGCCGACTACAAGTTGAAGCTGATGGCTCGGATGATTTGCCGGCTGGCGTTGTGGGATCTTGATGTTGCCCGATTCTTGACGGAGCGAAAGCCTGATGAATTACTAGACCCTAAGAGGGTGTTGAGCGAGGCCATATTGGAACTTGGATTGCCGGATGGTCTGACCCGGACATGGGAATCTGGAGGAATTCAGCGATTTGATGACGTGGAATGTGCTCATCCGTTTATTGTCGTCAGCGAAGGTGATGTGCATCAGGAGTTGATGATGCGATTGTGGGCAGCGCAGGCGGCGGAGGTTCTTCCAGCGCTTGAGTTGCAGCGCAGAAGTCTCGTACGCCGTATGCGCGGCTTGATAACCATGCCCGTCGTGGTTGACGGCATCAAGTATGATGATCTCGATGACATGGAGATTGGGCCATTGTCGCACGTGGCGCACATTAATCGGTTAAGCAACGCGATCCGTTTGACCGCGAATAAGCTTAAGCGATTGCGAAATAGCCTTGCGCATCTCGAGGTGCTCGGCGCAACCGATGTTTTTGACGAAGCGCTATATCGCCATAATCTGGTGGACCGTTGACTCGTCACGGAAACTCCAGTGCCGGTCAGCGATGTGTCTATTCTTGGATGGAATAGCCTGCGATCGTTGCAAGCTCGAAGTATAAGGCGAGGATTCAGACTTTGAGCCGTTGAGGCATTTCGCAGCCCATAGTAAAGTAGTGTGGAGCAAGCCTCGCGAAGGATCGACTTGAGGGCCAATCGCGCAACTGACCTACGTGATTTCTTCGGGTCATTTCATTCTTGGAGAACGGCCTCGGTTGAACGGTCCCAGTTTTGAGTGCCAAAGGCAATGTTAGTCTTCGGCGTTCTGTTGGTCCGTCAGTTGGGCCTGCAGGCCCAACTGACGGATGTATTCGGCAGGCGGCACTTCACCGAGAGCCCTGTGAGGCCGACTCCCGTTGTATTCGACCCGCCATCGCTCAATTTGCTCCCTGGCGTCGGCCAGCGATGTGAACCAGTGCACGTTCAGGCATTCATCGCGTAGCGTGCCGTTGACCGACTCCACGAATGCGTTATCCGTTGGCTTGCCGGGCCGGCTGAAGGCAATCTCGACCTTGTGATGGTAAGCCCCCAGGTCCATCACCTGACTCGTAAATTCCGAGCCGTTGTTCCAAAACAGCGTGCGGGGCGCTCCGCGTTTGCTCCTCAATTCTTCCAGTGCACGCACGACATCTGAAGCGCTCAGTCGCTGGCCAACATCGATGGCTAGTGCTTCGCGCGTAAAGACGTCGACGATGGTCAGCGCGCGGAACCTCTGGCCGTTCGAAAGCTGCGTTTCATCGTTCGGCTCCTTTCATACTGAAAAAGTCCGCCGGAAACTCGCTTACATCATGGCACTGTTTACTGGGGGCCGCTCAAGTGCATGCCGTGTATCCGATCCCTCCGGCGAGAATCTCGCGAGACCGGCACCTCCGCGATCGATGCAACCCTCAGTCATGTGAGCCATGCCCCCGAGTTTCGATTGAACAAGGCCTCGGCGAGGCCGCTCGTCCCTTGCGCCCAAGTATTTTTCAGGAAAGTGAGTCGACCAGCCTCGGGGTACTCTCTTTTTTGATGGACAATTTTCTCGCTGAACACTGCCTCATCGTCAAGTTCAGTGGTTAGGCTTGGCCCGGCTTAGGTAAAAGCGGCTTTATTTCTGCAAGGTTCGCGATAGTAAGCTGCCGCTCCCCTTTTCGCGGAGAGCCGTTTATCTCGAAATTGAGTGTCCGCAGTGCATAGAACAACATGGCTTGTCGGCAAGTGATGGTTACCTTGCCGTTCTTCATGCCGTAGTCGATTTCGACACCCTTGCGCTGCATGGGGGAAAGCGAAACATCGGGCATTAGGACAAGTTCGACGTGAGTGTTCCACTCCCGGTCGTCTGAAGGCTCGATGTCAGACGCCTTCGGTTCTTCTGCTGACAAGATCCGTCCGAATACGAAATCTTTGAACCCTTTCCGCATGTGGCAGTAAGCGCGAACGTGCCAACGCACACCGTCGTAGCCGAATGCGTGAGGGCTGATGTAGCGTTCCTGTTCCTCGTCGCGAGCGATCGACTGGTAACGAATCTTGAGCATAGCTCGCTCCGCAATTGCACGCAGCATGAGGGCCAGTGTCTTTGATTCGATAGTTCTTGAAGGAAGGGGAACAGACGCCACCGGGGGACAAAACGACAAGAACGTCTGTTCGCTGGCCAGAATCTTTCGCTCTAGTGCTAGCAATTGCGATAGGTACTGCCTTGGCCCAGAGGATTCGAAGAGCGGAGTGAACTCTGCTGAGGCAATGTACGTGCGAGAGCTCGTGTCGTACTGCAAATTTCCTGGGGCCAATTCCATATAACGCGAGATGTCAGCCGACGCTTGAGGCACCGAGATCTTGAAGAACTCGGTCACGTCTCGTCGGTTGATTCGGCCGTCCCACTGCAGGCGGAACTCGATGAACTGGAGGCGACGCTCTTGGCTCCACTTGACCGGCCCGGATTCACCACCTTCACTGGACTTCTTCTTCCCAGCGGAGGTGGTTTTCGTGGAGTCGCTCGTTGCCTCGTCCGCCAGTGCCGCGTGGCTAGCGGACCTTGCGTTTGGGGTCGGTTGGGGCGGAGTGCGATGACGTGGCATTGTGTCCGTATAAAAAGTTGACGCATAAAAAAACTATGCGTATAGTAAGTGTACTGGCAAACGCTTCAACCCGCAAGGGTGGGTTGAGACGTCGTTGCGTGCCCGAATTTGGCGCGCGTTACTCAACCCGACGCTACAAGGACGGACTAACAATTATGGCGACACCTGAAATCACCTTTTTCCCCGTAGGCAACGGAGATATGACCCTTATTAAATTGTCCAGCGGCCGGACGATTCTTATCGATATCAATATCCGGCAGTCCGGCGACGGTGTGCGCGACGTGCTCAAGGATTTGCGCGAGAAACTCGCCGTTGACGAGGAGGGACGCCCGTATGTGGACGTGATGGTGCTGAGCCATCCGGACCAGGACCACTGCCGCGGCCTGCGTGAGCACTTCCATCTGGGCTCGTTGATGGACTACCCGACGAAGGGCGAGCCGTCGAAGATTGTCATTCGCGAGATGTGGTCGTCGCCGCTCGTATTCCGCCGCGCCTCAAAATACCACACGCTGAGTGACGACGCGCGCGCATGGAACACGGAAGCAAAGCGCCGCGTTGTGCTCTTTCGCGAAGAAGGGGAGTTGGAAGATGGCGACCGCATCTTGATTATGGGCGAGGACACGGACGGCAAGACCGACGATATTCTCGACATCGTCGTGAAGACCGATGAGCTCATCACGGCGGTGGCCGGGAACGAGGAGGAGAACTTCAGCGCATTGCTTCTGGCGCCGATGCCTGCTGATGATGAGCACGATGCAGATGAACTCTCAAAGAACGAGTCGAGCATCATCATCAACTACTCCATCGGCACGGGAGCGGTCACGGACGCCGTGAAGTTCCTGTCGGGCGGCGATGCAGAGGTGTACATCTGGGAAAAGCAATGGAAACGCCACAAGGACGACACGACGGCGCTCGAGTACGACTTGCTGTCGACGCCTCACCATTGCTCGTGGCACACACTCTCGTGGCACAGCTGGAGCAAGAAGAAGGAGGACGCTGAAGTGTCTTCCGACGCGCGCAAAGCGCTGTCGCAGACGCGTGCGGGCGCTTACATCGTCGCCAGCAGTAACCTGATTCTCGACGACGACAATGATCCGCCCTGTATCCGCGCGAAGCGCGAGTACGAAGCTATCGCGAAAGAGGCCGCAGGCAAGTTTGTGAACACCTCGGCCCATCCCAACGAGAAGAATCCCGAGCCGATGGTGTTCGAAGTCACGTCGGGTGGCGTCAAGGCGAAATGGAAGGTTGCCGCGGCCCCTGCAGCGGCGGGTGCTGCCGCAGCATTCGGCTCGAAGCCCTTGTCGCACGGCTAAGACGGAGGTCGCCATGAACGCTCTACTGCAGGGTGCAATCCAGTTGCTCGAGGCGCATCCTGCGGTCGAGTCGGTAAAGGTCGAAGAAACCTCCGGCGGTGGCGCAAACGTCTACGCGACGTTTCTCGTTGACTTGCCGTCACGCTGGGCTGCCGCGGGCGCAAGTCCGAACGGCGTCCGAGCGCGAGAGGAAGTGCTCGTCGAATTTCCGTCTGGTTTCCCGGATAGGGCACCGCAATTCACGTTGCGCGAGGATTTTCCGGATGCGTTGCCGCATATCTATCTGCACAAGCGCGGAAGTCGGGTGCCCCCGTGCATTACGTTCGGCGACAAGCTTGATGTAATGCATTCAGACGGCTTCTTTCGCCTTGTCGACCAGATGTCGGATTGGCTCAACAAAGCTGCGGTCGATGAGCTGGCCATCAATGAAAAGGGCTGGGAACCGAGTCGAAGGGACGTTGGTTTCAACTTTGTCGAGATGGACCCCGTGAAACATTTCGACAAGCCACCGTTTGGCGGGTGGCGCCTCTTCATGTGCATGACTGGCTGGAGCAAAGACGGCCGCTGGTCGGTAGCGCGTGACCCTCAGCAGAAGTTCCCAGTCGGCAACCGAGCCTTCATGCATGAGTGGCTGGACACTCTTCGGATGAGCGACACGGCCTATTGGGGACGTGTACCTTTGGTTTTCTGCTGGCCGCAAGCGGCTCCTGGCGGGCAACCCGTTATTCACGAGCGATACAAGGCTGATACGGTCACGACATTTGCTGAGCTTGCTGAGCAGGCCTCAGAGTGGGGGTGTCGAGTTGCGCTAGACGATTTCGTGAGCAATTTCAACCACACCCTTGCCTCGTCGAAAGACAAGGTCGTAACGCTCCTGTATTTCGCCTTCCCGGTGCGCAGGCCCACAAACGTTATCGGCACTACGAGCCAGTTTGAGATTCTGGGCTACAAGATGCAACTCTCGCTGCCGGCCAAACTGGCTCTGGATGACACGACGCTGGTCAGTGCAGTTGCTTTCTCATCTCCCATCTCTTCGAAACTACTGAAGCGGACGTCGGCGCTGCCGGAACTATCGAAGGAGTTGCAGCTGACATTTGCGGGATGCGGGAGCCTCGGGTCGAAGGTTGCGATGCATGTCGCGCGGGCGGGCGGCAAGGCAGCGATGCTTATAGACGGGAAGCTTACTGTCGCGCATAACGTGGCTCGCCATGCGCTCTTGCCCGACGACGTGGCGAACCTCCACGGCAAGGCGGAGCGGCTGGCGCAAATTATGGGAAGCTTTGCTTCAAAACGTCCGAAGTTTGTCGCATCTGACGTTCGCGGCCTGGACTTCAACGCAGCGAAGTACCGAGATTTTTTTCGTGGTGAGCAATCGGTAGTGGTGAACACGACCGGCTCATCCGCTGTGCGCGACTTTTTCGCAAAGGCGAAATTTGACGCACGCGTCATTGAGGGGGCTCTCATCCGTCATGGCGACGCAGCCTTCATGACCGTGGAAGGAGAGGGGAGAAATCCCTCGACTGTCGACCTGCTGTATCACGCGTACGAGCGACTGCGTTCGCTCGGCTTTTTGCGCGATGCGGGTGTAACCGCGGCGGCGAACATTCTCGAAATCGGTATCGGCTGCCACTCGGTCACTATCCCCATGTCTGACGCTCGAGTCTCGCTAGTCGCAGCTGGTATGGGCCAGAGACTGCATCACTACGACGAGGCCGGCTTGCCAGCGACCGGCATGGCGTCCGTTGCTTGTGTGGATGACGATGGAATGTCCATCACGTGGGCTCACGATGAGGTTGGGGCAACGCACGTCGCGGAGGTGTTCGACGAGAAGACGTGGACCGTGCGCGTGCTCGATACGGCCCATAAAAAAATTGTCGCTGATGTTGCAGAGCATCCAACGGTCGAAACTGGCGGCATTATCGTGGGAAGTGTCTCCGCGCTCACGAGAGAGATATTTATCACAGACGTCCTCCCTGCGTCGCCTGACAGCACGCGCTCACCTGCGCGTTTCGTGCTCGGGGTCGAAGGAACTCTCGATACGATTCGCGGCTACGAAGCGCTCGGTGGACACACGCTCTGGTGTCTGGGGACATGGCATAGCCATTTGGCGGTGAGTGGTCCATCACAGATGGACAGGGATACCGCGAAATCGCTCGATGGACAAATACGTCACGCGGCGGTTCTGCTCATTCGCCACCCGCAAGGTTACGCTGCGCTGGTCCGCGATGGCACGCCAGCTTAAAGGTCGCACGGCTTCGATACTCGACACGGCGGGGAAACACATGGACGCTCTACAGCAGGTCGCGCAAGTAGCATCATCTGGAAAGTCGTTGAAAGCGCGCAATATGGTCTGGCTCGTCGGTGTTGGCATTTTCGATGTCATCATATTGTTGGTCATCGCGTTTCATCACCCCATCGACGACTTCACCGCGGATAAGGGGATGGCGCTACGAACAGGCCTGTCGGTTTTCCTGCCCGTTCCCATTATTTTTCTTTCGTACTTGCTCTCGCACTCGCAGAAGGCGATTCTCGTATTCTGGCGCCTTCGTAACCCGATGCCTGGTTCGCGAGCTTTCTCCGTGCATGCACAGACCGATACGCGGATTGACGTCGATACGCTGAAGAAAAATGTGGGGGCTTTCCCGAGTGATGAGCGCGACCAAAATTCGATGTGGTATAGGCTCTACAAGCAGGTGGAGAACGAAGTGTCGGTGCTCGAGAGCCACCAGAAATATCTGATGTTCCGGGACATCGCTGCGATGTCGCTGTTGCTTGTGCCGCTGGTAGCGCTTGGGCTCTTTCTGTTCGGCAACACAGTCAGGGCTATCGTATGGTCTGCGGTGGTCTTCGCAGTCCAGTATCTGATTGCGGCGCTGGCAGCACGTAACTCCGGAATCCGCTTCGTACAGAACGTACTTTGCATCCACTCAGCAAAGAAGGTCAGCGGTTCCCGGCGCGCTGCCCCGAGCAAGCCCGAAAAGAAGGGGGCAGGTCAGTAGAACTGATAAGCCTGCTCAGCGGCTTTGCGTTTATTACCAGAATCCCTAAGAATCTACTTTAAGCCCCGGTCGCACGGACCTTCACCACCTAGCACTTATCTTCGGAGCCGTCATGGCACAAACTCCGGTTGATGTTCGACAGCTGCTGACCGCCACGGCCGCGAGCCTGTGGGCGACGTTCCTTGACAGTGCCGCACATGCCCGGCCAGACCACAAGGGAGGGCCGCGCGAGGCGCGCGTGCGGCAGTTTCTGCGTGAGCGCCTGCCGACGAAGTGGGGTGTCACGCACGGGCACGTGTTCCGTGGCGATGTCACGTCGCCCGAATTCGATGTCCTCGTGTACGACGCACTCAACTGTCCGGGCTGGACGCTCGACGCGGGCGACGATCCGCGGCGTCTTGTCCCGCTGGACGCGGTGATCGGCGTTATCGAGGTCAAGTCTACGCTTGATTACCGCACACTTGCGGCGGCAGTCGACAAGCTTGCGCAGCTGGATGCCGCACTCGCCGCAGAAGCTGCGCAGAACGGTCCCGCCGAGTACGCACCGTTTCGGCATGTCTTCGCGTACCGGCTTGATCCTGACGATGACTTTGACGGCTGGGGCAGGCCCGGCTATGCACTCACGCGGTACGCGGGGGCCCACACCCAGCCTGACGGGATTTTTGTGCTCGACAGTCACTTCTCAGTGCGGGTGAATGGTCACGGCATCGCCCATGCTTTCGGGCTGCATCGCGGCCAGACACCCGAGGAGATCTGGAATTCCACGTACGACCTCCAGAACGAGTCTATCCAGCGCGACCTCCAACTGGACCCGTCGTACTGCAACGATTACTTCACCACCAAGGCGAAGGATGGCCTGCTTTTGCTGGCCTTCCTGACCTACGTAATCCAGCGCGCCTCGCGCTACGAGCCGGCCGGCGTCGACTATGCTGACGAGTTCTGCCGCTGGGGCGGCCCTGCGCTCGGTGGCCTGCTGAACTTTCGCAGCCCACCCGACCCGGACTGTGCAGCCGTCACGGTCCCGCAGGCTTGATCGTGGCCGGCCTGATAGCTGTGGGAGCCGCCCGCCAAGCTCGACGATGAATTGCAACTACAACTGGAACGCCACGGCCTGGGTAATCCCGATGCGGGAGGGCACGGCGATGATGGACACCAGTGGCGTAGCGAGTACGACCGCACCGCGATCATGGTGCTCCAATGCGGAGACGAACCTCGGTATAGTACGGGCGCCAGTTCCCTGACGTGACCACAACGACCGGAGAGTCGGACGAGCCAAATTCTCAAGTTTCTACGTCGAAACTAGGAATACCCGAAGCGAGATATCGCTCATGTGGTTGAACCGGCCCTGGGCCTTGTCGAGACTTCAATTCTTGAGAGAAATGATAGGAGCGCCTCTATCCCTCATCGTGAGGCACCAACCTTCGACTTGAGCCTATCCGATAGCACCTTTACCGAATCTGCGTGACCGATCGCGATATATTCCCGACCGTTGATTCACTAGACAGGTCGGGCCGGGCGCGACTTAGAGGACTAATTGGGTGGTTGTCGTCCAGCTTACTACTGGCGGGTTCCGGCCACTAGCTGCCACTCAATCTTGCTTGCAGATGTCGGCCTCCGTAGCAACACCCGTCACGAACTGGTAGCCGACCGTATTGCGGAGACGTCATAGCTACCTCGGAGTGTTGTCTTAGTTAAGACAACACTCCAGACACTAGAAATTCACGTTCGCCTCGGCTCCTAGCCCTTGTCACGACGCCAATCAACGAACTGTTCCCACGCAAACTGTTCTCTCGCGGCTCGCAGTTCTTCGCTGGCTTCCCTGAACGGCAGAAACTTCACCGTCATGTATTCCGGGCTTGGTTCCTCCACGCCCTCCATTTTGTTCGCAAGGTTGACAAACGCCTCTGACCAGACGATTCCGATACTGTTTTCCATGTTTGGCGCATGAAGCGATAACAGTCCATGATGCTGTTCGCGACGCATCTCCAACACGGTGACTATATGCCTGCTCTTGTTGATCGAGACGAAGTAGTCGAATTGAGCATTATCCCAAGAGCCCTCCGCGTTGCTTGCTGCAAGTTTCGCCCGCGCCCTCGCATCAACGTCACTTTCTAGCGGACGCCGACTGGTTATGACTTTGGTCCCACTAATCTGATTGTTCACAAGGCAAAGGGCCTCCTCGCGAATCATCGTGGCACACATTAGGTCGTCGAAGCTTGGGGTCTCGCCATGAATGACGTACAGGTGATCGCCTTGCCAGCGCACTCCATCTGGAGTTACCCAAGCTGCAATGAAGGCACCTCCTACGCCGTGTTGAGGCAAATAGTCGTGCACACCGTAGCTCTGCAATGCAGAGACTAATTGAGAGAAGATTCGCTCTACATGCAGCGGATGCGAGCCGAGTCGGTTCAACACGTTTTGCAGGCTTGAAACGAGCCCGGTGGTCCATTCATGCTGCCCAGAGGGCAATGTGCTTCCAAGCTGGATTAACCCGCTCACCTCGTCAATCGTTGATGTAGCGACGTTGACATGCAGAAGGCAAGGTCTCTCGGACTCGTAGAAGGCGAAAAGCACATCTGCATCGTTCTCGCAAGGAGTGACGCTAATCAACGCCTCGCTCACAGCTTTTCGTGCATCGAGCTTCAATGCACGAGCTTCTCCATACGCGTCGATTAGCGCACGCGCGGTACGGACATCGCCGGCGAAGCCCGTTAATGTATCGGCCCCGACAGCCAGTTTCATACCTTTTTCGAATACGAATCTCCAAGGCTTTTCCCCAACATCACCCTGCCGCTCCCCAAACACCGTTGTGGTTTCGCTGTCGGCAGAGTCGATTGACGGCGATGCAGAGCTAAAACCGCTGTCCGCGGCGATAAAGACGCCCCGGTCCGTCCATAGGCCTACACAGTATGTCACTCTCAGATTCCCGTAGAAAATTGTGAGGGCGGCCACATCTATCGCGCGCACTGTTCATCGCAATCGTACATCACGCCCATACAGGTCGTGAACGACCGAAGCTCGCTCGAACGTAGACAACGATGCAGCCACGTCGATTGGCTCAAACGGGTCGATATGCGACGGTCGCGCCTTGCAAGGCGGCGGCCGTCCGTGTTCGGCCATGAAGCGATGGTCGCCCCGCGCGTCTCCCCGGCATTTAGAGAGTAGCTCTATACTGTCTACCGCTGTTTGACGCGAGGTGACGAACACGAAATTACGGACGGGCCCAACGGTGCTGATGCGCCCAGAGCGGCCGCGCGGTTGAAAGGAGAGCACAGCGCCATTCTTAGTGTCCAATGTTGGCTCCAGAGCACTCTTCTGCGCCTGGGTACTTTGCGGATTGCGCCCGAAAGACCTGAGAGGGCGGCGAGGACTGGCGTGTCAAGCCCGCTTCCGTGTGTGGCATAGTCAGTCCTGAAACCGAAACCGAAACCGAAACGAGAGGCAACCAAAACATGAGAAAAGTAGACCCTGCCGACGTGAAATCCGACTTCGCTGCATTCGTTGTCGAGAGGCTCGCTTACTTCGATCGGATGTCTGCCCATCTCTTGGCCAAGCCGTCGCCACCACATTGGAAAAAAGACCTCAGTGTACTTTCGGAAATGACGCTCCAGTCGACATACGTTGCCTTTGAGGTGTTCCTTTCAGACCTGCTTCTCGCATACGTGAATCGCGATTTCTCACAGTACCAAGCTGAGCTTGCTACACGCATTGATGCTTCTGTGCGCGCGAAATTCAGAGACTTCGCGGCAGATCGAACTGTTTTTTCTCCGCTCAAACACATCAAGATCGACGATTTGGAAGATGTTGTTGACCCAACCGGCTGGAACCAGACTTTCAAAGACGTGGCGGGACTGAAAAAGCGATTCTCTGAATGGGTCACGCCGGCTCTGGGCGCGAACGTTGCCGCGATCAACGCGTCTGACACCAACCTTATTGACACCACGCATGCCATCCGTAACTTCATTTCGCACCGGAGCGTTAGTTCGAAAAAGGTGATGAACACAGCCTTGGCTTCGATGGCGGTGAATGCCACTTGCCCTAACAATCCACTGGAGCGCGGTGTGCATGACGTACACGACATCGGTGCCTACTTGAAGGCAAACACTGGCGGCAAGCTGCGAATCAAGATTTACATGGAACGGCTCTCAGCCATCGCGCTGACGCTTTAGGTGTCACGTGTACAAGTTCATCGCCAGCATCACCTCGTTCGTGATGTTTCCGTAGTCGCAGAGGTCCTGTGGCGCACCGTTGGTCGGCAAGTACGTATTGTCGACCAAGTGCACGATGGGGTCTTCCACGAGGGCGGTGAGGGTCTTACTCATGGAGGCAAAGCGGGTCGAAAATGTGACGACTGATCCTTGTCACTCAGCGCGAGTTCAGCCGCTGCGACCGACTGACCGCAACCCGCTGCGGAACAGTCATCGGGCATTCCCCATCGAACTTCCGCTTCGGGTCGTTCAGAGTCGTTCGCGTTGCTCCATAACCGCCATTCGTGGTCACGTGCCGATCCTGACGCCGGGATGAATGCGCCAACAAGATAGGGAACCTTATCATGACACCACGATTGCTCGTTCAAACTTGGGTTCCGCCGAACCGGTGACCGCGACTGCCGGCGCCATTGGGGAGTTGACGCTGGTCTTCGCGAGATCGCGGCCAGTGACAACTTTAATTCGCAACGCACAACCTCATGAATTTTCGAGTGTTTCGCATCTTCTGGTCAACGTCAACCGGCGAAGTGACAACTTTGCTTCGCAAACGGTGACAAGTCTAATTTGATCGACGCGAACGGACATCATTAGGGAAACACTGATCAATTCGGCTTGGCGGTCATCGCTGACGAAGCCGAGGGCGTTGTAGAAAGAAGCTCACGGAACGGTCCCACGACGATGAAACGGCAGATTGGTTTTGCAGAAGCGGAAAACCCTGGGCAAGAAGCGAGTGACCCGGCGACAGCGCTTCCTTGCGGAAATGGAGAAGGTGGTGCCGTGGCGGCGCCTGCTGTCGGTGATTGAGCCGTACTACCCGAAAGGTGAACGGGGTCGGCCGCCGATCGGTCTTGAGCAGCATGCTGCGGATCTACTTTCTTCAGCAGTGGTACAGCCTGTCTGACGAAGGGCTTGAGGATGCTCTGTACGACAGCATCGCGATGCGCGCCTTCGCGGGCATCGACCTGGCGCGCGAGGGCGTGCCGGACGCTACCACGCTGCTGAAGTTCCGGCGCCTGCTGGTGGAGCACGAACTGACGCGAAAGCTGTTCGATGAGATCGGCATTGAGTTGTGCGAGCGCGGGCTGATGATGAAGGAAGGCACGCTGGTGGATGCGACGATCTTCGAGGCCCCGCCGTCGACGAAGAATGCCGAAAAGAGCCGGGATCCCGAGATGCACCAGACGAAGAAGGGCAACGAGTGGCATTTCGGCATGAAGGCTCACATCGGGATGGACGCTGACGCGGGGCTGGTGCATAGCGTGATCACCCCGGCCGCCAATGAGTCGGATGTATCGCAGGCACACGCGCTGCTGCACGGCCACGAGCGTGAAGCGTTCGGCGATGCAGGCTACACCGGCGTGGACAAGCGCGAGGAGATGAAGGGGCGGGCACTGAAGTGGCACGTGGCGCTCAGGCGCAGCAAGATCAAGGCGATGCCCCAGGGCATGCTCAAGGATCTGGTGATTGCGGCCGAGCGGACCAAGGCGCAGATTCGTGCGCGGGTTGAGCATGCGTTCCATGTCGTCAAGAATCTGTTCGGACATCGCAAGGTGCGCTACAGGGGGCTGGCCCGGAACACGGCGCAACTGTTCAGCCTGTTTGCACTGGCGAACCTGGTGATGGCACGAAAGCGGCTGTGGCCATGCCATGGGAGCAGTCCGTCTGGTGTGTGAAAAATGCTGGGACGTGGTCGCGCAGATGCCCAAAATTCACTGCGGCGGCCTTCCAGTTTAAAAATTGCGCGCCGTATGTGCCGATCCGGCTGCGATAGGCTCATTGATCAGTGTTTCCTTAGGGAATTGCTGCCCTCTGTATTGGCTGGCAATTCAGGTACGGACATTTATGTGCATCTACAATAGGTATCGGCGTACAAAAGGATTACGGCCGGAAGAAGGGGGCGGAACGCCGAAGCCTTTCGCCGGCCGCCTGCTCACTTGCGCAACGATCCGGTCAGTTGACGCAATTCGTCCAGCAGCTTGACCGCGGGTGTGGGTAGCGTGCCGCGCCGGCGTCGAAACGCGGTCAACGTGCGTTGCGCATCCAGGCCTTCGATGTCCAGCGCGTCAATGACGCCGGCCTTGCTTTCGGTGTCGTACATCGGCTCGGCCATCCATGAGACGAAGCCGCATCGTGCTACCAGGCTTTTGAGCACGGTGACCGAACGGGTCTCGACGGCAATGGCCGGCATCGGGAGGCCTCGGGCTTCGAAGGTTTCTTGCATGTGGGCATAAGGTCCGGTTCCCTTGGGCGTGATGGCCCACCGTTGTGTCAGCGTGTCCTCGAGCCGAAGGCCGCGCGTCGAGCGCAACGGATGATCGGTCGCCGCGACCACGAAACTCCGGTCGGTCCATGAACAATCGGTGAGCGCAGCGACCTCGTCGGTTTCGATTCCCGAGGTGCAGAGCGCGAGGTCGATCTCGTAAGCGAGCAAACCCTCGACGAGACGGTCCCACACGCCTTCAATCACCTCGACGCGCAGGTTGGGCCATTTATCGAGCACGCACGCGATGGCCATCGGCAGCACGAGGCTCGCGATGCTGCCCACCGCGCCCACCTTGATGACGCCTTTCGCGAGGCCGCGCATCGCGTCCAGTTCCTCGCGCGCCTGCTCGGCTTCCCTTTGCAGCAACATGGCATGCGGCATCAACGCCTCGCCCAGCGCGGTCAGCTGCATCCCTTTCGTGTGGCGCTCGAACAGCGGCGCCCCGACCGATTCCTCGAGCCGCTTGATCGATCTGCTCAGCGCGGGCTGGGTCATGTCGAGCAGCGTCGCGGCTCGTCCCAGGCTACCGGCGGACACGATCGTCGTGAACATCGTCAACTGCTGCAGATTGAAACTCATCGTGGCGAACCCGATGGAAAGGGATTAAAGGTATCGAACAAGATCCCGAATGGGAGGGCGGCTAGGTGTCTTCCCTGAAAGGAGCCGCCGCGTACGCTCGCAGCGGCTGCCGGAAAACCGGCTCTGGCGGCGCTCAGCCCCGCCCGGTAAGGCTTCCGGCCTGAATGGACCCATCAGGCCACTCGACGATGTCATGCATGAATGTAATGGCTTTGAGCATTCTTGGCAATTTTCAAACAAGGTATCGAATCCCATACTGCGGCTCATCCCATCACCGCCAGCCCGAATGGCGAACCGCAGAGGATTCGAGATGCAACGAAACACAAGTGGGCAGCCGACCGTTCGCGATGCCGTCGTGGACTTGATGCGGCGCCTCGGCATGACGTCCGTGTTTGCCAATCCCGGCTCGACCGAGCTACCGATGTTCCGCGACTTCCCGGAGGATTTCCGGTACGTGCTGGGCTTGCAGGAAGCGGTCGTTGTCGGCATGGCGGACGGGTATGCGCAGGCGACCGGCAACGCCGCGCTGGTCAACCTGCATTCGGCGGCCGGTGTCGGCAACGCGATGGGCAACATCTTCACGGCGTTCAAGAACCGCACGCCGCTGATCGTGACTGCCGGCCAGCAGGCCCGCTCGATCCTGCCGTTCGATCCGTTTCTGTCGGCATCGCAAGCAACCGAGTTGCCGCGCCCCTACGTGAAATGGAGCATCGAACCGGCTCGTGCCGCGGATGTGCCGCTGGCGCTCGCCCGTGCGTACCACGTGGCGATGCAGGAGCCGCGTGGCCCCGTGTTCGTTTCCATTCCGGTCGACGACTGGGATCAGCCGGCCGACTTCGTCGAGGCGACACGGGTCAGCACTCGGGCCCGCCCCGATCCGGAACGGATCGCGGAGATCGGCGACGCGCTGGATCACTGCCAGCGGCCGGCCATCGTCGTCGGCGCGGAACTCGATCGCGCCGATGCCTGGAGCGAGGTTATCCAGATCGCCGAGCGCCACAACGCGCGGGTTTACGTCGCGCCGATGTCGTCGCGCTGCAGCTTCCCTGAAGATCATCGGCTCTTCGCCGGATTCCTTCCGGCGATGCGCGAAAAAATCGTCCGGATTCTGCACGGGCATGACCTGATTTTCGTCGTCGGGGCGCCGGCGTTCGCGTATCACGTCGAAGGCAGTGGGCCGCATGTGCCTGACGGTGCGGCGTTGTACCAGCTCATCGACGATCCGGCCACCGCGGCGTGGACGCCGGCCGGCACGTCGGTGGTGGCGAACATTCGCCTGGGGCTGGCGGACCTGCTCGCCCGTCCGGCGCCGCGGGGTCGGCCGCTACCGGCGCCTCGCGAGGCCGTCGAGCGCGCCGAGCCCACGGCGGTCATGTCGGTCGCCTATGCGTTGCAGACGCTGTCCGAGGTCCGCCATGCAGCCGATATCGTGGTCGAGGAGGCGCCGAGTTCGCGCCCCGTCATGCAACGGTATCTGCCGTTCACGCGCGGTCAGACGTTCTACACGATGGCAAGCGGCGGTCTGGGCTACGGCATGCCCGCCGCGGTGGGCGTGGCTTTGGGCAAACCGGGCAGCCGCGTGATCGGCCTCATCGGCGACGGCTCGGCGATGTATTCGCCGCAAGCGATCTACAGCGCGGTCCAACTCGCTCTCCCGATCACATTCGTCATCCTGAATAATTCACGCTACGCCGCCTTGCAGGAATTCGCGCCCGTATTTGGCTTTTCCGCGTCGGATCCGGTGCAGGGCACCGATCTCCCTGGGCTGGATTTCGTGTCTCTGGCCCACGGCATGGGCTGCAAGGGGGTTCGGGTGAGCGACGCACGGTTGCTCAAGTCCGCGCTGGAAGACGCGTTGTCGTCGGGTGAAACGCGCCTTGTGGAAATCGTCGTGGCCTGACCGTGAATCGGCGGTTCGGCAGGCCAGCATGTCAAACATATTCGAGGAGACGGAAGTGAATCAGGTAGCGATGCTGATCAATGGCGAGCGCACGATGGCTCGCGACGGGGCGACATTCGAGCGCCGTAACCCGCTCGACGACACGGTCGCCTCGACGGCGCCGGCCGCGACCGTCGCCGATGCACAAGCCGCGGTGCACGCCGCGGCCGCCGCGTTTCCCGCATGGTCGGCGATGGGGCCGGGCGAGCGACGCGCGTTGCTGAATCGAGCGGCGGAGGCACTCGAGGCAAAGGGCGACGCTTTCGCGCTGGCAATGGCAACCGAAACGGGCGCGTCCCGCCTGTGGGCCGATTTCAACGTCAAGCTTGCGGCCGACGGATTGCGCGAAGCCGCTGCGATGATCACGCAGATCTCCGGCGAAGTGATTCCGTCGGACGTACCCGGCAGTCTCGCGCTGGGGGTTCGGCAGGCTGCCGGCGTCGTGCTCGGGATCGCACCGTGGAACGCTCCCGTCATCCTGGGCGTGCGTGCGGTTGCGTTGCCGCTGGCGTGCGGCAATACCGTCGTGCTCAAAGGCTCGGAAATTTGCCCCGCGACCCACGGCCTCATCATCGAGGCATTGCAGGACGCGGGACTGCCGCGCGGCGTCGTGAACTTCGTCACGAATGCGCCGGCGAATGCCGGCGATATTGTCGAAGCGCTGATTGCCGAGCCCGCGGTCAGGCGGGTGAACTTCACGGGTTCGACGCGCGTCGGCCGCATCATCGCGACCCAGTGCGCGAAGTATCTGAAGCCTTCGGTACTTGAACTCGGCGGAAAGGCGCCGTTTCTGGTGCTTCACGATGCCGACGTCGACGCTGCCGTGCAAGGCGCGGCATTCGGCGCGTTCGCCAATTCCGGCCAGATCTGCATGTCCACCGAACGCATCGTCGTCGACACGGCGATCGCCGACGAATTCGTCGCGCGTCTGGCCGAGAAGGCCAAGAGCCTGCCGCTTGGCGATCCGAGAAAGGGCCCGGCCGTCCTCGGTTCCGTCGTGGACATGGCGACCGTCAGGCGATGCAACGACCTGATCGACGACGCGCTGGCGAAAGGCGCGACCCTGGTGTGCGGAGGGAAATCCGATACCACGCTGATGCCGGCCACGTTGCTCGATCACGTGACGGCGGACATGCATATCTACCGGGAGGAGTCGTTCGGGCCCGTCAAGGCGATCGTCCGCGTCGATGGAGACGAAGCGGCCATCGCATGCGCGAACGACAATGAATATGGTCTGTCGGCGGCGGTCTTCAGCCGTGATGTCGCGCGCGCGTTGACGGTCGCGCGGCGTATCGAGTCCGGGCTTTGCCACGTCAACGGGCCGACGGTTCACGACGAGGCGCAAATGCCGTTTGGCGGGATGAAGTCCAGTGGTTTCGGGCATTTCGGCGGCAAAGCCGGAGTCGCGGAATTTACCGATTTGCGCTGGATCACCGTGCAAACGACGCCTCGTCACTACCCGTTCTGATCGTTGCCGCGGTCGGGGCGCGTCTTTTTCATGGTGGAAGAGACGGGCCTCCGGATCGTGGACGCGAACAAAACAACAACGATATACCGGTGAGTAGCCTTCGCTCCTCGAACGACGAGCGATCGGCACAAGGAGACTGCAATGCCTGTCGTCAATTTCGAGTTGTCGCTCGATCGCATCCGGTTCGAGCTTGACCGTCACGTCGGAACACGGATTACCCGGCGATGCGATTCAGACTTGACCGATCTGGCGGGGAGAGCGAAATGAACGATCGTAATCCTCTTCTGCCGACGGTAGACATCGGCCGTACCCTCGACGATGGACCGTTCTCGGCGTTCCAGCGAACGGTCGTCCTGCTCGCCGCGCTTGCGATCGTGATGGATGGATTCGACGGGCAACTCATCGGGTTCGCCATTCCCAGCCTGATCAAGGAATGGGGCATCACGCGCAACGCATTCGCGCCCGCCGTCGCAGCCGGCCTCGTCGGCATGGGGATCGGCAGCGCGTTCGCCGGGCTGTTCGCGGACAGGTTCGGTCGGCGCTGGGCCATCATCGGGAGCGTGCTGGTATTCGGCTTGGCGACGAGTTCGATCGCGCTGTCGCCGGACGTCACGACCATCGCGATCCTGCGCTTCTTCGCGGGACTGGGTATCGGCGGTGCGCTGCCGAGCGCGACGACCATGACGGCGGAATTCACGCCTGCGCGCCGGCGCACGCTCGCCGTGACCGCCACCATCGTTTGCGTACCGCTCGGGGGCATGCTGGCGGGGCTGTTCGCGAGCGTCGTGCTGCCTCATTACGGCTGGCGGGGACTCTTTCTGATCGGCGGCACGCTTCCCGTGGCACTGGCGCTGCTGCTGTATTTCGTCATGCCGGAATCGCCGCGTTATCTTGCCCGCCGTCACGAACGCTGGAACGAATTGCGTCACCTGCTGACCCGCATGTCCCGCTCGATTCAGCCGGACGCCGTGTTCGCCGATCAGAAGGAGCAGAAGGCGGGACCGCGCCCGGGCTTTCGTGCGCTGTTCGCAGACCATCAGGGCCGTGACACGGTGGCGATCTGGGTCGCATTCTTCATGAACCTGGTCGCGGTCTACAGCGCATTCAGCTGGTTGCCGACGATGCTGGCAGGCGAGGGACTCAGCCCGTCGGTGGCCGGTTCCGGTCTGACCGCCTACAACCTCGGCGGCGTATTCGGCGCAATGGGCTGCGCGCTGGCAATCGGTCGGTTCGGATCACGCTGGCCTTTGCTCGTCTGTTGCCTGATGGCATCCGCGAGCGCGCTGTTCCTGCGTGGTCTCGACGTCTCCGCCCACACGACGTTGCTCGTGTTCGGAATCGGTCTGCACGGCCTCTTCGTGAACGCGGTCCAGTCGACGATGTATGCCCTTTGCGCATACGTCTATCCCACCGAGATTCGCGCGACCGGGACCGCGTCCGCGCTCGCGTTCGGGCGGCTTGGCGCGATTCTCAGCGCGTTCGCGGGGGCATTCGTGATCACGCAGGGCGGTGCGTCCGCATACCTGGGCATGCTGGGTGCCGCGATGGCGATGGTGTTCATCTGCCTGATGATCGTGCGTCGCCATATTCCGCCCATCAATGGCGCCTGACCTCGCTCGTCCGGTCGACAGCGGCGCGCGAAACCGCACGCCGGCGCGCCGCGTTTTTTTGCATCACGATTGACTCCGACAGTACCCCGATCATGACAACAGGATTTCCCGGCATGTTCTCCGTCAGCGACTATCGAGACGAAGCCAGACGGCGGCTGCCACGCATGGTGTTCGACTATCTGGAAGGCGCGGCGGACGATGAATCGGGGCTGACGCATAACCGTTCGGCGTTCGACACATTGCAGTTGTTGCCGCGCCGGCTGTCGGACGTCAGCACACGCGCGCAGTCCGTGGCGTTGTTGGGCCGGCGGAACCCGTTACCGCTGGTGATCGCGCCAACGGGCCTCAATGGCGCTTTCTGGCCGAAGGGCGACCTCGCCCTTGCGCGCGCGGCGGGCAAGGCCGGTATTCCGTTCGCGCTGTCGACGGCTTCCAACATGTCCATCGAGGAGGTGGCAAAGGGGGCCGACGGAGAACTGTGGTTTCAACTGTACGTCGTTCATCGCAACCTCGCGAAGAGCCTGGTCAATCGTGCCCGCGCGGCGCGCTATTCGACCCTGATCCTTACCACCGATGTCGCGGTCAACGGCTTTCGCCGACGCGATCTTCGCAACGGTTTCGCGATGCCGTTCAAGGCCAGTGCACGTGCGGCGGTCGACGGACTATCGCACCCGCGCTGGCTTTGGTCCTACCTGATGAACGGCATGCCCGAGCTGAAGAATTTCGCGACGGACGATGCATCGGACACGGCCTCGCAGGCCGCGATCCTGCGCCGACAGATGGATGCGAGTTTCGGTTGGGACGACCTGCGCCGCCTGCGGGACGAATGGCCGGGCAAGCTCCTCGTCAAGGGCATCGTGACGGCCGACGATGCCGCGCGGTGCGTCGAGCTCGGCGCGGACGGCGTCATCGTTTCGAACCATGGCGGCAGGCAACTCGCCGCCCTGCCGGCGACAGCCGACGTGCTGCCGGACATCGTCGAGCGCATCGCGGGCGCGACGGTCATGCTCGACAGCGGCATACGGACGGGGGCCGACGTCGTCAAGGCGATCGCGCTGGGGGCCCAGGCCGTGATGCTGGGGCGCGCCACGTTATACGGGTTGGCGGCCAGAGGGGAAGCCGGCGTGAGCGACGTCATCGAAATGATCAAACGGGAAACGGACCGGACGCTCGCCCTCATCGGTTGTCGCTCGGTGGAGGCGCTCGATCGCAGCTACGTTTCGAAGCGGCCGTCCCGGGGTATTGCGCATTGACGCCGGATTTTGGATGCGCAATGGTCCGGGTTAACGCTCTCGCGTATCTGCCGCCGGAACCTCGTGCCATGAATCAAGTGACGACCACGGATCATTACCATCGCGACGACAGGCTTCTGGCATGGGCGGATCAGGTTCGGGCCAGCTGCGTCCCGATGGTTTTCCGGACCGAGTCCGATCAGGGGTTTCATGGCGAGATTTCGAGCGTGAACACCGACGGCGTGTGTGTGTCGCGGATCTCGGCGGTCGATCACGTCGCGGCGCATGACTGGGACGAAGTGCGGCGCACGGCGGACGACTACCTGCTCGTGGCGATCCAGACCGAAGGGCGAGGCGCGATCGAGCAGGATGCCCGCACCGCGTTCGTCGGCCCTGCCGACATGGTGCTGTTCGATTCGTCGCGCAGTTTCGTCTGGCATTTCTCCGGGCAGCATTACACGATCCGCTTTCCCCGCAAGGCGCTGGAGAAATGGGTGCCGTGCGGCCGGCAGCACACCGCGGTGAGGATTCCCGCGGCCACCGGGATCCGCCGGATCGCCGCGGACCATATCGCGTCCCTGCACCGGGCGCTTTCGTCGGACGAAGGCGCCACGACCGGTTGCGAGCGGCTTGGCGACGTGTCCGCGAACCTGGTCGCGCTGGCGTTGGCGGATTATTTCAACACGGTCCCGCTGCCCAAATCCAACGTGAAAGAGATGCATCTGCTCCGCGCACGTGCGTTGATCTGTGACCGTATTCGCGAACCGGAACTGGGACCCGAACAGATCGCCGATGCACTGGGGGTATCCAGCCGTTATCTTTACCGGCTGTTCGCCGAGGTCGGAGAGTCGATCGGCGAGATCATCTGTACGGCCCGACTCGACGGATGCGGCGAGTGGCTTCGGCAACGCGCCTACGCAAACCGCTCGATTACCGATATTGCGATGGCGTGGGGTTTCAATAACGCATCGCATTTCAGTCGCACGTTTCGACGTCGCTTCGGCATGTCCGCGCGCGACTACCGTGCGACGCATCGCGACGCTGTCTGAATCGCCGCTGAGCAGGCTGCACGTCAATCGCGCGTGCTGGCAGCATAAGCAAAAATCCTGTTCTGTCAGAGTCAAGCGTCCGCCATATTGGCCCCGGACACTTCGTCTACAACGTTGCGGGCGTCCCGTCCCGCGAGTCGTGGAGGAGTATCTTGGCGCTCAATCATCCCCAGTTCAAGGCGGCTGTCGTGCAGGCCGCCCCGGCCTTCCTCGATCTTCAGGCCGGAATCGAAAAGTCCATCCGCTTGATTGAAGAGGCGGCGCGGGCCGGCGCCGCGCTGATCGCATTCCCTGAAGTGTGGCTGCCGGGCTATCCGTTCTACGTCTGGCTCGGTACACCGGCCTGGTATATGAGCAAGGGCTATGTTCAGCGCTACTTCGACAACTCGCTGAGCTACGACAGTCCGGAAGCCGATGCACTGAGGGACGCGGCGAGGAAAAATCGCATCACGGTCGTGATGGGCCTCTCGGAGCGCAAGGGCCACTCGTTGTATATCGCACAATGGATGATCGGCCCCGACGGCGAGACCCTGCTGCAACGGCAGAAACTCAAACCCACCCACCTCGAGCGGACGGTTTTCGGTGACGGGGAGGGCAGCGGCCTGACCGTGATCGACAGTTCGTTGGGCAAGCTCGGCGCGCTGTGTTGTGCCGAACACGTGCAGCCTTTGACCAAAGCCGCCATGTATGCGCAAGGCGAACAGGTCCATGTTGCCGCGTGGCCGAGCTTTTCCCTCTATGAATTCGCCAGCGCATTGAGCCACCAGGTGAACAACGCGGTTTCGCGGACCTATGCCGTCGAAGGCGGGTGCTTCGTCCTCGCGCCGTCGACCGTCGTCACCGAGGAGATGGTCGAGCATCTTTGCGACACCGAGGACAAGCGTCAGCTGTTGCGGGCGGGCGGTGGCCATAGCGTTGGATACGGGCCCGACGGGGCGGAGTTGTTCGACAAGATCGACGAAACCGCGGAAGGCCTGCTCTACGCCAATATCGATCTCGGCACGCAATCGCTGTCGAAGTGCGTGTTCGATCCCGCGGGGCATTACTCGCGGCCCGACGTGCTGCGATTGCTGATCGACCGGCGACCGCGCCCCCCTGTCGCCGAAATACTCGACGGAACGCCGGCGGAGACGGCCGCCGACGATCTAGCCTCATCAGACGGCGGCTGCCCGACCGGGCTTGCGGGCAGCGGCGGAGATCGGTAGCGGGACCATCGGGCTCGCCATGTCGTGTCATGGCGGGCCGGCCGGAGGTTTTCGTTTCGCGGCCCGGTGGGCTTGGCGGTTTTTCTTCGAATCAACGGTCATTCAGTCACGACGATATAGTTAGGATGGCGATATGAAATACAAGGAAAGTAGCGACTACGAATGGAAGATGGTCATCTTTCTTGCGGTGCTGTTCGGCATCGTGGGTCTCGACCGTCTGGTCATCGTGTACCTGTTTCCGGTTCTGCTGCCGGAGCTGAAACTGAACAATACGCAGGCAGGCGCCATCGCCTCGGTGCTCGCGTTGACCTGGGCCATTTCGACATGGGTGCTCGGGAGCCTGTCCGACCGCCACGGGCGCCGCAAGATTCTGCTCGGGTCGTCGATCTTCTTCTCGGTGATGACTGCCTTTACCGGCGTCGCCAAGTCGTTCCACGGCATGCTGCTCGTGCGAGGCCTTCTCGGCGTGGGCGAGGGGGGCGTGTTCAGCGCCAGCGTCGCGACCATCGACGAAATATCGACGCCGAGCCGGCGCGGCCTGAATCTGGGCGTCCACCAGTCGTTTTTCCCTCTTCTGGGTATCGGCCTCGGACCGATCATCGCGACCCAACTCGTGATGCATATGCGCTGGGAGTGGGTGTTTTTCGTGCTCGGCATTCCGGGGCTGTTGCTGACGTTCCTGATCGGCCGGACCATGCGAAAGACGGAGGCCGGTCGCGACACGCAGGCCCGCTCGGCATCGGGTGGCCCCTTGACCGTGCTGAGATACAAGAACATCTGGCTGACCACGGTCATCGGATCGCTGTTCCAGACGGGCCTGTTCGTGTTCTCGACGTTCGTCGCGCTCTATCTGACCAAAGTCGTGGGCCTCGGTCTCGGCACGGTCGGCCTGATCATATCCGGATGGGGTTTCGGCGGGTTTATCGGGATGATCGCCGTTCCGGCGATATCGGATCGGCTCGGGCGGCGGATCGTGCTCGTCGTTTCCGCGGCTTGTTACGGCATCCTGATGTTGGCGTTTGTTCTTTGTCACGCGTCTCCGGTCGTCATGTTCGCCAACCTCTTTGCTGCCGGGATTTGCGGCTTCGGCATCGCACCGCTCTTTCTTGCCGTGATTCCCTGCGAATCCGTCCCGTCCACGCTGACCGGCTCGGCCGTGGGCGTTCCCACCGCAGTCAGTGAACTGATTGGCGGGGTCCTGATGCCGGTGGTGGCAGGCGGGCTCGCCGACACGTTCGGTCTGGGTTATCCGATGCTGATCGTCGGAGGCGTGTCGCTGGTGAGCGCGCTCGTGGGAATGTTTCTCGATGAAACGGTGCCCGCGGCGACGTCGAAGCATGCCGTCTCGACCATCGACGCGGCCTGACCGTTCGGCAACGGGCAGGCGGATGTCGGACCGTTGCGCGGACTCGCGCGACCAGGGCCACTGACGTCGGTCGCGGGGCTGTACCAGGGGCGGTGAAGCGACGCTGTCAGGGTTGACTGCGTCGTCATTTCTGACGATGCGCGACAAAAAGGCCGACGCGCAATCTACGAAGACCGCAATGTACGAGAGACGTAGATGCCCACCCTGCCGCAGCTTTCAGTCGTCGACGCAAAAGGCGCGATCGATCGACGCGAGATCTCCTGCCTGGAATACGTACAGGCGCTGGTGGATCAACAGGCCAACACCGAGTCGCTGAACGGGTTCGCGCATTTCAACCCCGAGACGTTGTTGCAATCGGCGCGAGCCCACGACGAACCGCTCGCAGCCCGGACAGGCCGGATGTCACTTGCCGGCATTCCGTTGGCGATCAAGGACAACATCGACTGCGCGGGCATGCCGACAGCGGCTGGAACGGCCGCGCTTCGCCACGCCGTTCCTCGAGCGCAGGCGCCAGTCGTGGCGCGTGTGGTCGAGGCGGGGGCGTTGGTCGCCGGCAAAGCGAACATGCACGAACTCGCTTTCGGCTGCACCAACGACAACGGATTTTTTGGCCCGGCCCGCAACCCGTATGACCCGTCCAGAATTCCCGGCGGAAGCAGCGGTGGGTCGGCCGTGCTGGTGGCGAGCGGGGCGGTGCCGGCGGCGCTCGGCACCGACACGGGCGGATCGGTGCGCATCCCGGCGGCGCTGTGCGGGCTGGTCGGCTTTCGTCCCACGCACGGACGTTATCCGTCCGAGGGCGTCGTGCCGATATCGCCCACGCGCGACACGGTCGGCCCGATCGCCCGCACCGTTGCCGACGTGATGTTGCTGGACGCGATCCTGTCTGGAAGGGGTTCAGCGCCTCCCGCTGCCGACGATGCACGTGACGTTCGCCTGGCAGTTCCGTACTCGACGTTGTGGGAGGGGTTGTCGCCCGACGCGCGGCCGGTACTCGAACGTGCGCTGCAGACGCTGAAGGATGCGGGCTTCGATCTGGTTGACGTGGACCTGCGACGTTATCCGTTTTTTCGTGCGAAGAAGAACGCAACCATTCCTTTTTTCGAGTTCGGCGGCGCCGTGGGCCGCTATCTGGAAACAGGCGGCGTGGCCGTGACGTTCCCGGAGATCGTTGCCCAGATCAGGAGCCCGGATGTGATCCGGATCGTCGGCGACATCCTGGGGGCCGGTGCGATTTCCGCGGCCGAATACGCCGAAGCGCTCCTCGCGCGAGAGCGGTCCCGCACGTCCTACGTGGCGTGTCTTCGCGAAGTGGAGGCAGATGCGCTGCTGTTTCCCACCGTCCTGATTCCCGCTTGCCGCATCGGCGCCGAAACCGTGGTGGTCGGGTCTGAAGCGCTCGATGTCTTTGCCGCATACACACGAAATACCGAACCGGGCAGCAACGCAGGGGTGCCCGGCATCACCGTTCCCGCAGGCCTGACCCGGGACGGCCTCCCGGTTGGATTGGCGCTGGACGGTGCGCCGTATTCGGATCAGCGAATCCTGCAGATCGGCAAGGAAATGGAGCGCGTCCTGTGTGCGGCGACGTTCCCGCGTCTCGACGCACACGTTCAATCATCCGGCAACGGCTTAACGAGAAAGGCAAGCAAATGAATCGTCGACATATCCTGAAAAGTATTGCGCTCGGTGCCGCCAGTGCCGCGGTGGGCGTCGGGGGGCTCGTTCCGGTGTCGGTTCGCGCGGCAAACCAGCCGCTGAAGTTGGCGCTGATGGCGCCGATGAGCGGGCCGGCCGCATTTTTCGGTCAAGCCTGCAAAAACTGTGCAGCGATGGCGATCGACGAGATCAATGCGCGCGGGGGCGTGTTGGGACGCCCGCTCGAGTTGCTGGTGGGAGATGCCGGCGCCGCGCCTTCCGAGTCCGCGCAGACGGCGCTGCGCCTGTGGAAGCGCGACAAGGCGGAGGTCTTTGTCGGATCGCACGATAGTGCTGTCCGCACGGCGCTGGAAAGTCTGTTCCGAGGCCAGGTGCCTTACTTCTATACCCCGATGTACGAAGGGGGCGATTGCGCGAAGGGCACGTTCTTCGTTGGCGAGACGCCCGCGCAGCAACTGACGCCGGTCATTCCGTGGTTGACCGCCCAGCACCAGGTCAAGCGCTGGTTCCTGATCGGCAACGACTACGTCTGGCCGCGCAAGTCGAACGAAGTGGCGAAAAAGGCGATTCAGGGTTCCGGCGCGACCGTGGTCGGCGAAGAGTACGTTCCGTTCGACGTCGACAACTTCGACGCGGTACTGGGCAAAATTCGCGACAGCAAGGCGGATGCGGTGTTCATCACGCTGGTGGGCGGGTCGGCCGTCACGTTCAACAGAAGTTTTGCGAGCTTCGGTCTCGGCGACAGGATGATCCGCTTCGGCACGATGATCGAGGAAAACACGTTGATCGGGATCGGTGCGTCCAACACCAGGAACCTCTACTCGGCGTCCGGCTTTTTCGCGACGCCGACCGCAACGTCCGCGCCGTTTCTGGAGCGTTATCACAAGCGGTTCGGCGCGTCGGCGGTTTTGAGCAGCATCGGCGAGTCGACGTACGAGGGCGTCCTGATGTATGACGCGATGGCCAGGAAGGCGAATTCCGCGTCGATCGGCGATCTGACGAAGGCCTCCGACGGGGCAGGCTACAAAGGCCCGCGCGGCGTGGTCACGATGAAGTCCCGCAACGTGACGGCCGACATCTTCCTCGCCAGGGCATCAGGTGCGCGATACGACATCGTCAAGACGTTCTCGCAGCTTGGCTCGGCCGAGACCTGTGCGAGCGGAGCGGGTGCGGGTTGACGTCATGCTGCTTTCCCATCTTCTCAATCTCGGGTACGCGTGTGCGGCCCTCGCGCTCACGACGATCGGTCTGGCCATCGTGTTCGGGCTGCTGGGCGTGCTGAACATGGCGCATGGCGAGTTCATCATGCTGGGCGCGTACTCGGTGGTCGTCGTGCAGCGTTTCGGATTACCCGCTTTGCTTGCCATACCCGTGGCGATCGTCGTATGCGCTGCCGTGGGTTGGATCGTCGAACGCGTGCTGGTTCGTCCCTTGTATGAGCGGCCGTTCGATACCTTGCTCGCCACCTGGGGCGTTTCGATCCTGCTGCGCGAAGGGGTGGTCGCATTGTTCGGAAAGGGTTACCAGGACGTGACAGGCGCGGATGGCGCATCGATCGATGTCCTGGGCACCCCGTATCCGGCATTCCGGCTTGCGATGATGCTCGCGGTGGGCCTGGCATTCGCCGCGCTCGCGGCATGGTATGGCCGCAGCCAGACGGGCGCGCGGATTCGGGGCATGGTCGCGAATCCCCTTCTTGCCAGGGCGGCCGGCATCAATACGACCCGGCTGGCCAGCGGCACGTTCATCACGGGGGGGGTGCTGGCCGGGTTGGCGGGGGTGTTGCTCGCGCCGATCGTGCGGGTCGAGCCGTACATGGGCCTCGACTATCTGCTCAATTCGTTTTTCGTGCTCGTGGTCGGCGGCCTGGGCAGCTTGCTCGGTCTCGCGGTCGGCACGTTCGTCATCGGCGGAACGCAGGTCGCGGTGTCGAGTTTCATCGATCAGACGTCGGGTTACACCGCCGTTCTGATCCTGTCCATCTATTTCTTGTGGAGTCGCCCGAATGGCCTCGTCTCGCGCCGTTGAAACGGCCCTCCAGGTTGTCACGGCTGCGGTTCTTCTGAGCTTGCCGCTGTGGGCCGGTGACTACAGTGCAAACCAGATCGGGCTTCTGTTGCTGTATGGAATGGCAACGCAAGGCGTTGCGTTGTGCTGGGGGAATGCGGGCTTTTTGCCGCTGGGCCAAAGCCTGTTCTTCGGGCTGGGCGCGTATGTCAGCGCCTTGGTATTGCGCGCCGCGGCCGCGGCCGGCGGCGAATGGCAGATCGTCCTGCTTCCGCTTGCAGTCGCGGTACCGGCGGCCCTGGCCTATGCCATCGGATTGATCGTCTTTGCGCGCCGGATCGACAGCGGGCCGTTTTTTTCGCTGATTACCCTTGCGTCATGCATGTTGGGATTTCTGTTGGCCAATCAATGGAGCAGCGTCACCGGCGGCTTCAACGGGCTCACCGATATTCCCGACCTGCCGATGACCGACCGGTATGGAAACCTGTATTACGTGATCGCCGTGGCCGCGGTTGTCGTCACGGCGGGGATCACCTGGTTGAGTCGCCGCCCCATCGGGACGCTCTGGGCCGCCCTCTCGGAGAATGAGGATCGCCTCCAGTTCCTTGGATTCGCGACGCACCGGCTGAAGGCGGCCGCTTTCGGCCTCTCGGGCGCGATCGCGGGTCTGGGCGGCGCGCTGTATGCGCCTCACGAGGGTCTCGTTGGCCCTCAGGCGGTCGGCGTCGCGTTGTCGGCGCAGTTCGTCATCTGGGCAGCCGTCGGGGGGAAGCGCAGTCCGTTGGGTGCGCAACTCGGTGCCGTCGTGATCGGGCTGCTCGCCGCGACCTGGCGCGATCTGTTCACCTATTGGGAAGTGCTGGTCGCGCTGATTTTCATCGGTGTGGTGCGGCTGTTTCCCGATGGCCTGGCCGGCGCGGCCGCCGCGCTTGCCCGGATGGCGGGTCTGCGCGTCGCGAACGTCATTCCGGAGAAACGGCTAGATGCTCACGAGATCGCGACGATCGACAGGCGGCCGGCTCAATCCGCGTTGCTCAGTTTCCGCAAGGTGGAAGTCAGCCAGGGGGGCGTCAACATTCTCAACGGGCTCGATCTCGAGGTGGGAGCCGGGGTCATCCATTGTTTCATTGGCCCGAATGGCGCCGGCAAGACGTCGACATTCAACGCAATGACGGGCCGCTTGCCGGTCCGTTCAGGTGAAATTCACTTTCGCGGGACCGAGATTTCGTCCTCTCAGGCGTGGCAGGTCGCCCGACTGGGCATCGGCCGCAAGTTTCAGATTCCCGCGGTGTTTGCCCGGTTGTCGGTCGACCAGAATCTTCAGATCGCCCTGTGGGCGAACCGGATACGTCCTCGGGAGATGCTGAGCGCGGCGCCGCTGCATTGGAATTCGGTTCAACGCGTACGCACGCTCGGGAAATTCGGGTTTCTCGAATCGAATCTGGCGGTTCGTGCGGGCGATCTGTCTCAAGGGATGCGCCAGATGCTGGAGTTCGCGATGGTGGCGATCACCGAGCCGCGTCTTTTGCTCCTCGACGAACCGTGCGCCGGCCTCTCGGCGCACGAAACCCGTCACATGATGGACGCGATCACGTCGACCGTGGGCGAACTGGAGGCGTCAGCCATCGTGATCGAGCATGACATGAGCGCACTCGAAAAGATCGCCGGCAACGTGGTGGTCCTGCATCAGGGAAGAAGCCTCGCGGTCGGATCGCTGTCGCAGATCAAGATGTCGGCAGACGTCAAGGCCGTCTACTCGGGAGGAAGAAAGTGAGCGAACGCCGGCGGGAAGCCGTGTTGAGGTTTTCGTCGATCGTCGCGGGTTACGGCGACACGATGGTGCTCAAGGGAATCAGCGGCGAGGTGGCCGCGGGTAATGTCCTGGGGGTGTTTGGCCGCAACGGTGTGGGCAAGTCGACACTGATGCGCGCCCTGACAGGTGTTATCCAGCCCACTTCCGGGGCAGTCACGGTCAACGGCGGTGAAGTAGGAAAAGTACCGTCGCACCAACGGCGACGTCTGGGGATGAGCTATGCGCCGCAGGAACGGGTTGTCTTCGACAATTTGAGCGTTGCAGACAACCTGACCCTCGGATTCAGGACAAGAAGCCTGGAAGCATACGAAGAATTGTTCGAGATTTTCCCGCGTCTGAAAGAGCGGTTGCCGCAGGCAGCCGGGAAGCTGAGCGGGGGTGAAAAGAAGCTGCTTTCCTTCGCCAGGATCATCGCGGAGCGTTCGCCGCTCACGCTGATCGACGAGCCGTCGGAAGGCGTTCAGCAGGAGAACCTGGAGCGGATGGCATCCGTTATCCGGTCTCGAATCGAGGAAGGCGCGGCGTTCGTGGTGGTCGAACAGAATCTGACGTTTCTCACTTCGATCGCGGACCATTTCATCGGTCTGGATCATGGAGAGGTCGTGCTGTCGGGCGACTCGATCGATATGTCGCGCGACCGGCTCGAAGCCGTATTGGCGGTTTAGGCTTTCGTATCAGGCAATTCGCCGCTCGTGCGTACCTGACGTACCTGAGCGTCGACCGCGCCGTTCAATCGTCGTCACGGCGCGGCCGTTCCGGCCGCGGCGACGGAAGCAGCCAGCTCCGCACGGTTGGAGAATCCCTTCTTGTCCATGATCCGTCGCAAATGGGTGCGTACGGTCGACAAGCTGATGCAGAGAAGGCGGCCGATATCCTGATCGGTACAACCCTTTGCGACGAGCTGGGCGATCTCGCTCTCACGGTCCGTGAGCCCCGTCGCGCTGCCTGCCCGACGTTTGATGGCGCGGCAAAGGAACGGCTCGATCGCATCGAGCACGAGTTTGTCGCGCAGCTCGAATTCAGGCCGATTCCTGGTTCGCCAGATTCTCAGGTCGCTGAGCTGGCGTTCGCCGTCGAAAACGAACACGTTGATCCCGTGATGCAAACCATCCTGCGCGAGAAACTCGTTATAGAACTCGCTTTTCTCCAGGGCAGGCCGGTCCATCACTTCTTCCACGAACGTGGCCCGGCGCATCCTGCAGAGCTGCGCCGTCATCGGGTCATTGTGCTGATACCAGCTTGTGTAGCGACGCACGTGATCCGAGTCGACGTTGACCGCAATCGGGTCGACGTAGGTCCCTTTCTCGGCATCCCAGTTGTAGGAGACGCAGAAATCGGATCGCAACAACCGGGTCAAGTCTGACAAAACGACACGTCTGACATCCACGATCGGTCCGAGCTCTTCGAGCCGCCCGATGATGTCGCCGAAAAGTCGGAGTTCGTCGAGCGTGAGATCGTGAACTGGTGGCTTCAAGGGGGCCTCATCGGTAGGAGGAGTCGGGAGACGGCACGCGCGACAGTCTTGGAAGACTGGTTCGCATTACGCATCAATCATAGCAGTGTAAAAAATCCCGATCAGCAACGAACGTGCGGCCTTTGCCCGTCCGTTGTATTCATGCCGCAGTCGCATCCGCCGCCTGTTTTCGGGCCGAAAGGGATGCCCGCGGCGGACCCTGAATGCCGCCGCCACTGACCGGGATTTCCGCATCGACATTTCTGACGATGGGGCTCAAAAAACGACGGTCATAAAGTGGACGCGCAGTGGGAAGCGGACGTGTTGAGACCGTTCGTCGTGGAGGCAAGCCGGAGGTTTACCCGCAGACGCCTGCCCATTGATCAAACGATTCCAGCGCATTTTCAGCGGGACGTGTTCCTCAGCCATTTTCGTCAACGAAAACTACGCCATAAAATTAGGATAGCGATATGAACAGGATCATCAAGCGAAGCATGGTGGTGTGCGCCGCGGTTGGGTGCGGCGTGGCACATGCGCAGTCGTCAGTGACGCTGTACGGGCTGGTCGATGCGGGCATCACGTACACGAACAATGCAACGTCGGGCACCGGACATGGCGCGCTCGTGCAGTTCACGTCCGGGTCGTCGCAGGGAGATCGTTGGGGGCTGACGGGCAAAGAGGACCTGGGTGGCGGGCTCAAGGCGATCTTCACGCTCGAAAGCGGTTTTCAACTTTCCAACGGGGCCTTGGCGCAGAGCGGGCTGTTGTTCAACCGCGCGGCCTTCGTCGGCCTCGACGGGCGGTTCGGGACGCTGACGCTCGGGCGGCAATACGACTTCATCGGCGATATTTTCCCCGCGTACTCGATCGCGGGAAACACGGCCGCGGGTATCCTCGCGTGGGGCATTCCGGCGTATGCGGCTGGCGGGTATACGCTGGATAACCGACTGTGGGGCGACAACGTCAATAACTCGGTGAAGTATCTTTCGCCGACGATTTCGGGCTTCAGTGTCGGGGCGATGTACGGTTTCGGCAATGTGGCCGGCTCATTGGGCACCAACAGCGCGATGAACTTCCTGCTGAACTACAACCGGGGCGGGCTCGCCGCATCGCTGTCGTATTTCAAGCAGCATAACGCGACCCGCTCCGCGAATTTGACGGAATACGCCGGCGGTGCAACATACAGCCTGGGGAAAGCGCAGATATTCGGTGTGGTGACCGATGTCCAGTTGAGCAGCGGCACCCAAGCGCGCGCGCTGACCTATGACGGCGGCGTGACTTACTTTGTCAGGCCCGACCTCTCGCTCGGCGCCGGGTTCCAGTTCCAGCAGCGCAACAACGGGGTCGGCAGCGCGAATCAGGCGACCATCGGGGCCGATTACTTCATTTCCAAACGCACGGACGTGTATTTCGTCGGGGCGCTCGCGCATGATCATGCGCACGGCGCTCAAATCGAAGCAGCGCTCGGATCGCCGTCCAGCACGAGTTTTCAGACCGCGGCGAGGATCGGCATTCGGCACAAGTTCTGACTGGTGCGGCGGCACGTGCCGGTGGTGCACGGGCGGGCCGGCAGCGCTTGGTCGTGCGTCGAAATACGATGCGCATGTGAGTGGATGCGTCGCGCGGCGTCCGGTTCGTGCGATCCGTCCGCTACCCGGCGCGGCTACATCGCGGCACTGTAAAGATGATGTGCGTCGGTCAGTGCGTCGGCGACAAGCTGCAGGCCGTCGCGGCAGCGCTCCTGATCCTGCGGGCCGCCGAGGCAGAGGCGAATCGCGTCCGGCGGGTTGCCGTCGGTCGAGAATGCCGCGCTTGCCACGGCGGCGACACTCCGGCTTCGCAGATATTGCGCGAGATCCGGTGCTGTCCACTGGCACTCGCCGGGAACCGGCAACCAGAGATGAAAACCGTCGGGATGCGCGTCGAAAGGCCATGCGCCGAGAACGCGGCTGGCGATCGCCTGCCGTGAATGCGCCTCGGATCGGATGGCGGCCAGCATCTCGCTTGCCGTGCCGTCGTTGATCCACTGGGTGGACAGCAGCATCGTGAACGGGCTCGGCATCACGGTCGTGGCGCGCAATGCCCCCGCGATGCGCTGTGTTTCGCGCACCGTCGGCGCCAGCAGGTAGGCGATTCGCAGCCCGGCGCCGAGGTTCTTCGACATGCCGGTCACGTAGTAGGTCAGTTCGGGGGCCAGCAACGCCAGTGGCGGCGGGGCGCTCTGCGGCAGCATCGCGTACGCGTCGTCCTCGATGATGGGCACGTTGTAGCGCATCGCGATATCCGCCAGCGCTTCGCGGCGCCTGAACGGTATCGTGAGCGTGCTTGGATTCTGCAGGGTCGGGTTGCAGTACAGCGCCGCGGGCTGTCCGCTTCGGCAGAACGATTCGAACGCATGCGGCAACGGCCCGTCGTCGTCCCGCGGCAGCGGCTGCAACTGGACGCCCAGTTGCGATGCGATGGCCTTGATGCCGGGGTACGCGAGTGAATCGAGGCAGATCGAATCACCGCGGCGCGCAAGCCGGGAGACGAGCGCGACGAGCGCGCTGTGGATTCCCGGACAAACGAGCACGGTATCGCTGCTGCAGCCGGGCAGGCGATGGGCCAGCCATGCGCGGCCGGCGGCGCGATCCGCCGGTGTGCCGCCGAAATCCTGATATCGCATCAGTTGGTAAGGGTCCGCGGCGGCGAACAATGCCGCCGCCGATTGTTGCAGCCGGCCGACCATCTCGGCCGGTTCAGGGGGCATGTTCATCGACATCTCGATGCTGCTCCCGCCCGACAGCTGGACCGTTTGCGTCGGGCCGCGCACGAACGTGCCGCTTCCTGCCCGCGTATCGAGCAAGCCGCGTCGGCGGGCTTCCGCATACGCGCGGGCGACCGTCGTGTAGTTCAGGTTCAGCGCCCCGGCGAGATCGCGCAGCCCGGGCAGGCGGTCGCGCGGTTTCAGCCGGCCGGCCGCAAGATCTTCCTCGATGAGGTCGGGGATCAGCTGATAGGCCGGTTTCCTGCTTTCCAGCAAGCGCTTCGACCAATGATGGATTGCGTAATCCATACCTGTTTCCATTTGACGATTCATCAAAACGTTAGCATGGCGCATTAATCGAAAAATATATATATCGCGCCGTGGAAGGCGACTGATTGCATTGATTGCATCGTGTATCGGATTGATGCATCGATGCACGCCGGGCGCGCACCGGTTCATGCGTGCTGCATCAGTCAGGTGCGCCGTTCGGCCCGGACGGGCCGTTTTCAGTTGGATCCGGATTGGGGCACGCAAGGATCGAACCGACTGCAGCGGCATTTTTGGATTGAATGATTGCAGAGTGATTGCATCGGGTCGCGGCCCGGTTGGCATATGCGTTGCGTTAATGAGTTCGCCCGGATTCGAAAGCGTTCGGGAATCTCATTCAACTCATTTCCAGACGGAGCGTGCCATGCCCGCAGTCAATCAGCCGCTGCACAAGAAGGGAGATTTCCTCGTCGACTACGAGGAAAAAGTATTCGAAGACGTCAAGGCGGAAGCGGGCGAGAAGGCGCTCGTGACGTTCCACACGGTTGCGTTCGAGGGGTCGATCGGCTTCGTGAACCTCCTGCAGGCGACCCGCCTGCAGCGCAAGGGGTTCGAGACGTCGGTGCTGCTCTACGGCCCCGGCGTGACGCTCGGCCTGCAACGCGGGTTCCCGACACTGGGCGACGAGGCGTTTCCCGGCCATCTGAACTTCAACAAGCAGCTCGTGAAGTTCATGGAGGAAGGCGGGAAAGTCTATGCGTGCCGCTTTGCATTGCAGGCGCTTTACGGGCACGGCGAAGCGTCGCTGATCGAGGGCATCCGGCCGATCAACCCGCTCGACGTGCTCGATATCCAGCTGCTTCACCGCAAGGAGAACGCGCTGATCATCCATACCTGGACCGTTTGATCGAATCACGGGTGCCATCATGTCCGACAAACGCATCGTCCGGGCGGCAGCCGTCCAGATCGCGCCCGATCTGGAACGCGCCGGCGGCACGCTCGACAAGGTCTGCGCGGCGATCGACGAGGCCGCCGGCAAGGGCGTCCAGCTGATCGTCTTTCCCGAAACATTCGTGCCGTACTACCCGTACTTCTCGTTCGTGCGGACGCCGGTCGCGTCCGGCGCCGATCACATGCGGCTCTACGAGCAGGCCGTGACGGTGCCGGGGCCCGTGACGCATGCGGTTGCGGAGCGCGCGCGCCTGCACGGGATGGTGGTCGTGCTCGGCGTGAACGAGCGCGACCACGGCAGCCTGTACAACACGCAGCTGATCTTCGACGGCGACGGGCGCCTCGCGCTGAAGCGCCGCAAGATCACGCCGACGTTTCACGAGCGGATGATCTGGGGGCAGGGGGATGCGGCCGGACTCAAGGTCGTGCGGACCGGTGCCGGACGGGTCGGTGCGCTCGCCTGCTGGGAGCACTACAACCCGCTCGCCCGTTATGCGCTGATGACGCAGCACGAGGAAATTCATTGCAGCCAGTTCCCCGGATCGCTGGTCGGCCCGATCTTCGCGGACCAGATCGAGGTCACGATCCGCCACCACGCGCTGGAGTCCGGCTGCTTCGTCGTCAATGCGACCGGCTGGCTGACGGATGCCCAGATCGAGTCGATCACGGGCGATCCGAATCTGCAGAAGGCCCTGCGCGGCGGATGCAATAGCGCGATCGTGTCCCCGGAGGGGCAGCACCTGGCCGAGCCGTTGCGTGCCGGCGAAGGGATGGTGATCGCCGACCTGGACATGTCGCTGATCACCAAGCGCAAGCGAATGATGGACTCGGTCGGCCATTATGCGCGGCCGGAACTGCTGAGCCTTGCCATCAACGATCGGCCGGCGGCGACGGTGACCCCGATGGGGATCAACGGGTCGGCCGCCCCTGACTTCGAGGGAAACTGCCATGAGCGTGAACGCGAAACCGTCGGTGCAGAGCCGGCAATTGATGACTGAACTGCAGTCGGTCGGGCTGCGCCTCGCGGATCCGCGGGTTGGCGCCGCGAGCCGGCGCGGCGGTGCCGGGCCGTCCGATCACAAGGCCGTGACGGTCGACGGCGTGACCATCATGGTGCCTGTGCACACGAGCACCGCGTGGGATTCGCCGTTCGTCGCGGGGGCGCCCGATGCGGCGGGCGTCAGCCAGCTCTCGCGCGGCACCATCCCGATCGCGAGCATCAGCTTTCCGTCGAACCCGCGCTTCTACGCATTGCAGACGCTGGAGGGCGTGCCGTATTCGCACATCGCGACGCTGCACGGTGCCGACGTGCTGGCGACCACGGTGTTGCAGACCTGCATTCGCTACGAGAGCCGGCGCAAGACCTGCCAGTTCTGCTCGATCGGCCAGTCGCTCGCAGCCGGCAGGACGATCGCCCGCAAGACGCCTGAACAACTCGCCGAGGTGGCGCGCGCGGCGGTCCTGCTCGACGGCGTCAAGCACATGGTATTGACGACCGGCACACCGCCGACGCCCGACCGCGGCGCGCGCGTGCTCTGCGAAAGCGCGTTCGCGATCAAGGCGGCCGTCGATCTCCCGATCCAGGCGCAATGCGAGCCGCCCGACGACGACGGCTGGTTCGAGCGGATGAAGGCAAGCGGGATCGATACGCTGGGCATGCATCTGGAAGCCGTGACGCCGGCCGTGCGCGAACGGATCATGCCCGGCAAGGCGAGCGTGCCGCTGTCCCGCTACATGGCGGCATTCCGCGCGGCCGTCGCGGTGTTCGGCCGCGGACAGGTCAGCACCTACATCCTCGCCGGGCTCGGCGACAGCGCGGCCGCGATCCTCGACATGTCGCGCGAACTGATCGGGTTGGGCGTGTATCCGTTCGTCGTGCCGTTCGTGCCGATCAGCGGCACGCCGCTGGAGAGTCATCCCGCGCCGTCGCCGGAATTCATGCGGGCGGTGCTCGAACCGCTCGGCTCCATGCTGCGCGATGCCGGCATGCGCTCCGCCGACATCAAGGCAGGCTGCGGAAAGTGCGGTGCCTGCTCGTCGCTGTCGACCTACGAGGTATGACCATGTACTGCGCAGAGATGGGACTGGCCGACAGCAGCAGCCCGTACCGGCCAGCCGAATACCGGATCAAATGGGCGGCGCTTCCCTGGGAAATCGACGAGGCATACAAGCTGCGCCGGGCCGTGTTCTGCATCGAGCAGGGCATCTTCGCCGGCGACGATCGCGACGATATCGACCGCCACGCGCAATTGCTGGTCGCGGTCAGTTGCTGCGCGGGGCTGCCGGAGCAGGTGGTCGGCACGGTGCGGATTCACGAAACCGGGCCGGGAACCTGGATGGGCTCGCGGCTCGCGGTGCATCCGGCATTCCGGCGGCAAGGCAGGATCGGCTCGATGCTGATCGCGCTGGCCGTCAGCAGTGCGCATGCCGAAGGTTGCCGGCGCTTCGTCGCACACGTGCAATCGCAGAACGTGCCGCTGTTTCTTCGGCTTCACTGGGATGCGCTCGGCGAGGAAACGTTGTTCGGACGTCCTCATCAACTGATGCAGGCCCAGCTTGAACACTATCCGCCGTGCGGCACGCCGTTCGAGGGTTTCGTCCTGCGGCTGGAGGGGGCGCAATGAGTGTCGAGGATCGCATCGCGACGCTGCGCGCGAGCCGCGGCTTCCAGCACAAGCACGACATCGCCGGCGTGGTTGCGTCGCTCGCGGGCGCATTACCGAACGGCGAACGGGACCTCGCACAGGCCGTCGCGCTCGGTGACGACTGCGCGGCGATTCCCGACGCGGACGGCTACCTGCTGTTTGCGATCGAGGGGATGGTCGGCGATTTCGTCGAGTCGATGCCGTGGTTTGCCGGGTACAGCGGCGTGATGGCGAACGTCAGCGACATCTACGCGATGGGCGGGCGGCCGATCGCCGTCGTCGATGCATTGTGGAGCGACGGAATCGACGCCGCGCGGCCGGTGCTCGCCGGGATGGCCGCGGCGGCGTCCGCGTACGGCGTGCCGATCGTCGGCGGCCACAGCAACACGCGCAGCGTGCAGGGGCAACTGGCCGTATCGATCCTGGGCCGGGCCCGCGCGCTGCTGTCGAGCTTCAGCGCGCGGCCGGGCGATCGCCTGATGATGGCGGTCGACCTGCGCGGCGCATTCGAGGCGCCGTATCCGTTCTGGAATGCGTCGGTCGGCACGCCGCCGGCCCGGCTACGCGGCGATCTGGAGATTCTGCCGACGTTGGCCGAAGCCGGGCTGTGCGACGCCGCGAAGGATATCTCGATGGCCGGCGTGCTCGGGACGGCGCTGATGCTCGCCGAATGCTCGCGCGTCGGTGCGCGGATCGCGCTGGACGCGATCCCGCGTCCTCCAGGGGTCGACTTCGATCGCTGGCTGACGGCCTTTCCGAGCTATGGGTTCGTGATGGCGGCGCGGCCGGCGCATGCCGACGCGATCGCGGAACGCTTCGCGGCGCGCGGGCTTGCGTGCGCGGTGATCGGCGATATCGACGCCTCGTGCGAGGTCGTCGTCGAAGAAGCGGGCGAAACGGCGGTGCTGTGGGATTTCCGGGTCGAGCCGTTCATCACCTGCACCGTTGGGGATGTGCGATGAGCGCCGATACGTTGCGCATCGCACTGCTCACCCACTCGGTCAATCCGCGCGGCGGTGTCGTGCACGCGCTGGAACTCGCCCGTGCGCTGCACGATGCGGGCAGCGACGTCACCGTGTTCGCACCGGCCGCGCCGGGCGAGAGAATGTTCCGCGACGTCCGGTGCCGCGTCGTGCTGGCGCGCGTCGATGGCCATCCGCGCAGCGTCGCGGACATGGTGCGCGCGCGGATTGTCGCGATCAGGCATGCATTGCTGGAGCACGATGCAAGCGGCTTCGACGTGCTGCATGCCCAGGACAGCATCACGGGCAATGCGCTGGCCGACCTGAAGCAGTCGGGTGTAATAGACGGCTTCGTACGGACCGTGCATCACCTCGACGTATTCGACGACCCGCAGCTCGAACGCTGGCAGGCGCGCGCGTGGCGAGCGGCGGACCAGGTGCTGTGCGTGAGCGCTGCGTGGGCAGCCACGATGCGCGGGACGTTCGGGGTCGACGCAAGCGTGGTGCCCAACGGCGTGGACGTCTCCCGGTTCGCTCGGGCGGATCGGGCGGCCGTGCAGGCGGTGCGGCAGCGGTTCGGCCTGCACGGCGCACCGGTCGTCCTCGCGATCGGCGGGATCGAGCAGCGGAAAAATTCGATCGCGCTGCTCGAGGCGTTCGCCCGGTTGCGCGGCACGATGCCCGACGCACGGCTCGTGATCGGGGGCGGCGCGAGTCTGCTCGATCACGATGCCTACGCGCGCCGCTTCGTCGCGCGCGCCGCCGCGCTGGGGCTGGGGATCGGCGTCGACGAAACCGTCGTGTCGACGGGGCCGCTCGACGATGCGGCGCTGGTCGCGCTGATGCACTGCGCCGACGTGGTGTCGATGGTGTCGATCCGGGAGGGATTCGGCCTGGTCGTGCTCGAGGGGCTTGCTTGCGGAAAGCCCGTGGTCGTATCCGAAATCGAACCCTTTACCGAGTATCTGGACGAGCGCGTGTGTGTGTGGGCCGATCCCGCCGATGTGGATTCGATCGCCGGCGCGCTGCGCGACGCGCTATCGGGACGGCGTGCTCCCGATTTCGCACGTGCCGTGCCCGCGCTGATGAACCGCTTCACATGGGAAGCGAGTGCGCGCAGGCATTTGGACATCTACCAGGACAGGCTGGCGCAGCGTGCGCAAGCATCGTCCGCCAAGTGAGGAGGCATCATGCCGGTCATGCATTTTCGGGTCCGTTGGCCCGACCAGTCGGAAACCAATTGCTATTCGCCTTCGACCGTGGTGTCGGAATTTTTCACGCCCGGCACGCAATACGCGCTCGACGACTTCGTCGAACGAGCCCGGCGTGCCCTGGGTATCGGGTCCGAGCGCGTACGGGAGAAATACGGGTTCGCGTGCTCGGCCGCGATGGATGAGCTGGCACGGATCGAAGCGCACGCGCAACGATTTTCTCCGCAGGGCGATGCGACCGTGACCGTCATCGAGCTCGTTTAGGGCGTCCGGCACGCGGCAATCCACCGTCGTCTTCAACACACATTCAGGACTGCATCATGTCAAGCGAACCCGTTGTTTCATCCAGCATCCCGGATATCGATTCCCGTCTCGGCGTAGCGGTCGTCGGCGGCGGGCAGGCAGGACTGTCGATCAGCCACTACCTGAAGCAGGCAGGTATCGATCATCTCGTGTTCGAAAAGGAGACCGTGACGCACACGTGGCGCACGCAGCGCTGGGACGCGTTCTGTCTCGTGACGCCGAACTGGCAGTGTGCGCTGCCGGGTTATCCGTATCGCGGTGCGGATCCGCACGGCTTCATGACGAAGGACGAGATCGTCGAGTATCTCGACGGATTCATCCGCAGCGTCGATGCCCCGGTGCTGGAACACACCGCCGTCGAGCGTGTGACGCGCGACGCGGACGGACGCTATCGCATCGCGACGTCGCGCGGCACGTACACGGCGGATCGGGTCGTCGTGGCATCGGGCGGCTACCATCGGCCGATCGTGCCGCGGATGGCCGAGCGGTTTCCGGCCACGATCGTGCAGATCCAGTCGTCGGAGTACCGGAATCCGGCCGCGTTGCCGGACGGACCGGTTCTCGTGGTCGGATCGGGACAATCGGGTGCGCAGATCGCGGAGGACCTCCACCTCGCCGGGCGAAAGGTGTTCCTCGCGGTGGGCGATGCGCCTCGCTGCGCCCGTTTCTACCGGGGCAGGGACGTCGTCGACTGGCTGGCCGACATGCAGTACTACGACATGCCGGTCGATGCGCATCCGCTGCGCGAAGGCGTGCGCGACAACACCAACCACTATGTGACCGGCCGCGACGGCGGGCGCGATATCGATCTGCGCCGCTTTGCCGCCGACGGGATGGAACTGTACGGCCGGCTGGAGGATTTCACGGGCGGACAGTTGCGCTTCTCCGCGGATCTGGCGGCGCGGCTCGACAGCGCGGACGATACGTACAACCGGATCAACGCCGGCATCGATGCCCATATCGAGAAGAACGGAATCGCGGCGCCCCCTGCGACGCGTTACGCGCCCGTGTGGCGTCCGGCCGGCGAGCGCACGGCGCTCGATCTCGCGGCGAGCGGCATCGCATCGGTCATCTGGTGCATCGGCTTCACCCCGGATTTCAGCTGGCTGGATGCGCCGGTCTTCAACGGCCGCGGTTATCCCGCGCACCGGCGCGGCGTGACGCCGGTTCCGGGGCTCTACTTCGTCGGACTGCCGTGGCTGCACACGTGGGGATCGGGGCGATTCTCCGGCGTTGCGCGCGATGCCGCCCATATCGTCGACCAGATCCGGGCCGAGATGACGGCGCCGCGGCGCTCATCCGAAAGCGTGGCTGCCTGACGCCGCTGCATACGCCATCCATCGCCATCGAGCCGGCATGCCGCGACGCGCGCACGCGAGGCTCGCGGAAGACTGGCCGGGCGACGCGTGCAGGCAGCGTCGCCGGGATGCGCCGGCCGCGCATGCGGGCCGCGACGACCCCGGGTTCTTCGACGAGGGGGCGGCAGCATGCCCATGCGACGATCGTGCCGATGCCCGCCGGTTTCGGCGCGTCGGACTACGCCGACAATCTCGCCTATAACGATGTCTACGATCGCGCGTTGGAAAGTCAAACCGAAACGAAGCTCGATTCAGGCAATTGACTCCGCCGGACGATTGCTTTAAAAAGTAAAGCATGACCACGCCAAGAATCGGACAACGCGTTCGCGGATCGACGACGGGGCGGCCCATCATGGTCGTGCTGGATCTGCTCGGGCGCCGCACCGCGCTGCGCATTTTGTGGGAGCTGCGCGGCTCGCCGCTCACGTTCCGCGCATTGCAGGAAGCCTGCGAAACGAACGCGCGTCTGCTCAACACGCGGCTGGCCGAGCTCAAGGCGTCGGGCCTCGTCGAGCACGGGGAGGGCGGCTATCGTATGACCGCCGAAGGCCGCCGGCTCGAAGCGGCGCTGCAGCCGTTGCTGGGGTGGGCAAGAGAGTGGGCGAAGCGCGACCCGGACGGGCTGGACGCGGCCGATCGCGAACAAGCCGGTCAGGCGCGCTGACCGCTCCTGCGCGCGGGTGCGGTCGCATCGTCATTCCAGGTCACGCGTCGAGCGTGATCCATTTTTCGTTCGCGGAGTCCATTCATGCCTGTTCGGGCCGTCATATTCGACTTCGATCTGACGCTGGCGGATTCGTCCGCGGCGATCGTCGAATGCACGGAATACGCATTGCATCGGCTTGGCGCGGCACGCGCGACACCCGCGCAGATCGGCGCCGTGATCGGTCTGACGCTGCCGCAGATGTTCCGTTCGTTGACGGGCGAGACCGAAGCGGCGCGGGCCGATGCGTTCGCGCGGCACTTCGTCGCGCGTGCCGACGAGATCATGGTGCCCGGCACGCGCATCTATCCCGAGGTGCCGCCGCTGCTTGGACGGCTGCGCGAGCAAGGGCTCGCCGTCGCGATCGTGTCGTCGAAGTTTCGCTACCGGATCGAGGCGATTCTCGAGCGCAACGGCTTGCAGTCGCTGGTCGACGTGTTGATCGGCGGAGAAGACGTGCAACGTCACAAGCCGGATCCCGAAGGGCTCGTGCTGGCGTTGGCGCGGCTGGGCCTGCCTGCCGCCGCCGCGATCTATGTCGGCGACCATGCGGTGGACGCGCAGGCGGCCGAGCGCGCGGGCGTGCCGTTCGTCGGCGCGGTGACCGGCATGACGTCGTTCGATGCGTGGGCGCGCGCGGGCAAGCAGGCGGTCCCGGCGCATATCGGCGAACTGGCCGCGATCGTGCGGCGGATGCAGCACGAGCCGGGCCGGGCGTCCGGCCCGCACGGCGTCTGACGCCGGTTTCGGGAGCCGCACGATGCCGCGCCGCGTGAACCATCTCCGCTGGAAGATCGTCGCGTTTCTGGTCGCGCCGCTGACCTTCGTGATGACGCTCGATCGCGCGGCGATGGCCGTGGCCGCTCCGGCGATCCAGGGCGAACTCGGCCTGTCGATCGTCGAGATGTCGATGATCCTGACGATCTACTTCTGGGCCTATGCGCTCGGCCAGATCCCGGCCGGACGCGCGGCCGAACGCTTCGGGTCGCGCCGCGTGCTGTTCGGCACCAGCACGCTGTGGTCGCTGATGATGATCGTCACGCCGCTCGGCGGTTCGTTCGCCTGGTTGTTCGGTTGCCGGCTGGTGCTTGGCGGCGCGCAGTCGGCAGACTGGTCCAGCAGCGTCGTCGCGCTCAAGCGCTGGTTTCCGGCCGGCGAGCGTGCGAAAGGCAACGCGGTGCTGCTCGCGGGGCTGTATCTGGGCCCGATCGTGTCGGCGCCCCTCACGGCCTGGACGATCGTCCATTTCGGCTGGCATGCCGTCTTCCATGGATTCGGCGCGCTCGGCCTGCTGCTCGGCGCAATCTGGTGGTTCGGCTACCGCGATGCGCCGGCGTCCCATCCGCTGATCACGCCGGCCGAGGCGGACTACATCGCGGCCGGCCAGCCGCCCGGCCAGACGGCCGTGTCGGGTTCGCTCGCGCGTTGCCTGCGGCTGGGGCGTTTCTGGATCTTCGGCATCCAGTACTTCCTGCTCGTGCTGATCCAGAGCTTCTACACGACGTGGCTGCCGACCTACCTGATGCGCGCGCGCGGCCTGTCGCTGAAGGCAATGGGGCTGTACGCGTCGCTGCCGTGGGTGGCCGTGTTCGCGGCGGTATTCGTCGCGGGTACCGTCAGCGACCGGTTGCTGAGGAAAACGGGTTCGATCTACCGGGCGCGCACGCCGGTCGCGATCGCGGGATTCGTCGTGAGCGCGCTGGCCCTGGTCGCCGCGTCGCGCGCGCAGGCGATGGCCGCGGTCATCGCGCTGCTGTGCCTGTCGTTCGCGGCCGTCGGATTCGTGCAGGTCGTCGTGTGGTCGGCCGCGCAGGATCTCGGGCGGCCGTTCGCCGGCGTGATGTCGGGCTGGACCAACGTATGGGGCGCCCTGTCGAACGTCGCGGGGCCGATGGCGCTCGCGCTCGTCGTCAAGATCACCGGCAACTGGGGCAGCGGGATGGTCGTGATCGGTGCCGCGGCGGCCTGCGGCGCGGTGCTGTGGCTGTTCGTGCATCCCGAGCGCCCGCTGCTGGCCGCGACGGCGGGCGGCTTGCCGCCGTCGGCAGCGGGCGGGAATGCGGCGCGCGGCGACGCGGGCGCAACCCGTGCCGACGCCGGGCGGGTGTCCGAGCCGGCCGACTGAGCCGTATTGCACAACGGGCCGGCAGCGCGCGACGGATTCTGCGACCATCGCCGTTAAAGTCCTGTCCGCAACCCGATCCGCTGCCATGTCCCTTATTTCCGTCGCCTTTGCCAGCATCCGGCCCGCGCGTGCGCGGTCGTTCGCCCGTGCGCTGTCGTTCGCACTTTCGCTCTCGGTTTCGATCGCCTGTGCCGTCATCGGCATGGCGGGCAGTGTGCGTCCAGCCGAAGCCGCGACGCCTACCCAGCGCGAACGTCTCGAAGCACCGGTCAAGGCCGTCGCCGACCAGCGCGTGGCCGTCGCGACGCCGCAGGGCAGCGCGGCGCTGCCCGTCTATGCCGACCATCCGCTCGATCAGCCCGCGCCCGACGTCGTGCGCGTGTTCATCGTGATTCACGGCACGCTTCGCAACGCCGACACGTATTACGCGTCGGGGCGCCAGGTCGTCGAGAAGGCCGGCGCGGCCGGCAGCGGCACGATGGTCGTCGCGCCGCAGTTCCTGACGCGCGCCGATACGCGCGCATTCTCGTTGCCCGCATCGACACTCGCGTGGACGCAGGAAGGCTGGAAGGGCGGCGAACCGGCGCGCCAGCCGGGGCCGGTCAGCTCGTTCGCGGCGCTCGACGCGCTGCTCGCGCATTTCGCCGACCGCAGCCTGTACCCGTCGCTGACGACGGTCGTCGTGATCGGTCACTCCGCCGGCGCGCAGTTGCTGCAGCGTTACGCCGTGGCCGGGCACGAAGGCGACGCGCTGGCGCGTGGCGGCGTCGCCGTGCGCTACGTGGTCGCGAACCCGTCGAGCTACCTGTATTTCGACGACGAACGGCCGAATGCCGACGCGATCGCGGGCGGCATCTGCCCGCGCGCGACGCAATGGAAGTACGGGCTGAAGTCGGCGCCGCCTTACGTCGCGTCGCAGGATGGGCGCGAACTCGAAACGCGTTATGTGGCGCGCGATGTCGTGTACCTGCTCGGGCAGGCCGATACGAATCCGTACACGCATTTCATCGACCGTTCGTGCGCGGCGATGGCGCAGGGCCCGTACCGGCTCGCGCGCGGGCTCGCGTATTTCGACTACCTGAAGAAGCGGCACCCGGACGATCTCGCGCAGCAGGTCGTCGAAGTCCCGGGCGTCGGGCATGACGGTCTCGGCATGTTCACGTCCGCTTGCGGGCTGGCCGTGCTGTTCGGGCAGGCCTTGCCGCAATCGTGTCCGGTCGTCGCCGGCACCGCGCCGGCGATGCGGGCGGCAGGGCCGTGAGCGGGCGAGCGAGGTGCGCGCGCGGCGAGAATCGATCGATCAGAAAAATGCAGGAATCGGCGACATAAATTCATTTCCCTGCGCGGCGTTCGCGGTTCAGGATGACGGCGTTCCCAGGAGCGTCCCCATGAACATCACGATCCTCGACGATTATTTCGACACGCTGCGCACGCTGCCGAGCTTTCGCAAGCTGGACGGGCAGGCGGTCACGATCTGGAACGACCATGTGCAGGACGTCGACGCGCTGGCCGAACGCCTGCGCGATACGGAGGTGCTCGTGCTGATTCGCGAGCGCACGCAGATTCGCGCGCCGCTCATCGCCCGGTTGCCGAAGCTGCGGTTGATCAGTCAGCGCAGCGTGTATCCGCATATCGACATCGACGCGTGCACCGCACACGGCGTGATCGTGTCGTCGAACCAGCATGCCGGCACGCCGTCCTATGCGGCTGCCGAACTCACCTGGGGCCTCGTGCTGGCCGCGATGCGCCAGATTCCGCAGCAGATGCGCGCGCTGCAGGCCGGCCACTGGCAAACCGGCGTGGGCCGGACGCTGCGCGGGCGCACGCTGGGCATTTACGGCTACGGCCGGATCGGTGCGGAGGTCGCCCGATACGGCGCCGCGTTCGGGATGAACGTGCGGGTCTGGGCGCGCGAAGCGTCGCGGCAGCGCGCCCGCGACGACGGCTGGCACACGGCGCCGGACAAGCGCACCTTCTTCGAAACCTGCGACGTGCTTTCGTTGCACATGCGGCTCGTGCCCGCCACGCGCGGCATCGTGACGGCCGAGGATCTCGGCCGGATGAAACCCGATGCGCTGCTGGTGAACACGAGCCGCGCGGGCCTCGTCGCCGCGGGCGCGCTCGAGGCGGCATTGCAGGCCGGCCGGCCCGGGATGGCGGCGCTCGACGTGTACGAGACCGAGCCGCTGCGCGACCCGCGGCATCCGTTGCTGCGTTTGCCCAATGTCGTGTGCACGCCGCATATCGCCTACGTGACCGAGGACGAATACGAAACGCAGTTCTCGGATGTGTTCGACCAGATCGTGTCCTATGCGGCCGGACAGCCGATCCACGTGGTCAACCCGGACGTGCTCGCGCATGAAGCGGCATCGATCGAGCCGTTGATCCTCGACCTGCTCGAATGGATCGGGCCCGGCGCGCGGCCGTACGACGAGGTGATCGACGCATGGCGCACGTCGTGCCCGCGCCTGCCGGTCTGGGAGGAGGCGTGCGCGCGCGGTTACGTGGTCCGGCACCATGCGCCCGGCGGCGTGGCGGAGGTCGAAGTGAGCGAAGCCGGCCGCGCCCGTGTCCGGGCCGCGCGCGCCTGAGCGTGCGGGGCGAGCGGCCGCGCCATCCGCGCGTCATGCCGTTTTTTCGGCGACCGGCGCTGCGTCCGGATCGTACACCGTCAAGCCTTCCGTCGGATCCGTCGGCACGTCCCACGGGCGCGCGGCGATCGCCCGTTTCGCCGCGTCGTAGCCGGCCTGCCGGCGCGCCGCGATGCCGGCCGGCGTGAAATCGATGTCCTTCAACTGATTGTCGCCGTCGAGCCGCGGCGCGGCGAGCTTGATCAGGTGCATCGTCGTCTCGCATCCCCACGCGGCGAGCCGGCGCACCGCGGGCGACGCACGGTCGGCTTCCGGCACGTGCCGGACCAGCTCGCGGATCACGTGGCGCAGCCGGTGAATCTGCTGCTGGCGCGCGATGTGGCTGTCGGTGCGGCTCGCGTACTGGATGTCCTTCTGTCGCTCCGACACCTGCCAGATGCTCTCGGGCTCGGGGCCGGCCGGATTCCACATCTGCACGGAGAAGATGATCGAGCTGCGGCGCGGGTTGTCGTCGAGCACGACCTCGACCGGCGTATTCGAATACACGCCGCCGTCCCAGTACGGCGCGCCGTCGATCCGTATCGCCGGAAACGCGGGCGGCAGCGCCCCCGAACTCATGATGTGCTCGATCCCGAGCCGTGTATCGCGTGAATCGAAATAGCGCATCGTGCCCGTACACGCGTTGACGGCGCTGACGGTCAGGCGCGGATGGCCCGCGTTCAGCAAGTCGGGATCGACCAGCGACGCGAGCGTGTCGCGCAGCGGCGCGATCCGGTAGTACGACGCGCGATCGACGCCGAGGCGCGCCAGCGGCCCGAACCACGACGCCGGATTGGGCTGGAAGAAGCCCGTGATGCCGCCGCCGATGATCATCAGCTCGGCCAGCATCCGGTCCCAGCCGGGCAGCAGGGGCGGGACGTCGAAACGGGTCCGTTCGGTCACGCGCCGCCAGAACGCCGACAGCTTGTCGTAGCGCTGCTCCGGCGGGTTGCCCGCGATCAGCGCCGCGTTGATCGCGCCGATCGACGTGCCGACCACCCAGTCGGGCCGGATCCCGGCTTCGTCCATTGCCTGGAACACGCCGAGCTGGAACGCGCCCAGTGCGCCGCCGCCCTGGAGCACGAGCACGACTTGCCCGGGGAGGTCCATTCGTGCCGGCTGGCTCGCGGTCATGGCTTGCCTCGCTGCGTATGACGGTGGGTCGGATCCGAACAGTTCGATTCAGTTTAGGCGATCGATCGCGCGGCGTCGCCCGCCGCGCGACGGCGGCCCGCGTTTGCGTTGCCGCTCGCGTCCGACCCTTTGGCGCGGCCGGCGTCACGCGTCCGGGTAAGGCGTGCCGTCCTTGTGCAGGAACCGGCCGTCGCGGCTCGGGCTCATCAGGTCGATGTCCGGGCAGGTGATCACGTCGTCCGGCGAACGCGAGCCGACTTCGAGATAGACGGCAACCGCGTCCGACCGGTTGACCAGGTGGTGACCGTTGCCCGAGTTCTTCGGAAACGCGGCGCAGTCGCCCGCGCGCAGCACGGTCTCGCCGCCGTCCTCGATCATCACGAGCTCGCCTTCGAGCACGTAGACGAATTCGTCCTCGTCGGAATGCCAGTGCCGCTGGGCCGACCACCCGCCCGGCGGCACGCGCATCAGGTTGACGCCGAAGTCGCGCAGCCCGCCCGCGTCGCCGAGACGCTGGCGGACGCGCTGCGCGCACGGCGCGTCGAACGGCCGCGGATAGCCGCTGCCGCGGCGTTCGGGCACGGCGCCGAGGTCGATCCTGGGCATGGGCGGCTCCGTCTGCCACGCGGGCGAATGGGACGGCGATCATTGTAGGCCGATGCCGCCCGCCATTCGTTCGCGTCGTTTGGCGGGCCGCGTCATTCGACGGTGATCGTCTCCTTCATGTACGGGTGAATCCCGCAGAACACCTTGTAGACGCCCGGCTTGTCGAAGCGAAAGGAGTAGGTGTCGCCCTGGTCGAGCGCCGCCGAGTGAAAGATGCCGGCATCGTTGACGACGGTGTGCGGTTCGCCGTCGAGGTTCTTCCACGTGACGGTCGTGCCGGCCTTGATCGTGGTCGACATCGGCGAAAACATGAAATTGCGGATCGTCACGAGCGGGCCGGCCGGGCCCTGCGCGAACGCGGCGAGCGGCGTGCCGGCGGCGGCCGCGCACAGGATCAGCGCGGCGACGGTGCGGGTTGGCATGAAGCGGATCATGTCGTTCTCCTTGTTTTCATCAGGCCAGCGTCGTGTCGTGAAGCGACGACGCAACCGGATGGCCGGCGAATTCGACGGTCGTCACGCCGAGCATCGCGGGCAGCCGGTCGCGCGGCACCGTGAGCGGCACGGGGCCCGGGCCGTTGCCGGCCGTCGGCTGCGGGAACGCGGTGGAGCGCGCGGTATGGAACGTCACGTTGCCCTCGACCTTCGACACGATCTGGTGAATGTGCCCGTTCAGCACGGTGACCGAGCCGAAGCGGCGCAGCAGCGCCATCGTCTGCGGCGCGTCGCCGGTGCCCCAGCCCCACGGTTCGTAGATGGTCCACATCGGCATGTGCGAGAACACCACGATCGGCGTGCTCGACGAGCGGCCCTTCAGGTCCTGCGCGAGCCATGCGAGCTGGTCGTCGCCGAAACTGCCGAGCCCGTTCGGCTTGAAGTGCATCACGTTGACGAGGCCGATGAAATGCACGCCCGCGTGATCGAAGCTGTAATAACCGCGGTTGTCCGACGCCTTGCCGAACCGGCCGAAATATTCGGCGCCCGACCCGTCGGTGACGTCGTGCTCGCCGGGCACCGTGTGCAGTTCCGGCACGCGCAGCGCGGCCAGCAATTGCGACGCGTGGTCGAACTCCTCGGGCTTGGACAGGTGCGTGATGTCGCCCGTATGGATGGCCAGCGCCGGCATCGCGGGCATCCCGTTGACGAGTTCGATCGTCTGCTTGAGCGTGGCCGATACATCGGGATTCGCGTCCTTGTTGAAGCCGATGTGCGTATCGCTGATCTGCACGAACAGCGGCTTGCCCGCGTCGGCCGGGCGCGCATCGCCGGTCTGCGCGAGCGCGAGGTCGAACGGCGTCAGGATGCCGCCCGACAGCGTAAACAGCGTGCCGAGGCCGCCGAAGGCCATGCATTGCAGGGCCTTGCGGCGCGACGGGCGGGTAGGGGTCGATGAAGACATGGGAGCCTCGCAATCGTGTGACGAAACCGGACGGCCGGATCGTCCTGGAATAAGCCGGCGCCTTCGGATGCGATACCGGCGAAGCGGCGGATTTATTCCCGCGCACGACGCGGTCGACCCCACGTGTTCGCGGCTTCCGGGGCGCCGCGCGATGCCTGGAGGATGACCCGTCAATGTCCTGTAAGTGACACGTCATATTTGCGTCACGGCCGACCGATAGCCTGCGACTCCGAATCACCTCTCTCCGGAGCCCCTTCATGCCGAACCTCGCGGCAACGGAAACGGGCGGCGCGGTCGGCCGCCGCACGCGCACGACCCGCCTCGTGCGGTTCTTTCTGATCGTTGCCTGCGGCATCGCCCATGTCGGCGTTCATCCCGATGCCGAGCCGAGTCCCGTCAAGGAACGCGCGGTCCCGCCGTTCCTGCTGCTGTTCGTCGCGCGGCTGACGGCCGGGATGGCCGGCGCGTACGGGCTGCCGGTATGACTGCGCACGGGCTGTCCTGATTCGCGCCGCGGGGCGCGACGCCTGGCCGCGAGACCGGCGGCCGGACCCATCGACTTTCAATTCGACACAACACGCTACCGATGGATCTCAGTTTCTTCGACCCGAATCGCACCGCCAACGCGTCCGCGTGGCGCGTGCTCCCCAATCGCTGGGACGCCGTCGCGTTTCCGCTGATCATCGGCATCCTCGCGATGGCGATCGTCGGTTTTCACGAGACGATGGCGCCGATCGGCGTACTGCAGACGCAGAAGATCTCGCTCGACCCGTCGAACCTGCCCGAATACGCGTTGCGCACCACGCTGCGGATGCTCGCGGCGATGGTCGCGTCGCTCGCGTTCACGCTCGTCTACGGCACGCTCGCCGCGAAAAGCCGCCGTGCGGGCATGGTGCTGATCCCGATCCTCGACATCCTGCAGTCGGTGCCGGTGCTCGGCTACATCTCGTTTACCGTCACGTTCTTCCTCGCGCTGTTCCCGGGCCGCGTGCTCGGCGCCGAACTGGCGGCGATCTTCGCGATTTTCACGAGCCAGGCGTGGAACATGACGTTCAGCTTCTACCAGTCGCTGCGCACGGTGCCGCGCGACCTGAGCGAAGTGTCGCGCGGCTTTCACCTGACGCCGTGGCAGCGGTTCTGGAAGCTCGACGTACCGTTCTCGCTGCCGGGCCTGATCTGGAACATGATGATGTCGATGTCGGGCGGCTGGTTCTTCGTCGTCGCGTCGGAGGCGATCACGGTCGGCAACCAGACGATCACGCTGCCGGGCATCGGCGCGTATCTCGCGCAAGCGATCTCGGACAAGAACCTCGGCGCGGTCGGCTGGGTGATCGTCGCGATGTCGGTCGTGATCCTTGCCTATGACCAGTTCCTGTTCCGGCCGCTCGTCGCATGGGCCGACAAGTTCCGGATGGAGAACACCGCGTCGGGCGATGCGCCGCAATCCTGGCTGCTCGACATGATGCGCCGCACGCACCTGATCCATCAGCTGCTCGTGCCGGCCGGCTGGCTGCTGTCGCAGGCCGCGCGGATTCCGCTGCGCGTGCCGTCGCGGAAGGGCGCGCGCTCGCGCGGCGCATCGTCGCGCCGCGCATCGCGCCTCGGCGACATCGTGTGGGGCGCGTTCGTGATCCTGCTGACGGCGTACGTCGCGTGGCGCGTCGTCAGCTTCGTCGCGACCGGTGTGACGATGGGCGAGGTCGGCCACGTGCTCGTGCTCGGGCTCATCACGCTGCTGCGCGTGCTGGTGCTGATCGCGATCGCGTCGCTGGTCTGGGTGCCGCTCGGCGTGCTGATCGGGCTGCGTCCGAAGCTGGCCGAGAAGATCCAGCCGCTCGCGCAGTTCCTCGCTGCGTTCCCGGCCAACCTGCTGTTTCCGGTATTCGTCATCGTGATCGTCCACTTCCACCTGAACGCGGACATCTGGCTGTCGCCGCTGATCGTGCTCGGCACGCAGTGGTACATCCTGTTCAACGTGATCGCGGGCGCGATGTCCTATCCGAACGACTACAAGGAAGCGACGAAGAATTTCCGCATCCGCGGCTGGCAGTGGTGGCGGCAGGCGATCCTGCCCGGCATCTTCCCGTACTACGTGACCGGTGCGATCACCGCGTCGGGCGGCGCATGGAACGCGAGCATCGTGTCCGAGTTCGTGCAGTGGGGCGACACGAAGGTCGTTGCGCACGGCCTTGGCGCGTACATCGCGCAGACCACCGCCGCCGGCGATTTCCCGAAGATCATCCTGGGCATCGCCGTGATGTCCCTGTTCGTCACCCTGTTCAACCGTCTGCTGTGGCGTCCGATGTACGCCTACGCGGAATCCCGGCTCCGTCTCGATTGAGAGTAAGCGCGATGCAACCAAATTCGACCGTTATCAACGCACCCACCAAGACGTCCCAGCCGCTGCAGCCGCCGCGCCTCGGCGAGGAAATCCTGCGCGTCGAGCACGTCAACCGCGGCTTCAACAAGACGCAGGGCGAACTGCTCGTGCTCGACGATGCGAACCTGTCGCTGCGCGAAGGCGAGATCGTCGGGCTGCTCGGCCGTTCGGGCTCGGGCAAGTCGACGCTGCTGCGCATCATCGCCGGCCTGATCGAACCGACCGGCGGCGAGGTGACCTACCTCGGCAAGCCGCTGACCGGCCCGGCCGAAGGCGTCGCGATGGTGTTCCAGACCTTCGCGCTGTTCCCGTGGCTCACCGTGCTGCAGAACGTGGAAGCCGGCCTCGAGGCGCTCGGCGTCGGCGCGCGCGAGCGGCGCGAGCGCGCGCTGGCCGCGATCGACCTGATCGGTCTGGACGGCTTCGAGAACGCGTACCCGCGCGAGCTGTCGGGCGGCATGCGCCAGCGCGTCGGTTTTGCGCGCGCGCTCGTGGTCGATCCGACGATCCTGCTGATGGACGAGCCGTTCTCGGCGCTCGACGTGCTGACGGCCGAAACGCTGCGTACCGACCTGCTCGATCTGTGGACGCAAGGCCGCATGCCGATCAAGTCGGTGCTGATCGTCACGCACAACATCGAGGAAGCCGTGTTCATGTGCGACCGGATCCTCGTGCTGTCGTCGAACCCGGGCCGCGTGATCGCCGAGATCAAGGTGCCGTTCAAGCATCCGCGCAACCGGCTCGATACCGATTTCCGCAAGCTGGTCGACGACATCTACGCGAAGATGACGGCGCGCCAGACCGGCGAGGCGACGAAGAAGGGGCTCGAACTCGGCAGCTGGATGCCGCGCGTGTCGACCAACCTGATGGCCGGCCTGATCGAGACGCTCGCGATGGCGCCGTACCACGGCCGCGCGGACATGCCGGAAATCGCGCGTACGCTGCATCTGGAAGTCGACGAACTGTTCCCGATCGCCGAAGTGCTGCAGCACCTCGGTTTCGCGGACGTGCGCGAAGGCGACGTGTTCCTGACGCCGCCCGCACGCGTGTTCGCGGAATTCGGCACGCAGGAGCGCAAGCTGATGTTTGCCGATCATCTGCTGAAGCACGTGCCGCTGGCGGCCCGGATCAAGAAGGTGCTGAACGAGCGCCCGGGCCATCGCGCGCCGCGCGTGCGCTTCGAGCAGGAACTGGAGGATTTCCTGTCGGACGAAGCAGCCGAGGAAACGCTCGACGCGGTGATCGACTGGGGCCGTTACGGCGAAGTCTTTTCGTACAACGACAAGACGGAGGTGTTCAGTCTCGAGGATGTCGAGAGCTGAGGGCCGGGCCCGGATGGCGAGCGATCGTCATTCGGGCAAATCCCGCTGATTCGTATCCTGCTCGATCCCCCCGGTACTGAGCCGCTCGATCTTCTCCATCCGCTGCCGCGCGAGTTCCGGCAGCCGGTTCGTCACGCCGATCACCAGCGCTTCGGCGAGCGCCAGCGCCGGCACGTTGGTCTGCAGCATCGCGAACGGGCGCCCCTGGATGCGCAGCACGATTTCCGCGAATTCGCCGATCGGCGAGCGCCATTCGTCGGTGATCAGCAGGATGCGCGTGCCGAGCCGGTGCGCGGCCTGCGCGAAGCGGATGCTGTCCTTCTGGTAACGGCGGAAATCGAAGATCACGAGCACGTCGTCGCGCCCCATGTCGACCAGTGCGGCCGACGCGAGATTCACGTTCGGCTCGACATGGTGGACATGCGGCCGCGCGTAGGCCAGCGTGAACGAAAACAGCGACGCGAGCGGCGCCGTATAGCGCCCGCCGCCGCAGAAGACGCGCACGCCCGGATCGGCCAGCACTGCCACCGCGGCGTCGAATGCCGCCGCGTCGAGCTTGTCGATCGTGGTCGCGAGCGACCCGGACAGCCGCTCGAAAATCGCCGCATGACTGTCGCGCATGCCCGTTTCCGAGTGGAACGCGTCCATCCGCGCGAGCGGCGAATTCATGGCGGTGTCGATCTCGTCGTGCAGCGCCTGCTGGAACGACGAGTAGTTCGGAAAACCGATCCGGACGACGAAGCGGAATACGGTCGGGTCGCTGACTTCCGCCTGCTTCGCGAACTGCGCGATGGGCCCCAGCCCGAGACTGGGATAGCGATCCAGCAACGCCTGCGCGACTTTCTGTTCCGACGGCGTGAAGCTATCCATCTGGGATAGCAGCAACGCCCTGATGCTCGTCCCCATCGGGCACTCCGGCTCTCTTATCTGAATGACAAACGGCAGACCTGGGTCTGCAGGCGACTCCGCGCATGTTAGCCGATCGACGGACGGCGGGCCGCGACCGTCCCGATATGGGAGGGACGTCTCGCCTGTTCCGATGGCGCGTGCATGAGTGTAATGAAATAAACATGTGAAGGGATTTTTATTGACGAATCACCGCCTTGGATTCAGTGATAACCCTAGGTTTTGGCCCAAAAAAACGAGTGCTATGATCGCGCCTCGCTGAAATGTATCGTTTATTACATGGTTGTCGAGCGACGCATGCCGGCCCGGTCCGGTTTATTTGTCTGGAGGATTCCGTCATGAGGCGGCTCGTAGTACTCACCCTGTTGTCGGCCGTGAGCGTGTGCGCGTTCGCCGCATCGGACCCGGCGGTCGAAGCGAAGAACGGCATGGTCGTGTCGTCGCAGCACTTCGCGTCGCAGATCGGCGTCGACATCCTGAAGGCGGGCGGCAACGCGGTGGACGCGGCGGTGGCGGTCGGCTATGCGCAGGCCGTGACGAATTCGTGCTGCGGCAACATCGGCGGCGGCGGTTTCATGACGCTCCACCTGGCCGACGGCCGCGACCGCTTCATCAATTTCCGCGAGACCGCGCCGGCCGCGGCGTCCGCGAACATGTATCTCGATGCGGCGGGCAACGTCATTCCGGAGCAGAGCCTGTACGGTTATCGCGCGGTCGGCGTGCCGGGCACGGTGGCCGGCCTCGATCTCGCGCAGCGCAAGTACGGGAAACTCACGCGCAAGCAGGTGATGGCGCCGGCGATCCGGCTCGCGCGCGACGGCTTCGTGCTGACGCGCGGCGATACGGACATTCTCGATACGACGGTCGAACGCTTCAGGAAGGACCCGGAAGCCGCGCGCATCTTCCTGCGCCCGGACGGCACGCCGCTGCAGCCGGGCGACCGCCTGGTGCAGAAGGACCTGGCCCGCACGCTCGAGCGCATCGCGGAGCAGGGGCCCGACGCGTTCTATCACGGCGAGATTCCGAAGATCGTCGAAGCGGCCGCCAGGCGCGGCGGCGGCGTGATCACGGCCGCCGACTTCGCGTCCTACCGCGCGCAGGACATGGCGCCGCTGACGTGCACGTATCGCGGCTACGAGTTCGTGTCGGCGCCGCCGCCGAGCTCGGGCGGCGTGACGATGTGCGAGACGCTGAACATCCTCGAAGGGTATGACCTGCGCAAGCTCGGCTATCACTCGGCCGCTGCGGTCCATTACATGACCGAAGCGATGCGCCATGCATACGAAGACCGCAACACGCTGCTCGGCGATCCGAACTTCATCGACAACCCGGTCGCGAAGCTGACGAGCAAGGAATACGCGGCGCAGATCCGCAAGAGCATCCATGCCGACACGGCCACGCCGTCGGTCGACGTGCAGCCCGGTGTCGGCGTCCACGAGAAGCCGGAAACGACGCATTACTCGATCGTCGACCACGACGGCAACGCGGTGTCGACGACCTATACGGTCAACGGCCGTTTCGGCGCCGTGGTCATCGCGCCGGGCACGGGCTTCTTCCTGAACGACGAGATGGACGACTTCACGGTGAAGGTCGGCGCGCAGAACCTGTTCGGCCTCGTGCAGGGCACGCGCAACTCGATCGCGCCGGGCAAGCGTCCGCTGTCGTCGATGGCGCCGACCATCGTCAAGAAGGACGGCAAGGTGTTCATGGTGGTCGGGTCGCCGGGCGGCTCGCGCATCATCACGATCACGCTGCAGACCGTGCTGAACGTGATCGACTACGGGATGACGCCGCAGGACGCGGTCGCCGCGCCGCGCATCCATCACCAGTGGCTGCCGGACGAGGTCTATTACGAAACCTACGGCCTGTCGCCCGATACGCTCGCGATTCTGCGCAACATGGGCTACAAGATGGTCGAGCAGACGCCCTGGGGGGCCGCCGAGCTGATCCTGGTCGGCCTGCCGGGCACCGAAGCGGCGAGCCGCCAGAGTTCCGGGAACGATTCGTCGGTGTCCGGCAACGTGCGGCCCGGTTTCATCTACGGCTACAACGATCCGCGCCGTCCGGCCGGTTCGGCGATCGGCTACTGAGCCGGTCGCATCCCGCTGAACGGCCGCCGCCGGTGTTCGCTTTCCCGCGAATGCCGTCGCGGCGGCGGCAGGTCCGTTCGCGGACACTCGCAAGCCCGACCGGCTTGCCACGCGCGCCCCGCGGCACGGCACGGCTCGCGCGCGGTTTTATCCGTCAACCCCTTTACCGTGCACGGACTCCGTCATGAACAAACGAATGTCAGCGGCAGGCTGGATCCTGCTCGCGATGGCGGCCGGCATCTTCATCGGCTACCTGATCTACACGCAGCTTCCGGACAAGCAGTCGGCCGCGGAAATCGCCGGCTACATCTCGCTCGTGTCCGACGTGTTCCTGCGGCTGATCAAGATGGTGATCGGCCCGCTGGTGTTCTCGACCCTCGTCGTCGGCATCGCGCACATGGGCGACGCGTCGTCGGTCGGGCGCGTGTTCGTGAAGGCGTTCGGCTGGTTCGTCACCGCGTCGCTGGTCTCGCTGCTGCTGGGCCTGCTGATGGCGAACCTGCTGCGGCCCGGCGAGAACCTCGGGCTGCCGCTGCCGGATATCGGTGCGTCCGCGCACCTCGCGACGTCCAAGTTCACGCTGAAGGATTTCGTCGGCCACATGGTGCCGAAATCGATCGCCGAGGCGATGGCGAACAACGAGATCCTGCAGATCGTCGTGTTCTCGATGTTCTTCGGCGTCGCGCTGTCGGCGCTCGGCGAGCATGGCAAGATTCTCGTCGCCGCGATCGACCAGCTCGCGCACGTGATGCTGAAGATCACCGGCTACGTGATGAAGCTCGCGCCGCTCGCGGTGATGGCCGCGATGGCGTCGACCGTCGCGGTCAACGGGCTGTCGATCCTGCTGAAGTTCGCGGTGTTCATGGGCGACTTCTACATGAGCCTCATGCTGCTGTGGACGACGCTCGTCGCCGCCGGGCTGCTGTTCCTCGGCCGCCGGGTGTTCAGGCTGCTGGTGCTGATCAAGGAAGCGTTCATGCTGTCGTTCGCGACCGCGAGCTCGGAAGCCGCGTACCCGAAGATCCTCGATGCGCTCGACCGGTTCGGCGTGCGCCGCAAGATCTCGAGCTTCGTGATGCCGATGGGGTATTCGTTCAACCTCGACGGCTCGATGATGTACTGCACGTTCGCGTCGCTGTTCATCGCGCAGGCCTACAACATCCACCTGTCGCTCGGCACGCAGGTCACGATGCTGCTGGTCCTGATGCTGACGTCGAAAGGGATGGCCGGCGTGCCGCGCGCGTCGCTCGTCGTGATCGCCGCGACGCTGCACCAGTTCAACATCCCGGAAGCCGGGCTGCTGCTGATTCTTGGCGTCGACACGTTCCTCGACATGGGGCGCTCGGCCACGAACGCGGTCGGCAATTCGATTGCCAGCGCGGTGGTCGCGAAGTGGGAGGGCGAGCTGATGTCGGAGTCCGAAGCACTGGCGCATGCCGCGCATCTCGATGCCGAACTCGAGCGGCAGAACGGCGATCCGCGCACGCCGGCCGGCTCGGCGATCGGTTCCTGACCGGCCTTGGACGGCCCGACGGCCGCCGTCGGGCCGCGATCGGGGGAGGTTTCCCCGCTTCAGGGGCGGGCTGCCGTACCCGCCCCGACGGGAACGTGCTCGAGATACGACGTGTTGGCCAGATCGTCCCGGATATAGCGTCCGCCGTCTTCGTACATGAAGATGTGCCAGTCGTAGTTTCCGCGCATCAGGTCGTGCCACATTCCGACGTAGTGCTCGAGCTGCCGCCATTCCTGTTCGCCGGCGGCGGCCGGCAGCACGTCGCTTTGCCGTAGCGCGCGCTGCTGACGCGTGAATTCCCGATAGGCATCGTCCACCAGGCGCCGGCATTCGTCGATGGCGCGATCGAGCGGCCACCCGCGCTCCCGCTCCAGCACCATCACGAAGTTGTGGACTTCCCCCAGGTGCTTTTCGCGCTCGTACGAGAAGACGTCGTTGACGAGAAACACGGTGTCGAGACTGAGATCGCCCAGTTGGCGTACCGCCGGATGGGCAATCGTGCGCGGAGCGATTTCGTATCCGCAGGTCGCCTCCAGGTGATCGAGCAGCACGCGGGCGCCGACCGATTCACGACGGGGTTCCCAGAAGGTATACAGGCTCGGGTACCGGCCGGCGGCATGCCAGTCCGCTTCCCTGAGCCAGCCGTTGAAGAACTGGCGCCAGTGTTCCTGCGTGCGGCGGCGCCAGTGTTCCGACATGTCGTGCGATGCGCGATGCCAGATGTCGAGAAAGGCGCGAATCAGCGGCGTGTCGCGCGCGACGGACCGGTCGTCCGGATCCCAGGTCAACGCAAAGTAAGGCGCGAGGAAATCGCGGACACGCTGCGGACTTTTCGCGACCAGCCCGCAGGTATCTTCGAGAAGGCCCATCAGCGTGACGAAGTCGGCTGCCAGCTGCACCGCGCGTTCGGGCAGGTTGGGCCAGGTCAGTGCCGCGAACGACGGGCCGCCTATCTGCAGTATGCATTTGGCGGCTTCGTCGTCGCTGGTCTGCAGGCCCATGCGTTTCAGCCATGCGCCGTCGCCCGCGTCGAAGCGTCTCGGGTCGTGGCGGGCATCGGACAGGCGGGGAAGGGCGAAATGCACGTTGGGCATGGAGCACACTCCAGGAGCGTCGAGCCGGGCGCGGATGCGTGTTCAGATACTAGTGAATCGTGCCCGGGATGCAAGCGCGTCGTTCAGGCAAGCGTGCCTGGCAGCATCATTGCATCGGCATTCGAAATATTCCCGTGCGCTGTTGCGACGATGCGGGCAAACACGGGCGGCCCGCACGTCACACGGCTTCCACCGTGTCGATGCACGCCGCGAGCACCATCGCGGCGGCGTTGCCCGGCGTCGAGCCGAGCAGTTGCGGCGCGTAGACGCTGTCGCCGATTTCGATCGCGCGCCCCGACAGCGCGCATACGCCGCGCTTGCGCGTCGTGAACAGCCGCCATTTCTGGTAGCCGTAATGCCCGGTGCACGCGTCGCGCCACGAAATCATCACGGTGTCGGCCGTGGGCCGCTCGAGCACGCTGATGGCCGGCTTGCTCGAGGCGTCCCACGACGGCAACCGGTCGCGCGTGACGGTGCGCCGCCGCGGGCCGCCCCACGAGACGGACGGCATGTCGAAACTGCCGATCGCGGCGACGGTCATGAGCCAGGGCGCTGCAGGGTTGTTCATGTCATGTCCCTCGAAACGTTACGTGGTGCCGCCACGCGCGGCATCACGACAGGCGGATGCGCGGCTGCACCCAGCCGTTGATCCGTTCGGCGATCCACAGCAGGGTCGCCTTGGAGAAACCGTGCAGCGCCTGCTGGTGCCGCCGGTAGAGCATCAGGTGGCTGAACTGCGCGAAACGCCCCTGGATGAAGCCGCCGCGAAAGAACCCGAACTGCCCGAGCGTGCCGAACGCGTCGTAGTCGCTGATCGATACGAGCGCGCCGAAATCGTGGAACGCGAACGGCGGCATCGGCGTGCCGTCGAGCCACGCGGGCAGGTGCTTCGCGAGATGTTCGGCCTGCTGCGTCGCGACCTGCGCGGTGGGCGGCAGCGGCCGCTCGTGGCCGTCGGGCAACAGGCTCGCGCAATCGCCGATCGCGAACACGCGTTCGTCGCCCGTGGCCTGCAGCGTCGGGCCGACGACGACCTGGTTCGCGCGGTTCGTGTCGAGCCCGCCGAGCGCCTGCATGAAATCCGGCGCCTTCACGCCGGCTGCCCAGACCATCAGGTCCGCTTCGGCGAACGAACCGTCGCCGTAGTGGAATCCGTTCGCATCGGCCGACGTGACGCGCGTCGACGTCAGCACGTGAAAACCGATCTGTTCGAGCCGCCGCTGCGCGGACGCGGAAATCCGCGGCGGAAACGCGTTCAGGATGCGCGGGCCGCTTTCGAGCAGCGTGAGCTGCAGCCGCTCGCGCACGGTCTCGTCGCCATAGGCCTGCGCGACCTCCAGCAGGCGGCTCAGCTCCGCCGCGAGTTCGACGCCCGTCGCGCCCGCGCCGACGATCGCGACGCGAAACGGTTCGTCGCGCGCGATGCTGCGGAACACGCGCATCCGCAACGCTTCGTTGAAGGTCTCGGCCTGCTGCTGGCTGTCGATGAAGTAGCAGTGCTCGCGCACGCCCGGCACGCCGAAATCGTTGGCCTGGCTGCCGAGCGCGAGGATCAGCACGTCGTATTCGTGTTCACGCGCCTCGATCACCACCGCGCCGTCCTGCGAGCGGATCTCGCCAAGCTGCACGCGGCGGCGCGCACGATCGAGCCCCTTCAGTTCGCCGGGCTGGTACGTGTAGCCGTGGTCGCGGGCATGGGCGAGGAAGATCACCTGCTGCTGCTGGACGTCGCGCGTGCCGGCCGCGATCGTGTGCAGCATCGGCTTCCAGATGTGCGTCGGACTGCGGTCGACGACGGTGACCTGCGCCCGCCCGGACCGGCCGAGACGCTCGCCCAGGCGGGTCGCAAGCTGCAGCCCGGCGATCCCGCCGCCGACGATGACGATGCGTGTAGGGGTTGTCATGGATAAATCATCACGTGATGAATAAGGTATGATCCTAGCGCTTCCCGGCTCCGCGTGTCAACGGAGTCGGGCGGGCAGCCTCGTTACGGGACGTGAAACCGGGGCCCGAACACAGGCATTCGAACCAATCAAGGGGAGCAGGAAAACGTGGCTGAAGTCACTGAGCGCGTGCCGTCGAAGCGGCGTACGCGCGGGCGGCCGCTGGCGGATGCGTCCGTCGGTCCGGACGTGATATTGCGGGCCGCGCGCCGCACCTTCGCGAAGCGCGGCTACGACGCGACGAGCGTGCGCGAGGTCGCGCGCGAACTGGGCATCGACGCGGCGCTGATCGCCCATCATTTCGGCGCGAAGGAAACGTTGTGGCTGGCCGTGGTCGAGCAGATCGTCGAGCTGGCCGCGCCGTTGTTCGATGCACTGCGCGCGCTGCGCGCGTCGTCGCTGCCGCATCGCGACCGCGTGCGGCGCGCGCTCGAGCTGTGCGTCGATCACGAGTTCGCGGAGCCGGATATCGGCATGTTCTTCTCGACCGCGGCGACCGAGGAGGGCGCGCGGCTCGACCGGCTGCAGGAGCGGCTCGTGCGCCCGTATCACGATGCGATGTTTCCGCTGCTGGCGGAGGCGGTCGAGGCGGGCACGATCCGCCCGGTCGATCCGAACATGCTGTTCTTCATGATCGCGAGCGCGATCGGCATGACGGTGTCGTACAGCCACATGATGCTGGAGTTCACGTCGCTGCCGACGCGGCCGGAGGCGTTCCGGCAGGCCGTGCTCGACGTCGTGTTCGGCGTCGTCGGCGACTGACGGCCGCCGCGCGCGCAATGCGCGCGGTCACGTCGCGGCAACCAGCCCCAGTTCACCGACCGCGTTGCGCGCGGTCTCGCGCAGCGCATCGACGAGCGGCGACGGCGTGCGGTAGGCGATCGCCAGCTCGTACGCCAGCGGGCTGCCCGCCTCCTTCAGTTCGCAGAACGCAATGCCTGGCGGCTGCATCGGCACGAACAGGCGCGGCATCAGCGCGACGCCGATGCCGCCCGCGACGAGCCCGGCCGTCGTCTGCATCTGGCGCGGCTGCTGGACCACGCGCGGCGCGAAACCGGCCTGCGCGCAGGCGGTGACGATCAGCGCATGCATGCCGGGCCCATGGTGCGCGGCGAACATGATCCACGGTTCGTCCGCCAGCTCGGCGAGCGCGATGCGCTTGCGGCGCGCGAGCCGGTGGCCGTCGGGCACCGCGGCCACCATCCGGTCGCGCAGCAGCGGCTCGACGCGCACGTCGCCGGCCTCGGCCACCGGCAGCACGACGAGGCCGACGTCCGTGCGGTCCTGGCGCAGCGCGAGCACCTGCTCGGCGGTCGTGCCTTCTTCCAGCTGGAAATCGACGTCCGGATGCCGCTCCTGGAAGGCGCGCAGGATCAGCGGCAGCAGCGCGTTGACCGTGCTGTCGACGAAGCGCAGCCGCAGCGTCCCGCCGAGACCCGCGCCCGTGCGGCGGGCCACGGCCACCGCGCGCTCGGCCTGCTCGAGCGCGCGCCGCGCCTCGAGCAGGAACGCGTCACCGGCCGGCGTGAGCCGCGAGCCACGGTTGTCGCGTTCGAGCAGGGCGACACCCAGGGCGTCCTCGAGCTTGCGGATCGCCGCGCTGAGCGGCGGCTGCGCCATGTGCAGCCGCTCGGCTGCACGCCGGAAGCTCAGCGTCTCGGCGACCGCGACGAATTGCCTGAACTGGCGCAGATCGATCATGCGATACCGTCCGTGTATCAGTAGGTCATCGAATTCGTATTTTACCTATCACCCTGAGCTGCCCAGAATGTCCCTGTCAACACACGTCGACAGTCAGGAGGGCAGGTCATGACGGGCAGCGAACAGCAACGTACGGCGATCGTCACGGGCGGATCGAGCGGGATCGGCTTCGCGATCGCGAGCAGGCTGGCGCAGGAAGGGTATCGGGTCGCGATCGTCGGGCGCGACCTCGCGCGGCTGGAGGCGGCCGTCGCGCGCCTGGGCGGCGCGGCGATCGGGCAGGCGGGCGACCTGAGTGTGCGGCGCGACGCGGCGGCGGCGGTCGCCGCGATCGTCGCGCGGTGGCCGCGCATCGACGTGCTGGTCAACAATGCGGGGCTGACCGGCCGCGTCGGTTCGGATACCGAAGCGGGCGAGGCCGAAGCCGTGTGGGATACCGTGCTCGACGCGAACCTGAAAAGCCTGTTCCTGACGACGATGGCCGTGCTGCCGCACCTGGCCGACCGTGACGCGCGGATCGTCAACATCGGCTCGATCGCGGCGCGCGCGGGCAGCCTGCTGCCGGGCGGCCTTGCCTATGCCGCCGCGAAGGCCGGTGTCGAGGGATTCACCGTTGCGCTCGCGCGCGAACTCGGGCCGCGCGGCATAACGGTCAATACGGTTGCGCCCGGCTATATCGCCGACACGCGTTTCTTCGGCGACGGCGGCGTCGCGCCGGCCATCGCGGCGACGATCCGCGAGCAGACGCCGGTTGGCCGCGTCGGACATCCGGACGACATCGCCGATGCGGTCGCGTGGCTCGCCGGGCCGCGCGCGTCGTTCGTCACGGGCGCGACGGTGGCGGTAAACGGCGGCTGGCGCGTCGGGTGACGCACACGGCGCACGCCGCGGGCGCGGGGGCGCCGCCGGTCATTCGGCATCCGTCGGCGGCTTGTCGCCGAGCCAGCGCCGTGCGCCGGGCCCATTGCGGCCCGCGCGGTCTTCCGGATTGGTCAGCTTGCAGCGCTTCAGCGACAGGCAGCCGCAGCCGATGCATTCGTCGAGGTTGATGTAGAGCCGCTGCAACTCCTCGATCCGGCTCGCGACGCGCTGCTTCCAGCCGCGCGACAGCCGCTGCCAGTCCTTGTTGCTCGGCGCGGTGTCCTCGGGGAGGCTGACGAGCTGCTCGGCGATCTCGTCGAGCGAATAACCGATCTTCTGCGCGAACACGATGAACGCGATCAGCCGCAGCACCGCGCGCGAATAGTGCCGGTGGCTCGAGCCGTTGCGGTGCGACTTGATCAACCCGCGCGTTTCGTAGAAGCGCAGCGTCGACGCCGGCACGCCGCTGCGCGCGGCCACTTCGCGGATCGACATCAGCGGCCATTGCGGGGTTTCCTGGATACCCATGATGTCCTCCGGGAAAGCTTGACTTGAAGTTAACTTCAACTTTTATGCTACGCGGCAGTTTAACCCGTCGCGAGGCATCATGCTCTCCTTATCCCTACGCAGGACGTCGCCTTTGAGCGTCGCCTGCGCACTGTTGCTGGCGTTGTCGGGCTGTCACGACGGCAAAGGCCCGTCGTCGGCCCAGCCCCTTCCCGAAGTCGGCGTCGCCACGGTCGCGCCGCGCACGGTCCGCCTCGCGGACGCGTTCAACGGGCGCGTCGAAGCGGTCGATGCGGTCGAACTGCGGCCGCGCGTAAGCGGCTATCTGCAGCGTGTCGCGTACAAGGAAGGCGACGCGGTCGCGCAGGGGGCGCTGCTGTTCGAGATCGACCCGCGCCCGTACCGGATCGCGCTCGACCGCGCCAGCGCGCAGCAGCAGCGCGCTCGTGCGGCCGCGAGCCTCGCGCAGGTGCAGCTCAAGCGCGTGCAGACGCTGATCGATGCGCACGCGACGTCGCAGGAAGAACTCGACAACGCGCGCGCGACCGCCGAGCAGGCACGCGCGGACCTGCAGGCGGCCGATGCGGCCGTCGCCGACGCGAAGCTCAATCTCGGCTTCACCGAAGTGCGCGCGCCGATCGCCGGGCGTGTCGGCCGCGCGGTCGCGACCGTCGGCAACCTCGCGCGCGCGGACGACACGCTGCTGACGACCGTCGTGTCGCAGGATCCCGTGTACGTGTATTTCGACTGCGACGAGCAGAGCTACCTGCGCTACAACGCGCGCCGCGCCGATCCGAAGCATCGCGCGATCGGCGCCGATCCCGTGCGCGTGGGCCTCGCGAACGAGACGGGCTTCCCGCACGCGGGCACCGTCGATTTCCTCGACAACCGGCTCGATCCGCGGACCGGCACGATCCGCGCACGCGTGCGGCTGCCGAATGCGGATCATACGTTCACGCCGGGCCTGTACGCGCGCGTGCAGCTCGTCAGCGGCCGCGACGAGGATGCGCTGCTCGTCGACGACAAGGCCGTGCTGACCGACCAGGACCGCAAGTACGTCTACGTGATCGGCCCGGGCGACAAGGCGCTGCGCCGCGACGTGACGATCGGCCGCGAGCTGGAGGGAGAGCGGATCGTCGAGAAGGGGCTGCAGGCAGGCGACCGCGTGGTGGTCGACGGCGTGCAGCGGATCTACTATCCGGGCGCGCAGGTGAAGCCGAAGGCGCTGCCCGCGCGCGCCGAGGCCGGTCGCGCCGCGCAGGCCGTGGCCGACGCCGGCACGCCTGCCGCGCATTGACGGGAGCGACGCAATGGATTTCTCCCGATTCTTCATCGACCGGCCGATCTTCGCGGTCGTGCTGTCGATCGTCATCTTCGCGATCGGCTTGATCTCGATTCCGATGCTGCCGGCCGGCGAATATCCGGAAGTCGTGCCGCCGAGCGTCGTCGTGCGGGCGACCTATCCCGGCGCGAACCCGAAGGAAATCGCCGAATCGGTCGCCGAACCGCTGGAAGAAGCGATCGACGGCGTCGAAGGCATCATGTACATGAAGTCGGTGGCGGGATCGGACGGCAGCCTGCAGGTCGTCGTCACGTTCCTGCAGGGCGTCGATCCCGACACGGCCGCCGTGCGCGTGCAGAACCGCGTGAGCCAGGCGTTGTCGCGCCTGCCCGAAGAGGTGCGCCAGTACGGCGTGACCACGCAGAAGCAGTCGCCGACACCGCTGATGTACGTGAGCCTCTACTCGCCGGACAACAGCCGCGATTCGCTGTACCTGCGCAACTACCTGACGCTGCACGTGAAGGACGAGCTGTCGCGGCTCACCGGCATCGGCGACGTCGGCGTGTACGGTTCCGGCGACTACGCGATGCGGCTGTGGCTCGACCCGAACCGGCTCGCGTCGCGCGGGCTCACTGCGAGCGACGTGATCGCGGCCGTGCGCGAGCAGAACGTGCAGGTGTCGGCCGGCCAGCTCGGCGCGGAACCGTCGCCGAAGCGGAACGACTTCCTCGTGTCGATCAACGTGCGCGGCCGCCTGCGCACGGTGCAGGAGTTCGGCGACATCGTGCTGCGCAACGGCGACGACGGCCAGGTCGTGAAGCTGTCCGACGTCGCGCGCATCGAGCTCGGCGCGGGCGACTACACGCTGCGCTCGTATTTCAACGACAGGCATTCGGCCGTGGTCGGCATCTTCCTGTCGCCGGGCGCGAACGCGCTCGATGTCGCGAAGGCCGTGTATGCGAAGCTCGACGCGTTGTCGAAGCGGTTTCCGCCCGGTGTCGCGTACCGCCCGGTGTGGGACCCGACGGTGTTCGTGCGCGAGTCGATCCGCGCGGTGCAGCACACGCTGATCGAGGCCGTCGTGCTGGTCGTGCTCGTCGTGATCCTGTTCCTGCAGACGTGGCGCGCATCGATCATTCCGCTCGTCGCGGTGCCCGTGTCGGTTGTCGGCACGTTCGCGTGGCTCTACCTGCTCGGCTATTCGATCAACACGCTGACGCTGTTCGGGCTCGTGCTCGCGATCGGGATCGTCGTCGACGATGCGATCGTCGTTGTCGAGAACGTCGAGCGCAACATCGCGCAGGGGCTGAGCCCGCGCGATGCCGCGCACCAGGCGATGCGCGAGGTGTCGGGGCCGATCGTCGCGATCGCGCTCGTGCTGTGCGCGGTGTTCGTGCCGATGGCGTTCATGTCGGGCGTCACGGGCCAGTTCTACAAGCAGTTCGCGGTGACGATCGCGATCTCGACGGTGATCTCCGCGATCAACTCGCTGACGTTGTCGCCGGCGCTCGCCGCGAAGCTGCTGCGCCCGCACGGCGCACCGAAGGATGCGCTGACGCGCGCGCTCGATCGCGCATTCGGCTGGCTGTTTCATCCGTTCAACCGGTTCTTCGAGCGCAGCTCCGACCGTTATCACGGCGTCGTCGGCCGCACGCTGAAGCGGCGCGGCGTGGTGTTCGCGGTCTATGCGGCGCTGCTCGCGGCGACCGCGCTGCTGTTCAACGCGGTGCCGGGCGGCTTCATCCCCGTGCAGGACAAGCTGTACCTGTTCGCGGGCGCGAAGCTGCCGGAAGGCGCATCGCTCGCGCGCACCAGCGCGGTGACCGAGCAGATGACGAAGATCGCGCTCGGCACCGACGGCGTCGAGATGGTGCCGGCGTTCGCGGGGCTGAACGCGCTGCAGGGCGTGAACACGCCGAACATCACGAACTCGTACGTGATCCTGAAGCCGTTCGACCGGCGTCACCGCAGCGCCGCGCAGATCAACGCGGACCTGAACGCGCGCTTCGCGGCGATCGACGGCGGCATGACCTATGCGCTGATGCCGCCGCCGATCCAGGGCCTCGGCAACGGTTCGGGCTACGCGCTGTACCTGGAGGATCGCGGCGGGCTCGGCTACGGCGAGTTGCAGAAGGCGTTGTCCGCGTTCCAGGCCGCGGTCGCGAAGACGCCGGGGATGAGCTATCCCGTCAGCTCGTACCAGGCGAACATCCCGCAGCTCGAGGTGAAGGTGGACCGGCTGAAGGCGAAGGCGCAAGGCGTCGCGTTGACCGACCTGTTCAATACGCTGCAGGTGTATCTCGGCTCGATGTACGTGAACGACTTCAATCTCTTCGGCCGCGTGTATCGCGTGATGGCGCAGGCCGACGCGGGCCACCGGCAGACGGCCGCCGACATCGCGAACCTGCGCACGCGCAATGCGAACGGCGAGATGGTGCCGATCGGCTCGATGGTGACGGTCGGGCCCGCGTATGGGCCCGACCCGGTCGTCCGCTACAACGGCTATCCGGCCGCCGACCTGATCGGCGATGCCGATCCGAAGATGATGTCGTCGTCGCAGGCGATCGCGAAGCTCCAGCAGATCGCGAAGGACGTGCTGCCCCCGGGCATCACGCTCGAATGGACCGACCTCAGCTATCAGCAGGTCACGCAGAGCAACGCGGCGATCGTCGTGTTCCCGCTCGCGGTGATGCTCGTGTTTCTCGTGCTCGCGTCGCTGTACGAGAGCTGGACGCTGCCGCTCGCGGTGATCCTGATCGTGCCCGTGTGCATGTGCGCGGCGCTGTTCGGCGTGTGGCTGTCGGGCGGCGACAACAACGTGTTCGTGCAGGTCGGTCTCGTCGTGCTGATGGGGCTCGCGTGCAAGAACGCGATCCTGATCGTCGAATTCGCGCGCGAACTCGAAATCCAGGGCAAGGGCGTGATCGAGGCGGCGCTCGACGCATGCAAGCTGCGCTTGCGCCCGATCGTGATGACGTCGGTCGCGTTCATCGCGGGCTCGGTGCCGTTGCTGATCGGCAGCGGTGCGGGCAGCGAGGTGCGGGCGGCGACCGGCATTACCGTGTTCGCGGGGATGCTGGGCGTCACGCTGTTCGGGCTGTTCCTGACGCCCGTGTTCTATGTGGCGATCCGCAAGCTCGCGGGCGGCACGCCGGCCGTCTGGAGCGAACAGCACGGCACCCTCGAAGGAGAAAACCGATGAGCGCCGCTTTTCGACTTTCCGCGCTCGCGATGTCGTTGACGCTTGCCGCGTGCGCGGTGGGCCCCGATTTCAAGCGGCCCGATATGGCTACGGCCGCACGGTTCGCGCGCGACGGCCATCCGGCGACGCCGCGCGACGCGTCGCCGCCCGATATGCCGCCCGATGCGTCGGCCGCCGCCGATGCCGCGTTCTGGCGCGGCTTCGGCGATCCGGTGCTGACGCAGTTGATCGATGCGGCGCTCGCGGCGAACCAGGACCTGCAAGTGGCCGTGTCGCGCTACGACGCATCGAACGCGCTGCTGTCGCAAGCAACGTTCGACCGCTATCCGACGATCACCGCGAGCGGCCAGATCGGCCATCAGCTGATGAGCAAGGATCAGGCGTTCGGCGCGCCGCGCAGCCAGCGCGACACGCCGACGTCGAACATCGGCATCAACGCCGCGTGGGAACTCGACCTGTTCGGCCGCGTGCGGCGCTCGATCGAGTCGCAGCGCGCGGAAACGGCCGCGAGCGCGGCCGACGTGCGCGCGGTGCGCGTCGCGATCGCGGGCGAAGTGGCGAGCACGTACGTCGATCTGCGCGGCTCGCAGGAGCGGTTGCGAATCGCACGCGAGAACGCCGACAACCAGCAGCAGACGCTTGCGCTGATCAATGCGCGCGTCGGCGCGGGGCGGGGCTCCGACCTCGATGCGGCGCGAGCACGTGCGCAGTACGAATCGACGACGTCGCGGATCGCCGTGTACGAAGCCGCGATCGGCGTCGACGAGCACCGGCTCGCGGTGCTGACCGGGCAGACGCCCGATGCGCTGATCGGCCGCTTCGGTCCGCCGAAAACCGGTGCGTCGCCGGGCACGCCGGTGCCGCTCCCGGCGCTGGCCGCCGACCTCGATCCCGGCACGCCGGGCGACCTGCTGCGCCGGCGTCCCGATGTCGCGGCCGCCGAGGCGCGGCTGCACGCGGCGACCGCGCGCGTCGGCGTCGCGACGGCCGACCTGTTTCCGCGCTTCACGCTGTCGGGGTTGCTCGGCAGCGCGACGAGCAGCTACGGGTTCTTCCGCGCGGGCAGCGACACGAACCTGATCGCGCTCGGCATCGACTGGTCGTTCCTCGACGTCGGCCGTGTGCGCGCGCGGATCGCCGCGAGCGACGCGGAAGCGGCCGGCCAGCTCGCGCAGTACCGGCAGACCGTGCTCGGCGCGCTGGAGGAAACCGAGAACGCGCTGCTGCGCGTTGCCCGCACGCGCGACGAGACCGCGCACCTCATACGCGCGGCCGACGACAGCGCGCGCGCCGCGCAGCTCGCGCAGACCCGCTTTTCGGCCGGCGCGATCGACTACTACGAAGTGCTCGACGCGCAACGGACGCTGCTGCAGGCGCAGGACGCGGCGGCCGACGGCCGGATGCGCAGCGCGGCGTCGACGGTCGCGCTGTACAAGGCGCTCGCGGGCGGCTGGCCGTCGGGCACGGGGCAGGGGGCGCAAGGCCCGCTTGCGCAGTCGGGGAAGTAGCGTGAGGCGGTCGGCGCGGCGTTTCCGTGGCTGCGCACGGCGGCAGGGCTCGATCTCGACGTTTCCGGTTTCCCGCACGTCGAACGCTGGCTGGCCGACATCGCCGCGCGGCCGGCCGTTCAGCGGGGCCTGATCGCCTGCCGCGCGCCGGCGGCCGTGGCGGCGCATTGATTCGCATCGCCCGCGCCGTACGGACGGCGCGGGCACCGGCCGCCTGCCCGCCGGGAAACATTGCTCTCCTTCGTCGTAAACGTCTCGAATGCGTGATATTTGCGGCCGCCGATCCGGTTTAGAGTGGCCGCGAATCGATGACGATGCGTCGTATGGCCGCAGAGCCTTACAGGCGCACCAGAGGAGTGGGAGACAACATGGGTGAAGGCAGGATTACGCAGGTCGAGTCGTTCGGTTTCGAGCGCATTCCCGATGCATCGCGCTATGCGCGGCCGATCGATCTGTTCCGGTTGCTGTTCGGCGGCTGCAATACGTTTTCCACATCGGTGCTCGGCAGCTTTCCGGTGCTGGTCGGGCTGTCGTTCAAGGCCGGTGTCTGCGCGATCGTGCTCGGCGTGCTCGCCGGCACGTGCATCCTCGCGCCGATGAGCCTGTTCGGCCCGCGCAACGGCACGAGCGACCCCGTGTCGTCCGGTGCGCATTTCGGCATCCACGGCCGGATCGTCGGCTCGTTCCTCGCGCTGCTCACGTCGATCGCGTTCTTCTCGCTCGCGGTGTGGAGCTCCGGCGACGCGCTCGTCGGCGGCGCGCACGACATGGTCGGTGTGCCCGTCAACGGCTTCACGCTCGGCGCGGCGTACATGGTGTTCGCGGTGCTCGTGCTGATCGTCTGCATCTACGGCTTCCGTTTCATGCTGTGGGTCAACAAGATCGCCGTGTGGGCCGCGAGCGTGCTGTTCGTCGCGGGCCTGTTCGCGTTCGCCGGCCTGTTCGACATGAACTATGCGGGCACGCTGCAACGGGGCAGCACGGGTTTCTGGGCCGCGTTCGTCGGCGCGGTGCTGGTCGCGCTGAGCAATCCGGTGTCGTTCGCGTCGACGCTCGGCGACTGGGCACGCTATATCCCGCAGCACACGCCGAGGCATCGCGTGATGGGCGCGGTGTTCGCCGCGCAGGTCGCGACGTTCGTGCCGTTCTTCTTCGGCCTTGCGACCGCGACGATCATCGCGTCGAAGGCACCCGCGTTCATTGCGTCGAACGACTACGTCGGCGGGCTGCTCGCGATCTCGCCACGCTGGTTCCTGCTGCCGATGTGCCTGATCGCGATCATCGGCGGGATGTCGACCGGCACGACCGCGCTGTACGGCACCGGCCTCGACGTCTCGAGCATGTTCCCGCGGATCCTGAACCGCGTCCGCGCGACGCTGCTGATCGGCACGATCGCGATCGCGTTCATCTTCGTCGGCCGCTTCTGGTTCAACCTCGTCGAAAGCGTCGCGACGTTCTCGACGCTGATCGATACGTTCAGCTGCCCGTGGATGGCGATCATGGTGATCGGCTACGTGACGCGCCGCGGCTACTATCTTGCCGACGACCTGCAGGTGTTCAATCGCGGGCTGCGCGGCGGCCACTACTGGTTTACGCACGGCTGGAACGTGCGCGCGATGGGCGCATGGCTGCCGGCCGCGTTGGTCGGGCTCGCGTTCGTGAACCTGCCGGGCCAGTTCGTCGGGCCGCTCGGCCACCTCGCGGACGGGCTCGACCTGAGCGTGCCGGTGTCGCTGGCGGTGGGCGGGATGCTGTACTTCGTCTTGCTGACACTGTATCCGGAGCCGGACGGCGTGTACGGCCCGCGCGGGCGCCGCTTCGTGCGCGGCGGCAGGCACGGCGCGCGCGGTGCCGGTGCGCCGGCGATCCAGCCGAAGGGGTATTGAGCGGCGTGGCCTCTTGCTCCATGTCCTGAAGCGCCAACGCCGCCGCGCGGGTCGAGCCGCTGGCGGCGTTGGCGTTTCCGTTTCCGGCAGTGCGGCCGATCAGTGGAGTGTGCAGCCCGCGAGCATCCCGCCGTCGACGATGAATTCCGACCCCGTGCAATACGCGAATTCGTCGGACGCGAGGAACAGCACGAGGCTGCCCACTTCGTCGGGCTCGCCGATGCGCGCGGCAAGGGCTGCGTGCCGATCGACGCGCTACCGTGCGGTCGGCCCCTTGACCGCCAGCCGCCGGCACACGGTCGCGAGCGCGAGCAGGTTCGGATCGCGTTCGTGGCGCTGCAGGAAGCTCAGACCGATCGTCTGGCAGATCATGGGGCCGGCGAGCGGCACGAGCGCGATCTTGTGCGCGAACAGGTCGCGCACGCGGCCGGCTCGCCCGTCGCGCCCGCCTGGTACGTGCTGTTCGCGGCATCGTTCGGGCTGCTCGCGAGCGTGTTCATGCGCGACGGCGCGCCGTGCGTGGTCGCACGCCGGCAATTCCAGGGCGAACCGCTGAGCGCCAGGTAGCGGCCGGCGGCCGCGCCCCGGTGACCCATCGGCGCGGGCGCCGTGCCGGGTAGCGGCGCAGCCGATGGTTAGCATCGCGGGCGGCGGCCTACCGCGGCCGCCGCCCGGTCATTACGCTTGGGCGATCATCCACTCCTTCCGGAAGGTCGCCATGTCCCGGCTCGATTACACGCTGCTCGGCCCCTGTCTGCTCGCCATCGCGCTCGACGCGATGGGATTCGGGCTCGTCTACCCGATGATGTCCGCGATCTTCAGCGATCCGCACGCGGGCATCCTGCCGGCCGACGCCGGCCCGCATCTGCGCAATTTCTATCTCGGTCTCGGCTACGGGATCTACCCGCTGTGCATGTTCTTCGGCTCGTCGCTGATGGGCGAGCTGTCCGATCGCTACGGCCGCCGCAGGATCCTGCTGCTGTGCGTGCTCGGCCTCGCGGCCGGCTACGCGATGATGGCGGCCGGTGCGTGGCACGCCAGCGTTGCGCTGCTGCTGGCCGGCCGCGGGCTCACCGGCCTGATGGCCGGCTGCCAGGGCATCGCGCAGGCGGCGATCACCGACCTGAGCACGCCGGAGAACAAGGCGTACAACATGAGCATCATGTCGCTCGCGTTCAGCGCGGGCGTGATCGTCGGCCCGGTGCTCGGCGGCGTCACGTCCGACCGGACGATCTCGCCGCTGTTCGACTACGGCACGCCGTTCGTGCTGGTCGCCGCGCTGTCGCTCGTCTGTGCGTGCTGGACCTGGGCATCGTATCGCGACTCGGCCGCGCCGCGCGGCGATACGCGCATCGATCCGCTGCTGCCGCTGCGGATCATCTGGGAAGCCGCGCGCCAGCGCAACGTCGCGTTCCTGTCGGTGGTGTTCTTCCTGATGCAGGTCGGCTACGGGCTGTACCTGCAGACCATCATGCTGCTGCTGCAGGCGAAATTCGGCTATACGAGCGCGCGGCTCGGGTTGTTCAGCGGCGTGATCGGCATCTGCTTCGTGTTCGGCCTGCTGTTCGTCGTGCGGCTGATGCTGCGCGTGTGGCGCGTGATCGACATCGCGAAGACGGGCCTGCTCGTCGCCGGGCTGGGCCAGATCCTGTCGGCATGGTTCCCGCACGAACCCGTGCTGTGGGCGCTCGCGATGGTCGTCGGCTGTTTCGACATGGTGGCGTACACGACCATGTATACGGCGTTCTCCGACGCCGTCAGCGAAGACCGGCAGGGCTGGGCGCTCGGCGTCGCGGGCTCGGTGATGGCTGTCGCGTGGGTCGTCACGGGCGCGCTGACCAACCTGCTGCCCGTGTTCGGCGAGACCGGTCTGCTGCTGATCGGCGGCGCGGGCTTCCTGCTCAGCTTCGTGATGATGGCCGCGTACGGGCGGACGCGACCGGGCGCCCGGACGGCCGCGCTGTCGTAGGCGGCACGCACGTTGGCCCGATCCTGTCGGACGTTGTCCCGTGTGCGGCTGTCGCGCGAGGCCGCGCGGCCCGACACTGGCGCCTCGCGGCCGCGGAAGGATCGGGCCGCGTCCGGCGGCGCCGGCCGGCCCGGCGCGCCGTCTCGTCAATATGCGAACCGAAAGGAAGCGACCCATGCAACACCCGACCATCCGTACCCTGGCCGGCGCGACCGCGCCGACGTCGATCGACGCCGCCCGCAGCGCGCTGCTGGTGATCGATTTCCAGAACGAATACTTCAGCGGCCGCCTGCCGATTCCGGACGGGCCGCGCGCGCTGGGCAATGCACGGCGCGTGATCGCGTTCGCCGACCGCGCGGGCATTCCGGTATTTCACGTCCAGCATGTCGATGCGGCCGACAGCCCGATCTTCGCCGACGGCAGCGACGGGTTTCGCTTCCACGCGGACCTGCAGCCGGCGCCGCACCACGCGGTCGTGAAGAAGACGTCGGTGAGCGTGTTCCCGACGACCGACCTCGACGCGCGCCTGAAGGCGGCCGGCGTCGACACGCTGATCGTCACGGGCCTGATGACGCATGCGTGCGTGGCCGGCGCGGCACGCGATGCGGTGCCGCTCGGCTATGCGGTGATCGTCGTCGACGACGCGTGCGCGACGCGCGATCTCGACGTCGCGGACGGCAGCACGGTGCCGCACCGCGACCTCCATCGCGCGACGCTGGCCGCGCTGTCGGACACGTTCGGCGACGTGCTGACGACCGAACAGGTCCTGGCGCTCGACGTCGCCTGACGACGGCGCGGGCCGGCGCTCAGTCGGCCCAGCCGGGCACCGCGTGCACGACTTCGCCGCGGAAGCACGTCTCGATCACGCGGGTTTGCGCGAACGTCTCGACCGGGTGCGCGAACGGATTGCGGTCGAGGATCGCGAAGCTCGCGTCCTTGCCCGCTTCGAGCGAACCGGTGCAGTCGTCGAAACGCAGCGCGTAGGCGGTGTTCACCGTGTAGGCCTCGAGCATCGTGAGCAGGTCGAGCCGTTCGTGCGGGTTCCACGGCGGGCTGTCGGGCTGGTCGATCAGCCGATGCGTGACACCCGTCTGGATGATCTGCATCGGGTCCATCGTGCTGACCGACCAGTCGGAGCCGGCCGCGAGCATCGCGCCCGCGTTGCGCAGGCTGCGGAACGGATAGTTGCGCGCGGTGCGCTCGGCGCCGAGCAGGTCGCGATAGAGCTGTTGCTGCTCCTCGCGGGCGGCCGTCCACAGCGTCTGCACGCTTGCGATCGCGCCGAGCCGGTTGAAGCGGCCCATGTCGGCCGGATCGACGAGCTGCAGGTGCGCAAGCTGCGCGCGCCGGTCGCGCATGCCGTTGCGGCGCTGGACATGTTCGAGCGCGTCGAGCGTCATGCGCACCGCGCGGTCGGCGAGCGTGTGGAAGTGCAGGTCGAAGCCGGCGGTATCGGCGAGCAGGCAGATTTCGTTCAGCGCGTCCTGGCTCCACAGCGCGAGGCCGCAGTCGTCGGTGCCCGCATACGGCTCGAGCAGCGCGGCGGTTTTCGATTCCGGCACGCCGTCGACGAAGATCTTCACCGTGTGCAGGCGCAGGTTGTCGCGCTCGTATTCGCGGCGCCACGCGGCGAAGCGCTCGATCTGCTCGCGCGGGTCGCGGCGCGGGTTTGCGTAGAGCCCCGCGCTCATGTACGCCTTCAGGGTGCCCGCGCGCTGCGCGTCGGCATAGGCCTGGAGCTCGGCTTCGTCGACGCGTGCATCGAACCAGCCGGTGATGCCGTAGCCGTGCGCCATCGCGTGCGCCTTGGCGAGCGACTTCGGGTAGCCGGCCGGGCTCAGCTGCGGAATGAGCGGGCACACGCGGTAGAACGCCGCTTCGTGCACGACGCCGTTCGGCGCGCCCGAGGCGTCGCGCTCGATCACGCCGCCGGACGGATCGGGCGTATCGGCCCGGATGCCGGCCGCTTCGAGGCCCTTCGTGTTGAGGCAGCCGCTGTGCACGTCGAAGCCGACCACGAGCAGCGGCCGGTCGGGCACGATCCGGTCGAGCAGTTCGCGGGTCGGATACGTGCCGAACGCGGCGAGGTTCGCGCCGCCGAGATAGACCCACGGCTCGTTCGGCGTCGCATCGGCGCACGCGCGGATACGCTGCAGGATCGTGCCGGGATCGTTGATGCCGGACAGGTCGAAGTCGCCGAGGATCTGATGGCCTTCGAGCGGGTGCACGTGACCGTCGATGAGGCCCGGCAGCATCAGCCGGCCGGCGAGATCGACCCTTCGCGTCGCGGGGCCGGCCAGCGGGCGGATGTCGTCGTCGTGGCCGACCGCGACGATCTTGCCGTTCCGGGTGGCGAGCGCCTGCGCGAAGCGGCGCTGCACGTCGCCCGTGTAAAGCAGGCCGTTCAGATAGACGGTATCGGCGTGTTGCATGTGTCTCCTCCGGGTAGGGGATCGACGGGCGCGCGTGTACGGCGGGCGGGCCGTGCGGCTCGTCCGGTCGGGTGCGCCCGGTCGGGGTGGAACGGGGTGAGAGGGGTTACGTGCCGGCGCCGCGTGGCGGCGCTGCTGCGCCGTGGCGAAGGTCGGCAACGGCTGCCGGAGCGTCATGCCGGTTTCGCCGACGGGCCCGTATCGGCGAATCGATGAGCGACGCGCTTGCGGCCGTGCAGGCCGGCGTCGATCCGGTAATCGGCATGCCGTGTCTCCGTGGTATCCGACGCGTTGCTGCCGTCGGGTGAGTCAGATACTAGGAGCGGGGCGGCCGGCTGTCTGTCGTCGTTTTGAGGACAACGTGCGACAAAGGCGGCGTTTACCGGCTGCGGTCTTCCTGCGCTTCGTCTTCGGTCACGCACCACGCGAACAGCCCGGCGCGGTTCGCGACGCCGAGCTTCGCGAGCGCGCGGCCGAGATAGGTGCGCACGCTGCTGGCCTTGAGCGCGAGCGTGTCGGCGATTTGCGGGACGGGCCGGCCTTGCAGCACCGCGCGGCAGACGAGCCGCTCGCGCTGCGACAGCGCCGCGCCGCTGGCCGACAGCCGTTGTTCGAAGCGCAGCAGCAGCGCGCCGTCGTCCGAGCGCGGCGTCAGGCGGGCGAGCCGCGCATGCTGGATCAGCAGCGGCAGCACGAAATCGCCGAGCTGCCGCAGCAGCGCCAGTTCGGCCAGCGTATAGGACGGCTGGCCGCGCCGGCGGAACAGCGAGAATGCATAGACATAGTCTCGCTCGCTGCCGAGCAGCGTGCAGTCCTCGCCGAGGTCGCCGAGCGCGAACTGGCGGCCGTACTCGGTCGCCGTGTCGATTTCGTCATTGCAGGAGAACACGAGCTGCGAATCGGTCGCGCGCTCGATATGCGGGAGCAGCGTGTCGTCGCGCCAGTCGCCCTGTGTATACAGATCGAGTGCGTGGCGCGTGCCGTCGGGATCGTCGCCGCCGGCGAAGAACAGCACGTCGACGCTGTTGACCGAGTGGGACGGCGCGTCGCGCCGGTAACGCGTCGCGACGCTGTAATGGGATTGCGGATCGACGGTTTCGCGCAGCCACGCCCAAAGCCGGGCGGGAAACTGCGGACTGCCGAGGCTGGCGACCAGGTCGCCGGCGTTGCTCAGGGAGATATGGGCGGGGTTCATCGTTGACACCGTCTTCGCGAACGGCCGCCTTGGCGGGCCGTGCTTCGCCTGCACCGGAGCGGCGGCGAAGCACGATTGTAGGGGACTTCGCGCGCGCAGGGCACCCGCGCTTGCCCGCCGCCCGCGCGTCAGAACATCGTGTTCCGGTTCGCGGCCGTTTCGGGCACCGGCTGGATCACGTCCCAGTGCTCGACGATCCTGCCGTCCTTCACGCGGAAGATGTCGACCACCGCTTCGCCGCGATCGCCCGGACGCTCGGTCGCGTGCACGTGCAGGTACACCAAGTCGCCGTCGGTCGCGCTGCGGACGATGCGTGCGCGCGAGGCGGGGTTCTTCTGGAATGCGCCGACGAAATACGACACGAACGGCTTCTTGCCGTCCGGCACGTGCGGGTTGTGCTGTTTGTAGTCGTCCGCGACGACGGCGGCGGCTTCGACCGCTTCGTGCTTGTTGAAGAAGCGGTCGTAGAACGTCAGCACGAGCTGGCGGTTGGCTTCCTCGGCAGCCAGGTCGCGGGGAGCCGGGCCGGCGGCCGGCGCGGCCGCCGATGCGGCCAGCAACATGCATGCGGCGACGGTGCGAGCGGAGGAGCAGAGCGATGACATGTGGCGATTTCCTTGTCTGACGGGTCGTGGATGCGCGCGAAACTGCCGGGACGCATGCCGTCCGATGCGCAGCGATCGGACGCAACGCATGCGTCGTTACTGCGGCCGATACGGCGACGCCGCGCCATCGTCATGTTTCGTTGAACTGGCGAATCCCGGCAGTTGTCGGGGCGATCGAATGGTACAGTTGCCGCGAACCCGTCACAAGAAGTCATCGCGGTGTGAACAGGTCACACCGCGATGACCGTGCGTTGCCCGTGAAAGAGAATCCAGTCATGCCGTTGCCGTTAGCCGACGAATCCGTCGAACTCGATCAGCCGTGCCCGATCCGCGATGTCCTCGATCGCATCGGCGACCAGTGGAGCCTGCTCGTGCTCGAGGCGCTGTCCGGCGGCACAATGCGCTTCAACGAACTGGGCCGCGCGATCGGCGATGTGTCGAACCAGATGCTGTCGCGTACGTTGAAGCGGCTCGAACAGGACGGCTTCGTCAGCCGCACGCTGTTCGCCGAAGTGCCGCCGCGCGTCGAATACGCGCTGACCGAGCTCGGGCGCTCGTTCCTGACGCCGATGCAGGCGATGATCAGATGGGCCGATGAACATCATCGCGCGATCCGCGCGGCGCGTCGTCGTGCGCGAGAACAGGAGGGTGGCGGGCGTTGAGCGGCATGCACGGACCGTTGCGTCGATGCACGGCGTGCTGCGGAGGCGCGACGGGACGATGTACGGCCGGATACGTCTGCATCGGCATCGATTGATTTCGTTATCCGAACGGTGCCGTCAGGATGAATAGCCGGGACGATGCGTCGATGTGTGCATCGTGAAGGTGTCCGGGCGCGGGCCGGACGATGCGTTGATGGCGGGCTACGCATCCTGACGCGACGGCGCGAACGGTGCCGCTTCCCGCTTGCCGTCCGGCGCCGTGCGGCGGCCTATCGCCACGAGCCGTCGACGTAGACCCATACCGGCCCCTGGCGGCGCCAGTAGCCGGGTACCCAGCGACGTCCGGGGCGCCGCGCGACCCAGCGGCCGGGCACCCATATATAGCGGCCACGCTGCCAGCGCCAGTAGCCATCCGTCCATATATAGCCGTGCGGCCGGGGCGGCGGCGGCCGGCGGTCGTGCCGGGCCGCGGGGGGCGCGAGGCGCGGGCGATCATCGTACGGCGGGCCGCCGGGCACGCGGTTCGGGCCGGACGGCCGGTACACGGGCGGCGCGGGCTGGGCCGAGGCGGCGCGCAGCCAGCCGGTCCCGGCAAAGGCGGCGGTCAATCCGATGGCGCGCAGCAGCGAGCGTCGATTCATGGCGTGTCCTGTGCAGTAATGAAGGCTGCCTTACATTAGCCTGCCGGAACGCCCGCCGGGTTACGTGAGCGGTTAAGCCTGTTACTGCGTGTCACGGCAGGGCAAACCGCCTGTTCCTTTCTGTCGGCTGACGGGGAGTCGCCCGCGGCGCGGCCGCCGCATTCTGTTTACCAATGGTTGCGAGTGTTTTAGATGTCCAACGCTCGAAGATTGAGACCGGTTCGGGTAAAAATTACCGTTTTGGGGTGCTCGGCCGGATCCGTTTGTTGTTTCTATGCAACCGTCAAGACGATGACATGTAAGAATGGTGCGATGAATGCCTCCAAAATGCTGTCGTCAAGAAGTCAAAAAAAAGCGTTAAAACAAATACTTATGACTAGGCCCCACTTTCATTATTTCTAGTTCTGGAAAAGCTTATTTCTTTATTTGCGGATCGCTCCCCTAGGGTACACCCCTAAACTCACGGTTCCCAAACGGGCAACTATCCGGGCGTGGCCAGCAGGACCGATGGCACTCCCGGGCGGTTGAAGACCGTTTATGAACAAGGTCGCGAGACCTGCCTCTTTTTAGAAGGGAGCTCCACGAATGAACAAGACTCTGATCGTTGCAGCAGCTGCAGCATCGTTCGCTACCGTCGCTCACGCGCAAAGCAGCGTCACGCTGTACGGCGTGCTGGACGCAGGCATCACCTACCAAAGCAACGTCCAACCGGCACTGGGCCAAGCTGGCAAGTCGCGTTGGTCGATGGGTTCGGGCATTGACCAGAGCCGTTTCGGTCTGCGTGGTTCGGAAGACCTCGGTGGCGGCCTGAAGGCAATCTTCACGTTGGAAAGCGGCTTCAACATCGGTAACGGCCGCTTCGCGAACGGCAACGGCGGCATGTTCAACCGCCAAGCTTTCGTCGGCCTGTCGAGCCAGTACGGCACGGTCACGCTGGGTAAGCAATATGACGCAACGCAAGACTACCTGGCGCCGCTGACGGCAACGGGCTCGTGGGGCGGCACGTACTTCGCGCACCCGCTGAACCTCGATCGTCTGAGCACGAACGGTGACGTCGCTCAGAACAACACGATCAAGTACACGAGCGCGAACTACGCTGGCCTGCAATTCGGCGGCACGTACTCGTTCTCGAACAACACGAACTTCGGTAACAACCGTGCGTACAGCGCAGGCGTTGCATACCAGTTCCAAGGCCTGAAGCTGGCGGGTGCATACTCGCAAGCGAACCTGGGTGACGGCACGAACGCAAACGGCGCAACGTCGTCGGCGATCGGTGGCATCGCTAGCCAAGGCCGCGTCCGTACGTACGGCGCTGCTGCTGGTTACGCATTCGGCCCGGCGCAAGTCGGCGCAGCGTGGACGCAAGCGCGTCTCGACAACAATGCTGTTGGTGTGGGCACGCTGCGCACCGACAACTACGAAGTCAACGCAAAGTACAACCTGACGCCGGCTCTCGGCCTGGGTGCTGCTTACACGTACACGAACGCGAAGATCAACAACGGCAGCACGCACTGGAACCAGTTCGGTCTGCAAGCTGACTACGCACTGTCGAAGCGCACGGACGTCTACGCACAAGCTGTGTACCAGCGTGCAGCGAAGAACGGCATCGGCGCATCGATCTACAACGGCGACGTCAGCACGCTGCCGAGCTCGTCGATCAACCAAACCGCAGCAACGGTTGGTCTGCGTCACCGCTTCTAAGCGTGACGGCGGGGTAACCCGCTTCGCAGCATCAAAAAAGGCGCCTTCGGGCGCCTTTTTTTTGTCTGCGGAATGTGATGTCGACGATTCGCGTCGTCCGGATGCAAAAAAGCGAGGCGCGTGCCTCGCTTTTTTCGTTGTGCGTCGGTGTTGCGCGCGGCACTGGCCGCCGGTGACGTCAGCGCGTGTACTCGCCGTTGGCTTCCGGCTGGAACACGATCGCGGAGACTTTCATCTGCTTTTCGGCGCCGCTCGGCTGCATCACCTTGACCATCTGGCCACGCTGCGTGCCCAGCAGCGCCATGCCGACGGGCGAGAAGACGTTCAGGCGGCCGAGTTCGAGATTGGCGGCGTCCGGATAAACAATCGTCCAGGTCGCCTGTTCCTGGGTCGCTTCGTCGAGCAGCGTGATCTGCGAGTTCATCGTGACGACATTGGCCTTGATGGCGTCGGGCTGCACGATGTCGGCACGCTCGAGCAGCGTGTCGAGCATGGTCTGGAAGCGCGGGTTCTGTTCGGCGTGCTTCTCGAGGCGAGCAACGTCGAGTTCGGTCAACTGGTAAAGGCGTTGTTTCATGGCAGTTCTCCAAATGATCGGCAAGGGCAGGCGTGGCGTGCCTATGGGGATCGCCCGGAGCCTGTCTGACCTGGCTCCGGGAGGAGACCGAGCCGTCAGATCAGGCGCCGGGCAGGGGCGAGCGGTGCCTGGGCCGTGCGTCGAGCGAGGGGATGCGCCGGATGGCCGGCGTGCGCGCGCACGCCGGCCGGCCCGGACGGCGAAACCGAAAGGAGCGTGAGCGCGTACATGGTGGATGGAATATCGGCTGGCGATTAAAACCTTACGATTCTACAACACAACCTTCGGGATATGTGATCCGGCTGTTGGCGTTTCGTCAGCGATTGTTGTGCATATAACGCAAGTTGCGCGGGCTGTGTGCGGAAATATTTGGTGATTTTTTCCAAAATTGCAACGCTGTATGTTCCAACTAAGGGTTTCCCCTTGGAGTGACGCGCACTACACTGGATTCATTCGCTTCAGACAGGGTCCTGCCGAGGCGACGTCAAAAGAGAACATATTCCGGAGGTAAATCATGAAGTCGATCATCTACGCAGCCATCGCCGCATCCGTCCTTGCCGCACCGATCGCATCGTTTGCACAGTCCGAACAGGGGCTGACGCGCGACCAGGTCAAGGCCGAACTCGTGCAACTCGAACAGAACGGCTACAAGCCGCTGGCGAGCGATGCGCAGTACCCGAGCAACATCCAGGCAGCCGAACAGCGGATCCAGCCGAACCAGCCGATGCTCGCACAGGCCGATACGAGCGGCTACGGCGCCGTCGCGACGGGCGCGGGCCAAGCCGGCCGCCGCGTGACGCGGGAAGCACCGAATCCGGTGAATTCGGTCTACTTCGGCAACTAATCGAACGTCCCCGGTCTGCCCGAGCGCACCATTCAATCGACGAGACGCGCGCCGTTTGCGCGCGTCGTTCGCCCGCTGGAGCAGAACCTCCGTCGCCGCATGTCGGCGGCTTTCCGCCCAGACGCTGACGCGTTTGGGCCTTTTTTGCTGCGCGGATCAGGTCGAAGCGACCGGCGTGCCGTGAATGTAGTGTTCGAGCTGGCTGATCGTGAACTGCTGATCGGCGATCACGCTCTTCACGAGGTCGCCGATCGAGATGAGGCCGACCAGCTTGCCGCCGTCGAGGACGGGCAGGTGGCGCATCCGGTGCTCGGTCATCAGCGCCATGCACTCGTCGGTGGATTGCGACGGTTCGACGTAGCGTACCTTCGCCGTCATGATTTCCTCGACGCGGGTCGCTTTCGATGAACGGTCCTGCAGGACGACCTTGCGCGCGTAATCGCGCTCGGTGACGATACCCGCGATGTCGTCGCCGTCCAAGACCAGCAACGCGCCGATCCCCTTTTCCGCCATCAGCTTGATGGCGTCGTAGACGAAATCGGTCTTCGTGACGGTGTAGATCGTGCGGCCCGAATCAGGCTTGGCCTTGAGAATCTGCGCGACAGTCGTGCTCATTCGCTTTCTCCGTGTGCAGGTCGATACAGGGAAGGCAGGGCGTTGGTGCGCGACACCCGTTGAGCCCAGTATAGCCGGGCGCGCAGTGGCAGTCGCGTGACGTTTCCAGATTAGCGGTAAACTCCCGTCACGCACTATCCACACAACTCCTACATTCCTGAACGTTTCGATTCAATTCATGATGTCTTCGCGTCCCCAATCGCCCGCGCCGGGCAATGACCAGGCCGACGAGTGCGTGACACTCGTCGCCACCGCGTCGCTGCCTACGCGTTACGGTACGTTCAAGTCATACGCGTTTCGCGTATCGGGCAGCGATGCCGAACATCTTGCGCTCGTGATGGGCGACGTGGCCGGCGAGCAGTCGGTGCTGACGCGGCTGCACTCCGAATGCCTGACCGGCGACGTGTTCGGCTCGTATCGCTGCGATTGCGGCGAGCAGCTCGACCTTGCGTTGCGCTACATCGCGGCGGAAGACCGCGGCGTGCTGTTGTACCTGCGCGGTCATGAAGGGCGCGGGATCGGCCTGAGCAACAAGATCCGCGCGTACGCGCTGCAGGAGCAGGGGCGCGACACCGTCGAGGCGAACCTCGACCTCGGCCTGCCCGACGATGCCCGCGAATACGATTCGGCCGCCGCGATCCTGCGGATCCTCGGCGTGACGTCGGTGCGGCTGATGAGCAACAACCCGGAGAAGTTCGACACGCTCGCGAAGCACGGCATTCCGGTCTGCGAACGCGTGGCGCTGGCGGTGCCCGTACGCGAGGAAAACGAGCGTTATATCCGCACGAAGCAGACGAAGTTCGGGCATTACTTCGAAGAAAACGAGTAATCGCGATGGGCGCACCCGTGCCCGTTTCTCGTGGTTTGTTCCATCGATCGTCGCGGGCGGACGCGACGATCGAGCTTCCTCCTTCGTCAGCCGCCCCGCGTTCGGGTTCGTGATGTCACCAGCGTTCCGCTGCCGCCCGTGCGATTCTCATCACCCATGTCCACCCTCTCGAAGATCGAAACCGAACGCCTGATGCTGCGTCGCTGGCGTGCGTCGGATGCGGGTGCGCTTTCGGCGATGCATGCCGATTCGGACGTGACCGCGTGGCTCGCGCGCGGCCCGATGTCCGTCGACGAGGCGAGCGACCTCATCGCGCACTTCGACGCGCATTTCGATGCACACGGCTTCGGCGTGTGGGCGGTCGAACGTCGTGCCGACGCGACGCTGCTCGGGCTTTGCGGTCTGTCGCATGAAGCGCGTGCAACCCATCCGATGGCGCCGAGCGTCGAGATCATGTGGCGGCAGGCGCGCCACGCGTGGGGGCAGGGCTACGCGCTCGAAGCGGCTGCCGCCGCGTTGGCCGACGGGTTCGGCCGGGCCGGGCTCGGCGAAATCTTCGCGTGGACGGCCGACACCAACGTGCGGTCGCGGCGTGTGATGGAACAGATCGGCATGCTGCGCCAATCCGCGCGCGACTTCGATCATCCCGCGTTGCCGGACGGGCATCCGCTGCGGCCGCACGTCGTGTATGTCGCGCGCGCCGGCGGGGTTGCCGGCGCGTAACGGCTCACGCGTCTGCGCGTGTCAGTGCCACGTGCCGTTCTGCAGCACGATTCGGTAGCCGTCGGCATCCTCGAAGGTCTGGCCGGATATTTCCCAGTACGGATTGAACGACGTCACGGGCATGAAGCCATGTGCGGCGGCGCGCTCGCACGCGGCTTCCCATTCCGGTCGATCGGGCAGGTAGAAGACGATCAGGTCTTCGGGTGTGGGCGACGGCGCGATCGGATGATCCGGGCAGTGCGTGAATTCGAGGTGATAGTCGAGGCCTTCGCGTCCGAGCATCACGCCGGAAAAGCCGTCGTGATCGTCGAAACGCGCGAGGACCGACAGGTCGAGGGCGTCGCGATACATGCGCTCGGTGCGGGCGAGGTTGCTGACCGGGCGGGCAATACGCAAGTGGGCGTGCAAGATGACCTCGGCGAAGGGTGGCGGGCCCGGTCAATGATAAGCGGACCGATCGGGATTGCGTGAGGCGAGCGGATCGTGTCGCGGCGCATGCTCGTCGTGTCGAACGATATCGATTCGTTTCGGCCAAACGAAGCGGAGGGGCGACTCCCGACTCGCTCAAGGTACAACAAACATGACGCTTCAGATTCAGTGTGTGCACCGCGGCCGCCGCATGTCTGCGGAGCCCTCAAATCCCGGCCTTCCGCAGCAGCCTGCTGTTCGACGTGCGGATTCGTGCAGGTCGGACGGGAGATGAGGAATGAGTAAGCCCGATCTGCGTCGGCCGGTTGCCGGACCTTATCGCCAATCGCGATGGGCGGCCGGACTGGAGGCCGTCTTTGGATGGGTGGCCAAGGGCACGTTGGTACTGGCCGGGCTGGCGATGGTCGCGTTGATGGCACTGACGGGTGACGTCGGCGCCGTGACGGACCTGCCGTCGACCAGGAAGGGTTGGCTATACCTGTTGTTGATCCTGGTCGTGGCGCTTGCGCTGATATTTACGGTGTATCACTACTGGCTGCACCCGGCCGGCGCACGTCCGGCGGGTTAGCCGGAACGGAAAATGATGTGGCCCCGAGATCCGCGCAGGCAATAAAAAAGCCCGCTGCTTGAGCGGGCTGAATCCATGTTTGGAGACATGGAGGAGACAGACGTCAATTTAAGGGAAAACCCGGACGTTTGCAAGCGCTAGTTGTATCCATGCAACTGGCAGCCGCGTGATCCATTCACATGCCGCTGGCCCGCGCATGTGCCGCAAACGCGCCGAACCGCTCCTGCGCGACGGGCAGCGCGTACTTGTCGCGCATTTCCGTCTCGATCCATGCACAGGCCTCGCGTGCGCAGTCGGTCAGCGCATGCCGCGTCGCATGGCCGTCGATGTCGTAGACGAAGCGTACGCCGACCTCGTCGTCGGCCACCTGGCGCTCGAGCTGATTGAGCTGCAGTTGCGGCCCGTGCTGCTGCGACAGCGCGCGCAGCTCGTCGAAGTGATATTCGAGCCAGTCGGCAAAGAACAGCGCGTCGCTGTGGCACGGCAGGCGAAAGGCCGTGCTGCGCGACGGGCGCGGGGCGGCCTCGCCGGCCGGTGCGAGCGGCGCGCTGTCAGCGGCGCGGGTCGTATCGACGGGCGCCAGCGGGTGCCGAATGTGCCGGTACGGTGCGCGATCGCGCAGCGCATGCCACAGTAGCTCGTCGCCGGCGGCGCCGGACGGCTGCATCGTCAGGTCGTGCTGCCCGCCTCCGGCCGGGGCGGTGCCGCGAATCACGAGGCGCAGCGAGCAGAGCGGCTCGTCCGCGACCAGCAGCGTCGCGGGGCGCGGCAGCCCGCAGACGAGCGGCGCGGCGCCGGCGGCGCGAAACACGAGCCCGCGGCGGTCGAGCCGCACGAGCGGCAGGGGCCTGGGAAACGACGGATAGGCGACCGCAATGCGGGCGCCGCCGGCGCTCGTCAAGCCGGGCATCATCGCGCGAAAGACCTGAGACTGGTCCACGTTGGTTCTCCTTCGTTACGATGCCGCCCGGACGGACACGCGCGTTCCGGCTCAGGCGGCGATGGCTTGCCGGGTTGCCTGCCCCGGCTCGATTCCTAGCGCGGCAAACGTTTGCGGATCGATGTCGATCCAGCACGCGACCACCAGACGACCGTCCACCTGTTTCGGCGGGCCTGCGCGGTGCGCGTGAATGCCGATCCGGCGGAACAGCCGCTCCATGCTCGCGAACGTCACGCCGATCAGCTGGCGCGCGCCGAGCTGCGCCGCGCATTCGACGACCGCGGCCAGCATCGGGCGCACGGCCCACTCGGCGTTGCCCGGGCCGCCTTCGTCGTCGGTCGCCGCGAACCTGGACAACTCCCAGACGGCGGCCGATTGCGGCAGCGGCATGTCTTCGGCGATCAGGTCGGCGAACAGCGACTTCAGCAGGTACGGGCGCGTGGTGGGCAGCAGGCGCGCGCATCCGCACATGTCGCCGCCGGCGTTCCTCGCGAACACGTAGACGGTATCGTCGCGATCGAACTGGTCGCGCTCGAAGCTTTCGTTCGCCGACGGAAGCGCCCAACCGAGCTGTTCGACGAATACGCGGCGCCGATAGCGCCCTAGATCCGCTGCAAGTTCGTGTGGCAACCGCCCTTCCTCGTGAACGAAGGTCCGCATGGTGTCCTCGGATCTGTGCTTTTGTATGCGTGCATTACATCGCGCGGCACGAGGGAGCTGTAACTGGTAACTCTTACAGGGTGGCGGCCCAAAGGCGCCATTTGCGGCGTGGTAACGGTTTCTTGATCGACGGGATTGAAAACTGGACGGCTTTTGCTTATAAAGAGCGCCAGTCTTGCGAAATGATCAGAGGAATGCGCGGCAGGTTGTCACTGGAGCGTGGGACCGGCATGATAGGTGTCGTTGCGACCGAGCACGGCCGACGCGACCGCGGCGGGCCAGTCCATGCCGGCAAGCCGCGCGGCGAGCGCGGCGGCCGTGCGGACCATGCCGATGTCGGCGCCGGTGGCATCGACGACCATCACGTTGCTGCGGACGTCGCCGCCCGCGATCACGAACGTGCCCGTCGCGCGTTCGAGGTACCAGTCCCAGCCGACCGTCACGTAAGGGGCGCCGGCGCCGGCCGCGCGGTGCCATTCGGTGTAGCCGGCGAGGCGTGCGTCGATCGCGCTGTCGCGCAGTTCGGCCAGCAAGGATGCGTCGAGGCCGCTCGAGACATGGTCGAGTGCAAGCACGGCCAGTGCGTCTTTTGACAGGCGTACGTAGCCGTCCGGGGACGGGCCGGGGACCGGGTGCAGCAAAGGTGAGGTCATGCGCGGAATGTATCAGCCTCGAACGGGTGCTGGAACCTGACAAGTATGACAGCGTGACGTTGTCGGAGAACGAATGGAACTGCGCTGGCAGGATGCCTATCAACAATTCAGCGCCGCGGAAGACGAGCAGCAGCTCTTCCAGCGGATCGCCGCCTATTCGAGGCGGCTGGGATTCGAATACTGCTGCTACGGCATTCGCGTACCGCTGCCCGTATCGAAGCCGTCGGTCGCCATCTTCAATACCTATCCCGACGGCTGGATGGCGCACTACCAGGCGCAAAACTACATCGAGATCGATTCGACGGTTCGCGACGGCGCGCTGAGCACCAACATGATCGTCTGGCCGGATGTCGACCGGATCGACCCGTGCCCGCTGTGGCAGGACGCGCGCGATTTCGGGCTGTCGGTGGGCGTCGCGCAGTCGAGCTGGGCGGCCCGCGGCGCGTTCGGCCTGCTGAGCATCGCGCGCCATGCCGACCGGCTGACGCCTGCCGAAATCAATATGCTGACGCTGCAGACGAACTGGCTCGCGAACCTGTCGCATTCGCTGATGAGCCGCTTCATGGTGCCGAAGCTGTCGCCCGCGGCGGGCGTCACGCTGACCGCGCGCGAGCGCGAGGTGCTGTGCTGGACGGCCGAGGGCAAGACCGCGTGCGAAATCGGCCAGATCCTCAGCATCTCGGAGCGGACGGTCAACTTCCACGTCAACAACATCCTCGAGAAGCTCGGCGCGACCAACAAGGTCCAGGCGGTCGTGAAGGCGATTTCGGCCGGGCTCATCGACGCGCCGTGACGCAGGCGAGGGCGGCGCCGGATGCGGCGGCCGCCACGCCGCTCACTCCATCATCGGTTCCGCTTCCTTCGCGGTCCAGCTCACGCTGGAAATGCTCTTCTCCATGCTCATCCGGCTCGCGATCTGTTCGAGCTTCTGCTGATCCTTCGGATGCAGCTTCAACGTCGCGGTCACCTTCAGCCGGTCCGGCTGATCGGGTACGTCCTCGCTCGTCAGGCTCTGGAACGACAGCGGCTTCGCGTACATCGCGTTCGACAGCAGCGTGCGGATGTGCACTTCGTCGGCGGCCAGGCAGATCACCGTGATCTGGTATTCGCGCACGAGATCGGCGTTCGAGACGGGCGTCGCGTTGATCGCCTGGCTGACACCGCGCAGCACGGTATTGGTGAGCAGCACGACGCCGGTGCCGGCCAGTGCGGGCACGTAATGGCCGGAGCCGGCCAGCACACCGACGGCGGCCGAGCACCACAGCGTCGCGGCCGTGTTGATGCCCTGGATCGAGCCCTTGTCGCGCATGATCACGCCGCCGCCGAGAAAGCCGACGCCCGACACGACGTAGGCGGCGATCTGCGTGACGCCCGCGACGCCATTGCCGGTCAGTACGCCGAGCGTGACGAACAGGCACGCGCCGCTGGCGACGAGCGTGATGGTGCGCAGGCCGGCCGTGCGCTGGCGCATCTGGCGCTCGAGGCCGATGGCGACGCCGCAGGCGAACGCGGTGAAAAGACGGAGTGCGAAATCGAAAGTCATGGTTGTCCTGCCGTGCAAGAAGCGCGCGCCGGCCGTCGTCGCCGCGGCGCAAGGCCATGGGCGACGCGTGGACGGCCGTCATCGCGCGGTACTGTACCGCGCGAATGCGTCATTTAGTGTGTAACGGGGGGCGTGCGGGCTCGCGGAACGCGAGCCGGGGCAGGAGAACTGCGTCGGACAGGCGTTCAGGCGGCAAGCGGCGCACGCAACGGAGTGCTGCAACTGTCCACGATGGTTCCTGAAGGAAGAATGGGCGGCATTCTAGTGGGCGGCGCGCGCAGGCGTCAACCGCCTTGCGGCGGCCGTGCTACTGCGCGGCGCCGATCGTGCCCGTCGCGAGCGCGAGCGCGGCGGCGGCCGACAGCGCGCCCGCATAGCTGTCGACCTCCGCGTTTCGGGCCGCGAGCAGCTGGCTCTGCGCGATCGTCGCGTCGGTGACCGAGCCGACGCCGTTACGGTACGCGGTCAGCGCCGCGTCGTAGCTGGTCTGCGCGGCATCGACGAGCGCCTTGGCCGCGTCGTGCGACGCGAGGCTCGTCTGCACCGCGTTCTGCGCGGCGACGACCTGCCGCACGGCTTCCTCCTTGGTCCGCGTGAGGCGCGCGGACGCGCTTTCCGCATCGTTGCGCGCCTGCATCAGCACGGCCGAGCGCAGGCCGCCGTCGTACAGCGGAATCGTCACGCCGAGAAACACGCCGCCGCCGTAGCGGCTTCCGTTCAGGTTGACGGTCGGCGCCTGGTCGCCGATCGCGGGTAATGCGGAAATGGCCGTGCCGCCACTCGCGTATGACGTCGACGCGGACAGGAAGATCTTCGGCATGAACGCGGCTTCGGCGGCCTTGATCTTCGCGCGATTGGCCTTTTCGAGCGCGAACGCGCCCTGCAGGTCGGGGCGGCGCGCGATCGCATCCGACACGATCGCATCGACCGACGAGCCGAGCGCGGGTGGCAGCGGCCGCTTCGGCAGCGCGGCGATCGTCGGCTTCGACAGCGGCGAGATGCCGAGCGCGGAGACGAGCGCGAGGTAGCTGTCGCTTTCCGCGCCGTTTGCCTGGACGAGCGCGAGGTTCGCCTGCGCGCGGTTCTGCGTCGCCTGCGCGAGCTCGACGACCGTGCCGACGCCGTGCTTGAGCCGCGCGCGCGACGCCGCGAGGATCGCGTCCGCGTTCGCGAGACCCTGCTGGGCGCTGACGGCGCGCGAGCGCGCGGCTTCGTAACGGTAGTACGAGACCGTCACGTCGTGGATCACCTGCTGGTGCACGGCCGTGAACGCGACGTTCGACGCGATCGAGGCCTGTTCGGCCGCTTCGACGCGCGCCGCGCGGCCGCCGAAATCGAACAGCAGCCATTGCAGCGACAGCGCCGAAATCGTGCCGTGCACGGTGGTGTCGCTCGACGAATCGCCGAGGATCGTGGACGTCGAGCCGTGGCTCGTCTGGTACGCGCCCATCGCGGTCGCCGACAGGCGCGGCAGGTAGGCGGCCTTGGCGAGGCCGACCGCGAGCGCCGCATTGCGAGCGTCGTTCCACGCGATGCGGGTGAGCGGGTTCGCCGATTCGGCGAGATCGATCAGCTCGGGCAGCGTGTACGGATGCGCGGCATCGAGCACGGCCGGCGGCGAGACCGACGCGAGCGCCGGCGACGCGGGCAGCGTGTAGTCGTGCGCGCCTGGCGTGGACGCGCGCGGCGGGCCCGGCACGATGTCGCCCGCGGCCGACGTTTGCGGCTGCCACGGGCGGTCGGATGCCTCCGGCGCCAGGTCGATCGACGACGTCGCGCAACCGGCCAGTGCGACGGCGGTCGCGAGGGCGGCTACGGCGATCGAGGCGGCCGGCGGTTCAGGTCGACGCATGGGGGGCAGGCTCCTTCGGTGTGGCTGGACGGGCGGCGTCGGCGATCTGCGCGAGCCGCGTGTCGATCAGGTTCAGCAGCGCGTCGCGTGCGGGGTCGGTGGGGGCGGCGCCCGGCGGCGCGGCCGAGGGTGCGCGGGCGTCCGGACGGGGCACGGCGTTGTCGCCGCCCGGTTCGGTCACGCGCGCGAGTTGCGCGTCGATCGCGATGTCGCCGGGTTGGCGTTCGGCGAGCAGGAACAGCGGGCCTTCGAGCGCGCCGAGTTCCGCGAGCGCGCGCCGCCGCGTGGCCAGCCACGTCGCGGCCGGTCGGACCCACGACGGTTCGTAATGGACCAGGCCGAGCTCCTGCGTGATCGCGCCATGGCGCGCGAACGCTTCGGCCGCGAGCGTGCGTCGCTCGGCCGGCTGCGCGATCCGCGCGATCCGCCGCCACTGGTCGAGCAGCGCGGCGAGCGCGACGTCGATCTGCTTGCCGATGCTGACGGGCCAGATGCGCGTGAACACGAGATACACGACGACGTTGCCGAGCAGGATGCCGATCGTGCGGTCGCGCGCGATCGTCAGGTCGAAGCCGGGGCCGGCGCCCTGGATCACGCACAGGAAAAACGCGAACGCGATCTGGAAACCCGCGTACGCGATGCGCGGCGAGCCGAATGCGATCCACGCGGACAGCCACGCGCCGGCGAACACGAGCGCCATCAGGTGGCCGACCGACGACAGCGCCGGCACGACGAACACGAGCGCGGCGGTGCCGAGCAGCGCGCCGACCATGCAGCCGACGATCCGCAGCGTGAGCTTCTCGACCGTTTCGGCCGTCGAGCCGAGCGACACGATGTAGCAGGTGACGACGCAGGTATGGATGCCCGACCAGTCGAGTTGCGAGTACAGCAGGTAGCAGAAGATCGCCGCGGCGGTCGTCTTCAGCGCATAACGGATGTGGTCGGGATTGGTGCGGGCGTCGGGCAGGAAGAAGCCGCCGCGTGCGGCCGGCGCGGGGGCTTCGGGTATGGCGGCAGGGGCGGCGGCCGCGGCATCGGCCGTCGCGCCCGGCTCCGCGAAACGCGTGATCGCGGCATGGAGGTCGGTCGCGGCGATGCGCGCGAGCGGCGGCAGCGCGTCGGCGGGCGGCAGCGCGAGCGTCACGTCGACCGGGTAGCCGCCGCGTTCGAGAATGGCGGCCATGTCGTCGAGCGTCGCGGCGATCGGCGCGGCGAACGCATCGGGCAGCCGTGCGTCCGGTTCGCGATCGGCCAGCGCGACGCCGACCATCAGCGCGGTGCTCGACGCGATGGCCTGCCGCAGCGCCGCGACGTCGGCGGCGCTCGACGAGCCTTCGAGTTTCGACAGCTTGAGCCACGTGAGCAACTGCTTGTCGCCTTCGCGCAGGCTCGCGTCGAACGCGGCGCGTGTATCGTCGCCGCCGCGCAGTCGTCGCGCGGAGAGCCGCAGCCGCTTCGCGAGTTGCGCGTGCAGGAGCTTGCGCGGCGACGGCGCGATCAGCAGGTTGACGACGATCGCCACGCCGACGGGGATCGCGATCGTCAGCCAGATATAGAGCAACGCGCGCGTCGCGGCCTCGCCGAACGGCGCGAGGCCGAGCTGGTCGAGCCCGAAGCCGACGATCATCGCGAGGATCGCGCCCACCGGGCGCAGCTTGCTGGCGGAAGTCAGATAGAGGAGGGCGACCGACAGCACGGCCATGCAGGCGACCCGCAGGATCGAATAGTCGATGCTGAAGATCGCGATGCCGAGCACGAGCCCGATCACGATCGTGACGATCAGCAGCAGCGCGGCCGCGAGCACGATGCTCGTCACGCGGTCGGCGCGGATCATGAAGAACACGACGTACGCGGACAGCGCGGCTTCGGGCGTGCCATTCGCGGCCGTCACGAGCGCGGTCAGCGCGCAGATGAGCGCGACGCGCACGGCGATGGCCGTGCGCCCCGGAAACGGCGCGAGCAGTCGCAGGACTTCGCGCGGGCCCGGCGCGCGAACGTCAGCGGCAGGCAGTGCCATGCCGGACCTCGACGATCGCGCTGGCGCCGACGCGTACGAGCGCGGCGTCGGGCTCGTCGAGCTTCACGCGCACCGGGAAGCGCTGCGCGACGTGCACCCAGTTCACCGAGTTCTGCACGATCGGCAGCGAGCGCGGCAGGTTGATGCGCGCGCTGTCCGCGATGCCGGCGCCGATGCCGACGACCTTGCCCGTCAGCGGGCGGCTGCGGTCGATCATCGAATAGACGGTGGCGCAATCGCCGACCGCGATGCGGCTCAGCGCCGTCTCGCGGAAGTTGCCGACGGCGAACCATTCGCGCGCGTCGATCAGCGTGAAGATCGACTGGTTCGGCGCGAGGGTTTCGCCGGCGAGCACGGTCAGGCCCGTCACGAGCCCGTCGTGCGGCGCGCGCACGACCGTATCGTCGAGTGCATGCTGTGCGCGTGCGAGCGCGGCTTCGCGCGCATGCAGCGTCGCGATCGCGTCGGCTTCGTCGCCGATCGTCCGGGCCGATGCGTGCTGCTGTTCCTGCGCCTGCGCGAGCGACACGGACGCGTCGCGCTGGCGGACCTTCGCCTGGTCGAACTGCTGCGCGCTGACGTAGCCCTGCGCGGCAAGCGGCGCGAGGCGGTTCACGTCGCGCGTCGCGAGATCGTAGTTCTGCGTCGCGCGCTTGACCTGCTCGGCGGCGACCGCCGCGTTCGAACGCTCGCCGATCAGCGAGCGGCGGCGCGTGTCGAGCGATGCGCGCGCGAGTTCGACGTCGGCCTGCGCCTGCGCGACCGACAGCCGGTACGGCACGGGATCGATCTCGTACAGCAGGTCGCCCTTCGCGACGCGCTGGTTCTCGTGCACGGCGAGTTGCACGATGCGGCCGCCGACCGGCGACGCGACGTGCACGACGTCCGCGTCGATCGACGCGTCGTCGGTGGACGGGTAGGCCGTCGTGCGGTAGTACGCATACACGAGCGCGGCGATGCCGAGCGCGACGATCGCGAGCGCGATCACGCGGCCTTTCACGGACGGGCGGGGGAGTCCGGCGGCCTTCATGCGAACGGCCCCGTGCCGGTGAGCCAGACGATCACGGCGACCACGAGCCCGATCGCGGTGCAGACGGCGAGCTGGTAAGGCACGGTGGCGGCCCAGCCGGTCGCGACGAACACGCGGTGCGCGACGATCGCGCCGATGACGCCGACGATCGCGCTGACGAGCCAGAGCGGGAAATACGCGCCGAACAGCACGTACGACGGGGCGCCTCGCGACGCGCAGCCCGCGAGCGGCAGGGCGGGCGCCAGGGCGGCGGCAACGCGCAGGGGCGCGCGCGGCATTGTTTTTCTCATGGTGTGACGAGCTCGACGTTGGGGGTGGATGCCGGGCGCGGCGCAATGCGGATCGTCGCCGCGACGACGATTCCAGGGTACGGAGCCGATCATAAATCAGCGCGATGCGGATCGCCAGCCATCCGGCGCGCGTGCACGGCACGGGCGGTGCGCGCTCGCGGACGCGCCGACGGTCGTGCCGGTCCGTCCGGCCGCGCGTTTCCGCAACGATGACTGGCCCGCCGCGATTCTGCCAGTGCGCTCTCGCGTAGGGTTGCTAACGGACTGTAAAGGATCGTCAGATGAAAGAAGGGAGGCAGCTTTTGTCATGCCGACGCAGTGCAATGACGGTGGAAACGATCGATTGCTGCCTGACCGTACGCGAATCCGGCCGGCTATCGCGTGAAGCCGCGCGGCCCTTCACCGGCGGCCGCGACCGGTCGTCACGGGCGGGATCTGTGTACCATCGTGCGTATGGCGCGACGTGCGGTACGGGACAGCCCCGTGCCGCGCGTCGCGGAAGCGGTGTCGCAACGAAGGTGAGTGTTCCATGCGAAGTTTCTTTGTCCGGTTCATTGCAATCGGCGTGCTGTTCCATCTGTACGTCGGGATACGGATCATTCCCGATGCATTCGCGTCGCCGGTCGCGCGCACGATCGCGGCGCTCGTGCTGGCGAGCTTCGTCGTGCTGATTCCGGTCGGCATGTTCTCGCGCCGCTTCGACGAAGGCTGGGCGGCGACGCTGGTCGGCTGGGCCGGCGCGCTCGTGATGGGTTTTTTTTCGTCGCTGCTGGTGCTGACGTTGCTGCGCGAGTTCGTGCTGCTCGGCGTGGTCGCGTGGCGGTATCTCGGGCACGACGGCGCGTGGCGCGGCGCCGCGACCGACACGGCGCTCGGCGTGCTGGCGGCCGCGGTGCTCGTCACCGCGATCGGGTTCGTCGGCGCGCGCCGCACGGCGGCGGTCAAGCGCGTGTCGATTCCGGTGGCGGGGCTGCCGGCGGCGCTCGACGGGCTGACGATCGTCCAGCTGTCCGACATCCACGTCGGGCCGACGATCAAGCGGCCGTACATCGAACGGATCGTGCGTGCGGTCAATGCGCTCGACGCCGACCTGGTGGTCGTGACCGGCGACGTGGTGGACGGTTCGGTCAAGCGCCTGCGCGACCACACGGCGCCGCTCGGCCAGATGCGGTCGCGGCACGGCAGCTTCCTCGTGACCGGCAACCATGAGTATTACGCGGGCGCGCATGAGTGGATCGACGAATTCCGCCGCATCGGGCTGACGGTGCTGCTGAACGAGCACGTGCTGATCGAGCATGACGGCGCGCGCGCGGTGCTCGCGGGCGTGACCGATTTCACGGCCGGCGGGTTCGATCCCGCGCATCGCAGCGACCCCGAGCAGGCGCTGGCGGGTGCACCGCGCGACGTCGGCACGAAGATCCTGCTCGCGCATCAGCCGCGCAGCGCGGAAGCGGCGAATCGCGCGGGTTACACCGTGCAGCTGTCGGGCCATACGCACGGCGGCCAGTTCCTGCCGTGGCCGCCGTTCGTACGGATGCAGCAGCCGGTGATCGGCGGGCTGAACCGCTTCGGCGACATGTGGCTTTATACGAGCCGCGGCACCGGATACTGGGGGCCGCCGAACCGCTTCGGCGTGCCGTCCGAGATCGCGCTGATCCGCTTGACGCGTGGTTGAGGCCGGCGCAAGCCCGTTATCGGCGTGAACGGGCCCGCGCTCGCAACCGTTATTCGATGCGGGCGATGTCGTCGAAATCGAAGCGCGGGCTGCGCGGGAACAGGCCGGCCGGATCGCCGTAGCCGAGATTCACGAGGAAGTTGCTCTTGATCGCGGTGCCCGCGAAGAATTCGGCATCGACCTTCGCGCCGTCGAAGCCCGACATCGGGCCCGCGTCGAGGCCGAGCGCGCGTGCGGCCAGGATCAGGTAAGCGCCTTGCAGCGACGCGTTGCGGAACGTGGTGGCCTCGATCAGCGCATCGTTGCCGGCAAACCAACTGCGTGCGTCGGCGTGCGGGAACAGGCGCGGCAGGTGCTCGTAGAACGCGTAGTCCATCCCGACGATCACGGTGACGGGCGCGGCCATCGTTTTCGCGAGGTTGCCGTCGGACAGCGCGGGTTTCAGGCGCGCCTTCGCTTCGGGCGACTTGACGAACACGAAGCGCGCGGGGCTCGAGTTCGCCGACGTCGGGCCGAATTTCGTCAGGTCGATCAGGCGGTGCAGCAGCGCGTCGTCGACGGGTTTGTCCTGCCACGCGTTGTGCGTGCGGGCGGAGCGAAACAGTTGATCGAGGGCGGAATCGGAGAGCGTCGTCATGATGGGATCCGGGAAGAATGCGGCCGGGTCGCGCCGGCCGGCATGGCGGAGAAAAGCGGCGCCCCTCGGCGGGGCGTGCCGCGACACGCCGCGATGATAGCGTGATGCGCGAATGCGCATCGCGGCACGCGGCCGCTTCCTTTCATCGGCGAATGACAGCGCATGGCGGGCCGGGGCGCCGTTGGCTAGTATGCAGACAGGCCTCGTTCGTTCCGTTTCTCGCCCGTTCCTTCCGACATGTCGACCCCCGATTTCTTCGCTGACACGCCCGTGCCCGACGTGGACTGGTATCCCGACTGGCTCGCGCAACCCGATGCCGATCGCGCGCTGGCCGCGCTGATCGGCGAGGTCGCCTGGCGGCAGGACACGATCCGCACGCCGCGCGGCCGCATTCCGTTGCCGAGGCTGACCGCGTGGCAGGGCGAACCGGATGCCGTCTACGTGTACTCGGGGATCCGCAACGTGCCCGCGCCGTGGACGCCGGCCGTGCTCGACCTGAAGCAGGCGGTCGAGGCGACGTGCGGTACGCGCTTCAACAGCGTGCTGCTCAATCGCTATCGGAACGGGCTGGACGGCCTCGGCTGGCATGCGGACAACGAGCCGGCGCTCGGGGATGAACCGGTGATCGCATCGGTGAGCCTCGGGGCGATGCGCGTGTTCGATCTGCGCCACCGCGCGACCGGCATCACGCATGCGTATCGCCTCGTGCACGGCAGCCTGCTCGTGATGCGCGGGCGCACGCAGGCGGAATGGCAGCACCGCGTGCCGAAGGCGCCGGGTGTGCAGGGCGAGCGCGTCAACCTGACTTTTCGGCGCGTGATGTCCGCCGGATAGGTCGCGCCCCGTTTATGCGATCCACGAATGGCCGACGCAAGCAATCGTTCGCGTGTGCGGCACGTTGCCGCACGAATGCGATGCCGCATCGCCCGGCGCGGTGCGGAAGCCCGTGCCGTATGGGTTTCAGTCAGTTTCGATCGACCGGCCGGTTCCGATAGATGAGTGAAACCTCTGATGGTGCGTCGCAACAATTATTGACTAGACTGTCGAATGGCAGAAGCGCGTCGGCACACCGGCGCGACCCTTTCGACATGCCTCGAGTGTGGCCTATGCGGCGCGCAAGGGGCAGGAGCAAAACGCGTGACCGTACTCGACCCTTCCTTCGAACCCTCGCTGCACGTCTTCGAGCAAGACGGCGGATGGCAATGGGCGCTGACGGTGAAGCGGGCGACCGGCGTCGGTGTGAAAGTCGTTGCGTTCAGCCAGGAAGGCTTTCGCGGCGAGGCCGAGGCGTACGCCGCCGGCCAGCTTGCCCGCGCCGAATATGACGCAGCCGTGACGGCCTGACGCCGTCGCGGCGGTCCGCCCGAGGATCGCCTCTCGCCGTCCCCCTTTCGCCGCCCGCTGCCGGGCGGTGCTTGCCCGATTCCTTTCCGTTTTCAGCTTTTTGTCCGCCGCGCGGCGCGCATCGCGCGACACCGCATGCGGGACGTCGTCACGCGCGTCGAGTTCGTGTCGCTCGGCGATCCCGGTGCCGATGCGACGCTGCGGCAACTGCTCATGACCGGCCCGCTGGCGGAGCCGCGGCCCGACATGCCGCAGCCGTTGCGGGTGCGCCCGCGGCTCGCGCCGAATCCCGACACGTTGGCGGCGGCGCGCACGCCGTGACACCGGGAGCAGGGTCGGCGCCGGCGGATATCGTAATAAGATATGAGGTTATCGCGCCGGCGGGACGACGGCGTCCGTTTTCCTCACAAGGAGCTATCCATGCAACTGACCCAGCTAGGCGGGCATGTCGCCCAATCCGGCCTCGGCGAAAGGCAAAAACACGCGCAGGCGCTGATGTTCGGGATGGCCAACATCAACGAGTACGTGTCCGGCGGCGTCTGCTACGACGCCGCGGCCTATGTCCGGTATCTGCTGCGTGCCGACGCGCTGATCGCGCCCGGTGCGCTGCTCGACACGATCGGCCAGCTGTGGAAGTCTCGGTTCAACTTCGAGACCGGCGATCAATGGGACGGACGCGCGAGCATTCCGGCGGGCACCGCGGTCGGCTTCTCCAGAAACGGTAACGTGTTTCATGCGGCGATCGCCGTCGGCGGCAGCCGGATCCGCGCGATCAACGGCGGCCTGCTGGGCAGCGGCTGGATGTATGCGGTCGATCTCGCGCGGGTGCTGGAGCCGGATCCGGCCGGCGGCTTCACCTACGACCGCGCGAACATTCGCGTCTACCTGTCGCGCCTGTAGGCGATCCGGCGCGCCACGCCGGACACGGGCGGCCGCACCTCGGCGGTGCGGCCGGCTGCCCGCCGTTCGGCGATTCCCGCATGGCGTCGCGCCGTCCAACGCTGCTATCCTCTCGACCTTGAATGACACCGCATCGCGGTGTGGATGCGCATGTTGCGTCACGGCGTGCGTGCCGGTGCGATCCGGCGCGCGCGCTGAGGTAGCATGACTGAATATCCACGATGATCCATGACCTGTTTCGTGACTGATTTCCTTTCGTCCATGTCCACATGGTCAAGACAACGATGAGCGGTGCACCCGATCCGGCGACGCCCGGCGACGACGAATCGTCCGGCGGCGCGTCGTCCTACCTGGTGCCGGGGCTCGAACGCGGGCTGCGGATCCTGGCCGAATTCTCCGCGCGCGAGCCCGTGCTCGGCGCGCCGGAACTGTCGAAGCGCATCGGCATTCCGCGCACGACCACGTTCCGCCTGCTGCAGACGCTCGAGGCGCTCGGCTTCCTCGAGCGCGTGAACGGCGACCGTTATTTCCGGCTTGGCGTCGGCGTGCTGCGGCTCGGTTTCGAATACCTGAACTCGCTTGAATTGACCGATCTCGGTACGCCCGTGCTCGAACGGCTGCGCGATGCGACCGGCCTGTCGACGCATCTGCTGATCCGCGACCAGCGCGACGTCGTGTTCGTCGCGAAGGCGCAGAGCAATACGTCGATGTTCGGTTCGGTGAAGGTACACGTCGGCACGCGCTTGCCCGCGCACGCCACCGTGCACGGCCACGTGCTGATGGGCGACCTCACGCGCGACGCGTTGCGTCAGCTCTATCCGGAGAAAAAACTCGAGCAGTTCACCGAGCGCACGCCGGGCAGCGTCGACGAGCTGTACGAACGCGTGCGCCACTACGCGCGGCTCGGCTACGCGGTCAGCGAGGCGGCGTTCGAGAGCGGCATTTCGGCGGTGACCGCGCCCGTGCGCGATCAGTCGGGCTCGATCGTCGCGGCGATCACCGCGACGGTGCCGCGTTCGGAGATCGGCGAGGCCGGCGAGAAGGAACGGCTCGTCGAAGCCGTGTGCGGCGCGGCGGTCGACCTGTCGCAGCGGCTGAACTATCGTCCGCTCGAAAGCGATCCGACGTTCGCGCACGCGCGCCACAAGGTCGCGATGTTCTGACATCGACGCTTCGGGCAGGCCGCCGCACGCGGCCGCGCACAGAAGAAAGAGCGGCCCGCGGGCCGCTCTTTTCGTTTCAGGCGCCGGACGCCCGGCACCGCTCAGAACGAGTGATGGATCCCGGTCAGGACGATCACCTGGTTCGCGGTGCTCGACACGCCGGCCGTGAAGAACGCGGCCTTCGCGCCGCCCGACCCGTGTTCGTAGAGCACGTTCGCATAGAGCTGCGTGCGCTTCGACAGCGCGTAGATGTCGCCGAGCTCGACCTGCGTCCAGCGGCGGCCGGCCAGCGTCGTGGTCGCCGCACCGCCCGCGATCGTGTTGAACGCGCTGCTGCGGTAGTTCACGCCCGCGTCGTAGCTCTGGAACGTATCCGGATAGCCGTTCGACTGCATCTTCGTGCGCGTGTAGAGGCCATGCACGAGGAAGTCGCCGAACTGGTAGGACGCGCCCGCGCCGATGTTCTCGACCTTGTTCGCGAGATAGCCGTTCGCGGTGTTCTGCCCCTGGAACGACGTAATGCCGGTCTGGCTGATCAGGATCGAGCGGTCGTGCTCGTTCGAGTACACGGCCGACGCCTTGAACGGCCCGTTCGCATAGTTCAGCGCGACGCCGACCGACTTGCCGGTCGAGAAGTTCGTCGTGTTGCCGAGCGCCAGCGTGGCCGCGGCCGAGAAACCCGCGAAGGTCGGCGAGCGGTACTTGACCGCGTTGTTGTACGGCACGTTGCCGGTCGCGGCGAGCCCGTCGATGTTGCCCGGGTGGAACGCGTACCAGCTCAACGCGAGGTAGGCCGTGCTGAGCGGATCGAGATAGTCGAACGACAGCGGCGTCTGGCGGCCGAGCGTCAGCGTGCCGTAGCGGTCGGAGCTCAGGCCGACGAATGCCGCGCGGTTCCAGATCGTGTTCGCGGTCGCGAACTGGCCGTTGTTCGTATAGAAGCCGTTTTCGAGCTGAAAGATAGCCGACAGGCCGCCGCCGAGATCTTCCTTGCCCTTCAGGCCCCACCGGTCGGGCTGGGTGTTGCCCTGGATCATCGCCCACTTTGCATGGCCGCCGACGTTGTTCACATATGCGACGCCCGCATCCAGGCTGCCGTACAGCGTCACGCTGCTCTGTGCCCACGCGCCCGACGCGGCGCCCAATCCGACCACTGCTGCTGCTACCGCATGCTTGACCATTTGATCTCCTGAATCTCCAACCTGATGAAAACGTGCCATGGCGGCATGTGCGGGGACGGCCGGCCGTCGCACAGGGGTTCGCCATTTGGTGGGCATTTTTATGTTCCATATAAGGAACGGTGTGCCTCTGATGGAATGGAGTATAGAGTCGTCAAGCACCGTATCAAAAATAAATTTTTCGGGCCGGAAGGGTTTTCCGACGATGCCCGGCATCGGTGCGTGATGCCCAGAAAATGACGATAAATGCCCGTTACACAACAAAAAAATACATTTGACAAGGTGATCGAAGGCGATCGTCGATCGCACGGTCAGTGTTTTCCCTAGGACATGCAGCTTTTTATTTTACTCACGGAAGGTCGCTCCTATAATCACCATCCATAAACTGATGTTCCTGATATGGAACAAATCGGAACAAACCGAGAGTCGATCAGAAGGAAGGGTGTGAGATGTCAGAGCAATGGATTTGCGCCGGTCACGCCGGCGCGCTGTCGGAAGACACGCCGATCGAGTTCAAGCGGACCGACGGCGTCGAAATCGGGATCTATCGCGTCGGCGACGACGTGTATGCGCTCGAAAACGTGTGCCCGCATGCGTACGCGCTGCTGACGCAGGGGTTCGTCGACGAAGGCACGGTCGAATGCCCGCTGCACGAGGCCGTGTTCGACATCAAGACGGGCGAATGCCTGAAGGGTCCGGGCGGGCGCGCGCTGAAGCAGTACGCGGTGCGCCTCGCCGGCGAGGAAATCCAGATCAAGGTGGAATGACATGAAAGAAGCGACCGTCAACTTCAATCCCTTCCTGAAGCCGTGGGTGGCGCCGCAGCCGAACAACGTCGCGGGCAAGGGGCAGATCGAGATCCCCGGCCAGGTCGAGAACCAGGTCTGGCAGAACCGCAAGGCCGCGCCGACGCAGTACGAGAACGATCTCGGCGATGCGCTCGAGCGCGTGTTCGAAGCCGGCGCGACCGAGCTGGACGACGTCGTCGCGGGCCTGAACCGCATCGGCTTCCGCGCACCGGACGGCACTGCGTGGACCGCCGAACGTTTCCGCGCCGAAATGGCCGCGCTGGCGGAATGAGCGCGCCGCGCGCGTGAACGCCGACCCGACGACAACCGCATCCGGAGCACACTGATGACGTCCCCCGTACAACACGCAGTCCAACACGACCCGGTCCGTGACTATCTCGACCGCGGCATCAAGAACTACTGGTATCCCGTTGCACCCAGCTGGCAGGTGTCGAATGCACCCGTCGGCCTCACGCGCCTGTCCGAGCAGATCGTGCTGTGGCGCGATCACGACGGCAAGGTCCACGCGCTCGAGGATCGCTGCCCGCACCGCGGCGCGCGCCTGTCGCTCGGCTGGAACCTCGGCGGCAGCATCGCGTGCTGGTATCACGGCATCGAAGTCGACGGCGGCGGCACCGTCAACCGCGTGCCGGCCGTATCGAACTGTCCGCTCGAAGGCACGAAGTGCGTGAAGTCGTACCCGGTGGAAGAGAAGGCCGGCGCGATCTTCCTGTGGTTCGGCGACGAAGCGCACGGCGAGCCGGCGCCGCTGAACCTGCCCGAGGAACTGGTCGCCGACGAGTACGCCCATTTCCTGTGCGTGTCGAACTGGAAGTGCAATTACCAGTACGCGATCGACAACGTGATGGACCCGATGCACGGCGCGTACCTGCACGCGACGTCGCACTCGATGGCCGAAGGCGACAAGCAGGCCGACATGCGCGTGCGCAAGACGGAAACGGGCCTGATGTTCGAGAAGACCGGCCAGCGCGACGTGAACTTCGACTGGGTCGAGCTCGGCGAAACGGGTTGCCTGTGGATGCGCCTCGCGATTCCGTACAAGCAGAAGTTCGGCCCGGGCGGCAACTTCGGGATCATCGGCTTCGCGACGCCGGTCGACGGCGACAACTGCCAGGTCTATTTCTGGCGGACGCGCAAGGTCGGCGGCTGGCAGCGCGACGTGTGGCGCTTCATGTACCGCAACCGTCTCGAGGGCCTGCACTGGGACGTGCTCGAGCAGGACCGCTACGTCCTCGAAAGCCTCGCGCCGCACGCGCGCGATCACGAATACCTGTACCAGCACGACGTCGGCATCACGCGCGTGCGCCGGATGCTGCGCCAGCGTGCGCAGGAACACCTGTCCGCACTCGATGCGCATCGCGCGGCACACGCCGCTTCGGAGCCCGCGAATGGCTGAGCTCGCTCCGGTCGTGCCGCTGCCGGGGCGCCGCGTGCTCGTCACGGGCGGCGCACGCGGTCTCGGTGCGGCGTTCGTGAGGGCGCTCGCCGCCGCGGGCGCGCAGGTCGCGTTCGGCGACGTGCTCGTCGAAGAGGGCCGCGCGCTGGCCGCGGAACTCGCGCAAGCGGGCCACGCCGCGCATTTCCTCGCGCTCGACCTGGCCGATCCGGCGAGCATCGACGCGTTCGTCGCGCAAGGTGCCGCGGCGCTCGGCGGCATCGATGCGCTGATCAACAACGCGGCGATCACGAACTCGGGCGGCAAGCTGTCGACGGAGCTCGACGTGTCGACGTGGGACGCCGTGATGAACGTGAACGTGCGCGGCGTGTGGCTCGTCAGCAATGCAGCGCTGCCGTACCTCGCGCAGTCGGGCCGCGGCGCGATCGTGAACCTCGCATCGGACACCGCGCTGTGGGGCGCGCCGAAGCTGCTCGCGTACGTCGCGAGCAAGGGCGCGGTGATCGCGATGACGCATGCGCAGGCACGCGAGTTCGGTGCGCACGGCGTGACGGTCAACGCGATTGCGCCTGGGCTCACCGAAGTCGAGGCGACCGCCTACGTGCCGGCCGAGCGTCACGCGTTCTACCTGCAGGGCCGCGCGCTGACGCGCGCGCAGGTGCCCGACGACGTGACGGGCCCCGTGCTGTTCCTGCTGTCGGACGGCGCGCGCTTCGTGACGGGTCAATTGCTGCCGGTGAACGGCGGCTTCGTAATGAATTGATGTTTTCACACTGAATGAAGGAGTGGACGATGGCGGACGCCGATCTCGAACGCAAGTCGTGGGACCAGCCGGAAGGCGCAAGCTTCAACGACTGGATGGAAGGGCGTGTCGCGCGTTACGCGACGCGGCGCTACGACTGGGACGCGCTGAAGTTCCAGGCCGACTACGACCCGAAGTACCGCCGCGCGCAGATGCGCTACGTCGGCACGGGCGGCACGGGCGTCGCGAAGGACGTCAACACGGTGCCGGCCGGCGGCTTCACGTTCTCGACGATGGTCATTCCGGCCGGCAACATCGGCCCGAGCCACATCCACACCGACGTCGAGGAAATCTTCTTCGTGCTGCGCGGCAAGATGAAGGTCATCTGCGAGCGCGACGGCGAGACATGGGAAGCGATCCTCGGCGAGCGCGACCTGATCTCGGTGCCGCCGGGCGTGTATCGCACGGAAATCAACGTTGGCGAGGAAGATGCGCTGATGTGCGTGATGCTCGGGTCACCGAAGCCGATCACGCCGACGTATCCGCCCGATTCGCCGCTCGCGAAGATCAAGCGTTGAGACGGAACCGGTGAAGCAATGAGTGTCATCGACAAACGTGAACGCGACCGCACCGCGGCGTTCGCCGCGCTGCTCGGGCAGTTTCCCGAGCAGCGTTGCGCGGCCGGCGCGGCGGGCACGATCGGTTACCGCGAGGCCGGCGCGCAGCATGCGGGCCGCGCGCTGCCCGTCGTGCTGCTGCACGGGATCGGCTCGGGCGCCGCATCGTGGGTTCGCCAGCTCGACACGCTCGGCGCGTCGCGGCGCGTGCTCGCATGGGATGCGCCCGGTTACGGCGTGTCGACGCCCGTGCACGGCGCGTCGCCGGATGCCGCCGATTACGCGGCATCGCTGAACGCGTGGCTCGAGGCACTCGGCATCGAACGCTGCGTGCTGGTCGGTCATTCGCTCGGCGCGATCGTCGCGGGCGGTCTCGCCCGCGCGATGCCTGCGCGGATCGCCGGCCTGCTGCTGGTATCGCCCGCGGGCGGTTACGGCAGCGCGCCGGCCGATACGCGCGACGCGCGCCGCGACGCGCGGCTCGCGATGCTCGCGGCGCTCGGCCCGGCCGGGCTCGCCGAGCAGCGCAGCGGCAACATGCTGTCCGGTTTCGCGAACGAGGAAGCGAAGGCGTGGGTGCGCTGGAACATGGCGCGCATCGTGCCGGCCGGCTACGCGCAGGCCACGCATCTGCTCGCGAATGCCGATCTCGCGACCGATCTCGCCGGCTTTCGCGGCCGCACGGCCGTGGCCGTCGGCGCGCACGACGCGATCACGCCGCCCGCCGCGTGCGAGCGGATCGCCGCGGCCGCGCACGTCGCGCTACAGGTGATTCCGCAAGCAGGCCACGCCGGCTACGTGGAAGCGCCGGCCGTTTATTCCGCCTTGATCGACGGTTTCTGCCGTCAATGCGACCCACAGCGGGGGCTGGCATGAGCGAACCGCTGCAACGACCGGCATCCGAACACGCGAAGGCCGACGCGAACTATGTGGTGCCGGGCCTCGAACGCGGGCTGCGGATTCTGGCCGAATTCTCGCCGCGCGAGCCGGTGCTCGGCGCGCCCGAACTGTCGAAGCGGCTCGGCATTCCGCGCACGACGGTGTTCCGTCTGCTGCAGACGCTCGAATCGCTCGGCTTTCTCGAGCGTGCGGACAAGGATCGCAACTACAAGCTCGGCATCGCCGTGTTGCGGCTCGGCTTCGAATACCTGAGCTCGCTGGAGCTGACCGATCTCGGCCTGCCGGTGATCGAAAGCCTGCGCGATGCGACCGGCTTCACGACGCACATCGTGATCCGCGACGGCCGCGACGTGGTGTTCGTCGCAAAGGCGCAGAGCCAGTCGCCGGTGTTCAGCTCGATCCGCGTGAACGTCGGCACGCGCCTGCCCGCGCATGCGACGACCCACGGCCACGTGCTGATGGGCGACCTGTCGCTGAAGGAACTGCATGCGCTGTATCCGGAAGGCGCGCTGACCCGGATGACGAGCGCGACGCCGGAAACGGTCGACGCGCTGTACGACGTGATCCGCGAGGATGCGCTGCGCGGCTACGGCGTCAGCAATTCGTCGTTCGAGCGCGGCATCTCGGTGGTCACGGCGCCGGTGCGCAACGAGACGCAGAAGATCGTCGCGTGCATCACGGTGACGGTGCCGCGTCCGGAGATCGACGCGGCGCTGATCGCGGACGGGCTGATCGACAAGGTGCAGCGCGCGGCGGCGGAATTGTCGCGGCGGCTCAATTACCGCTCGGATGACGAGCACACGTTTCTGAAGGCTTTAGGACTCCGATGATTCAGATCGATCTGACCGGGCAGGTCGCGGTGGTGACGGGCGGTTCGTCCGGCATCGGCCTCGCGACGGCCGAACGGTTCCTGCAAGCGGGCGCGTCGGTTGCAATCTGCGGCCGCGACGGCGACCGACTGGCGCGCGCCGAAGCGATGCTCGGCGGGAAATACCCGGGCGCGCAACTGCTCGCCGCGCGCTGCAACGTGCTCGACGAAGCCGACGTGGCTGCATTCGCGCAGGCGGTATCGGCGCGCTTCGGCCGTGCCGACATGCTGGTCAACAACGCCGGCCAGGGTCGCGTGTCGACCTTCGCCGATACGACCGACGACGCATGGCGCGAAGAACTCGAGCTGAAGTACTTCAGCATCATCCGCCCGACGCGCGCGTTCCTGCCGCTGCTGCGCGACGCGCAGGCGCCGACGATCACGTGCGTGAACTCGCTGCTCGCGCTGCAGCCGGAGCCGCACATGGTCGCGACGTCGTCGGCGCGCGCGGGCGTGCTGAGCCTCGTGAAGTCGCTCGCGACCGAACTGGCGCCGCAGCGCATCCGCGTGAACTCGATCCTGATCGGCATCGTCGAGTCGGGGCAGTGGCGCCGTCGCTACGACACGCAGGCGCAGCCCGGCGAAAGCTGGGACGACTGGACGGGCGCGCTCGCCCGCAAGAAGAACATTCCGCTGAACCGCTTCGGCAAGCCTGACGAGGCCGCCTGGGCACTCTTTTATCTCGCAACGCATCTGTCGTCGTACACGACGGGCAGCCATATCGACGTTTCTGGAGGCTTTGCACGCCATGTCTAAAAAAACCACGGTTGGCGAGCTGATTGCCGCCTTTCTCGAGCAGTGCGGCGTGAAAACCGCATTCGGTGTCATCTCGATCCACAACATGCCGATCCTCGACGCGATCAACTCGCGCGGCAACATCCGCTATGTCGGCGCGCGCGGCGAAGCGGGCGCATTGAACATGGCCGACGGGCTGGCCCGCGTGTCGGGCGGCCTCGGCGTCGCGTTCACGAGCACCGGCACCGCGGCCGGCAATGCGGCCGGCGCGATGGTCGAGGCGCTGACGGCCGGCACCGCGCTGCTGCACGTGACGGGACAGATCGAGACGCCTTACCTCGACCAGGATCTGGCGTACATCCACGAAGCGCCCGACCAGCTGTCGATGCTCGACTCGATCTCGAAGGCCGCGTTCCGCGTGCGCACCGTCGAAACCGTGCTGCCGACGATCCGCGAAGCCGTGCGCATCGCGCAAACGGCGCCGACGGGCCCCGTGTCGGTCGAGATTCCGATCGACATCCAGGCAGCCGAAATCGAATGGCCGGAAGACCTCGAACCGGCGCACGTCACGGTGCGCGAGCATGACACCGCGCGCGTCGCGAAGCTCGCCGACGCACTCGCGGCGAAGCGCCGCCCGCTGCTGTGGCTCGGCGGCGGTGCGCGCCACGCGCGTGAGGAAGTCGAACGCCTCGTGAAGCTCGGCTTCGGCGTCGTGACGAGCGTGCAGGGCCGCGGCGTGCTGCCCGAGGATCATCCGGCGACGCTCGGCGCGTTCAACGTGCACGCGTCCGTCGAGGCGTTCTACAACACCTGCGACGCGCTCGTCGTCGTCGGCTCGCGCCTGCGCGGCAACGAGACGCTGAAGTACAAGCTCGCGCTGCCGCAGCCGCTGTTCCGCGTCGACGCCGATGCGCTCGCCGACAACCGCGGCTACCGCAACGAACTGTTCGTGCACGGCGATTCGAAGCGCGTGCTGGCCGAACTGGCCGATCGCCTCGAAGGCCGCCTGTCGGTCGATCCGCAATTCGCGGCCGATCTCGCGGCGGCCCGCGAACAGGCGGTGGCCGACGTGTCGAAGGGCCTCGGGCCGTACAAGAAGCTCGTCGACACGCTGCAGGGCGCGGTCGGCCGCGACTACAACTGGGTGCGCGACGTGACGATCTCGAACAGCACGTGGGGCAACCGCCTGCTGAAGATCTTCGAGCCGCGCTCGGGCGTGCATGCGCTCGGCGGCGGCATCGGCCAGGGCATCCAGATGGGCATCGGCGCGGCGCTCGCGGGCGCCGCGGCGAAGACGGTCTGCCTCGTCGGCGACGGCGGCCTGATGGTCAACGTCGGCGAACTCGTGACGGCCGTGCAGGAAAACGCGAACGTGATGATCGTGCTGATGAACGACCAGTGCTACGGCGTGATCCGCAACATCCAGGACGCGCACTACGGCGGCCGCCGCTGCTTCGTGCAGTTGCACCAGCCCGATTTCGCGCAGTTCTGCGCGAGCTTCGGCCTCACGCACTACCGGATCACGTCGCTCGACGACGCCGAGGCGATCGTGCGCGAAGGGCTGGCGAAGGAAGGGCCGGTGATGGTCGAAGTCGACATGCTGTCGGTCGGCACGTTCGCGTCGCAGTTCGCGGGCCCGCCGGTGAAGAAGGAAGCGCCGACGGAGCGCCAGTATGCGTAACGCGCACGCACCCGTCGACGTCGCGATGATCGGCTTCGGCGCGATCGGCGCGGCCGTGTACCGCGCAGTCGAGCACGATGCGTCGCTGCGCGTCGCGCACGTGATCGTGCCGGAACACCAGCGCGCGGAGGTACAGCGCGTGCTCGGCGGTGCGGTGGAGGTCGTGTCGTCGGTCGACGCACTGGCCCGCCGCCCCGAGTTCGCGCTCGAATGCGCGGGCCACGGCGCACTCGTCGATCACGTCGTGCCGCTGCTGAAGGCCGGCACCGACTGCGCGGTCGCCTCGATCGGCGCGCTGTCCGATCTCGCGCTGCTCGACCTGCTGTCGCGGGCGGCCGACGAAGGCGGCTCGACGGTGACGCTGCTGTCGGGCGCGATCGGCGGCATCGACGCGCTGGCGTCCGCGAAGCAGGGCGGCCTCGACGAAGTGCTGTACGTCGGCCGCAAGCCGCCGCTCGGCTGGCTCGGTACGCCGGCCGAGGCCTTGTGCGACCTGCATGCGATGACCGGGGAAAAGGTGATCTTCGAAGGCACCGCGCGCGACGCCGCGCGGCTGTATCCGAAGAACGCGAACGTCGCGGCAACCGTGGCGCTCGCGGGCCTCGGTCTCGACGCGACGCACGTGCGGCTGATCGCCGATCCGGCGGTCGAGCGCAACGTGCACCGCATCACCGCGCGCGGCGCGTTCGGCGAGATGTCGCTCGAAATGAGCGGCAAGCCGCTGCCCGACAACCCGAAGACGTCCGCGCTGACGGCGTACAGCGCGATCCGCGCGCTGCGCAACCGCGCGGCCCGCTGCGTGATCTGACCGGGCCTTGGACCGTCCGCCCGCGCCACGGCGAGGGCGGACGCGCAGACACAGAATTGTGGGACTTGTGACATGACTCCTTTCGATACCAGCCTCGTACCCGACGGCACCATCCTGGTGGGCGGCGAGTGGCGGCGCGGCCGTGGCGCGCCCTACGCGAGCATTTATCCGGCCGACCAGTCGCTGAACATGGAAGTGTCGACGGCGAACGCGGAAGACGCGGCCGAAGCCGTCGAGGCCGCCGACGCCGCCTGGCGTCGCGCCGATTGGGCCGGGCTGAAGCCGCACCAGCGCGCGCAGGTGCTGTACCGCATTGCCGACCTGATCATGCAGCGCCACGAGGCGCTCGCGAATCTGCAGCGCCGCGACAACGGCAAGCCGATCGGCGAGACGCGCGTGCTGGTGGCGAGTGCGGCGAACACGTTCCGCTATTTCGCGGCGTGCCTCGAGACGCTCGACGAGGAACTGACGCCGTCGCGCGGCGATTACCTGACGATGAGCGTGTACGAGCCGATCGGCGTGATCGCGGCCATCACGCCGTGGAATTCGCCGATCGCTTCCGATGCGCAGAAGCTTGCGCCGGCGCTCGCCGGCGGCAACGCCGTCGTGCTCAAGCCGGCCGAAGTCACGCCGCTCGTGTCGCTCGCGCTGGCGCGCATCTGCGAGGAAGCCGGCGTGCCGAAGGGCGTGCTGAGCGTGCTGCCGGGCAAGGGCTCGGTGATCGGCGACGTGCTCGTGCGCCATCCGCTGGTGAAGAAGGTGTCGTTCACGGGCGGCACCGAGGTGGGCCGCGGCATCGCGCGCCTCGCGGCCGAGAAGCTGATGCCGGTGTCGCTCGAACTCGGCGGCAAGTCGCCGACGATCGTCTGCGACGACGCCGATCTCGATCACGCGGTCAACGGCGTGCTGTACGGCATCTTCAGCTCGTCGGGCGAAGCGTGCATCGCCGGTTCGCGGCTGTTCGTGCAGCGCGCGGTGGCCGACGAATTCATGAAGCGCCTGGTGGCCGGCGCCCGCAAGCTGCGCGTGGGCGACCCGACGCGGCCCGACACGCAGATGGGGCCGCTGATCACCGCGAAGCATCGCGAATCGGTGGAGCGCTACGTCGCGCTCGGCCTCGAGGAAGGCGGCCGCCTGCTGTGCGGCGGCGAGCGGCCGTCGGGCGACGGGCGCGAGAACGGCTTCTTCTATCAGCCGACGATTCTCGAAGGCTTGCCGAACAGTGCACGCATCTGCCAGGAAGAAATCTTCGGTCCCGTGCTCGTCGCGATGCCGTTCGACGACGAAGCGTCGCTGATCGCGCAGGCGAACGACAGCGTGTTCGGCCTCGCGGCCGGCATCTGGACGCGCGACTACAAGCGCGCCTGGCGCATCGCGCGCGCGCTCGAAACGGGCACCGTGTGGATCAACACGTACAAGCTGTTTTCGATTTCCACGCCGTTCTCGGGCTGGAAGGAGAGCGGAATGGGGCGCGAGAAAGGGCGTCTCGGCATCCGCGAGTACATGCAGCAGAAGAGCCTCTACTGGGGCTTGAACGACGCGCCGCTGCCGTGGGCGAACTGAGCGAAGGGGAATGACGCAATGAGCATTTTGGGAATCGAGCAGATCACGTACGGCGTCGACGATCTCGCGACCTGCCGGCGCTTTTTCGCCGACTGGGGGCTGAAGGAAATCGCGTACGACGACACGCGTGCGTGTTTCGAGACGCTGAACGGCTGCACCGTGCTGGCCGTCAAGGCCGACGATCCGGCGCTGCCGCCGGCATTCGAGGCGGGTCCGACGCTGCGGGAAGTCACGTGGGGCGTCGCGACGCAGGGCGAACTCGACGCGCTGCGCACGACACTCGCCGGCCAGCCCGGCTATTACGCGCAGGACGATGCGGTCGGCTGTATCGACCCGAACGGCATGGCGATCCGCATCGAAGTCACGCGCAAGCGTGCCCTGGACATCACGGGCTCGCCGTCGAACGTGTGGGGCCGGACGCTGCGCGTCGACCAGCCGAGCCCGATCTACGCACGCGCGGAGCCGGTCGAGGTCGGGCATGTCGTGTTCTTCACGAACTGCCTCGACGCGCAGGAAAAGTTCTATCACGAACTGCTCGGCTTCGAGACGTCGGACCGCTACCCGGGCCGCGGCGCGTTCATGCGTTGCGCGCCGCACGGCGGCCACCACGACCTGTTCCTGCTCGCGCTGCCGACGGGCAAGCGTGGCCTGAACCACGTCGCGTTCACCGTGCGCGACATCCATGAAGTGTTCGGCGGCGGCATGCACATCGACCGCTGCGGCTGGGAAACGCAACTCGGTCCGGGGCGGCACCCCGTGTCGTCCGCGTACTTCTGGTACTTCCAGAACCCCGCCGGCGGTCTGATCGAGTACTACGCGGACGAAGACATGCTGACGCCCGAATGGCAGCCGCGCGAATTCGAGCCGGGCCCGACCGTGTTCGCCGAATGGGCCGTCGACGGCGGCCTCGACGGCAACACGCGCCGGCAGAAGCACGCGCAGGCGCCGGAAGGCAAGTTCATGACGGAGCGCAAATCATGACCGAAGCGAATACGTCCGCGCAGCCCGCGCCGGGCACGGTCGTCGTGATCGGCGGCGGCCAGGCCGCCGGCTGGGTGCTGAAGACGCTGCGCGCGCAAGGCTACGCGGGCCGTCTCGTGATGATCGCCGACGAGCCGCACCTGCCGTACGAGCGTCCGCCGCTGTCCAAGGCCGTGCTGGCCGGCGACGCCGACATCGAGACCGTGCGCGTCGTGCGTCCCGACGAATTCGACGCGTTGAACGTCGAGGCGTGGCAGCCGGAACGCGCGGCCTCGATCGACCGTGCGCGGCGCGTGGTGACGACCGCGAGCGGGCGCGAGATCGAATACGACCGGCTCGTGATCGCGACCGGCGGCACGTCGCGCCGCCTGCCCGATTCGATCGTCAGGACGCCGAATCTGCATTACCTGCGCACGCTCGACGAAGCGGCCGCGCTCGGCGAGAAACTGCGTGCGAGCCGGCGCGTGCTCGTGATCGGCGGCGGCTGGATCGGCCTCGAAGTCGCGGCGACCGCGCGCAAGCTCGGCGTCGACGCGGTCGTGGTCGAAGGCGCGCCGCGGCTGTGCGGCCGCTCGGTGCCGCAGATCGTGTCGGAGTTCCTGCTCGACCTGCATCGCTCGAACGGGGTCGACGTGCGCACGGGCGCGGCGCTCGCGTCGCTCGACCCGCAGCCGGACGACGCATCGAAGGTACGCGCAACGCTCGCCGACGGCACGACGATCGACGCCGATTTCGCGGTGGCCGGCATCGGCCTCGCGCTGAACGCGTCGCTCGCGAGCGATGCGGGGCTGGCGGTCGACGACGGCATCGTCGTCGACGAATTCGGCGCGACCAGCGACCCGGCGATTTTCGCGTGCGGCGACGTCGCGAACCATCACAACGGCTGGCTGAAGCGGCGCGTGCGGCTCGAATCGTGGGCCAATGCGCAGAACCAGGCGATCGCGGCGGCGAAGGCCGTGCTCGGCGTGCGCGCGCCGTACGCGGAGATTCCGTGGTTCTGGTCCGATCAGTACGACGTGAACCTGCAGATTCTCGGCGATCTGCCGGCCGATGCGCAGCTCGTCGTGCGCGGCGAGCTCGCCGCGCGCCGTGCGACGCTGTTTTTCGTGGGCGATGGGCAGGTGAGAGGTGTCATCGCCGTGAACAACGCACGTGAGCTGAAGCTCGCGCGCAAGTGGATGAACCAGGGCCGGGCCGTGGATACGGAAGCCCTGGCAGACACAACCCAAGCGCTTGCCTGACCGGCGAAAGACCAGGAGATCCCCCGCATGAGCACTTTCGACAACGTCGTGGCCGGTCGCGCCACGATGGAAGCTGCCGCCTCGACGCCCGGCGCGATCATCGCGCGGCTCGAGCGGCTTCCGGCCAACGCGATGCAGATCCGCGCGCGCGTGCTGATCGGTACCGCGACGTTCTTCGACGGCTTCGACGTGATCACGATCGCGGCGACGCTGCCGTTGCTGATTCACAAATGGGGGCTGTCGCCGACGCAGATCGGCATGCTGATCGCGTCCGGCGCGATCGGCCAGCTGATCGGCGCGTTCCTGTTTCCCGCGCTCGCGGAAAAACACGGTCGCGTGAAGGCGATCGCGTGGAGCTCGGCCGTGATCGGCATCACGAGCATCGCGTGCGGCTTCGCGCCGACCTTCGAGGTGTTCGTGCTGCTGCGGATTCTGCAGGGGCTCGGGCTCGGCGGCGAGCTGCCGGTTGCCGCGACGTACATCAACGAGATCACGCGCGCCCATGGCCGCGGCCGTTTCGTGCTGCTGTACGAGATCGTGTTCCCGATCGGGCTGCTCGTGTCGATGGCGCTCGGTGCGTGGCTCGTGCCGCGCTTCGGCTGGGAAATCATGTACTTCGTCGGCGGGTTGCCGCTGATTCTGGCGCTCGTGCTGACGCGCCTCGTGCCGGAATCGCCGCGCTGGCTCGCGTCGCGCGGGCGGCTCGCGGAAGCCGGGCGCGCGACGAGCGCGTTCGAAGCGTCGGTGCGCGGCGATCTGCCGCCCGTCACGCAGACGGCCGCGTTCGACGAGATGGTGCGCCAGCATCCGAAGCGCAGGATGAGCGACCTGTTCCGCGCCGCGTATCGCAAGCGCACGCTCGCGGTGGCGACGTTGTGGGCGACCTGCGGGTTCATCCAGTACGGGCTGTCGACGTGGCTGCCGACGATCTACAAGAACTTCTATCACGCACCGCTGCAGCTCGCGCTGAATCTCGCGGTGATCGGCTCGGTGATGGGCGTGCTCGGCTCGCTGGCCTCCGCGCTGCTGGTCGACAAGCTCGGCCGCAAGCCGGTGATCGTGTGGTCGTTCGTGCTGTGCGCGCTGTCGCTGGCGCTCGCGGGTGTCTATCACGCGTCGTCGGTGTACGTCGTCGCGATCTTCTGCTCGCTGTCGCTCGGGTTGATGGCGTCGGGGTTCATCACCGCGTACGTCTACACGCCGGAGCAATATCCGACGAGCATCCGCGCGTCGGGCTGCGGGCTCGGCAGCGCATGGCTGAAGATCGCGTCGTTCGTCGCGCCGATGGTCGTGCCGCACGCGATCATCGGCGGGAACCTCGCGCCCGCGTTCTACCTGATCGGCATCGTGCCGCTGATCGCGGCGGTGACCGTGCATTTCGTCGGGATCGAGACGAAGGGGAAGGTGCTGGAGGCGCTGGAGGCGTGAGCGCATGCCGCGATGGCGGATGAAGTGAACGGAAGGGCCCGGGTGAGGTTTCCCGGGCCTTCTTGTTTCGGGGCGACCCGGTCGTGTCGCGTGGTTGGCCGCTCGGGTGCGCAATTGTTGACGGACGGCTGGCGTGTTCTAATTCACAGTCGCCATTTCGTCAGACCATTGTCATGCCCCTGTTCGAACCCGTCACGCTGGATACCTCCCGCCTCGTCCTGAGGCCGCCTCGCGAAGCCGACGCGCAGGCGTTCTTCGAGATCTGGTCGGATGCCGAAGCGATGCGCTATTTCTCGTTCTCGCCGATGACGCGGATCGAGCAGGCCGCGGAGCGCGTCGCGCGCAACCTGACGACGTCCGCGAGCGGGCAGGACCTGATCTGCGTGCTCGAACTGCGCGAAACCGGCGAGGCGCTCGGCGAATGCGTGCTGTTCCATGCGCACGAGCAATGCCGGCGCGCCGAGATCGGTTTCAGCCTGCGGCCCAGGTTCTGGCGCGGCGGATACATGCGCGAAGCGGCGACGGCCGTGATCGAGCATGCGTTCGGCGTGCTGAAGCTGAACCGGATCGAGGCCGATATCGATCCGCGCAACGTCGCGTCGGCGCGGCTGCTCGAAAGCCTCGGCTTCGCGCGGGAAGGGCTGCTGCGCGAACGCTGGATCGTCGGCGACGAAGTGTCGGACAGCGCGTTGTACGGGTTGCTGGCGAGCGATCGGCGCGGGTGAGCCGGTGTGACTTGCCCGATTCGCGAGACGAACGTACGCTTTGTCGATACCACGGTCCACCAGCGGGTTCTCGTCCATGCAAGCCCATCCCCTGCGTCTGTCCCCCGGCGACGATCTGCGCGGCGCCATCGAGACGGCATTACGCCAGCACGAATCGCACGCCGCCTTCGTCATCCAGGGCATCGGCAGCCTGAGCGTCGCGCAACTGCGCCTCGCCGGTGTCGACGCGCCGACCGAACTGCGAGGCGACCTCGAAATCCTGACGCTGGCCGGCTCGGTGTCGCCTGACGGCGCGCACCTGCACATGTCCGTTTCGGATGCACACGGCCGCGTGTCCGGCGGCCATGTGTCGGGCGGCTGCGTGGTGCGCACGACGGCCGAGATCCTGCTCGTGCTGCTGCCCGCGCACCGGTTCTCGCGCGAGCTCGACGCGGGCACCGGCTTCAACGAACTGGTCATCCGGCGAGGGCAGGGTGGCGGCGCCGCATGAGTGTCGCGCCGCGGCGCTGGCATGGCCGATCATTCGAGCCCTTCTCGTTACCGCTCATTCCGCAAGATACGATTCATGAACGACTCCGACATCGAACAGAAGGCGTGGGACCTCGTCCGGGCCTGGCTCGAAGGCGCGACGCCCGAGCAGTGGCACCGGTTCGCCGCACGCTCCAATTACGACGGCAACGGCCGCGCGTTGCGCTGGCTGCTGGACAACCGCAACGTCGATCGCGCGACCGCATTGCTGATCTACTGGAATCTCGGCGCTGCGTGGTTCGTGCAGTACGCGAACGAAAGCGATCTGGGCCACGCGTCGTATCAACGCGATACGTTCCGGCTGCTTCGTGAAATCGAGCAACGGTACGCCGACGGCTATTACGCCGATCACGGAATCTGGTTCGATCCGTACGACTTCGATGGCGCAGGGCCGAACGATTATCCGGACGTCCCGGTCGCGCGGCCCGTGCCGGCGCCGATGCTGCAGCCGACCGACGGCCGCGAGTACGTCGATCTCGAAGAAGCGGACGGGTATGACGAGGGCTTGCCGTTCGACGTGGTCGAGCAACTGCACGCGCTGTACGACTGACCGGGCGGGCGCGTCCGGCCGATGACGCATAAAAAAGGCGCCGCAGCCATTCGGCCCGCGGCGCCTATCGGTGCGCTGCGACGTCGACCACCCGCCGCAGCCCGACTGCGTGCTTAGATCTGCACGGTGTCGGCCACTTCCTTGAAGTCTTCGATCTGGTCGAAGTTCATGTACTTGTAGATCTTGTCGCCGTTCGCGCTGAGCACACCCATGTCGGCCATGTACTCTTCCTTGGTCGGGATCTTGCCCAGACGCGAGCAGATCGCCGCCAGTTCCGCCGAGCCGAGATACACGTTCGTGTTCTTGCCGAGACGGTTCGGGAAGTTGCGGGTCGACGTCGACATGACCGTCGCGCCTTCGCGCACCTGAGCCTGGTTACCCATGCACAGCGAGCAGCCCGGCATTTCGGTGCGTGCGCCGGCCGTGCCGAACACGCCATAGTGGCCTTCTTCCGTCAGCTGCTTCTGGTCCATCTTGGTCGGCGGCGCGACCCACAGCTTGACCGGGATGTCGCGCTTGCCTTCCAGCAGCTTCGACGCGGCACGGAAGTGACCGATGTTGGTCATGCACGAGCCGATGAACACTTCGTCGATCTTCGCACCGGCGACGTCGGACAGCGTCTTCACGTCGTCCGGGTCGTTCGGGCAGGCGACGATCGGCTCGTGGATGTCGGCGAGGTCGATCTCGATGACGGCCGCGTACTCGGCGTCGGCATCCGGCGCGAGCAGTTGCGGATCGGCCAGCCACTGTTCCATCGCCGCGATACGGCGCTGCAGGCTGCGCGGATCCTGGTAGCCCTGCGCGATCATCCACTTGAGCAGCGTGATGTTGCTGTTCAGGTACTCGATGATCGGTTCCTTGTTCAGGTGCACCGTGCAACCGGCGGCCGAACGCTCGGCGGACGCATCCGACAGCTCGAACGCTTGCTCGACCTTCAGGTCGGGCAGGCCTTCGATTTCGAGGATGCGGCCCGAGAAGATGTTCTTCTTGCCTTGCTTGGCGACCGTCAGCATGCCTTGCTTGATCGCATACAGCGGGATCGCGTTGACGAGGTCACGCAGCGTGACGCCCGGCTGCATCTTGCCCTTGAAGCGGACCAGCACCGATTCCGGCATGTCCAGCGGCATCGTGCCGGTGGCGGCCGCGAACGCGACGAGGCCCGAGCCCGCCGGGAAGCTGATGCCGATCGGGAAGCGCGTGTGCGAATCGCCGCCGGTGCCGACGGTGTCGGGCAGCAGCATGCGGTTCAGCCACGAGTGGATCACGCCGTCGCCCGGGCGCAGCGCGATACCGCCGCGCGTGCTGATGAAGTTCGGCAGCGTCTGGTGCGTCTTCACGTCGACCGGCTTCGGATACGCGGCGGTGTGGCAGAACGACTGCATCACGAGGTCGGCCGAGAAGCCGAGGCAGGCGAGATCCTTCAGTTCGTCGCGGGTCATCGGGCCCGTGGTGTCCTGCGAGCCGACCGAGGTCATCTTCGGTTCGCAGTACGTGCCCGGGCGCACGCCCTGGCCTTCCGGCAGACCGCATGCGCGGCCGACCATCTTCTGCGCGAGCGAGAAGCCCTTGCCGCTGTCGGCCGGCTGGTGCGGCAGGCGGAACAGCGTCGACGGCGCGAGGCCGAGCGCTTCACGCGCCTTCGCGGTCAGGCCGCGGCCGATGATCAGCGGAATGCGGCCGCCGGCGCGCACTTCGTCGAACAGCACGTCGGACTTGACCTGGAATTCGGCGATCACTTTGCCATCTTTCAGCGCCTTGCCTTCGTACGGGCGCAGTTCGACCACGTCGCCCATTTCCATCTGCGACACGTCGAGCTCGATCGGCAGCGCGCCGGCATCTTCCATCGTGTTGTAGAAGATCGGGGCGATCTTGCCGCCGAGGCACACGCCGCCGAAGCGCTTGTTCGGGACGAACGGGATGTCTTCGCCGGTGAACCACAGCACCGAGTTGGTGGCCGACTTGCGCGAGGAGCCGGTGCCGACCACGTCGCCCACGTACGCGACCAGGTGACCCTTTTCCTTCAGCGATTCGATGAACTTGACCGGGCCGCGCTTGCCGTCTTCTTCCGGCGTGATGCCCGGGCGCGCGTTCTTCAGCATCGCCAGCGCGTGCATCGGGATGTCCGGGCGGGTGGTGGCGTCCGGCGCCGGCGACAGGTCGTCGGTGTTGGTCTCGCCCGTCACCTTGAAGACGGTGATGGTCAGGCTTTGCGGCACTTCCGGACGGCTCGTGAACCATTCGGCGTCGGCCCAGCTCTGCAGCACGGCCTTCGCGTGCGCGTTGCCCTTGTCGGCGAGTTCCTTCACGTCATGGAACTGGTCGAACATCAGCAGGGTTTTCTTCAGCGCGTCGGCCGCGACGGCCGCGACCGCGTCGTCGGACAGCAGCTCGATCAGCGGCTGGATGTTGTAGCCGCCCAGCATCGTGCCGAGCAGTTCGGTGGCGCGTGCGCGCGAGATCAGCGGGCAGGCGGTTTCGCCCTTGGCCACGGCGGCCAGGAAGCCGGCCTTCACGCGGGCGGCTTCGTCGACGCCGGCAGGCACGCGATGGGTGATCAGGTCGACCAGTGTCTGCTCTTCGCCGGCCGGCGGGTTCGTCAGCAATTCGACCAGTTCGGCGGTCTGCTGAGCCGTCAGCGGCAGGGGAGGAATACCGAGCGCGGCGCGGGCGGCCACGTGAGCACGAAAGTTTTCAAGCATGGGGAGACCTGCTGATATTGCGTTTGAGGGGAAGGCCTTGCCGGCACTCCGGGGCGATTCCAGGCACTGCTTTGAGCGGGATTCTAATCTCAATGGTCTGGAACGTCAAATGTCTTATGTCTTATATAAGAGTTGATGTGCGAAGGGCCGGGCATCGGGGCTGCATGGCCGAGCTGGCCTTGTCTGGCGTGGCCCGGTGGGCGGCCGGCGAGCCCGGATCAGGTTGCCGGTGCCGCACATTTCTGCACAAGTACGCGGGAAACGGCACACACGCGGCGCGTTCGCGCGGCTACGCTTCCTGTCGCGCAGCTTGCGATCGGGGTGTGACAGCGCGAGGCGGAAATTGGCGCGTGCCCGCCGATTCGTCCCCGGCGACGGCGATCCTCTTACTCCGGTGTTCAGGACCATGCGATCCAGAGACTCGATTTTCCTGGCGATGTCGCTCGTCGCGTCGTCGGCCGTTCATGCGGCGGCGACCGGCGACGAAACGCGTCGCGAGGCGAGCCGGCCCGTCGCGCTCGTCTATCGCGGCCCCGCCGCGTGCGATGGCTGCCCCGAGGCGATCGCCAGCCGCCTGCGGGAATCGGACGACAAGTTCAAGGTGATCTACGTCGGCCCGGCGGAAAAACTCAAGATCACGCCCGCCGCGCTGGCCGGTGCGGCGTTGTATGTGCAGCCCGGCGGGGGGCAGGACATTTCCGGCGCGGCGGCCAGCATCGGGAAAAATGCAATCAGGGCCGTGCGGCGTTACGTGTCGAACGGCGGGCGTTACCTGGGGCTCTGCATGGGCGCGTACTTGGCGGGCGAACACGGTTTCCGGCTGGTCGACGGCGAGATCGATTCCGAGGTCGGCCGGCCGGGCTCGGCGCTTCACGGCATCGCCGACACGGTCACGCCGGTCGTCTGGCGCGGCAAAAGGCGCTGGATCTACTATCAGGACGGCGCGATGCTCCCGGCCGTGCCGGCCGGCTCGGGCGGTGTCGTGCTGGCGACGTATCCGAACCGCGATATCGCCGCCGCGACGTACCGCTACGGCAGAGGGCGAGTCGGGCTCGCCGGCCCGCATCCCGAGGCCGATGAAAGCTGGTATCGCCGGTACGGCCTCAGGCACCCGGACGGCGTGTTGCCCGACATGGCCGATGACCTGATTCGCGCGACGATGGCGCCGTAGCGGCGCGGTTGCGGGGCGTGACTTATTTCCGCTTCGCCCGGTACGCGTCGAGATTTTTCCGCGCCTGCGCGCGGATGGCGCGTTGCATGAACGGCGTCCAGCCGAGCAGCGCGCCTTTCAGCCCGAGCGCCTGACGCGCCCAGCGCCACAGGTCGAAACTGTCGCGATGCTCGACGATGCGTCCGTCGCGAAACCGGAACCGCGCGTCGATCCGGTTGCCCACCATCCGGCCGGTCGCGGCGAACCGGTAGTGCGCGATCCACGCGGCACGCCCGGCCTGTTCGTCCGCCGCCACGTCGCCGAACGTCAGCGAGAATTCCTGCGCCCGCGCGACCAGCATGCGCCACATGTCGCGGGCGAGGTCGCCGCGCAGTTCGCCGAACGCGGGATCGCTGAAGATGACGTCGTCGGCATAGCAGGCGAGCATCGCGTCGATGTCGCGCTGCTGGAAGGCCGTGTAGAAGCGCTGGATCAGTTCGGTGTTCGGATGACTCATCGTGGGGCGTGGCGGAGGGGCGGACCATGACGTCCGTCGAAGCGTCGATAAGGAAAATGGCGCCGAGCGGCGTGAGCGGGCGGTTTCGCCCGCGGCCGGCATGTTACAGGATGCGCGTCAACGATTCGCCATCGTGACGTCCCGCTCGTCTCGCCCGGTCACCAGGCAACCGGACATGTAGGCCTCGCTCTGGCTGCCGGCGGCGGCCTCGCCGAAGCCGCGGCCGAGCGCGTCGGCCTTCACCTGCGCGGCGCCTTGCTCGCACGCGAGCGGGCTGGCGTCGCGGCCCTGTGCATGCAGGATCGCGCGATCGCCGATCAGATAGGCCAGCAGCGCGAATACGGCGATATGTACGGTTCGTCTCATGATTCGTCTCCTCGTCGCTGCAGCGTAACGCGGATACGTCTGACGAAGCACTTGGGGCTTCCCCCGGTAAACATCTGCTGAAAACGGCGGCGGGGGCGGTGTGATCCCGCCCTGTCTAACGTCGCCGCGCCGGCGCGCGGGTGATTCGCGCGAGTTTGACGAATGTCAGGGTGCGGACGGGCGGCGGCGGTTGCGCGGCCGCTCGAGGCGATAGCATGAACACATGATTTGACGGAATGCGATGGCGGATCAATGCCCCGGTTCCGGCAAGCAGGTGCATGTCGAATATCGCTGTCGAAATAGTGAGGAATCCAAATGCTTAACGTCTCTTCCGTCCTGCTCAGTCTCGCCCCGATGTGGGCCATCCTGCTGCTGGCGTCGTCCGCCGCCGCCTATTTCGTGTTCTGGCGCAAGGTCATCGACTGAACGCCGCTCGATGACAGGACGTGCGCGACGCACCGTGCGCGCACGTCCTCGCCGCGCGTTCGACGGCCGACGGCGCAAGCCCGCGGCCCGTCACGCGACCGGCGGCAAGGGCATCCCCGCGCCCGATGCCGGTCATTGCACGGCCGTCACCGGCACATTCGAAATCCGCACCAGCCGGCCCATCACGCTGCGGCGAAACACCGACATCAGCGCATGCAGCGGATCGTGCCGCGGCGCGACCACCACGATCTCGTCGCATCCGGTCTCGGCTGCCGCGGTTGCGATCGTGTCGGCCACCGGGCCGACCTTCATCACGACGGTGTATTTGACGCCGGCTTCCCGCAGGATCCGCTCCGCCGTCGCCAGATCGTCGGACGCGAACTTCTCCTCGATCGAGCGCAGCCGCGACAGCGGGTAATAGGCCTCGAGCCGCGTCGATTCGAGCGGCGCCTGCACGTTGATCAGCACGATCTCCGACGCGCACCGTTCGCGATACAGGAATGTCGCATGGCGAACCGCCTGCAGCGAGCGGGGCGAGTGACCGACCGGAACCAGCAGCTTGAGCATGAACGATGTCCAGGAAACGAGATGCTTCCAGCGTAGCGTGCGGCCGCGGCGGGCGATCTAAAGAGATCGGGCGGCCGCGTAAAAATGTCGTTAACGCGCGTCGTCGTGTGACGCGCCTAATTAGAAATATAAGAAATTTAAGTTTATGCGCATAAACGATTTCACTGGCCGGGACCGTGTGCATGGCCCGACGCGCCACGCGCCGATTTAGTCGGATCCGCAATGAATCGCGACGGAAAATATCGGAGGTCGCCGATCCGGCGTCGCGTAGAGTAGAGCATCAGCCGCGGCGGCGGCCCCTTCCGGCCGGCCGGGAGCGACCGCCGCCTCGCGGCCCGCCATTCCATTGCGATTCCAGGAGACCCCGCATGCCGCACGGCGCCCCGCAGCTTCTCGCTCCCGCTTCCATTTCCGTCGATCCGATCGTGCGCCTGTCGGCCGGCGAGCTCGCCGCGGCGATCCGCAGCAAGGCGGTATCGTGCGTCGAGACGATGCGCGCGTATCTCGATCACGTCGAGCGAGTGAACGGTGCGGTCAACGCGATCGTCGCGCTGCGCGAGCGCGATGCGTTGCTGGCCGAAGCCGCGGAAAAGGATGCCGCACTGGCGCGCGGCGAGTACCACGGCTGGATGCACGGGATGCCGCAGGCGCCGAAGGATCTGGCGATGACGAAGGGGCTGCGGACGACCTACGGTTCGCCGATCTTCCGCGAGAACGTGCCGCAGGCCGATTCCGTCGGCGTCGCGCGGATGCGCGCGGCCGGCGCGATCTTCATCGGCAAGACCAACACGCCGGAGTTCGGGCTCGGCTCGCACACGTTCAACGAGGTCTATGGCGCCACGCGCAACCCGTACGACCTGACGAAGAGCGCGGGCGGCAGCAGCGGCGGCACGGCGGCGGCGCTCGCGGCGCGGATGCTGCCGGTCGCGGACGGCAGCGATTTCGGCGGTTCGCTGCGCAACCCGGCCGCGTTCTGCAACATCTACGGCTTGCGTCCGTCGCAGGGTCGCGTGCCGCGCTGGCCGGGCGTCGACGTATTCATCCAGCAGCTCGGCATCGAAGGGCCGATGGGCCGCACCGTCGGCGACGTCGCGCAGTTGCTTGCGATCCAGGCCGGCTACGACGCGAACGATCCGCTGTCGCTCGCGGAAGATCCGGCCGTGTTTGCGCGGCCGCTCGACGCCGACCTGCGGGGCAAGCGCATCGCGTGGGTCGGCGACTGGAACGGTTATCTCGCGACCGAGGCCGGCGTGCTTGCGCAGTGCGAGCAGGGGCTCGCGGTGCTGCGCGAGATCGGCTGCGACGTCGACGCCGCGTTGCCGGCGTTCGCCCCCGACCGCATCTGGCGCTTGTGGCTCGCGCACCGGCATCTGCTGTCTGGCGGCGGGCTGCTCGCGCACTATCGCGACCCGGCGCGCCGCGCGCTGCTGAAGCCGGAGGCGATCTACGAAGTCGAGGGGCTGCTCGCGATGCAGGGCGCGGCGGTGTTCGACGCGAGCGTCGAGCGCACCGCGTGGCATCAGGCCGTGCTGAGCTTCTTCGAGCGCTACGATTTCATCGCGGCGCCGACCGCGCAGGTCTTCCCGTTCGACGTCGACCAGCGCTGGCCGAAGGAGATCGCCGGCCGTGCGATGGACACCTATCACCGCTGGATGGAGACGGTCGTGCCGTGGACGCTGGCCGGCTGCCCGGTGATCAACGTGCCGGTCGGCTTCAACGACGCGGGGCTGCCGATGGGCATGCAACTGATCGGGCGCCCGCGTGCCGATCTCGCGGTGCTGCAACTCGCGCGCGGTTACGAGCAGGCGGCCGACTGGGTGGGCCGGCGGCTGCCGGCGTGGATGGTCGCGTAATGGCGCGGCCGGCCGACGGCCGGTATCAGGGTGATGAAACGGGCGGCGGCGAGCCGCCCGTTTTGTTCCGACCGCCGAACGCGACGCCCGGCGGCGATGCGTGTTGCCCTGCTGCATGCAAGGCTTGACTCCGCCCGCATTGACGCAACGGAAGAACGAATGCCGGTGCGCGCGTGAGATCGAACGGCAAACGTGGACGAATCCGAGCAACGACGTCCACCGGTCGCGGAATGGCAAGCGGCTACGCACCGCGATTTCGTTTCGATGTGTTTCAGTCGTTGCGGTACGGCGCGACGCGCTTCGACAATATCGCCTCGACCATTCGGGCACGAGGGAAACACATGAAGCACATTCGCGCGACCGGCCGGTACCTGGCCTCGGCAGGCATCGCGTTCGGCATCCTGGCGAGCGGTGCCGCGCACGCACAACTCGACCTGCAATCGCTCGGCGCATCGCTGCTCGGCGGCGGCCAGCAGCAGGCGGCCCCCGCGCAGGGCGGCGGTGTCGCGCAGTTGCTGCAAGCCTATGTCGGCGCGAACCAGCAGGTCCTGACCGGCCAGTCGTCGCTCGCGTCGGCGATGGGGCTGACCGGTGCGGCCGGGCAGGCGCAGCAGGCCGCGAGCCAGCTGTCCGGCGGCAATGCGCTGACGCCGGCCGCGCTGTCGCAGATGGGCGGCGCGCAGCAATCGGTGTCGCAGGCGCTTGGCCAGGCGTTCGCGAGCGGCGGCGCGACGCACGGCCCGATCGACAAGCAGGCGTTCAGCAACGGCCTCGCGTCGCTCGGGCAGGGGCTCACGCAGTATTCGCAACTGCAGTCGGGGCTCGGCAATCTCGGTTCGACGAGCGCGGCGTCGCTGCTGCAGTCGGGCCTGAACCCGCAGAACATGCAGGCCGCGTCGTATATCGCGCAAAGCGCGCCGGGCCAGTTGCAGTCGCTCGCGGCGACGCTCAGCCAGGCCGTGCAGTTCGCGACGAGCCAGGGCATTTCGGTGCCGTCGGTCGCATCGTCCGCGCTGAAGCTGCTGCCGTAACGTCGTGCGGTTGCGGTTGCGGTTGCGGGTTCGGGTGCGGGCGTGGACGCATCGGCATCGGGTGCGGCGATGAACGATCGCCCCGCCCAACATGGGGATGTCGCACGATGCTATCGTGGCGTGTCCCTGTTATCGGTGCCGGTTCATGATTGATTCGTTCGACCTCTCGCGCTATTTTTTCCGCATCGGCTACGACGGCCCGGCCGAGCCGACGCTCGACGTGCTGCGCCGGCTGCATCTGCTGCATCCGCAGGCGATCCCGTTCGAAAACCTCAACCCGCTGACCGGCGCGCGGGTCGCGCTCGACCTGCCGTCGATCGTCGACAAAGTGATCGAACGCCGCCGCGGCGGCTACTGCTTCGAACTCAACAAGCTGTTCTACACCGCGCTCGCGACGATCGGTTTTCGCGTGACGCCGCTGATCGCGCGCGTACGCTGGATGCGGCCGCCGGACGTGCCTGCCGCGCATACGCACATGCTGCTGCGCATCGACCTCGACGGCGCGGCGTGGCTCGCGGACATCGGTTTCGGCAGCGCGACGCTGACGGCGCCGCTGCGTTTCGTGCCCGACGAGCGGCAACCGACGCCGCACGGCGCGTTTCGTATCGTCGCCGCGCCGGTCGACGGTGAATTCGACGTGCAGCTCGAGACGCCGGACGGCTGGCAGACCACGTACCGCTTCCTGCCGAAGCCGGTCGAATGGATCGATTACGACGCCGCCAACTGGTTCACGTCGACCTATCCCGACTCCATCTTCCTGCATGACCTGATCGCGTGCCGCGTGCTGCCGGAAGGCCGCGCCGCGCTGCGTAACACCACGCTGACGCTGCGCGACGCAGCGGGCGCGGGGCGCGCCGTCACGTTCGACAACGCGGCGGAGTGGAGCGCGTGCCTGCGCGACACCATCGGCGTCAATACCGACGGATTCGATCTCGACGCGCTGTTTGCGCGGCTCGCGGCGCGTGCCGCCGCGCAATAACGCGAACGCACGATCGTCGCAGGGCGGCCGGTGCGCGGGCCGCTTCCGGCTTTCATCGTCGATCCCGCCGCTTGCGCGATTGACATTTGCTATATTGCTAGCATACTAGCATCCATGACCGACGAAGAAGTGAAGCAGTTCAACGTGTACCTGCCGCTCGGCCTGATCCGGCAGGTGAAGCATCGCGCCATCGAAACGGAGCAATCGCTGTCCGCGCTGGTGGCCGACGCATTGCGTGCGTATCTCGCCGCGCCGCCGCCCGGCGCGGAACCGTCCATCAAGGAGCCGTGACATGTCATCCGAGCGAATCGAAGCCGTGTACCTGACGACGCACAACTGGGGCAAGTCGGCGAAGTTCTTCCAGGCGCTGGGCTTCAGGCTGGAATTCGAAACCGATCACCAGTCGGGCCAGCTGCGCAGCGGCGACGGTCCGTTCCTGTTCATCGCCGAAGTGCCGCCGAGCGAGACGCCGGACATGCAGGTCGTGCTCAAGGTGCCCGACGAGCAGTCGGTGCGGCCGCAACCGATCGTCGACGTCGTCACGCCGTTCGAGGACACGCATTGGGGCACGCGCGACATGACCGTGCGCGACCCCGACGGCCGCGTGTGGCGCCTGCAGGCGCCGGGCAAGCAGGGTGCGTGAGGCCGGCATGACCGATATCCGCGAAGACGCCCCCGACAGCACGGCCGCCCGCGTCGCGCTGTGGCGCGCGCTGCACGTGCGGCTCGACGCGCCACCGCACGTGCTGGCCGACGAGGTCGGGCTCCGGTTGCTCGCGCCGCCGCCGGGCTGGCAACAGCGCGGCGACATGGATCCGCAGTTCACGCGGCCGTTTCGCGCGTCGATCGTCGCGCGGGCGCGCTTCATCGAGGATCTCGTGACGGAGCAGGCCGCGCGCGGCGTGAACCAGTACGTGATCCTGGGCGCGGGCCTCGACAGCTTCGCGCAGCGCCGGCCGGACATGGCGTCGCGCGTGACCGTGTTCGAAGTCGATCCGCCGGCGCCGCAGGCCTGGAAGCAGCGCCGTCTGGCCGAGCTCGGTTTCGGCGTGCCCGACTGGCTGCGTTTCGTGCCGGTCGATTTCGAGGCGAAAGCGTCGTGGCGCGACGCGCTCGTCGGCGCGGGGTTCGATGCCGGCAAGCCGGCCGTCGTGGTGTCGACCGGCGTCAGCATGTACCTGACGCGCGAGGCGAACGCGGCCGCGCTGCGCGAGGTCGCGTCGCTCGCGCCGGGCTCGACGCTCGCGATGACGTTCCTGTTGCCGCTGGAGAACGCCGATCCGGATGTGCGTCCGGCGCTCGACATGGCCGCGAAGGGCGCGCGCGCGAGCGGCACGCCGTTCATCAGCTTCTTCATGCCGGCGCAGATCCGGGCGCTCGCGCTGGAGGCCGGTTTTGCGAAGGCCGTGCATGTATCGGCCGCGGAGCTGACGCGCCGCTATTTCGCCGATCGCGCGGACGGCCTGCGGCCGCCGAACAACGCGGAAGAGCTGCTGGTCGCGACGGTCTGAACCGTCACGCGCGTTCGAGCACGGCCATTTCCCGCACGACCACGAGCAGCACCGCCAGGCTCGCGCCCCCCGACGCGCGCAGATCCGCCAGCAGGTGCGCGTAGCGCGCGAGCGCGGCGTCGCGGCGCTCGCGCCACGCGCCGACGATCGTCTCCGGCGTCGTCGAATCCGGTGATTCCGCGAGCGCGCTGGTCGTCAGCGTGCGCTTCAGGCGCGCGACTTCCGCGAGTGCGGCGGCGCGCGCGAGCATGTCCCAGTGCGTCGGCGTCGGCAGTGTCGCCGCGCGCTCGCTGATCCATCCGTAATTGAGCAGCGTGCCGAGCGAGAAATAGACGCCCGCGACGAGTTCGAGGCTGCGGTTGCAGGTGGCCGCCACCTCGGCGATGTCGAGCAGCGCGGCCGAAATATCGCCGCTCGCGACGCGCACCGCGAGCGCGCTGTCGACGCCGGCTTCGACCAGCACGCGCTGCCGCTCGGACAGCGCATCGAGATCGTCGGCCGGCAGCAGCGCCGGCAGTTGCGGGGCGAGCCGTTGCGCCGCGTCGCGGCAGCGGGCGATCAGTTCGGCGACGCCGCCGTCGGCCACCGCGCCGGATTGCAGATGCCGCAGGAACCACAGCGCCGCGCGCTCCAGCAGCCGCGCGACGTCGACGAACATGCGCGCCTGCACGTCGTCGGCCACGCGGTTGTCGAGCGCATCGATGTCGCGCCAGACCGCATCGAGATCGAACACGTCGCGCGCCATGATGCATGCACGCGCGATATCGCCCGGCTGCGCGTCGGTTTCCTCCATCAGCCGGTGCACGAACGCGCAGCCGACACGGTTCACGAGCGCATTGGTCAGGTGCGTCGCGAGAATCTCGCGGCGCAGCGGATGGCGGCCCATCGGTTCGCTGAAACGCTGCTGCAGCGGTTTCGGGAAGTAATCGACCAGCATCGCGGCGACGAGCGGGTCTTCGGGCACGTCGGATTCGAGCAGCGCGTCGTAGAGCCACATCTTGCTGTACGCGAGCAGCACCGCGCGCTCCGGCGACGTGAGGCCGAGCTTCGCGGCTTGCCGCTCGGCGACTTCGTCGTCGGTCGGCAGGAATTCGATCACGCGGTTCAGCCGGCCCGCGCGTTCGAGCCAGCGCATCAGCCGCGCCTCCGCGTCGAGCAGCTCGACCGCATGGCGGCCGGCGATCGACAGCGCCTGCGTCTGGTAGTAGTTGTCGCGCAGCACGAGCAGCCCGACTTCGTCGGTCATTTCCGCGAGCAGCGCATTGCGCTGCTTCTCGGTCATCTCGCCGTCCGACACGACGAGCCCGAGCAGGATCTTGATGTTGACTTCGTGATCCGAACAATCGACGCCGGCCGAGTTGTCGATCGCATCGGTGTTGATGCGGCCGCCGCGCTGCGCGAACTCGATACGGCCGAACTGCGTGCAGCCGAGGTTGCCGCCTTCGCCGACCACCTTGCAGCGCAGGTCCGCGCCGTTCACGCGCACCGCGTCGTTCGCGCGGTCGCCGACCTGCTGGTGGGTTTCGCGCGCGGCCTTCACGTAGGTGCCGATGCCGCCGTTGTACAGCAGGTCGACCGGCGCCTGCAGGATCGCGCGGATCAGCTCCGTCGGCGGCAGCGCATGCGCGTCGATGCCGAGCGCCGCCTGCACGGCCGGCGACAGCGGGATCGTCTTCGCGGTGCGCGGGTACACGCCGCCGCCCGGCGAAATCGCGGCCGGATCGTAGTCGGCCCAGCTCGAGCGTTCGAGCGCGAACAGGCGCGCGCGCTCCGCGAAGCTCGCCGCGGGATCGGGGTTCGGGTCGAGGAACACGTGCCGGTGATCGAACGCGGCGACGAGCCGGATATGCGGCGACAGCAGCATCCCGTTGCCGAACACGTCGCCCGACATGTCGCCGACGCCGACCACCGTGAAGTCGGTCGTCTGCGTATCGATGCCCATCTCGCGGAAGTGCCGCTTCACCGATTCCCACGCGCCGCGTGCGGTGATCGCCATCTTCTTGTGGTCGTAGCCGACCGAGCCGCCGGACGCGAACGCGTCGTCGAGCCAGAAGCCGTATTCGTGCGAGATCGCGTTCGCGTAGTCGGAGAAGGTGGCCGTGCCCTTGTCGGCGGCGACGACCAGGTACGGATCGTCGGCGTCATGGCGGACCACGCCGGGCGGCGGCACGATCGCGTTGCCGACGAGGTTGTCGGTCAGGTCGAGCAGCCCGCGCAGGAAGGTCTGGTAGCACGCGACGCCTTCGCGCATCCACGCTTCGCGATCGCTCGGCGGCGGCGGGTTCTTCACGACGAAGCCGCCTTTCGAGCCGACCGGCACGATCACGACGTTCTTCACCATCTGCGCCTTCATCAGCCCGAGCACTTCGGTGCGGAAATCCTCGCGGCGGTCCGACCAGCGCAGGCCGCCGCGCGCGACGCGCCCGCCGCGCAGGTGCACGCCCTCGACACGCGGCGAATACACCCAGATCTCGAACATCGGCTTCGGTTCGGGCAGGCCCGGTACCTTCGCCGGATTGAACTTGAACGACAGATACGGCTTCGACTCGCCGTTCGCATCGGCGAGGAAGTAGTTCGTGCGCTCGGTCGCGTTGATCACGCCGAGGAACTGGCGCAGGATGCGGTCCTCGTCGAGGTTCGGCACCTGGTCGAGCGCGCCTTCGATCGCCTTCAGCAGCCGTTCGGCCTGCACGTCGCGCGAATCGCCGGTGGCCGGGTCGAAGCGCAGCAGGAACAGCTCGACGAGCTGCCGCGCGATCGCCGGGTTGCCGGTCAGCGCGCGTTCGATATAGGCATCGCTGAACGTCGACCCGACCTGCCGCAGGTATTTCGCGTACGCTCGCAGGATCGTCACTTCGCGTGCGCTCAGGTGCGCGCGCAGCACGAGGCGGTTGAAGTCGTCGTTCTCGATCCGGCCGGTCCAGATCCGGTCGAACGCATCCTCGAACAGGCCTTTCACGCGCTCGATGTCGAACTCGGTATCGTCGGCGAGTTCGAGGCCGAAATCGTGCACCCATGCGTGCGTCGCGTCCTGCGTCTGGATCCGGTACGGCCGCTCCTCGTCGACGCGCACGCCGAGATGCTCGAGCATCGGCAGGCTGCGCGAGAGCGCGATCGGGTCGCCCGCGCGATAGACCTTGAAGCGGAATGCACGCGGCTCGGCCTCGATCGGCCGGTACAGGTTCATCGCGAGCTGGCCGGTGTCCGTCACGCGCTCGATCAGCTCGATGTCGCGCACGGCCGTGCGGGCCGGGTAGTCGTCGCGATAGCCGGCCGGGAACGAATCGGCATAGCGCTGCAGCAGGCGGTTGCCTTGCTCTTCCCCGAAGGCGTCGAGCAGCGCGTCGGCGAGATCGTCCTGCCAGCGGCGCGTGACCTGCACGAGCCGCGTTTCGAGCTCGCGTGTATCGACGTCGGGCATCGTTCCCGGTTCGGCATGCACGACGAAATGAATGCGCGCGAGCGCCGATTCCGACAGCAGCGGCGTGAATTCGACGTTCACGCCGTTGTACGCGTCGACGAGCAGCTTCGCGATGCGGCGGCGCAGGTCGGTGTTGTATTTGTCGCGCGGCACGAACACGAGGCACGACACGAAGCGGTCGAACCGGTCGCGCCGCACGAACAGCCGCGTGCGCTGGTGTTCCTGCAGGCGCAGGATGCCGAGCGCGATGTCGTAGAGCCGGTCTTCGTCGGCCTGGAACAGTTCGTCGCGCGGATAGGTTTCGAGCACCGTCACGAGCGACTTGCCGAGGTGCCCCTTCGGCAGGAAGCCCGCGCGCCGCACGATGTTCGCGCACTTGCGGCGCACGATCGGGATCTCGGTGTACGAACCGAAATAGGCGGTCGACGTGTAGAGCCCGATGAAGCGGCGCTCGCCGGTGACTTTCCCGTCCGCGCCGACGAGCTTCACGCCGACGTAGTCGAGATAGCCGGGCCGGTGCACGGTCGCGCGCGAGTTTGCCTTGGTCAGGAAGATCGGCCACGCGCCGGTGATGATGTCGGCTGCGGCGGGCGGCAGCGGCGTCACGTCGGGCGTGCCCGACGTGCGCAGCGATTCGCGCAGGATGCCGTAGCCCGAGCCCGCGATGCCGCGCAGGCCGAAGCCCGTGCCGTCCGAGACCAGCGCATAGTCGCGCTGGCCGAGGAAGGTGAAGTGATCGGCGGCCATCCATTCGAGGAACGCGCGCGCCTCGATGTCTTCCGCGGTCGATTCGCGCGCCTTCATTTCCTTGATCGTCGCCCGGGCGATGTCGACGATCTTCGGCCAGTCCTCGACCGACGCGCGCACGTCGCCGAGCACGCGCGCGATGTCCGCGCGCAGCGTGTCGAGCAGCGCGGCGTCGCCGCAGCGGTCGACTTCGAAATGGATGAACGACGCGAGTTGCGACTGGCCGTCGCCGGGCGTCGCGCCGCCCGCGTCGACACGCGCGATGCCGCCGTCGGCGCCGCGCCAGATGCGGAACACCGGGTGCAGCGCCGAGTGCAGGGCGAGCCCGAGGCGGTTGACGGCCATCGTGACCGAGTCGACGAGGAACGGCATGTCGTCGTTGACGATCTCGATCACCGTGTGATCGGAGTGCCAGCCGTGCTGTTCGAGGATCGGGTTGTACACGCGCAGCCGCTCGCTGCCGGGCACGAATTTCTGCGCGGTCTGCCAGTGCGCCATCGCGGCGCCGTACAGGTCGGCGATGCCGCGGCTCTGCAGATCGTCGGCGTCGACGAAATCGTAGTAGTGACGCAGGAAGGGTTCGACGATCCGGAAGGTGGCTTCGGGCAGGCGCCCGCGCGCGAATTCGACGACATCGGAGAGCAGGTGTGCGACGACTTCCTCGTTCTTCGCTTCCATGGCGGTCTCCTCGTCGGGTGGCCATTGGCTGCTGCGTCTGTCCGGCATTATGGCGCCGAATGCGTGACAAAGCGATGTGCGGGCGCACAACGCGGGGCGGCCCGAGGCGGCCGCAGCGTGTGAATCAACGCGGGGTGGGCGGTGCCGAAGCGGCGCCGCCGATGCTCAGCCCTCGTCGCTCCACAGCTTCCCGCCCGTCGCCCAGTTCTCCTTCTTCACGTCGGTCAGGATGATGTCGACCGAGCCCGGCGTGCAGCCGAGCGTCTCGCATGTGACGCGCGTGATGGCTTCGACGAATGCGCGCTTCTGGTCGACGCTGCGGCCTTCGAACAGCTGGATATTGAAAGTCGGCATGGCAATGCTCCGGTTGAGGTTGAACGATTCTGCAGGACGAGGATGAGGCACGCGGCGTCAGTCGCGATACGACGGGTCGATCCGGTCGAGGCGGCGCAGCAGCGCCGGCCATTCCAGTTCGCCTTCGATCGCGCCGCCGTCGCGCAGTTGTTCGGCGGTGCGATTGGCGATGGCCGGGTCGGGCAGCACGAGCGGCCCGCCGCCTGCCTGCGCACGCATCTGGACGTCACAGGCCTTGATCAGCGTATCCATCAGCACATACGCTTCGGCCACGGTGCGGCCGACCGTCAGCGTGCCGTGATTGCGCAGCAGCATCGCGGATTTCGCGCCGAGGCTCGCGGTCAGCCGCACGCCTTCGGCCGGCGAGAACGCGAGCGCCTCGTAGTCGTGGTAGGCAAGGTCGCCGTGAAAGCGCAGCGCATGCTGCGACGCGGGCAGCAGCCCGTCGCGCTGGATCGACACGGCGATGCCGGCCGTATTGTGCAGATGCATCACGCAGACGGCGTCGGCGCGCGCGGCATGCACGGCCGCGTGCAGCGCGAAGCCCGTCACGTTGACCGCGTGCGCGCTGTCGCCGATCCGGTTGCCGGCCAGGTCGATCTTCACGAGGTTCGATGCGCGCACCTCGTCGAACGTCAGGCCGAACGGGTTGATCAGGAAGTGGCCGGGCTCGCCGGGCACGGTCGCCGACAGGTGCGTGTAGATCAGGTCGTCCCAGCCGTTCAGCGCGACGAGCCGGTACGCGGCGGCGAGATCGACGCGCATCCGGCGTTCGGCATCCGAGACCGGGCCGCCGGGCTTCACGGCATCAGGACGGTGTGCGAATGACGACATCGGGTTCTCCGAGAGGGAAGCGGCGCGCGACGGCGACGGTTGCCCACGACGCGAGTGCGAACGGGGCCGTGAACGCGGGGACGCCCGCGCGCATCGCGAGCCACTGGATCAGCGCGGCGAGTGCGGCGGCGGCCAGTGCGGCGCGCGGGCCGCGCGACATCAGCGCGAGCGCGGCGAGCGCGCCGTTGAAGCCGAGCAGGCCGTCGGCCAACCAGGCGCCGTTCGCGCCGAGCGCGACCAGCAGCACGGTCGACACGCTCGCGCCGACGAGCGCGAACGCGGCCGCGCGGCGCGATGCGACGGCGAGGCCGGCGACGATCAATACGCCGGGCCAGACGCCTTGCGCGAAGGTGGTCTGCGCGACGCCCGACAGCAATGCGCCGGCAGCGGATGCAAGCGTCGGCACCGGGGCAGTCGCCGCGCCGTCGGCATGCTGCAGCGCGACAAACGGCAGCCACGGCGCGGTGACAGCGAGACAGGGGCTCGAATACGGACACAGGTGCAACCGGGCGAGGGGCCCGCGCGTCGCGCGCTGCACGAGCGCCGCGCCGATCGAGACCAGCGGCACCAGCGCGACGGCCGCAAGCTGACCGGGCGCGAACAGCACGGCGATCAGCGCGGCGAGCGCGCCGTTGAAGCCGTGCAGCCCCTGTTCGACGTCGCGGCGCTCGGCACCCGTCAGCACGGCGGTCATGCTGGCGGCGGCCGAACCGACCAGCGCCGCGCTCGCGAGCCGCAGGTCGGTCAGCGCCAGTGCGACGAGCAGCAGCGCGCCGGTGAACGCGTTCGCCTGTAGCACGATCTGCCCGATGCCGCGCAGCAGGATACGCAGGTCGATCGACGGCGAGGCGGGGCGGGCGGTAGGCATGATGGTGGCGTAGCAGGACGAGCCGCGAGCATAGGACACAATCCCATGCACCGGAATAGGGAATTCTGGATAGTCAGGATTTGTCGCCGATGCACCGAGGTGGGGAATGAGGCGAGCGACCCTGTCGTACCGGCGCTGCATGAACGTTTTTTTGATACGAAATCCGCGTGGTGGGCGAATGGCGGCCTTCGCCGGCGTTGCCGCCGGCGAATTCGTGCGACGATGCCCGGCATCGGGCAACCGGGAGGGGAAAAGATGCGTGAAGTGCGTTGGGCGTCGCTCGAAGGCGACGGGGTCGAACATCTGACGTTCGACCGGAGCGGCGACGCGATCGTCGTCGAAAGCGCGGTGGTCGGCCAGCGGTACGGCCGCGCGTACGGGCTCGCGTATCGCGTCGAGTGCGATCCGCAATGGCGGGTGACCTACGCGGTGCTCAAGGTGATGGGCGGCGGCACGCTCGAGCTGCATGGCGATGGTGCCGGCCACTGGCGCGACGGCTCGGGCCGCGCGCTGCCTGAGCTCGACGGTTGCGTCGACATCGACATCGCGGCGACGCCGTTCACGAATTCGCTGCCGATCGGCCGCCTGGGGCTCGCGCGCGGCGAGCGGCGGCCGATCGACGTCGCGTACATCTCGACGCCGGACCTGAAGGTCACGCCGGTCAAGCAGGCCTACACATGCATCGAGCCGGGCCGGCGCTACCGCTACGAAGGGATCTTCCGGAATTTCACGGCCGAGATGGACATCGACGACGACGGCCTCGTCGTCGACTACGAGACGCTGTTCAGACGCCTGCCGGCGGTTGCGGGCCGCTGAACCGCCGCGTTTGCGACCGACGGCCGCTCCTGCGCGGACGCGAAGCGGTCGATCCGCGACGCGATGATGTCGGGGTGGCGCAGCACGACCCAGTGGCTGCCGTCGATTTCCTCGCGCACGTGGTCGCCGAGCCAGCGGTCGAGGTCGACCGACATCTCGGGCGTCACGTAGCGGTCGCGCACCGGCACGAGGATCTGCACCGGCGCCTGCGCGTATCGTTCGCGCGGCTTGCGTGCCCGTGCGAGAAAATTCGCGCGGTACAGCTGCAGCCCGTTCAGTGCGTTTTTCAGTTGCACGGGATCGCGCTCGGCACGCACGCGCTCGGTCAGTTGCAGCCAGCGCGGCCACAGCGCCGCGCCGCCGAGCCGCCAGACGAGCGACGGCACGACCGGCAGATGGAAGAACGCGATGTACCACGACTTCAGGCTCTGCCTGAGCCGCATCTTCGCGCGGAACACGTGATCGAGGCACGGGCCCGAGATCGACGTGTACGACGCGATCCGGCCGCGGAACGCGGGATCGGTCACGGCCTCCCAGCACTGGATCGAGCCCCAGTCGTGGCCGACCAGATGGAACGGCCGGCCGCCGCAGGTCGCGTCGGCCACCGCTTTCAGGTCGGCGGCGAGCCGCTCGAGCGTGTAGTCGGCGCGGCGGCGCGGCGCATCGGACGCGCCGGCGCCGCGCACGTCGTATGCGATCACGCGGTAGCGCTTCGCGAGCCGCGCGCGGATCGGCGCCCACACGGTGGCCGAGTCGGGGTAACCGTGCACGAGGATCAGCGGCGGCGCGCGACGCGACCCGCTTGCGTAGACGGCGAGTTTCACGTCGCCGGATTGGACGGTCAGCATCTCGTGGGCGCGCGCCATGGCGTCATGCCTGCGGGACCGGGTGCAGCGGCACGCGGCGCGGGGCGGCTTGCGCCGCGTAGCGTGCGTTGGTCGCGTCGATGTTCTCGAGCAGCGAGTCGAGCCCCTGCAGGTACTGGTGGTTGTCGTGGTCCCACGGGTGGAAGCCCGGGCGGAAGTAGTCGAGCCATTCGCGCGCGATGCTCGGAAACACGCCGTGCTTCGGGCCGTACAGATACTTCACGAGGCGCCACATGCCGCCGAACTTGCCGTGTTCGCGACGGTGCGCGCGCATCAGCCGAACGTGGAAGTCGAACACGATCGTCCAGAAGAATACGGTGGTCGTCAGCATCGTGCCCGTGCGCAGCAGGTAGCTGCCGAGGCCCGGCTTCATCACGGTCTTCCACACGTCGTAGGACACCGCCTTGTGCTCGGTTTCCTCCATCGCGTGCCACATCCACATCTGCTGGTAGCCTTCGACCGAGCCGTCGATCCGGTGCTCGTGGCCCGACAGCAGCTGGTTCGCGAGGATCGCCGTGTAGTGCTCGAGCGCGATCGTGATCGCGAGCTGCATCGAATGCGGCAGCACCTTCTTGAACCAGCCGAGGATCGTCCACAGGCGCTTGTCGAGCTTGTGCGCGGGCAGGCCGGACGCCTGCAGCAGGTCGTTGTATTCGATGTGCTCGCGCGTATGCATCGCTTCCTGGCCGATGAAGCCGAGCACCTGTTTCTTCAGCTCGGGATCCTCGATCCGGTCGCGGTAGTTGCGCACCGAATCCATGAAGAAACGCTCGCCGGCCGGAAACAGCAGCGACAGCGCATTCATGAAGTGCGTGACGGGCACGCCTTGAACGTGCCAGTCGCGTGCGCGTTCGGGCGGCAGCGCGAAACGGACGTCGCGCCGCACGGGCATCATGTTCGGGGTCGTCATGATTGTTCTCCTCCCTGATTGCCTGCATTGTTGTAGGTGGCGGCGTGCAGCGGCGCGGGCGCCGGCGTGCCGCGTGCGGCCTCGCGGCGGGCCCGCGCGGCCTCGCGGCGTGTCGCGAGCACGACGAGCGCCTGGTACGCGGCGGGCAGCACGCGCGCCATCCAGTCGCCGGCCTTCGCGTCGCGGCCGATCAGCACGCGGCGCTTGTTCTTGCGCACGCCGGCGAGGATCGTGCGCGCGGCGTCGTCGGCGGTCGTGATGAAGAACTTCTCGAACGTGTCGCGGCCTTGCTGCTCGCTCGCGACCATGAAGCCGACCATGTTCTTCGACACGCGGCTCGCCTGCGCGATGTTCGTGCGGATGCCGCCCGGATGCACGCAGGTCGCCGACACGCCGCACTTCATCATGTCGAGTTCTTGGCGCAGCGATTCGGTGAAGCCGCGCACCGCGAACTTCGTCGCGTTGTAGCCGCTCATGCCCGGCTGCGCGAAGATCCCGAACAGGCTCGACGTGTTGATCACGTGGCCGTCGCCCGATGCCTTCAGGTGCGGCAGGAATGCCTTCGTGCCGTGCACGACGCCCCAGAAATTGATGTTCACGATCCACTCGAGATCGCTGTATTCCATGCCCTCGATCGTGCTCGACAGTGCGACGCCCGCGTTGTTGAAGATCAGGTTGACCTTGCCATGTTCCTTCGCGGTGTCGTCGGCCCACGCGAACATCGCGTCGCGCTCGCCGACGTCCAGCACGCGCGTCGATACGCGCACGTTCGGCGCGATCGCGCGGACGATCCGTTCGGTTTCGGCGAGGCCGACGCCGTTCTTGTCGGCGAGCGACATGTTGCAGCCGGCCTGCGCGAGCTGGACCGCGAGCGCGCGGCCCATGCCCGAACCGGCACCCGTGATCGCGGCGACCTTGTTGGCGAAATCTCTCATGTCGGTGGCTCCTTGTCTGGCTCAGGCCGCTTCGGCGGACGTGGAAGCGGCGGGCGCGGCGGCGGGCCGCGCGGCCGTGTCGTGTTGCGGTGCGCGATACGCGTGGTAATCGGCGATCGAGAAGTGCGCGGTCGCCTGGCGGAAACGCCACGTGAAACCCGGCCACAGCGTCGTGTTCTTGCCGGTGCGCGGATCGAGATACCAGCTCTTGCAGCCGCCCGTCGACCAGATCGCCTTCTTCAGCTTGCCCTGCAGGTCGCTGTTGAACTGCGCCTCGACGAGCGGGCGCACCTCGATCGCCTCGGCGCGCTCGCGGCGCATCGCCTGCAGCGCGCCGAGGATGTATTCGATCTGCGACTCGATCATGAACACCATCGAGTTGTGGCCGAGGCCAGTGTTCGGGCCGACGATCATGAAGAAGTTCGGGTAGCCGGGCAGCGTCGAGCCGAGATACGCGTGCGCGCCGTCGCGCCATGCGTCGACGATGTCGAGCCCGCTGCGGCCGATGATCGCGCCGCGCGGATACGGATCGGCGACCTGGAAGCCGGTGCCGTAGATCAGGCAGTCGACTTCATGGCGGCGGCCGTCGGTCGTCACGACCGCGTCGGCTTCGATGTGGTCGATGCCGGTGGTGATCACGTCGACGTTCTTGCGCGACAGCGCCGGGTAGTAGTCGTTCGAGATCAGCACGCGCTTGCAGCCGAGCGTGTAGTTCGGCGTGACGGTCTTGCGCAGCTCGGGATCGGGGATCTGCTTGCGGATATGGCGCAGCGCGAGCTTCTGCACGTTCTTCATCAGCGACGGATGGATCGCGAAGCCGAGCACGCGCGATTCGAGCATCCAGTAGATGCCGCTGCGCACGGCCTTCTGCGTGAACGGCAGCGTGCGGAACAGCCATTTCTCGAAGCGGGTGAGGTTGCGGTCGGGCTTCGGCATGATCCACGGCGGCGTGCGCTGGAACAGCGCGAGCGTCTTCACGCGCGGCGCGATCTGCGGCACGAACTGGATCGCGCTCGCGCCGGTGCCGATCACCGCGACGCGCTTGCCTTCGAGCGCGTAGTCGTGATCCCACTGCTGCGAATGGAATGCGCGGCCCTGGAAATGCTCGACGCCGGGAATCGCCGGCAGCGCGGCGCGCGACAGGCCGCCCATCCCCGAGATCAGCACGCGCGCGGACAGCCGCTTGCCGTTCGCGAACGTGAGGCGCCAGCGTTGCGCGGCCTCGTCGTATTCGGCGCGCTGCAGCTCGTGGTTCATGCGCAGGTGCGGGCCGACGCCGAAACGCTGCACGCAGTCTTCGAGATACGCGCGGATCTCCGGCTGCGGCGCGAACATGCGCGTCCAGCGCGGGTTCGGCGCGAACGAGAACGAATAGACGTGCGATTGCACGTCGCATGCACACCCGGGGTAATGATTGTCGCGCCACGTGCCGCCGACCGACGCGGCCTTCTCGAGGACGACGAAGTCGGTCACGCCTGTTTGCCGCAGGCGGATCGCCATCCCGAGGCCGGCGAAGCCGGTGCCGATGATGGCGATGTCGATGGTTTCGTCCTGGCCGTCGTGGCCGGGTGGACCGAAAGGCAACGTGCGAGCATTCATCCGGGTGTCTCCGATTTGGCTCATTTTTGAATGTTACATTGTTTGATGTAACGATAGTGGGTGAACCCGGAAACCGCAAGAGGCTAGAAGCGGCGCTCTAAGGGCCGGAAGCCAGGCGGGAAAAGGCTGAGCGGGGGTTTGGAACGGTTCGTTTTCCGCGCCGCGGGATCGGCGGAAAGGGCCGTCGACAGGACGAGACAGGCGATGGACGAGACCGCCGGCGCGCGGCGGCCTGTTTGAAACGGTATCAGGGACGGATCGGGCGGGCGGTCGTCTCATGGAAAACCCCGGCCACGATCGTGACCTGCGCGAGCGCGTAGAGGCCCCAGATCAGGTAGTCGATACCCGGAAAACCGCCGAGGAACCGGCCGACGCCGATCAGCGTATCGGAGCCGACGAAGATCAGGCTGCCGATCGCGACGAGCGCGCCGTGCGTGCGGGCGGCGAGCGCGAAGCTCGCCATCACGCACAGCACCAGCATGTAGACGGCCACCGGCGCGAGCAGCGCGCCGAGATGCGGGAAGAACGCCGCGTAGAACGCCGGCGCGGCGATCCACAGGCCGATCAGCGCGACGATGCGCCAGCCGTGCGGCCGCGCGCGCCAGCGAAAGAAGATCGCGCAGTAGCACACGTGCGTGAGCAGGAAGGACCCGAGGCCGAGGACGAACGACAGCGGCCAGTCGGGCAGCGCGAGCAGGACGTCGCCGAGTACGGCGGTCGCGAGCGCCGCGCACAGCCACGCGCGTTCGCGCGGCGCGCCGCAGGTGCCGCCGGCCGCGAGCAGCAGGATGCCCATCGCGGCCTTCGCGGCGGCCTGGCCCGGATAGGGCGCCGCGGCGAGCGACAGCCCGTACAGCAGCGCGGCGGCGATGGCGAGCGGCCAGAGCCGGCGGTAGGTGGCGGGAAGCGTGGCGAGCAAGGCGGGGGTCTCCGGTGTGTCGTGGTCCGCGGTGGACGGCGCGCCGTCGAGGGCGCGGCTGCCGGCCATTATCCGGAAGAACGCGCGGGCGAAAACCGGCGAATCCTTCTAGGAATCGATGGCGGCCGGCGGCGATGCCGCCGCCGGATTTCTCGGCGCGTTGCCCCGGTTGAACCGGGGCAACGACTTCAATTCGGCTTGTTATGATCGCCGCGGTATTGCCGTTGTCGTTGTCGTTGTCGTTGTCGCTGTTCCGCCCGGCCGCGCGACTGGCTGCGCAGCCGGTGCGTGCCCGATGAATCCCTGCCGTGCCCGACCCGTGCGCTCACAGGGAGCAGGGCGGCGCCGGCTCCCCACGAAAACAGGTCCGACCCATGACCGAACTTCTCCACGGCGACGGCGCGATCCGTCGCACGACGCCGTACGGCTCCTCGATCGAAAACACCTATGCGGGCGTGCTGTCGTTCATGCGCCGCAACTATTCGCGCACGCTCGACGGCGTCGACGTCGCGATTTCCGGCGTGCCGCTCGATCTCGCGACGACCTATCGGTCGGGCGCGCGGCTCGGGCCGGCCGCGATCCGCGCGGCGAGCGTGCAGTTGGCCGAGCTCAATCCGTATCCGTGGGGCTTCGATCCGTTCGACGATCTCGCGGCCGTCGACTACGGCGACTGCTGGTTCGACGAGCACAACCCGCTGTCGATCAAGCCCGCGATCGTCGAGCATGCGCGCACGATCCTGCGGTCCGGCGCGAAGATGCTGACGTTCGGCGGCGACCACTACATCACGTATCCGCTGCTGGTTGCACATGCGGAGCGCTACGGCAGACCGCTTTCGCTGATCCATTTCGACGCGCACTGCGATACGTGGGCCGACGACGAGCCGGACAGCCTCAATCACGGGACGATGTTCTACAAGGCCGTGAAGGAAGGGCTGATCGATCCGGCGACATCGGTGCAGGTCGGGATCCGTACGTGGAACGACGATTTTCTCGGGATCGAGCGGCTCGATGCCGCGTGGGTGCATGACCATGGTTCGCGTGCGGCGGTCGAGCGGATCGTCGACATCGTCGGGTCGCGGCCCGCGTATCTGACGTTCGATATCGACTGTCTCGATCCGGCGTTCGCGCCCGGGACGGGGACGCCGGTCGCGGGCGGGTTGTCGTCCGCGCAGGCGCTGGCGATCGTGCGCGGGCTGGGGGCGGTGAATCTGATTGGCGCGGATGTGGTGGAGGTCGCGCCTGCGTACGATCACGCGGACATCACCGCGATCGCGGCCGCGCATGTCGCGTGCGATCTGCTGTGTCTGTGGCGGCAGAAGAAGGTGGCGGGCGCGGGGAAGTAGGAGAGCGGGGGCATGCCGCCGGCGCGTCGTGTGCGCCGTCGGCATGCGCTTTCGGTCCTACAGGAACAAGCGATAGGCGAGATTGTCGCCTTCCTCGATGGACGGATAGCCAAGCGTCGACAGGAGGTGATCGAATGCCGCGCGGTCCGCTTCCGGCACCTGGATGCCGACGAGGATCGAGCTGTAGTCCGCGCCCTGGTTGCGGTAGTGGAACAGGCTGATGTTCCAGTCCGGCGCCATCGACGACAGGAACTTCATCAGCGCGCCCGGCCGCTCGGGGAATTCGAAGCGGAACAGGCGTTCGTCGAGCGCGAGCGGCGAGCGGCCGCCGACCATGTAGCGGATGTGTTCCTTCGACAGTTCGTCGTGCGTCAGGTCGACGCTCTTGAAGCCGTGCGACTCGAAGTTCGCGGCGATCTCCGCCGATTCGCCGCGGCGCTTGATCTGCACGCCGACGAAGATGTGCGCGGATTGCGCATCGGCGATCCGGTAGTTGAACTCGGTGACGTTGCGGTCGCCGACGAGCGAACAGAAGCGCCTGAAGCTGCCGCGCTCCTCGGGGATCGTGACCGCGAACACCGCTTCGCGCGCCTCGCCGACCTCCGCGCGCTCGGCGACGAAGCGCATCCGGTCGAAGTTCATGTTCGCGCCGGAGGTGACCGCGACGAGCGTCTGGTTCTCGACGCCTTCGCGTTCCGCGTACAGCTTCGCGCCGGCCACCGCGAGCGCGCCGGACGGTTCGAGCACGCTGCGCGTGTCCTGGAACACGTCCTTGATCGCCGCGCACAGCGCGTCGGTGTTGACCGTCACGACGCCGTCGAGGAATGCGCGGCACAGCCGGAAGGTTTCCTCGCCGACGAGCTTCACCGCGGTGCCGTCGGCGAACAGGCCGACCTCGCTGAGCTCGATGCGCTCGCCGGCGTCCAGCGACTGCGCCATCGCGCACGAATCCTCGGCCTGCACGCCGATGACCTTGATCTCCGGGCGCACGGCCTTCACGTACGCGGCGACGCCGGACGCGAGCCCGCCGCCGCCGATCGGCACGAAGATCGCGTGGATCGGGCCCTGGTGCTGGCGCAGGATCTCCATCGCGATGGTGCCCTGGCCGGCGATCACGTACGGATCGTCGAACGGGTGGACGAACGTGAGATCGCGTTCCTGCTGCACCTTGACCGCGTGCGCATAGGCATCGCTGTACGATTCGCCCGCCTGGATCACCTCGACGCTCGGGCCGCCGTGCGCGCGCACGGCATCGACCTTCACCTGCGGGGTCGTGACCGGCACGACGATCACGGCCTTGATGCCCATCCGGGCCGCCGAGAACGCGACGCCCTGCGCGTGGTTGCCGGCCGACGCCGTAATCACGCCGCGCGCGAGCGCGTCCGCCGGAATGTGCGCCATCTTGTTGTACGCGCCGCGCAGCTTGAACGAGAACACCGGCTGGTTGTCCTCGCGCTTCAGGTAAACGGTGTTGTGCAAGCGGGCCGACAGATTGCGGGCCGGCTGGAGTTCCGTCTCGCGTGCGACGTCGTACACACGGGCCGTGAGGATTTTCTTGACGTAGTCGATCGGTGGTCGGGCCTGCTTGACAGGTGCGACGCAGGCGTCGGGCGAGCTGCGATACAAAGACACGGTCATTTCCTTTCGAGGGCGGGTTTGACATGCCCTGGGCGGAAATGAAAAACCCGCCTCAGGGGCGGGTTGTCGTCATTGAGCCGGATGCGCGCTAACCCACCATTCGAAGAATGGTGCGAATAATCAGCGCGATGGCGAATGTTCGGTGGCTCATGTCTTGAAGCATCAACCATTGCAGTGGCAGTTGTCAACCGTACGGAGCGAATGGGTGCCTGGGCCGATCGCCGACACTTCGCGCCGCGGTGCGCGCGTTACTTCGCCGCCAGCGCGCTCGCCACGCTTTTGTCGGTCCACGCGTTCTCTGCCACGCTCAGCTTCTGCGGAATCAGCTTCGCCGCATAAAACGCATCGGCCACCCCTTGCTGGACCGCGACGATCTTCTCGTCGACCGGCACCGCACCGAACGGCACGCGCTTGATCCACGTCTCGACGAGCGGCAACGGCAGGCCGACCTTCGGCGCGATCAGCGCGGCGGTCTCCGACGGATGCCCATTGACCCACAGGCCCGTTTCGCGCACCTGCTTCAGGATCGCGCCGACCACGTCCGCATGCCGTTGCGCGAAATCGCGCGTCGCTTCGTAGAAGTTGTTCGCCGGCGTCAGACCCGTGTAATCGGACAGCGTGCGAATCTTCAGCGAATTCTGCGCGGCCGCGTAGTACGGATCCCAGACTGCCCATGCATCGACGTTGCCGCTCTCGAACGCGGCGCGCGCGTCGGCCGGCGGCAGGTACACCGGGCGAATTTCGTCGTAGCGCACGCCGGCCTTCTTCAGCGCCTCGAGCAACAGGTAGTTCGCGCTCGAACCCTTCTGCAGCGCAACCTTCTTGCCGCGCAGGTCGCCGAGCGAACGGATCGGCGAATCGGCCTTCACGAATACCGCCTCGTTGTGCGGCGACGGCGGCTCCGCGCCGACGTACACGAAGCGCACGCCGGCCGCCTGCGCGAACACGGGCGGCGGCGCGCCGGTGTAGCCGAAATCGATGCTGTTCGCATTCAGCGCCTCGAGCAGTTGCGGGCCGGCCGGGAATTCGAACCATTGAACGTCGTAGCCGAGGGGCTTGAGGCGCGATTCGAGCGCGCCCTGCGCCTTGACGACCGACAACAGGCCGGCCTTCTGATAGCCGATGCGCACGACCTTGTCGGCGGCGCCTTGGGCGAAGCTGGACGTCGCGGCAAGCGCGACGAGTGTGACGGCGGCGGTGCGGGTGATCCAGCGGGTGAAACGAATCATCGAACGGACTCCATGCGAAACGTCTTCGGGGAGCGGCCGGTGCCGCTCGGTTGGAAGAATCGTCGCATGGGCGTTCGTGCCCGCAAACGAAGCATTGCCGATATGAATATGACGGCGGCGGTCCTATGCTTTGTCGCCGTCGCGTGCGGGATCGGATGTATCCGGCGCGCCGGACTGCCGCGCGGCTTCGTCGCTGAGCTTCTTGTCGAGGATCGTCGCGACGCGGCCGCCGAGATACGCGCCCGCCGCGGTTTCGAGCGCGCGGTTCGTCTCGCCTTCGACGAACACGGCCGCGAGCGGGCGCAGGCGCCAGATCGCGTCGACGAGTTCGGGCACGTCGGTGGCCGGCGGCAGCGTGCCGGCGTCGTAGCGGTCGAGCCGCTTCACGACGAGATCGACGAGCAGCCGCGCGATCGCGTCGAAGTGCGGCCGGGCGAGACTGATCACGTCGAGCAGCTCGCGCGGCGGAATGCCTTCCTTCGTCATCGCGGCCGCCGCCTCGAGCAGCGCGGGGCTCTTCGCGACGAACGACAGGCCGCGCCGTTCGAGCAGCCCGAGCTCGGTCACGCGCGACAGCTGCGTGGTCGCCTGCGGGCCGAACATCTGCGCGAGCGCGGCGAGCGAATAGGTCTTCGGCAACTCGTGCGACCAGCGGCCGCCGATCGCGTTTTCGAGGCCGAGGATCGAGCGCAGGTCGTGGCCTTCGTCGATCGCCTTGATCAGGTCCTGGATGTTCGACAGCGTGTAGCCGCGCGCGAGCAAATGGTTGATCAGCTTCAGGCGCGCGACGTGCGTATCGTCGTAGATGCCGACGCGCCCGCGTTTCTCCGGCGGCGCGAGCAAGCCGCGATCCTGGTACGCGCGGACGTTGCGCACGGTGGTGTCGGACACGCGCGCGAGCTCGTCGACCGTGTACTCGTTGCGGGAATCCGGCGCAGCCTCGTCGGGCGTGGAATGAGTCTGTTTTGACATGCGGGCATTCTAGCGCGACGCGGCGGGTCAGGGCGAGGCGGGGAGCGTGTGCGCGCCGCCGCCGAGCGGCCGTTGCAGCAGCGCCGTGTCGATCCAGCGGCCGTGCTTGAAACCGACCGCTTTCAGCACGCCGGCTGGTTCGAAGCCGAATGCGTGGTGCAGCGAGGTCGAGCCGCCGGTGCCGCCGTCGGCGATCACCGCGATCATCTGCCGCCACGGGCCTTGCTCGCAGCGCGCGATCAGCGCCGCGAGCAACGCGCGGCCGATCCCGCGCCCGCGCTGCGCATCGTCGATGTAGATCGAATCCTCGATCGCGAAGCGGTACGCGCTGCGCGTGCGGTACGGCGTGGCATACGCGTAGCCGGCCACGCGGCCGTCGCATTCCGCGACGAGATACGGCAGTCCTTGGCGCAGCACCGCGTCGCGACGCGCGCGCAGTTCGGCGACGTCGGGTGGCGTTTCCTCGAACGACGCGACGCTGTGGTGCACGTGGTGCGCATAGATCGCGTGGATCGCATCGAGGTCGGTGTCGACGGCGTCGCGAACGACGCAGGCAGGAGCAGTGGACATGGCGGAGGCGGCGGAGAAATGAAAACGTTACTATGCCGCTCGCCGTGCGGCTTGGCAAAGCTGTCGGGCAAATTACGGTGTCGGCTGTCTACAGCCGTCCGTCCGCCGCGTGAACCGCATCGGCGATCGCTTCGGCGACGCGCTGCACGCGCGGCGACCGGCGCACGTCCGGGTGAACGACAAGCCAGATCTCGCGCTCGATGTCGCAACGCGGGGCGTCGGTCAGCTCGACGAGCGGCGTAGCGACGCGGGCGGCCGGATCGTCGACGAGAAACCTCGGCAGCAGCGCGACGCCGGCCCCGGCGGCGCACGCGCGATGCTGCGCGGCGAGGTCGTTGGCGATGAACGCGAAACGGCGCCCGGCCGCGAAGCGTTCGAGCCATTGCTGCTGCGGCGTTTGCGCGAGCGCGTCGTCGTAGCCGACGAACGGCCAGGTGTCGGGCGGCGCGTCGGCCCATTCCGGTGCCGCGCACAGCGCGAAACGCATCGTGCCGAGCCGGCGCGCGGCGAGTCCCGGCTCGCTCGGCCGCGACAGCCGCACCGCGAGATCGGCCTCGCGCGCATACAGGTTCGCCGCATGCATCTCGCCCAGCAGGTCGATCCGCAGTGCCGGCCACGCACGCTGTGCCCGGGCCAGGCGCGGCGCGAGGAAATGGCTGGCGAACACGGGCGACGCCGACACGCGCACTACACCGTCGAGCGCCGCGGCCCCTTGCGCGGCGCGCGCGAACGCATGTGCGTCGGCTTCGAGGCGCGCGGCGTGTTCGGCGAGGTGCAGCCCTTCGTCGGTCGGCGGCCAGCCGCGCGGCAGCCGGTCGAACAGCCGGATCCCGAGCGCCGACTCCAGCGCGTCGATGCGCCGCGCGACCGTCGAGTGCTGGACCTGCAGCGCCCGCGCGGCGGCCGACAGGCTGCCGCCGCGCATCACCGCGAGGAAGTAGCGGACGTCGTCCCAGCTCATCGGCAGCGCGGATGCCGGGGCGGAATCCGGATCGGTCGAATTTTGCACAGTAAATGGGCGATTAGCGTGAATTCCGCTCGATTATGCACGATGGGATGATCGCATCACATCATTCGAAAGCGAGGAACGTCATGACCCAGACTGCCCATGCCATCCGGATCGGGATCGACCGTTACGGCGACGCCGGCGTACTGCGCCGCGTCGATGCGCCCGTCGCGCCGCCCGGCGCCGGCGAAGTGCGGATTCGCCAGACCGCGATCGGCGTGAACTTCGTCGACATCTATTTCAGGACGGGTGCGCACGCATTGCCCGCGCTGCCGGACGCCCTCGGTGTCGAAGCGGCCGGTGTGATCGACGCGGTCGGGCCGGGCGTGACCGATCTCGTGCCCGGCCAGCGCGTCGCGTACGCGGGGATGCCGACCGGCAGCTATGCGAACCTGCGCACGATGCCGGCCGGCCGCGTACTGCCGATTCCCGACAACCTGAGCGACGCAGCCGCCGCTGCCGGACTGCTGAAGGGGATCACCGTCTACATGCTGATGCATCGCGTCCGCCAGGTCGGCGCCGGCGACACGGTGCTCGTGCATGCGGCGGCCGGCGGCGTCGGGCTGCTGGCGACGCAGTGGGCGCGCGCGCTCGGCGCGCGGGTGATCGGCACGGTCGGGTCGGCCGCGAAGGCCGCGCTCGTGCGCACGCACGGCGCCGACGCGGTGGTCGATTATCGCGAGGAGGATTTCGTCGCGGCGGCGCGTGCGTTCGGCGGTGGCGCGGGGGTCGATTACGCGATCGACGGAATCGGTGGCGACGTGCTGACGCGCACGCTCGGCGCGGTCCGTCCGTTCGGGATGGTCGCGAGCATCGGGCAGGTGGCCGCGATCGGCACGCGGCAGACGTTCGATCTCGACGAACTGGGCCCGGCCCGTTCGATCGCGCTCGCGCGGCCGAGCGTGCTCGGCTTCATCGCGCGCGACGTCGACGGATATCGGGACGCCGCGCGCGCGACGCTCGACCGGCTGGCCGGCGGCATGCATGTCGAGATCGGCGCGCGGCTGCCGCTCGAACAGGCGGCCGACGCGCACCGGCTGCTGGAGTCGCGCGCGACGACGGGCGGTGTTGTGCTGCTGCCATGACGGCGGTCGCGCGCCGATCGCGAGGCGGCCCGCCGGTCGCGTCGTGATTCGCCGAACGCTCAGTGGTGCTTGCGCAGCGGCGCATCCTCGACGAACCACGCGAGCACGAACGCGATCGCGATCACCGTCGCAGCCGACAGATACACGACATGCAGCGACCCGGCGAACGCGTGCAGATACGCATCGCGCACCGCGCCGGGCAACTGGTGCACGGCGGCCGGGCCGAGCGCGGGCGGCAACGCCGTGCCGGCCGGCAGCGCGTGCATCATCCGCGACTGCAGCCCGTGCGAGAACAGCGCGCCGAACGCGGCGACACCGAGCGAGCCGCCGATCGAGCGGAACAGCGTCGCGCCCGACGTCGCGACGCCCATGTGCCGGAATTCGACCGTGTTCTGCACGGCGAGCGTGAGCACGGGCATCACCATGCCGAGCCCGATCCCGAGCAGCGCCATGTACGCATACATCGTGTGCAGCGGCGTGTCGAGCGTGAGCGTCGCCAGCAGCGCCATCGCGACGCCGCCGATCAGCGTCCCCGCGATCGGGAACATCCGGTACGAACCGAGCCGCGAGATCAGCCGGCCGCTGACGATCGACGTCACGAGCATTCCGCCCATCATCGGCAGCAATTGCAGGCCGGCCTGCGACGGCGTCGAGCCTTTCACGACCTGCAGGTAGAGCGGGATGAACGTGACCGAGCCGAACAGCGCGACACCGACCACGAAGCCGATCAGGCTGACCAGCACGAAGGTGCGATGGCGAAACAGTTCGAGCGGCATGATCGGCTCGACCGCGAGGCGCTCTTCGTAGACGAAGCCGCCGATCGCGACGACGCCGAGCACGAGCGTCATCCACAGTTGCGGCGACGTCCACGGCAGCAGCGAGCCGCCTTCGCTCGTGAACAGGATCACGCAGGTGAGGGCGGTCGCGAGGAACGCGGCGCCCATGTAGTCGATCCGGTGCTTCACGTGCGCGGTGTGCGGCCGGAACGCCACGCCGATCACCGCGAGCGCGAGCAAGCCGAGCGGCAGGTTGATCGTGAAGATCCAGCGCCACGACAGGTGCTCGACCAGGAAGCCGCCGAGCAGCGGGCCGACGATCGTCGCGAGGCCGTAGACGCCGCCGAACATCCCCTGGTAACGCGCGCGGCGATCGGGCGGGACCAGATCGCCGATCGCGGCCATCGTGACGACCATCAGGCCGCCGCCGCCGAGTCCTTGCAGCGCGCGCAGCACGATCAGCTGCGTCATGTCCTGCGCGACGCCGCACAGCGCGGAGCCCGCGAGAAACAGCACGATCGCGGCCTGCAGCACGATCTTGCGGCCGTACAGGTCGCCGAGCTTGCCGTACAGCGGCAGCACGACGGTGGACGACAGCAGGTACGCGGTGACGACCCACGACAGCTGTTCGAGCCCGCCGAGCTCGCCGACGATCGTCGGCAGCGCGGTCGACACGATCGTCTGGTCGAGCGCGGACAGCAGCATGACCAGCAGCAGCGCGGCGACGATCAGGCCGGTCGGCGCGTCCCGGCGCGCCGTTTCGACGGCCGGAGGAGTGAGGAGGGTGTCGCTTGTCATCGATATGTCTGCCATGGCAGGGAATTGAATCGAAATATAGCCATGGATGATTGCCTAGTCAATTTCTGCCCAGCCTTGATATGTTGCAGGCGTAACAGGAGATTGCCGGCACGAAAAATTGACCGGGATCAGACGAGAAACGGGGGCGGACTCAAGTTTCTTGCAGGCAAACCGTAATACAGAGTGCCGCGGACCGATTGCCGCGGCACTTTTCACCGCTCACGTGCCGTCATGAACCTGAACGCCCTGTTTTCCCGTTTCTCGATCCGTACGCGGATCTTCTCCACGCTCGGCCTCGTTGCCCTGCTGCTCGTCGTGTCGGGGCTGATCGGCCTCGCCGGCATGCAGAGCTCGAACCGCGCGCTCGACGAGGCCTACACGCAGCAACTGGCTGCGAAGACCGCGCTGTCCGCGGCGAGCCTGAACCTGACGATCGTGCGCACGACGCTCGATCGCGCGCTGCTGCATCCGGAAGCGCCGGACGTGCCGGATCTCGTCAAGAAGGCCGAGAGCTATCTCGCGAAGGCCGACGCGGCCTGGCGCAACTACGCGGCGATGCCGCACGACGGCGACGAAGGCCCGCTTGCGAGCCGCCTCGACGCCGCGCGCCAGGCGCTGATCGGGCAGGCACTGAAGCCGCTGATCGATGCGATCCGCGAAGGCCGGCGCGACGAGGCCGACCGGCTGCTGATGTCGGTTGCGCCGCCGCTGTCGGTCGCGCTCACGCAGGCGACCGATGCGCTCGACGCATACCAGGTCGCGCGCGGCAAGGACGTGTACGACACCGCGCAGACCTATTACGGCTGGATGCGCATGGGCGCGATCGCGGGCATCGCGTTCGGCCTGGCCGCGTGCCTCGGCTGCGCGATCGGCCTGCATTTCGCGATCACGCAGCCGGTGAACCGGCTGCTGTCGCATTTCCGCCGCCTGTCGGAGGGCGACCTGACGTCGGAAGTGCGCTGGTCGTCGCACGACGAAATGGCCGAGCTGGTGAAGGGCGTGACGGGCATGCAGCGCAGCCTCGCGGATACGGTGCGCCAGGTCAGCCAGGGTTCCGAAGCGATCTCGACGGCGACGCACCAGATCGCGGCCGGCAACACCGACTTGTCGCAGCGCACCGAGGAGCAGGCATCGGCGCTGCAGGAGACGGCCGCGAGCATGGAGCAGCTGACGGCGACCGTGAAGCAGAACGCCGACCACGCGCTCGAGGCGCAGGCCTGCGCGGACAGTGCGAGCGAGATCGCGACGCGCGGCGCGACCGTGGTGGGCGAGGTGATCGGCACGATGAACGAGATCGACCAGAGCTCGCAGAAGGTTGCCGACATCATCGGCACGATCGAGGGCATCGCGTTCCAGACCAACATTCTTGCGCTGAATGCGGCGGTCGAAGCCGCGCGCGCCGGCGAGCAGGGCCGCGGTTTTGCGGTGGTCGCGGGCGAGGTGCGCACGCTCGCGCAGCGCTCGGCGTCCGCAGCGAAGGAAATCCGCACGCTGATCGGCGAATCGGTCGAACGCGTCGCGACCGGCTCGCGGCTCGTCGGCATGGCCGGCACGACGATGCAGGACATCCAGCAGGCGATCGGGCGCGTGACGGGCATCATGACGGAGATCGCGGCCGCATCGGGCGAGCAGCGCGACGGGATCGAGCAGGTGAACCGCGCGGTGTCGCAGATGGATCAGGTGTCGCAGCAGAACGCCGCGCTCGTCGAGCAGGCTGCGGCCGCCGCGGCGTCGCTCGAGGAGCAGGCCGACGGGTTGCGTCGCGCGGTGGGCGCGTTCCGGGTGGCTTGAGGGCCCGTCGAGAAGTGAAGCCCCGGTAACGGGGCTTTATTCTTTTATAAACCGCGATTTTCTGGCGTGCCTTTAAAACAGGGGCAATCTGGCGCGAAGCCAATCCCACCTGGATGGCGGAATCGTCAGATGTTTTTCGTAACGCGATTTGCCGGTCAAATCGATGTAGCGAACCAGGTTGCCCTCGTAATCCAGGGGCGGGTGGAAGACGTTTCCGTGATGCCAGTTGACGGAGAAATATCGTCGAGCGAGAAGCTCGCCGTCTTCGCTGAATACTCTTAGCTCTATATTGTCGTTCGCTGCGTCCTGGTCGTTTCCGCCGGTGCCGCACATCTTGAATCGGTACGGAACGCCATTCATGTTCTTTACGCCGCCGTCCAGTGTCTCCGGATGGTCGTAGAAATCGCATCGCCCGTAGGTGGGGCGACTGAAATGAATGATCAAGCCTGCGGCTATGTAAATGCTAAAGGCTAGGCCAATGTATCTGATGGCTCTATTCTGCATATTTCGCCAAGATTGAGATCGATTGGTTTTTTCAACTTCAAATAAACCGGGTTTGAATATATCACGAAGTCTCTGCCTCGGTGATGTTTCTCACGCCAGCGGCTGTAGTCTGCATTGTGGATTGGAAAGTAAACATCGGAATTTCTGAATTTTCCGATCCAACCCCTTCGCGTGTCTACAGGTTTGTTGATGTTTCTCGACCAAATGCCGATGTCGGAATCTCGTTTTGGAGAGCTTGATCCAGTGAGAATCGATTCGGGGGCAATGATGACTCCGTGCTTGTTCCAGTGCCCTAAGTATTGCTTTCCGTTGAATGAATAGTTGTCTTTCACATATGCATAGATGTGGGTGATTTTTCCGGCGACGTCAAGGCAGTAATAATTTCCCGATTTCTCGTATTTGAAATATTTTTCGCTTGAAATTTCAACTTTTCCGATGGCGACATAAATATTGAAGTTCGCCAGCGCTCCTGTGAGATCGGTTGGGGCGAGATTTTCCAGGGTGTCCCAGTTGCCTATTGGCGCCAGCTGAAATTGCCAATCGTTGTGAAATTTCTGTAAATTGGATGTAAATGGAGTGGTACTGAAGTCGGACGTTGGATTTCTTTCGAAAAAGAGTTTCTTGAGGAAGGATTTTGTGATGTCTGATGCCGTCCGGATGGATCGCTCGCTATAGATGTCGCTTGCCAGAAGTTTTTCGTATTTTCTTTTGACACTTCCGAATTTCAATGCCCAGTCGAGAGTAACGACATTGTCGTTCAGCGGCTGGGTTGATGTCGGGTCATCGTTGTAAATATGCGCATCACCCGCAAACCAGATTCGCGCAAGTTTGGCTGAAACCTTCCAGCCCAAATTGTCCATCGCGATTGGTACGTCCTGGAGATCGAAAAGCGGCGGGTTTTCGCAAGCTTCCGATTCCGCCTGTCTCGGCGATCCTTGGGTTGTTGGTTGATCGGCTTGCGGCGGCGGTTGGGGGGCCGCAGAGGGCTTGGGAGCAGTCGAGGGCCTGGAAATCGGCTTGGGAGGCGGTGGCGGCTTTTCCCCCGGTGCGAGCCGGTCGAGCGAGACACCCCTTTGGGTATCAAGCGGAATGCACCCTTGGGAACCCTTGTATTCCTTCAGCTCCGATCCGAACCACCCCTTTTTCGGCTTGTAGTAAGCCACCTTTTTTACGTCGGCCATGGACTATCCCGTTTGCAACGAATAGCCGGGCATCGTAAAAGCCGGCGGCAAGCGGATAAACCGTCAGCAGTGGCCGAAACAGGGCGAAACGCGGGGGGACAAGGGGGCGAAGCAGGAAGAAATGTGCCCGATTGTGTCGGCGACCGTCATGTCGGCGACCGTCCCCAAGCCGGGCGCGCCGTCCCGCCGCGTTATCCCGCCGCGAGTTGCGCGGCCGCGCGCGACGACGCGACGATCAGCAGCTTCATCGTCGCCCGCGTCGCGCCGACGAACAGCTTGCGCGCGGCACGCGCGTCGAGCGTGTCGAAGTCGACCTCGGTGAGGATCACGCACGGCGCCGACTGGCCCTTGAAGCGATAGATCGAATCGAGCAGCACGTCGCCTTCGCGATATTCGGGGTTGCCGAACAGGTCGTACTTGCCGGTGAAGCTCTTGATCCGGTGCGGGCCGAGCTGGTCGAGCGGCGCGAGCACCGAGCCTTCGCGGCCGCGATACGACAGTACCGCGATGTCCTGCTTGCGGAAGCCGAGCGACAGCGCCTGCGTGACCGCACGCTTGGTCGCGTCGATACAGGCTTCCGCCAATGCGTCGGCCGACGCGCCTGGTTCCCCGTATGCCGATACCGACGGATCCGAACCGTCGAACGGGCTGCCCGAGCGCAGCTCGGCCGCGAGCGGCTCGACGCGGCCGACGACGTCGCGCACGAATTCGAGCAGGTCGCGCGGGCTGCGGTAGTTCGTCAGCGCCTTCAGCGTGACCCAGCCGGGCAGTGCGACGGGCTCGCGCATGTACAGATTCTGCAGCGGATCCTCCAGCCACCACCATGCGCCGTCCGGCGCCAGCAAGCGCTCCAGTGCGGCCGCCCACGGCGCGTGGAAATCCTGTCCTTCGTCGACGACCAGCACGTCGAAGCGCCAGCGCTCGGGAATTGGCGCTTCCGCGAAACGCGCTTCGAGCCGCTCGAATTCGCCGGGCGCCTGGAAGTCGGGCGTATAACCGCTGTCGCGCGCGACCCAGTCGCACAGCTGGTGGTAGTTCGCGATCTTCGCGCCGGGCGGCGCGATGCGCGCGATGTAGTCGGCGAGCGGCCGGTTGAAGCACACGTACAGCACGCGCTTGCCGGCCGCGACGGCGTCGCGCATCGCCTGCACCGCGAGCTGCGTCTTGCCCGAGCCGGCCGTACCGGTGACGCGCAGCCGGAACGGCGCGAATTCGAGCTGGCGCGCCCACGCGGCGAGCCCGCCCGACAACCGCGTGACGAGCGTGCCGGCCTGCCCGACGAGCGCGCTCGTGTCGGGCGTGAGCGCGAGCTCGTCCGCGAGGAAATGGTGGAGTTTCGGCGCGTTCGGAAAGGGCTCGTCGTCCTCGGGCAGGATCTGCAGGATCACGTGCGCGAGCTGGGCCTTGCGCGATGCGTCGACGATACGGTCGGCCGGGACGCCCGCGATCGACGCGTCGCGGATCGAGTAGTCGGGGCAGTACAGCAGCGCCTCGACGCCGTAGACGCCCGCGCCGAGCGCGGCCGTCAGGCGCCGGTGCAGCGTCTCCTGCGTGCGCGCAAGCTGGATCGGGACATTGCGCTCTTTCTGCAGGTAGACCTTCACGAGCCCCTTGGGCGTTTCGCGCAGGAAGCCGGCCTTCTGCTCGATCAGCAGCACGCGGCCGGCCGGGCTCACGACGACGAACGCCGCTTCGCCGAATACCGAGAACGCCTGGTCGGCGCGCGTCCAGTGGACGCCGTGATACACGGTGTAGCTGTCGGGCAGCGCGTGTTCGAGCGCGGCGAGCGTTTCGCGCTCGCGTTCGGCCGCGCCGGTCGCGGCGAGGCTTTTCCAGTCGTCGGGGATGAGGCGGGCCATGGCGTGGGCGGCGGATGCCGGCGTGGGCGTGAACAGGTGCGGCTATTGTACTGATGAACCTGTTCATGCCCGCGGCGCCGCGCGTGCGTTGGCCGCTCGAAGGGCGGCCGGGCGGAGGTTATCCGCGCGCGAGCCGTTTCGCGAGATCGGCGCTGAGAATCGCCATGCGCGCGGGTTTTTCGTAGCAGACGACGTCGAACGCGCGGATCACTTCGCTGATGTCGGCCTCGCTCGCGCGGCCGGTGAGCAGGTCGCCCGTCAGCACGAAAATCGGCGCGCCCGGGTTGTCGGACGTGCGCACGGCCTTGATCGCGGTGGCGGCCGTGCTGTCGTCGAACAGCCATTCGGTCAGCACGGCGTCGAACGCCTGGCCCTGCAGCGCGTCGACGAACGGCGCGAGGCCGTCGAACGAGGCCGTCGAGAAACCCTGCCGTTCGAGGTAGCGGCATAGCTCGGTCGCGCTCACGCGGTCGGGGTCGATCACCGCGACGACAAGCTTGTCGCTCTCCGCGCGGCGCGGATAGATTTCGATCTTGTGCACGTCGTACGCGTTTTGATACAGCACGCCGGTGTGGCGCAGCACGCGCCAGCGGCCGTTCTGTTCGTACGCGACGAACTCGGGGCGCGCACCGGCCTCGAGCGGCGCGCCGATCCATGCGGTGCACGGAATCTCGGCGACGCCCGCATACAGGACGGCCTCCTGCGAATAGGCGCCGACCATGCCGGGGTCGAGCGTTTGCGCGCCGAACAGCTGCGCGGCGGGTTCGCCGTACGCTTCGGCGACTTTCTTGATCTGCGCGAGCGTCCAGGGGCTGCTGCCGCGCAGTTTGCGATGGCCTTGCGAGAAACTCAGGTCGAGGATGCGGCACAGCTCGGTGGTCTGCTGGCGCTTGCCGATGCCGTTGCGGGTCATCAGCTCGCGCACGCGCTCGGCAACCGCGAGGGAATCCGTGGTGATTGCTTCAGTGGTCATGCTACGGGAACGGATCGTGACGTTCAGAACGACGCCTTGCGGCAGTCTCGACGGACAGTCTTCATGACGTCCAATGGCGAGCCGACCGGCCACGCGCGGAAAAGATAACTTTACCGCAAAATGGTCGTCATTCAGTGTCGCGTAAGGTGCGTTTGTGTGAAAGGTGTGTCACGACGTTACCGCCGCGCCCCCTCATCTCGTATGGATTAACGCTTGACAGGAAGCAATGACGACAACCTATCCGCTGCACGATGCCCTGACCCGCGCCGAAACGGCGTTTCCGGCCGAAGCCGACGTGGTGATCGCCGGCGCCGGCATCATGGGCTGCGCCGCCGCGTATTACCTGAGCCTGCGCGGGTTGAAGGCCGTCGTGCTCGACAAGTCGCGCATCGCCGGGCAGCAGTCGACACGCGCCTGGGGCTTCGTGCGGCAGCAGGGCCGCGAGTCGGCCGAGGTGCCGCTGATGATGGCCGGCATGCGAATCTGGGAAGGGTTAGAGGAAACCCTCGGTTTCGATCTCGAATGGCGGCAGGGCGGCTGTCTTTATATTGCGGACAACGAAGCGGACTGGTCGTCGTTCAACGCGTGGCTCGCCATTGCGCGTGAGCACGGGCTCGACACGCGCACGCTCACCCGCGCGCAGATCGACGAACGCGTCAGCGGCCTTTCGCCGCAGGCGCGTACGCTCGGCGGGTTGTATACCGCGACCGACGGGCAGGCCGAGCCGCGTCGCGTGGCCGCCGCGTTCGCCGCGCGCGCCACCGAGGGCGGGGCGCGTTTCTTCGAAGGCTGCGGCGTGACGGCGATCGAGACGGCCGGCGGCGCGGTCGTCGGCGTCGCGACCGAGCGCGGCACGATCCGCACGCGGCGCGTGATCTGCGCGGCCGGCGCGACCAGCTTCCGGCTGCTCGACGGCGTCGGCATCCGGCTGCCGCAGCAGGCCGTTCGCGGCACCTGCATGCGCACCAACGTGGTGCCGCCGGTGTCGGCGGCGACGGTGTGGGGGCATGGCCTCGGCATCCGGCAGCGCAAGAACGGCGCGATCAACCTCGCCGACGACATGCAGGTCGACGTGGACCTGACGCTCGGCCATTTGCGCGGGTTGAGCCTGTTCTGGCCGGAGTTCTGGTCGCAGCGCGACAAATTCCGGTTGCACGTGAATGCGGCGGCGTGGCGCGATGGGCTTGCACGCATCAACGGCGCGGCCGGGCCGATCGAGCCGCGCGATCCGCAGCCGCAGCCGAACCGCGCGCATGCGCCGCGCGCGCTCGCGAAGCTCAAGGCGATCTTCCCCGCGTTGAAGGATGCGCAGATCGTCGAGGCGTGGGCCGGCCTGATCGACGTGCTGCCCGACGGCATCCCGGTGATCGACGCGCCGGGCACGCCCGCGGGGCTCGCGATCGCAACGGGGTTCTGCGGGCACGGTTTCGCGATGGGGCCGATCGTCGGCCGGCTGCTCGCCGAATGGATCGACACGGGCGCGCCGTCGCTCGACCTGTCGGCGTTTCGCGCGCAGCGCTTCGTCGACGGCACGATGGTGCGGCCGCGCAGCATGCTGTGACGGCCGGGTGCGCGCGTTCCCGTCGTAGAATCGAGCCCGCATCCTTCAGGAGAATCCCCGTTGGCAACGCCCTCCGACCAGCGCCGCTCGTTGCGCATGCGCCTGCGTCGCGCCCGCAACCCGTGGCAGGCGCCGCGTGCGCGCACGCTGTTCACGCGTCCCGCGACGTCGCCGCGGCGCACGCTGCTGTTCCGCATCGGCGCGGTCGCGCTGCTGTGCACGCTCGCGTTCGTCGTGCTGTACCTCGATCGCGACGGCTTGCGCGATTCGACCAAGAGCACGCCGATGACCGTCGCCGATCTCGTGTACTTCACGATGGTGACGGTGGCGACGGTCGGCTACGGCGACATCGTGCCCGTCACCGAGCGGGCGCGCCTGCTCGATGCGTTCTTCATCGTGCCGATCCGCATCGTCATCTGGTTCATTTTCCTGGGCACGGCCTATCAGTTCGTGATCCAGCGCGTCATCGAGGAATTCCGCATGAAACGCCTGCAAAAGCAACTGTCCGATCACATCGTCGTGTGCGGTTACGGCCTGTCGGGGTCGATCGCGGTGCGCGAGCTGCTGGAAAGCGGCGTCGATCCGGCGACGATCATCGTGATCGACTCGCAGCAGCAGGCGCTCGAGGCCGCGACGTCGCTCGGCGTGACGGGATTGCTCGGCGATCCCGCCCATGAGGATCTGCTGCAGCAGGCGCAGGTGCGCGCGGCGAAGGCCGTGATCATTTCGGTGACCGACGATCCGACCGCGATCCTGCTGACGCTGTCGGTGCGCAGCATCGCGCCCGATACGAAGATCGTCGTGCGGATCCAGGAGAACCTGTATCAGCGGCAACTGCGGCAGGCCGGCGCGGACGTGATCGTGTCGTCGACGAAGATCGGCGCGCTGCTGCTCGCGGACGCGGTGCACAGCCGCTACATCGTGCCGTTCGTCAACGACATGCTGTCGACGCGCGGGCGGGCGACGCTGATCGAGCGCGAGGCGCTGCCGCACGAGATCGGCTGCATGACGAACGTCGTGCCGGGCGCGATCGTGGTCGGGCTCGACCGCTGCGGGAAGATCCAGTCGTTCTACGAGGATCCGCCGTGCCGGATCGAGGCGGGCGATACGCTGGTGGTGATTCAGTCGGCGCGGATTCCGGATCCGGATGTTTGATGATTGATTGTCACTGTAAAGTCAATTAATTCAATGGGTTGTGGTTGTTTTTCAAGATGGCGTGTCGTTTTTGTCATTGTGTAGGCGTCGTGTAGGCATTCGGGAGTGATATCGGTCTACGTAGATCCTCGTGGAATCGATGCCTCCGAATCGGGTTCGACGGCCGTCAGTCCGAAGCAGCATGTTTTTCAACGATCTTGATAACTTGACCAATCCATTTACATCCGGGTTACGTCTCGATATCTGATGTGGTTAAAGCGATTGCCAACTGTATAGCCCCACCTCCCATGTAGGAGATGTTGGTACAGCCGTTGCACGATGCAAATCGATTCCCAATCGACGTTGGCAATGCTTCTGTCGCTGGCAAAGAGCTGTTGACGTGGTTAGAGCGGCACAAGATGCGAGATCTTTTGTCGCCGCCGCAGGTCACGCGCGCGCTGGGCCTGAACATGTCGCAGATGAACCTGCACTTCGACGGCTACCCCGGCGGGTGCGTGATGACCGTCGCGCTGGACGGAGACGTCAAGTACAAGCTGCTCCGGTGCGTGACGCCGGTGAGCGACGGCAAGAACGTCATGCACATGCTGATCTCGATCAAGAGGGTGGGCGGCGTCCTGCGCCGCGCGACCGACTACCTGCTGTTCGGGCTCCAGACCCGGCAGGCCTCGGGGTACGACGTCAAGATCTGGAACGGGATTAAGCGGGACGGCTGCGGCGCGTACGGCAAATACGACAAGCTCGTGCTCAAGTACCGCGCGTTCTGCCGGGGCTGGGCCGACCGCGTCGGCCGGTAGCGTTGCCGCGGTGATGCCGAGGGCCGCCAGCGGCATCGATATGCCCGATACGCGATGACGAGATGGCCAGATCGCGCCCGATCGGCGATTTTATCGATCGAAGCGAATGCGGGCGTGCTCGCGCGTAGGCACGCCCGCCGCATGTGCCGCGGCGTGGATAAATCGCGGTTAAAGGCAGGCTGTAAGGCAATCGAATTCGGTATTCAAAGCAATCGGTACCCATGATAGCGTGGCGCTGCAAACGTGTGCGGCCATGGTGCGCGTCACGCCTGTTGCGACGTATCGAGGGAGTCGAATGCCATACGCAGGTCATCTTGGGCCGGGATAATCCAGGAACTCCGCCGGTGATTTCGATCTCGGTATGTGGCTCCGGTTCGATTGGGCAACGGCATCATCCCATCTCGCCGCGAATGTCCGTCGAAATGCCTTCGTCGTCTTTACGATGTCGCATCAAAACATAAATTTATGTAAGAACATAAAATTTATCAATGGGCATGGTAATTTAAAAAAGAAGAACAAACGGGGAAATAATAAGTATGGCCAAGTCGGAAAAAGCATCCGGGTTGATGCTTGTCGCTAGTTTCATCGGCTCTTCGGCGATCAATGGCTGCAATGCGCTGCGCTTGCAGCCATTTGCGGTGCGGGTCTTGTGTGTGCTGGCAATCACGTGCTGTTTTTTCGTCGCCTATCGAGGCGAAGTGGTGCCGTCCGGGGCGAAGGCCGAGAGCACGGATTGCTTCGAATATTGCTCGGACATACACGGCATGGGCGCACTTCAAGCCGCCCTCGTACTGGCTGCCGACAAGGCCGCCGGTTTCAGAATCGCCACGCGCTTGCAGATGCCGCGTATCAGGGACGCGGGCCCTCGCAGGCATGGGCGTCGGCAAACGATGAGTGCGCAAACGACCTCCACTTCATCGTGGTTGCTGCATGCACGTGCTCCGATGGAGCGCGACGGCCGCGTGCAGATGGACGGACGTCTGTCGACTTTCGACACCATCCGCTAGGTCTTACCTGTGCTGTGCCGGGGCGGCGTGTGCCGGCATTGCTTTACGTCCGGAACGACACGAATTGAATCACCCACCCAGAGCAAGCGCGGCCTCCGTGCTCGCTGTCCGCGGCAGCGTGGCCGCGATCTTGTGCAGCGCGGCGCTTGCGTTCGTTTCGCTGCACGTCATGGCGGCCGATACCCCGGCAGTTCCATCCTCGTCGGGCGCGCTGCATGCGAACGTCGCGTTTTTCGACGGCGCGCAGCCGCCCGAGGCGTTGCTGCAAGCGTTCGACGCGGTGGTGCTCGATCCGGCCCGAGGCTTCGATCCGGCAACGCACCCGCTCGCGCACACCGTTTGGATCGCGCACGTACCGCATGACGCGTCGGGCTCGGCCCTTGGGCCGGCTGCGTTTGTCTCGCAGCGCATCGAGCCGCTGTGGGCGCGCGGTTATCGCGGCTTCCTGCTCGACACGCCGGAGGCGATCGCATCGAGTGAGGCAATTCATGCGGCCTATCCCGACGCGCGGCTGATCGTCGGCGGCCACGATGCGCTGCGTGCGGCGCAATCGCATGCGAATGTGCTTTACGCGGTACTCGGTCCGCCGCTGGTACGCGGTTTCGTGGACGGCGACGATATGGGTACGGTACGCGACGTCGCCGCTGCAGACCGTGCCGCACGCGTCGACGCGGCACGGATTTTCATGCGTGAGACGCACGTGCCGGTGTTGTCGATCGAGATCTGCGAGCGCACCGACCGTGCATGTGCACGCGCGACGGCCGCGCAGGTCGTCGCGACCGGCGTGACGCCGTACGTGACGGACGCCGGCCGTGACGTCGTCGGCATCGGTGCGATCGAAGTGCTGCCTCGCAAGGTGCTGATCGTGCAGAACCGCGACGCGGATACGCCGGTGGACGAAACGCGCGGCGTGCGCGACCTCGCGATGCCGCTCAACTATCTCGGCTACGACGTCGAATACGCGGATCTCGACGCGCCGCTGCCGGCCGATATCACCCCGGACCGTTACGCGGGCGTCGTCGCCTGGATCGAAGGCGCGGAGCCCGCCGACCCGGCGAGATGGCGGCGCTGGATCGATGCGCGCATCGCGGATCACGTGCCGGTCGCCTTCATGGGACAGTTCGGGTTCGACGCCGCGCAGGAAGAGGGCGCGGCACTCGATCTGCAGCCGGTACCCGGCCCGTTCACGGCGCCGCTCAGCGTCGTGACGCGCGATCCGATGATGCACTTCGAGATCGATCCGAGGCCGGATGCGCGCGATCTCGTCGGGATGCGGGTCGGCTCGCGCAGCCGCGTGCTTTTGCGGCTCGCGGCGGCCGGCACGAACATCGACGCGGCCGCGATCACGCCGTGGGGCGGCTATACGCTGAGTCCGTACACGGTCGTTTCGCTGAACGGCATCGGGCAGACGCGTTGGGCGATCCAGCCGATCTCGTTCGTGACCGACGCGCTGCGTCTCGTGCGGATGCCGTCGCCGAGCGTCACGACGGAGAACGGCCGCCGCCTGTTCATGACGCACGTCGACGGCGACGGCTATGCGTCGCGCGCGGAATTCCCCGGTGCCGATTATTCGGGAGACGCACTCTATCGACGTATCTTCACGCGCTACAAAGTGCCGATGACGTTGTCGGTCATCGAAGGCGAAGTGGGGCCGACAGGCCTGTATCCGAAACTGTCGCCGCGCCTCGAGGCGCTCGCGCGGCAGATGTTCGCGCTGCCGTGGGTGCAGATCGGTTCGCACACCTACTCGCATCCGTTCCAGATGGCCGACCTCGATGCGACGACGGGCGCACGCGTCGACCACCGGAACAACGTCGAGCGCGGCAACGGCGGCGATACGGCGTTCTCGCTGGATATCCCGGGCTACACGTTCGATCTCGACCGCGAGATCGCCGGCTCGATCGCCTACATCGACTCGCGTCTCGCGCCGCCGGGCAAGCGTACCGAAGTGTTGCAATGGCCGGGCGACTGCGAGCCGCCCGCGATCGCCGTGCGCAAGGCCTATGCGGCCGGCGTGCAGAACATCAACGGCGGCGACACGATCATCCGCAAGTCGGTGAACAGCTGGACCCATATCGCGCCGCTCGGCATCGACAAAGGGCCGGGCGCGTACCAGGTATACGCGCCGGACCAGGACGAGAACGTTTACACGAACGACTGGCAGGGACCGTTTTATGGTTTCACGCAGGTACTCGAAACCTACGACATGACGGAGCATCCGTATCGCTTCAAACCGATCGACGTGTACTACCACATGTACAGCGGCACGAAGATCGCGTCGCTGCGCGCGCTGGATCAGATCTACTCGACCGTGCTGACGCAGCCGGTGCTGCCCGTCTACATCACCGATTACACGCACAAGGTGCTGGACTGGCGCGATTTCGCGGTCGCGCGTGAAATGGCCGGCGGCGCATGGGTCGTGCGCGGCAACGGCGACGTGCGCGAGTTGCACTGGCCGCGCAACGACGTGCCGGACCTGCGTGCATCGCAGGGCGTGACAGGTTATGCGCCCGGCCCGGACGGCCTCTATATCCATATTGCCGACGGCGCCGCACGTGTCGTGTTCGAGCGCGCCACGGAGAGCGGACTGCGCGGCGGAGCGCAATCGCATGGCCCGGGCGGGACACCGTACATCGCGCAAGCGAACGGATTCGTCCGGCACTTCCACCGTACCGCCGGCGGGATGTCGTTCGAGTTCGGCGGCTACTACCAGCCGTTCGTCGAGCTTGCCGATGCGCAGCGCTGCCGTGTGCGCATCGCGGGCCGACCGATCGATGCACGGCACGACGGAACGGTTCTCCGTTTCGAAACGGCGGCCGACGTCCGTCTGCCGATGCGCTACCAGCCGGTCGAGATTGCGTGTGACCGGTAATCGCCCGCGTATCGCGCCGCCATGGCTCGTGCTGGTGCTGGCAGGCGTCGTGCTGCTGGCTGGCTATGCGGTTGCACCTCATGACGGGCTGCGTGAGCGGATGGCCGCGGTGGGCGGCCCGAGCGATCTGAGCGCGGCGTATCTCGAAGCATGGTTGAAAGTGCGGCCGCGCGACGAAGCGCTACTGGCGATGCTCGGTGAGCAATATGTGTCGCTGGGCCGGCTCGCGGATGCGGGGCGGGTCGTTCAACGGATGGACGAGGCGGCTTCCCCGCCCCTGCGGCAGGCCGCGATGAAGCTGCAGCTCGCGATCGCGCAGCAACGCACGAACGAGATGCAGGCCGACGATCCGCGCCGTTCCGTTGCGCTTGCCGCACTGCGCCGGCAGATTTCCGATGCTGCCGCGCTCGACTGGTCCGATCGCGATCTCGAATGGTTCGCGCAATCCGCGGCATCGGTCGGTGCCCCCGCGCTCGCGCTGCGGTTCTATGTGCGCCTCGCACGGCGCGACACCGCACATCGCGACAAGTGGGACGGATACGTGTCGCGCTACGCGTTGCAGATCGGCGACTACCAGGAGGCGGCAGACAGCTGGTTCCGGCGTCAGCAGAACGCGACGACGCTCGGCGCACAGCGTCGCTGCTTCATCGCCGGCATTCGTGTGCTGCAGGCCGGCAATCTGACCGCCGATGCAATCGCGGTTGCGCAGCGCCAGAACGACGCGTTCATCGACGATCAGCCGACGCTCGTCGCGTTGCTCGATCTCGCACGGGCGGCGCAGCGGCCGGACCTGATCGAGCGGTATGCGAAGGCGTTGGCGCGGCGCGCGGGGATCGGCGGGATTGCCTATCGGAGCAGGCGCGCGGAGCGCGTGCTCGCCATGCCGGCGGTTCACCGGTCGGGTTCGACGCAGCAGGCGTACGCCTATCTGGACGGTCCGATGGTCTGGGGTGGCGCACGTCGCGGTCGCGTCGCGCGGCAGCTCCGGGCAGGCCATGACGGCCATGGCCCGTTCATCGATGCGGCGCAAGCGCAAGTCACCGCACCGACGCAACCGCGGGCGCACATCGTGAAGGTCGCGCTGCAACGGCGCGACGCAATGATGCGCTTCGTCGACGCGACGCAGGTATCGAATCATGCGAGAGCCGTGCAACTTCGGTCGCCGCCGGCTGCCGACGGGGCGGACATTGCCGATCTTCTCTATCAGTCGTTCCTGGAGTCCGCCGATCCCGCCAATGCGGAGAAGGTCGCGCTCGCGCAGCTCGCCAAGGAACCGCATTCGGCGCTGTGGCGCAAGCGCCTTGCACAGGTGGCCGAATGGAATGGGGCGTCGCAGCTCGCGCTGAAGTCGTGGCTCGACTATGCGCGACAAACGGGCGACCCCGTCGGCTGGCGGAACGTTCGGCGCATCGCCCCGATGCTGGACGACGACGACGCCTACCTGGCCGCTTTGCTGTACGCGGCACGGGCGACGCCCGACGATCTCAAGCTCGTCGATTCCGTCACCGCAACGTATGAGCGTCTCGGGCGGCCGGACGACGCGATCGCGTTCCTCGACGGTCTGCCGCACGGCCGTGAAGCGAACGCGCTCGACGAACGCGCCGGTGCGCTCGCGGAACGTGCCGGCCACGATGACGAGGCACTCGCGATCTACCGTCGGTTGCAACGGCGCGAGCCGCGCAATCCGCGCTACGCGCTGCACACCGCCAATGTGCTGTATCGCGACGGTGACTACGCGGGCGCACTCGATGCAATGACGAATGCGAGCCGTTACGCGCAGGACGGCGAAGTGGCGTTCTGGCGCAACTACGGCGAACTCGCGCGCCTGCTGCAACGTGACGACGCGGCGCACGACGCGTATCGTCATCTGCTGGCGAGCGATGCGGCGACGCCCGACGATCTGGCCGACATGTCGTACTTCTACGATGCGTACCCGATCGACGCCGGCCGCATCTCGGTGCTGCACTACCGGCGCGACCATACCGTGCGCGCGCTGCAGCAGGCGGTTTACTACTACACCGCAGCCGGCGCGATGGAGCGCATCGACGCGCTGCTCGCGAGCCTCACGCCGCGGGAGCGCGAGGCAGCCGAGGCGTCGCCGGGTTTTCTCGGCGTACGTGCCGAGTACGAGCGGCAAGCGGGCCGTCCGCTCGATGCGTTGCACGATCTGCAGCGTGCGGTCGATCTGCCGGGCGCATCGGTGGATCTGAATGCGGCGCTATTGTGGACGCTGGTCGATTACGGCACGGATGCCGAGTTGCATGCGGCGCTCGTGCGCTGGCGCGACAAGGCTTCGGCTGACGCGCCGCTGTGGGGACCGTACGCCGCGGCCGAACTCCGTCTGAACCGGCCCGTCGATGCGCTCGAATATCTGCGCCGTCAGGCCGTGATGATGTCGCACGATCCGCTGTGGCTGATCACGTACGCCGATGCGCAGGAAATGGCGGGACGTCCGGATCTCGCGTGGTCGATTCGTCGCAAGGTGTGGCTGCAGATCGGCGCATTCGGCCGGAAAGAGGCCTGGCAGACGCCGCGGGAACGGGATGCACGGTCCTCGCCGCCGCGGCGGACGACGCAGGAGCGGCAAGCGTCGCAACCCATCCAACGCGGTGTTCCGGCACGTACGTCGCAGGACATCGAGACGCACCTGGAGCTGCGCAGCCGCGGCGTCGATCTGGCTGCGCAATATTCGAATGCCGACCACGCGGTCGCGCTGCTCGATGAACTGCTGAAGGACGGCTCGGCGACTGCCGATTTCATCAGCGAACGCCGTACCTTGCTCGGCGATGCACGCGGTCTTTCGCCGCTCGAATCGTCGGCGCGGGGCAGCACGAAATCGACACAGGACATGCTGGAAAAAGACCGCCGTGCGTACGCCGCGGTCGCGCAGGAGGTGGCGATTAGCTGGGCGCTGTCGCACGAGGCGAATCCGCTGGCGAAGCGGTGGCTCGCGTTGCAGGCGGCGAACCTGTTCGCGCGGCCGGCGTCCGCGCAATTGACCGTCGCGCTAGCCGACGGCGACATCGGGACGATGGAACGTCTGCTCGATCAGGGCGTGCACCTGCCGCGCTACGACCGTATCGATGCGGCCGAAGCCGTCGACCGGCCGGCGCAAGCACAAACGCTCGCGTTCGATGGCCTCGATGGTGCGCCCGACGACAGCGAAATGCATCGGCGTTTCGTCGAAACCGCGCTCGCGTGGCCGCAGTCGCTCGACGCGAGCATGACGACCTACGCCGAACGTCCGCTCGATTACAGCGAGCAGACGATCGCGGCAAGCCGCAAGATCGCCGGGCATTACCTGATCGGCATGACCGCCACGCTCGACCTCCAGCGATCGACGGACGCGTCGCAACTGGTCAACGTGCCGTCGGCGGACCGCTCGCTGGTGGTCCATGCCCGTCGACAGACGCGCGACGATGCGTTCACGGTGAGTGCGGGCCGCCGCGAAGGACTCGACACCTTCTATACGCTCGGACTCGGCGCGGAATTCGGACGCGACGGACCGCTGCGGTTCGGCATACGTGCGGGTCGCGATCAGGTCGCCGACGAGCTGCCGGCGTTGCGCATCGGCGGGATGAAGGACAACCTGATCGCCGATGGAAACTGGCAGGCGAACGAATGCGTGACGGTGTCCGGCAGTGTCGAGATGGACCGCTTCTACAGCCAGGCGCGCACCTATCTCGGTAGCGGCGTACTGTCGACCGCGCAGGTGAGCTACCGAATTCGTACGGCCTACCCGGACTATACGATCCGCGTCGTCGGCACACACGGCGCTTACGGTGCGGGGGGGCGGGCGGACACGCTGATTTCGTCGCTTCTGCCTGCCGCGAGCCGGTCGGCCTCCGCCGGAAACTTCATGCCGGCCACGTACACGCAATACGGATTGTTCGCGGGGTTCGGGACCGATCTGCGCGAACGGTACACGCATCGGTGGCGGCCGTTTCTCGAGGTCGGCGTCGTGCACGATTCGATTCAGGGCGGCGGAGCGGCCATCGATGCCGGCATGGCGGGCTCGGTGTTCGGCGGGGACCACGCCGCATTGTTCATCCAGCACCAGCGTGTATCACGCCTCGGTACGCCCGTGACGGTGGTCGGCGCGCAATACCGCTGGTTTTATTGATTCCGGTTTCCGTCGTCGCGCGGCGCGAACGGAACGACGCACACGATGATGCATACAACGAAGTGAGTAGGGAGTGGTTCGATGAACGAGATGAACGAAGCGGCTGTACGGTCCGGATGGTTGCGCTGCGCGGAGGCAGCCCGGCTCGTCCGTTGGGGCGCGGCGATCGCGATGTCGGCGGCGGTGCTCGCGGGCTGCGGCTCGATGCGCCAGACTGCGGCGCCGACGCTCGCGGCCAGCGATGCGGTGGCGATCGCGCCGATTGCGAACTTCACCGAAACGCCCGCGGCGGGCGGGAGCGCCGCGGCGCTCGCGGCGACCGTGTTGCGCGCGAACGGGCTGGCCGACGTGCGTCTCGCGCCGGCCGACGGAGACGGCAACGCGATGTTCGACACCGCGCAGCGCGACACGGGCGAGCGTCGGCTCGCGTGGGCGCGCGAGCATCACGTGAAGTACGTGCTGGCCGGCGCCGTCGAGGAGTGGCGCTACAAGGTGGGCGTCGACGGCGAGCCGGTCGCCGGCCTGACCTTCGAACTCGTCGACGTCGAGTCGGGCCGGGTCGTCTGGAGCGCCGCGGGTACGCGCAGCGGCTGGAGCCGTTCGAGCCTGTCGAGCGTCGCGAATGCGCTGGTCGGCCGCCTGCTCGCGCCGTTGCGTCCGCGCTCGTGATGCGTGCTCGACACGACTGCACCGGAAGACGACCATGAGCTCCGCGAACGCTACCGATAACCCTCACGGCGGGAGCGGCCCTGCATCGGCGTCGCCTCGATCGCGCCAGACGAATCCGTTCGGGCACCTGAGTCGGATACGCCGTCTCGTCGCGCCGGCCGTTGCGCGGCCGATTTCGGTCGTGGAAACGATCGTGTTCATGCTGATCGTGCTCGCGCTTGCGTGGCACTTCGACCGAAGCGATCCGCTGCTGCTGCATGCGGATTTTCCATGGCTGTGGTTCGGCCCGCTCATCGTCGCGCTGCGTTACGGGACGCTGCTCGGGTTGCTCGCGAACGCGTTGATGATCGGCGCATGGCAATGCGTCGCCCACCTGCATCCTGCCGCGGCCGGCGAAGTGTGGCCGCTGCAGCGCTTCGCCGGCGGCTTGCTGCAGACGATCGTCGTCGGCCATTTCGGCGACACGTGGGGCGCTCGCGCAACTCGGGCGAACGCGCTCAACGACTATCTGAACGACCGGCTCGTCGCGATCACGAAGAGCCACTACCTGATGCGTCTGTCGCACGAGCGGCTGGAAAAGGATTTGCTGTCGAAGCCGACCACGCTCCGGGATTCGATCACCGAACTGCGCCGTCTGTCGCTCGCGCACGGATTCGATGCGCCTCCGCAGGGTGTGGCGAGCACGGTGCGGCTACCCGGTGCGCACGCGCTGCTCGAATTCGTCGCGCAGGCATGTCAGATCGAGGTGGCGGCGCTGTATCCGGTCGAAGGCGCGACGCAGTCGCCCAGAATCGTGTGCGAACCGGTTGCGCGGCTCGGCGATGCATTCGATTTCGACCCGCGCGACGGCCTCGTGGCCCGCATGCTCGAGACGAAATGCATCGCCCATCCGAAGAGCGGCGGCGACGTGGCGCCGAATACGGCGCTGCTGGTCGCCGCGCCGGTCGTGTGCGCCGACGGTCGCCTGATCGCGTTGCTCGCGATCAAGCGCATGCCGTTTCTGTCGCTGAACTTCGATAATCTGCAACTGCTGCTGGTGCTGCTCGGCTTTTACGCGGACGGCGTCGAGCATGCGGCGTGCGTGCGCGACGTGGTGGCGGCGGTACCGGCATGCCCGTACGAATTCGCGCTCGACATCGCGCGTCTGACGCGCCTGCAGCGCGAGTCGGGGATCGCGTCGTCGCTGGTCGCGCTCGTGTTCCAGCACGACGAGGCGGACGATTCGCTGTTCGAGCACGTGATGCGCGGGCGCCGTTCGCTCGATCTCATATGGCCGCTGAAGACGCCGACGCAATCGGTGCTCGTGAACCTGATGCCGGCGACCGATACGGCCGGCGTCGACGGTTATCTCGCGCGCATCGAGGCGAGCTTCGCGGCGCAGTTCGGTCTCGATCTCGAAGGCGCGCGGATCGGCGTGCATACGCTGCATCTGGGCAGCCTCGAACCGGGGGCGGCGTTGCAGCGCCTGCTGAAGGGATGCGGCGTTCATGTCTAGGCCGCGATCCGGTTCGCGGGCGCCCGGTCTCGAGCGGCGCGCGTTGCGCGTGCCGCCGGCGTCGATGCTGGCCGCACTCGCGTCGTGCGTCGGCATTGCGATCGTCGCGGCGCTGCAGTATGCCGTGCTCGTGCAGTTCGGCGGGTCCGCCCGGGTGGGGGCGGCGATGACCGTCCTGGCACCGTCGGTTGACCCCCTGTGGCCCGTGTTCGGGGCGATGGTGGCGGGCGGCGCGGCGCAGGCGGTGCTGTACCGGCAGTTGCTGCCGCAACGTTACCGAACCCAACGCAACGGGACGCTCGCGGCGCTCTGGCTCGCCTGTACGTTCGTGCCGGTCGGCGGCGGCCTCGTCGTGCTGGCCAGCTGTGCGTGGGCGGCTTGCTGGCCCGCGAAGCAGGGCGACGACGCATACGCCGACGTGCCTTTGCCCGAGTTCGTCACCTATCTCGTGTCGCGCGTCTCGCACGGCGGCGGTGCGCGTCTGCAGGCGCGTCTCGTGAATACGCGGGTGGCCGCGTCGGATCGGCTCTCCGCGCTGGTTGCGATCCAGAGCATGCCGACGCGCACGACCGGCACGCTGCTGCGCGATCTGCTCGCCGATCCTCTCGAAGACGTGCGGCTCATCGCATACGGCACGCTCGACCGCGCCGAGAACGAGATCGCGCAGAACATCTTCCGTGCGCAGCAGACGCTCGATGCCGCCGACGACGATGCAACGCGCCAGGCGAATCATCGCCGGCTTGCCGAGCTGTACTTCGAGCTGGTCTATCAGAATCTCGTGCTCGGTGCGGTGCACGGGCACACGCGCGAACAGGCCGACCGCCACGCGCAGGCCGCGCTCGCGATCGACGCAGGCGACGCGGCGATGTGGCTCGTTCGCGGCCGCCTCGCACTCGCGACCGGCGACGCGGACGCGGCCGTGCAATACATGAGCCGTGCGCTCGAATGGGGCTTTCCGCGCGAGCGTCTCGTGCCGTGGCTTGCCGAGGCTGCATTCCTGCGTGGCGAGTATCCGCGCACGGCCGAACTGCTCGCGTCGCTCGGCAACGCGGCCGCGCTGCCCGTTCTCAATCCCGTCGTTCGTTACTGGTCGTCATGAAACCGTCCATTCACCGCCGTGCCGGTCCGTCGACCGCGATCGACGTTTGCCTGCTGCTCGAGGGCACGTTCCCGTATGTGCGAGGCGGCGTATCGAGCTGGGTCAACGAGATGATTCGTGCCTACCCGCACAAGCACTTCGCGATCGTGTTCATCGGCAGCCGGGAAGACGACTATCATGGCGCCGCGTACGCATTGCCCGACAACGTCGTCCACTTCGAGTCCCATTATCTGTATGGCGACGTGCCCGCCGATACGGGCAGCGCACGGGAGATTCCCGGCGACGCCGAAGCGTTCAGGCGTTCGGCTGCGCTGCACGATGCGTGGCGCGGGCGGGATGCGGACGGCGTCGTGGCGAATCCGGCTGCGCTGATGGCTGACCTGGTCCAACTGATCGACGACGACGGACCGCTGAACGAGCGGCAGTTTTCCACCAGCCGCGCGGCGTGGGACTTCATCGTCGAGCGTTATCGCCGCTACTGCACGGACCCGTCCTTCACCGACTACTTCTGGACGGTACGGATCATGCACAAGCCGCTGTGGCAGCTTGCGCGGATCGCACGCGGACTGCCGCCGGCGCGCGTCTATCACACCGTATCGACGGGTTATGCGGGCTTTCTCGGTGCGCTGTTGCATTACCGCACGGGCCGGCCGCTACTCGTTTCCGAGCACGGTATCTATACCAAGGAACGCAAGATCGATCTGCTGCAAAGCGAGTGGATCCGCGACAACCGGGGCGCGTTCGAACGGGACATATCGGCGATCAGCTATTTTCGCGCGCTGTGGGTGCGTTTCTTCGAAGCACTCGGCAAGCTCGCCTACGACGCGGCCGACGAGATCGTCGCGCTCTACGAGGCCAATCGGCACCGTCAGATCGCCGACGGCGCCGATGCCGCCCGGACGCGCAACATTCCGAACGGCGTCGACGTGGACGGCTTCGCGCCGCTGCTGGACAAGCGGGACGGCGGCCCGCGCCGCGTCGTCGCGCTGATCGGCCGCGTGGTGCCGATCAAGGACATCAAGACGTTCGTCCGCGCGATGTTCATCGCATCGCGGACGATGCCGGAAATCGAAGGCTGGATCGTCGGGCCAGAAGAAGAGGATCCCGCGTACGCGCTGGAATGCCGGGCGCTCGCGCAGAGCCTCGGGCTCGCGACGACGGTGCGCTTTCTCGGCTTCCAGCGGATGCACGACATTTTGCCGAAAGTCGACGTGATCGCGCTGACCTCGATCAGCGAGGCGCTCCCGCTCGTCGTGCTCGAAGGCTTCGCGGCCGGCGTGCCGTCGATTACCACGGACGTCGGGTCGTGCCGGCAACTGATCGAGGGGCTCGGAGAGGACGACCGCGCGTTCGGGCCCGCCGGCGCGGTCGTGCCGATCGCGAATCCGGCCGCGTTCGCGCAGGCGGCGCTCGACCTGCTCGGCGACGCGCAGCGCTGGCAGGCCGCGCAGCAAGCCGGCCTCTCCCGCGTCCGACGCTTCTACACGCGTGCACAGATGATCGACCGGTATCGGGCGTTGTACGATGCGCTCGCGATCGCCCCCGACCGGATGCGCCGCGGGCGGCCGTTCGAAGCCGGCTGCCCGGTGCACCATGCAGGTGCGGGCGTGGTTGCATCCGGCTCGAGCAAGGAGGGCCGCTGATGGCCGGCATCGGCTTCGAGTTGCGCAAGATCCTGCGGCAACAGACGCTCTTCGGCGTCGCACGCGCATACGCATATGCGGGGCTGATCAGCTCCGGGCCGCTGATTCTGTCGATATTCGGAATTCTGATCATCGGCGTGATGAGCGTCGCGTTCGTGATACCCAAATATGCGATCGTCCAGTTTCAGGTGTCGGTGACTTACCTGATCGCGTGCAGTCTGATTCTGACCGGGCCGCTGCAATTGTCGTTCACGCGCTTCATCTCCGACCGGCTGTTCGAGAAGCGCGACGATCTCGTGCTGTCGAACTATAACGGTGTGGCGTTGATTGCCACGGCGGCATCGGGATGTGCCGGCTTCATCGCGGTGGCGTCGGGATTTCGCGGCGAGCCGCTGCTATATCGGCTGCTGATGGTCGCGGGATTCGTCATCGTCAGCAATATCTGGATCGCGGTGATCTTTTTGTCCAGCGTGAAACAGTACCGGCAGATTCTCGCGGTATTCCTGGTCGGATACGGCTGCACGGTCGCGTTCGCGCTGATGCTGAACCGGCAGGGCATTTGCGGCCTGCTCGGCGGTTTCGTCGCCGGGCATCTCGTCTTGCTTACCGGGCTTTCGGGGTTGATCTACCGAAACTACCGCAGCGATCGCTTCGTCTCGTTCGAGATGCTCGACCGGCGCTTCGCGTATCCGACGCTCGCGCTTGTCGGACTGCTGTTCAATCTCGGCGTATGGCTCGACAAGTTCATGTTCTGGTATGCACCGGGCACGGGTGTGCAGGTGATCGGGCCGTTGCGTGCATCGGTGATCTACGACATACCCGTGTTCATCGCGTACGTTTGCGTGATGCCCGGGATGGCGACGTTCCTGGTACGCATCGAGGCGGACTTCGTCGAGTATTACGATGCGTTCTACGAAGCCGTGCGCAGCGGTGCGACGCTGCGGCACATCAACGACATGCGCGACATGATGGTCGGCAGCGTGCGCGCCGGGCTGTATGAAATCATCAAGGTGCAGGCCGCCGTGCTGGTGCTGATCGTCGCATTCGGTCACTGGCTGCTGGCGGCCCTGCATATCTCGACGCTGTACCTTCCGCTTCTGCTCGTCGACGTGATCGCCGCGAGTCTGCAGGTGCTGCTGCTGGGTTTGCTGAACGTATTCTTCTATCTCGACGCGCGCCGGCTGGTCGTGGCGCTGTCGACGGCTTTCGTCGCGCTCAACGGCGTGCTGACCGGCATCACGCTATGGATGACGCCGGATGCATACGGCTATGGCTTCGCGCTTGCGCTGCTCGCTCTCGATGTCGCGGCGGTCCTGCTGCTCGACCGCAAGTTCGGCCGCCTCGAATACGAAACCTATATGTTGCGTCATTGAGGAGATATGTTTTCATTCCGAATCCGTCGGCCGCACGGGCGGCCGATGATGGCGCTGGCGCCGGCCGCGGCTGCCATCGCAGTCGTCATCTTGGGTGCGCTGTGCGGGCGGGCAGGCTATGCGCAACCCGCACCGCCCGTATCGTCGCCCGACGCGTGCGATCCGGCCGATGCGATGCGTGCGCATTCCGTCGCGTTCTTCTACGGCAACGACGTGCCGGTTCGCCAGCTGGAGAAGTTCGATGTCGTTGTCGTCGAACCCGACAGCGGCTTCGATCCACGTGCGCAAGACGTGCGACGCCCCGCGTGGTTCGCCTATGTGAGCGTCGGCGAAGTCACGCAGGAGCGCGACTATGCGCGCAGGATGCCGAAACGGTGGTTGTTCGGGCGTAATACGACATGGGCGTCGGCGGTCGTCGATCAGTCGGCGCAGGGGTGGCCGTCGTTTTTCGTCGAACAGGTGATCGCGCCGCTGTGGGCGCGTGGGTACCGAGGCTTCTTTTTCGACACGCTGGATTCGTACCAGCTCGTCGCGAAGACGGAAGTGGCGCGCGCGAAGCAGGAGGCTGGCCTGGTCGCCGTGATCCACGCCGTGAAATCGCGCTATCCGACTGCGCAACTGATCCTGAACCGCGGCTTCGAGATCTTGCCGAAGGTGCATGACGCGATCGCCGCGGTTGCATTCGAATCGCTGTTCGGCAACTGGGATCAGCGCAACCGGCGTTACGGCGCCGTCCCCGCAGCGGATCGCGACTGGTTGCTCGCGCAAGCAAAGGCGATTGAAGCGCGCTATGCGCTACCGGTGGTCTCGATCGACTATTGCCCGCCGGAAGACGCGGCGTGCCGCGACACGATCGCCGCGAAGATTCGCGCGACGGGTCTCATTCCGTATGTGACGGACGGAGCGTTGCGCACCGTCGGCACGGGCCCCGATGCGACGGCATCATGGCGATGCCGCGACGCGAGGTTCGGCGGAGATTGACGCATTCTGCCTACTGCTGTCGAGCGTATCTCGAGACAGCGCGTCGATTGCCGCAATGATCGAATTGAACAGCCCGGAGAGTTCGTCTGCGTGCACACTGACGCGAGCAAGCATTTCTCGCTGCTCGGCGGTCGTGGCCTCTGCTTGCCAGCGCATGAACTGCTCGTCTTGAATCGGTAACGTTTTTCGTTGCCGGGCGTAGTAATGCCGGATTCGTCCAAGCATCGCGCCGTCCAGCACGTGCGGCTCCATTTTGTGCGTGGTCAGTTTGACCTGTATCCCACGCGCTTCGTCCAGTTGAGCGTCGAACAAATAAAGGAAGGTCGGCAAAAACCGGATCGGTCGCCATGCCGGCGCTTGTCGCGTGGTGTCGTTCATCGTTGGAAATCCGCCGGGATGACTGTTTTGTCGATCTGTGTCGAGAGTCCCCCACGCTGCGCGCGCCGGTATTGAGCCACTGGCTGGACATCGACCGCGCAATACATGCAATCGGTATGCCATCGGGTCCGCTGCGATCAGGCAAGGGTTGGCCGGCAGGGCTGAAACCCATGTGTCAACGGTTCGTGACACCGATGTATGGAAATCCGTACTCGTCGCGGTACGCGACGATGCGACCGCGCTGCCGGTTCCCGTTTCCCCGGTGACGAGGGCGTCCAGCATTTTCATCACGGCCGACGCGACGTTTTTCGCGGTAATCGATAAAAAGATAATACGCCCGTGATCGTTTGCGAGGACGGATAGTCACCTGAGGCGCAAGCGTGTCAGGGCAAGCCGACCGATATATCCGACCATCTCGCGAAAGGTTTCCTCAGGCGAGGAATGCATGAGTTACAGGAAGTTTGCCTGCGTGCCGACATAACGAACAACAACACACGGGGGGAAGCAAGCATGGGCTCCATGACAGTCGGCAGGAAGCTGGGCGTTGCATTCGGTATCGTCGTACTTATATCGTTGATCGGCAGCGCGATCTCGATCGTCAATTTTCTGAAGCTGAATCAGGCGAACGGCTGGAACGTTCATAGTTACCAGGTCTTGCGAGCGAACGACGACATGCTGACCAGCATGGTCAACATGGAGACGGGCGTGCGCGGCTACGTGGCCTCGGGGGATGACCGGTTTCTGGAGCCCTACAAGGCAGGCGTCAAGCAGTTCGCCGCGTCGCTCGATGTCGTTCGCGGCCTCACCGCGGACAACGCGGCGCAGCAGCGTCGTCTCGAGACACTGCGCGACATGCATCGGAAGGTGGCGGAGATCGATGACAAGCTGATCGCGATGCGGCGTGACGTCAATGCCGGTACGCAGCCGGCCAACGTGCTGATCGACTACTTCAAGCAGGGCAACGACAAGCAGTTCATGGATCGCTATCGAGCCGTGACCGCCGAGCTGAATGAGGCCGAGCAGTCGCTGCTCGATCAGCGCTCAGGGGAAGTGGCTAGCTTGACTGCGTTGACCAAGTTGACGCTGGCGGCAGCAGGCGTCATCACCGTCGTCCTCTCGATCGTGCTGGGAACCGTCATCACGCGCGGAATCATGCGGTCGCTGGGGGGCGAGCCCGCCGACGCCGCGGTCGTGGCCGGGCGTATTGCCGAAGGCAATCTCGAAGCACCTGTGCCGGTCGCGCCGAACGATCGCGGCAGCCTGATGGCGTCGCTCGAATCGATGCGGCGGCAACTGAGCGGCATCGTGTCGGAAATCCAGTCGACCGCGGAATCGATCACGACTTCGGCTGGCGAAATCGCGCAAGGTAACCTGGATCTCTCGCAGCGAACGGAGGAGCAGGCGGCTTCGCTCGAGGAAACGGCAGCCAGCATGGAGCAGTTGACCGCGACGGTTCGTCAGAATACGGAAAACGCCCGGCAGGCGAATGCGCTCGCGGGCAGCGCGTGCGAGGTCGCGATGCGCGGCGGCGAAGTGGTGAACCAGGTGGTCGACTCCATGCGCGCCATTTCGAGCAGTTCGGGCAAGGTTGCCGAAATCATCGCCGTGATCGAGGGGATTGCGTTCCAGACGAACATCCTCGCGCTGAATGCGGCAGTCGAGGCCGCGCGTGCGGGCGAGCAGGGGCGCGGATTTGCGGTGGTGGCCGGCGAAGTGCGCACGTTGGCGCAACGCAGCGCGAACGCGGCCAAGGAAGTCAAGGATCTCATCACGGGTTCGGTGGAAAGCGTGGCCCAAGGGTCGCAGCAGGTCGAACGCGCGGGCGCCACCATGTCGGAGATCGTGCAGTCCGTGCGGCGAGTGACCGACATCATGAATGAAATCGCATCGGCGTCGGACGAACAGGGAACGGGTATCGAGCAGGTCAACGTCGCCGTGGGCCAGATGGACTCGGTCACGCAGCAGAACGCGGCGCTCGTGGAGCAGGCATCGGCGGCCGCGCAGGCGATGGCGCAGCAGGCGACCACGCTGCGCGAGGTCGTCGGGGTATTCAGGATCGGTCGCGCGCTCGCGCACTGACGCCCCCCGAATCTCGGTGCTCCACTCGAAGTCGATGCGCGAGGCGCCGAGTCGCTCGCGTGGCGATGCTTTCATGGATCGAGGCAGTTTGTCGCAGGATGTTCGGTGAACCGAGCGCCGGCCGTATCGCGCTTCCGTGTGGCGACCGCGTCATGCCCGCATGTCGTTTCGCCCCTCTTCAAGCGTGGATGAATGTCTGCGCAAGCTTTCTACAGGTTCTCGACCGGAACGGGAATCGTCTCGCCTTGATACGGTATCGCCGAGAACGGTCCGACCGCGCGAAGGATCCGATGCCGATTCAGTTCGAAGGCCAACCGAATCTGCTGTTCGCTCGTATCCCGGGCGCCGAGGCAGGTGCGGACCGTCTCGCGCAATAACGAAAACGAGCGATATCCCCAACCGAATCCATAAGCGGAAAATTGCAGCGTGCCCGCATCCGTCAAAACGGGCAGCGTGCTCTCGATCGGTAGCATGTTCATCCTTGGCACCTGTTTGAAGACCATACGGTATGTCGCCGCGCATAGGGGCTGCGTGACGGTCAAGCGAGCATGCCGCGCTATCCGGTCCGCTTTCGACTACGTCCACCGTTGCACGGACCGCTTCCTGTTCGCGCGAAATATGCAAGCGACGTGCCACGTCAAGGCCTATGCCGGACAAAGGCACTGCCAACAGCGAACAATCAGATGTGTCAAGCAATCGATACACCGGCGTCAACGAATTTGACGCCGATCGAGGTTGATGTGGGTATTGTTTTATTGTCGTCAATCAACCGAAATAGTTTGGAAAGGGAGGCGATGCCGGTTACATCGCCGATACCGTTCATTCGCACGGCGGGTTTTCGCAAAGCCAGTGCGCATAGGCTCATGGCGCCGGCTCGAATCGAGGTCGGGCGAACGTCGACGAATCGTTCGGCTGCTTGACGCCGGATGTTGCCCGGGACGATTCGTCGAGCCACGCGATGATCGAATCGTACAGCGCGGCGAGGTGGTCGGCGCGCTCGCCGATCCGCCTGAGCATTTCCCGTTGCTCCGTAGTCGTGGCTTCCCATTGCCAACGCATGAATTGCTCGTATTGAATCGGCAACAGCTTCCGTTGCCCGATGTAGTAATGCGTGACTCGCTCGCGCATCGCAGGATCGGCCATGCGTCCTTCCGTCGTGTGCCGGGTCAATTTGTCGAAGGTCGCCCTCGCTTCGTCCACTTGAATGTCGACCAGATAAAACAGGATCGGCAAAAACTCGATGGGCCGCCATACCGGCGGCCGTTGCGTGTCTTTCGTCATCGTTTGAATGTCGATCAAGCTTCGCTCGGCCGGTTCCAGCGCGCGCCGACATCGATCGTTTCCATCAGTCGATCGATGTCGAGCAGGGTCAGCATTTGTTCGCCGTCGTCCCCTTCATGGATGGCGAGGCCCGTGACGCATTCCGTTTGCATCGCGGTCCCGACCTCCGGCGCGGGGCGGCGAGCGGAGAGATCGATATCGACCACGCCGCTCACCGAGTCGACGATCAAACCGATCGCCTGTTCCGCACCGTCGAGTACGATGATGGCGGTCGGTACGGTGTCGCTGATCGGGTCCAGCGAGAACGTCATGCGCAGGTCGACGATCGGCATGACGAGGCCGCGCAGGTTGATCGTGCCTTTGACGAACGGCGGCGCATCGGCGGCGGACGTCGGTTCTACATAGGGGCGAATTTCGCGGACACTCATGATATCGATGCCGTATTCGTCGTCGCCGAGCACGAAAGCGACAAATACCTGCTTGGTCGCGTCGCCGGCGCTTTCGCGTACGGGTGTGCTCTCCGCGATTTCAACTGCTTCCGTCATGTCATGCTCCAGAAAATGGATGGTTCGTGCCGTATCAAAAGGCGGTCCAGTCTGCTGCCGCGTCCATCGCGGCACGGGGTGACGGCGCGCTTGCCTCCGTCACGGGCGTGCGGCCCGGTCGCACCGGCCGTGACACGGCCGCCGTGGTGGCCGCACCCCGGCGCGTCGCCGGCTGGTCGTAGGCATGGCTATCCACGGACCCGACACGGAAGAACGAGACGGCCTCGGTCAATCGATGGCCCTGATCTTCGAGCGACTTCGACGCGGCCGCCGCTTCTTCCACCAGTGCCGCGTTCTGTTGCGTGACTTCGTCCATCTGCGTGATCGCGATGTTGACCTGTTCGATCCCGCGACTTTGTTCGGAGGACGCCGCGGCGATTTCACCCATGATGTCTGTCACGCGTGCCACGGCCTTCGTCACGTCGGCCATCGTATGGCCCGCATCGTCGGCAAAACGCGAGCCGTCCCGAATCTTCTGGACGGATGCGCCGATCAACGCCTTGATTTCCTTGGCTGCACTCGATGAACGCTGCGCGAGGCTTCTCACTTCGCTCGCCACGACGGCGAAGCCGCGACCCTGTTCGCCCGCGCGGGCAGCTTCCACGGCGGCGTTCAGCGCGAGAATATTGGTCTGGAACGCGATGCCCTCGATGATCCCGGTGATCTCGGCTATCTTCGACGAGCTGTCGCTGATGTCGGTCATGGTTTCCACGACCTGGCTCACCACCGCGCTGCCTTTGTGCGCGACGTCCGACGCACCGTTGGCCAGGGCGCTCGCCTGTTGCGCGCTCTCCGCGTTCTGACGCACGGTAGCGGTGAGCTGTTCCATGCTCGATGCCGTCTCCTGCAGCGACGCCGCCTGTTGCTCCGTGCGGGACGACAGGTCCTGGTTGCCGGACGCGATCTGGCTGGATCCCGTCGCGATGCTGTCCGCGGCGGTACGGACTTGCCCGATCAGGCGGACGAGGCTCGCCTGCATCTCGCCCATCGATGCCAGCACGCTGCCCTGCGGCGCGGCCGCGGCGCCGTCCACGGTGCCGAGGTCGCCCGCCGCGACGCGGCGTGTGATGTCGCTCAGGGCGCCGGGTTCCGCGCCGAGTGCGCGCGTGATGCTGCGCGTGATCAGGAGCGCCGCAACGACGGCGGCGGCGACGGCGGCGAGACAGATGCCGATCAGCAGCGCGCGGTGTCTGTCGTACTGTTGCGCGGACGCCTGCTTGCTTTCGGCCGCCCGATTGCTTGCGAAGCTGGCGTAGGTGTCGGCTGCTGCGACGAGTTCCTTCAGTAGCGGCCGGCATTGATCGTCGATCATCGCGATCGCCTGGTCTCGCTGGCCGTGCAACGCGGCGTCGCCGATCGCGACGGCCACCGGGCCATATCGCGACTCGATGCGATTGATCTCGGCCACCAGCGCGCGGCCTTTCGCCGTCACGTCGGGGTTGGTGGCGATGGCTTCGTTCAGCTGGCGAAGCCGTGCCTGCACTTCGTCGTGCGCCTGCGTCATCGCAACGCGTTCGGCTTCGATATCGTCGGGCTTCGTCACGAGCACCAGATTACGGACGGCGACCGCGCGACGAAGTACCGCCGCACGAACTTTTTCGGTCAATTCCGCGCGCGCACGCGCACCGTCGACGTAGTTGGCGAAACTGTCGTTCGCATCCCCGAGCGCACCGAGTGCGATCACCGAAACCAGAACCACCAGCGCGGCCATCATGCCGAAGGTCAGCGCGAGTTTCGCTCGCACGGTCAATTGTCCGAAGCTCATGTTTAGTCTTCCCTTGTCGTTTGCCCTGGTCGAGCGGTTGTCGTTGTGCTTGTTATGAACGTCGGGTCGGGAAGGCATCGACATGCGTCGACGCTCATCCGCTTCCCGTCGTTGAAATCACGATCACGCAGGGACCGGTACCGGCTTCGATGTCTTCGCGTGCAGTTTCGCGAAGGATGAGCGCCGCCTGCCCGGTGCGATCCGCGAGATCGCTCCGGGCAATACATGCAAGCGGTGTGCCACATAAAGGGGACTGTCGGACAAGGCTTTGCGGGCAGCGCGGCAGCGAGACTGTCAACGCATCCGGACACGCGTGTCCGGCAATCCGACGCTAGCCGATGTCGAGGTGTGCCATGCGCGTGTACAGCGACTGGCGGCTGATGCCGAGCCGCTTCGCTGCTTCCGCGCGATTGTCGCCGGTGAGTCCGAGCGTGCGCAGGATCATCTCGCGCTCGACGGCGGCGAGTGCTTCCGACAGCGGACGATTGAGCATCGCGGCAGGCAGCAGCGCGTCGCGCGAAGGAACACCCGGTTCGTCGAGGAACGCGAGATCGCATCCGGTGACGACGGCGCCGGGCGCGAGTGCATTCACGCGCGCGATCGCGTTGCGCAGTTCGCGTACGTTGCCCGGCCACGCATACGCGATCAGGCGGCGCTCCGCCTGCACGGACAGCCGCTTCGTCGTAGTCGAGGCCGACGTCGTGTCGAGAAAATGGACGGCGAGCGGCAGGATGTCGGCCAGCCGCTCGCGCAGCGGCGGCAGATGAATGGGGATGACGTTGAGTCGGTAAAGCAGGTCTTCGCGAAACGTTCCGTTCGCGACCATGGTCCGCAGGTCCCGATGGGTTGCCGCAATCACGCGGACGTTCACCGAAATGGACCGGTTGACGCCGAGTGGGGTGACTTGCTGTTCCTGCAGCACCCGCAGCAGCTTGGCTTGCATGGAGGTCGCCATGTCGCCGACCTCATCCAGAAAAAGCGTGCCGCCATCGGCTTCGACGATTCGGCCGGTCCGGGCGGCCGTGGCGCCCGTGAAGGCACCTTTGCAATGGCCGAAAAGCTCGCTTTCGAGCAGCTCATGAGGAATCGCCGCGCAATTCACGGCAACGAACGGGCCGGCGCTACGCGACGACTCGACGTGGAGCACCCTGGCCGCGACTTCCTTGCCGGTTCCCGTTTCCCCTGTGATGAGAACGGTCGCGTCCGACGCTGCCGCGCGGCCGATACATTTCTGTACTTCGCGCATCGCCGCGCTGATGCCGAGCAAGCGCGGCTCCGCACCGACAGGTTCGTCGAACGCGTCGACGTTCGCCTGCGCATGGGGAGCGGCATCGGACAGAGGATGGGCCGCGAAGATCCGCTCGAGCAGGCTCGCGATATCGTCGCGGCCGACCGGCTTCGTCAGGTGGTCGAATGCGCCGAGGCGCATGGCGGCGATCGTGTTGCCGCTACGGGCATAGGCGGTCAGTACCACGACGGGGACCGTCGCGAGTCGAGGGACGCGCCGCAGTTTCGCGAGCACGGCAATGCCGTCCATGTCGGGCAACCGGATGTCGAGGAATATGCAGGCGGGTTGCAGACCTCGGTCGACGCGGGCGAGCGCGTGCTCGCCCGTGCCGGCGCATAGGGTTTCGTGACCCAGATCGGTCAGCGTTTCAGACAATCCTTCGCAGAAGGCATCGTCGTCGTCGATCAGCAGGATGGTCGCCATGGGATATCGATGACAAAGCAAGTAGTAGGGGTGGCGGCGTGACAGGCGTTGCCGCCGTGCGACGCTGCGATCTCTCGAACCAGGGTGAGACCGAGCCCGCAGCCGCCGGGCCGCGCGCTGACGAAGGGCTCGAAGATGCGCGCGCGCTCGGCTTCGGCAACGCCAGGGCCGTCGTCGGCGACTTCGAGCACGAAGCGTGCGCCGCATGGTGAAGCGCGGCGGCTGGCCTCGACGTGAACCTTGCCGCCCGGGCGAACGTGCGCCAGCGAATTGACGATCAGATTGTCGAGCGCACGACGCATCTGGGCAGGGTCGAATACGGGGCGATCGGTCGTGTCGCTGGCGGAGGCCGTCGGCATATTGCAGGCCACCGTCAGCGCGACATTCTTGCCGCGCGCGAGCTCGTCGTGTGTCTGCACGCTTTCCGAAAGCCACGTGGCCGGATCGACCGGCTCCAGGCGCGGCGTAACGGGCTGGGTGAGCGCCAGGAGCCTGGACACCTGGATTTCGATGCGCTCGATCTGGCCGAGTATCGAGCGCAGCGCCGATTGCTGCCGGCAGGCATCGCCGGCCAGCGCGTTCTCGGCTTTCAATCGCATCGCGCCAGCCGGATTGCGAATTTCATGCGCAACCTCGGCGGCCAGTGTGCCGAGCAGCGCGACACGATGTGCTTGCGCGAGGCGTATTTCCAGTTCGCTCGCGTGTTCGCGAGCATTGCGGGTACGCGCAGTACAGCGGTTGAATGCATGCGCGATCCGATCCAGTTCCGGCTCGCCCGGGCAGGGGATGCTGCCGGCGGAATCGGCGTCGTCGTTCGAGAGCGCCGTGTCGAGCCGCACGAGTTTGTCGCGCCATGCGCGCAGTGCGAAGGCGAGATACAGGGAAACGGCGAACAGAAGCGCCAGAACGACGGCAAACGTTGCTACGATGGCGTCGCCCTGACGGACCAACATCGATTGCGCGCGCACAAGGGTCCATGCATAGAGCCCGGCATGTCCGTTCACCGGGCACGCGATCGCGACGACTGCGTCGTGGTGCCTTCCCGCTATTTCGGCGGCGGAGCGCACGCCGGTGGACGCTGCCGAGAGCGCGCTCAGGATCAGCGGCGTTTCCGCTTCCGGAATGTCGCGCTTGATGCCGCTGCCGGGGTACGACGGAAACGCGTAAGCCAGAAATCCACCGGCATGCTCGGGCGCATTCGCCGACGGCGCGGAATGCAACGCGCCAGCGTGCCAGAAGCCCCCTTCGATACCCGCGGATGCGGCAAGGGCCGCGTTGAGTACGTCGCGCAACAGTTGAACGCTCGGCTCCGTCGCGTGAGGTAACGACAGCGTGTAGTGGGAAGCAATCGCGTCGCACGCGTCGCTCGCGCGCTGCCTGGCGGAGGCGATCCGGTGGCCTTCGGTGCAACTGGCCATTAACCAGACGATTGCGACCAGCGATGCGCACGACGCCGCGGCAAGTGCCCTGAGTAGCGACAATTGCGTTGAAAACCTCGGTCTGACTAGCGGCATGGTCTTGCGTGGAACGGTGCTACGTCGGTGCTCATGGAAATGGTCTGCACAATGCAGGGCAATCGCGTTCGCGTCTGCGTCGACGTTCGGTCGAGAATAATGGGGTGGCCGTGGGGACGATGTGGCGGGCCATTCTTGTTTGAAGCATGCGATGTATGCGGTACGCACGCACTCGCATCGCTCGGTTGGCAGGTTTTGTCAGACAACAGCTTCTGAAATGCGACACGTTCCGGCTGTGAAATCAATGTGTCAGGCCGGTTCGTGGTCGTATCTGGAAGTGATCCTTATTATCTGAATGGTACATAAACGTTTTATTTTCGTCCTGTGCGCAATCGTTTGCGTATGTGCGCGATCAATAAAAAGCAATGCGGTCCCGCGTCCGCACCGGCACGCCGCGCGTGTGGAAGTTCCACCTCGGCAAGTTTGCGCGAGCAGCGTAGCGAACATTCGTCGACGCGAGCGGCGGTCGAGTCAATGGCGCCGATGATGGGCTGTACGGCGCAGACGCCGCTAGCATTGGGCAAACCAGGTCGATCATGGCGATCGTGATGGCGTGACCACTGACGAACGCGAACGGCTGAAGGCCGTGGAGCGCAACGTTAATGGGACGAGGGAGTCTGTCAGTTCCATTTTTTCAGGCCGGCCTCGGTAAAGATCTCGTCAGGATGGAACATGCTCCGCGCATCCACCGGGACATGACGCCCTCCATTCTGCGGAATCCGAATCAACTCATGTGTTGATTTCCATCGAGAGGCTCCCACTGCGCGCCAGATGGGTTGGTGAAATCTCGTGTTGACCGCCAGGGTTAAGTTTCTTTTAAGTCCGCCTTCGTATCTTGTGTTCAGGGCGCGTGAATGATGCAACTGCGTGATGTCCAGTCCGCCCTACGGGAACAACAACGATCAGAGAAGGAGAATTCGACATGTCCACCCTGAACAGAAAGAAAGTAGCCTTCTGCGTGATGTCGGTCGCATTGCTGGTCTGCGGTACTGTGCCTGCCGGCTATGCGGTCGCGGCCGTCACCCAGGCAAAGGCCGTCAACCAGGATTTCACGAAACTGTCGCATGCCGGGAATCGGGCCATGATTGACGTCATGATTGCCCGATCTGCGCTCTTCGACGGCCATCCTGAGGCGGCCACCCATCTGCTGGCCGACGCCAAGACGGCCATGCAGGCGGCGAAGTCCGACAACTCGGCCTTCATGAAGGCCGAATCGACGCTGAGCGACGCCGCCGGTGCACACGCCAACACGGCTACGAGCAATCAGGCTACGGCATGGCTGCCGGTCGGCGGTGACATGACCGTACTGGATGACTTTACCGCCCAGCCGGTCAAGGCCAAGGCAGTCGCCAACGCCAACGCGGCCTTGAAGAAGGGGGACCGCGAAGGGGCGATCAAGGCGCTGAAACTTGCTGACGTCAATGTCGCCTATACCGTCGACGTCGTTCCACTCGACCAAACCGCCGAGCGTATCGATCAGGCGTCGGCACTGCTGAACGCGGGCAAGTATTACGAAGCAGGTGTCGTCCTGCACCACGTGCAGGACAGCCAGCGCTTCGATCAACTCGATATTAATGCCGTGCCGGCCACCCGCGGATAAACCATCGTGAGCGATACCTCCCATAGCCTGCTGACGTGGATTCTCATCGGCGGTGCGTCAGGCTGCTTTGCCGGGGTGGTCTGGCGTGGACGCCCGTACCAGATCATTCGCGATATCGTTCTGGGCGTCATGGGCGCATGCGTGGTCTCAGGTATTGCTCATGTCCTAGATTTATCGGTAGCCAACAGCGTGTTTCTCGACATTGTCACCTCCACGGCGGGTGCGCTCGTCGCACTCGCCGCAATGCGTCAATTGCGCAAGACCTAGTCTGACGCGCAAGCGGCTGATACGCTCGATACACCGATTGTCGTCGCGCGCCGCGCTGCAACCGACGATCGTCAGGCAACTGAGGATGTTACAGGGCGAGAATCCTGCATGCGCCTTCAAGTTCCCCTCCTAAAAGTACGCGCGCGGCGTTTGTAGAGGTGGCTCCGGCATTTTCTGCTGTGCGCCCCGCGGCATCGGAATCGCGCGTCCGGAGCCGCACGCAGATCGCCGATGACGGCCCCACGCGATGGAGCACGGGGTTCCCAATGCCGTCGATCACGAGTTCCCTTCCGCAAGTTTGCATTTTGTCGTAAACAACTTGTATGGACCATTCATCATCGCCTCGGGAACCTCTATGAGAAATAGGTAAGGATCTAGCCGCCTGACTATCGGATTCGGGTTATTGACGGTCCTACCGGTGGCAATCGCCGTGACCGCGTTTTACGGAATGTGGCAATTGAACCATCAACTTGACGCTATTACGCGAGTAAGCAATACGGAAGCACGGTTGGCAAACCCACTATGCTCATCAATACAGGATCGCGCAATCGCCATCCGGAATCTGGCGTTGCTCACTGCCCAGCAAGATATGGCACAGGAAGCCGACGGCATTCCTTGCGCTCAACGCAGCGGTCGACGCGGCGCGTGCGGATGAGCAGGGACGAGGCGTCGCGGTTGTCGCAGGTGAAGTCCGAACCTTGGCACAACGAAGTGCGGTAGCGGCGAAGGAAATCAACGAGCTCATCGGAACATCGGTATCTCACGTCGCTGCGGGTTCAAATCCGGTTTCGAACGCTGGAGCGACAATGGAGGAGATCGTCCGATCGTAAGCGATCGATAAACGACGCCCCTCGGTCATCAAACGTGTAAGAACGCTCTGATATCCTTCGCCTCTCATTCTGGTTGACCAGGGGAGTAGTGACATGCGTTGGATAGTGCCTCTCGTACTGGCGATCGTATGTATGTCCGCGCTGGCTGATCCGGCCGCTTTTAACGCAGGGATAATCCGGCTCACGGGGGTGAACGAAGCTGCCCCTTTCAACACGGTGATCTTTTACCCTACGCGTGAGCGCGAGGTTCCGTGGCAAGCGGGCCCGTTCACTGTTGAGGCGACGCGCGATGCTTCGCCTGTACCGGATGGCCGTTTCCCCGTTGTATTGATTTCACATGGACGAGGCGGCGGTCCCTTCAGCCACCGTGAATTGGCCACAACTCTGGCTCGCGCCGGATTTATCGTCGTCTTGCCGACGCACGTTGGGGACGCTTCAGGCTATCCCCGAGCGCCGTCCCAAGCCCAGATTCTGATTGATCGCCCCCGGCAGGCAGAGGCCGCGCTCAATGCAGTCCTCGCGGATCCACGGTTTTCCGCGAGCGCCGATGTCGGCCGAATTGGCATGATCGGATACTCAGCCGGTGGCTACACTGCGCTGATTCTGGCCGGAGCGAAACCCGATTTTGCGTATGCCGGTGCGTACTGCGCAGATCACGATGATCCGGGATCGTGTCCGCGTCCAGCAACCAGCAATGGTGCGCACGGCACCCAAGGCAAAGCGGCCGTACCCGCTGACCTGGTAGCTTGGCAACCGCCCGTTGATCGCCGCCTGAAGGCCTTGGTGCTGATGGATCCGCTGGCGATGATGTTCGAGGCATCTGGCTTGTCCGCCGTGCGCGTACCGACGATGCTCTATCGACCGCGGGACGACAGCTATCTTGGTTCTGCGAGAAACGCTCTTGGAGTTGTGTCAGGCTTGCCCACACCGCCCGCAGTCCACATCGTGCCAGGCAACCACTTCGTTTTCATTGATCCTTGTCCGGCCTCGGTCGCGGCCAGTGCGGCACTGATTTGTCAGGATGCGCCCGGGATCGATCGTGTGGGGATTCATCGCCAGATCGACCATGAGGTCGTGGACTTCCTACGCGCAAATCTATAAGTCATCCAGACTGAGCTGACCTGCTCCAGGGAAGCAACGCGGCGTGGTCGATGGCCGACCAAGCGGAAAGCCTGAAAGCGGCAGTGTCTATCTTCAAAGTCGACTAGTAGCCACGGCCGATTCCGTTGCCTTGGCCCATTCACGGTGGCTGAGGGGACCGCCGCCTCGCCCGTGTGAAATCAATACAACGGGGAAGCGGCCATCCGGTACAGGCGAAGCATCGCGCGTCGCCTCAACGGTGACCGGGCCCGCTTGCCACGGAACCTCACGCTCACTCGTAAGGGTAAAAGATCACCGGATTGAAAGCGGCAGAGCCGGATTACCCCTGCGTTAAAAGCGGCCGAATCAGCCAGCGCGGAACGCGTACATACGATCGCCAGTACGAGAGGCACTATCCAACGCATGTCACTGCTCCTGGTCAGCCAGAATGAGAGGCGAAAGCTATTAGAGCGTTCTTGCGCGTTTGATGACCGAGGGGCGTCGTTTATCGATCGCTCATAGTTGACTTATTCGCGATGCTACGCACGTGCGGTCTCGTCGCGCTCTTGTCCTCGGGCGTGATGAACCAGCTGACTGCCACCTTGGGACTTGGCCAGATATAGTGCTTGATCTGCAGCTGCGAGCAGATCGGTGAGTGCAATCATCTCCGAATTCGATGTCGCCAGGCCAATGCTGACGGTTGCTTGAATTCGATGACCGTCGGCGCTGTGAACCATCCTGGCAAACTGGCTCGCAATGATTTCTCCGACTGTTTTCGCGCGATGGCTATCGTGGTCAGGAAGCAGGGCAGCAAATTCTTCACCGCCGATGCGCGCCAGAATCGTATTCGCGTCGGTACTGGCGCGAACCACGCTCGCGAACGACCTCAATACCTCGTCGCCGGCCTTGTGACCATAGCGATCGTTAATTCTCTTGAAGTGGTCGAGATCAAACGCAAGGAGCGTGACGGGGCGTCGACGTATTGCGCAATCGTCGATCACTCGCTCTCCCTCTTCAAAAAACAGCCTGCGATTTCCCAGGCGGGTCAAGTAATCCGTACGGGACTCTTGCAGGAGTTCGCCATGAACTTCCTCCCGGGTGAGCCGGAGTAGCGTCATCGGCAAAATGACGGAATAGAGGACACCCTCGTACATCGTGATTTTGCTCGAAATTGACAATGCTTGCGTCCCAAAAATCGAGACCAGCCATGGCAGGACAATGGCTCTGGCAGCGTAGAACAATGCATGGATTCCCGTCACCGCCACAGCGACGCGTCGAGATTGAACGGCCGGCATCGCGTCACGTCGTGTCAGTTCGAGGGTTGTCATTGCGGAAACGAGCGCGATGGGTATCGCGCTGGCATAGAGCCATACTGCGGCCTGCCAGCGCGCACCGGCCGCCGCCCATGTGAGCCCCATCAAGAGAAGCAGACCGATCGAGCTTGCGAGATGCCGCCGGCCGTTGAACATTGCCACAGCGTGCAAAACCAGGAGATAGCCGCCCAGAATCACGAGATTGCTTATAGCAGCGCCAGCGGAGCCCAGCAGTTCAAGCCGAAACGCAGCCACCGCGCAACCGACCCCTAGCGTCGCATAGCCGGCCGCCAGCATTCGCAGTTCGTTGCTGCGCTTGGGATGCGATACGTGCTCCCAATATGTCATGGCGGAACTGGCCAACAAGGTTCCGATCGCTAAAAGGTAGAGGGTAGCAAGATCGACTTTCATCGTCGTTATAAAGCACGTCGCCGCCACGACGAGGAAGAGGTTGCCGACAAACCTGCAATAACGGCAGATACTAACAATTCTTGAGAATAGACGGGGAAATGGCGATCCTTACGTTTCAAAAACTGTTCTGACCTCCTGTTCTTGCAAGTTCAATCGCAGTACTTTGCGGCGCAGCCAACAGAACGTTGAGTCAAATTTGTGCCGCCAAGCCGCTTGACTGACCCTGAAACGGGTTGGATTCGCTTTCGGGGATGACGTTTCGATTCGATGGCCGGGAATTGGGTTCGTCTCGATCGAGGAGGGAACGGCGAAACCATCGCGCTGGCGTTGCCGGTGATCACGCCCGGTTCGACCCTATCCCCGGCACACCCGGTCGTGCTCCCGCCAGTAGGCCGTCTCGCCGCCGATACCGGCGACACGGTCGGCTGGCCGCTCGGCGTGATGTCGGCAAAGCGCATCGTGACCGACCGTCCGATGGCGCGAGTGACGCAGGAGTTGGGGCGGCGGAGTTACGCCTTCGGCGCGTATTGCATCTCGCCGTTGCCGAACGACCAGTCTTCGCGCGCGACGTCAACGAGGCTGATCCACACATCTTCCTTGCGCACGCCGGCCTTCGCGTGGATGCCGTCCGCAACGGCGCGGTAGAAGGCCTTCTTCACGTCGATCGTGCGCCCCGCGTTCCAGGTGACCTGGATAAACACGATGCCGGACGTGTAAGTCACGCCCAGATATCCGTCGGCCGGATAGACGAGCTCGTCCGGCGCATGGCGCGAAATGATCTGGAACTTGTCGTTCTCCGGGACGTTGGCGATCGTGGTCATCGCTTCGTAGACCGTGTCGCTGACAGCCTTGACGCCTTCGGGCGATGCGTCTTTCGACAGATTGATTCGTACGAGGGGCATTTCATTCTCCGTGGACTGGTGTGCGATTGCGGTTGAGAGTAGGCTAGTGCACAAGTTTCCACAAACGAATGTTTTTCATTGAAATGTTGACGAATCGGAATGATGATTGAAGAACTGAAATCGTTCATCGCGGTAGTCGACGCGGCTTCGCTGACCCGCGCGGCCGATCAGCTGTGCGTGTCGCAATCGACGATATCGAAGCGCATACAGCGGCTCGAGGAGGGGCTGGGCGCCACGTTGTTCGACAGAAACGCCAAGCCGCCGCGGCCGACGGCGCTTGCCAGCCGGGTCTACGAACAGGCCGTGCCGGTTCTGCGCGCGTTGAACCAGCTTCACGACATTGCCCGGGAAGATTCTCCGCCGTCGGGGACGCTGCGCTTCGGCTTGCCGCAGGCCGTCGCGGATATCGTGCTGTTCGACGCCGTCATGACCATGAAGGCGCGGTTTCCTGCGCTGGACGTGAGGTTGCTTACCGACTGGAGCGTCGGTTTGCAGCGCATGGTCGAAAACGGATCGCTCGACGTCGCGTTGCTGATGTTGCCGGCGGGGGCTTCGCTGCCGGAGGACTTCGGCTGCAGCCTCGTCACGAGATTCGATGTGAAGGTGGTGCAGAGCGCGTCGAAGCCGGTCGTCGATGCTCGCGCGACGGTGGAAGCGCTGTCCGCCCACGGGTGGATACTCAACCCTGACGGCTGCGGCTATCGCGCCGCGCTCGAGCGTGCGATGGCCAATCGGGGGCAGCGCTTTCGATTGAGCATCGACACCTATGGAACCGACATGCAACTCAGGCTCGTGGCCAGCGGGCTCGGGCTTGGCCTCGTGCCGACGGACGTGTTGCGCGCGAGCCCGTGGCGTTCGCAGCTCAGCGTCGTCGAGGTCGGCGGCTTTGCGCTGGCGCTGGACGTGTGGCTCGTGTTTCCGCGCGCGCTAGGCAATCTGCGGCGCGCGGTCGATGTGCTCGCGGAGTCGGTGGCGGCCTCCTTCGAGCAACAGGCCATTGGGCAGTAGCGACGCGCTGTGTCCGGAATCATTGCTTATCCGACATGGCGAGGGCGGCGAGCCGGGTGCCAGAATCGGCTGGCAGCCTACGCACAGGCCGATGCCGCACGAGTTCGATCAATCACCTGGAATCCTGACCACCATGCCCTATCTGCAACTGGACGTGAACGACCACTATTCGGTGGAAGCCAAGCAATTGCTCGCCGCCAGAATGAGCGAGACCTATGCGCGGATGATGTCGGTCGATATTCGGCGTATCAGCGTCGCGATCCGGGAACTGGGGCAAGGCGGTGTCTGGCGCATTGCCGAGGCGGGCAAAGCGCCGGTCCCGGTCGCCGTGATGATGCTGGATATCCGGCGGGGGCGCCCGCCCGAGCAGCGCATGGAAGTGGCGCAGGCGCTTTGCGCGCACTGCGTGGAGATTCTCGGCCTGCGTGAGGACCGGCTCAATGTCGAATTCACGCAGCATTCCGGCGACGAGATGTACCACCCGGCGCTGGGCGGTTACAGCCCGGAGTGGGGCCCCGGCGAGCAATAGATCGTCCGCTTGCACGGCTGGCTGCCTGCAGACCTGCTGGTGGTCGGGCGCTCGGGGTTTGGGCAGGCAAGACCGCGCAAACCTCGCCTATTGGTTCAACAAGTCCTAGTTCACGAGCGGCGCGACTCCCGAGGCTCGCTGGATGGTCTGCGGGGGTTGCCCGAACGCGCGCAGAAACGCTTGGCGCATGCGCTCGCGGTCGCCGAATCCGGTTTCTCTCGCAATGATTTCGATCGGGTGGCGCGTCGTTTCCATCATCAGGCGCGCGGCCTCGACGCGCAGCCGCTCGACCGCCTTGGCGGGGGATTGCCCCGTCTCCTCCCGGAACACGCGGCTGAATTGGCGCGGGCTCAAACGTGCCGCCTCCGCCAGTCGTTCCACCGACAGATCGCTCGCCAGGTTTTCGCTCGCATAGGTCAGCGCCATTCGCACGCGGTCCGATCGCGCGTCCAGTTCCAGCAACGTCGAGAATTGCGACTGCCCGCCGCCGCGCCGTTGGTACAGCACGAGCTTGCGCGCGACCATGCGCGCCGTTTCCAGCCCGAAGTCGCTTTCGACGATCGCGAGCGCGAGATCCACCCCGGCGCTCATTCCGGCCGAAGTCCAGACCTGGCCGTCCACGACGAAGATGCGGTCTTCGTCGAGCTGCACGTCCGGATATTGTTTCCTGAAATCCCGCGCGTGATACCAGTGCGTCGTGGCCCGTTTCCCGTCGAGGAGGCCGGCGGCCGCGAGGACGAAGGCGCCCGTGCATATCGACGCAATGCGCCGCGAGTGGAAGGGCGCGCGACGCAGGAAGTCCACCAGCCTCGCCGACGGAAGCCGGCATTCGTTGTCGCCGGCGACGATCAGCGTGTCATAGCCGTCGTTGGCCAGTGGCTCGGTGTTGACCGAAAACCCCTGCGACGACACGACCGCTCCACCGTGCTCGGACACGATCCGGAACTGGTACACCGCCTCGCCGCGGAGCAGATTCGCGTACTCGAACACGCTCGCCACCGCGAGCGCGAGCGACTGGAAATTTGGGTAAACAACGAGTCCTACGGTGTGCATGATGTCCGCCAGGTGGATGGCCTGATTAATTGAATCTAGCATAAAACGGACATCGCCGCGGGCTGCGGTGGCGCTTCACTCATGCCCTTGTGCGCGGCCCGATCCGGGGCTGCCGCGCTTTCGCCGGCATGCCCGTCGATGTCGTCGAGGCGCCGCCCGATGGCGTGGCGCAACGGACTGCGCGACCGTTTCGGGCATCGCGCGACGCGCGTTTCGTGTGGCCTCGATTCAATCAGGATGCCTATCTTCACCGGTTTTCCCCCCTGTCTTTTTCCAGGTTCGTCCTGTCGGCCGTCTTCGGAGGGGGCAAGGCGCCGCGCGGCACCCTCTGCAGGGCCGATTTTGGGTAACCGGGCGTCTCTTGCAAAGGACGAATCCGCAAGGTTTCCGGTCAATGCATCGATGGCAGAAATCATTGCATCTATGACATTGAGGATGAGCGTGGTCGAAGCCAGAATTCATTCCACGAACCGACACCCGGTCGGCTCAATCCACGGAAAGGAAAAGACATGAGCACTTCCACGAAAGGCACCGCGCTGATCACCGGCGCATCGGCCGGCATCGGCGCCATTTACGCGGACCGCCTCGCCAAACGCGGCTACGACCTCATTCTGGTGGCGCGTAATCAGGATCGTCTGAATACGCTGGCGGGTCGCCTTACGGCCGAAACCGGCCGCTCGGTCGAGACCGTTGCCGCCGATCTGAACGACAAGGCCGCGCTCGCGAAGATCGAAGGCATTCTGCGCGAGGACAGCAGCATCACGATGCTGGTGAACAACGCGGGAATTGGCTCGGTCGCGTCGATTCTCAACGGCGACGTCGACACGATGGAGTCGATGATCAATCTGAACATCACCGCGCTCACCCGCCTGACTTACGCCGTCGCCCCGGTGTTCGCCGGCAAGGGCACGGGCACCATCGTCAACATCGGCTCCGTCGTTGGCATTGCGGTCGAACTGCTCAACGGCGTGTACAGCGCGTCGAAGTCGTACGTGCTGAGCTTTGGTCACGCCCTTCAACGCGACCTGGCGGACAAGGGCGTGCGCGTGCAGACGGTGCTGCCCGCGGCGACGGCGACCGAGTTCTGGGATGTGGCCGGCTACGCGAAGCAGAAGGAGGCGGCCAGCACGATGACGGCCGACGACCTGGTGGATGCCGCGCTCGCGGGCCTCGATCAGGGCGAGCTCGTGACGATCCCGACGCTGCACGACGGCGACGGCTGGACGCAATGGGAAGCGGCCCGCCGCGCACTCACGCCGAAATTCGCGAACGCCAAGGCCGCTCCGCGCTACGCGGCGGATGCCAAGGCCGGCGCTTGAACCGGCTCACTCATTTTTTCGGAAGGGTTTGATGATGAACATCCTCAAGATCGGTGCTGCCGTACTCGCCACGTCGGCCGCGTTTGCATCGCCGGTGGGCGCGTCGGCGCAGTCGCGCGGCAAGGTGCTGGTTGTCATGTCGAGCGCTCACGCGCTCGATCTGCGCGATGGCAAGACATATTCGACCGGTTATTACCTCAACGAATTCGTCGTGCCGTACCGCAAGCTCGTCGAGGCGGGCTACGAGCCGGTGATCGCCAATCCGAATGGCGACATGCCGGTGATGGACGCGAACTCGAACAACAAGCTGTTTTTCGGCGGAGACGATGCCGCGCGCGCGGATGCACTGAAATATGCGCAAGGTATCGCGCAACTGAAGCATCCGAAGACGCTCGCGTCCGTCGTCTCCGAGGGGACCGACGGTTATGTCGGCCTGTTTATCCCCGGCGGCCATGCGCCGATGGTCGACCTGCTCAAGGACCGGAATCTCGGCAAGATCCTGGTCAGCTTCCATGACAGCGGCCGTCCCACCGGGATCATCTGTCACGGGCCGATTGTGTTGTTGTCGACGCTGCACGATCCGGATGCCTTCGTTGCATCGATGACCGCCAACGACGGCAAGGCGAATGCCTTCGCGGCCGGCTGGCCGTATGCCGGTTACCGGATGACCGTCTTCTCGACGGGCGAGGAGCAGCAGCTCGAAGGTCCGAACGGGCTCGGTGGCAACGTGCCGTTCTATCCGGTGAACGCGCTGGCCGAAGCCGGCGCCCACGTCGATACGGTGGCGAACTGGCACGGCAATGTCATCGTCGATCGCGAGCTGATCACGGGGCAGCAGCCGATGTCGGCGCCGGAATTCGGCGACGTCCTCGTGGCGAAACTGACGGCCCGCGCGAACGGAGTTCGTCCGTGACGGCAGCGGCCGGGCGTTATTGCGCCCGGCCGCTTCGATTTCGCTGCCGACTCGACATGGACCGGGCAGTGGGCGGCATTTGACGCAGGCGAGCCGGTGGCGATGGATCTCGGGTATCGCGGCGCCCTTGCCGTCCCGGCGTCGAGGACGACTGCCCCGGACGTCAGGGTTCTGGATTGGTATCGCGCCGGCACGCGGCGATTTTGAAATGGCATACTACGACACCGATCTAGCGGGGCATGACGTTGCATTTCGGCAGATGATTGGCATCCTGCAGTGCACGCCCATCGCGCCATCGCTTTGGAAATTGGCACATGAGCACTGGCCCGGCAGCACAGCCTCTCGACAAACTGGAAAGGAGCGACGACGAGTCGGCTCGTTCCCGCTCGGTTTGGCTTGCCAACGAGTTTCGGGCCAGCTATGGATGGTTGAAGGCGAAGCTGCTGCGGCGTGTCGGATCGCCGGCCGATGCCGAGGATCTGGCGTCGTCGTCGTTCGAGGCGCTTGCCGGCGTCGATGACCCGCCAGGTATTCGCGAGCCTCGAGCGTGGCTGACCGTCATCGCCCAGCGTCTCACCTTCGAGATGTGGCGCCGCCGGGATCTCGAGCGCGCGTATCATGAGGCGCTCCTCAATGCCGAGGAACCCCTCGCGCCGTCCGCCGAATCGATCGTCGAGATTTCCCAGGCATTGTTCCTGATCGATCAGGCGCTCGATGGATTGCCTCCGAAAGCGAGAAGTGCCTTTATCTACAGCCAGATCGACGGCCTCACTTATTCCGAGATTGCCGCTCGACTCGGCGTTTCGACAAGCATGGTTCGCAAATACATCGCCCAGGCGCTTACCCGATGCTTTCTGATCAGTTGAATGCCGCGCGCGGCGCCGGCACGGTCGATTCGTGCGCGGAGGAAGCCATTCAGTGGGAGGTCCGGTTGCGTGCCGAGGACGCCACGCAGCAGGATCGCGATGGCTTCGAGGCATGGCGCCGCGCCGATCCCGCGCACGAAGCGGCGTGGATACGGCTCCAGGAGGGGCTGGCACGGTTTGCGTCGCTGCGGAACGCGCCCGGCTCGGCGGTGCGAAGCGCGCTGAACGAGCCGTCCCGTGCGCGGCGCCGCATGTTGAAGGCGGGCGCCGGGGTGGGCGCGCTGGCGCTGGCCGCGATCGGGACGCGAGAACTGGTCCGGGCCTATTCGCTCGACGCCGATTATCACAATGGCGATCTGACGCCGCAGGCCGTGGCGCTGAAAGACGGAACGCCGATCGTCCTCGGGGCATCGGCGCGTGTTTATTGGACGCGGGACGGCGCGCGCGGCGACGTCTATCTTGCGTCCGGCCAGATCCTGTCGAGTCCCGCCACGACGAACCGCTCGCCGTTCGCCGTGAGGACGCGGGACGGGACGGCAATCACGAGCCGCGCCCGCCTGAGCGTCGATGCATTGCGTTATCACACCGTGGTCGCGGTGCAGGGCGGCGATGCAACCCTTGCGACGCCGCGCGGCGGTAGCGTCCGCATCGCCGATGGTTCGGTCTGGTCGCTATCGCCGGGGCGCATTGCCCGCATGCCGGAGACGGCCGCCGACATCTTCGCCTGGAGCCGCGGCACGCTCGTCGTCCTGGATCGGCCGCTGCCTGACATCCTCGAGACGCTGGGCCGCTACTACGGCGGCTATATCCGGTTTCCGCAGGCCGCGCTCGCTCGCCGGGTCAGCGGCGTGTTCCCGCTCAACGACGCCGAGGCGGCGCTGCACCAGCTCGCCAACGGCCTGGGACTCTCCCTGGCCGTGTATGGCAAGGTTCTGGCCGTCGCCTCCGAGGCTTGACGCCGCGCCCCGTTCAGCCGGGGCGCGAAAAAAATTTTTCTTTCCCGGTGTCACTTTTCCCGCTTCGTTGCACAAGGTGAATGAAGGCGTCCGAATGCCTGCGACGCTTACCTTGTCCCGAAGGGGGGAACTGTGATCGACCATATCGACAAGGCCATCCTGACAGTCCTGCAAGAGGACAGCACGCTTTCAGTGGCGGAAATCGCCGATCGCGTGCATTTGTCGACGACGCCTTGCTGGCGCCGCATACAGAAGCTCGAGCAGGACGGCGTCATCGCCCGCCGGGTTGCCCTGCTCGACGCCGACAAGCTCAATGTCGGCGTGACCGTGCTCGTCGAAATCAGGACTGCGCAGCATACCGCGGCCTGGCTCAAACGCTTCTGCGACGTGGTCGCCGACATCCCCGAGGTGATCGAGGTGTACCGCATGAGCGGTCATATCGACTACCTGCTGAAGGTGGTCGTTCCGCACATTGCCGGGTATGACGGCGTGTACAAGCGCTTGATCAGCGAGCTGGAAATTTTCGATGTGAGTTCGAGTTTCTCGATGGAGACCATCAAGCATACGACGAGGTTGCCCCTCGATTACGTTTGCTGATTTTCTTGTCTGCGGATTCCGCCTGCTGGATTGAATTTTCAAGGACGGCGCGGTCGGTGGGAATAAAAAACCGGAAATGGCGCGAAGGACGAATTCTTTCAAAAAAGTATTCCGGGCAGGATCGCTAGACTTTTTCATGTGGATGAGGAGCCGGCAAGCCTGCCGGGGCCGGCGGCCTCGAGCGAAGCCGGGAGTGAAGGGGGAAGGCATGCCGTTGCGGTTGGCCGCTGCTTCTCGACTTCTCGATCGTGTGGGACAAGACAGGCGTTTTGCCGAAATACAACCGACTAGGGATGGGTGCATCGTGGGGATCAAGTTCGACGGCAAGGGTATGGCCCGCAACGTTGCGGCAATGGCGATCGCAATGGCGGTTGCCCAGACTTTCATGGTGTCCGCGGCGTATGCGCAGCAGGCGGAACAACACACCTATCATCTGCCGAGCGGTCCGCTGGATCGCACGTTGGTGGAGATCGCCCGGGTCGCGCAGCTTCCGTTGAGCTATGACGCGTCATTGGTGCAGTCGCTCAAATCGGCGCCGGTGGACGGCACGTATTCGGCCGAGGCCGCGATCCGCAAGGCGTTGCAGGGCACGGGCCTCGACCTGGTTCCGACGGCGAACGGCGGTTACACGCTGGCTCACGTCAAGGCGGATGCCAAGGGGGTTTCGTCGGCGCCGGCCGCTGCCGCAGCCGCAGCCGCGGCGACCACGGCGCAGGTGGACACCACCTTGCCCCTCATCAGCGTGGCGGCCAGCCGGGATTCAGGCGGTACCGGCTTCGTCGCGGAATCGTCCTCCACCTATGCGCGCTCGGATGTGCCGCTGAGCGAGACGCCGAAATCGGTCAGCGTCATCAATGCCGCGGTGATCCAGAGCCAGGGTGCTCAGTCGCTCTCCGATGTGCTGAGGAATGCTTCCGGTGTCGTCACGCGGCCGGGGCCGCTGGGCGTGCCGAATTACACGATTCGCGGGTTTGTAGCGCAAAACCTCACGTCGGATGGATTGTCGACTGTCGGGACGGCCCCTAACGTTACGCCGACGATCGCCATCTCGAGCGTGGAAGTGGTCAAGGGACCCTCGGCCATCGTGAATGGCAACAGTCCGCCGGGAGGCGTCATCAATCTCGTCAAGAAGACGCCGCAGGCCGATCCGTTTCATGAAATCCAGGTGGGCTACGGATCGTACGGCGACACCCAGATCGCGCTGGACAGCACGGGCGCGATCACCGCCGACAAGAAACTCCGGTATCGCTTCATCATCTCGGGTGAACGGGTCGGCCAGAATTCGATGGGATATGACGGCAAGAGAAATTTCTACTTTGCGCCGACTGTGCAATGGAAGGACTCGACCACGGATGTGACGGTCGGCTATGAGCGCACGGTCTACCGCGAGCCGGTTCCCCAGTTCACGCTCGGCCACGCTGCCGGCGATATCTATCGAAACTATATCGACAAGCCGCTTGGCACGCCGTCCGACCATTTCGGCGCGCAAACGGACAATATTTTCATTCATCTCGAACAAAAGCTCGGCTCGGCGCTGACCTTCGTGAGCAAGGGTTCCTATACGCGGACCCAACAAACGCAGCAAGCCTGGACTACGGCCACGCCGCTCTCGGCGACCAACGGCGTGTTGTTCCACAATTTCGATTCGCTCTCGGATTTCTACAGTTGGAGCTTCCAGAACTACCTGCGCGCCAAGTTCAATGTCGGCGCTGCGAAAAATACGGTGATTGCTGGCTGGGACGTTCTTCGCTACAGCCAGCATCAGTTTGACACCACGACATCGAAATTCATTTCCATTCCGAATGTCTTCGGCTCATTTACGCTTCCGTCGTCCGACACGGGAAACCTGATGCCGAATGGGACTACCTACTTCACCCAAACCGGCTTGTATCTACAAGATCAGTTCTCCTACAAGAATTTCCATGCACTCGCGTCCGTGCGCCGGGATACCTATCTGACACATGCGACCTACGCCGGTAACCCACCCCCGGGAAACCATCAGAATGCGTATAGCCCGAGCCTCGGCCTGCTCTACGAACTGACGTCCGAGGTTGCCGCCTACGCCAGCTACAACCGTGGCTTTCAGCCGGGCACGGCGCTTGAATTCGGCGGCGGCGTGCTCCCCCCGCAAACCAGCCAGCAGGTCGAAGTGGGCATGAAGTTCAACCTGCTGGACGACAAGCTGGCCATCACGACCTCGGCTTACCGCACCTCGTTCAGCAATTACAACGTTGCCGACCCGGCCCATCGCGGCTTCTATCTTCCCGCCGGCGGCGCCGTGAGTCGCGGATTCGAAGCGGAGATCAGCGGCCAGCCGCTTCCCGGCGTCAACCTGATCGGTAGCTACACGTACAACGACTTCGTGCAGCCGCCGAACAGCAAGCTGGCGGTGAACCTGCCCAAGAACAGCGCCAGCCTGTGGGCGACCTACAACTTCCGCTCCGAGAAGCTCCAGGGTTTCGGTGTCGGCGCGGGGTTGTTCTTCGCGAGTGGGCAGTACATCGGCACGGGCTCGGCGTATCGCATCCCCAGCCAGGTGGAGACGGATCTCGGCGTGTTCTATCGGAAGAAGGGTTACGGCCTGAATCTTTCGGTCAAGAACGTATTCAATCGCAAGCTCTACTACAGCAGCACGACGCCCTCCTTGATCCCGATGGGACCGGAGCGGACCGTCATGCTCACCGGTACCTATGATTTCTGACACCCTCGAGACTCGGCCGTGGAGCGGCGGCATGTCGAATCCTGAGCGCATCACTCATTCGCGGGCGCGATGGCGGCGCGCGGCGATCGGGGGCGCGGTCGTGCTGGCGCACGCACTGGGGCTGTATCTGATCGTTCATCGCAGCGTGGACCTGATCAGGCTGGAGGCCGACCGGGCCTCCGGTGCGTCGGTTCAGGTCAGGCTCGTTGCCGCGCCGACACCCGAGCCCGTCGCGCGGCCGGAACCGAAGCCCAAGCAGGAGCCTCAGCGGAAGCCGGAACCCAAGCCCGTCGACAAGACCGTGGTGCGGAAGACGGCACCCTTGCTTTCCTCGGAGGCTCCTGCTGCCCGGACCGTCGCGCCAGCCAAGACCGAGCCCGTCAAACCGGTCGAGCCGGCGCCGCCGGCGCCGCCGGTACCGGTGCCCAGCGCGGTCGCGCCCTCTGCTGCGACACCGCCCGCACCCGCGCCGGGCCCCCAACTGCTCGATAGCCCGAAGCAGATCAGCAGCGCGGAGCTCAAGCAGCTCGGTTGCCGTATCCCGCGGCCGGACTATCCGCCGAAGGCCCGGCGGCTGGAGCAGCAAGGCACGGTGGTGGTGAGGCTGAACATCGGCGTGGACGGTGTGGTGAAGACGGCGCGGGTTGCGCAAAGCAGCGGCTACCCGCTGCTGGATGCGGCCGCGCTGGCGGCGATCGAAGCCGGCCATTGCCAGCCCTACACGACCGCCGGTATTGCCCGTGCCGTAGAGGCCGAGCAGCCGATCGCCTTCAACCTGAATGATTGACCTGGAATCTACGGAGCAAAAAATGGAACAGTACGGCATCGCCAACGTCTGGCAGCAGGGCGACTTCATCACCCGGTTCATCTTCGTCTTTCTTCTCGGCATGTCGATCGTGTCGTGGTTCGTCATCGTGACCAAGGGCCTGGCGAATCGACGTCTCGAGGTCATGGGCAAGCGTGCGCAGACGCGCTTCTGGTCCACGCCGTCGCTCGATGACGGCATCGAGGCGCTGGGCGACGGCACCGACAATCCGTATCGCGCCGTGGCCCTTGCCGGCCGCGAGGCGAACGACCAGCAGGCCGGCGGCGACGCGTCGCTGCAAGGCAGCCTCAGCAGCAGCGAATGGGTGGCGCGCGGCCTGCGCAACGCGTTCGACGACGAGGTTGCCCGCCTGCAGAACGGCCTGGCCATTCTCGGGTCGATCGGCAGTACCGCGCCGTTCGTCGGCCTGTTCGGGACCGTGTGGGGCATCTATCACGCGCTGATGGCCATCGGCGTGTCGGGACAGGCCAGCCTCGATCATGTCGCGGGCCCGGTCGGCGAGTCGCTGATCATGACGGCGATCGGCCTGTTCGTGGCGATCCCCGCCGTGCTCGGATTCAACTACGTCAATCGAGGCAACAAGCGGGTGAGCCATCGGCTGAACCGGTTCGTGCACGAGTTGCACGTGTACTTCGTGACGGGCGCCAAGGCCCGCTGCGACGTTCGCCCGGTGCCCGCGGCGCCGGCGACGAGCAAGCGCGTCAACGCCGCCGCCTGACCGGGAGCCTATCGTGTCGATTCTCATGGATGGCAACAACGACGAAGGCGTGATGAACGACATCAACATGACGCCGTTGATCGACGTCATGTTGGTTCTGCTGATCATTTTCATCGTGACGCTACCGGTCATCAACAAGGCGGTGAAGGTCGATCTGCCCAAGGCCGCGGCCCAGCCCGCCCAGTCGAAAACGCAGGACATCGACCTGTCGATCACGGCTGACAAGACCGTGCTGTGGAACAAGGATGTGGTCGACGACGCGGCGCTGAAGCTGCGTGTCGAGGCGGCGTCGAAGCAGGGCGATCCACCGGCCGTCAACATCAATGCCGACGAGCACGTCGAATACGGGAAGGTCGCCGCGATACTCGCGGCGCTGCAGGGCGGCGGGCTGAACAAGATCAATTTCGTCATGCAACCGGACAAGGGCCAGCAATGATCAGGAATCGGGCATTCCCGACGGATCGCGCCGAGGATCGGGATGCCAGGCGTCACTTTCCTTCCGTCTGGAAGTTGATCACGCCGTACTGGACCACCAGGGAGGGCATGCTGTCGGCATTGATGCTCGCCTACGTGCTTGGGGCGGGCTGGAGCCACACCTATATCGCCGTGTGGCTCAACCGATGGACCGGCACGTTCTACGACGCCGTGGGATCCGGGAGGTTTCAGGCGCTGCCGAACCTGCTGTTGCAGTTCCTGCTGGTGTCCATGGCCGCCGCCGCGCTGACGGTGTCCACGGTGGTGATGCAATCGATCGTCGAGATTCGCTGGCGGCGATGGCTGACGACCTGGCTGGCCGATCAGTGGCTGGCCCGCCATACCTACTACCGCATCGAGCGCGACCGCGCGCTCGAGAACATCGATCAGCGTATCGCGGAGGATGCGAAGCAGTTCGTCAAGGACACCTTGCAGCTGTCGATGGGCGTGCTTCAGGTGCCGGTGAGCATCGTGAGCTTCAGCGTGATCCTGTGGTCGATCGGCCATTCCCTGGATCTCGATATCGGTGGACACACGTACAGCATCCACGGATACCTGGTCTATGCCGTCTTTCTCTATCAAGGCCTGTTTTTCTGGGCCACGCACCTGCTCGGCCGACGCTTGATCACCCTCAATGCCAAGCAGAACCGCGTGGAGGGCGACTTCCGCGTGCTGATGGTGCGGGTGCGCGAATTCGCCGAGCAGATCGCCTTCTTCGATGGAAGCGGCGCGGAAGGCAAGCGATTGAACGGGGCTTTTCGCCAGGTCGTTTCGAATCTTTATGCGCTGCTTTGGGTCAACACGCGGGTCTCGCTGTTTACCAACATCGTCGGGCAATTCAGCTCGGTGGTGCCCGTGGTGCCCACGTTGCTGGTATTGCCGCAACTGATAACGGGGGGGCTGACGCTGGGCGGGCTGATGCAATCGAACGCAGCATTCAGTTCCGTGTCCAGTTCCCTGGCGTTCTTTCCGCAGGCCTATCTGGGATTCACCGCGTGGCGCGCCGAAGCGAACCGGCTTCGGGAATTTCTCTACGTGAACGCGCTGGATTCGCGGGGAAACGTCGTGTTGACCGCCGGCGAGCGCGGAGCCGTAGGCGCCCACGGGTTGGTTCTGCGCGACGCAGCCGGCGCGGAGATTGCCCGCGTGCCCGACTTCTCGCTCGCACCCGGTTCGCGCTGTCTGATCCGCGGGCGCTCCGGAAGCGGGAAAAGCACGCTGCTCAGAGCGCTCGCGGGCCTCTGGCCCTACGGCGAGGGCATCGTCACCTGCGGTGCCGAAGGAACGATGTTCGTTCCGCAGCGCAGCTACATTCCCGTCGGCACGTTGAAGGCGGCGATCGCGTATCCGCACGAGGAATCGACGTACACCGACGGCCAATGCGCGGACGTCCTGCGCGCATGCGGCCTCGATGCGCACGTTGCATCGATGCTGGACGCCGATCGCTGGAGCGACCGGCTTTCCGGCGGAGAGCAGCAGCGGGTGGCGTTCGCACGCGTGTTGCTGGCCCGCCCGACCACGATATTTCTCGATGAATGCACGTCGGCGCTCGACACCGAGAGCGAGCGAACGCTCTACCAACTGCTGATCGACTGGCTACCTCAGGCCACGATCCTCAGCGTTGCGCATCGACAGGCGTTGCTGGCCTTTCATCAGCAGACCCTCGACTTTTCGCCGGAACGGGCATCCGCGGTCGCGGCCGGCCTGACCGGCCCGGCTTCGTCTGCCTGCCCGGCATGACACCGTGATCCCGTCAGGACGCTTGCACCTCACCGGGGTCAAGGTCCGACAAAACCGAACTGATGGACAGGAACGTGAAATGAGCGATTTGAAAAGTGTGACCGCCGCGAGCTTCGAGGCCGACGTGATGATGAACAGCCGTCCGGTGCTGGTCGACTTCTGGGCCGAATGGTGCGGGCCGTGCAAGGCGCTGGCGCCGACGCTCGAGAAGGTGGCGCGGAACTTCGACGGCAAGGTCGACATCGTCAAGGTCAACGTCGACGAGCATCCGTCCTTGCGCGAGCGTTTCGGTGTGCGTGGCATTCCCGCCCTGGTGCTCATGAATGGCGGCCACGAGGCGGGCCGCATCGTGGGCCCCCGGTCGGCCACGCAACTGGCGAGTTATCTCGATGCGCACCTGGGAACCGTCACGCAGCTGGCCAGGCCCGAAGTGACGCTTCGCGCGTTCGGCGGTGATCCGCAGGTGAAAGCGGCGCGCATCGCACGGTTGCGCGATTATCTGGATCACAAGCAAGCCGCGCTGGACACCCCCATGTGGCCGGACAAGATCAGCGGCGCACTGGAATTCGTCGCCGACTCGCATGATCCGGACGAGTGCGCATCCGTGTTGGGCATGCCGACCGATGTGGTCGAGGCGGTGACGGTCCTGTCGAGCTATCGAGGCACCCATTTCAAGGCGGCGCTGTTCGTGGCGGACTGGCTGGAAAGCGTGCCGGTCGGCGCGAATCTCTCGACGCTGCCCGGCCGGCTGCTGGTGTCGATCCTGTCGAGCCGGATCGTCTCGGACACGCTGGAGGGAGAATCGAGGTTGCTGGCGATTCGTGACGAGCTGGTTTCGCTGCACGCGGCGGAAACGGACGGCGCTCCTGTGGCGGACGCGAACTGGGCGGACGTCCGACAGGCATCCAGGGCGGCGGCGGCCGAACTCGGCGACGGGAGTGCTGCCGTGGCCGCCGAGGTGCTGGAGGCCGCTTCGTCGTCGTTGGCCCGGAATCCGGACGTCTTGAAGGAATTCGTCTTTTCACTTTGCAGCTCCGTGCGGAAATGGCTTCAGGTCAAATGCAACTGGGGCGCGCAGGACGATGCGCGCTTGAATCAATTGGCGGAAGGGGTCTTCAAGCAGGCAATCGACGCCGGCGTCGAGCCGCCGCGGGGCAGCGCGCTGATGGAGCGGGCGGCGGAGGTCGATCCTCAACTCGTGGGGCGTTTCCTGTCCTATTACGAGGACGGCCATCTTGCCGCGGCCGAGCGGGGCAGCGCGATCGGCGACATGCTGATCGCGCTCACCGGGCAGACCGCCTGACGCATTCGACGACACGATGCCGCATGGCGGAGGAGCAGGCTGATGCAATCGAGCAGTACGCAGTTGCAAACCGTTGCCGCTGAACTGGCGAGTTCGGCGGAGCGTGTGATCGCGTTCGCGCGGCAGGCGGGTGCCGAGGGGACACGCGTGGAGATCGAGGCCGCCGAATCGAGCGCCGTGACCGTGACGAACCGGGTACAGACGGAACGCAGTTTTTGCGGCACCCTGGAGATGACGGTGACGGTGTTGCGCGACGGAAAACGCGCTTTCGCGAAATCGTCGGACCTGTCGGACGACGGACTGAAAAAGATCGTTCGCGCGGCGATCGAGAGTACCGCCGCAACCGAGCCCGATCCCGCGGCCGGATTCGCCGATTCGAGCCAGTTGGCCAGGGACTTTCCCGATCTCGATCTCCATCACCCGCTGGATTGGTCGCTCGACGATATCGGTGCCCATGCGCAACGCGCCGAGGATGCGGCGTTCGCACATGACCCGTCGATCAAGGCGTCGAAGGGCGTGACGGTGAGAACGATGTCGGGCACGTCGTTGCTGGCCACGTCGGCGGGGTTCCATGCGACGGCGCCGTGGTCCGTCCATTCGATCGCATGTGCGCCCGTCGCGTTCGGCACCGGCGAGAAGCAGATCGGTTTCTGGGGCCATGCAAGTCGCGCATTCGACGATCTCGCGAAACCGGAGGAGGTCGGGGCGCTGGCCGCCAGGCGAGCCATCGACGCGCTCGGCGCGACGCAAGTCCCCACGCAGCAATGCCCGGTTTTGTTCGAGCCGTCGGCGTCGCTGGGGCTGCTGGCCGAACTGGTGTCCTCGGCATCGGGGGATGCGCTGTACCGGAGCGGATCGTTCCTGAAGGATGACATCGACGCGCCGTTGTTTCCGCCGCATGTCCAGCTTGACGAGGATCCATTCGTCAGGCGCGGGATGGCCAGCCGCTGCTTCGACAGCGACGGCATTCCGGGCGGGCGCCGCAAGGTGGTGGAGGACGGCCGCCTGCGCGGGCTGTTTCTCGGGCTTTATGCGGCGCGCCGCTTGAACCTGACGCCCACCGGCAACGGCTACGGGCCTCACAACCTCGACATGCGCAGTACACGGACCCAGCCCGGCGACGACTTCGCCGCGATGCTGAGGAAGCTGCATCGCGGACTTCTGGTCACGGAGATGGTCGGCGGCGGCGTGAACCGCCTGACCGGCGATTTCTCCCGCGGCGCCAAGGGGTTCTGGGTGGAAGACGGCGAGGTCCGCTTCCCGGTGAGCGGTATCACGATAGCGTCGAATCTCCGCCGGATGTTCGGCGGACTACAGGCGATCGGCAGCGACGCGTTGACGAGGGGATGGGCGACCTCCGGATCGTGGCTGATCGATGCAATGAAGATCGGGGGAGCTTGAAACATGAGTGACATGAAGCAGTGGCAGGTATTGCGGCCTGCCCGCGAGGAGATCCGCACGCTGGCGCGGCACGCGCTGCTGGACCGGCATGGCATCGACGAAACGGCGCTTTTTTCCGCGATGGGCATCGCCCTCGGCCAGCGATGGGACTTTGCGGATGTCTTCCTCAAGGAAACGACCGCGGAATCCTGGTCGCTGGAAGGCGGGGCCGTGCGCGCGAGTTCGTATCGTTGCGATAGCGGCTTCGGACTGCGCGTGTTGAAGGGAGAGCAGGCGACGCTGGCGAGTTCGCAACGCATCGACGCGATGGCGCTCCGGCATGTTGCGTCGCGACTTAGCGAAACCGGAAGTGGCATGTCGCGTGACGGCTCGGCAGCGATGCAGCGCAGGCCGGTTGCAACGGCACGATCGTTCTACGACCCGGCTCATCCGTTGCGGACGATGGAGGGAGCGGACAAGATCGCGCTGCTGAAGACGCTCGACGAGATCGCCCGGGCCGCCGACCCGCGCGTGATCGAAGTGCATGCCGTGCTGAGCGCCGTGCATGAAACGATCTGGATCGCGCGATGCGACGGCCTGAGTGGCGGCGACGTGCGTCCGCAACTGGCCTTGTGGATCAACGTGCGCGTCAGGTCCGGCGCGCGCGTGGAGAGCGCGAGCGGAGGGATCGGCGGGCGCTATGGCATCCGGACGTGGGATGACGACGAACTTCGTACCTTCGTGCGGGAGCGTGTGACGGCCGCCCTCACGAAGCTGCAGGCGCGGCCGGCGCCGGCCGGAAAAATGACGGTGGTGGTCGGCCCGGGCTGGAATGGCGTCTTGCTGCACGAAGCGGTCGGCCATGGACTGGAAGCCGACGGCGTGCGCCGCGGGACGTCCGCCTTCGCGGGACGCCTCGGCGAAAAGGTGGCGTCCGGGAACGTGACCATCGTCGACGACGGAACGCTCCAGGGGGGCCGCGGTTCCTTGAATATCGACGACGAAGGGTGCGCGACGCGGCGCACGACCTTGATCGAGAACGGCGTGCTGCGCGCGTACATGCAGGATGCGCTGAGCGCGAGGTTGATGGGAATGGAGCCGACCGGAAACGGCCGCCGCGAGGGTTACGCGTCGCCGCCCATGCCGCGCATGACGAACACGTTCATGCTGAACGGGGACCACGAGCCGCAGGAAATCATCGAGTCGGTACGCAACGGTATCTACGTGTCGGGTCTCGAGGGCGGGCAGGTCGACATCACGAGCGGTCAGTTCGTCTTCGAGGCATCCGAGGCCTACCTGATCGAAAACGGCAGGATCACCGCGCCGGTCAAGGGCGCGACGATCACGGGCCACGGCCCCGATACCATCCGGAACATCAGCCTGGTCGGCAACGATCTCGCCTGCGATCCCGGCAGGGCGACGTGCAGCAAGGCGGGGCAGTCGATCCCGGTGGGCGTGGGCCAACCGACCGTGAGGGTGGATGAAATGACCGTCGGAGGCACCGCATAGTCATGGCCGTCGAGGCGGCGCATTGCCGGTGGAATGGAACGTGAATAAATGGGCTCATCGTCTCAGTCAGTCCAGCCGCACGCAACGCGAGGCGAAAACGGAACTGCTGCCCTTGCCGAGGCCGATACGCGATGCCTTGTCGCTGGAGTATCACCTTCAGCTCGAAGCGCTGCATGCCGGGGTGGGGTCGCTTGTCGCGCTTCAGGTCCTGATGAGGACCGTGATCGCCACGGGCATCCTGTGCGAATACGGCTACGGGGATGTCGAGGACGCTTCGTACAAGGACCTGGAAAAGATCGCGAACCACGCGTTTTCCTCGGGTTGCCAAGGGCATTTCCATTTCGACGGCGACGCATTCCATCTGTTCGCGAGGGTGCTGACAACGCATGATTTGCAGCTGGAAGTCGCCCCCGTCAAGGTGATCGACGAAGTCGCGAAGCGCCTGGAGCGATACTGCACGGCGACCCGGTGATCGGGTTCCGAAGAATCGGCCGGTGCGGCGCGCGCAACGCGCCTTCGCCCGCAGCGCGCGCTATCCGCGCCCCACGAACGGCATCGCGGTCGCCATGATCGTCATGTTCAGGATGTTCGTGTCGAGTGGCAGGTTCGCCATCTGGACGACTGCGTTCGCGACATGCGCGACGTCCATCCGCGCCTCGGGCGCGAGGCTGCCGTCCGCTTGCGGGACGCCTTGCGTCATCCGTTCCGTGAGCGAGGTCGCCGCGTTGCCGATGTCGATCTGGCCGCATGCGATGTTGTACCGGCGGCCGTCCAGCGCCAGCGATTTCGTGATCCCGGTCACCGCATGCTTGGTGGCCGTGTACGCGATCGTATCGGGGCGCGGCGCGTGCGCCGAGATCGAGCCGTTGTTGATGATCCGGCCGCCTTGCGGCGTCTGCGCTTTCATCACGCGCCACGCGGCCCGTGCGCACAGAAAGACGCCGGTCAGGTTCGTCGCGACGACGCTGTTCCATACGTCGAGGTCGTATTCGTCGAGCGACACGACCGGGGCGTTGCGTCCGGCATTGTTGAACAGGACGTCGAGCCGGCCGAATTGCTGCGCGATCTGCGCGAACGCGCGGTCGACCGACGCCTCGTCGGTGACGTCGGCGGGAAACGCGTGCGCGTCGCCGCCGGCGGCGCGGATGGTGTCCTGCGTTTCTCGCAACGAGGCCTCCGTGCGCCCGAGCAGCGCGACGGTGAAGCCGGCCTGCGCGAGCGCGATTGCTGCTGCCCGACCGATGCCGGAGCCGGCGCCCGTAACGGCGGCGAATTTCTTCGAGACAGACATGGCTTGATTTCCTGCGGGTTGAGTGAGGAACGAGGCGGCCGAGGTTCGATGTCGTCAGCCCTTCGGCAATGTAGTCGAAATGCGCGGCGCACGGATTCGAGCGATATCGGCACTCGTGTCCGACCACGCGGCGAAGGCGATCATTTCTTCCGGCCAGTCGCGGCCTTCCGTGCTCGTGCGCCCGTCTCCGCGAACAGGTCGACCACGACGTCGCGCAGCCAGCGGTTGCCTTCATCCTGATTGACGCGCGTGTGCCACAACATATGGATCGGCGTGCCGGGCAGCGCGACGGGCAGCGCACGCCAGCCGAGCGAGAACGGCGCGGCGAGCTGCTGCGCGAGATGCTCGGGCACCGTCGCGATCAGGTCGGTGCGCTGCAGGATGTAGCCCACGCTCATGAAATGCGGCACCGTCAGCCTTACCCGGCGCTTCACGCGGCGCCGCTGCAGCCATTCGTCTACCTGCCCGTGACCGGTGCCGGCCGACACCACGACCAGATGTTCGGCGTCGCGCCATGCGTCGACCGTCAGCGCCGCTTCCTCGAGCGGATGGCCGCGCCTGAACAGGCACACGTAGCGCTGATCGAACAACCGGCGCTGATAGAACCCGCCCTTGAGCTGCGGGAGCAGGCCGATCGCGAGATCGACGCGGCCGTCGGCCATTTCGTCGCCGAGGTTGACGCTCGTGTTGCGCACGGTATTGAGCGCGATGCCCGGCGCCGCGCGCGCGAGGTGTTCGAGCAGCGCGGGCAGGAACACGACTTCGCCGATATCGGTCATGCCGATCGTCAGCGTGCGCGTGGCGCGCAGCGGATCGAAACCGGTCTCGGGATTCAGCGCGGCGTGCAGCGTCGCCAGCGCATGCGACACGGGTTCGGCCAGGCGCAGCGCGAACGGCGTCGGCACGACGCCGCCCGGCCCGCGCACGAACAACGGATCGCCGAGCCGGCGGCGCAGCTTCGCGAGCGCGTTGCTGACGCCCGGCTGGCTCATGTTCATCTGTTCGGCGACGCTCGACACGCGCCGCTCCTGCATCAGCCGCTGGAAAAGCAGCAGCAGGTTGAGGTCGATCTCGCTCAGTTCCATGGGTTTCGCGGTGCCCGGTTCATTGCATTCCGTGATGAAGCAGATTCATTTCATTTTATTGCGGGATGAAAGTCCACTCCTGAAAATACCGATACGGCCCATGCACTCGACATGGCCGCTGCGCAAGGCGCGAGCCCCACACGGAAATATCGGAGACACCTTCATCATGCAGACGAATCTGAAGATTGCGATCGTCGGCGCCGGCATCGGCGGCCTGACGCTCGCGCTCGCATTGCGCGAGCACGGCATCGACGCGCAGCTCTACGAGCAGACCCATGAATTGCGCGAAGTCGGCGCGGCCGTCGCGCTGTCGGCCAATGCGACGCGCTTCTACGAACGCATGGGCTTGCGCGCGGCCTTCGATGCGGTGTGCGCGGACATCCCGGGGCTCGTGTATCGCGACGGGCGCAGCGGCGCGGTGATCGGCCATCATCGCGGCGAGCCCGACTACCGCCGGCAATTCGGCGGCGCGTACTGGGGCGTGCATCGCGCGGATCTGCAGGCGATGCTGTCGAACGCGGTCGGTCCCGACTGCATCCATCTCGGCCATCGTCTGGTCGATCTCGCGCAGCAGCCCGATCGCGTGACGCTGTCGTTCGACAACGGCACGCGCGTCGACGCCGATCTCGTGATCGGCGCGGACGGCGCGCGTTCGATCACGCGGCGCTGGATGCTCGGCTACGACGACGCGCTGTATTCGGGCTGCTCGGGTTTTCGCGGCGTGGTGCCGGCCGCACGCATGGACCTGCTGCCCGATCCCGACACGATCCAGTTCTGGGTCGGTCCGCACGGGCATCTGCTGCACTATCCGATCGGCGACAACGGCGACCAGAACTTCCTGCTGGTCGAGCGGCATCCGTCGCCGTGGCCGTCGCGCGACTGGGTCATGCCGGCCCAGGAGGGAGAGCAACTGCGCGTGTTCGGCGACTGGCACCCGGCCGTGGTGCAGATGATCACCGCGGTACCGATCAGCCAGCGCTGGGGGCTGTTCCACCGTCCGCCGCTCGGCCGCTGGAGCCGCGGGCGCGTGACGCTGATCGGCGATGCCGCGCATGCGCTGGTGCCGCACCACGGGCAGGGCGCGAACCAGTCGATCGAGGATGCGGTGGTGCTGGCGGCACAGCTCGCGAAGGCCGGGCCCGGGAAGTGGCGCGAGGCGCAGGAAGCCTACGAGCGGTTGCGTCGCGGCCGCACGCGCAAGGTGCAATACGCATCGATCTCCGCGGCCGACGTGCTGCACCTGCCCGACGGGCCGGCCGCGCAGGCGCGCAACGCGCGTCTGGCCGACCGCGATCGCGTGCTGCAGCACCTCGACTGGATTCACGACTTCGACGCGCTCGACGATGAGCCGAGCGAGCGGCAGGGCGGTACCTGGCTTTGAGCCCGATGGCGGACGCGACAGGTGTTGCGTTCGCCGGTTATCGGCCGGTCGTCACTTCACGCACTCCAGCGCGTACTTCAACCCCTGCCCGAGCACCCCGCGCCACACGTCCCACGTGTGCCCGCCGTCGACGATGCGCAGCTCGGCCGGATTCTGCGCGCGGCGCAGGTGCGTGTACAGCACGCTCGATTCCGCCTGGATCGTCAGGTCGTCGTCGCCGGCCGCGATGAACATCGGCACGCGCCAGCTGCGCGCGAAATAGCCGCGCAGCAGCGCCGGGTAGTTCAGCTCGTGCCACACGCGTGAATCGAACTGCCGGTCGCCGAACACGCCGACGTAGCGCGCGGCGGAATTGAGCGGCGGCTCGTTCGCATAGATCGCGGGGCTCAGCAGCATCGCGCCGCAGAACAGGCCCGGCTCGAGCAGCGAGAAGCGCAGCGCGCCGAAGCCGCCCATCGACACGCCGCCGATCGCGCGGCCCGCACGCTGGTTCGACACCGCGAAGTGCGCCTCGACCTCCGGCAGCAGGTCGTTGAGGAACGCGCTCTGCATCTTCTCCTTGCGGTCGACGTACCAGTCGGTGCCGCCCTGCGGCATCACGATCACGACGGGCGGAATCTCGCGGCGCTCGATCAGCGTGTCGGCGGTGGCCTGCAGGCGGCCTTGCGTGACCCAGTCGTTCGCGTTGCCGGCATTGCCGTGCAGCAGGTACATCACCGGGTAGCGCGCGCCTTCCGGGTTGTAGCCGGGCGGCAGGTAGACGGTGTATGACCAGTCGCGCTTCAGCGACGCCGACCGGAACGTGCGCAGCACGACGCTGCTGCCCGGGTTGACCGGCGGTTCCTGGGCGCTCGACGGTGTCGTGGCGGTCTGGACGGCCGGGGGCGGCGGCACGGGCGAGACCGGCGGCGCGGCCGGCGTGGCGCCGGCGGTGGCGATGGAGCCGGCGATCAGGGCGATGGCGAACGGAAGGGCGAGTCGGCGCATGGCGAAGCGTTTCAGGAGAGGCGCCGGCTATCGTAGCAGCGGCGCGTGACGGCGCGGCGCGTCATCGCCGCGAACGGAACGGCAGCCGCGCGACGAGCGGCCCGTAGAGTTTGGCGACGAGATACAGCAGGCCCATCGCGACGGCGTCGGCGGCCAGGCCGAGCGGCACGTTCAGATAACCTTCGGTCGCCTGGTAGAGCAGCGAATCGACGGCGAGCGAGATGCCGGTGCCCGCGACGAAGCACAGCAGCCCCTGCCGGCCGATCGTGCCGATCCACGGCATCGCGTGCGCGACCTTCTTCATCCAGCCGAGGTGCACGAGCTTCGCGGCGAGCCATGCGATCGCGAGAAAGTTCACGAGCCGCAGCGCGCCGAGGTTCTGCTTGATCGACGGATCGGTCGGGAACGGCTCGATGCGCAGCCGGTAGTACGCGCCGGCCGCGACGATCGCGAGCGAGCCGGCCGTCAGCAGCCAGCCCTGCGGGCGGGGAGCGAGTGTCTGGTAGACGGGCTGGCAGCGCGCGATCACGCCGAGCACGAACAGGAACTGCCACGCGAACGGGTTGAAGTCCCACGGCACGCCTTCGACGGTCGGCAAGAAGCGCGCGACGTGCGGCGCCGCGTACCAGAGCGACCCGCTGAACGCGAGCAGCAGCCACGGCTGCGTGCGCGCCAGCGGCAGCGTGAGCGGGACGAGCAGCGCGAAGAACGCATACATCGGCAGCACCGACGCGAGGTACGGCTGGCGGCGGAACAGCAGGATGTCGCGCAGCGCGGCGAGCGGCTTGTGCAGCAGGCCGTCGAGGTCGTTGGTCGGCATGTTCGGGCCGTCGATCGCGAACGCGTTCAGCGCGGCGGTGATCAGCAGCATCAGCCCGGCCGTCACGAGGAACGCGCGATAGATCTCGAACGCGCGCCGGATGAAGCGCTGGCGCGCGGCGGCCTCGTCGTGCCGTTCGGCGAGCGAGTTGTAGGCAATGGCGGTCGCGAAGCCGCCGAGAAACACGAACACCTCGGCCGCGTCGCACAGCGCGTATGCATGCAGCGTCACGCGCGACAGGATGCTGCCGCCGATATGGTCGACGACGATGACGAGCAGCACGAGGCCGCGGAAGAAATCGAGTTCGGCGTAGCGGCCGGCCCGGGCAGGCGCGGTCATCGGACCGCCGCCCGGCGCGCGCCGCGGGCGCGGCCGGCACGGGCCGCGCATGAGTCGGGGTGAAGCATGACTTCGTGAAGAAATGGCGAACGGATGCGCATTGTGCCACCGATGCGACACCCACCGGGTTTACGCGGATGGCGGGCCCGCCTGCCGCTGCCGATAAGCCCGGTCAGGCGGTCGGCGCAACCGGGCAGTTGGACGAGCGCAACGCTTTGCGCACGGCGACGCCCCCCCGATGGACGGACGGTTTCCGACGTGACACCATTTTATCCTCACGCGGCCGCACACCGCGTCGTCCGCCCTGCGGGCCACACATACAACAGACCAAACATTCGCCGGGCGCTCGGCCCGCCCGGCCCCCGGCTCCGGAGATACGTCATGAAGAAGCACGCCATTTTTGCCGCCGCGCTCGCTGCATTCGCCTCGCCGGCCTTTGCCCAGAACAGCGTGACGCTGTACGGCCTGATCGATGAAGGCATCAATTACACGAACAACGTCAACGTCAATGGGGTCGGAAAGACGAATTACCAGCTCGCGAGCGGCTACGCGCAGGGCAGCCGCTGGGGGCTGAAGGGCAGCGAGGATCTCGGCGGCGGGCTGAAGGCGATCTTCACGCTGGAAAACGGTTTTGACGTCAACAACGGCCGGCTCGGCCAGGGCGGCCGCATGTTCGGCCGCCAGGCGTTCGTCGGGCTGAGCCAGTCGCGCTTCGGCACGCTTACCTTCGGCCGCCAGTACGACGCCGTCGTCGACTATCTCGCGCCGCTGACCGCGAACGGCAACTGGGGCGGCACGCTGTTCTCGCACCCGTTCGACAACGACAACACGGACAACTCGTTCCGCGTCAACAACACGGTCAAGTACGCGAGTCCCGACTGGAACGGACTGACGTTGGGCGGCACGTACAGCTTCAGCAACAGCACGGGCTTCTCGAACAACCGCCAGTACAGCATCGGCGCGCAGTATTCGCTGGCCGGGCTGCAGGTCGCGGCCGCCTATCTGCAGGCGAACAATCCGGGCATCGGCAATGCGGGCGCGATCGCGGCCGACGACGCGAACTTCGTCGCCGACCGCCTGCGCATCTTCGGCGGCGGCGTGAACTACACGTTCGGCCCGGCGACGGTCGGCGTCGTCTACACGAAGACGGACGTGAAGAACCCGGTGTCGACCGTCTACCTGCCGGCCTCGACGTTCGCCGGCCTCGGGCTGACCGCGACCAAGTTCCAGAACATCGAGATCAACGGCAAGTACCAGCTCACGCCCGATTTCTATCTCGGTGCGCAGTACGTGTACACCGACGGGAAGTTCGATGCGGCCGCCGGCTCGTTCAAGCCGAAGTACCACACGGTCGGCCTGATGGCCGACTACAGCCTGTCGAAGCGGACCGACGTGTACCTGCAGGGCGCGTGGCAGAAGGTGGCCGGCGACAAGACCGGCACGGCGGCCGATGGCGGCTACGTCGTCGGGACCGACGGCCCGTCGGCGTCGTCGAACCAGTTCGCGGTGCGCGCCGCGATTCGCCACAAGTTCTGATCGGCGGGCGGGGCCGGCGCCCCGGCGTCGGCCCGCGTCAGTCCGCCAGGTGGGTGCCGCCGAGCGTGTCGGCAAGCCAGTCCACGAAGATCCGCACGCGCGGCGCCAGGTGCCGGCCGTACGGGAACACCACCGACACGGGCAGCGGCCCGGCACGCCATTCCGGCAGCACTTCGACCAGCGAGCCGTCGGCGAGCAGCGGCGCGAGCCCCTCGCGCGGCGCCTGGATCAGCCCGAGGCCCGCGAGGCAGCAGGCGAGATACGCCTGCGAACTGTTGACCGACACGACGCTGTGCATCTTCACCGCGTGCATCTCGCCCGAATCCATGTCCGCGTATTCCCAGTCCAGCTCGCGGCCCGTCCGGCTCGAGAAATAGCCGACCGCGACGTGGTCCGGCAGCTCGTCCGGCGAGCGCGGCGTGCCGTGGCGCGCCAGATACGCGGGCGACGCGCAGTTGATCTGCGCCAGCTCGCCGATGCGCCGCGCGACGAGCGACGTGTCGGACAGCACACCGACGCGTACCGCGCAGTCGATGCCGTCGGCGACGAGATCGACGAAACGGTCGGTCGTGCCGATCACGACGCGCAGGTCGGGGTAGCGCGCGTGGAAATCCGGCAGCGCCGGAATCACCTGGTTCAGCGCGAAGCGTTCGGGCAGGTCGACGCGGATCACGCCGCGCGGCGACGCGCCGGCGTCCTCGAACAGCGTTTCCGCATCGTCGAGATCGGCGAGCAGCTGCACGCAGCGTTCGTAGTAGGTCGCGCCTTCGGCCGTCAGCGCGACGCGCCGCGTCGTGCGTTGCAGCAGGCGGATCTTCAGGTGCTTTTCGAGATACTGGACGGCGTTGCTGACGGTCGGGCGCGGCAGGTGCAACTGCTCGGCCGCTTTCGTGAAGCTGCCGAGATGGGCGACGCGCGCGAAGATGCGCATTGCTTGCAGATGGTCCATGCGGGCGGAAGTCTGGGCGGGGAGGAGAACAGGCTCCATTGTTAATCAGCGTCGAATGGTTTGGTGGCGCGTTTCGCGTTTATCGCGCGGCGTCGTGCGCCCAGAATCCGTTCCATCCACTCACCCTTCGGAGGAAACGGACATGGACACGCGTCAACTGGGCCGCACGGGCCCGCAGGTATCGGCGATCGCGCTCGGCTGCATGGGTATGTCGGACTTGTACGGGCCGGCCGACCGCGACGAGAGCATCGCCACGCTGCACGCGGCGCTCGACAACGGCATCACGATGCTCGACACCGGCGATTTCTACGGGATGGGCGACAACGAGATGCTGATCCGCGATGCGTTGCGCGGCCGCGCGCGCGACCAGGTGCTGATCAGCGTGAAATTCGGCGCGCTGCGCGATCCGGCCGGCGGGTTTGCCGGCTACGACGCACGGCCCGTCGCGATCCGGAACTTCGTCGCGTATTCGCTGAAGCGGCTCGGCACCGACTACATCGACATCTACCGGCCCGCGCGCGTCGATCCGGCCGTGCCGATCGAGGACACGGTCGGCGCGATCGCCGATCTCGTGAAAGCCGGGTACGTGCGCCATATCGGGCTGTCCGAAGCCGGCGTCGACACGATCCGCCGCGCGGCGGCCGTCGCGCCGATTGCCGACCTGCAGATCGAGTATTCGCTGCTGTCGCGCGGCATCGAAGCCGACATCCTGCCGGCCTGTCGCGCGCTCGGCATCGGCGTGACGGCCTACGGCGTGCTGTCGCGCGGGCTGCTCGGCGGGCGCTGGAGCGCGGCACGGCAGGGCGAGCGCGACTTCCGCGCGGCGAGCCCGCGCTTCCAGGGCGACAACCTCGTACACAACCTCGCGCTCGTCGACGCGCTGCGTGCGATCGCCGACGAGAAGGGCAGCAATCCGGCGCAGGTCGCGATCGCGTGGGCGCTGTCGCGCGGCACCGACATCGTGCCGCTGGTCGGTGCGCGCAAGCGCACGCAGCTGCAGGACGGTTTGCTGGCGACAAGAATGCAACTAACGGTCAATGATGTCGACCGCATCGAAGCGGCGGTACCCGCCGGGTCGGCTGCCGGCGAGCGTTATCCCGCCGCCCAGATGGCCCACCTCGACAGCGAGCACGGACGGGGGTGAGCCAGGGGCCGGCCCGTCCGGCGGGGCCTAGCCAGCCTCAGGCAAAACCAGATGGCGGGCTGCGTGGCGGAGCGGCACCATCGGCGCCGTACTCGACCGGATGGAACCACCTCCATGCAAATTCATACGCTGACAATCATCGTGCTGGTGTTCCTGCTGGCCGGCGCGGTCAAGGGCATGATCGGGCTCGGGCTGCCGACGATCGCGATGGGGCTGCTGACGCTCGCGATGCCGCCGTCGGCCGCGGCGAGCCTGCTGCTCGTGCCGTCGTTCATCACCAACGTGTGGCAGTTGGGCCTCGGCCCGTCGTTCGGGCCGCTGCTGCGCCGGCTGTGGCCGCTGCTCGCTGGCCTCACGATCGGCACGCTGACGGGCGGGCTGCCCGCGCTCGCGGCCGGCAGCACGTGGACGCACGCGGCGCTCGGTGTCGTGCTGATCCTGTACGGGGTGTGGGGGCTGGCCGCCGCGCGGCTGCCCGCGCCGGGACGCCGCGAGAAATGGCTGTCCGCCGTGGTCGGTTACCTGACGGGCGTCGTGACGGCGGCAACCGGCGTGTTCGTCGTGCCGGCCGTGCCGTATCTGCAGGCGCTGCGGTTGTCGAAGGACGACCTGATCCAGGCGCTCGGGCTGTCGTTTACCGCATCGACGATCGCGCTCGGCCTGCAGTTGCGCGTATCGGGTGCGTTGCAGACGGTCGACCTCGGCGTGTCGGCACTCGCGCTCGTGCCGGCCCTGGCGGGGATGGCCGGCGGGCAGTATGCGCGACGCGTGATGAGCGAAACGGCGTTCAAGCGCTGCTTCTTCGTCGGGCTGATCGCGCTCGGCGCGTATATGGCCGTTGCGGGGTGGCTGTGAACGGGTACCACGCGCCGCGCGTGGGCGCTGCCCCTTGCTGAAGCGCCCGAAGCCGGCTCAAGCGGCCGGCTTCGGGCGCGTTCACGTGGCGCGAATCACACGGTTCAGGCCGGGTCGGCGTACTTCAGCGACCACCCGAACGTGCGCGTCGTGCCCGCGCCGAGTGCGAACGGCTTCGTCGTGCACGCGAAGTTCGAGTGCAGCTGGCCGATCGGTGTCGTCGACAGCGGGTTCGTCGTGCCGTTCGCCGTGTCGAAGGCGGACAGCGCGCAGGTGTCGAACCCCGACGCCGCATAACCGGTCGCGGCGCTGTTGGCGTACGTCACCGACACGCCATCGCCGTTGGCCTGCGTCGATGCGAAATCCGCGAACGACGTGAAGTCCGTCTCGACCGCGAGGTTGCCCGTGAGCGTACCCGAGCTGAGCGTATCGCTGCGCGAGATCGTGCCGTGCGCGAACGTCAGCACCGTATGCACCTGCAGGTCGAGATCCGTCGTGTAGGCGGCGTTCTTCGATGCGAGGCGGAACTTCGTCGTATCGAACGACACGATCACCTGGCCGTTGGCTTGCTGCACGTTCAGGTTCTTGTAGTACGTGACGGGAATGTACGTCTTCGCGTTGTACGTCACCTGCGGCACCAGCAGCGCGTAGCCGAGGTCGGTCGTGCCGTAGATCAGCTTGTCCGAGAACGGTACCGGGTAGTACGGCGTGTACGAGTTGTAGTCGGGCGCCTGGCTCAGGTTCAGGTTGATCACGCGCCGGCCGTCGCGCACGGTGAGCAGCGCGGCGCTGTACGGATGCGCGGCGTCGGTTGGCTGGTTGTACCAGGTCAGCGTATAGCGCGGCAGCGCGTCGAGCCATGCGCCGTAGTCCGCATCGGCCATCGGCGCCTTGCCGCCGAAACCGAGCTTGTTCCACCACGCGTTCACGTACAGGTACTGGTGCAGCAGGCTGAAGTTCTCGCCCATCACGCGCGGCTTGCCGCGATACGCGTCAGTGCCGCGGCCCTTGACCCACATGTTCACCGACGGTGTCGGCAGCGACGGGTCATACCAGTACGTGTCGAAACGATGCGCGGCCTGGTAGATGAACGTGTACGCGACGCGCTTCTCCTGGTCGGTCAGCACGCCGGCGTTGGCGGCGGCCGTCAGCACTTCCATGAACGCGGAATCGCCGTACGGGCCGATCGAGCGGCCGTAGTTGAAGCCCTGGCCGCTGGCGTTCAGCTGCGGCAGGATCAGGTCGACCGACTTGCGCAGATAGCCCTTCAGTTCGGGCGTGAGATTCGCCACGTTGTCCATCTCGAACGTGCGCTCGACCACTTCGCCAATCAGCAGCGTGCTGTAGCGGTCGAAGCGCGCCTGGTCGTAGTAGGTCGTGTGCGTGTTCGACGCTTCATCGGAGAAGCCGCCGGAAGAATCGTTGCGGATGTGGTTCGTCAGCGTGTACAGCAGCGCATCGCGCGCGCCCATCGCCGCGACGGACGGATCGGTCTTCGACGCGAACGACGGGCTGCTCCAGCCGAGTTTCTGGCGCAGCCCGGCAATGCCGTAGGACACCGCATAGTAATTCTGCGCGGTGTTGAGCGACGCGATGTCGATCGGCGTGCCGGCGGCCGGGCACGTGTTGGTCTTGCCGCTCGCATCGGGGCCGAACATGTCGCAGAAGGTGAGGCGCTGCTGCAGTGTCGCGAGCATCGCGTCGCTGAAGACTTCGTTGAGCATCCCGTGCGCCTTCAGGTTGTTCAGCGCGACGAGATAGTAGTACTCGCCCCACGACGTGTTCGCGTACGTGTAGTTGCCGCCCGACTGCGCCATCATCGCGGTCGTGATCGTCTGGTAGGTCGCGAGGTAGCTCGCATACTGCGGGTCGTTCTTCGACTTCATGTCGATCAGGATGTACGACAGGCCGAGCGCGAGCTTGCCGGGCAGGAATTTGTCGCCGGTGTTCGTGTCGAGCACGTGGACGGGCGTGCCGTCGCCGAGATCCATCACGACCTGCGTGAAGTCGGGCGATTTCCGGATCAGGTCGAACAGCGCGCGCATCTGGCCCATCATCGTGACCGGCACATTCGTGCCGGCCGGCACGCTGGTGTCGGGCGCGCCGTAGACGAGCGCCTGCAGCGAGTTCGCCGCGAGCGCGGGGGGCGTGGACGTGGACGGGGGCGGCGATGACGGCGGCGTATCGGTCACGTCGTTGCCGCCGCACGCGCTGACGAACACGACGGAAAGGGCGCTGAGCGCGGCGCCGAGCGCGAATCTGCTGCGCGGATGCATTGTGTCTCCAGTTTTGAATAGTGATGAAGGACAGGCGGGTGTGGCCGTTGCCGCGCTCGATGCCCGTACCTGACCGTCGCCTTGCAACCCTGATCCCTGAAGGCGGACGGCCTGAATCACAACTCGAGCGGGCAAGCGTTTCCCCCGCGCGGACCGTGGCCGGCGTCGCGCCGATGAATTGGAAAACGTTTTCCAAATTTAGGCATCGCGCGGTGCGATGTCAATGAACTTTCACGTCGGAGGCGCCGGTGAAAACCCGGATGGTGGGAATGACCGGACAGGTGCGCGAATCAGAATTTCGCGAAAATCACGCAAGATATTGCCGATGGGCGAGCGCGTTTCATCCTGGGTGCGGGCGGTGGCGTGGCAAACGGCAGGGCTGAACGACGGCACGCTCTTGGCCAGTCATGAGAGAAAACGTTATCCAGAAGAGCCGAAGTGCATCAGGCGGGAAATCGGATCGCCGATCCCGACCGGCAGCGGCTGCCGCGACGGGGTTAAAGCTGTGCCTCGATCGCGGCCTTGTCGATCACCGACCAGACCTGGCGGATCTTGCCGTCATGAAACTCGTAGAACACGTTCTCGGCGAACGTGACCTTGCGGCCGTCGACGGCCAGCCCCATGAACGTTCCTTTCGGCGAACAGGCGAAACGCAGCCGGCACGCGACGCGCGGCGGCTCGCACGCGAGCAGCCGGATCTCGAAGCGGAGATCGGGAATGTCGCGGTAGTCCCGTTCGAGCATCGCGCGGTAACCGGCGAGGCCGAGCGGGCGGTCGTTGTGGATCACGTCGTCGGCCACGTATTCGCCGAGCGCCTGCCAGTCCTGCCGGTTCAGGCAGTCGATATAGGCGCGATAGCGGGTGGCGAGATCGGTGTCGGTCATGGTCATGGCTCCGAGTATCGACGAGACCGCATGCGTCACCGCGACGCTGCCTCGCCGGACAAGAATGCGACGAATTCGCGCGTGTACTTCGGCAGCGCGTCGAACGAGCGCGCGCAGAGCGTTAGTTTCCGGTGACTCCACGGATCGGACAATTCGACGAGTCGCACGTCCATCGTCTGCATCGCGCGCTCGGCCGCATGACGCGACACGATGCCGATGCCCACGCCGCTCGCGATCACGCGGCAGATCGCATCGAAGCTCTTCAACTGCACGCGATAACGGATCCGCTTGCCGAGCGCGCGCGCCTGGTCGGCGAGATGCACCTGCAACGCGCTGCCGTCGGTGAGGCCGATGAAATCCTCGCCGGCGATCGCGTCGAACGCGACCTTCTCGTGCGACGCGAGCGGATGCGCGGCCGGCACGACGACGATCAGCCAGTCCTCGCGGAACGGCTTCTGTTCGAGCCCGCCGAGCCCGACCGAATCGGCGACGATGCCGACCTCGGCCGTCTTGTTGCGGATCGCATGCACGATCTCCTGGCTCGAGCGCTCCTCGACGCTGACCGACAGCTTCGGGTGATGCGGCAGGTAATTGGCCAGCGCGTCGGGCAGGTATTCGCTCAACGATGCCGTGTTGCACAGCAGCCGGATATGGCCGCGCAGCCCCTGGCCGTATTGCTGCAGTTCGCCGCGCATGTGGTCGATCTGCTGCAGCACGGTGCGCGCATGGTGTTCGAGCGCGCGGCCCGCGTCGGTCGCCTGCGCGCCCGACTTGGTCCGGTGCAGCAGCGGCACGCCGAGCTCGTCCTCCATGCCGCGGATGCGCTCGCTCGCGGCCTGCAGCGTGATGTGCGTGCGCTCCGCGCCGCTCGTGATCGTGCCGGCTTCGCAGATGTTCAGGAAGAGCCGCAGGTCGGTCAGGTCGAAGCGCATGATGGGCGGGGCGTGAGGACGTTGTCGAATGGCCGATAAGTTAGCAGGAACCGCCGCGCCGGTCTCAGGCGCAGCCTGAGGCCCGCTTCGACGGTTCCGTATTTCCGGGGCGCGATCGATGGCCGATCATGGCTGCACATCAACCGGGGAGCCTGTCATGCAGATCGATTCGTCATGGGGCGTGTCGTTCAAGATCGCGCTGCATCTGTTGTTCCTGTGCATCGGCATCGCGTGGGCCTGTGCCGAATTCGTCGGATGGTTGCGTTGAATCGAGTACCTATCGAGGTTGATCCTTCATAGTTTTTTGAAACGAAAATTCTTCCGCTTTCCTGCAAAAAGACCATCAAGTTTTTCCGAAGCGGACCGTATTACCGGTATCGAATGCCGGCCGGCATCCGGTTCGTGATCGTTTGTCATCATTGTTTGCATCCGGTTACACGTCGGCCGTTCCGTTTTTGAGATGCTTGAAAGATTGTCAAACCGGAGTCGGATCGTCCATGAAAACGCGCGAGATTCACCGCAACGCGGCGTGGCTGCCGGGCCTGGCAGCCGCGCTCGTCATGGCCGGTTGTGCAAGTACGCAGTCCGTCCCGCCGAGCGACACGCTCGCGGGCCCCACGTCGAACCAGCCGGCTTCCGCTCCGTCGGCGGCCACGTCCGCCGCGCTGCCGCCGGCGCCGATTCTCGTCGCGCAAAAGTACGTCGTGAAGCGCGGCGACACGCTGACGGGCATCGCGTCCGCGAACGACTGCAGCGTTGCCGACCTGCGCACCTGGAACAAACTGGCCGCGCACGGCAGGCTGCGCATGGGGCAGGTACTGCGCATCGTCAAACAGCAGCCGTTGCCGCCGGCCGGCGCGGCCGGCACGCAAACCGCGGCGGGCAACGGGGCCGCAGGGAGTCAGGCAACGTCGCAGACCACCGCATCGAACGCGAGCGACCGGCAGGTCGTCAAGGAAACGAAACGGCATGCGGGCGGGGTCGCGCTCAAGTGGCCTGCCAACGGCAAGATCGTCGACGGGTTCCGGCCGGGGCAGAACCGCGGCATCCAGATCGCCGGCCGACCGGGCGACCCGGTGCGCGCCGCGGCCGACGGCCGTGTGATGTATGCGGGCACCGGCCTGAACGATTACGGCAGCCTGATCATCGTCCAGCACAACGCCGATTTCCTGACCGCGTATGCGCACAACCGCAAGCTGCTCGTGAAGACGGGCGACATCGTGCGCCAGGGTGACGCGATCGCCGAGATGGGCGACCTCGACAACTCGCGCGTCGCGCTGCTGTTCGAGGTGCGGCGCGACGGCAAGCCGGTGAATCCGATGCCGTACCTGCCTTCGTCGCAAGGGTGACGCGGGGCCGTTTTGCTGGAACGTGGCGGCGCTCGCTGCTACGCTAGGGGCTGTTCATGCGCGTCCCGCGCATGGCGGGGCCGACGGGCGTCATTCGGGGATGCGCGGCGAATGCCGTCGCGGGCCGGCCGTCGGCATGAACCGGCGCGCTTCGTCGAAGCGCGCCCGCGTTGCTTCGTGCCACCGTTTCCGACAGAACACACCGCATTCATGGAACATTCTCCGACACGCCGCTCGCTGTTGCTTGCCGCCGTTGCCGCACCGTTCGTCGCCGCGTGCACGTCCGCGCCGGTCGCCGACCAGGGGCGCGCCCATACCGCGCAGGCCGAACTGGCCGCGCTCGAAAAAGCCTCGAACGGCCGGCTCGGCGTCGCCGCGCTCGATACGTCGAATGGCGTGCGCATCGCCCATCACGCGCGCGAACGCTTCCCGCTGTGCGGCACCTACGCGGTCATGGCGGCCGCCGCGATGCTCGCGCGCGGGTCGCTCGATGCGTCGCTGCTGCCGCGCCGCATCCTGTATCGTCGTTATGAAGTCGTGTCGGGCTCGCCGATTACCGAAAGCCGCGTCGACACGGGCATGACGATCGCGCAGCTGTGCGAGGCGATGCTGCAGGCCGGCGACAAGGGGGCGGGGAACCTGCTGATGGGCGTGCTCGGCGGCCCGCAGGCCGTCACGTCGTTCGCGCGCGAGAGCGGCGACACGACGTTCCGCCTCGACCACTGGGAGCCCGAACTGAACCGGGCCGCGCCCGGCGACGAACGCGACACGTCGACGCCGGTCGCGATGGTCGACACGCTGCAGCGATTGCTGCTCGGCGATACGCTGCACGAGCCGCAGCGTACGCAGCTGACGGAATGGATGGCCGGTGGCGCGCGCGGCGCGACCGGCATCGCGGCGGGCGTGCCGCCGGGCTGGCGCGTCGCGGACAAGGCCGGTACGGGCGGCTACGGCACGACGACCGATGTCGCGGTGCTGTGGCCGCCGTCGCGCGCGCCGATCGTGATGGCCGTGTCGTTCACGCAGCAGCGGGCCGACGCGGCGGCCCGCGCGGACGTCGTCGCGTCGGCGGCGCGCATCGCGGCGGGTGCGTTGACCGCGACGGCCTGACCGTCCGGCGTCTCGCGCAACGCGCACGTTTGGCTTATCGTGTCGGTCTGTGCGCGCCGGTGTCGGCGCGCGGCCCTTTCGCGCCGTATTTCCGTTTCCCGTTCGCCATGCGCCGACTTCCGCCCCTGCACGCGTTGCAGATCTTCTCGACGGTGGCTCGCCACCGCAGCTTCACGCGCGCGGCCGAGCAGCTGTGCATCACGCAGGGCGCGGTGAGCCGGCAGATCCAGACGCTCGAGGCGCACTACGGCTTTCCGCTGTTCAAGCGGCATGCGAAGGGGCTCACGCTGACGGCGGAGGGCGAGCAGCTGCTGCCGGTCGTCAACGAGAGCTTTGCGCGGATCGAGGACATCTCGATGAAGCTCACGCGGCAGCGCACCGATCTCGCGCTGAAGGTGCCGACCTGCGTGATGCGCTGGATGCTGCCGCGCATCATGCGCTTCCAGGGCGAGCACCCCGATCTCCATGTGCAGATCACGACCGCGTGGCAGCACGTCGTCGATTTCTCGACCGAGCCGTTCGATGCGGCGGTCGTCTACGGCACGTCGCCGGGCCCCGGCGTATTCGCGCTGCCGCTGTTCGACGAACGGCTGACGCCCGTCTGCGCGCCCGAATTGCGGCAGGCGTCGCCGCTCGATACGGTCGGCGATCTCGCGCGCCATACGCTGCTCCATCCGACGCGCGACCATCGTGACTGGCGTGCGTGGCTCGACCATGCGGGCGAGCGCGGCGTCGATCCCGCGCGCGGGCCGACGTTCGACACGCTCGATCTCGCGACGAACGCGGCGATGCAGGGTTTCGGCGTCGCGATCGGCGACGTGACGCTCGTCGACGACGACGTCAGCGCGCGCCGGCTCGAACGGCCGTTCGACATCGTGCTCGAAACCGGCGCGCGCTACTTCTTCGTGTATCCCGAAACCATCGGCAGCCAGCAGAAGATCCGCGCGTTCAGCGACTGGATCGCGCGTCATCGCGACTGACGGGCGGCCACGGCGGCGGGCGCCCGACGGCGGATTTTACTGGTAGGTCACGACGGCGATCATCGGCGCATGATTGCTGCCCGTACGCTCAGGTAAAACGATTGCGCGCGAGGCCTGCGTAAAGGTCGTGGTCTTGATCGTGCGCAGGCTGGCCGCGTCGACGAACGCGACTTGTCCGCTTGCCGGACGCGGGCAGTCGGGGCGCACGTGTGCGTGGGCGACATCGGCCGTATCGAGCGCGAACGAGCAGGGCGGCTCGACGATCATGCCGGAGAAGTGAATGATGCCGGACGTGCCGCCGGCAAAGGACGAGGACGTGGCCAGAAGCGAGCCAGCCAGGACGAACGAGGCGGCGAACAGGCGATGCTTCATGACAGGCTCCAGAGAGGAAGCGCGTCGCAGCGGGGCCGCTCGGGTGGCAGTCCGTCAACGCTGCGATGCTGTATGCGTAAACGGCAAAACCATCGGACCTCTTGAATCGAAAAATGGAAATAAAGGGAATAAGCAAACCGCGCGTTATTCCTTCAATCAATTTATCTCAAATTTGCGCGCCCGCAAGTCGGGGATTCGCCGGTCGCGTACGCTCGCTGGAAGACCATTGGCGGATGGGGGAGCGTGCCGTTGAATCGTTGCGAAGCCAACGAGTCGGTAGTTACCCGGTCTCCGGCTCGCCACAAGCAAAACGGCCGCTCTGACGAGCGGCCGTTTTGCATTGACACGACGCGAGCGCGGTGTTCAGCCTGTGCGCTTGCGGATCGCGCCGACGACCACGAGCAGCACGATCGCGCCGATGATGGACGCGATCCAGCCGGCGCCCTGGCCCGGCGCATACCAGCCGGCGGCGCGGCCGACGTAGCCGGCGACCAGCGAGCCGACGACGCCGAGCACGACGGTCATCAGGATACCCATCTTGTCGTCGCCGGGCTTGAGCGCGCGGGCGAGGAGGCCGACGATGAGCCCGACGACCAGGGTTTCGATGAATTGCAGCATGAACGCCTCCCTATTGCGATTGAGCTGTTGATGAAAGGAAATGGACCCGCGTGGCGCGCAAGGGTTCCATGCAACGGCCAGCCGGCGCGTGGCGTGCCGAGTATCGCACGCCGGCGCGTCGCGCGGATGTCAGTTCGCCGGTGTTTCAACCACCGGGTCGAGACGGCGGTAGCCTTCGGTCGCGTTCAGCAGCGTGCGCGTGTAGTCGCGTGCGACCTGTCCTGCCCGCACGTCCTCGACACGGAGCTGTTCGACGATCTCGCCGTGCTGCATGACCGCGACGCGCTGGCACAGGAAGCCGATCACCGCGAGGTTGTGGCTCACGAGGATCATCGTCAGTTGGCGTTCGCGATGCAGGCGGCGCAGCAGGTTCAGGATTTCTGCCTGCACCGACACGTCGAGCGCGGACGTCGGTTCGTCGAGCAGCAGCACGCGCGGTTCGACGATCAACGCACGCGCGATCGCGACGCGCTGCCGCTGGCCGCCCGACAACTGGTGCGGATAGCGAAAACGGAACGCGGGGCCGAGGCCGACCTCGGACAGCGCGCGGGCGATGCGCGCATCGGCGTCGCCGATCGCATGGATCGACAGCGGCTCGCGCAACGTCTGGTCGACCGTGAAGCGCGGATGCAGCGACGCGTACGGATCCTGGAACACCATCTGCACGTGGCGGCGGAACGCGCGATCGGGCGTGCCGCCGACCGGCCGTCCGTCGATCGACAGGCTGCCGGACGCGAGCGGCACCAGGCCCGTCAGCGCACGCAACAGCGTCGACTTGCCGGAACCCGATTCGCCGACGAGCCCGAACACTTCGCCGTCGCGCACCGCGAAGCTCGCATCGCGCACGGCGTCGACGTGACCCGTGCGGGTCGGGAAACGGATCGATGCGTGATCGACGTCGATCATCGTGCTGCCTCCTGTCGGCCGGCGGGCTCGAGCCACGCCGGATCGCGGCGCAGCACGGGCAGTTCGTCGGGCGGGTTCGCGAGCGGCGGGGTCGCCGCGAGCAGCCCGCGCGTGTAGGGATGCGAGGCGTCGCGCAGGTCGCGCGCGGCGCAGGTCTCGACCACGCGGCCCGCATACATCACCGCGACGCGGTCGCAGAACGACATCACGAGCGGCAGGTCGTGGCTGATGAACATCAGGCCCGTGCCGTGGCGCGCGATCATCGCGTCGAGCACCGCGAGCACCTGCATCGACACCGCGACGTCGAGCGCGGACGTCGGTTCGTCGGCGATCAGCAGGCGCGGGCCGGTCGACACCATCATCGCGATCATCACGCGCTGGCCCATGCCGCCCGACAATTCATGCGGATACGCATCGGCGACGCGCGCCGGGTCGCGGATCTGCACGGCGGAGAGCGCGTCGACGATCCGTTCGCGCAGCGCGCGGCCGCGCAGCCCGGGCTCGTGCAGACGAAACGCTTCGCCCATCTGCTTCGCGACTGTCATCACCGGGTTCAGCGAATACTTCGGGTCCTGCAGGATCATGCCCATCTGGCTGCCGCACAGCCGCCGGCGCTCGCGCGGCGACATCGCGAGCAGGTCGTGGCCCGCGAAGCGCATCGTGCGCGCCGACCAGCGGGCGGCGTCGGGCAGCAGGCCGAGCAGCGCGCGGCCCGTCAGCGACTTGCCGGAGCCCGATTCGCCGACGATGCCGAGCCGTTCGCCGGGGGCGAGCGTCAGCGACAGGTCGCGCACGGCGTCGGTGACGACGCCGTCGTGGCCGCGAAAGCCGATCTTCAGCCCGTCGATCTCGCAGAGCGGGGCGGGCGCGGGGGCGGTATTCGTCGGCATGTCATGCTCCATGGCGGGGATCGAAGACGTCGCGCAGCCCGTCGCCGAGCAGGTTGAACGCGAGGCTCACGAGCAGGATCGCGATGCCGGGCAGCGTCGCGACCCACCACGCGTCGAGCAGCACGTTGCGGCCCGATGCGACCATGAAGCCCCATTCGGGGCTCGGCGGTTGCGCGCCCAAGCCGAGAAAGCCGAGGCCCGCGACGGTCAGGATGATGCCGGCCATGTCGAGCGTCGCGCGCACGATCACCGACGACATGCACAGCGGCATGATGTAGCGCAGCAGGATGCGCGGGCCCGACGCGCCCTGCAGCCGGGCGGCGTGGATGTAGTCGGCTTGCGCGATGCGGATCGTCTCCGCGCGCGCGAGCCGCGCATACGCGGGCCACGCGGTGATCGAGATCGCGACGACCGCGTTGATCACGCCGGGCCCGAGCGCGGCCGCGAACGCGAGTGCGAGCACGATCTTCGGGAACGCGAGCGCGATGTCGGTGATGCGCATCAGGACGCTGTCGACGAAGCCGCCGCAATAGCCGGCCGTGGTGCCGATCAGGAGGCCGATCGGCACCACGATCACGACGACGAGCAGCGCGATGCCGAGCGTGAGGCGCGAGCCGGCGATCAGCCGCGAAAGGATGTCGCGGCCGAGCTGGTCGGTGCCGAACCAGTGCGACGGCGAGCCGGGCGGCAGCAGCCGGTCGGACAGCACCTGGCGCAGTGGGTCGTGCGGCATGATCAGCGGGCCGATGATCGCGACGACGATCAGCGCGACGAGGATCGCGAGCCCGAACAGGTTGAGCGGATTGGTGGCGAACCGGCGCCAGCGTCGGTACGCGAGGCCGAGTGCGGCCTGCGAGCGCGACGCGGGCGCATCGGACAGCAGCCACGCGCGCGGCGTGAGGCGCTCGGTGTTCATGATTGGACGACCTTCGGCATCGGCGATGAAAGAAGCGGGGGGAAAGCGGTCATGTCGGCGTAGCCCTCAGCGCGCACGCGGATCGAACACGCGGTAGAGCGCGTCGGTCAGCAGGTTGACGGTGATGAACATCGCGCCGATCACGAGCGTCGCGCCGAGCACCGCGTTCATGTCGGCGTTCAGCAGCGCGCCGGTCAGGTACGAACCGAGCCCCGGCCACGCGAACACGATCTCGGTCAGCACCGAGCCTTCGAGCAGGTTGCTGTACGTAAGCGCGATCACGGTCAGCAGCGGCACCGCGATGTTGCCGAACGCATGCCGCCAGATCACGCGCCGTTCCGACAAGCCCTTCGCGCGCGCGGTGACGATGTATTCCTGACTCAACTGGTCGAGCATGAACGAGCGCGTCATGCGGCTGAGATACGCGACCGAGTAGTAGCCGAGGATCGCGGCCGGCAGCGCGATGTGCGACACCGCGTTGCGGAACACGTCCCACTCGCCGGCGAGCGCGGCGGCGATCAGCAGGCTGCCCGTGCGCGGGTCGACCATCCCGTCGTACACGGGGTCGAGCCGGCCGGGCCCGCCGACCCAGTGCAGCCGCGCGTAGAACAGCAGCAGCCCCATCAGCCCGAGCCAGAACACGGGCACCGAATTGCCGATCAGCCCGACGAAGCGCGCGATGTGATCGATCGGCCGGTTGTGCTTCACGGCGGCCGCGACACCGAGCGGCACGCCGATCGCGATGCCGATCAGCGTGGCGATCGTCGCGAGTTCGAGCGTGGCCGGGAACACGCGCCGGATGTCGTCGAGCACCGGGTTCGCGGTCAGCAGCGACACGCCGAGATTGCCGTGCAGCACGTCGCGCACATAAATCATGAATTGCGTGGCGAGCGGCTTGTCGAGCCCGAGCGCGATGCGTTCGGCCGCGTATGCGTCGGCCGACGCGCGATCGCCGAGGATCGCGAGCACGGGATCGATCGGCACCTTGCGGCCGATCACGAACGTCAGCGCGAGCAGCCCCGCGAACGTGACGGCGAGCGTGAGCGCCCAGCGCAGCCCGCGCAGCGCCCAGCGCACGGCCGGGCGACGCGCGGGCAGCGTGCGCAGTGCTTCGAGTGAGGAGGCGGGAGTCGACATGCGGCGAATCTTATTGCTTCTTCAGGTTGCGGTACGACACGAGATCGTTGATCGGCCCGACCTCGAGCCCGCTCACGCCGGGCCGTGTCGCGACCTGCGCGACTTTCTCGAACATGATCACGAACGGCGAGTGCGCGAGCACTTCCTTCTGCATCGCCTGATACCGCTGCGCGCGTTTCGCGGCGGTCGGCTCGGCGAGCGCGGTGTCGGTTTCCTTCGTCAGTTGCGGGATGTCCCAGCTGTTGCGCCAGGCCAGCATTTTATAGCTCGACTTGTCGGAGTTGTCCGGATTCCACGCGAAACCCTGCGCGTTGCTGTGCGGATCGATGTAGTCGGCCGACCATTCGCCGATGTAGATGTCGTGCTGGCGCGCGCGGTATTTCGCGAGCGTCTGCTTGTTGTCGCCGGGGATCAACTGCACCTTGATGCCCGCCTGCGCGAAGTTCGCCTGCACTGCCTGCGCGATTTCCGTGTACGGATAGTCGTTGCGCACGTCCATCGTCACCGAAAAGCCGTCGGGCACGCCGGCCTTCGCGAGCAGCGCCTTCGCTTTCGCGACGTCGAGCTTGTAGCGGTTCGCGTTCAACGTGCCGAGGAAGCCTTCGGGCAGGAAGGTCTGGTGCACCTTGTAGGTCGTCTTCACGACGTTGCCCTGGATGCCCGCATAGTCGACGAGCCATTTCAGCGCTTCCTGCACGTCGGGCTTCGCGAGCGTCGGGTTCTTCGTGTTCAGGCCGAGATACAGCAGCGTCGCCTGCGGCGAAGCCGATACCTTCGCCTTGCCCGATTTCACGACCGACGCCAGATCGTCGGGGCTCAGGTCGCGCGCCGCGTCGACGTCGCCGTTTTCGAGCAGCAGGCGCTGGCTCGCGGCCTCGGGCACGTGGCGCAGCACGATGCGTTTCATCGCGAGCGGCAACCGGTAGCCGTCGAAGCGCTGCAGCACGAGGCTGTCGCCGGCCGTCCACTTGACCAGCCTGTACGCGCCGGAGCCGGCTTCGTTGGTCTTCAGCCACGCATTGCCGAAGTCGTTGCCTTGCTGATGCGACAGCAGCAGCTTCTTGTCCAGCACCGACGCGGGCCACGAGCCGAGCACGTTCAGCACGAACGTCGGCGCGTACTTGCGGTCGGTGGTGACGGCAATCGTCTGGTCGTCGAGCTTCTTCACGTTCGCGACGACGTTCGCCTTCGTCAGGCCGATGCCGGTCAGCACGGCGGCCGGGCCCTTGTCGAGCAGCACCGCGCGCTGGATCGACCAGGCGACGTCGTCGGCCGTCAGCGGATTGCCCGAGTGGAACTTGAGGCCCGGGCGCAGCTTGAACGTATAGGTCTGGCCGTCGGTGCTCACCGTCCACGACTGCGCGACGTCGCCGTTGAATTTCGACGGATCGCGCAGGTCGACGCGCACGAGCCGGTCATAGGTATTCGCGACGTATTCTTCCGGCACCAGTTCGTAGATCTCGCCCGGGTCGAGCGTCGTGAATTCGTCGAGCAGCGTGGCCATCACGAACATGTCCTTCGGTGTTTCCGCATGCGCGGCGCAAAGCGGAACGGCGGCGAGAACGGCCGCGGCGGCCAGCGCCGCGACGAGTCGGGATGTCGGGAATTTCATGGGCGCTCCATCTGTCGTTGAAGTCGTTGAACGTGAACGGTGAGGGGGACGTGCATCGTCGTTACATCAGGCGCCACGGGCCGCTTGCCGCGTCGTCGATCTGCGGCAGCGCGTGCGAGCCGGGCAGTTCGTAGTGCCACCATTCGCTGTCGATGTGCGCGAAGCCGGCCGCGTGCATCACGCCGAGCAGCAGCAGGCGGTTGCGTTGCACGGCTTCAGGCAGCCCGGCGTGGAAGTGACCCGACGCGGCGACCATCTCGTCGAAACCGGTACCCATGTCGAGCGGCTCGCCGTTCGCGGCGACGAGCGTCAGGTCGAGTGCGGTGCCGCGGCTGTGATTCGAGCCGCGGCCGAGATCGGCGATGAAGTTCGGGTCGGGCAGGAAATCCCACAGGACCTGCTGCGCCTGCGGCGGCCGGTACGCGTCGTAGACGCGCAGCGTGAAGCCGGCTTGCGCCGCGATGTCGACCGCCCGCCGCAACGCGGCCTCGGCCGGCGCCAGCAGCAGGCAGTGCGCATGGCGGTAGATCGGCTTGCCGGTCAGGTTGCGGTCGGTCGCGTAGACGAGATCGATGTCGACGCGATGCGTGGCGGGCGTGATTTCGACGAGGCGGTGATCGTTCATCGGCAGGGCGGTCTCGCTCAGGATTCGAATTGGTCGAACGTGCGCTGCAGTTCGCGGTTGCGTTCGACGCGGCGGTCGATCGCGGGGCCGAGGCGGTCGACCACGGCCGTGATCAGCAGGTTGAACAGGCAGGTGAGCGGCGCGAGCGAATCCCAGAACTGGCCGACATCGGTCTTCACCTGCAGCAGGTCGGACGGCCAGTCGCGCGCCCACGGGCACGACAGGTCGGTGACCAGCGCGAACGGCTGCCCGCGCTCGGCGGCCGCCTGGCAATAGCGGCGCGCGCCGCGCGAATACGCACGCGTATCGGTAACGATGCAGTACGGCCGCTCGAATTCGGAGTTCAGCGAATCGACGTACGAGCCCGACTGGCCATCGGAATAGAACACGCGCGGGCGCAGGTATTCGAGGTAGCTGCTGAAGGCGTTGCTGATGCCGCGCGTCGACTGGATGCCGAGGATGAACACCGCGTCGGCCTGTGCGATCCGGTCGGCGACCTGCGCGAACACCGGGCCTTCGGCGAGCCGGTACACGTGGCGGATCGCATCGAGCTCGCGTTCGAGCGACAACGCGAGCGCGCGTTCGCCGCGGCGGGCGCCGTCGTTGCCGCCGACATCGCCGTCGACCGAGTACGTGCCCACCGTGCGGCGGTATTCGTCGAGCCGGTCGGTGATCATCCACGGACGATCGCTGCCGCCGCGCAGCTCGCGCTTCAGGTCGTCGAGATTGCGGTAGCCCACGCTGCGCAGGAAGCGCCCGACCGAGATGCCGCTGGTGCCGGCCTGCTGCGCGATCTGGTCGGCAGTCTCGAGCCCCAGACGGTCGAGGTTCGCGAGCATGTAGCTCGCGATGCGCTTGGCGGTCGGTGTCAGCTCCGCGTAGCGGGATTCGACGGTACGGGCGAACGCGCAAGTCATCGGCTGTTAGATCGTTGTCGTTTGGTGATCGAATGTCATCTATCTGACAAAGCCAAAATCATTCGCGCCAGCGGATAAAAACTATGGTGTGAGGATGGGTGATAGGTGCGCGACGAACCGGCGTTCGCACGGCTCAACCCCTGAATCGCCGATCGATTGGCGGATCGTTCGCCTTGAATGTCGCGGTGAGCCGTTCCGCCAGTCGTGTCCCGCGGTATCGCGATTATTACAAAATTAAAGCGAATCACATTAAATCATTAATTCAGGTCAATAATTCATTTAAGTTTTGCGTCGATTTGGATTTAACTTGCGTGACGGGATGTTCGATTTTCGATAATCCGAAAACGGCATGTATTCCGTAATGGGAATTCGCTCAATCGAAATAATGAAGAGGCAATCATGACGAATCTTTCTCGACGCAAGATGCTGGCGAATACGGCTGGCGCCATTGCCGCCGCAGGCCTTGCCGTAACGGCCAAAGCCGCGTCGTTCGGCAATCCGGACAGTCCGCCGGAAGGGGCGGTCAACGCGCGCAACAAACAGGGATTGACCGACCCGGGGCCACAAAATCCCGCATTGGCGAATCAATTTCCGTCTTTCCAGGATCCGCCTGCCACCGATATCAACGGGATGCCGTTATTCTGGGCGTCTTTCAATAATGCCCATAAACGCATTCAAAACGGCGGGTGGGCGCGCGAGGTCACGCAGGACGATTTTGCGATTTCCGAAACCATTTCCGGCGTCAATATGCGCCTCACGCGCGGCGGCATTCGCGAGATGCACTGGCACCAGCAGGCCGAGTGGGCAATCATGCTTGACGGCCGCTGCCGGATCACCGTGCTCGACGAACTCGGGCGGCCGTCGGTGCAGGACGTCAAGACCGGCGATCTCTGGTATTTCCCGCCGGGCCTGCCGCATTCGCTGCAGGGCCTCGGCACCGACGGCGCCGAATTCCTGCTCGCGTTCGATAACGGACGCGCATCGGAATTCAATACGCTGCTGCTGACCGACTGGGTCGCGCATACGCCGCCGGACGTGCTCGCGCTCAACTTCGGCGTGCCGGCCGACGCGTTCAGGAACATTCCGCTCGACAACCTGTGGATCTTCCAGGGCGACGAACCAGGCCCGCTCGCGGACGCGCAGCGCGCATCGGCCTCGTCGGCCGGCGCGCCGCCGCATCCGTTCATCTTCTCGCTCGGCGACATGAAACCCGTCAAGAAGACGCGCGGCGGCGAAGTGCGGATCGCGGACAGCACCAACTTCAACATCTCGACGACGGTCGCGGCGGCGCTCGTCACGGTCCATCCGGGCGGCATGCGCGAGTTGCACTGGCATCCGAACGCGGACGAATGGCAGTACTACCTGCAGGGCGAGGCGCGGATGACCGTGTTCGACACGGGGCCGAAGGCGCAGACGGCCGACTTCCGCGCGGGCGACGTGGGCTACGTGAAGAAGAGCCTCGGGCACTACGTGCAGAACACCGGCAAGACCGATCTCGTGTTCCTGGAGATCTTCAAGACCGACCGGTATGCGGAGGTGTCGTTGTCCGACTGGCTCGCGCATACGCCGCCGAAGCTCGTCGAAGCGCACCTGAACGTCGCGCCCGACGTGATCGCGCGGTTTCCGCGCAACCGTCCCGACGTCGTGCCGCTGTAACGCGGCCGGCGCGCCGCGGCCGGCGGGCGGCAGGCCGGCCGTGGCGTCCGCTTCCACTTCCACTTCCACGTAAGCCCCTATCCGAACGGAACCTCACCATGATTCCCGTCACGAGCAAAACCGCCGGCGGCTTCGCGCTGCCGGGCGCGTCTCCCGAACGCATCGACGGCGCGGCGCGCGCCGCGCTGGAAGGCCGCCGCACCGGTATCGCCGCGCTGCTGCCGTTCGTCGGCCCGGCCGTGATCGCGTCGATCGGCTACATGGACCCCGGCAACTTCGCGACCAACATCCAGGCCGGCGCCGCGTACGGCTACCGGCTGCTGTGGGTCGTGCTGGCCGCGAACGCGATCGCGATGCTGTTCCAGGCGATGTCCGCGAAACTCGGCATCGTGACCGGCCGCAACCTCGCCGAGCTGTGCCGCGACCGTTTCCCCGCGCCGGTCGTGCTGGGCATGTGGATCGCGTCGGAAATCGCCGCGATGGCGACCGATCTCGCCGAATTCCTCGGTGGCGCGCTCGCATTCGGGCTGCTGTGCCACCTGTCGCTGTTCGCCGGGATGATCGCGACGGCGCTGGCGACCTGCGCGATCCTCGCACTCGAGAAGCGCGGCTTCCGGCCGCTGGAAGCCGCGATCGCGGCGCTGGTCGGCGTGATCGGCGCGTGTTATCTCGGCGAACTGCTGATCGCGCCGCAGGACTGGCATGCCGCGGCGTTTCATCTGGTCGTCCCGCAGATTCCGGATCACGCGGCGCTGACGATCGCGGTCGGGATCATCGGCGCGACGATCATGCCGCACACGCTGTATCTGCATTCGGGCCTGACGCAGGATCGCGCCGCGCCGCGCGACGACGTGGAACGGCGGCGGCTCGTGCGTTTTTCGAACCGCGAGGTCGTCGTCGCGCTCGGGCTCGCCGGGTTCGTGAATCTCGCGATGGTGATGATGGCGTCGTCGGCGTTCCATGCGAATGCGCCGGGCATGACCGACATCGGCGACGCGTATCACACGCTGATCCCGGTGCTCGGGCCGGCCGCCGGCGTGCTGTTCCTCGTCGCGCTGCTGACGTCGGGCGTATCGAGTTCGGTGGTCGGCACGATGGCCGGGCAGGTCGTGATGCAGGGCTTCATCCATCGCCGCCTGCCGGTGTGGGTGCGCCGCGCGGTGACGATCGCGCCCGCGTTCGCGGTGGTCGCACTCGGCTGCGACGTCACGCGCGCGATGGTCGCGAGCCAGGTCGTGCTCAGTTTCGTGTTGCCGATACCGATGATCGCGCTGTTGATGCTGTCGGCGCGCGAGGACGTGATGGGCGCTTATGCGATGCGGATGCCGCTGAGGATCGTCGCCGGCGCGGCGACGGTCGTGATCGTCGGGTTGAATGCGTACCTGGTGTGGGCGGTGTTCAACTGAGCGGCGGCGGGGCGGCTACTGCTGCATGTCCGGCGCCTCGCGCAGCCGCCAGATCGCGTTGCACTGCTGGCCGCCGAGGCTCGTCGCGCGTAGCGTGACGACGGTGCCGGCGGCGACCTGATACCAGAAATGCGCCATCAGCTCGGTGCCTTTGCGCTGCGCCTGCCCGTCGACCAGCACTTCGCACCGCAGCGGCGACGGCGAACCGGACGGGTGCGTGACGTAGACGTTCAGGCGCGCGATGTCGCGGGTCGCGGTGAACACGACTTCGTGGTTGCCGCTGCCGACGAGCATCGTGCCGCCCGGTTCGTCGATCGCCTGCAGGTAGGCGCCCGCGCTGCCCTCGATCGCGGCGGACGAAACGGTCAGCCCGGCCGATCGCACGTAGTCCGCCGCGGCGATGCGTGCGGCGACCGCGCCGGAGGGCACCGGGGTGCCGTCCGACAGCGCGAACGGCGCGCCGTCGCGCAGCGCGGCGTCGGTGTGGTTCGCGTAGTAGCGCCACCGGTCGAGGAAGCGGATGTCGCCGGTCATGTGCAGCGCGCGGATCGGTTCGTCCTGGTAACGGAGCGTCGTCGTACCGCTGCCCGCGTCGAACGATTCGTGAATGCCGTACTTGCTGACGAAGTTCTGGACCGGGTCGAGCAGCGCCGTTTCGCCCTGGGCGCTCCACAGATGCAGGAACGTCGTGTCGATCCCGAAGCACGCCAGGAAATCGGTGCCGACGCGCGCGAGGCAGTCGCGCAGGTGAGCGGCATAGCGTGCCCATGCGTCGGTGGTCCCGGCCACGAGCCCGGCCTGCAGCGCACCGCCGTGGCGGGCGGTGACCGCGTCGACGACGAGGCGCCAGTGATGGTCGCGCCGCTCGCCGATCAGCGGCGTGACGACGAACGTGCAGAACAGCGGGTCGGGGCACACGTGAATCCGGTCGTCGCCGATCCGCGAGAACAGGTCGAATTGCGGCGCACAGAACCAGATGTCGGCATCGTACAGCGCGAGCTTGCGGATCTGCGGGTTGCGCGCGCAATACCCGGCCGCCTCGATGAAGCGGCCGACCGGCAGCGCATACGCGTCCGACGCGTCGATGACGTCGACCGACTGGCTCGCGAGGATCTGCCGCTTGCGCTCGGACAGCCCGTAGCCGATCACCGCGATCCGTCCGTCGTAGCCGGTCTGCCGGAGCGACAGCAGGAACGGCACGAGCATTTCGTACCACGCGCGGTTGTTGTCGTTGATCGCTACGCAGACCGCGTGCTCGCTCGGATGCATGTTCGGTTCCCGTTGTGCGCACTCGGGCGTGCGCATCCTGTCCTGGTTGGTGACGCGAATCCGGTGACGTGGATCACCGCCGGGCGCCGCCGGCCCCGGTCATTGTAGATCGGCGCCGCCGCGCTACATAGCGCCGGCGCCGCGGCCCATGGCGATTACCCGCGCGCCGGCAGGGCCGGGCACGCGGGCCGCCGCGATTATTTCGCGAGCGTGCGGTATGACACGAGGTCGTTGATCGGCCCGATTTCCGGCCCGGTCGCACCGGGGCGCGTCGCGACCTGCACGACCTTCTCGAACATGATGATGAACGGCGAGTTCGCGAGCACGGCCTTCTGCAGCGCTTCGTAGCGCTGCGCGCGCTTCGCGGGCGACGGCTCGACGAGCGCGGCCTCGGTGTCTTTCGTCAGTTGCGGAATATCCCAGCTGTTGCGCCACGCGAGCATCTTCGTCGGCGATTGATCCGAGTTGTCCGGATTCCATGCGAAGCCGCGCGCGTTGCTGTTCGGGTCCATGTAGTCGGGCGACCATTCGCCGATGAAGATGTCGTGCTGGCGCGCGCGGTACTTGCCGATCGCCTGCTTCGCATCGCCGGGGATCAGCTTCACGCGGATGCCGCCCTGCGCGAAGTTCGCCTGCAGCGCCTGCGCGATCTCGAGGTACGGATAGTCGTTCGGCATGTCCATCGTCACGTCGAAGCCGTTCGGCAAGCCGGCCTTCGCGAGCAGCGCCTTCGCCTTCGCGACGTCCTGCTTGTACGGCCGCGCGTTCGACGTGCCGAGGAAGCCTTCGGGCAGGAAGGTCTGATGCACCTTGTAGGTCGTGCTGACGATGTTGCGCTGGATGCCGTCGTAGTCGACGAGCCATTTCATCGCCTGCTGCACCTCGGGTTTCGCGAGGTTCGGGTTCTTCGTGTTCAGGCTCAGGTACAGCAGCGCGGATACCGGCCACGACGCGACCTTGATCTTGCCGGCCTTCGACAGCGCGGCGAGGCTGTCGGGGCTCAGGTTGCGCGCGGCGTCGGCGTCGCCGTTCTCCAGCAGCAGCCGCTGCGCGGACGCTTCGGGCACGTGGCGGAGCACGACGCGCTTCATCGGGTACGGCGTGCGGTATTTCTCGAAACGCTGCAGCACGATGCTCTCGTTCGGCGTCCACTTGACGAGCTGGTACGGGCCCGAGCCCGCATCGTTGGTCCGCAGCCACGCGCTGCCGAAATCGTTGCCCTGCTGGTGCGACAGCAGCAGCTTCTTGTCGAACACCGAGGCCGGGCACGCGCTGAACACGTTGAGCACGAAGCTCGGCGCGTACTTGCGGTCGGTTTCGAGCACGACGGTCTGCGGATCGACCACGCGCACCTTCTGCATCACGTTCGCCTTCGTGAGGCCGAGATCGGCGAGCACGCCGGCCGGCCCCTTGTCGAGCAGGATGGTGCGCTGCAGCGACCATGCGACGTCGTCGGCGGTGACGGGGTTGCCGGAATGGAACGTGAGGCCGGGGCGCAGCTTGAACGTGTAGGTCGTGCCGTCTGCGCCGACCGTCCACGATTGCGCGATCTGTCCGTCGAAGCGCGTCGGATCCTTCAGGTCGACCCGCACCAGCCGCTCGTAGGTGTTCGCCACGTATTCGGACGGCACCAGCTCGTAGATCCCGCTCGGGTCGAGGGTCGTGAATTCGCCGAGTTGCGTGGCGACGACGAAGATGCCGGGCGGCGTGGCAGCCTGCGCCGGCAGCGCCGGAACAAGCGCGACGAGCGCGGCGCTGACGAACAGCCGGGACAGCAGGTGCTTCATGCGGGCTCCATCGAGAGGGAATCGTGGTGCGATTCTCTCATCGACGGCCGTCCGGATGAAAATATTCGGCGCGCGCGGTGCGGCGCGCGGCAGTCGGCCGGGCGGGTGCCCGGCGCGGGGGGCGTCAGATCGCGCAGCGCGCGATCGCGAAGCGCATGGCTTCCTCGGCCGGTTCGTTGCCCGAGCCGCGCACGACCTTGACGACCGAGCCGTTGCCCGACGGCGTCAGCGTGACGAAGTAGGAATTCGAGCCGACGGCGATATCGGTCACGCCGTTGTGCTGCGATTGCTCGGTGCCCGACAGGCGGCTGTCGAGGCAGTTCGCGATGGCGTAGGCCGGACGTTGCGACGACACGTAGATCATCGGTGCGGCACCCGACGAGGCCGAGTCGGACGAGGGCGCGGAACCGCAGGCGGCGAGCAGGGCGGCGGGAAGGAGCAGCAGGAATCGTTTCATGGTCGGTCGTCGGGTGTCTCGTATCGAGGCTGGGGCGCGGGGTAGGCGAAACGCGAAGCTTCGCGACGAAACCGCCCGGAATCGGGCCGTTTTTGACGGACGACGATGCGACAGGCGGCTGACGACGGAGTATACCCGCAGCATCTGACGCCGTTCGCGCGTTGAAACGATTCGATACAACCAGCCGATCGAACAAGCACCCGCTGCCACATCGCGGCAGCGGGCGTTTCAGGTGATGGCGAATGGGCGCTTGCCGGTGTTGTCGCTGTTATTGGCCGATCTTGTTGCCGACCGCATTGTCCTGCTGGTTCAGCACGTGCTTTTCGCTCTTCGTGATGTGGCCGTGATCCTGCGCGGCCATGTCCCGCTCTTCCCGGCGGATCTTGCGGTCGTCACGGTGCAGGCGCGCGGCCCGGGCGTGCGACATCTCGCCTTCCGTCACTTCGTGATGGATGCGGCGATGCTGGTTCGCGAGGCGCCGGTTGACCGCTTCGCGGCGCGGATGCGCTTGCTGCCACGGCGTTTCGGCGAACGCGGTGCCGGTCAGGACCGACATCAGGGTGGCGGCAATCGCGATTTGACGGGTCAGGGCTCGCATCGTGTTTTCTCCTGTCGTTGCGCCGTCCCTCTGGAGGAGCGGCGCATGACGAAAAAACGCGGTACGGGTGCCGGCTGTTGACGTTTCCGCCTGTATCGATTGCAAGTCTTTATTACGTCGCTAGGTGGCGGCCCGGGCCCGGCATGCGCGGCACGAGGCCCGGCCGCAACGGCCGCGGATCAATGCGCGCCGGCCGCCGCCGCATCGGCATCGCCGCCGCCCGAGCGCGCCGGTTTCGTGATCCAGATGAGCGGGATGATCGCGATGAAGATGATCGCCGACACGTAGAAGATGTCGTTCAACCCCATCACGGCCGCCTGCGAATCGACCGATGCGTTGAAGAACGCGAGCGCCGAATCGGGACTCAGGTGCAGCAGCGAGCGTGTCGTGTCGACCTGTTGCGTGAAGACCGGGTTGGTGACGCTCGCCTGTTCGGTGAGCCGCACGTGATGCAGGATCGTGCGGTCGTTCCACGCGTTGCTGATCAGCGACGTGCCCACCGCGCCGCAGAACGTGCGGCCGAAATTCGACAGGCCGGCCGCGGCCGGGATCTTTTCGGGCGGCAGCCCGGACAGGATGATCGACGTCAGCGGCACGAAGAACATCGCCATCGGAATGCCTTGCAGCAGCGTCGGCAGCACGAGGTCCCAGCGCGACACGTCGGTGTAGAACGTCGTGCGCATCATGAACACGACCGCGAAGCCGACGAACGCGAGCGTCGCGATATAACGCGGGTCGGTGCGTGGCAGCAGGCGTCCCATGACCGGCGTGAGCAGGATCGCGAACAGCCCGAGCGGCGCGGTCGCGAGCCCCGAATCGACCGCACGGTAGCCGAGATAACCCTGCATCCATTGCGGCAGCAGCACGAGCGTGCCGAAGAACATCCCGTACGCGACCGAGATCGCGATCGTGCCGCCCGCGAAGTTGCGCTGCGTGAACAGCCGCAAGTCCACGATCGGGTTGGCCTCGTACAGCTCCCACACGAGGAAGAACGCAAAGCCGATCAGCGCGACGATGCCGAGCGCGACGACGACGGGCGAGTTGAACCAGTCGAGATCCTTGCCCTTGTCGAGCATGATTTGCAGCGACGCGACCCACAGCACGAGCAGCAGCAGGCCGACCGTATCGATCGGCAGGCGGCGCGTGGCCGATTCGCGGTCGCGGAACACGATCCATGTGACGGCCGCCGCGAAGAAGCCGACCGGAATGTTGATGTAGAAGATCCACGACCAGTTGTAGTCGTACGTGATCCAGCCGCCGAGCGACGGCCCCGCGATCGGGCCGACGAGCGCGGTCATCGACCACAGCGCGAGCGCGCTCGACGATTTCTGCCGCGGCCAGGCGCCAAGCAGCAGCGCCTGCGACAGCGGCGCGAGCGGCCCCGCGACCGCGCCCTGCAGGATCCGTGCGGCGAGCAGCGTCGGCAGGTTCGGCGCGATCCCGCACAGCCACGACGCGAACACGAACAGCAGGATCGACGTGACGAACAGGCGCACCTGGCCGAAGCGCTGCGTGAGCCAGCCGGTCAGCGGAATCGACACCGCGTTCGCGGCAGCGAAGATCGTGATTACCCACGTGCCTTCGTCGACCGAGACGCCGAGGTCGCCCGAGATCGTCGGGATCGCGACGTTCGCGATCGACGAGTCGAGCACGTTCATGAACATGGCGAGCGATACCGCGATCGTGCCGATCGCGAGCTTGCCGCCCGACAGCGGCGCCTGGGGTGACGGAGATGACATGGTGTTCCTGCGTGATGAAAGGTGGCCGGGCGGCGCGCGCCGTCGGCCGCGCGCGCGACGCGTGTGCGGGCGGGCCGCGAAGCGGACGGCGCGATGCACCACGCGCGGGCGGCCCGGCAAACGGGGCCGTCCGCGCGCGGCGTGCGGTTCAGGCGTTCGATCGGATCGGCGAAGCCATGACGGGCTTCGGGGCGCGGGCAGGCCGGTCAGGAAGGCGCGACGCGCGTGACGCGGCGGCGGGCAGCGCTCGCGTGGCTGCCGTAACGTGTGTGGCGATTTTTCATGGGCACAGGCTAACGATGCGGCGAACGGCGATCAACGCTCGCGCGCTCATTAATTCCTTTCGTGCGCCGCAATAATGCAGCCGGCCCGCCTCGATGGCCGGTCGCGCGATGCCGGTTACGGCGACGCGCGCCACGCGGTGAAGACTTCCGTCAGGAATTCGACGAATGCGCGCACCTTGCTGTCGAGCGTCGCGCGCTTCGGATACAGCGCGTGCAGTTCGACGTCGTTGGTGCGGTGCCAGTCGGGCAGCACGATTTCGAGTTCGTTGTTCGCGAGCCGCCGCGTGGTGAAGTGCGTGGAGATCAACGCGATGCCGCCGCCGCTCGCGGCCTGGCGCAGCACCGTGACCGATTCGTTCGAGATCAGCACGGGCCGCACCGGCACATCGGCCACGTCGCCGGCCGCGTTGGTGAGCCGCAGCGTCAGGCCGGGCGTGTCGCGGCCGACGAACAGGATGTCGTGATCGGCGAGGTCCTGTGGTGTCTGCGGCCGGCCGGCACGGTCGAGATAGTGCGGGCTGGCCGCGAGTTTCGCGTGCGACCAGCCGAGCGAGCGCGCGACATAGCCGGAATCGGTTAGCACGCCCGTGCGCAGCGCGACGTCGAAGCCGTGCTCGACGAGGTCGAGCGCGCTGTTGTCGTAGATCAGCACGAGCTGCACCAGCGGGTAGCGTCGGCGAAACTCGGCGAGCGCCGGCTCCAGTTCCAGCAGGCCGATCGCGTAGGGCACCAGCACGCGCAGCGTGCCCTCGGGCTCGGTGCGCAGCGCCCGCGCCTGGCGGTCCGCGTCGAGCAGGATTTCCTCGGCGCGCAGGCAGCGTTCGTAATAGTCGCGCCCCGCTTCGGTGACGGACACGCGGCGCGTCGTGCGGTACAGCAGCTGGACGCCGAGATCGTCCTCGAGCTGCCTGACCTTGCGGCTCACGCGGCTGAGCGGCATGTCGAGTTGCGTGGCGGCGGCGGTGAAGCTGCCGCGTTCCACCACGCGCAAGAATATCCGGATGCTTTCGAGGTCCATACGGGGCGTTTCAGGGTTCGGCCTGCGCGCATCTTACCGTCGCGCGCCGGATCGCGGCGGGCCGCACCGATTATCCTGCCCGGTGCAATAACGCATCCCGCCGCCGCCCCGTAGTGGCGGCCCGCGCGCGATCGTATGCTCGCCGGATGAAATTCGCTTTCCCCAGCGTGCCGCCGTTCGCGGCCGTCCGGGCCGCGCTGCGCGACGCGCGCCCGATGTTGCCGCCCGGCGCGCTCGCGTTCGCGCTGCGCAATACCGCCGCGTCGTTGCTCGCACTCTATATCGCGTTCCGGATGAATCTCGACGATCCGAAATGGGCCGCGTCGACCGTGTGGATCGTCGCGCAGGGCAGCCGCGGGATGGGGCTGTCGAAGAGCCAGTACCGGATTCTCGGCACCGCGATCGGCGCGGCCGTCGCGCTCGCGCTGACCGGTGCGTTCGCGCAGACGCCCGAGCTGTTCCTGCCGGCGCTCGCCGCGTGGATCGGGCTGTGCGCGGGCGTCGCGACGTTCCAGCGGAATTTCCGCGCATATGCGGCGGTGCTCGCCGGCTATACGGCCGCGATCATCGCGATGGATGCGGTGTCCGCGCCGCTGCATGCGTTCGACATCGCGGTGGCGCGATTCCTGTATGTGGTCGTCGGCATCCTGTGCGGCGCGCTGTTCGAAACGGTGTTTGCGCCGGGCGCGCCGCTGAACGATGTCCGCACGCGGCTTGCGCGCTATCTCGACCGCGCGGTGACGCTCGGCGCGGGCGCGCTGCGCCGTGAGCCGAACGGGGCGGCCGTGCACCGCCTGTTCGCGGATGCGCTCGAACTCGACACGGCGGCCGAGTATGCCGCGGCCGGCGCGCCGCCGGTGCGCAACGCGATCGGCCATCTGCGCGCGGCGGCGCTGGGCGTGCTCACCGCGCAGGCCGCCGGGCAGGCGATCCGCGAGCATGCGGCGCGCGCCGGCGACGCGCCGGATCCGCTGATCGACGAAGTCGCGCGCGTGCTGGACGGCGTCGCTGCATCGGACACCCCGGGGCACGCGATCGCGGCGTTGCGCGCGCGCGTGGACGACGCACTGCACGCGGCGGCGGCCGCGCAGCGCGGCCCGGACACGTCGCGCCTGCTCACGCTCGACCGGCTGGCGGCGCTGCTCGCCGGGTTCGAGCGCGCGTTCGCGAGCCGGGCGCTGCTCGACCGGCCGGAGCCGCCGCCTTCGCGCGTGCGCTATGCCTTTCACCACGATCCGGTGCTCGCGTGGCACAACGGGATCCGCGCGTTCATCGCGGTGCTGGCCGCATCGGCGATCTGGATCGTCACGGCGTGGCCGTCGGGCGCCGGCTTCGTCGCGATCACGGCCGTGGTCGGCGCGCTGTTCTCGACGCGGCCGAACTCGGTGCGCGCGGCCGTCGGTTTCCTGAAAGGCACGGCATGCGCGGCGGCCGCCGGCGTCGTCTGCAACTTCGTCCTGTTGCCCGCGGTGTCGGGCTTCGAGATGCTCGCGACCATCCTCGGCGTGTTCCTGGTCGCCAACGGCGTCACGATGCGTCATCCGCGCACGGCCGCGATGGGCAGCGCATTCGCGATCTTCTTCTGGAATTTCACGTCGCCGGACAATACCGCGCGCATCGGCGATGCCGCGTTCCTGAACAGCGCGCTCGCCACCATGCTCGGCATCGCGTTCGGCGCGCTGATCTTCGCGCTGGTGTTTCCCGGCGATCCCGGCACGAGCCGGCGGCGGCTGCATCGTGCGGTGCGCCGCGACCTGGCCGGCATCGCACGCGACCCGCGTGCCTGGTCGGAGAGCGTGTGGCTGAGCCGGACGGCCGACCGTCTCGCGCGCGAACTCGGTTTCGCGGGCAGCCTGCCGCAGACGCTGATCGAGCGCGACATGCGCGACCTGCTCGCGATCTGGGGAATCGGCGACAGCCTGCTGTCGCTCGCCGCACTGGCCTCGCGCGAGCCGACCGTGCGCCGTGCGGTGGCCGTGGTGCGCGGCCGCGTCGCGCGGGCGGAATTCGCGCGGCTCGACCGGACCTGCGACGCGGCGGCGCGCGTGCTGCGGCGGCGCGCGGCCGGTCGCGCAGGCGATGCCGCGCAGGCGATGCTGCGCGGTGTCGTGCTGGTGCGGCGGATCGCCGACGCAGCCGCCGAGCACGGCCGTTTCCTGCGCGGCCTCGGCGACTGAGCGGTTCAGGTGAGGCGGTATGCGCGGCCGGGCGTCACTTCGGCCGGCAGCGGCTCGCGGTTCAGTTCGAGCAGCGTGCGTTCGATCTGGCGCGTCATCGCATCGAGCGCGAGATGGTTCGGCCCGTCGCCGAACGGCTCGGCGATCGCATGCGCGATCGCGTCGAGCGCGATCAGCGTATAGGCGACGAACACGGTGACGAACGGTGTCGCCGCGCCGATCGAGTCGACGAGGCCGAACGGCAGCAGCACGCAGTACGCGTAGATGGTCCGGTGCAGCAGCACGTCATAGGAAAACGGGATCGGCGTCGACGCGATCCGTTCGCAGCCGCTCACCATCGCGACGAGATCGTCGAGGCGCGCGTCGAGCATCCACAGGCGCGTATCGGCGAGGCGGCCCGCGTCGGCGCGTGCGGCGAACGCTTCGCGCAGCGCGTGCACGATGACGATCGGGCGGAACCGGGAGCCGGCGACACGCGCATGAGTGGCCTCGTCGAGCAGCCCGCGCAGGTCGGCGGCCGGATCGGTGCCGCGCAGTTGATGCTTGAGCGCATAGACGAAGGCGACGACCTGCCGCACGAAGGCGCGCCGCGATGCGTCGTCGCGGTCGACCGCACCGTAGCAGAGCGCCTGCGAGACCAGCGTGCGCGCGGCGGTCAGGACGCCGCCCCACAGTTGCCGGCCCTCGCGGTAGCGTTCGTAGCTCGCGTTATTGCGAAACCCCGCGAAGATCGCCAGCGTGAGCCCGATCAGCGTGAATGGCGTCGGGTTCAGCGGCACCTTCTCGCCGAGCACGCGGCCGCCGCCCCACACCGCGACGAGGCTGATCGCGAGCGTCAGCACGAGCTGCGGCAGGATGGTGGGCAGCACCGAGCCGTTCCACACGAGCAGCATCCGCAGCCAGTGCTCGCGCGGACGAACGATCATCGTCGCGCTCCGTCAGGCGGCGATCGAGGCCGGCGCGGCCGCGCGATGCAGCAGCACGGGCACCGACTTCGACGTCGGCGTGTTGCACACGTCGCCGACGCTGTCGAGCGGCACGAGCGGGTTGGTTTCCGGGTAATACGCGCCGATGCAGCCGCGCGGGATGTCGTACTCGACGAGCAGGAAGCCGTCCGCGCGCCGCTCGATCCCGTCGTGCCACACGGTTTCCATGTCGACCCATTCGCCGGCCTTCAGGCCGAGCATCGCGAGATCGTCGCGGTTGACGAACACCACGCGGCGCTGGCCGAACACGCCGCGATAGCGGTCGTCGAGCCCGTAGACGGTCGTGTTGTACTGGTCGTGCGAACGGGTCGTCATCAGCGTCATCAGCCGTTCGCCGTGCAGCGCGCGGGCGCGCTGGATCGGCGTGTCGGTCGGCAACGCGTGCGCGATGAAGTTCGCCTTGCCCGTCGGCGTGAGCCACTCGCGATCGCGCGACGCGACGCGCAGGTGGAAGCCGCCCGGCCGCGCGATGCGCGTGTTGTAGTCGTAGAAGCCGTCGAGCGTCGCCTCGATCGCATCGCGGATCTTCGCGTAATCGTCCTTGTACGCGAGCCAGTCGATCTTGCCGCCGCCGAACAGCGCATGGCCGATGTGCGCGACGATCGCGGGCTCCGACATCAGGTTCGGCGACGCCGGTTTGTTCATCCCGTACGACACGTGGACCATGCTCATCGAATCCTCGACCGTCACGCCTTGCGCGACGTTGTCCTGCAGGTCGATTTCGGTGCGGCCGAGCGTCGGCAGGATCAGCGCGTCGCGGCCGTGGATCAGGTGGCTGCGGTTCAGCTTCGTCGTGATGTGCACCGACAGGTCGCAGCGTCGCATGCCTTCCCACGTGCGCGGCGTATCGGGCGTCGCCATCGCGAAGTTGCCGCCGAGGCCGATCAGCACCTTCACGCGGCCTTCGAGCATCCCCTCGATCGTCTCGACGACGTCGTAGCCGTGGTGGCGCGGCGGTTCGAAGTCGAACACGTGGCCGAGGCGGTCGAGGAACGCCTGCGACGGCTTTTCCTCGATGCCGACCGTGCGGTTGCCCTGCACGTTCGAGTGGCCGCGCACCGGGCACAGGCCGGCGCCGGGGCGGCCGATGTTGCCGCGCATCAGCATCAGGTTCGTCAGCATCTGCACGGTCGCGACCGAATGCTTGTGCTGCGTGATGCCCATGCCCCACGTCGCGATCACGCGTTCGCTGCGCGCATAGCGTTGCGCGAGGCTGTCGATCTGCTCGTACGGCACGCCGCTTTCGGCGGTCAGCGCGGACCAGCTTTCGTTGCGCAGGTCGTCGGCGAAGGCGTCGAAACCGGCCGTGTGCTCGGCGATGAACGCGGTGTCGACGACGCGCGGCGCACCGGCGGCGCGCGCGGCGTCGTCGAGTTCGAGCACCCGCTTCGCCATCCCCTTGATCAGCGCGAAATCGCCGCCGATCGTCGGCTGGATGAACGTCGATGCGATCCGGGTGCCCGACATCGTCAGCATCTCGATCGGGCTTTGCGGATCGGCGAAGCGTTCGAGGCCGCGCTCCTTGAGCGGGTTGATCGACACGATCGTCGCGCCGCGCTTCGCGCATTCGCGCAGCTCGCCCATCATCCGGGGGTGGTTGGTCGCGGGGTTCTGGCCGAAGATCAGCAGCATGTCCGCGTGCTCGAAATCGTCGAGCGTGACGGTGCCCTTGCCGACGCCGACCGAGGCCGGCAGCCCGCGGCTCGTCGCCTCGTGGCACATGTTCGAGCAGTCGGGGAAGTTGTTCGTGCCGTACAGCCGCACCAGCAACTGGTACAGGAACGCCGCTTCGTTGCTCGCGCGGCCGGACGTGTAGAACGCGGCCTGGTTCGGGTCGGGCAGCGCGCGCAGGTGGCGCGCGATCAGGTCGAACGCGTCGTCCCACGCGATCGGCACGTAGCGGTCGGTTTGCGCCTCGTACACCATCGGGTCGGTGAGGCGGCCGTGCTGTTCGAGTTCGAAATCCGACTGTTCGAGCAACTCGGTGACCGTGTGCGCGGCGAAGAATTCGGGCGTCACGCGCTTGCTCGTCGCCTCGGCGGCCACCGCCTTCACGCCGTTCTCGCAGAATTCGAACGTCGATGCGTGCTGGCGGTCGGGCCACGCGCAGCCGGGGCAGTCGAAGCCGTCCGGCTGGTTCTGGCGCAGCAGCGTACGGTAGTTGCCGCCTGCGACCTTATCCTTGATCAGGTTGATCGTGACGGCTTTCAGCGCACCCCAGCCGGCGGCCGGGTGAGTGTACGGTTCGATGCGCGCGGTGGCGGATTTCTTTTTCATGGTGCAGCGGGTGTCGGGGTCGATGGGTGCAGAGTACGCGCGGCACCCGTGCCGCTGTGTGTACACCTGTTCGCTTCAAAAAAGAGTACAGTTTCGGCCATTCGCACGGTGCGGATCGCAACTGTGTTGTTGAAGGGAAGTTGAAAGGGAGGCGCGTGAAGCGTTACGAACAACTGGCCGACGATCTCCAGGCGCAGATCGAGCGTGGCGTGTACCGGCCGGGCGAACGGATTCCGTCGGTGCGGCAGGCGAGCCGGCAGCAGCAGCTCAGCGTGACGACCGTGCTGCGCGCCTACCTCGTGCTGGAAAGCCGCGGCCTGATCGAAAGCCGGCCGCAGTCGGGCTACTTCGTGCGGGCACGCGCGGCGGCGCCGGCCGAGGCCGAGCTGCATACGTCGGCGCCGACGGCCGAGCCGTCGGCGGTGGACGTGAGCCGGCTCGTGCTGTCGACGCTGCGCTCGATCGCGCGCGACGACGCGGTGCCGCTCGGTTCGCCGTATCCCGACGCGTCGCAGTTTCCGGTGCAGCGTCTCGCACGCTATGCGCAGACGATCGGGCGACGCCGCACGCGCTGGGGCGTGATCGACGACCTGCCGCCGGGCAACCAGGAACTGATCCGCCAGATCGCGCGGCGCTACGCGGAACGCGGGGTCGCCGTCGAGCCGGGCGAGATCGTGATGACGATCGGCGCGACCGAAGCGATCAACCTGTGCCTGCAGGCCGTCGCGAAGCCGGGCGACACGATCGCGGTGGAGTCGCCGACGTTCTACGCGATGCTGCACGCGATCGAGCGGATGGGCATGCGCGCGCTGGAAGTCGCGACGCACCCGGGCGACGGCATCGATCTTGACGCGCTCGAACGGGTCCTCGAGCGCGAGCGCATCGCCGCGTGCATGGTGATGCCGAATTTCCAGAATCCGCTCGGCTTCCAGATGCCCGATGCGCGCAAGCGCGCGCTCGTCGAACTGCTCGCGAAGCACGGCGTGCCGGCGATCGAGAGCGACGTGTATCACGAGCTGCATTTCGGCGACACGACCCCGAGCGCGCTGAAATCGTTCGACCGTGACGGCCTCGTGCTGCATTGCGCGTCGTTCACGAAGAGCCTGTCGCCGCGTTACCGGATCGGCTGGGCGATGCCGGGCCGCTATCGCGACCAGGTCGAGAAGCTGAAATTCCTCAACACGCTCGCGACGCCCGCGATCGAGCAGCTCGCGATCGCCGAGTACCTGAAATACGACGGCTACGATTTCCACCTGCGGCGCATGCGCAAGCTGTACGCGCAGCAGGCGAGCCTGATGAGCGCGATGGTGCGCCGGTTCTTCCCGGAAGGCACACGGCTGTCGCAGCCGCAGGGCGGGTATGTGCTGTGGGTCGAGCTGCCGCGGCAGGTCGATGCGATGAAGCTGTACACGCTCGCGCTCGCGCAGCGGATCACGGTCGGCCCCGGCCACATGTTCTCGGCGGGCACCGACTACCGGCATTTCATCCGGCTCAACTACAGCTATCCGTGGTCGCGCCAGATCGAGGACGCCTTGAAGGTGCTCGGGCGGCTCGCATCGGAGTGCGCGGCGCGATAGGCGCGGCCGCGTCGCGCATCGACCCGTCCGCGGTGCCCGCGCGCCGGCTTACGCCGCGCGGACCATCTGCCGCATGTCGAAACCCGACGGATGCTGGTACACGCGCAGCCCGAACTCCGGCAGCACCGCGATCAGGTGATCGAACAGGTCGGCCTGGATGGCCTCGTAGTCGACCCACGTCGTCGTATCGGTGAAGCAGTACAGTTCGAGCGGAATGCCTTCGGCGGTGAGCGGCAACTGCCGCGCCATGCAGGTCATGTCGCGGCGGATGCGCGGATGACCCTTCAGGTAGTTCGCGACGTACGCGCGGAACGTGCCCAGATTCGTCAGCTGGCGGCGGTTCGCCGGGCAGTCGCCGGCCGCGCCGAGCGTGCCGTTCCATTGCTCGATCGCGTCGACCTTGTCCTCGAGATAATCCCTCAGCAGCGTCAGGCGTTCGAGCCGTTCGATCTCGTCGTTCGATAGAAAACGCACGCTCGTCGCGTCGACGAACAGCGCGCGCTTGATGCGGCGGCCGCCCGCTTCGGTCATCCCGCGCCAGTTCTGGTAGCTCTCGGTGATCAGCTTCCACGTGGGCACCGTGATGATCGTGTGATCGAAGTTCGCGACCTTGACGGTGTTCAGCGTGATGTCGATGACGGTGCCGTCCGCACCGGCCGACGGCATCGTGATCCAGTCGCCGATCCGCAGCATGTCGTTCGACGACAGCTGCACGCCGGCGACGAGGCCGAGCAGCGTGTCCTTGAAGATCAGCATCAGCACCGCCGACATCGCGCCGATGCCGGACAGCAGCAGGCCGATCTGCTTGCCGGTCGCATCGCCGATCACGACGAGCGCGGCGGTGATGAACATCACGAGCTTGACGAGTTGCATCGCGCCTTTCAGCGACAGGCGCGGCTGGTCGCGCTGGTGCGTGCGGTGGGTGTGCTCGAGCGCGGACAGCGTCGCGCTGATGGTCATCGTCACGAGGAACACGATCAGCGCGAACAGCACCTTGTCGGCGACCTGCGTGACGCGCTCCGGAATGCCGGGCACCGCGCCGAGCCCGAGCTTGACCACGACGAACGGGACGATGCGGTTCAGCCATTTGAAGGCGCCGAACTCGAACAGCGCGTCGTCGATGCGCGTGGCGGACAGCCGCGCGAGGCGCGCGACCACGCGAAACAGCAGGAAATGGACGGCGGCGGTGATCGCGCCGGCGGTGGCAAGCAGAATGAGGATGCCGACGAGCGGCGTCAACCAGGATTCGTTCAGTGTCATGGCGGAAAACAGGGACCTTCTTGTGCGTTGAATCGGCGCCGCGACGCGGCGCGCGCCCGGTGAAGGGCACATGAAAGGGACCGTGATTGTGCCATCGGGTTCCGGACGCGTGGGGTGACGGCGGGTCGAACGGCTCCCGAATACGCTCACCATTGTGCAGGTGTCCTTCGCATCGAAGTGAGGGCGGGCGGTGAATCCGCGTCACCGCAAGCCGGTGCGCGAGTCTGTTGCCGGATGCCTCGCACGCACGGCTGCGATCGGCTCGAACCCGGCGTGGCGGGCCTTCGCGCGTCGACGCGCATGGTCGGCGATCCATGCAATCATGCGAGCGTCGCGGGTGTTGCCGGCATGCCGCACGCGCCGGCGTGCGAGCGGTGCGTCAACGGTGAGCGCCGCGCGCCGCGTTCGCGCACTTGCCAGGCAAGGCCCGCCCGGGGCACGATGCGCGAACGGCTTCGCGATCCTCGCCACTTCTTCGACCTCACGCATTTCACGCATGCAAGATTCCAACGAAAACCGCCCGTCGGGCGTGCGGCTGTTGAAAGGCCTGCTCCCGATCCGCCGGGCAGGCGCCATCCGCGACGTGTTCGCGGGCCTCTCGCTCGCCTCGATGGACATCCCGCAGGTGCTCGGCTACGCGCGCATCGCCGGGATGCCGGCCGTCACGGGCCTCTACACGGTGTTCCTGCCGCTCATTGCATTCGCGTGCTTCGGTGCGTCGCGCCATCTTGTCGTCGCCGCCGACTCCGCGACCGCGACGATCTTCGCGAGCCGGCTGTCGTCGATGGCACCTGCCGGCAGCGCGGAATATGCGGCACTGGCCGGCATGGTCGCGCTGCTGACCGGCGCGATGCTGCTGCTCGCGCGCATCTTCAAGCTCGGTTTTCTCGCCGATTTCCTGTCGCGCACGGTGCTGGTCGGCTTTTTCGCCGGCGTCGGCGTGCAGGTGTCGATCGCGATGCTCGGCGACATGCTCGGGTTGTCGGTGCCGTACCCGGCGTCGCGCAGCCTTGCGCAACTCGACTACGTCGTCACGCATCTCGTCCACGCGAACCGGCCGACGCTCGCGCTCGCGGCGCTCGTGGTCGTCGCGATCCTCGCGTGCAAGCGGTTCGCGCCGCGCGTGCCGATGCCGATGATCGTCGTCGTGGGGAGCATCGCGGCGAGCGCGGCGTTCGACTTCGCCGCGCAGGGCGTTGCGGTGCTCGGGCCCGTCGCGGGCGGGTTGCCGTCGCTGCGCTGGCCGTCCGTCACGTGGCAGCAGTTCCTCGATCTCGTGCCGGTCGCCGCCTCGTGTTTCGTGATGATCATCGCGCAGAGCGCGGCCGCCGCGCGGGTGTTCGCGCAGCAGTACGGCGAAGACGTCGACACCAACGCCGATATCCTCGGCCTCGCGGCCGCGAACGCGGCGGCGGCGGTAGGCGGCGCGTTCGTCGTCAACGGCAGCCCGACGCAGACGGCAATGGCGGATGGCGCGGGCGTGCGCAGCCAGATCGGCCATCTCGCGTTCGCCGCCGTGGTGGCCGTCGTGCTGCTGTTCTTCAGCACGTTCCTGCAGTACCTCCCGCATGCGGTGCTGGCCGGCATCGTGTTCACGATCGCGCTCGGGCTGATCAACGTGCGCAGCCTCGCGGCGATCCGCCAGGAAAGCCCCGGCGAATTCACGCTCGCGCTCGTGACGGCCACGGCCGTCGTGACCGTCGGTGTCGAGCACGGCATCCTGCTGGCCGTCGCGCTGTCGCTGATGCGGCACGTGCGCCACAGCTACCAGCCGCATACGATGGTGCTCGAGCCTGTCGCGGGCAACGGGCGCTGGCTGCCGGTGCCCACGCGGCGCGGTGCGATGACGGCGCCGGGGCTGATCGTCTACCGGTTCGGTTCCGACCTGTTCTTCGCGAACGACCATCTGTTCGCCGGCGAAATCACCGAACTCGTCGACACGGCGCCGGTGCCGCCGCGCTGGTTCGTGATCGATGCGGGGGCGATCACCGATGTCGACTATTCGGCCGCGCGCACGCTGACCGATCTCGTCAAGACGTTGCACGCGCGCGGGATCGGCGTGCTGTTCGGGCGGGTGAACCGCTACCTGCGCGCGGACATGGATCGCCACGGGATCACCGACGTCGTCGGCGCATCGTGCATCTTCGCGACGCTGCATCAGGCGCTGGAGGCGGCGGGCACGACGCCGCCGGCGCCGCAGGAGCCGGGCACGGTGTAGCGCGAACGGGCGCTAGGCGGCCGCGCGCAAGCGCGCGAACCCGTTGCGCAGATAGCGGGCCAGTTCCGTCGCGGCCGGGGTGCGCTGGCCGCGCGGCACATGCAGGTCGATCGAGAAGTTCGGCAGCGCGGGCAGGCCGCTGCCGGCCGGCAGGATATCGAGGTCGGTCGGGACGGTGGACGCGAGCCAGACGGTCACGGCGAGATCGGAGCGCACGGTCGCGGCCGTGGCATCGAAGCTGCCGTTCTCGAACACGGTGCGCCAGGCGCGATCGCAGCCGCGCAGCGCGTCGAGCACGGTCGGGCGGAACGCGCAGGTCTGCGCGACCATCGACACCGGCAGCGGCGTGTTGCGGTGCGCGGTGCCGCCTTTCGCGCCGACCCAGACCAGCCGGTCGACGGCAATGCACTCGCCGCGCGACGACCCGACCGGCGCCTCGACCAGCGCGACGTCGAGGTCGCCCCGCGTGAGCCCCCGGCGCAGTTCCGGCGACGCCGCGCACACGAGCGTGAGCGCGACCTGCGGATGCGCCTGTGCATAGCTTTTCAGGATCGGCGCGAGACAGGTGCCGACCAGGTCCTGCGGCGCACCGAGACGGACCGCGCCTTCCACGGCGCCCGCCGTCATGTCGGTGAGCAGCGCATCGTGTACGGCGAGCAGCCGGCGCGCCTGTTCGAGCAGCCGCTCGCCGGCCGCCGTGAGCAGCAGGTTGCGATGCTCGCGGACGAACAACGGGCCGGACAGCGCCTCGAGCCGCGCGACCTGCTGGCTGATCGCGCCTTGCGTCAGGTGCAGCGCGTGGCCGGCCGCCGTCATGCTGCGATGATCGGCGACCGAGACGAATGCGCGCAACAGCGCGATGTCGAGATTGCGTGCCATGCGTCACATTATGAATGCTAATGGCTGGCATAAAAAGCTTTCGCTTTCGTAATGGAGGGATCGCGGGTAAAAACGGGGCTTCGACGACGACAACCGGGAGCCGCCGTGCCGCTTCACGACTACCTGCCGCTGATGCTGTTCGTGATCGTGTCCACCGTGACGCCGGGCGGCGCGACGACGCTCGCGACCGCGTCGGGCGCCCATTTCGGCTACCGGCGATCGCTGCCGCTGATGGCCGGGATCGCGGCCGGCCTGGCGTCGATGGCGGCCGCGGCGGCGGCCGGGCTCGGCAGTGTGCTGCTCGCGCTGCCGACGTTGCAGCTTGCGATGAAAGCAGCCGGTTCGCTGTACCTCGTGTGGCTGGCCGTCCGCATCGGGCGCGGCGGCAAGCCGCGGCTCGACGCCGCCGTGCACCGGCCGCAAGGGTTCGTCAGCGGGGTGTGGATGCTGTGGCACAACCCGAAAGGCTGGGCGATGACGCTCGGCGCGGCCGCGTCGTTTGCCGCGCTCGCGTCCGGCCCGGCCCGGCTTGGCGTGCTGCTCGGGCTGGCATTCGGCGTGGCCGCGATGGCGTCGTTGTCGTTATGGTGTTTCGCCGGGCTGCTGTTCGCACGCGTGTTGCGCACCGAGCGGCAGTGGCGTTGCCTGAATGCGGGACTGGGGCTGCTGCTCGTGATGTCGATCGTGCCGATGTGGCTGCCGTAGCGGGCCGCCGCGCCTGTCGCGCGACGCGCCCCGGGTTCAGCGCGAGCCGGCCCGCGCGGCGCCGGCAGGCTGGCTCCCGGCAGCGCTCGACCTCAACGGCAGCCGCAGCGTCGTGACGAAGCTCGCCGCATGCAGCGCGCACAGCAGGCCAAACGCCCATGTATACGCGACGGCCGGCGTGCCACCGGGCGACATCGATTCGGCCTGCAGTCGCCACGCGAGGAACAGCGTGCAGATCGTCGTGAACGTCGGGCCGCCGAGGCGCTGCACGATATTGAGCGAGGTGGTCGCCATCGGCAGGTTGCGGCGTTCGACCGATGCATACGCGGCCGAGATCGACGGCGCGCCGATCGCGCTCTGGCCCATGCCGCGCAGGAACAGCGCGGGCACGAGCACCAGCGGATCGTAGCCGGTCAGCGCGAGGAACACGAACGGCAGCGTCGCCGCCAGCGCGAGCAACGCGCCGGCGGCGGCCAGCCGGCGCACGCCGAACCGGCCCGTCAGCGCGCCCATCGACGGATAGGTGACGAGCATGCCGAGCCCGAGCGGCGCGAGCAGCCACCCCATCTCGCCCGGCGAGCGGCCGCACGCCTGGATCAGGAACACGGGAATCAGCATCTGGCCCGCGTACATCGCGCCGTTCGACAGGAACTGCGTGCCGGCCGCCGCGCCGAACACGCGCGAGCGAAACAGCGCGAGATCGATCAGCGCGTGCTCGCCCTGGCGGCGCTCGAAGCGCAGGAACGCGGCGAGCAGCAGCGCCGAGCACGCGAGCGCGGCGATGCCGGGTGCCGAGCCGATTCGTTCGGCGCCGTACAGGAACAGCACGAGGCCCGGCGACAGCAACGCGAGGCCGATCCAATCAAGTGCGCGCGGCTGGACATCGTCGTGGTCGCCCGGCAGGAATCGCACGGCCAGGGCGAGTGCGAGCACGCCGACGGGCAGGTTCACGAGAAACAGCCAGCGCCACGACGCGTGCTGCAGGATCGCGCCGGCCACGACCGGCCCGAGGATCGGCGCAAGCAGCACGGGCACCGCCGCGTAGCCGATCACGCGCGCCATCTGCTGCCCGGCGACGCGCGCGATCATCATCTGCGCCATCGGCGCGAGCAGCCCGCCGCTGACGCCTTGCAGCACGCGGAATGCGATCAGCGACGGCGCGGACCACGCGAGCCCGCACAGCGCCGACGTGAGCGTGAACGCCGAGAAACACCACAGGTACAGCGCTTTCGCGCCGATGCGGTCGACGAGCCAGCCGTTCAGCGGCAGCACCAGCGTCAGCGCGAGCAGGTAGCCGCTCGTCACCCACTGGATCGTCGACAGGCCGGCATGCAGATCGGTCGCGAGGTTCGACAGCGACACGTTGACGATCGTCGCATCGAGCTGCGACAGCAGCGAACCGAGCGTCGCGACCGCGCTGACCTTCCAGATCGACGGATCGAGCCGGCCCGCCGCGAGGCCCGGCGCCGGCTGCGCGCGTTCGTCGCTCACGCGCCGCGCCGGTTGAGCAGCGCGACGATGTCCTGCGTCGTGCCGGTCTCGCCGAGGCGCGGGAACAGGCGCTCGATGCTGTTCACGTGCGCGTCCGCGTTGAGGTCGGTCATCGCATCGACCGCGAGCGTCACGTTGTAGCCGAGTTCGTGGGCCTGCCGCGCGGTCGATTCGACGCCGATGCTCGTCGCGACGCCGGTCAGCACGATCTGCGTGACGCCGGCGGCCTTCAGGTGCGCGTCGAGATCCGTGCCGGTGAATGCGCCCCAGGTCTTCTTCGTCACGACATGGTCGCCGGGTTGCCGGTTCAGCTCGGGCACGAGCTCGGTCCAGTCGGCGGGCAGCGCGTCCCGTCGCGCCGGCTGCTGCGTGCGTCCCGGCGCACCGCCGGCGACGTTGACGAGCACGACCGGCAGGCCGCGGCTGCGGAATGCGTCGAGCAGCGTGCGCGCGTGTGCGATCACCGGGGCGACCGGGTGGGCCGTGGGCAGGGCGACGATGCCTTTCTGCAGGTCGATGACGACCAGTGCCGTGTTCGTGTCGAGGCGGGTTGCGCTCATGATGGGGCTCCGTGGGAAAGGGCGGGGAACACCGGACGCGCGGATGCCGCGCGGCGCGCCGGCGGGATTCATTGCTCGCCGAGGCGGCGGATCAGCGGGATCGCGGCGGCGAGCGTGTCGATGTCCGCGGGCTCGAGCTTCTCGATCGCGGCGCCGAGCCACTTGTGTTTCGCGGCGTTGCGCTTGCGCCGGGCGTCGAGGCCGGCCGCGGTCAGCTTGAACAGGATCTGGCGGCCGTCGGTCGGATGCGGTTCGCGCTCGACGAGCGCGTCTTCCTCCAGGCTCGCGAGAATCGCCTTCATCGACTGCGGCTTCATCGCCTCGGCGCGCGCGAGATCGGCGGTCGTCATCGGCCCGTGCCGTTCGAGCCGCGCGAGCGCGCTCGTCTGGGACATGCCGAGCCCATCGGATTCGATCCCGGAGCGCAGACGGCGGATGAGCTGGCCGACCGCGAGGGTCAGGTCGGCGGCGACGGTTTCGGCGGAAGCGCCGGGTTTGCGTGGCGGGTTCATGCGGCGAATCTTAGAATACGACAGGAAAACTTGCAAGTTTAACTGTTGAATTATCCGCGAGACGACTGCGCGCCCCGGCGCGCGATTACGCGTCGCGCGGCGCGATCGGGACGACTTCGTTGTATTTCGGGGTCGCGCTCTCGTGCAGCAGGTCGCCGAGGTATTGCGCGAGTTCGTCCGCGCCGAGGGCGGACGGGACATGCAGGCCGGCGGGGCGCCGCTTGCCTTCGGCGCCGAGATCGAACACGGCCCAGCAGTCATTCTTGCGTACGACGGCGAGCAGCCGTCCGAAGGCGTTGAAGCGGTATTCGTCCTGCATGGCGTCGCTCCCGTCGGTTGGGCGCGCCGGCTGCCCGCGCGCTTACTGGATCGAGCAGGACAGCCAGCGGTGGATCTTGAGCGCGTCGCTCGAGACGCCGGCCCGCGTCGGCGCGCCGAGCAGCACGACCGTTTCGCGGCGGCCCTTCACGCGCATGCGCATCACGACCCCGTGCCCGGATTCGTTGATGAAGCCGGTTTTCTGCAGCCGGATCGGCAGGCGGCGGTAGCGGACGAGCGGGTCGGAATTCACGTACACGAGTTCGCCGTCGCCGGGGCGCACGGTGGTCGACGTGTCCGTCGAGAAATAGCGGATCAGCGGATCCCGTGCGGCCGCGCCGACGAGCCGAGCGAGATCTTCCGCCGTCGACACGTTGTGCGGCGACAACCCGGTCGGCTCGCGGAAGTGCGTATGGCGCATGCCGAGCCGGCGCGCTTCGCGGTTCATCGCGTTGACGAACGCGGCGCGCCCGCCCGGATAGTCGCGGCTCAGCGCGGCGGCCGCGCGGTTCTCCGACGACATCAGCGCGATATGGAACATGTCGCGGCGCGACAGTGCCGAGCCGACCTGCAGGCGCGAGCCGGTGAACTTGATCGTGTCGCGATCGTGCGCGGTGACGCGCAGCACGCCGTTCAGCGGGCGATCGGCGTCACGCGCGACGACGGCCGTCATCAGCTTCGAGATCGACGCGATCGGCCGCACGGCGCGCGCGTTGCGAGCCAGCAGCGGTGTGCCGGAGTCGACGTCGAGCACGTAGGCCGCGCGTGAATGCAGCGCCCTGACCGCGCGCGGCGTGTAGCCGCAACTGGCGAGCAGCCTGGGTTTTGCGGCCGGGCGCGGCCGCACCGCGGTCGTGCGCTGCGCGCGCCGCTGTTGCGGCGCGGGTGCGGCGTGACGCTTGACGGCTTGATGCTTGACGCGCGGGCGACGGTGCTTGACGGCCTTTTTCGTGCGGTGAGGCTTCTTCTTGACGGCCTTCGAGTGCGCGTGCGCCTGGGCGTGTGCGGTGCGATGCGGCTGCACGTGCTGTGCGGACGCCTTCGCGGCGAACGCGAGCAGCAGGAACGAAAGGGCGAGGATCAGGGAGGTCCGGGCGCGAGGCAGGCGCGCGATGAGGCCGGTCAAGCGAAAGTCTCCTTTTCACGCGCAATGCGGCTGCGCGGAATGCGTGGGCGGTCGGCGGGTGCGGGAAATTATACGGTCGATCGCGTGGCGATGAGAGGGGACGAGTCGCAATGACGCGTGATGTGGGCGGATTCCGATCGTTTTCGTGCCGCCCGTCGGCGCGCCGCGCGGGGTGAAAGCCGTTCAGCGCGGCCAGTTCCGTCGCGACACGACCGCGAAACTGATCGCGATCGAGCCCGTCATGGTGCGCGGCGGCGGGTCTTCGATCGCATCGCCGAAGCGGAAACGCCGACTGCGGCCGTCGGCGCGTTCGGCACGACGTTTCGGTGCGCGCGCATCGGTTGCGGCAGCGTGTTCGTTTGCGTCCGCACCGTCGCATGACGGCTCGGCCACACAATCAACGGCTTGATCGAAAGACATGACGGTGAATTCCGGGAAGGGCATGTCCGTATTGAACGTCACCGCGTTCAATCAGTAAAATGAATATTTCAATCGATCCGATTCCTTTCAAGAATGGAACTGAAACTGCTGCGCACGTTCCTGACGGTGACCGAGCTGTGCCATTTCAGCCGCGCGGCCGATGCGCTGCACATGAGCCAGCCGGCGCTGAGCAAGCAGATCGGCGCGCTCGAGGCGAGCCTGGGCGGCAAGCTGTTCGAGCGCGGCCGGCACGGCGCGGAGCTGACGCCGTTCGGCGAACGCTTCCTGCCCGATGCGCAGGCGCTCGTGCGAGACGCCGACGAGATCCTTGCGCGCGCGAGGGAAGCGACTAGCGGGCAGCGCGGGCATCTGCGGCTCGGTATCTGCCTGTCGGTGCTGATGCTCGTGCCGAAGCTCATCGCCGAGTTCCGGCGGCGCAATCCGGGCATTGCCGTCACGTTGAGCGACCTGTCGTCGTCCGAGCAGACGCGCCGGCTGCGCGCGGGCAAGCTCGACGTCGGGTTTCTGCGTTTGCCGTCCGACGAAGGATTGTCGTCGTTCAAGGTGGTCGACGAAGCGCTCGCGCTCGCGGTGCCGCCGCATCTCGGCTTCAAACGCGTGCCGGCCGACCTCGACGTGCTCAACGAGATCGGCTTCATCGCGCTGCAGCGTGCGCGCGGCCCCGGGCTGGCCGCCCAGATCGACCGGTGGTGCGTCGAGCGGCGCTTCGTGCCGCACGTGATGCAGCAGGCGGAGGACGTGCAGTCGGTGCTGACGTCGGTCGCGGCCGGCGTCGGCGTCGCGTTCATCCCGTCGAGCGCGCGATATCTGCTGCGCGATGCGACGGTGATACCGCTCGACGGCCGGGACGCGAAGTGGCGCGTGGGGCTCGCATGGTTGTCGGATCGCGACGATCCCGTCACCACGCGTTTCGTGTCGTTCATGCGCACCGCGCTCAAGGGCGCGTGACGCGGCGTATAGTATCCGCGATCGCCTTTCCTGAATGAAGGCCGGCCCGGCGCCGGCCGACGCACCCGAACCGATGACTTCAGAATCCGACGAATCCCCGCTCGATCCCGCGCTCGTTGCGACGCTCGCGACGCTGCACGAGGCCGCGAGCGATCCGGCCGGCAAGACGTGGTCGCTGCCGAAGATCGCGAAGCGCACGCAACTGCCGATGAGTACGCTGCGCCGCGTGCTGACGCAGCTCGACGCCGTGGGCCTGAGCGCCACGACGTTGAACGAGGACGGCACCGGTAGCGCCGCGCTGACCGACGAAGGGCGCGCGGTGTGCGCGCAACTGTTCGGCGCGAACGACGGCCCGTGAATGAAGAACGGGCCGCCGATGCGGCCCGCGCTTGCGCGGCGCCATGCCGCGTATTACCAGCGCGCCGTCACGCCGCCCATCACCGAATGACGATAGGTCTGATCGTTCAGCCCGCGCCGGTAGCCGATGTCGAGATCGAGCCAGCGCGTCGGCGAATAGATCGCGCCCGCGAGCACGAATGCCGGATTCGCGCCGGCGGTGGTTTCCGTGTTGCGCGACGTGCCGATGTCGGCCACGAGTTGCAGCCGGTCGGTCGCCTTGTAGATCGCGGCGGCCGACACGGCCCAGGCCGACGTCAGGTCGCCCTGGCGATTCGGCTGGTACGCGATGCCCGCGTTCGCGAGCAGCGAGACACGTGCGACGTCGGCCTGCGCGAGCAACGTCGCACCGGTGCCGACGCGGCCCGTGCCGAGCCCGCGGCTGTCGTTGCCGGTCGGCATCGTCACTTTCGGCTTCAGCGCGAGCGACAGCGGCCCGCGTTCGAAGAAGCGCCATTTCATGCCGATTTCGACATCGCCGATGCCGGCGCCGTTCTCGTCGGTGCGCGTTTGCAGATGCGTGTACGGCGCGTTGACGTACACGTCGGCGTGTTCGCCGAACCCGCGCGTGAGCGTCGCGTTCCACAATTGGTGGCGGCCGCTGTCTTCCTGTTTCGAGGTTTCCTCGCCGTTGAACTCGACCTGCCAGTTCGCGTTGCCCTGCGTGCCCGTGTCGTCGCTGACGAGCGGATGGGCGGCATGGGCTTCGAGGGGCGCAAGAAGGGCGCTCGCGGCGGCGAGCGGAAGGATTCTTTTCATCACATTACCCGTGGAGCGTCGTGAGTGTGCCGGCCCGCGGCGTGGCGCGGGCCGGCACGTCGTCATCCGGACGGAACCGGTACCGATCCGGAACGGATCAGAACCACTGCTTGTAGCGGCGCACGTAGATCGTCTTGACGATCTGCGCAAGCAGGATGTAGCCGATCATCGTCGCGGCGAGCCACAGCCAGTAGGTGCCCGGCAGGTGCATGAAGCCGATCGCTTCCGCGAACGGCGAGAACGGCAGCCAGCAGCCGATCGCGATCGCGGTGAAGGTCGACAGCAGCACCGGCAGCGACGCCGTGCTCTGCAGGAACGGGATCTTCTGCGTGCGCAGCAGGTGCACGACGAGCGTTTGCGACACGAGGCTCTCGATGAACCAGCCGGAGTTCATCACGACCTGGCCGCCCGTACCGCCGTTCAGGTGATACAGCGCGCCCGCGCCGAACACGGTCCACATCAGGACGTACGTCGTGATGTCGAATACCGACGAGGTCGGCCCGACCCACAGCATGAAGCGGCTGATGTTGCCGGCTTCCCATTTGCGCGGCTTCTTCAGGAACTCGGGGTCCATCCGGTCCCACGGCAGCAGCATCTGCGACGTGTCGTAGATCAGGTTCAGCACGAGCAGCTGGGTCGCGAGCATCGGCTCCCACGGCAGGAACGCGCTGGCGACGAGCACCGAGAACACGTTGCCGAAGTTCGAGCTGGCGGTCATGTTCAGGTACTTCAGGATGTTGCCGAACGTCTCGCGGCCCTTGATCACGCCTTCCTCGAGCACCATCAGGCTCTTTTCGAGCAGGATGATGTCGGCGGTTTCCTTCGCGATGTCGGCGCCGCTGTCGACCGAGATGCCGACGTCGGCGTCGCGCAGCGCGGGCGCATCGTTGATGCCGTCGCCAAGGAAGCCGACCGTGTGGCCGTTCGCCTGCAGCGCCTTGACGATGCGCGCCTTCTGCAGCGGCGTGAGCTTCGCGAACACGGTCGTGCGTTCGACGACCTGTGCAAGCGTCGCGTCGTCGAGCGCTTCGATTTCCGTGCCGAGCATCGGCTTGCCGGGTTCGAGGCCGACCTGGCGGCACACCTTCATCGTGACGGTCGGGTTGTCGCCCGTCAGCACCTTCACCGCGACGCCGTTTTCGCGCAGCGCGGCGAGGGCCGGCGCGGCCGATTCCTTCGGCGGATCGAGGAAGGTCAGGAAGCCGCGCACGACGAGATCGTGTTCGTCGGCGGTGCGATACTGCGCGCGCTCGTCGCCGCGTGCAATCGTACGCGTCGCGAGCACGAGCACGCGGAAGCCGTCCTCGTTGTAGGCGGTCGCCTGTTCGAGCAGCCGCTTGCGCGCGACGAAGTCGAGCGGGCGTACGCCGTCTTCGTCCTGCACGTGGGTCGACACGGCGAGCATTTCCTCGACCGCACCCTTGCAGATCAGCAGGTGCGTGCCGTGCCGGTCCTCGACGACGACCGACAGGCGGCGCCGCACGAAGTCGAACGGCAGCTCGTCGATCTTCTTGTAGCCCTGCGGCTTCACGCGTTCGCCGATCTCGTCGGCACGCGCGACGACCGCGATGTCGATCAGGTTCTTCTGGCCGCTCTGGTGAAAGCTGTTCAGCCAGCCGAGCCGCAGGATTTCCTCGTTCTTGTGACCGGACAGGTCGAGGTGATGTTCGAGGATGATCTTGTCCTGCGTGAGCGTGCCGGTCTTGTCGGTGCACAGCACGTCCATCGCGCCGAAGTTCTGCACCGAATTCAGCCGCTTGACCACGACCTTGCGGCGTGCCATCGCCACCGCGCCGCGCGCGAGGTTCGCACTGACGATCATCGGCAGCATCTCGGGCGTCAGGCCGACGGCCACGGCGAGCGCGAACGTGAGCGCGCTCAGCCAGTCGCCCTTGGTCAGCCCGTTGATCATGAACACGATCGGCACCATCACGAACATGAACTTGATCAGCAGCCAGCTCACGCTCGCGACGCCGCGGTCGAAGCTCGTCTCGATGCGCTTGTGGCTCACGACGTTGCGCGCGAGCGAGCCGAAGTACGTGTCTTCTCCGGTCGCGACGACGACGGCCGTCGCCGTGCCGCTGACGACGTTGGTGCCCATGAAGCAGACGTTCTCGAGATCGAGCAGCGACGCCGACGCGTCGGGCGCCGAGCCGGCGGCCGGTGTACCCGCGGACTTGCCGGCCACCGCGCCGAGCGTGTCGTACTTCTCGACGGGCAGCGCTTCGCCGGTCAGTACGGCCTGGCTGATGAACAGGTCGCGCGATGCGAGCAGGCGGACGTCGGCGGGGATCATGTCGCCGGCCGACAGGTGCACGATGTCGCCGGTCACGACCTCGCGCATCGGCACCTCGCGCCGGGTCGGCTCGGACGTGTCGGTCATCGCGCGCTGCACGGTGGCCGTCGTGCGGACCATCGCCTTGAGCTTCTCGGCCGCGCGCAACGAACGGAATTCCTGCACGAAGCGCAGCAGCGCGCTGATCGTGACCATCGTCAGCAGGATCGTCATGCCGACATAGTCGCGATCGTCGGGCGCCGCGAAGTAGACGTCGGTGAAGAAGCTGATGGTGGCGAGCACCAGCAGCACGTAGACGAACGGATTGTGGAACGAGAGCAGCAACTGGCGGGTCCAGTGCGGCGGCTTGTCGTGCGCGATCTCGTTCGGGCCGTAGTGCTGCAGGCGGTCGGCGGCCTGGTCGTAGGTGAGGCCGCGCGTGCTGGTGTGCAGCGTCTTCAGCGTGTCCTCGAGCGGGCGGGCCGCTTCCTGTGCCGCGCGCATGATGCGCGGCGCGTTCTGCTGGCCGGCGCCGCTCTTGATGAAGCCGCGCTGTTTCTTCTGCGATGGGTTGTGTCGTGTTGTCATGAGTCGCTCCTTGCGCACGAGGCGGCGGGCGGGGAGCGACCGTGACGTTATCGACGCACGAGCGCTCCCCGCCGCGTCGCGTCAGGCGCGATCGGCTGTGGATCGGAAAAGGCGGGAACGCTCGCCGGCGCGAGTGAAGCGGTCGGCGTGTCGATGCGCGGCGTCGCACCGGCGAGCGGTAATCGACTACTGTCGTCTGAGTTCATCTGCACTCCTGTCGGTTGCGGATAATCGGCACGGGCGATCGGCGGCGCCGCGCGCAACGAGGCGCGCGGCCGGACGGCACGCGAACGGAGAGCGCGCGCGGCTGGCGCCGCGCGCAACGCGAACGCACGCGCGCAATGGCGCGTCGCGTGCATTCGACGATATCGAAAAATTCGGCGGGAGATCGGGCCGGTAGTCAGGCCGGAAGGACGCCGCATCCTGCTTCCCGGGATGCGGCAGAAGACGAGGCTCTGCGCGTTTTCCTCAGGCAGCAGTCAAGTTGGTCGAGCACCAACTACAACTCGCATCGGTGTTCACAGAACACTCCATGTATTGAGACGGGAGCGATGGTAATGGCTCGTCGTGCGAAGCGTCAACCCTTTTGTCAGGCGTTATTTCGAGATGCTTGGCCGGGCCGGCGTGGGTGCGCGGAATCGCCGGACGGACGGCAACGAAACGGCCGCGCGCACGCCATGCGGGCATGCGCGCGGCCGCGTCGGTCAGCGCGCCGGTTACTGGTTCGCCGACGCGATGGCCGCCCCAGCATCGAGGATGCCCGAGCCTGCCGGCATCGCGGTGCACGACGTCCCGGCTGCCAGCTTCGCCGCGCGCGTGCCGCCTTGCAGCTTTTGCTGGATCTGCGCGGGCGTGAGGTTGCCGTTCACCGACAGCATCAGCGCGGCGACCCCCGACACTTGCGGCGTCGCGAGGCTGGTGCCGTTCGCGGGGCCGTAGGTGTCCGCGCCCGGCGTCGTCGTGCCGGTGTTCGACGTCGACAGGATGTTGACGCCCGGTGCGCTCAGCGAGACATCGGCGCCGAAGTTGCTGAACGATGCGCGGCGGCCCGTCGCGTCGGTCGCGCCGACGGTGATCACGCCGCGGCAGTTCGCGGGCTGGTCGAGGCCGGTCGACAGGCCGTCGTTGCCGGCCGCGACGACCACGGTCACCCCTTTCGCGGTGACGTCGTCGATCGCCTGCTGGAACGTCGTGCTGCATGCGCCGACGCCGCCGAGGCTCAGGTTGATGACCTTCGCCGGCCGCGGGTTCGTCGGGACGCCGTTCACCGCAATGCCGGCTGCCCAGCGCATGCCGTCCGCGATGTCGCTCGTCACGCCGCCGCACTTGCCGAGGACGCGCACCGGCAGGATCTGGCCGAGCCACGACACGCCCGCGATACCCGTGCCGTTGTTGGCGGTCGCGCCGATCACGCCCATCACGCGCGTGCCGTGCCAACTGCTGTCGCTCGGCTGGCTCGCGCAGTGATAGTACGGGCCGTTCGCGTTGTCGAGTTCCTGCTGCGTGACCCAGTCGCCCGGATCGGTTGCGTCGGGGCCGCGCGTCATGCCGTTGTTGCTGGTGTTGACGTTGCTGATGAAGCTGTAGCCGGACAGCAGGTTGCCCACGAGGTCGGCGTGCGGCCGGTAGCCCGTGTCGAGCACGGCCGTGACGACGGTCGGCGAACCCTTGCTCACGTTCCAGGCGGGCGGCAGGTCGATCCCGGCCGTCGGGTCGGACAGGTACCACTGCTGGTTGTAGAGCGGGTCGCTCGGCGTGTCGCGAATCTGCATCGGGTGATCCGGTTCCGCGTAGTCGACATCGCTGTCGGCCGCGAATGCCTGCGCGAGTGCGGCTGCGTCGGTGGCCGCCATGCGCTGGCCGAGCGACAGCACGGCCGCGCCGTTCGAGATCGTCCGTTCGACCTGCACGTTCACCGGCGCTTGCGCGACCGTGCTCGCATAGGCGCGCGCGCTGCCGGCCACCGGCGCCGTCCAGCGCGTCATCGCGCGCTGGATGACCGCGTCGAGCCGCGTCCCGTTGTCGATGGCCGACATCGCACGCGTGGCCGTCAGCGTCTTCAGCTTGACGATCAGGTGATCGACCGGCGGCTCGGCCGGTGCCGTCTGCGCAGCCATCTGCACGGCGGCCTGCTGCGTGGTGCATGCATTGCCGCCTGACGAGGCGGGCGGGGTCGCGGGGGGCGTGGGCGTGGGGGCCGGCGTCGGTGTCGGCGCCGGTGCAGCGTTGGAGGAGGAGGGGTTGCTGCCGTCGCCGCCGCCTCCGCCGCCGCAACCGGCGAGAGGCAGGAGGGCGGCGGCGGATAGCATGCCGGCGAGCATGCGCGCGTGTGCGGAGCGCGCCAGCGCAGAATTGAAACGTTTGGCTCTCATGTTGAAACTCGATCCTCGTAGATAACCGTCGTGCCGGCGGTGGCGCTGGTCCGGCTGATCCGGACCTAGTCTTTTTTGTCTGACGGTTGCAGCAGGGTTGCTGCGACGCGCCATGCACTGGGTAACGGCGTGCGCGGCGGCTTCTTGAGTGCGTTTCGCGAGAAAAACAGGGGGTGCCGCAAACGATTTCGTCGGTGCGGCGCAGCATGAACGCGCGTTTGGAACGGGTGGCACAAAGGGCGGGGGCGAGCCCGTGCGAGGCCGGTCGGGGTGACCGTGCGGCGCGGAATCGATTGGCGCGGCACGGAAAACCTCTTTCACGGTCCGGCCGGTGTTGAAAGTCGCTTACGCTTGCCCTGATGTGACGCGAATATTGTCGGGCGTACGATCGCGGTTCGATCAACGTTTCGTCAGGAGATACGCATGGATCGCCGTTTCCGTTGGCTGGCTGTCGCGCTGTCCTGCGCGCTGGCGGGCGCCGCGCACGCACAGGCCCTTACCGGTACGCTGAAGAAGATCAAGGAGACGGGCGTCGTGTCGCTCGGCATTCGCGAGTCGTCGGTGCCGTTCTCGTATTCGGACAACCAGCAGAAGAACATCGGCTACTCGCGGGACATCGCGTCGCGCATCATCGATCAACTGAAGACGGATCTGAATGCGCCGAACCTCACGGTGAAGGAAATCCCGATCACGTCGCAGAACCGGATTCCGCTGCTGCAGAACGGGACGATCGATTTCGAGTGCGGGTCGACGACGAACACGCTCGAACGGCAGAAGCAGGCCGCGTTCTCGAACAGCATTTTTCTGTACGGCATTCGCTTCAGCACGCGCAAGGACTCGGGCGTGAAGGATTTCGCGGACCTGGCCGGCAAGACGGTCGCGACGACGGCCGGCACGTCGGACGAGCGCCTGCTGCGCAAGCTCAACGAAGAGAAGGCGATGAACATGACGATCATCAGCGCCAAGGATCACGCCGAAGCGTTCATGAACGTCACGACCGGGCGCGCGGTGGCGTTCGTGATGGACGAGCCGCTGCTGTACGGGGAGATCGCGAAGGACCGTAACCCAGGCGCGTACACGGTGTCGGGCACGCCGCTCGTCCACGAAAACTACGCGTGTATGATGCGCAGGGACGATCCGGCGTTCAAGCGGGTCGTCGACGGCGTGATCGCGAAGATGCAGACGTCGGGCGCGGCCGAGAAGCTCTACGACCAGTGGTTCATGCAGCCGATTCCGCCGAAGGGCGTGAGCCTCAACTATCCGCTGTCGCCGGAGATGAAGCAGCTGTTCAAGAATCCGACGGACCAGGCGCAGTACTGATCGCCGCATCGTGGCGGTATCGCGCCGCACATGAAAAACCGCCGGCACATGCCGGCGGTTTTGCTTTGCAGCCCCGGTGCCCGGATCCGCTCGCTTCCCGGCCTGCGAAGCAGCGGCGTCGGAGGCCGCGAACCCGCTCGGCGCCGTCCGTGCCGGATGCCGAAACCCGCCTCCTGATCCCCGCAACACGCATCGTGCCCGCGGCGCCGTATCTCGACGGACGCCGTCCCGGGCCTCGTCCGTGCGAGTTCCTTGCTCCTTTTTGATGACCCGTTCCATGCGCCGGGCGACCGGCGGTGCGTGCACGCCGGTGGCGTATCCGCCGACGCCGTGTGCCGCGTAAACCCGAATTCAGATTTCAATTTGAACTGGTCAGAATCGGCCGAAATTGTTCAACAATCTTCGGCGAAAAATCCCGGAAAGCCGCGCAGGGCGGCGTGCGGGAGGCGTTGTGGCGTTTCAGCGCGGGAGCCGAATAACCCAGGAGCTTCGCCATGTCCGCTCGTCTTCCGCTTCGACGTTTCCTCCGCGGCGCGCTTGTGCCGCTGGCCTTCGCGTGCTCGCTCGCAGCGGCGTCGCCGCTGCAGACGGTGCGGCCCGGCACGCTGCTGGTGGGATCGGATCTCACGTATCCGCCGTACGCGTACCTGGATGCCGGCAAGCCCGCCGGCTTCGACGCCGAGTTCTCGCGGATGCTGGCGCACCACCTGCAACTGGAGCCGGTGTTCCTCGATACACGCTTTCCGGACCTCATCCTCGGGATGAAGGCGCGCCGCTTCGATGTCGTCGCGTCCGCGCTCTATGTGACGCCCGATCGCGTGAAGCAGGTCGATTTCGTGCCGTACCTGAAGACGGGCGCGTCCCTGCTCGTCGCAAAAGGCAGCGCATTTCTGCCGAAGACGCCGCAGGACCTGTGCGGCAAGCGGGTCGGCTCGATCAAGGGCGCGTCCTGGACGCCGAAGCTGCGCGCGGTCTCGCAGGACACCTGCAAGCCGGCCGGTCGCGGCGAGATCGCGATCCTCGAGTTCCCGACGTCGCCGGAAGCGACGTCCGCGCTGATGGCAAAGGCGGTCGACGTCCAGATCGAGGATGCGGCCGTGGCGCAGGGGATCACGAAGCAGACGAACGAGCGCATCGAAATCAGCTCGACGACGCTGCTGTATCCGATCGTGATCGGCCTGGGCGTGACGAAGGGCGACAGCGGCCTGCAGGGCGCGCTCGAAGGCGCGCTGAGCGACGCGAAACGCAGCGGCGAATACGGCAGCCTCGTGAAGAAATACGGGTTGCAGGAGCCCACGCCGGCCGACGTTGCCGGGGCGCTGGGCGCCGCGAAATAAGCGCGAAGCAGGCACGACCCGACCATCGCGTGCCGCTCGGTGCGGCCGCAGCGCCCTTCGGGGTTGAGGAGTCTTCGATGCAGTTCGATTGGCACTATGCGTTTCAACTGTTGCGGGACACGGATTTCTGGCGCGCGTGCGTCGTGGTCGTCGAACTCAGTGTCGCCACGTGGGGGCTCGGCGTGTTGCTCGGGTTTCCGGTGGCGCTCGCGAGGCAGTCGCACCGGCCGCTGCTGAAGCGCGCGGCGGCCGGGTACATCTGGTTCTTCCGCAGCCTGCCGCTGCTCGTGCTGCTGGTCTTCATCTACAACCTCCCGCAGGTCTTCCCCGCGACCAGCGTGGTGCTGTCCGATCCGTTCACGGCCGGCCTGATCGCGATGGTGCTGAGCGAAACCGCGTATTTCGCGGAAATCCATCGCGGCGGGATTCTGTCGGTGCCGCGCGGGCAAATCGAGGCGGGGCGCGCGCTCGGGATCCGCTTTACCGGCATCCAGCGGCTGATCGTGATGCCGCAGGCGATCCGCATTGCGCTGCCCGCGCTCGCGAACGAGTTCATCACGATCGTCAAGCTCACGTCACTGGTGTCCGTGATATCGCTTGCCGAGATCCTGCTCGTCGGACAACGGCTCTACACGCAGAACTTCCTTGTGTTCGAAACGATGCTGGCCGTCGCGTTCTACTACGTGCTGATCGTCACGGTGTTCAGCCGGCTGCTGGGTTATCTCGAGAGGCACCTCGACGTCAGCCGCCGCACGCCCGCGCAGTCAGGCCACGCGGATCTCGAACTGCCGCTGTCGGTGCCTGCTGTCGCGCCCAGACCGCGGGCGAGCGCGGAATTCGCACTGCGCGTGAAAGGCGTGCAGCAGCGCTACGGCCGCCACGAGGTGCTGAAGGATATTCATCTCGACGTCGCGCCCGGGCAGGTCGTGTCGATCATCGGCCCGTCCGGCTCCGGCAAGACCTCGCTGATCCGTACCATCAACGGCCTCGCGCCGGTGAGTGCCGGCGAGATCGACCTGTACGGCGTATCGTTCATCCGCGCGTCCGCTTCGCATCCGCCGCGCGTGTCGGACGCGCGCATCCTGGATATCGGCATGGTGTTCCAGGGCTTCAACCTGTTTCCGCATCGCACCGCGCTGCAGAACGTGACGATGGCGCCGTGCTATCACCGGCAGGCCGATACGGCGGCGGTCCGGCTGCAGGCACTGTCGCTGCTGTCGAAGGTCGGGATGCTCGAACATGCGAACAAGTATCCGCACCAGTTGTCGGGTGGCCAGCAGCAGCGTGTCGCGATTGCGCGTGCGCTCGCGACACGGCCGTCGATCATGTTGTTCGACGAGCCGACATCGGCGCTCGATCCCGAACTCGTCGGTGAAGTGTTGAAGGTCGTCGAGACGCTGGCAGCAGAAGGGATGACGATGGTCATCGTGACCCACGAAATGAATTTCGCGTTCAAGGTTTCCGACCGGATCGTGTTCATGGAGAACGGACGCATCCTGTACGACGTGCCGCCGGAGCGGATCCGCGGCAGCGCGGACGCGCGCGTGAAGGATTTTCTGAAGCACGTTCACTTTGCATGACGGACCACTGGATCGGAGCAGGAATGGACCCGACGGCTTTCCGGCTGAGCGACATGCACGATCATGCGTGTGCCGAGCGACTGCTCGCCTGTCTGGAACGCGCGAACGCGCATCCCGGCGACATCGAAACGGCATGGCTCGCGCGTCGTGACGACGCGGCGACCCGCGAAGCGCGGGCAATGGACGCGTCGTTGCGCGCCGGGACGGCCGATGCGCCGCTGGCCGGGGTCGTACTGGCGGTGAAGGCCTGTTTCGATTGCGAAGGCTGGGTCACGCATGCGGGTTCGCGCGTGCTGGCGGACGCGCTGCCGGCGCGCGCCGACGCCGCACCGGTAGCGGCGCTGCGTCGTGCCGGTGCCGTCGTGGTGGCGCAGACGGCGATGACCGAGTTCGCGTATGGCGCGCTCGGCGTGAACCACGCGTACGGCACGCCGATGACGCCACTCGATGCACGGCGCGAGCGGGTCGCCGGCGGATCGAGTTCGGGCGCGGCCGTATCGTTGGCGCTCGGCGCGGCCGAGCTGTCGCTGGGTTCCGATACGAGCGGTTCCGCGCGCATTCCAGCCGCATTCTGCGGTGTGACCGGATTCAAGCCGTCGCGCGGACGCTATGCGACCGGCGGCATGCAGCTTCTGTCGACCAGCTTCGACGTACCGGGCTTGCTGGCCGCGACGGTCCGCCTGTGCCGGCGCGCGGACGCGGTGCTGCACGGACGCGGCCTGCAACGGGCGGCGCCGGCAACCATTCGCGACTTCACGTTCATCGTGCCCGAGCCATTTGCGACCGACGACCTCGATCCCGTGGTCAGCCGCGCGTTCGACGGATGGTTGTCCCGGCTGTCCGCGCAGGGTGCGCGCATCCTGCGCAAGCGGCTCGATTGCGTGGCCGAGGCCGGTGCCGTCGCCCGCACGGGCGGCATCATCGCCGCGGAGGCGTTCATGCTGCATCGCGCGCGCCTCGCAACGGCCGCGGACCGCTACGATCCGCTGGTCGGGCCGCGCATCGCGGCGGGCGAGCACGTGCGCGCGCACGACTACGCGGCGGCTTTGCTGCGTCTCGCCGCGCTTGCCGATACATACCACGCCGAACTCGGCGACGCGGATGCGGTGTTGACGCCGACGGTGCCGATGCTGCCGCCGCGCCTGGCCGATCTGGCCGACGAAGCCGTGTATCTCGCACGGAATGCGCGGGCGTTCAGGCTGACCGAATTCGCCAACCGGCTCGATCTGCCGAGCATCAGTGTGCCGGGCGACCTGCGGAACAGGCAGCCTGTCGGCTTGCTGATCACAGGGCGCCGCGGCGAAGACGCACGACTTTTCGATGTCGCGGCCACGGTCGAACGGACGCTGACCGGTTTCGCATGACGCGTTTCCCCGCGGCAAGGATCGCCTTGTCATCTTTCATCGTCACTATTCAGAGGTACTTATGATCGTCGTGAGATCGGCCGATATTGCCAATACCGAACGCCATGCGCGCGGCCCGGGCTGGGACAGCAAGCGCATGATCGTCAGGCAGGACGGCGTTGGCTACTCCGTCCACGAAACGCGCGTGCATGAAGGCGCGGAACTGCATCTGCATTACAAGAACCACTTCGAGACCAACTACTGCGTGGCCGGGGAGGGCGAGGTGGTCGACACGGCGACCGGCACCGTGCATCGGATCACGCCCGGAACGATCTATGCGCTGAATCTGAACGATCCGCATATCCTGCGTGCGACGCGCGGCGACCTGCATCTCGTGTGCGTGTTCAATCCGCCGCTGACGGGGCTCGAGACGCATCGGGAAGACGGCAGCTACGCGCTTCCGGCTGAACGGCAAGCCTGACCCCGTGTGCGGTCGGGCCGTTGCGCACCGCATCATGCGGTGCGTGGCGTCAGGCTGCGTCGCGATGGCCGCGCTTGATCGCTTCGACGAGCATCCGTTCGGAATCGTCGAGATAACGCGCCAGCGTGGTAACGGCTTCGCTGCGGCGGTTCTGCGTGAGCAGGTCGTAGATCTGGTATTCGCGCTGGATCCAGTCAGGCGTTTGCACGCGCTTCTCGTCGGGATCGGCCGCGAAGACGAGACGCAACTGCGCCGAGATGGTCCGGAAGAATTCGTCGAGCAGCGCCGACTTCTGAAGCGCGACGATGTGCTGGTGAAACCGCAGGCTGTGCGTGCCGACGGCTTGCCAGTTTTCCTTGTCGAGTTCCCGCTCGGCCGCGCGAATGGCGGTCTGCATCTTTTCGAGCAGCGCCGGCTGGGCGAGTTCGGCCGTGTTCAGCGCATGCAGTTCGAGCGTCCGGCGCGCGACATAGAGATCGCGCACGTCCTGGCGGTTGAGCGTGCGCACGACGACGCCCTTGTGCCGCACGAACGTGACGAGCCCTTCACGGCCGAGCTGATGCAGGACTTCGCGAAGCGAGTTGCGCGACGTGTCGTATTCGGCGGCGAGGTCCATCTCGATCAGCGCCGTGCCGGGCGGCAGCTTGCCGCTGATGATGTGCTCGCGCAGTTGATGGCTGATCCGGTCGGCGACCGACTGTCCTCTCGCTTTTTCGCTTGCCATTCCGTTCGTTCGCTCCTCTCCTGATCGTGCGCCGCCGGCGTGGCCGGCCGGCGGCGTTTCGCCATTCTACGGGCTGCGGCTCGGGTTACGCCGTTTCGCCGTGCTGCCAGTCGGCCTGCGGCTGCTGCATGCCGTGCTGGCCGCGGTACGGCGCGACGGACGGCGACGACCAGCCTTCGAGCAGGCTCGGGTCGAGCCGGTACACCTCGACGCCGAGCGGCCGGCACACGTCGATCGGATCGCGCGCGCCGGGCCCCCACATCGGCACCGACAGATCGCCGCCGGGGCAGGTGGACATCGCGCACAGCACGTCGATTTCGGCGAAGAATTCGAGGTAGTCGCCCGGTTTCGCGGGGCACGCCTTCATGAAGTACTTGTCGTCGTCGTTCAGGCCCGTGCACTGGAACACGTTGAGCACGTCGTGCACGTCGAATTCGGTGAGCCCGTACGGCGCGACCGCGCGCACGAGGTTCGAGTGGCAGTGGAAATGAAAATCCTCGCCGGTCAGCAGCTTGTTCACGTACGGGTCGCAGCGCGTGCCGAGCAGGTCGTGCACGCGGCCGCCGTCGCCGTCGACGCCGTAACCGGCGAGCGTGTCGTCGGTGATCGTGACCATCGGGCGCAGATACGGCAGTGTCGACCAGAGCCGGTCGAACGTCGTCACGTGCGCGGCCTGCAACTGGCGCGTGCGCGACGCCCACATGCGTTCGCGCGGATTGTGCAGGTTCCAGATGTTGAAATCCGCGACTTGCGGGCCCTCGAGCGTGACGATCCGGAATACGTGGCCGGCCGGCACCGTCCAAGCGAAGCCGCTGCGGATCGGCACGACGTGCGAGGCAATCCGTTCGCGCGCGTCCTGGCGCCGGGCAATCGCGGAATAAAAGGCTTCGTCGACGTTCAGGACGGAGCCCTTGGTGACCTGGTAGGCAGCGGGATAGTTCGACATGACGCGGTACTCTCGGGAAAGGTTGGCAGATGCGTCGATCCGGCTGTAACCCTTTATGGTGGCCGGTCAGGCGTCAATTCGCATGATTGATTGTTCAACAATTGATTGGCGCTCCGGGGAGTATAGGGGGAAGGCGGGGAGGTGTGTCAATCGGAGGAAAGTCCGGAGGATCGGGGGCGGTGGCGCACGCGCCGCCTCTGGCGACACGCCGGGCGTCGCACATGAAGAAACCGCCGGCACATGCCGGCGGTTTTGTTTTGCAGCCCGGTCGCTCGTGCGTCGGCGTCGCGCGTCAGGCCTTGATTTCGGGCCCGCGCGCAGCCGGCCGGGCCGGTGCCGACGGCGCCGCCGAAGGCACCGAAGGCCGCGCCGGCACGATGACGAGCACCGGTTGGGGCACGGCCCACGCCGGCATCGCGAACCCGACCGGTTGCGGCATCGGCATGGCGAACGCGTTGGCGAGCGCGATGTGCTGGAGTGCCAGCATCTGCTGCTGCATCGCGACCATCTGCGCCTGGGCTGCCTGCATCCGGTACTGCGCGGCCTGCATCTGCCGCAACGCTGCCGCAGGCGGCATGCCGCCCGACGACGACGTCTGCATCTCGAAGCTCGCGCCGCCTTGCGGGCCGTGCCAGCTCCACGTGCTGACCTTCATCGGGCCGACGGCCGTCTGGACGACGCGCGTTTCGGCTTTCACGGGCACGGCCTGCCCGTCGACGTCGACGAACATCGGTTGGGCGGCGGCTGCCGCGCCGGCCTGGCCGGCCAAGGCGAGCACGGGCACCAGTGCCAGCGCGCCCGCCGCCATATACGAACGGAATCGCATCTTCGTATCTCCATCAAACGAGACTGATCGAATCAACAATGACGTGCGGCTCACGGAGTGAGCCATCCGGGACAATGCCGCCGTCGGCTTAAATCAACATTAAAACCGCGGCCGGCCGCCCCGGTCAGCGCCTTTCCGGAAGGGCCGCGCGGCATTCAACCTCGCCCGCGCCAGGGGGAATCCGGTCGCCTGGCGCCACAACAGGCACAATACGGGATTCGCCACGATCGCACGCCTGTTCGACATTCGAACATCGACGGTGCGGCACCGCTGCCCGATCTCCTTCCCAGTCGTCATGAACGCCACGCTCACTCCCGCGCGCGAGTCGAATTCGCCGCGCTTCCTGCTGTTCCTGATCTGTCTGTTCGCATCCGCCGGCCAGCTCGCGATCGACATCTACGTGCCCGCGCTGCCCGACATGGCGCGCTCGTTCGCGACCACGCCGCAGGCGATCCAGTCGAGCGTGTCCGGCTACATGGCGGCCTATGCGCTCGGCCAGCTGATCTTCGGCCCGATCGCGGACGCGTACGGGCGCAAGCGCGTGCTCGCGTTCGGGCTCGTGATCTACACGATCGGCTGCCTGCTGTCGCTCGGCGCGCCGAACCTCGAGACGTTCATCCTGGCGCGCTGCCTGCAGGGCTTCGGGATCGCGACCACCAACCTGCTGGCGAAGGCGATCATCACCGATTCGTTCTCGGGCCAGGCGCTGATGCACGCGTTCACGTACATGTCGATCGCGTGGGGGCTCGCACCGATCATCGCCCCGGTGATCGGCGCGCACCTGCAGGAATGGTTCGGCTGGCGGGCGTGCCTCGTGTTCCTGCTCGTCTACTCGCTGGTGATGTGGGCGCTGCTGTGGCACTACCGCGAAACCTTGCCGAAGCCGGTGCATCTCGAGCCGCGCACGCTGATGACGAACGCGGGCAAGGTGCTGGCGAGCCCGGTGTTCCAGAGCTGCTTCCTCGCCCAGGGGCTGTGCTACAGCATCCTGCTCGTGTTCAACATCGTCGGGCCGTTCATGGTGCAGACGACGCTGCACAAGCCGCCGACCTTCTTCGGTTATCTCGCGCTCGGGATCGGCTTGATGTATTTCCTCGGCGGGCTGTCGAACCGGATTCACGGGCGCGGGCTGCCGAGCGCCGAGCAACGGCTGCGCATCGGCGCGCGCGTGATGGCCGGCGCATCGGTCACGATGCTGGTGCTCGCGCTGACCGTCGGCCTGCGCGTGTGGACGCTCGCGACCCCGGTGCTCGTGATGGGTTTCTGCGCGGGTGCGATGTACCCGACGCTGATGGCCAAGGGCAATTCGCTGTTTCCGCATATCGCCGGGCTGACGAGCGCGATCCTCGGCTGCGCGCTGCTGCTCGTGTCGTCCGCGATGATGGGGCTGGCCGGCTTCGTGTCGATCCATGTGCTGACGCCGCTTGCGGTGTTCTTCGTCGCGCTGTCGTTCATCGTCGTGTGGATGGTGACGAAGCTGCTGCGCTACCTGTCGCAGCAACAGGCCGCGCCGGTCGTTTGCGGGCGCGGGGAGGCCGCGTAAGCGCGGCCGGCCGACCCATGAGCCGAATCCTGCTGAACCGCGTCGCCCGATCCGACGCCGCCGACCTGATCGCCGCCAATCGCGCAAGCCGCAATCATCATCTGCCGTGGGTCGACTCGTTCGTCGACCAGGCGGGTTTCGACCCATGGTTCGCCCGCTGCCTGACGGGGCCGAACGTCGGCCTCGTCGCACGCGAGCAGGCGTCCGGCGCGGTGGTCGGTGTCGTGAACCTCAACGAGATCGTCGGCGGCGTGTTCCAGAGCGCGTATCTCGCGTACTACGGGATGGCGGATTTCAGCCGCAAGGGGCTGATGACGGATGCGCTGCGCGCGGCGATCGCCGTCGCATTCGGCGAGCTGGGACTGCATCGGCTCGAAGCGAACATCCAGCCCGGCAACCACGCGTCGATCGCGCTGGTGCGGCGGCTCGGCTTCGCGAAAGAGGGCTTTTCGCCGCGCTATCTGCGCATCGGCGGCGAATGGCGCGACCACGAGCGCTGGGCGCTGCTGGCGGACGACGCGCGCGAAGCCGGCACCTGACGGCTGATTCCCGTCGCGCCCGTTACAGCGGATGCGCGGCGCCGGCCTGCTGCAACAGCGAAACGGCAACCGGATCCGGCTGTCCGTTCGAGTCGATCGCGCCGGCCTTGGCCAGTGCGACGAGGTCGCTGTCGACGCCCGGTTGCCCGACCACGAACGATGTGGTCAGGAACGCCGGCGCCGCGAGCGTGACCGCATAGCGCTGCTGCAGGTTCGACACGACGGCCGATTGCGCGGCCTGGACCGCGTTCGGGTCGTTCATCACCTGCTGATCGTGCAGGCTGCCCTGGAAATGACCGATCAGTCCGGCCGTGTTCGTGCCGAGCTGGGCCGCGAGATAGACCAGCATCAACTCGGTCTCGGGCGTCGTATTGAAGGTGCCGCCTGCATACGCGAGCGAATGAAGGCGCGTGCCGCCCGACGCCACGGTGATCACGCACGGCAGCGTCGCGTTGAGCGTCACGCGGTAGTTGCCGCCGCCGTCCGTCAGCGTCGTCGCCGAGCCGGCCGCGCAGCTGACCGTCACCTGCGCGCTCGCGAGCGCGCCGCCCGTCGCGGCCGTACCCGACAGCGCGACGGTTTGCGTATTGTTGTTGAAGCAGACATCGACGCCGAAGCAGGCATCGCCGTTGCACGCCTGGAGGGCGGCGAGCGTTGCGACGCACAAGACGCCCAGCGCGGGGCGGGTGAAGCGTTCGTAGCGAATGTTCATGGTCGCGGACGATCGGAAGAATGGGGCAACCGGTGCGCGTCGGGAAGGCGGCGCTGTTCTCATTCTAGGCCCCGGATCGGCGCGCTGCTGGCTCGTTTGACCCGGTCGCGACGACAGCGACGCACATGCCTCTGCACCGGGGTTGGCCGGTTCACGTGCTCAGGGCTTGCGCGCGGCCGTCTTCGCGAACGCGCCGCGCACCTCGAAGCTGATCGCATCCGCGACGTTGCCGCGTGCGTCGACGAGCTCGAGCCGGTGCCGTCCCGGCCACGGCAGCCATGCGATACGGTCGGCATGCCCGATCACCTTGTCGTCGAGCCGCCATGCGAACTTCGTCGCGCGCCCGGCCGAGCGCTCGAACCAGATGCGCTGATTCCTCGGCGGAATGTCCGGGTCGATCGCGAAGATCGTGCCGTCGGTCGGCGCGCCGATCGTCAGCGGCGCGCGCGCGCCGTCCTTGCCCGGCGCGACGGGCGCCGCGAGCCGGATCGTGTCGACCGCCGTCCCGGCGAGGAACCACTCGTTGCGTGCAGGCTCGATGTCGCGCTCGAACGCGATGCGGCGCGTCTCGACGCCGGCCGGCGCGCGCGGCGCGCGGCTCGGCAGGTCGCGGTGCAGATAACCGACGACGGCCGACCACACGGGCGACGCGCCCGTGACACCCGACACGTCCCACATCGGCGAGCCGTCCGCATTGCCGACCCACACGCCGACCGTATAGCGCGACGTGTAGCCGACGGTCCAGTTGTCGCGCATGTCCTTGCTCGTGCCGGTCTTGACGGCGGAGAAGAAGCGCGTCGCGAGCGGGTTGTCGAAGCCGAACGTGCGCACGCGCGCGTTGTTGTCGGACAGGATGTCGGTGACGATGAAGCTGGCCGCCTCGCTGAACACGCGCGTGCCGTCATTCGTCCCGGCGGGCGTCGATGCGCCGGATGCCGGTGCCGCGGCCGGCAGGTCGACGACCTTGCGCGCGACGCCGCCGTTCGCAAGCGCGCGATAGGCGTTGGTCAGCGAGAGCAGCGTGACGTCGGCGCTGCCGAGTGCGAGGCTGAAGCCGTAGTAGTCGCCTTCCTGCGCGAGCGGCAGGCCGAGTGCGGTCAGCGTGCGCGCGAAGCGGTGCGGCGTGACGAGCACGAGCGTGCGCACGGCCGGCACGTTCAGCGAGCCGCCGAGCGCGCTGCGCACGCTTACCCAGCCCTTGAAATCCTTGTCGTAGTTCTGCGGAATGTACAGGCCGCCGCCGGCGGCGAGGTTGATCGGCGCATCGTCGAGCAGCGACGCGGCCGTCAGCCGTTTCTCGTCGAGCGCCTGTGCATAGAGGAACGGCTTGAGCGTCGAGCCGGCCTGGCGCGGTGCGAGCACGGCATCGACGTCGCGCGCGCTCGACAGTGCGCCCGACGACCCGACCCATGCACGAATCTCGCCGGTCGCGTTGTCGATCACGACGACCGCGCCGTCCTGCACGTTGCGCCGGTGCGCGGGCGCATTGAGTTCGGTCAGCGCGCGCATCAGCGTGTCGCGCGCGAAGCGCTGCAGCGGCGCATCGAGCGTCGTGCGGACCTGCGCGCCGGCCGCCGGTTTGACCTCGGCCGCGATGCGCCGCGCGAAGTGCGGGGCGAGGGCGGCGCCGTCATCGCGCACGGCGCTGGCGGGGCGCGCAACGACGAGCTGCACGTAACCGTCGAGCGATGCGCACGCCGGTTCGGCGTGCATGTCGCGCAGGATCCGGCACGCACGTTCGGCGATCTTCGCGGGCGCCGCGTTCGGCGCACGCACGAGCGCAGCCGCGATCGCCGCCTCGCGCGCGTCGAGGCCCGACGGCGCCTTGCCGAACAGCACCTGCGACAGCGCGCCGAGCCCGACCGTCTCGCCGCGGAACGGCACCAGGTTCAGGTAGGCCTCGAGAATCTGGTCCTTGCGCCAGCCGCGTTCGAGCAGCAGCGCGTTCATCGCCTGCGTGGCCTTTTGCGGCAGCGAACGCTGGCCCGAGCGGCGCGGCGAATCGCTGAGCAGCCCGGCGAGCTGCATCGTGACGGTCGACGCGCCGCGCGTGCGCTCGTTCCACAGGTTGCCCCACGCGGCGCCGGCGATCCCGCGCCAGTCGACGCCGCTGTGTTCGTAGAAGCGCTTGTCCTCGGACACGACGATCGCCTCGCGGAACGCGGGCGAGACATCCGCGAGCGATACCCAGTCGCCGCGCCGTTCGGCGAGGTCGACGCGCGTGCGCTGCAACGGCGTGCCGTCGCGCGCGAGCAGCACCCAGTCGGAACTGCGCCAGTTGCGGCGCACGTCGTCGTAGCCGGGCAGCGCATGTGCAACCAGCGGCGCGGCCAGCACGACGGCGACGAATACGCGGCCGGCGAAACGCGCCGGCCGCGGCCATGCCAGATCGATCATCACGGTCTCGTTACTTGCCCGCGTCGGGCGCCTTCACGGTCATCGGCGGGTTCGGCCACAGGCCGTGGACGGACGGCGCGTACAGCGCCTCGACGCGCGTCGGCGGCAGCCCGAACGTGCCGACGTTGTTCAGCCGCACCGTGTACTCGACCGAGAATTTGCCCTTCGGCAGATAGTCGTAGTACGCGCGGTAGCCGTCGAAATCGCGCTCGATGAATGCCGGCCATGCGCCGTCCGGCGTCTTCTCGCCCTGCGTTGCCGCTTCGGAGTCGCGGCCGAGGCCCGAGCCGAGGATCGTCGCGCCGGCCGGGATCGGATCGTTGACGGCGACCCACGTCATGTCGCTCTGCGCATCGATGTCGAGATGCACGCGCACGACGTCGCCGCGCGTCAGCACGCCCTTGACGGCCGGCGACACGGGCGTGACGGTCTTCGTGATCCGGTAGCCGGCCGCGAACGGCGCACGCAGCGGCACGGCCGCGAGGCTCTCGACCGTCGCCCACGGGCGGCCCGTGCCGTCCTGCGTGACGGACAGCGTGGCTGGCCCCTGCGACGCACGCGGCCACGGCAGCATCACGCTGCGCGCGGCGGCGGCGCGGGTCGCGGCGGTGGACGACACCGGTGCGTCGGCAGGCGCCGGCGCCTGCGACCACGAGATCGAACGCTCGTCGCCGCCGAGCGCGACCTTCGTCGCGCCGGCGACCGGCGTGCTCTCGTAGGTGCGCGAGAAGCGCTCGACCGCGAGCAGCCCGAGGGCGTTCGACGTCGTCGTCTGCCATGCGCCCTGGCGCTGCAGCGCGAGCAGGCCGGCCGTCACCCGCGGCATCTCGTCCTTCCATGCCGGGTCGCCCGCGAATTCCAGCGCGAGACGCGCGGCGTTGGTCTCGTTGCTGGTCATCAGCCACCACAGGTCGTCGTCGCGTGCGGTCGAGAACACGAGCTGCGTGCCCTGGTACGTCAGGCGCGCCCGCAGGATCTGTTCGACCTGCGCGCGTTTCTCGTCGCGCTGCGGGATGTCCTTCACGCGCGTCAGGATCGCGTGATAGTCGATCACCGCCGACGTCGGCCACTGGTTCGGCGCGATCTCGATCGAGCCGAGCATGCGGCCCTGCGCGGCGCCGAAGCGCGACAGCGCCTCGATCGCGGCGAGCTTGCGCAGGTCGCGATCCTGGCGCGGCGCCCACGCGTTGCGCTCGATGCGGCCGTCGACGAAGCGTGCAAGCCCGGCCTCGAGCTGCGTGCGCAGGTCTTCCGGCAGCGCGAAGCGCGGGTCGAGGCGGCTGGCTTCGTCCGACACCACGAGCAGGTACGACGACAACGTCGGGCTGCCGTGGTGCGAATCGTCGGACGACGGCGGGAAATAGCTCGCCAGCCCGTCACCGTCGAGGTAGACCGGCATGCGGGCGATCAGCGCCTGCCATTGCGCCGGGTCGCGCAGGCCGATCGCGCGTGACGTTTGTTGTTCGAGGCAACGGTACGGATAACGCTCGAACCAGCGCCGCACGCCGGGCAGGCCGTCGGCGAGCTTCGACTGCAGCGAGACGGCGATGCCGCCGCGCGGCGAACCCCGCGCGTTGTTCACGGCGCCGGCCGGGGCCGACACGGGCACCGTCAGCGTGCCGTCGACCTGGGCGAGCGTGGCCTGCTGCACGGTCACCGGCAGGGCCGGCACGACCTTCTGCGCGACCGCCAGCGCGTCGGACGCGCGCTTGCCGCCTTGCTCGGCCGCCTCGATGCGCCAGTTCAGCGCACCGGCCGCATCGAGCGCCTGCTCGGGCACGGTGATGGTCCAGGCCACCTCGGTTGCCGTATTGGCCGCGAGCGACACGGTTTGCGGCGCGACGTCGAGACCCGTCACGCGCGGCGTCACGACGACCTGCATCGCGCGGTCGGTCGTGTTGCGCAGCGTGACCTGCGCGCGGAACGCGTCGCCTTCGCGCACGAGCGGCGGCAGGCCGGAGATCAGCTGCAGATCCTGCGTGCTGCGGATCGACGTGCTGCCCGTGCCGAAACGGTCGGGGCCGACCGCCGCGATCGCGACGATCCGGAAGCGCGTGAGCGCGTCGTTCAGCGGCACCTCGACGGTCGCGCTGCCGCTTGCATCGAGCGTCACGCGTGGATTCCACAGCAGCAGCGTGTCGAACAGCTCGCGCGTCGGCGCGCTGCCGCCTCCGCCGCCGGCCGGCACGGCCTTGCGGCCGAAGTGGCGGCGGCCAACGATCTCCATCTGCGCGGTGGCCGTCTCGACGCCGTACGCGCGCCGGCGCAGCATCGCGTCGAGCAGGTCCCAGCTGTTGTTCGGCATCAGTTCGAGTAGCGCCTCATCGACGGCCGCGACCGCGATCTGCGTGCCGGCCGGTGCAGGCTGGCCGTTCGGCAGCGTGACCTTCACGTGCGCCTGCGCCTTGCCGCGCACCGTGTAGCGCGTCGCGTCGGTCGTCACGGTCACGCCGAGGCGATGGACGCCCGTGCCGACCTTGATCTCGCCGAGACCGTAGCGGAACGCGGGCTTCGACAGGTCGACGAACGCCGTCGGCGCTTCATAGTGGCGGCCTTCGCGCCAGAACGCGCGCGCCCATTCGACCGGCGCTTTCCAGCCCCACGTGAAGAACGAATACCACGGCACCTCGCGAATCCGGCCGCGCAGCGCGAGCACCGACACGTACACGTTCGGCCCCCACGAGTCGCCGACCTTCAGGTCGACGGTCGGATTCTTGCCGTTCAGCTCAACGATGTGCGTTTCCATCACGCCGCCGCGTTCGACCGCGACGAGCGCCGTCGCATAGCGGAACGGCATCCGCACCTGGAAGCGGGCCGTTTCGCCCGGTTCGTACGACGTTTTCTCGGGGATCACGTCGATCCGGTCGGTGTTGTCGCCACCGAACCAGAGTTCGTCCTCGCGCGTGACCCACACCGACGTCGACGCATTCGACGTGCGGCCGTCGCCGTCCTTCGCGACCGCGATCAACTGCACGTTGCCGGCCTGTTCGAGCGTCGCGTCGCAGGCCATGCGGCCCTTGTCGTCGGTCTTGCCCGAGCACAGCACGCCGAGCTCGCGCGTGTCGCTCTTGTTGTCGTACGCATAGAAGCCGCCGACCATCCGCTTGCGCGACGAGGTCGTGATGTGCGCGACGCCCTTGATCTCGATCGGCACGGACGCGCGCGGCTTGCCCTGCAAATCGACCGCCAGTGCCTGCACCGGCACGCGCTGGCCGACCGACACCCAGCGGCCGGCCTTGATGCCGGCCACCACCGCGGCCGGCCACAGGATCGTGTCGCCGCGGATCGTCTGCACTTCGCCGTTCGGATCGGCGAACGTCGCTTCCAGCGCGATGCGCTTCGGCGCGTCGACGTCGGGCAGACCCTTGAGCGTGACCGAGCCCGCGCCGTTGCGGTCGAGCGTCAGCGGCAGCTTGTCGGCGATCAGCTTCGTCGCGTCGGGATCGTGGTTCGACGAGGACGCGTTGTCGCCGTCCTGCGAATCGTCGTCGGCGTTGCCGTCGCTCGAGTCGGGACGGTACGGCGTGAAGCTGAAATCCTCGAAGCGATCGGCGAACGGCGGCGATGCCCATTTCATCAGCGCCGATACCTGCACGGGCAGGTTCGATGCGCCGCCGCCCGACACGTAGTCGATCTGCACCGCGAGCGGCGCCTCCTTCGCGGCGACGAGCGGGCTCTTCTGCGCGTCGCGCGCGCCGATCGAGCCTTTCAGCACCGGCAGGCGAAACGCCTCGACGCGGAAGCTGCCGCTGTAGTAGGTGGCGGTCGGTGCATCTTCCGGGCCGCCTTCGAGTTCGACGCTGTATTCGCCGAGCTTCGCGGCGGCCGGCAGCGTGAACTGCGTGTCCGCGCTATGGTCGGCCGCCCACGTGAGCGGCAGCTTGTACGTCTGGCCCGTGCCGAGATGGCGGATCGTCACACGCGTCGGGGTTTGCGACGGGAACGCGAGACTCTGCAGCGTCTCGGTGCGGATGAAATGCTTCATCGACACGGTTTCACCGGCGCGCAGCAGCGTGCGGTCGAACACCGTATGCGCACGCACGGTCGGCGCGCTGTCGGTGTCGGTCGGCACGTTGAAGCGCCACGATTCGATCCCGCGGTTCCAGCCCGAGCTGACGAACGCCATGTCGGGGCCCGTTTTCGGATCGTTGACGCGCGCCGACACGAAGTAGTCGTCGAAGCGCTGCTCCGACGAGCTGCATGCGCGCTTCGGCTCGAACGGCCCGTCGATCTTCAGCAGGCCCTGCGCGTCGGTCGTGCCGGCCGCGATTTCGTCGCCGTTGCAGTCCGACACGCGGATCTGCGCGTTCGGCACCGGCTTGCCCTTGTCGAGCGTCGTGACCCAGACGAGATTGTTCTCGCGGCCCTGTTTGAGGTGCACGCCGAGGTTCGTCACGAGCACGGTGGTGCGCACGTACATGCTCGACGGCTTCGCGAGCAGCGAGCGGCCGAGCGCGGGCGACGCGAGTTCGAGCACGTAGAAGCCGGGCTTGTCGATCGGCACGCCGACCACCTCGAACGGGCGCAGCGTCTTCGGATCGGCCCGCGGCAGCGTCAGCGTTTGCGCGCCGGGCTCGCCCTCGAGCAGCGACAGCGAGCGCACGTCGATGCGGCGATTCTTCGGCGCGGGCTGTTTTTCGCCGGCTTCGAGCGGCACGTAGACGGGGTGCTGGCCCTTGCGGTCGAGCAGGCCGGGAATCTGGCTGTCGATCGAGCCGGCCGTCATCGACCAGTTGTCGAAGCGGTCGACGGTGCGCATCCACTGGCGGATCGCCGTATCGTTCTCGACCTTCAGGTTCGCGAATTGCGCGCCGCCCGCGTTGAGGCCCGCGATATGCAGGTCGGCCTCGACGTTGCGCAGCGTGACGGGCACGAGCGCGGGCGTGTCGGGTTCGGCGAAGCGCTCGACGATCCCGAACGTGCCCGACGAGAATTTCGCGAGCGGCGGCATCGGCGCGGTGCGTGTCGCCAGCGGGAACAGGTCGGCGTTGGACAGCGAGCGGTCGGTCACGTCGCGCAGGCCCGACGGCAGTTCGATCGTCAGGCCGGCCTGCGCGGGCAGCGGCGGGTTGAACGTGACGGTCGTCACTTCCTCGCTGTGGTCGTCGGCCGCGAAGGTCGGGCTCAGCGAGCCGTCGGGGCCGCGCAGCTTGATCGCTTCGGCGTTCTTGCGCGAGATCGGCGCATTGAACGACAGCGTGAGCGGGCGCAGCGGCGTGCAGGGCGCCTTCGCGTTCTCGCGTTCGCACGAGAAGCTCGCGGCGAACGGCGCGCGTACGGTGAAATCGAAGCGGCGTTCGGTTTCGTTCGCGATGCCGCTCGGGCTCGCGACGCCCTTGCCGTAGACGAGCTGCATCTTCGCGCTGGCCGGCAGCGCCTGCGAGCACGACAGCGTCAGCACGCGCGCGGCTTCCTTCTTGAACCCGAAATGATCGAGCAGCGCGTTGCGCGTATCGTCGTCGGCGGCCGTGACCGGAATGCGGTTGCCGATGCCCGCCGCTTCGCACCAGATGTTCGCGAGCGCCGAACGCGGCTCGGCCGGGCCGTTCAGCTTCAACACGAAAACCTGGTGTTCCTCGATTTCCCGCGAGCCGGGGCGCACCGACACCGGGAACGGGCCGCCCGTCTGGAACGTGAAGCGGCGCGGGCCGCTGGCTGCATTGCCGGCGACCGAGCGCAGCGTGTCGTTGAGCGCGACCGAGCAGCGCACGCCGGGCGGCAGGTCGTTTTCGAAGTCGTAAACCCAGGTCTTGTCGTCGAGCCAGTGACCCTGGCCGCGCGCGGCCGTCGAGTCGTTACAGGTCACGCGGGCGGGGTTCGGCGCGGAGGCCGAGCCGAACGCGACCATCGGTTCGTCGAACTTGACGACGCTCTGCCGGACTTCGGTGACGGTGCCTTGCGGCGACACGCTCACCGTGCGCGCCGCGCCCGCGTGCAGCGAAAGCGCCGCTGCGCCGCCGAGCGCCGCGACGGCGCCGAGGCGCCAGAGCAGCCGGATGGTGCGGTCGGTTCGATCGGCTTTGTTGTGTTTGTCGTGCTGCTTCATCGCTCGATTGCCCTCGGAGGGAAGCTTTCTGTTTGATTGCACGCGATTCTAACCGACCGTCATGCGCGCGCATCGCGGCGCGCGGGGTGTCGCCGGCATGCGACACCGGGGTTGCGCGCCGCAGATTTGTCGCGCCGACGACACAAAAATGCATCGAAATTTCGATTGTCTCGGATTGCGGAACATTAAATGGACTATAAAAAGATTGTTCGATCCGATTTGTGCGCGTACATTTCAGGTCCGCGCCAATGTTTGAGAAATATCAAGCGTGGTTTTCCCGAATCCGGTGTTCGAGAGAAGGAAACATGCACAACGACAACACTCCCCACTCGCGTCGCGAAAGCGACGCAACCGCAAGCGGCATCACACGGCGTCAATGGCTGCAGGGCGCACTGGCGCTGACGGCGGCGGGCCTCACCGGCTCGCTGGCGTTGCGGGCCCTGGCCGACGATCCCGGCACAGCGCCGCTCGATACGTTCATGACGCTCTCGGAAGCATTGACCGGCAAGAAGGGGCTGAGCCGCGTGCTCGGCGAACGCTTCCTGCAGGCCTTGCAGAAGGGCTCGTTCAAGACGGCCGACAGCCTGCCGCAACTCGCCGGCGCACTTGCGTCCGGTTCGCTGAACCCCGATCAGGAGGCGCTCGCGCTGAAGATTCTTGAAGCGTGGTATCTCGGCATCGTCGACAACGTCGTGATTACCTACGAAGAAGCATTAATGTTCAGCGTCGTCTCCGATACGCTCGTGATTCCCTCGTATTGCCCCAACAAACCCGGCTTCTGGGCCGAAAAACCGATCGAGAGGCAAGCCTGATGGCCGATACCGATACGCAAAAAGCCGACGTCGTCGTCGTCGGATCGGGTGTCGCAGGCGCGATCGTTGCCCACCAGCTCGCGATGGCCGGCAAGTCCGTGATCCTGCTGGAAGCCGGCCCGCGCATGCCGCGCGGCGACATCGTCGAGCGCTTTCGCAACCAGGTCGACAAGACCGATTTCATGGCGCCGTACCCGTCGAGCGCATGGGCGCCGCATCCGGAATACGGCCCGCCGAACGACTACCTGATCCTGAAGGGCGAGCACAAGTTCAACTCGCAGTACATCCGTGCGGTGGGTGGCACGACGTGGCACTGGGCCGCGTCGGCGTGGCGCTTCATCCCGAACGACTTCAAGATGAAGACCGTGTACGGCGTCGGCCGCGACTGGCCGATCCAGTACGACGACCTCGAGCATTGGTACCAGCGCGCCGAGGAGGAACTCGGCGTGTGGGGCCCGGGCCTCGAGGAAGACCTGTACTCGCCGCGCAAGGCGCCGTACCCGATGCCGCCGCTGCCGTTGTCGTTCAACGAGCAGACGATCAAGAGCGCGCTCAACGGCTATGACCCGAAGTTCCACGTGGTGACCGAGCCCGTCGCGCGCAACAGCCGCCCGTACGACGGCCGGCCGACTTGTTGCGGGAACAACAACTGCATGCCAATCTGCCCGATCGGCGCGATGTACAACGGCATCGTGCACGTCGAGAAGGCCGAGCAGGCCGGCGCGAAGCTGATCGACAGCGCGGTCGTCTACAAGCTCGAGACGGGGCCGGACAAGCGCATCGTCGCCGCGATCTACAAGGACAAGACCGGCGCCGACCATCGCGTCGAGGGCAAGTACTTCGTGATTGCCGCGAACGGCATCGAGACGCCAAAGATCCTGCTGATGTCCGCGAACCGCGATTTCCCGAACGGCGTCGCGAACAGCTCCGACATGGTCGGCCGCAACCTGATGGACCATCCGGGCACCGGCGTGTCGTTCTACGCGAACGAGAAGCTGTGGCCGGGCCGCGGCCCGCAGGAGATGACGTCGCTGATCGGCTTCCGCGACGGCCCGTTCCGCGCGACCGAAGCCGCGAAGAAGATCCACCTGTCGAACATGTCGCGCATCAACCAGGAGACGCAGAAGATCTTCAAGGCCGGCAAGCTGATGAAGCCCGAGGAGCTCGACGCGCAGATCCGCGATCGTTCCGCGCGCTACGTGCAGTTCGACTGTTTCCACGAAATTCTGCCGCAGCCCGAGAACCGCATCGTGCCGAGCAAGACGGCCACCGACGCGATCGGCATCCCGCGCCCCGAGATCACGTATGCGATCGACGATTACGTGAAGCGCGGCGCCGTGCATACGCGCGAGGTCTACGCGACCGCCGCGAAGGTGCTCGGCGGCACCGACGTCGTCTTCAACGACGAGTTCGCGCCGAACAACCACATCACGGGCGCGACGATCATGGGTGCGGATGCACGCGACTCGGTCGTCGACAAGGACTGCCGCACGTTCGACCATCCGAACCTGTTCATCTCGAGCAGCTCGACGATGCCGACCGTCGGTACGGTGAACGTGACGCTGACGATCGCGGCGCTCGCGCTGCGGATGTCGGACACGCTGAAGAAGGAAGTCTGACCGTGCGGAAATCTACTCTCACCTTCCTCCTGGCCGGCTGCCTCGCGCTGCCCGGCCTCGCACGCGCGGCCGATTCGGCCGATCCCGCGCAGGTCAAGCGCGGCGAATACCTCGCGGTCGCGGGCGACTGCATGGCCTGCCACACTGCAAAGGGCGGCAAGCCGTTCGCGGGCGGTCTTGGCATGCCGGTGCCGATGCTCGGCAAGATCTATACGAGCAACATCACGCCCGATCCGGATACCGGCATCGGCAACTGGACGTTCGACGACTTCGAGCGCGCGGTGCGCCACGGCGTCTCGAAGAACGGCGACAACCTGTACCCGGCGATGCCGTACGTGTCGTACGCGAAGATCAACGACGACGACGTGCAGGCGCTGTACGCGTACTTCATGCACGGTGTCGAGCCGGTCAAGCAGGCGCCGCCGAAGAACGAGATCCCCGCGCTGCTGAGCATGCGCTGGCCGCTGAAGGTCTGGAACTGGCTGTTCCTGAAGGACGGCGTGTACCAGCCGAAGCCGGCGCAGAGCGCCGAATGGAACCGCGGTGCGTATCTGGTGCAGGGCCTCGCGCACTGCAGCACGTGCCATACGCCGCGCGGCATCGCGATGCAGGAGAAATCGCTCGACGAAACCGGCGGCAGCTTCCTGTCGGGTTCGGTACTCGCAGGCTGGGACGGCTACAACATCACGTCCGACCCGAACGCGGGGATCGGCGGATGGACGCAGCAGCAGCTCGTCCAGTACCTGCGCACCGGCAGCGTGCCGGGCCTCGCGCAGGCGGCCGGCCCGATGGCCGAGGCGATCGAGCACAGCTTCTCGAAGATGACGGAAGCGGACATCGGCGCGATCTCGACGTACATCCGCACGGTGCCGGCGGTGGCCAGCGGCGACGCGAAGCAGTCGCGCTCGTCGTGGGGCAAGCCGGCCGAGGACGGGCTGAAGCTGCGCGGCGTCGCGCTCGCGTCGTCGGGCATCGATCCGGCGCGGCTGTACCTCGGCAACTGCGCGACGTGCCACCAGATGCAGGGCAAGGGCACGCCGGACGGTTATTACCCGCCGCTGTTCCACAACTCGACGGTCGGCGCGTCGAATCCGACCAACCTCGTGCAGGTGATCCTGAACGGCGTGCAGCGCAAGGCCGGCAGTGAGGATGTCGGGATGCCGGCATTCCGCCACGAGCTGTCGGATGCGCAGATCGCCGCGCTGACGAACTACCTGACCGGGCAGTTCGGCAATCCGGCCGCGAAGGTGACCGAGCAGGACGTCGCGAAGCTGCGCTGACGCGGCGCGCGGCGAAGCAGGGCAACAATAGACAAGAGGAGGCGCACAGCACATCGGGCGGGCCCGATGCCGGTTGTTGCAGAGCGGGACGGGCGGCGCAGGCGGCCGCCCGTCCTGGATCGTTGGCAATCCGGTGCGCGTAGACCGTGCATCGCTTTCGTTGATCGAGACCATGACACCGAATCAACCGTTTCTCGCGTCCCAGCGCGATGTGCTGCTGCTGTTGTCCCGAATCCTGCTCGTGATCCTGTTCGTGATGTTCGGCTGGAAGAAGATCGTCGACTTCTCCGGTACGATCGCGTTCATGGGTTCGGAGGGCGCGCCCGCGCCGATCGTGTCCGCGGCGATCTCCGTCGTGATGGAGCTGTTCGCCGGCATCGCGATCCTGGTCGGCTTCCAGACGCGCCCGCTCGCGCTGCTGCTGGCGCTCTATACGATCGGCACCGGCATCATCGGCCACCACTACTGGACGATGACGGGCGGCGAGCAGATCAACAACATGATTCATTTCTACAAGAACATCGCGATCGCGGGCGGCTTGCTTGCACTGTGCGCAGCGGGCCCCGGCCGATATTCGATCGATCGCGGATAAACGGACCCTGGGCGCGCGCATGGGGCGCGCGCGGGAAGGTCGAGACTCCGAGGGGGCATCATTTTGCGACTTAAACATTTCGCATGGCTGATCGCGGCCGCCACACCGGCGGCCGCCTTTGCACAGACGAGCGTGACGCTGTACGGCCGGATCGACGGCGGCATCGAATACCTGAATCACATCGCGACGCCGAACGGCAGCAAGTCGCGCTGGAGCGCGGAAGGCGGCGACTGGGGCACCAGCATGTTCGGCCTGAAGGGCGTCGAGGATCTCGGCGGCGGGCTGTCGACGGTCTTCAACCTGGAAACCGCATTCCAGGTGATGAACGGCACGACCGGCGGCGGTCGCATGTGGTCGCGGCGCGCGTATGTCGGGCTGAAGAGCAACACGTGGGGCCAGCTGCAGGCCGGCCGCAACCTGTTCATCGACAGCGACGGCGTGTGGGAATTCGACCCGTTCGTTCAGCAGGCGTTTTCGTCGGCGTCGCTCGTGCGTGGCCGCAACTGGCAGCAGAGCAGCAACAACATCGAATATCACAGCCCGGTGATCGGCGGCTTCGACGTGCAGGCGCAGTATGCGTTCGGCAACCAGTCGCGCGGCTTCAACTACGGCGCGGCCGACGATTTCGGCCGCTCGGACGGGATCATGATCTCGTACCATTCGCCGGTGCTCGACGTACGCGGCATCTACGACGAACTGCGCGACAACAACGGCAAGTTCAGCAACATCTTCACCGCGTCGCGCGAGTATTTCGTCGGCGCGAACGTGAAGGTGCAGAAGTTCAAGATCCAGGGCGCGTATACGCACTACCAGGCGCCGGACAGCCCGGCCGGCGTGGCCGATCGCGCCGATCACTACTGGCTCGGCGCGACCTATGCGGCGAATCCGCAATGGGCCGTGACGGCCGGCGGCTATTACGTGAAGGTGGGCGACGGCGGCAGCGACGCATCGCACGATCCGTCGGGGCACGCGATGATGTACGTGCTCGGCACCACGTACAACCTGTCGAAGCGCACGTTCCTATACGGCACGGTCGCGTATGTGCGCAACGGCGGGAATTCGAACTTCTCGCTGCTCGCGACGCCGCGCGATGCGACGTCGGGCACGAGCCCGCTGGCGGGCGAGTCGCAGACGGGGGCGTATGTGGGGATGATGCATACGTTCTAAGCGGGCAACGGCAGATACGTAAAAGGCACGGGTGGTCGCACCCGTGCCTTTTTTGCGTTTACGGCGACTGCGAAGATGATTGCGGCGAGCATATTGGTGTCGACGCGGAATTCGAATGCATCTTGCGAGCCGGGACGGCTGTTATATCGCTGCCGTACATCGAGCGGCCATCGGTTCGCTCATAGCGTATGGCGTACCTGAGTAGTGCGCTGCCGGTGATGCGCACTCGATGGATTCACACTCCGAAACGTTTACGGTCCGGAAATCCGAAGCAGACAACGGATCCGCGATTGGTCGCTATCAACTGATATCGCCACTATTCGATCCGTTCGGCCGACAGCACGGACGTGTCCATGAAGATCGTGCACCGGCGACCATTACCGCACGAAAACCGAGGCTGGCGCCCGTACGGCATGCCATGTCCATCTTCATCCCGGCAATCACGACTTTGCCGACGCTGCCGAATGCAGCTGCTCGACCAGTCGCGAGCCGATGCTTCCCGCGACATTGCCGCAATCGAAAGCAGGATGTAAGTTGTGCGGGATTCATTCCGGCGCGTTGCGACGCTGAATGGGAAAGCATCATCAGCGTACGACGGGACGGATCACGATTGGATGCGATGAATGCCGATTCGGTCCGATTCAGTGGTTTGAATCGCGCCGGTGCCCGAAGGTTCTCACCAGTGGTGGCAATTCCGGGCCTTTTCCTCTTTTGACGAGATAGCAATCAGCTCGTGGCGTTGCCCGGCGGTCGTTTCTGTTACTACATGGTACGGGGTAGCCTGATGGTTTCCGATTTGCTGAACAAGGCGCTGCGCGCGCAATACACGCAACACGGACGGATTGTCCGTCTTGACACGCCGCTTGGCGAGGACCGGTTGATTCCGCTCTATGTCCGGGGGCGTGCGTGCTTGGGGCGAGACTTCGAATTCACGATCGATGCAACCTCGACCCGGCTCGAATTGATTCAGGCCAAGGCCCTGATTCGGCAATCCGTGACGCTGTGGATTCGGCAGACGGACGGGAGCGAAATGCCGATTCACGGTTATGTGACTGCGTTCAGTCGCTTGGGCGCGGACGGTGCCAACACCTACTACCAGCTTCGGTTCAATTCGTTCCTCGCGCTGCTTCGGCTGGGCAGCGACCGTCGGGACTGGGTCGAGGCGCCCGCACAGCAAACCGTGTCCGACGTGCTCGCAAAGTATCCGCAGGCATCCGGTAACGTGACCTGGCAATTGCGTCGAGGGCTACGTTCGTATTCTCAGCGCATGCAATGGGAATCCGACTGGAACTACGTCCACCGCACGTTCGAGGAACTCGGCCTGTTTCCGCGTTTCGACATTGCACCGGACGGCAAGTCGCATCGGGTCGTCATCATGGACGACCTTTTTTCAGTTCCCGAATTGAAGCGCAGGACCATCTCGTTTAGCGGTTCGGTGCAGGACGAGGAATTCGACGGCCTGAGCGAATGGATCGATTCGCAAGAAATCCAGTCCGCCGAACTCGACACGGGCACGTTCGATTACAAGCGTCCGGATCTTTCCAAACACGTCACGATGCCCGCATTCGATCTCGACGATGTTCCAGGCTTGGGCGAGCAATACGAATACACGGGGTCGCACACGTGGTCGGATCGCGACATGGGCGAGGCTCAAGCGAACTTTATCGCCGAGGAATGGCGCTCACGCGCTCAGCGCTTCTACGGAGTGGGCGCGCTGCGTTGCGCATGGCCGGGTCGCTATGGTCTGCTGACCGGGCACCCGGTGCACGATGCGCAGTTGGAACAGGATCGCGAGATGGCGATTCTTTCCGTGAGCTGGCTCATCCAGAATAACGTGCCGGGGCTGGAAAACCTGATGCGCTTTCGCAAGAGCGTGCGCGCGGAGGTCGAGCAAGTGCGTACGAATGGTGCAGGTTCGGTGGTGCGCCATACCGACGGTGGCGTTGGATTTTTCCACGTCGAAATCGAAGCGCAGCGGCGTCGCGTCGCGTTTCGCAGTCCGTTCGAACACAAGAGGCCCGTCATGCAGCTTCAGACCGGCATTGTCGGCGGACCGGGCAGCGAGGAAATCCATACGGATGCGATGTTGCGAGCGAAGGTTCGATTGACATCCGATCGACTCAATGACGGCGACCAGAACGTCTCGGCGTGGATACGCGCGGCGATGCCCGATGCGGGCCACAAGCGCGGCGGCATGTTTCCGCTGCGCAAGAACGACGAAGTCCTGATCGGCTTCGTTAACGGTGATTGCGATCGCCCCGTGATTCTGTCGAGAATGCACGGTGGCGAAAGCATGCCGGAATGGCACACGCACGGGCTGACCTCGGGCTTGTTGTCGCGCGAATACGGCGGCGAAGGTTATAACCAGCTGATGATGGACGACGCCAGCGGGCAGAACCGCGTGCACTTGTATTCGACGAGTTACAGCTCGCATTTGCACCTGGGCTACCTGATCCAGCATTCGGGCAACACGCGCGGTGCATTCATCGGACAGGGCTTCGACCTCAAGTCATTGGGCTACGGTGCGGTGCGGGCCGAACAAGGGCTCTATGTGTCGACGCAACCGGCAGCCACGCAACCGATGCGTGCGACGGCGGCATCCGAACAGCTTACTCGCGCCGAAGCGATGCTGGCGACGACGTCGCAGGCGAGCCAGACGAATCGGGCGCAGAGTCAGCAAGACGGCCACGATGCACTGAAAACTTTCACGGACGCAACGCGGCACCCGGTGGCTGGCACGATCAAGGGTGGGCGCACGGCAGGCGGTGGCACGGGCAACGCGAACGGCTTCGCGAAGCCGATCATGCTGCTGTCGAGTCCGGAAGGCATTGCCGTATCGACACAAGGGTCGGCACACGTTACGGCAAACAAGCAAGCCAATGTGGTTGCCGGCGAGAACATCAACCTCGCGGCCGGGCGAGCATTGCTCGCCAGTGTGCTGGAGCGAATCAGCCTCTTTGCGGAAAAACTCGGTGTCAAGATCTACGCGGGGAGCGGGCCGATAGACCTTCAGGCGCAGAACGATTCGATGAGCTTGGCCGCATCGCAAGACGTGAAAATTACGGCGGGCAAGAGGATGTATCTGTCGGCTGACGAAATCTGGATCGGCGCAAATGGTTCGTACATCAAACTGACGGCGAACATGATCGAGAACGCAACCTCCGGCCAGATTGTAGAAAAGTGTGCGGATTGGGAGAAAGCGGGAGCGGCAAGCGGCGCGCTGCGAAACCCGCTGCATTCGTCGCCGGTATCGGCCGACGGCGGTCGTTTCACCGTGTTCTCCGGTTAAACCGCGCGGCGGGATCGTTCCAATACAAAAAATCCTGAAACCGAATCCGAGTCGGGAATCATGAGCAAGACAATGCCTAAAAAGAAGCACCATCCGGCGTCCGCCCCAAAATCGGCCGCCAAACCTGCGGAACCGGCGGATACGGCACTGAGCTGGGCCTACCCGTTCACGCCGGTAGGCAAGAACGACGCGGCCGACCCGATGACCTATTTCAGGGCGCTGGCCAAGTGCGAAAACGGCTTTTATCCGCTCGGCGTCAGCGGCATGTGGCACGGTGGCGTGCACTTCGCCGACGGCAGCGCGGAAATGCTGAAGCAGGACAGCGGCGTGCGCGCGATTGCGGACGGCAAAATCGTGGCGTATCGGCTGAACGCGAAATACGAGGAAACGACGTACCCGAACAATGCTGGTCGGGCGCACTACTCGACCGGCTTTGTACTGGTCCGCCACGAACTGAAGTTGCCGCCGAAGCCGGCCGCGAAGGAATCCGCGAAATCGGCTCCCGCATCGGCCCCCGCGCCTGCATCGACTGATACCGCGCCCCCGACAGCCGCCCCTGCCAATAACGCGCCGTCCAACGGCAAACCGGCGAACGACAAATCCCTCGTGTTCTTCAGCCTGTACATGCACACGATGGATTGGGCCAGCTATCAGAAAGCAATTGAACAGGCGAAATCGAACCCGAAGCCTGACCCGGCGCTTCCGGTACCGATGTCGTATTGGGAAGGCGATCGCTACTATCGAGTGGGCGGCAAGGCGAAGGACAAGCAAACCGTTCCGAAGCGGAAGGCGCCTGCGCAGCCATCCGCGAAGCGGATCAATGGTGCCGACGATCTGCCTGTCAACAACACGAACCAGAACGAGCCTCCGCCCGCAGATAGCGGTCAAGATGCCACTCCTCCAGCACCGGAGGCAGGCTTGCACATTCGAGAGTTGCCGAACGGAAAGAGCAAGATTATCGGGATATTACCGATGGGGGCCGAAATCGTTGCGGGCGAAGGCGATCCCACACACTTGGACTGGATCAAGATCAAGTCCATTAAATCGGGCACGGTTTTGTCTGCCGAAGTCGGTAAGCCGGTGTCCCCCCAAGCGCCGTGGAGCTACGTGTTCAAAGGGGACCTGGACGCTGTTGTCGATCCGAAACCGCTCGATACGGTAGTGATCCTGAAGGAGCCGCAGCGCGTCAAGGCAGGCGAAGTCGTCGCGCATGTCGGCCAGTATCAATGGCCCAGTAAGGCGAGCCCGATACCGCCGAAGCCGAACTATCCGATGTTGCATCTCGAAGTGTTCGCGGGGCCGGACCTGAAAGACTTCATCGATCAAAGCCGTGCGCGCGCGAAAGAATTGAACGATAAAAACAAACCGCTTCTGGAAATCGAGCCGGGGGCCAAGCTGGTCAGCGAAGTGCCCGCGCCGGATCAGAAACTGACCCAATCCGGATTGAAGCTTGTACCGATAGGCGACGCAAAGGGTTCGCGCTGGATCAAGGTGCAGCCAAAGAGCGTGATGACTGTGCCCGCGAAAGGCAAGCAGAAGGCCAAACAAACCTTCGCGGACGTTGGGAACCCGATGTGGGTTGAAAGCAGTCTCGCGAACACGATCAGCACGTCGAATGTCGCGGGATGGCAGAACTTTCCGCTGGACGTTTCCAAGGCAAGCGGGCCGGGAGCGGATTTCCGGGATGTGCTCCGCCGTACGGATCTCGACAAGCTTGGGGCGGACAATGTCGCGATCGACGACAAGGGGCATCACTGGTGGAACATCACGATTGGTTCGAAGGACGGTTCCGCACGACAAGGATGGGTATGCGATACCGGTCATGACGGCGTGCAGTTGCGTAGCCCTTGGGAATGGCCGGGTTTCGAATTGGTCGACAACGGCAGCGTCAGCCCTGCCGACATGTTCAAACGCCATATCCATACGACCGAACAATATCTGGCGGATGAGGAAGGTACCGAGTTCAAGGGCGCGGCGGGGAAGGTCAACGCTGGCGAACTCATCACGAAACTTGAAACGGCGATCGATACGAACCACGACGGGAAGGTGACTGCACAGGAACTGAAGCATGCGCTGGAAACGCGGTGGATGGCTGAAGCGGTTTCGCACCTTGTTGTGCGCAATGAAACCGAATGGGGTGGCGGTATGGGCAAGTGGGAGGAACTCACCCCGCTCATGAAGAAACAGACCGAGATGTGGAAGACGGAACTTGATCGGCTTGCCAAGCTTCAGTGGTGGGAACAAGTCAAGGGAGTTGATGGCTTTCCTACGGACCTCTCGCCTTGGCACTTCCATCCGATTGGGTTGCTGGGGAATTTTGCGAACACGGATTGCTGTGCAATTACGGTCGAGCTATTGGAAAAGATGTACGGAAAATCGGGAGACTGGTTTACGGGGAAAGGCGGATCAAGGACCTTTGTGCAGGAGTTTCCGGAAAAATACCCGAATATATATAAATACGAAAAATATAAATTCGTTTCGCTGCTTAATAATAAACTTAAGGAATATGGAATTGTCGGTTGTTATCATAAAGCTCATTTTCTCGCGCAATGCTTCCATGAATCGGCTAGATTCGAGACAACAATAGAGTTCGCCTCTGGCGAGGGTTATAATCCCGGGGTGCATCCGGATGCTATTAAAAATGGAAATACTAATCTCGGGGATGGGCCGAAATACAAGGGGAGGGGAATAATTCAACTGACATGGAAAAATAACTATGCAGCATACTCGGCTCACAGGGGGATCGATTTTGTAACCGATCCTGAGCTTATTGCTACCGATATGGAAAACGCTATTGACGCATCTTGCTGGTACTGGCGCAACAAAGGAGCGATTTCGGAAAAATATGACGCCAAGGGCGATATAAATATCATCGTGGATCACGAGAAAAATAATGTCAGATTGGTTACGCTGGCCGTTAATGGTGGACATAATGGATTGCCCGAGCGTCAGGAGCTTTTTGATCGAATCAAGAAAGAGTGGGGATTGGTTTGATGATTTTAAAAATAAATATATTGCTAAAATTTGGCTTGATTTATGCGATCTTTGTGATTGTGTCATCAGTTGCTTCTGCTGAGATTTCCAATGGACTCTCGATAAATAAAAAAGGGGAAATCCGTGATTGTAGCGGTTCGTCAACGTGCAGAAGCATTGAGCCAGCCGGCGATCTAAAAAAGGCCATTGAGGACGGTTACGAGAATTTGGCTATTGTTGATATTTATAAAGATGGAAGTAAAGAAATTGCAGCCACGAGTGGTGGGGCGGATGGTTGTTCGAAATTTTTCTCTTATGATCGTACGTCGCGCAGATTTTCCGTCTTGAGATTCTCGGATCGGGATATATGTAATTTTCGAGTCGAAGGAGGTAGATTGATTAGTTCGTATCGGTTTGATGGAAAGCAATATGAGGATGTCTATAAACTCGAGAATGGAGGATATCAAATCGCAATAAGTGATGCGTGTGTTGGATGTGATGAGGTTTCTCGTTCTGTGTACACTGATGGGAAAATTTCTGAAAAAATAATCGTCACCAATCAGCGGGACTATGTGAAGCGCACGCCGGTAATTACGACGGTTGTTGCGGATAAGGCTGGATTATACGATGACCATTCGGGTTCTTCCTTGGCAAAAATGTATTTGCTGAGAGGGGATAGAGTTCAGCTCGCAGATTTCAATAGTGAAAACGGCCTTTGGTATCTTGTAAAATATTTTACGAGGCGGCATGGTGCTATACTCAAATGGATTAAATGTGAAGACTTGGCTATATGCGAGTAGATCAGATTCCATTAAAAGATGCTGAGTCGATGGGTAAGGTATTGAGATTGAATGGCGTTAGGTGGGGGTGTGAAATTATGAATATAGGATGGAATTTCTGTTGTCGTGAACTCGGATATCCGAGATAGGGTGAGATATGTCCATTAATTTCGTTCGAGTCGGTGATTCTACGGACCACGGAGGCAAAGTCGAAACTGGCTCGTCATCAATGAAATTCGATGGCCGCTACGTCGCGCGTAAAGGCGACCGCGTATCGTGTCCGCAGCATCCGGAGGTGGCGCCGAACGTTATCGAGGAAGGCGACGAATCGATGAAGGACGACGGCATTCCGGTTGCGCGACACGGTCATCGAGCGACATGCGGCTGTCATCTGATTTCGAGTCTCGGGTGACGCTGCAACGGCAGTGGGAAACCTGACCATTGATGCGGGCGTGTCCATGCAGTATTGCGTCTTTACCCCCAGAATCACGATTTCGCAGATGTCGACCGCGTGCCCACGAAGCAACTCGATCGGGTCTTGTCGAATACGATATCGCGTGCCTTATCGATCGCAAGTTTCGGCAACGGCACAGCGAGTCGGGAGCGATCGGCGAGCCGGCGGAACCGGTGCGACTCACGGCGAACATCGACCCACTCGCGTCGTGTGCACGACAGATCAACCGGTTGACGTTGGCCAGCAAGCGTTCGCTGCCATGCGGACGATCGGAATCGTGGAACATCCCGCCTGCATGTTGAGCGAAAGCAGCGCTCGTTTTGGGGAGACGGTGTCGGACATTACGTTTCTCCTGAGTGGCCGATGCAGAAGGAGAATCGAAAAGACCCCGTCCGGAACCGGTGGGGCCTGTGGGAATCGGTGACGCTACGATATTGCGCGCACTCGCCGCACGAGCCCGCCGAAGGCGATCGTGCGTGTGGTCGTCGAAAGGGTGATCGTGGTGTTGTGTATTGGTCAATGATGTCCGATGCGCGCGGCGTCAATGACGCTTCACACACCGGGCATCCCCCCACCGCTCAGTCCAACGCCTTCCCCGCCTTTTCATCCATGCAACGAATCGCGAGCAACGTCATCGCGCCGCAACCGATCGCATACCACGCCGGCGCATTCGGATTCCCGGTTGCCGCGATCAGCCACGTGACGAAAAATTGCGCGAAGCCGCCGAAGATCGCGACGCCCACGCTGTACACCAGCGCACCGCCCGTCGCCCGCACCGCACGCGGGAACAACTCGCCGAGCATGGCCCCCGTCGCGCCAATGTTGATCGCATGCACGATCGACAGCGCGGCGATGATCGACAGCAGCGACGTGGCGCCCGGCCAGCGGTTCAGCGCGATGAACGCCGGGTAGATCGCGGCCATCAGCGCGATGCGCGTCCACCAGACGATCCGGTTGCGCCCGAACAGGTCGGACAGGTGGCCACCGATCGGCGTCACGAGCATCAGGATCGCGCCGGCGACGCAGCCGGCCGTCATCGACAGCCAGGTCGGCAGATGCAGCACCTGCACGCCGTAGATCGCCATGTAGAACACGATGATGTAGTGGATCGACGTGCCGCCGATCGTCACGCCGAGGCCCGCGAACACCGCCTTGCCGTGATGGCGCAGCACGTCGGCGAGCGGCAGCGACGCGACCGGCTCGTCGTGCGCGGCGGCAGGTGCGGCGGCCGGTACCTCCTCGACGGTGCGGCGCAGCCAGTAGCCGAGCGGCACGAACAGCGTGCCGATGATGAACGGCACGCGCCAGCCCCAGCTTTCGAGTTGCGCGGCGTTCAGCGTCGACGTCAGTGCAACGCCGGTGAGCGCGCCGGCGAGCGCGGCGAGCCCCTGGCTCGAGAACTGGAACGACGCGTAGAAGCCGCGCCGATGCTGCGGCGCCTGCTCGAGCAGCAGCGTCGTCGACGCGCCGACTTCGCCGCCCGACGCGAACCCCTGCAGCAGGCGCGCGAGCACGAGCAGCAGCGGTGCGGCGATGCCGATCTGCGCGAAGGTCGGTGCAACCGCGATCGTCGCGGTGCCGAGCGCCATCAGCAGCAGCGTGAGGATCATCGCGCTCTTGCGGCCGGCACGGTCGGCGTACATGCCGATCACGAGCCCGCCGAGCGGACGCGTGACGAAACCGACGCCGAAGCTCGCGACCGCGAGCATCAACTGCCCGAACGGCGAATGCACGGGAAAGAACAGCTTGCCGATCAGGATCGCGAAGAAGCTGTAGACCGTGAAGTCGTAGAACTCGAGCGCGTTGCCGACGGCGGCGGCCGCGATCAGCCGGCGTTTCTTCGCGGCGGCGCGGGCATCGACCGGCGTGCCGGCGAACGGAAGGGCAGACGTTTCCATGGGGTTCCCCCGATAAGCGCGAAACTGCGTGATGAAGGGCCGTCAGGCGGCGAGCCAGGCTTCGGCGACGCGCACCCAATAGCTGGCGCCGATCGCGAGGATGTCGTCGTTGAAGTCGTAGCCGGGGTTGTGCACCATGCAGCCGCCCTTGCTGCCGATCCCGTTGCCGATGAACGCGTAGCAGCCGGGGCGCGCTTCGAGCATGAACGCGAAATCCTCGCTGCCCATCAGCGGTGCGGCTTCGGTTTCGACGCGTTCGGCGCCGAGCATCTGGCGCGCGATGTCGGCCGCGAACGCGGTCGGTTCCGCGTGATTGACGAGCACCGGGTAGCCGTAGTCGTAGTCGACTTCCGCGCTCACGCCGAAGCTTTCCGCCTGGCCTCTCGCGAGTGCTTCGATGCGGCGCGCGAGCAGCGCGCGCACGTCGGCGTTCAGCGCGCGTACCGACAGCTTCATCACGACGGTCTCGGGAATGATGTTGAACGTCTCGCCGGCCTGTACGCTGCCGACCGTGATCACGGCCGCCTGCTGAGCGTCGACCTCGCGCGCGACGATCGTCTGCAGCGCGACCATGATGCTGCCCGCGGCCGACATCGGATCGCGCGCGAAATGCGGCATCGCGCCGTGGCCGCCGACGCCGCGCAGCGTGATCGTCACGCGGTCGGCCGACGCCATCGCGGCGCCGGTGCGGAAGGCCATGTCGCCGGCCGCGCGGCCCGGCATGTTGTGGATCGCGAAGATCGCGTCGCACGGGAAACGGTCGAACAGGCCGTCGTCCATCATCGCCTTCGCGCCGCCGAAGTTTTCCTCGGCCGGCTGGAAGATCAGGTTCAGCGTGCCGGAGAACTGGCGCGTCGCCGCGAGGTGACGCGCCGCGCACAGCAGCATCGCGGTATGGCCGTCATGGCCGCACGCGTGCATCTTGTTCGCATGGCGGCTCGCGTACGGCAGGCCCGTGGCTTCGGCGAGCGGCAGCGCGTCCATGTCGGCGCGCAGCCCGACCGTGCGCGTGCCTTGCCCTTCGCGCAGCACGCCGACGACCCCCGTCTTGCCGATGCCGCGATGCACTTCATAGCCCCAGCCGGTGAGCAGCTCGGCGACGAGGTCGCTCGTGAGCGTCTCTTCGAACGCGAGCTCGGGATGGGCGTGGATGCGGCGGCGCACCTCGACCAGCTCGGGAGCGATCGCGGCGATACCGGGGATGACGGGGTTCACGGCTTGCAGCATGGGGTCTCCAGTGGGGCCGAAGGGCGTTTGACGCGTATATGACGAGCAAGCATATAAATTTCTTTTGCGTACCAGAAGCTGATAAATTGCTTTGGTGCACACCACCGGTTGCCGCTCGGGAATACCCTGAGCCGGTAACGCCGCGATGCACGGGGTTTCCACGGATCACGCGTTGCCGCCATGAAATACCATCAGTTGAAAGCGTTCGTCACCGTTGCCGAAGAAGGCAGCATCCGTGCGGCCGCACGGCGCCTGAACGTGTCGCCGGCGGCGCTGACGAAGGCGGTCAAGGAACTCGAGATCGCGCTCGGCGTGTCGCTCGTCGTGCGTACCGCGCGCGGCGTTCAACTCACCGCGTTCGGCCAGCAATTGCAGGTGCGCGCGCGGCTGATCGTCGCCGAAATGCAGCGCGCCCGCGACGACATCGAGCAGGCACAGGGGGCGATGACGGGCTCCGTGTCGGCGGCGATCACACCGGCGGCCGCGGTGACGATCCTGCCCGACGCGTTTCGGGCATTCCGGCGCCGCTTCCCGGTGGCGCGCGTCAACCTGATCGAAGGGTTTCCGGGCGTCGCGCTGCCGCGCCTGCACGACGGCTCGCTCGATTTCGCGGTGGCGGTCGTCGTCCCCGAACTGCTGGCGGCCGAGTTCGACCATGCGGAGCTTTACGCGAGCCGCTCGCTGATCGTCGCGCGCAAGGGGCATCCGCTCGCGTCGGCCACGTCGCTCGCCGATCTCGTCGACGCCGACTGGCTGATGAACCCGTCGCCGGAAAGCTCGACGCAGGTGTTGTTCAATTCATTCGTCGCGTACGGGCTGCCGGTGCCGGCGCGCGTCGTCGAATGCCCGAGCTTCGGGCTCGCACACAGCCTGATGACCGGTTGCGACCTGATCGCATCGATGCCCGAGCAATTGCTGCAGGGCGAGTGGGCGCGCGACCAGCTCGCGGTGTTGCCGATTCGCGAGCGGCTGCCGGGTGTCTCGGTACAGGTCGTCACGCGCCGCGACAGCCCGCTGACGCCGGCCGCGGCGATGCTGCTCGACTGCTTGCGCGATTCCGCGCGGCGCAAGGGGTTGCGGTGAACCCGAGTTCCACGGCAATCATGTAGTCATCCTGATGATGATCACCCCGACAAGCGACCGGCGGTCGGCCGTTCCGACGTATGCCGCGCGAGCCGGTATGATATCGGCCGGCCCGCCGCTCCGGCCGGCCTCCAATCCATCACTATCCGGCATCCAGCAATCAGAGGCATCACATGACCAGTGCAACCCAATTCGACAACGTATCGGTCGTCAAGCGCGCGAACGTCTATTTCGACGGCAAGTGCGTGTCGCATACCGTGCTCTTCCCGGACGGCACGCGCAAGACGCTCGGCGTGATCCTGCCGTGCGCGCTCAACTTCGGTACGGACGCGCCCGAATTGATGGAAGTGCAGGCCGGCAAGTGCCGCGTGAAACTCGACGGCAGCAGCGAATGGCAAACCTATGGCGCCGGCGAGTCGTTCTCGGTGCCGGGCAAGAGCCGCTTCGACATCGAAGTGCTCGAGACGCTCGATTACGTCTGCAGCTACCTGTAAGCGCGGGCGGCAGAAAAAGAAAAAGCCCCGTCGAAACGGGGCTTGTCGCAAGCGGATGGCGCAAGGCCATCCGGAGCGCCTGTTCGATTTACAGGCAGGCGTTGATGTCGCCGGCCGACGAGGCATCGCCACCGCGGAAACCGACCCAGGTTTTCGCGTTCGCGGCGTTGGCCGGGCGCACCACGGCGGCAGCGCCGTTCGGCGGCTGCTGGCCCGGTGCATAAACGGCCATGGCGAGGCCGTTCGCCAGTTCGTACTGCGACGTCACTTGCTGTTGCGACTTGTCGGCCCACGTCTTGGCGATGCACTGCGCGACCTGGTCGGCGGGCTTTTGGCTTTGTCCCACGTTCTGCAGGGCAGAATCGGCTGCATGAGCAGAAAATGCCACGGTCAATGCGATGAGCGGTAAGTATTTCGCGTTCACGTTATCTCCCTCGAGTCGTGATTGATTAGGTGGGATCCGCAGTAGTACTGCGTGCTAGTGAGATCGCATCGGGCGAGCACGGTTCCGGCTATTCCGAAACAAGTTGTTAACGCGCTTGCCAAATGGCGGCTCCGGTGCTGTGCAGCGTTGCTGCGATGCGGCATGCGTCGTCTGCGACTCGACGTCATGTGTTGCCCGGTCGGCGCGCGGTCCGGTCGTGTGGTGTCGTGACGGCCGCGGCAAACGGCATGTGCGTGCATGCCGTGCCGCGACTCTTTATCAGATGGCGAAGTGGAATGGCTGATTGATGGCCCCGTCGCATGGACACCATCATGACAAACTTTCGCCCGTCGAACTGTTAACCAACTTTAAACGCGGGACGCGACCGAATGTGATGCAGCACGCGGGGGCATCAGCCCGCCTCGCGGGTGCCTGCGTCGCGCAGGTTGACCGGGACGATGGGGCGGAAGCGCTCGCGCTTCTGTTCGTCGTCGAAGTGATGGCGCGCGGGCTTGATCAGGTCGCTGCGCGACACGATGCCGATGACGCGCAGCGATTGCTCGTCGTCGACGACGGGCAGGCGTTCGAGGCCGAGCATCGCGAGTCGCGATGCGACGACGCGGCACGTTTCGTGCGCGAGCGCGACGACCGGCACGCGGTTGGCGAATGCATCGGAGATCGGCGACTCGGCGCCTGCCTCTGCGCGCCGCGCATCGAGCGTCGCACGATCGACGAGGCCGAGCAGGCGGCCGTGCTGCACGACCGGGTACGCGCGATGCGTCTGCTTCGCGCCGAAGTAGCGCGACTCGACGGTAGCGAGCGTCGTCGCGCCGTCGATCGCGACGACCCGGTCGGCCGACGTCATGACTTCGCCGATGTCATGGCGCTCGAGCGGATCGACGCCGTATTCGCGATAGATGTGATAGCCGCGACGCGCGATCTTCTCCGTCATGATCGAACGCTTCATCACGATGGTCGAGAAACCGTGCGCGACGAGCGTCGCCGCGAGCAGCGGCAGCAGCGCGTTCGCGTCGTGCGTGAGGCCGAATGCGAACACGATCGCGGTCAGCGGAGCGCCGAGCGTGGCACCGAGCGTCGCGGCCATGCATACGAGCGGCCACAGCGCCGGATCGCCGCCCGGCAGCATCGGCGACAGCACGGTGCCGAGGCCGGCGCCGAGCATCAGGAGCGGCGCCAGCACGCCGCCCGACGTGCCCGAGCCGAGCGCGATCACCCACATCACGGCCTTCACGACCAGCAGCGCAAGTGCGATCTTCAACGCGATGTGCTGATGAAGCAGATCGCCGATCACGTCGTAGCCGACGCCGAGCGCGCGCGGTTCGAGCCAGCCGCCGATGCCGATCGCGATCGCGCCGAGCGCGGGCCACCACATCCAGTGCACAGGCAGCTTCGCGAAGGTGTCCTCGACGCGATAGAGCGCCGCCGACAGGCCGCACGCGAGCATGCCCGACAGCAGGCCGGCGACGATGCACGACAGCAGCGCGACGGGCGTCGGCACGGCCGTCGTCAGCGGAAACAGCGGATCGACGCCGAAGCACACCGCGCGTGCGAACCCGGCCACCGCGCACGCCAGCGCGACCGGCAGGAAACTGCGCGGACGCCATTCGAACAGCAGCAGCTCGACCGCGAGCAGCACCGCGGCGACCGGCGTGCCGAACACGGCCGTCATGCCGGCGGCCGCACCGGCCACGAGCAGCGTCTTGCGCTCGGCGGCGGTCACGTGCACGCATTGCGCGACCAGCGAGCCGAGTGCGCCGCCCGTCATGATGATCGGGCCTTCGGCGCCGAACGGGCCGCCGCTGCCGATCACGACGCCGGACGACAGCGGCTTCAGGATCGCGACCTTCGGCGACATGCGACTCTTGCCGAACAGGATCGCCTCGATTGCTTCGGGAATGCCGTGGCCGCGGATCTTCCGCGAACCGAAGCGCGCCATCGTCCCGACGATCAGCCCGCCGATCACCGGGATCACGATCACCCATGCGCCGAGCGTGTTGTTCGCCGGGGAGCGGTCGGCGAACGAGAGCTGCTGGAAGAAGAACAGGTTCGTGAACAGGTGGATCAGGCTCGACAGCACGAACGCGGCGAGTGTGCTGAGCAGGCCGATCCCGGCGGCAAGCAACGCGATCCCGGGCAGGCGTTCATTGGGCGCGAAATCGCGTTTGTGTGGTGCGTTCATCGGCGTGGCAAGGGCAAGGGTCAGTAATCGATCCGGGGCACCTGGAACGTGTCCTTGAGCGACTTCAGCTCGGCGCGATGCATGGCCGCGAGGCGGGCGAGCAGCGTTTCGCCGGCCGGCTCGAGGTGGACCTCGACCTGGCGGCGATCGGCTTCGCTCGGCTTGCGCTTCACGAGCCCGAGCGCTTCGCAGCGCGTCACCAGTGCGACGACGCCGTGATGCTGCGCCTGCAGGCGTTCCGCGAGCTCGCCGATGGTCGCCCATTCGCGATGCGGATAGCCCTTGATGTGCAGCAGCAGCAGGTATTGCAGCGGCGTCACGCCTTCGCTTTGCGCGGCGCGTTCGGAGAAGCGCTCGAAGCGGCGCATCTGGTAACGGAACTCGGACAGTTGCTGGAAATCGCTCTTGTTCAGCGCGCGTCGGGTATCGTTCATCGAGGTCGGTCGTACGGACGGTTTCGGTAGCGTCAAATATATCACAACATGATATAAATGAACGATATTGGGCGGAATGGAGACGGTCCGCGCTGCGTCAGCCGTTTTGTGGCGTCACGTGCGTTACGCGGCCTCGAGCATTTGGGTCTGCCGATAAAGGCCCGTCACGAGATCCGTCTGCGTCATGATCCCGACGAGCCGGCGCGACGCATCGACGACCGGAATGTGGTGGTGGCCCGAATGCGTGAACAGCGGCACGAGCGCGGTGATCGGCATCGTTTCCGGCACGCACGCGACGTCGCGCGTCATCACGGTGGCGACGCTCGCAGGCCGGCCGCCGAGCGATTGCGGCAGTCGCGCGGACAGGCGTTGCCACAGCGGGGCCGGGCGGCGCGGCTGGCGCGTGAGGTCGGCGCGCGTGACGATGCCGGTCAGGCGGCCTTCGCCATCGACCACCGGCAGTGCCTTCACGCAGTGACGGTCGAGCAGTGTCAGCGCGGCCGTTACCGACGTCGACGGTGCGACCTCGATCGTGTGTTTCGTCATGAGGTCGGCGCAAGTGAGCTGGCCGAACGTGCGCGTATAGGCCTGCATCTCGGTTTCGCGCAGCAGCGTTTCGAGATCGTCCGGATCGATGTCGAGCCATTCGCCGCGGCGCTTCAGCACCGCGTCGAGATCGCTGCGCGTGAAGCCGCCGTGCGCCGGCACGGCGCCGCCCGCCCGCGGTTTCGCTTCGGGATGTACGCCGCCATGCGGGTAGCGATGCCCGGTCAGCGCGTGATACGCGAGCGCGGCCGACAGCAGGATCGCCGATTGCAGCGCGATCGGCTCCAGCACGAAACGGAAGCCGAGCGAGTGGATGGCCGGGCCGCCGACCACGGCTGTGAGCGCGACGGCGCCCGACGGCGGGTGCACGCAGCGCAGCGCGAACATGCCGCCGATCGCGCACGCGATCGCGACCGCGGCGGCGGTGACCGGATCGGCGATCCATTGCGCGCAGGCAACGCCGACCGTCGCCGCGACGAGATTGCCGCCGATGATCGACCACGGCTGCGCGAGCGGGCTTGCCGGCACCGCGAACAGCAGCACCGCCGATGCCCCCATCGGCGCGACGAGCAGCGGCACGAGGCCCGGCCCGCCGGGTAGCAGCCGCATCGTGGCGCCGACCGTCGCGATTCCCATGAGCGCACCCGTGCACGAACGCAGGCGCTCGCGCCAGCCAAGCGATATCGGATGCGGAAGGAAGCCGTGCAGCCATTGCCGCAACGTGCGGCGCGATGGAGGGGAGCCTGGTGACATGAACGGGCGAGCGGTAAAGGTGACGGCGCGGTGCGGTGCGCGCGCGGTGACGAGAGCGGAATTATATCGTGTTGTGATATAAATTGCCGCGCGGCATCCAGCCGTTGCGCACGGGGGGAGCCCGAGTCTTGCGAAAACCTTTCGTCCGATGAAAGCTTCGGGGGCGGACAATCGCGCAAATTTGTCTGCGGCGGCGTACAATTCCGGCCACTGAATCCCCCGTCATGCCAGAACCACGTACGCGATGCCCGCTCTCCCGCCTTTTCCCCGGCTCGCTGATCGATTCGACGTGGTTCGCGGCCGCGTTCCGTTTCCCCTCTGACGCGAGCGCCGCCGACGCCTCCCCACTGACTCTCCCCAAGCCAATCCAATGGACATGCTCGAAAACATGCGCCTGTTCGTGCGCGTTGTCGAAGCCGGCAGTTTTACTGCGGTCGCGAAGGAAATCGACGCGACCACCGCGCAGGTGTCGCGCGCGGTCTCGAACCTCGAAGCGCACGTACAGACGCGCCTGCTGCATCGCACGACGCGCCACCTCGGTCTGACCGAAAGCGGCGAACGCTATTTCGAGCGCGCGAAGTCGATCCTCGCGGAAATCGACTACGCGAACGCCGAGGCGCGCAACGCGCTGCTGCGGCCGAGCGGCAAGATGCGCATCCATGCGATGACGGGGCTCGGGCAGAGCCATGTCGTGTCGTCGATCGTCCGGTACCAGGAGGACAATCCCGACGTGTCGGTCGAGCTGACGCTTGCGCAGCGGATGCCGAATCTCGTCGAGGAGGGTTACGACGTGTCGATCGTGACGGCGTCGCAACTGCCCGATTCAGGTTATGTCGCGCAGACCTGCGGCACGAGCTGCAGCGTGCTCGTCGCGTCGCGCGAATACCTGGCGCGGCACGGTACGCCGCAGACGCCCGACGAACTGCCGAACCACGTGTGCCTGCGCCTCGACACGCCGGCGTCGCCGGCCGGCGAATGGCGGCTCGAGCGCAGCGACGGCGAGGAGGCGGTCTACGAACTGCAGCCGGCGCCGTTCCAGGTCAACGTGCCGGACGCGCTGTGCGTCGCGGTGCGCGCCGGGCGCGGGATCGCGTGCGTCGCGCTGTACACGGTGCTCGACGACATTCGCGAAGGGCGGCTGATCCGCGTGCTGCCCGAGTATCGGCTGCAGACGGTGAGCGTGTACGCCGTGTATGCGACGCGCCGTTATCTCGACGCGAAGATCCGCACCTTCCTCGATCACCTGCGCACGACGCTCACGCCTGCGCTGGAGAACGACCTGCGCGAGCTCGAGCGGCTGACGATCGAACCGGCACCAGGCGGCCGCAAGCGCGCGTGACGGCGCGCCTGCGCGCGGCGGCGGCGTTCACGCGGCCGGCGTGATGCGGATCCGCTCGAAGCGGCCCGCGAGCCACGTGTATGCGGCGATGCCGATCAGCCCGTGCGCGGCGACGAACCACAGCGCGCCGGCAAACGAACCCGTGCTGGCGACGAAGTAGCCGATCGCGAGCGGCGTGACGATCCCGGCGATGTTGCCGAGGCCGTTGAACACGCCGCCGCTCAGCCCGACCATGCCTTCCGGCGCCGTATCGGCGAGCACGGCCCAGCCGACCGCCGCCAGCCCCTTGCCGAAGAACGCGATCGTCATCAGCGCGATCACGATCGCGTTCGACGACGCGCCGTTCGCGAGCACGAGCAGCGTCGCCATCGCCATCCCCGCGACGAACGGCGTCTTGCGTGCCTTCGACGGATGCAGTCCACGCCGGATCAGCCAGTCCGACAGCACGCCGCCGAGCACGCCGCCCGTGAACCCGCAGATCGCCGGCAGCGCGGCGACCCAGCCGGCTTCCATGATCGTCATCCCGCGCCCCTTGATCAGGTAGATCGGAAACCACGTGATGAAGAAGTACGTGAGTGCCGTGATGCAGTACTGGCCGATATAGATCGCCCACAGGTTCCGGTGGCGGAACAGTTGCGATGCGTCGTGCCACGACACGCGCGGCCGGTGGCGGACGCGATTCGCCTCGAGATCGACGAGCGCGCCGTGTGCGCGCAGGTAGTCACGCTCCGCATCGGTCACGCGCGGGTGGCCGTGAGGTTCGCGATACCACGCGAACCACAGCACCGCGAGCGCGATGCCGAGCAACCCCATCCACAGGAACACGTGCTCCCAGCCGAGCGCGTGCGTGAGCCAGGCCATCGCGGGCGTGAACAGCACGACGGCCATGTACTGCGCGGAATTGAACAGCGCCGACGCGGTGCCGCGTTCGGCGGTCGGGAACCAGCAGGCGACGATCCGCGAATTGGCGGGGAAGGCCGGCGATTCGACGAGGCCGAGCATGAAGCGCATGACGAACAGCGCGAGCGTCGCGCCCACACCCTGCACGGCGAGCCAGCCGACCGTGCCCTGCAGCATCGTGAAGACCGACCACAGCAGCAGGCTCAGGCCGTACACGCGCCGCGCGCCGAAGCGGTCGAGCAGCCAGCCGCCCGGGACCTGGCCGATCGCATAGGCCCAGGCGAACGCGGAAAAGACGATGCCGAGCTGCACGGGCGTCAGCCCGAGGTCGTGCGCGACGCCGGTGCCGGCGATCGACATCGTCGCGCGATCCGCGTAGTTGATGACGGTGACCGCGAAAATCAGCGCGAGGACCGTGTAGCGGACGCGGCCGATCGTGCGCGACGCGGCGGGGGAGGCGGCGAGGGCGGCGCCGCTGGATCGATTGGGCATGCGTGTCTCCTGGCCTCCGTCGGGCGGAGGCATCGGTTGTCGTATCGAGGATGCCGGCCGTACGGCCGCGCCGCGGTCAGCCGGTGACGCTGGTCGGCGGGCGCTGGCCCGCGAAACACGCGGCGAGGTTGGCGAGCACGATCCGGCCCATCTCTTCGCGCGTTTCGTGCGTGGCGCTCGCGCGGTGCGGCTGCACGACGACGCGGTCGAGTTCGAGCAGCGCGGCCGGGACGTGCGGCTCGTTCGCGAACACGTCGAGGCCGGCGCCGGCGATCGTGCCGTCGGCCAGCGCGCGTACGAGCGCGGCCTCGTCGACCAGCTTGCCGCGCGCGACATTGATCAGGAATCCTTGCGGGCCGAGCGCGGCGAGCACGTCGGCCGTCACGAGCACGTTGCCGTGATCGGCCGATGCCGCGATCACGAGCACGTCGCTGTCGCGCGCGAGGGCGGCGAGATCGGGCACGTAGCGATAGCTGCTGTCGCGGTGCTCGCGCGGGCCGAAGTAGCTCACGGGCATCCGGAACGCCTGCGCGCGCTGCGCGATCGCGCGGCCCACGCGGCCGAGCCCGACGATGCCGAGCCGCTTGCCGGTGACCTGCGTCGCGAGCGGCCGGGCCGTCTTGCCCCAGCGGCCGGCGCGCACGATCCGCTCGCCGGCGCCGAGATCGCGCAGCGTCATCAGGATCAGCCCCAGCGCCATGTCGGCCACGTCGTCGGTCAGCACGTCGGGTGTCGTCGTCACGTGGATGCCGCGTGCGCGGGCGCGATCGAGATCGACCGCATCGGTGCCGATGCCGTTGATCGCGACGATCTCGAGCGCGCTCAGCCGGTCCATCAGCGCGGCGGACAGGCCGTTCGCGCCGCCGGTCACGACACCCCGAATGCGCGAGGCCACGCGATCGAGCAGCGCGTCGGGTTGCGCGGCCGCATACGGTCGGTGCACCGCGTAACGGGCGGACAGTTCGGCGTCGATGGTGTCGGGGAGCGGCTGGGTCAGCAGGATGTCGATGGTCATGAAGGTCTCGGTCGTCGTGTTCGGCGCGGGCCGTGCATCAGGTGGAACCGAGTATAGGAATCGCATCGATATCGGTCTAACATCAAAAGACTATCGATTGATTCAAGATTTGGATGATTGAACTACACCAGCTTCGCTGCTTCGTCGCGGTGGCCGAGGAACTGCATTTCGGCCGCGCGGCCAAGCGGCTCTTCATGACCCAGCCGCCGCTCAGCCGGCAGATCCAGCTGCTCGAGCACGCGCTCGGCATCGCGCTGCTCGAACGCAGCAGCCGGCAGGTCAGCCTGACCGCGGCCGGCGAGCGCTTCCTGCGCGATGCGCGGCACATCCTCGAATTCTCGGCACGGGCCGAGCAGGCCGCGCAGCGCGTCGCGCACGGCGGGGCCGGCCGCATCACGCTCGGCTTTACGGCCGTCAGTGCGTACCGGATGATTCCGGTGCTGCTCGCGCACGCCGCGCATGCGCTGCCGGACGTCGACGTCGAATTGCGCGAAATGGTGTCGACCGTGCAGATCGACGCGCTCGCGTCGCGGATGCTCGACGCGGGTTTCGTGCGCCAGCGCGCGGCGCGCCAGCCGCTGGAATACCGGCTCGTGCAGCGCGAGCCGATGCTCGTCGCGGTCGCGCAAGGCGCGCCGCTCGCCGGCTACGAGCAGATCGGCCCCGACGAGCTCGACCGGCAGCCGTTCATCGCGTACTCGCCGAACGAGGGGAAGTACTTCCACGACATGATCTCGGGGATGTTCGCGGGCGCCGGGCGGCTGCCGAACTACCTGCATTACGTCGGGCAGACGCATACGATCCTCGGCCTCGTGCGCGCGGGGCTCGGCGCGGCGCTGGTGCCGGCATCGGCGCGCGAGCTTCATGTCGACGGCGTGGTGTTCCGGCCGCTGGCGGGCGTCAATGTCGCGGCCGAGCTGTATCTCGCGTGGCGGGCGGACAACGATAATCCGGCGCTGCCGGTGTTCAACGCGATGGTCGAGCGGTTTCTGACCGAGAGCACGGACGACGTGGGCGTCTAGCGGCGTTTGCTCGCACGAGCGTGCGCCGGCGTGCGCCGAAAAGTCTGTCGTCTGACGATTCGATCCGCCGTTCGAATTGTTTCGGCTGCAGCCGAAAATGTGCTGGAAGCGGCCAATTTTTGTCCGGTTTTCGCGAAAAAACGCGCTGCACGCCCCCTTGGTTTTCATTTCAGGCAGGGGAAACCCTCATTTTTCCTTATCGGTCATCGTATTACTGTATCGATACACTAAATCGATACAGTGACGTCGCGAGGCGCACTGCAAAGGAGACGGCTCATGAATACCTACACCCGGCGGCGCTTCCTGCAGACGGTGTCGGCGGCCACGCTCGCGGCCGCGGGCGGCTTGCCGGAAAGCGTGCGCGCGCAGCAGCCGGTCGTCGCGCTGCGCTGCTCGTCGTCGATGCCGGCCGACCGGAACGCCGCGCACTACGTGTGGTACGAGCGTCTCGCCGCGAACCTGAAGGCGAGCGTGGGCGATGCGATCCGGGTCGACTACTTTCCGAACAGCCAGCTCGGCAAGGAAAACGACGTCGTGCAGCAGGTCAAGATCGGCGCGATCGACATGATGATCGCGGGCTCGTCGATCTGGGCCACGATCGCGCCGGAGCTCGGGATGCTCGATCTCGGCTACCTGTTCGACAGCTATGCGCATGTCGCGAAGGCGCTCGACGGGCCGGTCGGCACGAGCCTGAACACGCTGCTGCAAAAGCGCGCCGGATGTTCGGTGCTGACCTGGGGCTCGCATTTCGGCGGCCGCTGCGTGTTCACGAAGCAGCCGGTGACGGCGCTGGCGGGACTGAAGGGGACGAAGCTGCGCGTGCTGCCGACGCCCGCGTTCATGGACACCTTCAAGGCGATGGGCGCGGTGCCGACGCCGATTCCGTTCGGCGAGCTGTACATGGCCGTGCAGACGGGCGTCGTCGACGGCCTGGAACACGATCCCGCCACGGTGCTCGCGAGCCGCTTCGACGAGACCGTGAAGTCGTGCTGGCAATCGCACCACGTGTTCGCGGCGATGACCGTCGTGATGGGGCGGCGTGCGCTCGACCGGATTCCGGCTCATCTGCGGCCGGCGTTCGAGCGCGCGGTGGCCGACGCGACCGTGCAGCAGCGTGCGATTGCCGCGCAGAAGGCCGCGCAGGCGGAGCAGGCGCTGAAGCAGCGCGGCATGTCGTTTTACCCGCTGGCCGATGCCGAGCGCGCGGTGCTGCGGCAGACGATGCGCGACCGCCTGTATGTCGCGTTCGCGAAGCAGTATCCGGCCACCGCGCCGCTGTTTCCGGCGATCGCCGCCGCGCGGGGTTGAGCGATGGACATGCATTCCGTCTCGGGCGCCGCATCGGCGCCCGCTGCAGGCCAACCGGCGCATCGCGCCGCCCGCGTGCTCGATGCGGCGCTGCGCTGGATTGAAATCCTGTCGGCGGCGGTGCTCGCCGTCGACGTGCTCGTCGTGTTCGTGTCGGTCGTGTTCCGCTATTTCCTGCACGACCCGGTCGACTGGGCCGAGGAAGTGGCCAGTGCGCTGATGATCGTGCTGGTGTTCTTCGGCGCGGCGACGGTGCTGGGGCGCAGCCAGCATGTCGGCATCGACGTGTTTCGCGGCCGGCTGCCGGCACGCTGGCAGGGCGCGCTGATCCAGGTCGGTCACTGGATCGTGGCGGCCGTCGCGCTGAACCTGCTGGTGTCGTCGTGCCAGTTGCTCGCGGATTCGTACGACCAGATGACGACGGGCGGCTTGCCGGGCTGGATCAACGGGTATCCGATGATGTTCGGCGCGCTGTTCATGACGGTATTCGCACTCGCCAATGCGCTGAACGCGCCGCGCCGCCGGGTGATCGGCACGTTCGCGTGCTGTGCGGCGCTCGCGGTCGCCGTGTACGGCTGGAACGCACTGTGGCCCGCGCATGCGGTCGCGCCGGGCACGCTGCTCGTCGCGGGCTTCGTCGGCGGGCTGGTGCTCGGCGTGCCGATCGGGTTCGTACTGGCGTTTTCCGCGCTGCTGTATTTCCTCGCGGATCCGACGCTGCCGCTGCTCGTCTACTCGCAACAGGTGATGGCCGGTGCCGATCACTTCGTGCTGCTGGCGGTGCCGTTCTTCGTGCTGGCGGGGCTGCTGATGGAGTCCAACGGCATGTCCGCGCGGCTCGTCGAGTTGCTGCTGCGGATGTTCGGACGCGTGCGGGGCGGGCTCGGCCTGATCGTGATCTTCGCGACCGCGTGTTTTTCCGGCGTGTCGGGCTCGAAGCTGGCCGATATCGCGGCGGTGGGCGGCGTCGTGATGCCCGCCGTGCGCCGCGCACGGCAGGACCCGAACGAAACCGCCGCGCTGCTCGCGTGCAGCGCGGTGATGGCCGAGACGATTCCGCCCTGCGTGAACATGATCATCATGGGCTTCGTCGCGAACATCTCGATCGCCGGGCTGTTCGTCGCCGGGATCGTGCCGGCGGCCGTGCTGGCCGCGTCGCTCGCGGTCGTGACGGTGATCACCGGGCGCAAGATCGACGTGGCCGAGGTGTTCGTCGAGCGTCGCGCGTGGCTGCCGCTCGCGGGCGGCGCGCTCGTCGCGCTGGTCATGGTCGCGATGATCGGCAAGGGCGTGACGTCGGGTGTCGCGACGTCGACCGAGGTGTCCGCGTTTGCGGTGGTCTACGCGCTGGTCGTGGGCTGGCTCGCGTTCCGCGAACTGACGTGGCGTTCGGTCGGCCGCGTGTTCGTGCGCGCCGCATCGATGGCGAGCGGCATCCTGTTCATCGTCGCGGCGGCGTCGAGCGTGTCGTTCGCGCTGTCGATCGAGCAGATTCCGGCGCTCGTCTCGGGCACAATGACGGCGTTCGCCCATCAGTACGGCGCGACGATGTTCCTGCTGTTGTCGGCGCTGCTGATGATCGTGTTCGGCGCCGTGCTCGAAGGCGCGCCCGCGCTGATCATCTTCGGGCCGCTGCTCGCGCCGATCGCGCTGCAGCTCGGCATCAACCCGCTGCATTTCGGTACGGTCGTGGTGGTGGCGATGGGGTTCGGGCTGTTCGCGCCGCCGGTCGGCCTCGGGTTGTTCACGACGTGCGCGATCACGGGCACCGAGGTCGGGCGCGTGGCCCGGCCGATGGTGAAATACCTGCTGGTGCTGTTCGTCGCCCTGGTGGCGCTGATCTTCGCACCGGCGTTTTCGTTGTGGCTGCCGGCCCGTTTCGGCCTGTAGCCCGTTCCATGCAAGACGACATGAGTACGATTCAGGACGTGGCCCGTCATGCGGCCGTTTCGGTCAGCACGGTTTCGAACGTGCTCAACGGCCGTACCGATCAGATGAAGCCGGAAACGCTCGAACGCGTGAAGGCCGCGATGGACGCGCTGCGGTACCGGCCGAGCACGCTCGCGCGCCAGCTCAAGACGGGGCAGACGCCGCTCGTCGGACTGCTGGTGCCGTCGATGGCGAACCCGATGTACGGCTACATCGCGCGCGAGGTCGAGGCCTGCGCGCAGGAACAGTACGGTCATCGCGTGCTGATCGGCAACACGTATCGCGACGCGCGCAAGGAGGCGTCGTTCTTCGACGATCTCTACGCGCATGGCGTGCGGCGCGTGATCGTGATCTCGTCGCTCGCCGACGAAAGTCACCTCGAGCGCGCGGCCGAACGCGGGATGACGGTCGTCAGCTACGACCGCCGCGCGACGCCCGGCGAGCCATCGAAGGTCGACCATGTGACGGCCGACAACGAGGCGGCCGCGCGGCTCGCGACGCGCCGCCTCGTCGAGGCGGGCCATACGCGGCTCGCGTTCGCGACGGTGGCCGGCATCACCGTGAGCCGCAGCGACAAGATCCGCGGCTTTCTCGCCGTGGCAGGCGAGGCGGGCGGCGCCACCCAGGCGCGCGTGCTCGACGGCGGCCCCGCCAACGAATACGGCGATTCGGTGATCGTCGATGTCGGGCGTGCGCTCGGCGTCGAGCTCGCGGCCGATCCCGCACGGCCGACCGGCATCGTCGCGGTCAACGACCTGTTCGCGCTCGGCCTGATGGCGGGGCTGCGCGACGGCGGGTTGCGGGTGCCGGACGATGTATCCGTCGTCGGGATGGACGGTCATTTCCTGTCGGCGATCTCGTGGCCGGCGCTGACCACGGTGCAATTGCCCGTTACCGAAATGGCCGGCGAGATGGTGCGGCGCGTGATGCGGCAGGAGGGCGACGCGCCGTCGGCCGCCGGGCAATGCGTGTTCGCGGACGTGACGCTCGTCGAGCGCGCGTCGGTGGCGCCGCCGACGCATGCGGCCGGCACGAGCGGAGGCCGCGCATGACGCGCGTCTACGTCACGCATCCGGTCGGGATGATCGACCACTACTTCGGCGCCAGGGCGCTCGACGCGCTGCGCGCGATCGCGGATGTCGCCTGCAACCCGCACGATCGCGAACTCGACACGGACGAGCTGATTGCCGCCGCGCAGGGATGCGACGCGATCGTCGCGTACCGGCAGACCCCGGCACCGCGCGCGCTGTTCGCGGGGCTGCCGGCACTCGCCGCGTTCCTGCGTTGCGCGGTCGACATCCGCACGGTCGACGTCGCCGCGGCGAGCGCGTTCGGCGTGCTGGTCACGCAGGCGAGCCCCGGCTTCGGGCCGGCCGTCGCCGAATGGGTGGTCGGCGCGATGATCGACCTCGCGCGCGGGATCGGTGGCTACGCGGACGCGTACCATCGTGGCGCGCCGCCCGCGCCCCGGATGGGGCGCGAATTGCGCGGCAGCACGCTCGGCCTGATCGGCTACGGGCAGATCGCGCGCCATCTCGCACCGATCGCGACGGCGCTCGGCATGCGCGTGCTCGTCAGCGATCCGTACGTGCAGGTCGATGCGCGGCCGCTCGAACAGGTCGACTCCGCCACGTTGCTGCGCGACGCGGATTACGTCGTCTGCCTTGCCCCGGCCACGCCGGCCACCGCGAACCTGCTCGATGCGGCGGCATTCGCCGCGATGAAGCCGGGCGCGTGCTTCATCAATGCGTCCCGCGGCGAACTCGTCGACGAGCAGGCGCTGGCCGACGCGCTCGACGGCGGCCGGCTGGCAGGCTGCGCGCTCGACGTCGGCCGCGCGGCGGACCAGATGCCGACGCCCGCGCTGGCCGCGCATCCGCGCGTCATCGCGACCCCGCACATCGGCGGGCTGACGCTGCCGGCGATCGAGCATCAGGCGCTGGAGACGGTCGACCAGCTCGCCGCGCTGCTCGACGGGCGCGTGCCGACCGGCGCCGTCAACGCGGCGCAGGCGACGCGGCTGGAGCGCTGGCGTTCGGCCGTCGCGTCTGCCGCACGGGGCATGCGATGACGCACGACACGACGGGCAGTCGGCCGCCGAACCTGTGCGATTGCCATATCCATATCTACGACGATGCGTATCCGCTCGCGCCGACGGCGACCTTCCGTCCCCCGCATGCGCCGGTGGACGCGTATCGGCGCATGCAACAGGCGCTCGGTCTCACGCGTGTGGTCGTCGTGCAGCCGACCGGCTATGGCTTCGACAACCGCTGCACGCTTGACGCATTGGCCGCGTTCGGCCCGCAGGCGCGCGGCGTCGCGACGGTGCCGGTCGACGTGCCGGACGCCGCGCTCGAGCGGCTGCATGCGGCCGGTATCCGCGGCGTGCGCTTCATGACGCTCGCAGGCGGCGTCGCGCGCTGGGACGAACTGGAACGCCTGGCCGCGCGGATCGCGCCGCTCGGCTGGCACGTCGACGTGCAGCTCGACGGCCGGACGCTGCCGGACGTCGGGTCGATGCTGGCGTCGTTGCCGGCGCGTGTCGTGATCGATCACACGGGCAAGTTCCTGACGCCGGTTGAAACGGAGGCGCCGGCGTTCGTCGCGTTGCGGCGCCTGCTCGATCGCGGCCACGTGTGGGTGAAGCTGTCCGCGCCTTACGAAACGTCGCAGTCCGGTGCGCCCGGTTACGGCGACGTCGCGCGCCTCGCCGCGGTGCTCGCGCGCGAGCACGCGGCGCGTTGCGTGTGGGGCAGCAATTGGCCGCACCCGAATGCGTCGCCAGTGCCCGACGATGCAAACCTGCTGGGCTGGCTGTACGCCTGTGCCGCGAACGACGCGGCGGCCCGTACGATTCTCGTCGACAATCCGGCGGCGCTCTACGGGTTCGATGCGCGCACCTCGCCCGACGCCGCGACGTAGCTGCCGGTCGACCGGCCGGCCGCAGGCTGCGGGACGATGCCAAGCAATCCTGACCGGGCACGGGCGCTTGCCGTGCCGGCAACATGCTTACGGTGTTGAAAGTTGACGTGCGGTGCACGCTTTCGATCGGGAAAGCCACGGGCCATGCCGACCGCTTGACGCTGAATGCCGGTCGGCGCAGGATACGTTCGTGCATTTGGAGCGGGACGCGCCGGCCGCGCGGTTCCTGCACCCGCGACACGCAAAAGAACAACGATGAGCCTTTACGCCCTCGTACCGGAATACCGGCGCCGCATCCGTTCGCGCGCCGCGACGACGCTTCACCCGACGCCCGCCGCGTCACGTATCCGTCATCCCGTTTCGTACCGCACGTCGGTACACTTTCCCGTCCGCGCACGGGCCGCGACGATGAACGGCGCCGGTTCGGCCTGCCGCATCGCACCGTCGCACGCCGCCCCCGATCACCGCATTCCGAACGGCGCCTACACCGGCGTCTCGTGACGTCCGCACGCGCCCATCCTTGCATTGCGCCGCCGGCTTGCCTGTCTGCCGGGCGGCACCGGAGTCCGAAGCATTTCGATTGAGCTTGAAAAAGCACACGTACGCAGTTCGGTTCGAGGTTCCAGGAGAAAAACTCATGTCGCAGCTTTCGAATGAAGCAAACGGCAGTTCGGGGAGTGGCAAGGTCAAGCTGATCAAGTGGGCGATCATCGTCGCCGGCGTCGCGATCGCGGCACCGGCCGCGCTGTTCATCCTGAAGGGGGTGATCGCGCTGGTCACGGCGGGCGTGATCGGTCTCGGCGCGATTTATCTGGCGCCGGTCGTCGCGATGAAGCTCGCGAACCAGAAGGTGAAGATGATCGTCGAGGAGGCGCAGTCGAATCCGATCGAGACGCTGATCAACCAGCTCGCGGAAAAGCGCCAGGACGCGCAGAAGTTCGCGGACAGCATCACCGCGTTTCGTACCGAGGTGAAGAACTTCGAGGGCAAGACGGAACTGTTCGAGAAGCAGTACCCGGACGACGCGCCACGCTTTCGCGCGCAGCTCGACACGATGAAGCAGCTGCTCGCGTTTCGCGAGGGCCGCTACAAGCAGGTGCAGGTCGAACTGAAGAATTTCGCGGCGGCGATCGACCGCGCGAAGGCGATGTGGGACATGTCGCAGGCGGCGCAGAAGATGAACAAGCTCGCGGGCCGGCAGGCGTCCGATACGTTCGAGCAGATCAAGACCGACGTGGCCGTCGATTCGGTGATGCGCTCGGTCAACAAGGCGTTCTCCGAGATGGAGACGTCGCTGATGGATAACCCCGAGGTCAAGCAGGCGCAGCAGCAGGCGGTGCTGAACGGCGGCCGCGCGCCCGGACTCGATGCGGCGAACCCCGCGCAGTTGCCGTCCAAACAACAATAACTTCCCGCAGGCCCTCAACCATGAAAAAACTTCTTGGCGCAATCGCGTTTCTGGTCGTGCTCGTCGGCGTATGGATCGTGCATCAGGGCGGCCTGTCGACGCTGATTCCCGCGCATGACGCGGCATCTTCCTCGACATCCGCCCAAAATGTCGACACCGGGCAGTCCGCGCAGACACCGCCGTCGGCGAACGTGCTGCCGGCCGGCTTCACGCCGCAGGCCAGCACGCTGAAATCGATTGCCGAGAACGGCATCGTGCGAATCTCGGTGCAGAACCCGAGCGAGCCGTTCTTCGGCGAGGACAAGGGAGCACCGCACGGCTTCAACGTCGAATTCGCGCGGCTGCTGTTCGCGGATCCGTCGTTCTCGCGCGGCGGCAAGCCGGTCGTCGTCGATACGCGCCACGAGGTCGACACGTACCCGGGCGTGCCGAAACAGCTGCTCGATACCGACGCGAAGGGGAACCATGTGGTCGACGTCGCGATGGACGGGCTGACGTTCCCGGACAACTCGCCGGCCGGCGTCGTTTATTCAGTGCCGTACGTCGACGATTTCGGCTATTCGCTGATCGTGCGGCAAGGCTCGGCGATCCGCTCGACCGACGATCTCGTCGGCAAGACGGTCGGCATCCTGAAGGGCGACCCCGACGTGCGCGCGTTCGTCACGCGCCAGTATCCGAACGTGCACTTCGTCGAGGTCGACGATTCCGATCCGGCGTTCATCGCGAAGAGCATCGACGGCCGCACGGTCGACGCGTTCATCTACGACTATCCGTTCGCGGTCAGCTCGATCAGGAATACCGACCTGAAATTCGCGGTGACCAAGCTCGACGGCTCGAGCATCGCGTACAAGATCGGCGTGCGCGCCGACGACCAGGATCTGCTGATCTACCTGAACGCCGCGATCGCGAAGCTCAAGCAGTCGCCGCAGTATCTCGACCTGTTGCGCAAATACTTCGTCAGCGACCAGACGGTGACGACCGCGGCCGCATCGGGCGAACATACGTACGTGGTGAAGGCGGGCGACACGCTGAACATGATCGCGGCGAGCAAGCTCGGCAGCGGCCAGCGCTATCGCGAGATCCAGCGCCGCAACAACCTTGCCAATCCGAACCTGATCCTGGCGGGCCAGCACCTCGTGATTCCGGTCCGGTAACGATGGCGTGACGTGAACGCGGGCGGGTGAAGGGACGTAAACGAGCGCGGCCCGGCGGAGGTGATCCGCCGGGCCGCGCGTTTTCGGGCGTCAGTGAGTGATCGACAGGAACAGGTACGCGGCGAACAGCGCGAGGTGAACGACGCCGTGCAGCACCGTCGTGCGCCCCTGGCTGAGCGTGAGCGTGCTGACCAGCAAGGTGAGCGCGAGCAGCACGGTTTCCATCGGCCCGATGCCGAGCGTGAGCGGCTGGCCGACCCAGATGAACACGGCCGCGACGGTCGGGATCGTGAGCCCGATGCTCGCGAGCGCCGAACCGAGCGCGAGGTTCATGCTGGTTTGCAGGCGGTTCGCGCGCGCGGCGGTGACGGCCGCGAGCCCTTCCGGCAGCAGCACGAGCGCGGCGATCACGATGCCGACCGCGGCCTCGGGCGCACCGAGCTTCATGACCGCATGCTCGACGGCCGGCGACAGCAGCTTCGCGAGCAGCACGACCGCGACGAGGCTCGCGAACAGCAGGATCATGCTGGTCACCGCGGTGCGGTTGCTCGGCGCTGCCGCGTGCACCGCCTCGTTCGCGCTGTCGTGCGCGGCGAGGAAGTAGTCGCGGTGGCGTACGGTCTGCACGAACACGAACGCGCCGTACAGCACGAGCGACGCGACGCCGGCGAACGCGAGCTGCGATTTCGAGAAGAACGGGCCCGGCGCGGCGTTCAGGTAGTTCGGCATCACGAGCGACAGCACCGACAGCGACGCGAGTACCGCGAGCGCCTTGCTCGCGCCGCGCCCCTGGAAGTCCTGCTCGCCGTGCTTCCATGCGCCGACCAGCAGGCAGATGCCGACGATGCCGTTGCAGATGATCATCACGGCGGCGAACACGGTATCGCGTGCGAGGCCCGATTTCTCGGGGCCCGCGCCGAGCATCACCGACACGATCAGCGCGACCTCGATGACGGTCACGGCGACCGCGAGCACGAGCGTGCCGAACGGCTCGCCGACGCGATGCGCGACGACTTCAGCATGATGGACGGCGGCGAACACGGCGCCGGCGAGCGCGGCGGCGAGCACCGCGATGACGAGGCCTTCGGCCGGCACGACGCGCGACAGCGCGAGTACCAGCCAGGCGGCAAGCGGGGCCAAGAGGGTCCAGCGCGGGAGCTGGTTGGACGAGAGCGGCATGGAGGGTTTCCTGGTGCGAGTGGCGGCGCGCGACGCGCCGTCACGGGTTGACGAAGCCCGGCCGTACTATCCGCCGAACGAGGACGATGAAACCGAAGGGGGGCAGTGCGCAATGCGCTGCCCTGGGTTCGCCGCGGTGAGGCGGCGAGGGGCGCGGGCGGGCCGAAGCCCGTCGCTGGATGAAACGGTTCAAGGCGGCCGGCCGCGGACGGCGAGGCGAGTCCACGGGACGACGCGCGGGCCGTAGGCCCGGCTCCGACCCCGCAAGGGTGGCCGGCGATGGACGGCGGTGGCGGCGTGACACGCGGTTTCCCCCTGAAATCCGGCGGTTTGTCGAATTTTATCAGGCGTTCCGGGGTCACTATCTCATATTCGAACCCTTACGTTGACCTTTCGGTTCACAAAAAGTGCCCCGATCTTTCGATTTTTTATCTTTGCAGTCTCCGTAACGGTCTCTTGCACGACACATTCGGGCACGCCCTGACATAAATCTACCGACCGGTCGGTTTATAATCGCTCGCACCTCCACTTCATGACGGATCGCAAGCGATGGCTGTTTCCTCTGCACAATCGGTGAACTCGGGCGCGCTGGCGCCGTCGGCCGTCGTCGGCGTGATCGGCGCCGGCGCGATGGGGGCGGGCATCGCGCAGGTCGCGGCCGCGGCCGGCCACACGGTGCTGCTGTACGACCTGAGCGAAGCGGCCTGCGACAAGGCGCTCGCCGGCATCCGCGCACAGTTCGCGCGACTCGCGGAGAAAGGCCGGCTCGAACCGGCGGACGCCGATGCGGCAGGCAACCGGATCCGTCCGGTGCGCGCGCTGGCCGACTTCGCGGGCGCCGCGCTGGTGGTCGAGGCGGCGGCCGAGCGGCTCGACGTGAAGCGCGAGATCTTCGCGACGCTCGAACGCCATGTCGACGACGCCTGCATGCTGGCGACCAACACGTCGTCCATTTCGATCACGTCGATCGCGGCCGGGCTGCGCGTGCCGCGTCGCGTCGCCGGCCTGCATTTCTTCAATCCGGCGCCGCTGATGGCGCTCGTCGAAGTGGTCAGCGGGCTGGCGACCGCTGCCGATGTGGCGCAAGTGCTCTACGCGACTGCCGCCGCGTGGGGCAAGCGGCCCGTGATGGCGAAATCGACGCCCGGTTTCATCGTGAACCGCGTCGCGCGGCCGTATTACGCGGAGGCGCTGCGCGTGCTGAACGAGCAGGGCGGCGCACCGGCCTCGATCGACGCGGTGATGCGCGAGGCCGGCGGTTTCCGGATGGGGCCGTTCGAGCTGATGGACCTGATCGGCCACGACGTGAACTTCGCGGTCACCGAATCGGTGTTCCGCGCGTACTTCAACGATCCGCGCTACACGCCGTCGCTGATCCAGCAGGAACTCGTGAACGCGGGCTTCCTCGGGCGCAAGTCGGGGCGCGGCTTCTATTCGTATGCGGATGGCGCGCCGGCGCCCGCGCCCGATCTCGAACCGCCGCGCGCCGCGCCGGCCGACGTCGTGCTGTTCGCGCAGGACGGCCCGGCCGCCGTGTTGCATGCGCGCTTCGCCGAACGCATCCCGGGTGCCCGGCAGGCGGGCATGCAGCAGGACGACCTGCTCGCGACGACCGGCCGCGCGTCGATCGCGCTGACCGACGGCCGCACCGCCACCGCGCGCGCCGCGCAGACGGGCGTGGCCGATCTCGTGCTCGTCGACCTCGCGCGCGATTACGCGCAGGCCGGGCTCGTCGCGCTGACGCGCGCGCTCCAGTGCGGCGACGCGGCCTATGCGGATGCGGTAGGCCTGTTCCAGCAGGCGGGCTTTCGCGTCGTCGGCGTCGCCGACGTGCCGGGGATGGTCGCGATGCGTACCGTCGCGATGCTCGCGAACGAGGCGGCCGACACGGTGAACCAGGGCGTGTGCTCGCCCGCCGATCTCGATCTCGCGATGGAAAAGGGCGTGAACTACCCGTGCGGCCCGCTCGCGTGGGCCGATGCGATCGGCATCGGCCGCGTGTTTCGCGTGCTGTCGAACCTGGCGGCGAGCTACGGCGAGGACCGTTATCGCGTGTCGCCGCGCATCGCCGCGCTGCACGCGGCCGGCCGGACGTTCCGGTCGTGATCGTCTTGCCATTTCGAACACGATAACGACATCACTCCACTGGAGGAGCACCCCGATGACTCACCCGACGCATCCCGCCGCCGCCCTCGAACCGATCGAGACCGCCAGCCGCGACGAACTGCAGGCGCTGCAGCTCGAGCGCCTCAAGTGGTCGCTGCGCCACGCGTACGACAACGTCCCGCACTATCGCCGCACGTTCGACGCGGCCGGCGTGCATCCGGACGACCTGAAGTCGCTCGCCGATCTCGCGAAATTCCCGTTCTCGACCAAGAACGACCTGCGCGACAACTATCCGTTCGGGCTCTTCGCGGTGCCGCGCGAGCAGGTCGTGCGCGTCCATGCATCGAGCGGCACGACCGGCAAGCCGACGGTGGTCGGCTACACCGCGCGCGACATCGACACCTGGGCGAACGTGACCGCGCGCTCGATCCGCGCGGCCGGCGGCCGCCCGGGCGACACGCTGCACAACGCGTTCGGCTATGGCCTGTTCACGGGCGGTCTCGGGATTCACTACGGTGCCGAGCGGCTCGGCTGCATGGTCGTGCCGATGTCGGGCGGACAGACCGAGAAGCAGGTGCAGCTGATCCGCGATTTCGAGCCGAGGATCATCCTCGTCACGCCGTCGTACATGCTGAACCTGATCGACGAGATGGTGCGGCAGGGGATGGACCCGGCCGAATCGTCGCTGAAGATCGGCATCTTCGGCGCCGAGCCGTGGACGCAGGCGCTGCGCGAGGAGGTCGAAACGCGCGTGGGCATCGACGCGCTCGATATCTACGGGCTGTCGGAAGTGATGGGCCCGGGTGTCGCGTGCGAATGCGTCGAGACGAAGGATGGCCCGGTGATCTGGGAAGACCATTTCTATCCGGAGATCATCGATCCCGTCACGGGCGAAGTGCTGCCCGACGGCAGCCAGGGCGAGCTCGTCTTCACGTCGCTGACGAAGGAGGCGATGCCGGTGATCCGCTACCGCACGCGCGACCTCACCGCGCTGCTGCCGCCGACCGCGCGCGCGATGCGCCGTCTCGCGAAGATCACGGGCCGCTCCGACGACATGCTGATCGTGCGCGGCGTGAACGTGTTCCCGAGCCAGATCGAGGAGATCGTCGTCGCGCTGCCGCAGCTGTCGGGCCAGTTCCAGATCACGCTGTCGCGCGACGGTCACATGGACCGGCTCGACCTCGCGGTCGAGCTGCGCTCCGAGGTGGCGGCGTCCGTCACCGACGGCGATCGCGCGGCGCTTGCGCGCGAGCTGCAGCACCGGATCAAGACGATGGTCGGCGTGTCGTCCGGCGTGACGGTGCTGGCGGCCGGCGGCATTCCCGCCACCGCGACCGGCAAGGCGCGTCGCGTGATCGATCGTCGCCAGGCCGCCTGATGCCGATATTTGCCGTTCACCCCGAGGAAACCTGTTCGATGGATGGATTGAAGACCCTGGCCGTCACGGTCGATGCGCGCGGCATCGCGACCGTCGCGCTGCAGCGCGGCGACGTGCTCAACGCGTTCGACGAGACGATGATCGCCGAGCTGACCGATGCGTTCACGGCGCTCGGCCGGCGCGACGACGTACGCGCGATCGTGCTGCGTTCGGACGGCCGCGCATTTTGCGCGGGCGCCGACCTGCAGTGGATGCAGCGGGCGAGCGCGAACGACGCGGCCGCGAACCTGCGCGATGCCGAGCGTTTCGCCGCGATGATGCGCGCGATCCGGCAGTGCCCGAAACCGACGGTCGCACGCGTGCAGGGCCACGCGTTCGGCGGCGGTGTCGGCCTGTGCGCGGCCTGCGATATCGTGATTGCGAGCGACCACGCGCGCTTTTCGGTCAGCGAGGCGCGCTTCGGGATCCTGCCGGCCGTGATCGGCCCGTATCTGGTCGAGGCGGTCGGCCAGCGCCAGGCGCGCCGGCTCGCGTTGACCGCGACGCAGCTCGCCGCCGCCGAAGCCGTCGCGATCGGCCTGATCCACCAGGCCGTGCCGCTCGATGCGCTCGACGAAACGCTCGACCGCACGCTCGCCGAACTGGGCCGCAACGGCCCGCACGCGCTGATGGAGATCAAGCGCTTCTTCGACGCGATCGGCGAGTATCCGCCGTCGGACGAGCGTGCGGCATTCACCGCGCAGACGATTTCCCGCGTGCGGGCGACGCCGGAAGCGAAGGAGGGCTTCGCCGCGTTCTTCGCGAAGCGGCCGCCGGCCTGGGAGGCGGGCGCCGAGTAAGGCGGCGCGACCCCGATCGGCGGCGAAACGGGCCGGTCCGCGAATTGCGTCTCGGGCGCGGGCGCTTGCTCTACAATGCGTGACCCCCGGCGCGCTGCCGGCCCAGCCCCGACCGATGCTTCGCACGATGATCGTCAACCGCCTTATCTCCGAGATCCTGTTCGGCTTCACCGGCCTGATCGGCATCATCAATCCGATCGGCATCGCGTTCCTGTTTCTCGAACGGACCGAGGCGCTCACCGAGCACGAGCGCGACCTGCTCGCGAGAAAGGTCGCGTTCAACTCGTTCGTCGTGCTGCTGGTCGCGTTCTTCGCCGGCACGCCGGTGCTGCATTTCTTCGGCATCTCGATGGAAGCGCTGCGGATCGGCGGCGGCTTCGCGGTTGCGGTGGCCGGCTGGCAGATGCTGAACGAGCCCGACGGGCCTGGCGGCCCGGGCGGCGGCGACACGCCGGTCAAGCCGATCGACGCGAACGCGATCATGACGCGCGCGTTCTTCCCGCTGACCGTGCCGCTGACGGTCGGCCCCGGCTCGATCGCCACCGCGATCGCGCTGAACGCGAACCGCACGCACAAGCTGTCGGAGTTCATGCTGTCGAGCATCGTGTCGATCGCCGTCTCCGTGCTCGTCGCGGTCGTGATCTGGCAGGTCTATAGCCGCTCCGCGCTGCTCGCGCGCTACCTCGGCAGCGAAGGGACCAAGGTCGCGAAGCGCGTGTCGGCGTTCCTGCTGCTGTGCATCGGCGTACAGATCATGCTGACCGGCTTCTCCGCGTTCCTGCAGCCGATCGCCGACCAGGCCAAGTAACCGGATCGTCCCGGTTCATCCTTTCACGCAGCCTGCACGCGTGCGCGTGCCGTACGCGTTCGCGCGGTGCGGGATACCATGCGACGTCCGGCGGATGCGCGACGCGCATGTCGCCGCAATCCCAACTTGAGTGGCGAGGCGTGCAATGGAATACGTGAAATTCGGGTCGACCGGGCTGGACGTGTCGAAGCTGGTGCTGGGTTGCATGACGTTCGGCGAGCCGCTGCGCGGCACGCACCCATGGACGCTGCCGGAAGCGGAAAGCCGGCCGATCATCCAGCGGGCGGTCGAAGCCGGCATCAACTTCTTCGACACCGCGAACATGTACTCGGACGGCACGTCGGAGGAGATCGTCGGCCGTGCGCTGCGCGATTTCACGAAGCGCGACGACGTCGTGATCGCGACCAAGGTGTTCTACCGGATGCGCCCGGGGCCGAACGGCGCCGGCCTGTCGCGCAAGGCGATCATGACGGACATCGACCAGAGCCTGAAGCGGCTCGGCACCGACTACGTCGATCTTTACCAGATCCACCGCTGGGACTACGGCACGCCGATCGAGGAGACGCTCGAGGCGCTGCACGACGTCGTGAAGGCCGGCAAGGCACGCTATATCGGCGCATCGTCGATGTTCGCGTGGCAGTTCGCGAAGGCGCTGCACATGTCGAAACAGAACGGCTGGACCCGCTTCGTCAGCATGCAGAACCACCTGAACCTGCTGTATCGGGAAGAGGAGCGCGAAATGCTGCCGCTGTGCGAGGACGAAGGCATCGCGGTGATTCCGTGGAGCCCGCTCGCACGCGGCCGGCTGACGCGCAGCTGGGACGAATCGTCGGAACGGCAGCGGAAGGACGACGTCGGCCAGCGGCTGTACGACGCGACGATCGAGGCGGACAAGGCGATCGTCGACGCCGTTGCGGCGATCGCCGCCGCGCGCAACGTGCCGCGGGCGCAGGTCGCGCTGGCGTGGGTGGCCCAGAAGCGCGGCGTGACCGCGCCGATCGTCGGCATCTCGAAGCCGCAGCAACTGGACGACGCACTCGGCGCGCTCGAGTTGAAGCTGACCGACGACGAAATCGCCACGCTCGAGCGCCCGTACGTGCCGCACGCGGTCGCCGGGTTCAACTGACCGAGCGGCCCCGCTGGCGCCGCCGCGCACCGCGTTCAGCGCGCGGCGGCGAGCATCGGGTAGGTGAACAGGCCGAAGTGGACGACGTTCAGCCCCGCATGCGCGATGGCGGCTGCGAGCAGGCCGCCGCGCCGCCACGCGAGGCCGTAGCCGGCGCCGGCCAGCGTGCCGAGCACGATCCATTGCCAGCCGCCGGCCGCGTGCGCGGCGCCGAACAGCACGGCGCCGGTCGCGAGCGCGGCCCACGGGCCCCACGAGAACGCGCGGAGCGCGCGCGTCAGCCCGCCTTGCACGTAGCCGCGGAACAGCGCTTCCTCGGCCAGCGTCACGAGCAACAGGTTGTTCACGAGCCACAGCCAGCCCGACGCCGGCCACTTGGGCGCCCAGCCGACCATGCCGAACGCGAGCGCGCCGGCCAGGCACGCGGCGGCCGTCGCGACGGCCGCCATCGCGCCGGTGCGCAGCGCGCGCGGCAGGGCGACGTCGGGCGCGACCCACGGCAGTGCCCACAGCAGCCACAGGCCGACCAGCGGCTTGTCGAGATTCAGGTACATCGTGAACGGCACGGCGTCCGGCGTGAAGCGCGTCGGGCCGATCACGAGCGGATTGTGGAACCCGGGGATCAGGTGCAGGCTCAGCGCGATCGCCAGCGCGGCAAACACGGCGTGCGCGGCGATCCGCACCGCGCGTGGGCGTGCGGGCAGCACGCCCCACGCGGCCGCGGCCAGCAGCGCGAGCGGCGCCAGCGCGAGCGCCCCGAGCTTGCCGAACGCCAGCGCGACGGCATAGCCGAACGTCGCCAGGATGATGCTCAGGCCGTGCAGCGGACGATGCCAGGCGAATGCGGCGGCCGCGAACAGGGCGAGCCAGATCGTGGCACACGGAAGGAGCGAAAGGGACATGACGGGACAGGCTTGGGTCGGACGAGACGCCGCGCATCATACAGCAGCCGTCGCGACTGCCGCCGGCGCGCGACGAACGGGTGGAGCCGGCAGCGGGCCGGGCGTCAGCGGCCGGCGGTCTCGGTGACGCCGTTGCGGCCCGGGATGTCGACGCTGTTGCGCACGCGCATTCGCCGCCGGTACCAGAACGTCCACGCCAGCAGACAGCCGAACACGGTGTAGCCGACGATCGGCGACACGACGAGCACGCGCTCGACCGGCCAGGTCATCACCATCCAGCAGCGCAGCAGCATTTCCAGCGTCATGACGCCGCCCCACACGAACGTCATCCGCCGCAGCATCTGCCGTAGCCCCGGCTGCGCGGCCCAGACCGCTTCGAAATGTGCGGCGCCGCCGTCCATCTCGCGGGCCACGGTCGCGCGGGCGAGATAGAAGATCAACGGGCGTGTGCGGAACAGCGACAGCAGGAACACGACGCCGATCGTACCCGACGCGAGCGATTCGCGCATCAGCAGCGTGCGCGGGCTGCCGCCGAGCGCCATCCCGATGATCGACAGCGCGATGCCGAGCAGCACGATGGCCGCCACCGCGTCGACGCGGCGCGAGCGGACGAATTCGACGATCGACCAGACGATCGGCGGGACTGCCGACGCGTACAGCGCGCCGGTTTCGCCGAAATGCGGTTGCGCGACCCGGTAGGCCACCCACGGCAGCACGAGGTTGACGAAGAGTTCGAGTATCAGTCCGGCTCGCGGTTTCACGGTGCGCCATTCCACGCAGGTTGGGGCGAACGCGCGACGGACGGGGTGGCCCGCGGTTGCCCCGAAAAGGGTTCGGTCCAGTATATCGAAGAATCGTGCGCGGCTGCGGCGCCGCAATCGCCGTCTGCCGCGTCCGGTCGCGTCACGCGTTGGCGACCGACGGCAGCGTGATCGTGACCGCGGTGCCTTGCAACACGGCGCTTTCCACCTGGATCGCGCCGCCATGCCGCTCGACGACGGCCTTGACGAACGCCATGCCGAGCCCGACGCCGCTGGTTTCCGGTTGTCCGGCGGTGCGAAAGCGCCGGTAACGCTCGAACAGCCGCGTCTGGTCCGCGCTGCTGATTCCGCATCCGCTGTCGCGGATCGTGCAGCGTACCGTCTTGCCGTCGGCGCCCGGCTCGACCCGGCATTCGACGCTCGTCAGCGACGCGCTGTACTTGATTGCGTTGTCCAGCAGGTTGATCAGCGCGCGCGACAGCAGGGCCGGGTCGCCCGGCACGACCGTATCGTCGCGTCGGGGCACGTCGTCGATCGACATGTGCTTGCGGTGCGCGAGCGGCCACACCGCGTCGCGGGCCTCGTTCATCAGGTCGGCGAGATTGACCGGCACGTGTTCGTATTCGCCGGCCTCGGCACGCGACAGCTGTGCGAAACCGTCGGCCATCGCCAGCGTGTGCCGCGCGATCCTGGCGATCCTCGCGAACTGCTGCTTCGTCCGTGCATCGCGCGCGTGGTCTTCCTGCGCGTCGATCAGGATGATCAGCGACGTCAGCGGCGCGCGCATGTCGTGCGAGAACAGCGTCAGCATGTCGTTGCGCTGGCGCTCGAGCATGTCGCGGCGGACATACGCGTGGCGCAACGTCTCCAGCGCATCGTGGATGCGGGCGATCTCGGGCCCGATGCCGCGCGGCATCGCGACGTGCGCCGTATCGCCGTCGCTGAGCGCGACGATCCGGCGGCCGAGCGCATCGAGCGGTTTCGACAGCAGCCGCTGCGTGCCGCGCGCGAGCGAGATCAGGATCGCGACGCTGAGCGCGGTCGCGAGCGCCGATATCGCGACCTTGATCCGGGCCGTGTCGCGGTCCGAAACGGCCTGACGCCGGGCGACGTCGATGACGCGGTCGCGCAGCAGTTCGCATGGCCGGAAATACGGGACGATCGTCCTCGAGAAGTCGGCGGCGCTCATCGCATAAGTGCCGGTCCGGCCGCTCGCGACGATCGTGTCGACGAGCGGGAGCAGGTGAGTGTCGAACGCCGCGTCGAGCTGCGCGTACTCGCGCGCGACGTCGGCATCGTCGAGCTGTGCGCCGATCGCGCCGTCGATCAGGGCGCGCAATTGCTCGATGCGCCCGCGCATCAGCATGATGTCCGCGAACTGCGCGCGATCGAGTGCCTGCCGTTTGAACATCGGCGCGATGAGCACGGAGCCCGTGCGGCCCGCGTATTCCCGGAGATCGCTCAGGAGCCGCGCCAGCAGGATCGCGCCAGACGTGCGCGGATCGCGCATTGCCGTGTCGGCCATCGCGCCGTCGATCAGCCGCGACACGGTGTCGACGACACGGAACAGGCGCGCCTGCGCGTGCTGGATATCGCGAACGGTGCGTGACGCGAGCGGTCGGGCGGCGAGCGCGTCGACTTCCGCGCGCGCATCGGCGAGCGTGATCCGGATGGCGTCGAGTGCGTGCAGCAGGTTGCCGCGCTCGCGGTCGTCGAGCGCGGCCGCCTGCCCGATGGCGGTGCGCAAGCGCGCGAGCGCCTGGTTGGAACGGTCGCGGGCGGCGAGCAGGTTGCGCAGTTTCGTCGTGTCGTCGTTCTGCGGGCGCACCAGCAGGTCGTTCGTCGGGCCGCGCTCGGCCGAGAGCAGGTTGGCGGCGACCATCGTGCCGTGGATGAATTCGAAGCTTTGCAGGTCGGCGTTTTCCTGCCGGTATTGCCGGAAACTTCCCCAGATGATCGTGCCGCACAGCACGGCCAGCAGCGTGGTGACGAGCGCGAAGCCGATATGGGTCTTCTGCTGGATCGTCAGCGTTCGAACGTTGTTTGCGTGATCCCGATGGAACGAGAGGGTCATGACACACCATGTTTGCAAGCTATCCCGGGTAGGCCGTATTGTCGGCCTGTCGGCGCCGTTGCACCGTGAGGTTCAACAGGGGCGCCGCCGTTTCGCGGCGGCACCGATCGCGGCCGGGAAGCCGCATCGCGCGTTGCACAGGATCGCCTTGCGCCACGGTCCTGTCGATACCGGGTGAAACATGGTTGATCGGGAGAAACCCTGATCGCGTGTCAGGCAGGTGGCGCGTTGTGCTTGATTGTATGGATAACGAAGTTTATTCGAAACCGTGTCCGCGTCTGGAAACGAGATGCGGTTCGCTTCGGACGGTGGCAGCGGGAAATCGGGAGAGGGCGGTCGGATGCGTCGCCCGGGAATTGGGCGACGGTCGGCCATGAAGCGGTGAGGCGCGTGCTATCAGGAAACGGCGGGCTGCACGATGATCTTCACGTTCCGGTCCTTGTGGTTGACCAGTTCCTCGAACCCGCGCGCGACGATGTCGCCGAGCGCGATGCGCCCGGTGATGAGCGGCTGCACGTCGATGCGGCCGTCCGCGATGAAACGGATCACGTCCGCGAACTCGCCGTTGTAGGCGAGCGAGCCGATCACTTCCTTCTCGGTCGACACGATGTCGAAGAAGTTGAACGGCGTCGGCTCCTCGAAGATGCCGACCATCACCGACTTGCCGGCCTTGCGGATCACGTCGATCGCGAGCTTCGCGGTGGCCGTGTGCCCGATGCACTCGAACGACACGTCGGCGCCGTAACCACCCGTCAGCGCCTTTACTTCCGCGACCGCGTCCGACGTCTTCGGATCGATGACGACGCTCGCGCCGACTTCCAGCGCCTTCTGCTTGCGCGCGGCCGACATCTCCAGCGCGATCACGCGCCCGGCGCCCGCGGCCTTCGCGCACATGATCGTGCACAGGCCGATCGTGCCCGCGCCGACCACGACGACGGTCTGCCCGACGATGTTGCCGGCCTTCTTCACCGCATGCAGCCCGACCGCGAGCGGCTCGATCAGTGCGCCGGCCTCGGTCGGGAAGTTGTCGGGCAGCTTGTACAGCAGTTCGGCCGGCACGTTGACGAATTCGGCGAACGCGCCGTTGTTCATCAGCCCGGTGAACGCGAGGTTCTCGCAGATGTTGTACAGCCCGTGCCGGCAATACCAGCAGGTGCCGCAATGCTGGCACGCATCGGCCGTCACGCGGTCGCCGACCGCGAAGCCGGAGACGCCTTCGCCGAGATCGGCGATCTCGCCGCTGAACTCGTGGCCGAGGATGCACTGGCCTTTCAGTCCCGTCAGCGGATGCGGCGCGTCGACCGGGATGAACACGGGCCCCGCGACGTATTCATGCAGGTCGGAGCCGCAGATGCCGCACCAGTGCACGCGAATCGTGACCCAGCCGGCCGGCGGGCGCTGCGGAACGGGAACCTCTTCGACGCGGATGTCGTGGCGGCCGCGCCAGACGGCGGCTTTCATGCTGCGGGCGGTGATCGGTGCCGGTGTACTCACGTTGCTGTCTCCGTCAGGTTGTCGTCGGGCGCGTGGCATGGCTGCCGCGGCGCCCGTCGCGCGAATGCGCGCTCGACCGGTATGCAGGAACGGGGCCAGCGTGGATCGGTGTGCGTTACGGTGCGCCGACGGGTGGGAAGGTGTGCGGTGCGGTATGTTTCCGTGCATTGACCGTGGATGATCCGACCGGAAGCGTGCGCGGAATTTGCTGCACCCGCGAAACGGAGGATTGCGTGAGACGCCGGGACATTCGTCTCAATGCAATGAGACGAATGGCGAGACGAACGGAGGCGTGTGGCGGGCGTCGATACGCGCTCAGGAGACGATTTCGTCCACCGCGACCGACGCGAGCGGCGTGACGCCGGCGGCACGATGCCGCGGCTGACCGGTCCCGGTCGCGGCCGGTGTGCTGACCGATTGCCACGGTCCCCGAAACGCATCGTTGCGCAAGTTACCCCTTTACTTGAAGTTAACTTCAATTTGTATCATGTGCGCCAGTCCGACTGCGGGCGCGTGAGACATCCCGTTGCGCGCGCCCGCTTCAACGGAGGTGGAGATGACCGAATCGCCTGTCGCGGCCGATGCCGCCGCGCTGCCGTCGCGCGGTTACCGGGCCGCCGTCGCGAACGTCGTGCTGGCGAGCATCGTAGCGGCGCTGCACGTCGGCAAGGCGACGATCGCGTTACCGTCGTTGCAACACGAGTTCGGTGGCTCGCTTGCATCGCTGAGCGGGATCATGTCGGTGTTTCCGTTCGTCGGCGTGTTCGGCGGGATCGCGGCCGGGTTGCTGGTGCGGCGCTGGGGCGACCGGCGGTTGCTGACGACGGGCCTCGTTTTCCTCGGGGTGTCGAGCGTCGCAGGCGCGTGGGCGGGCAGCTTCGCGCTGCTGCTGGCCACGCGCTTCGCCGAAGGGCTCGGTTTCGTGATCGTGGTTGTTGCCGCGCCGGCCGTGCTGAATCGCGTGACGCCGCCCGAGCGGCGCAATCTCGCGTTCGGTCTGTGGAGCACGTTCATGCCGGCCGGCATGGCGCTGTCGATGCTCGTCGGGCCGCTGCTCGGCGGCTGGCGCAACGGCTGGCTCGCGGCCGCGGTCCTGACGTTCGTCGCGGCGGCCGCGGTACCCGTGACGACATCGGCCGGCACGCCGTCGCGTCAGGCGGCTGCGACACGCATCGGGCCCGCGCTGCGCGACGTGCTCGGGTCGCGCTCGACCACGCTCCTGGCGCTGGGCTTCGCGACCTACAACGTGCAGTTCTTCGCGGTGATGACGTTCCTGCCGGTGTTCCTGATGCAGCGCCTCGGCGTCACGGTCGGCGCGGCGGGGCTGATCAGTGCGGCGATCGTCGCCGCGTGCGTGATCGGCAACCTGACGGCCGGCTGGTTGCTGTCACGCGGTGCGCGGCCGGGAATCGTGATGGCCGCGACGTCGGTTGCGATCGGTGCGGCCGGCGCGGGGCTCTTCGGCGCGGCGACGCCCGCGCCGCTCGCGGTCGCGCTGGGCTTCGCGTTCTCGGCCCTGGCCGGGATGCTGCCCGCGACGATTCTCGCCTGTGCGCCGGGTTCCGCGCCTTCGCCGTCGCTGGCGCCGCTCAGTATCGGCTGGGTCGTGCAGGGCAACTATCTCGGCCAGGTGATCGGGCCGCTGGCGATCGGCGCGATCGTCGGTGCGTTCGGCTGGCGTGGCGGCATCGGGCTGATGCTCGCGGCCGCCGCGGCCGGTGCGGCGATCGGCGTGGCGTTGCTGCGCGAACCGCTGGGCCGGCGCTGAGTGCGCCGGTGCCGTTCAACCTGCACGGAAATTCGTCAAGCATGCTCAACACCCTGGAAAGCCCGACCTGCGAAGAAGACGTGTCGTGCGACGCGCCTGCATATGGCGAGCACGAAGCGAGGCCGCCGCGCGATGGCGTCGTCGCCCAACCGTTCGTGACGATCGGCCGTGCGTCGGGGCCGGAGCACGCGGCGGCGGTTTCGCCGTTGCGTCCGCAACTGTTCGTCACGGTGCTGGAGGCCGGTGACGACGGCCTGCTGATTCGATGGGTCGAGAGCGGCCGTTGCCATTACGGCGAACAACGCTGGCGTTTGCGCGTCGCGCTGCAGCCGGGCCGCTGCGCGATCTCAGGGCAGCCGATCGCGCCGGGCGAGCCCGTGTTCCGGCCGGTGCGGCGGCCCGTGCCGGCCAATGGCGATGAGATGATCTGCCCGGCGTCGGTGCCGGGCGCGGCCGCCGCGACGCGCGACGTGGCCGCGGGGCACGACGACGCGCACGACTCGGCCGACGTGCTCGACTGAGCGGAACGCCGGCCGGCCGCGAATCCGCGTTACTTCTTCAGATCGTGCCGGTACTGGATGAACCCCGAATTGTTCGCGAGCTTGTCGTACAGCGCGCGCGCGGTCGTGTTGGTTTCGTGCGTGAGCCAGTACACGCGGCTCGCGCCGGCTTCGCGGGCGCGTGCGTAGACGGCCTCGATCAGCGCGCCGCCCGCGCCTTGCCCGCGCGCGTCGGGGGCCGTGTACAGGTCCTGCAGATAGCAGTACGGCCCTTCGGTCCAGCACGAACGGTGGTAGATCGAATGCACGATCCCGACCAGCTTGCCCGACGCGTCGAAGGCGCCCAGCACGAACATCGGTTCGGCCGGATCCATCAGGCGTGCCCACGTCGTGGCGAATACCGCATCGCTCAGCGCGGTGTCGTAGAACTTCTGATAGCCCTGCCACAGCGGGCGCCACGCGGCTTCGTCGGCGGCGACGAGCGGGCGTACCGTGACGCGCGTGGCGTCGTTCGCACGGCTGGCCGCGTCGCGCGCGCCGGCCTGCGCGTGGCGGATCGCGGTGAGCGAGCGGCGCTGGTTGCCCTGCGCGTCGAAGTTGTCCGGTGCGAGCCACGCTTCGAACGCGGCGCGCACGTCCGGCCATTCGCCGTCGACGATCGAGAACCAGGCGGTGTCGCGATTGCGGCCCTTGTAGACGATCGCCTGCCGGAACGTGCCTTCGTAACGGAAGCCGAGCCGCGCGGCCGCCTTGCGCGACGGTTCGTTGAGGTCGTCGCACTTCCATTCGTAGCGCCGGTAGCCGAGCGTGTCGAACGCGTACTTCATCAGCAGGAACTGCGCTTCGGTCGAGACCGGCGTGCGCTTGAGCAGCGGCGAGAACGTGACGGAGCCGACTTCGATCACGCCGTTGGCCGGATCGATGCGCATCAGCGCGAGCGTGCCGACCGCGCGGCCCGTGGCGCGATCGATCACCGTGTAGTGCAGCGGATCGGCGCTCGCCTGCGCGCCGCGTGCGTAGTCGCGGTAGCTTGCCTCGTCGGTGTACGGGCCGTGCGCGAGATAGGTCCAGTCGCTGCCGTCGGGCGCTTGTGCGTAGGCGGCGTACAGGTCGGCCGCATGGCGCTCGGCGTCGAGCGGTTCGAGCCGGCAGTAGCGGCCTTCGAGCGCGATGCGCTCCGGGCGCGGGCGCGCGGACCAGTCGGGGACGGGGTGGCCGATGGATTGCTGGAAGGCGTTGGTGAGCGTGGACAAGGTCGATCTCGCTTCGGTTGGCGGCCGGCGACATGCCGGCATGCAGACGATCGTAGTCCCGGCGAGGTACCATGAGAAGCGCCAGGGATCGGCAAATTTATGGTGCCACGATCTGGCGGCCGCCAGCTTCGCGCCACTCGCCGCGCGCCACGTTCCGACATTTTCACGCTGCGATGTTCCGATGACGACTGCCTTTCCTTCCGGCGACGCGCCGTTGCTGCCGCTCGACGCACCGCTGGCGCGCGCACCGGGCGCGCCTTCGCTGCAGCGCCAGTTGCTGCGCCGCGTGCGCGACGCGATTCTCGGCGGAGCGATGCCGGCCGGCACGCGGCTGCCTGGCACGCGCGCGCTGGCGGAGACGCTCGGCGTGTCGCGCAACACGACGGCCGCGGTCTACGAGCAGCTCGTCGCCGAGGGGTTCCTGCAGTCCGACCGTCGCGGCACACGCGTGGTCGGGCTGTCGCGGCCGGCGCCGCCGCGCCGGCGAGCGGCGCCGCCGGCCGTCGCCCAGCGGCTCGGCCGGATTCGCCCGAGCCTCATCGGCGCCGGCGAGTCGGAGGGGTTCCGGCCGGGCGTGCCCGCGCTGTCGCATTTCCCGGTGGACGCGTGGCGGCACGCGATCGACCGCGCATTGCGCCGTGCCGGCCGCGACCTGCTGGCGTACGGCGACCCGCTCGGCGAGCGCGCGCTGCGCGAATCGATCGCGCGCCATCTGGCCGTGACGCGCGGCGTGCGCTGCGATCCCGAGCAGATCGTGATCACGGAAGGCGCGCAGGGCGCGATCGCGCTGTGCGCGCAGCTGCTGACCAACCCGGGCGATACGGTGTGGGTCGAGGAGCCCGGCTATCGCGGCGCGCGTACGGCGATGCAGGCGGCCGATCTCGAGGTCGTGCCGATGCCGGTCGACGCGGAGGGACTGCGCGCGGAAGCGGACGACTGGCGCGAACGGACGCCGCGCCTCGTCTACACGACGCCGTCGAACCAGTTCCCGACCGGCGCCGTGCTGTCGATTTCGCGCCGGCTCGCGCTGATCGATGCGGCGCGCCGGCATCGCGCGTGGATCATCGAGGACGACTACGACAGCGAATTCCGTCACACCGGCGAGCCGATCGGCGCGATGCACGGGCTTGCTCCCGATTCGCCCGTCGTTTATCTCGGTTCGTTCAGCAAGACGATGTTTCCGGCGTTGCGGATCGGTTTTCTCGTGCTGCCCGAGGCGCTGTTGGCCGCCGTGCGACCGGCGCTGCCGGAGATGCTGCGCGGCGGGACGCGTCACGTGCAGCTCGCGCTGGCCGATTTCATCGAGACCGGCGAGTACGGCCGGCATCTCGGGCGGATGCGCCGGCTGTATCGCGACCGGCGGCGTTTGTTGCTCGCCGCGCTCGACAGCAGCCTCGGCGTGCCGCACCAGGTGGAGGGCGGGCCGTGCGGGCTGCATCTCGCGTTGCGGATGCCGGCGCGCTATCGCGACCGCGCGATCGTCGACGCGGCCCGCGCGCACGGCATCGGGCCGTTTCCGCTGTCGGGCTTTTCGATCGACGCGGGGCGGGCGGGCAACGGGCTCGTGCTCGGGTTCGGCAATACGTCGGCCGATGCGTTCGAGCCGATGTTGAGGATGCTGTCGGCGCTCGCGGAGCGGGTGGCCGGGAGTTGATTCGTTGCCGGACTTGTGCGGATTGACGAACCGCGCACTTTGTCCGGAACGAACGCCATCGCGGCTCCGCGCCCGCCGCCCCATCCGGCATACGGGTTTCGATTCATCTGTTCGAACAGGCCGCGTGGACTATAAATGGATGCGTGTACCGGTGCTTGTCGGGCGCCTGCGCGTTTCGCGCAGGCCGGCGCCGCGACTGCCGGGGGAGGTGCACCGTGGTTTGCCAGACGCTTGCTCGCGCCGTGCTTCGCACCGCGTTGATCGGGGGCGTGCTTGCCGTTTTTTCGCCGCCGCCCGCTGCCGTTGCCGCCCCCCTCGCACCGCCCGCCGCGCCACGCGCGATGAAGCAGCGGGCGCCCGCCGCGCCTTACGCGATGCCGGTCGATTTTCCGGCGATCGTCGACCGCTACGGTCCGGCCGTCGTGACCATCATGGCTGCCGCGCCCGACCAGCAAACGGGCGGTCCGTCCTTCGCGATGCTCGATCCCGACGATCCGCTCGCCGCATTTTTCCGGCACGACGCGCCGGCGCCCGCGCAGGGAGCGCAGGCGCCGCAGACGCCGGCACCCGATACGGCGCCGCGTGCGGTGTCGGGTAGCGGCTCGGGCTTCATCGTCAGCGCCGACGGCCTGATCCTCACGTCGGCCCACGTGGTCGACGAGGCGACCGACGTGACGGTGCGGCTGACCGACCGCCGCGAATTCAAGGCGACCGTGCTGGCCGTCGATCCGCAAAGCGATGTCGCGTTGCTGCGCGTCAGCGCGACGAAACTGCCGTTCGTGCGCATCGGCGATGCGTCGAAGGTCCGCGCGGGTGAGCCGGTGATGACGATCGGCGCGCCGGACGGGTCGGGCAACACGGTCACGGCCGGCATCGTCAGTGCGACGTCGCACCGCTTGCCGGACGGCAGCACGTTCCCGTTCTTCGAAACCGACATCTCGCCGAATCCCGACAACTCGGGCGGCCCCGTGTTCAATCGCGCGGGCGACGTGATCGGCATCGCGGTGCAGGTCTACACCGGCAACGATCGCTACGCGAGCATGACGTTCGCGATTCCGATCGCATTCGCGGCAAAGGTGCGCGCGCAGTGGCAGGCGCAACAGCAGACACAGATGCAGGCGCAACAGGCTCAGGCGTCCGCCCCCGGGGCGTCGCCCGGCAACGCGTTCGGCGTCGACGTGCAGGACGTCGGCGTCGGGCTGGCTGCGGCATTCGGGCTGCCGCGCCCGGCGGGCGCGCTCGTCAATGGCGTCGCGCCGGGCTCGCCGGCCGCCGCGGCCGGTCTGAAGCCCGGCGACGTGATCGTGAAGTTCGGCGACAAGGCGATTGGCCGTTCGGCCGAACTGAACGACCTGGCCGCAGCGCTGCCGCCCGGCGAGAAGGCGCCGCTGCGCGTGATCCGCAACCGCGCGCCGGTGATGCTGACGATCACGGGCGCCGATGACGCGGCCGGGAACGCACCGGCCGCGACGGCGGGCATGGCCGCGCCGAAGGCTGCGGCACGATCGGGCCCGGGGGCGGGCGACCGGGGCGACCGGCTGGGACTGACGATGCACGCGCTGAGCGACGACGAGCGCCGTTCGACGGGGCTCGCGGTCGGGATGATGGTGGACGCGGTGCACGGGCCGGCCGCGAGCGCGGGCATCCAGCCGGGCGACGTCGTCCTGGAACTCAACGACACGCTGCTCGAGACGCCGGACGACGTGCAGTCGCTCGAAGCGAGCGGCGGCAACGTGATCGCCGTGCTGATCCAGCGCAACAACGCGCGGAAGTTCGTGTCGGTGCGCGCGCGTTAGGGCGTTGACGCGGCCGGCGTCGTTCGCCTAACATCGTCCGATATCACGGGCGGTCTGCCCGGCATTCAGGAGCCATTCGGCATGAAAACGGCTTGCTTCATCGTCGTAGTCCACAGGCGCAGGGTCCGGTAGCGGCACCGCGCCGGCACCCATGCGCCCCCGACTCGTTCGGGGGTTTTTTTTTGCTTTGCGCACGGCCGTCGGGCACGTGCATGGAGGGCATCCGCTTGTCATCGAACCCGCCGATCGATTCCGCCCCGGCGTCGCCGCGACAGGCGACGCTGATCCTGCTCTGCGCGCTCTCGGTGCTGCCGCTGAGCCTGTTCCTGCCGTCGTTGCCGGCGATCGCGCGCGACCTGCGCACCGACTATGCGCTCGTCGCGCTGTCGCTCGGCGGTTACGCGGCGGTGGCCGCGTTGCTCGAGTTCGTGATGGGACCGCTGTCGGACCGGTTCGGGCGGCGGCCGGTCGTGCTGACGAGCGTCGGCATATTCGCGCTCGGTTCGCTCGGCTGCGCGATGGCGACCGATGTCCGCGTGTTTCTCGCGTGCCGGGTGATGCAGGCGGCGATCACGTCGGTCTACCCGGTGTCGATGGCGACGATCCGCGATACCGGCGGCGGCGCGCGCGCGGCGAGCCGGATCGGCTATGCGGCGATGGCGGCCGCGTTCGCGCCGATGCTCGGCCCGACGCTCGGCGGCGCGCTCGACCAGGCGGCCGGCTGGCGGGCGAGCTTCTGGCTGCTCGGCGCGGCCGGCATCGCGCTGTTCGGCTGGTGCGCGTTCGATCTCGTCGAAACCCATACGCAGCGTTCATCGAGCTTCCGGCAGCAGCTTCGTGCCTATCCGGCGCTGCTGCGCGCGCGCCGTTTCTGGGCCTATGCGCTTTGCATGGCGTTCTCGACGGGCGCGTTCTACGCATTCCTGGCCGGCGCGCCGCTCGCCGCGAAAACGCTGTTCGGCATCCCGCCGGCGGAGATCGGCTTCTGCATGGGGACGATCACGGCCGGTTTCGTCGGCGGCAGCTTTCTGGCCGCGCGTGTCGCGCGCCGCTACGCACTGGCCACGACGATCCTGTGCGGACGCGTCGTCGCGTGTGCGGGGCCGCTGATCGCGCTTGCGCTCGTGTTCGGCGGCGCGACGCGTGCGCTCGCGTGGTTCGGCCCGTGCGTGCTGGTCGGCATCGGCAACGGGCTGACGAATCCCGGCGCGCATGCCGGCGCGGTGTCGGTGCGCCCGGAGCTGGCGGGCACCGCGTCGGGGCTGGCCGGTGCGATGACGATCGCCGGCGGCGCCGCGTGGTCGTCGCTGACGGGCGCGGTGCTGACCGCCGGCAACGCGGGTTACGCGCCGCTCGCGATGATGCTGCTGTCGACGGCGATCGCGCTGGCGGCCGCGATCTGCGTGAGGATATTCGATGCGCGGGACGCCGCACGCTGACCGCGGGTGCGGCCCGGTACCTTGGCGCGACCGATTGGCGGACAATCCGTCGAATACCGGGAGACGATGCACCCTCCGCGAGCCGTATTCGCCGACGCGCGAACGGTGCTTGGGCGAGGAAGCGATGAGCGATTTTTCAGATTTCCAGCGGGACATTGCCGATGCCGCGAGGGCGACCTTCAAGGCGCTGCGGGCGTTGCACCCCGACGAACATTTCTACGCGTTCGCGCTTTATACGGACAGCGGCGCGATGACGGTGGTGCCGGCCGCCAATTCGATCGAGGGGCTGCGCCGGATCCGCGCGCAACGGGCGATCGCGGACGACGATCCGGCGCCGTGGTGCACGTGGGGCTCCGCCGAATGGGCGTACGAGGCGGCGGAGGCCTCGCCGTTCAACGCGATCTGCGGCAGGCTGGCCGACGAAGTGCTGAGCCCGCGGTTCGTCCAGTCGCGATTCGCGGCATTCTCGCGGCAACTGCAGACCGACATGATCGAGGCATTGCGGCTGCTCGACCGCGAGGGCCTGTTCGGTACGGGCGAGGACAGGGCGGCCATCACGCTGTTCGTGTCGATCAGCGACGACGACGCGGCCGAGGCGCTGGAAAACGCATCGGCGAAAGCGCTGAATCCGCCGGCCGTCGCCGACGCATTCCTGCGCCGTTACGGCTGACCGGCATCGGGATACCGCACGGCGGCCCGGACGGGCGGCCGCCGTGCGTGCCGCATTACGGCTTCGCGCCCACCACGAATTCGAACGTCGCGACGCCGTCGACGCCGCCCGTCACGCGGTCGCCCGGCTGCAGCGCGCCGACGCCGGCCGGCGTGCCGGTGAAGATCAGGTCGCCGGCCTTCAGCTCGACCGAACGCGACACGTAGGCGATGACGTCGGGCACGGCCCAGATCATGTCGGCCAGATCGCCTTGCTGGCGCGTGTCGCCGTTCACGGCGAGCCAGATGCGGCCCGTCGCCGGGTGGCCGGTGGCCGACGCCGCGCGCAGGGCGGTCACGGGGCCCGACGCGTCGAAACCCTTCGCCCAGTCCCACGGGCGGCTCAGCTTCTTCGCCTCGGCCTGCAGGTCGCGGCGCGTGAGGTCGACACCGACGCCGTAGCCCCAGACGTGCGACAGCGCGTCGGCCGGGTCGATCGACCGGCCGTCCTTGCCGATGGCGACCACCAGCTCGATTTCATGATGGAGGTCGTTCGTCAGCGGCGGATAGGCGACGGTGCCGCTGGCCGGGACGATCGCGTCGGCCGGCTTCGTGAAGAAGAACGGCGGTTCGCGGTCGGGATCGGCGCCCATTTCGCGGGCATGGTCGGCGTAGTTGCGGCCGACGCAGAATACGCGGCGCACCGGAAAGCGCGCGGACGACTGGTCGACTTCGACGGAAGGACGCTCGGCGGCGTCGATGACATAGGCGGACATCGGATGGCCTCGTTCGGTGGGAAGACGGATACCGGTGCCCGTGCGGCGCCCGGGTCGGCATGCGTGCAACGATACCCGACGCGCGGGCGGCCGGATGCGACGCAACTGCGTTTTACCGGGACAAAACTACGTGTCGGCGGCCGCCGGCGCATCGTCGCCGTCCGGGAGCGCGGCGTTCGCGTCGCGGTAGGCCTTCGGCGACACGCCGACGCGCGCCCGGAAGCGCCGCGCGAAATACCCTTCGTCGCGGAAGCCGACCGAGCGCGCGATGTCCGCGATGCGCCGGCTCGTGTGGGCCAGCAGCGATTGCGCGAGCGCGATCCGGCGCTCGGTCACGAGATCGGTGAACGTGCTGCCGGTTTCCTTGCGGATCAGGTGCGCGAGATAGTTCGGCGACAGGAACGCGGCCTCGGCGGTCGCGGCGAGCGTCAGGTCCTCGCGGGTCAGGTTCGCGCGGACGTGCCGCAGCACGCGCGCGAGCGCGTCGCGCCGGCCCGCGCGCTGGGCGCCGCGCTGCGCGAGCTTGTCGAGCGCACCCGCATACTGCGTGCAGACGAGCCCGATCAGCTGCAGCAGATAGCCGCGCAGCAACGTGGTCGAGCCGAACGTGCGCACGCGATCGGTGTCGAGCATGCACAGCGCGAGGCGGCGTGCCTCGTCGAACGTGTCGCCGGTCAGGATGAAGTCGAGATGCTCCTGGAAGCGGAACGGCGTCAGCTCGGGGAAGCGGTGTGCGGGCACGTCCTCGAGATCGAGCGGATCGACGTCGAGATCGGCGCGCAGGAACGCCTGGCTGAAGTTGATCACGATGAAATGCGCGCCGTCCGGATGCGGGATCAGGTGCTCGCGGTGCGGCAGCACGAACGCGAGCGCGCCGCGCGGAAACGGCCGCGTGACGCCGCCGATCCGTTGCTCGGTGTCGCCGCCGAGGTTGAACTGGATCTGGAAATACGCGTGCCGGTGCGGCTCGGTGATCGCCTGCCGCGACGCCTGGTCGCGGATGTAGAAGTCGAGCCGGTCGCTGCGTTCGGGCATCCCGTACAGGCGCGGCGGGGCGGTGGAGGGCATGAGGGATTCTGCTGTGGATGACGCGGTTGAGCCGCGATGGTACAGCGAACCGGGCGCGGCCGGAACGTGCGGGCGCGTGGCGGCGCGGCGATCAGGCGTCCGGATGGAAGCCGAGATAGCGGGCGTGCGGCTCCGTGCCGCGGGCGGCGAGCATGCTCGATGCACCGACCGACACGAGCGTTTCCACCGTGGGCGCGCGGTTCGACACCAGCGTCCATTCGATTGCGGCGCGGGTTTCGGCCGGCAACGGGGTGCGCAGGTCGGTCAGCGCGGCGAGCAACGCGGCGGCCGGCGGCGCATGAACCATGAAGCCTTCGTTGGCGACGGCCGCGGTGTCGATGCCCAGCGCCGCGCACAGCCGCGCGCGCAACGGCGTCTCGGCTTCGCTCGCCGCGCGCGAGCGTGCGATGGTCTCGTGCGTTGCCGCGTCCACGAGCATGCCGCCGCGGACCAGCGGCGCGCGCTGCCACGCGTCGGGCGGGCATTGCTTGCCGCCGGGCATCAGCGGCACGAACGGATTGACTTCGGCCGGATAGATCCGGCACACGAGCGGGCGTTCGTCGTAGATCCCGCAGCGCAGGTCGTCGCGCAGGTTCGGGCACGGGCCGGCATGCGACGCGGTGAGCACGGCCGTGATGCGCACGGGCAGCGAACCGCTCGTCGCGGGCGTCGAACGCGCGCGCTTGTAGGCAGCGAACGCGTCGCCGGGCTCGGGTTCGACGGGCCACGGCATCGCGTCGCACAGCAGTTCCACGTGGCCGCCGCGTTGCAGCCATGCGATCGCCTCGTCGAGCGTCAGCGGAATGCGCAGGTCGCGGCAGCATGCGCCGCATCCGGTGCAGGCAAAGTCGAGGTCGGTCGAGGTGGTATTCATGAGGGGATGGCGGGGACATCGGGCGGGACGCGAGGCATGGCGAAGCCGCCGGTGATTGCGTTCATCGGCCGAGCAGCGGTGCCACGCGGCGGCGGAGTTCGGGCACGACTTCGGCGTCGAACCACGGGTGGTGCTTGAACCACGCCTGGTTGCGCGGCGACGGATGCGGCAGCGGCACCACGCCGGGGCCGTAGTCGCGCCACGCATGCACGGTGTCGGTCAGCGTCGCCTGGCGCGTGTCGCGCAGGAAATGCCGCTGCGCGTACTGGCCGACCAGCAGCGTCAGGCGGATCGACGGCAGTTCGGCCAGCAGCCGGTCGAGCCACAGCGGCGCGCACTCCGGGCGCGGCGGGTTGTCGCCGCTCGCGCCGCGGCCCGGATAGCAGAAACCCATCGGCACGATCGCGAAGCGCGCTTCGTCGTAGAAGGTGTCGGCGTCGACGTCGAGCCAGCCGCGCAGCCGCTTGCCGCTCGCGTCGTCCCACGGGATGCCGCTCGCGTGGACGCGTGTGCCCGGCGCCTGCCCGACGATCAGGATGCGTGCGTCGCGATGGGCGCGCACGACGGGGCGCGGGCCGAGCGGCAGGTCGGCTTCGCAGGCACGGCACGCGCGGATTTCGGTGAGCAGCACGTCGAGCGGCGCGCGCGTACGTTTCGGCATCGATTCGGATCGGGGACGGAGTGGTCATGCGGTGTCGCCCGGGCGGTGCCTGTCGGCCGCCGCCGGGTGGCCCGGAGCGGTGTGGCGCGGCCCGGGAGCGTGCCTTCGGCTTCAGGCGCCCGCATTACGCGCGCGACGGGCCCGATGCGCCGCCTTCGGCGACTGCAGCATCATACAACGCGGTCTGCGCGATTGCCGCGGCGATCGCCGCATCGTCGTGCGGGCCGTCGAGCATCCCCCAGCGCCGGTATTGGGACAGGAACCAGCGGCCTTCGAGCGGATCGGGCCGGTTCACGGTACCGCCGTCGTGGAAGCGGATCGGCAGCGGCGGCGTGGCGAACGGCCCGGCGCCGTAGTCGCCGAGCAGGCGCGGCGCGATCAAGCGGGCCGGCACGCCGAGCGCGTCGGGCGACGCGAGCCAGTCGGCGGCCTCGCGGCGATGCGCGGCGCTGTCGAGCCACGCACACGCATCGACGAGCGTGCGGATCAGCGCTCGCGCGGTGGCCGGATACAGCGCGACGAAGTCGCGCCGTGCCGCCAGCACCTTTTCCGGATGATCGGGCCAGATCTCGCTCGTGACCGCGACGGTGCGGCCCGCGCCGCATGCGTCGGCCACCGCGTGCCATGGCTCGCCGGCACAGAAGCCGTCGAGCTCGCCGCCGGCGAGCGCGGCGACCATCTCGGGCGGCGGGATCACGACGCTGCGCACGTCGCGCAGCGGATCGACGCCGTGCGACGCGAGCCAGTGGTTCAGCCACATCGCGTGCGTGCCGGTCGGGAACGTCTGCGCGAGCAGCGGCTTGCGGCCGAGCGTCGCGAACGTGTCGCGCAGGCTGCCGGTGTCGCGGAACGCGTCGGCGAGGCCGCGCGACAACGTGATCGCCTGGCCGTTGCGGTTCAGCACCATCAGCGCGGCCATGTCGGCCTGCGGGCCGCCGATGCCGAGCTGCAGCCCGGTGACGAGGCCGTACAGCGCATGCGCGGCGTCGAGTTCGCCGCTCAGCAGCTTGTCGCGCACGGCGGCCCAGGACGGCTGGCGGCTCGGCTCGAGCGTGAGGCCGTGCCGCGCGCCGAGGTTCAGGCGCTGCGCGACGATCAGCGGGGCCGCGTCGCTCAGCGCGACGAACCCGAGGCGAAGATGGGCGCGTTCCGGCGCGGCGGGAGGTGAGGTATCCATGGCACTCATGACTGGGGTGAGGCGTCGAGCAGTTGGCGCGCGACGTCGACGATGCGCAGGCCCTGATCCATCGCGCGCTTGCGCAGCGCCGCGTACGCATCGTGCTCGGACAGCTTGCGCTGGTCCATCAGCGCGCGTTTCGCGCGGTCGATCAGCTTGCGTTCGGCGAGTTCGCGCTCGACGTCGGCCAGCCGGCGGCGCAGCGCATCGTCGTGCGAGAAGCGCGCGAGCGCGACTTCGAGAATCGGGGCGAGCCGCTCGGCCGACAAGCCTTCGACGAGATACGCGCTGACGCCCGCGCCGACCGCCGCGCGGATCAGTTCCTGGTCGGCGTCGTGGCTGAACATCAGCACGGGGCGCGGCGCGGTCGTGTGCATCACCGCGAGTTGTTCGAGCGTGTCGCGCGACGGCGAATCGGTGTCGATGATCACGACGTCGGGGCGCTGCTCCTCGACGGCTGCCGGCAGGCGCGCGGGTGTCGCGACGTCGTTCAGCATCTCGTAGCCGAGGCGCGCGAGCGCGTCGCCGAGCTCGCCGATCGGCTTGTCGGTGTCGGTAACGAGCAGCACGCGCAGGCGGGGGGGCTGGGCAGGCGAACTCATGAGGCAGGCGACGGGAGCGGTGAAGCCGCGGGGCCGCGCGCGAACGACGCATGCAGGCCGCGCGCGTGGCCGTTGGCGGCGGGAACGGAGAGCGGCCGAAGCCGTGCGAAGCCGCGCATGTCAGGCGGCCCGCGAAAACACCGTGCCGACCGCGGCATCCGCATCCTGCGCGGCGGCTTCGCCGATCGCGCCGCCGACGAGGATCACGGCCGGGCTGCCGAGCCGCGCGGCGTCGATGCCGTGCGCAAGCGTGCCGAGCGTGCCGGTCCAGCGGCGTTCGTCGGGCGTGCCGGCCCATTGCACGGCCGCTGCCGGCGTCGACGCCGGCAGCGCGGCGAGCAGGCCCGACGCGATGCGGTCGATGCGGCTCATCCCCATGTAGATCGCGAGCGTCGTGCCGGTCGCCGCGAGCCGCGCCCAGTCGGGTTCGCCGTGATCCTGGCGGTGCGCGGTGACGAACGTGACGCCCTGGCAGTGCGCGCGGTGCGTGAGCGAGACGCCGAGGCTCGCGGCGGCCGCGAATCCCGACGAGATGCCGCTGACGATCTCGACCGGAATCGCGGCGGCGCGCAGTGTCGCGAGTTCTTCGCCGGCGCGGCCGAACAGCAGCGCGTCGCCGCCTTTCACGCGCACCACGTGCGCGCCGCGCAGCGCGTAGCGGCGCATCAGCTTCTCGATGAATGCCTGCGGCGTGGAGCGGCAGCCGCCGCGCTTGCCGACGCGGATCACGCGCGCCCGCGGCGCGAGTTCGGCGATGCCGGGCGCGACCAGGTCGTCGAGCAGCAGCACGTCGGCGGCGGCGAGTGCCTTTACGGCCTTCAACGTGAGGAGATCGGGATCGCCGGGGCCGGCGCCCAGCAGCGTGACTTTGCCAGTCGTCATGTCGTGTTCCATTGCCGCATGCGTGCGTGCGGCGGTCGATAACGGTCTGCGCGGTGGCGGCGGGCGATCGAAACGCACCGGCATCCGCCGTGCCGCGCACGGGAGGGACGCCGTTGTCCTGGGGGAGCCTGCCCCGAAGGGCGGGCAAGGGTTTGCGGGAACTGCCCACCGGCGCCGTTGCCGGTGTCGCGCACGAGATCGAGCAATATCCGGGCCAACCGGTGCACGGCCCGGCACGCACCGCGCGCGGGCAGCCGCCATGCCGTATCGCGTGCGTCGCGCGCCACGTGTGCGCACCGCGATGTCGCACGGCGACAGTGCTGCAGCGCACCACATCTGTGCCTCGCTGCCTCACCGCGCAGCGTCCGCCGCGCGTCGCCGGGCGCCGCATGCCGGCCGGCGAGCCTTGTACGGCGGGGCTGCGGGCCCGATTGGCGGCAACATGGCATGGCGTTTGCGTAAGCCAATTCGGGCGGATCAACGGCGATTCGTCCGCAGTACCGATTACCGACGCGCCCGGCAACGGGCTTCTTGGGCAACGGCGTCCTACGCATCGGGTCTCGACGAGACCGGGTGCGCAGGACGCCGTTTTTCGTTTGGCGGATGACATGACCGACAAAGCTACCCGTATCGATCTCTTCAGCTTCCGCACCGCGCCGATGCGCGCGTTCCACATGACGTGGATGGCGTTCTTCGTCTGTTTCTTCGCGTGGTTCGCGTGCGCGCCGCTGATGCCGCTCATTGCACGCGAATTTCACCTGACGGCGGCTCAGGTCGCCAACATCAACATCGCCGCAGTGGCTGCGACGATCGCCGTGCGGCTGCTCGTCGGCCCGTTGTGCGACCGCTTCGGCCCGCGCCGCGTGTATGTCGGCCTGCTGCTGCTCGGCGCGATTCCCGTGTTCGCGGTGTCGTTCACGCACGACTATCTGTCGTTCCTGATCTGCCGGCTCGGCATCGGTGCGATCGGCGCGGGCTTCGTGATCACGCAGTACCACACGTCGGTCATGTTCGCGCCGAACGTCGTCGGCACCGCGAACGCGACGACGGCGGGCTGGGGCAACGCCGGTGCCGGCGCGACGCAGGCGCTGATGCCGCTGCTCGTCGCCGCCGGCCTGATGCTCGGCCTCGGCGAGGATTCGTCGTGGCGCGTCGCGCTGGTCGTGCCGGGCGTCGCGATGCTCGTGATGGCCTGGGCGTACTGGCGTTTCACGCAGGACTGCCCGCAAGGCGACATCATCGCGCTGCGCAAGGAAGGCGTGACGGTCGACAGCGGCAAGAAGGGCGGCTGGGCGAGCTTTGTCGCCGCTTGCGCGAACTATCGCGTGTGGATGCTGTTCGTCACCTACGGTGCGTGCTTCGGCGTCGAGGTATTCATCCACAACATCGCCGCGCTGTACTACGTCAATCACTTCAGCCTGTCGCTGAAGGACGCCGGTTTCGCGGTCGGCCTGTTCGGGCTGCTCGCGCTGTTCGCCCGCGCGCTCGGCGGCTGGCTGTCCGACAAGATCGCCACGCGCCGCAGCCTCGACGTGCGCGCGGCGCTGCTGTGCGCGCTGATCGTCGGCGAAGGGCTCGGGCTGATCTGGTTCTCGCATGCGCAAAGCGTCGGCGTCGCACTCGTCGCGATGCTGGCCTTCGGCCTGTTCACGCACATGGCCTGCGGCGCGACCTACGCGCTGGTGCCGTTCATCGACCGCAAGGCGCTCGGCGGCGTCGCGGGGATCGTCGGCGCGGGCGGCAACGTCGGCGCGGTGGCGGCGGCTTTCCTGCTGAAGGGCGTGGGTGACGTGCAGCAGACGCTGAGCCTGCTCGGCCTCGTCGTGACCGCGACCGCGCTGTGCGCGATGGCCGTGCGCTTCAGCGAAGAACACAAGGCACGCGAAGCCGAGCTGCGCGATCGCGCGCTGGCCGCCGCCAACGCCGCGAACTGATCGAGCGAAGGAACCTTCACCATGAAACTCATCGTCATCGGCCACGGCATGGTCGGCCACAAGTTCCTCGAATGCGTCGCGGCGCAAGCGGGCGAGGCGGGCGCGCTGCAGGTCACCGTGCTCGGCGAGGAGCCGCGCCCGGCCTACGATCGCGTGCACCTGTCCGAGTTCTTCGCGGGCAAGTCGGCGCACGACCTGTCGCTGGTCGAGCCGGGCTTCTTCGAGCGTCATCCGCAGTTCGACCTGCGGCTGAACGCGCAGGTCGCGTCGATCGACCGCGCCGCGCATACGGTCACGCTTGCGTCGGGCGAAACGCTCGCGTACGACAAGCTCGTGCTCGCCACGGGCTCGCGCCCGTTCGTGCCGCCGGTGCCGGGGCGCGATCGCGCAGGCTGCTTCGTGTACCGGACGATCGAGGATCTCGAGGCGATGCAGGCGTGCGGCGCGCACGCGAAGCGCGGCGTCGTGATCGGCGGCGGGCTGCTCGGCCTCGAATGCGCGAAGGCGCTGCGCGACATGGGGCTCGACACCCACGTCGTCGAATTCGCGCCGCGGCTGATGGCCGTGCAGGTCGACGACGGCGGCGGCCGGATGCTGCGCGCGAAGATCGAGGCGCTCGGCGTGACCGTGCATACGGGCAAGAACACGCTGGAAATCGTCGACGGCGAGGACGGCGCGCACCGGATGGCATTCGCCGACGGCACGCATCTCGACGCCGACATGATCGTGTTCTCGGCCGGCATCCGTGCGCGCGACGAACTGGCCCGTGCGTGCGGGCTCGACACCGGCCCGCGCGGCGGCATCGCGATCGACGACGCGTGCCGCACGAGCGACGCCGACATCTACGCGATCGGCGAATGCGCGGCCTGGAACGGCATGGTGTACGGCCTCGTCGCGCCCGGCTACGACATGGCGCGCGTGGTCGCGACGCAGCTTGGCGGCGAGGTCGGCGCGGGGGCCGCAGCCGCGTTCGCGGGCGCCGACATGAGCACGAAGCTGAAGCTGATGGGCGTCGACGTCGCGAGCATCGGCGACGCGCACGGCACGACGGCCGGCAGCCGCACCTACCAGTATGCGGACGAGCGCCGCCAGGTCTACAAGAAGCTCGTGGTATCCGACTGCGGCAAGTTCCTGCACGGCGCGGTGATGGTCGGCGACGCGGCCGAGTACGGCACGCTGCTGCAGATGATGCTGAACCGCATCGAGCTGCCCGAGTCGCCCGAATTCCTGATCCTGCCGTCGTCGGACGGCGCGGCGAAGCCGGCGATCGGCGTCGACGCGCTGCCCGCGGCCGCGCAGATCTGCTCGTGCAACAACGTGTCGAAGTCGCAGATCTGCGCGGCGGTCGCCGACGGCGCGACGAGCCTCGGCGCGCTGAAGACGTGCACGGGCGCCGGCACGTCGTGCGGCGGCTGCGTGCCGCTCGTCACGCAGATCATGAAGGCCGAGATGCGGAAGCAGGGCCTCGCGGTCGACAACCATCTGTGCGAGCACTTCCCGTATTCGCGTCAGGCGCTGTTCCACCTGATTCGCGTCGAGCGCATCACGACCTTCGACGAACTGCTCGCGAAGCACGGCCGCGGGCTCGGCTGCGACGTGTGCAAGCCGGCCGTGGCGGGCATTCTCGCATCGTGCTTCAACGAGTTCGTGCTCAAGAAGGCGCACGCGGGGCTGCAGGATTCGAACGACTATTACCTCGCGAACATCCAGCGCGACGGCACGTACTCGGTCGTGCCGCGCATGCCGGGCGGCGAAGTCACGCCGGAAGGGCTGATCGCGGTCGGTCAGGTCGCGAAGAAATACGGCCTGTATACGAAGATCACGGGCGGCCAGCGCGTCGACCTGTTCGGCGCGCGCGTCGAGCAGTTGCCGTCGATCTGGGAGGAGCTGATCGCGGCCGGCTTCGAGTCGGGGCACGCGTACGGCAAGGCGCTGCGCACGGTGAAATCGTGCGTCGGGTCGACCTGGTGCCGCTACGGCGTCGGCGATTCGGTCGGTCTCGCGATCGACCTCGAGCACCGCTACAAGGGGTTGCGCGCGCCGCACAAGATCAAGTTCGGCGTATCCGGCTGCACGCGCGAATGCGCGGAAGCGCAGGGCAAGGACGTCGGCATCATCGCGACCGAAAAGGGCTGGAACCTGTACGTGTGCGGCAACGGCGGGATGAAACCGCGCCATGCGGAGCTGCTCGCGTCCGACCTCGACCGCGACACGCTGGTCCGCTACGTCGACCGCTTCCTGATGTTCTACGTGCGCACCGCCGACCGGCTGCAGCGCACCAGCGTGTGGCGCGACAACCTCGAAGGCGGTCTCGACTACCTGATCGACGTCGTCGTGCACGACAAGCTCGCGATCGCGGCCGAACTCGAAGCCGACATGCAGCACGTGGTCGACACCTACGAATGCGAATGGAAGCGGGCCGTCACCGATCCGGATACGCGCAAGCGTTTCCGCCACTTCGTGAACAGCGACGCGCCCGACACGACCATCGAATTCGTCGAGACGCGCGGCCAGATCCGGCCCGCGACACCCGGCGAGCGGGCGGGCGGCAAGCGCGTGCCGATTCCCGTCGTGGCCGACAGCGCGACCGAACCGGCAACCGCCTGACCGATATCCGCATCACTTCAAGGAGCCCGTCATGAACGATCGTCTTTCGCCATCCTGGACCCGCGTGTGCGCGCTCGACGACATCGTGCCGAACACCGGCGTGTGCGCGCTCGTCAACGGCGCGCAGGTCGCGGTATTCCACGTCGCGCATGCCGACGGCGGCGTGTTCGCGATCGACAACGTCGATCCGGTATCGCAGGCGGCCGTGATGTCGCGCGGGCTGATCGGCAGCCTCGGCGAGCGCATCGTGGTCGCGTCGCCGCTGTACAAGCAGCACTTCGACCTGCGCACCGGCGAATGCCTGGAGGCGCCCGAGCAGTCGGTGAACGCGTATCCGTCGCGGGTCGAGGACGGTTTCGTATGGATCGCGGCCTGACCGTCCCGGAGCGCGCATGACCGCCACCCCCGTCAAGAGCGTGTGCCCGTACTGCGGCGTCGGCTGCGGAATGGTGCTGCACGTCGAGGACGGCGAAGTCGTCAAGGTCTCCGGCGACGCCGACCATCCGGCCAACTTCGGGCGGCTGTGCACGAAGGGATCGTCGGCGCACGTGGCGCTGCGCCGCTCGGGACGGCTCGACCGCGCGTTCGTGCGCCGCGCGCGCGAGGACGACCTCGTACCGCTGCCGGCGCGCGACGCGATCGCCGAAACCGCGCGCCGGCTGCGCGCGGTGCTCGATGCGCACGGCCCCGACGCGCTGTCGTTCTACGTGTCGGGGCAGATGTCGATCGAGGCGCAATACCTCGTCAACAAGCTCGCGAAGGGTTTCGTCGGCACCCACAACATCGAGTCGAACTCGCGTCTCTGCATGGCGAGCGCGAGCACCGGCTACAAGCAGTCGCTCGGCGCGGACGGCCCGCCCGGGTCGTACCAGGACTTCGATCGCGCGAACCTGTTTTTCGTGATCGGCGCGAACATGGCCGACTGCCACCCGATCCTGTTCCTGCGGATGATGGACCGCGTGAAGGCCGGCGCGAAGCTGATCGTGGTCGATCCGCGCCGCACCGGCACCGCCGACAAGGCCGACCTGTTCCTGCAGATCCGGCCTGGCACCGATCTCGCGCTCGCCAACGGGCTGCTGCATCTGCTGCATGCGAACGGCCGCACCGATGCCGCGTTCATCGACGCATACACGGAAGGCTGGGACGCGATGCCCGCGTTTCTCGCCGACTACACGCCCGAACGCGTGGCCGCGATCACCGGGCTCGCGGAAGCCGACCTGCGCACGGCCGCGCAATGGATCGGCGATGCGCAGGAATGGATGAGCTGCTGGACGATGGGGCTCAACCAGAGCACGCACGGCGTGTGGAACACCAACGCGATCTGCAACCTGCATCTGGCAACCGGCAGGATTTGCCGCGCCGGCAGCGGGCCGTTCTCGCTGACCGGTCAGCCGAACGCGATGGGCGGGCGCGAGATGGGCTACATGGGGCCGGGCTTGCCGGGCCAGCGCTCGGTGCTGTCCGACGACGACCGCCGCTTCGTCGAGCACCTGTGGCGCGTGCCCGCCGGCACGCTGCGCAAGGACGCCGGCAAGGGCACGGTCGACCTGTTCGAACGGATGGCGGCCGGCGACATCAAGGCGTGCTGGATCGTTTGCACGAACCCGGTCGCGACCGTGCCGAACCGGCGGAACGTGATCGCCGGTCTGCAGGCCGCGGAGCTCGTGATCGCGCAGGACGCGTTCCTCGACACCGAGACCAACCGCTACGCGGACATCCTGCTGCCCGGCGCGCTGTGGGCCGAGGGCGACGGCGTGATGGTCAACTCCGAGCGCAACATGACGCTGATGCGCGCGGCGGTCGCGCCGCCCGGCGACGCGCTGCCCGACTGGCGCATCGTCGCGGAAGTCGCGCGTGCGATGGGCTTCGGCGAGGCCTTCGACTATGCGTCGGCGGCCGACGTGTTCGACGAGATCGTGCGCTTCTCGAATCCGGCGACCGGTTACGACCTGCGCGGCGCGAGCCATGCGGCGCTGCGCGACGGCCCGGTGCAATGGCCGGTCGCGCCGGGCACCGCGCGCGAGCGGCATCCGGTCCGCTACCTGAACGACGGCGTGAGCCAGACGCCGCGCACGGCCGCCGACGGCGGCGATGCGCCGCGCATCGCATTCCCGACACCGTCGGGCAAGGCGCGCTTCTTCGCGCGGCCGCACGTCGACCCGGCCGAACTGCCCGACGACACGTTCCCGATCGTGCTGAACACCGGGCGGCTGCAGCATCAGTGGCACACGATGACGAAGACGGGCAAGGTCGCGATGCTGAACAAGCTCAACCCGCGCCCGTTCGTCGAGCTGCACCCGGACGATGCGCGCGCGCTCGGCATTGCGGCGAAGGACGGCGTTGAAATCCGTTCGGCGCGCGGCCGCGCGGTGCTGCCGGCCGTCGTGACCGAACGCGTGCGGCGCGGCAACTGCTTCGCGCCCATGCACTGGAACGACGTGTACGGCGACGACCTGTGCGTCAACGCGGTGACGAACGACGCGATCGATCCGGAATCGCAGCAACCCGAACTGAAATATTGCGCGGTCGCGCTGCGGCGCGTCGACACGGATGCGTTCGCGTCCGCCGATGACGACGCGGCGCAACCCGATGCATGCGCCGACGACGCGGGGCCCGCGCCGGCGCCGGTGCAGGCTGCTGCTTCACAGGAATCCGACATGGCAGACATCGACACTTTCGCGGCCGCGCTCGGCGTCGCCGATCTCGCGCCGCCGCCGTTGACCGATACCGAACGGCTGTATGTGGCGGGCCTCGTCAGCGGGCTGAAGGCCAGCGCCGGCCGGCGCGAGGGCGGTGTGCCGGTGCTGCCGGCCGCCGCGCCGTTGACGCCGCCGGTGCGGCTCTGGCTCGACGGGATGCTCGCGGGCCTGTTCAGCCGCTCGCTGCCTGCGCATGCGCAGGTTGCCGACACCGCCGCGCTGCCGGCCGAGACCGCCGCATCCGGCGGCGTGCGGATCGTGCGCACGCGACCGAAGGTCGTGCTGCTGTGGGCGTCGCAGACCGGCAACATCGAATCGCTGACCGACGACTACGCGACGCGGTTGATGAACGCGGGCTTCGAGATCCGCAGCGCGTGCATGTCCGACTATCCGGTCGCGTCGCTTGCCGGTGCGCAATACGTGCTGCTGATGACGAGCACGTTCGGCGACGGCGACGCACCCGACAACGGCAGCGAGTTCTGGGACGCGCTGCGGGCCGGCAGCGCGGCACGGCTCGACGGCGTGCATTTCGCGGTACTCGCGTTCGGCGACCGCAACTACGACCAGTTCTGCGGCCACGGCCGCCGCCTCGACGCGCGGCTCGCGGAACTCGGCGCGGCGCGCCTGTGCGCGCGCGTCGATTGCGACGTCGAATTCCAGCACGATGCCGACCAGTGGCTCGAACGCGTCGTCGCGCGGATCAAGGAGGCCGACGCGGCGCTGCACGCGGTGCCGTCCGGCGGGATGAGCCCGCCGGGGCTGCTGCCGACGAAGGCGCAGCCGGCGCCGTCGAAGCTCGTCGCGAATGTGCGGCTCAATCGCCCGGGCGCCGTGAAGGACACGCGCTACGTGTCGCTGTCGACCGACGGCGCGAACCTCGAATACGAAACCGGCGATGCGCTCGGCGTGTGGCCGACCAACTGCCCGGAACTGGTCGACGAACTGCTGTCGGTGACCGCGCTGAAGGCCGATGCGCCGGTGTCGGTGGCGGGCGTCGGCGAGATCCGCCTCGGCGACGCGCTCGCGCGCCACTTCGACATCACGCGTCCGCATCCGGATACGCTCGCGTTCATCGCGTCGCGCAGCGCGAACGGTGCGCTGAAGGCGTTGCTCGGCGACGATCGCAAGGGCGACCTGAAGCAATGGCTGTGGGGGCAGCAGCTCGCGGACGTGCTGCACGCGTTTCCGGTCGATCTGTCGGGCACGGAGCTGGTCGGCATGCTCAAGCGCATGCAGCCGCGCCTCTATTCGATCGCGTCGAGCCCGAGCGCGCACCGGGGCGAGATTCACCTGACCGTGTCGGCCGTGCGTTATCACAACGGCCGTCGCGCACGCAAAGGCGTCGCGTCGACGTTCCTCGCCGATCGCGCGGACGATGGACGCGTGCCGGTGTTCGTGCAGAAGTCCGCGCATTTCCGGCCGCCGGTGAACGGCGACGTGCCGATCGTGATGGTCGGCCCCGGCACCGGCGTCGCCCCGTTCCGCGGGTTCCTGCACGAGCGGCAGGCGCGCGGCGCGCGCGGGCGCAACTGGCTGTTCTTCGGCGAGCAGCACGCGCAGACCGACTTCTACTACGGCGACGAACTCGGTGCGATGCACGACAGCGGCTTCCTGACGCGGCTCGATCTCGCGTTCTCGCGCGACCAGGCCGACAAGATCTACGTGCAGGACCGGATGCGCGAGCAGGGCGCCGAGTTGTTCGCGTGGCTGGAGGAAGGCGCGCACTTCTACGTGTGCGGCGACGCCGCGCGGATGGCCAGGGACGTCGATGCGGCGCTGAAGGCCGTCGTTGCCGAGCACGGCGGGATGTCGGACGAAGCCGCGAACGACTATGTCGCGCGGCTCGCGAAGGCTCGGCGCTACATGCGCGACGTGTACTGACCGCGCGAGCGGCGGCGCGCCGTCCGGCGCCTGCCGCCCGGCTCGTCATTGCTGCCGTTCCCATGCGCGCGCCTGTTCGGCGCGTACGAATGCTTCCGACGATTCCGGCAGCAGGTTGCGGAACGCGCCGCCGTCGCTGTCGATCACGTCGACCATCTTCGCGATCATTTCCTCCGGGTCGTGCTGTTCGAGCGGGAACGTCAGCCGCTCGGGCGTCACGGTATGCACGGCGGGATCGCGCCAGCGCCGCGTCGTTTCCATCATCCGGTCGTTGAAGCCCGTGCGGTACGGGCCGGGGTTCACGACCGCGACGCGGATCCCGTGCGGCGCCAGTTCCGCCTGCATCGCCTCGGCCACCGCTTCGACCGCGTGCTTCGACGCGCAATACGCACCCGTGAACGGCCCCGTGATCAGGCCCGCGATCGACGACACGAACACGATCTTGCCGTGCCCGCGCGCGAGCATGCCGCGCGCGATCTGCTGCGTGAGTTCGAGCGGACCGAACACGTTCACGTCGAACAGCTCGCGGACGATCTCGACCGGCAGGTCGACGAGCGCACCGGCCTCGCCGACGCCCGCGTTGTTTACGAGCACGTCGATGTCGAGTTCCGCCGCGCGGGCGCGATCGTGCGCCGACGTGACGTCGAGCTTGATCGCGCGCAACGCGGCGCCGCGTTGCGTGGCGGCGGCCGTCAGTGCGTCGATTTCGGCGGTGACGCGAACGCCGGCCGTCACGTCGTGACCGCGCGCGGCGAGCCGTAAGGCGACCTCGCGGCCGAACCCGGTGCCTGCGCCGGTGATGAGGATGCGCTTCTGTGTCATGGGCTTACCCTGTGGTTGGGAGGTGGAGCGTTGCCGGAAAGCGGTCGCGGCCGTGTCGCGCGATCGCGGTGTCTTCATCGACGCTGCCGCCCGAGACGCCGATCGCGCCGACGCAGCGCCCGTTGCCGTCGATCAGCGGTTCGCCGCCGCCGAACGTGACGAGCCCGCCGTGACTGTGCTCGATGCCGTGCAGCGGACCGTCGCCCGACATCGCGCCGAGCGCATCGGTCGACGCACGGAAGCGGACTGCCGTCAGCGCCTTGCGCTGCGCGAGATCGATCGCGCCGAGGAAGCAATCGTCGGTGCGCACGAAGGCGAGCAGGTTTGCACCGGCATCGACGATGGCGATGGCGACGCCGTCGACCTGCAGCGACGCGGCGTGCGCGAGGGCCGCATCGATCGCGCGACGGGCGGCTGCGAGCGGCAGCGCGGCGGTAACGGGTGACATGCGAAGCTCCGGTGAGACGACAGCGTCAGTGTAGGCAGTTGCGGTATATGGGAGAATCCGCATTCCGCTCGAAAGAGTTTCAAGTTTTTCTAATGATGGGCAGACGCGATCCGATGGCCGGGCTGCACGTGTTCATGACCGTCGCGACGGCCGGCAACTTCACGCGGGCCGCCGCCGCGCTCGGCTTGACGCCGGCTGCCGTCAGTCTCGCGATCGGGCAGCTCGAGGGCGAGCTGAACGTGAAGCTGTTCAACCGCAGCACCCGCGGCGTCAGCCTGACGGAAGCCGGGCAGCGCTACTGGCGGCAGACGGAGCCCGCGTACCGGCAGGTCATGCAGGCGCGCGACGAGCTGAAGGATGCGCGCAGCGAGCCGAGCGGCGTGTTGCGCGTGACCGCGCTGCCGCTGGCGCGCTCGCTCGTGATCGCGCCCGTACTCGCCACGTTTCGCGAGCGTTTTCCGAAAGTCCGGCTCGAGATCCGCTACGAGAACGAACTGGTCGACATCGCGAAGGACGGGTTCGATGCGGGAATCCGGCTGGCCGACCGGTTGCAGCCGGGCATGATCGGCGTGCGCATCGCGCCGGCGCTGACGTGTGCGTTGGTCGCGTCGCCCGGTTATCTGGCACGGCATGGCGTGCCGGCGTCGATTGCGGCACTCGGGCGTCATGCGTGCATCCGGTTCCGTTTCTCGGAAAGCGGACGCCTGCACAAATGGCTGCTGCAAGACGGGCCGCGCGACGTCGACCTCGATCCGGACGGCGTGTTCGTGACGAACGATGCCGACGCGGTGATCGATGCGGCGCGCGCGGGTGTCGGCGTTGCATTCGCGTTCATGCGCGAGCGCATCGAGCAGGATCTGCTTGATGGCTCGCTCGTCGAGGTGCTGCCGGGCGTGTGCCGCACACTGCCGCCGATGTGGCTGTACTACGTGAATCGCAAGCACGTGCCGGCCAAGCTGCGCGCGCTCATCGACGTGTTGCGCGAGCGCGACGGCGCGGACGCGGCGTGATCGCCGCAGCGGCCGGCTGACTGCAGCGCTGGCCGAGGCGGCGCATGATGGCGGCTCCAGCCACGAAGCCACGGAGTCGCGTCATGACGGCAGCCCGGTATTTCCCGATTCGAACCCTTGTGATCGCCGCAGCGCTGGCCGGTGCCGCGACCGGTAGCGCGCCGGCCGTCGGCCAGACGTCGACCGTGCCGGCGGGCTCGGCCGCTGCGACGCCGGATAACGCGATACTCCTGACGGTTTTCCTGAAACACGACCAGGCGCGCCCGCTCGCCGAGCTGAATGCGCAACTCGCGAAGCAGGGGTTCTACAAGGCGTTTCCGCCGCCGGGCGTCGAAGTGGTGAGCTGGACCGTGACAATGGGGATCGGGCAGATCGTCGTGCTGCGGCTGCCGGCGTCGCGGCTGCGCGAGGTCAATCGCGTGCTCGAGGATACGGCGTGGGGCGCCTATCGGACGGAGTTCTATCCGACTTACGACTACAAGGCAATCGCGTTGGGGGAGCGTGAGCGGGGGAGGTGAAGCGTGATCCGGCGTGTCGTGGTTCGGCGATATCGTCCGGTATCGACCGTGTCGAAATTCAGCCGGGAAATGGCCGGAACAGAATTGAGGCGAGTGCCTTTCGATTTTGTCCTGGAGGGAGCCGGGGGATTATGTGTCTTCGTAAATGCATTGCGCATTGAGAGTGACGGAATAACGTGGAATGTTTTGGAGAGAGTCGCCATTTGGTGACATTCTTTAAAAAATAATAGAAATGGCTGCCTGCCGCCCGTCACGTTATCGTGAGTGGGGGCGTCTGTAGTTGACGCGATCATGCGGACAAGGGCGACACGGGACAAAAGTGGTCGTATTGTTGCGGGTTCGGCTTATCGGACCCCGTTTTCTGGTAAGATCCCGCGATTTGAAAAGTATTCACAATGAAGTCGGGGCTGGTGTAAATAAAAAAGAACGCCGATATCGCTTTCTACCGATAAATTTGGCGCAAGGAACGGATTGACCAGTTTGGCGTCGATGTCAAACGGAAATGAATCACACATGATGCGAGAGACCAGAAAATTGCCGCTTGTCGTCGATCTCGACGGCACGCTGACGACGTCGGATACCTTGATGGAATCCGTGATACGCGTCGTCAAGCATCAACCTGCAAACCTGCTGAAATTGCCTTTCTGGCTCGTGGGCGGCCGCGCTGCATTCAAGGGCAAGGTCGCGGAACAGGTTGGTTTTCGGGCCGAGACGCTTCCCTACCGCGAGTCGCTTGTCGATTATCTGGCCCACGAGCGTAAAAGTGGTCGCAAGATCGTGCTGGCAACGGCGGCCCATCGTTCGATTGCCGAGCAGGTGGATGCTCATCTCGGTTTGTTCGACCTCGTCATTGCAACCCATGGCGATACGAACCTGAAAAGCGAGACGAAGCTTGCCGGCATTCGTCAACAAGTCGGCGACGATTTCGTCTACGCCGGAGACAGCAAGGCCGACATCCCGATCTGGGCGAATGCGAAGGGCGCCATTCTGGCGGGCGTCGCCCCCGGTATTGCCGCGGACGTCCGGAGCAACATTCCAGTCGAACGCGAGTTTCCGAACGAGCCTGTCGGGTTCCTGACCTGGTGCAAGGCGTTGCGAGTCCATCAATGGTTGAAGAACCTGCTGCTGTTCGTCCCGCTGTTGACGGCCTTTGCATTCTTTGACGTCGCCAAGGTTGCCACGCTCGTGCTCGCGTTTCTGTCGATGTCACTGGGGGCATCCGCAACGTACATTGCCAACGATCTGTGGGATCTGGACAACGACCGGCGCCATCCGCGCAAGCGCAATCGCGCGTTCGCGAACGGCACGTTGTCGATCGCCCAAGGTATCGGGGGTGCCGCGCTACTGCTCGTGATCGCGCTTGCATTGGCATTCGCGGTGTCGTCCGAGTTTGCGGGAATGTTCGTGCTGTATCTGATATTGACGACCGCATACAGCTGGAGCCTGAAATCCGTCGTGCTGCTCGATGTGGTGGCGTTGTCGCTGCTGTATACGCACCGGATCGTCGCGGGAGCGGTTGCAGCTGAAATCCAGGTCAGCCGCTGGCTTCTCGCGTTTTCCGTGTTTGCCTTTCTCAGCCTGGCGCTCGTGAAGCGTTGCTCGGAACTGGTGTTCCTCCGCCAGAACGGAAAACCCGTATCGGCGGGCCGTGACTATCGTGTAAGTGATCTCGAAGTACTCTGGCCGTTCGGGATCGGCGCGTCGCTTGCCGCGGTGGTCGTGTTCGGCTTGTTTATCAATGCGCCTGAAACGGCCGCCCGTTACACGATTCCCCATCTGCTCTGGTTCGTTCAGATCGGCCTGATCTACTTGTTCGGCCGACTTTGGATCGCAACGGTGCGTGGCGCGATGCACGACGATCCAATCGTCCATATTCTCGAAAACCGGGGTAGTCTCGGCATGCTTTGCGTCATGGTGGCGCTCGTGCTGGCTGCTCACTTTCTGCGCGTGCTGTAAGTAGCGCGGATCCCTATGACGGAAATGAACCGAAACCGCGTGCGGGCATTCTGCCGCTTCGCCATCGTCTACGTGTTGCTCTTCGTGTGCGCCGGTAACATCACCAACAGCATGTTGTTGAAGTGGGGGTTCCGTGACGATCAGAAAGGCGATTTTGCAACGAGCTACAGTCTCGTGGGAATGATGAACGGCGATGCGCCGAAACCCTTTGTCTATCGTTCATCATTTCCGAAAGCCGCGAAATGGATGGTCGAACGCCTCGGGCAAGCCAGGCAGGACAAGCTGTTCAAATCGATCATCCGCCATGATTCGCTGCGCAACGCCTATTTCACGAACGTGCCGGACAAGTATTGGACACCGGTCGTGGCGCTTGTCTATCACCTGACCTACATTGCGATCGTACTGTCGACGCTGCTGGCGCTGTGGATGGTGTACAGGCTGGCCCGGCTGCATGGGTTGAGCTTCGGGCATTCCGTCGGATTTCTGGCGGCGTTCAGTTTCGTTTACCCGCTCACATTTCAGCAGGGCGGCTACTACTACGATTTCTTCGAACTCCTGGGTGTGCTGGCGGCGTGCTACTTCGTATTGACGAAGCGCCTGCTGGCTTGCACGCTGACGATTGCCGTTTTCTCGCTGAACAAGGAGACGTTCTTCCTGGTTCCGCTCGCATTTTTCTTCCTGCATGAACGCGACGTCGCGTTGTCGAGGCGCGTTGCATGGCTGGTTGTGCAATTGGGCATTTGCGCGGTGACCCGGCATTTCGTCATGAGCGGTTATGGCGGGAACGCGGGCGGCTTCGTTGAATATCATATATGGGACAACCTTAAGTTCTGGCTGAATCCGGTGTCCTATTTGTCGTTCTATAACCTCGTCGGCAAGGGAATTTTTACGCCGAGCCTGGAAAACCCGTTGATGCTCGTGCCGCTTGCGGTGTTCTTCCGGGCGGCTTGGCGAGCGACGCCCGCACGTTATCGAGCTTACTTCCTTGCGGCGTTCCTTCCGGTGCTGCTGCTGTTCTGCTTTTTCGGTTATCGGGACGAGGCGCGAAACTTCTCGGTCGTCTTTCCTGCGATCGTGTTGATCGCTCTCCATGGCGCGAATCGGTTCAATGCGATCTTTGGCGGGGGCGCCGGCGAGCCGGACGGCGTTCGTGTCCGGTCCGGTCGTCGGCCCGACGTTGCCACGGTGACGGAGGTCGCGAGATGAATTGGCTGATTGTGATCGCGAGTGGTGCTTTCGGCGGGCTGGCCAGCCTGCTGCTCAGAGTGGCGGCGCTCAAGGGGATTGCGCTTGGCGAGTCGAGCGTATTGCCGTGGATGGTGCGCGGCGCGGCGGTAGGGGCTTATGGTATCGGGTTCGTGCTCTACGCGGTCGCTCTGCGCAAGACTTCGCTCGGCGTTGCGTATCCGACCATGGTTGCGATCTCGATGCTCGTCGTGCTGGGGTTCACGGCGCTGCATGAGCATCTGTTGCGACCGATGCAGGCAGTCGGTGCACTGGTCATCCTGATCGGTGTCTGGATGGTCACGCGTTACGCGTAAATCATAAATGGCCTGGCGTTCGGGGTACCACCGTTGTCGCCACGTGGTCCAGACTGCATCACCGGCCAATCGTCGAAGCCGGGATTGCAACCTTTCAAGCGACGGGCGGCACGTCAGATGACCCGGCCCCGTTTCAGCAGCGCCCACTCCCCGACAAATTCGTCCTCGCCCTCCGCGCCCCGTCCGGCAGATTTTTCCCAAATGCATCACAAGTCATTCATCCGATGAAAAAACTGCCCGTGTTCCCGGTATGATGCGCACCTTGCGTTTGTGCGGTGCACGATTTTTATGTGTTGTCAGCTCGCCCGGCGAGCCACAAAAGCGCACAATGCGAACCTGAAAGATTCTGTAATATAAATTCCGTATACTCGTAAGTTCTGATCCAGGCGCCGCCGGGCCCCGTCTTCGGCCGACCGCCCACGCAGAACAACCAGATACGTCGCCGCTTGGCTTGCCTGCGCCGCGACACGCTATGCACCACCACTGAACAATTTATGTCTTCCCGCCACTCTGGTTCGCCCGGCCGCGCCGCGGCGGTGATCGCCCGTGCCCGGGCGTTGATCCGCAACGAGCGCGTGCTGTCGCCGCTGCTCGCGCTCGGCATCGGCCTGCTGCTGATCGTGGTTTTCCAGCATCTGTCGGAATCCGTCGACTACCGGTCGGTGATCCGCCAACTGCGTCACCTGTCCGCCGGCGAGTGGGGCGCGTCGCTCGCCGCGACGGCCCTCAGTTATCTCGCGCTCGTCGCCCGCGACGCGGTCGGCCTGCGCTATGTCGCCGCGAAAGTACCGCGCGTCGCGCTGTGGATCGGCGCGATCGCCGGCTCCGCGCTCGGTAACGCAACCGGTTTCGGCGCACTGACGGGCGGCGCGGTCCGCGCGCGCGTGTACGGCGTATCGGGCGTGACGCCCGCGCAGATCGGCCGGATGACCGTCTTCACGAGCGGCACGCTGGCGCTCGCGATGGTGCTGATGACGGCGGTCGGCATGGTCTGCGTGCCGGAGGCGCTTGCCGCGATGCTGCACGTGGCGCCCGGCGTGCTCACGTGGACCGGCGCCGCGCTGCTCGTGGTGCTGGCCGTGATGGTCGCGATGTGCGGCCACACCGCGCGCCCGGTCGTCACGCGCTTCAAGTGGCTGTCGTTCGACGTGCCCGCGCGGCGCGATCTCGTCGCGCAGGTCGTCTACGCGGTGCTCGACGTCGTCGCGGCAGGCCTGACGCTGTGGGTGCTGCTGCCGGCCGCGCCGGTCGGTTTCCCGACCTTCATCACCGTCTACGCGGCCGCCTTGCTGCTCGGGATGATCGGCCATACGCCGGGCGGGATCGGCGTGTTCGAAGCCGCGATGGTGTTCACGCTCGGCCGCGAAGTGCCCGCGCACGCGATGGTCGCCGCGCTGATTGCCTATCGCGCGATCTATTTCGGCGTGCCGCTCGTGTTGTCGGCCGGCCTGCTGGCCGGTTTCGAGGGCCGCGCGCTGCGGCGCCGGCTCGTCACGCGGCAGGCCGTGCGCGTGTCGCAGCTCGCACCGGTGTTCCTGAGCCTCGTGACGTTCGCGGTCGGCGGGATGCTGGTGATCTCGAGCGCGACGCCGGCGTTCTGGCATCGGATCGCGATTCTGCGTCATATCGTGCCGTTGTGGGTGCTCGAAGGCTCGCAGGTGATCTGCAGCGTGCTCGGCGTCGCGCTGCTGTTCGTCGCGCGCGGGCTGCTGCGGCGGCTCGACGGCGCATGGTGGATGACCTTCGCGTTGACGCTCGCGAGCCTCGCGCTGTCGCTCGCGAAGGGTCTCGCGTTCGTCGAGGCCGGCGTGCTCGGCACGCTGCTCGTGCTGCTGCTCGTCAGCCGCCGACGCTTCAACCGTCATTCGTCGCTGCTCGCCGAGCGCTTCACGGTGAGCTGGTTCGTGTCGGTGACGATGGTGCTGATGTTGGCCGTGTGGGTGCTGTTCTTCGCGTTCCGCGACGTACCGTACACGCGCGAGCTGTGGTCGCATTTCTCGTTCGATGCGCGTGCGCCGCGCGCGCTGCGCGCGACGCTCGCGGCCGGCGTGTTCGTCGCGCTGTTCGCGCTGTGGCAACTGCTGCGTCCGGCGCCCGGGCGTTTCGTGAAACCCGCGGAGCAGGACCTGATCGACGCGGAGCAGATCATCCGCGCGCAGGAATGCAGCGACGCGGGCCTCGCGCTGATGGGCGACAAGTCCTTCCTGTTTTCCGAATCGCGCCGCGCGTTCCTGATGTACGCGAAGAACGGCCGCACGTGGGCCGCGCTGCACGACCCGGTCGGGCCGCGTGAAGAATGGCCGGCGCTGATCAGCAAGTTCATCGCGCTCGCACACGCGCACAGCGGCCGCGCGGCGTTCTACCAGGTGCGCGCGAACGCGCTGCCGCTGTATCTCGACGCGGGCCTCACGCTGATGAAACTCGGCGAGGAAGCGCATATCGCGCTCGACCGGTTCGACCTGAAGGGTTCGAACCGCTCCCACCTGCGCTACGCGCTGCGCCGCGGCGACAAGGACGCGCTGACGGTCGAGGTGATCGCGCCGGGCGACGTGCCGGCCGCGCTGCCGGCGCTGCGCGACATTTCCGACGGCTGGCTCGATAGCCGCGATGCGCGCGAGAAAAGCTTCTCGGTGGCCGCGTTCCACGACGGCTATCTCGCGACGCAGTCGGTGATGCTCGTGCGGCAGGCCGACAAGCCGATCGCGTTCGTCACGTTCATGACGACCGACCTCAACACCGAGGCGACGGTCGGCGTGATGCGCCATCTGCCGGACGCGTCGCCGTACGCGATGGAGTATCTGTTCACGCAGCTCGCGCTGCATCTGAAGGAAGCGGGTTTCCGCAAGCTGAGCCTGGGCATCGCGCCGTTCTCGGGAATGGGGGCGGCGAAGATGCCGTCGCCGTGGCACCGGCTCGGCCTGATGGTCTGGCGCTTCGGCGGCCGCTTCTACAACTTCCGCGGCTTGCGCGCTTTCAAGAGCAAGTTCGAACCGCACTGGGAGCCGCGTTATCTCGCGGCCTCGGGCTCGGTCGGCGTGTTCGTCACGCTGGCGGATCTGTCATTGCTGGCTGGAGGTCGGCGCTCATGAGTTTGAAGAAGGGAATCGCGCGGGCGGCAGCCGCCTGCGCGGGAATGATGCTGGCCGGCGCCGCGTGCGCCACGCAGCCGGCCGCCGTGAAAGCCGAAACCGTGTCGGGCGGCCGTTATGGGCCCGTTACCGTGACCAAACCGAGCGGGCCGCTGCGCGGATTCGTCGTGCTGTTCTCGCGTGAGGCCGGCTGGAATGCCGCCGATCAGCAGGCGGCCGACGCGCTCGCGAAAGCCGGTGCGATGACGGTCGGCGTCGATACCGAGCGCTACGCGATGAATCTCGCCGCGAAGCAGGAGACCTGCCACCACCTCGACGGCGACGCCGAGGCGGTCAGCCATCAGCTCGAACGTCTCGCGCAGTCGTCGCGTTATTTCACGCCGATCGTCGCGGGCGTGGGCCAGGGCGGCGCGATCGCGAAGCAGATCCTGTCGATGGCGCCGGAGAACACGATCGCCGGCGTCGTGTCGGTCGCCCCGGCCGCGAAGCTCGATCCGCGCTTCAAGCCGTGCCCGCCCGATCCGACGATCGTGCGCCGCGCGATGCCGGGCTTCGTCGAAACGGCGGCCGCGGGCGACAACACGAAGCTGGTCTCGCTCGTCACGTCGCACCTGCGCGACAGCGGCAGCGGCGATGAACTCGACGTGTCGGATCTGCCGCTCGTCGAGCTGCCGGCCAAGGGCGGCAGCGACCGGCTGGCGATCGTGATCTCGGGCGACGGCGGCTGGCGCGATCTCGACAAGACGATCGCCGAGGCGCTGCAGCGCGACGGCGTGTCGGTGGTCGGCATCGACAGCCTGCGTTATTTCTGGAGCGAGAAGCCGCCCGCGCAAGTGAGCCGCGATCTCGCACGCGTGATGCGCACGTACATGGCGCGCTGGCATGCAAGCCGCGTGGCGCTGGTCGGCTACTCGTTCGGCGCCGACGTGATGCCGTTCGCGTACAACCGGCTGCCGGCCGACCTGCGCGACAAGGTCGCGGTGATGTCGCTGCTCGGCTTTGCGCCGTCCGCCGATTTCCAGATCCGCGTGACGGGCTGGCTCGGAATGCCCGCGAGCGACAAGGCGCTGAAGGTCGCGCCGGAAATCGCGAAGGTGCCGCCGCAGCTCGTGCAGTGCTTCTACGGCGCGGAAGAGAAGGACACGATGTGCCCGGCGCTCGCGAACACGGGCGCCGACGTGATCAAGACGCAGGGCGATCACCACTTCGGCCGCGACTACATCGCGCTCGAGAAGAAGATTCTCGGCGGGTTCGGCAAGCCGGTGGCGGCGCGCTGAACGCTGGCGCCCGCGTTGCCGCGGGCACCGGCCGGAATCCTGCCGGTTCATCGTACGGGCGGCCAGCGTGCCGCCCGTTTCATTTTCCGGCCGCTGCCGCCGTCGCCGCCGTCGCCGCTGTCGCCGCTGTCGCCGCCGTGTCGTGCGGCGGCGTGGCCGTTCTCGCGTCGCGCTGATAAAAGCCCGGGAACCGGTCGAGTTGCCGCCGTGCGGCCGCGATTTCGGTGTCGTCGGCGAGCACCGCGCTCGAAAACCCCGTGCGTTCCATCAGCAACAACTGGTCGACCAGCACCTCGCCGGTCGCGCGCAGGTCGCCGGCGAAGCCGAAGCGCTTGCGCAGCAGGTACGCCTGGCTGTACGCGCGTCCGTCCGTGAACGACGGAAACTGCAGGTCGATGCGGGCGGCTTGCGCGATTTGCGCGGCGAGCGGCGCCAGTTCCTCGTCGTTGCCGATCGTCAGCGTCGCGTCGTCGTGCGGCTGCGTGTCGTCGGCGTGGTCGGCCGGCGTCAGCAGGCGGATGCGTGCGTGTGCGATGGAGGTTTCCTGGTTCATGCGTGCTCCGCCCGGTGGCGCGCGTCGTTCGCGGCGGCCTTGAAGGGTTCCGCGCCGATGCGGCGCACGGTGTCGATGAATCGTTCGCTGCGGCCGTTCGTGTCGATCCGCGCGTCGAGGTACGCGCCGACGATCGCATCGACGACATCGACGATCTCGTCCGCCGAGAACGACGGACCGATCACCTTGCCCGGCCGCGCTGGGCCGCTCGCGGCGGAGCCGTCCGACCCGCCGAGCGTCACCTGGTACCACTCCGCGCCGTCCTTGTCGACGCCGAGGATGCCGAGGTGGCCGCTGTGATGATGGCCGCACGAATTGATGCAGCCGCTGATGTGCAGGTCGAGGTCGCCGATGTCGTGCAGCAGGTCGAGATCCTGGAAGCGCTCGGTGATCGCGTCGGCGATCGGGATCGAGCGCGCGTTCGCGAGCGCGCAGAAATCGCCGCCCGGGCACGCGATCATGTCGGTCAGCAGCCCGACGTTCGCGCTCGCCAGCCCGATCGCACGGGCGTTTTCCCACAGCAGGAACAGATCGTCGACATGCACCCACGGCAGCACGACGTTCTGCGTGTGCGTGACGCGCGCCTCGCCGGCCGAGAAGCGGTCGGCGAGATCGGCGAGCGCGTCGAGCTGGTCCGGCGAGGCGTCGCCCGGGGCCTGCAGGCGGCGCTTGAACGACAACGTGACGATGCGCAGCGCCGGATCGCGACGCGCGGCGACATTGCGGGCGAGCCAGCGCGCGAACGCCGGATGACGGGCCGCCTGTGCGGATACGCGTGCCTGCGCGCCGGCGAGGTCGAGCGTGCGGGACTTGAGCCGCGGCGGGACGAACGACGCGGCCACGCGATCGAATTCGGCCTGCGGGATCGTGTGCGGGCCGCCGTCGAGGACGACGATCTGGCGGAACTCTTCCTCGACGTCGTCGATGTAGCGCTGCCCCTCGGTCTTCACGAGGATCTTGATGCGTGCCTTGTACTTGTTGTCGCGGCGCCCGTAGCGGTTGTACACGCGGACGATCGCCTCGATGTAGTTCATCACGTGTTGCCACGGCAGGAACGCGCGCAGCAGCGTCGCGATCATCGGCGTGCGGCCCATTCCGCCGCCGACACTGACGCGAAAGCCGAGTTCGCCCGCGTCGTCGCGCACGAGCTGCAACCCGACGTCGTGCCAGTCGGTTGCCGCGCGGTCTTCGGTCGCACCGGTGATCGCGATCTTGAACTTGCGCGGCAGGAACGCGAATTCGGGATGCAGCGTCGTCCACTGGCGCATCACTTCGGCGAACGGGCGCGGATCGGCGATCTCGTCCGGCGCGACGCCCGCGCGCTCGTCGCACGAGATGTTGCGGATGCAGTTGCCGCTCGTCTGGATGCCGTGCATGTCGACGGTCGCGAGCAGGTCCATCACGTCGGCCGCCTTCGCGAGCGGAATCCAGTTGAACTGCACGTTGGTGCGTGTCGTGAAGTGCGCGCTGCGGGTCGGCAGGCGCAACGTGCCGAGCAGCGCCTGCGCGTCGCATGCGGCGCGGTAGGTGGCGTCGTCGGGCACGTCGTAGTCGCGCGCGATTCGCGCCAGCACGCGGAGCTGCGCGCTCGACAGCTCGCCGTACGGCACGGCGACGCGCAGCATCGGCGCGTGGCGTTGCACATACCAGCCGTTCTGCAGCCGCAGCGGCCGGAACGCGTCTTCGCTCAGCGTGCCGTGCTGCCAGCGCTCGAGCTGGTCGCGGAACTGGGCGGCGCGGCTGTGCACGAGCGCCCGGTCGAAATCGGTATATCGGTACATGACGTGATACGCGAGAAGCGCCGCGGCGCGGATTGCGCGCGGCTCGGACAGGCGTTGCGACGGATGTCAGGCAACGGGAGACAGCGTAGGGAACGCGGTGCGGCGGGACAAGCAGCAGAACGGGACGAAAAAGGCGCAGCAGATGGCGGGCGACACACAGGCGCCGGCGCGGGAGACCGGGCATGCGGCCATGCCCGCGGCGCGATCAAACGCTGGCGTCGACGACGAGCGCCGGATCGAGCGCGCGGATGCGCTGGTCGATGAAGTAGCCGCCGCCTTCCTGATAGCGCAGGAACAAGCGGCCGCACGAGCGGCAGCGGCTGACGCTGCAGCGGTTGTACGGGAAATGGCGCAGGGCGATCGGTGCGTCGTCCGACGCGTAGCGCGTGCCGGCCGGGTGATGCTCCGCATAGGTCGGCTCGGCGTCGCCGGGCGGCACGAGCGTGGCGATTTCGGTCAGTTGCGCATCCTGCAGCGACAGCGGCAGGGTCGTCCATCCGGCGAGCGACGTCTTCGTGCACGTGCACGATTGCGTGACGTGCGCCGCTTCGGCCGTCAGTTTCAACAGGGCGGCGTGATCGAGGTAAGGCAGTTGGCTCATGGGAGATCGTGAAGGTGCGACGGGATCCGCAATGTAACCCGCGCGCGGATTGCCTGCATGGCCGCGACGCGGGCGGCACGCACCGCGCGTACCGTAACGATCAGCCTGCCTTGCGGAGCGGCGGCTGCGCGACCAGTTCGCCGAGCACGCGGATCGCACGCTCGATGTCGCGGCTCCACGGATGACCGAAGTTCACGCGCACGCAGCGCTCGAAGCCGTGCGCGGCCGAAAACAGCGGCCCCGGCGCGACGCTGATGCCGCGAGCGATCGCCTGGCGGTGCAACTCCATCGCGTCGATCGCGTCGGGAAACGCGAGCCACAGGAAGTATCCGCCGTCGGGCCGCACCCATTCGACGCCGGGCGGCAGCCAGCGCCGCAACGCGTCGTCCATCCGGTCGAGCTGAGCGTGCAGCGCGCCGCGCAGCTTGCGCAGGTGGCGGTCGTAGCCGCCGTGCTCGAGATAGTTCGCGATGCCGGCCTGCGCGGGAATGCTGGCCGACAGCGTCGTCATCAGCTTGAGCCGCTGCACCTTCTCGGCGAAGCGGCCGGCGGCGGCCCAGCCGATCCGGTAGCCGGGCGCGAGGGTCTTCGAGAACGAGCTGCAGTGCATCACCAGGCCGTGTCGATCGAACGCGCGCGCGGGCAGCGGATAGTCGGGGCCGAAATGCAGCTCGCCGTACACGTCGTCCTCGATCAGCGGCACCTCGCGCGCCGCGAGCAGGTCGACGAGCGCACGCTTCTTTTCGGTGGACAGCGTGACGCCGGTTGGATTCTGGAAATTGGTCATGAACCAGCACGCGCGGATGGCGTGCCGGTCGAGCGCGTTTGCCAGCGCATCGAGATCGAGGCCCGTATGCGGATCGACGGGAATCTCGACCGCGCGCAGGTCGAGCCGTTCGATCGCCTGCAGCGCCGCATAGAACCCGGGCGCTTCGACCGCGACGACGTCGCCGGGCCGCGTCACGGCCATCAGGCACAGGTTCAGCGCCTCGAGCGCGCCGTTCGTGACGACGATCTCATCGATCGGCTGCGAGATGCCGGTGGCGAGATAGCGGCGCGCGATCTGCTGGCGCAGCGCCTCGTTGCCGGGCGGCAGGTCGACGACCGTGCTCCACGGGCTCACGAGCCGCGTAGCCTGCGCGAGCGACTTCGCCAGGCGCGGCAGCGGAAACAGCTGCGGCGCGGGGAACGCGGAACCGAGCGGCACGATGCCGGGCTGCGTGGCCGCGTCGAGGACGGAGAACACGAGGCTGCTGATGTCGACCTTGCGCGTGGCGCCGGCGCGGCTCGCGCGGCGCTTCGCGGCGGGGTTCGCCGCCGGCGTGGCGCCCGGCGCGACGTAATAGCCCGAGCGTTCGCGTGCACGGATCAAGCCCCACTGTTCGAGCAGGTAATACGCGCGAAACACCGTCGACTGGCTCACGCCGTGCTGCGCGATGATCTGCCGCAGCGACGGCAGGCGCGTGCCGACGGCAAGGTTGCCGTTGCGGATGTCGTCGGCGATCGTATGGGCGAGGGTTTCGTAGCGTTTCATCGGCGTGGGCGGGGCGCGCCGTCGCCGCGCGCGGGCCGGAGTGGCGCCGCGCCGGCGGGCGCGGGTCATTGTCCGACGGGCGGCCCGAAAAGGAAAGCGCGGGGCACCGGCCGCGCGTTCCGGCAGTGTCAGGCCGCGTTCGGCGCCGCATTCCGCCCGTTCGCACGGCCGCGCAGCGGCGGCAGCGGCTCGACCTTGCCGACGACGAACAGGTACGACAGCGCGCCGACCACGCACAGCGCGCCGGCCGCCGCGAGCGGCACGACGAACGAGCCCTTGGTGATCGACAGCATCACGCCCGTGAAGGTCGTGATGAAGATTCCCGCGAGATTGCCCGCGAAGTTCTGGATGCCGCCGATCGACGCGACGTGCGCGGGCGTCGGCGCGATTTCGCCGACGAGCGTCCACACGTTGGCGCCGGCGAACGACAGGCTGGCATACGCGAGGGCGAACAGTCCGAGGCACGCCCACGTGTTTTCGACGAGCGCGGACAGGGCGATCGACGACGACAGCAGCATCCCGGGCACGAGGCAGGTCTTGCGCGCGGCGGTGGCGCTCCAGCCGCGGCGAAACAGGCTGTCCGACACGTAGCCGCCGAGCCAGCCGCCGGGAATCGCGAGCAGCGCGGGCAGCATGCCCCACGTGCCGAGCGATGCGAGCGAGAAGCCGCGCGACTGCAGCAGGTAGCTCGGGAACCACGTGATGAAGAAGTAGATCGCGAAGTTCAGGCAGAACAGGCCGATCATCATCCCCCACACGGTGCGATAGCGGAACAGGTCGAGCCACGATACGGTCGGGCCATCGGTTGCGGCCGCAACGGCCGGTGCGCCGCGTTGCGCGAGCAGCGCATCGACGGCATCGGGTGCGATCGCGCGGTAGCGTTCGGGGTCGCGATAGACGAACCACCAGGCGAGTGCCCACACGATGCCGATGCCGCCCGTGATCACGAACGACCCGCGCCAGCCGACGATCGAGATCAGCCACGCGACGAGCGGCAGCGACAGCGCGGAGCCGACACGCGAGCCGCTGTCGAAGATGCTGCTCGCGAGCCCGCGCTCGCTGCGCGGGAACCAGTTGAACGCGACCTTCGCGAACGACGGGATCGCGGCCGCTTCGCCGACGCCGAGCATCAGCCGTACGCCCACGAGTTGCGCGAGGCCGCGCGCGGCGCCCGTCGCGACGGTGAACACCGACCACCAGCCGACGGCCAGCGCGAGGCTCACGCGCACGCCGACCTTGTCGATGAACCAGCCGGCCGGCAGCTGAAGGAACGCATAGGTCCAGAAGAACGCGCTCAGCACGAGCCCCATGCCGACCGCGTCGAGGCCGAGGTCGGCGCGGATGCTGGGCGCGGCGATCGCGAGGTTCGCGCGGTCGATGAAGTTGATGACGTTGGCCAGGAAGCACATCAGGATCATGACCCATCGGATGCGTGGCATGCGGTGTCTCCGTGCGGAATGTCGTGACGGGCGGCCGGCGATCCGCTGCGCCGGCTGCCTCGATGGGCGGATTACCGCGACGCGTGCGGCGTGCGGTCGAACTTCGCGAGCGCTTCCCACAGGCCGTTCAGGTAGACCGCGCCGAGCGCCCGGTCGTACAGGCCGTAGCCGGGCTTGCCCGTTTCGCCCCAGATCATGCGGCCGTGGTCGGGGCGCACGTAGCCGGTGAAGCCGGTGTCGTGATACGCCTTCACGATCGCGGCGATGTCGAGCGAGCCGCAGCGCGACAGGTGCGCGGTTTCCTCGAAATCGCCGTTCGCGTCGACCTTCACGTTGCGGATGTGTGCGAAGTGGATGCGGCCCATCGCGCCGAACTCGCGCACCAGCGCCTCGACGTCGTTCTGCGGGCCCGCGCCGAGCGAACCCGAGCACAGCGTCAGCCCGTTCGCGGGCGTGTCGACGATGCGCAGGATCCGCGCGAGATCGTCGCGGTTCTTCACGATGCGCGGCAGCCCGAAGATCGGGCGCGGCGGATCGTCCGGGTGGATCGCCATCTTCACGCCGGCTTCCTCGGCAACAGGGATGATCGCCTTCAGGAAGTACTCGAGGTTCGCCCACAGCGCGGCTTCGTCGACGTCGCGATAGTCGGCGAGCAGGGCCTGCAGCTGTTCGGGCCGGTAGCTCGAATCCCAGCCGGGTAGCGCGATGCCGTCGTTCGGATCGATCCGGTCGACCGCGTCGGTGCTGAATGCGAGACAGGTCGAGCCGTCGGCGAGCGTCTTCGACAGCTCGGTGCGCGTCCAGTCGAACACGGGCATGAAGTTGTAGCAGACGACGCGGATGCCGGCCGCGCCGAGCTGGCGGATCGTCTGCCGGTAGTGGTCGATCAGACGATCGCGCCCCGGCTTGCCGAGCTTGATGTCCTCGTGCACGGGCACCGATTCGACGACTTCGAACCGCAGGCCGGCGCGCTCGATCGTTGCTTTCAGCGTTTCGATCTTGTGCGCGGGCCAGACTTCGCCCACCGGTTCGTCGTAGATCGCGGACACGATATGCGTGACGCCCGGGATCTGGCGGATGTATTGCAGCGAGACCGGATCGGACTCGCCGTACCAACGGAAAGACATCTTCACTGGAGCGGCTCCTGGCTGGCGGTTCATGCACGGACGACCGGGCCGCAGCGTGCGGCCCGGTGCCGGTGAGCGGATTATGATTGGTATGCCAGTTAGGCGGGATAGTGGTTTACCAGTTGTGAGGTTATCGCATGGATAACAGACAGCATCCGCGATTGCGCGGCAGGAAGGACCGACAAGCCGAATCAGGTGCGGGTTGAAATTGGTGTACCATTTTGAGGATCCGGTGCCGCGACGGCGCCGGCCAGCCTGTTGCGAGCCTTTCGATGACCGATCTTTCCAGCCTGCCCGCCAGCCGCGACACCGATGCCGCGGACCGCTCCTATATCGGTCTTGCGCGGCAGATTCACGCGATGGTGGCCGCCGGCGCGTTCGAAGCCGGCGCGCGGTTGCCGTCGGAGCGCAGTCTGGCCGACCAGTTCGGCGTGAGTCGCACGCAGGTGCGCGAGGCGATCATCGCGCTCGAGGTGCAGGGGATCGTCGAAGTGCGGATCGGCTCCGGCATCTACGTGTCCGCGGCCGACGCCGCACGGCCGGTGACGTTCGAGGTGCCGCGCGGCCCGGGGCCGATCGAGACGCTGCGCGCGCGCGGGCTGATCGAAGCGGAAGTCGCGGCGCTCGCGGCGACCGAACGCAAGGACGCCGATCTCGACCGCCTGTTTCTCTCGCTGACGACGATGCGCAAGCAGATGGCCGACAAGGCCGCGTACGACGCGGCCGACCGCCAGTTTCATCTGCGGATTGCGGAGTCGACCGGCAATACGGTGCTGCTGCACATGGTCACGGCGATGTGGGACTGCGCGCGCAGCGATCCGCTGTGGGACAAGATCGAGGAGCACTTTCACTCGACCGCGCTGCGCGAGGCGTCGCAGGAGGACCATCAGCGGATCTTCGCGGCGATCATGGCGCGAGACGCGACAGGTGCGCGCGACGCGATGCGTGCACACCTGTCGCGCGTGATCGCGGAGTTCACGCAGGCCTGGCGCTGACGCGGGTTTCAGCGGCGCGACGCGGGCCGCTGTAGCTGCGCCGCATGCCGCATGTCGCCGCCGTCGCCGGTGCCGGCGAACATGCGCGCCGCGTACGGCTTCTTCCAATTGCGCGACCGTCCGATTTATGGTCTCGTTGCGGGATATCGCATCGACTCGAAAAAGGACAGTCGAATGCAGCCGGGCGATTCACGCGGGGTCCGATTGATCAGGGGAATCGGTGCACGCAAGCGTGCACGCGGCGCCGTGCGCAGCCTGCTCATCATATTGACGATAGGCTTTCTGGCACCCGTCGTGCCGGCGTTCTCCGCCTCTCCCGAAACCGTCAACGACAACGTGCTGCGCGTGCTCGCGTGGCCCGGCTATGCGGACAGCGACATCGTCGGCGCGTTCGAGGCGCAGTTTCGCGCGCGCGTCGAAGTGACGTTCGTCGACTCCGACGAAGCGTTGTGGTCGCGGATGCACAGCGCGTCGCCGCCGCCGTACGACGTGCTGGCCGCGAATACGGCCGAGATCCAGCGTTATGCGCGCGAACGCCTGCTCGCGCCGATCGACCTGCAGCGCATTCCGAACCGGCGGCGCCAGTTGCCGAACTTCCAGCAGGTCGCGACGATCGGCGGGCTCGTGCAGGACGGCACGACCTACGCGATCCCGTTCACGTATTCGTCGATGGGGCTGATCTACGACCGCAAGCAGGTGCCGGCCGCGCCGCGCTCGATGCGCGAGCTGTGGAATCCGCGCTACCGCGGCAAGGTGCTCGACTTCAACAGCGCGCAGCACAATTTCTCGTTCGCCGCGCTCGCGCTCGGCTATTCCGATCCGTTCCGGCTGTCGTCCGCGCAGACGCTCGCGGTCGCGCGCAAGCTGATCGACCTGCGCCGCAACCTGCTGACGTATTACACGCTGCCCGAGGAGGCGACCGCGCTGTTCGTCCAGCATCGCGCGGCACTGATGTTCGGCAACTACGGCACGCAGCAGGTCGAACTGCTGCGGCGCGCGGGCGCGGACGTCGGCTACGTGATCCCGGAAGAAGGCGCGCTCGCGTGGCTCGATTGCTGGGCCGTCACGCGCGGCGCGCAACGCCCCGGGTTGGCATTCGCGTGGATCAACTACATGCTCGAACCGGCGATCGGCGCGCTGCTGACCGAGCGCCAGGGGCTCGCGAATACGCTCGAGCCGCCGTCGGGGCTCGACACCGGGCACCAGCATCTCGTGTGGCTCCAGCCCGTCGAGAACATCGCCCGCCGCGAATCGTTGTGGAGCCGTATCGTGTCGGGCGACCGGCCGGAGCGGTTCGGAAAATGATCCGGCTCGGGCTCGTGTCGAAGCTGTCGGTGCTGTTCGCCTGCATCGGCGTGATCGCGTCCGGCACGACCGGCTACTACGCGTATCGCGCCAATCGCGCGATGCTCGTGCAGGAAGCGCAGCACAGCCTGCTGATGTCGACGCAACTGCTCGGGCAACGCTTCACGACCGCGCTGGCGGATGTTGCCGACGACGCGCTCGTGCTCGCGCAGTTGCCGTCGTCCGCGTTCGTCGCGGGTGACGACAAGCCGGACATCGCACGCCGCACGCGGCTCGAGCAGGTGTACCGGAGCTTCATGACAAATCATCCGGAGTACCTGCAGATCCGCCTGATCGCGAGCGGGCATTTCGGGATCGAACGTATCCGTGTCGCTCGCGATGCGAGCGGCATCGTCGTGCTGCCCGAAAGCGCCTTCCAGGAGAAAGGGCAGTTTTCCTACGTATTCGACACGCTCGCGATGGCGCCCGGTCACATCTACCTGTCACCGATCGTGATCAATCACGAGACGGGATCGCACGAGGCCGAGGGGCTGCCGATCCTGCGCGTGGGGACACCGGTGGTCGACATGTCCGGCCGCACGGTCGGCGCGCTCGTCGTCGACGTCGAATTGTCGCGCGTGTTCGACCGGCTCGAGCGCGACCTGCCGGAAGACTATGCGGTCTATCTCGCGAACGAGTGGGGTGATTTTCTCGTGCATCCCGATCCGGCGCAGACGTTCGGTTTCGACCGCGGCCGGCGCGTGCTGATGCAGGACCGTTTCACCGCCACCCGCGCGTTGTTCGACCACGCTCAAACGAACGTGACGCTCAATGGACTCGCGCAGCCCGACGAGGCGCCGGGCCAGATGTTCGCGTTCGCGCGCACGCCGTTCGGGCACGACGAGGGCAACCGCTTCGTCGTGCTCGGCATGGCGCGCCCGCTCGCGGACGTGCTGGCGCCGGCCGGCGTGCTCGGCGAGCGGATCGTCCGGATGGTGCTCGTGTCGAGCCTGCTGGCGGCGATCCTCGCGATCCTGTTCGCGCGTGCGATCACGCGGCCGCTGCAGACGCTGGCGCGTGCCGCGACCCACGTGTTCGACGATTCGGCCGCCGAGCGGCTGCCGACCGCGCGCGCCGACGAGATCGGCGTACTCGCGCGCTGTTTCGACAGCATGCGCGTCGAGATCCGCACGCAGGTCGCGATGCTGCGTGCGAAGCAGCAGGAACTCGCGCACCTCGCCGGCCACGACCCGCTGACCGCGCTGCCGAACCGCCTGCTGTTCATGGAGCATCTCGAAGCTGCGATCTGGCATGCGGCGGCGGTACGCGAAGGGCTGGCGGTGATGTTCGTTGATCTCGACCGCTTCAAGCAGATCAACGACCAGCACGGGCACTCGGCCGGCGATCGCACGCTCGTCGCGGTCGCGAAGCGGCTGAGCCGTGCGCTGCGCAGCGGCGACATGGTCGCGCGGCTCGGCGGCGACGAATTCATCGTGCTGATCGCGGACGTGCGTTCGCCGGCGGTGATCGGCGACGTCGCGGCGCGCATCCAGATCGTGATGGCCGAGGAGCTGGAGTTCGGCGATCGGCGCGTGGCGGTCGGTGCAAGCATCGGTGTCAGCGAGTATCCGGCCGACGGCGCGTCGGCCGAGGAACTGCTCGTCAAGGCCGATGCGGCGATGTACGCGGCGAAGGCGTGCCCGCAGTGCGTGTGCGTGCGCTATCAGGATCTGGTCCGAGGCGGCGTCGCGACGGACGCAGGCGACCGGGTCGCATCGGGCGGCAGCCGCTGACGATCGGGCGGCGAAACTGGCGCTGCAAACGCGACGAGCCCGTCAGGGACGGGCTCGTCGCATGGCGGCACTGCGCACGGCGGCAGGCTTAGTGGCCGAAGTAGACCGAGTCGTGCGCGCTTTGCGGCTTCACGGCCGGTGCACCGCCCTGGACGGTCGCGGCCGGCTGTGCGCCGTAACCGCTGTTGTCGGCGCCGCGCACGCGGGCCTGGGCGGCCTGGATGTCGGCCGGGTAGTACGGGCTCGACAGGCCCGGCTTGTAGCCGGCTTGTTCGAGCTGAACCAGTTCGTTGCGCACCTGGGCGCGGGTCACGGTGCTTTGGGCGAATGCGCTGAACGAAGCGGACAGGGCGACAGCGGCAACGACTGCGGAAACGAGCGATTTCATGATGACCTCCGATGTTTATTGGCTTTCCGCGTTCGACACCATGTCGTAAGCGGTTGATTACATCGTAGGCGCCGGTCGACCTAGGGTAAACGTGAGTTTCAGCGAAAGATCGTTGCAGGCGAGGCAATAATTCCGCGACAAATATCTTCCGTCCCCATTGTGTATTGCCGGGTGTGCAACGGAAAGGCGACCGGGGCGCGGCGTGGATGGCGCGTACGGGCGGGCGCCCGGCGGCAGCGGGAAGCGGGAACGGTGCGGGCAGGCTGCGGGGCGGCCGGCTCAGACGTCGTCGTCGATTTCCTTGCGCTCGCGGCGTTCCTCGTTGCCGCGGCGCGCGCGCAGGCGCTGCCGCGACAGGACGGCGATCACCTGCTGGGTCGGCGCGCCGGACGGGAGTTCGTTGCGGATGCGATCGGGCACCATCGGCAGGCCCGCACGCTGCCGGCGCAGCGCCTTGGCGATTGCCCGGCGGCATTCGTCGCCGTGGCAATCCCATTCATCGCGGATTCTCTGGCAATAACGGCATTGTTCCATCCGGACAGTCTACCCGGTCTTCGGGAACCGGGCTGGGCGCCGGGCGGAACGCGTCACGCGCCGGCGGCGGCGAGCGCTTCCGCGTGAGACTGGAAGCGGCGGTGTTCTTCCGGCGGAACGAGCGAGCCGCCGGTTGCCCAGATGACGTGCGTGGACGCGCGCATGTCGATCGCGTGGCGGCGCAGGTAGTCCCTGCCGGCCGCCGACCGGGCCAGCCAGCCCGGCCCGCCGACGGCGGCCGCGGCCGACGGTTCCAGTTCCACGCCCGTGGCGCGTTGGACCGCGCGCAACTGCGCGTAGAGCTGCGCGTCGCCGACCGTGAAGACGCCCGACAGTTGCGACGCCATCAGCGGGCTGACCAGATGCGACGCTTGCGCGACCGCCAGGCCGTCGGCCTCGGTCCGGTTGTCGAGCCCGATGTCGTAGACTGACACCGGCGTGCCCGCACCGGCAGCGAGCTGGACGAGCATGCACGGCGCCGCGACGGGCTCGGCGAAAAAGCAGTGCACGTGCTCGCCGAACAGCGCCTTGAGGCCATACGTGATGCCGCCTGGCGCGCCGCCGACCCCGCACGGCAGATGGACGAAGAGCGGATGCGCGGCGTCCACGCGGCGACCCGATTCGGCGAGCTGCGCGGCCAGATGCCGGGCGCTCGCGGCGTAGCCGAGGAACAGCATCAGCGAGCCTTCGTCGTCGACGAAGTGGCAGCGCGGTTGAGCGCGCGCCTGCGATCGACCCGCGGCGACGGCCTGCGCGTAATCGCCGTCGTGCTCGACCACGCGGACGCCGCGTTGTCGCAGGCGCGCCTTCTTCCACGGCTTTGCGTCGGTCGACATGTGGACGACCGATTCGAACCCCAGCGCGGCGGCCATCACGCCGATACTCAGGCCGAGATTGCCGGTGCTGCCCACGACGACGGTATGGGTGGCGAACAACGCGCGGGCGGCGGCCGACGCGAGGATCCGCCGGTCGCCAGTGGGGGCGATCAACCCGTGTTCGATCGCGATCGACTCGGCGAGCGCGAGCACTTCATGAAAACCGCCGCGCGCCTTGATCGAACCGGCGACCGGCAATGCATCGTCGCGCTTGATGAACCAGGCGCCGTGCGCGTCGTCCGCGTGCGACAACGCGCGCCGCAAGGTGTCCGCCGGCATCAGCGGCGATTCGATCGTTCCCGCCGTGGCCGCGAGCTCGGGAAACAGCTCGGCCATCAGCGGCGCGCAGCGCGCCAGTCTCGCTTCGGCCGCAACGATGGCGTCGGGTGAGGGCGCGTCCTGCGGCAACGGCCGGCCGGCTTCGGGGTTCAGCCACAGCAGCGGTTGACGGGATTGCAGTCTGGCTAATAGATCGTCGGGTTGAGGTGTGGCGGTCACGGGGCGGCCTTGCGTTCGTTGAGCGAGATTCAGAGCTGGAATGCTACGATTCAAGGCGACCGCGCAAAAGCGCCGATTTCTAATCAATGCATTAGCTGGACTTATACAAATGCGACTGGACGGTTCGATCCTCGGTGCGTTGCACTGCTTTGAAATGGCCGGCCGGCTGTTGAGCTTCACGAAGACGGCGCAGGCGTTCAACCTGACGCAAAGCGCCGTGAGCCAGCAGATCCGGAATCTGGAGGACCGGCTGGGTTATCCGCTGTTCGTGCGACAGGCGCGCGGGTTGAGGCTGACGGAGAAGGGCGCGATTCTGCTCGGGACGATGTCGAGTGCGTTCGGCGATATCCAGCGCACGCTTCAGGCGCTCGGCATGTCGGACGCGCCGCTGCGGGTCAGTTGCCTGCCATCGCTGGCATTGCAGTGGCTGATGCCGCGCCTGACCGCGTTTCACCGGCAACAGCCGAACGTGTCGGTGCGTGTGCAGGCCGAGTTCCAGGTGCTGGATCGCGAGGCGATGGAGACCGGCGACATCGACGTGGCCGTGCGCTACGACCCGGTGCAATACGGTCGACTGCATGCCGAGGTGATGCTCGACGAAATCCTGTTCCCGGTCGCCACGCCGGCGTATCTGGCGCGGCATCCGGCGTTCGCCAGCGGCAAGTCGCCGGCCGGCGTCGTGTTGCTGCACGATGCCGCACCGTGGGTCGGCGCTTCCGAGTTCGTCGAGTGGCGTACATGGCTGGAGGCCGTCCGGCCGGCGTGGCTCCGGCATCTGGATGGGCCGCAGTTCAATTTTTCCAGCCTGGCGATCACGGCCGCGTTGAACCATCAGGGGGTCGCGATGGGGCGCGCGGCGCTCGTGCACGACGAGCTCGCGAGCGGACGGCTCGTCGATGTGTTCGGCGTGCATGTGCGTGCGCCGGCGCGCTACATGCTGCTGTCACGCAACCCGGACGATCCGCGTACCGCCGCGTTTTCGGACTGGCTCAAGGCCGAATGCGTGCGTTTCGGCGAGGCCCGGTCGAGCGTGTCGCCGAAGACGGGGCGGCTTGCATGAACGATGCCGCCGGATAACTCGATCGGAGTGCGAAGAAATCGACGGTGGTGGTATTGCTGAAAATGACGGTTTCCCGTCCGGCGGCATACGGATGGCTTGCGCATGGACGGGCCCGGTTACCTTATCCGAGCGACCAGATGCCCCAGATCGCGATCAACAGGCCGAGGCCCAACCCGCAGCCCAGCAACACATAGGTTTCCATTTCGTGCCTCTGAAAACGTGGCGGCGCGGATGTCGGCATCGGCGCGCGTACAGCACAGTCGGCAGCGTATCGTCGGCATTGACGGTGGGGGCGATACGCCGGGTCCGCGAATACTACGCCTTGCAGCTTTCAGAACGCATGCGCGATCGATGACGGCGCGCCGCCCGCTATTGCCGGACCGCGCGCGCGTGGTCGCCCTGGGCGACAGGCGAGCCGGGCCGGAACACGCCCGATTTCCAGATCATCTGCGAGGCCGCGACGAGCACGAACAGCAGGACGACCATCCGGAAGATCTTCGGCGACATCTTGTCCCGCAGCGGGCGAACCAGCCACATGCCGGCGATGGCCGGCAGGCTGGCCGCCGCCGAGATCGCCAGGTCGGCGCCGCTCGCATGCGCGGCGCCGCTGAACGTCGTGATCAGCGTGACGATCGACACCACGAGGATGATCGCGATCTGCTTCGTGAACACGCGCCCGGTCGCGCCGGCCGAGATCAGGTAGGTCGCGAGCAGCGGCCCCGGAACCGACGCGATGCTTTCCATCAGCGCGGCGCCAAAGCCGAGCGCGAACCCGACAGGTTTTTGCCACGCTTCCGGCAGGTTGAGTTTCGGCGCGGCGAGCATCAGCGCCGCGGCCACGATCAGCAGCGCACCGGATGCCGCCTGCGCGTGTCCCGGATTGAGCGACAGCAGGATCGCGACGCCGACGATATTGCCGATCACGGTGCCTGCGATCGGCGCGGCGATTTTCCTGGCCGTCGCGAGTACCTGGCCGCCTTCCAGCGCCTGCGGAATGTTGCCGAGGATGATCGGCATCGACAGCAGCAGCACCGCCTGCCGGATCGGCAGGAACTGGCTGAGGATCGGCATCGCGATCAGCGGCACGCCGATTCCCGTGATGCCCTTGGCCATCCCGCCCAGCAGCAACGCAACGGCGATGCCGGCCAGGTCGAGCACGGACAGCGCCTGCAGGCTGGAAACCAGTACACCTTCAGTCAGATTGAAATGAATCATGGCGTGGCATGTCGGGGCCGATCCGGCAGGTCGCGCCGGCGAGCATGAGCAACGCGGCGGCGTGGTTCAACCGGGCTAATCGACTGCCGGCCGGTGCGCATGCAAGGGCACGGCGAGTCGCGCGGACATCTTACCCGAGCGCTGCCGGCGATGTCCGGCTCGACCGCGGCGTGGCGCGGGCACGGTGTTCCGTACGATGGACGCGATTCAATATAATTCATGAGGAATTGCCGCTTCATGCAGCAAGTACATGTCATGGAAACAAGGAAATCCGATGACGCTAGCCCAGTTGCAGGCCCTGGCGGCCGTAGTCGAACTCGGATCGCTCACGGCCGCTGCGGACCGGCTCAGCCGCAGCCAGTCCGCGATCAGTCATGCGCTGACCGAGCTGGAGGATCTCACGCAGGTCAAGCTGCTCTGGCGTGACCGGCAGCCGGTCGTCCTGACGGCGGCGGGCGAACGCCTGTGGCCCTACGTCCAGCGCGTCGTCCGTGAAGCGCAGGTACTGCGCCAGCAGTTCAGCCTGTCGCGCGGCAAGCTCGAGGGGCGGCTGGTGGTCGCGTCGCTGCCCAGCGTCTCGCTGGCGTTCGTCGTCCCCGCGCTCGAGGTGTTAAAGGGCCTGCACGAAGGCGTATCGGCGGTGCTGCTCGAAGGCACGGACAGCGAAGTCGAGGGATGGATCGACGACGGGACCGCCGACGTCGGCGTGGTGGCCGGCACGAAGACGTTCGCGCACAACCTGCCGCTGCTCGACGAGGATTTCGTCGCGGTGGCGGCGGACGGCATGTTCGCCGGCCGCAAGCGCGTGTCGGCCAGGCAGTTGTCCGCGGCGCCGTTCATTTTTTCGAAGGCCGGATGCGGGCCGCTGATCGCGGATTACTTCGCGCGCGGCGGCGCGCCGCTGCGGGCCGCGTTCAACGTGGTCGAGATGCGCACCATTCTGTCGATGGCGGAGGCCGGCATGGGCGTATCGATCGTGCCGCGCATCACGCTCACGTACACGCCGTTCGGCGGCCGCGTGCTGGAACTGTCGCCGCGGCTGCATCGTTCCGTGCGGCTGGCCTGGAATACGGCCGGCAACGCGGTAACCGATGAATTCGTGAAACTCGTCGACGCACAACGTGCGAAGGCAGGGAAGGCGATCCACGCACGCGCGAAAAAGGGCAGGTAGCGCACAGCCGGTGCGATGAACGGCGCTCATGGGCAACGTGCAGTTTATTCATGCCGATGATTGCCGGAATGCAATACATTGATCGGACCTCGTCATCGTTGCGCCGAAGGAGATTGCCGTGCCGGCCTTGCCCACCCTGTTTGCATTCGGACTCGTGTCGCTCGGCATGGTGCTGACGCCCGGACCGAACATGATCTACCTGGTGTCGCGCTCGATCTGCCAGGGCCGCCGCGCCGGGCTCGTGTCGCTCGGCGGCGTCGCGCTGGGGTTCGTGTTCTACATGCTGTGCGCGGCGTTGGGCATCACCGCGCTGGTGATGACCGTGCCGTACGCATACGACGCGCTGCGCTTCGCCGGCGCGCTGTATCTGGCGTACCTGGCGTGGCAGGCACTGAAACCCGGTGGCCGCTCCGCGTTCCAGGTCCGGCAATTGCCGCACGACAGCCGCGTCAGGCTGTTCGCGATGGGTTTCGTCACGAACCTGGCGAACCCGAAGATCGCGGTGATGTATCTGTCGCTGTTGCCGCAGTTCATGTCGCCGGGCCACGGCAGCGTGCTCGCGCAATCGCTGGTGCTGGGCTGCGTGCAGATCGCGGTGAGCGTCAGCGTGAATGCGCTGATCGCGTGCATGGCCGGTTCGATCGCGGGCTTTCTCGCGGGGCGGCCGCTCTGGGCGTCGGCCCAGCGCTGGTTGATGGGTACCGTGCTGGCCGGACTCGCCGTGCGGATCGCGCTGGAGTCGCGAAGCTAGCGCGCGAAGGCGGGCGCTTGGGGAACGGCCGGCTGCCGGCCGGCCTTGCGCCGATCGCGCCGGGCAGCATCAACCGTGGCAATTGCCTTCGGCCTTCTTGCCGACCCGAACGGGCATGGCCTTGTCGTTGCGTCGGCTGCGCGTCGAGAGCCAGCACAGGATCGATCCGCCGCACACCATCAACGCGCCTTGCCAGAATTCGACAGACAGCGGCGCATGCAGCAGCGTCGCGGCGAGCGCGGCGGCGAGCACCGGCGTGAAGTACGACGCACCGACGATGACCGTCACGTTGCCATGCATGATGCCGGTGTTCCAGGCCGCATAGCCGAACCCCAGCGCCGACGCTGCCAGCACGAGATACAGGACCGCGTGAAAGCTGAACGTCATGCCGCCGCCGCCTTCGATCGCGAACTTGATCCAGAGCACCGCGGCGACCAGCATGAAGAACGGCGTGACGCCGTTCTTGCCGTCGGCGAGGCGCGCCGTCACCGTGCAATAGGCTGCCCAGATCAGCGCGCCGACGAATGCGAGGCCGTAGCTCAGCGGATTGTCCGCGACGTTGCGCAGCATGCCGGCCGGATCGAGGCCGCGGTCGCCGCCGAGCACCCAGCAGATGCCGAGCATCGACAGCAGGACACCCGGCACGACCAGCAGGTTCGCGCGCTGCTTGTTGAATACGATGGCGGCGACCAGCGTGAGGCTCGGCCACAGATAGTTGACCATCGCGACTTCGATCGCCTGCTGCCCGTTGCTGGCATAGCCGATCGACAGCGCGAGGCACAGCTCGTATGACACGAACAGCAGGCCGCCCCAGCGCAGATAGCTTTTCGGGAACCTGCTCAGGTCGGGGAAGCCGATTGAAAACACCAGTAGCACGGACGCCACCGTATAGATCATCGCGGCGCCGCCGGTCGCGCCGAGGCTTTCGCTGACGCCGCGAACGAGCGCGACCACCGAGGCCCATAACAATACCGCGCCGAGCCCGGCGAGCGTTGCCCTGTTCTTGCGTTTCATGCGTCCTGCCTGTTTCAACATGCCAATTCGATTTCGGATGATACGGGGCCGCTCGCGCGCGCCGTCATCGCGCGCGGCGATGCAATGGGGGGGATTTCGACGGAACCGCGCATTTTAACGGGGCGATGCCGTTGCGGCGATGCAGCCGGACTGGCGTGTACGGCCGATTCGGGTGCGCGAGTCGATCACGCGTCGTCGATACGCCATGCGGCGCCGATCGCCGACAACGCGCGCCCGATCGAGTCGAGCATCGCCTCCCGTGTCGGCCCGAGCGTCGTGACGAGGAAGAATCCCTCTTCGTCGGTCGTCAGGCCGATCAGCGGCCAGCCGGCGGTGTCGCTCCGAACCTCGAGCCGTTGTCGATTGCGATCGATGTCGATGCCGCGATGCGCTTGCCGCAGCGCATTCGCGATGGCATCGAATGCGTTGGCCGACGGGATCGTGTGGATGCGGTATTCGAAACTCATCTTCGTGGGCCGGGGGGCGAGCCGCGCAGTCTAACCCGTGCCGCGGCATCCCGTCCCTCGATGGCCGTGCAACCGGCGCCCGCCGCGGCGGGCGCCCGCACGATCACCGTTCGTGCCGCTTCTTGCTCAGTTCGATCGTTTCGAACAGTTCGTACTGCGCGCTCGGGTGCTGGTCGGCGCCCGGCGCGTGGTAGTAGCGCATCGTGATCGTCGTGTGGCCGCCCGGCTTGCCCGGGTCATGGTCGAACACGGCGATCCCGTAGCCGGTGCCCGTGTCGCGGCGCGCGGACCAGATCGCATCCTCGAGCGCATCGGCCGGCTGGCGCACGAACGTGTTCGGCGCGGTGCCCGGCACCGGCCGGTTCGGCTTCGTGAACACCTTCGCACGCGCAAAGCCGGTCGACGGATTCTCGCCGTACACGTCGAGCGGCGCGCTGGTGCCGCCGCCGCCGAGGATCAGGTGGATCGTGCCGTGGCTCGTGTCGAACCGGGTGCGGTCCGGGTCGTTCGAGCCGACCGGACGCGGCTGCAGCGTCTCGACCACTTCGCCGGTGGTCGCGTCGACGCCCGCGCGGTGATTGCAGCCGCGCACCGGGTAGCTGCGCTCGTAGTCGTGATCGTGTCCGCACAGCACGAGATCGACGCCGTAGCGGTCGAACAGCGGCAGCCACGCTTCGCGAATGCCCTTGTCCGAACCGTTGCCCGTTTTCGACGAACTGAGCGCGTCCTGGTGCATCTGCACGACGATCCAGTCGATGTCGTCGTCATGCGCGGCATGACGCAGCGTGCGTTCGAGCCAGCGCGTCTGCTCGCCGTTGCTGTAGCCGCGCACGTAGAACGACGTGCCGGGTTCGATCGGCGGGCGGCCCGTGCTCGCGGCCGGCACGAGCGGCGCCGGGCCGCCGACGAACGCGGCGGCGTCCTGGTACACGACATCGTCGGCGTCGAGCGACACGAACAGCACCGAGCTCACGCGGAAGCTGTACCAGCGGCCCGGGAAGTGCGTGCCGTTCTCCGGCAGCGAATAGCGCGCGAGATACGAGTCGAGCCCCTGCGGGCCGTTGTTGAACTCGATCTCGTGATTGCCCGGGCACGGCATCCACGGGCGATTCGCGGCCGACGTCTGGTTGTTGTTGCCGAAATCGCGCCACACCTCGGGCTGGTGCGCGGGGTTCAGGTTCGCGTAGCAGAGGTCGCCGTTCAGCAGGTGGAACAGCGGCTGGAACTGCTCGACGGCCTGCACCGCGAACCGGCTTTGCGGCGACGACAGCACCCACGCGCCGTTCGGCGTCGCGAGATCGCCGTAGCTGGTGAAGCGAAACGGCGCGCGGCCGCGCGGCGCCGTCGAGAAATTGGCGGAGAACGGCTGCGCGGCGTTGCCGTCGTTGTCGGCGGTGATCTCGTAGCGGTAGCGCGTATCGGGTTTCAGCCCGTGCACGCGCGCGTGGTACGTGAACACGGTTTCGCCGTTCAGGCCGTCGGTGTACAGGCGCTGGACGCCGTGCACGGTACGCGGCGGCTCGCCGTCGGCGACGATGCGCGCACGCGGATTGACGGCCGGCGCGAGCGACGCCCACGAGATCACGACCTCGGACGCCGGGTCGTTGCCCCACGTCAGGTGAACCTGTTCGGGCGTGCCGTCCGGATTCGACGCGGCGGCGCGCGCGGCTGCGAGGCCGCCGGCGGCGGTGGCGAGGCCGGAGACGCCGGCAAGTTTCAGGAAGCCGCGACGCGATACCGAAGCGGCCGGCTCGTTCGGCTGATCAGGGAGAGTGTCCTGGTTCGACATGGTCGGTGTTTTCGTGGGTGGGGACGCGAGAGGTGGAACCGTGGGGCCGTGCGCGAGCGCGGCCGGGGCATGGGCCGGAAACGAGCGGGATCCCGGTCGCATGCATTGTCGAAGGGCAGTTTTGCCGCGTTGTGACAGCGCCGCAACCCGGCTGGGCGGCAGCCGATACGCGCGATCGCGCGGCGTGGCGTCCGACCCGCGCCGAATCCCGTTCGGTCCGTCTGGAATTTATTTGCGGATTCCGCGACGGAATCGCTTCGCCCGCGCCGTTTAACGCATGAACGGCCGCAACCGGTCGATGCCCGTTACTTCGGAGTCTTTCATGAAACTTTCCGTTCCATTGCGATTTGCCGTGGCCTGCGTGGCCGTGCTGGCGGCATCCGCGTCGTTCGCGCAGGCCGTGATCGTCGCGCCTGTCGCCCCGCCGCCGCCACGCGTCGAAGTGATGCCCGCGCCGCGTGCGGGCTACGTCTGGGACCAGGGGCACTGGCACTGGCGGCAAGGGCGCTACGTGTGGATTCCGGGCCACTGGCAAGTGGTGCGTGTCGGTTATCACTGGGTACCGGGGCATTGGGCCGCGCGCGGGCCGGCCTGGCGCTGGGTGCCCGGCCACTGGGCCTGATGCGTACGACGTCGCGCGGCACGCCGTGCCGGCGCGACGGATTCTTCATGCAACATCATGAGTCGAAGCGATGCCTTTCCGAACCATCGTGATCCTGGCGGCCGCAGCCGTGGTGCTGGCCGGCTGCGTCGTGGTGCCGGCCCGACCGGTGTATTACCGGCCCGCGCCGGTCGTCGTATATTGAGCGCGCCGGCCGCCGGTCGCGCGGCCGGCAGACAGGATCGATATGCCGCGCGAACCGGATGTCGATGAAGCGGACGTGGCCGACGCCGTGTGCGATGCGCGCGGCGTCGACGAACAGTCGGCGTGGCGCCGTCCGGTGATGGCCCGACGCATGCAAGGAGAGCACGACGATGAGCTTCAGCCGGGCGGCGGGTATCCCTGCCGGCACAGGGCGGCGCCCGCGCGCCGCGAGACGGAGCGGGCGGCGTTGAACGATCGCGACGACCGCGATCCGGACGCGGAACTCGTCGCGCGCGTCGGCGCGCGCGATTCATCGGCAGTGCGCGTGCTGGTCGCGCGCAAGCTGCCGCGGCTGCTCGCATTGGCGACGCGCATGCTCGGCGACCGGAACGAAGCCGAGGACGTCGCGCAGGAGACGTTCTTGCGAATCTGGAACCATGCGCCGCGCTGGCGCGAAGGCGAGGCGCGCTTCGATACGTGGCTGCATCGCGTCGTGCTGAATCTCTGCTACGACCGGTTGCGCGGCCGCCGCGAGGAGCCCGTCGATACGCTGCCGGACGTGCCCGACACGCAACCGGAGCCGGCCGCGCATGCGGAGTTGCGTTCGCGCGACGCGCGCGTGCGGCAGGCATTGGCCGCGTTGCCGCCGAGGCAGCGGGAAGCGCTGGTGCTCCAGTACTATCAGGAAATGTCGAATGTGGAAGCGGCCAACCTGATGGGCATCACCGTCGATGCGCTGGAAAGCCTGCTTGCCCGTGCGAGGCGCAACCTGCGCGCGCAGCTGGCCGGCGACCCACCTAGCGAGGACAAGCGATGACACCCGAACGATTTCGTACCATCGTCGCCGCGTACGGCTCCGACGCGCGGCGCTGGCCGGCCGGCGAGCGAGCGGCCGCCGAAGCATGGGCGCAGGCGAACCCGCGCGAAGCGCTGCTGGCGCTGGACGACGCGGCCGACCTCGATGCGTGGCTCGCGTGCGACACGGTCGCACCGCCCGCGCCGTCGCTGGTCGAGCGTATCGTCGCGACGGCGCCCGCGCCGCGGCGCGCGCGACGGCGTGGCAATGTGTGGTGGTCGGGCGCGGCGTTCGCGGGCGTCGGCCTGGCCGGTGCGCTCGCGGGCGCGGTGGCCGTGTCGATGCTGATGCTCGGCAGCGCGCCGCCGTCACAGCATGAATCGGGCTATCTGACGACGACGTTCGGTGGTCCGAGCATCGATTGGAGCGATGAATGACTGAACGTGGCTGGAAATTCATCCTCGTCGGCTCGGTCGTGCTGAACGTGTTCATGCTCGGCGCGATCGGCGGCGGTGCCTATCAGTGGTTCTCGACGCATCGCGACCTGCATGCGGCGGGCGCACCGGCATCGCGCACCGCGTTGCGTTTCGCGGCGGACGAATTGCCCGAGGCGCGACAGCGCGAATTCGCCGCCGCGTTGAAGGCGGCGCGCAAGACCGGCCGCGATTTTGCACGCGAAGGGCGAGACGGCCGGATCACCGTGCTGGACCTGCTCGCCGCGCCGCAACTCGATCGCGCGGCGATCGACGCCGCGCTCGATCGCACGCGCGCGGCCGATACCGCGATGCGTGCGCAGGTCGAGCGCAGCGTCGTCGATTTCGCGGTGACGCTGACGCCCGACGAGCGTATGAAATTCGTCGACGGGTTGCAGCACAGCGGCAACTGGCGCTTGCCGCCGAAGCTGCAGAAGAAGCCTGACCCGCCGGCGAGTCAATGAGCCTTGCGTGACGGCGGCGCGCGATCCGCGTGTCGCCGTCGCGCGCGCTCGGGCACGTGCAATGCGTGCGCCTTTCCGCTGGCTTGCGTCGTCATCGTCGTTGTTCGTTCATTCGTGACGTGCGCTGCCGTGCGACGAGCCTTCCGCCGGTCACTGCGCCCGCGTTCCCCGATCGATATTTATTTGCGATTCCCGCGACGGATTTCCCGGTGCGCCCGCGTTGAACAGGGGTACGCACCGCGAGAGAGCCCGTCATGGACCACCCGAACGACATTACGCCGGCCGCGATCGCGCTGAACCGCTTCGGTCTCGGCGCGCGCGCCGACGAAGCGCCGCCTGCCGACCCGAAGGCGGCGCTCGTCGCGCAATTCGACCGTTACGATGCGCGGCCCGCCGCGTGGGCCGGCGAGCCCGATGCGGTTGCGCTCGCGACGCGCTTCGCGAACGCGCGCAACACGATGACGGGCGACGACGCGGCTGCGAAACGCGCGACCGCGCAGTCGATCCGGCGTGACGGCTACGACGCGTATCGCAGTGCCGTCACCGCACGCATGAACAGCGCGTTGAACACGTCCACGCCATTCGTCGAACATCTCGTGCATTTCTGGGCGAACCATTTCGCGGTGTCGGTCGACAAGGGGCAGGTGGCCGCATATGCGGGCGCGTTCGAACGCGACGCGATCCGCCCGCACGTGCTCGGTCGTTTCGAGGACATGCTCGTCGCCGTCGAGCAGCATCCCGCGATGCAGGTGTTCCTCGACCAGGCGCGCTCGGTCGGCCCGGACAGCCCGGCCGCGCTGCGCGCCGAGGCACGCAACCCGTCGGCAAGGCGCGGGCTGAACGAGAACCTCGCGCGCGAAATCATGGAGCTGCATACGCTCGGCGTGCGCACGGGCTACACGCAAGCGGACGTGACGGAATTCGCGCGTGCGCTGACCGGCTGGAGCATCGCCGGCGGGCGAGGGCCGCAGCCGGGCGATGCCGCGCCCGGTGCGTTCGTGTTTCGCCCGAAGCTGCACGAGCCGGGCACGCGCACGGTGATGGGGCGCACCTACGACCAGCCGGGCGAAGCCCAGGCACGCGCGATCCTGCACGACCTCGCGCGTTCGGATGCGACGGGCCGGCACATCGCGTTCCAGCTCGCCCGTCATTTTGTCGCCGACAATCCGCCGCCCGCGCTGACCGACCGGCTGGCCCGCGCGTTCGATGCGAGCGGCGGCGACCTGCCGACCGTCTATCGCGCGCTCGTCGATGCGCCCGACGCGTGGTCGCCGGTCAATCGCAAGTTCAAGACGCCGTGGGAGTGGGCCGTGTCGTCGCTGCGCGGGCTCGGCTGGCGCGACACGGGCGACCTGAAGGCCGCGCCGCTGCTCGCGCAGCTCGGCCAGCCGGTGTGGCGGCCGGGCTCGCCGGCCGGCTACGACGACGTCGCCGCGAGCTGGGCCGCGCCCGACGCGCTCGTGCGGCGCGTCGAGATTGCACAGCGGCTGGCCGCGCGCACGGGCGACCGGCTCGATCCGCGCACGCTCGGCAACACGCTGCTCGCCGGTTCGATGAGCACGCCGACCGCGACCGCACTGTCGCGCGCGGAAAGCGCGACGACATCGCTCGCGTTGCTGCTCGTCTCGCCCGATTTCCAACGGAGATGACCATGGCCCTGTCACGCCGACAATTCCTGAGCGTTGCCGCCGCCGGCGCGGGCGCGATCCTCGTCGCGCCGCGGATCGTGTTCGCGAACGTCGCGACCGACCGCCGCTTCGTGTTCGTGATCCAGCGCGGCGCGGCCGACGGCCTGAACATCGTCGTCCCGTATGCGGAGCCCGCGTATGCGTCGCTGCGCGGTCCGCTCGCGATCGACACGGCGGCAGCAACGCGGCTCGACGGCACGTTCGCGCTGCACCCGTCGCTCGCGCAGACCGCGCAGCTGTACCGCGACGGGCAGGCGCTGTTCGTTCATGCGATCGCGTCGCCGTACCGCGACCGCTCGCATTTCGACGGCCAGAACGTGCTCGAAACGGGCGGCCGTGCGCCGTACCAGGTGAAGGACGGCTGGCTGAACCGGCTTGCCGCGCTGCTGCCCGCGACGCGCGAAAGCGCGATCGCGTTCGCGCCGACCGTGCCGCTCGCGTTGCGCGGCACCGTGCAGGCCGCGTCGTATGCGCCATCCGGTTTGCCGGCCGCGCCGGACGACCTGCTCGCGCGCGTGTCGTCGCTCTACGAGGCCGATGCGCAGCTCGGCCCGCTGTGGCAGTCGGCGATGGACGCGCGCGGCCTCGCCGGTGATGCGCAGGCGCGGCAGGATCCCGCCGGCGTCGGCAAGCTCGCGGCGACGTTCCTCGCGCGCGACGACGGCCCGCGGATCGCGATGATCGAGACGGGCGGCTGGGACACGCACAGCGCGCAGAACGCGCGACTCGCTAACCAGTTGAAAGCGCTCGACACGATGCTTGCCGCGTTGCGCGACGGCCTCGGGCCCGCGTGGCAGCAGACCACGGTGCTGGTCGCGACCGAGTTCGGCCGCACGGCGGCGGTCAACGGCACGGGCGGCACCGATCACGGGCAGGCGTCGGTCGCGATGCTCGCGGGCGGTGCGGTTGCCGGCGGCCGTGTGATCGCCGACTGGCCGGGGCTGCGGCCGGGTGACCTGTACGAAGGGCGCGACCTGAAGCCGACCGCGTCGCTCGACGCGCTGATCGCCGGCGCGGCCGCCGAAAGCCTGCGGCTCGATCCGCGCCGCACCGCATCCGCGCTGTTCGCGGAAAGCGGCGCGACGCGGCCGATGACCGGCCTGATTCGCGGCGCGGCATGACGCGGCCCAAGCCGCGCTCGTCCCCGCTGGACCATGACATAACAGGGAGAATTGATGATGAAGATCCGGACCGTTTCGTTGGCCATGCTGGTAAGCGCGAGTGCCGTGCTGATGTCCGCCTGCGTGGTCGAACCCGTGCGGCCGCCGCAGCCGGCACCCGTCGTCGAAGTGGCGCCGCCGCCACCGGCGCCCGGTTATCGCTGGGCGAAGGGGCATTACCGGTGGGCCGGCAATCACTGGGCGTGGGTGCCCGGGCACTGGGTGGCCGTGTACTGACCTCGCGTGACGTGCCGAGCGACGGGGAGGCCGGGAAGCGGGGGCGCGTATTGGCGCGGCGGCACGCCGCCTAGTCCCACCCGATCCGGTGTTTCTCCTCCGTTTCGCGATGCCGCCAGTCGTCGTCCGCGTGCAGGTACTGGCTCGTCGTCGTGAGCGATGCGTGGCCGAGGTTGTCGCGCACGAGCCGCAGGTCGACGCGGCCGTCGGCCATGTGCGAGCCCGCGCTGTGACGCAGCCAGTGCGCGGACGCCTGTTCGAGCACGCGCGCCTGGTGGTCGCCGGCTTCGCCGTTCGCACGCAACCGGTCGGCCGCCTGCCGGAATACCTGCTTCACGATCCGGTGCAGCGCCGCGCGCGTGAGCGGCTTGCGTACCTGGCCGGCCGGCAGCACGAGCGGCGTCGGTTCGCCGTCGGACGGCAGCGCCGGCATCCCGTGGGCGCGCCGGTAGCGCGCCAGCTCGGCCATCATCTCGTCGGTGGCCGGCACGAGCCGCTGCCGGCCACCCTTGCCCGTCACGTCGAGCCACCAGCGATCGTGCCCGTTCGCGTCGCGCCGGCAGAAGAACTGGCCCATCGTCGTGTCGGCCGCTTCGGTGATGCGCAGCCCGCCGAGATACAGCAGCGTGAACAGCCAGCGCGCGCGATCCGCATGGAAGCGCGTGCGCGCATCGTCGCGCGGCATCGCGGCGATCGCCTCCTTGACCGACTGCCACAGCGGCTGCCCGAGATGGCGCGTGACGCGCGGCGCGGGACGGCGCTGGCGCTGCCGCGACAACGCGAGCGGATTGCCGGCCAGATAGCCGGCCTGCACGAGCCACGAGAACATCACGTTCAGGATCACCAGCGCCTGCCGCTGGCTGGCCGGCGACAGCGGCCCGTAGAACGGCCGCCAGCGCGGATCGTCGCGCGGATGCTTGCGGCCGCCGTTCGCGCACCACAACTCGGCAGGTGCCGGCGCGAGCAGGAACTGCCGGTAGACGACGAGATCCTCGTGCGTGAGCGACGACAGCGGCTTGCCGCATGCGATCACGGCCCACAGCAGCAGGCGTTCGGCTTCCTTGCGGTAGTTCTGGAACGTGGTCGGCGTGTCGACGAAGCGCGCGAGCCACGCGCGCACGGCGTCGAGATCATGGGTTGCGGCGATCTGCGGATGCGCGTTGCCCGAGCGGTTGGTGCCCGTGCGGCCATCGAGCGCCGCCGGCACGGTCAGCGCATCGATCGGCAGCGGGCGCAGCACGGCGTCGGACGGAACGGGAGAGGGCATGCGAGGGGCGGCGCGTTGCGCGAACCGCGCGGACCTGGCCGGGCGGACGATGGCAACGCGTCAAAGCGTATCGGGAAGCGCCGATGGTACCTGAACGGGGCGCGGCAAAGAAAGCGGCGAGTACCGATCGCGATGATCCCGGTCAGCTGGTCGACCGGGTGACGGGCACGGCCTACAGCGGGCGCCGTTCCCCAAACCACTTCCTGCTGTTCGGCGTCAATAGCAGCAGCGCGGCGATGACCAGCAGGCAATCCGCCAATCGAAGGGTGGAGCCGGGTGCGTGTTCAAGCATCGAGCGCGTGCTGAGTGCGAGGCTGAGCGAGATCCATCCGAGCGTCCACGTTCTGGCCCAGCGCCTTTGACGGCCCAGGTTGAAGAGCAAGATCCCGCCGATCGCGGGAGCGGCGACCATCGGCAGCATCCATGCGATGCCTGCCCAGAACATGGGCTTGACGTGAATCGCAAGGAGTACTTCAGGGTGTCGAATCGTGTCGATTATCCCGCGTGCCGCATTGAAACTCGTGATGCACCACACGACGAAGAGCATCAGCCACGCGCCCAGCGTCGCGCCGGGCATCCGTTCCGCAAAGATCGAACGTCTGATCGTTCGGAGTGCCATCTCGTTTGCCCTCGAATCGGATTGGCCGGCCGATGCGGCGGCTCTTGTCGCCCGCGCCGGTTTCGGCTGTCGGGTTGGCTTGTGCCGGCCGATTATGGGGCCACGCGGAACGAGCATGCAACGTGTTTCAGGCATGCCGGTCGCGGTACAGCGGCCATCGTGCGCGTCACCCCAGCGACAGCCCGCTGTTCAACGACATCCGCACCAGCGTTGCCTGCCGCGTGATGCCCGTCTTCGAAAAGATCGCACGCAGGTACGGGCGCGCGGTGTTCTTGCTGATCGCGAGCGCCAGCACGGTCTCGGCCGGCGTGAGGTCGAACGGCTTGCGCACGACGTCGTGCGGCGTCTGCGACTTGCGCTCGGCATCGCGGATGAAGATCGCGCGCCGGCCCGCGCGGATCGTCCCCGGACCACTCGCTCAACCGTACCGCCCGGATCAGCACGCCGAGAGGGGCTTGCCGGACGGGCGCGACACCGCAATCGCGTGCGCGACCGATAGCGTGATAACACCCGTGCGTTCCGCGCGCACCTGGCGGATCAGCTTCTGCCGCTTGCGGTCCTCCAGCGGATACGACGCTTCGGGCGTGCCGCCGCGCACGCGCGGGCCGTCGCATTCGGCGAAGATCTCGTCCGAGGCAAAATGCGGGTGGTCAGATGCGTTTTGTAAGGTAATTGTGAACTTTCTCGCCGCGCGGGTCGTCTAATCGGCCCTCCAATGCTCCCAGAGGAACCTCAGATGATTCACAAGACCCGAACGCTGCTCGGCGCGGCCGTCATTGCCGGCAGCACGCTCCTCGCCGGATGCCAGACCGACGCGGCCGCCACGGCATCCGGTGCTGCCCGCGCGCCCGACGCCAGGCCCGTGACCAAGACCGTCTACGTCGCGCCGCAGTCCGCGCGCTGCACGGGCGTCGCGCCGATGGAGTGCCTGCAGGTGCGCAGCAGTCCGAGCGAGCCGTGGAGCCTGTGGTACGCCGGCATCGAAGGGTTCGCGTACCAGCCCGGTTACCTGTACACGCTCGAAATCGACGAATACCGCGTCGCGCAGCCGCCGGCCGACGGCTCGTCGATCCGCTGGGTACTCAAGCGCGTCGTCGAACGCCGTCAGGCGAACTGACGGCGGCGTTCATGCCGAGGGCCGCGCCGCCGCACCGGCCGGCGGCGCGGCCGTATCGATCCGCCGGAACACGGCGGACGACAGCAGCGTCACCGCCCCCATGCACGCGAACGACAGCATGAACCCGTGCGCCATCGAGCCCCAACCGGCGGCGAACAGGTTCACGAGCCCGCCGCCGATCGACACGCCCAGGCCCATCGCGAGCATCTGCATCATCGTGAACAGGCTGTTGCCGCTGCCGGCGTCGGCATGCGACAGCCCCTTGAGCGTCACGCCGTTCATCGCCGCGAACTGCATCGAGTTCGCCGTGCCGAACACGATCAGCAGCACGCCTTCCAGCACCGGCGCGGGCCGTGCCGATACCAGCGCGAATCCGGCGATCGCGCAGCCGACGATCGCCGTGTTCACGACCAGAAACGCCGCATAGCCGAACCGCTTCACGAGCGGCGCGATCCAGCGTTTCGCGATCACGCCCGCGATCGCGGCCGGCAGCATCATCAACCCCGACTGCAGCGGCGTATAGCCGAGCTGCACCTGCATCAGCAGCGGCAGCAGGAACGGCACCGAACTCGTGCCGATCCGGCACAGCAGGTTGCCGAGCAGCCCGGACCCGAAATTCGGCTCGCGGAACAGTCCGAGCCGGAACAGCGGCTGCGCGCGCCGCCTCGCATGCGGCAGGTACGCGAGCGCGCTCGCGAGGCCGACCACGGCGAGCCCGGCCGCCCACGCGGCACGATGTGCAGGCATCGGCGGGTCGATCGCGAGCGACAGCGCGATCATCGCGGCCGACAGCAGCGCGCAGCCGACGAAGTCGAACGGCGGCGGCTGCGTCGCCTGGTCGTGCGGCAGGTAGCGCTGTACCGCGATGAAGCCGACCACGCCGACCGGCACGTTGACGATGAACACCCAGTGCCATGAAATCGCCTGTGTGAGCCAGCCGCCGAGCGTCGGGCCGACGATCGGGCCGAGCTGGCCGGCGATCGACACGAACGCGATCGCCGCGACGTACTGTTCGCCCGGCACGCGACGCAGCACGGCGAGCCGCCCGATCGGCAGCAGCATCGAGCCGCCGATGCCCTGCACGGCGCGCGCGACGACGAGCTGGCCGAGCGTATGGGACGCCGCGCAGCCGATCGACGCGAGCACGAACACGAGGATCGCGACCGAAAACACGCGGCGCGTGCCGAACCGGTCGGCGAGCCAGCCGGACGCCGGCGTGAGCATCGCCATCATCAGCGTGTAGGCGACCACGACGGGCTGCATCGCGAGCGGCGACGCATGCAGGCTTTGGGCGATCGAAGGCAGCGCGGTGTTGACGATCGTCGTGTCGAGCGACTGCATGAAGAACGCAGCGGCGACGATCCAGAGCAGCGCGGAGTGTGTGGGTTCCCGGGACATGGCGAAAGGCAGGGTACGACGGCCGGGCCGGCGTCGTGCCGGCCTTCAGGCGTTCGATGGTACCGATTCCGGCGGCTGCCGGGAAGCCGTCCGCGCGTGCCCGGCCCGATGGCCGCGTCCGTCTCCACGGACAAGATGCATGCGCACGCATCGGTATTCACCCTACCTCGCCATGTGCGGAGTGGCATCGGCGTCGTTTGCGCCCGTTTCGAGGGCACATTTTTGCAACGTTTTTCCAGCGCATTCCTCTGCACACGATTGATCGCCATGGCGACGCGCGTGCGCTGACGGCCGTCCGGCCTCGTTTCACAGGCATCGCGCGATCGGCGTGCAAGACCGTCAATCGCGTCTTTCGGCCTGGCGCGCCGAATACGGATACGTTCCTGAAACATTTTCCCGTCATCGCGACCCGCGTTGCCGCCCGTGCGCGCCGGTCACGCCTTCCCCGCTGCGGTTTGCGCCGCATGGCACGTGGCTTGCGGTTGACCCGGTGCCGCCGGTGCAGACGGATTCGCCAGAACGATTGCACATCGGCGGCATGTAACGACATCGAAACAAACCGGGGATCGGATCGGGGAGCGGGGCGTCGTGTGCCGCGACGCAGGCGCCGCGCATGTCGTATCGGTCATGCGCACGGGGCAACGCGTTCCCGATCCGTCGAACAGCAAGCTTGCTTGCAGGGTGTCGTGCCGGGGTTCGCACCGCGCATCGCGACGAAGGCCGCGTGCGGCGGGGCGTCGCGCCCGGCACATGTCGGGGGAGGCGCCCATGAAAACGACAGTGAACCAATGGGCATTCATCGCGGTGGTGTTTGCCGCGAGTGCGCACGCGCAGGAAATCTACCTGCAGGGCGGTACGCAGGGCGTCGGCATCGGTGCGGCCGTCAGCTTCAATTCGATGCTGGGCGCGCATGCGGATTTCAATGCGATCGATCTTTCGCATGACTTCACGGTGGCCGGCAATCGCTATCAGGACGACCTGAAGCTGCGTCAGGGCGGTTTGTACGCGGACATCTTTCCGTGGCGCGGCAGCGGCTTCCGCGCGACGCTCGGGTTGCGCTTCAACGACGACGAGCTTCGCGGCGTGTCGGTACCGACCAACGGCACGTACGTGTTCGGCGGCAAGCGGTATCCGGCGTTGCCGGGGATGTATGCGGTCGCGCAAGCGCGTTATCCGACCGTGATGCCGTACGTAGGAATCGGCTACGGGCACCGGCCGGCGTCGAAAGGGCTCGGATTCGTCGCCGATATCGGCGTCGCGTACGGGATGCCGAAATGTTCGTACTCGCTGTCGCCGGAACTGGCCGCCGCGGCCGGACCGGCGAAGAGCCAGATCCTGGTCGCGAGCGGGCTCGATCAACTGCGACAGGTGATGTCGCGATACCGGTGGTATCCGGTCTTGCAGATCGGGATTTCGTACCGGTTTTAGCGACTTGTTTCGAGAAATCGTAACTAGTGGAAAAGAACCCTTGTGGTTACGGGTTTTTTGCTGTTTGCGTTTTATATGCTGATTGCGAGTCAGCCGCCCATGTCGACGTAACTGCGCGCGCCCTGAGCGTGAATCGCGGTCGGACATACGCGCCTGCCCCGTGCCTTGCATATCACGCAGCGGCCGCATGCCACGTTGAACTGCACGGACACCAAGCCGCCCTTCTACAGGTTCGTGACGTCGGAGCCGATCTCGACGGCTTCAACGGTGACTTCATGGCGAGGACGAGCTGACTGTCGCGCTGCGATTCCTGCCGTGGGCACCACAGGTTCACGTGGCACGATGAACAGGCTGGCAAAGCGAAAGTCGTTGTCGCCGAGATCAGCGTTGCGTGCGATCCGCACGTAGTTGACGCCGGGCGCGAACGGAAAGACGTCGTTTGTCTCGTAATAGTGAAAGGCTCGACCATCCTCGCCGAGCAGCGCGGGGCTGCCTTCGCGCGAGGCCAATGCGGCGGTGGCGAGCACGCGTTGCCCAATATGCGCCGTGAGCGTCAAATTGACGAACGTGTCCGAGGTCGTCCTCACGTCTGCCAGCAACGGGACAAGGCGGCAGGCGATCGGTGCCGCGGTGCGGTTCGTCACGACGAAGGTCAGATGCTTGCCGACCAGGATCGACTTGCCGATCATCACGTCCGGGTAAGCGGCCGGCGAGCCGAGTGTCGACGAATCCGCCAGGCTGAAACCGCAGGTCAAGTCGAGTTCGAGCCCGACGTCGGCGCCATGCAATTCCGCGAGTTGCGACGCGGACGAGTAGTGTCGCAGTGCCATGCCGGCATATGGAACGCTGCGGCCCGAATCCTCGCGACACGTCTTGTCGGAATAGGTGCCCGGTGCGGTCAGGAACGCCGAAACGAAATAACCCGGCTCGAGTTTCGCCGCGTTGCCGGGTGTATACGACTGGATGTAATCCGGGTTGTCGACCAGATCGAGGACGTTGCCGTATCCGTCGGTTGCCGCCGAATAGCGCGTGCCGGTGCCGTCCTGCACCTGCAGCGCATAGAGAAACTGGTTTTCGTTACGGAAGAAGTTCGCCCCCCGCACGGACGCTTTCCAGATGCAGCCGAGACCATCCGTCAACTCGCCCGCTGACTGATTCGCGGCGAACGAGTGCCGAATCGCGAGCAGGCTGCCCGACACGCCGTCGAAGCCGCCGGTGCAACCTTGCGCGTCGATGTGTGTCGATCGGCCTGCGCCGTCGACGAATGTCTGATTCATGCGGACGACGCACGGATCGCCGCCGTAACCGCAATGGCAGATTGCGAGCAGATCCGTCACGTACGACGTGCGAGACGGCAGCGTTGCGTCAGCCGTGCTGCGTACGACGTCGTGCGTGTAGATCTCCATCGAGTTGCGGAAGTCGATCTTCTTCCGGTGCATAGCCGTGAAGCAGCTCTTCGCCGATTCGAGAAACCTCGCATGACCGAGCGTATAGAAGTTGCGGACGTAGTCGTTCTTTTTGTCCGGATCGGAAAGCGAGTTCAGGTGCTCGGCGAGCACTTTCTGCATGGCATTCTGGTACTGGTAGATCTTCTCGCGCATCTCGCCCAGTGTCGCGGCGACCGTGTCGGGCGCAAGAGAGAGCTGGTCGCGCATCGACAGGTACACGCCGTACATCGAAACCTGCGCGCCGCAGGCGAGTGCGTGCATCGTCAACCCCTGATATTCGGAACCCTTGATCAGGAACATCGGCGTGAGCATCGTGCAACCGCTCCAGAACGCCGCGAACTTCGCGGTGATGGCGTCCACCATCGACGCCGAATAGGGCGGCGAGTTTCTTCGCACGAATTCGACGAGGAAGTGCAAGTCGTCGTTGATGCCCGCCAGCGTTTGACGCATGATCTCGACGTTGTTTTTCGAAATCTCGTCCGTCGCGATGCGACGGATTATCGTTTCCTCATCCGGCCCGCGCTCGAATAGCGTATTCAGGTGGTTGAACAACAGGTTCAACACTTCGCCGACGAGCGGCCCGGCGGCCGGAATGAACGATGCGAGCGCCTTGATCGTGACTTCGCCGAATGCGATGAGCCCCGGCAGGGTATTGGTCGACAACGCTGCATTGACGATATCCACGATTGCGATTGTCGCCGGCTGGTATTGCTCGATCTGGGTCTTGATTTCGCCGAGCTTCATTTTGAAGCCGGGAACCAGCAAGTCGTTTTCATCGAAAGCATGGACGGGCGGGGCGGCATTTCCCTCGAGCCCCGAGGCGATCGCGCGCGATCGGGCCGATGGCGTGCCGTCATCGCCGCCGCACGCGGCGAGCAGCGGCAGCACTGCACTGCATGCGCTGTACATCAGGAAGGCTCGTCGGTCGATTCGAGGTGTCATCGCGTCTCCGTAGGACAGTAACGGTGTCACGTGCGGCCAGTGCAATCGGCGACGAACTGGCGGACGTGCGGGTACCCGGCGTACCGGGTAACGGGAGCGGATGCGGGGAGCGGCGGTTCGGTTGCCGCCTGCGTGCAGAGAGAGGACGTCGTGATTCTCGACCTCTTGAAGTAGGGGAACGGTAGCATATTCATTGTCGAATCGTCAAAGAATGTGAACCTTTAAAGTATTTAGTTTAACAAAATGACTGTTGACTACATGGTCGCCAGTTTGTAGCCCGCATATTCGACTTATTGAAATTTGTGAAGTGTGTAGTTAAACCTGGCTATGCGATGAGTCGAGCTGTCATCGGTAAAGACTCGCCACAACAGGGAACAGGGTTGTGCAGTGAGCAACTGGAACGGATGAGCGGCTTCGATTGCATGGCCGATTGCGATGCATGATCAAACGCAGTTCGCGATCTCCGCTGGACTGCGGCGGAGCGCGCTTCGTTCGCAGCGATTTACATGATGAAGTTCCTGCAACCCGTACGAGGGAACACACATTCGTATCGGCAAGCGAGGCGACCGACATCTCCGTACCTTGCTCATACACGGTGCTCGCGCGGTACTCCGAACCGCACCAACCAGACATGACAAGAAGCACGCCTGGGCTCTCGCATCGCAATGCCAGACGACGCGCCAATCGGGCCATGGTTGCGATCGCGAACAAGATTGCATGTGTGATCTGGTCGATGCTCGCAACCGGCCGGTCGTATCGGAAATCAGTGTGGCAACGTCACCAGCGATGCGTTGACGAATTGACGAGTGGCACTCCGGTCGATCCGGGCGAGCAGGGAACCAGTCTCTTATAACGGTCCCTGAGGTCTGCCAGTTGTCGAGGCCCGCACGCGTGGAATTCCGGTTGGGCGCTGGGCGATGCCCTGACGCCGGATGGAGGGACGCAATCGACTTCCGTGTCTGTCAACTTCCGTTTGCTGTTGGGAGCAGTCCATGGATGTAGAAAATCGCGTCGCTGATCCCCGTCTTGCGGCAGACCTCCGCGACAGGCGTTCCCCGCGCGGCCTGCCTCGACGCGTATGTGATCTGCTCTTCGGTGAACTTGCTCTTCTTCACGGCATGACCTCCTGGTCTCAATGACAACGTCATGCCGGAATTTTCCACTGTCAACTGGGACAGTGTTGTGGGTTCGCCTCACTCACCGAAGCTGTCTCGTCGGCGCGTTTGCGTTGGTGTCGTCATCACGGAGCCGCGGGGCAGGCGGCTGGCGCGCCGCGCAACGGGATAGCGCCGCACGAACCGTTCGCCAGGGCGAGAGGCACGGTATCGGTGTTGACGAAGGACGAGTCCGGAATTGACGCGCTTCAGGCACGTTCGAGCATTTTGATCGCTGCGGCGGCTGCGCCTGCGCGGGTCTCGACATGTAGCTTGCGGAACAGGTGTTCAAGATGCTTGTTCACCGTGCGCGGGGCTATGCCGAGAATGTCGCCGATATCGCGGTTTGTCTTGCCGTGCGACACCCACAGCAGCACTTCGGCTTCCCGTATGGTCAGGCCGAAGCGTTCGGCGAGCGCATTGCAATGCGCCGTGTCGTCTCTTTCCTTGAGGATCACGATCCATTCGCCCGGTTCCGGACCGAGCGTCGCACTGGCCGAGCGACGTATCTGGCCCGTGCTGACTTCGTGCACGGCGTCCCCTTGGGCGCCGCGCGCGAGCCAGTCGATGAACCACATGCGCAGCGGGGCAGGCAGAGTCGGTGGCGCATCGGACCCGCGTGCGTTCTTGGTTTGCCCGGCATCGGCGGGGCCGTCATGCGTAGTCGCGTATGCGGCGATATGATGCGCAGCCTGCGGACTCTGCCAACGAATCGTGCCGTCCGCGCCGACGATCAGCGCCGCGCGTGTGTCGAGCGACAGTGCCGCCTCCGCGTACAACTGCGCACGTGAACGCCGTACGTGGGCGCCGATGCGCGCGCACAACTCCTCGGGCTGCACCGGTTTGGTCACGTAGTCGATGCCGCCCACGCGAAAGCCGCGTACGACGTGCTCACTCTCCGTCAATGCGGTCATGAAGATGACGGGAAGATGCTCGTGCCGTCCGTCCTGCTTGATACGCAGGCATGTTTCGAAGCCGTCCATGTCGGGCATCATTGCATCAAGCAATACCACGTCGGGCGTCACGCGCGCGAGGCGTTTAAGCGCATCCTCGCCGGACAGGGCAACGATAACCGTGTAGCCGTGCGCCTGCAGCGTATCGGAAAGAAAAGCGAGGTTCTCCGGCGTGTCGTCGACGATCAGTATCATGGGCCGTTCGTGCAGCCACGCGGCCGGGTTGTCGGCGAGCGGGGAGGCCGCGATGGTGGTGCGTGCGTCACGCGTTCGAGCCGCGCGCGAGTCGGTCAAGTTCATGCTCGAGTTCCCTTAGCTGAAAACGTTCCGCCAACGAGCGCAACGCGTCGATTTGATGCCGCAACTCGGGCCAGGTCTCGCGCGCGGCGTCGAGCTGTTCGATCACGCCCTGTACGTAGCCGACTTCGAGATGCGCATGCAGGTGTTCGATGAGTTCGCGCGGCCACACGGCGAGCGCGAGCGGCTGCGTCGCGGCCGGTGCGTTTGCCGCCGGAAGTGAGCTCGCTTCGGTATCGGACGCAATCCAGTCGAGTGCAAGCAGTTGCGCAAGCTTGTCGAGCAGCAGATTCACCTGCAGCGGCTTGACCAGATAATCCTTGCATCCGGTCGCGCTTGCGCGATCGCGGTCATCGGCGAACGCGTTGGCGGAGAGCAGAACGATGGGCGCGTTCGACAACTGATTCTCGGAGATCAGGCGACTGGTTTCGTAGCCGTCCATCAACGGCATCGAAATGTCCATGATGATGGCGTCCGCCGTGTGCATCGCAAGCCAGCGCAGCGCATCGGTGCCGCTGGCCGCTTCAGCGACATCGAAGCCAAGCGGCGTGAGCAACTGCACGACGATGTCGCGCTGGTCGTCGAGGTCGTCGACGACGAGAATGGTGCGGCGCGCCCCCGTATAGCCGCGAATCGACGCGAGTTCGGTGCGTGTTTCGGCTGCCGTGTCAACGGCGGGGGCGAACAGGCGGACCACAAAGCGCGTGCCATGCCCGACTTCACTGTCCACCTCCAGGCTGCCGCCGAGCGCTTGCGTGAGCAGGCGGCAGATCGTGAGCCCGAGACCGGCGCCGTGATCGTACGCATGGGCTGCTTCGCCGCGTTCGAACGGCAGGAACAGGCGCTCCAGTTCGCTGGGCGGGATGCCGGGGCCGGTATCGATCACCTCGAATTTGAGTGTATCGAGCACATGACTCACGCGCAGCGTGATCGTGCCGCTCGACGTGAAGCGGATCGCGTTGCCGATCAGGTTGGTGAGGATCTGACTCATGCACTTCTGGTCCGTGCGCACGGTGGCGGGAAGCCGACCGACCGTCTGCACGTCGAATGCGAGTGCCTTTTCGAGCGCCTGAGGCCGCAGCATCGACGTAAGGTGGGCGACGAAATCGGCGAGGGATACCTTGGCGATGTTCAACTGAAGCTTGCCTGCCTCGATGCGCGCGATGTCGAGCAGCCCGTCGACGAGCGCGAGCAAATGCTCGCCGCTGCGATGGATCGTGCGCACGGCGTTGTAGCGCATCGGCGTGAGTTCTTCCTTCGCCTGCAGCAGCAATTGCGCGTAGCCGAGAATGCTGTTCAACGGAGTGCGCAACTCGTGGCTCAAACCGGAGACGTAACGGCTTTTGGCCTGATTGGCCGATTCCGCAGCGGCGGTCGCACGCTTGAGCGCCGCGTCGGTCTTCTGATGCGCGTCGATTTCAAGCATCAGCAATTCGTTTTGCCGCTGCGACTCTTCCTGCGTGACGCGGCGGTTTTCGCGCTCCAGCACGAACCACCAGGCCGCGATGCAGCCCACCAACGAGAGCGCGAGAAAAATATTCAGGAAGCTACCCGAGAGCGCGCGGCCGATCGATGGTCCGGCGGCGATCATCGAAGTCGCGCTCTGCGACCAGATCAGATAGAGCACGCTGCCCAGCACCGCGAGCATGGCGAGCACGAGGCTCGCATAGTGAATGAGGCGCAGCGCGGCGGGGCCGAGTCGCGCGCCCGGCAGCACGCGGTGCAGCGCGCGGTCGGCCTGCGCGGCGAAGCGCGCGTGCGGTTTGCAGCGGTCGTGGCAGCGCGAGTCGAGCGAGCAGCACAGCGAGCAGATCGTGCCTCCATAGGCCGGGCAGTACGCCGTATCGTCCGGTTCGAAGGTGTTTTCGCAGATCGCGCAGCGCAGCGAGGTGGCGTCGCCGGTCGGTTGCGCGGCACGGGCAATGTAATAGCGCCCGCGCGTGAGTACCGCGAGCACGGGCGCGCACGCGAACGCCGCACCGAACGCGATGAACGACGACATCGCCTTGGCGAGCACGCCGAACAGGCCGCTATGCGCGAGCATCGCGACGGCGGCTGCGATCAGCATCGCACCGACACCCACGGGATTCACATCGTAGAGATGCGCGCGCTTGAACTCGATATGTCGCGGGCTATAGCCAAGCGGCTTGTTGATGACGAGATCGGCGAACAACGCGCCGATCCACGCAATCGCGATGTTCGCGTAGAGCGACAGCACCTTGGCGATCGCATCGAACACGCCCATTTCCACGAGAAGCAACGCGATCATGACGTTGAACACGAGCCATACCACGCGGCCCGGATGGCTGTGCGTGAGCCGCGCGAAAAAATTGGACCAGGCGAGCGAGCCCGCATAGGCATTGGTCACGTTGATCTTCAACTGCGAGACGATCACGAACAGCGTCATCGCGGGCAGCGCCCAACTCGCGAGCCCCAACGGATCGAGCAGCAGATGATAGGCGACGAGGTACATCTGCGTAGGCTGGGTCGCGTGGCTCGCATCGACCTCGTACTGGAGCGCAATGAAGGCGAGGAATGCCCCGCCCAGCATCTTGAGCGCGCCGGGTACGATCCAGCCCGGCCCCGTCGAGAGCAGCGCGAACCACCAGCGCGTGCGGTTCTTCGCGGTGAGCGGCGGCAGGAAGCGCAGATAGTCCACCTGTTCGCCCACCTGTACGATCAGCGCGAACACGACCGTCGATGCTTGACCGAAGGCAATCAGGCTGAAAGCGCGGCCCTGCGGCGCGAAGCCCGCGAAGGTGGTCCACTGCGCGACCAGGTCGGGATGGTGCCACAGCACGGCTGCGTAGGGCAGCACGAACAAGACGAGCCACAGCGGCTGCGTCCAGCTTTGCAGGCGGTTGATCAGCGTGATGCCGAACATGACGATCGGAATCACCACGAGCGAACTCACGACGTAGGCGATCGCCAGGGAAATGTGGAAATACAGCTGGAGCGCAAGCGACATGATGGCCGCTTCGAGCGCGAAAAAAATAAACGTGAACACCGCGTACAGCAGCGAGGTGACCGTCGAGCCGATATAGCCAAAGCCCGCGCCGCGCGTGAGCAGATCCATGTCCACGCCGTAGCGCGCCGCGTAATAGCTGATGGGCAAACTGGTGAGCCAGATCAGCACGGACACGGCCGCGATGGCCCAGAGCGTGTTCGTGAAGCCGTAGTTGACGACGAGACTGCCGCCTATCGCCTCCAGCACCAGAAACGACACCGCGCCAATCGCCGTATTGGCCACGCGCAGCTCCGACCAGCGCCGGAACGAGCGCGGCGTGAAGCGCAGCGCGTAGTCCTCGAGGGTTTCGTCGCCAACCCAGGCGTTGTAGTCGCGGCGCACCTTGACGATGCGTTGCGTACCGGGCGCGCCCACTGACGGGTGACTCTGGGACATGAAGATGATCCGAAATGGTGCGAAAGCGGCACGAGCGGGGCGCGAACGGCGTCACGGCGGACCGCACCGCTCAGGATCGCCCTGCAATGCAAATTACATTCCAGCACGCGCGCCGGGAATACGTCGATTGACGTATTTCGATCGTCAAATTGGCTTTCTACATTGCGTCCAACCTCGACCCAGCCCGCAGCGACCCGCATCGGGCACCCGATAAGGAGAACGTGATGTCCGCAGACGATCGACTCGATGACGATGCCCGGATGCCTTCGCCACTGCGCCGGAAAATGCTCGGCGGCCTGGCCGCCGCGCCGCTGATGGCACTGGGCCTGCCGCGCGGCGCGTTTGCGCAAACGCCGCCCACGGCGAAGGTCAATACCACGGGCCTCGCGGTCACGGACACGACGGTGACGGTCGGCCAGCTTCATTCGGCCACCGGCACGATGGCGATTTCCGAAACCGGCTCGATCCAGGCCGAACGCCTCGCCATCGAGCAGATCAACGCGATGGGCGGCGTGCTCGGCCGCAAGGTGCAGATCATTCAGGAAGACGGCGCCTCCGACTGGCCGACCTTCGCCGAAAAATCGAAGAAGCTGCTGGAGAACGACCACGTCGCGGCGGTGTTCGGCTGCTGGACCTCGGCCTCGCGCAAGGCGGTGCTGCCGGTGTTCGAGAAGGATAACGGCCTGCTCTATTACCCGACCTTCTACGAAGGCCTCGAACAGTCGAAGAACGTGTTCTACACGGGCCAGGAAGCGACCCAGCAGATTCTCTGGGCGCTCGACTGGGCCTCGAACACCAAGAAGGCCAAGACGTTCTTTCTGATCGGCTCCGACTACATCTGGCCGCGCACCTCGAACAAGATCGCGCGCCGTCATATCGAACAGCATCTGCATGCGAAGGTGGCGGGCGAGGAGTATTACCCGCTCGGCACCACCGAGTTCGCGTCGTTGATGAACAAGATCAAGCTCGCGCGTCCGGACTGCATCTTCGCGACCGTGGTGGGCGGCTCGAACGTGGCGTTCTACAAGCAGCTCAAGGCCGCGGGCATCACGCCGCAGAAGCAGTTCCTGCTGACGCTGTCGGTGACCGAAGACGAAGTGCTCGGCATCGGCGGCGACAACTTCGCGGGTTTCTATTCGTCGATGAAGTATTTCCAGTCGCTCGATAACGAGAACAACAAGAAGTTCGTCGCGGCGTTCAAGGCGCGCTACGGGCAGAAGTCGGTGATCGGCGACGTGACGCAGGCCGCCTATCTCGGCCCGTGGATCTGGAAGGCGGCGTGCGAGCGCGCGGGCAGCTTCGACGTGGACAAGGTGGTCGCGCATTCGGCCGGCATCGAGGTGGCGAACGCGCCGCAAGGGTACGCGAAGGTCGATGCGAACCACCACCTGTGGAGCCGCTCGCTGATCGGCGAAGGGCAGGCGAACGGCCAGTTCAAGGTCGTCGCGCAGTCGGAGCAGCCGATCCAGCCGAATCCGTTCCCGAAGGGCTACATGTAATCCGTCAACCGCAGCGGCGCGGCGGGCCATGATGCCGCCGCGCGAGGAGCGTTCGATGTCCGCTACCGATATTTTCAACATCACGCTGATGCAGGGCTTCGCCGGTCTGAGCCTCTTCAGCGTCCTGCTCCTGATGGGGCTCGGGCTCGCCGTGATCTTCGGCCAGATGGGCGTGATCAACATGGCGCACGGCGAATTCATGACGATCGGCGCCTATACGGTCTACATGTTTTCGTGGTTGTCGCAGAACGTCTGGCACGCGCTCACGCCCGTGTATTTCTTCTTCGCGATTCTCGCGGCGTTCGCGCTGGCCTTCGCGGCGGGCTGGCTCGCCGAATGGGCGCTGATTCGCCATCTGTACAAGCGCCCGCTCGACACGCTGCTCGCCACCTGGGGCCTGAGCCTCGGCATGCAGCAGGTGTTCCGGTCGACCTTCGGGCCGAAGGAGGTGAGTCCGGCGCTGCCCGACTGGCTGATGGGGTCGTGGGAGCCCACGCCCGGCCTCGACATTCCGGTGAGCGGCATGTTCGTGATGGGCCTCGCGCTGCTGATGACGGGCGGGCTGCTGCTCGCGCTTTATCGCTCGCGCTGGGGCTTGCGCGTGCGCGCCACGGTCGCGAACCGGCCGATGGCGAACGCGGCGGGCATCAACACGCAGCGCACCGACCGCATGACTTTCGCGATTGGCTGCGGTATCGCGGGCGTGGCGGGCGCGGCTTTCACGGCCATCGGCTCGACGGGACCGACGAGCGGCTCGCTCTATATCGTCGATTCGTTTCTCGTCGTGACGTTTGGCGGCGCGGCGAGCCTGCTCGGTACCGTGGCGTCGGCATTCGGCATCGCGCAGATGCAGTCGATCAGCGAGTTCTTTCTCTCGGGCTCGATTGCGCGCGTGCTCACGCTGCTCACCGTCGTGGTGATTCTCATGCTGCGTCCGCAGGGCCTGTTCGCCTCGAAGGTGAGGCGAGTCTAAGCACATCGGCTCACGTCAGCGCGCGTTCATGCGCAAGCCTCATTCACAGCTTCATTCGTATGGAGAGATGGACATGGAACCCATCCAACCCACGGCGGGCGGCGTATCGCCGCGATCCGGCCCGGGCGCGCCGCCGGCCGGCTGGCGGGCTCGCGCGGCGCGGCTCGACGCGTCCGGCTACGCGGGCATCGTGCTGCTTGCGCTGCTCATCGTGGTCGTGTTTCCGCTCGCGCTCGACACGTTCCGTCTGAACCTGATGGGCAAGTACCTGACCTACGCGTTCGTGGCGATCGGCCTCGTGATCGCGTGGGGCTACGGCGGCGTGCTCAGTCTCGGCCAGGGCGTGTTCTTCGGCCTCGGCGGTTACGCGATGGCGATGTTTCTCAAGCTCGAAGCGTCCGATCCGGCCGCCACGCGCACGCAGACCACGCCGGGCATTCCCGACTTCATGGACTGGAACCAGCTCACCGCGCTGCCCGCATGGTGGAAACCGTTTCATGGATTGCCGTTCTCGATACTCGCGGTGCTCGTCGTGCCGACGGCGCTCGCGTTCGTGATCGGCTACGCGATGTTCAAGCGGCGCGTGGGCGGCGTCTACTTCGCGATCATCACGCAGGCGGTTGCGCTGATCCTCTCGGTGCTCATCATCGGCCAGCAAGGCTATACGGGCGGCGTGAACGGCATCACCGACCTGCGCACGCTGCTCGGCTGGGACATCCGCACCGATCACGCGAAGCTGATCCTGTACTTCGTGAACGCCGCGCTGCTGATCGGCGCGCTGCTCGCCTGCCGCTACGTTCAGCGCAGCAAGCTCGGCACGCTGCTGCTCGCGATGCGCGACAAGGAAGACCGCGTGCGCTTCTCGGGCTACGACGTCGCCATGTTCAAGGTGTTCGCGTTCTGTCTCGCGGCGATGCTCGCGGCCGTCGGCGGCGCGATGTTCACGCTGCAGGTGGGCTTCATGTCGCCGTCGTTCGTCGGCATCGTGCCGTCGATCGAAATGGTGATCTACGCGGCCATCGGCGGGCGCATGTCGCTGGTCGGCGCGGTGTACGGCGCGATTCTCGTCAATCTCGGCAAGAGCTGGTTCTCGGAGAGCTTTCCGAACCTCTGGCTCTATCTGATGGCGGCGATGTTCATCGGCGTGGTGATGGTGTTTCCGAACGGGCTGGCGGGTCTGTACGAAGAGCATGTGCGCCCGCGCGTGAGACGTCTGCTCGGCGCGGCGAACAAGGAGGCGTGAAGCATGAGCAATACCGACTTTCTGCTCGCGATCGAAGACCTGACCGTGTCGTTCGACGGCTTCAAGGCGATCGATTCGCTCAATCTCTATCTCGAACGCGGCGAGTTGCGCGTGGTGATCGGCCCGAACGGCGCGGGCAAGACCACGCTGCTCGATCTCATCTGCGGCAAGACCAGGGAAACGGCGGGCAGCATCAAGTTCCGCAACGAGGAAATCACGAAGCTCGCGGAATTCCGCCGCGTGCGTCAAGGGATCGGCCGCAAGTTCCAGACGCCGTCGATTTACGAAAACCTGAGCGTGGCGCAGAACCTCGAAGTGTCGTTTCCGCGCGGTCGCAGCGTGTTTGGCGCGCTCGCCTATCGGGAGGACACCGAAGTGGCCGATCGCGTGCGCGACGTGGCCAGTGAAATCGGCCTCGCCGGCGCGCTCGATCTGGAAGCGGGGCTGCTTTCGCACGGCCAGAAACAGTGGCTCGAAATCGGCATGCTGCTGATGCAGGATCCGGAACTGTTGATGCTCGACGAGCCGATTGCCGGCATGAGCGTGCGCGAGCGCGAACTGACCGCCGACCTGCTCGACCGCATCTGCCGCAACCGCTCGATGATCGTGATCGAACACGACATGGCGTTTGTGGAACGCATCGCGCACAAGGTCACGGTCATGCATCAGGGGAAGATCCTCGCGGAAGGGCCGATGGCGCAGGTGCAGGCCGATCCGCGCGTGATCGACGTCTACCTCGGCCACTGAGTCGGCAATCGAACGACAACACGGAGAACACATCATGCTGGAAGTCGACGATCTCGTCGTCAGCTACGGCCAGAGCGAAGTGCTGCACGGCATCGGCTTTTCCGTTGCGCAAGGCGAAAGCGTGGCCGTGATGGGCCGCAACGGCATGGGCAAGACCACGTTGTTCAAGGCGCTGATCGGCATGCTGCCCGCCAATCGCGGCACGGTGCGCGTGGCCGGCGCCGACGTTTCGAAGGACGAGAGCTACCGCCGCGTGTCGAAGGGCATCGGCTACGTGCCGCAAGGCCGGCAGATCTTCGCGTCGCTGAGCGTCGAGGAAAACATTCGGACGGGCCTCGAAAACGCGCAGAGCCAGCAGGTGCCCGACGAACTTTACGCGTTGTTTCCCGTGCTGTTCGACATGAGAAAGCGCAAGGGCGGCAATCTCTCTGGCGGTCAGCAACAGCAACTCGCGATTGCGCGCGCGCTTGCAACCGACCCGAAAGTGCTGCTGCTCGACGAGCCGACCGAAGGCATCCAGCCGTCCGTCATCAAGGACATCGCCAGGGCGCTCAACCAGATTCGCACGAGCCGCAATATCGCCATCGTCGTCTCGGAGCAGGTGTTGAGCTTCGCGCTCGACGTGGCCGACCGCCTGTTCGTGATCGAGGGCGGCCGCTTCGTGCACCAAAGCACGCGTGACGCGGGCGACACCGACCGCATCCGCGAATACCTCTCCGTCTGAGCGCGGCGCGGCGTTCGCGCGCCGCGCCGTATGTCAATCCGCGAACCCAGGAGCCAATGCCATGCCCGAGACTCTCATCAAGGTCGATCTGAACCAGTCGGCCTACGAAAACGAACAGGTACACAACCGCTGGCACCCCGACATTCCGATGGCCTGCTGGGTGAAGCCCGGCGACGACTTCATTCTCGAAACCTACGACTGGACCGGCGGTTTCATCAAGAACGACGACAGCGCCGACGACGTGCGCGACATCGACCTGTCGATCGTGCACTTTCTCTCCGGCCCGGTGGGCGTGCAAGGCGCCGAGCCCGGCGACCTGCTGGTGGTCGACCTGCTCGACATCGGCGCGAAGGCCGACAGTCAGTGGGGCTTCAACGGCTTCTTTTCGAAGACCAACGGCGGCGGCTTTCTGACCGATCATTTCCCCAGCGCGCAAAAATCGATCTGGGATTTTCACGGTGTCTATACGCGTTCGCGCCATATTCCGGGCGTGAATTTCGCGGGCCTGATTCACCCGGGCCTGATCGGCTGCCTGCCCGATCCGAAATTGCTGGAGACCTGGAATGCGCGTGAAACCGGCCTGATCGCCACCGCGCCCGATCGCGTGCCGCCGCTCGCGAATCCGCCGTTCGCGGCCACCGCCCACATGGGCAAGCTCGCGGGCGAGGCGCGCGACAAGGCCGCCGCGCAGGGCGCACGCACGGTGCCGCCGCGCGAGCATGGCGGCAATTGCGACATCAAGGATTTGTCGCGCGGCTCGAAGGTGTTTTTCCCGGTCTACGTGGATGGCGCGGGCCTTTCGGTCGGCGACCTGCACTTCAGCCAGGGGGACGGCGAGATCACGTTCTGCGGCGCGATCGAAATGGCCGGCTGGGTGCACATGCGCGTGAATCTCATCAAGGGCGGCATGGCGAAATACGGGATTCGCAATCCCGTCTTTCAGCCCAGCCCGATCACGCCGACCTATAACGATTACCTCATTTTCGAAGGTATTTCCGTCGACGAGCAGGGTGGCCAGCATTATCTCGACGTCACCACCGCGTATCGCCAGGCGTGCCTGAACGCGATCGAGTATCTGAAGAAATTCGGTTATTCGGGCGCGCAAGCGTATTCGCTGCTCGGCTGCGCGCCGGTGCAGGGGCATATCAGCGGCGTGGTGGATATTCCGAACGCGTGCGCGACCTTGTGGCTGCCCACGCAGATCTTCGATTTCGACATTCGCCCGAATGCCGACGGCCCGATCCGGCACATCCAGGGCGGCGTGGATCTGCCGTGTTCGCCGGATCTCGCGAAGGCGTGAGCGGCACACTGAAATAACGCAGGAAAAGGAGGCTGTCATGCCCATCTACGACTTCGAGTGCGCAAGCTGCGGGCCGTTCTCGGTCATGCGCCGCATCGCGGATCGCGAAAAACCGTGCCGTTGTCCCGAGTGCGGCGCGCAAGGCGGGCGCGTGATCGGCGCGCCATCGCTGGCGCTGATGACGGGGGCGCGCCGCGCCGCGCACGCGACCAACGAGCGTGCCGCGCACGCGCCGCGTCAGTCCGACGACGGGCCGCCGCTGCGCCATCGCGCCGGCTGCAGTTGCTGCTCGGGCGGCGCGGCGAAGCTTGCCGGCACGGCGTCGGACGGCCTCAAGCGGCCGGCGGGACGGCCCTGGATGATCAGCCACTAAGGTGTGCCGCGCGCGAGCCGATGCCCGGAAGCAGCGGCCGTCGCGCGCGGCGTCAACGTGTTCGAGGAGGAAGCGTCATGCGACATGGTGATATTTCGAGCAGCCGCGATTGTGTGGGTGTCGCGGTAGTCAACTACAAGATGCCGCGTCTGCACACGAAGGCGGAGGTGCTCGACAACGCGCGCCGCATCGCCGACATGGTGGTCGGCATGAAACAGGGTTTGCCAGGCATGGATCTCGTGGTGTTCCCCGAGTATTCGACCCACGGCATCATGTACGACCGCCAGGAGATGTTCGATACGGCGTCGACGATCCCCGGCGAGGAGACCGACATCTTCGCGGCGGCGTGCCGCAAGGCCAACGTGTGGGGCGTGTTCTCGATCACGGGCGAGCGCCACGAGGCGCATCCGCGCAAGGTACCGTACAACACGCTCGTGTTGATCGACAATCGCGGCGAGATCGTGCAGAAGTATCGCAAGATCATGCCGTGGACGCCGATCGAAGGCTGGTACCCGGGCGACCGGACCTATGTGACGGACGGGCCGAAGGGTCTCAAGATCAGCCTGATCATCTGCGATGACGGAAATTATCCGGAAATCTGGCGCGACTGCGCGATGAACGGCGCGGAGCTGATCGTGCGCTGCCAGGGCTATATGTATCCGGCGAAAGAACAGCAGGTGATGGTCGCGAAGGCCATGGCGTGGATGAACAATACCTACGTGGCAGTGGCCAACGCCACGGGCTGGGACGGTGTGTATTCGTACTTCGGCCATTCCGCGATCGTGGGGTTCGACGGGCGCACGCTCGGCGAATGCGGCGAGGAGGAAATGGGCGTGCAGTATGCGGAGCTGTCGCTCGGGATGATTCGCGACGCGCGGCGTAACATGCAGTCGCAGAATCATCTGTACAAGCTGCTGCATCGCGGCTATACCGGCACGATCAATTCCGGCGATGGCGCGAATGGCGTCGCGGACTGTCCATTCGGGTTCTATCGCTACTGGATCGCGGATCCCGACGCCACGCGTCGCCGCGTCGAAGCGCTTACGCGCGCAACGCCCGGCACGCCGGAGTGCCCGATCGAAGGTATTCCGCATCAAGACTGAGCGCGTGCGTTCCCGGCTTCGTGCGCGCACTTTGCGACCGTGCACCGTGCGCCGATCGACTGTTTCGGGAACCTGTTCGAGGACCACCAGGCGACGCAGCTGACGGGGCAGGGCAACGGGCAGCCGACTCGCGGTTCTACCTGGACATGGCCGACGTGCGGCCGGCGAGCGTCGCGCGCAAGGCGTTCGAGACGCGGATTCGCGACGGGGGCGAGCCGCCGGCGCCGCATCACGTGTTCGAGCCGCGGTAAAAAGACGGGCAGGCCGCCCGAAAACGGGGGCGCATCGGAATGTGCGCCGTCGGCCGGTCACGCCCGCCACGCAAGGCGCACGCGGCGATCGCATGCTGCACTGCATCGAAATGGCTTGACGAAATGGCCGCTACGGCGTAGTGTCCATGGTCGAAGTGTTCAAGAAGTTCGATTGCTCATCATTGGCCGCGCTCCGTGCGGCAGTCGTTGGTCTCTCCCTCTTTGATTCTTTCTGTGCCCGTCGCGGGCGCATGTTCAATTATTTGTATTAAGGAAGTATTTGTGGATACCGGTACCGTCAAGTGGTTCAACGAAACCAAGGGCTTTGGTTTCATCTCCCCGGACAACGGCGGCGACGATCTGTTCGCCCATTTCTCGGAAATTCGCGGCACGGGTTTCAAGACCCTGGCCGAAGGCCAGAAGGTCAGCTTCGAAGTGAAGCGCGGCCCGAAGGGTCTGCAAGCGTCGAACATCACGCCGCAGTAAGCCGCAACGGCAGCGGCCGCCAGTCGGTGGCCGTTGCCGGATGGAGTTTCGCGCGAGGCGCCGCCCTGGCGGCGCCGGCGCGTTCCGATGCGCACGACCGATGCATCGCGACATTCACGATGCATCGGTCGTGACGCCTCCCTCCTCGCATGCCTGAACGGCGTGCGACGTAACGCCCTCGCAAAGCGCTCGCCGCTTCGCGAGCGCATCACCCGCTTCAACGCATCAACCTGAGCAGACCGCCGCCATGTCGTAGCCGGCGCGGTCCCGACTTGCGCGGCGCTCATCCCGCCGCCGCCACCGACCGCCCGAACGCCGCAACGCGCCGGGCTCCGATCGCAAGACAGGCCTGTGGCCCGTCTGAACGAACCGATCCCCGGCAGCCTGCCGGCGGCCGTCCCGTTACGGGATGCCGCGCCGGGCAGATCGCCGCGGCCGCGGTCTATCACCTTGTCTGGAGGAATTGGTTTGGCAAAAGAAGAACTGCTGGAACTCGACGGAATCGTCGACGAAGTGCTGCCGGACAGCAAATACCGTGTGACGCTGGAAAACGGCGTCGTGGTTGGCGCGTACGCGTCGGGCCGCATGCGCAAGAACCACATCCGGATTCTCGCGGGCGACCGCGTGACGCTGGAACTGTCGGTCTACGACCTCACGAAGGGCCGCATCAACTTCCGTCACAAGGACGCGAATTCCCCGCGTCCGCCGCGAAGCGGCCAGCCGCGTCGTTAAGCGGCCTCGACCGGTGCGCGGCCACTCGCGCACCGGGTCGAAACCCGTCCGGCCACGCGGCCGGACGCACCGGATGAACGCGCGTTGCATGCCGTTCGTCGGTCGCGGCGGCGCCGTCATGCCGCGGCGGCCCCCACCGCCTTCACCGGCCGCCGCGCGTGCGCAACGCTCAGGCGGCCGCGTCCCGCAGGAAATCCTCGACGATCATCGCGAAGTACGGCGGACATTCCTGCATCGGGTAATGCCCGCAATTCGGTATCGTCACGAGCCGCGCGACCGGGTGCCACGCGAGAAAGGTCGCCTGCATCGCCGCTGCGTCGATTCCCGGATCCTTGTCGCCGACGATTACCAGAAAGCGCGTGTCGAGCCCGCGGATGTCGTCGACGAAATCCGCGCCCGTCAGCATGTCGAGATACGCGAGTTGGCAACCCGGCGCCACGCGTTCGCGGTTCTGCCGCAACTTCAGATCGGCCCAGCGCGCCGACAATCCACCCGTCACGAATCGCACGAGCCGCCGAAACGCATCGTCGTCGACCGTCGTGCTCGCGAAGAATGCGCGCGCGTCGGCGCCCAGGCGGTTGCCGGCCGCCGACACCGGACACACGGCGATCGCGCTCTTGATGCGTGACGGCGCATCGGCTGCGAGCCGCTGCGTCGCCATGCCGGTCATCGAATGGCCGATCACGTGAAAGCGCTGCCAGCCGAGACGATCCGCGAGCGCGAGGCAATCGGCGGAAATCTCGTCGACGGTGCATGCGCCGGTCAGGTGGCGGGACGCGCCGTAGCCGCGCAGGTCGACGAACACGTACGTGAAGGCTGTTTCGTCGAGATACGGCAGCGTTGCCGTGTAGTTCGTGTGGTCGCCGAGCCAGTCGTGCAGGACCATCACGCATTCGGGGCCGGCGCCATGCCGCAGGGAGCCGAGCCCGTCGTGGTTGCCGGTCGGGCGGGCGGAGGAGGTGTCGATGGGGTTCATTTCAAGTCGTTTCCGTCTGGTTGGGGAACCAAAACGAAACGCCCTCCCGGCGGACCGGGAGGGCGTCTTGAAAGTGCGTCGATCGTATCGGGCCGATCGGCGAAAGTCAACGCCCGACGTGCCTTTCCGCGCGACACCTCGATGCGCTGCGCATCGGCCCGGCGGTTGTCGTCCGACGGCAGGACACGATCACCGACCGATATCGTCGGGCTCGCCTATGCGGCCGGGGGCCGTCCATGCCGCGACGCGGTGCGCACGATGCTTTACGCGCGGGGCGGCGCGGCCGTACACTCGTCGGCAATTCGCGGCCCGCGCGCGTGGCTTGCCATTCCTTCGGTGGCTTTCAGCGGGCCGACGATCGTGCCAGCCGGACATTCGTCGCGCGACGCCAGGAGGCGCCATGAGTGCAGACGCAGCCCCCGCATCCCCGTCCGTTCAGGACCGCATCCGGCACGTGTTCGTGCTGATGCTCGAGAACCGTTCCTTCGATCACCTGTTTGCACTGTCGGGCATTGCCGACATCGTCGCCGCGTCGCCGGGCAACAGCAACGCGTACGGCGGCGCGGTCTATCCGTTCGGCGGCGGCGCGCCCGACCGGATGCCGACCGATCCGTGCCACGAATTCACCGACGTGCTCGAACAGCTGTGCGGCGCGGGCGTACCGTTCGTGAAAGGGCAGGCCTATCCGTCCATCACCAATTCGGGTTTCGTGTCGAACTACGCGACGTCGCATTCCGAAGGCACGCCGCCGCGGCCGGTCGATGCGGGCAAGATCATGCAGGGTGTCGACGTCGCGACGCAGGCGCCGTCGCTTTACGCGCTCGCGAACGCGTTCGTGCTGTGTGATGCGTGGCATGCATCGATGCCGGGGCCGACCTGGCCGAACCGCTTCTTCCTGCATGGCGCGTCGTCGGCCGGGCTCGACCATTCGCCGACCAAGCAGGAAATGCTGGGATGGGACGGGTTCGACGGTTTTCCGTATCCGAAGGGTTCGATCTTCGGCGCGCTCGGCGACGACAACTGGCGCATCTACCAGGACCAGACGGGCGACCCGCTCGGCCACGTGCCGCAGGTCGCGTCGTTGAAGGGCATCAGCTTCTTCGACATCGACGATCTCGCGCATTTCGACGCCGATCTCGCGGCCGGCTACACGGCGCGCTATACGTTCATCGAGCCCGGTTATGGCGACATCGTGCACGGTACCTATCAGAACGGCAGCTCGCAGCATCCGATGGACGGTCTCGCCGGCGGCGACCGGCTCGCCGCGCGCGTGTACAACGCGATCCGCAATTCGCCGGTGTGGAACAGCAGCCTGTTCGTGATCGTCTACGACGAGCACGGCGGCTTCTACGATTCGGTCGGGCCGGGCGCCGCGCCGCCGCCGAACGACGGCGCGCCCGCGACGCTGAACGCGAGCGGCTTCGGCTTCGACGTGTACGGCGTGCGCGTGCCGGCGATCGTGATTTCGCCGTGGGTCGCGGCCGGGCACGTCGATCACACGCCGTATGACCATGCATCGGTCGCCGCGACGCTCGAGCGGCTGTTCGGCCTCGCGCCGCTGACCGATCGCGACCGCCTCGCCAACGACCTGCTGGCGCTCGTGACGCCTACGTGCCGGACGGATTGTCCGCAAAGGATCGGAACATGAGTACCACCACCCCGACTCCGGACCCGCGCGATGCGCTGCCCGTGCGCGACGGCACGAGCCTGATCGCGTATCTGCACATCCTGAGGAAAGCGCATGCGGCGCTCGTCGGACAGGAGCAGGCGCATCAACGCTTCAGCGAGATCGTCACGCGCGGGCAGGCGCGGCGGTACATCGAGGAACTGATGCCGGTGCTGCTGCACAAGCGTGCCGAGCATCGGGCGCGCAAGCATGGCGGGAAGCATCGTTGAGCGGGGGAAGCGGGACGTACGGAGAGGCAGAAGGGTCACGCTGCGGCGCTCGATGAGTGCGGCCAGTTCGAACGGCCCGAATCGGGCACGACACTTTTCCCCGCCACATGTTGGTTCGGCGAGCCTGCGCCGACCGGCTGACAGCGTACTGGCGGTAACCGTTGGGTCGTGTCACGTTGCCATTGTCTGCGCGACGTGTTGCGGCCTTGTCCTCCGCCTGGCCACTACCCGTGCCAAGGACATCCGTCGAATGGGCGGATTTTCCCCCTCTTGGCACAGTGGTGTCGCGGTCGGCAATGCGGATTTCCCTTAGCCACAATATTGGTTGGCGCTGCTCATGCAGCGTATCGGGGCATTTCCGGTATTTGCATTCCTGCTTAGTACTGGTACTAGCATTTTGTTTGTTTCGAATTGAAAAATAACGATCCAATATCAAAATTAAAAATTAAAGCGATGAATTTGGCGTTGACGAATCGGATGGCAAAAAAATAGAATTCATCGCCGTATCGATTCTTTCGTGAAAATACTTTGACGAGATTTGTGTGGAGCGCTCTCCGTATTAAAAGTTAATGTCGAAAGACGCTGTTGTCGGTATTTCGTCAAGCTGACGTTGTTCGCCGACGGAGACCATTGCTGTACGCAATACGTGACCGAAATCCGGCGTGCGGCGGCCGCCGAGTTTCTCGACGCGTATACGAAGCGGATCGGCGGCCGATGCCAGTCGGACCGTCGCTTGCCGACCATCTGACGGTCGTCGCATACAACCACGCCACATTCGGCTTCTTCCCTATGGAACGCATCACGCTCATGCCCAGGTGGGCCGGGTACGGCTTCGTTTGCGCGAGCTTCGTCGCCGCGGGCTGTACAAAGTCGCCGGAAACGTATCACGGTTATGTCGAAGGGCAGTTTTCCTATCTGTCGGCACCGTATTCGGGAAATCTGAAGACTTTGCGCGCGACACGCGGCGATCGTGTCGAAGCGGGCACGGTCGTTTTCGAAATCGGTGCGCCGGACCTGGAACAGGCAATCAAGCGTCAGTATCACCAGTGGCAATCGTCGCTGGACGTGCTCGGCGACCTGGAGCAGGGCAAGCGTTCATCGGAAATCGATACGGTGAACGCACAGCTCGAACAGACCCGGGCGAACGCCGCGCTTTCCGCGCAACGGCTCGCCCGCGCGGAAGCCGACTACGCGATACAGGCAATCTCGCTCGATCAGCTCGAACGCGAACGTGCGGCGGCCCGGGTGGACAAAGCACGAGTCAGCGAAGTCGCCAGTCAACTGAAGACGGCGCGCCTGCCGGCACGCGACGGTCAACTGCAATCGCAACGACAGAGCGCCGACGCGCAGCAGGCCGAATACGAACGGCTGCAGACGCAATTGCGGCAACTGTCGGTGCTGGCTCCCGGCAAGGGCGTCGTCGTCGATACGTTCTTCACGCCGGGCGAGTGGGTCGTCGCCGGCACCCCGGTGGTGAAGATCCTGGTCGATCTCAATACGAAGGTTCGCTTCTTCGTGCCCGAGGCCGCCCTGGCCAATTTCCGCGTCGGTCGTGTCGTGCGGATCGCATGCGACGGTTGCGACCGCGGCTACACGGCGACGATCAGTCATATCGCGTCGGACGCAGAATATACGCCGCCCGTCATCTACAGCAACGACGCACGCTCGAAGCTGGTGTTTCTCGTCGAAGCGCGGCCCGATACCGTTGCCGCGCGTGGCCTGCACCCCGGCCTGCCGATCGAGGTGACGCGATGAGTCATGCGATGCCGCTGATCGATGTGCGCGATCTGAACAAGCATTTCGGCACACGGCACGTCGTCAAAAACCTGAGCCTGCAGGTTGGTCGGGGCGAGATATTCGGCTTTCTCGGACCGAACGGCAGCGGCAAGACGACCTCGTTGCGCATGATGTGCGGACTGCTGACGCCGGATTCAGGCAGCGGGACCTGCCTTGGATTCGACATCCTGAAGGAATGCCGGGAGATCAAGCGCCGAGTCGGCTACATGACACAGCGTTTTTCGTACTGGGAAGACTTGACGGTGCGGGAGAACCTCGATTTCGTCGCGCGACTGTATGAGATCGACGCGCGAAAGGAACGCGTCGCGCGGATCCTCGCCGAGATGGGCCTGGAGTCGCGCTCGAACCAGCTGACCGGCTCATTGTCGGGCGGCTGGAAGCAACGGGTGGCGCTTGCCGCTGCGCTGTTGCAGTCGCCCGAACTGCTGCTGCTCGACGAACCGACGGCTGGCGTCGACCCGGGCGTGCGCCGGGTGTTCTGGGAGGAATTGCACCGTCTGGCAGCCCGCGGTATTTCCGTGCTTGTCAGCACGCACTATATGGACGAGGCCGAACGTTGCCACAAGCTGGCCTACATCTCGTACGGCACGCTGCTGGCCCACGGCGAGGTCGGTGATCTCGTGCGACGGCATGCGCTCCACACCTGGTCGGTGTCCGGTGGCGACCTCGTCCGGCTGAACGACCGGCTCAAGGGCCGGCCGGGCGTCGAGCAGGTGATTGCAATCGGTCGTGCATTGCACGTATCGGGACGTGACGAGGCCGTGCTTGGAGCGAGTCTCGCAGCAGTTTGCGGCGCGGGTGTCGAGATTCGCAGAATCGAGACGAATATCGAGCACGTCTTCCTGCATTTGATGAAGGGCACATCCGGGGAGTCCGGCTGATCATGATCCGCATCTCGATTTCCCGCTGGTGGAGCATGGTGACGAAGGAGTTCTTGCAGATCCGCCGCGATCGCGTGACGCTCGGGATGATCGCCGTGTTGCCGATCGTGCAGCTGGCGCTGTTCGGTTTTGCGATCAACAGTGATCCCAGGCATCTGCCGACGATCGTGCTCGCCGACGACACAAGCGAATTTTCGCGATCGCTCGTCGCCGGCATGCGCAACACGGGGTATTTCGACGTCCAGGGCGGCCTGTTTTCCGAACGCGCGGCCCGTGACGCGCTGCAAAAGGGCATCGTGCAGTTCGTGGTCAGCGTGCCGCACGACTTCTCGCGACGGCTGGTGCGCAACGAGCATCCGGAAATTCTGGTCGAGGCGGATGCGACCGATCCCGCCGCAACGGGAAATGCGATCGCCGCTCTCAATACGATGACGCAGACGGTGTTGAACAAGGATTTGATCGGAGCCTTGGTGAGAACCGCGCCTCCGCAAGCATTCTCGGCCCGGGTGCACCGGATCTACAATCCCGCCGGCATTACGCAGTACAACATCATCCCCGGATTGATGGGCGTCATCCTGTCGATGACGATGGTCATGATGACGAGCCTCGCGATTACGCGCGAACGTGAACGCGGAACGATCGAGAACATCCTCGCGTCGCCGGCAACCTCGATCGAGGTGATCTGCGGAAAAATCGTGCCGTACATCCTGATCGGGCTCCTGCAGTGCACGATCATCCTGCTGGCGGCCCGGTTCGTGTTCAGCGTGCCGTTTGAGGGCAATCCTGTAACGGTCTACTGCCTCGCATCGTTGCTGATCGTCGCGAACCTGATGGTCGGCATCGCCATATCGTCGGTCGCGCGGAGCCAGTTGCAGGCGATGCAGATGACGTTCTTCTATTTCCTGCCGAGCGTCCTGCTCTCCGGATTCATGTTTCCGTTTGCCGGCATGCCAGGCTGGGCGCGGCTGCTCGGCAACGGATTGCCGCTGACCTATTTCAACCGGGCCATTCGCGGTGTTCTCCTGAAGGGGAGCGGATGGAACGAAATATGGCCCGATGCCGCGACGATGGTCGTGTTCGCTCTGGTTGCAATGACGGTCGGCCTGCTCGCGTACCGCACCACGCTCGATTGAACGACGATGGCACAACGAACCTATCCACGCCGCCGTGCCTGCCGCGCGATTGCGGTTCTGTCGATCGCGGTCGTCATCGTCGCGGGGCAGGGGTGCAGCCATCCTGCGTTTGTCCCCCGATCCACGAGCGACCTGGCATTGCCGGCCACCTTCATGGGGATGAGCGTCCGCTCGACCGATCGCGACGAGGCCGGCATGCCTGTCGAACGCGACCCGCGCTGGTGGCGGCACTTTGGTTCGTCGGCGCTGGATGCGCTCGTCGAGCAGGCGATGCGGGACAGTCCGTCGATACGGAGCGCGGAGTCGCGGTTGATCGAGGCGACGAAGTATCTTGCGGGACAACAGGGTGCCAGTCGCTATCCGCAGGTCGACGTCGGCGCGTCAGCCAAAAGGGAGCAGTTGAATACTGCGGCCGCCGGTCTGCCGATGATTCCCAACCCGTCCCCGTTCATGCTGTACAACACGAACGTGAGCGTTCGATACGATTTCGATTTCTTCGGCGCACAGCGCCATCGGGTCGAGGCGAAACGGTATGAAGCAGCGCTGAGAAGGCATCAGGCCGACGCCGCGCGCTTGACACTGGTCAGCAATATCATCGCTGCGGTGGTCCGGGAAGGGCGGCTGCGTGACGAAATGGACGTGAACGACGCAGTGTTGCGGAACCGGCGAGCCGTTGGGAAGATGCTGCGCGAACGGCATGAAATCGGCAGCGTCGCGCATCGGGAAACGATCGATGGCGATTCGGACGTCGATCGAATCGAAGCGGAACGGGCGGCATTGCATGCGGAACTGCTGAAAATCCGGTTTCAACTCGCGGCCTATGCCGGTGTTCCATCGCCCGAGTCGCTGCCTCGGTTTCGCCTGGACGACTTGCAATTGCCGCAAGACTTGCCGTCGACGGTGCCGTCGGGGCTCGTGCGGCAACGGCCCGACATTCTCGCAGCGGAGGCGCGCCTGCATATTGCCGGCGAACTGGCCGGCATCGCCACGGCCAATCTTTACCCGCGGATCGAACTGGGGGCGAGCATCGGGTCGTCGCCGCTGGCGCTCGGTCAGTTGTTTGCCGGCGGCGCGACGATCTGGAATATCGGTGCCCAGCTTGGCGCACCGGTTTTTCGCGGTGGAGAATTGCGTGCCGCACGGGATGCGGCGATCGCCGCCTACGATGCCACGTTCGAGGACTATCGGACGGTCGTGCTGGGCGCGTTGCAGAGCGTCGCCGATGCGATGACCGAAATCGATCGCGACGCGATCGCGCTGCAAGCGCGTCGAGCGGTCGCGCAACGGCAACGGACCGTTCTGGAGATGACCCGGCGTCAGTTCGAGAACGGCAGTTCGGATCGGCTTCATGTGCTGCGCGACGAGTATGCATATGATCTGGCGCGGCTCGAGATGATTCGCGTTCGTGCGGCCAGGATGGCCAGTACGGTTTCCTTCTTTGCCGCCGTCGGTGGCGATGCGTATCGTCGGGATTGACTGCCCGTGCGCCGAGCGGGCGTCGGAGTGGGTGACCGCCGGGATGCAGGCCGGGCGGTTCCGTCCCGCGTCAATGCCGAGGCGAGACAGGGCAAGAACCTCCGTTACGCCATCCCCCCGCGTCAGCGCATCGCGGTCGGGGCGGGATCGGCGCGTCCATGATCGGCACGACGAGATCCTCGATGTCGCTCGTGACGACCCACGTATGCCGGGCGTGCGCGGCGACGTCGCGAATCCGCTCGCCGCTTCCGGGATCGACGATCAGCGCGATCGTGTTCTGTTTCGTCATGAGCGTTCCCCGTTGTGGTTACCCGGTCGACACTGTTTCACGCGTACCGGTCAATCGGGACGATACCCGGGCGATTGCGTCACGCATCGCCATTGGCTTAAGATCGACAGGAGTTCACCACACGCGTCCAGCACCAATGAAAAAAAGCATGAGCCTGCGGGTCGCCGTCATCGCCTCGGCTGTTGCGGTATACAGCGTCTACATGCACATCGACCAGCTGATCAGCGGCTGCATGTGGGTCAGGGGCCGTCAGCGCTGCAGTTTCGAAAACAGTGCGAATTTCGAAGGCTGGATGAATCTCGACTTGCTGATCACGTGCTGCTGGGTCGCCGCGGCGGTGGTGGGCTGGATTTCCGTCGCGCAGGTCGCGAAGAAGCCGGAGTAGCGGCGTGACGTACGTGCCCGATTGGATCGGTACGAAATGTCGGCTTGTCTGGCTGAATCTGTCAATCCGTGACAACGCGTATTCGTCGAGCGGCAGCGGGGGCGCGCTTCGTCCTTTCGAGCGGGTCATGAATCCGTGACCGGTCGATAGCCGGCGCGATCGTGGCGATCCCTGGCGAGAAGCGTTGCATCGCGCGCTGCGCGAAGGGAGGTTCCCATGCAGTTTCCGACGGGATCGGTGGTCGCGCTCAGCTCGGCCTCCGCGACGATGTTCTCGATGGGCATGCTGTTTCTCGGTTACTGGGGATTGCACGAACCGCTGCCCTGGCGGTTCGGCGACTATGTCGTCGTGGTGCTCGCGCTGGCGGGCTTCGCCTGTCTCGCGTGCGTGCCGTTTCTCGCCACCTCGCCGATGAAGACCCCCGGTGACGAATCTCGGATGCTCGTCGCACGGCGCGCGTTTCTGGGCGGCGCGAGCGCGGTGTGGTGTGCGATCGTCGCGTCGTTGCTCGTGTGACGCGACGGGGCGGAGACAGCGACCGGAATGCCGATGCGCACGCGGTTCGATAAGTCATATATGAGGCGCGGAAACACCGATTTAACGCGGGCATTCCTGCTTTGATTTCCCCGATAGCGTGCACTAGATTCGAAGCGTTCATGTGTCACAGAGCGCGAGGTGGAGCCATGACGCCGTGGGAGATTCAGGGCACCGAAATGATCAGCTGCAATTGCTCATACGGTTGCCCATGCCAGTTCAATGCGCTGCCGACCAACGGCAACTGCGAGGCGATGGGCGCGATTTCGATCGACAGCGGTCACTACGGCGACGTGGTGCTCGACGGCGTCCGGATCGCGGTCGTGTTCCATTGGCCGGGCGCCGTCCACGAAGGTCACGGAAAGTGCCAGCCGATCGTCGACGAACGCGCCAGCCTGGCGCAGCGCGATGCCGTGCTGAAGATCATGACCGGTCAGGATACCGATCCGTTCGCGACGATGTTCTCGGTGTACGCGTCGACGCTGGAGCACGCGTTCGATCCGATCTTCGCGAAGATCGATTTCGACGTGGATGTCGATGCCCGGCATGGCCGGATTCATGTCGATGGCGTGTTCGACCTCGCGGGCGACCCGATCCGCAATCCGGTGACGGGCGACGCGCATCGCGTGCGAATCGACCTGCCGCACGGTTTCGAATACGAACTGGCCGAGATCGGTTCGGGCACGGGGCGCTCGCACGGCAACCTCGCGCTGAATCTCGACGGCACCTATGCGCAGTTCGCGCGGCTGCACCTGAACAATCACGGACTGATCCGGCATCGCGTCGCGGCATGACTCCGCTCGGCATCTGGCTCGGGCGCGAGCGCGTCATCACGCTGCTCGGCATGGCCGCGCTCGTCGCCGTGTGCTGGTTCTACCTGTGGACGGGCGCGGGTACCGGCATGTCGGCGCTGGAGATGACGACGGTCGCGCTCTTTCCGCATCGGCTCGCGGACGACCCGGGCAGCATGGAGCCGTCGCTGCCGACCGTGATCGTGATGTGGTGGGTGATGATGATCGCGATGATGACGCCCGGTGCGGCGCCGCTCGTGATGCTGTACCGGCGCGTGTTGCGGCATCGCGGCAACGGGGAAGCGGGCTCGGCGTTCACGTCGGTGTCGCTGCTGGCCGGTTATCTGACGGCCTGGCTCGCGTTTTCGATCGGCGCGGCCTGGCTTCAGGCACTGCTGCAGCCGGCGGGGTTGATCTCGGCGATGATGCTGTGGTCGAAGAGCGCGGCCCTTTCCGCGTTCGTGCTGGCGCTGGCCGGGCTCTATCAGTTCTCGCCGCTCAAGCGCGCGTGTCTGCGGCAATGCCGCGCGCCGGCCGCGTTCCTGGTCGCGCACTGGCGTCCGGGCGTCGCCGGCAGTTTCCTGCTCGGTGCGCGCCATGGGGCGTACTGCGTGGGCTGCTGCTGGCTCCTGATGGCGCTGCTGTTCGTCGGCGGCGTGATGAACGTCGTGTGGATTGCCGCGTTGTCGCTGTTCGTGTTTGCGGAAAAGATCCTGCCGGGCGGAGAACGTGTCGGCCGCGCGCTCGGCGTCGTGCTGATCGTGTGGGCCGGCGCGACGTTGCTGGTCTGATCGTCCGCGGCTGGCGCCAGCGGCCGTGCACCGGCCGTGATGGTGCTCGCACCGGCAACGCAGCCATGTCAACGGGAGACGATCGATGAAGATCCGCTTTCATGCCGCTGCCGTCTTGTGTGCGGTGGCAACCGTTGCGATGCCGGTATTGGCCGCCGGCGACATGGCCGGCATGGACATGGGCGGCAGGAAGATGGCGGCACCGGACGCCGCGCTGACCGATGCCGAGGTGAAGAAGGTCGACACCGGGCGCGGGATGGTCACGCTTCGGCACGGCGCGCTCGACAACGTCGGGATGCCGGCGATGACGATGGCGTTCAAGGCCGGCGATGCGGTGACGATCGGGGCGCTGCGCACCGGCGACAAGGTCAGGGTTCGGATCGAGCGCGTGGACGGCGTGCTCACGATCGTGAAGCTGGTGAAGGGTCCGTGACGACGGGCGGTGCGGACAGGTTCGCCGCGGGCCGACGATGCGCGGCCCGGCATGCTTTCGCCATTCATGCTACGTAACGCAAGGCCGATGTTACGTCCGCGTTGCCGGGACGCAGGTGCGGATCGGCAAGGTCGAGCCGGCGCCGAAGCGATGCGCCGTACCCGAACGCGCCGCCGGCAGGTCATCGCGTCCCGATCGAAAGACTGTGAACGGGGCCGACGGAAATGGCACGGTAGATGCTTGATGGAAGGATCGCGCTGAATAGCAGACGGGGGCTTCCATGCAACATCCATTCATCAAGGCGAATGTCGCGTTCGCCGCCATTGTCGCGGCATGCACGCTGGCTGCGTGTGGTGGCGGAGACATCACGGCACCGCCGCTGGCCGGCAACACCATCGGGACGAGTACCAGCGGGACGACCAGCGGTACCAGTGGGTCGAGCGGTTCGAGCAGCGGTGGTACCAGCGGGTCGAGCGGTTCGAGCAGCAGTGGTACGAGCAGCAGTGGCACGAGCAGCAGTGGCACGAGCAGCAGTGGCACGAGCAGCAGTGGTACGAGCAGCAGTGGCACGAGCAGCAGTGGCACGAGCAGCAGTGGTACGAGCAGCAGCGGCACGAGCAGCAGTGGTACGAGCAGCAGTGGCACGAGCAGCAGTGGCACGAGCAGCAGTGGCACAAGCAGCAGTGGCACAAGCAGCAGTGGCACGAGCAGTAGCGGCACGAGCAGCAGCGGCACGAGCAGTAGCGGCACGAGCGGCGCGCCAGGCACGAACGGCATCATCAGCTCCGTCGGCGGGATCGTGATGGACGCGGGCACCACGCTTGCCGGCGTGACCCTCCCCGGCGTCAGCAGGGGCGTCACCGTCGGGCCTGCCGACACGGTGACCGGTGTCGGCACGATCATCAGCCAGACGTCGAACGTCGTGAGTGCCGGTCTCGGCCAGATCGGCATCGTACCGAACCCGGTCGGCACGACGGTCGCTGGCCTCGGCAACATCGTCGCGTCGACCAGCAACCCCGTCAGCGGCCTCAGCGAAACCGTCAAGGCGCTCGGTACCGGCCCGCTCTCGCCGCTTTCACCGCTTACGACACCGATCAGCGGGCTGCTCGATACGGTGTCCAGCGGTTTGAGAACGGGCGGCACGACGCTCGGCGCGGCGTTGTCGTCGGGCCCGGTCCAGCAGGCGACGCAGGCGATCAGCACGGCGATCACGCCGCTCGTGACGACGGCGGGCCAGCTCACGCAGCAGGTCGGCACCGCCACCGGCCTCGGGCAGCCGGTGGCCGGCCTGCTCGGGCAGGTCGGCGCGGCGGTCACGTCGGCCGGATGGAAGGTGAGCGCCGCGTCGCCTCAGCCGCTCGTCGGCGGCGTCGGCACCCTTGTCCGGGCGGTCGGCAACACGGTTACCAACGTGGGCGGCCTCGTGAATCCGGGCGGCGCGAACGGTGCGGTGCCGATCTCCGGGCTGGTGACGAGCGTGGTCGGCGGCATCCCGGCGACCGTGCACGATGGTCCCGCGACCGGCACACCGGCGGGTGGTCTCGCCAATCCGCTTGCGCCGGTGACGTCGCTGGTCGGAGGCCTGCTCGGCGGCCTGGCCGGCAAGTAGCCGGTGTGCGTCGATCGCGGCGGCGGACAGCCGGCCTGTCATTGACGGGCCGGCTGGCGCCACGGGTGACTGGTCGATGGCGTTCGACGCGCGGCCGGTCGTCTGGCCCTGATCGACGCATCATCCGCGCGTGTCGCCGAGCTTCGATGGCGGTCGTGCGAGCCCGCGCGCCGGCACCGGCGTCGACATCATGATCGACGTGCGCGTTTCGCCGTACAGGTTGATGCGTTCGATCAATTGTTCGAGATGGGTCATGCCGATCGCGACGAGCCGCATCACATACGAATCCGCGCCCGTCACGTGATGGCACTCGACGACTTCGGGAATCGTCTCCAGCAGCTTGAGGAACTTCGCTTTCGCCGGCTGCGGCACCGTGATGCCGATCAGCGCGCTCACCGGGTAGCCGGCCGCGGCCGGATTGATCCGCGCCGTATAACCCTCGATGACGCCGGCCGATTCGAGGCGCTTCACGCGCTCCGTCACCGCCGGCACCGACAGGTGTACCTGGCGTGCCAGTTCCGTATAGCTGATGCGGCCGTTGGCCTGCAGCAGCGACAGTACCTTCCAGTCCAGATCGTCCATTGCGGCGGAGTTTTTAAGGTAGAGCCGCCATTTTTCCTTAAAAACCGCATTCAGCGGTGACCGGACTTTCCCTACGATGCCTGTTCAACCCGTGGATGCCACAAGGAGCAGGCGATGCTGTTCATCAAGTCCGTCGTGATGGGGCTGTCGATCGCGGTGCCGGTCGGCCCGATCGGCATGTTGTGCATTCAGCGCAGCCTGAGCCGGGGTTTTCGGGCGGGGTTCGCGACGGGCATCGGCGCCGCGTGCGCCGACGCGATCTACGGCCTGCTCGGCGCGCTGGGCATCGCAGGCATCGTTACCGCGTTCCCGATGCTGACCGTCGGCCTGAAAATCGGCGGCGGCGCATTTCTCGTCTGGCTCGCGTGGACCATCTTGCGTCAGCCGCCGGCCGAGGCGGCGCTGCAGCGCGACCTGCCGCGCACGACCGTGCTGCGGGATTTCCTGACGACGTTCGGCCTCACGCTGTCGAACCCGATGACGATCCTGTCGTTCGTCGGGATTTTCGCGGCGCTCGGCCCGCTGTCGGGCACGCCCGGCAGCTCGGTCGGGCCTGCCGTGGCGTGGATGGTCGCCGGTGTGTTCGTCGGCTCCGCCGCGTGGTGGCTGTGCCTGAGCAGCGCGACCGCCGCGCTGCGCACGAAGCTGTCGCTCGCGTTCATGCACGGGCTGTCGCGCGTATCGGCGGCCGTCATCGCGGTATTCGGCGCGGTCCAACTGGTCGCAGGCGCGCGCGCGATGATCTAGGCGTCGTTCGACCGGATGGCGTCGATCGTCGTTCGGATATGGGCGAGCAGTTCGAGCATCACCGTTTTCCGAAAGTACTGGTTCATGCGCGTGCTGACGGCGACATCGGCCGGCAACGCGTCGATCGCACGCTGGACCGACAACAGATCGTCGGCGAGCCGAGCCGGCGCATCGGGCGGCCACCGGTCGAGCGCCGTGGCGATTTCGTCCGGCCAGAAACCGAACGCGTCGATGCCGCAGCATCCGGCGACGCAGTTCGTCTCCAGCGCATCGAGCAACGGCATGACCGCGGTCAGATGCGGGTCGATTTCGACCGCGCGCCCCTGGCCGCCCGCCAGATCGCCGACTTCGATCCAGCGATCCTTGCCGATGCTGATGTCGTCCTTGTGCGGTTTTCCGTTCATCGCCGGCTCAATTCAGGGCCCGGAAATGGGCATGCATGAAGCGTGCGATCTCCCGGGTGAGTTCGATATCCTCCGGCGCGCCCATGAACCCGCCGTGCGGCATGCCTTCGAACACATGCAGTTCGGTCGGCACTTGCGCGCGCCGCAACGCGCGGTGCAGGCGAACCGCGTTCGACAGGAACAGGTCGCGCGTACCGCTCTGGATGAACGTCGGCGGGAAGCCGGCCGAGAAATCGCCGAACAGCGGCGACAGATACGGATGCGCGAGATCGGCGCCGTTCGCGTAGAGCAGGTTGTTCGGCATCAGCGACGCCGGCAGCACGACGTCGACGAGCCGGTTGGTCTCGAAGCTGTCGCCGGATTCGGTCAGATCGGCTTCCGGCGACAGCAGGACGAGCGCGGCCGGCAGCGGCAAGCCTTCGTCGCGGGCACGCAGCACCATCGCGGCCGCGAGATTGCCGCCGGCCGAGCGGCCGCCGATGACGATGTTTTCCGGCGCGTGGCGCGCCAGCACGAACGCATAGGCCGCGATGCAATCGTCGAGCGCGGCCGGATACGGATGCTCGGGCGGCATGCGGTAATCGACGCCGTAGCAGCGAACGCCCAGGCGGTCGGCATGCATCTGTGCGCCGGCGCGGCATGCGGTGCCGCCGCCGACGATCAGCGCGCCGCCATGCAGGTCGATGTACGCGCATTCGTCGGAAGCGGCCGCTTCGGGCGTCGCGACGTGCAGGTCCGCATCGCCGGCCCGGATCGTCTCGACGCTCGAACGCAGATGGCCGGCCAGTTGCCCGACCGCGGCTGTGTAATGCGCGTCGGCGGCCGCCTTCACGCGCATCCACGCGTCGACATCGTCGGGCGCGGGCATCACGTGCAGCGCATTCAGCGGCACGCCGTCGTCGCCGACCAGGCGTTGCAACGCGGCTCGCGCTTCGTCGCTGATCGAGGTGGGGAAGGGCACGACGCGGCTCGGCAGCACGACGCCATCGGGTTTGTCGTTCATCGCTTGAATTCCATCAGGCCCGTCAAGCGGCCGAAGGCCAGTGGCGCAGCATCACGTCGAGCGCATCGAGGCTGCGCGACCACGATGCGTCGGAATCCGGTGTGCCGTGCGAGAAACCGCCGGCGCCTTCGAGCGTCACGTAGCCCATGAAGAAGCCGCCGAGCAGGCGGATCGCATGGGCCTGCTCGGCTTCCGGCAGGTCGTAGCTGCGCAGCACGGCCGAGGTCATCCTGACGAGCCGCCCGCCCGCGCTTTCGGCGGCGCGCTCGGGGCTCACCGGATGGCGCGCGGCCGCAAAGCGACCGGGGTGTGCGCGCGCATAGTCGCGATAGACGTTCGCGAGCGCGGTCAGCGCATCCTTGCCGGTGCGGTCGGCCAGCGCATCGGCGGCGCGATCGGCCAGCTCCTGCAGCGCGAACAGCGCGATCCGGCTCTTGAGATCGTCGAAACTCGGGACATGGGAATACAGGCTGGCCAGCTTGACGCCGAAATGCCGCGCGAGCGCCGCGCCGGTGAGCGGCTCGAAGCCGGTTTCGTCGGCGAGCCGCGCGCCGGCTTCGACGAGTTTGTCTACGGTAATGCCGGCACGCGCCGTGACGAATGCTATGGAAATTAGTCAAAAAACTAATTCTATTAGTTTTTGCCGCGAAGTCAATTTCCCGTACGCCGCCGGCCACGCCGATCCGCCCCGGCGCCCGCGACGCAGGCGCCGGGGCGACCGGTCGTCAGAACGTGTAGGTGACCTTGCCGAACGCGGTGCGGCCGAGCGTGTTGTAGCCGTACGCGGTCATGTATTGCCGGTCGAACAGGTTCGACAGCGACGCCGACACCGTCAGGTGCGAATTGATCCGGTACGACGCGCGCAGGCTCACCGTCAGGTACGACGGCAGATACGTCGTGTTGGCCGGGTCGTCGAACGTCGTGCCGCCGTAGAGCAGCGATGCGCCCGTGCTCAGCGCGTGGAGCTTCAGTTCGTCCCACGTGTGGTCGACGCTGAGGCTGACCGTCTGACGCGGCCGGCGGTTGAGCCAGGTCTGGTTGGTCTCGTCCTGCGGATTCAGGAGGCCGACGGCCAGACTCACCGGCGTCGAGCGGCCGATCGTCCCCTTGTACGACAGGTCGATGCCGCGGATGTGCGAGCGGCCGATGTTCATCGGCGAGAACGTTGCCGGGTTGTACGCGATCAGGTTGTTGACGTGCGTGTCGTAGACCGCCGCCGAGAACGTGCCGTACGACGTGTTCGCGTCGAGCGCGGCCTCGACCGACGTGCTGCGTTCCGGGCTGAGGTTCGGATTGCCGTAGCCGGGGTAGTACAGGTCGTTGAAACTCGGCAGGCGGAATGCGTTGCCGTACGACACGCGCGCGGTGTAGACCGGCGTGATCGTCCACGACAGCGCGGCGTTGCCGGTGTTCACGCCTTGCCCGGCGATGATCTCGCGACGCCCCGCGAGGAACAGCGTCACGCTGCCGAGCGTGGCCGACTGATGCAGCGAAAACGCCGAGTCGTTGCGCGTCGGTATGCCGCCGGGCGCGTCGATCGGCAGGAATGCCTGTTCGCGCGTGAAATCGTAGGCGAGCTTCGTTTCGCCCGACAGCGGCAGGCCGAACAGGCGGAACCCGTGCGCCTGATGGGTCAGCGACGTCGACGTGCTGATGCGCTGCGAATTGATCTGGTCGGTTGCGAGGGCCGGATTGTCCGCGTAGATGAACTGGCGGTCGTTCGCATAACCGAACGACTGGTCGAACTGCGTATCGGGCGTGATGTCGAGATGAAATGCGACGCCGGTCGTCAGCTGGTGATCGAGCTCGCGATTCGCATAGCCGCTGTTGTCGTAGGACAGGTCGGAGCGGTGATACAGCGCGAACGTCGAGATCGACCAGTTGTCGCGCGCATAGCCGAGCCGCGCATCGAGATCCTGCGCGTGATACGGATTGCGGCCGGCTTCGTGACCGTAGAAGAAGGGCCGCGTCGCATCGATGCCGGCCGTGTTGTAGTCGTGCAGCCCCAGCGAGTAGGTGACACCGCCGAGCGCGGCCAGCGGCCCTGTCGACGGCAGGGTGCCCGACGTGCGGAACTGCGTGTCGAACGTCTTGTTCGATCCGCCGCCGAACGACACGGTGGTCTGGTTCGGCCGGTTGGCGGCGCGGCGCGTGAAGAGCTGCACGACGCCGCCCATCGCGTTGCTGCCGAACGATGCGGCGGCCGGGCCCGAAATCACTTCCACGCGTTCGAACGCGTCGGTCGGCAGGTCGGCCCACGGCGCGATGCCGGTGGTCGGCGAGCCGATCCGGATCCCGTCGATGAACACGGCGACCTGGCTGGCCGACGAGCCGCGGATGCTGACCGACGCGGACGAGCCGGGGCCGCCGCTCTGCGAGACGGTCACGCCCGGCAGCGTCGCGAGCGCCTGCGTGATGCTCGGGTCGGTCGACGACAGCCGGTCGAGATCTTCTCGCGTAAGCACCTGCGTCGACGCATAGCGCCGGTCGAACGATTCGGGCAGGTGCCGCGTGTCGGTCACGCTGATCGTCGGCAGATCGGCGCCTTCCGCGGGCTGGGCGGGCGGCTGGAGCGCGGTATCGCCGGCGGCATGGGCGAGCGGGGTGAGCAGCGCGGTGGCGGCGGATGTGGCGAGCAGGTAACGAAGGTTCATCAGACAGCGAGAGAAAGCGTGTGGCGCGTAGGGCGGTCGCGAGCGAAGGGCGGGCAGGTTGCGCATGCCGACGGCGTGTCGGCGCGACGCTTCCGGCAGGGAAGCGGATTCGGGAACGAAGGACATCTGACGGATCCTGAGGTCGGGTCGTCCATGCAACGGGCGACCGCCAACGGCGGCGCTTGCGCATCGGGACACCCCGCCCGGTGCGGCTGCTGGACCTCGGGTCGATGGCAGGTCTCCTGGCTCGCGGGTCGTCATCCGTGCGGACCTTCCCGGTTTCCCAGTGGCGCGCAGTGGCACGGATTCGCCGCTCACAGTTGCGGGGGCAGCCGCAGATTCGAGTCGTTGCCCGTTCTGCGTTCCCTTTTGATCCCATCGCTGGGAACCATCAGCGCGCAAGGGTAATGGCGTGCGCTCCCGCACGTCAATTGCCGCGCCGCGCGAGGGTGCGAAAAAACGTCATTCTCCGGCAAGCGCTTTCCGAATCCTTTCGCTTGTGTGTTGGTGTCGAGTTTCTCGTCTGATGAATCGGGAGGGGCAAGCGGCATGCGAGCCGCGTCGTATCGAAGGCGAAACCGTAGGTTGTCCGGTCGACGTCAGCCGGCGCGTTGAGCAGCCCGGGCAGCGGCACAGCGTTGTCGCGGCGCGGATCGCCGAGCCGCATGCCGGTCGGTCGCCGCGGTTGCACGATCGGCCAGCCGAACAGCTGCAGATCGCGGAACAGCCCGCACCGACGACATCCTCGCCGCACGCGACCCGTCGCTGCCGGCGTTCTGATTGCCGGCGGGGCCGGGCGCGGCAGCGGCGCCCGGCGCGCGCCGTTACATGTGCGTGCCGGCGTGCGCGCGGCCGCCCGGGTCGCCGCCCCGATCGGGCGGCGTATTGTTCTGATCGATCTTCGCGAGCACGAAGCCGGCGTGCGGCAACGCGCCGGGCGAGCGGTGCATCGCTTGCGCGACGACGTCGTGCGGCGATGCGGCGGGGAAACCGGATGACGTCGCGCCCGGTTGGGCGAACGCCGGAAGGGAGGCGACCGCCAGGGCGGCGGCGACGATCGCGTGCGTGTTCATGGTGGCTCCTTCACGACTGACTGCGGGCAACGTCATCAGTCTAGGGCGCGAAACTTAACGCGTCGTGAAGGTGCCATGGCGCACGGATGACAGGATGTTCATGTGCGCCGCGACGCTCAGGCCGGCGTCGACACCAGTGCGCAGAAGTTCTCGAGATCGACGTTGCCGCCGCTGATCACGACGCCCACGCGCTTGCCCTGCAGCGCGTCCTTCATCCGTCGCGCGGCGGCGAACGCCAGGCAGCCGGTCGGCTCGACGACAATCTTCATACGGGTGGCGAAGAAGCGCATGCAGTCGATCAGCTCCGCGTCGGTCGCGGTCAGGATGTCGTCGACGTCGCGGCGGAGGATCGGGAACGTCAGGTTGCCGAGGTATTGCGTCTGCGCGCCGTCGGCGATCGTGCGCGGCGTGTCGATCCGCACGATCGCGCCGGACCGGAACGATTGCTGGCCGTCGTTGCCGGCTTCGGGTTCCACACCGTACAACTTCGCGTGCGGCGACAGCGCGCGGGTCGACAGCGCGGTGCCCGACAGCAGCCCGCCGCCGCCGAGCGGCGCGAACACCGCGTCGAGCGGGCCGACTTCGTCGAACAGTTCCTTGGCCGCCGTGCCCTGGCCGGCGATCACGTCCGGATGGTCGTAGGGCGGCACCAGCGTGAGTCCGTGCCGTTCCGCAAGATCGCGCCCGATCTGCTCGCGGTCCTCGGTGTAGCGGTCGTAGGTCACGACGTTGCCACCGTAGCCACGCGTCGCGGCCATCTTCGCGGCCGGCGCATCCTGCGGCATCACGATCGTCGCGGGAATACCGAGGATGCGCGCCGACAGCGCGATCGCCTGGGCATGGTTGCCGGACGAGAACGCGACGACGCCGTGGCGGCGCTGTTCGGCGTTGAAACGCGACAACGCATTGAACGCGCCGCGGAACTTGAAGGCGCCCATGCGCTGCAGGTTCTCGCACTTGAAGAACACCTGCGCGCCGAGCGCTTCGTCGATCGTTCGCGACGTCATCACCGGCGTGCGGTGCGCATGGCCTTCGAGCCGGGCCGCGGCCGCGGCGACGTCGTCGTACGTGGGGAGGGTCGGAGAGTTCATGGTTGCTCGAGAGTCGGAAAGGTCAGTCAACTGGAAAGCAGGGCCCCGCGTCACTTCGCGTCGTTGTAGACGGTCGCGCGCGAGACGCCGAGATGCTGCGACACGATCTCCATCGCGCGGCGCACCTCGAGGAAGCCGTCGGCCTTCAGCGTCTGCAGCAGCTCGCGGCGCTGGTCGGTCTTCAACTCGCGCGGCGTCGTCGCGAGGCGCGTCGCGAACGCGTCGATGCGCTGCCGGATCGCGTCCGCCCCGGCCGGATCGAGCGTGTCGACGACGGCCTCGCCGTCCGTGCGGCAGAACTGGTTCAGCATGCCCTGGAAGCCGCGGAACAGCGTGACGTCCGCATTCAGGCACAGCGCGGCCACGTAGCGCCCGGTTGAATCCTTGATGCCGATCGACGTGCTTTTCGCGGTGCGGCCGTCCGCGAAGCGGTTCGGGTAGTTCGCGAGCACCTGCGGGAAATCGTCGTCGGCGATGCGGGCGAGGCCGAGTTCGGTCGCGGGATCGCCGACCGCGCGCCCGGACAGGTTGTTGTGGATCGCGAGGATCGCGTGTTCCGGCGTGCGCAGGTCGTGCACGACGACCTCGGTGAACGGCGCGAACATCTCGCCGAGCCCTTCGGCGATGCGCTGCACCTGTTCGATCAGCGACGCCTGTTCGGACGACGGTGGCGTGCGGCGCGTGCTCATGCGTTTTCCCGGGGCGACGGGGCGTCGGCCGTTTCCGGCCGCGTGATGTCGGCCAGCAGCGGCCGGGCGATCCGCACGTAGTCGGCCGAGTCGAGCACGACCGAGCGGTCGAGGCGGCCCGCGTTGAAGGCGATCTCCGCGTTGCGTTCGACCAGCGCGGGATCGACGACGAGCGTGACGTTCGCGTCGAATACGAACGGCGGCACGGCGCCCATCACGCAGCGCGTGACGGCGGCCGCGACATCGGGCGACGCGAGCGTCGCCTTGCGGCGGCCAACTGCCTCGGCAACCTTGCGGAAGTCGATCTTCAGGTGGCCGGGGATCACGGCGAGCGCGGTCGCGTCGCCGCCGTCCTTGAACGTGCAGAGCATGGCCTTCGCCCCCTGTTCGGGGCGCGTGCCGCGGATCGCGGCGATCACGTCGGATTTACCTTCCGCCGGATGTTCGAGCACGCGGAAACGTGCACCGGACGTATTCAGCAGATCGCACAGCGTGTCGAAAACGGGAGAGTCGTTCATGTCGCTCCGGGCGGGAAGGCGCGCATCGCGGCGCGCGGGGAGCGAGCGTGCCGCTCGCTATCGATGGATTGTCCAAGTATAGACGTTTTGTCATGAGATAGGGCAACAGCGGGTGAGCCCGTGCGGGGTCTTTCTCCAACTGCGAAAGGCCGTTTCGTATTGCGAAATCTCCGCGAAGTTCCCGTCGCGCCGCCTTTCCGCCGCTTGAAAACTTGTTTTGCATCGCAAAATCGATCTGCTATCTCATTGAAAAACAAGGAAAATTTATATCTTATGTCTTATATAAGAGTTGGCCGAAAGCGCGCCGGACAGGATTAATATTGAGTCCATGCAGTTCGCTTCGTCACACGAAGCGGGCACGCTGAACCCTTTACTCAAATGCGCTTCGTTCCCAGGAGATAGACATGTCCCAATATCAAGACGACATCAAGGCAGTGGCTGGCTTGAAGGAGAACCACGGCAGCGCGTGGAACGCCATCAGTCCCGAGTATGCCGCCCGCATGCGTGCCCAGAACAAGTTCAAGACCGGCCTGGACATCGCGAAGTACACCGCGAAGATCATGCGCGCCGACATGGCCGCGTACGATGCCGACCCGGCCAAGTACACGCAGTCGCTGGGCTGCTGGCACGGTTTCATCGGCCAGCAGAAGATGATCTCCATCAAGAAGCACTTCAACAGCACCGAACGCCGCTACCTGTATCTGTCGGGCTGGATGGTCGCCGCGCTGCGCTCGGAGTTCGGCCCGCTGCCGGACCAGTCGATGCACGAAAAGACCTCGGTCAGCGCGCTGATCCGCGAGCTGTACACGTTCCTGCGCCAGGCCGACGCCCGTGAGCTGGGCGGCCTGTTCCGCGAGCTGGATGCGGCGAAGGACGCGACTGCCAAGGCCGCGATCCAGGAAAAGATCGACAACCACGTGACGCACGTCGTGCCGATCATCGCCGACATCGACGCGGGCTTCGGCAACGCGGAAGCGACCTACCTGCTGGCCAAGCAGTTCATCGAAGCCGGCGCCTGCTGCATCCAGATCGAAAACCAGGTGTCCGACGAGAAGCAGTGCGGCCACCAGGACGGCAAGGTCACGGTGCCGCACGAGGATTTCCTCGCGAAGATCCGCGCGATCCGCTACGCGTTCCTGGAACTGGGCGTGGACGACGGCGTCATCGTCGCGCGTACCGACTCGCTGGGCGCCGGCCTGACCAAGCAGATCGCCGTGACGACCACGCCGGGCGACCTGGGCGACCAATACAATGCGTTCCTCGATTGCGAAGAACTGTCGGCGGATCAGCTGGGTAACGGCGACGTCGTCATCAAGCGCGACGGCAAGCTGCTGCGTCCGAAGCGCCTGCCGAGCAACCTGTTCCAGTTCCGCGCCGGCACGGGCGAAGCGCGTTGCGTGCTCGATTGCATCACGTCGCTGCAGAACGGCGCCGACCTGCTGTGGATCGAAACCGAAAAACCGCATATCGCGCAGATCGGCGGCATGGTCAGCGAGATCCGCAAGGTGATCCCGAACGCGAAGCTGGTGTACAACAACAGCCCGTCGTTCAACTGGACGCTGAACTTCCGTCAGCAGGCGTACGACGCGATGAAGGCCGAAGGCAAGGACGTGTCGGCCTACGACCGTGCGCAGCTGATGAGCGTCGAGTACGACGAGACCGAACTGGCCAAGCTCGCCGACGAGAAGATCCGCACGTTCCAGGCCGACGCGTCGCGTGAAGCCGGCATCTTCCATCACCTGATCACGCTGCCGACGTACCACACGGCCGCACTGTCGACCGACAACCTGGCCAAGGAATACTTCGGCGACCAGGGCATGCTCGGCTACGTGGCCGGCGTGCAGCGCAAGGAAATCCGCCAGGGCATCGCCTGCGTGAAGCATCAGAACATGTCCGGTTCGGACATCGGCGACGACCACAAGGAATACTTCAGCGGCGAAGCGGCGCTGAAGGCGGCAGGCAAGGACAACACGATGAACCAGTTCTCGTAATCGCCGGTCCCGCAGCACGACGCCAGCCCTTCGGGGCTGGCTTTTTTTTATTCGCTCGATTCCCGCGCCTTGGCCGCGCACGGCCTTCAAGACGTACTGGCTCGTCCACTACATCGATCTGGTCGAAATCGACGAAGCGTCCGCAGCTGTCCATCATGTCAGCCACGTTGCGCTGGAACGGCGACGTTCCGCACGTAGCGGAAATTGTCCGGCGTATCGATCGCGACGCGCGCGTGATGACCGTGCCACACGTCGCGAACGTGCCGCTGCAGCGTGTCGGCTTGCCGGACGAAATCGCGCGCGACGCTGTTCCTCGCGCGTGATGACGTGTCGTATCGCAACGGCGCCGGACTGGCCGTCGACGGCGGGATGGCGGCGGGCGCGTATTACCCCGGATTGCCGGGCGCGCCGTTTTGAGCAGGGGCGTGCGCCGGGCATTCGGCCGGGATGTTTGTGTGCGCAACCTAATTCAGGGTTTGCCTGAGTAGCGAAAACGCGAATTCGCCGGGCCTGCATGCGCGTTTTTCATGTGCGCGGCCAGCGGGCCATTTGTTCCGTTTTCACCAAACCCTTGCCCGACGGACGTTTCGTGCGATTCGTCCCCGGCCGCGCTCGGACCGGCGCAGCCGGCATGACCTGCCGGCAACGCATGTACCCGCGCATCGTCACAATTGTTTCTTGTTGCAACGCAACGCCCGCCCAATATCGGCGATGGTATGCTGACCGGCATGGAAGTTGTAAGGCAGGTTGCATGCATGGCGAAACTCGCGTTCGCATCTTCTAACGAGACATCACATCCTCTCGCCCGCCTCGCGGCATCGACACGCGCCCTGCGCGCGTGCTCCACGTCGCGCGTTGCTGCGACCTGCGCGCCGATCGCATCCCCCATCTCGCGGGCTCGCCCGCATCCCCCATCCTCGCCCAATAATCTGGAGACATTTCCATGTCGCAAAACACCATGGCCGAAGCGACGCACGGCCCGCTGATCGCTCCACCGGCTTTCGTCAAACATCGCAAGCTGATCGACTGGGTGTCGCGCATCGCGGCGCTCACGGAGCCCGAACGCGTCGTGTGGTGTGACGGTTCGCAGGAAGAATACGACGCGCTGTGCCAGGCGATGGTCGACCAGGGCACGCTCACGCGCCTGAACCCGGCGAAGCGCCCGAACTCGTATCTCGCGCAGTCGGATCCGTCGGACGTTGCGCGCGTCGAGGATCGCACGTTCATCTGCGCGGCCTCGCGCGACGACGTCGGCCCGACCAACAACTGGATCGAGCCGGCCGAAATGCGCGAGACGCTCAACGGGCTGTTCCGCGGCTCGATGCGCGGCCGCACGCTGTACGTCGTGCCGTTCTCGATGGGCCCGCTCGGCTCGCCGATCGCGCACGTCGGCGTCGAACTCTCCGACAGCCCGTACGTGGCGGTGAACATGCGGATCATGACGCGCATGGGCCGCGACGTATACGACGTGCTCGGCGAGGACGGCGAATTCGTGCCGTGCGTGCACAGCGTCGGTCATCCGCTCGAAGCGGGCCAGCAGGATGTGCCGTGGCCGTGCAACCCGGTCAAGTACATCGTGCATTTCCCGGAAACGCGCGAAATCTGGAGCTTCGGCTCGGGCTACGGCGGCAACGCGCTGCTCGGCAAGAAATGCTTCGCACTGCGCATCGCGTCGACAATGGGCCGCGACCAGGGCTGGCTCGCGGAACACATGCTGATCCTCGGCGTGACGTCGCCGGCCGGCAGGAAGTATCACGTCGCGGCCGCATTCCCGTCCGCGTGCGGCAAGACCAACTTCGCGATGCTGATTCCGCCGCAGGGCTTCAACGGCTGGAAGGTCACGACGATCGGCGACGACATCGCGTGGCTGAAGCCCGGCCGCGACGGCCGCCTGTATGCGATCAATCCGGAAGCCGGCTTCTTCGGCGTCGCGCCGGGCACCGGCGTGAAGACGAACCCGAACGCGATCGCGACGCTGACGAAGAACGTGATCTTCACGAACGTCGCGCTGACGGAGGACGGCGATGTGTGGTGGGAAGGGCTGACCGATACGCCGCCCGCGAAGCTGACCGACTGGCAGGGCAATCCGTGGACGCCGGAGATCGGCAAGGAGACGGGCCGCAAGGCCGCGCATCCGAATTCGCGCTTCACGGCGCCGGCCGCGCAGTGCCCGTCGATCGACGACGACTGGGAGAACCCGGCCGGCGTACCGATCGACGCGTTCATCTTCGGTGGCCGACGCTCGACCACGGTGCCCCTCGTGACCGAGGCGCGCGACTGGATCGAAGGCGTGTACATGGCCGCGACGATGGGCTCGGAGACGACCGCCGCCGCGGTCGGCCAGCAGGGCATCGTGCGTCGCGATCCGTTCGCGATGCTGCCGTTCTGCGGCTACAACGTCAGCGATTATTTCGCGCACTGGCTCAAGCTCGGCAAGCAGCTCGAAGCCGCGGGCGCGACGTTGCCGAAGATCTACTGCGTGAACTGGTTCCGCAAGGACGCGAACGGCAAGTTCGTGTGGCCGGGCTTCGGCGAAAACATGCGCGTGCTGAAGTGGATGCTCGATCGTCTCGAAGGCACGGGCGGCGGCGGCGAGCACGCGTTCGGCGTCTCGCCGGCGTATGAAGACCTGCATTGGGACGGCCTCGATTTCACGCGCGAGCAGTTCGACGCGGTGACGTCGATGAACGCGGACGAATGGCGCGAGGAACTGAAGCTGCATGCGGCGCTGTTCGACACGCTGAAGCTGCGTTTGCCCGCTGAAATGACCGACACGATGAAGAAGATCGAGGCGCGCCTCGGCGTGTAACGATCCGGATCGTCGTATCGACGTACCACCGCCGACGTCCCGCCGCCGGCATGCCTCGCCGGCGGCGGGACGTTTTTGCATCCGCGTCGCTTGCTGCGCGCTGTAATGCGCGACGACTTCGTCGACCGCGCGTTGCACGTCGCCGCGCCCCGTGTAGATCGCGACATCGGGCAACCGCGGATGCTCGCGGTCGAGCGGGGTACGTCCCGCAGGTTGCCGGCTCTGTGAACGATCGCCGCGAAACAGTCGGCGACGCCCACGTTCTCGTCGCAGACTATCGCCAGCCTTCAGCCGAGGTCGAGCGCGTTCGTCAGGTCGCCCGGCGGCGTCGCGCCGCGTGCGGCGAAAGCGTTGTTGCGCAGGACCACGCCGTCGAGCGGTGCGAGCCCGTGCACGCGGCTGATGAAACGCAGGATCGAGTTCGTGTCGTACAGCGTGTGATCGACGAAGCCCTGCTTCGCGAACGGCGAGATCACGAGCGCCGGAATCCGCGAACCGGGGCCCCAGCGGTCGCCGACCGGCGGCGCGACGTGATCCCACCAGCCGCCGTTCTCGTCGTGCGTCATCACGATCACCGTGTTTTCCCATTGCGGACCGCGCCGGATATGGTCGATCACGGTCGCGATGTGACGGTCGCCCGATTCGATGTCCGCGTAACCCGCATGCATGTTCAGGTTGCCTTGCGGCTTGTAGAACGTGACGGCCGGCAGGCGGCCCGCGTCGATGTCGGCGATGAAGTGATTGGTCGACGGATCGTCGCCGAGCCCCGCGTCGCGCAGATGCCGGCGGCGGGCTTCGGTGCCCGGCGCATAGTTCGCGAAGTAGTTGAACGGCTGGTGGTGGTACTGGAAATCGGGCACGGTGCCCGTGTCGCGATGCTCGAGCGCGTACTGCCACGCGCCGCTGTACCACGCCCAGTCGACGTTCTTCTCCGACAGGCGGTCGCCGATCGTCGCATAGCCCTGCGGCGGCATCACGCGATGGTCGGCCGGGTCCGCATACGCGGCGTTGCCCGGGTCGGGCGGCGGCACGTAGCTCGGCTGGTACGGCGGCGCCATCGTGTTCACGCCGTAGCCGTCCGGCGTCAGCGGGCCGTCGGCCGCGAACTTCGGCGGGCCGTCGAGCGCGGACGCGGGCGAATCGTCGGCGAGCTTCAGGCGCGTGCCGGCCGGATCGTCGCCTTCGACCTTCGACAGCAGTTTTGTCGCATGCGGGTGCTTGTGCGCGTCCGGATACAGCGGCGGCTGCGCGGAGATCAGGAACATGTGGTTCATCCACGAACCACCGAAGGCCGCCATGAAGAAGTTGTCGCACAGCGTGTATTGCCGCGCCAGATTCCACAGCCGCAGCGAATCGGCCGAGTTGCGGTAATGACCCATCACGAGGCCGCCCGAATCGGCCCACGCGGCGAACTGGTTGTTGCGGCCGGCCGCGATCTGCATCTGGTTCTGGTAGAAGCGGTGCCACAGGTCGCGCGTGATCACGCCGTTCGGCAGCGGCCGGCCCTGCGCGTCGGCGATCCGGAACGGCGCGTTCGGCAGCCGGTCGATGTCGCGCTCGGCGATCGCATAGCGCTTGCCGTCCACTTCCTGCGCCTGCGGCACGAGCCCGCCCCAGATCTTCGGCAGCACCGGCAGCGGCGTCTTGCCGTCGCGATCGAGCTGCTGCGCGTGTTCGGGCCGCACGTCGCTGAGCGGGTACTGGACGCCGGGGAAATCGCCGTACAGGTTCGCGAAGCTGCGGTTTTCCGCGTAGATCACGACGATGTGGCGCACGCGCTGACGCAACGCCTCGTCGATGCGCAGGTCGGCGGCCGAACGCGGCGCGGTGCCCGCGGTGGTTTCGCAGCCGCCGAGCGCGACACCGGCGCCGAGCGCGGCGAGGCCGCCGAGCAAGCGGCGGCGGTCGGGGTCGGCGGGAAGGTCGTCGGGGCGATCGGGGGTATCGGTCACGTCGTGGGCTCCTCGATTGGGCGGGTGGGCGGTGTCGTTCTATGCGCGGCGGCGTCGCTCGGGCTGCCGCGATGCGTGACGGGAGGCAATTGCCGGTCGTGGCGCGGAAAGCGCAGGTGACCGAATTGTCATAAAAATGTCACGAATGCGACTATACCGCGCCGAGTGCCGCGAATGAAAGCCGTTTGTCGGACGCGTCGACGCGCGCGGCAGGCGATGCGGGACGCCCGCGCGCGAGCTAGACTGGATTCAGGGGCGGCGCGTCGTGGCGCGGCGTGCCGCCCGGGTGACGATCGCCCGGCGGCGCCGGCCGACGGCGTCGTCGCGGCGTCGTCGATCCGATGCAGCGAGGCGACCCAGCGAGGCGATGATGGTGCGAATGGCCGTCGTGTTCGCACGGCTGCCGATGCCGCGTGCCGGTTGCGCGCGCGTGTCCGCGTGAGCGATCGCCGCGCAACGCACGAGGCCGGCCCGATGTCATGGACAGGAAATTCGACTATCCGGGATTGCTGATCGCGGCGGGCTTCTTCGTGCTGTTCGCTGCGCAGTTGCTGATGCTGCATCCGGCGTCGGCGCCGATTGCATACAGCGATTTCCACAAGCTCGTCGCCGCGCGGCTCGTCGACGATCTCGAGGTCGGCCCCGCGTCGATCTCGGGCACGCTGAAGATGCCGCGGGCCGGCGCGATGCTGCCGGCATCCGAAGCCGCGGCCGTGCAGCAGGCCGGCGCGCCGTGGCGCTTCACGACCAACCGCGTGACCGACGAGCACCTGACCGACACGCTGACCGCCGCCGGCATCCGCTATCACGGCACGCCCGACACGGGCTGGATCGCCGCGCTCGCGTCTTGGCTGCTGCCGCTCGTGCTGCTCGTGTTCGTGTGGAACATGATGCTGCGCAGGCGCGGCGGGCTGCAGGACTTCACGGGGATGGGCAAGAGCCGCGCGCGCGTGTACGTGCAGCAGGAAACCGGCATCACGTTCGACGATATCGCGGGCATCGACGAGGCGAAGGCCGAGCTGCAGCAGCTCGTCGCGTTCCTGCGCAATCCCGATCGCTACCAGCGGCTCGGCGGCAAGATCCCGAAGGGCGTGCTGATCGTCGGCGCGCCGGGCACGGGCAAGACGCTGCTTGCGCGCGCGGTGGCCGGCGAGGCGGCCGTGCCGTTCTTCTCGATCAGCGGGTCGGCGTTCGTCGAGATGTTCGTCGGCGTGGGCGCGGCGCGCGTGCGCGACCTGTTCGAGCAGGCGCAGCAGAAGGCGCCGTGCATCGTATTCGTCGACGAGCTCGATGCGCTCGGCAAGGTGCGCGGCGTCGGCCCGATGTCGGGCAACGACGAGCGCGAGCAGACGCTCAACCAGCTGCTCGTCGAGATGGACGGCTTCCAGGCAGGCTCGGGCGTGATCATCATGGCCGCGACGAACCGCCCCGAGATCCTCGATCCCGCGCTGCTGCGGCCGGGCCGCTTCGATCGCCACATCGCGATCGACCGGCCCGACGTGAACGGCCGCCGGCAGATTCTCGGCGTGCACGTGAAGCGCGTGAAGCTCGCGGCCGACGTCGACCTCGGCGAACTCGCGTCGCGCACGCCGGGCTTCGTCGGCGCCGATCTCGCGAACGTCGTCAACGAGGCCGCGCTGCACGCGGCCGAACTCGGCAAGCCGGCGATCGGCATGGCCGATTTCGACGAGGCGATCGACCGCGCGCTGACCGGACTCGAGCGCAAGAGCCGCGTGATGAACGCGCAGGAGAAGCTGACCATCGCGTATCACGAAGCCGGTCATGCGCTCGTCGCGGAAAGCCGCGCGCATTGCGACCCGGTGAAGAAGGTGTCGATCATTCCGCGCGGTGTCGCCGCGCTGGGCTACACGCAGCAAGTGCCGACCGAGGATCGCTACGTGCTGCGCCGGAGCGAGCTGCTCGACCGGATCGACGCGCTGCTCGGCGGGCGTGTCGCGGAAGAGCTCGTGTTCGGCGATGTCTCGACCGGCGCGCAGAACGATCTCGAACGCGCGACCGCGATGGCACGCCACATGGTCATGCAGTACGGGATGAGCGAGAAGATCGGGCTCGCGACGTTCGACGACGGCGAGGCGCGCCAGGGCATGCCCGGTGCGTGGCAGACAGGCGCGGGTCGCTGCAGCGAGCATACGGCACGGATGATCGACGACGAGGTGCGCATGTTGCTGGCCGACGCACATGCGCGGGTGGTCGCGACGCTCGGCGAGCGCCGCGACGCGCTCGAGCGTATCGCGCGACGGCTGCTGCGATGCGAGGTGCTCGAGCGCGACGCGCTGCAGGCGCTGATCGACGGGCGCAGCGAACCGCCGCCGCCGGCAGCGGCGCCCGACGGCACCGCCGGACCGCGCGGCGATGCGCTCGCGCCGGAGCAGGCGTCGGCGGTCGAGCGCGATTTCGTCGCGTGCGGGCCGCCGCGCGAACCCGAACGCTGAATGCGCGTCGCGGGCCCGCGAACGGTGCATGCCGCTGCGGCGATGCGCAGGCCTTCCTGTTCCCCTTTCCAGACACGGAGCCGCCATGAGCGAGGCGCACGTATCGGTCGATGCCGCGCAGCAGGCGCGCTTTTGCTTCGAAGTCAGGTTTGCCGGCACGACGCTGTCGCCGGTGCTCACCGACGAGCCGCCGCCGCTCGGCGACGGGCGCGGGCCGAACCCGGTCCGGCTGCTGGCCACGGCGGTCGCGAGCTGTCTCGCGGCGAGCCTGCTGTTCGCGCTGAACAAGCAGCACGTCGATCCGCAGCCGATTGCCGCGCATATCGACGTCGCCATGGTGCGGAACGAAGCAGGGCGCGTGCGCGTGGGCGCGATGAACGTGCGGCTGTCGATCGGCAGGACATGGGCCGATCTCGCGGCGGCGACGCGCGAGCTCGATCAGTTCGATGCGTATTGCGTGGTGACCGAGCGCATGCGCGCGGGCATTCCGATTTCGGCCGACGTGTGCGACGCGAACGGTACGACGCTGGAATGCGCGGCGACCAAGGCGTGACGGTGTGTCAGTGCGTCACGATTCGGTCGCGGCCGCGACTTCGGCCGCTTCGGCGAGCGCGTCGAGAAAGCGGGTGCGCCACCAGTGCACGTCGGTCTGGCGCACGATCGCCATCAGCGCCGAGTGACGCTGGCGGCGCTCTTCGAGCGGCATCGTGAGCGCGCGCTGGATCGCCTGCGCGGTGCCTTGCGTGTCGTACGGATTGACGAGCAGCGCCGGCTTCAGCTGCTCGGCCGCGCCGGCGAAGCGCGACAGCACGAGCACGCCCGGATCGGTTGCGTCCTGTGCGGCGAGGAACTCCTTCGCGACGAGGTTCATGCCGTCGCGCAGCGGCGTGACGAGCGCGACGCGGCTCGCGCGATAGAGGCCCGGCAGGCGCTTGCGCGCAACCGTGCGGTGAATGTAGCGCATCGGCATCCATTCGAGTTCGCCGTAGTCGCCGTTGATCGCGCCGCACAGGCTGTCCATTTCGCGCCGCAGGTCGTCGTAGGCGCCGAGATTCTCGCGGCTCGGCGCGGCGATCTGGATCAGCGTCGCGCGATCGCGGTTCTCCGGATATCGTTCGAGCAACTGGCGGAACGCATGCACGCGCTGCGGCAATCCCTTCGTGTAATCGAGCCGGTCGACGCCGACGAGCAACTGGCGGCGCGAATATTCGTCGCGCATCCGGTCGAACATGTCGAGGCCGTCGCGATCGCGTGCGAGCGATTCGAATTCGTCGACGTTGATGCCGATCGGGAATGCCCCGGCCGACAACGTGCGGCCGAACGCGCGCAGGCGGCCGTCCGGCAGCCGCGCGGCACCGGCTTCCGCTTCGACGTAATGCTCGAAGTGCAGCAGATCCGATTCGGTCTGGAAGCCGACGAGGTCGTACGCGAACAGCGAGCGCATCAGCCATTCGTGTTCCGGGATCGCGGCCATGATCGGCGGCGGCGGCATCGGGATGTGCAGGAAGAAGCCGATCGGGTTCGTGCAGCCCATCGCGCGCAGCTCGGCCGCGAGCGGAATCAGCTGGTAGTCGTGGACCCAGATGGTGTCGTCGGGCCGCAGCAGCGTGCGCAGCTTGCGCGCGAACAACTGGTTCACGCGCCGGTAACCGTCGGCGAAGCGCCGGTCGAACTGCGCGAGATCGAGCCGGTAGTGAAACACCGGCCACAGCACGTTGTTCGAGTAGCCGAGGTAGTAAGCGTCGTAATCCTGCGGATCGAGATCGATCGTCGCGAGCTGGATGCCGCCGACGTTCTGGATCTGCACGTCGTCGCCGTGCGCCGGCTGATCCTCGTCGCCGCGTAGCCTGCCGCTCCAGCCGAACCATACGCCGCCGGTTTCCTGCAGGCTGTCTTTCACGGCGACGGCGAGGCCGCCGGCCGCGGCTTTACGGGGATCTGCGATGCGATTGGATACGACGACGAGTCGGCTCACCAGCTCTCCTGACGATTGTTGGGGGAAAGGTTCGTGCGGCCGAGGCGCGAGAAGCTGACGCCGCCATCGACGCGCCGTGCGCGATGCGATGGGGCCGCAGTGCGATCGGGCGGGAGTCAGGGCATGCGATTCGCCGTCCGGTCGAGGGTGCTCTTTTTTAGGATACTCGTCATTCGCTCGTTTTAAAAGTCTCCATCGACGAGCGGCGCGGGAGGCAATGCAGCGCGATTTCCATGATGGCGGAATGGCCATGCGCACCAGGCGGGCGGGATCGAAACTTGCGCGACACGGCCCATGCGGCGCGCGTCATGCCATGCGGCGCGTCCGTCCGCATGCGTGCCGTGAACGCGCGGCGCGGACCGGCGACGCGCGAAACAGCGTGCGCGTCGTCGTCTCCCGGGCGTATCGGCTATACGGCGGGTTACACGGCGGCCGGTTGCCAGTGACGCATGTCGGCCTCGTGCGCATGTACGCCGTGCGACGTCACATGCGCACCGGACGGCATCCGGAATGCGGCGACCGTTTCGGACAGTTCGCGGCCCTGCGCCTCGAGCGACTTCGATGCGGCCGCGGCCTGCTCGACGAGCGCCGCGTTCTGCTGCGTCGTCTCGTCCATCTGCGTGATCGTCAGGTTCACCTGGTCGATGCCGCGGCTCTGCTCGGCCGAGGCGGCCGCGATCTCGCCCATGATGTCCGTCACGCGCGCGACGGCCTGCGTGACGTCGGACATCGTCTTGCCGGCTTCCCCCGCGAGCGCCGAGCCGTCCTGGATCGTCTGCACCGACGCGGAGATCAGCTCCTTGATTTCCTTCGCTGCCGTCGACGAGCGTTGCGCGAGACTGCGCACCTCGCTCGCGACGACCGCGAAGCCGCGACCCTGTTCGCCCGCGCGTGCGGCTTCGACAGCCGCGTTCAGCGCAAGGATGTTGGTCTGGAAGGCGATGCCCTCGATGATGCCCGTGATGTCGGCGATCTTCGACGAGCTTTGGCCGATTTCCGTCATCGTGTCGACCACGCGGCCGACCACCGAACTGCCGCGCTGCGCGACGTCCGATGCATTCGCGGCGAGCGTGCTTGCCTGTTGCGCATTCTCCGCGTTCAGCCGCACCGTCGACGTGAATTCCTCCATCGTCGCGGCGGTTTCCTGCAGCGACGCGGCCTGTTCCTCGGTGCGCTGGCTCAGGTCGAGGTTGCCCGACGCGATCTCGCTCACCGCGTGCGCGATGCTGTTCGACGAATCGCGCACGCGCCCGACGATGCCGATCAGCCGCTCGTTCATCGTTCGCAGCGCGTCGAGCAGGTCGCGCGTTTCGTCGTTGCCGCTGACCTCGATGCGGCTACCGAGATCGCCGTTCGCGACCGTGCGTGCGACGTCCACCGCCGAGCCGATCGGCACCGTGATCTTGCGTGTGAGCCACAGACCGCCGGCCACGGCGACCGCAACCGCGATCAGGCAGATGCCGGCCAGCAGGTTGCGCTCCATCGCGTAGCGGTCCGCGAACTGCTGCGCGAGCGCGAGTTCGCGTTCATGCGTATAGGTTGCATACGCATCGGTCGCGCGCACCAGCTGCGCGAGCAGCGGGCGGCAGTTGTCGTCGATGTCGGCGGTCGCCTCGTCCTTCTTGCCGGCCTGCGCGAGCCCGACGATGCGCAGCGCGACGGGCCCGTAATTGCCCTCGATGCGCACGATGTCGCCCACCAGTTCGCGTGCGCGATCGGAGGTATCGGTTGCGTTCGCCATCATGTCCTTGAGCTTCGCGAGACGTTCCTGGACGTCCTTGTGCGCCTGGTTCACTTCGGCGAGTTCGGCTTCGACGTCGGACGGCTTGGTCACGAGCACGAGGTTGCGCGCGGCGATCGCGCGACGGTCGACCGCGGTGCGGATTTGCGCGGACAGGTTCGCCCGCGCGCTGATGCCGTTCATGTAGCGGGAGAACTCGGCGTTCGTATCGGACAGTGCCTTGAGGGCCATGCCCGACACGATCACGACGACCGCGGCGAGCAGGCCGAAGCCGCCAAGGAGTTTTGTCTTGATGCTCATTCTGGCGATTTTCACGTTGTGCCCCTGCGTGAGTAGTTGGCAAATGGAATTTATTGTTCGACCAGATACGGGCTCGTGCCGGCATTAACGGGTATACCGGATGATTCTTTACCCTTCGAAAACCCTGATATTCGTTTTTTTAGCGCTGGAAGCGTTGTCCGGAGGGGATTCTTGATCCAGATCAAAAAAGCGTGGATCGCCCGTGATTCAAGGGTTTATACATGGAATTTGAAACCGGTTTTATTGGTGAAACAAGAAACTTCTATTTTATTTGCAATCGTCTGACGATTTTGATTCGATTTACGGGTGAATAACGGAATTTCGTTTTCGGAAAATCGGGGAGAGCGCCGATCCGGGTGTGCGTCGCTTGATTGGCGCAATGGACGGGTGAACGGAAACGGGCGCGCCCTGCAGACGCGCCGGAGCGGCCCGCGGCGGACGCCGCGAGCCTTGGGAGGGTCAGAACGTGGTGCACAATCCGGCCATCACGCTGCGCCCGCCTTCGGGCGCGAAGCCGCGCACGACCGACGTCGAATAGCGGATGTCCTGGTTCGTCAGGTTGTCGCCGCGCAGGTACGCGAGCCAGTGCGTCGGGCCGACGCGGAACTTGTAGGTCAGCATCACGCCGAGCGAGGTATAGCCGTCCGTCGAAAAATCGTTGTCCGGCACGCGATGCTGCGACCACGCGTGCGTGACCTGCGCGCGCGCGCCGAACGGCCCGTAGCCGTAGTCGGCCGCGAGCGTCGCGCGCAGCGGTGCGATGCGCGGCAGCGGCTGGCCCGTGTCGACGTTGCGCGCGTGGGTGTAGTCGGCCGTCAGTTCGAGGTCGACCGTGTGGCCGCGCCGCGAGAACGCGCGCCACTTGCCGTCCAGCTCGACGCCGTAGAACTCGGCGCGCACGCCGCGATAGATCGCCTCGTTGAGCGAGCCGTCGGTGCCGGGCGCGACGGGGTCGCCGTCGTCGTCCACGACGCGGCCGGTGTTGTACTCGGTCAGGTAGTTCGAGAAGCGGTTGTAGAACACGCCGACACTGCCGCGGTTCGGGCCGCTCGCGTAGCGCAGCGACAGGTCGGTCGACACGGCTTTTTCCTTCGACGCATTCGGGTTGCCGATCAGGAACTGGCCGGTCGCATCGTGCGGGCCGTTCGAATACAGCTCGTAGAAGGTCGGCGCGCGTTCGGTGTACGCGACGTTGGCCGCGACCGACCATACCGGCGTCAGCGAGAACAGCGCGCCGGCGGACAGGCTGCCCGCGTTGAAGTCGCGCGGTTGCGCGCCCGCGAATTTCTCGACGCCGGCCGGATCGGGATCGACCTTCACGTGCTCGAAGCGCCCGCCGAGGCTCAGCTTCAGCGCGGGGACGACCTGCCATTCCTCGAGGCCGAACAGCGCGACGCTGTTGGTGCGCGTGGACGGCACGAGCATTTCGTCGCCGAGCGCGGAGAACGTGTTCTGGCCGAACTGCACGCCGATCGCGCCTTCGAACGGGCCGATCTTGCGATGCCGCGCCTCGATGCGCGCCTCGTAGCCGCGATTGCGGAAGGTGGTCGCCGTCTCGCCGTTGTCGACTTCCTTGTGGCGATAGTCGGTGTACGCGAAATCGAACTTCAGCTTCGTAAACGGCCCGCTCAGGTTGCGCACCTCGGATGCGAGCGCCAGGCGTTCCTGGCGCATGCGCAGCCGCACGTCGCTTTCCGCGACGGAACCGTAGTTCGATTCGTAGCCGCTATAGGACAGGCCCGCGAAGCCGTCGGCCCACGTGTACGACGCGCCGACCGCGCCGCCGTGCACGCGTCCGTCGCTGTTCGGCACGCTGCCTTCCGGCTGCGGCGTGTCGGGGCCGTCGATCGCGCGTTGCTGGCTGCTGCGCGCGTAGCCGGGAATCCGCAGCTTGCTGGTTTCTCGGTCGAACGCGTCGACGTGGAACGCGAAGCGGCCGTTGCCGCCTTCGACTTGCGCGGCGCCCGCGCGCACGGAATTCGCGCCGCCGTAGCGCGCGTCGAGCGCACCCGTCACGCCCTGGATCGCTTCGCGCGGAATGCGGTTGTCGATCGTGTTGACGACGCCGCCCACCGCGTTGCCGCCGTACAGGAGCGCGGCCGGGCCGCGCACGATTTCGACGCGTTCGATCGACAGCGGATCCTGCGGCACCGCATGGTCGTACGACAGCGACGACGCATCGTAGGCCGCGACGCCGTTCTGCAGCAGCCGGATCCGGTCGCCGTCCATCCCGCGGATGATCGGGCGGCCGACCATCGGGCCGTAAGTCGTGGTCGACACGCCGGGCAGCCCGTTGAGCGTTTCGCCGAGCGAATCGGCCTGGCGGCGCGTCAGCGCATCGCCGGAAAGCTGGACGGTGGGCGCGATCAGTTCGGTGTCGCCGAGCGGGTTCGCGGTCACGAAGATCGGCGCGAGCGGGGCGGCCGCGGGCGTGCCGGACGAGGCGGGCGCATCGGTCTGCGCGTGGGCGACGGCGGCGAACACCATCAGCGACAGGGACGAGAGCGGGCGAAGCGGTAAGCGAGGGAGGTCGCGCATGGTCGGTGAATCGGTTGGAATCGGATCGGATAACGAGCGATGCGGATCACGACTGGATACGATATATTGTTGCGTCAATGACGCGCAGTGACCCGTTGAAACATGGCTCGACGAGGCCCGGTCGCTCAACGCGGGATAGCGTCGGGCGGACGAGTTCGCGAAATGATATGTTATATCATTACAAAATCCAAGCTGAACGGCTGTCGTCGCGGGGCTTCAGCCCGATCGCCGGGAGGGCGGCGGCGAGCGGGCGGTGTCCGCCGCTGCGAGCTTCGTCCCCGCCGCGACCGTGGCGAATCCGCGCCGGTCGACGCATCCGTCCCGATGCGTTGACCCGCATCAACGTGCTCCGACGCCGAAACCGGATACTGGGTCGCTCATCGACCAGACAGGAGCAACGCATGACCCAGACCATGAAAGCGGCCGTGGTACACGCGTTCGGCGAGCCGTTGCGCATCGAGGAAGTCCCGATCCCTGCGCCGGGGCCCGGCCGGATTCTCGTCAACATCAAGGCGTCGGGTGTCTGCCATACCGATCTGCACGCGGCGGACGGCGACTGGCCGGTCAAGCCGTCGCTGCCGTTCATTCCGGGCCATGAAGGCGTGGGCATCGTTGCCGCGGTCGGCGCGGGCGTCACGCACGTGCGCGAGGGCGACCGCGTCGGCGTACCGTGGCTCTACACGGCATGCGGCCATTGCGAGTACTGCTGCACGGGCTGGGAAACGCTGTGCCACGGCCAGCAGAACACCGGTTATTCGGTGAACGGCAGCTACGCGGAATACGTGCTGGCCGATCCCGATTACGTCGGCCAGTTGCCCGCGCAGGTGGCATTCGACGAGATCGCGCCGATCCTGTGTGCAGGCGTCACGGTCTACAAGGGCATTCGCGTCACCGATACGCGCCCGGGCCAGTGGCTGGCGATCTCCGGCATCGGCGGTCTCGGGCACGTGGCCGTGCAATACGCGCGTGCGATGGGCCTGCACGTCGCGGCCGTCGACATCTCGCCCGACAAGCTCGCGCTGGCACGGCAACTGGGCGCGCAGCTGACGATCGATGCGTCGGTCGACGACCCCGCGAAAGTGATCCAGAAGGAAATCGGCGGCGCGCACGGCGTGCTCGTCACGGCCGTGTCGCGCAGCGCGTTCGCGCAGGCGCTGGGGATGGTCCGGCGCGGCGGCACGGTGGCGCTCAACGGGTTGCCGCCGGGCGATTTCCCGTTGCCGATCTTCTCGACCGTGCTGAACGGCATCACCGTGCGCGGGTCGATCGTCGGCACGCGGCGCGATCTGCAGGAGTCGCTCGATTTCGCGGCGGATGGCCTGGTGCGCGCGCACATCCACCGCGACCGGCTCGCCAACATCAACGACGTATTCGCGAAGCTGCGGGAAGGAAAGGTCGACGGACGCATCGTGCTGACCGACATGCAGTGAGGCCGTGACCCTGCGCGTGCCGCCGCGCGCCGACCGGCATCGTGCGGCGGCGCGGCGGTCAGCCTCGCATCACGGTGCGAAGAACACGTCGGTGCGGTTCGTCAGGTTGCCCGCGTTGGTCTGCACGAAGAACGGGTGGAACGACGATGACGGGAGCACGTCGAGCCCCTGGTAGTCGCCGATGAAGAATCCTTCGGCGTTGGGGGCGAGCTTCATGTCGAACGGGCCGCCGACGCGCCGCTCGTCGGCGAACGTCGTGCCGCCGTCATGCGAGATCTTGCGCCAGAAGCCGGTCGGCAGCGTCGTCGTGTTGCCGGCCTGCAGATCGCGGAAGTCGTAGTAGGTGACCATCACGGCGCCCGTGTTGTCGACGCGCACCGACGGATTGAACGCGGGGCGCCCGGTCGGCGTGTTCAACTGCTGCGGCGTGCTCCACGTCGCGCCGCCGTCCTTCGACGTCGAGACGGCGATCTCGTCGTACTTGCCGCCGTTGAAGCGGCTGTCCTGCCACACCACGTAGAGCTGCCCCGAGGCCGGATCGATCGCGGGTTCCGGAATGATGTCGCCGGTGCGCACGGGCTCGCCGGTGTTCGGGTCGGTGACGCCGACCGTCTGCAGCCCCGCGATCACCCGTGGCTTCGTCCACGTCGCGCCGTCGTCGCTCGACTGGATGAACGCGACCTTGCCGGCGGCCTTGCTGAACGGCGGCTGGATCAGGTCGAAGAAGTCGTAGAGCGTGCCGCTCTTCGGATCGACGACGATCTGGTTGCCGATCGTCTGCTGACGCGACGGCACGTTGACGATGACTTTCGCGGCGCTCCATGTCTTGCCGCCGTCGGTCGTCTTCGAGAACAGCGTCGGTCCGCGGAACGCCTGCGTATGCAGGTTCGCGTACGGGTTGCCGTTCGGCAGCTCGAGGCGGTCCCATACCGCATAGGCGGTGCCGGCCTTCACGGGGTTCGCCGTCACCGATTCCTTGTCGTTGAAGAACTGCGTCGTCGGCTCGTCGTTCGCGATCAGCACGGCCGGGCTGCTCCACGTCTGTCCGCCGTCGGTCGATACCGACGCGGCCACCGCGTTGGCGTTGTTCGACTGGTTGAACGAGATCGATACCGAATACGCGGTGCCGTCCGGCCCGAACGATACCCACGGATCGGACGCGCGCTCGTACTTCAGCCCGCCCGGCGCGCATGCGCTGAACGGCTGCGGCGTGCGGGCCCAGGTCGCGCCCGCGTCGAACGTGTAGCCGGCGACGAGCCCGTGGGCGCCGCCGTTCGACCAGCGGTCCTGCTGCCACACGCCGATCATGTTCGTCGGGTTCGCGGGGTTGACCGCGAGCCACGGCTCGACTTCGGCATTCACGTAGTTGGTGCCGGGGCCGCCGATGGTGCACGCGACGAACGGGCTCGGGCCGGACACGACGACAGGCTCGGCGTGCGCCGCGGCAGCGGCGGCCATCGCCATCGCGGCGGACAGGCGGGTGACAAGCGAAGGGGACACGATCGTGCGTCGCATGGACTGCTCCTCGTTGACGGGCGGTGGCGACGAGATGGCGCGCGCACGGCCACGCGAGCCGGGGCGCGGCGAATCGTGCCGCGCCCGCCGCTGCGTGCCGTTCAGGATGCCGCTTCAGTCATCGCGATCCGCGTGCGCTGGAATCCGCCAGCACATCGGTTAAGACTCCTCTTCATTTTCATTGCTTGTCGGGTGTGCCTGGGAGGTCGACTCGGCGGGAAGGCCGGTCCGGGCATGCGACGAATGTGTCGAGGTGGATTGCAATGTAGGTGATTCGAATGCCGCCCGACAGGCAGTTTTTTGTAACAGTAAGTAGCCGGAAAGCGTTGCCGGCGGTGTGTGCCGGCCACGCAAAATTTGCCGTCGCGACGGCATGGAAATCGAATCGATAACGCGAATCGCAATTGCTTCGATTGATGCCGGTGCGGCCCGGTGACGGACGGGGAGCGCGCCGTTCAGCGCTCGGCCGGAAACCGGTCCTGCAACGCGTGCAGCCAGCGGGCGACGACATCGAGTTCGTCGTTGGAAAACCCGTCGCACAGCTTGCCGTTCAGTTCGCGCAGCAGCACGCGCGCGCGCTTGAGCGCTGCGTGGCCGTCGTCGGTCAGGTACAGCCGCGTTGCTCGGCCGTCGTCCGAGTCGGCGTGACGCGCGATGAGGCCGGCCTTTGCCATGCGGTCGGCGAGGCCCGTCATCGCGGACGGCGCGAGTTGCAGCGCGGCGCCGACTTCGCCGATCAGCGCGCCGTCCTGCTTCGCGAGACAGAACAGCGCGCCGGCCTGCGCGGCGCTCGCGCGCGTCTCGGTTTCGGCCTTGCGGTCGATCCAGCGCTGCACGCGCCGCTGGCCGATGTTCAACATGAAAAAGAGTCGTCGGTCTTCGCTCAAGCTGGGTTCCCGGCTGCAATGGAAAGGGAGGGACGGCCCGCGGTGCGCGGCGTGTCGAGTGCCCGCGCGAGCCAGTCGGCCACGTCGGGCCACAGCACGGTGCCGGGCCGGCTGCGAAAGAAGCCCATGTGCCCGACCGGGCCGCTGCCCGCCGCGTGCGGATCGATCTGGCGGCGTTCGACCTGTGCGCGGGTCAGATAGCTTACCAGCAGGCCGATCGCGGCCGGGTTCGCCCACGGATCGTCGTCGAAGCCGAGCGCGAGAATCGGCAACCGTTGCTTCGCGAAGCGCTCGGCCGCGCCGAGCGTCGGATCGTCGAAGAAATAATGCGGCAGCGTCGTCCAGCGGCTCCATTCGCGGAACACGCCGGCCGGCAGATCCTCGCCGAGCCCGAGCCGCTTGCCGGGTACGTAGCCGAGCAACATGGACGTCAGCGGGCCGAGCACGCGCAGGATCAGCCGCACCTTCACGCGTTCGGCCGCCCGCGCGATCAGCCGCGTGCTGCCCGCATGCGCGGCGACGAGCACCGCCGCGCGCAGGTGCGGAGTCGCGGCGGACAGTCCGATCGCATGCCCGCCGACACTGTGGCCGACCGCCAGCAGCGGCAGCCCTTCGTACGCCTGCCGCGCCCATGCGGTCGCGGCGCCGACGTCGAGCTCCATCCAGTCGCGCATGCGCGAGCGCAGCGCGGCCAGGCGCGCGGGCCGCGACGCGCCGATGCCGCGGTAGTTGTAGGTCAGCGCCGCGAAGCCGCGTTCGGTCAGGAAGCGCGCGAAGCCCGCATACAGCCGTTCGGGCACGGCCGTTGCCGGATGGATCAGCACCAGCGCGCGCGGCGCGGCGTCCGGCGACCACAGCGTGCCGCGCAGCGTGTAGCCGTCGGCGGCGGAAAACTCGATGGGTTGGGAGGTCATGGCCGTGCTCGTTCCGGGTAGTTGTTTCGCATACGAAATATAGTCCCGGATTTATTTCGCGCACGAAATATCTATCGAGTAATCATTCGAACTGCGGACGGCGGACGGCGGACGGCGGCCGGCGGACGGCGAACGGCGAACGGCGAACGGCGAACGGCGAACGGCGGCGGTCCGGGGCGAGTCCGATGCGATTGCACTCGCTTCATAAAATATTTGCATCTTTACAAAGCAGAATATTGCGTTTGTCTCATAAAGCAGATCGACGTATCGTCACCGGTTTCATCCGGTCCGCCTTTCGTTGCACTCGGCGGACGACGCGGCGCCGCCTTCGCGGGGCCGCCTGCCAACCTTCCGGGAGATCACGTTGTCGAGCCGAATCGTCATGGCGCTCTTGCTGGCGCTTGCCGCCCAGCCGGGCTTTGCCAAGGACACCGTCACGCTGCGCGTCGGTGAACAGAACTACTTCAACATCCAGGCGTCGATGGAGGCGTCCGGCGTGCTGAAGGACCTGCCTTACACGATCGAGTGGAAGCACTTCCAGGCCGCCGCTCCCGTCGCCGAAAGCCTGAACGGCAATGCGATCGACGTCGGCTTCCTCGGCGATTCCGCGCTGCTGACGCTGGCCGCGCGCGGCGCGCCGGTCAAGGTCGTCGCGGTATCGCGGCAAAGCCTCGACGGCGTCGCGATCCTCGTGCCGAAGGATTCGCCCGTGCGCACCGTGGCCGACCTGCAGGGCAAGACCATCGCCGTCTGGCGCGGCGCGTGGAGCCAGCAGCTCGTGCTGCGCGCGCTCGAACACGCGGGCCTGCGCGCCGATTCGGTCAAGTACGCGTACCTGATGCCGATCGATGCGACCAACGCGCTCGCGAACGGCTCGGTCGACGCCGTGTCGCTGTGGGAGCCGTTCGTCAGCACCCTCGCGCTGCGGCAAGGCGCGCGGACGGTGACGACCGCGCAGGGGTTGATGCCCGCGCTGAGTTTCGTCGCCGCGAACGAGCAGGCCGCATCGGGCAAGCGCGCCGAGATCACCGACTTCCTGCGGCGCGTGGTGGCCGCGCGTCAGTGGGTCGACAGCCATCCGCGCGAGTACGCGGACCTGTGGGCCAAGCGCGCGAAGCTCGAACCGGACGTCGCGTACCGCTGGCTGAACAACGCGAAGCAGCGCGTCGGCCCGGTCGACGAAACGGCCGCGAAGGACGCGCAGAATACCGCCGACTTCCTGCACAAGGCCGGCGTGATTCCGGTCGCGTACGACACGTCGAAACTGCTCGACCGCTCGTATGCGGGCGCATTCGCGGTGCCCGCGCAGAAGACGGCCGCCGCGCAGTGACCGTGCGGCCATTCCGGCGATTTTCCCGATTCCCGATCGATCCACCCAAGGACATTCCGACATGCCAGTCGACATCATCGGCATGATCACCGCGACGCCCGGCGCGGAGGTCGACGTACCGGGCGGCGCGGCCGTCCAGCCCGATTACGTGCGCCGCTTCGCGCAGGCGCACGAGGCGGCCGGCTTCGACCAGATCCTGGTCGGCCATTTCAGCAACGCGGCGGACGGCTTCATCGTCGCGTCGTTCGCGGCCGCCGCGACCGAGCGCATCCGCATCCTGCTCGCGCATCGGCCGGGCGTGATCGTGCCGTCGGCCGCCGCGCGGCAGATCGCGACGCTCGACGTGTTCAGCGGCGGCCGGCTGGCGCTGAATGTCGTGTCGGGCGGCGACGACGCGGACCTGCAGCGCGACGGCGATTTCGTGCCGCACGATGCGCGCTACCGCCGCACCGGCGAATATCTCGACGTGCTGAAGCGGATCTGGCTGGCCGACGCGCCGGTCGATCACGACGGCACGTTCTACCGGCTGCGCGGCGCGTCGCCGCTCGTGAAGGGCACGCAGCGGCCGCATGTGCCGATCTATTTCGGCGGGTCGTCGCCGGCCGCGCTGGCGGTCGCGGGCGAGCATGCGGACGTCTACATGACCTGGGGCGAGCCGCTCGAAGCGGTGCGCGAGCAGATCGCGCGCGTGCGGGCCGCCGCCGCGCCGTTCGGGCGTGCGCCGCGTATCAGCGTGTCGTTCCGGCCGATCGTTGCCGATACCGAGGCGGCCGCCTGGGAGAAGGCCGAGGCGATCCGCGCGCGCGTGCGCGCGGCGCGGGTCGCGAACGGCCAGCCGATTGCCGGGCATGCGCCGCAGAATGCGGGCTCGCAGCGGCTGATGGCAGCGGCCGCACAGGGCGACGTGCTCGACGAGCGGTTGTGGATGGGGGTCGCGAACCTGACCGGCGCGCGCTGGAATTCGACCGCGCTGGTCGGCACGCCGGAACAGGTCGCGCGGGCGCTGGGCGCGTATTACCGGCTCGGCGTGTCGACGTTCCTGATTCGCGGGTTCGATCCGCTCGACGATGCGCTGGCCTACGGGCGCGACCTGATTCCGGCGATTCACGCGCATGTTGCGGAACTCGACCGGCATCAGGCAGCCGTGCCGGCATAGACGAACAGCCCGCACGTCGAATCGCCCCGGCAGGTCCCTCGCGGCATGCCGGGGCGATTGCATGGGCGGTTCAGAACGACGGCAACCCCGGCGGATTGGTTTCCGCGCGCGCGATCGCCTCGCTCTGCAACCCCCAACGCGCGAGCGCCTGCCCGTAACGACCGCTGCCGATCAGCGCATTCGTCGCGAGCGTCAGCGCCGGTGCGAGCCCGCTGCCGCGACGCGTCGCGATCGCGACATCGGCATTGGCCGGCCAGCCCGCATTGACAACGCCGACGCGGCGGATCTTGCCGCTGCGCGCGGCCTCGTACGCGAGCGACGCGTTCGGGTTCAGCTCCGCATCGGCGCGGCCCGACAGCAGCGCGACGCGCGCCGTCGCATCGTCGTCGAAGTAGAGCAGTTCGGCCGGCTTCAGCCCCTGCGCGACGTTGCGCTTGCTCCATTCGAGCAGGATGCGCTCCTGGCTCGTGCCGGCGCCGGTGATGATCCGCAGGCCCGCGACGTCCTTCGGCTCGGCGATCTTCGCGATCGGGCTGCCGGTGCGCACGTAGAAGCCGTGCAGCCCGAGCCGGTAGGTCGTGAAGTCGTATTTCTCCTTGCGCTTCTCGGTCACGCCCACATTCGAGATCACCGCGTCGTACTTGCCGGACGTCAGCCCGAGCGGCCAGTCGGCCCAGGCGATCGGCACCAGCACGAGCGTGCGGCCGAGCGCGTCGGCGACGAGCTGCGCGTAATCGGGATCGGCGCCGACCACGGTGCGCGCGTCGGTCGCGTAGGTCGACACGGGCGGCGCGTGCGGCGAAATCGCGACCGTGAATGCGCCGTCGCGCACCCAGCGGTAGGCGGCCGCCGCGCGGATCGCCGCGTCGTCGCGGTCCGCGCGCAGGCGGCCGGCCTGGCGCGGGTCGAGATCGGCGGTGGCCGCCGCCGCGTGCGCGGCCTGCCACGGCAGGACGGTCGCCGCGGCCAGCGCGGCGGTGATGAACTGGCGCCGGTCGGTCATCGTGCGGCTCCTTGCAGGGGGGACGCGGCGCGCATCACAGCACCCGCGACAGGAACGCGCGTGTGCGCGGATGGGCCGGCGCATCGAGCACGGCGGCCGGCGGTCCGGCCTCGACGATGCGCCCGCGCTCCATGAACAGCACGTTGTCGGCGACTTCGCGCGCGAAGCCGATCTCGTGCGTGACGATCACGAGCGTCGTGCCCGAGCGTGCGAGTTCCTTGATCACGTCGAGCACTTCGTTGACGAGTTCGGGATCGAGCGCCGACGTCGGTTCGTCGAACAGCAGCACCTTCGGACGCAACGCGAGCGCCCGCGCGATCGCGACGCGCTGCTGCTGGCCGCCCGACAACTGGCGCGGGTACGCATCGGCCTTGTCGGCGAGGCCGACGCGCGCGAGCAGCGTGCGCGCGGTGCGTTCGGCATCGTCGCGCGTGACGCCGCCGACAGCAACCGGCGCTTCGATCAGGTTCTCGAGCACCGTCAGGTGCGGGAACAGGTTGAAGTTCTGGAACACCATGCCGACGGCCGTGCGCCGCTTCAGCACATCGCGCTCCTTCAGCTCGTGGAGCACGTCGCCGTCGCGGCGATAGCCGATCAGTTCGCCGTCGATGTCGATGTAGCCGTCGTCGACGCGTTCGAGATGGTTGATCGTGCGCAACAGCGTCGACTTGCCTGAGCCGGACGGCCCGACGATCGCGGTCACGCTGCCGCGCGGCGCGACGAACGACACGTTGTCGAGCACGCGCTGCATGCCGAACTGCTTCGATACACCGTGCACGGCCACTTCGCCGCCGGTGCGCGGCGCGGCGTCGGCAGCGGCATCGTCGCGGGTATCGCTTGCGGCCGGCGCGATCGCCGCCGCGCGGCGCGCCGCGGCACGCCGCCACAGCACGCCGATGCGCGCGAGCGCGAACGTGAGCACGGACGGCGGCGGATTGCGCAGCGCACCGCGCGCATAGTGCCGCTCGACCTGCACCTGGATCGCCGACAGCACGGTCAGGATGATCAGGTACCAGACGGTCGCGACCATCAGCAGCGGAATCACTTCGAGATTGCGGCGGTAGATCACCTGCACCGTGTAGAACAGCTCCGGCATCGCGAGCACGTACACCATCGACGTGCCTTTCGCGAGCGAGATCAGGTCGTTGAACGCGGTCGGCAGGATCGCGCGCATCGCCTGCGGCAGCACGATCCGTGTGGTCTGGCGGCCGCGCGGCAGCCCGAGCGCGGCCGCTGCCTCGAGCTGCCCCTGGTCGACCGCGAGAATGCCGCCGCGTATCACTTCCGCGGAAAAGGCCGCGTGGTTCAGCGTGAGGCCGAGCACGGCCGCGAGGAACGGGCTGATCAGGTCGGTGGTCGGCGCCTCGAACCACACGATGTCGGTGAACGGCACGCCGAGCCGCACGTGTTCGTACAGGTAGCCGAGGTTGTTCAGGATCAGCAGCAGCACGATCAGCGGAATCGAGCGGAACAGCCACACGAAGGTCCAGGCGCTGGCGGACAGCAGGCGCGAACGCGACAGCCGGGCCAGCGCGACGAACGCGCCGAGCGCGAAGCCGAACACCGCACCCAGCAGCGTCAGCAGCAGCGTGCGCGCGAGCCCCGACAGCACCGGCGGCGACAGGAACCATTCGGCGAACACCGGCCAGCCCCATTGCGGATTGCCGAGTATCGAATGCAGCGCGATCGCGATCAGCACCAGCGCGAGCACGGTGCCGGCCGTGCGCGACCGGTGGCGCGCGGGCACGATCCGCAAACGCGTGCCGGCGTCGCGCGCGCCGGGGGAAGAGAGCGGCGGCAGTGCGCCGCCGAGATGGGTCGTGTCGCTCATGTCGTTGGAAATCCTCGAGTCGTCGGGCAGGCGCGCCGCGCACGGGCGGCGCGGCGGCGTCAGGCGTGCGCTTCGGCCGCCGTTTCGTGCGGCGCGCCGGGCGCCGCATGGCGGCTAGCCTTGCGCGGCAGGCCGAGGTGGTCGCGCAGCGTCGCGCCGGGCAGGTCGCGGCTGTAGCGGCCGCGCGCCTCGAGCACCGGAATCACGAGTTCGACGAAATCGTCGACGCCCTGCGCCTGCACCGGAAAACCGAGGATGAAGCCGTCGCCGGCGCCTGCATCGTGCCAGCGGATCAGTTCGTCGGCGACATGCTCGGCCGTGCCGATGAAGTTCGGGCGCGGCGTGGCGACCGCGAGCGCGGTTTCGCGCAGCGACAGGCCTTTCCGCTTCGCGTCGGCCTTGATCCGGTCGGTGGTCGAGCGGAAGCTGTTGCGGCCGAGGTCGCCGAGTTCCGGGAACGGCGCGTCGAGCGCGTACTGCGTGAAGTCGTGGTGATCGAAATAGCGGCCGAGGTACGCGAGCGCCTCGTCGATCGTCAGCAGGTCGCGGATCGCCTGGTATTTGTCTTCCGCCTCGGCGGCCGTGCGGCCGACGATCGGCCCGACGCCGGGGAAGATCTTCACGTCGCCGGCTTGCCGCCCGTGCTCGATCGCGCTCTGCTTCACGCGCCGCGTGAACGCGGCCGTTTCCTCGATCGACGGCGAATGCGTGAACACGGCGTCCGCGTACTTGCCCGCGAGTCCGATCCCGGTGTCGGACGAGCCGGCCTGGAAGATCACCGGCTGCCCCTGTGGCGAGCGCTGGATGTTCAGCGGCCCCGCGACCTGGAAGAAGCGGCCGTGGTGGTTGAGCGTGTGGAGCTTGTCGCGATCGAAGAAACGGCCGGTCGCGCGGTCGCGCACGAATGCGTCGTCGTCCCAGCTGTCCCACAGGCCCTGCACGACGTCGAGGTATTCGTCGGCGATCTCGTAGCGCAGTTCGTGATCGGGATGCGCCTTGCCGAAATTCCTCGCGGTGCCTTCGAGCGGCGTCGTCACGACGTTCCAGCCCGCGCGGCCGCCGCTGATCGCATCGAGCGACGCGAGCTGGCGCGCGACCGTGAACGGCTCGCTGTACGACGTCGAGATCGTGCCCGCGAGCCCGATCTTCTTCGTCGCGACCGCCAGCGCCGACAACACGGTCAGCGGCTCGAAGCGGTTCAGGAAGTGCGGGATCGACTTCTCGTTGATGTAGAGGCCGTCCGCGACGAACGCGAACGCGATGCCGGCGGCTTCCGCCTTGCGCGCGACGCCGATCGCGAAGTCGAGGTTGATGCTCGCGTCCGGCGGGTTGCTCGGATGCCGCCATGCGTTCATGTGGCTGCCTGCGCCTTGCAGCATCAGGCCGAAGGGGATCGATCGTCGGGTCGTCATGGGAGCGTCACGCGTTCTGGTCAGGGGAGAGGGCGCGGTCGGCCGCGAGGGCCGCCCGCAACGGGGTGGCCGACAGCGCGCCGCCGAGCCATTCGGCCGACGCGAGCCGCGCCGCGTAGTCGGTCACCGGCGAATCGATCACGAATGCATCGACGTCGAGCCGCCGGCTCAACGCGTCGAGCGCGCGGTGGATGCGCTCGGGCGTATCGGCCAGCACGGTCGGGCGCAGTTCGTCGATCCGGTAGTCGGACGCGCCGCTTTGCCGCGCGAATTCGGCGGCCGCCTGCGCGCTGGCGAGGTTGAAGCTCTGCCCGCCCGCGAACTGCAGCTTGAAGATCTTCAGCGGCCCGATCAGTTGCTCGGCTTCGTCGCGCGTCGGCGCGGCGACCGCATACAGCGCGACGAGCGGCTTCGTGCCGCCCGCGCCGCGGTATGCATCGAGCGAGCGTTCGAGATTCGCATCGTCGCCATTGAAATGGCCCGCGTAGCAGAAGCGCCAGCCGTTGCGCGCGGCGAGCGCACCGCTCTCCGGCGAGCCGCCGAGCAGGATGCGCTCGGGCGGCTGCGGCGCCACCGGCATCGCGACCGCGCCGGCGAGCGGATGATCTTCGGCGACGCCCCAGCCGAGAAACGCGTCGAGCTCCGCGAGCTGGCCCGCGAAGTCGGGCTTGCGCGCCTTGTCGTGAAACCACTGCAGCGCGCGTGTGGTCAGCGGCAGGCCACCAGGCGCCTTGCCGATGCCGAGATCGACGCGGCCGGGCGCGAGCGCGGCCAGCAGCTTGAACGTCTCGGCGACCTTGAACGGGCTGTAGTGCTGCAGCATCACGCCGCCCGAGCCGATCCGGATCCGGGACGTATGCGCGAGCAGGTGCGCGACGACGATTTCCGGCGCAGAACTCGCGAAGCCCGGTGTGCCGTGATGCTCGGCGACCCAGAAACGCGCGTAGCCGAGCTGTTCGGCGCGCCGCGCGAGTGCGGTGGTGAAGCGCAGCGCGTCGGCGGCGGTCGCGCCGTCGGCGATCGGACTCTTGTCCAGCAGCGAAAGCGAATAAGACATGATGGGCGGCGTTCCTGCGTGAGCGGGGATGGGCTGTGGTGGCGCGCGGTGTTCAGCTCTTCGGCAGCCCCGGCGGATTCGTGCGTGACTGGTCGATCGCTTCGGACGCGAGGTTCCAGCGATCGAGCACCTGCTGGTAGCGGCCGTTCTTGATCAGCCCGTTCAGCGCGACGGTCAGCGGATCGGCGAGGCCGCTGCCGCGACGCGTCGCGATCGCGATGTCGGCCGTACGCGGCCAGCCGCCGCTGATCGCGCCGACGAGCCGCGTCTTGCCTTGCTGCGCGCTCTGGTACGCGAGCACCGAGTTCACGCTGAACACCGCATCGGCCCGGCCCGACTGCACGGCGACGATGCGCATCGCCTGGTCGTCGTAGTACTGGATCTGCACCGGTTTCAGCCCGTGCGCGACGTTCTCGCGATCCCAGGCGAGCAGGATCTTTTCCTGGTTGGTGCCGGCGTCGGTCACGATGCGCAGGCCGGCGACGTCCTTCGGCTCGCGGATCGCCTGGATCTTGCTGTCGTTGCGCACGTAGAAGCCGACCTGATCCTTGCGATACGTCGAGAAATCAAGCTTCTGCTTGCGTTCCTCGGTGACGGTCACGTTCGAGATCACCGCGTCGACTTTCCCCGATTCGAGCGCGAGCGGCCAGTCGGCCCACGCGAGCGCGACGATCTTCAGCTTGCGGCCGAGGCTGTCGGACACGAGCTGGCCGATGTCGGCGTCGAAGCCGATCACCGTGCGCGCGTCGGTCGCATACGAGCTGATCGGCGGCAGGCTCGGCGCGATGCCGATCGTCAGCGTGCCGGGCTCCGCGAACTTGAACGACGCAGGCACCGCGCGCTCGACCGCCGCGTCGGCCGTGCCGCGCGGACGGCCGCGCTGCTCGGGGCTCAGGTCGAACGTCGCGGCGGCTGCCGCGGCAGCGAAGGCGGTGAGGCCGATCAGCGCGGCGGCCAGCGTGCGCACGGTGCGGGAAGAAAGCGGTACGGCTCGGTGCATGAAAACGTCCTGTGGTGGAAGGCGGAAGGCGAGAAATGAGGTGTCCGGCGCGGCGCCGTCAGCGCGGCAGCACCGGTTCGGGCACGGGCGCCCACAGGTCGGCGAGCGTCGAGGTGCGCGACGGATCGACGAGATCCTTGCCGAAGCGCAGGTGGAAATACGCTTCCGGGTCGATCGACGCATCGAACAGCCGCGTATAGCCGGTGCGGTCGTACAGCGCCCACGCTTCGGGCTGGCGAAAGCCGGTGGTCAGGTAGAGGCGGCGGTAGCCCTGCCGCGCGGCGCGCAGTTCGAGCGCTTCGACGATGCGTCGCGCGAGGCCTTGGCGGCGCAGGTCGGTGCGCGTCCAGATGCGTTTGAGTTCGGCGGTCTGCGCGTCGTAGCGCTTGAACGCGCCGCCGCCGATCGTCTCGCCGTCGCGCAGCAGCAGGACGAATGCGCCTTCGGGCGGCGCGAACAGGTCGGCCGGGTAGCGCGCGAGTTCGTCGCGCGCGGACGCGCGGCTGTCCGGGCGGTATGCGTCGTAACGGGTCGAATACTCGTCGATCAGCGCGTCGATCAGCGGTTGCGCGCGGACGTCGAGCGGCGTCGTGTCGATGATGCGGTCGTTCGTGGCCATGGGCATCGCGAAGGGCGCGCGATGCGGACGTTCCTGGCGGGGTGCGGGCACGCGGCCCGTCCGGTCTGTTCCGTTATCGCGGCGCGGTTGTCGTGATGGCGGCGGTTGCTGCGCATCCTGCGATGCCGGGGGCGCGCCGCCGCCGTTTCGAACACGTTAGCGGCAGGACGGGCAAAGGCGAACGAAGCAATTTCGATAAGGATTTCGCAGGCGGCGTCAGAAGGCTCGCAACCGGCGTGGGGTGGGGCAACCGGGTGCTGCGCGAAGCCACGCCCGTTTGGCGGGTGACCGACGAACAGGAAGGCGGGGGATTTGCCGACAGGAGCAGGTGGCGTTTCGCCGCGATCGGCTTTCCGGGCGCCGATCTTGCCGGTAGTATTGCCCCATGCTCCCGCTATCGCCCGGCTTCTACGGCGCACGGCCAACCCATCCGTGACGAGGGCGGCAAGCTCTTTGAAGGTCAACAAACCGTTTCGACGATACGTGTGGTGGCGTGGGCCGGGACAACGGCATTGACGGGAATGCATCATGGCATCCGAGTGGAAGCACCGCGTCAGACTGTTTGCGCAGCGTTTCTGGCAGCCGACCAGCGCATGCATGACCTGCATGCCGGGGAGTTGGGGCAATATCATGAGCGTTGCCCACTGGACCATTGCCTTTCATACCGGCCTGCTTACCGGACTCCTGGCCGTCCTCCTGACTTTCACGCCCGCGGCGAAACTCTACGCGCACCGATTCGGCAACGCGCTGGTCGTCGGCATCCTGACGACGCTGGGCGACGCGTATTCGCACACGAGTCACTACCGCATCCCCTATGTCGAGCACATCCTGACGGGCGTCGTTTCAGGGCTCTTGGCGCTGGCAGCCTCCTATCTCCTCGAAGACCGCGCGCGACGCCTTCGTGCGATTTGGGCGCGCGTTTTCGGATAGCTTGCGCGCCGGCATGCCGAACCTGCCCGGCCGAGCGGAGCGGCGCCGACCTGACGACACGGGTACCTGGCTGCCGTGCCGGTCCGAACGGCGTTCAGGGGCCGCTTGAACATGCGATATTCTTCAATGGCCGTCGCGCGCGGATGATCGGCCAGCGCGCGTGCCGTCCGTCCCTGTCAAGACGTGGCGGCAATACCGGCGCAGCCGAAAGGGCTGACTCAAATCCGGTCATGACCATTCCAACAAGGGCAAAACAATGAGGATTTCGAGCGACGGCCTGACCCGTCCAGCGCGGCTGCTGCGACTCGCTTCATGGGTGATTGCAATCGTCTTCGCCGTTTTTCTGAACATGCTCGGCAGTCTCGTGATTCGCGACATGGCGTTCGCCCCGAGCGGCGGGCCGCCCGTCATCGAGCAATTCGCCGATGCGCCGACGAAAGCGCGCCTGGACGCGGCGCGGCGCGATCTGCAGGCCCGGCGCGACGCGCTCGCCGAGCAGGCGAGCACGATGGAAGTGGCGCGCGGCCGCGCCGCGAAGGCGTACGCGGCCGAGAAGGAAAGCTTCCGCAACTGGCTGGCAACCCGCTCGGCGACGGGAGACAGTGCGAGGGACCCGGACATTCTGGCGAGAACCCGCAAGCTCGATACGCTCCAGGCGGTGGTGACCAACTGGCAGCATCAGATCGACGCGATCGGCGACCAGCAACGGGCACTGGCATCGCGGCAGACTGAAGTCGACACGCAGATCGCCGACGCGGACGCCGCAGCCGAAAAACGCTTCGACGCGGCGACCCGGCATTACGAGTTGCAGGTGTTCGGACTGCGGCTGGCGCTGACGCTGCCGATCCTGCTGATCGCGATCGGGTTGTTCATCCGCTACCGCAACGCGCGCTATTGGCCTTTCGTCTATGGTTTCGGCCTGTTCGCGCTGAGCGCGTTTTTCATCGAACTGGTCCCGTACCTGCCGAATTTCGGTGGCTACGTCCGGGTCCTGGTCGGCATTGTGCTCACGGTATTCGCCGGCCTCTACATGATGAAGGCCTTTCAGCGTTATGCCGAACGCAAGCGGCTCGAACTGCAGCAGGACCAGGGGGAACGTGCACGGACGATCGGATACGAAAAGGCCGTTCGCTCGCTCGAGAAAAAGCGCTGCCCGTCATGCGACAAGCAATGGAATCTCGGCGGCGACGATGCCACGTTCTGCGTGCATTGCGGATTACGGCTCTTCAACGTATGCGGATGCGGCGGCCGGAATTTCTATTTCTTCCCGCATTGTCATCAGTGCGGTGCGCCGCAGGGAAACGCGTCGCCGGCGTCGTCCGATTGACGGCCGGCGTGCGGGCAACCCGCAATCGCAGCGGCGCCGACGCCGGCCGGCGGCTGCTTCGGCGCGCGGCCGACGAGCGTCGCCCCGCGACGGCGTTCAGGCCGCGGCCGCCCGTTGAATCGCGTCCTGCTGATCGCCACCCAGGATATCGACGAGATCGGTCAACATCCGCGCGAGTTCACCGGTCATCAGCGCGACGTCCGAGTCGAAGCGTTCGTCGTCGTTCTGGGCAGTGGGATCCGCGGCTTCCTTGATCACGTCGAGCGGCGTGACACGCTTGATCGTCAGCGACGGTGTCAGCACGAACGAGATCCTGTCGTTCCAGGTCATCGCGAGGCGCATGCACTGCTTGCCGGCCTCGATGTGCCGGCGCATGTCGTTCGTTTCCAGCGCGTGGCCGACGTATCGCACGGTGGCGCCGCCTTCGCCGGTCGAGCGCAGCTCGGCGTCCTGGTCCACGGTGAATCCGCCCGGCGCGTCCCCCGACAGCAGCCAATCCGTCATCGCGGCGACCGGCGACAGCGCCACCTGAACGCCGGCGAGCGGCAACTGATCGATCGATTTGACGAGCAGGCCGCGCACGTCGTCGGCGAGCGCCTGTGCTGCCGCATCGATGACGAGCCAGCCGTTCGCCGTATCGATCCACACGCGGGTGTCGCGGCGAATGGTGAACGCGCGCGGCAGCAGCTCGTCGGTGACCTGCTCCTTGAGTTCGCGCATCTGCTTTCGCCCGACCTTGAAGCCCTGCTGTTCCTCGACTTCAAGCGCCCGCGCCTTGGTCACCTGGTTGACGACGGATGCCGGGAGCAGCTTCTTTTCGGCGCGAAACACCAGCAGCATCTGCCGGTTGATCGAATACACGAGCGCGCCGTCGTCACGCGGCGACGCCCAGCCGTGGCGCTGCATCTCGAGGCTGTTGGCCGGCTGGAACGCGTGGGGCGCCAGCCATTTTTCCATCTGATCGGGGGTAACGGCCCAGGGCGCCGGAAGACGATGAAGCTGAAGGTTCTTGAACCACATAGGTGTACGGGCAAAGCGCGTCATTCTATATGACAGGGACGGCTTCAGCAGTGAGTAGCCGTCATCGCCCTCGACGGAAATGACGGCCGTCGGCCGGCGCGAAGCTGACGAGGGCAGTGCCGCTGGGCGATATGGGCTTCTGCGTCGGCCGCACCCTCAAGCCGCCGCGGATCGTCTTTTCGGCTCGGCGAGGTGCGCCAGTCCGAGGCCGTCGAGCACCTGCGCCTGAATCGAGGCCGATTGGGCATTGAGGGCGTCCGTACCGAATGACTGTCCGACGACCCAACGCGGTGGGCGCGTACCGTTTGCTTGTTCGACCAACTGCACGATCGCTTCGGCGACGTCGTGCGGATTCGGCGCGTCGTCGCTCGCGAACAGCGTCATCAGGGTCTCCACCATCTTGTCCGGAATCGCACCGACTTCACCGTAGCCGGGGGCGCGCGCGGCGTCGGAGGGCCGTTGCGCGCTCGCGAAGATATTCGTCGGATAGTTGCTGGGTTGAACGAGAACGACGTCGATGCCCAACGTCGACAACTCGTAACGATAGCTGTCGGTCAGCGCTTCAAGCGCGAACTTCGATGCGCCATAGAGACCGAAGAACGGAAACGTCACGCGGCCGAGTATCGAGCCGATGTTCACGATCAGGCCTTCGCCCTGTTTCCTGAAAGTCGGAAGTACTGCCCGCGACGTTCGCTGGATGCCGAATACATTCACGTCGAAGAGTGCCTGTACCTGCTTCGTCGTGAACGCCTCGGAAATACCCGCCGATCCGATCCCGGCGTTGTTGACCAGGACGTCGAGATGCCCGGCATCGTCCAGCACGGAAGCGACGGCGCGCTCGACGGACGCGTCGTCCGTCACGTCGAGTTCGACGACGTGCACGCCTGTTGCCCGAAGGGCGTCGGCATGCGGCCGATTGCGGCCGGCGATGTCGCGCATCGACGCGAATACGCGGTGCCCGGCCGCCGAGAGCGTCTCCGCCGTATCGCGGCCGAAGCCGCTGCTGGCGCCGGTGATCAGAATGGTTTTGGACATGTCGAGTGTTTTCCAGCAAGCAAGGTTAGAGAGCCGCAACCGAATCGGCGTGAGCCTGTCCGATGCGGTTGAGATGAAACGTGCGACGTAATTGGAACCCCAGGCCCTCATACAGCCGAATCGCGGAAACGTTGTCGCTGAATACGTGCAGAAACGGTGTTTCGCCGCGCTGCCCGATTTCCCGTCGCAAGACGTTCACGAGCCGCCCGGCGAGTCCGTTGCCTCGATGCGCGTCATCCACGCAAACGGCGCTGATCTCGACGTATCCGTCGATGCGCATGCGTTCGCCGGCCATCGCAACAAGACGCCCCCGTTCGCGAATGCCGATGTAATTGCCCGTTGCGACGGTCCGCTTGCCGAAAGGTCCCGGCTTGGTTCTCCGGGCCAGTTCGAGCATATCGTTCGCGTCGGCGGCGCCTAACCGAACGATTGCCTCGTTATCGCTCCTTCCCGCATCGAGAGGCGAGGCGACCATTTGATGGATCACGCCCGCCTGCTCTGTTTGAAGTCCGTCGACCGGGCCAATCGGTTCGACGGATAGCAAGGCGAGTTGCTCGCGAGGCCGTAAGAGGGCTTGGAGCGCCCGGTATGCGGCGGGCGTTTCGGCGGCCAGCGCGGCAAAAGGCGCCACATCGGGATGGTATCGACGCGCGAGCGCGTCACCTTGTCCGAGGTGCGCCTGCTTCGTCGTGAGGGCCAACCAGACGGGATGGTCGAGGCCGACAGGTTCCGAACCGCTCATGCTTTTCCCCTTTGCCAGGCAGCTGGAATCTTCGCTGCAATGCTGTGCAGTCTAGGTTTTCCCCGGGAAGCGGGCTATAGTCGTAAATGACATTAATGGATGTGTTTACGACATGAGATTATCCATTCTGGCCCTTGAGGGGCTATTCGACACCGGCCTTACGGTGCTGCTGGATACCTTCGCGATGGCCAATGAACTGGCTGCTGCCCGGGGCTTTGCCGTGCCGCCCTTCGACGTCGGGGTAGTGGGCGTACGCAGACGCGTCCGGACCGCGCACGGACTGTCCATGCTGGCGGAGCCGGCAAGCAGCGTACGCCACGTCGACTGGGTGGTCGTGCCCGCGCCTGGCATCAGACAGCCGGAGCGCCTGATCGAGGCACTGGAGCGTCCGGATGTGCGCGATGCAATGGCGCACCTTCGGGCGTGGCATGCCGATGGCGTCGGCGTCGCCGCCGCTTGCATCGGTACGTTCGTGCTGGCGGAAGCCGGGCTTCTGGATCATCGCGAGGCGACCACCACCTGGTCGCTCTCGCCGTTCTTTCGTCAACGTTATCCGGCCGTGGACCTGAACGATTCGCGCATGGTCGTCGCTGCGGATCGTCTGGTGACGGCAGGGTCGGCAATGGGGCATCTCGACCTTGCGCTCTGGTTGCTGCGTCAAGCGAGTCCCGAACTGGCCACGCTCGTTGCGCGTTTCATGCTGATCGACAAGCGTTCGTCACAGGCCGAATACGTCATTCCGGATTACCTTGCGCACGCGGATCCGCTGGTCGCTCGATTCGAGCGATGGGCTCGCGAGAATCTTTCCGTGGGTTTTTCGCTTCAGACGGCCGCCGCCGCCCTGGCCGTCGGGCCGCGCACGTTGCAGCGCCGTACCGAGGCGGTACTCGGGAAGTCGCCCCTGGCGTTTTTCCAGGATCTCCGGATCGAACGGGCGCAGAATCTCGTGTCGATGGGTTACGACCTGGAAAGGATCGCAAGCGAGGTCGGCTATGCGGATGCGGCGACGTTGCGGGCGTTGTTGCGCCGCAGGCTCGGCCGTGGGGTGCGGGAGCTCCGGGCCAACAGCCGGCTGGGTCGTTGACCGTGAGGCGTCGACGAAGGCTGGATCAATCTCGAAAGCAATCCTGAATACATCCTGCGCGGTCATGTCGCACTGGGCCCGGTCCCGGGCAAGCTGGTGTCGCGTACGGCCTGAATGAATCCGATGGGCGACGCGTGGCCGTTTGCGCGACGTTTCGCCGATGCATCGTCCCGATCAAAAAGACGGGTGAATTCCATATCGATGGGATGTCGCGATTGTCGCTATTAATGTCATTTATGACTATGGCGAGGGCCTCGTCGCGCGTCTAGACTGCGAAGCATTTCCGGCAACCGCAGATCTGTCCTGCACCTTCAGTCCGACAGGGCCCATCCGATGACACGCTCGCCCGAACTCCACCTGCTGACGCTTACTGCGATCGCGACGCTGCTGATGTGGATCCCCTACATGCTGGCCAGAATCGCGACGCATGGCCTGATGGCGGCCTTGAACAATCCCGACCCGTCCGCTCCGCCCGGTCCGCCGTGGGCAGAACGTGCACGGCGCGCGCATGCGAACGCGATCGAGAATCTCGCCGTGTTCGCCCCGCTCGTGCTGATGTGCGCGATGACGGGGGCGAGCAGCCCGGCGACGGTGTTCTCGGCCAGGCTCTATCTGGGCGCTCGGCTGATTCATTACGTTGTCTACGCCGCAGGCATTCCTGTCGTGCGCACGATCGCTTTCCTTGCCGGCTTCGCGGCGACGCTCACGTTCGCCGTGGTGTTGCTCGGACACGCGAGCTAACCGCCGCCTGTTTGCGTTTTACCCGTTCGCTTCTTTCAGAGGTCACCATGAAATCGACGCCGAGCAATCTCCTCGACACGATTGGCAACACGTCACTCGTCCCGTTGCGCAACGTTGTTCCAAAGAACGGCGCGCGCCTTTTCGTCAAGCTGGAAAGTCAGAATCCGACCGGCAGCATGAAGGACCGGATCGCGCTCGAGATGATCGAAGCGCCCGAACGCGATGGGCGCTTGAAGCCTGGCGGCGCGGTGGTCGAATACACCGGCGGCAGCACGGGCGTATCGCTTGCGCTGGTGTGCGCCGTCAAGCGGCATCCGCTCCATCTGGTGTCATCGGACGCGTTCTCGAGGGAGAAACTGGATCACATGCGTCTGCTCGGCGCGAAGCTGACGCTCGTTCCCAGCGACAACGGCAGGCAAACCGAGAAGTTGACGAAGGACATGATTCGCGAAGCGCATCGAATTGCCGGCGAGACGGGCGCATACATCACTGCGCAGATGGAAAATACCGATCAGCTCAATGCCTCTACGAAGATGGCCGACGAGATCTGGGAACAGACCGGCGGGCGTCTCGACGGCTTCGTCCAGAGTGTCGGTACGGCTGCGTCGCTGCGCGGGATTTCGCGGCGCTTGCGCGAACACGATGCACGCATTCGGATCGCCGGCGTGGAGCCGGCCGAATCCGCGGTGCTGTTGGGCGGGGCGACCGGGGCGCACAAGATCGACGGGATCGGCGCGGGTTATGTCGTGCCGCTTTGGCGCGACGGCATCGCCGACGAACTCGAGCGGGTGTCCACGGAGGACGCGAAAGCGATGGCGTTCCGGCTGGCCGCCGAGGAGGGGCTGTTCTGCGGTACGTCGACCGGCGCCAACGTAACCGGCGCATTGCGCGTTGCCGAACGGCTCGGCCCCGACGCCACGATCGTGACGATCATGTGCGACACGGGCATGAAGTACCTGAAGTCGTTCGCGCAAACGCTCGCCTGACGGCCATGCATCGGCGCCGCATCGTTTTGCACCGGGCGGCAACCGCCCGCATTCGCGGCGCGTGTCGCGGGCAGGCCATCCGGTATCCGCGACTTCCCCGGGCGCCCGTCGCGTCGATCACTCGACGACACGCGGCGGCGTCGACAACTCCGCCAGCTGAAACATGCAATCCCCCCGCTGCACCTGCGCGGGCACGCGCTTGCACACCACCTCGCCATCGCCCTTGAACCGGTGCAGCACCGGTTCGCGCAACGGCGTATCGGGGAAATGCACCCATGCCGCCGGCTGCCCGGCCTTCACCTGGTCGCCGAGTTCGACGAGCGGCTCATACAGCCCGCGCTCGTACGCATAGACGAAATGACGATCGCCGTCGACACGCATGAAGCGCGTGACGGTCGGCGGCGCGTCGGGCACGAGCGCGCCGTGCAGCAGGCCGATATAACCGAGGTAATGCAGCAGCCCGTGGCGGCCGAGCCGGATCAGCGACGGATCGGCCATGCCGGCGCCGCCGAGTTCGGTCACGATCGAGATCGCGCCTTGCCGGCGCGCGGCCGACGCCGAATGCACGGGATTCGGCGCATGCAGCAGCGCATTCTGCAACCCGAACGCGACCAGCAGCCCGTTGAGCTTCGCGGCCTCGTCGGCGTCGAGCGGATCGATCGCGAGCATGTTGCCGCCCTGGTACAGCAGCGAGCTGCCGCCCGAATGCAGGTCGACCAGGTACTGCGCGCGCGACAGCAGCGCATGCTCGATGTAGTGGGCGATCATCTGCGTCGGCGTGCCGGTCGGGTCGCCGGGGAAGCTGCGGTTCAGGTTGCCTTCGTCGAGCGGCGACACGCGCAGGCCGGCATCGGCCGCCGGGAAATTCGCCATCGGCAGCAGGATCAGTTGCCCGCTCACCATCTCGGGTTCGATCTCGCGCATCAGTTGCGACACGATGATCTGGCCTTCGTATTCATCGCCGTGGTTGCCGGCCATCACGAGCGCGACCGGGCCGTCGCCGTTGCGGATCGACGCGATCGGGATCGGCAGCCAGCCGTATGCCGAGCGGTGCACGGAATGCGGCAGCCGCAGGTAGCCCGCGTGCTTGCCTTGCGCGTCGAGATCGATTTCGCAGTGAATGGGATTGCGGTGTGAAGAGGAGGCGGTCATGGCAGCTTCGTTCGATGAACGGAATCTGCCATCTTATCGGGAAACGGCGGTGTGCCGCGCCGAACCTCCACGTGCCCTCAATCGAAATACGGCGCCAGTACCCGTTCGATCCAATCCATGAACGCCCGGACGCGCGGCGACAGATTGCGCCGATGGGCCACGACGAGCGACGCGGCGAGCGGTTCCGGCCGCAGGTCGGGCAGCACTTCCACCAGCGCGCCGCTGGCGACGTGAGTCGCGACCCCTGAATAACCGGCCTGGATCAACCCGATGCCGGCAAGCCCGGCCGCATGATAGGTCTGCACGTTGTTGACCTGCATCGCGCTCGGCAGCGCAAGCGTCGCATAACCGTCGCCGCTCGGATATTCCCAGCCGGCATGCCGGGCGCCGAGCGTCAGCGAGTACTGGACCATCCGGTGGCCGTCGCGGAGCAGGTCGTCGAGCGTATGCGGTACGCCATACCGCGCCAGATAACCGGGACTTGCCGCATTGATCATGCGCAGCCGGCCCAACGGACGGGCGATCAGCGTCTCGTCGACGATCGGACCCAGGCGGATCACGCAATCGAATCCTTCCTGCACGAGATCGACGCGCCGATCGGTGCTCGACAGCTCCAGTTCCAGCTCCGGGTGTGCCGCCATCAGTTGCGGGAGCGCGGGAACCACGACGCTGCGCGCCAGCTCGGTCGGCATGTCGACGCGCAACCTTCCCCGCAGGCGGGCGCCGTCGGCGGCGAACATCGATTGCAGCTCCTGGACGTCGGCCAGCAGGTCCCGTGCGCGCGAATAGAACGCGCGGCCGTCGTCGGTCAGCTGGACGCTGCGCGTGGTTCGATGCAGCAGCGCCACGCCGACGTCGCGCTCGAGTTGACGGATCACCATCGAGACACGGCCTTTCTGGATGCCGAGACTTTCGGCCGCCCGCGTGAAGCTCGTCATTTCGGCGACACGCGCAAAGATCAACAGCGCATCGAGGTTTTGCATTGTTCACTCACGGAGTAACAGAACGTTCAATCGGCCATCATTTATAACTCAGTTGCGACTCAGTAGAGTGCTTTCCGACGTCGTCACCCGACGACGACCTCGATGGAAGGGCACCACCATGACGCAACACGTTTCTCCGGCCAGGACGGCCGTGGTCTACCACTCCGGCTATGGCCATACTCGACGGCTGGCCGCGGCGGTCGCCGAGGGCGCCGGTGCCGTACTCGTCGCGATCGACGCCGACGGCAACATCGCGGAGGACGCGTGGGACACGCTGGCCGGCGCCGACGCGATCCTGTTCGGCTCGCCGACCTACATGGGCGGCCCCAGCTGGCAGTTCAAGAAGTTCGCCGATGCGTCGTCGAAGGCCTGGTTCGACGGCGCGTGGCGCGACAAGATCTTCGGCGGCTTCACCAACAGCGCGAGCATCAACGGCGACAAGCTCAATACGCTCGAATACTTCGTTCTGCTGGCCGGGCAGCACGGCGGCATCTGGGTGAGCATGGACATCAAGCCGGCGAACCTGAAGGCATCGGCACGTGACGACCTGAACCGCATGGGCTCCTATATCGCGCCGATGGCGCAGACGCCGGCCGACGCGTCGCCCGACGAGATGTCGCCGGGGGATCTCGAGACCGCCCGCCGCTACGGCGCGCGCGTCGCGACGATCGCCGGACGGTTTCGGACCGGGCAGCGCTGAGTCATCCGAAGTCCTTGCATGCGCGGTGCGTCCGGCAGGACGCCGCCGCGTTTTTTCAGCCGATCCTGAAGGAAAACGACCATGAAATACAAGCGACTGGGCCGCACCGGCCTGTATGTCTCGGAGCTGTGTCTCGGCACGATGACGCTGGGCGGCAATGCGGATGCCGGCATGTGGGCGGCGATCGGCGCACTGGATCAACGCGACGCGACCCGGCTGATTGCCCGCGGGCTGGACGCGGGAATCAACTTCATCGATACCGCCGACGTCTACTCGTTCGGCCAGTCCGAACGCCTCGTCGGACAGGCGCTGCGGGACATCGGCGTCCCGCGCAACGAGATCGTGCTGGCGACCAAGACGGCCGGCGCGATGGGCCCGAAGCCCAACGACCAGGGCGCGTCGCGCGGCCACATCATGGACGCCGTGCAGCGCAGCCTGGAACGCCTCCAGGTCGACCACATCGATCTTTACCAGATACACGCCAGCGATTCCGTCACGCCGGTCGAGGAGACGTTGCGCGCGCTCGACGATCTGACGCGCCAGGGACTGGTTCGCCATGTCGGTGTCTCCAACTGGCGCGCGGGAAAAATCGGCAAGGCGCTTGGCCTGAGCCAGGGGCTCCATGCGACGCGCTTCGAGACGCTGCAGGCCTACTATTCCATCGCCGGACGCGACGTGGAGCGCGAATTGGTGCCGCTCGCGATCGACGAGCAGATGGGGTTGCTGGTCTGGTCGCCGCTTGCCGGCGGGTTGCTGTCGGGGAAGTTCGGTCCCGGTGCGTCCGCCGAGGACGGCTCGCGACGCAGTCATTTCGACTTTCCGCCGGTCGACCTCGAGCGCGCGTGGCCGTGCGTTGCCGCGATGCGCTCGATCGCCGACGCGCACGGGGTCTCGGTCGCGCGGATCGCGCTGGCCTGGTTGCTGGCGAAGCCGCATGTCACGAGCGTCATCGTCGGCGCCAAACGGATCGAGCAGCTCGAAGACAATCTCGGCGCGGTCGACGTCGTCCTGACCGAGGATGAACTGGCCGGCCTGGACGCCGTGAGTGCGTTGCCGCCCGCCTATCCGGGCTGGATGATCGATCGTCAGGACGCGGGCAGGGTGCCGCGGCCTTTTACGGGCGTCGCGTCGAAATAAGCCGGCACGCCTCGCGGGCGTTCGAGCGGGCGAAGCGACCTCGTTGCTTCGTCAACCGCGACAGGTTCATTTCGATCGACGAGAACGGCAACGCGAGATCGCGCGGATGTTGCAGCGTTGAATGCATGCGGCGCGTGGCGGGCTGCATCCGGGCATCGAATTTCGCGCCGGTCCCTTGTCGCGACAGGGGCCGGCGCGGGCGACCGGCTTACCGGCCCGATGTTTCAGCTTCGAGACGTCCTTCTTCCCACAGTGCCCAGAAACGGCTGCCGGCGCGATACGGATTCGCGCGTCGCGTGCCGTGATCGGCGATGCCCTGGCGAAACGCGCCGTACAGCGTCAGCGGCGGATTGTCGACGCAGGCGGCTTCGCGCGCGGCCGGCATGCGGCGCTCGGACACGAGCCGGCGGATCAGCGATGCGCCGTCGATCACATCCAGTTCGTCGATGGTTTCGCTGCGGCTGAGGACTTCGACGGTATTCATGTTGGGTCTCCCTGACAACCTGTTTCCCTGACAGGGAGCAATAAGGGTGCCAACCATGAAAAGCCTTGCACTGCGTCGAACGTGCCGGCTTCTGCCGTCAACGTGATGCGCGGCAAGCGGCGATGTTACGGAACATGTCACGTGACACGCGAATGCGCGATGTCACGCGCGAACCCGTCATGCGTTTCGGAATTGACTCATCGGGACGATACGACGGGCAGGGAAAGAACGGTGAGGCGCTGCCCGGTCAGCTCGCGGCGGCCGGCACCACGCGGCGGCTGCCGCTCGAGTAGAAGCAGTAGATGCCCTTGCCGGCGGACTTCGCGTCGTACAGCGCGCTGTCGGCCTGCCGGATCAGTTCGTCGGGCGAGCCGTGGCCGTCGTCGAGCGCGATGCCGATGCTGATGCCGATGCAGACGGTCTCGCCGATCGACAGCGCGTACGGCGCCGAGACCTGCCGGATGATGCGCGCGGCGAGGACCGAGCACGCCTGCATCGTCGTGTCGTCGATCGCGACGATGAACTCGTCGCCGCCGATGCGCGCCGCGAGCTCGCCAGGCGGCAGCGTCTTGCCGAGCCGCTCGGCGACCTGCGTGAGCACTTCGTCGCCGGCCTGGTGGCCGAAGCGGTCGTTGATCGCCTTGAAGCCGTCGAGATCGAGATACATGACGGCGAAGGCAGGGCCCGGCAGGCGCGGCCGGCGTGCGAGCCGTCGCGTGAGCTCCGCATGCAGTTCGTGGCGGTTCGGCAAACCCGTCAGCGCATCGTGCCGCGCGAGGTGGCGGATATGTTGTTCGGTCTGGCGGCGCGCGGTGACATCCTCCACGATGATCACCGCATTGCCGTCCGGCACGCGATGGCGCGTCAGTTCGAGCTGGCGGCCGTCGGCCAGCGCGATGTCGAACGGCTCCGGTTCGGCGCGGCGCAGCCACGCGTTGCACTGCGCGGCGAGGCCGGCGCCGGAATCGGCCACGGCGTTCGCGCCGAGCGCGGCAACGACGTCGGGCAACGGCGCATCGAGCATGATCTCGCGCGGCGATCCGAACAGCTGCGCGGTGCGCCGGTTCGCGACGATCACGCGGCTGTCGCCGTCGATCATGCACAGGCCGTGCGGCATATAGGTGAGCGCGGCGTCGAAGCGCGCGACGAGTTCGGCGTTGCGCTGGCGTGCGGCGATCAGCGCGACGAGCACGCGGTAGTGTCGCTGGACGACCGTGCGCATCGCGGCGAGGTAGATCACGAGCGGCGGCACCAGCAGCCAGGCGCCCGACCGGTGGGCGAGCAGGGCGCCGACGCCGATCGGCAGCACGCCGAGCGTGACCTGCGTCATCGCGAGCCGCGGCAGCGCCGAATTGCGCGACGCAATCCCGCCGAACACGCCGCCGGCGACCATCACCGACAGCGTGCCGAGCTCGACGTCGACGGCCTGCACGCAGCCCATCACGCCGAGGCCGAGCACGAAGCACGCGACGAGCGAGACGGGCGCGTAGCGCATCGCCCAGTATTCGGCGCGGTCGTCGCCGGCATCGCGCCGCACGGCGTACGCGCGTGCGATCGCGAGCCGCGCGATGAGCAGGCCGAAGTCGGCGACGAGCCAGGCGACGCACCAGAGCTGCTGCAGCCGAAGCAGGGCGACGGCCGCGACGAAGCTGCTCGCGAGCCCGGACAGCGCCATCGGGCGCACGTCCTCGAACAACGTCACGAGCATCGACGGGCGCAGCGCGGCCGTCACGCGGTGGTTGCCGGAGGGAGGAGTGGCGAGAACGGAGTTCAGGAGGGATGTCCTGACTGCCATGGTCTTTTTACCTCGACACGATGTCGCGATGGCTGGCGGTGCCCGCACGGCACGTGGCGGAAGCACCGGCCGGTGCCGGATGCGCACGACATTACCATGAAAAATGCGCGATGCGGGCCGGCCGGCAGCACCGCGCACCGCGTCGGAGGTGGGGCGTCAGCGCTGCCTGCGAAAGTCTTGCGCATTCGCCGGCGCGCGGGCCGCATCGCTGCGAGCGGAACGATGCATCGCGCATGCTTGCCGCATGCCGCCAGGATGGCCGGGGCCGGAGCGAACCCGCGGTCGACGCGGACGAATGTGCGCCGCGACCGCCCGCCACAGCCCGGCTGAATCCCGTTATAAGAAATTCAATAAGTATTTCATGCGGGAAATACTATAGGCGATATATCTAAAACAATGCCAGAATGCGCGCCGCTCCGAACGTCGCGACACCCGATCGCCGTCCGAGCCGCATCAGGAGGTTCCCCCCAATGAAAAACCACGGCCTGTCACGGCGGGGTTTTCTGAAAGCCAGCGTGCTGGCGGGCGTCGCGGTGTATGTCGCGCCCCTCGGCAGCCGCGCATTCGCGGCGCTCTTCGAAGAAAAACTCCTCACCCCTGTCAAATGGGATAGCGTCACCGGCATCCCCCAATTCCGCATCGACGGCATCGCGAAGGTCACGGGCGCGAAAGTGTTCGCCCGCGACGTGCGCGCCGCCGACATGCCGCACTGGCCGCAGCAGCAGTCGCATGCGCTGATCCTGCGCGTCACGCAGGCCGACCGTGCGTACGAGGGTTTCGACCTGTCGCTGCTCGGCGACGACCTGAAGCCGGACCGCGTGGTCACGGCCGACGATCTCGCGCGCGACGGCGTCGCGTTCCCGGCGTTCTACGGCGACGACATGCTGTTGCCGGCCGGCAAGACGCCCGCGTACCTCGGTCATGCGGTCGCGATCCTCATCTATCACGACTTCGCGCGCTTCCGTTTCGCGAAGAACGCGCTCAAGTTCCGCGACGACGTGATCCGCTACGGCGCGGTCACGGGCCCGCTCGAGCGCGACCCGTGGGGGACCTTCCGCTACGTGCGCGTGGGCGGCAAGACGGCCTATGACGACGATGTCTATTCGAGCCTGAAGGACGCGCCGATCTTCCCGAGCATGATGCGCAAGCACCTGCCGGTGTGGCCGGACGGCAAGGAGCACGGCAAGCTCGACGAGCAGGGCATGTTCCTGGCCGGGCAGATCGCCGACGAGCTCGACCATCCGTCGGCCGACTGGCTCGTGTTCGAGCGCGAATACAACACGCAGTCGGTCGACACGGCCGCGCTCGAACCCGACAACGCGAACTGCTGGTACGACGCTGCGACGCAGGCGCTGCACCTCGTCGTGCCGACGCAGTCGCCGCTCGAAGTGTCGGAGAACGCGGCCGCGATGGTCGCGAAATGCCGCTTCCCGGTGAAGAAGCTGTTCGTGCATCCGTGCTACACGGTCGGCTACGGCTCGAAGGATCACTTCAACGTGCCGTTCTACGGCCTTGTCTGCGCGCTGTACGCGGACGGGCGTCCGGTGCGTTTCGCGAACGATCGCTACGAGCAGTTCCAGACGTCGCTGAAGCGTCACGCGTTCAAGATGCGCTACCGGATCGCGGTCGACCGCAACACGGGCCTGCTGCAGTCGTTCAAGGGCGACTTCGAGGCGAACGGCGGCGGGCGCTCGAACTTCTCGCCGTCGGTCGCGATGGTCGGCGCCACGGCCGCGCAATCGATCTACTACTTCCCGAAGAGCGACCTCGCCGCCGTCGCGATCGCGTCGCGCGCGATCGACGCCGGCTCCGCACGCGGCTACGGCACGCTGCAGAGCATGGCCGCGACCGAGATGGCCGTCGACGAGATCGCCGCGCAGCTGAACATCGATCCGATCGATTTTCGTCTGCGCAACGCGCTGCGTTCGGGGATGAAGAACACGCAGGGGGCGATTCCCGCCGGCGCGCTGCGCGTCGACGAGGTGCTGGAGCGCGCGAGGCAGCATCCGCTGTGGACGCGTCGCGTCGCGCGCAAGGCCGAATTCGAGGCGGCGCACCCGGGCCAGCGCTACGGCGTCGGCTTCGCATGCGTGCAGAAGGATTTCGGCACGGGCGCGGAAGCGTCGTTCGCGAAGGTCGAGTTCGACGAGAACGGCAAGGTGTCGCTGCAGCACACGGCAGCCGAGATCGGCACCGGGATGTCGACGTCGCAGGCCGTCGCGGTCGCGAAATGGCTCGGTCGTCCGGCGACGGACGTGCGTGTGGCCGTGACCGAATGGCCGGACCTGCCGGTCGAGACGAGCGGCGATCCGTACCTGATGTCGCAGGCCGACCAGGATCGCCTGAGCGCGAACCCGCGCTGGTCGCCGGGCTACGCGTCGCCATCGAGCGCGACGAACTCGGCGTACTACTTCACGCACAGCACGCGCGAAGCCGCACGTGCGGTGTTCCGCTACGGCCTGTGGCCGGCCGCGATGTCGATCTGGACGCGCGGCCTCGGCGGCGGCCAGGCCGCGCCGTACACGATTCGTATCGAGGACGCGCGCTGGGTCGACGGCAAGCTGACCGCCGACGGCCTCGAGCCGCTGACGTTCGAACAGCTCGCGAAGCAGGCGCATGCGCTCGGCCTGCCGACCGGCGCCGTCGTGCACGTGTTCAACCGCTGGCAGTGGACCGACGCCGAGTTCGAAGTGGGCGGCACGGTTGAACGTCTGCCGATCGACGGGCTGTCGCTGCGTGTCGGCGCGCCGAAGACGGGCGCCGACAGCGGCCCGGTGCCGGGGACCGCCGCGCCGGCCGGCGCGACCGCGATGCACGGCACGCTGGCGCCGACGGCGAACGGTTATCGCGTGCTGGACCGCAAGCGCGTGTTCATCCCGCCGACGAGCCGCAACAACGCGGCGGTCACGTACTACACGGCGGTCGGCACGCTCGTCGAGCTGGCCGTGCATGAAGCGACCGGCAAGGTCGAGCTGCTCACGCACCACTCGATCATGGAATGCGGCAACCAGATCTCGCCGCAGCTCGTGTCGGGCCAGTTGCAGGGCGGCCTTGCGATGGGCATCGGCCATGCGCTGCACGAGTACCTGCCGCTCTACGAGGACGGCCCCGGCAACGGCACGTGGAACTTCAACCGCTATCGGTTGCCGCGCGCGTCGGACGTCGCCGTGTGGACGCAAACGGGCGACGTGCTGCCGCCGTTGTCGGAGACCGATCCGCCGAAGGGCGTCGCGGAAGTGGTGATGATTCCCGTCGTCGGCGCGATCGTGAACGGCATCGCGCACGCGATCGGCCATCGTTTCACCGACCTGCCGGTGACCCCGCAAAAGATTCAGGAGGTGCTCGCATGACGACCGCCCAAACCGCGGCTTCGGCCGCGAGCGCCGGCGCGGCTGCGACCGGCGCTTCCGCACCGGCTGCGCCGGCCGCCGTCGAGCGGCCGCTCGTCCGGTTCCAGCAGAAGCCGCTGTCGGTCAATATCAACGGCAAGTCCGTCGGCCCGATGCAGGTGCCGGAAGGGCTGATGATGATCGAGTTCCTGCACGAGTACGCGGGTCTGACCGGTTCGCGGCTCGGCTGCGGGCAGGGCATTTGCCACGCATGCGTCGTGATCGTCGACAAGCCGGACGGCACCAGCGAGGAGATGCGCACCTGCATCACCGGCGCGCACTTCTTCCACGGCCGTTCGATCCGCACGATCGAAGGCCACGCGAAGCGCAACGAAGCCGGCGAAGTGGTCGAGCTGTCGCCGGTCCAGCAGAAATTCCTGGAGCACTTCAGCTTCCAGTGCGGCTACTGCACGCCGGGCTTCGTCAACGCGGCGACCGTGCTGATCGAACGCCTGAAGCGCGAGCCGATCGCGAAGGCCGACGTCGAGCGCACGATCACCGAGGCGCTCGACGCGCACATCTGCCGCTGCACGGGCTATGTCCGTTACTACGAAGCCGTCAAGGACGTGGTGCTGACGACGCCGGGACTCGTGAAGGACGCCGCATGAAACGCACATTCGCTTTTCGTGTCGCGAGGGCCGCGGGCCTGCCCGCGCTCGCGGCGGCCTGCGCGCTGCTGCTCGCGGCGTGCGGCGGCCACGACACGCCGGTCCCGAGCGCGGCTACCGGCGCGCCCGGCGCCGACCAGGTCGCGCGCGGCCGCTATCTCGTCAAGGCCGCCGACTGCGCGGCGTGCCACACCGCGAAGGACGGCGCGCCGTTCGCCGGCGGCGCGGCGCTCGAATCGCCGTTCGGCACGTTCTACGGCTCGAACATCACGCCCGACAAGGATCAAGGGATCGGCAGCTGGAGCGCGGACGATTTCTACGCCGCGCTGCACGACGGCAAGGCGCCCGGCAAGCGCCTGTATCCGTCGATGCCGTACACGTCGTACCGGCAGCTCACGCGCGCCGACGCCGATGCGATGTACGCGTACCTGATGACGGTCAAGCCCGTCGCGCAGGAAAACCGCGCGCACGACCTGAAGTTCCCGTACAACCTGCGCTTCGGCATGGTCTTCTGGGACATGGTGTTCCTGAAGGACAGCCTGCCGGACGCGTCGGTCGGGCAATCCGCCGACTGGCAGCGCGGCCGCTATCTCGCGGGCGCGCTCGGCCACTGCGCGGAATGCCATACGCCGCGTGCGTTCACGGGCCAGCTCGACGGTGCGAAGCCGTTCGCCGGCGCGGCGCTCGGCCGCGTGGCCGCGCCCGACATCACGCCGGCCGGCCTCGCCGCGCGCGGCTGGACGGGCACCGACCTGCAGACGTTCTTCGGCGTCGGCATCGCGCCGCAGGGCTCGGCGTTCGGCGAGATGTATCCGGTCGTGCACCTGAGCACGCAATACATGACGAAGGACGACCTGCGCGCGCTGTCGGTGTACCTGCTCGGCGATACGCCGCCTGCGCCGCAACCGGTGAAGCCGGTGTCCGCCGATGCCGCGCAGCTCGCGGCGGGCCGCTCGGTGTATCTGGCGGTCTGCGCGGGGTGCCACGGCTTCAACGGCGAAGGCAAGCCGCACGTCGCGGTGCCGATGAACGGCAACTCGACGGTGCGCCAGGGCGATCCGCGCAACCTGCTGGTCGCGATGCTCGACGGCATCGACGAGCAGAAGTTCGCCGGCTTCGAAAACCTGCAGGCGATGCCGGGCTTCGCGCGTACGCTCAGCGATGACGAGCTCGCGCAGCTCGCGAACTACCTGCGCGCGACGTGGGGCGGCCAGCCCGCGAGCGTCACGCCGGCCGACGTGAAGGCGATGCGTTAAGTCGTGCCCGGGGCGGGGCATCGTGCGCGAGGCAGCCGGTTTCCGGCGCTCGCGCGCGATGCCCCGCCCCTTTTCCGGCGGCGTTTCAGTAACCGCCGCCGCCTCCGCCTCCGCTTCCTCCCGAGCCGCCATAGCGGCTCATGCCGGGTCCTTGCGACACGCCGCTGCCCGACGACGTACATCCCGCCGACAGGACAAGCATCAGCGCCGCGATCAGCATCGCGGCCAAGGTTGCCGATTTCATCGCGATCTCCTTGCAGCGCGCAGGCCGCCGGACAGGCCGGTTCGCATGAACCGCGCGTCTGCGCGATGACGAAACGCGTCGGGCGGGGCGTTTATTCCATGGTTTTTGCCTATCGCCCTGCGCGAAGCGGCCGGATCGACGGCGGCGGGCGTCGCCTTGGTACACTCCGGCACGCCGCCATTCCGATTCCGACTACAAGAAGAACCATGAGTGCTACCGTCGAGCGCCCGCCGCGCCATTCCTCGCGCCTGTCCCGCCGTGCCGTACTCGGCTGTCTATCGTTTGCCATCGGCGGCCCGCTGGTCGCGTCGCTCGTCTGGCCGGCGGTGATGCTGATCGCATGGTCGCTGATCGACGGCCCGTCATGGCACGTGCTGACAGTCAGCGCCGGCATGGTGCCGCTGATTTTCTTCGCGTCGTTCGTGTTCGGCTACTTCCTGCCGGCGATGGCGACCGGCGGGATCATGGGCGCGATCGGCCCGCAGGTCCGGCGGCGCTGGTTCGTGCTGCTGGGCACGATCGTGGGCGCCGGCGCGATGATCGGTTATGTCCTGCTCGTGGCCTGGATGATCAAGGCCGACAAGGTGGGCGACATCAACGCGATCGCGACGCTCGATGCGATCGTGACGTCCGCGGTGATGTCGCACTGGCTGCACCGGCGGCTCGAACGGCGGCGTTGAAGGCGACGTGCCGCGCGACGGGCGCCTGCGCGGTGACGCGCATGAGCCGGGCAAGCCGGACGGCACCGCGCGGCCGCGACTGCGGCCGGCGGCCTGCGTTGCCTTCCCTTGGCACGAATGCCGCCCGCGCGGCGGTGGATCAACGGATCAACGATAGACGAGATCGGCGCGGCGGTTCTGCGCCCACGCATCCTCGTCGTGACCGAGCGCGACCGGCTTTTCCTTGCCGAGGCTGACGGCCTCGAGTTGCGTGGCCGGGACGCCGAGCGTCTGGAGCGCGCTGAACACGGCCTGCGACCGGCGCTGGCCGAGCGCGAGGTTGTATTCGGACGTGCCGCGTTCGTCGGTGTTGCCCTGGATCAGCACGCGGCGCGCGGGATGGCTGCGCAGGTAGTCGGCGTGCGCCTGCAGCAGCGACTGGAACTCGGGCTTCACGGTGTACTGGTCGAAATCGAAGTAGATGCTGCGCTTGGCAAGCGGGCCGTTCGGATTGTCGAGCTCGTCGGCAGACACCGTCGCGACGGCTTCGCTCGAAGGCGTGGGCGCCGCGCCGGCATTCTCGGGCGTTTTCGCCGCGTTGTGGCAACCCGCCAGCAGTACGAAAATTGACAGGACCGCAAATCGGTTCATTTTGCTCATCGTTCGTCTCCAGCGGTTGACTGCGTTGAAAGCGCGGCGCGTGCGGGCTGCACGCAGCTGTACGGCCGCCATGGCGCGAAAGGGTCGGCTTCGTCGACGTGATGCAGGTTCGTAAGCCGGTGGTGCGCCAGATGAAAGAGTGTTGCGGCCGGAACGCCGAAATACGGCGTCGCTGCAAACAGATTAGGAAAAATGTCACATCGTGACCAGTTTCTTCGCATTTTTTGCGCAAACGCGACAGTCGAGCGGCATTCCTGTTCCCGCCCGCCGCGCGCGGTGAGCCGAGCCACAGCGATCAGGTCGCGCTTTTGTGCGGCCTGATCGCGCGGCTCACGGCGATCGGGCGTGCGGGATACCGTCCGCCGCCGCCTCGTCAGAACTTGTGCCGCAGCCCCAGCGCGACGACCACCTGGTTGCTGTTCGCCGACGGCGTCAGCGTCCAGACGGTCGCATTGAACGCCGGATTGCCGTTACCGCCGCTCACGCTCTGGTAGACGCCTTCGAGATAGGCGTCCGTGCGCTTCGACAGCGCATAGTCGGCCTGAGCGACGACCTGGTTCCATTTCGGGCGCGTCTGGCCCGTGCGTGTGTCGAAGCGGCCCATCGTATACGTGTATGCGGCGGCGACGCTCAGCGCACGCGTGACGAAGTAGCGGCCGTCGACCGTGAAGTTGTCGAACACCAGCGATTCCCCCTTCAGCGGTGCGATGTTGCTGCCCTGAAGCACGCCCGTCACGCCGTCGGTGGTCGAGTGCGACCACGCGGCGCCGACCGAGTGCGGCCCGAACGCATAACGTCCGGCCATCGCCCAGATCTGCTGGTTGCCGCCCGTGATCGTCGCCGAGCCGTCGGCCGTGCTCAGTGCGCCGTCCGGGTTCGGCGCATTGCGGTCGCGGCTGATCTTCAGGTAGCCGGCGCCGAGCTTCAACGGCCCGTTCGCATACGACACCCCCGCGCTCCATGCCGCGTTGTTGGAGAACTGGCCGGCCGTGTTCGAGAAGCCGAACATCGCGCCGAACGTCAGCCCGCGATACGTCGGGCTCGTGTACTTCACCGCGTTGTTGATGCGGATGTTGCGGTTCGAATCGTCGTTGTCGTACGGGTGGACCGCGAGGTTGCCGCCCCAGCCGGGGCCGGACGCGCCGAGCGGCGTCACGAAGTCGAGAATCAGGTCGTACTGGCGGCCGAAGGTGAACGTGCCGGCCGTCTTCGAACTCACGCCGACCCAGGCCTGACGGCCGAACAGGTCGACGCCTTTCTGCGACAGCTTGCCGTTCGTGCCCGAGAAGCCGTTCTCGAGCGCGAAGACCGCGGCCATCCCGCCGCCGAGGTCCTCGCGGCCGCGCAGCCCCCAGCGCGATGCGTTCAGTGCGCCGCTCGTCAGCGCGACGGTGCCGCTGCCGGGCGATCCCGCACCCTGCGTGCGCTGGTTGGTCGCGTAGGTGATCGACGTATCGATCAGGCCGTAGAGCGTCACGCTGCTCTGGGCGTGCGCGATGCCCGGTGCGATGCCGGTCAGGCAGGCGGCAATGACGGTCCCCGCGACGCATGCGCCGGCATGCTTGTTCATCTGGTAGGAGTGCATAGGAGTTTTTATCGTTGATCCGGCGCGATGGCCGGCGGGTCGCATCGGCGTACCGGCCGACGGATCGAGCGGCCATTATTGGAGATCGTGCGGCCGTCGATTAAGGCGTTGCACAGGAAAGGTCCTCTGCGAAATCGAATGGAATCGCGAGGGCGGCTGCGGGGATTCAGGCCGGAGCGGGACGTGTGTCGCGGCGTCCGGCGGTTCGAGCCGGGGGCGCGTGATCGTTCGTCGAACGCTTAACGGTGGGCCATCGCCAGCGCGGTGTCGAGGCCGCCATTCCGATACGCGGCCCGCACGGCGCTCGCCCGGGCTTCGAGCGCGTCGGGCGTGAGTCCGCGTCGCAGCCGGACGGTGACGCGCGGCAACGCGGCGAGCTGGTTGCGCAACTGCACGATCGATCGGCAGCAACGGAAGGCCGACGATCGCGCATCGGGGCACGACGCGGCCTCGGCAAGCTCGGCTGCCCATTCGACACCGCGATGGCGCCTGGCTTCGTCCAGATGCGGCAGATAGCGCGCGTCACCCGATAGCGCGATCAGCAGGGCTGCCCAGTGCGCGCCGCGCCATCCGAGCGGCATGTCGCCCGTCAGGTCGGCCAGCAGCGTGTCGTCGAGCACGGACAGGCTTTGCTGGCACAGGGAGTGGAAGTCGAGCGGCCGATAGCGAACCCGCGGGTAGTCGCGCAGCACATGCCCGAGTTCGTAGCCGGCATCGACGGCAGCAGCCAGGAACGATTCGGCCGGCGCAGGGCGGTTCAAGTGCAACGTCGGCACGCACAGGAAAAGCCGGCTGATGTCGTCGGGGTGGCAGTGCATCGCGAATGTCGGGCGGGGGCGGCGCAAACCTGCTACTGATCGCCCGACAGCAGCGCGGTGTAACGCCGCTGCATTTCATCGGGTTCGACCGCTTCGATCGTCTGTCCGATCAACCAGTCGTAACCGAACGGGTCGCGGATCCGGCCGGAACGCTCGCCGTAGAACTGATCCTGGATCGCGCGTGTCAGGCTGGCGCCGGCCGCGATGGCGGCGGCGATCGTCGCGTCGGCGTCGTCGACATGAAGATGGAGCGCCATCGGCGCGTTGCCCGCCGGGTCGAGGGCGAAGAGATCGTATTCCGGGAACTCGTCCGAGATCATCAGCGTGCACGGCCCGAGCTGCAATTCCGCGTGACCGATGCGTCCCGACGGTTCGACCAGACGGAATTTTTCGCGCGCGCCGAATGCCTTCGCATAGAACGCGATGGCGTCCTCCGCGCGTTTGGCGCGCAGATACGGAAAGACTTCGTGAATCGCCATGGTGCCCTCCGATCAACGGCGAGAGTGTGGCCCGATCCTATCGGGCATTTCGCGCCCGGTCTTGAACAAAATTGACCGCCGCCGTGGCGGCAGCGCGTCAGAGCGGTACGTGAAAGCCGTTCGCGCTCGCGCGTCGCCGGTACTGTTCCGGCGACAAGCCGGTGAATTCGAGGAATTCGCGATTGAAATGCGGTTGATCGGCATAGCCTGCGAGCGCGGCGGCATCGGCCCACGAGGCGGCCGGTTCGGCCGACAGCCCGTCGAGCATCTGCCCGAAGCGGCGCACGCGGCCGTAGCGTTTCGGCGGCATGCCGACCGCGTCGCGAAATCGTGCGACGAAGTGACGGTGACTGCAGCCGATCTGCTGCACGATTGCACGTACCTCCGTGCCGCGATTCAATTGCGCGATCGATTCGGCGATGGCCGGGTCGATGCCGGCCACACGCGGCAGCCGCGCCGTCAACAGCGTTTCCCAGAGATCCAGCCGCGCAGCGGCGGAATCGATTTCGCCGAGCCGGTCGCGTAGGCCGAAAGCGGCGGCGCCCCACAAATCGTCGAGCGACAGGTGCAGGCCGTAGAGAGCCGATGCCGGTACACCGGTGACGAGCCGGACCGCGCCCGGCCGAATCAGCGCGCCGACGGTCGGTACCGGAACGGCGACGTCCTTGATATACGGGGCCGCCCGTGGGCCGCCGATCACGGCGACGCCGATCGTTCGGCCGGTCTGGTCGGCGGCGTGATCGAAGAGGCGCAACGGATCCGCGTCGAGCCGGATCGCAAGGTGGACCGCGCCGGTCGGCAGCACGCGCTCGCGGCAATGTTCGTTTCGGATCGGAAACGGCGGATACGAGGCCCACACCGAGTCGATGAAGCGCCGCAGATATCCGCCGGGGCGGCGGCTGAGGATCATGGGTTCCCGTGATCGTCGGCGGCACGGCGCGCGGGATGCGCGGCCAAGCCGTTCGGTGCTGATCACGCGGATTCTACTGCGGATGGCGGATGGACGCCGACGTTGTCGGCGTTGCCGGGAGGCATGGATTGACGCCATCGGCGGGAGGCGCGCCGCGGATGCGACGGCGCCTGCGGACGGAGGAAGCCGCGGGTTCGGGCTCGATGCCAGACCGTTCGCGGGAATGACAGTGCCGCTCGACGAACGTCGGGTGCCCATGCGCCCGCGATCCCGAGGCCGGAATCCACCAGGACGAGACGCAAATCCACCGGGAACGGCGAGGGGGCGGGGCAGAATAGGGCGAGCGTGGCGACTGGCGGCCGGTGTCGGCAGATCGCCGGTTCACGACAATTCCACTACTCTTCACTGCGTTCCCGATGCCCAATATCTTGCGTCGACCCTGGTCGGCACCACGAACGACGGCGAGCGTCGCATTCGTCGCCAGCCTGCTCACCGGATGCGCTGCCGTGACTTCGTCCGCTCCGGCCGATCCTCAGCAGCAGTTCGTTGCCCAGCAGCGAAACGACAACATGCGGTACCTCGATAGCCTCGCGGCGTACAAGCCGTTGTTCGAGAATCCCGGCGGCTATAGTCACGCGCAAGTGCTGGAAAAGTACGACGCGATGCTCTATCAATACTCGGTCGCCGCGGTGAGCTGGGTGCGCGCGATGTATCCTGCCGCCCGGCAAACGCTGCCGCCCGCTCTTCAGCCGTTGCCCACGCCGTCCGGGCCGCTCGGTATCGCGGACGTGAACCGGCACTACGAGCATGCGCTCGGCATGAACGTCGGCATGTGGGAGATCAGCATGGCCGCGGATTTCGGCAAGCCGTCGAAACTGGCGGTGCCGAGATATGACGGTCCGGTGCTCTTCATGCCGGTTGCGCCGCCTTTCCCGCCGCTTCAGGATGTTCGCGATCCGCAGTTCGCACGGCTGGTGACCATGACGAAGAAAGTGGATGCCGAGCAGAAGGCGGACCTCGCTCGACAACGTGCGGAGACCGCGAAACAGATGGCGGAGACCGCCGCGAGGCACGCGGCAAACCATCCCCCGGGACCGAATCCGCTCGACTCGATCGATCCGCGGACCGGATTGCCGTATCCGCAGCCGCAGGTAGAGACCCAGCGCTGGTGCACGATGATGGGCAATGGCGTTGGCGGGCGGGTGCCGTGTTGACGCGCGGGGACAAGCGGATGTGAGCGGTCGACTGGAATCGATCAAGCTCGCGCATGCTCGACGGGATGACGAAATGGGTCAAAAGTCGCCGGTCGCGCACCGGAGGGCGACGCCCGGGCGATTTCACGAATCGTCGCTCGTGGCGTCGTGGATCAAGGCATACCTGCCTTCGGGCCGCAGCGAGTGATCGACCAGCCGCTGGCACGGCGCGTGAGCGCCGGCAAACCGCTGTCACCGGTGCTTCATTTCCTCGGCTTCCACCGCGGCGAGCCGTTCCTCGCTTGCGGAAACGGATTCCATGGCTTCGTCGATCGATGCCAATGCAAACTCGCAGGCCAGTTTCGTTTCCTCGACGGTACGCTCCGGCGCATCATCGTCGCTTGGCGGAGGGGCAAGCATGTCTCCGAGCATCATTGCCAGCTCGGGGGTATCCCATTGCTCGCCCCTTTGCTTTTTCCGCTTGATATAGTGCCGGATTTCCGTGTCCTGCTCCGGCGAGAGTGGGAGATGTCGAAACGTGTTGCTTGGGCTGGCGTCGATCATGATGTTGCTCCCGAGTTTGAAGTCGGCGGGTGACGAAACAGGGGCCTATTTGCCGCAGCGCGCCCCTTGAATTCCCGCGAGGCGCCCTAGCAGCTCGTCCACTTGGAGTTCAAGGACCTTGTTTCGATCAGATTGCCTGCGGAGTTTGTCGAGCCTGACTCGCCAATATGCAGGATCGCTTACAGACGATTTGTTGATGAAGGCGTGCTGTGCTCGTTCAAGCAGCCCGATGGCTCGCCTGATATGGACCAGCTCGCGTTCCACATCGCAGTACCAGTTCATGTTCGCCGCCTTTTGATTAAGTTTTGCATCTCGACTTGATGCCCGGCGAGAACACGTGGATTCCGAAAAGCGGTACAAGAACCGGTTCTGTGCGGTGCAGCTGCCGCACGGCGCGACGAGTTGAAGAGATTGGGAAATACGGTGCCCAAGCCATGGCAAGGCCCAAGCTGGAGGGGGGAGTCGGCGGTTCGCGCATACGGCCCGGATGAACCCATCATACGCGTATCGCCGGGCGCGCAACCGTTTTATTTCGGCCGCGACGAGGCGTGCGGACTCGATGTTTTCTCATCACGTCGAGAGGCGACCGGGCAGCTTCGGCTCGATGTCACGGGCACGCCAGAGCGCGACCATCGCGCGGCGAGCGCGGATACCTGCAGTCGGCGCGCTTCGAAAATCTGCGTCACCCTGCGCTACCCGTTCCGTGTATAGTGGGTCTCCCCTTGTGGAGTCACCAACATGCCGACATATCCGCTTCTTCTCTACAAGGGGTACGAACTTCATCCTCTTGTCTTCGCCCGCACGTTCATTCGCTTCGACAGGCATTCGCGTTATGCCGAAGGGTATGACATTGCGGTGCGCATATGCCGTCCGTCCTCGATAGCAAGCTCCCCCGCAAGCCGTGTTTTCCGGCTGAACCAGCCGCACACGTTCTCCGATTTCGGAGTGGCAAGGCGTGCGGCACGACAGCAAGGCAAGGACATCATCGACGGGAAGGTGAGCGGGGCTTCGGTCGTCGATTTCTGAAAGCGGTCTTCCCCCGGTCTCCCGGACGGGTTCACTCGCCCGTCATACGTCGCTCGAACTGAGCCGGGCTGACGAAGTTCGGCGTCGAGCGCCGACGGTGCGGATGGCGGAAGCGCTCGATGTAGTCGAACACACCGGAACGCGCTGCGTCACGCGCGCGATAGACGCGTCGGTTCATGCGCCCGATCTTCGGGGTGCTAACAAACCGCCCACGGCGGCATTGCCCCGGCAACCGCGTCGACGGTTCGTGCTACAGGTAATGGCCGCTTGCCCGAGTAGCGACCGGAAGCCTTGACGGGTGTACCGGGCGGATTCAAACGGTCGTCGCCACACTCAATCGTCGAACTGATTTCGGGTACGCGTCCGGCGCTTCCGCCGGTGTCTTCGGGCATCGCGATCGCGCGTCGATTCAGGCCAACGAGCAAGCCGCCCGTCCCAACGCGCGGTATTCGGCAACATTGGCTGGATATCCGGACGGGCCGGGCGCCAGAGCAGACAAGACGCTCCCGTCGGTTTCCGCGCCGGCCGCCTTTTACGCGTCTTTCAGCCAGGGCATTTCGACGGGCGACACGACCAGTTGCCGGAATTCGCGCTTCAGATCGAAGATGAACCCGACCAGGATCATGGATTCGGCGTAGGGAATCGGAAAGACCTGCGGATTTTCCGGCGTCCGCAGGGGACGCTCGGGCGTGTCCGCTGTCGCCGCGGCGTTCTCGCGCACGCTTTCCAGTTCGTCCGCCATGGGGAAGCCACCGACTTCCAGCACACGGCTGCGCAGATCGCTGAAGGGCTCGACGCGCGCAGCGTCTTCGTGATATTCGGGCACTTCGTAAACGAACCAGGACATTGTCGTCTCCCATGAGAAGGGGCGCTATTCTAACGCCGCGCGACGATCCGGCGAAGATCGGCCATGGCGTGCGATGGCCGCGGGTGCCGCGAGGCAGTCCGGCAGAGGCGATTTCTGACGAGGCGGCCCGCTGCCGAGGCGCCGACAGCATGGCGGTCGCGGCGAACCGGCCCTGCACGGCGACCGGTTCCCCGCGTGCAACAGCTCGCACGGCCGCACGGAGCTTGAAGGCCCGGTATCGCGCTCAGCGGACGAGGGCTGCCGCGAAGTCGCGATACGTCCGCAGCGGGCGGCCGAGGATCGCGGTCAGCCGCTCGACATCGCCTGCTTCCGGCACCATGCCGTCGCTGACGTACCGCTCGGCCATCAGCCGCATTTCGTAGGCCATCCATTTCGGCATGAACTGCGCGAAGTTGTGTTCGAACGGCGAGGGATCGTCGCCGCCATAGGCAATCGGACGGCCGAGCGTGTCCGACCAGACGACCGCCAGTTGCGGGCCCGTCAGCGTGTCCGGCCCGACCAGGTTGAGCGTCTCGACCGGCAGCTTGCCGGGCGCGTCGTGGCGGCGGATCAGTTCGAGTGCCGCCACTTCCGCGATGTCGCGCACGTCGACCATCGCGACGCCCTTGCTGCCGATCGGGATCGGGTAGATGCCGTGCTCGACGATCACGTCCTTGACCATCGATTCGTTATCCATGAAATACGCCGGCCGCAGGATCGTCGCGCTGAAGCCCATCTGCTCGATCATCCGCTCGGCGCCGGATTTCACCGCGAAGTGCGGCACGTTCACGAAACGGTCGGCGTGCAGGACGGACAGATAGACGACGCGCTCGATCCCCGATTCGCGGGCGAGGTTCAGCGCGATCAGCGCCTGTGTGAATTCGTCGCCCGCCACGCCGTTGAGCAGAAACAGCGTGCGTACGCCGGAGAAGGCCGTGCGAAGCGCGTCGATGTCGAGCATGTCGCCCTGCGCGACGGTTACCGCGGCGGGGAAGTCGGCTCGGGACGGATCGCGTACCAGCACGCGCACGTCGACGCCGCGATCGACGAGTTGACGGGCGACCTGGCGGCCCACACGGCCGGTGGCGCCGGTTACGAGAATGGTCATGATGTTCGCTCCTGGAATTTCGGTTGGGTTGACCTGCCCACGTAAGGTAGGTGATCCACAAACGATCCGGAAGGTGTGGTAAATAGACATATCATCTCACTGGTGGAACACATGGACCTCCTTGCGCTCGCCGATTTCAATCTCGTCGCCCGTCATGGCAGCTTCGGCGAAGCCGCGCGGGTGGCGGGGCGCCCGAAGGCGACGCTGTCGCGCCGCGTCGCGGAGCTGGAGAACAGTCTGTCGCTGCGCCTGTTCGAGCGCGGCTCGCGCGGCGTGAAGCTCACGCAGGAAGGGCGCGCGCTCTACGAGCGGACGGGCACGCTGCTCGCGGAGCTCGCGGACAGCGCGTCGGCGATTGCGTCGGGGAGCGAGCGGCCGCGCGGCCGGCTGCGCATCAGCGCGCCGATGCTTTTTTCCCAGTTCGCGATGGGGAAGCTGGTGGCGACGTTCGCGCTGAAATACCCGGAGATCCGGCTCGAGGTGACGACGGAAGACCGGCCCGTCGACATGATCGAGGAAGGGTACGACCTCGTGATCCGCGTGAACCCGGACCCCGACGAAAGCCTGATCGGGCGCGTGTTCCTGCGCGACCGGCTCGTCGTCGTCGCGAGGCCCGAGCTGGCGCGGCCCACCGGCGATGCGCCCGTACCGGCCGTCGTGCGCGGGGGCGACGGCCGGCGCACCGCATGGGACGTCACGGGGCCCGCCGGAGCATCACGCATCGCGATCGAGCCCGTGGCCCGGCTGTCGTCGCTGGTCATGGTGCGCGACACGGTGCGTCTGGGACTGGGCGCGGCTTGCCTCCCGGTATCGCTCGTGAGCGGCGATCTGGCCGCCGGCACGCTCGTCAGCTGGGGCGACGTACCGGGCCCCGAAATCGCGCTGTGGGCGCTGTATCCGTCCCGGCGATTGCTGAGCGTCCGCGTTTCCGCATTTCTCGATCACCTGAAGGATGCGTTCCCGTCCGGAAAGCCGGAAGAACTGGCTGCCTATACCGAACCGGCACGGTGAAACGGCGCCGGCCTCGGCTCGCACGCCTTGCTGCACGAGGCGAGCGAGGGATCGTGACGTCCCGCCTCCGTGCGGCGCGACGTTCGGCGGACAGGCGCTGACCGAAACCGGCGAGGCCACGCCGATTGATAACCTTGTTGCATCAATCCTTCCAAAAATCGCACTTATCGTTTGATCGATGCCGGGCGAACATTCGACAAAACGACAATCCACCATCCCCTCCCGCGTATTTCAGGTTTTTCAGGAGACACCCAGATGCACCCCTCGTCCAGCCTTCCGGCCGAACGTTCGAAGGCCGCTGCGATCTTTCGCGTCACGGCCGGCAATTTTCTCGAGCAGTTCGACTTCTTCCTGTTCGGCTTTTACGCCACGCAGATCGCCAATGTCTTCTTTCCCGCGCAAAGCGAGTTCGCGTCGTTGATGATGACCTTCGCCGTGTTCGGCGCCGGCTTCCTGATGCGGCCGCTGGGCGCCATCGTGCTGGGCGCGTACATCGACGAGGTCGGCCGCCGCAAGGGTCTGATCGTCACGCTGTCGATCATGGCGAGCGGCACCATCCTGATCGCGTTCGTGCCGGGCTACGCGACGATCGGCCTGCTGGCGCCCGCGCTCGTGCTGATCGGGCGGCTGCTGCAGGGCTTCTCCGCGGGTGCCGAGCTGGGCGGCGTATCGGTCTATCTCGCCGAGCTGGCGACGCCCGGCCGCAAGGGCTTCTTCACGAGCTGGCAGTCGGCCAGCCAGCAGGTCGCGATCGTCGTCGCGGCGGGCCTGGGCTTCGCGCTCAACCAGTGGCTGAGCGCATCGGCGATCGCATCGTGGGGATGGCGCGTGCCGTTCTTCGTCGGCTGCATGATCGTCCCGTTCATCTTCATGCTGCGCCGCAACCTGGAGGAAACCCAGGAGTTCAAGGCTCGCAAGCATCGTCCGGGCATGAAGGAAGTGTTCGGTACGCTGGTCCAGAACTGGGGCATCGTGATCGCCGGCATGATGCTGGTCGCGATGACCACCACGAGCTTCTACCTGATCACGGTGTACGCGCCGACCTTCGGCAAGACGGTGCTGCATCTGAGCACCGCCGACAGCCTGCTCGTGACGCTTTGCGTCGGTGTGTCGAATTTCGTATGGCTGCCGATCGGCGGTGCGCTGTCCGACCGGATCGGCCGCCGTCCGCTGCTGGTCGGCATGACGATGCTCACCGTCGTGACCGCCTACCCGGCGCTCTCGCTGCTGGCTCACGCGCCGTCGTTCGTCAACATGCTGCTCGTCCTGCTCTGGCTCTCGTTCATGTACGGGATCTACAACGGTGCGATGGTCGTCGCGCTCACCGAAGTGATGCCGGTGCAGGTGCGCGTCGCGGGCTTCTCGCTCGCCTACAGCCTTGCGACGGCCGTATTCGGCGGCTTCACGCCGGCCATCTCGACCGCGCTCATCCACATGACGGGCGACAAGGCCGCGCCGGGCTACTGGATGAGCTTCGCCGCGGTGTGCGCGCTGCTTGCGACTTTCGCGCTCTATCGTCACCGCACGGCGACGCTCACGCCGGCGCATTGATGTCCGGCCCATCCGGAACTTCACTCACACACGAATTCGCATGACCACGACCATGAGAAATCCGCTCCTGAAATTTTGCGTCACCGCGCTCGTCGCCGCCTCGGCGTTTGCTGCCAACGTACAGGCGGCCGAGCTCCACGTGATGAGCTCGGGTGGCTTCACCGCCGCCTACAAACTGCTCGGCCCCCGTTTCGCGGCCGCGACCGGCAATACGCTCGACACCGCGCTCGGCCCGTCGATGGGCCAGGCGCCCCAGGCGATTCCGAACCGGCTCGCGCGCGGCGAGCCGGCCGACGCCGTCATCATGGTCGGCTACGCGCTGGACGAACTGATCAAGCAAGGGAAGGTCATCCCCGGCTCCCGCGTCGAGCTGGCCGACTCGCGCATCGGCATGGTGGTGCGCGACGGCGCGGCAAAGCCGGACATCAGCACCGCAGAAGGTCTCAAGCAGGTGCTGCTGCACGCGAAGTCGATCGCCTATTCGGACAGCGCGAGCGGCGTGTATATCGAACGCGAACTGTTCAAGAAGCTCGGCATCGAGGAGCAGGTGAAGTCGAAGGCGAAGATGATCCCGCGGATTCCGGTGGCGTCGGTCGTCGCGAACGGCGACTATGAAATCGGCTTCCAGCAGGTCAGCGAGCTGCTGCCCGTCCCCGGTGCGACCTTCGTCGGCAAGATTCCCGAATCGCTGCAGTCGGTCACGCGCTTCGCTGCCGGCATCCCCGTCGGTGCGCAGCATCCGAAGGAAGCGAAGGCGCTACTGGACTATCTTGCGTCGCCCGACGTGCAGGCCGACGTGAAATCGACCGGGCTGGATTCCGCATCCGCTCATTGAGCCCGATCGGCGGGAAGGCCTGCGTCAGACCGCCTTCCCGTCACCGCCGGCCGGCATCTGGCGTGGCCGTGTTTTGATCGGGCCCGTCAGGGGAGGCCGGCCCGGCCATGGCGAGCCGCTGCGCCAGGCGTGTCCGATCGCACGCGCCTTCCCACGACGACACGAAGATCACCGCGCAGGCATTGCTGATCACGCTCGTCAGCGCTCGCGCCTCGGACATGAAGCGATCGATGCCGACCAGCAGCGCGACGCCGGCGACGGGCAGGTCGGGCATGACGGCGAGCGTCGCGACCAGCGCGACGAGCCCGCTGCCGGATACGCCGGCCGCTCCCTTGGAGGTAAGCAGCATGATCGCGAGCATCGTCGCGATCTGCGACGCGGAGAGGGGCACGTCGCACGCTTGCGCGATGAACAATGCCGCGAGCGTCAGATAGATCGCGGTTCCGTCCAGATTGAACGAATAACCCGCCGGCAGCACGAGTCCCACGACGCCTTTGTCGCAGCCGAGCGCTTCCAGCTTGACGATCAGACGCGGCAGGACCGGCTCCGTGGACGATGTCGCGAGGACGATGAGCAACTCTTCGCGCATGTAGCGCAGAAGCCGCCACAGCGCGAAACCGTGCAGTCGCGCGAGCGGTGCGAGCACCAGCACGACGAACAGCACGCAGGCCACGTAGAAGGACGCCATCAGCTTCGCAAGCGAGCCGACCGACCCGATGCCGAATCGGCCGACCGTGAACGCCATCGCGCCGAATGCGCCGAGCGGCGCGAGCCGCATGATCATCGCGAGCACGCGAAAGACGACCTGGGCGACACCGTCGATCAGCGCAAGCACGGGCCGACCGGCCCGCGGATGCGCATTCAGCGAGAAACCGAACAACAGCGACAGCAGCAGCACCGGCAACACTTCGCCTTTGGCAAACGCGCCGAGCATCGTGTCCGGAATCATGCCGAGTCCGAACGCCACGAGGTCGCGCGGCTCCGCATGCTTCGCATACGGAGCGAGGATGCTCGCGTCCAGGTGGTGGACATCGATGTGCATGCCGGCGCCCGGTTGCAGCACGTATGCGGTGACGAGCCCGAACGCGAGCGCGGCGGCGGTCAACAGATAGAAGAGCGCCAGCGCCCGCACGATCGTGCGGCCGATGGCCTTTCCGTCCGCCAGCGACGTGATGCCCGAGACGATCGTGCAAAAGACGATCGGGGCGATGGTCATCTTCACCAGGCCGACGAATGCATCGCTGAGGGGCTTGAGCATCGCGCCCGCCGCCGGCCATGCGTGACCGATGCCGATGCCGAGCAACATCGCGAGCAGAACCTGCACGTAAAGCGATCCAAGCAGTCTGGCCAACCTCACCATCCGTTCCTTCGTGTCTCTCTGTGGTCGTTATGCCGATGCGCCGCTGCTGGCGATACCGCCACGCCTTGCCTCGATGACCATCTGATGGAATGCCTCGGCGGCCGGCGTGAGGGGGCGTCCGCGCCGCTTGACGATGCCCACGCGTCGTTTGACGACCGGTTCGACGAGCGGCACGCTCGTGAGTATAGGGTGGTCATGCCCGGGCATCGCCATCGAAGGCACTGCGGCGACGCCGAGCCCGGCTTCGATCAAGCCGAGCAGGGTCGTCACGTGGCGTGTCTCGCAGACGCTCGGCGTACGCGGCGCGACGGCAGCCAGCGCCTGGTCCAGCAGCAGACGGTTGCCGGAAGTCTTGTCGACCGACACATAATCGTGCTCGTAAAGCTCGCTCCAGGTCACGCGCTTCTTGCGAGCGAGCGGGTGGTCGCGGCGACAGGCGGCAACGAACCGCTCCTGGAGCAACACCTTGAACTCGATCTCCGCCTCCTGGCTGCCGATGAAACTCACGCCGAAATCCGCCTCGCCGCTGATGACGGCCCCGAGCACCTCGTTGGCGCTTGCATCGAGCAGTTTCACCCTGATGCGCGGAAAGCGCTGATGATAGCGCGCGATGACGGCGGGCAGGAAGTAGTAGGCGACCGACGGCACACAGGCGATCGTCACATGACCCAGGCGGCTCGATGACACGTCGCGAATGCCGAGCAGCGCGGCATCGAGGTCGTCCAGCAGTTGTTCGGCACTCTGCGCGAACACGCGACCGACGGTGGTGAGCGAGACGCTGCGCGTGGTGCGCTCGAAGAGCCGCACGCCGAGCGCTTCCTCGAGCTTGTCGATCCGGCGGCTCAGGGCCGGCTGGGAAATACTGACGGCGTCCGCGGCCTTTCGGAAGCTGCCCGTTTCCACGACGGCGCGAAATGCCTGCAAGTCGGTTAAATCGAAGTTGATCGCCACGCACAAGTCTCCACCACGCTAATGGCGAGCATTGTGCATGATTCCGCTCGCGCCATGCGTGTCCCGCTGTCCACGCGGCAACGATAACGCGGCGCGGCGTGCTGCCCGGCCGCGCCGCGACCGATCTTCCCGACGGCGCTTCCCGATGTACCGTGTCGCTTTCGCCCAGGCAGAGCTTTCGCATCGGCCGCGCCGCCAGCGTGCCATCAGTGAAGCGTCTGCAACCCATTTCCGATTCGGTGCAGCGGCTGAAAACGGACGTTTCAGATGATTGGGTGCGATGCCATGGGCGCCCGAAACCTCCGAGCGTGCCTTCTTGTTCCGCTCGTTTTTCCCTCCGAGGATTACAGCAGCTTGGCCGGTGTGCCTGGAAGAACGGGGGGAGGCCGGACTGACCAGCCCAATTTTCGTCCCGGTCTTGGTTGGAAAATGCCGGCTCTTGAGGCCGACCCGATAAAGAAACCTTTGGCGCGAGACCCCATTTCAACCCTATGAGTCAAAATTGACGATGCGCTAAGCTTTGGTCAGGCCTTCGTTGCACGGCCTTCACACTTCATCGTTGGGGCTGAGCGAATGGAAACGTCCTCCGGATTCGAACTGCTGGATGCCGATCGCCTTGCGCTTCTTCAATCGCTGAAGACGTGCATGATCCTGCACGACGCAAAGACCAAGGCCATTCTTTGGGCCAACGCCGCCGCATGCAATGCACTGGGCTTCACCGTCGAAGAATTGCGACCGCTCAAGGCGCCCGATATGAGCCGCAACGCGGAGAAATACCGACACGAGATCGGCTTGCAGTGGCTAAAGGATGCAGCGGAGAACGGCGAGAGCATCATCGAGTGGTGTTATCGCGCGAAAGACGGCACGGAGATCCTGTCGGAAGCGGTAGCGACATGCGTCAAGCTGCACGATCGCGACGTGCTGATGGTCCAGTTCAGGGATATCGCCGCCGAGGAGCGGATCAAGAAGGACCTGAAGCGATTCGAGACCCGCCTCAGGGAGTTCATGCACGACCTGAGCGAAGGGATTGCAGTGTTGTCGGCAAACGGCGAGATCAAATATCTGAGCGAGTCGTCATGCCGGCTGCTTGGCTTGCAGGCCGATGCGTCGACGCTGATCGATTTCACCGCGTTATGCGATGGCGCGTCGCGGCGGATCGTGCTTGCCCAGCTCGCCGAGGCGGAGCTGCATCACGAGCCGACTTCGTTTCGCTACCGGATCAGAAATGGTGATGGATCGCTGCGCTGGCATGACGCATTTTGCCGCCACGTCGAACTGGAAGACGATCTGACCGGCATCCTGCTGCATTTTCGCGATGTCACGCCTCAAGTCGAGGCGGAGGAAATGCGTCGGGCAAGCGAACGCAAGCTCGAATACCTCGCACGCTACAACGCGATGGGGGAGATGGCGATGACGCTCTCGCACGAACTCAGTCAGCCACTTGCGTCGGCGCGCAATTTTCTCGAGGGCGGCATGATGCGACTCAACGAGTCGCCCGTTACGCCGGACGAAGTGATGTGGGGGCTGGAGAGCGTGCTCAAGCAGGTCGAGCGCGCATCGGTCATCATCAAGAGCGTGCGTGATTACGTCGTGAAGCTCGAGCAGGTTGAAGAGGCGATCGACCTGAACGACATCGTGCACGATGTCGAGTATTTCATCGCCCTGAAGGCGCGTGAGGTTGGCGTGGCGTTCGAATTCGCGCTTAGCGATCGCCCGATACGGGTCCGCTGTGAAAAGATTCTGATCGGGCAGGTGATCCTCAATTTCGCCTTCAATGCGGTCGAGGCCATGCTCGACGTGCCCGAGACATCGCGTTTCCTGACCATCGGGACCTGTTCGGAGCACGGTCGCGCAGTGTTGCGCGTGTCGGACACCGGTGTCGGAATCGATCTCGGCCAGCATGAGAAGGTATTCGATGGCTTCTTCACGTCGAAGCTCGGGGGTAACGGTATCGGGCTCTCGCTCTGCAAGAACATCGTTTCCAGGCATGGCGGCGATGTCTGGGCCGAAGCCAATCCGGGCCGCGGCACGTCTTTCTGCTTCACGCTTCCGCTGGAAGCGCCGAATGGATGACTCACGGTCGGCCGCGAGTTAACCGCCGCAATTCGTTCACACCTGATCCATGCCTCGAACACCGATGAAAAGACGTCTGTCCGTTCCGACTCAATATAACCACGCCTGCAATGTCGAGGAACTCCGGATGCTGGCTCGGCACAGGCTGCCGAATTTCGCGTTCGAATATCTGGATGGCGGCGCAGAGGACGAGGTGACGATGCGAGCCAACCGAAGCGCATTCGAGCGCTGGCGCTTCGTGCCGAAGACACTTGTCGACACCCAGCGGCGGGACCTGTCGACCACGCTGTTCGGCAAGCGCGTCGCGTTGCCGTTGATCGTCGCGCCTACCGGTTTCAACGGCATCTACCACCGTCACGCGGATCTGTCGCTCGCTCGGGCCGCGGCGCGGACGGGCATCCCGTTCACGCTCAGCACGGTGTCGAACCGGCGCGTCGACGAACTGGCGCGCGATGCGGGCGGACGCGTCTGGATGCAGCTCTACATGCTGAAGGATCGCGCGGTAACCTCGGGATTGATGTATCGGGCGGCTCAGGCGGGTTGCGACACGCTGGTCCTGACCACGGACGCGACCCATCTCGGCAATCGGGAATGGGCGCAGCGGCCGTTTCGTGCACCGATGAAATTGAACTGGCGCAATCGGGTCGATGCGCTGTGCCACCCGCGCTGGATCGGGAATGTGCTGATGCCGAACGGTGCGCCGACGTTTGCAAACCTTGCCGAATATCTGCCGGCCGGTCAGCAAAGCGTGCGTAGCGGCATGGGCTATATGGCGAGCCAGATGGATGCTTCGATCACGTGGGACGATGTGGCATGGCTGCGCGAACGCTGGAAGGGCACGCTGATCGTCAAGGGCGTGTTGGATGCCGACGATGCCACCCGCGCAATTCGGGCGGGTGCGGAGGGTTTGGTCGTTTCCAATCACGGCGGTCGTCAGCTCGACGGCACCGTGCCGTCGATCGACGTGCTCGCCGAGATCGTTCGCGTCTGCGCGGGACGAGCAACGGTGATCGTGGATAGCGGTTTTCGCCGCGGTACCGATGTGGTGAAGGCACTCGCACTTGGTGCGCATGCGGTGATGATCGGCCGACCGGTGCTTTACGGGGTCGCGGCGGGCGGAGAGCAGGGTGCGCTGCATGCGCTATCCTTGCTGGGCGCCGAAATCGACCGTACGCTGGGACAGCTTGGTTGTCCCTCGATTGAGGCGTTAGGTCCGCAATTTCTGCGTGCGGCGTGACGCCCGGCCGCGCGCCCATTCAGGGCAGGCTGATCGGTGGAAGTGGCCGGCTGAATGTCTGCCCGTGAAGGCTAGCCACGCGGGTGGGGCGCGGCCATTGCGTGCCGCGCCTCGATTACGTCCTTGAGCAGGCTCGCAAATGAGGTCGCGCCGAGTTTCTCCTTGATGCTCGCGCGATAGACGTCGACGGTTTTGGCGCTGATACCCAGCTCGCGCGCAATCAGCTTGCTCGCTTTTCCTTCGATCACGCCATTCAGTACTTCCTGCTCACGCGGCGTAAGCGCTCGGATGCGCTGGATCAGCGCCTGGAGGTGCTGATTCGCGCGATGCGTTTCGCTGGCGATCTTCATCGCGTTCTGGATGCGGTCGAGCATCTGTTGCGAGTTGTAGGGCTTCTCGACGAAATCGATCGCGCCGTTCTGCAGGGCACGTACCGACATCGGGATATCGCCATGACCCGAAACGAAAATGATCGGCAGCGAAACACCTCGACGGTTGAGTTCCGCTTGCAGATCGAAGCCGCTGACCCCAGGCATGCGCACGTCCAGCACCAGGCAACCCGGTACGCCAGGATCGAACTGTTCCAGGAATTCCACTGGCCCCTGAAAGCAGCGGGTTTGAATCTTCACCGAGGCGAGCAACCAGGAAAGCGACGTACGCATATCCTCGTCGTCATCGACGACGTACACAAGGGGGAGCTGAGTCGGTGCATCCATATCGTGCTTCGGTTCGCTGCAATGAGAATAGCTGGCCGCCCCGAAACATCGAGCCGGTCAGCTGTCATCGTAGCGGTTCAAAAAAAATTTCGGTAAGCGATTCCGCGTCTAGAACAAGTGCAACATGCCGATCACGACCGAGTTCGAATTCTGGCCCGGCTTGGGGGCGGCGAGCGCAGCGGGACCGCCCGCATTGTTCAGCGAGAACGCCGCGGCGTCGCCGTTGCGAACCTCGGCGGCACCGGCATAGACGATGGTGCGCTTCGACAACGGATAGTCGTAACGGATACCGAACGAATCCGCGTTGCCATCGCTATTGGCGATCTTGCGATAGTGGCCGTAGCTGAGCAGTAGTTTGCCGATGCTGATCGGTACTTCGGCGCTTGCTTCGAAAAAATCGGAATGCGGATTCGCGTAGGTCGAACCGGCCATGTTGGGAACGTCCTGGCCGCCGCGGTGCCTCACATAAACGAAGGCGGGTTTTACGAAGCCGAAGTTGTACGACACGCCGGCCAGTGCGTAATTGCCGCCTTCCACCGGGCTACTCGCGGTGAGCGTCTTGACCGGGCTGAAGCGTTGAAGCTGATAGCCGATATCTACAGACAAATTGTTGTACACGTAGTTGACGCCCCCGCTGTAGGTGTCGCCAAGCGACGCCGGGGCGCCGTTCGACGCGCCGTTGTTGCCTCTGGCCACCAGTGCACGAACGACGAACCCGCCGATGCGCGGCGATACATAGCGCAACGAGTTACTCACGCGCAGTGAAGGGCCGTAGACGAAATTGTCGGCCGCATTGCCCCAGCCCAGGCCGGCGCCGTACGCGGGCAGCGAATACGTGACGAGGATCGTGTGAATCGGGGTGTAGTTGACGCCGGCCTGAAACGCGCCGAACGATCCCGCGAGACCGACCCACGATTCGCGGCCGAACAGTGCGCCGTTCTGCCCGCCAACGCCGTTGAAGGAGTTGAATCCATTCTCGAGCTTGAAAATGGCACGCAGTCCTCCCCCGAGGTCTTCGACGCCCTTGAGTCCCCATGAGGTGGCGGCTATGTCGCCGCTGCCCATGTGGACTGCGTGATTGGGACCGAAGTTCGAATATTCGATCGACGTGTCGATCCGGCCATACAGGGTAATGCTCGATTGAGCAAGGACTGGCGTTGCGCACAACGTCAATGCAGAGGTGAGAATGATTCGCTTGGTCATGCTGTTGGTTCCCCTGGAGTGAAGGTCCGTTACGTGTCTCGTCGTTTTTGGAAGCCGGTATTCGACGACATGATTCGTAGTCCATATTGGTAAGGAAGGTGGAGCCCTTTCCAAAAGACCGGCGATCGTGTCCTTCGAGAAAACGACCATGCCGCAGTGAATTCGCTGGGCCATGCCAGGCGCAGGAAGGCTGGGGCGATGGGGTAGGCGCCGCCGGTACCGACTTCGGCACGCTGAAATATCCCGACGACGAGCGCAGTCTAGGTGATCGCTTTTTTGGCGGTAAGCCAAGGGATGCACGTATCGCAGCAGCAGAATCTTTAGGTTTGTACTGAATTCTTCGCCGGTGTGACAGTGGCAGCGACGGAGTGCGGAACCCGTCGATTCATTACACGAACCCGTTTTCGACTCGGCGGCCGACTAAAGATTTTCCTAGGTCGTCAGGTGGTTTTGTTGGGTTACCGTCAAAAAAGAGTTCTCTTAGACTGCCTTCACGGTTTAACGAGTCGGCTCATCCGATGCGTGCCGCTCGGCTTTGTCCGATAAGGCGATGCAAAGCACCCACGCCTGAATCGCCGCCGACATTGCTGGTGTGCCTGAACCGATCAAGCGGCAGGCATGGCGTGTTTGCGGTTAACGGAACGTTGTGCGTCGATGCGCTCGACATCAAGGCTCGAGAAGACGCCGGCGCACTGAACTGCGACGGCCGACAGTTTCATCGACTGCGATGCGTGCGCGAATCCGTCGAACCGAATGAATGGCCGATCCTCGATTAACTCACTGGTGTTCGCTAACCTGTCCTCGGGAGTTTGCAATGTTGTTGAAGAAGATTTCGACGGTGGCGCTCGTCGCACTAGCCGCCTGTTGGCTGCCGGCTCACGCGCAGCTCAAGATCGGTGTGGTTACTTCGTCGACGGGGCCGACGGCACTTGTCGGCATTCCGCAGAAAAATACGGTGCCGCTGTTGCCGAAGAAAATCGGCGATCTGAGCGTCGACTATATTTCGCTGGATGACGCGAGCGACCCCACCGCGTCGGTGACCAACTTCAAGAAGCTCATCTCCGAAAACAAGGTCGACGCGATCATCGGACCGACCGGCTCACCCAACGCGATGGGGGTGATCCAGTTCGCCGCCGAATCCGGCACGCCGATGTTGGCCCCGGTCGGGACCGCCGCGGTGGTTCTGCCTATGACCGAGCAGAAAAAGTGGGTGTTCAAGACCACGCAAAACGATGACCTGATTGCTCAGGCGCTGGTCGACCATATGGTCGGGACCGGTGTGAAAACCGTGGCTTTCATTGGCTTGAACGACCCGTATGGCGAGAACTGGTATCGGGTGTTCTCGGGCCTCGCGAAGACTCACGGGATTCAGATTACCGCGAATGAACGCTATCAGCGCGCCGACAGTTCGGTAACGGGGCAGGCGCTCAAGGTGATGGCGAGCCATCCGGATGCGGTGCTGATCGCGGCACCCGGCGGCGCGAGCGTACTACCGGAATCGACGCTGTACGACCTCGGCTACAAGGGCAGGTTTTATCAGACGCACGGCGCGGCGTTGCCGGATTTTCTGAAGCTTGGCGGCCGCAAGGTCGAGGGCACGGTGCTGGCTGCGAGTCTCATGCTCGTGCTGCCCGAGATACCCGATAGCAATCCGTCGAAGAAAGTCGCGACCACCTACATCGATGCCTATCAGAAGCTGAACGGCACGAAGCCCGCCACCTTCGGCGCGAACGTCTACGATGCGGGCCTCCTGCTCGAACGTGCGGTGCCGATCGCGGAAAAAAAGGCGGGGCGCCCCGGTACGCCTGCGTTTCGCAGCGCATTGCGAGACGCACTCGAGCAGACCCGCGATCTGGTCGGCACGCAGGGCATCTACAACATGAGTTCCGTCGATCACAGCGGTTTCGACGATCGCGGCCGCGTGCTGATTACCGTCAAGAACGGCAATTGGGCGCTCATCAAATAAGCGAAAGCCAGACGTCCCGATGAACGCTCAGATAGTTTTGATCCTAGGTCAGGACGGCTTCACCAACGGTGCAATTTATGCGTTGCTGGCGTTGTCGATCCTGCTGGTATTCAGTGTCACCCGGGTGCTGTTCATCCCTCAGGGTGAATTCGTGGTCTACGGCGCATTGACGATGGCCGCGATGCAGTCGGGCAAGTCACTGCTCGTCGTGTGGTTGCTGGTCGCTTTCTCGTTGGCCGAAGTGGCGGCGGACCTCGCCGAGCGCTATCGGCGCACCGGCGTGCTTCGCCTGTCCGCCACCGGGGGCGCGAAGCTCGCTTATGCGTGCGTGCTCGCTGCCTTGGTGCATGTGTTGCCGGTGGCTCAACTCCCTGTCTCGCTGCAGGCCCTGCTGACCTTTGCGCTGATCGTGCCGCTCGGCCCCCAGTTGTATCGGCTGTTCTATCAACCGCTTGCTGGATCGTCGGTGTTGGTGCTGATGATCGTGTCGATTTCGGTGCATATGGCGCTGGTCGGTTTGGGTTTGCTGATCTTCGGCCCGGAGGGGGCGCGCATTACGCCGTTCGTCGACGTGCCGTTGCAGCTCGGCGCCATCAACCTGAGCAGCCAGGCATTGCTGATCATTTCGACGTCCGTACTGCTGATGATCGTGATGAGGCAGGCATTCGAACGCACCGTTTACGGCAAGGCGTTGCGTGCAGTCGCGTTCAACCGGGTCGGTGCCCGGCTGATGGGTATTTCGCCGGTATTCGCGGGCAAGGCGACGTTTTTCATCGCCGCGCTAATCGGCGTGCTGTCCGGGATTCTGATTGCGCCACTGACAACACTGTATTTCGACTCGGGCTTTCTGATCAGTCTGAAAGGTTTCGTCGGCTCGATCATCGGCGGGCTCGTCAGCTATCCCGTCGCGGCGGCAGGGGCGTTCGTGGTGGGACTGATCGAATCGTTCTCGGCATTCTGGGCTAGCCCCTACAAGGAGATCATCGTTTTTACGCTGCTCATCCCGGTGCTCCTGTGGCGCTCCCTGAAGAGTCATCCTGTTGAGGAGGAAGAATGACGCCTCGCCGCATCTTCATTTGTGCACTGGTGTTGCTGGCGGTTGTCCCGGTCGTGCTGCCGCCGTTCTACGTGACGCTGTTCAACTACATCGCGTTGTACGCACTCGTGACGCTTGGCCTCGTGCTGTTGACGGGCGTCGGCGGCATGACCAGCTTCGGCCAGGCGGCCTTCGTCGGTATCGGCGCCTACACCACCGCGGTGCTGACCGCGCATGCCGCGACGCTGCCGGCATGGATCGGCTGGCTGGGCACATCGCCGTGGTTGACGCTCGTGGCGGGGTTGGTGTTGACGCTGGTGGCCGCGTGCCTGATCGGTGCGTTGACTTTGCGCCTGTCGGGCCACTTCCTGCCGCTCGGGACGATCGCATGGGGCCTGAGTCTCTATTTCGCGTTCGGCGCGATCGGCGGATTGGGCGGCAATACGGGCATCGCCGATATTCCGCCGGTGACGCTGGCGGGCGTCAGCCTGCGCGACGGCGCCCGGATGTACTACCTGATCTGGCTGTTCCTGCTGGTGGCGATCGTCTGTACCGGCAATCTGCTCGATTCACGCGCGGGCCGTGCGATACGGGCGCTCAAGGGCGGCACGGTTATGGCTGAAGCGATGGGGGTGAATACGGCGCGGGCGCGCATGGTGATCTTCGTCATCGCGGCATTGCAGGCGAGCGCGTCCGGTTGGCTCTATGCGCATATGCAGCAGTTCGTGAACCCGGTGCCGTTCGGCATCCAGATGGGGATCGACTACGTGTTCATGGCCGTTATCGGCGGTGCGGGACAAGTGTGGGGTGCGCTGCTGGGGGCGGGTGTATTCACCATCGCCAAGCAGTGGTTGCAGGACATCCTGCCGAAGCTGCTCGGCGAAACGGGCAACTTCGAGATCATCGTGTTCGGCTTCGGCATGGTGTTCCTGCTGCATTACGCGCGGGGCGGTTTGTGGCCGCTGTTCGCGCGCCGGCTGTCGATGCTCGGCCGAAATGCGAGCCGCAAGCGCGCCCGTGTGGATGCGAATGCCGCGGCGTTGCCGAAGCGCGCCATGCCGCCGAGGCGTGACGTCCTGCTGGAAGTGCGTGAGGTCACGCGCCGATTTGGTGGTCTGGTGGCGAACGATGCCGTCAGCTTGAACGTGCGCGCAGCGGAGATTGTTGCGTTGTTGGGGCCGAACGGCGCGGGCAAGAGCACGATGTTCAATCAGATCTCCGGCGTCGATACGCCGACCTCCGGCGAGGTCGTGTTTCGCGGCGAACGCATCACCGGCATCGGTTCGAGAAAGATCGCGCAGCGCGGGATGAGTCGCACGTTTCAGCATGTGCGGTTGCTGAGCCGGATGAGCGTGCTTGACAACGTCGCGCTGGGTGCGCACCTGCGCGGAAGCAGTGGCGAACTGCGCGCCGCGTTCCGGTGCGAACGCGACGAAGAGCGCAGTTTGCTTGCCGAAGCCGCACGGCAGATCCACCGCGTCGGGCTTGGGGCCCATCTGAACGAGGAAGCCGGATCGCTGGCTCTTGGACAGCAACGCGTACTGGAAATCGCCAGGGCACTCGCGTCCGATCCTTGCCTGCTGTTGCTCGACGAGCCCGCGGCCGGCTTGCGCTATCAGGAGAAGCGCGATCTCGCCGAGTTGCTGAACAAGCTGCGCGAAGAGGGCCTCGCGATTCTGCTGGTCGAGCACGACATGGACTTCGTGATGAATCTGGTCGATCGCGTGGTGGTGATGGATTTTGGCAAGAAGATCGCCGAAGGTCTGCCGGCCGAGGTGCAAAAGCATCCAGCGGTACTCGAGGCCTATCTGGGCGGGGAGGAGTGAATGGCCGGAGAACTGCTGGAGGTACGCAATCTGTCGGCCTCATATGGCAAGGTGCGCGCGCTGTCGAACGTCAGCCTGCGGGTGGGCGAAGGGCAGATCGTGACCGTGATCGGACCGAACGGCGCAGGCAAGACCACGTTGCTGTCGGCACTCATGGGTGTGCTGCCGTCGGACGGCGAGATCGCATTCTGCGGCGGTCATCACCCGCATGCGCCGATCGAGGACAGGGTCGCGGCCGGGATGAATCTCGTGCCCGAAAAGCGCGAGTTGTTTGCCGAAATGCCGGTGGAGGACAACCTGTTGCTAGGCGCATTCAGCCGGATTCGCCAAGGCCATCGCGATCACCCGCAGACGATGCAGGAGGTCTACGACCTGTTTCCTCGCTTGCGGCAGCGTCGCAACCAGGCCGCGGGCACGCTGTCCGGCGGCGAGCGCCAGATGCTTGCAGTCGGACGCGCGTTGATGGCGCGGCCCAGGCTGCTGATGCTCGACGAGCCGAGTCTGGGGCTGGCGCCGCTGATCGTGCGCGAAATGTTCCGTATTGTCGCGGCGCTGCGTGAGCGCGGCGTGTCGATCCTGCTGATCGAGCAGAACGCGCGTGCCGCGCTGAAAGTCGCGGATTACGCGTACGTGCTTGAAACCGGCACGTTGACGATGGAGGGACCGGCGGACGAGATCGCCCGGGACTCGCGGATCGTCGACGTTTACCTGGGATTATCTTGAGATGGAGCGGAAGGAAGAACAAGGCCGTCGAGGCGGCAATCCATCGGGCACGAAGATCTGCGTGGCGGGTGCCGGCGCGATCGGCAGCACCCTGGCGGCACGGCTTGCCGCCAGTGGTCGGGCGGTCAGCGTGTTTGCGCGGGGCGCGACACTCGGGGCCATCCGCCGACGAGGGATCGAACTGGATGATCTGTCCGGTTCGATCCGGGTGAATGTCCCCGCCAGCGATCGAGCCGACGATTTCGATAGACAGGACATCGTATTCGTTTGTGCGAAGGCGCACGCGTTACCGGGTTTGCTGACGTCCATCAAGCCCATGCTCGGAAAGGAAACGGTGGTCGTTCCGGCGGTGAACGGGGTGCCGTGGTGGTACTTCGGCGGCGAGGGCGGTCGTGAGCACGGAAGTGCCGGCAGTGGCCCCGACTACGAATCGGTACGCGCGGTGGACCCGGACGGCAGCCTTGCCGCGATGCTGCCGTCACGGCAGATCCTTGGGTGCGTCGTGTATATCACCGCCGAAGTGCGCGAACCCGGGCGCGTTGTCGCAACCAATCCGCACCGGATGATTCTCGGCGAACTGGACAACCGTCCGAGCGTGCGCCTGGAGCAAGTCTGTGCGCTGCTCTCGGACGCGGGCATCGATACGCGCGCCAGCGGGCGCATTCGCGATGACGTATGGACCAAGCTGGTTGCCAATCTCTCGTCCAATCCGCTCTCCGTCATCACCGGTGGGACCTTGCAGGACATTTATGGCGCAGCGGAATTGCGCGAGGTGGTGGTCGACATGATGGGCGAGGTGATCAGCGTGGCCGAGCGCTACGGCGCACGCATCGCGCTGAATCAGGACGCATTTCTCGTCCAGGGGGAAAAGATGGGGGCATTCCGCACATCGATGCTGCAGGACTACGAGAAGGGACAGCGTCTGGAACTGGCGGCGATTGGCGACGCCGTGGTCGAGCTTGCCGACCGGTATGGCATTCCAATGCCGACTACCCGCGCGATTCTCGCGCTCACGCGTTATCGAACGACGCAGCGCACGCTTCGTTAAAGCATGTACGACAGAAGGGCATTTCAAACGGGAATAGTCATGACATATGCCACCCTTTCAGATATTCAAAAACCGAGCCACATTGCCGACGCAGAATGGGCGCTGCGTGTTCAGCTGACGGAGTTCTATCATCTGATCGATTACATGGGCTGGACGGAAATGATCTTCAACCATATCTCGGCGCGGTTGCCGGGCGAAGATGCACATTACCTCGTCAATCCATTCGGTTTGAACTACTACGAAGTGACGCCGGAGAACTTGCTGAAGGTCGACCACGAGGGGCATCTGATCGATCCATCACCGTATCCGGGCAATCCCGCCGGGTTCGCGCTGCACAGTGCGATCCATGGCGCACGGGAGGATGTGCATTGCATCGTCCACACCCATACGACGCCGATTTCGGCGATCGCCCAGAAGGAAGAGGGCTTTCGCCACGACGACTTCTACGGCGCGCAGCTGTTCGGGCGGGTGGCCTATCACACGTTTGAAGGGATCACGCTGTTTGCTGACGAGAAGACACGGATGCTCGCGAGTCTCGGCGACAAACATGTGCTCGTGCTGCGTAATCACGGTATCGCCGTTTGCGAGAAGGACATTCCGGGAACCTTCATGCTGCTGTGGACGGCGCAGCGTGCCGCTGAAATTCAATGCCAGGCCGCTGCGCTGCGCGGCAGCGATGTGCAGCTGGCGGATGCGATCAAGGCGCGCTGTTCGGAGCTTGCGGCGCAGTTGATCCGCCATGACCGGTTCGCGATCAAGCTGTTCGATGCGATGGTGAGGAAGATGCGGCACGGTCCACGGAGGTGACGGCAAGGCGTTGCCGGCAGAACGAGGCGGTCGCACGGAAAGTGGCGCGGCCGCGGCAAGCGCTCGTTCGAGCCAACTGCGGGCGCACGCCGCTTCGCGTCTCCGCGGCGGCTGGCTACGCATCGTATGCGGTTGATAGATCACGCGCTTCTCACGGGATCACGGCTGTCGTGGCGGGGGCCGGTCCACTTTCCACCAGCCCGCTAGCCCTATTTCGCGCCGACAAATATCCCCCATTCTGGAGAGCACCTTCCCACCGCGAGGGGCTAACAGAAAAAAATCGGCTCATTACACTGCGCCCGTCGCATCGCCGAGCAGCCTCGACGCGGCATATACGGAGCGCGGAAGCGTTACGACCGGAAAACGAAAGACCTGGGGGTAAATCGTCATGAGAATGCGTTGGGGGATCATCGCACCCGCCACCTTGCTTGCTGCCACCGCGCATGCGCAGAGCAGCGTGACGCTCTACGGCAAGATCGAGGACGGTATCAACTACACGAGCAACGCACGCGGCCACGGAACCGTGCAATTGCAAAGCGGCTATGACTACGGCAGCCGCTGGGGTATCAAGGGCACGGAAGATCTTGGCGGAGGCTACCAAGCGATTTTCACGCTCGAAAGCGGTTTCGACGTCAACACCGGCAAAATGAACCAAGGTGGCCGGGAATTCGGCCGCCAAGCCTTCGTCGGCATCGCGTCGGATCGGTACGGCACCCTGACGTTCGGTCGCCAGTACGATCCGAGCGTCGACATCTTCTCGCCGCTCACCGCCAACGGCAACTGGACCGGCTACCTGTTCTCGCATCCGTACGACAACGACAACACCGACTACTCGTTTCGCGTGAATAACGCGGTCAAGTACGTGTCGCCGGTGTGGCACGGCGTCACCGCGGAGGCGATGTATGGATTCAGCAATCAGGCGGGTGGCTTCGCGAACAACCGCCTGTATGGCGCCGCGCTGCAATACCAGCAGGGCGGGCTGACGGTCGGCGCGTCGTATTTGAAGATCAATCACGCAAGCAATGCCGATTCGACCGGCGCGATCACCGGCGACAATACGTTCGACGCATCGTCGCAGCAGAACATCGGCATCGGCGTGAATTATGCGTTCTCGAACGCGCTGGTGGGATTCACGTATTCGCACGTCGACGTCTACGATCCGACTTCGAACGCGTATTTCACCGGTACGACGCAGCCGGCGGGCGGTGCGTGGAAATCGTGGAAGTTCGACAACTTCGAGGTGAACGGCCTCTATCACTTCACGACCGCGTTCTACATCGGCGCGGCATATACGTACACTCAGGCCCGCGTCGCGTCGACGGTCGGCGCGTTCAATCCGAAGTGGCATCAACTGAGCACGAAGTTGAATTACGACTTGTCGAAACGCACATCGGTATTTGTGGAGGGCGTCTATCAGCATGCGATGAACGCGCACACCGGAACCGACTTCGACTACGCGTACATTCCGGGCGCCGCCGATATCTCGTCAGGCCCGAATCAATATGTCGCGCGTATCGCGCTGCTGCATCATTTCTGACACCAATGCCGTTCGCGGAGTCATGCAGCCTCCGCGCCTCCCATCTCACCCCTCAATCGCCGACACGAGTCCCGGTTCGACAGGAACCGACCGATCTTGCTGCGGCGGGTTACCGACCCGCTGTCGTCGGCGATACACCGCCAACCGCCGCGTGCCGCATCGCGCGCGCGAAACTGCCTGACGGTGTCCGCATCACGGGCCAAGCGCTCGCCATGACGCGCCCCATCGATCGCCGCTTTCGTGGATCTCCATGCACTGCCGGCCCGGGGCGGTACCGATTCACTTTCGCAGCGGCGTGCGCGATCAAAGCGGCAGCACGGAAGTCTGCTTGATCTTCTGCATCGGAATCTCAGTTTTCACGCTCTGCACGCCGTCGATCCGGGTCAGGTGATCGATCTGGAATTTCCGATAGGCGTCGATATTGGCGGTCACGACGCGCAGCAGGCAATCGCAATCGCCCGCCATCAAGTGGCATTCGAGAACCTGTGGAAGACGTTGGACCACCTCGGTGAAATGGTCGACGGTTTTCGCGTCCTGGCTTGTCAGCCAGATGCGGACGAAGACAGTCAGCCCCGCACCGATCTTCGATGCGTCGAGCAGCGCCGAGTAGCGCTCGATGACGCCGGCCTGCTCCAGCTGCTTGACTCGACGCAGGCACGGCGACGGCGACAAGCCCACCTTCTGCGCCAGTTCCACATTCTGGATTCGCCCATCTTCCTGAAGCACTCTCAGAATGCGACGGTCCATTTCGTCCAGTTCGATCACGGCCATTGACCCAGCTTGTTCGATTGAGGCACACGATGCCTGAATGTTCGACTTTTGAAGCATTGAATTGCCAAACCGGTTTCATCTTAGGTCGAACACGCAACCGGAAATTATTTTTTCTACGATAAATTTTTGTCCGTAGCAGCCGGAACGGTCCCGCTGCCGATCAAGGAGCAAAAGATGAGCGCCAGTCCTGTCCAGGACTTCGAATTCGAAAGAAATCCTCACCCTGTCGAGGCCGCCGAGCGCACCGCGCTGCTCGACAATCCCGGTTTCGGCCGTGTCTTCACGGACCACATGGTGACGATCCGGTACTCGGCGGAACAAGGGTGGCATCACGCGAAAATCGGGCCGCGCGAGTCGTTTCGATTCGATCCGGCGACGCTCGTGCTGCACTACGCGCAGGAAATTTTCGAGGGCTTGAAGGCCTACCGGTTGCCGGACGGCGGCGCGGCCTTATTCCGTCCCGATGCGAATGCGCGGCGCTTTCGCCATTCGGCCGAACGGCTCTCGATGGCACCGTTGCCGGAGGCGATGTTCGTCGAATCGGTACGCGCGCTGGTCCGGGCCGATCGTGACTGGATTCCGGCGTTCGACGGGGCGGCCCTGTATTTGCGTCCGTTCATGATCGCGACGGAGGCGGTGCTCGGCGTGAAGCCGTCGCCCGAGTACCTGTACTGCGTGATCGCGACGCCGGTCGGCGCGTACTTCAAGAGCGGCGCGTCGGGCGTGACGCTGTGGGTGTCGGAACACTACACGCGGGCGGCACCGGGCGGCACGGGCGACGCGAAATGCGGCGGCAACTATGCAGCCAGCCTGGCTGCCCAGGCGGAGGCGATCCGCGAAGGCTGCGAGCAGGTGGTGTTTCTGGATGCGGTCGAACGCCGCTGGATCGAGGAACTGGGGGGGATGAACGTGTTCTTCGTGTTCGACGACGGGTCGATCCAGACGCCGCCGCTGAATGGGACGATTCTGCCAGGCATCACGCGCGCGTCGTTGATCACGCTGGCGCGTGATATGAATTACACGGTGCGGGAGGAGGGCTACACGATCGAGCAGTGGCAGGCGGATGCACGCAGCGGCCGTCTGGTCGAGGCGTTCGCATGCGGCACGGCGGCGGCCGTGACGGCGATCGGCCGGGTGAAGGGCCGTGCGTACGACTTCACGATCGGCGATGGTGGCGCGGGGCCGGTCACATTGCGCCTGAAGGCGGCGCTGCTCGATATCCAGAACGGGCGCGAAGCCGACCGCCACGGCTGGGTGGACCGCGTGTTTTGAGTTCGGCAACGCGGCCCTCACGACTCGCGAGGGCCGTCATGAAAGCCGCGGCCGGCGTTCGGCCGGAAACAGCCGCGCTGCCTCTTGGAATTCTTCGATCATGTCAGCTGTTTCGTTGTCGCGTGCCATTGACCGCCTGTTTATTGTCGACCCCGGTCTTCATCGGCTGCTGGGCGGTGTGCGCGCCGCGCTGGCGAGCTTGCTCGCCGGCGCGTTCGGCATTGCACTGGCGCTTCACCTCGGTTTTGCGATCACCACCGGCGCCGTTGGAATACTTTTTGCGATGATCGCACCGCTTTTCCTGCGTGATGCTCATCGGCTGGACTGGTATGAATCGCTTGCATGGCAGTACGGCGTCGCCTGCGCGAGTTTCGCCGCGGCCGCCTTCGTGAGCGCTTGGCCAGCCGTTGGCAAGGCAGGTTTCGTGCTCGTCCTGTTCTGTTCGATGCTGTGCCAGACCCGGGGGCCGCGCACGATCGGATGCGCGTTCCTGGCGATTGCCATGTACTACCTCGGTCTCTATCTGCATCCGATCGCGCCACAGGTCGGCCGCATGCTGGTGATGTCGATCGCAGGCCTCGCGAGTGTCGTATTCGTCTGCCGGACGCTGTTGCCGATGCATGCGGCGCGCACGCCCCGGCTCATCGCGCGCTCGGTATCGCTGCAAGCGGCATGCATCGCACGGAGTGACGTGCCGGCCGCCGGCGCATTGGACGCGATGGCGCATTTACTGGCGCTGAACGAGGCCGCCATCGCACTCGAGCATCACGCATCGACACTCGATGAAGGCGACGCGCACGCGTTGCACGCCGCGCTCGTCGCATTGGAGATCGCGGCGGCTCGACGCGTGCTGAACCACGATCGGACCGACGTTGCCGCCGCGGCGCTACGCGCCGCGATTGCTCGCTTCGATACCGTAGCCGGCGAAGTGGTGGCGCGCATGACCGTCACACGTCCGCCCGTGACGCCGCAGCGCGCGCCCGTGGTTCCGTGGATCGCCGGATGGCGCACGCTCGCATGGTTGCCGGCGATCCGCGCCGCGGCGGCTGCGTTCGCCGCGATGTTGATCGGCGAGACGCTGTCGTCGGAGCGGTGGATGTGGGCGGTGCTCAGCACATTCGTCGTGTTCTTTGGTACGTATTCGTGCGCGGACACGATCTATCGCGGCGCGCAACGTGTCGCCGGTACGCTCGCCGGCGCGCTCGCGAGCGTACTCGTCGTTGGTGCCATTCATCATGCGAATGCACTCGTGGTCATCGTAATGGGCGTTTGTGTGTTTGCCTGGGCGTACCACATCCTGCATGCATACGGGCGCGGCGTTTTTTTCCTCACGGTGCTGATCGGCCTCGTCTATGCGCAACTGGGGTTCGAGATCGGCCCGCTTGCCGAACTGCGTATCGGCGAGGTGTTGATCGGCTGTGCGGTGTCGCTCGCGGCGGCGATGCTGGTGATGCCGCTGGCGGCGTCGCGCCACATTGCGACGCGCTCGCACAGCCTGTTGGCGGCGCTGCGCGAACTCGTGCACGAACGCGACGATGGCACGCGGCCGGGGGCGGCGCAGACGCGCGCGGCCGATCGCCGTTTTCACGAGGTGCGCCTGGCCATCAGGCCGCTGGCCGCGTGGCGCATGCGCCGTGTATCCGGCGATGCGCGACGGTTGTCGGACACGCTGCGCTACTGCTGGCTGTACGGCCGAATCGTAGCGACACGCCTGCCTGTTGATGCCGATGACCCGGTGGTCGCATTCGAGCGGCATGCGCGCGCGGTCATCGTTACACGAATCGATGCGTTGATGCGCGATCTGGATCGCAGCGGCTCGATTCGACTCGATGCGGCCGCGCACGTCGCGCACGGGCCGCTCTCAATGTCCGGTGATCATCCGTTACCGCCCCAGCGGGACCTGGCCCGGCTCGACGCGAAGTTGATCGAACTCAATCGGGTATTCGAGGACGCGCTGTTCGGAAAGAGCCGGGCAAGGAACGATGGTCGGGACAACTGCGGCTCTCGCATCACTCCCCCCTTGCTCGCCGACGCGAGTGCGGGTGCGGCCGGAACCGGCTGATCTCGCCGGGGCGGGGCGCCGACATGCCGTCGTCGGCGGTACCCGCTATCCGCAGATCATTCGGACGATCGTCCAGCGCATTGCCCGGACGGGAGCATTCGCGCGACCGATGTTCCGGTCGCGATACGTCGTTCAAGCATCCGGATCGAGCGCGAGCCGGATCGCATCGCGAGTCCTGCCTCGTGCCACAGCGGCCTGCATCGTGCGGAATGGCTCGATGAATCTCGCGTGGGCATCGAGGCCCAGAGCGGCGAACGGCTTCGAGTTGAGGATCGCAAGCGGATCGCCGCTTCGCACGCGATCGAGATCCGCTGCATCGAACCGCGGTTCGCTGACGGCGAACGGGTGGCCGAGATCGTCGATACCCTTCAGGTAATGCTGAAAGCAAGCCAGCAGCAGTGCTTCACGGCGCATGTCGCCGTTGTGCGCGATCAGTGCCCCGATGGTCTTTTCATGAAACACCGGGATCTTCGACGTGCCGTCGTGCGCGACGCGCAGCAACTGGTCGCCCAGTGCGGCGTTGCGGAAGCGCGCGAGCGTATCTTGAGCATAGGCGCGCGCGGACACGCCGTGCGGCAGCGTGAGGATCGGGCCGACGTCCCGGGTAAGGAAGGTGTCGAGCAGCGCGGCGAGATCGCGATCAGCCATTGCGTCATGGACGAAGCGATGTCCCAACAGAATCGCCGGATAAGCGAGCAACATGTGAGAAGCGTTCAGCATGCGCCCCTTCATTGCCTCGTACGCATGGACGTCGTCGCGCAATTCGACACCCGCGGCGTCGAATGCCGGGCGTCCAGCGCTGAAACTGTCCTCGACCACCCATTGCGAGAACGTTTCGGCAACGACGGGCGCCGTATCGTCAATGCCTGACGACCGGTTGGCGCGCAGGCGAACCGCGTCCGTCACCTGCGGCGCGATCCGATCGACCATGCTGTTCGGGAACGCGACGTAACGCTCGATCCAGGCAGCGAGATCGACGTCGACCGCACGCGCGAAATCGAGCACCGCGCGTCGTGCGGTATCGCCGTTACCGCGCAGATTGTCGCAGGACATCACGGTGAAGGGCAGTACGTTCGCGGCACGGCGCCGTCTGAGCGCTTCGACGATAAACCCGAACGCGGTACGGGGTGGCCCACCCAGGAGATCGTATGCGACGTCGGGCGCATCGAACCGAAATGCGCCGGTCGTCTCGTCGAGGTTGTAACCGCCTTCCGTGATCGTCAGCGATACGATCCGGATCGCTGGATCGGCAAGCCTGGCCAGTACCGCCTCGGGATCGCTCGGTGCGTGCAGATACTCGATCATGGCACCGATGACGCGCACGGTTGTCGTGCCGTCGCTCGAGAACTCCGTCAGCGTATAGAGGCAATCCTGTGCGCGGAGCGCATCGGCCTTTGCGATCGAGGACCGGCTGTTACCCAGCCCGATTCCGCATATTGCCCAGTTTTCGTGACCGGGCAGATGCAGCAAATGGTCGATGTAGCGCGCCTGATGTGCGCGGTGGAAATTGCCGACACCGATATGCGCGATGCCCGCCGTCAGGCGATGATGATCGTATCCAGGAACGGCGACGTGCGGCGCGGCCCGTCCGATGGTGGCATGGGAGAGCGGCTGGAGCGCGGCATCCCCGCGCTCCAGCGTGGAAGCGTTGTCATTCATGATCATGGGGTGTTTCCTGGTCGAGGGAGGTCAGGCGCGCACGCGCAAATCGGGCGTCGCTTCGTGCATCTGTTGCAGCCAGCGTTCGACGAGGGACGGCAGCGCGGCCATGTCGTCGAAAACGACGGACGCACCTGCAGCGCGCAATTTGTCCGTTTGCGTTCGTGCCGCATGCGCGGCGCCCACGAAACCGAGTACGGTCATGCCGGCGGCGATCGCGGCTGCGGTACCCGTCGCGCTGTCTTCGATGACGATGCAGCGTTCGGGCGCGACGTGCATGCGAACGGCGGCGGCCAAATAGACATCGGGGGCGGGCTTCGGCGAGGGCACCTGGTCGGCCGTCAACAATCGTTCGCCGAAAATGTCGGCCAGGCCGATCCGGTCGACCACGCTGCGCACGTAGGAAAGATCGCTGTTGCTCGCGCACGCCTTGACGAGCGGAATGGCGTCGAATGCGTCGCGCACGCCGTCGATGGCCGGCGCATTCACCGCGCTTGCGTGGACGTCCATGCGAATCGCCTCGACCGTGTCGTCGTCGAGAGGCCGATCGACGATGGTTGCGACGGCGCGCAGCAGTTGCTCGGCGCGCATGCCGAGCATGGGGCGCACGACGTCGCGAAGGCCGGCGAGCGCCCACCGGTGCTCGAGGCGAGTCACGATGATGTGTTCGGCGATTGCCTCGCTGTTGACGAGCACGCCATCGCAATCGCTGATGAGCGCATAGTCCGAAAGTCGACGAGTGGCAGTGAGTTCGTTCATGTCGGTTTCCGTGATGGGGGGACGGGATCGATGCGACTGTCTTGACTGGGGTCGATCATGAATGGCGCGGTCCGAAGGTTCCGCGCTTCAATGCGCGCTCGATGTCCTCGAGACTGCGACCGCGCGTTTCCGGCACCATCAAGTAGATGAACACCCATGCGAGCGCGTTGAGACCCGCGTATGCCCACATCGCGCCGCCGACACCGAGCCATTGGGTCACGGTCAGCGCAGTTCCGGTCAGCAGCAGGTTCGAGCCCCACAGCATCGCGGCGTGCGCGCCGGTGGCCTGGTTGCGAATCGCGACGGGATAGATTTCCGCGCCCGTCAGCCAGCCGATCACCTGGATACCGCCGGCGTTGAACACCATGAACGCGATCAGGCACGCGACGATCCACAGTTGCTGCATGGGCGAAACGACGTCGCCGCGCAGCAGGCAGCCAAGCAGGACAAGGCTGGCTGCCGCGACGGGCAGCGTCGCGAGGCTGAGCGTGCGGCGGCCGACATGGTCGACGATCAGCTTGCCGATGAAGGTCATCACGAGATAGGTGACTGCGACGCCGAGTGCGGCCCAGAGCGATGCCGACGCCCCGAATCCCGCGTCGCGCAGGAACGTCGGCGTGTAATAGATCATCATCTCGATGCCGCTGAGCTGGGTGAACGCGGCGACGCCGAGGCCGGCAACGAGGGCGGGGCGTACCCAGGGCTCGCGCATCGTGCGCCAGCCCGATGTTGCGCCGTGCTGTTGTCGCTCGACCACATCCTGGATATCGGCAATCTCGTGCCGGACGGCTGCTTGAGATTCCCGAACCTTCGACAACTCGCCATGCGCGTCGGCGATGCGATCCTGCTCGACGAGCCAGCGCGGGCTGCGCGGCAGTCTGGTCATGCCATACATCAGGATCACCGACGGGACGACGGCGATGCCGATCATCGCCCGCCAAGGAAACAGGTCGTTGCCTGCGACGCCGATCAATGCTGCGAGCAGGATGCCGATGCCGATCGATACGTTGAAGTAGGTCACCAGGCGACCTCGCTTGTCCGGCTCCGCGAGCTCCGCGATGTAGGTCGGCACGATCTGCGTCGAGCCGCCGACCGCGAATCCGAGCACGAGCCGCGATGCGGCAAGGGACCACACGTCGGGCGATAGTGCGGCAGCCAGCACGCCGGCCGCATAGATCGCCGAGACGATCGTGATGGTCTTGCGGCGTCCGAGTGCGGCCGACATGCGGGTGCCGGCCAGTGCACCGATCACTGCGCCGAGCAGGATCGCCGCGGCGACGAGCTCTTGAGCGCGGTAGTCGAGCTCGAACTCACGCGCGATGAGGGGCAGGGCGCCCGAAATGATGCCGGTGTCGTATCCGTAGAGCCCGCCGGCGATCGCCGCGATCGATGCGACGGTACGCATGTAGGCGGACGGGGTGGGCCGGGGGCGGGCCGCGGGTGTGCCGGGAAAGGCAGAATCAGAAGCCATGACGGTTTTCCTTGTAATGCGTGCGTCGCGCGGGGTGAACGAACGCGTAACGTGACGACATGCGCCCGCTCCGGTAAAAGGCGCCGCCGCACGAGTGGCAACGCTTCACTGAAGTCGCGGAGCAGGACGGCGCAGACGGACGCTCAGGTGAGCGCGTGGACGTGGCCGGGCGGCATACCGCCGCGTCGGGCAAATGGAACGCGCCGATAGGGTGGACTTCCGGTTTGTACCCGGGGGGATTGCCTGGTCATGTCGGTCACCGAGTGTGGAAACCGTTCGCGGCCCATCCAAACCGGTTTGGATCGAGGGCGTGACGATTCCTCTGGTTGAGCACGATCTGGAGCCGCACTTTGGAGCAAGGCGCCAGTGTCTCCTCTGGCGCTTCACGGCCTGCGTGGCAGGCGAACGATTCCGCCGTTGCCGGCTGGAGTCGTGAGGGTATTTCGGCGGACCCAACAATGAGGTGCCGAAAAAGAGGATGCCAGCCGAGAGAGGCTGGCGGGCTAGGGTCTCGTGGCGAAATCTACAAGGAGCTTGTCGCCCGAGTCATGAACAATTATCCAGAAACGGAGCAAAAGATCAAGTCTACGAAATCATGTTGGCTACATGCCCGCAATCTGGCGGCAAGCTGCGGGTGAAAGTCGGGGCGGCACATTTCTCGTTGCTCGGATCGCGGCCGTCGATACCGCCACCTTCGCGGACCTGATCGCACCGATCCGCGCGCGGCGCCTCCGAGGTCATTCCAGACGCCGCTGATCCATGCGTTGAGCATGGGAGGGCGCCGCGGGTGCACGGAGATTTATCCGGTGCTCACGACTTGCTGCGCCGCATCCGCCGCACCTGCAGCCAAACGGCCGATATCAGGAAATAGAGGGCGCCGATCGCCGCGTAGCCTGCGATCTTCACGATCGCGGGCGGCATGGATGCGTGGCTTTGGACAATGAAGAACAAACCGGCCAGCGCTGATTGCGCACCGCTCAGGACCATCACCCACTGCGCGCCGACATGCTTCCAACGACGCACGGCGGTGCCGAGCTGAAGCGCACCGGAGAGAATGGCCCAGATGCCGAACACCGTGAGTACCGCGTGCATGCCAGCATTCAACGCCGCTAATACCGCCAGGGTCGCGACGGCGCTGATCGCGACGTTGACCGCCTGCGTACGATTTGCTGCCGTCCCGCCGCTGCGAGCCAGGTCGACGAAATTGGCGAGCGCGTCCCAGGCCGGATAAACGACCAACAGGATCGCTGCGCAGGCCGCGCTCTGCCGCCCGACGGAAAACGCCAGCGCGACCCAGATCAGCGAGAATATCGCCCTGGAAAAGTAGTACCGTTTCAGCCATCGACCGTCGGCTGGAGCATGGAATTCGGGGCGGCTGTTAACCATTTGCACTCCTTTGTATATCGAATCATCGCGCCGGTCGGCGGGCAGGGGCGCAGCTGACCGGATCTCCAATGCGCCGAGTATCTCAATCGTCGGGGGCTGCCGCTATCGGTCGGATGTCCGATGGTGAAGGTTCGGCGGTTGCCCAGGCCGATGCAGGGTATCTCGCGTATCGACAATGACGGTTGTGCCGTTCAGGTCGGCCCGTCGTTCTCTCGTGCCGGGCGATCTGGCGCAGGCGCGCCGGCGTCCGCCCATCGGTCGCCCAGCGCCGCGATCGCGAAGTAGACGGCACCCACCGCTTCGCAGGAAAGCAGCGCGCCGGCCAGTGCCGTTCGCGCGCCGGCCGAGATCGTTCGCCATGACGTGCCGGCATCCCGCCGGCGCGCCACGGCGATGCCGATCCGCAGCCCCCCGACAGCACGGCGAATATGCCGAGCGCCCGGGGCAGGCCGCTCGCCAATGCAACGATGAAGCGCTGACGTTCCGACATGGCGGCCGTCCTCACGGTTCGGTCACTCGCGTGACGGTTGCCTATCCTGGCATCCGGCCGTTCGCGGGAGCCATCGGACAAATAACCGATGGAGCCGGCCGGAACTGACGCATGGCGGCGCGCAACCGCCGTTACCGCGCGTACGAGACGACATCCGTGATGTGCCGATCGGGCGCGATATCGGTGAACGCGTCGATGTCGGCCATGACGTCCGCCGCCTCCGCCGACGCGAACGCGGCGTCCAGCGCGGCCCGATCCACGAAGCGGCACATCGCCACGACGATCAGTTCGCTGTCCTCTCTCGAGGGGAAGAAGGCATCGACATATTCGAGCCCGTACCGTTTCCAGGATTTCTCCACCAGCGGAATGTGTTGCTCGACGTAGTAGCGAACATCGAACCGGGTGCCCGCGGCTCGGCGATAGGAAACGACGAAATACATGAGGCCTCTCCAGGTCGGACTGATGCAACGATGAATGTCGAGACGGGCGACTACGGCCGATTGCGTTCAGGGCCGAAGCCCGGCCGGACGGCCGCCCGCACCGAGGTCGGCGCGGCGGGCGCGCGGGCGAGCGAGATGCCCAGCGCGGCGCCGGCGGCGAGGAACAACGAAATCGAGAGAAGCGCGACGATGAACGCGTGCGCAATGGCCGCCGGATCCTGGCGCGTGCCGAGGACCGTATAGAAAATTCCGCCGATGATCGCGACGCTGAGCGACGTGCTGACCTGCAGCGTCGAACTGGCAATGCCGGCGATCATGCCGGAAAGCGCCGGTGCGACGCGCCCGGTCACCATGCGCATCAGCGTGGGCAGCGCGAGCCCCTGTCCGAAACCGATGACGAACAGCGCGGCGGCGAGCGGGACCGACGCGAGCGGCATCCCGATCGGCGTGGCATCGATCAACCACGCGAGGCCGACGAGCCCGACGACCTCCAGCCCCATGCCGAACGGATTGACGTAAGCGCCGATGACACGTGTGCAGAAAGGCGTCGACAACGGCCCGAGCAGGAACCCCACGCCGAACGGCAAGAACACGAGGCCCGCGCTCAGCGCGTCGACGTGCAACGCGTTTTGCAGATACACCGAAAACAGCAGGAAAAACCCACCGATCGCATACAGCAGCAGCGCGATCAGCAATGCCCGTCCCAGCCCTGGCGCGCGCAGCGCGGCCGGATCGAGCAGCGGTGCGCCGCCGCGGCTGCCCAGCCGGCGCTCGTAGCGCCAGAAGCACGCGGCGAGGGCCGGCACCGCGAGCAGCGACACCCATGCCCAGACGGGCCAGCCCGCTTCGCGTCCCTCGATCAGCGGCACGATCAGCGCGCCCAGCGTCAGCATCGACAGCGCGGTGCCGCCGAGGTCGAGCTTGCGCGCATGCTGCGCGCGCGTTTCCTTCAACAGCGGAATCCCGAACAGCACGACCAGAATCGCCAGCGGCAGATTGACGAGGAAGATCGTGCGCCAACCCAGGTTCAGCAGGTTCAGCGAGATCAGGATCCCGCCCAGCGCCTGCCCGACCACGGCGGCGAGGCCGAACACCGCGCCATACAGGCTGAGCGCGAGCGGCTTCTCCGCTTCCGGGAAGATCGCCTGGATCGAGGCGAGTGCCTGCGGCGCCATGATCGCGGCCGTCACGCCCTGCAATGCGCGACCGACGATGAGCGTCCACGGCGAGCTGGCGAGGCCGCACAGCATCGAGGCCGTCGCAAATCCGATCAACCCGAGAAAGAACATGCGACCGCGGCCGAACAGGTCGCCCAACCGCCCGCCGGTGATCAGCGTCACCGCGTACAGTCCGGCATACGACGAAATGACGAGTTGCTCGGCCGACGACGAGGCGCCCAGCTCCGCGCGGATCGACGGCAGCGCGACATTGATGATGAAGAAGTCCAGCGGCGGCAGGAACGCGCCGACGAGCAGGACCGAAAACATCGCCCAGCGACGCGGGTCGGGCGAGACGGGATCATTTTGTGACATCAACGGCTCTCCATACGGAACCGATTGGTTCCAAATTGGGTAAAAAAATTCAGTCGAGGAGGCGCATCGTGCGGTCGACCAGCGCGAGCATGTCGCGCTCGGGTACGCCGGTTTTCCCCAGCACGCGCATGCCTTCGACCTGGCAGACGAGCAGACGCGCCAACACCTGTTCGTCCTGCTCGGCGATCTCGCCGCTCGCCTGGCCGCGGACGATCGCGCCCGCATAGAGCTGCTGCAGGCGCCGGAACATGCGCCCCGTGCGCTCCGCGACATCCGCGTCGCGCGCGGCCAGTTCGGTGGTCATCGCGACCGCGAGGCACCCCCGCCGGCCCGCCTCGCCGACGGACAGGTGCGCATAGCGCAGCAGCGAGTCGCGAATCGCATCCTTCACGGGGCCGGGTTGCGACAGGATGTCCGCGGTCGCCTTGAGCCCGTCGGCCATGTACAGGTCGAGCGCCGCCAGCAGCAGCGCCTTCTTGTCGCCGAATGCCTTGTAGAGACTGCCGCGCGACAAGCCGGTGCCGGCCATCAGGTCGGGCAGGGACGCGCCTTCATAGCCGTGGTCCCAGAAAACGTCCATCGCGTCGCGCGCGGCATCGCCAAGTTCGAATTCGCGGGGGCGGCCCACGCCAGCCGGATTTGCCATCGGTCAGTATCGCAAATGATGCGGTGCTTGAAAGTGGCCTTCATTATATGGACCGATCGGTTCCGATGTCAATGTGCATGTAACGGCAGGGCGCCTGTTCACGCGGACGCTGCGCACCGTCGCGGGGGGCGAAGCGCCGCGTACATCGCATCGTAGGCCTCGCGTATGATCTGCGGTGATCTCCACGATTTTCCGTGTCCATGCCCACGTTCGACGTCGATGCAAACCAGAACACGCTGCGGGTGTTCGATTCGGTAAGAGCGCTCGCGTTCGTCGGCGACCTCAGCATGGGACAGCCGACCGACCATTCATTGCGCACCGGATGGCTGGCGGCGCGACTCGCGCGCGCGGCCGGGCTCGATTCGCAGACTTGCGATACGGTGCGCGAGGTGGCGCTGCTGCGCTGGTCGGGCTGCACCGCGAACGCGGCGGGCTTCGCCGACGTGTTCGGCGACGACATCGCGATCAGGCTGGCGATGCTCGAGGGACGATCCGACTGGGCGGCGCCGCTGGAGGCGCTGGGTGGCGCAGCGTCCGTCATGTTGCCGCTCGCGCAGACTCACTGCGAGGTATCGGGAGAGATTGCGAGCATGTCGGGCCTGTCCGGCATGACGGCAACGTCGCTCCGTCACATCTTCGAAACGTGGGATGGCGCGGGGTTTCCCGCGAACATGGCTCGCGACGCGGTGCCGATGCCCGTGTTTGTGGTCGCGCTGGCGGGCGACCTGGAGGTTTTCGGTCGTACCCATGGCATCGAGCGGGCGCTCGAGCTCATCGAGCAGCGTTCCGACAGTCGATATCCGGCCCATCTCGTCGGAACGGCCGTCAGGAACGCAAGCGGCTGGCTGGAGGAGGTCGGGCGTGCGACGCTCGACGATTTCGACGCCGCGCTGATCACGCCCGACATGCAACGGATGACCTCGGCCGAACTGATCGCCGATGTGATCGATCTCAAGTTGCCCTGGATGACGGGCTTTTCGCGTGCGGTCGCGACGACCGCGGCGGCAAGCTGCGAGCGGCTTGCACTCGATCGAACGGCGCAGGCGCGCGTCTACCAGGCTGCGTTGATTCACGGTATAGGCCGTGCCGCCGTCCCCAACGCGGTGTGGAATCAGCGCGAGACGCTGGCGGCCAGCGCGTGGGAAAAGATTCGGCTGGTGCCGTACTGGACGGCGCGCGCCGGCAGGCAAACCGGGGCCCTCGCCGAGGCCGCCGAGCTCGCTTCCCACGCTTACGAGCGGCAGGACGGATCGGGATACTTCCGCGGGGCAGCCGGCCGTGCGTTGACGCTCGAGGCGCGTGTGCTGGCCGCCTCGGTAGCGTGGGTGGCGCTGCGTTCGCCACGGCCCTGGCGCGACGCGCTGTCGGCCGAAGCCGCCAGGCAGGTGTTGCGCGAAGAGGTCGAGCGCGGCCGGTTGAGCGACGAAGCGGTCGATGCGATCGTGGAGCCGGCACCCACGGGCGGACGGTTCGCGAAACGCGCCACGCAGGGGGCGCGGCTGTCGGCGCGGGAGATGGACGTGCTGCGCGTGATCTCGCGCGGCGCGAGCAACAAGGAAGCCGCGCGCGCGCTCGCGATGAGCCCGAGCACCGTGCGCACCCACGTCGAAAGCATGTTTCGCAAGCTCGATTGCTCGACGCGCGCGGCAGCCACACTCAAGGCGTCGGCGATGGGGCTGCTGTAGCGATAGAGCCTTGCCCGGTCGCAACGTATCGTGATTCGGCGATGTCGCCGTCGCGCGAGCGGGCCGCCAGCTCCGGGCGGTCACTCCAGCCGTATCGGTCACTCGACCGATACGCGTGGCATGGGTCGTCGCGTAATCTGGGGCGCTTCGATGGCTTCCCCTTCGGTACGAATGCCGCGACGCGCGCGCTGCCCCGGCACCGTCAACCCCCACCATTCATGAATCTACTGTTGCGTTTGTGCGTTACGTTCCTGCTGAGCCGGCGACGTCGGCGACTGCATGTCCTCGACACCTGCGTCACGCCGTTCCGCGTGTGGCCCAATGACCTCGATGTGCTGCGCCACATGACGAATGGCCGCTACTTCGCCATTCTCGATCTGGGGCGGGTCGATCTGTTGCTGCGCTCGCGCGTGTGGCCGCGCGTCAATGCGCAAAAGTGGTATCCCGTCGTCACGCTCGAGACGATACGATTTCATCGATCGCTGCATTTGTGGGAGCGTTACGACGTCACGACGCGTGTGATCGGTTGGGACGAAAAACATGTGTTTCTGGAGCAGGGGTTCAGGCGTGGCGGGGTCGAGGTCGCGCTCGGCGTCGTGCGAACGCGGTTCCTGAAGCGCGGCGGCGGCACCGTGCCGACCGACGAACTACTGGCGCGGATCGGCGTGACCCAGCCATCGCCCGATCTGCCCGAATGGGTCGTGCAATGGAGCCGGGCCGAGGGCGGGATGACGGTGCGTGCGGAATCGGTCCTGCAAACCTGACGCACCGCGATGCGTAGCCGGGTGCGGACATGCTGTCAGCGGTCGCCATGGCCTTCGTCGGCGCCGGCAGTATGGCGGTCGGCGTGGCCGACGACATGATCGTCCCGGGGGCAGGGCAGTTCGGTTGCGGCGCGGTGCATGCGCTCGGCAGCTGGGACACGAGGGTGACCGCCACGCCCCCCAAAGACGCGGGCAAGCTGACCATCCGGGTCCTGCTCGCGAACCCCGGAGCGTCAACACAGGCGCCCAGGTGTCGGCGCCGCCTGACTAAGCCCGTCGAGCGGGTCACCGGCCGCGTCTTCGTGAAGACGGCATGGAGTCTCGACACACTGAACGCCGACCTGGTCGCCACCCCCGACGACGTGATGGCGCGCTATCGGGTCGCTTTCGGGCACGGTGACGGCATGTGGCGGGATAAATCCGCCACCTTCAATGCGCGCGAGGGGCTGAGCGTGCTCGGCGTCGAAGCGTACCTGCGGCTGGTCGGCCCTCGCTGACGCGTCCCTCGGCGGCCTGCCGCCGTTGTTCCGGCCGGCCGCCTGTACATCGGCTCGGCAGGAGTCCGACCGGGGTCGGTCGTTCGACCGATACCGGCGCGTCGCGGCAATTGCGATCCTTCTCGTCACGCCCATGTCACCACGGCATGGCCCGCGCACCATCCGCAAGGTTACGAGGACGTTCGCTTTGAAGCGCTCGACGATTCATCCGCTGTGGGTTCGTCTTTTCCACTGGCTCAATGCCGCCGCAGTCATCGCCCTGTGCCTGAGCGGCTGGCAGGTCTACAACGCATCGCCGATTTTCAGGACGGTTACGTTTCCGCCTTCCATCACGCTTGGCGGCTGGCTGGGCGGTGCGCTCCTGTGGCACTTCGCGGCGATGTGGATCCTGGCCGGCAACCTGTTCGTCTATCTCGTGCTCGGCATTGCAACCGGGCGGTTGCGCAGGAAGCTGCTGCCGCTCGGCGTGCGGGCGGTCTTTTCCGACCTCGCCGCCGCGCTGCGCGGAAAGCTGGGTCATGACGATCCGGCACGGTACAACGCCGTGCAGAAGTTCGCGTATCTCGGCGTGCTCTTCGATATCGGGCTGCTCGTGCTGTCGGGGCTCGCTATCTGGAAACCGGTGCAGTTCCCGGTCCTGCGGACATTGATGGGTGGATTCGACAACGCGCGCGTCGTTCATTTCGTCGCCATGAGCGTGATCGTCGGTTTTTTTGCCGTTCACATCGTGATGGTCGCGCTCGTTCCGCGCTCACTGCTGACGATGATTCGAGGGCGCTGATCATGCACGAGCCAAAACGTTCCCCTCACGCCGATCGCGTCTCGCAGCTCGATGCGGATGCGATCGTCAAGGATGCGCGCAACGCACTCCAGTCGACGCAACGCCGCCTGTTCGGCAAGCGAATCCTCACGCTCGGCGGACTGATGCTGCTTTCCGGCTGCGAGCTGACCGACGACCAGTCAGTGAACACGATGCTGCGCCGCGTGTCGTCGTTCAACGACGACGTGCAGGCTTTGCTGTTCGATCCGCGCAAGCTTGCGCCGACGTATCCGGAGTCGATGATCGCGCGGCCTTTCCCGTTCAATGCGTATTACGACATCGATCAGGTGCCGGACGTGGATGCGGCGAGATATCGGCTCCAGGTCGGCGGACTGGTCAAAGGCAAGCGTGCGTGGACGCTCGACGAACTCCGTGCGCTGCCGCAGGAAAGCCAGGTCACGCGGCATATCTGCATCGAAGGGTGGAGCGCGATCGGGAAGTGGGGCGGCGTGCGATTTTCGGACTTCCTGTTGCGCGCCGGCGCCGACACCACCGCGAAGTACGTCGCGCTGCATTGCGCCGACAACTACTGGACGAGCATCGACATGCCGACTGCGCTCCATCCGCAAACGCTGCTGACGCTCACCTATGACGGCAGCGTCTTGCCGGCGAAGTACGGCTTCCCGATGAAGCTGCGCATGCCGACCAAGCTCGGATACAAGAATCCCAAACATATCGTCGCCATCACGGTGACCAACGCATTCCCGGGCGGTTATTGGGAAAACCAGGGATACAACTGGTTTGGCGGTTCCTGAGCCCTTGGCCCTGGATATCGCGCCGGTGACATTCTCGATCGCAACCTCTTCAAAGGAGCATTCATGTCCATTCGACTCAAACTCGTCGCTTCCGTCGTCGCGGCCACGCTGGCCGGCAGTGCGCTCGCGCAATCCGCTGCGAGCAAGCCCGAGCGCATTCGCGGCGACATCGTCTCGTTTTCCGGCAGCAGCCTGAAGGTACACCGCCGCAGCGGCGAGACCGTGCTCATCAATGTCGCACCGTCGGCCAACGTGAACGCGGTGAAGGCGATTCAGCTTTCCGATATCAAACCCGGTTCCTATGTCGGCGCGGCGGCCATGCCGGGCGAGAACGGCAAGTTGATCGCGAAGGAAGTGCTCGTGTTCCCCGAAGCCGCGCGCGGCATGGGTGAAGGCCACTATGCATGGGATCTCGCCGCGAACAGCACGATGACGAACGCCAGTGTCGATACGGTCGTTCAAGGCACGAGCGGGCGCGATCTCAAGCTGTCGTACAAGGGCGGCAGCAACACGATCACGGTGCCGCCCGACGCACCGGTCGTGACGCTCGTCCCGGCGACGCGCGCCGATTTGTCGACGGGCAAGAAGATCTTCGTCGTGGCCACGCCGGGCAAGGACGGGGCCTACGACGGACGCCAGATCGTGGTCGAGAAGGATGGCGTCGCACCTCCGATGTAAGCCGGCCGCCCGGCGGGCGACACGTCGTTCGCCGGCGTGCAACCCGATCGAACCGATGGGCGAGGACCGGGCGACGCGTCCGCGATTCCGTGTTCGGGCCGACCGTCACGTCGGCCCGGCGCCATCAATCGAAGTCGGTTGCGATGGACAGCGCACGCCACGCGTCGATGTCCTGGCGGAACGCCTTCAGCTTGCGCTCCGCAATGGCATGAGCGTTCGGCCCGATCGGCAGGTGCAAGGGCGGATCGTCCGAGTCGATTGCCTGAATCATTACCGCGGCGGCTTTGGCAGGATCGCCTGCCTGATGTCCGTCGTTGCTGTCGCGGTAGCTGCGCGCGGAGCCGGCGGTTGCCGCATAGTCGCTGATCTGCTGCCTGGCGACCGCGATCGAGCGCCCCAGGAATTCGGTTCGAAACGGACCCGGCTCGACGATGATCACGCGAATGCCCATCGGTTCGACTTCCTGCGCGAGTGCCTCCGACAGGCCTTCGACCGCAAACTTCGTCGCGTTGTAATAGCCGCGGCCACCCGAACCGGCGATACCGGCACCGGACGACAGGTTTACGATCCTGCCGCCTCCGGTGCGTCGCATCAGCGGCAATGCCGCACGCGTCGTCTCGACGAGTCCGAAGACGTTCACATCGAATAACGGCCGGTATTCCTCCGGGGTGCCTTCTTCGATCGCCCCCATGAATCCATGCCCGGCGTTATTGACCAGCACGTCCAACCTGCCGAACGTTTCGGCCGTCAAGGCAATGGCCGCTTGTATCGTCTCCGGCTTCGTCACGTCCAACGCTGCAGCACGCAGCGTGTCCGGGTAATGCCGAGCGAGATCGCGTAGCGTTTCCGGCGCACGCGCCGTTGCCACCACGTGGTCGCCGCGCGCGGCCGCCATGCGTGCGAGATGCAGGCCGAAGCCGCCGGAGCAGCCGGTGATCAACCAGGTTTTGTTCATGCGTTTCTCCTTTCACTTGATGCTGTGTTTCGATTCGCTCGACGGGGCATGCCAACATGCGCGCCGATGCGGAACCGACATGTTTCTCGTGGAAGCGCTCATGTCTGTTGCGCACGGCGTGCATGCCCGCGAGCAGGCCGCGTCAGCGCATGCCGCCCGACGCAAGGACGATCTCGCCCGTCATCCACTCCGAGTCGTCCGACGCGAGAAATGAAACGATCGGCGCGATGTCCCGCACCTGGCCGATACGGCCAAGCGGTGTCTGGTCCGCGTTCCATGTTTCGAAGTCCGAGCCGATCACCGCGGCAGCATGGGTGCCCTCCGTTTCCACCAGGCCGGGGTTCACGGCATTGACCCGGATGCCGCGCGGGCCGAGCTCCCGCGAGAGCACGCCGGTGATGGCGTCGATGGCGCCTTTCGTGCCGCTGTAGATGGCACTTTCGGCCGGCAGGACGCGCGTCACGTTGGAACCGATGTTGACGATGCTGCTGCCTTTGCCGAGATGCGGCGCCGCGGCCCCGACGACCAGCAGCGGGCCGAGAACGTTGATGTCGAATTGCTCGCGGTAGCGCGCCTCGGTGGTCTCCTCGATCCTGGCGAACTGATAGACGCCGGCGTTGTTCACCACGATATCCAACCGTCCGAAATGGTCGACGGCTACGTTGACGAGCGCCTCGACCTCCGTCTCGTTCGTCACGTCGGCGCGCACCGCCAATGCCTGCCCACCGGCGGCCTGAATGTCCGCGACGACCTTTTCGGCATTGCTCGCGCTCGATGCGTAGTTGACGACGACCTGTGCGCCGTCGGCCGCCAGCTGGCGCGCGATGCCTGCGCCGATTCCTTTCGATGCTCCCGTCACGATCGCGACCTTGCCCTTCAACTTGTCCATGACTTCACGCTCCGCAGACGTTGGCCCCCGGCGGGGCGGTTCGGTTGATGAAAGTCACCATCGTGAGGCTCACACAATTGTTTGTGAATGGTCGTTCTTGTATATTTGGCGTACATTTTTGAACGACGATCCATCGCAATGGAATGGAGTGATGTCCGGGTCTTTCTGGCGGTCAAGCGGGGCGGATCTTTCGGTGCGGCAGCCCGAAGCCTGGGCGTGAGCCATCCGACGATCGGCCGCCGGATCAAGGCACTCGAGGATGAAGCCGGGCAGGCGTTGTTTCGCAGGACCGCGGATGGGCTCGTGCTCACGGACGCCGGGGATACCGTGCTGAGCCTGGCCGAAGCCATGGAAAACGCGGCGCTGGCCATGGAACGGCGTCTGGCCGGTAATCAAGACCGCCTCGAAGGCATCTTGCGTATATCGTGCGCGGAGTGGTTCGCCGGCTACGTGCTCGCGCCGGTTCTGGCGGAACTGGCGCGCCGTCATCCGGCCGTGGTGCCGGAAGTGATCGCGAGTTACCGATTGCTGAGCCTGTCACGCCGCGAGGCCGACCTGGCCTTCCGGATCGTTCCTTTCACCGAACCGGACATCGTTCAGCGCCGCCTGATGAGCGTTCCGTACGGTCTTTACGGCACGGCCGAAACCGTACGTGCGTTGCGGCATGATCCTGCTTCGGTGGGGTTGATCGTGATGAACACGGCGCAATCTCACTTCCCCGATGTCGCCTGGCTGCTCGACAGGTTCCCTCGGTCGCGGCGTGTCTTCACCAGCACGAGCCGCGCCGTTCAGGCCAGGATGTGTGGGGTAGGCATGGGCATGGCGGTCCTGCCACGGCCGCTGGGCGACGCGACATCGGCACTGCTGCGCATCGAAACGCCGGAGCCGCCACCGTCCAGAGACATATGGGTGGGTTATCACCATGACCTTCGGCATATGGATCGCTTGCGCGCGATGCTCGATATCGCCGATACGATGCTGAGCGAATCCCGGATTCAGATGCCGTAGCGCCAGCTCAATACAGATGTCGCATGTTTCATCGGCCTTTGCGTCATTCAGCGTTGAAGCACCGAGCCTGAAGCAGCAGGGCGCTTGCGTTTATCCACGGGCCTTGGCGGACCGCTGGTTCGATTCCGCTCGAGATGTAACCTGCAGAATTGCGGCATCCATGTCTGCCGCCTGAAACGGCGTGGCTCAGTTCACCCAGGCACGCCCGACGCGCTCGTGGCTGATAAACCTTCGGCGGCCGCTGCCGGCGCGGAATCCACAAGCCAGCCTCCGTCATCAGCTTCCGGACCGTCTCCTTGGCCAGCCGAATGCCGTGACATTCCCAGCGCTTCTCGCAAGCCAGTGTCGGTCCGAAATCGGCGTAGCGATCACGGATGACCGATAGCGCCCGGTCGGCGGCTCCTGGGTCCAGCCGACGGTTGCCGGGCTTCGATCGGTGTCCCGATACCAAACCCGCCGCGCCATGTTCCCGAAGTCGGGCGACCAGCCGGCGAATCTGCCGGGTCGTCAGTTCCAGCCGTTCCGCCGCACGCCACGGCTTGAGCTTGCCATCCGCCACGTCCTGAATGACCTTGAATCGGTCCAGCTCGCGCATCGTCATCGTGATCCGCTCCGTTGCAGCCATCGCAGCCTCCGGCGCCGGACACCCGGCGGCCGGACAGCTTACGCGGCACGAAAGCGGACATTTCAATCTAGCCACTACAATCCAAACTATCGATAATTCACGTTATGTAAAATCAAATATTGGATGACGGCTACCCCGTTTTCCCGCACGTCCCGACGATCTTCGATCGTGATAAATCCTTCCGACAAAGCGCTTAAGCAATTATCGGGCGCATGCCGTGCATGGCATGCGCCCGGTGACACGCGAAACCTGAAAAAATGCCCGCCGTAGCGGGCACACGCGACACGCGTCAGACGGCCATAACCGTGACCGACTTCGTGACGAGGTACGGCTCGAGCGCTTCCGGCCCGCCTTCCGACCCATAGCCCGAATCCTTCACGCCGCCGAACGGCATTTCCGGCCACGGCGTTGCCGGCTGGTTGATCCACAGCATCCCGACTTCCAGGCGCTGCGTGAGCAGATGCACGTTCGCGAACGAACGCGTGAACGCATAGCCGGCCAGCCCGAACGGCAGACGGTTCGCTTCGGCGATCGCGTCCTCGAGCTTGTCGAAGCCGCGAATCGCCGCGACCGGGCCGAACGGCTCGTTGTTGAACACGTCCGCTTCGAGCGGCACGTCCGCGATCACGGTCGGCGCGAAGAAGTTGCCTTCCGAGCCGATCCGCTCGCCGCCGGTTTCGATGCGCGCACCGACCTTGCGTGCGTTGTCGACGACCGACGCCATCGCGGTGAGGCGGCGCGGGTTCGCGAGCGCACCGAGCGTCGTGCCTTCCTCGAGACCGTTGCCGACCTTCAGCCCTTCCGCATGCTTGACCAGCGCACGCGTGAATTCGTCACGGATGCTGTTGTGCACGAGGAAGCGCGTGGGCGAAATGCAGACCTGCCCTGCGTTGCGGAACTTCGCACCGCCGGCGGCCTTCACCGCGAGCGCGACGTCGGCGTCTTCCGCGACGATCACCGGTGCGTGGCCGCCCAGCTCCATCGTCGCGCGCTTCATGTGCAGGCCGGCCAGCGAGGCAAGCTGCTTGCCGACCGGCGTCGAACCGGTGAACGTGACCTTGCGGATCACCGGATGCGGAATCAGGTACGACGAGATTTCGGCCGGATCGCCGTACACGAGGCCGATCACGCCGGCCGGCACGCCGGCGTCGACGAACGCGCGCAACAGCGCGGCCGGCGACGCGGGGGTTTCTTCCGGCGCCTTCACGAGGAACGAACAGCCGGTCGCGAGCGCCGCGCTCAGCTTGCGCACGACCTGGTTGACCGGGAAATTCCACGGCGTGAATGCGGCAACCGGGCCGACCGGTTCCTTCACGACCGTCTGCTGCGCGCCGAGGTTGCGCGGCGGCACGATCCGGCCGTACACACGGCGGCCTTCGTCCGCGAACCATTCGATGATGTCGGCGGCCGACAGCACTTCGACGCGTGCTTCGGTGAGCGGCTTGCCCTGCTCCTGCGTCATCAGCTGCGCGATCGCGTCGGCGCGTTCGCGCACGAGTGCGGCGGCCTTGCGCATCGTCGCCGCGCGCTCGTGCGCGGGCACCTTGCGCCACGTTTCGAAACCGCGCTGCGCGGCGGCGAGCGCACGGTCGAGATCGGCGATGCCCGCGTGGGCCACCTTGCCGATCGGCTTGCCGGTCGCCGGGTTCACGACGTCGATCGTCTTGCCGCTCGCGGCGTCGACCCACTCGCCGTCGATCAGCAGTTGCGTATCCGTATAAGTCACGTTAGCCATCCAGACACCCCTACATTGCGTCGATTGAAGGCGCGCTGCCGCGAACAGCCGCGCGCCGGTTGACAGAAAGAGCCAGGCCGCCGGGGCAGGCACGCACCCGGCGGTGTCGACGACAGGCGCGGCCCGCCGTCGTCCCGCATCGCGCCGCGCTCAGTGCGCGGCCGCCGTCGCCTTGCGGAGTTTCGCGACGTCCGCCGCCTGCACGGCCGGCGCGCCGTTGTTCCAGCCGGCGCGCATGAACGTCAGCACGTCGGCGATCTGCTGGTCGTTCAGCTGGTTCGAGAACGCCGGCATCGGATAGGCGGACGGCACACCGCCGATCACGAGCGTGTCGCTGCCGTTCAGCGTCACGTTGATCAGCGACGATGCATCGGCCTCGAGCACGTTCGGATTGCCGGCGAGCGGCGCGAGCAGCGGCGCGTAACCGCGCCCGTCCGCACCGTGGCAATGCAGGCAGTAAGCGTTATACACCTTCGCGCCCGGATCGGCTGCCGGCCGGCCCAGCGCCACCTGCGTCGCCTTCGGATCGTAGCTGTACGGCGGCGCACCGGTGCCGCCTGCGGCCGGCAGCGATTTCAGGTAGCGCGACATCGCGGCCAGGTCGTCGTCCGTCAACGCCTGCGTGCTGTGGTTGATCACGCTCACCATCGAGCCGAACGCGGTCGCGTGACGGTTCGCGCCGGTCTTCAGGAACTGCGCGACCTCGGCCTCGTTCCAGCGGCCGAGCCCCGTATTGTGCTCGCCGGTCAGGTTCGACGCGAACCAGTTGTCGATCGACGCACCCGACAGGAACGCCGTGCCGCGTTCGTCGAGTGCCTTCTCCTGGAAGCCGACACCGCGCGGCGTGTGGCACGACCCGCAGTGCCCGAGCCCCTGCACGAGATAGGCGCCGCGGTTCCACATCGCGTCCTTGTCCGGCTTGTCGGCATAAGGCGCCGAGTCGAGGAACACCATGTTCCACAGCGCGAGCGGCCAGCGCATGTTGAGCGGCCAGGGAATGTCGGACGGCCGGTTCGCCTGCTTGACCGGCTCGACGCCGTGCATGAAGTACGCATACAGCGCCTTCACGTCGTCGTCCTTCAGCTTCGCGTACGACGGATACGGCATCGCCGGATACAGGTTGTGGCCGTCCTTCGCGACGCCCTTGCGCAGCGCGCCCGCGAACTCGGCTTCCGTATAGCCGCCGATGCCCGTCTCCGGATCGGGCGTGATGTTGGTCGTGTAGATCGCGCCCATCGGCGTGACCATCTTCAGGCCGCCCGCGAAGGGCGTACCGCGCGGCGCGGTGTGGCACGCAACGCAGTCGCCGGCTTTCGCGAGATAGGCGCCGCGCGCGACGAGCGCGCTGTCGGTCGGTGCCGTTTCCGCGGCATGCGCGGTCGTGCCGGCCAGCAGCGCGGACAATGCAAGCAGCGATGCGCTGAGCGTGTTCAAGGTGAGGTTTCGCATGGTCGTCGCCTCCCTCAAGCCGTCTTCAGCTGGTTGCCGACCGGCAGCTTGCGCAGCCGCGTGCCGGTCGCCGCGAAGATCGCGTTCGACAGCGCCGCCGCCGTCGCCGCCGTGCCCGGCTCGCCGATCCCGCCCGGCGCTTCGCCGCTCTTCACCAGATGGACCTCGATCGGCGGCGTTTCGTTGATCCGCATCATCCGGTAGTCGGTAAAGTTGCTCTGCATCACGCGGCCGTCCTCGATCGTGATCTCGCCGTACAGCGCGCCCGTGATCCCGAAGATGATGCCGCCCTGCACCTGCGCCTCGATCGTGTTCGGATTGACGACCATCCCGCAATCGACCGCGCACACGGCGCGCTTGACCTGCACCTCGCCGCCGTCCACCGCGACGTCGATGACGATCGAGAAGAAGCTGCCGAACGCGTGCATCACCGACACGCCCCGCCCCTGCCCCTTCGGCAACGACGCGCCCCAGCCGGCGGCCTTCGTCGCGACGTCGAGCACGTTGCGTGCGCGCGGCGTCTTGTCGAGCAGCGCGCGGCGATATTGCACGGGGTCGGTCTTGGTCTGCGCGGCGAGTTCGTCGATGAAGCTCTCGACGACGAACGTGCCCCGGGTCGGCCCGACGCCGCGCCAGAACGCGGTCGGCACGTGGCGCGGCTCCTGGCGCACGTAGTCGACGAGCTGGTTCGGCAGGTCGTACGGCAGTTCGGCCGCGACCTCGACCGCGTCGGGATCGACGCCGTTCTGGAATGCGGGCGGCGCGAAGCGTGCCATGATCGACGAACCGACGATTCGGTGCTGCCATGCGACGGGCTTGCCGTTCGCGTCGAGGCCGGCCGAAATCTTGTCGTAGTAGCACGGCCGGTACATGTCGTGCTGAACGTCTTCCTCGCGTGTCCAGATCACCTTCACCGGCGCGTTGACCTGCTTGCCGACCTTCACGGCCTGGCCGATCATGTCGGTCTCGAGCCGACGCCCGAAGCCGCCGCCGAGCAGATGGTTGTGCACGACGATCTTGTCGGGCGACAGGCCCGTGAGTTGCTGCGCGGTGTCAACCGCGCGCGTCGGTACCTGCGTGCCGACCCAGATCTCGCAGCCGTCGCCGCGCACGTGCACCGTGCAGTTCACGGGCTCCATCGTCGCGTGCGCGAGCAACGGCTGTTCGTAGACGGCGTCGACGCGCGTCTTCGCGTTCGCGAATGCCTTGCCGACGTCCCCTTCCTTGCGTGCGACCGCGCCCTTGCCGTTCGCCGCCGCCTGCGCGAGATCCGCGAACAGATCCTTGGTCGACACCTTCGCGCCCGCGCCCTCGTTCCACTTCACGACGAGTGCCGATGCGCCGCGCTTCGCGGCCCACGTGTGATCGCCGACCACCGCGACCGCGTTGTCGACGTGCACGACCTGGCGCACGCCGGGAATCTTTTTCGCGGCCGTATCGTCGACGCTCGCGACCGTGCCGCCGAATACCGGGCTGTTCACGATCACCGCGTACAGCATGCCGGGCAGGCGCACGTCGAGCCCGAACTGCGCGGTGCCGTCGACCTTCTCCGGCGAGTCGAGGCGCTTCGCGGGCGTGCCGATCAGCTTGAAATCCTCGGGCTTCTTCAGGACGACGTCCTTCGGCACCGGCAGTTTCGCCGCGGCGTCGGCCAACTGGCCGTACGATGCGCGCCGGCCGCTGGGCGGATGCTGTACTTCGCCGTTCGCCGCGCGGCAGGTGGCCGGATCGACGTTCCATTGTTTCGCGGCCGCCGAGACCAGCAGCGTACGCGCGGTGGCGCCCGCGCGGCGCATCGGTTCCCACGCGTAGCGCACCGACGTCGAGCCGCCGGTGAGCTGGCCGCCGAGCAGCGGATCCATGAACAGTTTCTCGTTCGGCGGCGCGTGGTCGAGCGTCACGTTCGACAGCGGCACTTCGAGCTCCTCGGCGATCAGCATCGGCAGCGCCGTATAGACACCCTGCCCCATCTCGACTTTCGGCATCACCAGCGTGACCTTGCCGGCACGGTCGATCTGCACGAACGCGTTCGGCGCGAACACGCCGGGCTGCGCCGGTTCGGCCGCGTCACCGCCGATCACCGAGCGCCGCGCATCGTCGCCCGCCGCCGGCAGGCTGAAGCCGAGCAGCAATCCGCCGCCGGCCGCCGCGCCAAGCGACATGCCGAGTTTGAGGAACGAACGGCGCGACACGCCCGCGCCGGCCCGACCTGCTTCGATCAATCCTCGCGACATGTCAGGCCTCCTTCGCGGCTTGCTTCACGGCCGCGCGAATCCGGTTGTACGTGCCGCAGCGGCAGATATTGCCGGCCATCGCCGCGTCGATGTCGGCGTCGCTCGGGTTGGGGTTCGACGCGATCAGCGCGGTGGCCGCCATCACCTGCCCCGACTGGCAGTAGCCGCACTGGACGACGTCGAGCTCGCGCCATGCCTGCTGGACCTTGTGGCCGGCCGGCGTCGCGCCGACGGCTTCGATCGTCGTGATCTTGCGGCCCGCGACGGCCGCGACCGGCAGGACGCACGAACGCGCGGCGACGCCGTCGAGATGCACGGTGCACGCGCCGCATTGCGCGATTCCGCAGCCGAACTTGGTGCCGGTCAGACCGACGACGTCGCGCAGTACCCAGAGCAAGGGCATGTCGTCGGGGGCGTCGACCGTGCGGGTTTCGCCGTTGATGTTGAGGGTGACCATTCAGCCTCCGGGCCGGTGTATTGGGGAAGCGGCGCGAACGACGTTGCGCCGTGTTTTCTTCATGTCCGCTGCGTGGTGCGCAACGGATGCCGCGCGGCCCTGATGGGGGCGAGCCGCGTGGGGGTACTGCATCGTTACTCGGCCACGTCGATGCCCGACAGCACCTTGATGACCGGCGGCGCCGTGAACCAGTCGGCCGACTTCACACGGAATTCGCCGAAATACGGGCTCGCGAGGTGCGCGTCGAACGCGGCCTGGTCGTCGTAGATCTCGTACAGGTGCAGGTTCGGCGAGCCGTCCTGTTCGCGGAACAGGTCGTAGCGCCGGTTGCCCGGTTCGGTACGCGTCTTCGCGACCATGCTGCGCAGTTCGGCCTCGGCGGCCTGCGCATGTTCGGGTTTCACGAACAGCGAAGCGATTACGTGAAGCGCCATGTCGTCACTCCTTTGGAAACGGAATCGAGCATGCCACAAGCTGGCGGCGCGCGACGCCAGCGTGCAACGCATGCGGGTGGTCGTACCGCGAGATCAAGCCAGTTCGTCCGGGCCGACGCGCACGACGACCTTGCCGAAATTCTTGCCGGCAAGCAAGCCGATCAGGGCTTCCGGTGCGTCGGCAAGCTCGGGAACGACGTCCTCGCGCGTCTTCACCTTGCCCTGCGCGACCCACTCGCTCATGTCCTTCAGGAACGGCGCATAGCCGGTCGCATAGTGATCGAGGATGATGAAACCCTGCATCCGGATGCGCTTGCGCAGGATCGTGCCCATCAGCGCCGGCACGCGATCGCGGCCGGTCGACACGGCCTTGTCGTCGTATGCCGTGTCGTTGTAATGCGCAATGATCCCGCAGACGGGCACGCGCGCATGGTCGTTCAGCAGCGGCCAGACCGCGTCGAACACCGCGCCGCCCACGTTCTCGAAATAGACGTCGATGCCGTTCGGGCACGCGTCCTTCAGCTTCGCGGCGAACGCCGGATCGCGATGGTCGACGCATGCGTCGAAGCCGAGCGTGCCGGTCACGTACGCGCACTTGTCGGCGCCGCCCGCGACGCCGACCACGCGGCAGCCCTTCAGCTTCGCGATCTGGCCGACCACTGCGCCGACCGCGCCGCTCGCTGCCGCGACGACCACCGTCTCGCCGGCTTTCGGCTCGCCGATCTTCAGCAACCCCGTGTACGCGGTGAAGCCCGGCATGCCGAGCACGCCGAGGGCAAACGACGGATGCGCGAAATCGCGGCCGAGCGGGATCAGGTCGCGTCCGTCCGACAGCGCATAGTCCTGCCAGCCGGCTCCGGCGACGACGAGATCGCCTTCGCGGAAGGCAGGCAGGTTCGACGTTACGACTTGGCTGACCGTGCCGCCGACCATCGGCTGGCCGAGCTCGGCAGGCGGCGCGTAGGACGGCGTGTCGTTCATCCGGCCGCGCATGTACGGATCGAGCGACAACCAGATCGTGCGCAGCAGCACCTGGCCGGCGCCCGGCGTCGGTACGTCGCCGGTTTCGGCGCGGAAGTTGTCCGGTGTCGGGGCGCCGACCGGGCGCGAATTCAGGATGATCTGGCGGTTTGTGGTCTTGCTTTGCGGCATGTGGGCCTCCGTCGACAGGAATGAAGGTGCTTCGTGAGCACGATCGGATCAGGGGTGGATCAGCAGAAGATGCGCGCCGGCGTTCACGCCGGCGTGGGCGCACACGTGCGGTGGGGACAATCGGGACAGCGTAACGCGGCGTGAAGCATTCGTCATGCGGATTTGAGTAGACCAGTCGTCTAGAATCAGGGCAAAAACAAGGCGCGCGGAAGCGCGCCCGGCTTACGACGGCGCACCGCCCTGCGCGGCCGGCGGCAGGTTCAGCATGCGCCGCGTTTCGACCATCGCTCTTTCGAGCGGCTGGCGGTTGCGGTGAATCTTTTCCAGCAGCGTCGCGCCCAGCCACAGCTCGTACAGGATCGCGGCCGTGTACGCCGGATCGTCGACCGCGCGCAGCGAGCCGTCGGCCAGCCCGGCCTCGATGCCGCCCGCGAGCCGTTCGATGATCTGGCTCGTGCCGCGTCGCAGCACCGCACGCATCGCCTCCGACAGGTCCGACACTTCCGCGCCGAGTTTCACCGCAAGGCACTTGCCTTCCGGATCGTCCGCGCACTGCGTGTGCAGCCAGTTGCCCCAGTACGTCATCAGGCGCTCGGCGCCGGTGCCGGCCTGCTGCTTGAGCAGGTTGTCGAGATGCGCGAGATAGCCTTCGAAATACGATTCGAGCAGCGCTTCGCCGAATGCCTCTTTCGAGCCGAAGTAATGGTAGAACGAGCCCTTCGGGATGCCCGCCGCAGCGAGAATCTCGTTCAGACCGACCGCCGAAAACCCCTTGTGGAGCATGATCGGCTTCGCGATATTCAGGATGTGCTGGCGAACTTCCGCGCCTGAAGATGCATTCATGATGGCGTATGGTAGCAACGATTAGACCGGTCGTCTAGCGACGTCGAACCGGCATGTTGAGCGGCACTTTACCCGATCCCCGGCGCGCCCCCAATGCCCGGCGGCGTTCCCCCCCCCCCCGCCACGGCGTGCGCGGCGTCACACGGGCGACTCGGTTTCGTCGCAGGCGTTTCATCGATCTCCCGCTTAAATACGCGCGGCGCAAGTGCCGGCGGTGGCCCAACAGCAGCCGGCATTGCACACGTGTGCAATGCGCCGGACCGTCGTTGCCTCCTCTCGAACCCGTGACCAGGAACGCCCCATGACCGCCTCGAAACCCGCTCGCCCGCCCGCGCCGACCCGCCGGCGCTTCATCCAGCGCGGCGCCGCGCTGACCCTGTCGCCGCTCGTCGGCACGCTGGCCGCTTGCGGCGGCGACGGCAACACGACATCCGCGTCGTCGTTGGCCGCGACCGGCGGCGCGAATCCGGCCGCGCGCAGCTACGGCATCGCCGACCGCTCGATCACGATCAACGTCACCAATGCGATCCCGTCGACGTCGCTCGCGTTCGGCAATGCGGCGAGCCAGAGCGGCTCGACGCCGCAGGCATCGCAAGCGTTGGTCGCAACCGGGCAATCGACGGCCGTCCGCGCATCGAACAGCTGGGGCGATTGCACGGGGTCGTTCAGCCTCGCCGGCGGCGACGCGTCGTTAGCGATTGCCTACACGCATCCGTTCGGCTCGCAGCCGACCACCGTCGGCGTCACGCCGTCGGCCGGCTACGTGTCGGGCGCCGACGCCGCGACGTTTCCCGGCCACGACTCGGTCGCGAATCTCACCTTGTATCGCGGCGTCGCGACCGCGAACGGCGCATGGGTCGTCCCGCTCGCGCAACTCGCGACGCCGCCGTCCAACAACTGCCAGGATTTCGCGAACAGCATGTTCGGCAGCAGCGTGCGCACAGCCGCGGCCATCCAGTCTGCGTACCAGGGCACCGGGCCGCTCGGCTATGTGCCGCCTGCCGACTTCACCGGCGGCCAGCTCGCGGGCTTCGTCGCGCAATGGGTGCAGCGCTGGCAGAAAGGCGTGTCGTACACCGTGCTGCCCGGCGCCGATGCGCAGCTCGTCGATGCGCTGAAGCAGTACGTGTCGAGCGCGTCGAACGCCGGCCCGCTGACGATGTGGGTGCCGCAGATCGCGTGGCAGGCCGGCACGGATCCGGCGGTTTTCTCGCTGACGGGCTATCGCGCGTTTCCGTTCGTCGACGCGCAGGGCAACTGGGTCGCGGCGACGTTGTCCGCGTTCCTGACACTGCTGGCGGCCGGTTCGCACCTCGTCGCGATCAGTGCGACGAGCGATCTGCCGGCGGGCGTCACGATGCAGGCGTTCGACAGCTTCATGGGCGCGAGCGGGCTGACGACGTCGACGGATATCGGCAATTCGCACTATGCGTCGGTCGTGAACACGACGGGCCGTTACTACCTGAGCGTCGGCAACGATTTCGCGCCGGTGAACTGCGGGCTGATCCTGTCGTTCCTGTACGGGCGCACCGTGAACAACCTGCTCGCGGGTGCCGGTACGTACAACACGTTCATCCAGCTCGAAGGATGGCAGGCCGGCGGCTCACGTCACAACGCCGACTACGCGACGTATCAGCAGACGCTGTGGAGCATCTCGACGTACGGCGCGTCCGCGTACAGCGAGAAGCGCGCGACGTCGATCTTCCTCGCGCCGGCCGGCTGGACGCCGCAGGTCTACCAGACGACGCGGATGATGCCGTACGTCGGCGCCTATGCGCAGTCGAACGGTACGCCGCAGGGCTGGCTGAATACGTCGCTCGTGACGATTCCGGCCGATGCGCCGCCGTTGCCGTCTCGGTATGTGACGAGTTGAGCGGAGTCGGAGCGAGCCGTTTCGCGTTCGAATGCGTTGCGTTGCGTTGCGTTGCGTCGGGGCGGGCCGGCTGCCGGTCGGCGCTCGAGGCGTGCGTCGACATCGGTCGGCACATGCTCGCGGGTAGGCGGTCAACCCGCCGCTTCGCCGGTGCGCTTTCTCGTGCGGGCCTTCCGCTCTTCCCGCTGCGCGGCAGGTGCCGTCTTGACGCCGCGCAGCGGCGCCCGGCGGGCGAGTACCGCCATCTCGCGCCGCAACGTATCCAGTTCCTTGACGCGTGTCGCATCGGTCGCCTGCGCGCCGTCGAGTTGCCCCTGAAGCACGCCGCAACGATGCAGCGCGTCGCCGAGTTGCGTCTGCAGGTCGGCGATGTCCTTTCGGTGCCGCGCATCGCGTTGCTCCATGCGCGATGCGGTCGCGTCGAGTTCCTTTTGCAATCGCGCGGCCGCGAGCCGCTCGCGATCGATCTCCTGAAGCGCCCGTTTTTCCGACGCGCGCAGGCGTTCCTCGGCGCGGCCCGCGTCGTCGCGCAACCGGTCGAGCTGGGTCGTGAAATCCGCACGTGCCTGCGCGAGTGCGCGGTCGGCTTCCGTGTTGTCGGCCTTCAGGCGTTCGATATCCGCTTGCAGCGCTTGCCGCGAGGCTTCGTCGGCCGCCCTCGCCTGCTCCAGTTCCTGAATGCGTACCTGCGCAGCCAGCAACGCAGCCGTGCGTTGCTCCAGCGCGGTTTCGGTGCGGGCCAGCTCGGCCTGCCGCGTCGTGACCTCCGCTTTCGCCGCGGCGCGCTCTGCTTCGACTTCCGCGCGCAGCGCATCGAGCGCGGCAGCGGCATCGGTGCTCGACCGGCTCCAGAGTGCGGCGACCAGTTCGCCGGCTGCCGCCTGCAGATCGGCCGGCAAATCGGGATGCTCGATGCGCACGCGGCTCTTCTCCCGCAGCTCGGCCCAGAACTCGCCGAGGACGGCCGTCGGCGTGCTCATGCTGCCCTTGCGGACGAGCTGATACAGGCGGTTTGCCGTAGGCGTGATGCCGAAGCGGAAGAACAGCAGCGCGCAGGCTTCGCGGTAGAGCTCGCGGGTTTTCGGGAAGTCGGCCTTGAGGCGCTCGATTTCGGCGGTCAAGCGTGGTTCGTCGGCAGCGAGGTCGGACATGGCGATGTTCGTCGGGAATTTTGTAAATAATATAACGTAAACCGTTAAATATCTACTCAATCACGGACTTTAATTTGACATTATTTCTATAATGTTGAATTCAATCGGCGTCGCTCTCCTGTTCGATATCGCGGCACATGATCGACTGCCCCGCTTTCGCCTTGCCCAGGCTGCATGGCAAACACGCTGCTACAGCTGCGCTGGAAAGCCGGCCGCCCTGCCTTGCGGTGTCAACTGAAAAACCGAAGATCGCGGAACCCGGCCGATGCGCGCGCAGTGCAGACCGCTGATGCCGCATCGACTGTCATGGATCTGCCACCGTCGACCGGTAGCGTTCGGGGCTGACCCACGCTATCGATAGACGAATCCGCCATGCAGCGCACGTCTCGCGCCACGCCCCATCTTTATGCGGCCACGTCGCGCGCCCTCGCCGTCAGCCTCGCGATCAACCTGATGCTGCTCGCCGCCGAGACGGCCGCGGCGTGGTCCGCGCATTCGTCGGGGCTGCTCGCGGATGTCGCGCATGCCGCGATCGACCTCGCGGCCGATGCGCTGATCCTCGTCGCATGCCGGCTCGACGCACGCCTGCCGCCGGAGCGGCGTCCGACCTACGAACCGCTCGCGCTCGCGGGCCTCGGCGCGCTGCTCGTCGCGACCGGCGCGCAGATGATCTGGCAGGCGATGAACCGGTTCGATGCGCCGCCCGTCGTGCAGCCGGGTGCGGCGACGCTCGCGCTCGTTGCCGTCACGCTCGTCGGCAAGACCGCGTTGTCGCACTGGATGCTGCGCAAGGCGCGCGAGACCGGTTCCGCGCTGCTCGAGGCAACCGGCTGGCATGTGCGTACCGATGCGCTGTCGTCGTTGCTGGCGGCGCTCGCGATGAGCGCGGCGCTGGTCGGCTTCGCCCGCCTTGACGACGTGGCCGCGCTCGCGATCGGCGCGCTCGTGATCCGCACGGGCGCCGGGTTCGTCCGGCGCGGCTGCGCGCAATGGCCGGCGCTCGCCGGGTGGGCGAATCGATCGACGCGCGGATCGTGAACGCGGCGGGGTGAACGTCCGATACATGCCCTCGGCGGCACGGAATGAAGAAGAGGCTCGCACGGTGCGAGCCTCTTTTGCAGAATGCCGTCGCCACCGCGCAATTCACGACCCCTCGCCCGATGCCGATGGCTCGGCCACTTACCCGAGCGGCACCGCACTTCCGAGCGGAATCCGCATGAGCGTTGCCTGCCGCGTAACACCCGCCTTCGAAAAGATCGCGCGCGGGTGCGTGCGCGCCGTGTGCTCCGGCGCCTGACCGCTCAGCCGGCGGCGCGCGCGCGGGCGAGCGCCGCGAGGTTTCCTTCGCCGAACCCGTGGTGCCCCTGGCGCTGCACGATCTCGAAGAAAATCTCACCGGGCCGGCGCTTCACGAAGGTCTGGAAGAACAGCTTCGGCACGCCGTCGCTGCCGATCTCGCCGTCGACCAGCACCGCACGGCGGCGCAGCGCATCGAGATCGACGCCGTGCCCCGGCAGCCGCGCATCGACGTCGTCGTAATAGCGCGCGGGCGGCTCGATGAATTCGACGCCGTTCGCACGCAGCGCATCGACGCACGACAGGATGTCGTCGGTGGCCAGCGCGACGTGCTGCACGCCCTCACCCGGATGATCGGGCAGATACGCGTGCATCAGCTCGGTGCGCCGCGTGCCTTCCTCGTAGACCGGAATCCGCACCGCGCCGCACGGCGACACCATCACACGCGATTCCTCGGACACATGCCAGTGGGCATCGATTTCGTGGATCTCGCGAAAATGCAGCAGGTCATGGTAGAAATCCAGCCACTCCCGCATGCGCCCGGCGCCGACGGTTTGCGTGAAGTGGTCGACCTGCTGCAGGCCGACGCCGACGCAGTCGAGATCGGTGTGCGCGGTGGCGATGTCGATCGGCCGGAAATCGATGTCGAAGATCGAGATGTCGCCGACGCCGCCGCGCTGGCCGCCCCGCCCGCGCCAGCGGTCGACGAAATACAGGTGCGAATCGCCGATGCCCTGGATCGCCGGGATCTTCAGCTCGCCCACGCCGACCTTTTCACCCTCGAACGCCCACGCGCCGAGCTCGATCGCGCGTTCGAACGCGCGCCGGGCGCTCGCCACCCGCAACCCGATCGCGCAGACGCCCATCCCGTATTCCTCCGCATAGCGCGCGGCGAACGAATCGGGCTCGGCATTGATCAGGAAGTGCATCTGCCCCTGCCGGTACAGCGTGACGTTCTTGCTGACGTGGCGTGCAATCGCCTTGAACCCGAGCTGCTCGAAGCGCTGCGCGAGCGCCTCCGGCACGGGCGCAGCGAATTCGACGAATTCGAGGCCGGCCATTCCGAGCGGATTGGCGGCCGGATCGGCAACGGGCGGCGTATCGCTGGGCAGGGGGTGGGAATTGCCGGGCATTCCAGTCTCCGGGGGCATGCGGTCGATGGGGATGGCGCCCGTCGCGTGCGGCGTGCGCGGCTGATGGTGAACCACGCATCCGCGCCGAACGGGCGAATTGTCGATGCTGCAGATTTTAACCAGATCGTTCACGACGGCACACCCTGGCCGAACGGGATATCGTCACGACGCCTAGTGCAAACCCGAAAAGCGTTCGATAATCGCACGAATTTGAACGATAATCGCGCATTTCGTCCGTTTGGCCAATTGCCGCCATGCGGCGCGCACCCTATTCTCCGTTCACCCATCGACTTCAATGCAGCATCGAACGCGGCGCCGCCACGATTCCACGATGCGCCGTGCCAGGAGACACCGCCATGACCCCAACCTTCGACACCCTCGACGCCGCGGCCGGCGCCCGAGCCCGCAACCAGGCCCGCAAGGCCGCGATCGGCAGCTTCGTCGGCGCCGTCGTCGACTGGTACGACTTCCTGCTGTACGGGATCGTCGCCGCGCTGGTATTCAATTCCGAGTTCTTCCCGAAAGTCAGTCCGACGATGGGCACGCTCGCGGCGTTCGCGACGTTCGGCGTCGGCTTCCTGTTCCGGCCGCTCGGCGGCGTCGTGTTCGGTCACTACGGCGACCGGCTCGGGCGCAAGCGGATGCTGGTGCTGACCGTGATGCTGATGGGGCTGTCGACGGTCGCGATCGGCCTGCTGCCGACATTCGCGACGATCGGCTGGTGGGCGCCCGTGCTGCTGGTGCTGATGCGCGCGATCCAGGGTTTCGCGGTCGGCGGCGAATGGGGTGGCGCGGCGCTGATGGCCGTCGAGAGCGCGCCCAAGCAAAAGAAGGCGTTCTACAGCAGCGGCGTGCAGGTCGGCTACGGTGTCGGCCTCGTGCTGGCAACGGGCATCGTGTCGATCCTGAGTCATACGCTCGGCGAGGCCGCGTTCAAGTCGTGGGGCTGGCGCCTGCCGTTCGTGTTCAGCATCGTGCTGGTGCTGATCGGGCTGTGGGTCCGCAAGAACATGGACGAGTCGCAGGAGTTCGTCGAGAAGGTCGAGCACGGCAATCGCAAGCTTCGCCTGCCGGTGATGGAAGCACTGACGCGCCATCCGAAGGCGTTCCTGCTGATCATCGCGCTGCGGCTCGCCGAACTGTTCACGATGTATATCGTCACCGCGTTCGCGCTCAGCTATTCGACGACGAACCTCGGCATGTCGCGCGACCTGTTCCTGAACATCGGCCTGCTGGTCGGCGCGGTGAGCTGCGTGACGATCCCGTGCTTCGCGTGGCTGGCGGACCGTTACGGCCTGCGCCGGATCTACCTGATCGGCGCGCTGATCGGGCTCGCGTCCGCGGTGCCGTTCTTCGTCGCGCTGGAGGCGCGGTCGATCGCCTGGATCGTGATCTTCTCGATCCTGTTGGCGAACGCCGCGCACGACATGGTCGTAAGCGTCCAGCAGCCGCTGTTCACCGAGCTGTTCGGCGCCGAGTACCGCTACAGCGGCGCGGGTGTCGGCTACCAGTTCGCGAGCGTCGTCGGCGGCGGGTTCACGCCGTTCATCGCGGTCGGCCTCGTCAGCCTGGCCGGCGGTTCGTGGCACCTGGTCGCAGGCTATCTCGCGGTGGGCTGCCTGATCTCGCTGGTGGTCGCCGCGCGAATGCGCGCGGCGGGGTGAGGGAATGAGTGCGTGGCCGGCGAGCGTCGCCGGCTACGCGCGAACGAGGCGCGGCAGCCGTGCGTAGAGGCGTTCGACGAGGTGCCGGGCGCCTTCGCCGTAATGCAGTTCGCGGTGGCAGTTCGGGCAAACGGCTACTGTGTTCGACACGAGATCGGGGCCCCGCTCCGCTAGTTTGCGGACGTGGTGCGCCTCCAGATACGGCAGCCCGTCGGCGCCCTTGAACGGCGCGGGCTCGTTGCAACATTCGCAAATCCCATTCGCTTGCGCCAACACCCAAGCCTTGACTGCCGGATCGCGGCGAATCTGGGTCACGGTTGCACTGGTGACCGCAGGACTTGCGTTGCCCAAAGGCGGCACAATCTGCGGCTTTTTCAATGCGTCGCGCACGTCGAGTTCGAATTTCACGGTTGGAGCGGCCGACCGCTGTTCCAGTTCGTTGATGAACCGCTCGATCAACACGCCATTCGAGCCGACGTTTTTTGCGGGCTTGAGCCCAGGAAGCCATTGACGGCCCATGAGCGCGAGCACATACGAAATGTTTTGCATCCGGTACTCGAATGCTTTCGCCGTGCGATTGAATTGCACGGCCAGCCTGTCGTACACCGCTTTCTTGACGTAGGACTGCCCCGAGCGCTCGCGCTCGAGCATTTTGAGATATTCGTCGACCGACGAGCGAAGTTCGTCAGGCGTCCACGGCCGCCCATCGGCACTCGTAGAAACGTCGTCAGTTGGGAGGGATTGCGGTGTTGGTGTCGACATGAAGGGCCGTGTTAGGAATTCCGGCCTCGATTTTACGAGATAAGAAACCGATCCGATCCCAGTAACATCGGCAGGCCATTTTCGCTTTCGCGCGCCGATCTCGCCGCCGGATTGCCAATGTCAGCCGCGGGCCAACGTCAAACACCGTCAATCGCGCGCCCGATTCCCCCTTTTCCCCTCTGAACATTCCACGCCACCGGCCGAGCAATGGCATCATATGGGCCTACGTCAGTCACCGATACGCCCCCATATCATGTCGAATCTCATCGTCCACGGCGGCACTCCGCTGCGCGGGGACATCAAGCCGTCCGCGAACAAGAACGCCGTCCTGCCGATTCTGTGCGCCACCCTGTTGACCGATCAGCCGTTGCGCCTCGTCGGCGTGCCGGACATCACCGACGTGCGCAAGATCCTCGACATCTTCCGCACGCTCGGCAGCGACGTGTCGGTCGACTTCACGACCGGCCTGCTCGAACTCCACCATCGCAACACCAGGTTCGATCCGGCCGTCCACCGGCTGCCCGAGGCGATGCGCTCGTCGATCATGCTGATTCCGCCGCTGCTCGCGCGCTTCGGCGTCGCGCGCCTCGAGAACGACGTGAAGGGCTGCACGCTCGGCGTGCGCGAGATCGACCCGCACGTCGAGGTATTCGAGCGCTTCGGCGCGCACATCGAGCGCACGCCCGATTCGCTGATCGTTCGCACCGACGGTCCGCTGACGGCCAACGATCACTGGTTCGACTACGCGTCGGTGACGACCACCGAGAACTTCGCGCTGTGCGCGACGGCCGCGAGCGGCACGTCGACGCTGATGAACGCGGCGTCCGAGCCGCACGTGCAGGAGTTCTGCCAGTTCCTCGCGATGATCGGCGTCTCGATCGAGGGCATCGGCACGTCGCGGCTGTGCGTGACGGGCGGCGGCAAGCTCGGCGGCGGCGAGTTCCGCTTCGCCGAGGATTTCCACGAGATCGCGACGTTCCTCGCGCTCGGCGCGATCACCGGCGGCGACATCACGGTACGCAACTCGTCGCCCGAGCATTTCCCGCTGATCGATCGCACGTTCGCGAAGTTCGGCGTCAACGTCACGCACCGCGACGGCTGGTCGCGCGCGGAACGCGACGGCCCGCTGCGCGTGCGCCGGCCGTTCACGCAGAACATCCTGACCAAGGTCGAAGCCGCGCCGTGGCCGTACCTGCCGGTCGACCTGCTGCCGATCTTCATCGCACTCGGCGTGCGGGCGGAAGGCAGCGCGATGTTCTGGAACAAGGTCTACGACGGCGCGCTCGGCTGGTCCGGCGAGTTGTCGAAGTTCGGCGCGCACGTGCTGCTGTCCGATCCGCACCGGCTGATCACGTTCGGCGGGCTGCAACTGACGCCGGCACGCGTCGAGAGCCCGTACATCATCCGCGTCGCGATCGCGCTGCTGATGGTCGCCGCGAGCATCGAAGGCCGCTCGGAAATCATGAACGCGCTGCCGATTCGCCGCGCGCATCCGCATTTCGTCGAGAACCTGCGGTCGGTCGGCGCGAACGTCGAGTGGACGAGCAGCGAGTAACGCGCTGAAGCACGCGGCGCGCGCGATTCGGGCGCCACGTTCACGTGGCGGCTTTGACCGGCCGCCGGCCTCTGCCAGGCCCCCTTCCCGCGTTACTCGCCGCCACTGCAATCGGCGTCGCCGGCGCCCATGTGGTCGAATCCATTGAGCATCACGGCCGTCGTGCCGCGTGCAGGGTTGCTCGGCCGCTTCGCGAGGCGTTCATCGAGCGCGGCCGACGGATACTGGACGCTCGTATCCATCACATTGCCCGGCTGCGACCGCAGTTCCGCCTCGGTCAGCTTGCTTCCCTCCGCACGCGGCAGCCCGAATGCCTTGCGCACCTCCGCTTCGTTCCACGTTCCCTTCAGCGTGACCGTGACCATTTGCAGGTTGCCATGCTCCCAGTCCAGGTCGACCTTCGTCGCGAGCGGATGCACGCTGGCCGCGAGCCGGTCGGGGAACGCCGGGCCTTCGTAGTACGCCTTCGTGTTCTTGCATGCGTCGCCCGCGTTCCGGTACTTCTTGAGCGCGCAATTGAAGCGTTTGTCGCGGTAACCGAACGTCGTTTCGACGTAGCAGCCGAATGCCGGCGACGCCATGCGGGGCCACGCACGGATGTCGACGGCCGGTTTGGAGAGGGTTGCGTCGCCAGTCGCGGGATTCGCCGCGGCAAGCAGCGGCACGGCCGCGACGAGCGCGGCCAGGGCGGATTCTCGGATTTTCATTGTTCTGTTCCAGTCGGAGCGGCGATTCTAGCGCGGCTTCGCCAGCCCGGTCGATCTGCGCGATAATCGCCCAATTCTGCGCGCTCACCGCGCACACGCGTTCCGCCATCCACCGATGAAAAAGCCCGAGCTCGACCGACGCGACTGGATTGCCGGCCTCGAAAAAGGCCTGATGATCCTCGAAGCCTTTGACAGCCAGCACGCACGCATGACGCCCACGCAGGCCGCCGCCCGCACGGGCCTCACGCGCACGGCCGCGCGGCGCTACCTGCTGACGCTCGAATCGCTCGGCTACGTGTACACCGACGGCAAGCTGTACGGCCTCACGCCGCGCGTGCTGCGGGTCGGCTGGTCGTACTTCGATTCGGCGCGTCTGCCGCGCACGGTCCAGCCCTATCTGCAACAACTGAGCGCGTCGCTGAACGAATCGGCGTACGTCAGCGTGCTCGATGGCTGGGAACTGGTGTTCATCGCGCGCAATGGCGTGTCGCGGGTGATGACGACCGGCTTCGTGCTCGGCGCACGCGTGCCGGCGCCGCTGACGTCGCCGGGGGTCGTGCTGCTCGCCCATCACCCCGATCGCGAGGCCGTGCGCGCGTGGCTCGACGAAACCGAGCTGCCGCCGTTCACGCCGCATACGATCACCAACAAGGCGCGGCTGCTCGAACAGGTGGACCATGCGCGCGACGCCGGTTTCGCGGCGATCGAGCAGCAATTGCAGGTCGGCGTGCGCGGGATCGCGGTGCCGCTGAAGAACCGTCACGGCGAAGTGGTCGCCGCGCTGAGCACGAACATGCCGATCGGCGCGGAGACGGCCGACGCAGCCGTGCGGCGCGTGCTGCCGCACCTGCAGGAAGCCGCACTCGCGATGCTCAACGTGCTGTAGCGGCGGGCAGCCCCACCTGCTCCGTCATCCGATCCGCCACCATCGCGGCAGCAGGTCGCGTACTTCGCGCCTGCGATACCGGTCGTCGATCAGGTGCACGACACCTTCGTCGTGCTCGGTGCGGATCACGCGCCCGGCCGCCTGCACGACCTTCTGCAAGCCCGGATACAGGTACATGTAGTCGTAGCCGTTGCCGAAACGCGCCTCCATCGTGCGCCGCATCTGCTCGTTGATGTCGTTGACCTGCGGCAGCCCGAGCGTCGCGATGAACGCGCCGATCAGCCGCTCGCCGACCAGGTCCACGCCTTCCGAAAACGCCCCGCCCAGCACGGCGAAGCCGACGCCGCGCCCGCCCGCGTCGAAGCGCGCGAGAAACGCGTCGCGCTCGCTTTCGGCCATGCCGGGCGCCTGAGCCCATACGGGCACGTCGGGATGGCGCGTTTGCATCAGCGCGACCACGCGCCCGAGGTAGTCGAAGCTGCTGAGGAAACCGAGGTAGTTGCCGGGCCGCGTCGCGTATTGCGCGGCGATCAGGTCGGCGATCGGTTCGAGCGACCGGTCGCGATCGCGCCAGCGCGTCGACACGTGACTCGCGACGCGCACCGTCAGCTGCTCGGCGCGGAACGGCCCGTCGACGTCGAGCCAGCCGGTATCGCTCGGCAGCCCGAGCGTGTCGCGATAGAAATGGAACGGGCTCAGCGTGCCCGAGAACAGCACGGTCGCGCGTGCGGTGTCGTAGCGCGCGGCCAGAAAGCCGGCCGGAATCACGTTGCGCACGCACAGCGTCGACTGGACGCGGCGGCGCCGGCTTGCCGAGGCGACGCCATCGAGCGCCGGCTGGCGCGGCATCGGTTCGCCATGCAGCGTCGCGTCGAAGATCGATGCGCTGTCGAACGCTTCGGCGAGTACGCCGAACTGGATCGCGTCGAAATGAAATCGCAGCAGCGCATCGCCGTTCGCGCGCGGCGCGTCGGTCAGGTGTTCGCCGATCGCCGCGACGAGGTTCTGCACGGCCGACACGATCGGGCCTGGCACGTCCGGATACGCGGCATAACGCTCGGTCTGCGCGCGATTGACCGTGCCCCAGGCACGAGCGAGCCGGTCGAACGCCTTGCGCAGCGCCGCCGGCGCAGCTTCGCGGGCGGCCGCGAACGCGAACGGATCGAGCGACGCGCTGTACATCCTGCGCGCGCGGTCGAGCAGGTTGTGCGCTTCGTCGACGAGCACGCCGACGCGCCACTGGTTCTGCTGCGCGAGCGTATGCAGCATCGCGCTGCCGTCGTAGTAGTAGTTGTAGTCGCCGATCACCATGTCCGACCAGCGCGCGAGTTCCTGCGACAGGTAGTACGGACAGACGTCGTGAGCCCGCGCGGCCGTGCGCACGGTATCGCGATCGAGCAGCCCGGCCTCGATCGCCGCATCGCGCGCGGCCGGCAGCCGGTCGTAGAAGCCTTTCGCGAGCGGGCACGATTCGCCATGGCACGCGCTGTCCGGATGCTCGCACGCCTTGTCGCGCGCGACGAGTTCCAGCACGCGCAGCGGCAGCGCGCGCGTGCCGGCGCCGAGCGTCGTCGCCGCTTCGAGCGCGAGCGCCCGGCCGGGCGTTTTCGCGGTCAGGAAGAATACGTGGTCGAGTTCGCCCTCGCCGCACGCCTTCAGCAGGGGAAACACGGTGCCGAGCGTCTTGCCGATGCCGGTCGGCGCCTGCGCCATCAGGCAGCGCGCGTCGCGCGCCGCGCGATAGACCGAGACCGCCAGCTCGCGCTGGCCGCTGCGGAACTGCCCGTGCGGAAATGCCAGCGCACGCAGCGCCGCGTCGCGTGCGGCACGATGAGCCGTTTCGCGCTCGGCCCAGCCGACGAAGCATGCACATTGCTCGGCGAAGAACGTGGCGAGCGTGCCGGCATCGAGCGTCTCGGTCAGCACGGTCTCGCGCTCGGACACGATGTCGAAATACACGAGCGCGACGTCGATTTCCTTCAGGCCGCGCGCGTCGCACATCAGGTGCGCATAGACCTTCGCCTGCGCCCAGTGCAGCGTGCGGTGGTTGGCCGGCATCGCGTCTAAGCTGCCGCGATAGGTCTTGATTTCCTCGATGCGGTTCGCCACGGGATCGTAGCCGTCCGCGCGGCCGCGCACGGTGAGCGTGCCCCACGTGCCCGTCAGCGCGATCTCGGTTTCGTAGCGCGCGCCGCGCTTCGACGTGACCGCGCCGTGGCCGGCGATGCCTTCGAGCGCGGTCGGCGCGGGCGTGAAGCGCAGGTCGAGATCGCCGCGCCGCGCGGTGAACTCGCACATCGCACGCACCGCGACGACGTAGCTCATGCGGACAGCCCCGCCGCTTCCGCGCGCGCCACGCCCTCGCCGGCCCATGCCACGTCGACGACGCGCACCGGCATGCCGTGCGCGACGCAGTAGGCGAGCCAGCGCGTCTGGTTGTCCTGCAACCGGTCGCCGGGGCCTTTCACCTCGATCAGCTCGTAACGGCGCTCATCGGGCCAGAAGCGGACCAGATCGGGCAGCCCCGAGCGGTTGCTGCGGATATCAGCGAGCAGGCGCGTGAACCACAGCCGCAGGTGCTCGGGTGGCAGGCACGCGAGCGCCTCTTCGAGCAGCGCGTCGGTCAGCACGCCCCAGAATACGAACGGCGACTGCAACCCTGCCTTCGCCGCGAAATGCCGGCGGATCGTGTCACGGTACGCGCCCGAATCGAGCTGCGCGAAACAGGCGTCGAATGCGTCCGCCCGGCGCACGGCGAAATCGGGCGCGTGCAGGTCGGCCGGGCCGCGCTGGAACGGGTGGAAGAACGCACCGGGCACGGCCGCGAACACGGGCTCCCAGCACAGCAGGCCGAACAGCGAATTGATCAGCGTGTTTTCGACGTAATGGACCGGCGCCGCCGGCTGCGCGAGATGATCGCGCACCGCGAATTCGACGCTGACGAACGCGTCGGGACGCGCGAGCACGAGCGTCTCGCGCGGCACGTCGGCCGCGGCTGCCGCACGTTCGACGCGCTGGCCGGCGCGGCGCAGCAGACGCGGCAGCATGCGCTCGACGCGCTGGCGTTCCTCGTCGCTCTCGAAGCGGCCGCGCGCATCGAGCGCCAGCGCGAGCGCGTCGGCGTCGCGCCCGCAGCGCTCGAGCACGCGGATGCGCCGGTGGCGGCTGCCGGGCCACGCGCTGCGCGCATACGCGTCGAGCGCGGCGTCCCAGTCGGCCCGCCGCTCGCAGGTCTGCCCGAGCGCAAAAAGCAGTTTCGCGCGACGCGTCGCGAGCCATGGCTGCGCGCAGCCGACCGCATCGATCGCGCGCGTCAGGTCGTCGAACGGCACGTCGTCGGGCCACGCATCGAGCGCGTCGCGGCACGTCTGAAGCGCGAGATACGCGTCGACGTCGCCGCGCTGCTGGAACGCGCGCGACGACGGCGCGATCGGCACGCTTTCGTACTGGAACACGCCGAGATCGGCGAGCACGAACTCGCTCCAGTCCTGATGCAGATTGCCGAAGAACATCAGCCGCAGCCGGTCGCACAATGCGCCGACCGTCACGCGCAGCACACGGTCGCCGGCCTGCGCGCACCACGCGTCGAGCGGCTGCGCGGTGTCGTCGTACGTGGCCCGCAGCCGTTCGAGCCATTCGGGCTTGCGCTCGCCCGCATGCGCCGCGAGCGACGGGAAGATGTGCAGCAGGTCGGCCTTGGTCGACAGCGCGAACAGCGCGTCGAGCGTGAGCGCGGGCGCCGGGTCGACCCAGCCGAGCGCGACGAGCGGCGCGGCCGCGTCGAGCGTGCTGCCGATTTCGTCGTACACGAGCTTGCTCGCGCGGAAGTCGGACCCGCTGCGCATCAGCATCCGCACGAGCAGCGCGCGCGACGGCTGCGGCAGCGTCGCGAACTGCCGGACGAACGTGTGCTCGTGCGCGTCGAACAGGTCGTCGTAACGCTCGCCGAGCCAGGCCAGCGCGCGTTCGAAATTGGTCAGGTAGTAAAACGCCGGGGGCGTCGGCGAAGCAGGCGTCACGGAGATCGATCACTGTACGTTTGTACAGGTCGGAATCATATCAAATGTGACGGCCGATGCCGCGTGCGGCATCGGCCCTCCGCGGCCCGGCGCGGTCAGAACTGGTAATTCACCGACATGTCGAACACGCCGTTGGTCGACTGCTGCGTGATCGGGCTGCGCGCCGCGCGGCCGACGAGCTGCTCGAGCGCGCCGTCCATCGTGACGAACCAGTGCTTGTTCACGAACCACACCATCGTCACGCCGACGCCGGCCGACTTGATCCCCGCGCCCGACGAATAGGCCGGCAGCCCGGAGCGCGCGGCGGCGCCCGGGTTCACGCCGAACCAGCTGTTCATGTAGCGCGAGTCGGCGAACGACACGGTCGGCCCCGCGAACCAGAAGAAATTCTCGTTGCTGCCCGGCATCGGCATGTACGCGGAGAAATCGCCGGTCCAGCCGTTCGAGCCGCCGATGCTGCGCCGGACATCCGCACGCAGCACGAGCGGGAAATCCTTCGAGATCACGTAATCGGCCGCCAGTTTCATCACGGGCGCCGCATTGATGTTGTCGAGGCCGTTCAGGTGGCCGAGATCGTCGGCCGAGCGGCGCCCGAGGTCATAGCCGACCGACAGGCTCACGCGCCAGTTCGGCCCGCGCAGCACGTTCGCGCCGAGGCCTTCGCCCGTCGACAGGAAAAACAGGTCGCGGTAGCGGATGTCGACGTTCGGGCCGCCCATCACGCGATAACGATCCGAGCCCGCGTAGCGGGGCTGCAGCGTCATCGCGGCGCCGAGGCTGACCTGCCAGGTCGGAATGTTCGGGTCGAACAGTTTCTGGAGCGGCACGCCCGCCGAGTATTGCCATTCGCCGAGCGGCGAAGGCGTCTGGGCCGACGCGTCGCGGGCGCCGGACGCGGCGAGCGCCGCGAATGCCGAAAGACCGGATACGAACCGGCGGGTGCCGGGTGACAGCAACAGGCGAGCAACTGTGGCCAAGGTGGTCTCCGTCGGTTGCGCGAAACGAACCTGGGGGAAAGCGCATCGCGCGTCGTCGTCGGCACCGGCCGGCAGCGTGCTGCGCGAACGTAGCGTGCGCTGAATTAACGGACATCCTACGCGACACGCGCGCAGACGCAAAGCGCCCGTTGTGCGCGGGCACTTTGCCGGATTCCGGCACGCGCCGGTGTTGGATGGCGGAATCAGAAACGCTCGACGTGATAGTCGCCGGCCAGCGCGGCCGGGCTGCGCGACGACATCATTCGCGAGAAGCCGTCGGCGAGCCGGCCGAGCGCCAGCTGTTTCTGGCTGGCGTCCCAGTGCGTATAAGCGTCGTACGCGGCATCGTCGAACGACACGGTGACGGCGGCCGGGCGGCCGCTGGCGCGAAAGCCGATCTGCAGCACGCCGCCCGGCAGTTCCTCGATGTGATAGCGCAGCGAACGCGATTCGAAATAGCGGCCCAGCACCTGAGCGATCGCGCGCTTGTCGGGTGATTGCACGTGAATGTCCATGACGGTCCTCCTTTTCAGTGTTCGCGCGGCCGGTTGTGGCGCCCTGCTTCCGCCCGGCATCCGCATCGGCGGCGGGTTCGACGGCGGGTCGCCCTGCGGCAGCCCGTCGGGCACGGGCGGGTCGACCGGATCGTCGGGTCCGGGCGGTACCGGATGCGGGTCGACGTCGGGGGTCGTCGGTTCGGGGCGGTGCAGCGTGGATGGCGTCTTCATGTTTCTCCTGCGCGACGGCGCGCGCCTCTCGATGGCGCCGCGAACGCGCAAGCGGCGTGCCCGCTCTTACCCGTCATGCATGCGGCCGCTCAGTCGTCATAGGCCGCCATCACCAGCCACATCATGCGCCCCTCCGCGTTCAGTCGAACCGCGAGCGCGAACGGATCGGACGGCGCGCAATGCGCGACGAGCGCCCGCTGCGCACGCTCGGGGCCGTCGTAGACGGTGTCGTTCAGTTCGCGTACCTCGTCCTTGCCGTCGAACATCCGCCGCTCGGGCCGATAGACCAGCGATTCGCGCTTCCACGCGGCGAATCGCGCGCGCACGCTGGCGAAATCGCCGCCGCAGACGTTCGCGTCGTAACGTATCCTTTCCCTGGTTGCATTCATCACGATGTCCTCTTGTCCATGCGGACGGCACGCGACTCATGTCCCGCGTGCGCGTCCGGATTCCCCGGCGCGCAAGCGTCGTGCCGTCGGCCCGTCACGGGCACGGCGCTTGCGCGTGCATCCATGACCAAGGAGGTTCGACCATGACCGCTTACGCCACCGGCCGCCGCGACGCCGTGTCACCGGCTGCCGGACCGTTCCGTCTCGCCCCGTCGCGCCCACCGTCCGAAGACAAGACGGAGGAACGCATCGACGAAGGGCTCGAGGAGACGTTTCCGGCCAGCGATCCGCCCGCCGTCGGCGGCGCGACCCGTATCGACCCCGCCAAGCCGTCCGGCAAGCACGAACGTCGCGCGCCGCACGACCCTTCCCCGCCCCGCGATCACGGCTGACGGCGGCACCCGGCTCGCGATGCGCACCGCCGCATCGGCGGGCCGGATCCATTCGGAGCGATCTGATGAAACACCTCGAACGCAGATGGCATGAGATCAGCGGCGCCGCCGGCGTCGCCGCGCTGGCCGCCATCGAGAGCGCAGTGGTGCTGGCCATCGTCGTCATGACGGGCGTCGGCCACTGACGTTTCGCGCCGCCCGTCGCGGCAGCCGCCGTGGAAGATGTACAAGCGGGCTGGCAAATTTCTCCGTTGCGCGGCCGTCGAGGCCCGGCGCATGCGCAGTGCGCGCGGCACGGCATCTGCTCCCGTTTCGTCCTGCTCACGAAGGAGGCGTTCATGTATCGCGTCAACGAGATCATGTCGCGCGACGTGGTGTGCGTCGCACCGACCGACACGATTCGCCATGCAGCCGAACTGATGCAGCGCTTCGATATCGGCGTGCTGCCCGTTTGCGACGGCACCGAACTCGTCGCGATCGTCACGGACCGCGACCTGGCGGTGCGCGGACTGTCGCACGGCCATGCGCCCGATACGCCGGTGCTGGCTGTCGCATCCGCGCCCGTGCAGTGGTGTGTCGAGGACGACGGCGTCGGCGACGTTCAGCAACGGATGGCCGACGTGCAACTGCATCGCTTGCCGGTGCTCGACCGCGACCGCCGGGTGGTCGGCATCGTGTCGCTCGGCGACATCGCGACACGCGCGGGCGGCCCCGAACGCGACGAGCTGGCCAATACGCTCGAGGACGTGTCGCTGCCGCGCCGGCGCTGACCGCCCGCGGCTTCGACCAGGAGAAGATCGATGACTATGGACAGAGCGTCGCGCGGCGACACGCGCATCGTGGGCGGCGATCGCCGCCCGACCGGCCGCGGGCCGGGGCCTGACGTGATGGCCGCCCGGACGCTCGCGGGCGATCGCGTGCTGACGATCGAAGGCGACGACATCGGCCAGGTGGCGAACATCATGCTCGACGTGCGGGCCGGCCGCATCGCCTACGCGGTCGTCGCGTCGGGCGGCATACGCGGGCTCGGCGGCAAGCTGCTCGCGGTGCCGTGGAGCATGCTGGTGCTCGACGTCGAGCGCACATGCTTCGTGCTGCCGGTCGCGACCGAACTCGTGCGCGACGCGCCCGGCTTCGACCCGGACTGCTGGCCCGCGATGGCCGATCCGGACTGGGCCGGGGCGCTGCATGCGTACTACGGCAGTGCGCCGTACTGGCTGATCGAGGAAGGCGAAACGGCGCTCGACTCGCCGCCGCACGAGGCCTCGCCGGACGGTCCCGAGGACGCCAAGCGGCGCCGTTGATGCCGGTCAGTGCGCGGCCGCGACGGTCCGCGCGAGTTGCCGCGCGGCGGCCAGATGCGCGTTCAGCGTCGCCAGCGTGCCGGCCGCGAACGCGCGAAGCTGCGAATCACGGCCGTTCCTCGCTTCGGCTTCGTACAGCCGGATCGCCTCCTCATGCGCTCGCGGGCCCGCCAGCGCGACATATGCGGTGTCGAACGCATGGCCCTCCTTCGTCCGCAATGCCGTCACCGCCGGATCGACCAGCATCCGCGCCTGTACCGGTACGCCCTTTTGCGCGCCGAGCTGCCGCAATTCGCCGGCGATGCGGGCGTGATCGTCGATCATCCGGCGCGCGAACGCCTTCACGGCGGGATTCGACGCACGGTCGAGCGCGAGCTGGCTGGCTTGCCGTTCGACCTTGTCGAGCATGCCTGCCTTGTCGACGAACTCGGCATCGATGCCGGTGGGCCGCTGCGTCATGCCGGCCTCGTCGGCGGTCGTGCCGGGGCGGACGACGCCCGGCGCGACCTGTATCGACGACGCGGGCGGCGTCTGCGCGTGCGAATACGCGAGCGCCAGTACGCCGACGGCGGCAGCCAGCGCGAGGGTCACCCGCGGGCGACCGTGCCGTTTTCTCGGGCTCCTGGTCATCCTGACCTCCGTGTGCCGCGACGGAGCGGGCCGGCGCTGCCCGCGCGTCACGTTACTTCCGGCGGATCTGCAGCTTGTCGCTCACCCCTCGTACGCCGTCGACGTCATGCGCCACGCGGATCGCGGTCGCGCGCTGCCGTTCGTCGGGCACGCTGCCCGACAGTTCGGCGACACGATGACGAACCTGGACGTCGATGTCGCCGGACGCCAATCCGCGTTCGGCGACGAGCGCGGCCCTGACGCGGGACGCGAGCGTCGCATCGCGGATCTGGCCGCCGACGGCCGATGCCTGGCTCGCGAGCTTCGCACCGACGCCCTCGTCGGCCGCTGCATGACGGGGTGTCGCGATCCATGCACACGACAGCATCAGCAGGCTCGCGATCGACACGACCGGCCGCATGCGCCGCCGCGCCTGCTTGCTGCCCGCGCCGTTGCACCGCCTGGTTTCCGCTGCATCCATCGATGCCTCCCTCGTTCCGTTGTCGCCGGGCGGCGCTCAGCCGCGCCGTTTCCCGCGCTGCGCATCGTCCGGCGCGACGTCGACGATCACGCTCGCAAGCGTCGGCATGTCGACCGGCTTGCACAGATACGCATCGAAGCCGGCGGCCAGCACACGGTGGCGGTCGGCCTTGCCGGCGTGCGCGGTGACCGCGACGACCGGCAAGTGCCCGCTGCCGCCCGGCAAATGGCGAATCCGGTCGAGCAACCAGAAACCGTCGCCGTCCGGCATCGCAAGATCCGACAGCACGACGCTCGGCGGATGCTGCGCCACCGCGTCGAGCGCGTCGTGCCCCGACTGCGCGGTCGACACCTGCGCGCCCATCGTTTCGAGCGCCGCGGCGAGGCTCGCGCGCGAGGTGGCGTCGTCGTCGACGACGAGCACGCGCTGGCCGTCGAGCGCGACCGAGTCGGGCCCGCCTGCGCGGCGCGCCCGATTCTCGGCCGGGTCGTCGGCGTCCCAGCCGGCCGGCAGCGTGACCGTCACGGTCATCCCGCGTCCGGGGCCGGCGCTCGTCGCGACCACGTCGCCGCCGTGCAGCTGCGCGATGTTGCGCACGATCGACAGGCCGAGCCCGAGGCCGCGCTTCGGCGACGCGAACGCGCCTTCGGGGCGGCTGAAGGTCTCGAACAGATGCGGCAGGTATTCCGGTGCGATCCCTTGGCCCGTATCGGCGACCGACAGCCGCACGCGTTCGCCCGCACGCGTCAGCGATACGGTGACGCGGCCGCCCGCAGGCGTGAACTTGATCGCGTTCGACAACAGGTTCGACAGCACCTGGCGCACGCGCTCGCCATCGGCCGGAATCACGCAGGCGGGCATCGTGTACGCCGCCGACAGTTCGAGGCCGTTCGCCTGCGCGGTTGCAGCGAGCTCGCGCGTTGCATCGCGCACGACGCGCACGAGATCGACCGGCACGCGTTCGAGACGCAGCCGGCCCGTCGCGAGCGACGACGCGTCGAGCAGGTCGCCGACCATGTGCGACAGCGACCGCGCGCTGCGATCGATCGCGTCGATCGCCTGCTCCGCGAGCCCATGCCCGTCCACGTTGCGCAGCACCTCGACCCATCCGTAGATCACGTTCAGCGGTGTGCGCAGCTCGTGCGACACCGTGGCGAGCAATTCATCCTTCAGCCGGTTCGCGGTGTCGGCCTGCGCACGCGCGTCGCGGGCGCCGCGCAACGAGCGCAGGTCGCGCCGCTCGCCGCGGCGGCGTTCGCGCGCCTCACGCAGCGTCATCGACAGGCCCGTGCAGTTGCCCTGCGCATCGACGATCGGCGACGCGGCGAAGGTCGCGCGAAAACGGCCGCCGTCGCGCCGCACGCACAGTACGTCGAGCGGCCCGACCGGCGCATGCAGGTTCGCGAACGTCGCGGGCACCGGATGCCGCCGCAGCCAGCGCGGCGTGATCATCTCGGCGACGTCGCGCCCGCTTGCCTGCGCCGCGTCGAGCCCGAAGAGCCGGCGCGCGGCCGGGTTCCAGCTCGTGATCCGGCGCGTGGTGTCGACGCCGACGATCGCATCGGGCGACGCGTCGACCACCCGGCGCAAGAGGCTGTCGTCGGGATCGCGTGCGAGCGGCGCGGGCTCGCGATGCAGCGGGCGCGCTTCGGTGTTCGCGTCGTCATCGTCGTCGACTGCGTGCAGGCGATCGTTCGCGATCAGCGGCTTCACCGCCGCCACCAGCACGCACTCGACGAAGCTGATCGCGACGAACGCGCCGGCCCGCGCGAGCAGCGTGGCCAGCGGCGCATCGCGCCACCACAGCGTGCCCATCACGGCCACGCTCGCGACGGCCGCGGCAAGGCCGCCACCGAACGACGTCAGCCATGCGGCAGCCGCAACCCCCGCATAAAAAGGCAGCGGCGCAAATGGCGCGTGCCCGCCGACGGCGTGAATCGCCCACGCCTGCAGCGCGGACGCCAGCCCGACGGCCAGCACGACCCATGCACCCTGCCGCAACAGCTCATGGGTCAGGGTCTTCATTGCATCCTTGCCTCGCGCCGGTTCCCGTCGTGCGGCGTCGTACCGTTCGGCCATCCGAGATACCGTCGAGCGTGCCGGGCGGGCCCGGAGACATCCGCAAGCCATGTGCCCGGGACGGGCGTGACGCGGTGATCCGGCGAGGATGGCGGGACGGTGCATGAGCGCAGGCGGTCCGGCGCCGATGCAGGCTGGCCGCTGCTTCGGCCGAAAGCGGTCGCGACCGCCTTTTTTCATCGGCTTTCTGTAAAAAGGCGCGAGTCCGACCCTCGATCGAGCCGCCTTTCCCGGTGAGCCCGGACACCGATGGGCGAATTCTTCCGTCCCCGTCGCGGACATTGGAAATTACTATTCCGCGGCACCTTCGCGGCCGTTTCGCTGTCGATGATAAATATTGCAATGAACGGAACGCGTGATGCCGAATTTCAAAACGGCCCGCCTATGCCGATGAATGAAACCGCAAACCGGTCGAAGCAGCGCGCAGACGGCCGCCGGCTGTCCGGCCGGTCCTCCGCGATGCGCACGCTGCTCGGCCGCATCGAGAAAATCGCGCCGACCCGCGCCAGCGTGATGATTGCCGGCGAAAGCGGGGTCGGCAAGGACATCGTCGCGCGCCGGCTGCACGATCTGAGTGCGCGGCGCGACGGTCCGTTCGTGCCCGTGAATTGCGGCGCGATTCCACCCGATATCGCCGAATCGCAATTGTTCGGGCACGAGAAAGGCAGTTTCACGGGCGCGATCGCGCAGCGGGAGGGCTTTTTCGAGGCCGCGCGCGGCGGCACGCTGCTGCTCGACGAGATCGCCGAGATGCCCGCGGCGCTGCAGGTGAAGCTGCTGCGGGCGATCGAATCGAACGTGATCGTGCGGGTGGGCGGCACCGAGCCGATTCCGCTCGACGTGCGCATCGTGTCGGCCACGCGCCACAACCCGGCCGACGCCGTGCGCGACGGCCGGCTGCGCGAGGACCTGTTCTACCGGCTCGCCGCGTTCGCGCTGTACGTACCGCCGCTGCGCCAGCGCGACGGCGACGTCGAGACGATCGCGCAGGAATTCGTCGACACGCTGAATGCGCGGCACCGCTCGCACAAGCGGCTGACCGACGCGGCGATCGCGGCACTTCGCGCATACTCGTGGCCCGGCAACGTGCGCGAGCTGCACAACACGATCGAGCGTGCGTACATCCTGTCGGACGACGGCATCGACGTGACGCTGCCGAAGCAGCCGATGCCGCCCGACCGCACGTCGGAGGGCGCGATGGCGCTGCCGCTCGGCGCGACGCTGCACCATGCGCAGCAACGCTTCATCGCCGCCACACTGCGCCACTTCGACGGCAACAAGCCGCGCGCGGCCAAGGCGCTCGGCATCAGCCTGAAAACGCTCTACAACCGGCTCGCGCTGATGCGCGACGGCGGCTGCTCCTGAGCGCGGCGGCGGCGCTTTCCGGCCGCGGTTACGCGACCTTGAACCGCCCGACCGTCGTCGCCAGCGCATTCGCCTGCGACTGCAGCGCGGTCGCCGCGGCGGTCGACTGTTCGACGAGCGCCGCGTTCTGCTGGACCATTTCATCGAGCTGCGTGACCGCGCGGTTCACTTCCTGGATGCCGCGCGTCTGCTCGTTCGCGGCATGCGTGATCTCGGAGATGATGGTCGTCACGTTCGACACGTTGGACACGATCTCGCGCATCGTGTCGCCGGCCTGGCGCACCTGCCCGGAGCCGGCCGACACGCTCGCGACCGTCGATTCGACCAGCACCTTCACTTCGCGCGCGGCCTGCGCGCTGCGTTGCGCAAGGCTGCGCACTTCCTGCGCGACGACCGCGAAGCCGCGGCCTTGCTCGCCCGCACGCGCCGCTTCGACGGCCGCGTTCAATGCGAGGATGTTGGTCTGGAACGCGATGCCGTCGATCACGCCGATGATGTCGCCGATCCGGCCGGACGCTTCCTCGATCTTCTCCATTGTCGCGACGACGTCCGACACGACCACGCCGCCGTGCGACGCGATCCGCGAGGCCGCCGCCGCGCGCTCGTCGGCCTGGCCGGCGGCGGCCGCCGACTGGCCGACGGTCGCGGTGATCTCTTCCATCGACGCAGCCGTCTCCTCGAGGCTCGCCGCGGCCGATTCGGTCCGCGACGACAGGTCCTGGTTGCCCGCCGCGATCTCGTTCGCGGCCGTGCGCACCGATTCGCTCGCGTCGCGGATCTCGCGCATCACGTCGTTCAGCTTGTCGACGAAGCTGTTGAACGAGCGCGCGATGTCGGCGACTTCGTCGCGGCCTTCGGCCGGCAGGCGCTGCGTCAGGTCGCCGGCGCCCGAGCCGATCGCGGCCATCGCCTGGCGGACCTGCGACAGGCGGCGGAACGCGGTCGCGGTGATCGCGCCGATGATCAGCGACGCGACGCCGACGATCACGACCAGCGTGATCAGCGACGCGGTCAGCAGCGAGCGCATGCCGGCCGTCGCCTCAGCCTTGTCGAGCAGCACCAGCGCATACCAGTCGGTGCCCGGCACGGGGCGCGCACGCACCAGCTTCGCGTCGCCGCCGACGCTCACCTCGACGGGGGCCGTCGCGGCCGCGATCGTCGCCGCGCCCGTCGCGCCGAGTTCCGGCGACACGTCGGCGACCGGCTTCAGCGTGAGCTTCGGGTCCGGATGCGCGACGACGTGGCCGCTGCTGTCGACCAGCATCCCGAAGCTCGCGGGCGTCGGGCGGATCGACTTCACGTTGGCGATCACGCTGTCCATCGCGACGTCCGCGGCAACGACGCCCTTCAGCGCACCGTCACGCAGGATCGGCACCGCGAACGTGACGACGAGGTTGCCGGTGCCGGCATCGACGTAAGGCGGCGTGACGACCGGCTTGCCGGCTTGCGCGGCCTGCTTGTACCACGGGCGGCCGGTCGGATCGTAGTCGGGCGGGATGCCGGTCGGGTCGGAGAAGCGGAACGCCTTGTCGGCATAGCCAGCGTAGACGTTCGTGAAGCCGCCGGCCGTGGCCATCTGCTTGAACACCGGCAGCGGATCGGGCGCGAGCGCCGCATCCTGCAGCGACGCGATCATCCGGCTCCGGGTCGCGACCCAGTCGGCGATCCCGACCACGTGGCCGCTCGCGACGGAGGTCAGGTTGCGGTCGATCGCGTCGTCGTTGTACGAGCGCGCGATGAAGTAGTTGATCAGTGTGCTGGCGACGAGCGCGAATACGACAATGGCGACGCACGCGGCAAGGATGCGGGCGCGGATGGACGAAAACATGGCAACGACTCGGTAAGGGAGCGCGAACGCCCGGTGGACGAATTCACCGGGTAAACGGCAATCGCGCCACTTACTTGAGGCCGTTGTGACAATTCAATGAAATGGATGGCGAAAGAGGTGGCAGCTGTCAGCGGATCGTCAGGTTGCGCGCTGCGAAACCGAGGCGGCTGGCCCCGCTTGAAAGCGGTCGAGCGCGATTCGGCCGCGGCCGGCGACGGTCCGTGTCAGCCGCGGCAATCGCCTGTCACAGGCGGACGCTCGGGCGCGGATCGGCTTCCGCCGGCGCCGCGCGGGCCTGCGTGTCGGCGTCGAAATCGTCCCGCTGCCGCATCCGTTCGCGCAGGTTCCGGATCGCGAACACGTGGATGTAGTCGTGCACGCGTGCGCCGGACGACAACACACGCACCTCATCGTCGAGCATCGCACGCAACTGATCCGCGCCGATCGCACGCTGCTCGGCGATTTCCTTCAGTGAATCGAGCAAATTGTCCCTGGACATCGACAGACTCCTGACAGTCGAGGAATAAAGAAACGACGGTACTGGAAGCTTAGACACGGGTCGGCCGCGCGGCGTGCGATGCGCCGGCGCGTGTTTGCGCGCGATCAACGGCACGTTGCGTGCCGCCGTGCCGATCCGTTCCCGAACCGGCCGCGCTTGATTCGCGGCGCAAACGGCCCGCGAACGAGACTGGACGTGCTGCCACGCCACCCCGGGGCGCGACACCGGCGACAGGCGGGCGATGGTCCCCCGCTCGACGCAGATGCACGGGAGACCATAGACCGGCAGAAAACCTGAGTCAAGCGACGCCCGCCCCCGGTTCATTCGTCGGAACGAATGAGCCGGATCGACGGCCGGCGGACGAACGGCCAATTGGCCGCGATGCGTGTCAGCGGATTCCGATACGCGCCGCGCAATACCTGACAACGACTTCAGCGCGCGCCGCTTGGCAGCCTGCTGCCGCCACACGATACTGATGCCATGAACAACGCGTTCATGCCGGATCATCGCCCAGCCAGCCATCGAGCGAGGCACGCGGGGCCTGGCGCAGGAGACCAACCATGGCACATCGCAACTTCCCGGGCCGGGACGGCCAGCGGCGCGCGTCGGGCAACGCGCGCGCCCTGCCCGCCCGGACCGTATCGGCCGGCAACCGTCCGTCCGACGATCTCGACACCTTGCTCGCGCTCGCTCGCGAAGCCGGACTGCTCGTCACGCTCGACGGGCAAATCGGCCGCGAAAAGTACCAGAGCGTCGCGGGGTCGATCCTCGCGCTGCAGCGGTTCGCCGCGGCGCTCGGCGCGCGACAGGCGGGCGACGCGCCGGACGAATCGGAGCCGCGCCGCAAGGCTCGCCCCGGCTGGCCGCATGCAAACCGGCTGCGCAGCCGCGCGTGCAACGCATGCGGGCCGATGCACGTCGTGCACCCGCGCTCGCACGTGCGACGCGGCGTCGTCCGCCGGCACGACCTGTGCTCGATTCTTCGCACCACCTGAACACGCCTGCAGTCGATGCACGGCACGCGGCCGTGCGATGGCTGCGCGCCGCGACACTTCCGCCGCGCCTGCTGCCGCCGCATGAATGCGGCGCCGCCGCGCCCGGCTCGACCTTCGCCGCGATCGGCCTCGACATCGCGCGCCCATACGTGCCGTTCTGAACGGCCGCATGCAAAACAATACCTGCGGGGAAAGTGATCCGACGGGGCCAGCCAGGCGGAAAGCGGACGGGGTGCGTGCACCCCGTCCGTCCTCCAAGGCAGCCGCGGGCTGCCTACCCTCGTGCCAGAGAGTTCTCGGTCGGATGACACGCCATGCAGTCGATGGCGCGGCTCCGGAAATGGTTGCGGCGATTTGAACGCGCCGTCGAGCGCGGCCGGCCGGATCGGCGATTTCGATGCTTGTCATGCAGGCATGGCTGTCGTCGCCCATGCACGAAAGACCATCGTCGCGGCCGGTTGTTCCATTACTGTCTCACGCGAAGCGCATGCCGTTTCTGATGCAGGTCAATCGATATCGGCTTCGTGCAAGATGTCGCATCGTTCTTGCCATTCACGCGGCGCCCCGCACGAGCAACACGGGCACCTGGGCAAGATGCGCGACACGGCGTGCGACGCTGCCGATCAGCCAGGCGGCAATGCCGCGCCGGCCATGCGTGCCGATCACCAGCAGCTCCGCTCGCCAGTGCACGGCATCGCGCATCAGTGCATGCGCCACGTCGTCGCTGGTCGGACGCGTTTCGACGATGCCGCGCTTGGTCGGATTCCCGGTCGCATGAAACAGCGGCGCGACTTTCGCGAGCGCCTCCTCGCCCTCCGCACGGTACGCATCCTCGAGCGCACGCACCGGCACGATATCGGTCAGACGAATCGCGCGATCGATCACGTAGGCGGCATACAACAACGTCGTCGGTGCCGCGAAGCCGAGCCCGACGCGCACCGCGTGCAGCGACGGCTCGCTGCCGTCGACCGCGAACATCAGCCGTTGCAGCTCACCCTCCGACGGCCGGGCGTAGGCAGCCGGTACGATCAGCAGCGCACAGCGCGCACGCTTCGACAGCGTGTCCGACATCGCGCCCTCGACGAGCCGCAGCAGCCCGTGGTGCGGATTCGCACCGACCACCAGCGCGTCCGCCTGCCACGCCGACGTGTCGTTCACCAGCGCATCGGCGACCGTGCCGCCCGTGACCGATGTATCGATGACGGCCTGCTCGACCTCGATGCCGCTGTCGGCAAACAGCGCCGCGATCCGCGCGTTGATGGCGTTCGCTTCGCCGATCATCTCCTCGCGCGCGGAGGTCAGCAACGCGTCGATGCGCGGGATGTCCGGCAGGACGAGCCGCGGGTTGTCGATCACGCAGACGATGCGCAATCGCATGCCGGGACGCAGCAGCGTGTGCACGTAGCGTGCGGCGGACAGCGATTCGGGCGTGGGATCGACGGCCAGCGCGATCCGCGTGAGCGTCGGGATGGACTGGGCAGGCTGCATGGCGAAGGCCTCCGTGCGTGCGCGTCGTCGCGGAACGACGACGGGAGCCTCGCGCGGCAGCGGCGCGCGGCGGCCGGGTGGACGCCGCGGTCGCGGGGATCGGCGGATAACCACGCGAAGCGCGGACAAGCGATTCGTTCAGCATAGGTCGTCCCGCCCGCCGGTGCATGATCGCGATCAACGATCGCGCGGCTCCCTGCCCCGGCGCTTACGGCTTCGTCGGTATCGAGGCGGCCGGACGGTTCGCGTAGAACAGCGCATATGCGATGCCGAGCAGCACGATCCACACGGGCCCGATCACGAGCGCGACGCGTGTATCGGGCGTCAACGCCATCAGCACGACGACCAGCACGAGAAAACCGAGCGCGACGAACGAACCGAGCGGATAGAACGGCACGCGGATCGGCAGGCGCGCGATCTTGTCGGCCGACAGCGTGCGGCGAAAGCGCATCTGCGCGATCAGGATCACGCACCACGTCCAGATCGCGCCGAACGTCGACACCGACGTGAGCCACGTGAACACGTGTTGCGGCGCGAGATAGTTGAGCAGCACGCCGATCAGCAGCAGCGCGACCGACACGATCACGCCGTACACCGGCACGCCGTTGCGGTTCACGCGGCCGAGCATGGCCGGCGCCTGACCCTGCTGCGCGAGGTTGTAGAGCATCCGCGCGGTGCTGAACAGGCCGCTGTTGCACGACGACAGCGCCGCGGTCAGCACGACGAAGTTGATGATGCCGGCGGCCGCCGGAATGCCGAGCCGCGAGAACGTCATCACGAACGGGCTGCCCTGCGTGCCGATCTGGTCCCACGGATACAGCGACATGATCACGAACAGCGCGCCGATGTAGAAAATCAGCACGCGCCAGAACACCGAGTTCACGGCCTTCGTCAGCGACTTTTCCGGGTTGCGCGCTTCGCCGGCCGTGAGGCCGAGCATCTCGACGCCCAGATACGCGAACATCACGATAGGCAGCGCGGCGATCACGCCGTTGATCCCGTTCGGCATGAAGCCGCCGTGCGACCACAGGTTCGAGATGCCGGTCGCGACCCCGCCGTTGCCGATGCCGAACGCGATCATCAGCCCGCCGCCGATGATCATCAGCACGATCGTGACGATCTTGATCAGCGCGAACCAGAACTCGAATTCGCCGTACAGCTTGACCGCGATGAAGTTCACCGAGCCCATCGCCATGAGCGCCGCGAGCGCCCAGATCCAGTTCGGCACGCCGGGGAACCACATGTGCATGTAGACGCCGACCGCCGTGATTTCCGCCATGCAGGTGACGATCCACACGAACCAGTAGGTCCAGCCGGTCAGGTAGCCGGCGAGCGGTCCCAGGTAGTCGCGTGCGTAACGGCTGAACGCGCCGGCGACCGGATTGGTGATCGCCATTTCGCCGAGTGCGCGCATGATCAGGAAGATCGCGATGCCGCCCAGCAGATAGGTCAGCAGAATGGCCGGGCCGGCTGTGCGGATCGCGGTGGCCGAGCCCAGGAACAGGCCGACGCCGATCGTCGCGCCGAGCGCCATCAGGTTGATGTGCCGTTCCTCCAGCCCGCGGTGCAACTGGTCTTCTGGTTGCTTCAAGTCCGTCTCCTGGCAGCCGCAAGCGGGCCGCCGTCATTGTGTCGATGTCAATGCGCGACCATTCATGCCTATTTCGGCAACCGAAAACGAAATAATCTCCGCCGTCATTTTCCGAATGAGAAACGACGCGGATATTGCGTCAATCCGATGGGAATCGCCGCGGATTATCCGTATGCTCCGGAGCAATCCGGAAAACGGATCGGGCCTTTCACGGAATACGCCCGTGTGGCCCGTCTGACGCGGCTGTGCGCGTGGCGGGCGACGACGGGATCAATCGCTTTCGGCGTGAACGGACACGCGTCGAATGTGCGCGATCATGCGCACGCAATATGCAGGCGGGATTATAGGGAAGATCGGAGGTTTGGCGCCAGCCGATTTTCGTAAAAATCGCGGCGCGTGAAATCGGTGGTCGGATTTGAATGCGCGCGTCACGGCACGCGCATTATTTCGACAACGTCGCCCGCACCGTATATTCGCCTTCGAGCGCACCGTGATCCGGCCGCACGAAGTACCGCGACGAATCCAGATCGGCCGGCAGCGGCTCGACCGGATAACCATGCTTTTCCCACGCATCGAGGCCGCCCTTCAGCGCCCGGATGTTGTGGATCATCTTCTTGCGCTGCATCTTCGCGATCAGACGCTTGGCCGTGGCCTCGTTCGGACACACGCAATAGACGACGATCGGCCGTTTCAGCATTTCCGGGTCGAGCAGGTCCGGCGAATCGAGATCGACCGGCACCGCGCCGGCGATCCGGTACGGCTCGCGCTCGCGGATCGCCTTCGGCCGCGCGTCGAAGATCAGCGGCGGTTCGTCCGACGTCATCATCTCGACGAGCTGCGGCGGCGAGATGCGCACCTGCGCGAGATAGCGGCGGAACTGCACGCGGCGCACCCAGCGGTACAGCAGGAACGTGATGAAGATGGCGAGGAACGCATCGAGGATCGTGCCGCCGCTCGCGCGCACCCACAGCACGAACTGGACGATCTGGTCGTGAATGGCCGCGCCGCCGACCAGCCAGAACGCGGCCCACAGCGATGCACCGGCCAGATCCCAGAACAGGAACACGCCGACGCCGATCGCGGTCGTGCCGAGCAGCGGTGCCGATACGAGGCCGAGGCCGGGCAGGAATTTCGACAGCACCAGCAGCGGCGCACCGTATCTTTCGAATACGTTACGGGCAAAGCGCAGCGTCGTGTCGAGCGACAGCGAGAAGCGCACGAGGCCGTTCAGCAGGCGCCGGCCGCGCGTACGGCCCATGAAGAACCACATCGAATCGGCCAGCATCGTCGCGCCGATCGCCGCCGCGAACATGCTGGCCCAGGACGCCTGCCCCATCGCCGCCATCGTCCCGCCGAGAATCAGCATCGGCACGGCCGGCACCGGCACGCCGAGCTGCGTGATCAACACGCTCGCGAACACGGCCCACGGGCCGAGCGACGATGGAATAGCGATGGGAAAGTGCCACACGGCGGCGCTCCTGGAAAGCATGCGGGCCGCGCGACGGGGGCCGTCGGTACGGCAGTGCAACGGCCACCGCGGCACGTCCGCAGCCGACCACGTGCATCACCGGCATTCTAAACGGGTTTGGCCGCGCTCGCGCGGAACACGCACCGTCGGCACGGGCTTCGCGCCGATGGTTGCACAACCGTGACGGTCACACGTCGGCGCGCGGCGCGAGCCGGGCGACGTGTTCCGCGTAATCGGGAAACGCGGCCGCCAGCGCGGCCGTGTCGGCCAGCTCGAATTCCGCAAACTCGAACCCGGGCGCCACCGTGCAGCCGACGAGCGCGACGTGCTCGGGCGACGCGCAGCGCGCGCCGAACCAGCGCCCGGCCGGCACGACCGCCTGGAACACCGTGCCCGGATGCGTGAGCGGGTTGCCGAGCCGATGAATCGTCAGCCCGTCGCGCGCGTCGAGCACCCACACTTCGATCGGGTCGCCCGCGTAGAAATGCCAGACTTCGTCGGAGCGGATCCGGTGCCACGACGAATACGCGCCGTCGCACAGCAGGTAGTAGATCGCGGTCGACGCGGCGCGTGGCGCACCGTCGGCCGGCCGCACGACCGAATCGGTCGCGCGGTAGGTTTCGCGGAAATAGCCGCCTTCGGGATGCGGCTGCAGATCGAACTGGCGAATCAGGTCGGGGGCGGAGATCGGCATGGCGGATGACGTCGGTAAGGTAGGTAACCGGCATCCGGCGGCCGGCCCGGTTCATCGCCCGTGCGACCGGTTCCAGCCGGATACCCCTGCGTCGATCGCCGCGGCCATGCGCGCGGCGATCGAGCGGACTCCGGTCGATGCTGCCAGAACTGCATGTCGGGATGCAACCGTGTGCGTGCAATCGCGGACCTTCGGGTGCGCGCGATGCGCCGCCAAGGACGTCGAGCGTTTCAGCAGACAGACTGCCGGTGCACGTGCGCTGCCGCGTTCCGTTCGCGGCAGCCCATGCAGTTGCGCCGGACCGCGTGCTACGCCGCCGCCGGCGTACCGGGCTCGTCGTGCCGCACCAGCAGCACGGGCCGGTCGGCCGCGCGCAGCAGCGATTCCGCGACGCTGCCGAGCAGCAGCCGGCGCAGGCCGTGCCGGCCGCTCGTGCCCATCACGATCAGGTCCGCGTCGGCTTCGGCCGCCGTGCGCATCAGCACGGTGGCGACATCCTCGCCGTATGCGTCGAGCGCACGCACGGAGCCGGTCACACGCTGCTGCGCGAGCGCCGCTTTCGCGTCGTCGAGCACCGGCGTCACGGCATCGGTCGCGGCCGCATCGCCGTCGTGCTCGGCCGCGAAGCCCGCGTCGACGTCGACGAGTTGAGGCCGGTGCTCGACGACATACGCGCAGGTGACTTCACCGCCGGACGCCGCCGCGATCCGGATCGCCTCGTTCAGCGCGAGACGCGCGCTCGGGCTGCCGTCGAGCCCGACGAAAATCCGCTTGTACATGGTCCGTCCCTCCGACCGGGCACGCGTCGCGCATCGCGCCGCGGCGGCCCGTTATCGCCAGCCGGCCCGGTGCCGGCTGGCCTGCCGAACAGTCTGCCCCACGTGCCGACGCGCCACTTGACGCGCGTCAAGCGCGGCCGGCGGACTCGCTGCTTCACGCCGCCTGCCGCAATTTCAGGTGACCCTATTACAAAAAATGCGTAAACCGCGCACAATTTCATCTCGAAAACAGACGCTACACGCAACCGGTGCGAGTTTTCCCCGGTTTTGCTGCGCTGCCCGAGTGCCCCGGGCAGCCCGAACAACAGTCATGGCCATTGAATGACCGCCAGTGGAACCCCGACGCGTGACGCCCGAGGGCCCACGCGCCTCCCGACCATGTTACGCCAGCCGCTCGCGGCTGGCGTCGTTGCGCTGTGCGCCGGCGCCCTGCTGTCGCTGTGCGTCGCGCTGCTGGTGCGCGAGCAGTGGCAAGGCGCGGTGCATGCGCGCTTCGAACGCCGCACGACGCACGTGAGCGCGATGCTGCGCCACGAGCTGCAGACCGGTGTCGCCGTGCTCGAAGGCGCGCGCGGCGCGTTCGGTCTCGTCCCGGGCATGACGCCCGAGCAATGGCGCCGGTACGCGGAGACGCTCGATCTCGACAGCGCCCGCTCGCCGGTCCGGCAGATCGGCTATGCGCCGCTGACGCCCGCCGCCCGCGGCGCCCTCGCCGGCGCGAAGCCGTTGCCGGCCGGCCCGCTCGCGGCCGCGGCGCTCAGCGCGCCCGCCTCGAACTCGCCGGTCGTCCGCTTCGGCGCATCCGACGCGGCGCCGCTCACACGCGCGCTGCAGAGCGGCGACATCGCGCTCGGCGTCCACCCGGTCGACGACGATACCTCCCGCGACGCCCGCACGCTGACGCTGTTCCTGCCCGTGACCACCTCGCCGCATGCGGCCGTCACGCCGTCCGGCACGCGCGAAGCCGGCGTCGACGGGGTGCTGTTCGCGGCGTTGAGCCCGCGGCGCCTGGTCGAGCGCGCACTCGACGCGGAACGCGGAATCGACCTGCGGATGACGGCCGGCGGCGATCCGCGCGCGATCGCCAGCGTCGAGTCGACGACCGACGAAGCGTCGGCATCGCCCGACCTGATGCGGCGCACCGACGTGCTGAATTTCGGCGGCACCGCGCTGTCGCTCGCCTATTCCGCGGACGGCCGCCCGAGCGCGACCGGCGCGCAGCGCGCGGCCGGCACCGTGCTCGCCGCGGGGCTGATCGCGTCGTTCGCGTTCGCGGCGCTCGTCCATGCGCTGCTGCGCGGCCGCGCCGGCGCGGCCGCCGATGCCGGCGCGAGCAGCCGCGGCATCCTCAACGAGGCGCGGATGATGGGCATCATCCGTTCGTCGATGGAAGCGATCATCACGATCGACGAGAAGCAGACGGTCGTGATCTTCAATCCGATGGCCGAGCAGGTGTTCGGCGTGTCCGCGATGGAGGCGATCGGCGCGCCGCTGTCGCGCTTCATCCCCGAGCGGTTCCGCGCCGCGCACGCGAAGCACGTCGACCAGTTCGGCGTGACGGGCGTCTCCGAGCGGCAGATGGGCCGCCAGCGCGTGCTGTTCGGGCTGCGCGCGAACGGCGAGGAATTCCCGATCGAGGCGTCGATCTCGCAGATCCGCGACGCGTCGGGCAAGCTCTATACCGTGATGCTGCGCGACATCACCGAGCGGCTGCGCGCCGAGAACGCGCTGAAGCAGTCGCGCGAGGAATTGCGCGAGCTGTCGGCGAACCTGCAGAACGTGCGCGAAGAAGAAAAGACGCGGATCGCACGCGAACTGCACGACGACCTCGGCCAGCAGCTCACCGCGCTGAAAATGGACTTGTCGGTCGTCGAGCAGCAATTGCGGATGCCCGGCCGCGCGCAGCCCGACGCGGGCGTGCAGACGCACCTGCAGGGCATGCGGCGGCTGATCGACGCGACGGTCGCGTCGGTGCGGCGCATCGCGGCCGACCTGCGCCCGGTGATGCTCGACGATCTCGGCCTCGTGCCCGCGATCGAATGGCTCGCGAACGATTTCACGAACCGCTACGGAATCGATGTCGAACGCCACATCGAAACGGGCGGCCTCACGTTCACCAGCGCGGGCGCGACCACGCTGTTCCGCATCGTCCAGGAAGCGCTGACGAACGTCGCGCGTCATGCGGACGCGACACGCGTCGCGCTGCGGCTCGACATCGAGGAAGGCTTCTGCGTGCTGCGCGTCGCGGACAACGGCCGCGGCGCGGCCCACGGCGCGCCGGCCCACGAGGACAAGTCGTTCGGCCTGATCGGGATTCGCGAACGCGCACACATGCTCGGCGGCACCGTGACGATCGACACCGCGCTCGCGCGCGGCTTCTCGATTACCGTCGCATTTCCGCTCAGTACCGTTCAACAGGAAACGCTCATCACATGATCAAGGTGCTCATCGCCGACGACCATACGCTCGTACGCGACGGTCTGCGGCACATCCTCCAGAACGCCACCGGATTCGAGGTGGCCGGCGAGGCTTGCGACGGCCCGTCGACGATCGCGCTCGTGCGCGCGACGCCCGCGCAGGTGCTCGTGCTCGACCTGTCGATGCCGGGCCGCAACGGCGTCGAGCTGATCAAGCAGATCAAGGACGAGAAACCCGCGCTGCGCGTGCTCGTGCTGACGATGCATGCGGAGCAGCAATACGCGGTGCGTGCGTTCCGCGCGGGTGCGTCGGGTTATCTGACGAAGGAAAGCGCGAGCGCCGAGCTGGTCGGCGCGGTCACGAAGGTGGCGTCGGGCGGCGTCTACGTGAGCCTCGCGATGGCCGAGCAGTTCGCGCAGAGCCTGAACGAGCCGGCCGAGACGCTGCCGCACCAGCGGCTGTCCGATCGCGAATTCGACGTGTTCCGGCGGATCGCCGCCGGCCAGACGCTGACCGAGATCGCGAACGCGCTGTGCGTGAGCGCGAAGACCGTCAGCACCTACAAGACGCGAATCCTGGAAAAGATGCAGATGCCGCACGAAGCGGCGCTGGTGCGGTACGCGATGCGGCACAAGCTGCTCGACGAGACGGACGACGTCTAGCCGGCGTATCGCGGGCCCGGCCGGGCCCGCGCCTGCCCTTTACTTGCCGGGCACCGGGCACGCGAGATCGCCTTCCTCGCAGGACAGATAACCCTTCAGCGTTTCGGTACGCACTTTCGTCAGATCGTCGAGGCAGGTCGAGACGACCATCGGATACGCGCTGCCGCCCTCCGCGTTCGCGCTGGAGAAACCGCATTCGGCATCGCGGTAGGCAATCCACGCGCGCTGCGCGTTCACGAGCTTGTCGGCGAGCGGCCGCGCATCGCGCAGGCGCGCGGTGACGGCCTGGTAGGTCCGGTTCAGCTCGCCGTCGGATTTCCTGTACGCGCGATCGGCACATGCCGTCATCGCCGCCTGATCCGCCGCGTCCGCACAATTCGCCTGTGCATGGGCGACGTTCGCTAGCAGCGCCAGCGAGCACAACAGACCGGTCAAGACACGCATGGATGCTCCTTGTTGTTCGTTGAAATGCGGAACCCGGTGCCGGGCCGGTTGCCCTGCCGCGCCTCGGCGCGCGGCGACACCGTCCGCGATGCTAGCGCACGCGCAGACGCTTGTCAGCCGGCGCCTTGCATATCGGCCCCGCACGCCTACACTGGAAAATCGATACGCCGTTTCAGGCCGCGCTATCGCATCCATCCCGTCTTCGCTTCCGCCGCATTCCTCAGCGCATTTCGCGTTCGCGACGCCGAGCGGGCGTGACGTTTCGTCAGCCGGTTTCCTCCGCCCAGCACAACGCGCAAGCGCCGTCGCTCCCCTGGAGGAAATCATGAGCTATCACCTGGAAGGCCGTCTGCTCGAGGTCTGCAACTGCCGCGTACTCTGCCCGTGCTGGATCGGCGAGGATCCGGATTTCGGCGTCTGCGACACCATCGTCGCGTGGCACGTCGACAAGGGCACCGTCGACGGTGTCGACGTCGGCGGCAACACGATCGCCGCGGTGTGCCGCGTGCCGGGCAACATCCTGCAAGGCAACTGGACGGCCGCGATCTACGTGAGCGACACCGCATCCGACGCGCAGGAGCAGGCGCTCCTCAAGGTCTATACGGGCCAGGCCGGCGGCCCGATCGCCGAGCTCGCGAAACTGATCGGCAAGGTCGTGTCGGTCGAACGCGCGCCGATCACGTTCGATGTCGTCGGCGCCCGCGGCACGCTGTCGATCGGCACCGACTACCACGCGGAACTCGAACCGTATCTCGGCCCGAGCGGCGCGCAGACGACGCTGGCGGATACCGTGTTCTCGACGGTACCCGGCGCCCCCGTGTTCGTCGGCAAGGCGCCCGTCTACCGGTCGAAGAACGCGGCGATCGGCATCGACGTCGATCTGAAGAATCACAACGCGCTGCAGAGCACGTTCCAGTTCGACGCATGAATCGCGGCCGCACGTAACCGACCATGGCCGCGCGGCTGCATCGGCGACTGTTTCCGTTCGTGCTCGCGAGTCTCGTCGGATTCGCGTGGGTCACGCTGTGGGCGTGGACGCGCAGCCCGTACGGGCGCTATCTCGAGCACGGCGAGAACGCGTCGTCGTTGCCGTTCAGCACGCTGTGCCGCGCGCTGCCGGGCGGCGCGCTGTGGCTGCCGGCCGCGTTCGACGCGGCCGCCTGGACGCTGATGATCCTCGCGATGATGCTGCCGACGACGCTGACGCTGTTCGACACGTTCTCACGCGTCGTGGCGGGGCGCCCCGACCGCGCGCGGCTGCTCGCACTCGTCGGCCTCGGCTACGTCGCGGCATGGAGCGGCTTCGGTCTCGTCGCGCATGGCCTGCACGCGCTGCTGCTGGCGGGCGTCGCGCACGTGCCGGCGCTGGCGTGGCGCGGCTGGTTGATCGGCGCGGCCGTCCTTGCGCTGGCCGGCGCGTTTCAGTTCAGCGGATTGAAGGCGCGCTGTCTCGAACGTTGTCGCACGCCGCTCGGTTTCGTGATCGGCCACTGGCGCGGCCGCTCGCCGTTGCGGCACGCGTTCGCGCTGGGCGCCAGTCACGGCCTGTTCTGCGTCGGCTGCTGCTGGGCGCTGATGCTGCTGATGTTCGTCGTCGGTGCGGGCAGTCTCGGCTGGATGCTGTCGCTCGCCGCGCTGATGGCCCTCGAAAAGAACGCCGTGTGGGGACGGCAACTCACCGCGCCGCTCGGTGCCGCGCTGTTCGGCGCGGCCGTGCTGATCGTCGCCGGTCACGCGTGAGGCCCGCGATGCGCCCGCCCGCCTCCGCACTCGCGTCGCACGTGCGGCCGGGCGCACGCGCCGCCGTGCTGACGTCGGTCGCGATGCTTGCGTTCGCATCGAACTCGCTGCTGTGCCGGCTTGCGCTGCAGGCCGGCCGGATCGACGCGGCCAGCTTCGGCACCGTGCGCCTCGTGTCAGGCGCGCTGATGCTCGCGCTCGTCGCACGCGCGGGGGCGCGGCGGGCCGCCCAGCCGGCGGACTGGCCTGCGGCGGCGATGCTGTTCGCGTATGTCGCATGCTTCTCGTTCGCGTACCTGACCGTCAGCGCCGCCACCGGCGCGCTGATCCTGTTCGGCGCGGTGCAGCTGACGATGTTCGCGGCCGGCTGGCGCGCCGGCGAACGGTTTGCTCCCGCGGGCTGGGCCGGATTCGGCGCGGCGCTGGCCGGGTTGCTGTATCTGGTCTCGCCGGGGCTCGCCGCGCCGACGCCGGGCGGCGCCGCACTGATGACGGTCGCCGGCATTGCATGGGGCATCTATTCGATACGCGGCCGTCGAACCGCCGATCCGGTCGCGGCGACCGCCGGCAATTTCATGCGGGCCGCGCCGCTGGCACTCGCGTTGAGCGCCGCGCTCGCCGGCCGCCTTCACCTGACACCGGCCGGCATCGCGCTCGCCGTGCTGTCCGGCGCGCTGACTTCGGGCATCGGCTACGTGATCTGGTACGCCGCGCTGCGGCACCTGACCGCGATGCGCGCCGCGGCGGTCCAGTTGTCGGTGCCGCCGATCGCCGCGTGCGGCGCCGTGCTGTTCTTGTCGGAGCAGCCGACCTGGCGTCTCGCGCTCGCGTCGGCCGCGATCCTCGGCGGTGTCGCCGCCGTGCTCGCGAGCCGTGCCCGCCATGCGGGCGCCGGGTCGTGATGCCGATCGGCCGCCCAAATGCAAAACCCGCGCACGGCGGACACCGTGCGCGGGTTCAGCGGAAGCGGCCAGTCCGGCACCCTCGCGGGCGCCTGCCGGCTTAGTGGCCGAAGTACACCGACGAGCGATCGGCGGCGGCCGGCACGACCACGCGCTGGCCCGACTGCGACGTGGCGGCGGCATTCGCGCCGTAGCCCGTTGCGTCGGCTTGCGCGCCGGTGTTTTGCGCGGCGGCGATCTTCGCTTGCGCGGCCTGGATGTTTTCCGGGTAGTTCATCCAGTCGTTCGGGTTGTAGCCGGCCTTTTCGAGCTGGACCAGCTCGGCGCGCACTTGCGCGCGCGTCAGCGGCTGCTGGTTCGATTGGGCGAACGAGACGACCGGTGCGGCCACGAGGGCGGCCAGTGCAACTGCCTTGATCAGCGATTTCATGATGCGTTACCTCCAGGATTGTTTTGTCAGGCGCTTCGGACTCGGGGTCGTTGCGCATGAGTAGAAGTCTAGGAGTCGCGGCTATCAGGGTAAATACTTAAATCGCAAATTCACTGTTGACGGAAACCGTACAATCTCGCGGGAATAAGCCGATTCATCAGATGATTATCGGCGCTCACGCACCGAATACCTCGATGCGCTGTCCGCCGTGCGCCGGCCGTCCGTCAGCGCAGGCGATCGGTATCCGCCGACGCCATCAGCCGGTCGAACAGCAGCGCCTTCAGGCGGACCCGGTCGCCGTCGGCGGGTTCGCCGAACGCCGTGTGATGCAGCGTCAGCGCCGGCGTCACCGGATCGGCATGGACGGCGCGCACCGTGCCGTCGAGCGCCAGCAGCTCGACCCGGTCGGCGGCCGCATACGGGAGCAGCACGCGCAACGGCTCGCCGGTTGCGGCGATCGTCCGGTCGACGGCAATCGACAGCCCGTTCAGGCTGATGTCGCGCACCATCCCGATGCCTTCCGCAGGGTCCGCTCCGCCCGCGCAGCAGGCCGCGATCCGCACCGGCACGCGCGGCTCCGCGCGCGTGCGCAGCCGGTCGACGAAGCCGGGAGGCGACAGGATCATGAACGGCGCGGCCCCCGACGCCTGCACCGCCTCGATCGTCGCACCGAAACGGGACACCGCGGCGCGGCCGATCGCGACCGCCTCGATGTCGTCGCCGCGCGCGAATTCCAGCACGGCCGCCGGCTGCGGCTCGACGAACAGCGCGCCCGATGCGGCGACGCCGATCAGCCGGCAGCGCTGCAACGCGCGTGTCGTGCCGACCCGGCGGCGGATGCCGATCGCGGCACCCGCCGACAGTCCCATGCGCGTGGCCGGCGGCATCGCGGCCTGCGCGCGCGGATCGGCGTCGGCGTCGTCGCGACGGCGCATGGGCCGGAAATGGTCGAACAGGAAAGCGTGCTGCGCGGCATCGCGCAGTGTCGTGCCGGCCGGCAGCAGTGCGGCGCCGTCGGCATCGTAGAGATCGAAGCCGAGCGGAACGCCGGCGCAAAGATCGTCGCGCGCGAGTGCGACGTAGTCGGTGGAAAGCCGCATCGGAGAGGCGCGGAGCGACCGCGCGAGCTGTCGTGACAACTTGATTACGGCAGCATCGCGCGAAATCTGAACGGCTTCGTTACTGGGAAGCGCCGCTCGCGTCGGGCGCGGACGGCGCCGGCGGCTGCAGCGGCGCGGCGGCAGGCGCCGCACCAAGGCCCGCGCTGCCGCCGCTCGTCGTGCCGGCGCTCGCCGGCGGCTGCGCGGGCTGCGGTTGGGACGCGCCCGCCGACAACGCGGCGGCCGATGCGGCCACTTCGGACGCCGGCACCCATTCCTCGACGAGACCGCCGGACGCGGCCTCGGGTGCCGATGCGGCCGACGCATCCGAAGCCGCACCTTCGTCGACCTCGGGCGGACGCTCGATACGCTGTGTCCTGACGGGCGCGGACGCCTTCTTCGATTCGGGCGGGAACCACGTGTCGAACAGGTCCGTCACACGCTCGCGCAGCGACGCGAACCAGCCGGGTGACGGCTCGGTATCGAACTTCGCCTTCGCGTCGACGAGGCGGGCGCGTTGCGCACGCTGGAAGAAATCGCCGACGATCGGCAGCGCGCTGTGCGCGCCCTGCCCCCAGTAGTCGCTGCGCAGCGTCACGCGGCCGTCGTCGAAGCCGACCCACGCGCCGGCGACGAGGCCCGGCTGCATCAGGATGAACCAGCCGTCCGCGTTGTCCTGCGTCGTGCCCGTCTTGCCGGCCACGTCGCCGCGGATCCCGAAACGCGTGCGGATGCTGCCGCCCGTGCCGCGCGTCACGACGTCGCGCATCACGCCGAGCAGCGTCTTGTCGGTTTCGGCGTCGAGCGCCCGTTCGGGCGGCGCCGGCGCGTATTCGGCGAGCACCTCGCCCTGGCGGTTCTCGATGCGCGTGACCATCTGCGGCTCGACGTACAGCCCGCCGTTCGCGATCGTCGCGTAAGACGCGACCATCTCCTTGAGCGTGACCGGGCTCGTGCCGAGCGCGAGCGACGGCACGCGTTCGAGCGGGCTTTCGCGCACGCCCATGTCGCGCGCGAGCCGCGCGACCGCGGCCGGCCCGACCTGCTCCATCACCTGCGCGGTGATCCGGTTGCGCGACAGCGCGACCGCGTCGCGCAGCGTCATCGGCTTGCCGGTCGGCGGCACGTCGTCGTTCGGCCGCCAGATCTCGCCGCCCTTCAGCGGGATCTCGACCGGCTGGTCGATGAACGTGTCGTCCGGCTTCATTCCCTTCGCGAACGCGACACCATAGACGAACGGCTTGAACGTCGAGCCCGGCTGGCGCCGCGCCTGCGCGACGTGGTCGAACGGCTCGCGGGTGAAATCGCGGCTGCCGACCCAGGCGCGGATCTGCCCGTCACGCGGATCGATCGCGAGGAAACCCGCCTGAACGTCGGTCTTCGCCTTGCACAGCGCGCGCATGAAGCCGCGGTCGGCCGCGAGCAGCTTCATCGCGGCCGCGTCGTCCTTGCCGGCGTCCTGCGCGGCCTTGTACTCGGGCGACTCGCGCATGAAGGTGCGGAACACCTCGTTGTCGGTGCCGCAGCCGTCGCGGCCGCTCCATGCGCCGTTCGCGATGCCCTGCAACTGGTTGCCCTGCAGCGTGAGCGCCTGCGTCGCCATCTGCTGCAGCCGCGAGTCGATCGTCGTGCGCACGATCAGCCCGTCCGAGTAGATGTTGTAGTCGTTGCGGTCGGCCCACGCGATCAACCACTTGCGCAACTGCTGCGCGAAGTGCGGCGCCGGCCCCGGCGGCTCCTTCTGGCGCTCGAAATCGATGCGCAGCGGCCGGCGCTGCAGCTGCGCGAACTGCGCCGGCGACAGCTTGCCGTACTTCACCATCTGGCCGAGCACCGTATTGCGCCGCTGCAGCGCGCGCTCCGGGTTCAGCACCGGGTTGTAGTAGCTGTTGCCCTTCAGCATCCCGACGAGCGTCGCGCTGTCGAGCACGTCGAGCTCGTCGGCCGACTTGTCGAAGTAGGTGCGCGCGGCCATCTCGACGCCGTACGCGTTGTACAGGAACGGCACCGTGTTCAGGTAGGTTTCGAGGATCTGGTCCTTGCTGTAGACCGCCTCGATCTTCAGCGCGGTGATCGCCTCCTTCACCTTGCGGGTGAGCGTCGGCGCGCGGCCGATCTCGTCCGGATACAGGTTGCGCGCGAGCTGCTGCGTGATCGTCGAGCCGCCCTGGCGGCTGCCGGAGAACGTATGGAGCGCGGCCGAGGCCGTGCGCTTCCAGTCGAGGCCGTGATGCGCGTAGAAGCGGTGATCCTCGGTCGCGATCAGCGCGTCGACCATGTGCGGCGAGATCTGCTTGAGCGGCACCCACTCGCGGTTGGACGGCTTGAATTCGGCCAGCAGCTTGCCGTCGGCGGACAGCACCTGCGCCGGCTGGTCGACGCGCGCCTTGCGGATGTCGCCGATGCCCGGCGTGAACGGGATCAGCACGACCACGTACGCCACGAACAGCGCCGGCACGGCGGCGCCCGTGAGCAGCACGCCGCGGCGCGTCGGGTGACGGAGATGGCGCCACGCGGTGGCGGCAAGAGGCTTGACCCGCGCCACGGCGGCAGCCGCGACGGGTTGGGCGCGCGCGACCCATCTGGCACAGAAGGCACGCACTGACGACACGTTTCGGCGATTCACGCGGGTGGAGCTCGGCTGAAAAGGCTGCATCGTACCAAACTCGCGCGGCCCCACGGCCGCGGCGGCGTTGCGCGGGCGCGCGCCGCGCGGCTGCGCCCGTGTTGCGCACGCAAAAAAGGCGCGTGCCCCGCAACGGGAACGACGCGCCAAACCTGGTACGACAACCGGGAAACGGCTCGACGGCGGCTGATCGGCGCCGCCGCTCAGCGCACGAGGAAGCCGTAAGTCAGCGGGTCGCGCTCGTCGACGATCCAGTTCGCGAACCCGCAGATGTGCGCACTGCCCTCCACCTCCGGAATCACGGCCGGGATGTCGCCGACCGTCGTTTCGCGCAGCACGCGCCCCTTGAAGACCGTGCCGACGATCGATTCGTTGACGAGCGTGTCGCCGGCCGCGAGCAACCCGCGCTGGTACAGCTGCGCGACACGGCCGCCGGTGCCGGAGCCCGTGGGCGAACGGTCGACCTCGCGATCCGCGAACACGCAGCAGTTCGCCTGCGTCGAGCCCGGATGGCGCGGCGCATTCGCGATGATCGTGCCGTAGATGTGGTTGATCTCCGGGATTTCCGGATGCACGACCGGGTACTTCGCGTTCGCGGCGGCCTTCACTTCCGCGCCGAAGCGGATCAGTTTCTCGACCGCCGACTCGCGCACCGGCAGGTCGAACGGCGCACCGTCGACGTAGAAATAGAACGCGCCGCCGTACGCGATGTCGCCGGTCACGGTGCCGAACGACGGCGTCTCGACCGACACGTCGCGCTGCCAGATGAACGACGGCACGTTGACGAAGCGCACGGGCCCCGCATGCTCGCCGTCCCACCGGACGAAGGCCTCGATGAAGCCGCACGGCGCGTCGATGCCGACCCGCGTTTCCGGCACCGTGCGCTGCACCCAGCCGAGCTCGACGGCGGCGGTCGACAACGCGATCACGCCGTGCCCGCAATGGTCGCTGTAGCCTTCGTTGTGCACGAAGATCACGCCGAAATCGGCATTCGGCGAGACCGGCTCGGTCAGGTAGCCGCCGTACATGTCGGCGTGGCCGCGCGGCTCGAACATCAGCGCGCGGCGGATCTCGTCGGCGTGCGCCTTGAGCCACGCGCGGCGCTGGACGATCGTGTCGCCGGGCAGGCGCGGCAGCCCGCTCGTGACGATGCGGAACGCTTCGCCGCCCGTATGGACTTCGACGGTGGAAAGGGATCGGGAAATTTTCATGTCGAATCGGATGCGTTGAAACGAAGGACGGCGGCCGCGCCGCCGTCCGGTGGCAAGCGTGGGCGCCGGTTACTTCGCGTACGGCTCCGGCAGGCCGTTGCGGATCACGTAGACGGTCGTCGGCGCGCCCTTCAGGTCGCCGTTCGCGTCGAACGAATAGGTGCCCGCGACGCCCGCATAGTTCGACTTCGCGAGCTGCGCGATCAGCTTCGCCTTGTCGGTGGTCGTACCGGCCTTGACCATCGCGTCGGCGAGCAGCTTCATCCCGTCGTAGTAGTTGACGCCATAGACCTGCGTATCGGTGTGATAGGTGTCGTGGTACTTCTTCAGGAACGCGCGTCCGGCCGCCGTCTTCTCGAGCGCGACGCCGCCCTGCGCGCAGTAGACGATCGATGCCGCGTCGCCCGCGACCTTGCCCATGTCCGCCGAGCAGATGCCGTCGCCGCCGAGCAGCTTCGCGCGCAGCCCGCGCTGCTTCATCTGCTTGGCCATCGGCGCGCCCTGCGCCGCATAACCGCCGAGGAAGATCACGTCGGGGTTGCCGGCCTTGATCTTGGTGAGGATGCCGAGGAAGTCGGTGGCCGACGAGTTCGTGTACTCCTGGTCGACGATCCGGATCCCGTTCGCCTTCGCGACGTTCATGAACTGCTCGGCAACGCCCTGCCCGTAAGCGGTGCGATCGTCGATCACGGCGGCCGTCTTCGCGTTCAGCGTCTTCGCGGCGAACGTCGCCATCGTGCCGCCGAGCTGTTCGTCGCTCGCGCCGATCCGGAAGATGTTCTTGAAGCCCTGCTTCGTCAGGGCCGGGTTCGACGCGACCGGCAGGATCGGCACGCCGGCAGTCGAGTACACGCGCGACGCGGGGATCGCGACGCCCGAGTTGTACGGTCCGAGCACCGCGACGACGCCCTTGTCGACGAGGTTCTGCGCGACCTGCACGCCGGCCTTCGGGTCAGCCTGGTCGTCTTCGGAAACCAGTTTGAACGTGACGGCCTTGCCGGCGACCTTGATGCCGGCCTTGTTGAGTTCGTCCACGGCGAGCCGCGCGCCGTTTTCGTTGTCCTTGCCGTTCGCGGCCTGCGGCCCGGTGAGCGGCGCCGAATGGCCGATCATCACGACTTCCTGCGCGTGCGCGGAAGTCAGCGCGCCGGCGGCAACGGCCACCGAGAGCGCGGTAACGAGGTGTCGCATGATGTCTCCTGATTGGTTTTGAGTGAAACCAATGTAGGACACACGTGGTCACATCGCAAGCAATTTCAAAATAATTTCGGAATTTTGGTCATATTTAAGACCAGAATGCATTCGCGCGGATTCGTTCTACTTCGGCGCGATGTCGCGCCGCACGCGGCGGATGTGCTGTTCGACGTAGAACGCGGCCGCATCGGCATCGCCCGACACGATCGCCTCGTAGATCAGCCGGTGCTCGGACACGTAGAGCCGGATCCGGCCCGCGTCGTAGATGCCGTCGTCCTTCAGCCGTTTCCACAGCGGCTGGTCCATCGTCTTCGCGACTTCGTCCGCGATCTTCACCATCAGCGCGTCGCCCGTCATCAGCGCGAGTTGTCGGTGGAACAGCCGGTCGCTCTCGTTCCAGAGCGCGCGCTGGTGCGGATCGTCGACGTCGGTGATGGTTTCCATCTGCGCGAGATAACGCTCGGCACCGGGATCGGCGCGGCCATGGGCGGCCGCGAGACGTGCGATCGCGGGCTCCAGGATCAGCCGGACGTCGAGTGTCGACGTCGGGCTGAAGTCGGCCTCGGACGCCATCGGCGCGTCGCCGCGCCGCGCGAGCACGTCGAGCGGCGCCGCGACGACATAGGTGCCCGAATTGCGCTTCGTGAACACCAGCCCTTCGTTCTGCAGCGCGCCGAGCGCCTCGCGCACGGCCGGCCGGCCGACCTGGAACAGCGCGGCGAGCTCGCGCTCGGACGGCAGGCGCGACTCGGCCGCGTAGCGCCCGGCGCGGATTTCGTCGCGGATCTTCTCGGCTACCTGCTCGTAGATCTGCAGCGGCCGGAAACCGCCTTCGATTGATTCGGGACGCGCGGACATCATCGTATGGCTCCTGCCCGGTCGCGGGCGTGGATCTGGAATGGGTTCGCACTATACCGGAGCGGCGCCGGTATCGCGCCACGGCAACCCTTCTGGACAGATATTAGAACCAAAACCGGCTCGACGCTTTATTTTCTGGGTTGCGGGCGCGCCAGAAAGTGGTATAGATTCGATCCACGCTGCCTGGTGTCGCGGTATCCGGCAGCCCCGTGGCGGGCGCGGCATGCGCCCGCCGTCCACGCTCACGACGCATACGACGTACACGATGACCGCCCTTTCCCCGATTCCCGTTTTCGATGCGGCCGACACGGCCGCATTGCTCGACTACCCGGCGCTGCTCGCCACGCTCAGGCAAGCCGTTGCCGAGTATGCGGCGGGCGAGATCGTCAGCCCCGAGCGCCTCGTCGTGCCGCTGCAGGCCGGCGGCGTGATGCTGTCGATGCCGTCGAGCGCGCGCGACCTCGCGAGCCACAAGCTCGTGAACGTCTGCCCCGGTAACGGCACGCGCGGCCTGCCGACGATCCTCGGCCAGGTGAGCGCGTACGACGCGACCACGGGCGAGCTGCGCTTCGCGCTCGACGGCCCGACGGTCACCGGCCGCCGCACGGCGGCCGTCACCGCGCTCGGCATCGAGGCGCTGCATGGCGCCGCGCCGCGCGACGTCCTGCTGATCGGCACCGGCAAGCAGGCGGCCAATCACGCGGAAGCGCTCGCGGCGATCTTCCCGGAAGCGCGCCTCCACGTGCGCGGCACGCGCGCCGACAGCGCGGCCGCGTTCTGCGCGGCGCATCGCGCGCAGGCGCCGCGGCTCGCACCGCTCGACGGCGAAGCGATTCCCGACGCGATCGACGTCGTCGTCACGCTGACGACGAGCCGCACGCCCGTCTACCGGGAAGCCGCGCGCGAGGGCCGGCTCGTGGTCGGCGTCGGCGCGTTCACCGCGGATGCCGCCGAGATCGGCGCGAACACCGTGCACGGCAGCCGGCTCGTCGTCGACGATCCGGCCGGCGCGCGCCACGAGGCCGGCGACCTGATCGTCGCGCAGGTCGACTGGCAGCACGTCGCGTCGCTCGCCGACGTGCTGAACGGCACGTTCGCGCGCGGCGGGCCGATGCTGTTCAAGAGCGTCGGCTGCGCTGCATGGGATCTCGCCGCGTGCCGCACGGCGCGCGATGCGCTCGAGGCGCGCGGCGCCGGCTGACCGCGTACCGGCATATCGCGGCGACATCGGAGCCGCGCCGGCGGTTTCCCGGACGCGTTGTAGGAAACGCCCTACAACGCGTCGAAGCGGCCTACACGAACTTCCAATTCGGCCGATTTCAATTTCGGCGGCGCAACACGATACTGCCGGCATGAATGCCAGCCTGTCACCCGCCGCGCTCAGGGTGTTTCTCGTCGATCACGCCGTCGCCGTCCGTCAGCGGATCGCGCTGCTCGTCGGCGCGATCCGCGGCGTCGCCGTCGTGGGCGAAGCGGAAGACGGCCAGGACGCGTGGACGCACATCCGCAGTTGCCGGGCGGATGTCGTGATCGTCGACGTGCGGCTCGCGGACGGCAGCGGCCTCGCCCTCATCGGGATGCTGTCGAAGGTCGCACCGCGCATCGTCACGATCGTGCTGACGAATCATTCGGCGCCGGCATTCAGAGAGGCATGCGCGACGGCGGGAGCCGACTACTTCTTCGACAAGACCGTCGAATTCGACGCCGCATGCCGTGTCATCGAATCCCTGGTGCACGCTCGTGTGCACCACCCCTGACGAGCCGGAGTGACTTATGTCCACAGCCACCGCCTGCGCCGCCGACGTGTCCGTCGTACCCCGGCCAACGATTCCGCTGCGCGCGGCCGCGCGCGCCGACGCCGCCAAACATCCGGCCGCACGCTGCTCGGCCTGCGCGATGCGCTCGATGTGCCTGCCGCACCTGACGGCCGCCGAGTACGGCCGCCTCGACTCGATCATCTGCACGACCCGGCACGTTCGCCAGGGTGACGCGCTGTTCCGCATCGACGATCCGTTCCAGAGCATCTATGCGGTGCGCGCGGGTTCGTTCAAGACGGTGATGATGCATCGCGACGGCCGCGAGCACGTGACGGGCTTCCAGATCGCCGGCGAAACGCTCGGGATGGACGGCATCGGCAGCGGCCAGCATTGCTGCGACGCGATCGCGCTGGAGGACAGCGTCGTGTGCATCATTCCGTTCGGCGCGCTCGAAGCCGCCTGCCGCGAGATCAAGCCGATGCAGCACTTCCTCTACCAGATGCTGAGCAGCGAGATCGTTCGCGAATCGAGCCAGATGCTGCTGCTCGGCACGATGTCGGCCGAACAGCGCGTCGCGCATTTCCTGCTGAACCTGTCGTCCCGTTTCGAGGCGCGCGGTTATTCGGCGACCGAATTCAACCTGCGGATGACGCGCGAGGAAATCGGCTGCTATCTCGGGATGAAGCTCGAGACCGTCAGCCGGATGTTCTCGCGGTTCCATCGCGACGCGCTGGTCGAAACGCGCGGCAAGCGCGTGCGCATCCTCGACGCGCACGCGCTCGCGCAGGTCTGACGCGCGACGCCGGATCATCGGCGCAGCGCCGCCCTTGCGCCGCTCGCCTGCCACGCGATCAGCGCCTGCTCGGCCTGGGCGAATGCGCGGCGCAGCGCGTCGTCGAGGTCGTTTCCCGCGCATGGCGGCAGCGGCCTGAGCGCCGCGTCGTGCATCACCAGGTCGAGCCGCACGTCGTACAGCCGCACGCCATCGGTCGCCACGCGCGATTCGATCGCGAGGTGGCAGCCGCCGATCAGCGCGCGGAACCGCTCGAGCCGCACCAGCTGCGCGCCGGCCTCGGCTTCCACCGCGGCGGACCCGGTGAATCCCCGGCAGGCGATCTGCATGCCCACGCCCATGTCCTACTCTCCCGACGGGGCCGCCCGCTCGTCGACCGCCTTGCATGCGCCCGCCCGCACACGATGCGGCGGCACGCGTTTCCCGTGGCGTGGCGCGATTCTGCGACCGCGGCCCGGCCGACAATCCTCCCGCGCCGTCCTGGCGCGGGTCCGTTCATACGTTGAAGACCTGCGACGTCTTCATCTCGATCCAGGTCATGCCGGCGCGCAGCCCTTCGATCATGGCCTCGCGCTCGGTCGGATACGCGTGACTGTGCTCGAACGTATGATGAAACCGAGCGGCACCGGCGCCGTGCTCGACGGACACGCGGCAGCGGAATTCGCCCGATTCGCACGGTCGCGTCTCGACTTCGACCGACCAGTCGCGTTCGTGAATGTTGCCCTGCAGTGTCATGCGCCCTCCTGCGGTATCAGCCTTCGAGCCGGAAGTGGCCGCTGTGCAGCAGCACCGGCCGGCCGCCGATTTCCTCGAGCATCCGTCGCGCCATCGCCTCGATAGCCGGGCGGTGCCCGTCGAATGCGGTCAGCAGGTCGCTTTCGAGCAGCGACCGCGCGCCGAAATGGTCTTCCAGCGCCTCGGCCGTGACCGCGCACTGTACGCAACGTCCGTCGACCAGCGCCGAAAACGCGACGACCAGGTCGCGCGCGCAATATTCGGGCGGCTCGGGCGGAAAAGTGATGTGCATCGGTCGGCCTGTCATCGTCGTGATGGCTCCATGACGAGAGCATAGTGGCGCGCGCGGCCGCGCGCTTGACCCACGTCAAGCGGTCCGCTGCACCGCACGATCCCGGTGCAGCCGCGCGACGCGGCTTCAGCCCGCGTCGGGCTCGATCGCCGCGCCGCGCTGCGCGAGCAGCTCGCGCAGCACGCTGCGGTGGCAATGGCGCTCGTCTTCGCAGTAGCAGCCGATCGAGAACGCCGTGGTGGCCGACAGCGCCGCCAGCAGGTCCAGCACCTTCGCCGGGTCGCCCTGCGCCATCTCCGCGCGAAAGTGGCGCTTGAATGCATTCCATTCGGCGTCGGTTTCGGCGGCCTGTGCCTGGGCAACGAGTTCGGCACTCGGCGACAGCGTCGGCAGCCATACATCATAGTAGTCGCGCGACGCGAATTCCGCCTTAGGTACGCCGCGCGGCGGCCGCCGCACCGTACCGATCCGCAGCCCCTCGCCGGCCGCGCGCGGCGTGCCGAGCCGGATGATCCGGATGCCCATGTCGCTCCCTTTTCGTGTTGCGTCCGATGCCGCATCGTACCGCCGCACGCGCCGTCGCGTCTGTCTTCCGGCGCACGTTGCCGCCGCGCAAGAAAAAACCGGCTGCCCCCGCGACGGGGGACAGCCGGCTCATCCTGCGTCGTTCGGTGCGCGCCGCGCTCAGACGCCGCTCTTCAGCACCTTGCCGATCGCGTCCGCGACGATGCCGACGTTCGAGTCGTTCAGGCCCGCCACGCACATCCGGCCCGAACGCAGGATGTACACGCCGTGCACTTCGCGCAGCGCGTCGACCTGCGATTCGGTCAGGCCCGTGTATGTGAACATCCCGCGCTGCTTCACGTAGCGCGTGAGCGCCTCGCCGCCGACATGGTCGCGCAGGCCGTCGTGGATCGACTGGCGCATCCGCGCGATGCGGCGGCACATGGCCGACAGCTCCTCTTCCCATTGCTTGCGCAGTGCCGGCGTGCCCAGCACGGCCGCGACGACCTTCGCACCGTAGGTTTGCGGGTTGCTGTAGTTCGAGCGCACGGCGCCGGCCAGCTGGCCGAGCACGCGCTCGGCCGCGGCTGCGTCTTCGCAGACGACGCTCAGCCCGCCCACGCGCTCGCCGTACAGCGAGAAGTTCTTCGAGAACGAGTTCGCGACGAGCGTCGGCACGCCGCGGCGAGCCAGTTCGCGCACCGCGAACGCGTCCGCGTCGAGACCCGCGCCGAAGCCCTGGTACGCCATGTCGACGAACGGCAGCAGCCCGCGCGCCTCGATCACGTCGATCAGTTTCTCCCACTGGCCTTCGTCGAGGTCGACGCCGGTCGGGTTATGGCAGCACGCATGCAGCAGCACGATGCTGCGCGCCGGCAGCGCGTCGATCGCCGCGAGCATCGCGTCGAACTTCAGGCCGCCCGTCGCCTCGTCGTAGTACGGGTAGGTATTCACCGTGAAGCCGGCGCGCTCGAAGATGAAGCGGTGGTTTTCCCAGCTCGGATCGCTGAGCCACACCTGCGCATCCGGGAAATAGCGCTTCAGGAAATCGGCGCCGACCTTCAGTGCGCCCGAGCCGCCGAGCGTCTGCAGCGTCGCGATGCGGCCGGCCGCGCGGGCGGGGTGATCGGCGCCGAACACGAGCGATTGCACGGCGTCGCGGTACGCGGCCAGGCCGACCATCGGCAGGTACGGCTTCGGGCCGCTGTCGCGCTGCAGCGCGGTTTCGGCTTCGCGCACGGCGCCCATCACCGGAATCCGGCCTTCGGCGTCGAAATAGATCCCGATGCTCAGGTTGACCTTCTGGTCGCGCGGATCTTTCTGGAAGTTCTCGTTGAGCGTCAGGATCGGGTCGCCCGGGTACGCGTCGATGTGTTCGAACATGGCTATGTCGGTCTCGTTTGGAAGAATGATCGGTCGTGGCCTGCGTCAGCGTGCGGAGGCGCCGTCGTGCATCGCAAAGCCTGCATTCTTCTGACGGAAGCGATACCCGATCGCGAGCACCGCGAGCCATACCGGGATCAGGTACACCGACAGGCGGAGATCCGGCGTCAGGTACATCACGACGAGAATGCCGGCCATGAATGCCAGGCACAGGTAATTCGTGAAAGGATAGCCCAGACTGCGGAAGGAAGTCTTCTCCCCGGCCGCGCGCTTGGCCTGGCGGAACTTCAGGTGGATCAGGCTGATCATCGCCCAGTTGATGATCAGCGCCGACACGACGAGGCCCATCAGCACCTCGAACGCCTTGCCCGGCATGAAGTAGTTGACCAGCACGCACACGCCGGTCGCGAGCGCCGACGCGCCGAGCGCGGCGAGCGGAATGCCGCGCTTGTTCACCGAGCACAGCACCTTCGGCGCGTTGCCCTGCTGCGCGAGGCCGAACAGCATCCGGCTGTTGCTGTACACCCCGCTGTTGTAGACCGACAGCGCGGCCGTCAGCACGACCACGTTCAGCACGTTGGCGACCACGTTGCTGCTCAGCGCGTGGAAGATCAGCACGAACGGGCTGCCGCCGGTGACGACCTTTTCCCACGGATACAGCGACAGCAGCACCGCGAGCGCGCCGATGTAGAAAATCAGGATCCGGTAGATCACCTGGTTGGTCGCGCGAGGAATGCTGTGCTTCGGATCGTCGGCCTCGGCCGCGGTGATGCCGATCAGCTCCAGCCCGCCGAACGAGAACATGATCGCGGCCATCGACATCACGAGCCCCGACACGCCGTTCGGGAAGAAGCCGCCGTGCTGCCACAGGTTCCGCACGCTCGCCTCCGGCCCCGCGTGGCCGCTCGCGAGCAGCCAGCCGCCGAAGCCGATCATGCCGACGATCGCGGCGACCTTGATGATCGAGAACCAGAATTCCGTCTCGCCGTACGACTTCACGCTCGCCAGGTTGAGCAGGTTGATCGCGACGAAGAACACCAGCGCCGACACCCAGGTCGGCACGCCGGGCCACCAGTACTGCACGTAGATCCCGACGGCCGACAGCTCGGCCATGCTGACGAGGATGTACAGCACCCAGTAGTTCCAGCCCGACAGGAAGCCGGTGAAGTGGCCGACGTACTTGTTCGCGAAAAAGCTGAACGAGCCGGCGACGGGCTCGTCGACGACCATCTCGCCGAGCTGGCGCATGATGAAGAACGCGACGATGCCGGCCACCGCGTAGCCGAGCAGCACGGACGGGCCGGCCATCTTGATCGTCTGCGCGATGCCGAGGAACAGCCCCGTGCCGAGCGCGCCGCCGAGCGCAATCAGCTGGATGTGCCGGTTCTTCAGCCCGCGCTTCAGGCCGTCGCTCTCGTTACCAGAAACCATGTCTTCTCCACTCTGTCCGCCTCCGCCTGACGCGGTGCGGCGCGCCTCGGTGTGCCGGGCGCTGTTTTACTGTGCCGGCGGCCGTTCGTGGGGGCGCCGGGTTGGGGACTGCAATCTTCGCGTGAGGCGGCAACCGATTTGCGTCGGCGTGCCGGCCACACTGGCCGCAACTCCTCCGCCCACGCCGCGCTGCCGCGGCCGCATACGAAAATCCGGGGTCAGTTTAGCGTCGCGACCGCGAAATCGGGTTGCGTAACCCGCTCATGCAAACCCTACATTATGAGATAAGATTGCATCCAGGAGACGAATGAGGAAACAAAAATGCCTGACCCGGTTCTCGATCGCATCGATCGCCACTTGCTGTCGGTGCTGCAGGAGAACGGCCGCGCGTCGAACCTCGATCTGGCGAAGGCCGTGGGACTGTCGCCCGCGCAGACGTTGCGGCGCCATCGCCGGCTGGAGGAAATCGGTGCGATCCGCCGTTACGAAACCCGGCTCTGCGCCGACACGCTCGGCTTCGGCGTCACCGCGTTCGTGCACGTGACGATGGAGCGCGGGCATATCCGCGATTTGTCGAAGTTCCAGAAACTCGTGTCGGATCTCGCGCAGATCCAGGAATGTTTCTCGGTGACGGGCGACATCGACTACGTGCTGAAAGTCGTCGCGCACGATCTGAAGGGGCTGTCGCGATTCCTGCTCGAGACGCTGATGCGCATCCCCGGCGTGAGCGGCGTGCATTCGAGCGTGTGCCTCGACGAAATCAAGTGTACGAGCGCGATGCCGGTGGAAGCGTAACACCCGCGCGGGCGAGGTGTTCACGCGAAGGTCGCCGGTGCCGCAGGCATCATCATGGTTCCGGCTGCGTCAGGCAGGCGTTGAGCAGCTCGCAGGGCCACAGGCTGCGCTTTCCTGCGCAACGTAGCTGTCGCGGCGCGTCTGTCGTGATCGACATTGCCCGGAAAACGTGTTCGACTGCGGCATCGTGCGAGGGCACCGATTAATGGGACGCCCATCAATCGGTAGCAAATTTCACGAAAAGTCGTACAAGTCCAATAGGCGACTTGTTTCTTATCAGCGATCGTCTTCGATTCCTTAATGCATCAGGAATCGACTATGGCAACCCGCCGTAGCAACAGCCAGCGATCCGACCGCTTCCGTCGGATTCGTCATCGCCGCCACATATGGGGCGTAGCCGATGCCGAACCCGTCCACGAAAGTCCGCACCAATAACACGCCGCATTCTCAAAAAACGGTACAGCTCAAAACACTGACATTTCAGGAGCTTTGGAACGCATATCCGAAGAAGGATCCATATGATGACCCGACCGGCGAGTATAAAAATCAATGCGCGATCCGGATGAGCGTAACTTTCCACGCAATCGGCAGCGGCATGAAGTCGTTTTCTCAGAAAGTATTGAAGCCCATGCCAGGAAAACGAACGCTCGGACGCCTCATCCTCGATGGGAAGGCAACTGCGACCCGCGCCTACGAACTAGCAGAATGGTTGAAGCTTCGCCCATTCCTTGGCTTGGGCAAGCCGGAAAATATCACCGGACAGGATTGGCAGGACAAGGTAAAAGGCCGAACCGGTATCGTCTATTTCTTCGGTTATTGGCGGCAGGACGGTGATTCGGCTGACGCATTCAGCGGCGGACATATCGATCTGTGGAACAAGGACACGCTCACACCCTCGGCTGCGTCGTTCTGGCGATTTCGCATTGGCGTGCCGTCCATGATTAACCCGCTCGATTATCTTCGGGGCCGACGCGGAAACTGGTACTCGGACCTCGCCAATTCGAACGAAATCCTTTTCTGGGAAGTTGAATGAAACGGCTGGCCGTCACCCTCGGCGGATTCATATGGGGCTTGCTCGTTACCTGGGCATCCCTTTACACGTTCAGCCGAATTCATTGGCCCACTACACCGTCACATTCGACCGGCTGCAACGACATGGAGCACTGCGCTCCTCAGGCGGTATTCGTGGTCGGTCTGCTCGCACTCACGTTGTGGCCCTCGGTCCTCTTTGCCGTCATCAATGCGTTCGCTTATCGGCGCTGGTCGTCGCGTAGATGGGGAAACGTGTTCGTTATGGCTACGCTATTCGTCGTCGTTTTTCATCTCGCGAGCTACGCGGCGCCTGCGCTAGGTCTCTTCAGCCAGGCCGGATCACCGGAGCGGCGCAACGCAGTTTGTGCGCCGCCTCGCTCCGTCAAGCGACAGCCCGATACATCGGTGCGTGTGACGATTTCGTCTGCAACCGCCTAAACTTGCGACTATCGTCAATGCTCACCGCACCGCCTCGAACGCACTGATCAACAACGCCCCGCAAGCAATCACCATGCACCCTGCCGCCCGGCGCGGCGTCAGCCGCTCGCCGAGATACACGCGCGCGATCAGCGCCGCGAACACCACGCTCGTCTCGCGCAGCGCCGACACCGGCCCCATCGGCGCCCGGTCCATCGCCCAGATGACGATGCCGTACGCAAGCGCGGCGAACACCCCGCCGCATGCGGCCTTCGCCGTTTCGCCGACCGCCTGCGTCAGCCGCAACGGCCCCGCGCGCAGCCGGTAGTACGCGGCCATCATCGCCCCCGTCAGCACGAACATCCACGCGGTATAGCCGACCGTGTTGCCGCTCTCGCGCACGCCGATCCCGTCGACCACGCTGTACGCCGCGATCGACACGCCGGTCGCGAACGCGGTCGGCAGCACCCTCGCGATCGGATGCGTTGCGCCGCGTCCGCGATCCAGCCCGATCGCCAGGATGCCCGCGCAGATCAGCACGAGCCCGCCTTGCGCGCCGACGTTCAGCCGCTCGCCCGCGAACGCCGCCGCGCCGAGCGTGACGAGCAGCGGCGCGGTGCCGCGCGCGACCGGATACGCGACGGTCAGGTCGCCATGCTCGTACGCGCGCACGAGCAGCAACGTGTAGACGACGTGCAGCACCGCCGACGCGACGACGCACAACCAGCTCGACGCTGAAATAGGCGCGGCGGCCGGCAGGAACAGCAGCGCGAACAGCCCGATCGCGATCTGCAGCACGGTGGCCGAACGCAGCCGGTCGCCGCTGCCGCGGACCAGCGCGTTCCACGCCGCATGGAGGAACGCGGCGCACAGCACGGCAAACAGGACGGGAATCGGCACGATGAATACTCGCAGACGCGCGCCGACGTCGATCGTCGCCGCAGGGCGTTCATCGTATGAATCCGTCACCGGATTGTCAAAAACGTCGGCGTGCACGGCGGCGCGAACGCGCCCGCCGGCCGTGCGCCGCCCCGCCCGGCGCGGCATCGGCGGCCGCGGCCCGCCGCGCCGCGGCACCTGCCGCGGCGGCCGCACGCGGTCTGCCCCTTTCCGTTCTCTTTCGCGCCTCGTGCCGGCGTAATGGAATCGATACCGCGGTGCAACCGTCACGAAACCACTCCGTCCCCATATCTTCATATGCGGCTGTTTCAATGCGCGTGCTCTCTCACGCGCTCCGCGCCGACCGACACGCCACGGCGACGGAGCCGCGCCCCACCCTCGAAGACCTTACCTGGAGTTTCCCGATGTTCCGTCAAGCCTTGCTCGTCACCGCCTGCGCAGCCGCGGCGCTGGCGCTGTTCGCCTGCGGCGGCAGCGACGATCCCACGTCGACGCCCGCCGTGTCGTCGCAGGATGCGCTGCAGACCGCCACGCCGATCAAGCACGTGGTCGTGATCTACGGCGAGAACATCTCGTTCGACCACTACTTCGGCACCTATCCGAACGCGACGAACCCGTCGGGCGAACCGGCGTTCACCGCGAAAGCGGGCACGCCGACGTCGAACGGGCTGACGGGCACGCTGCTGACCGCGAACCCGAACTTCACGAACACGGCCAACGGCACCGACGCGGCGAACCCGTTCCGCCTCGACCGCACGCAGGCCGCGACCGCCGACCAGAACCACGCGTACACGGCCGAGCAGCAGGCCGAGGACAACGGCCTCGCCGACCTGTTCCCGAAGTACACCGGCAAGGGCTCGTCCGGTGGCGCCGGCGCGTTCGGCACGAAGGGCCAGGTGATGGGCTACTTCGACGGCAACACCGTGACCGCGCTGTGGAACTACGCGCAGCGCTTCGCGATGAGCGACAACACGTTCACGACGGTCTACGGCCCGTCGACGCCCGGCGCGCTGAACGTGGTATCCGGCCAGACCAACGGGATGCAGATCGTCAAGACGTCGAAGCAGCCGTCGACGCTCGCGGCCAGCTCGTACTACATCAATGACGGCCAGGGCGGCTTCACGATGATCAACGACGTCGACCCGGGCTTCGACGTGTGCTCGAGCACGACCGACCAGGCGATGATGACGGGCAAGAACATCGGCGACCTGCTGAACGGCGCGAAGATCACGTGGGGCGGCTTCATGGGCGGCTTCAACCTGTCGACGACGAACGGCAACGGTACGACGGGCTGCGCGCGCAGCACGGTCGCCACCGCCGTGAACGCCGCGACGGCCGACTACATCCCGCACCACAACTGGTTCCAGTACTACGCGTCGACCGCGAACCCGCAGCACACGCGCCCGAGCTCGGTCGCGGCGATCGGTTCGAGCTTCCAGGCCGACGGCAAGACCGCCGAGCCGGCGAACCACCAGTACGACACGGACGACTTCTTCGCCGCCGTGAAGGCCGGCAACTTCCCGTCGGTCAGCTACCTGAAGGCGCCGGCCGCGCAGGACGGGCATGCGGGCTATTCGGATCCGCTCGACGAGCAGGCGTTCGTGACCAAGGTCGTCAACTTCCTGCAGCAGCAGCCGGACTGGCAGAACACGGCCGTGATCGTCACGTACGACGACTCGGACGGCTGGTACGACCACGTGTACACGGCGCCGACGCACGCATCGTCGGACCCGGTCGACCAGGTCAACGGCGCCGGCAAGTGCGGCACGGGCGGCACCACCGGCGTGAACGGCGCGACCGTGAACGGCCGTTGCGGCCCGGGCGTGCGCATTCCGCTGGTCGTGATCTCGCCGTATGCGAAGCAGAACTACGTCGACCACACGATGCTCGACCAGGCGTCCGTCGTGCGCTTCATCGAGGACAACTGGCTCGGCGGCCAGCGCATCGGCGGCGGTTCGTTCGATGCGACCGCGGGCGACCTGCGCAACCTGTTCGACTTCACGTCGAAGCCGAACACGACGCCGCTGTACCTCGACCCGACGCTCGGCACCGCACTGAGCGCCGCACCGGCGATCTGAGCGTCGCCTGCCCGACCGCATGGCCGGCGCCTCGCGCGCCGGCCGTTTCCATTTAACGCGCCGCGTCGAGCGGCGCCCGAGTTCCGATCGACAGCATGACAGCCCGACCCGCGTTCCCCTCTTCCGACGCCTCCGGCACCCCCGCGCCGCGCGCCCCTTCCCGCCTGCCGCGCCGCGCGGCGTTCGTGTTCGGCGCGGCCGTGCTCGGCTACGGCGCGTTCGCGATCGCGTTTCCCGCGCGGGTGCCGGCGGCCATCGGCACCGTCGTCGCCGACTGGACCGGCGCGAACCCGCATCCGGTCGTGCTGCAGCGGCCCGCCGCGCAGCCGCTGTCGGCGGTCGCGCAGCTCGGGCGCGCGCTGTTCCACGATCCGTCGCTGTCCGCGTCGGGCAAGCAGTCGTGCGCGTCGTGCCACAGCCCCGACCACGCGTACGGGCCGCCGAATGCGCTCGACGTGCAGCCGGGCGGCCTCGCGATGACGCAGCAGGGCTATCGCCCGCCGCCGTCGCTGATGTACCTGTACCGCCAGCCGAACTTCAGCATCGGCCCGGATGCCGGTGAAAACGACGCCGCGCCGAGCGTCGCGCAGCAGGCCGCGTCGGCGGCCGGCGTCGTCAAGGCGCAGAAGGTGGCCGGCACGTCGGCCGCGCCGCAGCTCGTGCCGCAAGGCGGGATGTTCTGGGACGGCCGCGCCGACACGCTGCAGCAGCAGGCGTTCGGCCCGCTGCTGAATCCGGTCGAGATGGCGAACGCGAGCATCGACGACGTGGCGCGCAAGCTCGCGCAGTCGTCGCACCGCGCGCAACTGGTGCAACTGTTCGGCGCGCGCGTGTTCGACAGCCCGCAGCTCGCGGTGTCGGAGGCGATGTTCGCGATCGCGCGCTACCAGGTCGAGGATCCGTCGTTCCATCCGTACAACAGCAAGTACGACCGCTGGCTCGAAGGCCGCGCGCGCCTCACGCAGGCCGAGCTGCGCGGCCTGCGCCTGTTCAACGATCCGGACAAGGCGAATTGCGCGGGCTGCCATCTGTCGAAACCCGGCAAGGACGGGTTGCCGCCGATGTTCACCGATTACCAGTACGAGGCGCTCGGTGCGCCGCGCAATCAGGCGCTTGCGCAGAACCGCAACCCGGCGTTCCACGATCTCGGCGTGTGCGGACCGTTCCGCGACGACCTGAAGGACCAGACGCAGTATTGCGGGATGTTCCTGACGCCGACGCTGCGCAACTCGGCGACGCGCCGCGTGTTCTTCCACAACGGCGTGTTCCATACGCTCGACCAGGTGATGGCGTTCTACAACGAGCGCAGCATCTCGCCGCAGAAGTTCTATTCGCGCGGCGCGGACGGCAAGGTCGACGAGTACGACGACCTCCCGCCGAAATATCGCGCGAACGTCGACGTGACCGACGCGCCGTTCGACCGCAAGCCGGGCGACAAGCCCGCGATGACCGCGCAGGACATCAAGGACATCGAGGCGTTTCTCGGCACGCTGAACGACGAGCCGGCACGGCACTGAACGCCGCTCGGGCGTCGCGCCGCATCAGCGGCGCGCGCGGATGCACAGGAAGGCCGGCGCCAGCGACAGCTCCGCGTGGAGCCGTTCCGACGCCGCCTTCATCTCCGGCAGCGGCTTCGGTTCGACGAACCGTTCGAGCCGCCAGCCGCCGTCGGCGAGCGCATTCAGGATGTCGGCCAGCGGCCGCCGCCAGGCTTCGACGTAGGGCCTCGGCTCGCCGAACCCCGACCAGTGGAAACCGAAGCGTGATGTGTCGAAGTACGTGCCTTCCCCGCGCGTCCGTTCGTCCATCCAGTCGCGCATCGGATGCGCCATCGAGAACACGAGCGTCGCGCCGGGGCGCGCGATGCGCCTGAATTCGCGCAGCGTCGGCGCGAGATCGCGCACGTAGTCGAGCGCGAGCGAGCACAGCACCTTGTCGACCGCATGATCCGGCAGCCACGCGAGCGGCGCCTCCAGGTCGCCTTCCACGATGTCGACCGCGAGGCCGTCGCAGCGCGTTCGCGCGAGCGCGACCATCTCCGGCGTGACGTCGAACGCATGCACGGTCGCGCCGCGGTGCGCCAAGTGTTCGCTGCAGATGCCGGGGCCGCACCCGGCGTCGAGCACCGTCAGGCCGTCGACGTCGCCGAGCAGCGCCAGCGTCGCCGGCCGTTCGTACAGCGCGTTGTGCGCCTTCGTCGGCGCGATGTCCGCGTAGCGTTGCGCGAAGCTCGCATAGGCGCGGCGGCCGGGCGATTCGTTCGGATCGGTCATGCGGCATCCGTCGGCGGAAACTGGGAGTGTCGATTCTGCCCGATCGGACGACGGTTGGCGATCCTGCTTCCCGCCTGCGTTACGACAGGCTGTCGAGCAGCCGGTACCAGGCCACGCCGGCCGCGATATAGAAGCGCTGCAGCCCGTGAAACGGAATCGGCCGGATCGGCGTGACGCGGAACGGCAGCGGCAGTTGCGCGTCGCCCGACAGGTGCGCGGCCAGATGCTTGCCGAGCGTCGTCGCCATCGCGATGCCGCGCCCGTTGTAGCCGAGCGCGATCGTCACGCCCGGCGCCGGCTCGTGCACGTGCGGCATGAAATCCGCGGTGATCGCGACGCGTCCGGCCCAGCGGTATTCGAACCGGACGCCCTTGAGTTGCGGATACAGCAGCGTCGCCGCACGCTCGAGATGGCGCCAGTCGCTCGCCGCACGCGGTTCCGCGAACGGGCCGCGACCGCCCATCAGCAGGCGTCCCGCCGCATCGCGCCGGAAGTACAGCAGCAGGCGCCGCGCATCCGATGCGACTTCGCCGCCGGCGAGAATGTCGCGGCCGAGTTCCGGCGCGAGCGGTTGCGTCGCGACGATGAAGCTGTTCGCGGCGATCACCGACTGGCGCAAGCCGGGCCACAGTCCGTCGGTATAGCCATTGGTCGCGAGCACGACGCGGTCGGCCGATACCGTCGCGCCGCCGGCGGTCGCGACCTGCCAGCGACCGCCGGCACGCGTCAGCCCGACGGCGCGCGTCAGCCCGTGCACGACCGCCCCGCTCGCCTGTGCGGCGCGCACGAGGCCGCGCGTATAGCTGAGCGGCTGCACGCTGCCCGCGCGGCGATCGATCCAGCCGCCCGCGTAGGCGCCGGTGCCGAGCCGGCGCGCGACGTCGTCGCGACCGAGCAGTTCGACCGGCGCGCCCCGCGCGGCCCATTGCTGTGCGCGCCGCGCGACCGTCTCGAGCATCGCGGCGGTCGGCGCCGGCTGGATCCAGCCGTGGCGACGCGCGTCGCAATCGATCGCGTGCCGCGCGATCAGGTCGAACACCGTGTCGGCCGCCCCGCCGACCACGCCGGCAAGCTGCTCGCCGGCCTCGTCGCCGAACCGGCGGATCAGTTCGTCGGGATCGTATTTCAGGCCCGGAATCACCTGCCCGCCGTTGCGGCCCGACGCCCCCCAGCCCGGCTGCGCGCCGTCGATCACGCGCACGTTCACGCCGCGTTCGGCCAGGTGGAGCGCGGTCGACAGGCCGGTGAAGCCGGCGCCGACGATCGCGACGTCGCACGACGCGGACGCATCGAGCGCGGGGGTATCGGGCGCCGGCGCGGCGGTCGCCGCCCACAGCGAATCGGGCCACTGCGTGTCGGGCCATCCGGGTGCCGCGTTCCTTGCACTCATGTTCGATCCGGGTTGGCGGCGTCGTCCGACGCCAGCAGGCGACGCAGGAATTCCTGCGTGCGGGGATGCTTCGGCTGCGTGAGCACGTCGCGCGCGGCGCCGCTTTCGCAGATGGTGCCGTCGTGCAGGAAGCACACGCGATCGGCCACCTCGCGGGCGAACGCCATTTCGTGCGTGACGACCACCATGGTCATGCCGTCGCGCGCGAGCCCGCGCATCACGCCGAGCACCTCGCCGACGAGTTCGGGGTCGAGCGCCGAGGTCGGTTCGTCGAACAGGATCGCCTGCGGCTCCATCGCGAGCGCGCGTGCGATCGCGACGCGCTGCTGCTGCCCGCCCGACAGTTCGGACGGGTATGCGTTCATCCGGTGCGCGAGCCCGACCTTGTCGAGCAGCGCGCGGGCCTGCTCGCGCGCTTGCGCGGCCGGCCTGCGCCGCACGTGGACGGGCCCCTCCATCACGTTCTCGAGCGCCGTGCGGTGCGCGAACAGGTTGAAGCGCTGGAAGACCATGCCGACCCGCATCCGCAACTCGTGAATGCGTTTCGAATGCGCATCGACCTTCACGCCGTCGATCGTGATCGACCCTTCGTCGTAAGTCTCGAAGCCGTTGATACAGCGCAGCACGGTCGACTTGCCCGAGCCGGACGGCCCGATCAGGCACACGACCTCACCCTGCTGCACGTCGAGGCTCACGCCCTTCAGCACGGCGTGCTGCTGGAAACGCTTGTGTATCGCATCGATCCGGATCATGTGCTTCTCCTCAGCGAGAGCCGCTTGCCGAGCCGGTTCACGCCGAACATCAGCGGCAAGCCCAGCGCGAGGTACAGCAACGCGACGAGCGTATAGACGCTCATGTTCTGGAACGTCGACGACGCGATCAGCTGCCCGGCGCGCGTGATCTCCGCGACCGTGATCGTCGATGCGACCGATGAATCCTTCAGCAGCATCACGAGCGTGTTGCCGTACGGCGGCAGCGCGATGCGGAACGCCTGCGGCAACACCACGCGCCGCATGATCATCGGGCCGCGCATGCCGATCGCGTGCGCGGCCTCGATCTGGCCGCGGTCGATCGCCTCGATGCCGGCGCGGAAGTTTTCCGCCTGGTAGGCGGAGTACGCGATGCCGAGGCCGAGCACGCCGGCCTGGAACGCCGACAGCTGGATGCCGAGATCGGGCAGCACGAAGTACATGTAGAACAGCTGCACGATGATCGGCAGCCCGCGGATCACGTTGACGACCGTGCTGCCGGCCGTCGCCACGACACGGTTGCGCGACACCTTCAGCAATGCGAGGATCAGCCCGAGCACCGAGCTGAGCACGAACGCGCATGCGGTGATCTCGATCGTGACCACCGCGCCCTTCAGCAGGATCGGCAGGAAATCGATCGCGTTCTGAAAAAACATGAGGTCTCCTATGCGACGACCTGGCGACGCGCCGCAGTGGGTGCCCGCGACACGCGGGCGATACCGTCCGGGCCTCCCGGACGGGCGCTCAGCTCATGTGCCACTTCTGCAGGATCTGCTGCAGCGTGCCGTCGCTCTTCATCTTGCGGATCGCGCCGTTGAGCTGCTCGAGCGTTGCCGTGTCGCCCTTGCGCACGATGAAGCAGACCTGCCCCTTCACGACGCTCTGGTATTCGGGCACGAGCCGCACCTGACGGTTGACGCCGTGTTCGATCTGGTACGCGACGATCGGCTGGTCGGCGAAGCCGGCCTTGATGCGCCCGAGCGCGACGTCGCGCATGATGTCCGCGATCGAATCGTAGGTCCGGACTTCCTTGAAGATGCCCTTCTTGTTGAGCGCGTCGACGAACGCCGTACCGACCTGCGCGCCGACCACCTGCCCCTTGAAATCGTCCATCGACGTGTAGCGGCCCGGGTCGTCCGCCTTCACGATCAGGCCTTCGCCGAACGAATAGACCGTGTCGGAAAAGTCGACGACCTGCTGGCGCGCCGGCGTCTTCAGCATCGCGGCCGAGATGATGTCGATCTTCTGCGTGGTGAGCGACGGGATCAGCGCCGAGAACACGGTCTGCTGCACGTCGACGCGAAAGCCGGCCGACTGCCCGGCCGCGGTGATCGCATCGACCATCATCCCCTGGATCGAATTGCTCTTGACGTCGAGAAACGTGAACGGCACGCCAGTGGCCGTCGCGCCGACCTTCAGCGTCGGCTCGGCCGCGGCGGCGCCGGGCGATGCCGCGCCGAGCGCGATGCAGGTGGCGAAACCGGCGGCCAGTGCGCCGAACCGCTTGATGAACGAAACCATGGTGCCTCCTTCTCGAATACTTCGGTGCGCCGACTGGTCGCGGATCGACACTGCGACGGTGACTCGATCTTAAAACGAATCAAAAATATCGAGAAAAGATTTTTTAGTATCGATATGCGATACGCTATGATGCGTTATCGAATCGATTCGGCCCCTTGCCCATGGAAACGTCGCCCGATCAGTCAAACGACCTGCTGTTCAACCAGTCGCTGGAGAAAGGGCTGAACGTGTTGCGCGCGTTCAGCGCGAAGCGGCGCACGATGACGCTGGCGGAAGTGGCCGACGCCGCGGGCATGACGAAAAGCTCGGCGCAGCGCATGGTCTATACGCTCGAGAAGCTCGGCTACATCCGCAAGCATCCGGTTACGCGGCGCTACCAGCTCACGCCGCACGTGATGCGGATCGGCTTCAACTATCTCGCGGCCGATACGCTGATCGACGTGGCGAATCCGTTTCTGTCGGAGCTCACGAACCTGACCGGCGAAACCACCAACCTCACCGAGCCGGACGAGGACGAGATGGTGTACGTCGCGCGTTTCGTGTCGACGAAGTTCGTGCCGATCCACATGCCGATCGGCAGCCGCATCCCGATGTATTGCACCGGCTGCGGCCGCGCATTCCTGAGCGCGCTGCCGCCCGGCGACGCGCGCGCGCGTCTCGACGCCATGGCGCGCCCGCCGCACACGCCGCGCACGGTCACGGCGCTCGACGAACTGGTCGCGCTGCTCGACGGCGCGCGGCGCGAAGGCTACGCCACCAACCAGGAAGAACTGTTCATCGGCGACATGTCGATCGCGGCGCCCGTGCTCGGCAGCCAGGGGCAGCCGGTGGCGGCCGTGCACGTGGTTGCGCCGACGAGCCGCTGGACCTTCGACGACGCGCGCCGCAAGCTCGCGCCGGCCGTGATCGACTGCGCGCGCGGCATCAGCAATTCGATCAGGACGCTCGAGTAGGGTTCGTGGCGCGGAAGGCGCGGTGTACGACGGCGTTTGATCGTCAGCGCGGCTTCTGCGGCTTCTTGGTCCGATAGGTACCGTTCGGGTGCACACGCGTTGTTTCGCCGCGGCGTCCCGTGCTCTGCCGTGGTACAGATCGACGCACTTCAGGTAGTCGAACTTCACGTCGCCGACATCCGCTTCGACGACCGGATGTCGATAATCCCGCGCCAGATGCTTCGCCACCCGTGCGTGAATGACGTCCGGCGCATGCTCCGAAGCGGTACCTGGCCGTCAACCCTCGTCTGCCCTTCCTCGGCGTTTTCCCCGATCCCGTTCGTCTTGACTCCGCCCGCCGCATCGTCAACACTTCGCCTATCGCAAGTGTGATCACAGATCGCAGATCAAACCCAGGAGAACCCCGCCTTGGCGCCTCGTATCGTCCCGCCCGCACTGAAAGCCATCGAACAGGAAACGATGGCCGACAAGGTCTACCAGCAACTGCGCGAAGCGCTGATGAGCGGCCGTTTCGCGCCCGGCCAGGCGTTGAGCCTGCGCAGCGTCGCCGAGGCGGTCGGTTCGTCGACGATGCCCGTGCGCGCCGCGCTCACGCGGCTGCGCGCCGAGCGCGCGCTGGTCGACGGCCCGAATCGCGCGCTCGTCGTGCCGCCGATGACGCTCGACATGCTCGACGAACTGCGCGACGTGCGGATCGCACTCGAGGGCTGCATCGCCGAGCGTGCGTGCGAACGAATGAGCGACGCGCAGATCGCGGCCGTGCGCAAGACCTGCGAGACGATGCAGGCGCACGTCGAAGCCGGCCGCTCGCGCGCTTACCTGCAAAGCAATTTCGCCTTCCACAGCGCGATCTACGCGCACGGCGCCAGCGAAAGCACGCTCGCGATCGTCGAGAACTTGTGGATGCGGGTCGGGCCGTTCCTGAACATGGTCGCGCTCGACATCCCGCACATGCGGCGCTCGATGGACGCGCACCGCGCGATCGTCGACGCCCTCGAACGGCGCGACGGCACCGGCGTGCGGGCCGGCATCGCGCTCGACATCGGCGGCGCCGCACACGATCTCGCCGAAACCTTGCGGGCCGAACAGGCCCCGCGAACCGTGAACGCAAAGCCGTAGCGGCCGCCCGCCGCGGGCGGCTGCGATCCTACAACATCAACGATGGAGACAACCCGGCATGACAGCTTCCGACCTGCTGAAACCCTATGACGGCCTGCGCGTCCTCGTGACGGGCGGCGCATCGGGCATCGGCCTCGACATCGCCGACGCGTTCGCCGAGTGCGGCGCCCGCGTGCATGTGTGCGACGCGTCGCCAGCCGCGCTGGCCGCACTCGCCGACCGGCCGCCGCGCGCCGGGGCCGGTGCGATCAGCGCGACGCTGGCGGACGTATCCGATCCGGCCGCCGTCGAACGCGTGTTCGACGACGTCGCGGCAACGCTCGGCGGCCTCGACGTGCTGGTCAACAACGCGGGGATCGCCGGCCCGACCGGCGGCATCGACGAGATCGACCCCGTGCAGTGGGAACAAACCGTCGCGATCAACCTGAACGCACAGTTCCAGTTCGCGCGCCGTGCGGTGCCGCTGCTGCGCGACGCGAAACATGGCGGCGCGATCATCGCGTTGTCGTCGGTCGCCGGGCGGCTCGGCTACGCGTTCCGCACGCCGTACGCCGCGACGAAATGGGCCGTGGTCGGCCTCGTGAAGAGCCTCGCGATCGAACTGGGCCCGCTCGGCATCCGCGTGAATGCGATTCAGCCCGGCATCGTGCGTGGCCCGCGGATGCGCCGCGTGATCGACGCACGCGCGCAGCAACTGGGCATCGGTTACGACGAAATGGAGAAGCGCTATCTCGAGAAGATCTCGCTGCGGCGCATGACCGACCCGGCCGAAATCGCCGCGACCGCGCTGTTCCTGTGCTCGCCGGGCGGGCACGGAATCACGGGGCAGGCCATCTCCGTCTGCGGCAACGTCGAAGTGCTGTGACGCACCCGGCATCGTTCACCGAAAGGAATCCATCCGTGGCAAACGCTCGCAAAGTCATCATCACCTGTGCGCCCACCGGCGCGATCCACACGCCGTCGATGTCGCCGTACCTGCCCGTGACGCCGCACGAGATCGAAACGGCCGCCGTCGCGGCCGCCGAGGCCGGCGCGGCGATCCTGCACCTCCACGCGCGCCATCCGTCCGACGGCAAGCCGACCCAGGATCCGGCGGTGTTCGCCGAATTCCTGCCGCGCATCAAGGCGCAAACCGACGCGGTGATCAACCTCACGTCGGGCGGTAGCCCGCACATGACGGTCGACGAACGGCTGCAGCCCGCGCTGCATTTCCAGCCCGAGGTCGCTTCGCTGAACATGGGCTCGATGAACTTCGGGCTGTACCCGATGCTCGAGCGCTTTCGGGAGCTGAAGCATCCGTGGGAACGCGAACACCTCGAGAAGAGCCGCGACCTGGTGTTCAAGAACACCTTCGCCGACATCGAGACGATCCTCACGCGCTGCGGAGCGAACGGTACGCGTTTCGAATTCGAGTGCTACGACATTTCGCACCTGTACAACCTTGCGCATTTTGTCGACCGCGGGCTCGCGAAGCCGCCGTTCTTCGTGCAAAGCGTGTTCGGCCTGCTCGGCGGGATCGGTGCCCATCCGGAAGACCTGATGCACATGCGCCGCACGGCCGACCGCCTGTTCGGCGGCGACTACGTGTGGTCGATCCTCGGTGCCGGCCGCAACCAGATTCCGCTCGCGACGATCGGCGCGGCACAAGGCGCGAACGTGCGCGTCGGGCTCGAGGATTCGCTGTGGATCGCGCCGGGCAAGCTCGCGGAATCGAGCGCCGCGCAGGTGCTGAAAATGCGCCAGGTGCTCGAAGGTCTATCGCTGGAGATCGCGACACCGGCCGAAGCGCGCGCGATGCTCGCACTCAAGGGCGGCGACGCGGTGAATTTCTGACCGCGGGTCGCGCCCCGACACCCGAACCCGCAAGCGCAGTGACAAGGCGCCGGCCCGAGCCGGCCGGCGCCCGGACGCCCATCATCGCCCCGCTCCGTTCGAGCGCCGCCGGCGCGGCTCCGTCGTCTGCCCATCCGCTGCATGCCCCGCAGCGGCATTTGCCGAACGCGGCGCACCGTGCTTGCCGTGCGCGCCGGTTCGCCCTTACCGGAGTCGTCCGCATGTCCACTCATCACGCCCAGGCCCTGCCTTCCGCCGCCGGCGACGCGAGCGCGTCGCTGAACCGGCTGCTGTTCCGCAAACTCATGCCGTTGCTGATCGCCGCATACGTGATCAGCTTTCTCGACCGCACCAACATCGCGTTCGCCAAACATTCGATGGGGGTCGATCTCGGCATTTCATCGGCCGCGTACGGACTCGGCGCGGGGCTGTTCTTCCTGACCTATGCGCTCTTCGAAATCCCGAGCAACCTGATCATGCATCGCGTCGGTGCCCGCTTCTGGATCACGCGGATCATGATCACCTGGGGCGCGCTGTCGATCGCGATGGCGTTCGTCCGCGGCGAGACGTCGTTCTACGTGATGCGCCTGCTGCTCGGGGCCGCCGAAGCCGGGCTGTTTCCCGGCGTGATGCTGTACCTGACGTACTGGTTCGGTCGCGAGGAGCGTGCGCGCGCCACCGGCTACTTCCTGCTCGGGGTGTGCATCGCAAACATCGTCGGCGGCCCACTGGCCGGCGCGCTGATCGAACTCGACGGCACGCTCGGTTTCCACGGCTGGCAATGGCTGTTCGTCGTCGAAGGGATTCCGGCGATCCTGCTCGCCTTCGTCGTGTGGGCACGGTTGCCGGATCGTCCGGGCACCGCGCCGTGGCTTGCCCCGGAGACCGGGCGCGCACTCGAACGCACGCTGGCCGCCGAGCAGGATGCGGGCGTCGGCACGCACGGCGGGCATGCGTTCGGCACCGCACTGCGCGACCCGCAGATCTGGCTCGCGATCTTCGTGTACTTCTGCCACCAGTTGACCATCTATACGGTGATTTTCTTCCTGCCGGGCATCATCGGCGCCTCGGGACGCTTCTCGCCGTTCGCGGTGGGGTTGTTGACCGCGCTGCCCTGGCTCGCCGCCGCATGCGGCGCCGCAACGCTGCCGCGCTTTGCACGCGAGTCACGGCATGCGCGCCGGATGCTGTGCGCGGGGCTGGTCGTGATGGCGGCCGGGATGGTCGGCGCGGCGCATACGTCGCCGGTTGCGGGGCTCCTGTGCGTGTGCGTGGCCGCATCGATGTTCTTCGTCGTGCAGTCGATCGTCTTCACGTTTCCCGCGTCGCGGCTGGCCGGTAGCGCACTGGCGGGCGGACTCGGGCTCGTGAATACGTGCGGGTTGCTCGGTGGCTTCGTCGGGCCGACCGTCGTCGGCGCGATCGAACAGGCCACCGGCAATGCGAAGAACGGGCTGACCCTGCTGGCCGCCGCGCTCCTCGTCGCCGCGTTCGCGAGTCTCGCGTTGCGTCACGGGCACGAACGCCGGGCCGCACGATCGCACGGCTGACGGCGGGCCGGATCCGGGATGGCGAGATGCGGACGAAGCACGCCGCCCGGATCTCGCCCCGCTCGATCAGAACAGATCCATCCGCGCCACACACCCCGCGCCCGAAAACTGGCGCGTCGTCACGACGTATCCCATGACCTCGAGCGCGGGCCCTTTTGCACGAAACGCAGCACGAGGAACCCCGCGCACCGCGCCGCGACAACTCGGCGACCCGGTAAGCGACGCCGAATCGACACAGACGACGTGGCCCGCCCTCAGCCGCTCGGGCGCGTCAGCGCGCCGTCGTCGCAGGCGCGTTCACGGCGGCAACCGCACTCGCCCGTCGCTCCGCCAGCCGCTGCGCGAACCGGTACGCAACGAGCGAGCCGGCCACGGCCAGCAGCATCGGCACGAGGCTGTCGTGATTCGCGCGCGTGAATTCGAGCAGCAGCACCACGGCCGTGATCGGCATCTGCATCGACGCGGCCAGGAACGCGGTCGCGCCGATCAGCGCACACCCGCCGATCGATGCGCCCGGCCACACGAGGCTCCACAGACCGCCGAGCACGACGCCGATCAGTGCACCGTTCGCCAGGCCCGGCGTCAGCAGCCCGCCCTCCGCGCCGGCCCGCAGGCTGCCTGCCTCGATCAGCACCTTCAGCACGAGCAACGCAGCGGCCAGGCCGATCGTCAGCGTGCCGTCGAAACCCAGCGACGCCGGCCCCTTACCGTTGCCGAGCAGTTGAGGAAACCCCATCGCGAGCACACCGATCACCACGAAATTGACCAGCGCGAACAGGGGCAGCCGCCAGTCTTTCGGCGCGTTCGCCCGTGCGCGGGTCGTGAGCCGCACGAAACCGTATGCGGCGAAACCGAACAGCGGCCCGCAGACGATCGACCACGCGACGAGCGGCGTGCTCAGCACGAACGGCGGCACCGTGTACTGGTGCTCGTTGCCGAGGCCGATCCACGCGACGGCCGCCGCGATCGCCGAGGTCACGACCGCGACGACCAGCGCACGCAGCTCGAACGTGCCGAGCAGCACTTCGAGCACGAAGATCGCGCCGCCAAGCGGCACGTTGTAGACCGCCGCGAGGCCCGCGCCGGCGCCGCACGCGACCATCAGCCGGCAGTCGTCGGGCGTGAGCCCCGCGGCGTGCGCAAACCGCCCGGCCAGCAGCGAACCGATCTCGCGCGGTGCGACTTCGCGGCCCAGCGGCGAGCCGAGCGCAACGGTGACGATCTGCAGCAGCGCGTGAACCGTCGTGCTGACGAACGGCATCCGCGGATCGGCCGCACGCACCGCGCGGCGGATGCTGACGAGCGGCCGGCCATACCGGTAGAGCGCCCACCAGCCGCCGCCGGCGACGATTCCGCAGACGGTCAGCACCGCGCCCCGGCGCAGCGGATCGGCGCCGGTCACCCCGCCGAGGAAGCTCTCGGAACCGATCACGTGCGCGATGCTGTAGCCGTACGCGATGTGCTGGATCGCATGCAGCAGCAGCGCGAGCAGCATGCCGCCCAGGCCCGCGCCAAGACCGGTCAGGACCGTGACGACGGCCATCCGCGCGAACGGGCTGGCAGGCGGCGGAGAGGATGCGGGAGCGGACGGAAGATCGAGGCGCATGAGGTCGGCGAACGGGATCGAAAGGACGGCGCGCAACACGCGCACCGTCGTCAGGACCGCATCGTAGGCCCGCACCGATCATGAGACAAACGTATTTTTAGCATCAACTCATGCATTCGATGAATACATGCGATCGGACGAGGCCGTGCGCCCCGCCTTCCGCGTCAGTCCGGATACGTCACGCGCTCCGGTTCGCGCCGCATGATCACCTTCCCGTGGCGAACCGACAGCGTGGCCTTCGCCTGCCGGCGCACGGCTTCGTAGTCGCTGTCCGCATCGAGCACCACGAGATTCGCCGGACGCCCGGCCGCGATGCCGTAGCCGTCGCCGAGATGCAGCGCCGTCGCGCTGTGGTCGGTCACGAAGTCGAGGCAGCGCTGCAGGTCCTCGTAACCCATCATGTGGCAGATATGGAGGCCCGCGTCGAGCACGCGCAGGATGTTGCCGTTGCCGAGCGGATACCACGGATCCTTGATCGAATCCTGCCCGAAGCACACGTTGAGCCCGGCGCGGTCGAGTTCGGCGACGCGCGTGACGCCGCGCCGCTTCGGAAACGTATCGAAACGTCCTTGCAGGTGGATGCTCTCGGTCGGGCACGAGATGAAGTTCAGGCCCGCGCGCTTCAGCAGCCGGAACAGCTTCGAGCAGTACGCGTTGTCGTACGAGCCCATCGCGGTCGTGTGGCTCGCGGTCACGCGGGCGCCCATTCCGCGCACGCGCGCGGCTTCGGCGAGCACTTCCAGAAAGCGCGAATGCGGGTCGTCGGTCTCGTCGCAATGCACGTCGACGAGGCAGCCGGTGCGTTCCGCGAGGTCCATCAGGAAGCCGATCGAGCTGACGCCCTGCTCGCGCGTGTTCTCGAAATGCGGAATGCCGCCGACGACATCCGCGCCGAGGTCGATCGCCTGCTCCATCAACGCGCGGCCGCCGTCGAACGATTCGATGCCCTCCTGCGGAAACGCGACGATCTGCAGGTCGATCAGCCCGCGCGCCTCGTCCTTCACTTCCAGCATCGCCTTCAGCGCGGCGAGCGTCGGATCGGTCACGTCGACGTGCGTGCGCACGTGCTGGATTCCGTGGTCGCGCAGCATGCCGATCGCCGCATGCGCGCGCGCTTTCGTGTCCTCGTGCGTGATCGTCGCCTTGCGTTCGGCCCAGCGCTCGATGCCCTCGAACAGCGTGCCGCTCATGTTCCATGCCGGCTCGCCGGCCGTCAGCACCGCATCGAGGTGGATATGCGGCTCGACGAGCGGCGGAATCGCGAGCCGGCCGCCGCCGTCGATATCGCCGGGGTTCGCCGGCGCGATCGGCGCGATCGGCGCGGATTGCGCATCGATCCGCGCGATCGTGCCGCCGTCGATGCCGATCGTGAACAGGCCGTCGCGGCCGCGCAAGCGTACGTTGAACAGATTCATGTGGAGGCCCCTTGTTGTATGCATGACGCGCGCCGCGCGATTGGCGCCGGCGGCCGTGCGATCCCGGTGACCAGTATGGATGAAAAACATCGATGCGCGCACGCGCCGCGCATGTTGCGTCGGCACGACAGCCGGCCACGGCCGGACGGAAGCCCGGCGTCGGCGATCACGTGAAAACCGCCGGCCTCGCGCGCACGCCGCGCGACATGTCGGTTTTGTGAAGGACTCTTGCCGGATCCGGAAAGGTGCGCTCGCCGCGCCGGCGGCCGCGCGCGCGCAGGGCGTTCCTATACTTGCGCCGAACTTTGGTTTCCCGTCCCACACGCAGGAGCTTCACCATGAAAAAAACCCTGATCGCCGGTGCATGCGCGGCCGCCCTGTTCGCGCCGCTCGCCCATGCGCAGAGCTCGGTCACGCTGTACGGCCTGATCGACGCCGGCATCGCCTATACCAACAACGTGAACGGCGCGTCGCAGTGGCGCATGGCCAGCGGCACGGTCAACGGCAGCCGTTTCGGCCTGCGCGGCACCGAGGATCTCGGCGGCGGCCTGAAGGCGCTGTTCGTGCTCGAGAACGGCTTCAACGTGAACAACGGCGGCCTCGGCCAAGACGGCAAGCTGTTCGGCCGTCACGCGTACGTCGGCCTGAGCCAGGCCGGCTACGGCACGCTGACGCTCGGCCGCCAGTACGACACGATGGTCGACTTCGTCGCGCCGCTGTCCGCGACGGCCGGCGATTTCGGCGATGCAGGCTTCGCGCATCCGTTCGACAACGACAACCTGAACCACTCGCTGCGCATCAACAACGCGGTCAAGTACACGAGCGATTCGCTCGCCGGTTTCAAGGTCGGCGCGATGTACGCGTTCTCGAACTCGACGAACTTCAGCGCCAACCGCGCGTACAGCGTCGCGGCGAGCTACACGAACGGCCCGCTCAAGCTGGCCGGCGCGTACTTGCAGATGAACGGCACGAAGGGCTCGACGAGCGCGAGCCCCGGCGCGACCGATTCGGCCGAGGCAAAGAGCGTGAACCAGGGCGGCTGGTCGATCGGTTCGGACCGCATGCGCGCCTACGGCGGCGGCGTCGGCTACGTGTTCGGCCCGGCGACGGTCGGCTTCGTCTACACGCGCTCGCAGTACGACAACACGGGCTCGTTCGGCGCCGCCGGCCAGGTCGCATTCAACAACTACGACGTGAACGTGCGCTACGCGGTCACCCCGGCGGTCAGCCTCGGCGTCGCCTACGTGTACACGGACGCCAGCGTGTCGAATCCCGACAGCAAGCACGGCTCGGATCCGAAGTGGCACCAGGTCGACCTGCAGGCCGTGTACAAGCTGTCGCGCCGCACCGACCTGTACGCGGAAGCGATGTTTCAGCACGCGTCGGGCCGCGGCTACCAGGCGTTCATCAACACGTCGGGCGGCGCATCGAGCACGGCGAACCAGGTCGTCGGCACGATCGGCATGCGCACGCGCTTCTGAACGGCGTGATGCCGCGTCGCGCGTGGCGCACGGAACATCGGTTCGTGCGCCACGCGCGATGCGCCGCCAATGTTGTTCCATCTGGAAGGCAGCCTGCCGGGAATCGGGGTTTTTGTGCGTGCGACCGCTACGTAGACTGGCGTCGAAGGCTCGGGTCATGCATCACGCATCGATCCGTCCACCTACCCCGTATTCAGGAGAACCCCGTGAAATCGCTCGTCGTTACCGCCGCCGCTGCCGTCCTGCTTGCCGCACCGGCCCTGTCGTTCGCCCAGCAGGCACAGGCGCCCGTCACGCGCGCGCAGGTGCTGCAGGAACTGATCGATCTGGAATCGGTCGGCTACAACCCGGCGCGCGGTGAAGCCGACAACTATCCGGACGACATCATGGCCGCGCAGCAACGGCTGCAGGCGAAGCGCCTCGCGGAACACAAGGCCGCGCAGGCCGCGTACGGCCCGGCCGGCCAGCCGGCCACCGAATCCGGCGCGGCGGCGAAGCCCGCGCCGTGACGACGTGACGACGCGCCTCGCCCGCGCGAGGGATGTTCCGCGGGCAACGCGCGTCTCGCGCATGCGTGAAGAAGCCGGACAGGACACGGCGCCCCCGTGTGCGCCCGGCGTGCAGGCCTTCAGGCAGCCTGCGGTTCGCGGTCGATCGCGTTCAGCATCTCGACGTCGCGCGCGATCATGCCCGGCACCTGCGCACGCAGCATCTCGACCCAGGTCCGCACCTTCGCATCGACGAAACGGCGCGACGGATACAGCGCGTACACGTTCATCTTCTGCAGGATGTGCGCGGGCAGCACGCGCACGAGCGTGCCGTCGCGCAGTGCGTCGATCGCCGCGTACAGCGGCAGCATGCCGATCCCGATGCCGTCGCGGATCGCCAGTGCGAGCGATTCGGCCGTATTGGTCTGCACCGGCCCCGAGACGTGGATCTGCTCGACGCCTTCGGGGCCCTCGAGCACCCACTCGTGCGTCGGGAACGCGGGCGTGCACAGCGTCAGGCACGCATGCGCGGCGAGATCCTGCGGACGGGCCGGCGCACCGTGCCGTTTCACATAGTCGGGCGACGCGCACAGGATGCTGAACGTGGAGCCGAGCAGGTGCGACACGAGTTCCGAATCGGGCAGTGACGACGCGGTCACGACGGCCATGTCGCTGGTGCCGTCGAACAGGTCGGGCATGCGCTGCGACAGCGACAGCTCGATCGACACGTCCGGGAACTGCGCGTGATAACGCGTCAGCGCGGGCAATACGTAGTGGTGACCGACGCTCGCGAAGCTGTGCATGCGCAACACGCCGGCCGGCCGTTCGTGCGCGCAACTCGCTTCTTCTTCCGCACGGTCGACGTCGGCGAGGATCTGGCGGCAGCGCCGCAGATAGCTTTCGCCGGCCGACGTGAGCGCGAGACGGCGTGTCGAGCGATTCATCAGACGGGTGCGCAGCCGCGCCTCGAGTTCCGACACCGCGCGCGACATCGCGCCCGTCGTCGAATTCAGCGATTGCGCCGCGGCCGTGAAGCTGCCCGTCTCGACGACGCGCGAAAACACCCGCATGTTTTGTAGGGTATCCATTCCTGTGAGCAACCTGTAGCGGAACCGCTATTTTCCTCCACTGGATGCGACAGATTGTTACTCCGGCTGCAACTATCGTTTCCCCGGAGCTGCGTTAATGCGCACGCGCCGCACTCCTACAATCGGCGCCTCACCAGTCGAACGGCCCCGTTCGGATGCGCCGCGGCCCCGCCCCGGCCCCGCCTCGGCCCCCTCTTTTCATGAAGCCACCACCTGCGATCGAGCAATCTTCCATCGAACCCGCGCGATGGAGGGCCTGGCTCGAACCGCTCGGCGACGCCGCGCGCGACTGGGCGACCCGCGACGGGCTGATCTGGCTGCATCTCGCGAAAACCGTGCTTGCGGCACTGCTGGCGATGGGCATCGCGATGCGCCTCGAGATGTCCCAGCCGCGCACGGCGATGACGACCGTGTTCGTGCTGATGCAGCCGCTCTCGGGCATGGTGTTCGCGAAGAGCTTCTATCGCGTGCTCGGCACGGCGGCCGGCCTCGTCGCCGCGCTCGCGCTCGGCGGACTGTTCGCGCAGCAGCCCGAGCTGTACATGGCCGGCATCACACTGTGGATCGGCGGCTGTATCGCGCTCGCGGTACGCAACCGCCACTTCCGCTGGTACGGCTTCGTGCTCGCCGGCTACACGGCCGCGCTGATCGGCCTGCCGGCCGTGATGACGCCGCAGACGCTGTTCCAGTCCGCGCTCACCCGCGCCGCGGAAGTCGCGCTCGGCATCGCCTGCTCGGGCGCGGTCAGCGCGCTGATCCTGCCGCTGAGTTCCGCGAAGGCGCTGATGCGCTCGCTGAGCGCGCGCCATGCGACATTCGCGGCGTTCGCCGCCGGTGCGCTGGCTGGCGACGTCGCGCGCGGCGATTTCGAGCGGCGCTTCGCCGATTTCGTCGACGACATCGTCGGTTTCGAGGCCAACCGCGCGTTCGCGTCGTTCGAGGATCCGCACATTCGCGCGCGCAGCCGCCGCCTTGCGCGACTGAACAGCGAGTTCATGAATGCCTGCACGCGACTGCATGCGCTGCACCAGCTCGTCAAGCGCCTGCGCGCGAACCAGTCGGACGCGGTGCTCGCTGCGCTCGCGCCGCATGTCGACGCGCTCGCCCTGCGCTTCGCGGCACTGCGCGACGAGCGGCCGCGCGGCATCACGCCGGCCACCGGCGCGCTGCTCGAACTGCGCCGCTTCCACGGTGCATTGCCGAAGGCCGCGCGCGCGTCGCGCCGAACCATCGAGGAACATGCCGCGGGCGGCCTGCTCGACTTCGATACCGCGATCGAGCTGATGTACCGCTTCATCGGCGAATATCTCGGCTATGCCGATACCTACGCGTCGCTCGACCAGGACGATCACGCGTTCGAGCGCTCCGTCACGCATTACGCGGTAAAGACCAATGCGTTCTTCGTCGGTTTCGCGTTCCTGCGCACGGTTGTCGCCGTCGGCGCGATGAGTGCGTTCTGGATCGCCTCCGAATGGCCGAGCGGCTCGCTCGCCGTGATCGCCACGGCGATCGCGTGCGCGCTCAGCTCGACGTCGCCGCGCGCGCCGAAGTTCGTCGCGCAAATGAGCGTCGGCGCGGCGTTCGCGACCGCCGTCGGCTACGTGTTCCTGTGCTACGTGTATCCGAACATCGACGGCTTCCCGCTGCTGTGCGCGACACTCGCGCCGGTGCTCGGCCTCGGCGCGTTCCTCGCCATGCGGCCCGGCCTGTCCGGCTACGGAATCGGCTTCGCGGTGTTCTTCTGCCTGCTCGCCGGCCCCGACAACGCGATCGCGTATACGCCCGAAGTGCTGATCAACAACGGGCTGGCGATCGTCGTCGCGATGCTCGCGTGCTCGCTCGTGTTCGCGGTCGTCTTCCCGACCCACATGCCGTGGCTCACCGGCCGCATCGCCCACGACCTGCGCCGCCAGGTCACGCTCGCGTGCGAAGGCGCGCCGGTCGGCCTCGCGCAGCGTTTCCAGTCGAGTACGCACGACCTGATGGCGCAACTGCGCACGCTGCTCGTGCGGCGTACCCGGCAGCACCGCGACGCCATGCGCTGGATGCTGTCGACGCTCGAGGTCGGCCACGCCGTGATCGACCTGCGCGACGAGCTGCGCGCGTTCAGTGCCTCGAAACCGCCGCAGACGCTGCGCTGGACCACCTCGATCGACGCGGTGCTGCACGAGCTGCCGCGCTTCTTCGACGACCCGACGCCCGGCCATCACGCACGCACGCTGAAATCGGTGAATCTCGCGATCCGCGCGGCGCAGCACACGCTGCAGGCCTGGTACGCGGTGCCCGATGCGCGCCGGAGCATGCAGCGGATCGTCGGCTGCCTGCACTTCATGCGCACCGCGCTGCTCGACAAGGATGCGCCGTTCAACCGGCGCCGCCATTGAGGATCGATGCGTGCGCAACGGGATCCTTGTTCCGGATGGAAATAAGCTCTACAGCCCCGGTGATTAATCTTTAAGCAGTGCGAGCCTATAGTTTCCTCACTGCCAGCGCGACTGGCACTCACCCAGGAGAACCCAAAATGAAGCCGCTGCACCTCGCCCTCGTTGCCCTGTCGCTCACCGCCGCTGTCGCCCACGCACAGCCGGCGCCGGCGGACGCCGCACCGCAACAGGCGAACCGCGCCGAAGCCGTCAAGGCCGCGGGCCGTGTCGATCGTTCGCAATCGAAGCAGGAAGACCCGAACGCCTGTGTCGGCCCGGTCAGCTTCTGCAACATCTACTTCGGCAGCTGAGCATGACGCCGCGTCGTCACGGCCAGGCCCGCATCGCCCGCACGGCATGCATCGCATGCGCGGGCGGACGGCGGTCCGGCCGATCGCCGCATCGCCGCCCCGTTCCACGCCGCTTCGATTGAAGCGGCGCTCGCCGTTTCAGGCGCCGCGCCCCGGCCGCCACCCCACTTCGCGCAACGCATCGAGCAGGCGCGCCCGCCCGAGCCCCTCGACCCGCGCACCGCGCGATTCGACGTCGCCGCCCGCGACCAGCGCATTCACGATCGCTTCCTCCACCGCTTCCGCCGCCGCGACGAACAGCGCGGAAATGTGGTCGTTGTTGACCATCTTCAGATCGGTGGTCGGCGCGCCCTTGCTGCCGTAGTTCGCCGCGGGCAGGCCGTCATTGCCCGTTGCGAATGCCAGGAAGACGTCGCCGCTCGAATCCTCGGTACCGCCGCCGACGCGTGCGAGCCCGACGCTCGCGCGCTGCGCGAGGCGCGTGCACTGATGCGGCAGAAGCGGCGCATCGGTCGCGAGCGTCACGACGATCGATCCCATGCCCGGCTCGCCTTTGGCGCCCTGGTCGCGGAACGGCGAATGCACGTGCCGCAGCACCTCGCCGACCGGGTAGCCGGCCACCCGCAGCATTTCGCGCACGCCGTAGTTTGCCTGGACGAGCGCGCCGACGGTCCAGCCGCCCGCATCGTTCGCGAGCACGCGCGAGGCGGTGCCGATGCCGCCCTTGAACTCGTGGCAGATCATCCCCGTGCCGCCGCCGACGCCGCCTTCCGCGACCGGCCCCGACTGCGCGGCGGCCAGCGCGCGCTGCAGGTGCGCGGCGCTCACGTGCTGCCCCCAGATGTCGTTCAGCAGCCCGTCGTAGGTTTCCATCACGACCGGCATGCACCAGTACACGCGGCCGGCCGCCGCTGCACGCTCGTTCGCGACGAGCGCGTCGCGCACCGTGCCGACGCTGTGCGTGTTCGTATAGGCGATCGGCGTCGTCAGCAGGCCGGCCTCGCGGATCCATTCGAGCCCCGTCGCGTCGCCGTTGCCGTTCAGCACGTGCACACCCGCGAAGCACGGCGAATCGTGCGCGGCGCCCGCGCGCGGCTCGATGACGGTCACGCCGGTGCGGATCGATGCGTCGCCGTTCTCGACGTTCAGCGTGCAATGTCCGACCCGCACGCCCGGTACGTCCGTGATCGCGTTGAAGCGGCCCGGCGTGCCGAGCCCGATGCGGATGCCGAGATCCCTCGTGCGCATGATGCAGTTCCTCCAGTCTTTCCGTGGTTCGGTATGTCGATGCTGCAAGGTGTCGATCCGCCGCTCAGAGCGCGCGGAACGCTTCGCTGTGGCGCGCCCATGCCCCGTACATCACGAGTGCGGCGGCCAGCAGCCCCGCGATGATGATCAGGTCGGTCGACTTCGTCGCGGTCGCCAGCGTCGTGTACAGCGTGTAGGCCGCGCCGGCCACCGCGACGAGCGGCGTCACGGGCCACAGCGGCATCCGGTAATGATGCTCGACGTCGCGACGCACGAACCGGCTCGCGAGCGCGGCCAGCCCGACGACCAGGTAGATCAGCAGCAGCAGGTCGACCGTGAACGCGGTCAGTTCGTCGAGGCTCGACACGAACACGAGCCCGGCCGACGGCACCGCCAGCGCGAGCGTCGCGAGCCACGGCGATTCGAGGCGCGGATGGATCGTCGAGAATGCGCGGTTGCAGGCGCGCGACCAGAGTGCATGCCGGCCGCTGCTGTACAGCAGGCGGCCCATCGTGATCACGATCGCGATGATCGCGTTGAACACCGACAGGAAGATCCCGCCGCTGACCACGCGCGACACGGCCGGGTTGCTCAGCGAACGCACCACATAGCCGATCGGGTCGGCACTCTTCGTCAGTTCCGTGAGCGACGGCGCGCCGAGCACGATCGCGGTGAGCGGCACCAGTTCGACGACGAGGATCACGAGCAGCGAATAGATCACCGCCTTCGCGACGTTGCGGTTGCCGCCGCGCAGGTCTTCCGCGAGATACGCGGCCGAGCCGAAGCCGTTGTAGCAGAAGATCGCGGTGCCGATCGCCGGCACGATGGCCGCGAGCGTCGCCGGCACGAGCGCGTTGCCGCTCGCGACGACCGGCGCGATCAGCACGTCGGCGCCGCGATGCGGCGAACCGAAGCCGAGCCCCGCGATCAGCATCAGCACGCCTATCTCGACGACCAGGAACGCGCCGGTAATCCACGCGTTCGTCTTGATGTTCAGCATGCCGAGCAGGTAGCTGAGCAGCACGATCGTCAGCGCGACCGACTGGTTGCCGAAGTGCGTGCCGAGCGCGTTGTTCAGGTAGGGCGCGGCGCCGCTCGCGAGCACGGCCGGGATGAACACGCTGACGGACAGCACCGTGATGAAGGTCAGGTAGCCGGGCAGCGTGCCGAATACGCGCTTGGCCATCACGTATTCGCCGCCCGCGCTGCGGTGCGCGGCGCTGAGCTCCGCGTAGCAAAGCGCGAACGCCAGTGCAAGCACGCCGCCGAGCACGAACGACAGCACGGCACCGCTGCCGGCCTGCTGGATCGCGAACGGCGCGATCACGAAGATCGAGCTGGCAGGCGTCACGCCCGATACGGTGATCATCACCGCGTCGCGCACGCTGAGCGTCTGCGACAGCGCGCGCGGCGCGTCTTCCGTTGCAGGCGCCGCTTGCAGGCTACCCGTCGATTCCGACATCATCGCCATTTCGTTCTCCTGTGCTCCTTTGCTGCCAATTTTTGAACACCCATACTCGGGCCCGATTGATTGCGTGGCAGTCTAGGAAGCCAATTTCAGGACCGCTATTCCCCCTTCGTGTTACGCCCTTCCGGTGGTGGTATGGATCGTCTCTTTTCCGAAATCGCGATGCATCAGGCGCTTGGCCGCGCAATCGATCATCTCGGCCAGCCGCGCTTCTGGCGGTTCCTGGTGCTGCTGCTCAACGAAATGGTGCCGTTCGACAACGCGCTCGCGACCGCGGTCGGCCGCGACGGCGTGCCGCTCGTGCTCGACGAATACGACACCGGCGGCACCGACAACGCATCGCCCGTGCCGCTCTACCTGAACGGCGTGTATCTGCTCGACCCGTTCCTGCAGGCCGCGCACGACGGGCTCGCCGACGGCTGCTACCGGCTCGAGGAAGTCGCGCCCGACCTGTTCCGGCAAAGCGAATATTTCCTCAGCTATTTCCGCGATGCGGTCGGCGACGACGAGATCCAGATTCTCGTGCGGCCGAACGCCGATACGCTGCTGTCGCTGTCGCTCGGCGCGGCCGCGCGCTTCGACGTCGAGCCGCTCGGCAAGCTGACGGCCGCGATGCCGTGGGTGCTCGCGGCGATGCGGCAGCACTGGCGGCTGGTGGGCGACGCCGCACGCGCGACGCCCGACGCCGATCTCGGCGCGCGCGTCGAGCAGGCGCTCGCGCGCTTCGGCGCGGGCGTGCTGACCGACCGCGAGATGTCGATCGCGCGCATGGTGCTGCGCGGCAATTCGTCGAAGGCGATCGCCGAGCGGCTGGCGATATCGCCCGAAACGGTGAAGGTGCATCGGCGCCATCTGTACGCGAAACTCGGGATTTCATCGCAGCCCGAGCTGTTTTCGCGGTTCATCCGGGCGCTCGGGGAAGATGCGGCCGGGTGAACGCCTCGATCGCGGTAGATGGCAACGGGCGCGGAATCGGGCACTATCCATACATCGATTCGCGCCGTGATCGGCCGGTGAAGCAGGCACGGAGGTTTCGCCGACCACACGGCCGCCCCGATACAGGAGACCCGATTCATGTCGCTCGTTCCGCTCATCGGACTTGGCTGGCTGCTGCTGTGTGCCGTCAGCGCCGCTTCGATCGTGCTCGTGCCGCCCGTGGTGCTGGCCGCCTGCCTGATGGGCAAGGACGTCTGGTCGATCCTGACGCGCGGCCGGCTGCAGTTCGCATTCCTCGCCTACCTAGGCTCCGCGCCGGTGCCGGCGGTCTTCACGTTCCTGCTCGAAGCCGGCACCACGGCCGGAAATGCCGGCGGCGTGGCATCCGACAGCCTGAACGCATGGAACGCGCGGTGCTTTTTCGTTTTCCTCGGCGCGGCGGCGCTGAGCGGGCTGCTGTTGCTGTGCCGGCCGAAAGACCGGCCGGCGGCACCCGTCGAGCCGTCGCGGCCTGCGCGATAGTCGGCACGCGAACGCCGCGCCATGCCTCCCGCCCCGTTGTCGGGCAGGGGCACGGCCACGCGCGGCATCCTGCTACCGCCACTTCGCGCCGAGTTGCGCGAGCCCGGCGTTCCGCAGATCGTCCGGCAGCATCACCACGCGGAACTCGCAGTCCGCATTCAACATCAGGAACCACGGCTCCGCGAGCGCCGGGATTTGCGACGGGTCGTCCAGATTGACGATCACGACCGCGCCGCGCCCGCCGCTCTGCTCCGTGAAATACACGGCCTCCGGCTTGACCGCCTCGAGTATTCGCGAGATCACGTCGCCGACGCTGCCGTCGCGCACCAGCGTATTGAACGGCTCGTGAGGAATTCGTATGTTGAGAAGCATGCGCATGACCGTCCTCCGTTGGGTCCGCCCGGCCTGGGCCCTTCAAGCATAGGTGCTGCGCGACGCCGCGCCAGGACGCCGAACACCGTTGCCGGCATGCATTCACGTTCCGACGATTCGACGACACGGCATCGCTCGCACGGTCGTCACTCGCGCGATGCGCGCGTGACCGGCTCGGTCACGCCGGCCCTTGTGCCGAGGCCGCCTCGGCCGTCAGCCCCGGCGACGCGATCGCCAGATGCAACGCCTGCCGCGGCCGCAGCGTCACGTTCAACACCGGTCGCGGCGGCGCCGTGCCGGGCGGAACCGACAGCACGTAGCGCTGCAGGAGCATCGCGGCCACCACGGTCATCTCCGTCATCGCCAGATGCTGCCCGAGGCACACGCGCGGGCCGGTGCCGAACGGCATGTACGCGCCGCGCGGCAGCGGCGGCGCGTCGTCGGCGAAGCGCGCCGGCCGGAACGCATGCGGCTCGGGAAACCAGCGTTCGTCGAGATGCATCAACTGCAACGGCAGCATGAACAGCGTCCGCGCGGGAAACTGCCAGGCGCCCAGCGCAACCGGCCGCGATGCGCGACGGCTGATCAGGATCGGCGCCGCCGGGTACAGCCGCATCGTTTCCTCGAGCGTCTGCGTCAGGTAGCGCAATGCCGGGCGCGTGTCGGTGCTCGGCGCGCGGCCGTCCAGCACGCGCACGACCTCGTCCCGCGCGGCAGCCTGCACGTCCGGATGCGCCGCCATGCTCCACGCCCACCAGGTCAACGTGGCCGCGGCCGTCTCGTGTCCGGCCAGGAACGCCGTCATGCATTCGTCGCGCACGGCCTGCAGCGGCCAGACGCGCGCGTCGGCGCGATGCAGCCGCAGCAGGCGCGACAGCAGATCGTCGGGCCAGCCGTGCTCGGGACGGTCGAGACGCGCATGCAGTTGCCGGTCGATCAGCCCGTTCAGCACCGCGAGCGCCCGCGCCTTGCCGCGCTTCCACGGCATCCAGTCCGGTGCGCTCACCGGCTGGTAAAACTCGGCATTGGACACGGCGCTCACCGTGCGCACGGCGGCCTCGGCCACGCGCGCATCCTCGCCGATCGCATCGGAAAACATCGCGCGCATGATCACGTCCATCGCGAGCGACGTCAGCGCGCTTTCGATCGGCCAACGCGCGTCGTGCGCGGGCCATTGCGCGAGCGCATGGCCGGCCGTCGCGGCGATCGCCGGAACGAACGCCTGTACCGGCTTCGGCATGAAATTCGGCTGCAACGCGTGCCGCTTGTCGCGCCATGCGTCGCCTTCGGCCACCAGCACGCTGTGCCCGTGTACCTGCGAGAACACGCGGATGCCGCGCTCCCAGCGCACGAGCGCATCGTGATGCGTGACCAGCAGTTCGCGCACGAGCGCGGGATCGGTCACGGCCACCACGTGCTCGGGCCACATGCGCAGATGCACGACGTCGCCATGCTCGCGCTGCCAGCCCGCGAGCGTGCCTAGCAGGTCGCGCGACATCGCGCGCAGCAACGACCACCCCGTCAGGCCGGCGCGCGGCCCCGGCGGCCATACGCCGGGCGGGTGAAGCACGGGCGCCGGCGCTGCGGCGCCCGCATGGAAGGGACATGGGGAGGAGGTTCGCGGGTTCATGCGGCGGATTGTCCGCGGCGACGCGGCGGCGGTCTTGAACGCAAACGACATCGACACGCATGCAGGCCGTCCCTATACTCCGGCGTCATGTGCTCCGGCCCGCCCCCGATCCTGCCGTCATGCCCCGATCCGCTCGCGCGCGCGCCGTGCGTGCTGCGCGGCGGCCGCGCGCCGCATGCGCGGCTGTATCCGGCGCCGGCCGCGTTGCAAGGCGCGGTGGTCGCGATCATCTGCCGCGACACGCGCGGCTTCGCGCTGGACGCAGCGCAGCGGCTGACGCACTTCCCGGCGTCACCGCTCGTCTGTCTCGCGTGGTATCGCGCTCTCGACGCGGGGCTCGTCGAGAGCGCGCCCGACGGCCCGCGCTGGCGCGCGTTCGGCGCGTCGGCGACGCTGTCCGGCAGCCAGTCGGCGCCGACCGTCAGCTGGGCGCCGACCACCGGTCAGGGCGGCATCGTCTGCTTCCATGCCGACGCGGCCCGCGTGCTGTTCGGGATCGGGCTGCCCGAGATTCACGACCGCTTCGTCGATGCGCGTGTCGCGCTCGACGACGGCTGGCGGCCGCTGCTCGACGCATTGGCCGAGACGGACGGCGACGCCGCGGCGCTGGCCGCGCTCGACCGCCACCTGGCGCCGCGCTGGCGCGCGCTGCGCGGCGGCACGACGCCGCTGTCGTCGCTGCGCGACGCGGGCCGCAGTTGGGCCGAACGGCTCGCGCTGCAGGCACGCGAATGGCGGCACACGCACAGCGCGCGCCAGGTCGAGCGGCGCATCAAGGCGTACAGCGGGCGTTCGTTGCGCGACTGGCATACGCTGGTGCGCAGCGAAGGCGCGTTCTTTGCCGCGCGGGCGCGGCAGGAAGCCGGCGAGCCGGTCGACTGGGCGGCGCTGGCGCTGGATGAAGGCTTTGCCGACCAGGCCCACCTGAGCCGCGCGACGCGGCGCATCACGGGCTTTGCGCCGACCGAATTCGTGCGGCGCTTCGCCGACGACGAATCGTTCTGGATGTACCGGCTGTGGGTGTAGCCCGCGCCGCCGTGTTCACGAACCGGGTGCCCGTGTTCGGCGTGCTGCTGTCGGTCGCGCCGCTCGGCGAACCGCTGTCGCCGTCGATACTGGCCGGCGGCGTGCTCGTGATCACGGGCGTCGCGCTGACCAATCGCGCCAGACGCTGACGCGCCGGCGTGCGCCGCGCGTTCGGGGACGGATGCGGAATACCGGCGCGCAGGCAATCGCCGCGCCGTTGCGCGATGCCTACGCGCGGCCGATATGCCCCCCGATCTTCTCGCAGCCCCGCGCAAAACCGCCTATCGTGAAGAAGGCGCCCCGTTTGCCGCCATGCGATCCCGCGTCAAGCTCGCGAACGGCAACGGCATCGCGTTCCGGCACCATTCATCGCGATCGTCGCGCACGCTTGCCCGTGCGCGCGGTTGCGGCCGCCCACCGGACCATCAGGAGGCACACATGAAAGCCGTGCTGCTCGTCAGCTCCGCTCTGCTCGCCATTGCATCCGCTTCGGCTACGGCCCAGGGTTCCATCACGAAGGAAGAAAACGGCGCGCTCGTCGCCGCCAACGGGATGACCGTCTACACGTTCGACCACGACAAACCCAATGCCGGCACCAGCGCCTGCACGGGCCAGTGCGAATCCTTCTGGCCGCCCTACAAGGCCAGCGCGACCGACGTCCCGGTCGGCCCCTACACGATCGTCAAGCGCGACGACGGCAGCCCGCAATGGGCCTACAAGGGCAAGCCGCTGTACTTCTTCTCGAAGGACATGAAACAGGGCGACCGCAACGGCGACAACTTCAAGAACATGTGGCACGTGGTTGCGCCGTAAGCGTCCTTCCGCCGCCTTCCGCCCGATCCGTGCACAAGCAAAAAAGCCTGCCCCGATCGTCGACCGGGACAGGCTTCGGCACGTCGCGCCGGCTGCGTGCAGCCGGCTTGCGCGTCAGCGGCTCGACGGGAAGCTGAATACCGTCCCTTCGCGCACGCCGGCCGACGGCCAGCGCTGCGTGATCGTCTTGCGTTTCGTGTAGAAACGCACGGCGTCCGGGCCGTATGCGTGCAGGTCGCCGAACAGCGAACGCTTCCAGCCGCCGAACGAGTGGTACGCGACCGGCACCGGCAGCGGCACGTTGATGCCGACCATGCCGATCTGGATGTTGTCGCTGAAGTAACGCGCGGCCTCACCGTCGCGCGTGAACAGGCACGTGCCGTTGCCGTATTCGTGCGCGTCGATCAGCGCCATCGCCTCGTCGAGCGACTTCAGGCGGATCACGCCGAGCACGGGCCCGAAGATCTCGTGCTGGTAGATCGGCATGCCGGGCTTCACGTTGTCGAACAGGCACGGGCCGAGGTAGTAGCCGCCGTCGTGGCCGTCGACCTTCACGCCGCGGCCGTCGACGACGAGCGTCGCGCCCGCCGCGACGCCCGCATCGACGAAGCCCGTCACCTTCTCGAAGTGCTGCCGCGTCACGAGCGGGCCCATGTCGACACCCGCGCCGTTGCCCGGGCCGACCTTCATCTTCTCGATCTCGGCCTTCAACCCCGCGACGACCTGGTCGCCCGTCTCGTCGCCGATCGCGACGACGAGCGGAATCGCCATGCAGCGCTCGCCGCACGAGCCGTACGCGGCGCCCATCAGCGCGTTCACCGCATTGCCGATGTCGGCGTCCGGCATCACGACCGCGAAGTTCTTCGCGCCGCCGAGCGCCTGCACGCGCTTGCCGTGCGCGCAGCCGGTCGAGTAGATGTATTCGGCGATCGGCGTCGAGCCGACGAAGCTCACGGCTTTCACGCGCGGGTCGGTCAGGATCGTGTCGACCGCCTCCTTGTCGCCGTTCACGACGTTCAGCACGCCCGGCGGCAGGCCGGCCTCGAGCGCGAGCTCGGCCATGCGCAGCGTCGACGACGGCGTGCGCTCGGACGGCTTCAGCACGAACGTGTTGCCGCACGCGACGGCCATCGGCCACATCCACAGCGGCACCATCACCGGGAAGTTGAACGGCGTGATGCCGGAGACGACGCCGAGCGCCTGGAACTCGCTCCACGAATCGATCGCGGGGCCGACGTTCTTGCTGTGCTCACCCTTCAGCAGCTCGGGCACGTACGTCGCGTATTCGACGTTCTCGATCCCGCGCTGCAGTTCGCCCATCGCGTCGGCGAGCACCTTGCCGTGCTCGGCCGTGATCAGCGCGCACAGCTCGTCGGCATGCTCTTCGAGCAGCGTCTTGAAGCGGCTCATCACGCGCGCGCGCTTCAGCGGCGGCGTGTTGCGCCACGCCGGGAACGCGGCCTGCGCGGACGCGATCGCGGCTTCGACGGTCGGCTTGTCGGCGAGCGCGACGCTCTTGTCCGATTCGCCGGTGGCCGGGTCGAACACCGGCTGGACGCGGTGGCCGCCGTCGACGCGCTTGCCGTCGATCAGGTGGCCGATGGTGGAGGTGACGTTGCTGTCGTGTTTCATCGTTGAGGCTCTTTCGTGAATGCGGTTGTCGCGGGGGCGAGCCGCGGCTCAGTCCACTTCGTTCAGTGCGTCGGACAGCGCGTTGACCAGGTTGTCGATCTCGCGCTTCTCGGCGATGAACGGCGGCGCGAGCTGGATCGTGTCGCCGCCGTAGCGCACGTAGAAGCCCTTCGCCCAGCAGCGCATCGCGATCTCGTACGGACGTCGTGCCGGCTCGCCCGGCAGTGCCGCGATCGTCAGGCCGGCCGCCAGCCCGTAGTTGCGGATGTCCGCGATGTGGCGCTGGCCCTTCAGCCCGTGCACGGCCGCCTCGAAATGCGGCGCGAGATCGCGCACGCGGGCCACCGCGTCCTCCTTCACCAGCAGGTCCAGCGCCGCGACGCCGGCCGCGCACGCGACCGGGTGCGCCGAATACGTGTAGCCGTGCGGGAACTCGAGCATGTACTCGGGGCCACCCGCGGCCATGAACGTGTCGTAGATCTCCTTCGTCGCGATCACGCCGCCGAGCGGCTGCGCGCCGTTCGTCACCTGCTTCGCGAAGTTCATGATGTCCGGCACCACGCCGAATGCGTCGGCGCCCGTCATCGCGCCGGCACGGCCGAAGCCCGTGATGACCTCGTCGAAGATCAGCAGGATGTCGTGCGCGGTACAGATGTCGCGCAGGCGCTTCAGATAGCCCTTCGGCGGCACGACCACGCCCGCCGAACCGGAAAACGGCTCGACGATCACGGCCGCGATGTTCGACGCGTCGTGCAGCGCGATCAGCTCGAGCAGGCGGTCGGCCAGCTCGGCGCCGTGCTCGGGCATCCCGCGCGAGAACTTGTTCTCGGCGAGTTGCGTGTGCGGCAGGAAATCGGCGTCGAGGCCCTGGCCGAACAGCTTGCGGTTCGGCCCGATCCCGCCGACCGAGATGCCGCCGAAGTTCACGCCGTGGTAGCCCTTCTCGCGGCCGATCAGGCGCGTCTTCGTGCCCTTGCCCTTCGCGCGCCAGTATGCGCGGGCCAGCTTCAGCGACGTGTCGGCGGCTTCCGAACCCGAGCCCGTGAAGAACACGTAGTCGAGGCCGGCCGGCGTCAGTTCCTTGATCTTGTTTGCGAGTTCGAACGATTTCGGGTGGCCGAACTGGAATGCCGGCGCGTAGTCGAGCTGCGCGATCTGGCGGCTCACGGCCTCGACGATCTCCGTGCGGCCGTGACCGAGGCCCGTGCACCAGAGGCCCGACAGGCCGTCGAAGATCTTGCGGCCTTCGGCGTCCGTGTAATACGCGCCCTTGCCCGACACGATCATGCGCGGATCGGCCTTGAACTGGCGATTGGCCGTGAACGGCATCCAGTGCGCGTCGAGCCACGCGGCGTCGGTGCGCAGGTTCGTGTCGTCGTGCTGGGCGGTGGTGATGTCGGTCATGTCGGTCGGCGCGGCGCGCCCCTCTTCCTTGTGATGATGTTGCACATTGTCGGGACGCCAATTAGTCTTTTGAATATCGCAATATCAATGTTCACTTGCTCAACTATGCAAGCAAAGAAACCGAAGAGCCGCGCGCTGCTGGGGCAGCTCAGCGACATGGACCTGCGCCTGCTGCGGGTCTTCAAGGGCGTCGTGCAGTGCGGCGGGATGGCGGCGGCCGAACTGGAACTGAATATCGGCATCTCGACGATCAGCCGGCACGTGAAGGATCTCGAAACGCGCCTCGGCCTGGTGCTGTGCCGGCGCGGCCGCGCCGGCTTCACGCTGACGCCGGAAGGCCAGACGGTGTACGAGGAGACGCTGCGCCTACTGGCGTCGATGGAAGCATTTCGCAGCAGGATCGACGGCATTCACGACAAGATGGGCGGAGAATTGCACGTCGCCGTGTTCGACAAGACGGCCACCAACCCGCATGCGCGGCTCGGCGACGCGATCCGCCAGTTCGCCGACGAGGCGCCCGACGTCACGCTGAACCTGCATGTTGCGTCGATCAACGAAGTCGAGCGCGGGATCATCGACGGCAGCTATCAGGTCGGGATCATTCCCGCGCACCGCAATTCGGGCAGCCTCGAGTATGCGGAGCTGTTCGACGAACGGATGCTGCTCTACTGCGGCCGTCAGCATCCGCTGTTCGATGCGCCGCACGGCAAGCTCACGTGGACGACGATCCGCGACCACGCGTTCGCCGGGCTCGGCTTCCATTCACCGAACATGGAGCTGAGTCATCGCGCGAAGCTCACGCGCAGCGCGACCGCGTCGGACCAGGAGTCGATCGCGACGCTGATCCTGTCCGGCCGCTACCTCGGCTTCCTGCCCGACCACTACGCGGAAAGTTTCGAAAACAAGGGGTTGATGCAGCCGATCGCGCCGCACCGGTTCAATTACCGGTGCCGGTTCGTGAGCCTGCTGCGGCGCTCGCCGCGGCCGTCGCGGGCCGCGCTGCTGTTCCAGTCGTGCCTGGAAGCCGCGCATGCGGCCGTGCGGCCGGCGGCGTAGACAGCTCGCGCGGGTCATCCCGGCGAATCCGTTTCCCGGCGGCGGCATCGCATGACGGGCGGACGCGCCGCCCGCCGCCTTGCGTGCATCAGGCGGCGTCGCGCTGTTCGACCGCGCGTCCCGCGCGCAGCGTGTCGCGGTTGCGCTTCACGAAATGCGTCGCGACGAGCGCCGCGGCAAAACCGGACGCCGCGCCGACGCCGAGCGCCCAGCGCGGGCCGAGATGGTTCGCGACCCAGCCGGCCACCGGCGCGCCGATCGGCGTGCCGCCGAGCGCGACCGCGAGGCGCAGCGCCATCACGCGGCCGCGCATCGCCGGCTCGGTGGACAGCTGCATCAGGCTGTTGGTCGAGTTCATGAAGGTGATCGCGGCGACGCCCGTCAGCACGAGCGCGGCCGCGAACAGCCAGTAGCCGGGCGCCAGCGCGGCGAACGTACAACCGAGCCCGAACAGCGCCGCGCCGAACCACAGATGCCCGAAGCGCGGCTGCTCGCGGCGGGCCGCCAGCAGCGCGCCGGACACCGTGCCGACCGCCATCATCGACGACAGGAACCCGAACCCGCGCGCATCGACGTGAAACACGCTGGCGGCCATCGTCGAGATGAACAGCTGGAAGTTGAGCCCGAACGTGCCGATCAGGAACAGCATCACGAGGATCGCCTTCAGGTCCTCGCGGTGCCACACGTAGCGGAAGCCGTCGAGCAGCCCGCCGCGCGAGCGGCCCGCGCGCAGGTTCGCGCGCAGCTCGTCCTCCCGGAGCAGCAGCAGCGATGCCAGCACCGCGAAGAAGCTGAGCCCGTTGGCAACGAATGCCCAGCCCGTGCCGACCGACGCGATCATGAACCCCGCCGCCGCCGGGCCGATCATCCGCGCGGCGTTGAACGACGTCGAATTGAGCGCGACCGCATTCGCCAGCTCGCGATCGCCGACCAGTTCCGCGACGAAGGTCTGCCGCACCGGCGCGTCGAACGCCGACGCACAGCCGAACAGGAACGCAAAAACGTACACGTGCTCGAGCCGTGCAGCGCCCGTGACCGTCAGCATGCCGAGCGCCAGCGCCAGCACGCCCATCAGCGCCTGGGTCGTCATCAGCAGCTTGCGCTGGTCGAAGCGGTCGGCCGCGTAGCCGGTCCACGGCAACAGCAGCAGCTGCGGCCCGAACTGCAGCGCCATCACCGTGCCGACGGCCGACGCGTCGTGATGCGTGAGTTGCGTGAGGACGAGCCAGTCCTGCGCGGTACGCTGCACCCAGGTGCCGATGTTCGACACCAGCGAGCCGATCGCCCAGACGCGATAGTTGAAGCTGCGAAGCGAGCGGAACACGCCCGCCGCCGGCACGCTCATGGCCGCTTCCGGCCGGGCTCGTTGCCGCCGTGCAGGGTGCCGAAGTGCCACGCGAGGAACAGGCCGAGCGCGAGGATGCCGAGCCCGAGCGCCGCGGCGTCGGCCGTGCTTCTCAGGTCGAAATCGCCGACGCGGCACACGAGCGCGTAGGCGATCGCGAGGTTCACGACGCCCCACACGACATTCACGGTGGACGACGACAGCCCGCGGCCGGACGGATTCGCGAACGGCGTCTGGAACGGCTCGCCGCGCAGCCCGCTGACGAGATGCGGCACGACGTTCGCGAGAAACGCGCCGCCGAAGAAGTACGACACGAGATGCAGGAGGTTCATGGTCGGGCGGTCCTTTCGGCGTGCGGGCCGAGGCGGTTCACGGGCGGGCGGGATCCTGGAATTCGGCGAGCCGCTGCAGCAGCTTCACGGCAGCGGCGAGCTCGGCCTGTTCCGCCGCCGACAACTGCGCGTGCAGCGCGCGGAACAGCCAGTCGTCCTTGGCTGCACGGTTGGCCTGCAGCATCTTGCGAAACCCGGGGGTGAGCGCGATCAGCGTCTGCCGGCCGTCGGTCGGGTCGGGCGCGCCGCTGACGGCGCCGAGCGCCTCGAGCGTCGCGACCGTCACGCGCATCGACTGCGGGCGCACGCTTTCGGCACGGGCCAGCGCCGATACGGTAGCCGGGCCGTCGCGGTCGAGCCGCAGCAGCACCGATTTCTGCGATGAAGTGAGGTCGTTCGGATGGGTCTGCTCCCGCATGCGCCGTATCAGTTTGCCGACCGAGATGCGGAGTTCGCCGGCGAGCCCGGCAAGCGGGCGCGTATCGGAGGGGGACGATCGCGTGTTCATGGCGCCACGATATCACATCGACAGTTTAACTGTACAGTTTGGCTGTATATTTCAGGTTGTCAGGATCGTGGGCCCGGCCAGACCCGCGTCGCCGAGAACGGCCGCGTTCCGCCGTGCGAAGCGGCTCTGCGATAATGCGGGCTCCCCATTTCCGCTCCGCCTCCCGCCATGACGCAGCCGCCCGCCCCGCCCTCCACCGACCTGCCGCCGATCTCGTGCCTGCCCGGCGACGCGCTGCCGTGGCTGCCGATGAGCGCCGACCTGCCGGGGCTCGCGATCAAGTACCTGCACATCAATGCGGCCGAGGACACGCTCACCGCGCTGCTGAAGATGCCGGCCGGCGGCACGCTGCCGCGCCACCGTCACGACGGCGAGGTGTTCGTCCATACGCTGCAGGGTGCGTGGCGCTACCTGGAGTACGACTGGGTCGCGCACGCCGGCTCGACCGTGCTCGAACCGGCCGGCTCGGTGCACACGCCGGAAACGCTCGGCGCGCCGGGCGAGGACGTGATCACGCTGAACGTGATGCGCGGCGACCTCGTGCTGCTCGACGACGACGGCCGCGAGACCGCGCGCGAGAATTGCCGCGTCGCGCTGCTGCGCCAGCGCAAGCATGCGCGCACCGCACCGGACGACGCCGCGCCGTTCGTCACGCGGTAAGCCAGACGGCCCGGCCGCGCATTACCGAAACCGCCGGAAGAATCGCCGCACGTCGTCGGCCAGCAGATCCGGCTCCTCCATCGCGGCAAAATGGCCGCCGCTCGGCATGTCGGTCCACTGCACGACGTCGAATACGCGTTCGAGCCAGCTGCGCGGCGGCCGGCCGATTTCCTTCGGGAAACGCGCATACGCGACGGGCACCGCCACGCGTTGCCCGGCCGCGAAGCGCATCGGCTGCAGCCGGTTTTCCCAATACATCTGCATCGACGAGCCGATGCAGCCGGTGAACCAGTAGAGCGAGATGCCGGTCAGCAGCGTATCGTGCGAAAACCGCCGCGCGACGTCGCCGTCGCAATCGCTCCATGCGCGGAATTTCTCGGCGATCCATGCGGCCAGCCCGGCCGGCGAATCGTTGAGCGCGACGGCCAGCGTCTGCGGCTTGGTCATGTGCATATGGGCGTATCCGCCTTCCAGCGCGGCCCACTCGCCGCGCTGCGTCAGGAAGGCCTGCTCGTCTCCGGTCAACGGCAACGCCGCGTCGGCCGGCGGCTCGTAACTGCCGGGCAGGTAGTTCAGATGGATGCCGTCCACCCGGTCGGCATGTCGCGCACCGAGCGCGATCGACACGCCCGCGCCGAGATCGCCGCCCTGCGCACCGAAGCGCCGATAACCGAGACCGGACATCAACGCCGCCCAGCGGTCGGCGACCTGGAATGCCGCCATGCCCGGCGCCCCGGGCGCGGGCGAAAACAGGAAGCCGGGCAACGACGGCACGACGACGTCGAACGCATCGTCGGGATCGCCGCCGAAGGCCGCCGGGTCGCACAGGCGGTCGATCAGCGCGTCGAATTCGAACACGGAGCCCGGCCAGCCGTGCGTGATGACGAGCGGATAAGGTTTCGGTCCCGCCCCGCGCCGGTGAATGAAATGCACGCGCTGCCCGCTTACGTCGGCAACGAACTGCGGCAACCGGTTCAGCGCACGCTCCACCGCACGCCAGTCGAAGCCTTCGGCCCAGTATGCAACCAGTTCGCGCAGCCACGCGCCGTCGACGCCCTGCTGCCACGGCTCGGCGGGTGTCAGCAGCGGCGGGCGGCTGTCGCGCAGCCGCCGGCGCAGGTCGTCCAGCGCATGGTCGGGTATCGCAATGTGGAACGGCTCGGCGGGCATGGCGTCTCCTCACGAAGGGTGCCGGAGATTTTGCGCGCTTTTCCCGGGCCGCGCTGGCGCCCGCGTCAGCCCGTTTCCCGTTCGTCCAGCCGCGCGTCGCGCCGCATCGCCTGCGGCGGCACGCCGAACCCGCGCACGAACGCCTCGCGCATGTGCCGGCGGTCGCGAAAGCCGTTCTCCTTCGCGATCACGTCGAGCGGATGGCGGCTCTGCTCGATCATCAGCCGCGCGGATTCGAGCCGCAGCCGTTCGATCGCCTTCGCCGGCGACTGCCCCGTTTCGAGCGTGAACACCCGGCTGAACTGGCGCGGGCTCAGGTGGACGGCTTCGGCGAGTGCCTCGACGGTCAGCGCGCGGCCGAGGTTGCGCCGCGCATAGTTCAGCGCGTTCTGGATCCGGTCGGATTTCGGCGCGAGATCGAGCATTTCGGAATGCTGCGACTGGCCGCCGCCGCGGCGCTGGTGCATCACGAGCTTGTGCGCGACCGAGCGCGCGGCGTCGGCGCCCAGGTCCTTTTCCACCATCGCGAGCGCGAGGTCCAGCCCGGCCGTCATCCCGGCCGAGGTCCAGATCGGCCCGTCGACGATGTAGATCCGGTCTTCCTCGACGCGAATCTCCGGGTAGTGCCGCTGCATGTCGCGGCCGAACGCCCAGTGCGTGGTCGCGCGGCGCTGCGCGAGCAGCCCGGCCTCGGCCAGCACGAACGCGCCCGTGCAGATGCCGGCGATCCGCCGCGCGCGCGCATTCGCGCGCCTCAGGTAGGTGACGACGCCGGCCGGCGCCGGCGAGACGAGCGGATCGTTGACGCCTGCGACGATCCACGTATCGACGTCGATCCGCCCGCGCAGCGCGCGCGTCGCGACCGTCAGCCCGAGCGACGAGCGCACGTCGCCGCCGTCGACCGAATAGCTGTCCATCACGTAGAACGGCTCGCGCGTGCCCATGTTCGCGTACTCGAACACCGACTGCGCGGCGAGCGCCATGATCTGGAAGCCGTCGCTGATCAGAAAGCCGATTCGGTGCATGAGGATTCTCCGGTCCCGGGCGCGGTCATCGGCCCGATGTCCTGAATCATACCCATCTACGTCATTTGTGTCGCCGCACTTCGGCGCCAGAATGGCTTCACGCCATCCGGCCATTCCCACCGAAACGGAGCACATCATGACGCAAGCACATCGCGGTACCGCCCTCATTACCGGCGCCTCGTCGGGCATCGGCGCCGTCTACGCGGACCGCCTCGCGCGCCGCGGCTACGACCTGATCCTGGTCGCGCGCAATCGCGACCGGCTGAGCGCCCTCGCCGAGCGCATCACGAACGACACGCAGCGCAGCGTCGAGATCGTCGACGCGGACCTCAACGACCGCGCGGCGCTCGCCGCCGTCGAGGCGAAGCTCAAGCAGGACGCGAGCATCACGCTGCTCGTGAACAACGCGGGCATCGGCACGCATGCGCCGCTGCTCGACAGCGACGTCGACGCGATGACGCGAATGATCGACCTGAACGTGACGGCGCTCACGCGCCTGACCTACGCGGCCGTGCCCGGCTTCGTCGCGCGCGGCGGCGGCGCCGTGATCAACATTTCGTCGATCGTCGCGATCTCGCCGGAAACGCTGAACGGCGTGTATGGCGGCAGCAAGGCGTTCGTGCTCGCGTTCAGCCAGTCGCTGCATCACGAACTCGCCGACAAGGGCGTACGGGTGCAGGCCGTGCTGCCGGGCGCGACGGCCACCGATTTCTGGCAGACGGGCGGCCTGCCGCTCGAGCACCTGCCGAAGGAAATCGTGATGACGGCGCCCGACATGGTCGACGCGGCACTCGTCGGCTTCGATCGCGGCGAACTCGTGACGATCCCGTCGCTGCACGCGGGCGACGAATGGGACGCATACGAGACCGCACGCCGCACGATGGCGCCGCACCTGTCGTCCGATACGCCCGCACCGCGCTACGCGAGCTGATCGATCGCGCCGGCCCCGCGCCGAGCGGGGCCGGCCAACGGATCGAACGCCGGCAAACGTGACGGAACACGGCGATGCCCGGCGACGACTCGACCGACGGTCGCCCGGCGTTCGGCGGCAGGTTGACGGGCCGGCGCGGAACGCTCGATTCGTCTGCGGGAACGCTCTCGCGAATTCGTTCCCCGACGGCACAAATGACCGGTGCCACCCATCGATTCCGACACGCTTGCCACGCATTCCGCGCGACAGTAAGCTCTGCGATTGCAGTCCCCACGCAACCTCGTCCGATCACGAGGGCAATCGTCCGTTGCGGAATTCGACCAGGCGGTTCCGTATGTTCATCACCGAGACCGGCGACGCGCCGGCCGCCGCACGCGATCCCGCCGACAAGCAGCCGGCGCTTGCGGCGCTGCCCGAACTCGTCGCCGTCTGCCGTATTGCGCGTGCGCATGCACGCGCGGCCGGCGCGTTCGTCGCGCGCGCCGGCCGCGGCACGCAACGCGTGCTGGCGGCCGACGGAGCCGTGCCCGACCCGCTTCCGGTCGACTGTTTTCCAGCGCGCGTCGAACGCGACCCGTCCGCCGGCAGACGCTACGTCATACACGACCTGCGATGCGACGACGGCCCGCCGCACGCGCCGCAGATCGTCGCGGCCTGTGAGCTGACCGCTGCCGACGGCACGACGCTCGGCACGCTGTGCATCGCCAACGACACCCCCCTGACGCTCGACGGCACGCCATGCGCGCTGCTGCTCGATCTCGCGGTCGTGGCCGAGCGCGCGCTGGCCCGCGCCCTCACGGAAACCGCGTTGCGCGAACGGCTGGCGCGCGTCGAGGAGCACAGCACGCTGACGGCGCTGGCGCTGACCGAAAGCGGCACCGGCGTGTGGGATCGCAACGTGGAAACCGGCGAGATCCATTATTCGCCGGCGTGGAAGGCGATGCTCGGCTATGCGCCGCACGAGCTGAGCAACCGGATCGAGGACGCTTACGAACGCCTGCATCCGGACGACGCCGACGACGTGAAGGCCGCGATGCTCGCCCATTTCGAGAGCCGGACCGACAGCTACGAAGTCGAGCACCGCATCCGCTGCAAGGACGGCACGTACAAGTGGATCCGCAGCCGCGGCAAGGTGATCGCGCGCGACGGCAACGGCCGCGCGCTGCGGATGGTCGGCACGACCACCGACATCACCGCGCTGCGCGAGCTCGCCGAGCGGCTGCTCGACTCGGCCGCGCTCGTCACGGACCTCACCGACCAGGTTCCCGGGCTCGTATTCCAGTTGCGGCAGACCGCCGGCGGGCGCCGCTTCTTCTCGTATGCGAGCGCCGGTGTCCGCGACATCTACGAACTGACGTCCGAGCAGCTCGCCCGCCAGGCGGACACGGTCGAGATGCGGATCCATCCGGCCGACCTGGCCGCCTATCGGCAGTCGCTGCAGGAATCGTCGGTGCACCTGACGCCGTGGCGTCTCGAGTATCGCGTGCTGCTGCCCGGGCAGGGCCTGCGCTGGCGCGAAGGCGATGCGCGCCCGCAGCGCACGATCGACGGCGGCACCGTGTGGCACGGCTTCATCACCGATGCGACCGACCGCAAGCACATCGAGGCCGAATTGCACCGGATGGCGACGACCGACCATCTGACGCAACTGTCGAATCGCCATGCGTTCATGCGGCAAAGCGAAGCGGCGCTACGCGGCGTACGCGCGACCGGCCACGCTGCCGCCGTGCTGATGCTCGACCTCGATCACTTCAAGGCGCTGAACGACCGCTGGGGCCACCCGCTCGGCGACCGCGCGCTGCGGCATTTCGCGCGGCTGCTGCTCGCGGAAACCGGGCCGGACTGCATCGTGGGCCGGGTCGGCGGCGAGGAGTTCGCGATCGTGCTGCCGGGATCGGACCTCGAGACGGCGCTGGCCTTTGCGCGGCGCGTGCAGCAGCGCGCGCGGCAGACGCAGCTCACGCACGAGGACGAGCAGATCGTGCTGACCGTCAGCATCGGCATCGACGCGATGCGGGAATCGGACCTGGGTGCCTACCAGGCGCTGTCGCGCGCCGACAAGGCGCTCTATCTCGCGAAGGAACGCGGCCGCAACCGGATCGAGGTGTATCGGGCATAGCCGCGGCGCCCGCTTCCGCCGGGAACGGGACGACGGCATCCCGCCGCCGCCCAGTCACGCGGCCTCGCCGTCAAGGCGCGGCGTCCGCCCGCGCACCCGCCTCGCCGCGCCGCACGCCCAGCAGCATCGCGATCGCGCACGCGGCCAGCAGCGCCGCGATCATCAGCATCGCCGGATCCATGCTGCCGGTGCGCGTACGGATCAGCCCGACGAGCCAGGGCGTGATCATCCCGCTCGACACGCCGATGCTGCTGATCAGCGCGATCCCGCCCGCCGCGCCGGCGCCCGAGAAATACGCGGACGGCACGGCCCAGAACACCGGATGCGCGGCGAAGATCAGCGTCGCCGCGATCGACAGCAGCGCCATCATCGCGACGATGCTCGGCAGGTGCAGCGTCAGCAGCGCGAGCGCCGCCGCGCCGCCGAACGCACAGGCGGCGAAGTGGCGGCGCCGTTCGCGCTTGCGGTCCGAGCGCCGCGCGATCGCGATCAGGCCGGCCGCGCCGATCGCATTCGGCACGACCGACAGCAGGCTGATCTGCACGACGTCGTGAATGCCGAATTCGCGGATCATCAGCGGCATCCAGAACAGCAGCATCAGCAGCGCGGTGGTCAACGAGAAGTAGATGAACGCGAACAGGTACGTGCGCGGTTCGGCCAGCACCTGCCGCAGCGAATGCGGCGCCGGCGCGCCCGTGCGGGCGCGGTCGGCGGCCAGGTCCGCCGCCAGCCGCTCGCGCTCGGCGTCGGACAGCCAGCGCGCGTGCTCCGGCCGGTCGCACAGCCAGAACCACGCGACCACGCCGAGCAGGATCGCGGGCGCGCCTTCGATCGCGAACATCCATTGCCAGCCGTGCAGCCCCATCACGCCGGACATCCCGCGCATGAGCCAGCCCGACAGCAGCCCGCCGACCATCCCGGCCACCGCGACGCCCGCGTAGAAGATCGACAGCACCGACGCGCGCCGCCGCGCCGGGTACCAGTACGTCAGGTAGAACACCACGCCCGGAAAGAACCCGGCCTCGAACAGCCCGAGCAGGAAGCGCAGCACGTAGAAGTGCCTGGCGCTGTCGACGGTGATCATCGCGACCGACACCGCGCCCCACAGGCACATGATCCGCGCGAACGTGCGGCGCGCGCCGAAGCGGCGCAGCAGCGCGTTGCTCGGCACCTCGAACAGCACGTAGCCGACGAAGAACAGCACCGCGCCGAGGCTGTACATCGCGTCGGTCAGGCCGAGATCCTGCCGCATCTGCAACTGCGCGAAGCCGATGTTGCTGCGATCGAGGATCGACACGATGTAGCAGATGAACAGGAACGGCACGATCCGCAGGCCGATACGGCGGTACAGCGCATCGTCGTCGGCCGCATCCGTCGAACCGGCGGCGGATGCGGCGGCCGGTGCGGCGTGCGCGTGAAGAGGGGCTGACATCGATCGTCTCCTCGATGGATTCGGGTGCGGGCGAAGAGGAAGCGCCGGCCGCCGCCGCCCGCGGGCCGCGACCGGTCGTCACGTGCTCAGCCGCGTGGCGCGCTTTCGCCCTTCACGCCGAGCATCAGCGCGGCGCCGCTGGCCACCAGCAGCGCGGCGAGCAGGTACACGGCGAGATCCATGCTGCCGGTGCGCGTGCGGATCATCCCGATCACCCACGGGCTGACGATGCCGCTCGTGATCCCGAGGCTGCTGATCAGCGCGATCCCGGCCGCGGCCGCGTTGCCCGACAGGTAGCGGGTCGGTACGGCCCAGAAGATCGGCAGCGCGGCGAAGATCAGCGTCGCCGCGATCGACAGGCACGCGAGCATCGCCGCGAAGCTGTGCAGGTGCAGCGTCAGCGCCGCGAGCGCGAGCCCGCCGCCGATCGTGCAGCACGCGAAGTGCTTGCGGCGCTCGCCGGTGCGGTCCGAGCGGCGCGCGATCAGCACCAGCCCGACCGCGCCGACCGCGTTCGGCACGACCGTGTAGAGGCTCACCGCGACGACATCGGTCACGCCGAAGTCGCGGATCATCAGCGGCATCCAGAAGTTGAGCGTCAGCGACGCGCAGGTCAGCGAAAAATAGATGAACGCGAACAGGTACACGCGCGGGTTCGCGAGCGCGGCCATCACGCTGCGCCCGTCGTGCGCGCTGCCGTGCCCGCGGCCTTCGGCGCACAGCGCGGCGACGCGCGCCTTGTCGTCGGCCGTGAGCCATGCGGCGTCCTGCGGCCGGTCGACCAGGAACGTGAACGCGGCGAACGCGAGCAGGATCGCCGGCGCGCCTTCGATCGCGAACATCCATTGCCAGCCGTGCAGCCCGAGCACGCCGCTCATGTCGCGCATGATCCAGCCCGACAGCAGGCCGCCGAGCACGCCGGCCACCGCGACGCCCGCGAAGAACACCGAGATCGCCGCCGCGCGCCGGTTCGCCGGGAACCAGTAGGTCAGGTACAGCACGATGCCGGGGAAGAAGCCGGCTTCGAACACGCCGAGCAGGAAGCGCAGCACGTAGAAGTGCGACGGCTGCGACACGAACATCATCCCGGTCGACGCGAGACCCCACAGCAGCATGATCCGCATGAATGTCCGGCGCGCGCCGAAGCGCGCGAGCAGCATGTTGCTCGGCACTTCGCAGAATACGTAGCCGACGTAGAACACCGCGGCGCCGAGGCCGTACATCGCATCGCTGAAGCCGAGATCGTGCTTCATCTGCAACTGCGCGAAGCCGATGTTGATGCGGTCGAGAAACGACACGACGTAGCAGAGGAACAGGAACGGGACGATCCGCCACGCGATCTTGCGGAACAGTTGCGCGTCGCTGAATTCGGATACCGAAGCCGACGCACGCGCGTGCGCGAGCGTCGTTCCGGCGGGAAGCGATTGGGGCATGTCTCTCTCCAAACGGGCCGCGCGATTCGCGCGCGCGGCAGTCTCCGAGGGCGTGCGTGCGCCCTGCTTTCTTGTGAGACCGGATCCGGCTGCCGGCACCGCGGCGCACTGCCGCCGCGGATGCCGCAACCGTCGGGGAAACGGCGATGCTTACGTCAGCGCTCGCCGTCGTGCGCCGCTCAGTCCTGCAGCGCGGCCCACATGTCCTTGTCGCGCTGCGCGGTCCAGATGCGCGGATGCGCGATGCCGCTCGCTTCGTCGAAGGCGCGCGACACGTCGAACGGCAGGCAGTGTTCGTAGATGAACACGTGGCCGAACTTCGGGTCCATCGCTTCGCGCGTGAGCGCCATCGCCGCCTTCAGGTCGAGATTGCGCTCGACGGCCTTGCGGCCCTGCGCGAGCAGCGTCGTGACGAAATCCTTCGTGTAGTCGAGGCCCTTGTTCACCTCCGCCGGGTTCAGCAGCGCGGGGCCGCGGCCCGGCACGAGCTTCTCGGCGCCGAGCGCGCGCAGCGCCTCGAGCGTGGCCGGCCACTGTTCGAGCTGCGCATCGCCGCAGTAGCACGCGGCGTCGTACTCGACGAGGTCGCCCGAGAACAGCACCTTCTGCGACGGCAGCCAGACGATCGTGTCGCCCTTCGTGTGGCCCGAGCCGACGTGCATGATCTTCACCTCGAGCTTGCCGAGGAACAGCGTGATCTCGCGCTCGAACACGAGCGTCGGCCAGGTCAGGCCCGGCACCGTCTCGACGCCGGCGAACAGGCGCGGGAAGCGTTCGATCTCCGACTTCATGTCGGCCTCACCGCGCTCGACGATCATCTCGTACGTGCCGCGGCTCGCGATCACGTGCTGCGCGCCTTCGTCGAAATACGCGGACGCGCCGAGCACGCGCACCGCGTGGTAATGCGACAGCACCACGTGCTTGATCGGCTTGTCGGTCACGCTGCGGATCTTCGCGATCAGGTCCTGCGCCATCGCGGGCGTCGCGGTCGTGTCGACGATCAGCACGCTGTCGTCGCCGATGATCACGCCCGAGTTCGGGTCGCCTTCGGCGGTGTACGCGTAGGCGTTCTCGGACAGCTTCGTCCAGGTGACTTTCTTCTCTTCCAGATCGGCTTGGGAGGCGAATGCTTTGGCCATGTTGCGTTCCGTGGCTGCGAGCCATGTGTTGAGGGGAGTGAGCGGATCATCTTCCCGCATCGAATATTTGTCAATGACAAAGTCGCTTGTTATTGTCTAATACGGGTAAACCTGCGGGCTGGCGCGATAAATGGCGTCGGATACCATGCGGGGTTTCGTCAAGGAAGAATCATCGCGTGCAGAACCACGAAGTCAGCGCGGACGATGCGCCGCCCAAGGCGCAGCGCGGCATCCAGAGTGTCGAGGTCGGCGGCCGGCTGCTCGACGCGCTCGCGCGCCGGCGCAAGCCGCTCGGGCTGTCGGAACTGGCCGCGGCGGCCGACCTGTCGACCGCGCAGGCGCATACCTATCTCGTCAGCCTGACGCGGCTCGCGCTCGTGAAGCGCGACGCGATCACCGGCAACTACGAGCCGGGCCCGCTGTCGCTGCGGCTCGGGCTGATGTCGATCGAGCGTCAACCGGCCTACCGCGCGACGCTGCCGCACGCGGTGCGACTCGCCGAAGCCGTGGGCCTGAGCGTCGCGCTGTCGGTGCCGGGCGCGCTCGGCCCGACGATCGTGCGCATCGAGCACGGTGGTTATCCGTTGCATGTGAACCTGCACGTCGGCTCGGTGATGTCGCTCGACACGACGGCGACCGGCCGCGTGTTCCGCGCATTCGGCGAACCCGCGCAGCTCGACGCGATGGCGGCGAGCCAGGCCGGCGCGGGCGAGACGCTCGCGGGCGCCGAGGGCGTGCAGCCGGCGCCGGACGCGGACGTGCAGCAGGCCGAACGCGAGGCGATCCGCGCACGCGGCATCGAACGCGGCATCGACCGGCCGAGCCCCGGCGTCAGCGCGATGTGCGTGCCCGTCCTCGACGCGCACGGGCGTCTGCAGCTTGCGTTGACGGTGATCGGTTCGAGCGGGTCGATCGATGTCGACTGGCACGGCCCGATTGCGACGGCCTTGCGCGAAGCAGCGCGGCAGGCCACCGCGTCGCTCGGCGCGGAAAGGGCGAACCAGGCCGAACCGCTGGCCGCCCCGGCAGCGGGCCCGGCTCGCGTGCCACCGGCACTGGCCGACGACGCGAAGGCGCAACGCGGGATCAACGCGCTCGACAGCACCGGCGACCTGCTGCTCGCGCTGGTGTCGGCGGGCCGCGCGCTGCCGTTGCGCGATCTCGCGGCGGCAGCCGGCATGCCGGCCGCGAAGGCGTTCCCCCATCTCGTCAGCCTGCAGAAGATCGGCCTGCTGAGCCGCGACGACGCCGGCTGCTTCGACGGCGGCCCGCTCGCGCAGGCGCTCGGCCTGATCGCGATGCAGCGCGTGTCGCCGACGCGCGACGCGGAAGCCGAGATCGTCGCGCTGGCCGCCGCGACAGACATGAGCGTCGCCGCCGCGACGCTCGGCCCGCTCGGCCCGACCGTGATCCGTCTCGAGGAATCGGCACGGCCGCAGCACGTGAGCCTGCAGGTCGGCACCGTGATGTCGCTCGTCAATACGGCGATCGGCCGGATCTTCGCGTCCGGCATGTCCGAGGACGTGCTGGCCGACCTGCTCGCCAACGAGCCCGTGCGCCTCGCGGGCAGCCGCACCGCGCCGGACGACGCCGCATTCCGTGCGCGGCTCGCGGCGATTCGCGCGGACGAACTCGATTTCGCATTCGACGCGCCGGTGCCGGGCATCGGCACGGTCGCCGCGCCCGTGTTCGATCACACCGGCAGCATCCGGCTCGTGATCGCGATCATCGGCTCGTCGCGCGGCTTCCCGCGCGGGCCGGACAGCGACCTCGCACAGGCACTGCTCGCCGCGACGCGGCGACTGTCCTGGCGGTTCGGGTGGATCGGCCGGTAATCGCGCCCCGTTTCCCCTACACTCGCCTTCCCTTGTCCCGCTTCCCGCGAAGCCTGGCCGGGACGGCCTCGGCACGCCTGTCCGCGACGCAAACGCGGTCAGACATGCATGTTGCGCGGCAGCAACATAAAGTGTCAGGAATTCTCATATAACGAAATCGCATTTCACAAGGCGGTGATGCTCCGTTATGATTAGGGTTATCCCTAACTCGCCACCTATACGGGGCTTCGTCATGCAAACGTCCAACGTCTCCAACCGTTCCACCCAATCCACCGGCTGGCTCGCACGTGTGAGCGAGCTGCTTGCAGAAGCGTGGGCGCTCCACCTCGAGAACTGCGAAATCATCGCGCAAGCACACGCGCGCCTGCCGCGCTGAGCAGGCCGACCGGCCGCCAGCGGCCGCTGCGTCGGGCATCGGAACATGGCGGTGCCGGCGTGGAAACAGGCCGGGCTCGTCCCGGCCGGCCGTGCTCACCGCGCCGCGAGCGTTTGAAGGTCATCTCGAGGCCGCTTCAAGGCCGATAGCCGGCGCACGATTGCGCCGGACCGCCGCCACCGGAAGATTCATCCGTTTTCCGCGCTCGCCTGCCGACTCTGCCGGCAAGCGTTGCCTGTCGGCCCTTTGGCGGTTTTCTCCGCGCCCCGCCCGCAGCCGCACGCGCCGTCGTTTCAACGACGGCCGCCCTCCGTCCGCACCCCGTCACACCTGGATCGAAGGCACGTCCTTCATGCAACGCAGCGCGAACATCGAGCGGCTGTGGCGGATGCTCGAAATCCGGTACAGCTTTTCGCGCAGGAAGCGCTCGTAGCCGGCCGTGCCGTCCACCGCGACCTTGATCCAGTAGTCGTACTCGCCGGACACCAGATACGCCTCGAGCACTTCCGGCAGCGCCGCCAGCTCCGAACCGAAACGCGCGAGCGCGTCGTCCTCGTGGCGATCGAGCGTGACTTCGAGGATCACGATGTCCGCGTAGCCGAGCATGCGCTGGTTGACCAGCGCGACGTACCCGTCGATGTAGCCGTCGAGTTCGAGTTGCCGCGTGCGGTTCCAGCAGGCGGTGGTCGACATGCCGATCTGTTCGGCGAGTTCGGCGTTCGACAGGCGCGCGTTTTTCTGCAATGCGCCCAGGATCTTGCGGTCCTGGTTGTCGAGCGTTCTCGGCGTGCGTTCGCGGGTAGCCATGATGAAAAGAATCTTCTACTTAAAATCAGCATTCTAGCTGAACAGGATTCCGGTTTCAGGCCCGTTTAGCCGGAAAACAGGAAGCCTTTTAACCGGGCCGCTTGATACATTTTCACCATGCCTGCTGCCCGGCACGCTCCCCGCGACCACCCCTTCGCAGCGGGACGCACGGCCGCAATCACGAGTTGCGGTGCCGGGCCGCAGGCATGCGATTCCCCGCCGCCCGCACGCCTATCCGATCGCGTGCGGGGCCGGTGCCCGCGGCCCTGTTCCTGCACTCCCGTCATGTCGTTCAAGCTTTATCTGTCGTTCCTCGCTGCTTCCGTCGTCCTGATTTACGCCCCCGGTCCCGTCAACCTGCTCACGATGAACCAGGCGCTGCGCGCCGGCTGGCGCCGCGCGCTGCCGTGCGTGTGGGGCGGCACGCTCGCGGTGCTGCTGCAACTCGCGCTGACCGCGCTGTGCCTGAATTCGCTGGTGCATGTCAGCGCGCATGCCTTGACCGCGCTGCGCTGGGCCGGCGCCGCGTATCTCGTGTGGCTCGGCGCCAGGCAATGGCTCAGCCGGGCGCCGGCCAACGCATCCGCTCCGTCCACCGATGCCGCGGCCGGAGCCGCAATCGCCCGGCAGGACACCGACACCGACCGCGCGCTGTTCTGGCGCGGCGTCGCGACCTCCGGCCTGAATCCGAAAACGCTGCTGTTCTTTCCGTCGTTCTTTCCGCAGTTCATCAGCCCGAATGCCGACTGGAGCCTGAACCTTCAATTCCTGCTGCTCGCGACGACGTTCGCGTTGCTGTTCGCGGGCGGCGTCGCGTCGATGGCGCTGTTCTCGCACCGGCTGAGCCGCGCGCTGCAGCGGCCGGCGCGGATGCGCGCGATGAACCGCGTGACGGGCGGGCTGCTCGTCGGAATGGGCGCGATGATGGTCGGGTGGAACTGAACGGCCCGGTCTGCCGGCTTCGTCGCGGCCGCCGTCGAGCCCCGCGAAAAAGCAGCCGCTCGCCGAATGCTTTAGGGTAGCGGCTGGTTCGTTGGACATGCCCGGGCCGCCGGGCGACTGAATGAAGCACGTCACTACCCGCCTGCGGCGCCTGTTCGCGCCGATCGGCCTGCACTGGTATCTCGCCCTCCTTCTCGCGCTCGATGCGTTGATGGTGCTGCGCCCCGTCGTCGAGCATGCGCGGCTCGGCCTGCATCACGCGTGGCTCGCCGATGCGCTGAACCTCGTCGACACCGCGGGGCTCGTCGTGCTGCCGCAAGTCGTCGTCGCGGCCGGCCTCGCGACGATGGCCATCGGCATCGTGCTGCGCGCCCGCGTCGCGTGGGTGCTGTCGATCGTGCTGCTGGTCGCGGCCGCCGCGATCAGCATGCTCGGCGGCTATCGCAGCCACGCGGTGTTCGTCTACACGGCCGTGCTGGTCGTCGCGCTGCTCTATTACTGGCGGCACTTCGACCGCGCGAGCATCGCCGCGAGCAGCCTGTTCGCGTTGCTGAGCATCGTGTCGCTGCTGATCTACGCGACCTTCGGCGTGCTGTACCTCGGCGACGAATTCACGCCGCCCGTCCACGATCTCGCCACCGCCGTCTATTTCTCGATCGTGTCGATGTCGACGGTCGGCTACGGCGACATCGTCCCGCACGCGCCGACCGCGCGGCTGTTCACCGCCTCGGTGATCGTGCTCGGCATCACCGTGTTCGCGACATCGATCAGCGCGGTCGTCGGCCCCGTGATCGGCGGCAATCTGAAACGGATCGTCAAGGGAGGCCTGTCGAACGTGATCCGCAAGCATCATTTCCTGATCGTCGGCGCGACGCCGGTTGCGCACGCGGTACACGACGGGCTGCGCAAGCGCGGCTACGCGGTGACCGTCGTCGTGCCGGCCGGCGTCGAGCACAACTACGCGGCCTCGACCGACCTGATCGTCGGCGACGCGGCCGATCATGCGGTGCTGGAAAGCGCCGGCGCGGCGACCGCGCGTGCCGTGCTCGCGCTGCGCTCCGACGACGCCGAGAACGCGTTCGTCATCCTCGCGATCCGCGAGATCGCGCCGACGGTGCGAACGGTCGCGCTCGTGAACCAGCAGCGCAACCTCGAACGGCTGCGCCTGCTGAAACCCGACATGGTGTTCTCGCCGCAGCAACTCGCGGGCGAACTGCTCGCCAGCACGCTCAACGACGAACCGGTCGACAAGTCGTTGATCTCGCACCTGCTGTTCGGCACGGCCGGCGCCACCTAGCACCGTGCGCCCGTGATCGCCTGATCCGGGCCGGCCGGCATTCGGCCGGTACAATCGCGCGATGTCCGAATTGCTCACTTACGGCGGCCTGTTCGCCGTGTCGATGGTCGCCGCGACCCTGTTCCCGCTCCAGTCCGAAGCCGTGCTCGCGGGCCTGCTGCTCGCCGGGCGCGAACCCGTGTGGGCGCTGGTGCTCGTCGCGAGCATCGGCAACGTCGCCGGCTCGGCGATCAACTGGGCGCTCGGGCGCGGCATCGAGCACTTCCGCGACCGCCGCTGGTTTCCGGTCAAGCCGTCCGCGCTCGCGCGCGCCGAGCGCTGGTACGGGCGCTACGGCCGCTGGTCGCTGCTGCTCAGCTGGGCGCCGGTCATCGGCGATCCGCTGACGATGATCGCCGGCGTGCTGCGCGAGCCGCTGCCGACCTTTCTCGTCATCGTGACGATCGCGAAAGTCGGCCGCTACCTGGCCGTCGCGTGGCTCGTGACGCACTGACCCGCTGACCGGCCGACGCGCGCCACCGACCTCCGGCAACACCCGTTCGCGGCGCCGCCGGCTTCGTCCCGCTAAAGATTTCGCCGAATCTGCCGTTTTCCTTACGGACTGCGGTGACGCGTGCGTTCCGCCCCTCTCACTCTCCCCACTCAGGATGTTTCATGAGATCGACCCAATTGGGCCGGGTGAGCGTCGGCGCGCGTCTGGCCGCGCTGGCGTGCGTGCTCGTCGCCCTGCTGTTTACCGTGTTCGCGTGGACGCTCGCCCATTTCGCCGGCCAGCAGCTCGCTGAAGAAGCCCATCTGCGGATCGCCGACAAGGAGCAGTCGATCCGCGCGATGGTCGACCTGTTCGACAAGGCCCTGACCGCCGAAGCGAACCGCTCGATGACGCTGTTCGCGAGCTTCCTGCCGGCCGATTTCTCGCTCGACGCGGCCCGCACGGTCGACATCGGCGGCGTCGCCGCGCCGACCCTCCTCGCGGGCGGCCAGCCGCTCGACCTCGACTACGCGATTCCCGACCAGTTCCTGAAGAAAAGCGGCGCGATCGCGACGATCTTCGCGCGCGACGGCGACGATTTCGTGCGCATCACGACGTCGCTGAAGAAGCAGGACGGCGCGCGCGCCGTCGGCACCCGGCTCGACCGCGCCGGGCCCGCGTATGCGCCGCTGGTCGCCGGGCGCAGCTATACCGGCCTCGCGAGGCTGTTCGGCCGGCCGTACATCACGCAGTACAAGCCGGTGACCGACGCGAGCGGCCGCGTGATCGGCGCGCTGTTCGTCGGCCTCGACATCGGCAACGAACTCAAGCTCGTCGAAGACGGCATCCGCTCGCTGAAGATCGGCGACAACGGCTACTACTTCGTGCTCGATGCGTCGCAGGGCCCGTCGCGCGGCACCTTCGTCGTGCATCCCGATGCGGCCGGCCAACCCGCCGACGACACGCGTGCGCCGTATGCGCGGATGCTCGCGGCCGGCCAGGGGCGGCTCGCGTACACGTCGACCGACCCGGCCGCGCACGACAGCGGCCCGACCGCGAAATTCGTATCGTTCACGACGATTCCGCAGTGGCAGTGGCTCGTCGGCGGCATCGCGCTCGACGACGAACTGCTCGCCGCCATGCGCGCCACCCGCAACCGCTTCCTGATGATCGGCGCGGTGCTCGTCGCGGCGTTCGCGACGCTGTTCGTGATCGTCGTGCGGCGTGTCGTGAGCCGGCCGCTGGAAGCCGCCGCCCGCGCCTCCGAGCGCTACGCGGCGGGCGATCTCAGCGTGCGCATCCGCGACGGCGCGCACGCGCGCGGCAGCGCCGGCAACGACGAGATCGGCCGGCTCGTGCAGGCGGTCGACGGCATCGGCGACGGCCTCGCGCGGATCGTCGCGCAGGTACGCAACAGCTCGGCCGACATCGCGCACGGCACGGTCGGCATCGCGGCCGGCAGCGGCGACATCGCCGCGCGGATCGCGACGCAGGCGAGCAGCGTCGAGCAGACGGCCGCCAGCATGGAACAGATCACCGCCGCCGTGCAGCAAAGCGCCGAGCATGCGGCGCAAGCCAACATGCTGGTCGCGGACGCGTCGGCCGCCGCGACGAACGGCGACGCCGCGGTGCAGCGCGTGGCCGCGACGATGGACGACATCGGCCGCGCGACGCGCCGGATCGCCGAGATCACCGGTACGATCGAAGGCATCGCGTTCCAGACCAACATCCTCGCGCTGAACGCGGCCGTCGAGGCCGCCCGTGCGGGCGAGCACGGCAAGGGGTTCGCGGTGGTCGCGGCCGAGGTGCGCGCGCTTGCGCAGCGCAGCGCGGCCGCCGTCAAGGAGATCGACGCGCTGAGCGCCGAATCGTCGACGACGGTCGAACAGGGTTACCGGATCGCGGACGCCGCGCGCGGCACGATGCGCGAGATCGTCGCGCGGGTCGACCAGGTCCGCACGCTGATCGGCGAGATCAGCGCCGCGTCGCGCGAGCAATCGACCGGCATCGAGCAGGTCAACCTCGCCGTCACGCAGATCGGCGACGCGACGCAGCAGAACGCGATGCTGATCTCGGACGCCGAGCGCGCGGCCGTCGCGCTGCGCGACCAGGCCGCGCAGCTGTCGGACGCGGTCAGCGTGTTCCGGCTCGAACGCGACGCGTGACGGACGCCGGATGATCGGGCCCGGCGCCGCGCCTACTTCTTGTCGCCCGCCAGGTCGATCGCCTTGTCCGAGCCAACCGCGTTGCGCAGCTGGAACTTCTGGATCTTGCCGGTCGACGTCTTCGGCAGCTCGCCGAAGCGCACGGCCTTCGGCACCTTGAAGCCCGCCAGCAGTTGCCGGCAATGCGCGACGATCTCCGCCTCGGTGGCGCTCGCGCCTTCGCGCAGCTCGACGAACGCGCACGGCACCTCGCCCCATTTCGGGTCGGGCATCGCGACGACCGCCGCGACGGCGACGGCCGGATGGCGGTACAGCGCGTCCTCGACCTCGATGCTCGAGATGTTCTCGCCGCCCGAGATGATGATGTCCTTCTTGCGATCCTTGATCCGGATATAGCCGTCCGGCATCAGCACCGCGAGATCGCCCGTATGGAACCAGCCGCCGTGGAACGCCTCGTCGGTCGCCTTCGGGTTCTTCAGGTAGCCCTTCATGCAGATGTTGCCGCGGAACATGATCTCGCCGAGCGTCTCGCCGTCGGCCGGCACCGGCGTCATCGTGTCGGGATCGAGCACCGTCGCGCCCGCCTCGAGGTGGTAGCGCACGCCCTGGCGCGCATTGAGCCGGGCGCGGTCCTCGTCGGGCAGTTCGTCCCAGTGCGCCTGCTTCGCGCAGACGGTCGCCGGGCCGTAGACCTCGGTCAGCCCGTACACGTGCAGCAGGTCGAAGCCGATCTCCTTCATCTTCGCGATCACGGCCGGCGCGGGCGCCGCACCCGCGACCATCGCGTGCACCGTGTGGTCGATTCCGGCGCGGAATTCCGCCGGCGCGTTCGCGATCGCGCTCTGCACGATCGGCGCGCCGCAGTAATGCGTGACGCGCTCGCGGCGGATCAGGTCGAACACGGTCTTCGCGTCGAACCTGCGCAGGCACACGTTCACGCCCGCGCGCGCGGCGACCGCCCACGGGAAGCACCAGCCGTTGCAGTGGAACATCGGCAGCGTCCACAGATACACCGCGTGCTTCGGCATGTCCCATTCGAGGAGGTTGCTGACCGCCGCGAGATACGCGCCGCGGTGATGGTAGACGACGCCCTTCGGGTCGCCGGTCGTGCCGGACGTGTAGTTCAGCGCGATCGCGTCCCACTCGTCGGCGGGCGGCGTCCACGCGTAGTCGGCATCGCCGCCGGCCACGAACGCCTCGTAGTCGGTCGCGCCCGCGAACCGCTCGGGATCGGCCGGCATCGCGTCGGCCACGCTGACGATCTTCAGGCCCGGCACCTCGAGCGCCGCGCGATGCGCGAACTCCGCGTACTCGGTGTCGACGATCAGCACCTTCGCCTCGCCGTGACGAAGCATGAACAGCACCGACGGCACGTCGAGGCGCGTGTTGATCGTGTTGAGCACCGCGCCGGCCATCGGCACGCCGAAGTGCGCCTCGACCATCGCCGGGATGTTCGGCAGCATCGCCGCGACCGTGTCGCCGCGCTCGACGCCGGCCCGCGCAAGCGCGCTCGCCAGTTGCTTCGCACGCGTGTAGGTCTCGCCCCACGTGCGCTGCACGTCGCCGTGCACGATCGCCACGCGCTCGCCGTAGACTTCGGCCGTCCGGACCAGGAAGTCGATCGGGGTGAGCGGCACGTAATTGGCGTCGCGGCGGCCGAGTCCGGCCTCGAACATCTGCGTCATGATCCTGTCTCCCGTATTCTGCCGACCGGCGTGCATGCACCCCGGATCGTTTTGATGTGGTTCAATTGCCGACAGCCTAACGGGCGTTATTGTGAGCCGTCTGTCATCGAAACGACAGAGTGCCTTTCGAGCGCTGCGCGTTATCCCTATCCTCGCAAACCCGCACCCATGCACGATCACCCCGTAGCGCCGCCCGACGCGGCCGACCCGCTTCCCGAACCGGGCCCGCTGCCCGCCCTGGCGACGCTGTTCGGCCAGTGCGCGTGGTTCCGCACGCTCGCGCCCGAGCACCAGGCGCTCGTGCTCGCGCAGTCGCACGTCGAGCAATGCGAGGCCGGCGACGTGATCGCGCGCCGGCTCGCGCCGTCCGAATACTGGATCGGCGTGCACCAGGGGCTGCTGAAGCTCGCGATCTTCAACGTGTCGGGGCGCGGCTGCACGTTTTCCGGCGTGCCGTCGGGCGGCTGGTTCGGCGAAGGCAGCGTGATCAAGCGCGAGCTGCGCAAGTACGAGGTCGTCGCGATCCAGCGCTCGACCGTGCTGTTCGTGCCGGTCGATACCTTCCACGCGCTGCTCGATACCAGCCTGCCGTTCACGCGCTTCGTGATTCATCAGCTGAACAACCGGATGGGCGAATTCATCGCGTCGATCCAGAACAGCCGGCTGCTCGACGTCGACGCGCGCGTCGCGCAGGCGCTCGCGCAGCTGTTCAACCCCGACCTGTATCCGGACACCGGCCCGTCGCTGTCGATCTCGCAGGAGGAACTGGGGATGCTCGTCGGCGTGTCGCGGCAACGGATCAACCAGGCGCTGCAGCAGCTCGAGAAGCTCGGCGCGTTGCGGCTCGCGTACAACCAGATCGAGGTCGTCGATCTGCGTGCGCTCGCGCGCTTCGGGATGGAGCAGCTGTGAACGCGGCACGATCGGCGAAACCGCCGCCATCGCGACGCATGCCTTCCGTCTGCGGAATCGGCCGACCACCCGCCCGCCCCAACCTGACAGTTCCGCCAGTTTCGCGACAGTAACCCGTTCCACGCCGACGCCTATCATTCGGGTTCCCTTCACCGACGCCTGATCACCGCCTGTCCCGCCGCCTCCATGTGGATCGTCAATCTCGCGCTCAGGCGCCCCTACACGTTCATCGTCATGGCCATCATGATCGTGCTGGCCACCCCGCTGGCGCTGATGCGCACACCGGTCGACGTGCTGCCCGCGATCAACATCCCCGTGATCAGCGTCATCTGGAATTACAGCGGCTTCTCCGCGACGGAGATGACCAACCGGATCACGTCCGTCCATGAACGGATCCTGACGACGACCGTCAACAACATCCAGCACGTCGAATCGACGTCGCTGCCCGGCATCGCCGTCGTGAAGGTGTTCCTGCAGCCGGGCGCCAACGTGCAGACGGCGATCGCGCAGACGGTGTCCTCCGCGCAGGCGATCGTGCGACAGATGCCGCAGGGGGCGACGCCGCCGCTCGTGATCACCTATTCGGCGTCGAGCATCCCGGTGATCCAGCTCGGGCTGTCGAGCAAGACGCTCAGCGAACAGTCGCTCGCCGACATCGCGCTCAACTTCCTGCGCCCGCAGCTGATCACGGTGCCCGGCGTGCAGATCCCGTTCCCGTACGGCGGCCGCACGCGCGTGGTCGCGATCGACCTCGATCCGCAGGCGCTGCAGGCGAAAGGCCTGACGCCGGCCGACATCGTCAACGCGGTGAACGCGCAGAATCTCGTGCTGCCGACCGGCACCGCGAAGATGGGCCCGACCGAATACCGGATCGACACGAACGCGTCGGCCGACACCGTCGCCGACATCAGCAACCTGCCGATCCAGACCGTCAACGGCGCGACGACCTACCTGCGCGAGGTCGCGGCGGTGCGCGACGGCTTCGCGCCGCAGACCAACGTCGTGCGGCAGAACGGCCAGCGCGGCGTGCTCATCTCGATCCTGAAAAGCGGCGACGCGTCCACGCTGAAGGTCGTGTCGGACCTGAAGGCGCTGCTGCCGAAGGTGATCCCGACGCTGCCCGAAGGGCTCACGATCACGCCGTTGTTCGACCAGTCGGTGTTCGTCAACGCGGCCGTCCAGGGCGTGATCCACGAGGCGCTGATCGCCGCCGTGCTGACCGCGATGATGATCCTGCTGTTCCTCGGCAACTGGCGCAGCACGCTGATCATCGCGATCTCGATCCCGCTGTCGATCTTCACGTCGCTGATCGCGCTGTCCGCGCTCGGCGAGACCATCAACATCATGACGCTCGGCGGGCTCGCGCTCGCGGTCGGCATTCTCGTCGACGACGCGACCGTCACGATCGAGAACATCGAGCGGCACCTGCATCTCGGCACCAACCTGCACGACGCGATCCTCGAAGGCGCGGGCGAGATCGCGGTGCCCGCGTTCGTGTCGACGCTGTGCATCTGCATCGTGTTCGTGCCGATGTTCTTCCTGACGGGCGTCGCGCGCTTCCTGTTCGTGCCGCTCGCCGAAGCCGTCGTGTTCGCGATGCTCGCGTCGTACGTGCTGTCGCGCACGCTGGTGCCGACGCTCGCGATGCTGCTGTTCCGCCCGCAGCAGGCGGGCACCGGCCCCGACCATTCGACGTCGCGCTTCGCGCGCATCCATCACGCGTTCAATCGCGCGTTCGAGCGGCTGCGTGCGTGGTACATCGTGCTGCTGAGCATCCTGCTGGTGCGCCGCCGTTTCTACGCGATGTGCTTCCTCGGCTTCTGCGTGCTGTCGACGGGCCTGGTTTTCGTGCTCGGGCGCGACTTCTTCCCGAACGCCGATTCCGGCAACATCCGCCTGCACATGCGCGCGCCGACCGGCTACCGGATCGAGGAAACCGCGCGCCTCGCCGACCAGGTCGAGCGCGTGATCCGCGAAACCGTGCCGGCCGACGAGCTCGGCGCGATCGTCGACAACCTCGGCCTGCCGGTGAGCGGCATCAACCTGTCGTACAGCAACGCCGGCACGATCGGTACGCTCGACGGCGAGCTGCTGATCGCGCTGAAACCGGGCCACCGCGCGACCCAGCACTACGTGCAGACGCTGCGCACGCTGCTGCCCCAGCGCTTCCCGGGCGTCGAGTTCTTCTTCCAGCCGTCGGACATCATCACGCAGATCCTCAACTTCGGTCAGCCGGCCGCGATCGACGTGCAGGTGCTCGGCAACGATCTCGCGAGTAACATGACCATCGCGAGCAGCCTGATGAAAAAGTTCAGGCAAATCCCCGGCGCCGTCGACGTGCACGTGCTGCAACGCAACGACGAACCGACCCTGCTGGCCGACATGGATCGTACGCGCATGCAGCAGCTCAACCTCTCCGCGCAGAACGTCGCGCAGAACATGCTGATCTCGTTGTCCGGCAGTTCGCAGACGACGCCGTCGTTCTGGATCAACCCGCGCACCGGCGTGCAGTACCCGCTGCAGATCCAGACCCCGCAATACAGCATCTCGTCGGTCGACGACCTGCTCGGCACGCCGATCTCGGCGAGCGGCCGCACGGGCACGCCGCTGCAGCTGCTCGGCAACCTCGTGCAGGTGCGCAGCACCGCGAACCCGGCCGTGATCACGCACTACAACATCCGCCCCGCGATCGACGTGTACGTGAGCGTCGAGGGTCGCGACCTCGGCGCGGTCGCGGGCGAGATCGACCGCATCGTGGCGGATGCGCGCGCGACGCTGCCGCGCGGCACCGACCTGACGATGCGCGGCCAGATCGAGACGATGCGCACGTCGTATCTCGGCCTCGGCGCGGGCGTCGCGATGGCGATCGTGCTCGTCTACCTGCTGATCGTCGTCAACTTCCAGTCGTGGCTCGACCCGCTGATCATCATCAGCGCGATGCCGGCCGCGCTCGCCGGCATCGCGTGGATGCTGTTCATCACCGGCACGCACCTGAGCGTGCCCGCGCTGACCGGCGCGATCATGACGGTCGGCGTCGCGACCGCGAACAGCATCCTGGTCGTGTCGTTCGCGCGCCAGCGCCTCGCGGCCGGCGCGCCGCCGCTCACGGCCGCGCTGGAGGCCGGCGCGACGCGGATCCGGCCGGTGCTGATGACGGCGCTCGCGATGATCATCGGGATGGTGCCGATGGCGCTCGGTCTCGGCGAAGGCGCCGAGCAGAACGCGCCGCTCGGCCGCGCGGTGATCGGCGGACTGCTGTTCGCGACCGTTTCGACGTTGCTGTTCGTGCCGCTCGTGTTCGGCGGCGTGCATGCGCGGCTGGCCCGCCGCCGTGCGCGTCAGGCCGGACACTGACTTTCGTCCCCCCTACCCGGTTGAATTGGTTGAATTCATGGAAGAGAAACATCACAGCGCCGTCGGCATCCAGGTGGACGAACACGGCATGCATCTGCCGACGCGCACGTCGGTGTCGCGGCGCGGGCGCATCGTCCTGATCGTGATCGGCGTGCTGCTGGCCGCCGGCGCCGCGCGGACGATCGTCGTCAACGTGCTGAACGGCCACCGGCTCGACGCTGTCGCCGAGCAGAACACGCGCCAGTACGTGACCGTCGTGCACCCGGTCGACGCGGCCACCGGCGGCAAGCTGACGCTGCCCGGCACGCTGCGCGGCTTCGTCGAGGCACCGATCTATGCGCGAGCGAGCGGCTACGTGCTGCGCTGGCAGGCCGACATCGGCACGCACGTGAAGCAGGGGCAAACGCTCGCCGAACTCGACACGCCCGAGTTGAACCAGGAACTCGCGCAGGCCACCGCGCAACGCCAGCAGGCGCAGGCCGCGCTCGCGCTCGCGAAGACGTCGTTCGACCGCGCGCAGCAGCTGCGCCAGCGCGATGCCGTGTCGCAGCAGGAACTCGACGACCGGCAAGGCGCGTTCAACCAGGGCACCGCGAACCTCGCCGCGGCCGATGCGAACATGCGCCGGCTCACCGAGCTGAAGGGTTTCCAGCGGATCGCCGCGCCGATCGACGGGATCGTCACGCAGCGCAACGTCGACGTCGGCGATCTCGTCAGTTCCGGCAACGCGGGCCGTGCGCTGTTCACGGTCGTGCAGGCCGACCGGCTGCGCCTGTACGTCCAGGTGCCGCAGGCCTACGCGCAGCAGGTGAAGGTCGGCCAGCACGTGAGCGTCGCGCAGGCCGAGCTGCCGGGCCGGACCTTCGACGGCACGATCACGCGCACGTCCGAGGCGATCGACGTCGCGACGCGCTCGCTGCAGATCGAGATCACGCTGCCGAACCCCGACGGGCGGCTGCTGCCCGGCGCGTACGTGCAGGCCACGCTGCCGATGACGCCGATCGGCCGCCTGCAGGTGCCGGCCAATACGCTGCTGTTCCGCGGCGAAGGCCCGACGGTCGCGACCGTCGATGCGAACGGCCAGGTCCACCTGAAGCAGGTGACGGTCGTGCGCACGATCGGCCAGACGCTCGAGGTCGACGGCCCGCTCACGCCGAACGACCGCCTCGTCGCGAACCCGAGCGACGCGCTCGCGAACGGCGACAAGGTCGTCGTGCAGGCGCCGGCCGCGCAGCCCGCTTCTTCCGTCGCGGGAGCAAAGTCGTGATCGCGTTGCGCGCACGCATGCGGCCCGCGGCGCTCGCCGCCGTCGCGGCCGCAACCGTCCTCGCCGGCTGCACGGTCGGCCCCGACTACCAGCGCCCGGCCGTCGACACGCCGGCCGCATGGCGGCTCGACCCGGCCGACGCGTACTGGCACCCGGCCGCGCCGGCCCGCGCGCCGCTCGACCCCGCGTGGTGGACCGCGTTCGGCGATCCGCAACTCGACGCACTCGAAACCGACGCGCTGCGCAACAACCAGAACCTGAAGGCCGTGGCCGCGCGCTACGACCAGGCGAAAGCGACGCTCGCGTCGGTCGCGTCCGCGCAATATCCGGCCGTCGGCCTGACCGCGAGCGGCCAGCGCTTCAAGATCTCCGGCGACCGCCCGCAGACCAACTACGCGACGCAAAGCATGTCGACCGTGCAGAACGACGTCCAGGTCGGCGCGGCCGTCAGCTACGAACTCGACCTGTTCGGCCGCGTGCGGCGCAGCGTCGAATCGGCGCAGGCAACCACCGAGCAGGCGCGCGACGATTTCGCGAACGCGCGCCTCGTGCTGAGCGCCGATCTCGCGTCGAGCTATTTCGCGCTGCGCGAGCTCGATACCGAGATCGACGTCGTCAAGCGGTCGATCGACCTGCAGCAGAAGGCGCTCGACTACGTGAGCGCGCGCCACGACCTCGGCGCGGTGTCGGGTCTCGATCTGCTGCAGCAGCGCGCGCAGCTCGACGCGACGCGCACGCAGGCGCAGTTGCTGATCCAGCAGCGCGCGCAGGTCGAAACCGCGATCGCGACGCTGGTCGGCACGCCGGCCCCCGCCTTCTCGCTGCCCCCGCGCGTGGTGCCGATCAACGCGCCCGCGCTGCCGACCGGCATGCCGAGCGACCTGCTGCAGCGGCGGCCCGACGTCGCGTCGGCCGAGCGCGCGATGGCCGCCGCGAACGCGCAGATCGGCGTCGCGCGCGCCGCGTATTTCCCGCGCATCACGCTGTCGCCGGACATCGGCTGGGACGCGACGCGGTTCGCGGGCCTGTTCACCGTGCCGGCGCTGCTGTGGTCGGTCGGCGGGTCGCTCAGCCAGCCGCTGTTCGAAGGCGGCAGGCTGAAGGCCGGCGTCGATTTCGCGCAGGCCGGCTACGTCGCCGCGCAGGCCAGCTACCGGCAAACCGTGCTCACCGCGTTCCAGGAGGTGCAAAATGCGGTCACGGGCCTGTCGGTGCTCGCCGACGCCGCGCAGCAGGCATCGGCGGCCGTCGACGACGCGCGCAAGCTCGTGTCGCTCGCGCAGGACCGCTACGCGGGCGGCCTGACGCCGTTCATCGACGTGCTGACGGCCCAGCAGCAACTCCTGACGAGCGAGCGCCAGGCCGTGCAGATCCAGGGCCAGCGCGCGGCGCTCGTCGTGTTTCTCGCGAAGGCGCTCGGCGGCGGCTGGGACGGCGCCGCGCCGTCCGACGTCGCGGCCGCGGCCCCGCCGCGCGCCGCGAGCGTCGGCCCTCAACCCGATTAGGCGGACAACCCTATGAAAGTCCTGATCGTCGAAGACGAACCGAAAGTCGTCGAATACCTGAAGAGCGGCCTGACCGAGGAGGGCTGGGTCGTCGATACCGCGCTCGACGGCGAGGACGGCGCATGGAAAGCCGTCGAATTCGACTACGACGTGGTCGTGCTCGACGTGATGCTGCCGAAGCTCGACGGCTTCGGCGTGCTGCGCGCGCTGCGCACGCAGAAGCAGACGCCCGTCATCATGCTGACCGCGCGCGACCGCGTCGACGATCGCGTGCGCGGGCTGCGCGGCGGCGCCGACGACTACCTGACCAAGCCCTTCTCGTTTCTCGAGCTGATTGAACGGCTGCGCGCGCTGACGCGCCGCGCGCGCGTGCAGGAGTCGACGCTGATCTCGATCGGCGACCTGCGCGTCGACCTGATCGGCCGCCGCGCGACGCGCGACGGCACGCGGCTCGACCTGACCGCGCAGGAATTCCAGCTGCTCGGCGTGCTGGCCCGGCGCAGCGGCGAGGTGCTGTCGAAGACGACGATCGCCGAACTGGTGTGGGACGTGAACTTCGACAGCAACGCGAACGTCGTCGAGACGGCGATCAAGCGGCTGCGCGCGAAGCTCGACGGCCCGTTCGCGGACAAGCTGCTGCACACGATCCGCGGGATGGGCTACGTGCTCGAGGCGCGCGAGGACGGCGACACGGAGCGGCGGGCATGAAACGCTCGATCATCCTGCGGCTCTCGGCGATGTTCGGCATCGTGTCGCTGCTCGTGTTCACGCTGGTCGGCTGCGGGCTGTTCGTGATGATGGAGCGCCAGCTGTTCGCCGAGTTGCGCGCGACGCTCGACACGCGCGCCAAGGTCGCCGCGATGATCGTGTCGCACGCGACCACGGCCGCGCGCGGCCGCCTGATGCAGGAAAAACTCGCCGATCTCGAACCGCCCGACGGTTCGACGCATTATCAGGTGGTCAGCGACAACCCCGCGTTCCGCTTCGGCAGCCCCGTCGACGGCGTGCCGCTCGACCCGCCGTTCGGCGCGTTCCAGCGCTACCAGCTCAACGACAGCAGCTACGCGGTGATGACCAAGACCGTCACGCTGCCCGGCGCCGACGAGCGGCCGACGCTGCAGCTGGTCGTCGCGACCTCGTGCGAACGCACGCAGCGGATGCTGCGCCGCTTCGGCTGGACGCTGGCCGCGCTGATCGCGACAGCGACCGTCATCACGCTGCTGCTGAGCCGCGCGGTCGCGCGCTTCGGGCTCGCACCGCTCGACCGGCTGTCGCAGGACGCGGCGAGCGTGAGCGCGACGAACCGCCGCCAGCGGCTGCAGACCGACGCGCTGCCCACCGAGCTGCGCGATCTCGCGACATCGTTCAACGGCGCGCTCGAACGGATCCAGCAAACCTACGCGCGACTCGAGGCGTTCAACGCGGATGTCGCACACGAGCTGCGCACGCCGATCAGCATCCTGATCGGCCAGACCCAGGTCGCGCTGACGAGCCGTGACCGCTCGGTCGACCGGATGCGCCAGACGCTGCAGTCGAACCTCGAGGAATTCGAGCGGCTGCGCGTGATCATCAACGACATGCTGTTCCTGTCGCGCAGCGACCGCGGCGAACGCGCGGCCGACCTGAAGGACGTGTCGCTCGCCGACGAGGTGCGGCGCATGCTCGATTTCCTCGAGATCCCGCTCGACGAGGCGCAATTGCACGCCGAACTGCACGGCGATGCGCGCGCGGCCGTCGATCCGTCGCTGTTCCGCCGCGCGATGACGAACCTGCTGATCAACGCGATCCAGCATTCCGCGCCCGGCGCGACGTTACAAGTGACGATCACGCGGCGCGACACGCTCGTCGAGATGGCCGTGTCGAACCCCGGCGAGCCGATCGATCCAGTGCAGCGCTCGCACGTGTTCGAGCGCTTCTACCGGCTCGAGGAAGCACGCGCGAACAGCAAGGAGAACCACGGGCTCGGGCTGTCGATCGTCAAGGCCGTGGCCGAGATGCACGGCGGCGGCGTGTTCGTCGCGTGCGCGGGCGGCGTCAATACGTTCGGCTTCTCGGTGTCGACGGAACCCCGCGCGGGCGGACCGCTGCGCGCGGGCGACGCAACCGGTGCAACCGGCGTGGTCGACTCCGCCGATTCGCGGCCGGCGCACGCGCCGCGGGCGCTGCACTGAAGTCGGCCGAGCCTGTCCACGTCCGGCCGCCGCGATCGGCGCTGGCCGGCCACGAACGCGGCCCGGGACGCATTACGCGCGCGGCTTGCCGCCCTGCTCGCGCCACGCCCGCGGCGACATCGCGAACCGCTCGCGAAACACGCGGCTGAAATGCGACATGTCGTTGAAGCCCCAGCGCAATGCGACGTCGGACACGCGCAGCGCCGCGCACTGCGGATTCGCGAGATCCAGCGCGCACCGTTCGAGCCGCAGGTTCCATACGTAACGCATCAGCGACGTCTCCTCGGCCTCGAACAGCTTGTTGATGTACCGCGACGAAATCCCGATCGACTGCTCGATCAGCATCGGGTTCAGCTCCGGGTCGTGCAGGTGCTCGAGCACATGCCGCTTCACACGCGTCAGCGTCAACGCCTTCATCCTCGACTGCGCGAGGTCGTTGCGCTGCATGCCCCCCAGCGTCATCGCGATCAGCGAGATCGCGGTATCCGACAACTGCCGCATCTCGTCCTCGGTCACGCTGCGGATCTGCGACGACATCTGCTCGAGAAACGCACGCATGACGCTACCGACGCCGTCCCCGGTTTGCGTCGGGCACGCCGTGCGGTGCTCCATCCCGACGACGAGCTGGTTCAGGGTCGCGCGGGGAATGCTGACGACGATCTCGCGCCACGACTGGCCGAACTGCAGGTGGTGAGGCCGTGTCGCGTCGTAGATCGCGAAATCCCCGGGGTGCAGCGTGACGATCTTGCCGTCCTGCTCGACCGACTGGCTGCCCTCGAGCATCAAGACCCCGAAATACTTGTCCTCGTACTCGCTGCGCGCCTGGCGATAACGCCGGATCACGGCCTGCTCGCTCGCGTGGATTTCCGAGATGCGCATCTTTTCGCACTTGCGCTGCCGCACCCGGCCGAAGAAATCGGCTTTCTGCACGGCGGCGATCTGCACGTCCGCGAACAGGCGCAGAATCGTCTCGCGCCAGAATTCGATACGCTGGCTGACCGAGCCGTCGATCGGCACCTCGATGGCCGCGTTCGTCCGTTCGTCCAGCGGGCTGCCGGACGCCGGACCGGGCGCGTCGCCGCTTGCGGCGCGCGGGAGAGGACGCATCGTCATGATCGTGCCCTACAGGGGTTGGCAAACACGCAGCCGATAGCGTGCCCGTTCAAAAGCGCCTTGTCCAATCGATGACCGCGCACGCCGCGTTGCCGGTCGAACCGGCACGCGGCGCGGCGGCCGCGCGCTACCGCGCCGGGCATGTCACGCGTACGTCGTCCGACGCCAGTCGGACGACTGTTCATACGCATACGCCACGCGGTAGAGCGTCGCTTCGTCGAAACGGCGCCCGACCAGTTGCAGCCCGATCGGCAGGTCGTCGGCGACCCCGCACGGCAGCGACATCGCCGGATGCCCGGACACGTCGAACGGCGCGGTATTCGCGAGCATCTCGAACGCCCGCGTCAGCGACTCGGACATCGCACAACCGGGCGCCGGCAGCTTCGACGCGCGCATCGGCACGGTCGGCATCAGCAATACGTCATACGATTGCAGCGCCGCGTCGTAAGCCGATCGCAAGCGCCGCGCGAGGTTCTGGCTCTTCGCGTAGTAGCGCCCGCGATACCGGCTCGTGAAATATTCGCCGAGCAGCATCGTCACCTTCACGGTATCCGGCAACTCGTCGGCGCGCTCGCGCCAGCCTGCGTGGTGATCGATCATGCCGGTCACGTACAGGCCGCCCCAGTTGAAACCGTGGCTGTTGCCCTTCATCATCTGCTGCGTCGCCCCCTCGGCCGCGATCGGCAGCCAGATCGCGGTGCCGGCCGCATGCAGCGGCACCGACACTTCATCGACGCGCGCGCCGAGCTTGTGCAACCGGTACGCGGCGGCCCGCACGGCCTCGTCGACCACGTTCTCCGAATTCGCGAGCCCGAACGCCTCGCGCAGGATGCCGATCCGCAGTCCCGCGATGCCGTCGCGGATCGCGCCGAGATAATCGGCGCGCGGCGGCAGCGCCCGCTGGCGCGGATCGAGCCCGTCGTCGCCCGCGATCACGTCGAGCAGCAGCGCGTTGTCGAGCACGTTGCCCGTCATCGGTCCCAGATGATCGACGGTCGCCTCGATCGGCATCGCGCCGGTATACGGCACGAGCCCGTGCGTCGGCTTCATCCCGTAGATGCCGCAATAGGCGGACGGGATCCGGACCGAGCCGCCCTGGTCGCCGCCGAGCGCCATGTCGACCTCGCCGCTCGCAACGAGCGCGCCGCTGCCCGACGACGAGCCGCCGGACGAGTGCCCGGCCTTGCGCGGATTGTGCACCGGCCCCGACGCGCTCGTGTGCGAGCCGCCGGAAAAGCAGTAGTACTCGCAGGTCGACTTGCCGGCGATCGTGCCGCCGGCGTCGAGCACCCGCGTGACGACGGTCGCATCGACGTCGGGCACGTAGCCCTCGAACGTGGTCGAGCCATTGCGCATCGGCACGCCGGCGACGCAGATGTTGTCTTTCACGACCACCGTCTTGCCGCGCAGCTTGCCGTCGGCGGCGCCGTGGATCGTGCTCTTGCGCGCCCACGCGCCGTAACGGTTCTCGTCGCCTTCCGGGCGGTAGCCGGGCGTGCGCGGATACGCGACGACGGGCAGATAGTCGGGCAGCGCGTCGATCGCATCGTAGGCGTCGAAGTTCGCCTGCAGCGCATCGTCGTAGTCGGCGAGTTGGCGGGAATCGAGATGAAAGCCGAAGCCGGCTGCAATATCGGACAGTTGTTCGCGGGTCGGGCGTTTGATGGCCATCGACGTTCTCCAGTTCGGTAAGCGGCACCGCCGGCCCCGGCGGTGCCGGCGGGATTCAGCGGGCGATGGCGACGGCGTCGCGCATCATCCCGGTGCGCGGATGGCAGTTCACGTATTCGTAGACCTGATGCTTCGCGTCGAAGACGGAAACCTCGTGATACAGCCGCAGTTTCGACAGCCCGGTGACGACGCGGAAGAAGGTGACGAAGATCCGCAGGTGCGTCGGATGGGATTCGGCCCATCGTTCGAGGCGGTCGAGCGAGCGCCAGTGGCCGATGTTGTAGCTCTCGTCGAGCACGTTGCCGTCGAGATCGATCGAGCGCACGTAGCGGTTGCTGTAGCAGCCGACGTCCGTGCCGTTGTCGCGCAGGAAGTCCATTCCGCTGCGCAGCGTCGGCTCGATCTCCTCGAGATACAGCCGGCGCTCGTCGTGTTCGGCCGCGCGCCAGTCCTGGCCGGAGCGAATCAGCGCGATGTTGTCGTGCGCCAGCACGACCACGCGGCCGCCGCGGGCCGGATCGCCCTCGACGATGCGCAACTCGCCGTCCGCGCGCATCCAGTCCGTCTGCGAGATCGGGAACCGGTCGCGCATCGATCCCCAGTAACCGTGCTCCTCGATCTCGCCGCTGACGCCATCCATGATCGCGCCGACGCCGGGGAAATCGTTCGTGAATGCGTAGAGCGTCTCGAACTGCTCGGCGCGCGGCGCGACGATTTCCCGGAAGTAGCCGATGCCGTCCGCGAGGCGCGCGTCGGAGGTCCACCATTCGATGAGTGCCGGCGACGCGATCCAGCGCGCATACGCGGCCGAATCGCGCCAGTAGCCGACGGCGATCAGGTTCTCGTAACCCTGGTCGTCGGTGTGTTGCGTCAGATCGAAGTTGTTCGGGCCGTCCTGCACGCCGAAATCGGCGACGATCCGGCGCAACGCGGCCAGCGCCGCCGCGCGCTTGTCGGCGCCGCTGTATTGCACGCCGAAATAGCCCATCACGACCTGGCTCAGGTCTTCGGCGGCCCGGGCGACGTACATCGGGAACGGCGGCTGGTAGTCATCGGCGACGCGGCGCGACAGCGTCCGCGGGCAGACCAGGTGTTTGTCGATGGCGGATTCCATGCATGACCTCTCTGGAAAGGGAATCGGGTGTCGAGGTATCGACGTTGGGGACACGGAGCGACATGCACCGGGCGTATCCCGGCGCATGCGGCCGGTCAGAAGATGTGCGCGTAACGCAGGCCCGCGAGCACACTGTTCTTCGGGCCGTTGCGCACGCTCAGGTCGGTGCCGAGCTGGATTTGCACCTGATCGGACTTCGTCACGAATTTCGCCGCGGTGAGCCGCAGGCGCGTCGTGCGAAGCGCGTCGTTGTTGTCCGCACCGTCGACGCTCGTTTCACCGCCCCAGAGCTGGGTGATACCGACCGCGAGCGACGTGCCCGGATCGGGCATGTAACGCACCATCGCCTGTGCGCTGTAGCTCATCCGCTGATGCAGCGTCGCGCCGCTCGCGCCGTACGACGTGTTGTTGCCGTACCAGATCGCGTCGCCGACGAGATCGAGCGCCCACTGCGGCGAAAAGTGCTTGATGTAGGCCGCCTGGAAATCGAGCGACCAGCGGTTGGCGCCGAGATTGAGACCGCGGTTCTGGTCGTAGCTCCCGGTCGGCGCGTAGACGTAGACCGTCGCGGCGACGACGTCCTTCGCGTCGTTCAGGCGGAATTTCAACGGTGCGGTCAGGATCACGTCGCCGACACCGTTCGTACTGCCAAGCGCGCCGGCGTTGCCAAAGCTGCTGATGTGACCGAACGGCAGCAACACCTGCGGATCGATCGTGAGCCTGTCGGTGAGCTGGAACACGTGCAGCAGGCGGGCGATGCCGACATTCGACTGCAGGTCGAAATCCGACGTCCGGTGGCCGTTCGCGTAGTACGCGTTCGTCGCGGAATAGTTGTAGTACAGCACGCCGATCGTCGCGCCGGCCGGATACTGCTCGTAGTCGCCGGGATCGACCTCGACCGCGCCCGCGTAATGCGATGCGACGGCGATCAGCGACAAACCGATCCAGCGCGCGATTCGCTTCAGTTTCATTCTGTTGACGTTGTCCATCATGCTCCTCACCTGGTGGCGCAGACACCGCCACGCTCGACGCACGACGAACGGGAACCGTCGCCGGATAGTGGAATCGCGGGGTGCTGGCTGACTGTTGTTCCGCCGGTCCATCGGGGATGCCGGCGATTCGCGACATCGAACGGCCGTCGCTTGAGGATGAGAATAGGAAGGCAAAATCCGCAGTTCTGTTTTCCGGCGGAACAAGAAATTGGCTGTGGCGGACCTGCGCTTCCGATGTCATGCAGCGGTCGCAAAACGTGCGCCGGCTGCCACGGTTTTCGTGTCGGGTGCCCCGCCCATTGCCGCCCATTGCCGTCCATCGCCGTGCATCCGTGCGCGCCGGCCCCACGCCGCGCCACGGGGCCGTCTCAGCATAGTTTCCGATCCGTGCCGGCAAAGAACCGTGCTTTTTCTCTTCTTACCCTGCTCGTCGAGCGTGACCGACACCACGCGGCCACCCCCGCCAGGGCCGTCCCGACGCCGTGGCGGCGGTCAACCCGAACCACCACAAGGAGCCCCCACGATGAGTACGACCCCTTCCGCGGAAACGGTCTCGACGCCCGGCGAACGTGCCTGGGCGCTGTTTCGCGTGATGAAAGAGAAGAACCTGATCCCCAACGGCTATATCGAAGGCCTGACCGAGCTGATGTCCACGACCTGGGATCCGGCCAACGGCGCGCGCATCGTCGCGCGTGCGTGGGTCGACCCGGCGTTTCGCGAACTGCTGCTGAAGGACGGCACGGCCGCATGCGCGCAATTCGGCTACACCGGCCCGCAGGGCGAATACATCGTCGCGCTCGAAGACACGCCCACGCTGAAGAACGTGATCGTCTGCAGCCTGTGCTCATGCACGAACTGGCCGGTCCTCGGGCTGCCGCCCGAGTGGTACAAGGGCTTCGAATATCGTGCGCGACTCGTCCGCGAGGGCCGCACGGTGCTGCGCGAACTCGGCACCGACCTGCCCGACGACGTCGTCGTGAAGGTCTGGGATACGACCGCCGAGACCCGCTATCTCGTGCTGCCCGTGCGGCCGGCCGGCAGCGAGCAGATGAGCGAGGAACAACTGCGCACGCTCGTCACGAAGGACGTGCTGATCGGCGTGGCGCTGCCGCGCGCGCACTGACTCGCCCCCCGTTTCGCTTTCGTCCTTCATCTCGGAGATCACATATGGACGGCTTTCACGACCTCGGCGGCTTCCAGGGTTTCGGCCCGGTGCCGCATACGATCAACAGTCTGGGCTACAAGCCGGTCTTCAAGGAAGACTGGGAACATCTCGCGTACAGCCTGATGTTCGTCGGCGTGGACCAACTGAAAAAATTCAGCGTCGACGAGGTACGTCACGCGGTCGAACGCATCGATGTACGCCAGCATGTCGGCACGCGCTACTACGAGCGCTACGTGATCGCGACGGCGACATTGCTCGTCGAAACCGGCGTGCTCACGCAGGATGAACTCGACCGCGCGCTCGGTTCGCATTTCCGGCTCGCGAACCCGCCGACATCCGGCGGCCGCGCGGCTCCGCCCGACTCGACGCGGTTCGAGGTCGGCGAGCGTGTCGTCGTTCGCGACGAATACGTCAGCGGACACATCCGCGCGCCGGGCTACGTTCGCGGCAAGGAAGGCGTCGTGCTGCACCGGACGACCGAATCGTGGCCCTTCCCGGACGCGATCGGCCACGGCGACACCGGCGCCGCGCATCAGCCGACCTACCATGTCGAGTTCCGCGTGAAGGATCTGTGGGGCGACGCCGCCGACGACGGCTACGTCGTGGTCGACCTGTTCGAAGGCTACCTGGATCGCGCGTCCGGGCCGAGCGCATGACGACGCCGGGGACGCCAGGCGCGCCGGCCGCCCCCGGCCCGAGGATTCCGGTCACCGTGCTGTCCGGCTTCCTCGGCGCCGGGAAAACGACGTTGCTGAACCACATCCTGCGCAATCGCGCAGGACTGAAGGTCGCCGTGATCGTCAACGACATGAGCGAAGTGAACATCGACGCCGACGACGTGCGGCGCAACGTCGAGCTGCATCGAGGCGAGGACGAACTGGTCGAGATGAGCAACGGCTGCATCTGCTGCACGCTGCGCGCCGACCTGCTCGAGCAGATCAGCACGCTCGCGCGGCAGCGCCGCTTCGATTATCTGCTGATCGAATCGACCGGCATCTCGGAGCCGATGCCGGTCGCGGAGACGTTTGCGTTTCTCGATCGGGACGGTTTCAGCCTGAGCGAGCTGGCACGGCTGGACACGCTCGTCACGGTGGTCGACGGCGAGACGTTCGAGGACATGATCGCGTCGGCCGAACCGGTCGCGCACGACGCGGCGCTCGCGAACGACGGCCATTCCGGCCCGCCGCGCAAGCTGTCGGACCTGCTGCTCGAGCAAGTCGAATACGCGAACGTGATCCTCGTGAGCCGTCTCGACCGGATCGGCCATGCGGGTTTCGACCGGCTGCGCGCGATGCTTGCGTCGCTGAATCCGGCTGCGCGAATCCTGCCGATGCAGCACGGCAAGGTCGATCCGTCGGACGTGCTGGATACCCGGCGCTTCGATCTGCCGGCGCTGGTCGAATCGCCGGGATGGATGCAGCGCATGCAGATCGACGAACGCCCGTCGGAATCGGATGCGTACGGGATCGCGTCGTGGACCTATCGCGAACGTGCGCCGTTTCATCCGGCGCGCCTGCTCGCCTGGCTGCGTCGTCCGTGGGACAACGGCCGGCTGCTGCGCTGCAAGGGTTATGTCTGGGCTGCGCACCGGTATACCGACATCGCCATGCTGGTGCAGACGGGCGGCGCGTTCCAGTGGGGTTACGTCGGGCGATGGTGGCGATTCATCCCGCAGTCGGACTGGCCGCACGACGACTATCGCCGCGACGGCGTGCTGAAGAAATGGGAGGAGCCGGCAGGGGATTGTCGGCAGGAAATCGTGTTCATCGGGCAGTCGGTCGATCACGACCGGTTGCGTCGCGAACTCGATGCGTGCCTGCTGACGGTCGAGGAAATCGACGCGGGCCCGGAGTCATGGCGGCGCCTTCCGGAAGCTGACGCGTTCGACGCGCTCGCGGCGGCCTCCCGTCCGTGACGTGAGACGCGATGCCTTCGGTTGCAACGCCTGCGTCCAACGACTTTCGAGCGCCGGTGAGCGCTGTACCCGGTTCGGCGTTACCCGAATCCCGGCAGCGCCGCCGAGGGCAGTTTTCTTCAATACCGGCACGCGCGGCTTCTTTAGTCTCGATGCGACTTTGACATTCGCATGGAGGCAATCAATGAGCATGCTGGTTTCGATGGCCGCGTTCGCGCTGGCGTCCTCGATCACGCCCGGTCCCGTCAACATCGTCGCGCTCAGCGCGGGCGCGCGCCACGGTCTCGGCGCAAGCCTGCGGTATGCGGCCGGCGCGACGCTCGGCTTCGTCGCGCTGTTCCTGCTGATCGGCCTCGGGCTGCACGCCGCGCTCGCGCGCTGGCCGATGCTGACGACGGCCACGCAGTGGTCGGGAATCGCGTTCCTGCTCTACCTGGCGCTGCGGCTCGCGCTCGACGACGGCCGGCTGTCGGCCGACCCGGACGTGGCCGGCCCGTCGGCGGCGGCCGGCGCCGCGATGCAGTGGCTCAATCCGAAGGCATGGCTCGCGTGCGTGGCCGCGATGGGCGCGTACGCGGCCGATGGCGACCGTGCACAGGTCTGGCAATTCGCCGCGCTGTATCTGGTGATCTGCTTCGCGTCGATCGCCTGCTGGGCGTACGCGGGCGCGTCGCTGCGGCACCGGCTCGCGAACGCGCGGCGCATGCGCGTGTTCAACCGGTTGATGGCGCTGCTGCTCGCGGGCAGCGCGCTGTTCCTGCTCGACGTGTAGCCGCGCCGCCGGTCAGCGCATCGCGCTGCGGTACTGTCCGGGCGTCGCGGCCGCGATGCGCCGGAACGCGCGCTGGAAATGGGCCTGGTCGGCAAAACCGGCGTCGAGCGCGACTTCGGCGATCGGCCGGCCGCGGCGCAGCTCGGTACGGCCGTACTGGACACGGCGATCGATCAGGAACGCGTGCGGCGTCATCCCGTAGCGCGCGTTGAACGCGCGGATCAGGTACGACGGCGACAGGTCGGCGGCCGCGCAGATCGCATCGAGCGTCACGCCCTCGCGGCAATGTGCCGCGATGTAGTCGGCCGCGCGCGCGAGCTTGGCGTTGTCGTCGCCCGGCCGCGGGTCGGGCGGCTCGCGATCGAGCGCGCCGTGCAGTTGCGTGAAGAATTCGACCGCCGCGCTTTCCTTGCCGAGCGGATCGACGGCAGGCGCCACGAGCGTGCGATAGAAACCGCCAAATTGCGCGAACAGGTCGCGCCGCTCCGTCAACTTCGGCGAAAACCCGCAAAAGTCGCCATTCGGATCACGGCCCAGCGCATGCTGCAGCCGCGTGAGCCACGGCACGTCGACATAGACCATCCGGTACGCCCACGCGTCGGGGCCGTACGGGTTGCACGCATGCACCTGTTCCGGATCGATGATGACGAGCACGCCGCGCCCGACGTGCGCGTGCGTCGCGCCGTTCACGTAGGTACTCGTGCCGCCGACGATCGCGCCCACCGAAAACGTGTCGTGCGTATGTTTCGCGTAACAGATCTCGCGGCCGTCGTCGACGGTGCGCGCTTCGATGAACGGCAGCGCCGCATCGCGCCAGAACGGCGACGGATCGATGGATCGGTTGGCGGTACGGCTCACGCGGCGGGCTCCCGGTTCGGACGGCGAACGCTCACCGTACAAGACTGTGCGGCGCCGCGCAACCGGATCCGTCGGCTTCAGCGCGGGATCGCGCGGTTTCGCCTAAGCTTTGAGTTCCGGCCGCCGCGGCACACGCGGCGGTTCCCGTTCACTCCTCTCCCGTCACGCTCATGCACATCGATCTGAAAGGCAAGACCGCGGTCGTCACCGCTTCCACCGCCGGCATCGGGCTCGCGATCGCCGAAGGGCTCGCGCGCGCCGGTGCGCGCGTCGTCGTCAACGGCCGCAGCGACGCGTCGGTGCAATCGGCGCTCGCGCAACTGCGCGCGGCAGTGCCCGGCGCAAGCTTCGAGGGCGTCGCCGCCGACCTGTCCGACGCAGCCGGCGTCGCGCGCATCACGCAGCACACGCCCGAGGCCGACATCCTCGTCAACAATGCGGGCATCTACGGCCTGAAGGCGTTCTTCGAGATCGACGACGCCGAGTGGGAACATTACTTCCAGATGAACGTGATGTCCGGCGTGCGGCTCGCACGGCATTACCTGAAGGGGATGATCGAACGCAATGCCGGGCGCGTCGTGTTCATTTCGTCGGAATCGGGCCTGAACATCCCGGTCGACATGATTCATTACGGGTTCACGAAAACCGCGCAACTGTCGATCGCGCGCGGCCTCGCGAAGCTCGCCGCCGGCACCAGCGTCACCGTCAATTCGGTGCTGCCGGGGCCGACGATGTCGGACGGCGTGCGCGCGATGCTGAAGGAAACGGCCGACGCATCCGGCCGCAGCGTCGACGACGTGGCCGTGGAGTTCGTGCGCAATCACCGCTCGAGCTCGATCATCCAGCGGCCCGCGACGCCCGAGGAAGTCGCGAACCTGGTGGTCTACGTGTGCTCGCCGCAGGCTTCGGCGACGACCGGCGCCGCGCTGCGTGTCGATGGCGGCGTGGTCGATACGATTGCGTAACGGCCGGCGCCCGCGGGCCGCCGCGCACTAGCGCGAAGCGGCCTTGCCCGGCTGGAGCGCGCCCTTGCGATCGGCGTCCATGCAGGTGTCGAAGCCGTACTGCGTGACGACGCCGGCCTTGTCGAACACGACGAAGTACGTCCGGTGATCGTTGCCGTGCTCGATGAAGTAGTTGTAGCAGACGCCGCTGCCGTTGCGGACCATCCAGACGCTGCGCGGGTTGCCGGCCGCGCGGACGACATCGGCGCGCGTCGCGCCGTGCCGCGACGCGGCCCGCGCGAGCGGCGTGCGCGAATACGAGAACGGCAGCCACGCGTCGAACCAGGCGCAACCGTGCAACATCAGGCAGCCTGCGGCCAGAGACAGCATCGCTGCGGGACGGGACATCGGAATCAATCGCATGCTTGGGGAAAATCTGCTGCGCCATGCCGGCGTGATCGAAAGCCCCATGCTACTCGACCTTTGGGTCCGGATCGAAAAGAAATGTAGAGATCTTTATACAAATCCCTGCAGGTCATGCCCGCGCGCAAGCCCGGTCGTTGCGGCCCGCGCATGCTTGTACGCGCATCGAACCCGCCGCGCCGATGCATCAAATCGGCACAACGTCGCGCATCGTCACGCGATCCACTCGGCCCACAGCATCGTCAGCACCGTCATCAGCGCGGGGCCGACGAACAGCCCGATCAGGCCGAACGTCTCGGCGCCGCCGAGGATGCCGAACAGCACCAGCAGGAACGGCAGCCGCGTCGAGCCGCCGATCAGCACCGGCCGCACGAAATGCTCGGCGACGAACACGACGACGAAACCGAGCACGGCCACCACGACGGCCCACACCGTCGCACCCTGCACGAACAACCAGAGCGCCGCGCCGCAGAACACGATCGGCGCGCAGAACGGCAGCATCGCGGCAATCGCCGTGACGAGGCCGAGCAGCGCCGCGTGCGGGACGCCGGCCAACGCATACGCGATGCCGAGCAGCGCACCCTCGCCGAGCCCGACGACGACGAGCCCCGTCACGGTGCCGTACACGGCCTTGACCATCCGGTCGATCAGTTCCGCGCCGTTGTGCCCGAACGCGCGCCGCGCGCCCTGCAGCAATGCGCCCGACAGCTTGTGGCCCGCGCGCAGGATCACGAACAGCGTGACGAGCATGAAGCCGAATTCGAGCAGCACATGCGCGACCTTCGTGCCGAACTGCCGCCCGTACGCGAGGAATTTCTCGCTGCTGACGCCGTGCATCGCGCTGGCCGCATGCAGCGGATGGCCGAGATTGGCCTGCCACCATTCGGTGATCTGCGCCGAGCCGTAAGGCAGCCGGCTGACGACGTCCGGCAACGGAATGCCGCTGTCCTGGACCGACTTCAACCACTCGCGCAGGTCGTGCGCCTGCCCGATCGCCTGGATGGTCGCGACCGCGACCGGCAGCACGACGAGCAACGAGATCGCGGCCGTGATGACGGTCGCGATCAGCGTCGGCCGGTCACGGAACAGCCGATGCGATTCGAAGCGTTTGAGCAGCGGCCACATCGCGATGGCGATCACGCAGGCCCATGCGATGGCGGGAATGAAGTCGCGGATGATCCACAGCGCGAGCACCAGCAGCGCCGCATACAGCACGACGCGGGCAATCTGCTGCGCGCGCGGCCGTGCGGCGGAATCGGGAGACGACGGGACATGTGCGCCCATGGCACCTCTGTCGAAATGAAAAATGGCGGTTCGCGCAGGCAACCGGCCTGCATGAACCGCCATTCTATCCATCGGCGCCGGATCGGCGACGCGCAATATGCGCGCGCCGTGTCGTGAAGGCGGCTCAGGCCGCCTTGTCGGCGATCCGGTAACGCTCGAGCCAGTGCGCGTACGGCGCGGGCAGCGTCCACGACGGACGCTCGACGCCGAGCTGCTTGGCCGCGTAGTACGGCCAGTGCGGATCGGCCAGATGCGCGCGGCCGACCATCACGAGATCGAGCTGCGCGTCGGCCACCACGCGGTTCGCCAGTTGCGGCGTGTCGATCCCCCATGCGGACGACACCGGCAGCCCGGCCTCGCGGCGCACGCGCTCGGCGATCGGCGCGAGGAACGCCGGGCCCCATGGAATCTGCGCGGCGGGTGTCGAGAAGCCGACCGACACGCTCAGCATGTCGAGCCCTTCCCGCTTCATCCGCTGCGTGAGCGCGATCGACTCGGCGAGCGTCTCTTCGTCACGGCCGTCGTATTCGATCACGCCAAGGCGCGCGGTCAACGGCAGGTGCTCGGGCCAGACCTTGCGCACGGCCGCGAGCGTGTCGACGAGGAAGCGGCCGCGATTCTCCGCCGAGCCGCCATATTCGTCGGTACGGTGGTTCGAATGCACCGAGAAGAAGCTCTGGCCCAGGTAACCGTGCGCGAAGTGCAGTTCGAGCCACTCGAAGCCGAGATCGCGCGCACGCTTCGCCGATGCGACGAAATCGGCCTGCACGCGGGCGATATCGTCGTGCGTCATTTCACGCGGCACTTTCGGCAGGTGCGCGCCGAACGGCACGGCCGACGGTGCGATGGTCTGCCAGCCGCGCGGATCGCCGTCGGCGATATGGTCGTCGCCTTCCCACGGACGGTTCGCGCTCGCCTTGCGGCCCGCATGCGCGATCTGGATGCCGGGTACCGAGCCGGCCGCCTTGATCGCCGCGACGGACGGCGCGAACGCTTCGGCCTGCGCATCGTTCCACAGCCCCGCGCAGCCCGGCGTGATGCGCCCTTCCGGCGACACGGCCGTCGCCTCCGCGATCACGAGACCCGCGCCGCCGCGCGCGATGCCGGCCAGATGCACGTGATGCCAGTCGTTGACGACGCCGTCTTCGGCGACGTACTGGCACATCGGCGGCACCGCGATACGGTTGCGCAGCGTGACATCCTTGAGTTTGAACGGTTCGAACAGGGCAGACATCCACGACTCCTTTGCTTGGTTCTGCAAAACGACAGGGAACGCGCCGCGCGATGCGCACGGCGGAACGATACGGGCCGTCGGCGGGCCGGCCGTGCCCGGCGACGAAACGGGAACGGCGCCGGACCGGCCGGCGCCATGCGGTCAGCGGCGGCCGAGCTTGGCGAGCAATGCCTCGGCAGCGGGCGCCGACGACGCGGGGTTCTGCCCCGTGATCAGCAGCCCGTCGGTGACGACGTGCGGCGCCCAGTCGGCGCTGCGCTCGAATTCCGCGCCGTTGGTCTTCAGCATGTCCTCGACGAGGAACGGCACGACTTCCGTCAGTTCGACGGCGGCTTCCTCGCTGTTGGTGAAACCCGTCGCGCGCTTGCCGCGCACCACCGATTCGCCGGTCTGCGGGTTCTTCACGTGGCGCAACACGCCCGGCGCGTGGCAGACGGCCGCGACCGGCTTGCCGGCGGCGAGCGCGCGCTCGATCAGGCCGATCGAATGCAGATCCTCGGCGAGATCCCACAGCGGGCCGTGGCCGCCCGGGTAGAACACGGCGTCGTAGTCGTCCACCGACACGTCGGTCAGCTTGTGCGTCGACGCGAGCTGCGCCTTGGCTGCCGCATCGGCGTCGAAGCGGCGCGTGGCGTCGGTCTGCGCGGACGGATCGCTGCTTTTCGGGTCGAGCGGCGGTTGGCCGCCCTTCGGCGATGCGAGCGTCAGTTCGACGCCCGCATCCTTGAACGCGTAGTACGGCGCGGCCAGTTCCTCGAGCCAGAAGCCGGTCTTCTTGCCGGTGTCGCCGAGCGTGTCGTGCGAGGTCAGGACAACCAGAATCTTCATGATCGGACACTCCTTCGAAAATGAACGGGGGAACAGGGCCGCGCAACCGGCGATGGCCGGTCGGCGCGGTACGCCTGTCGGTTAGTCAGCGCTGGCGCGTCATCGTGCGATCGATCGCGCCGAATACCACGCCTCTATTAGACCAGTCGTCTAGAAATGGGCCAAATAAAACGACGGCGTCTCGCCGCATGGACAGCATCGCAGCACGAAATGGCATTTTCGCGTCCGTGTCGTCCACGCCCCGAATACGTCGTCGCATTCATGAGGACGGATGATAGGCCGGATTAGACCGGTCGTCTAGAAAAACGGGTATTCGCCCCTGCCGCCGTCATGGCCTTTCCATCACGCCCGATGCCGGACCCGGCCCGGCAACGCGCGCGGGGCCGATCACGCCCCGCACCGTTCCCGCGCCGGCTAGCCGCGCAGCGGGCCGTCGGTGTCGCCGGTCTCGATGACCGGCGCCTCGAGCCGATGCTCGTGCACGCCGTCGCCCAGCAGCCGCAGCATGAGTTCCGCCAGCGCGCGCCCCGACGCATGCCCGGTCGGCTGCACGACGGCCGTCACGCGATACGGATGCGTGATGTCCGGCGGCACGCCGTCATAGACGATCAGCGACATGTCCGCGCCCAGGCGCAACCCGCTGTCCGCGAGCACACGGAACGCGCCGCCGCCCGCGATGTTGTTGTCGACGAGCAGCGCCGTCGGCCGCTCGTCTCGCGCGAGCAATGCCCGCATGGCCTGCCACCCGCCATCGTGCGTGAACGGGCACTCGACGAGCAGCGCCGGATCGGGTTCGATGCCCGCTTCGCGCAACGCCGACAGAAAACCGGCGCGCCGCTGTGCGGCGAAATTCAGCACCAGCGGCGCGCTGATCATCGCGATGCGCCGATGCCCGAAGGCGATCAGCCTGCGCACCGCATCGCGCGCGCCGGCCTCGTTGTCGAAATCGAACCACGCGTACGGTTCGGTCGCCTGCGTGCGGCCGTACGCGACGTACGGAAACGCGCTCGATTGCAGGTACGCGATGCGCGGATCGTCGACGAGCGTGCGCGCGACGATCAGCCCGTCGACCAGTTTGCCGTCGACGATCCGCCGATAGGTCTCCAGCTCCGCGTTCGGTCGCGCGGACGCGATGATGAAATCGAGATTGCGCTCGGCGAGCCGCTCGGTCACGCCCGCGACAACCTCGCCGAAACGCGGATCGCCAAGATCGCCCGCACCGAACGGATAAACGATTCCGATCATGTCCGCTCGACCGGTCGCCAGCCGGCGCGCGGTCGGATCGGCCACGTAGCCCATTTCCCGCGCCGCCCGCGCGACGCGTTCGCGGGTTGCCTCGCTGACGTCGTCGTAACCGTTCAACGCGCGGCTGACCGTCGTGCGCGACAGCCCGAGCGCATCCGATAGCGCCTTCAGATTCACCTTCACCGTCGTTCCTCGCCCTTCATGCGCCGCACGGCATGCCGATTGGCGGCAATTGTTTCCTGTCGGTAGTGATTACCGTCAAATAATTATCTTTTGACGTCCAAACCGGTTTGAAATAGCATCCAAACCGGTTTGGACATCGATGCCCACTCAGCCGTTCACTTTCACCTTCCCAGGAAACGACGACGAGATGACATACTTTCCCTTTTTCCGCCCGGCGACGACCCGGCGTTTGCTGCTCGCTGGCGGCGCACTCGCCGCCTTCGCGTCCGTCGCGCACGCGCAGTCCGGCGGCACGGGCGCGCCCATGCCCACGCCTCACTCCCAGCAAGCCTACGACCCCGAAGGCAACTTCACGATGCGCTGGACGCGCGCGGACATCCGCCAGATCGTCGCGCAATCGCACACCGCCGGCGCCGACCGGAACTCGCTGCCGCAAGCGCTGACGATGCCGGACATCCCGCAGGATTTCCCGCTGATCAACTCGAACGTGTGGGTGTGGGACACCTGGCCGCTGGCCGACCTGCGCACCAACCAGCTCAGCTACAAGGGCTGGGAGGTGATCTTTTCGCTCACCGCCGATCCGCACGCGGGCTACACGTTCGACGACCGTCACGTCCATGCGCGCATCGGCTTCTTCTACCGCCGCGCGGGCATCCCCGCGTCGCAGCGCCCCGCGAACGGCGGCTGGACCTGGGGCGGCCACCTGTTCCCGGACGGCGCGAGCGCCAGGGTGTTCGGCACCGCGCCGATGACCAACAACGCCGAATGGTCGGGCTCGGCTCGCCTCACGCACGGCGACAACGTCAGCCTCTACTACACCGCGACGTCGTTCAACCGCTCGGCGCCCGGCGGCGCCGACATCACGCCGCCGCAGGCGATCATCACGCGCACCGACGGCCACATCCATGCCGACGACAAGCACGTGTGGTTCAGCGGCTTCGACGATCACAAGGCGCTGCTGGAGCCGGACGGCAAGTACTACCAGACCGGCCAGCAGAACACCTACTTCTCGTTCCGCGATCCGTTCGTGTTCACCGACCCCGCGCATCCGGGCAGGACCTACATGGTCTTCGAAGGCAACACGGGCGGCCCGCGCGGCGCACGCACCTGTACCGACGCCGACCTGGGCTACGCGGCGAACGATCCGTACAAGGAGGATCTCAACGCGGTGATGAATTCGGGCGCAGTGTATCAAAAGGCCAATGTCGGCCTCGCGATCGCCACGAACCCGCAACTGACCGAGTGGAAGTTCCTGCCGCCGATCCTGTCGGCGAACTGCGTCGACGACCAGACCGAGCGGCCGCAGATCTACCTGAAGGACGGCAAGTACTACCTGTTCACGATCAGCCACCGCACGACGATGGCGGCCGGCGTCGACGGCCCGGACGGCGTGTACGGCTTCGTCGGCAACGGGATCCGCAGCGACTTCCTGCCGCTGAACGGCGGCAGCGGGCTCGTGCTCGGCAACCCGACCGATTTCTCCGCGCCGGCCGGCGCGCCGTATTCGCAGGATCCGAACCAGAACCCGCGCGAATTCCAGTCGTATTCGCACTACGTGATGCCGGGCGGGCTCGTCGAGTCGTTCATCGATGCGATCGGCCCGCGCCGCGGCGGCACGCTCGCGCCGACGGTGAAAGTGCGCATCAACGGCACGTCGACGGCGGTCGACCGCGCCTACGGAAGCGGCGGGCTCGGCGGCTACGGCGACATCCCCGCGAACCTGCCTGCAACCGGGGCCGGCCACAACGACGGCAGCAGCCAGGTCAATTAGGATAACCAACTATAAAGAAAGCCGGTAAAGCCCGGGGTCGAGGAGGCGCATATCGCGCGTGTCGCGTGTGCGCCTCCCTTTTTTTTCGAACACACGCGCGTGCCGCCGTCGAACGCGGCATGCGCCCCTTGCCCGCTTCGCCCGACGAAGCACGGTACCGCGCATGAATTCGACGTCTTTCCGCCTTACCTTCCGGATCGCCCGGTTGCTGCTCGCCTGCCTGGCGTGCTCGCAGGTCGCCGCCGCCCCGTGCGACGCACCGGCCGGCCAGGGCACGCCGCAATGGCGGCCCGCGCTTCACTACACGCCGCAGCGCAACTGGATGAACGATCCGAACGGGCTCGTCTACGACAACGGTCGTTATCACCTGTTCTATCAATACAATCCGCTCGGCAACGACTGGGGCAACATGTCGTGGGGCCATGCGACGAGCACCGATCTCGTCCACTGGCGCGAAGAGCCGGTCGCGATGCGCGCGAACGCATCGGAGGAAATCTTCTCCGGCTCGATCGTCGCCGACACGCTGAACACGTCCGGTCTCGGCAAACCGGGCCGCACGCCGCTCGTCGCGCTGTATACGAGCGTCTACAAGCCCGGCTCGGGTCACGCACCGGGCGTCCAGGCCCAGTCGCTCGCGTACAGCCTCGACCAGGGCACGACCTGGCAGCCGTATGCGCACAACCCGGTGCTCACGCTCGATCCGGAATCGAAGGAATTTCGCGACCCGAAAGTGTCGTGGTATGCGCCGGGCGGCTACTGGCTGATGACGACGGTCGTCGCCGACGCGCACGTCGTGAAGCTCTATCGCTCCGACGACCTGATCCACTGGAATTTCCTGAGCGACTTCACGCGGCCGGGCGTGCCGCACGACGGCGCGCTGTGGGAAATGCCGGACCTCGTGCCGCTGCCGCTCGACGACGATCCGCAACGCATCAGGTGGGTCATGATCGTCAACGTCAACCCGTGGTCGATCGCGGGCGGTTCCGGGGCGATGTATTTCGTCGGCGATTTCGACGGCCGCACGTTCGTGCCCGACCACATTGCGCCCGCCGGCTCCGATCCCGCGCAATTCCGCTGGGTCGATCACGGCGCGGACTTCTACGCGGCCGGCACGTTCTCGGGCGCGCCCGGCGCGCGGCCCGTCGCGATCGCGTGGATGAGCAACTGGGATTACGCGGCGAAAGCGCCGACTGCGCCGTGGCGCGGCGCGACCACCCTGCCGCGCGAACTGTCGCTGAAGACGATCGACGGCGAACCGACGCTCTTCGTCACGCCGGCGGCCGCATTCGATGCGTGGGCGGACAGCCGGCCCGTCGTGCACGCAGGCGACCTCACGGTCGACTCCGCGACGCGCGTGCTGCCGGCCGCGACGCGCGGCGTGGTCCAGCGCATCACGGTGACGATGGCGCCGCGGCAAGCGGCGCGCGCCGGCCTGATCGTCCGGGGTTCCGCCGACGGGTCGACCGGCACCCGGATCGTCTACGACACGGCGAAACGCACGCTGACGCTCGACCGTTCCCGCTCGGGCGAAACGCATTTCGCCGACAAGTTCAGCCGCGAGCACATCGTGGACCTGCCGCTCGAGCGCGGCCAAGTGCGGCTCGAGATCGTCGTCGATCGCGGCTCGGTCGAAGTGTTCGCGAACGGCGGCCGCGTGGCGCTGACCGACCTGGTCTTTCCGCCGCTCGATGCGGACCGCGTCGCCGTGTTCGCCGAGCACGGCCGCGCGACATTCTCCGGGCTCACGGTGACGCAGCTCGAAGCCGGCGCCTGCGCCGCCCGCTAGGCGCGGTTCGCCTGCTCCGTCCCGCGCGTGGCGGGGCCGTCCGCCCGGGCGCCGCGGCGCCCGGCGAACGGCCTTCGTCGGTGTCGCGGATCAGAGCAGGCCCATCCCGCCCGACGCGATGATTTCCGCGCCGACGATGAACGCCGATTCCGCCGCGCTCAGGTGCAGCACCGTCGACGCGATTTCTTCCGGCGTACCGAAACGACCGACCGGGACGAGGCCCTTGATCTTGTCGGCCGTCTCGTCGAGCGTCGCCGCATCGAGCCCGAGCTTGCCGTACAGCGGCGTCTGCACCGGTCCCGGGCTGACGACGTTCACGCGCACGCCGTGCGGCAACAGTTCCGTCGACAGCGTCTTCGCGAACGAATTGACGGCCGCCTTGCTCGCCGCGTACACCGACGAGCCGGGCATCCCGATGTGCGCGTTGATCGAACCGTTGATCACGATCGACGCGCCGCGGTTCAGCAGCGGCACCAGCGACTGGATCTGGAAATACGCGCCCTTCACGTTGGTGTTGAACACGAGGTCCCACATGGCCTCGTCGCTGTCGGCGAACGGCGCGAGCTTCGCGACGCCCGCGTTGATGAACACGGCGTCGAGCCGGGCGCCCGCCGTCGCGATCGCGTCGGCCAGCGCGCGCGCCGACGCGACGCTGCCGGCCTCGTTGCGGATCGCCAGCGCGCCTTCGCCGAGCGATTGCCGGGCGGCTTCCAGCGTCTGGGCGTCGCGCCCGGTGATGATGACCCGCGCGCCTTCGGCCGCGAATGCCTTGGCGGCCGCCAGGCCGATGCCGCTGTTGCCGCCCGTGACGAGGACCGTTTTTCCTTCGAAGCGTTGCATGATGTTCTCCTGTGAACCGGTGAGTTGACCGTGAACACAGGATGCGCCCGGCGCGCGCCCTTGCCGTACGACGGGCGCGACGAACATGTTCGAAAACATCGAACATGTTTGGGCGGCCGCTTCAGCCGACGACGTCGATCCCGTCGAGCAGCCGCTGCGCGAGGCGCGGCTCGCGCAGTTGCTCGAGCCACCATTGCAGCGCGCGGCCGTCGCGTTCGCCATGCCACGCCACGTAAAGCAGGTTCGGCTCGCGCGGATCGGCCGTCTGTTTCTCGACCAGTTCGCCGCGCGCAAGCAGCGACGTGACACGCCGGCGCGGCACCCAGCCGATCCCGAGCGCGTCGCGCTGCGCGAGGATCTTCGCGCGCATCGACGGCACCGCGAGCACGGGCTGGCCGCCGAGCAGCCCGTACGCACGGCCGGCCGCGCGCCGCGACGAATCGGCGACGACGACCGCGCGATGTGCGCCGATCGCGTCGCGCGTCAGCACGCCGCCCGCGGCGGCCAGCGGATGGCGCGGCGACACCGCGAACACCCATTCCATCGCGCCGAGCTCGAACCATTTGAAGCCGGGAATCGCCGGCGGCTCGTTGGTCGCGCCGACCACCAGGTCCGCGCGGCCGTCGCGCAACGCTTCCCAGGTACCGCCGAGCACTTCGTGCGTGAAGCGCAGCGACACGCCGGAATCGAGCGCGTCGAACGCGCGGACGACCGGCAGCAGCGTGTCGAACTCCAGCACCTCGTCGCTGACGATCCACAGCCGGTCCTCCCAGCCGCTCGCGATCTGCCGGACGCGCTGCGTGAGCCGCGCGACGTCCAGCGCCAGCCGTGCCGCCTCGTCGGCCAGCACCTGTCCGGCCGGCGTGAGCTGCAGCCGGTAGCCGCGCCGGTCGAACAGCAGCGCGTCGAACCGCGTTTCGAGCTGGCGCGCCGCGTGCGACACCGTCGACGGCGCCTTGCCGAGCCGCGCGGCCGCTCGCGACAGGCTGCCGGTGGCACGGATCGCGTCGAGCAGCGCCAGTTCGTCTTCGGACAGCATGAGGTCGCTCCAGGGGTAAGGGTGTCGTGGATCGTAAGGCAGCGGCGGCCTGCGGTCCAATCGCGCGATGCGGGCGGCGCTCGCGCCGGCACGCTGCCGATCCGTCGGCCGACTTCCGGTATCCTGATCGGCATTGAATCGTCACGATCGAGGTAACCACCGCGATGGACATCGCGATCCGCATCGAAGGCCGTCACGACCTGACGGGGCAGATCTTCCGGCAGCTGCGCACGGCGATCGTCGACGGGCGCCTCGAAGGCGGCGCGCGGCTGCCGTCGACGCGCGATCTCGCGAAACAGCTCGGCGTGTCGCGCAAGACGACGCTCGACGCGTTCGAGCGCCTCGTCGCCGAGGGCTACCTGACTACGCGCGCGGGCGACGGCACGTTCGTCGCGGACGGCCTCGCGCGCGTGCCGCACGCGGCGGCGATGCCGGCGCCGTCGATCGTCGACGCCACGCCGCGTGTCGATGCGGTCGACGCCCGCGCGCTGTGGAACGACCTGCCCGACGCGCTCGCGATGCCCGCGCCGCAGGATGCGCCGGGCTTCGACTTCCGCGGCGGCGTGACCGACAAGACGCTGTTCCCGTTCGACGCATGGCGGCGCTGCCTGCATCACGCGCTGCGCCAGCAGGCGCGCGGCCGCGGCCAGTATCACGACCCGGCCGGCGACCCGCAGCTGCGCGGCGCGATCGCGCGCTACGTCGCGTTCAGCCGCGCGGTCGCGTGCGGCTGGGACGACGTGCTCGTCACGCACGGCGCGCAACAGGCGCTCGACCTGCTCGCGCGTGTCGTCGTGCGGCCTGGCGACGTGGTCGCGGTCGAGGATCCCGGTTATCCGCCCGCGCGCGCCGCGTTCGCATCGCTCGGCGCGACCGTGATCGGCGTACCGGTCGACGCGCACGGCCTCGTCACCGGCCGCCTGCCCGACGAAGCCCGGCTCGTCTACGTGACGCCGTCGCACCAGTTCCCGCTCGGGATGCCGATGACGCTGGAACGGCGCATCGCGCTGCTCGAATGGGCGCAGCGCCGCCGCGCGGTGATCATCGAGGACGACTACGACGGCGAATTCCGCTTCGAGGGCCGGCCGGTCGAATCGCTGAAGAGCCTCGACCGCACGGGCCTCGTCGCGTACGTCGGCACGTTCTCGAAGACGATCTTTCCCGAACTGCGGATCGGCTACGCGATTCCGCCGCGCGCGCTGCGCGGCGCGCTGGCCAAGGCGAAGCAGATCGTCGACTGGCACACCTGCACGCTGACGCAGGCGGCGCTCGCGCGCTTCATGCTCGAAGGCGATTTCGCCCGGCACCTGAAGCGCGTGCAGAAGCACTACGACGCGCGACGCAAGATGCTGATCGCGCATCTGCGCGGCGAACTCGCGCCGTGGTTCGACGCGATCGTGCCGACCGCCGGCATCCACCTCGCCGCGCACCTGAAGCCGGGCCTCGACGAAGCGGCACTGGTCCGCGCGGCGCGTGCGCAGGACATCGGCCTGTACGGAATCTCGGCGTTTCACGTCGGCGTGCCGGTGCGCGCGGGGCTGCTGTTCGGCTATGGCGGGATCGACGCGCTGCGCATCGACACGGCGCTCGCGAAACTGGCCGGGCTGCTCGGCGCGGGCGGGGCCGGCGGACCATCACTGGTTACCTGAATTTCCACGAAATTGGCTATTCAAGCAGGCCAGTCGGTTTCGTAAAGTGGGTCCTGTCGCGCCGCCCCGGCGCCACCCACCGAAAAGGACCTGCCATGCAACCGCGCCTGAACTTCTATACCGCCAGCCCGAACGCCATCAAGGTGATGCGCAACGCCGAGGACTTCATCGCGAAGAGCTCGATCGAGAAGCCGCTCGCCGAACTCGTCCGCCTGCGCGCGTCGCAGATCAACGGCTGTGCATTCTGTGTCGACATGCACACGACCGACGCGCGCAAGGGCGGCGAAACCGACCGCCGTCTCGCGACCGTCGTCGTGTGGCGCGAAACGCCGTTCTTCACCGAGCGCGAACGCGCGGCGCTGGAATGGACCGAGGCGCTGACGCTGGTGGCCGACAACCACGTGCCGGACGCCGTCTGGGAAGCCGTCAAGCCGCACTTCACCGACGAGGAACTGTTCGACCTGTCGATGCTGATCGCGACGATCAACACGTGGAACCGCTTCGCGATCGCGTTCCGCAAGATGCCCGAGTAAGGAACCGGCAATGACCCGCTCCCCGCTCCATCGCACCGTTCTGGGCGCCGCGCTCGCGCTCGGCGCCGCGCTGCCGGCCGCCGCCTTCGCGCACGATGCCGGCGACAGCGTTCATGCGATCATGCAGCAGGCCGTGCCCGAAGCGCCCGGCAAGCGCGTCGTCGTCGCGACCGTCGACTATGCGCCCGGCCAGGCGTCCGCCCCACACCGGCACCTCGGCTCGGTGTTTGCCGTCGTGTCGAAAGGCGAAGTGCTGTCGCAGGTGAACGACGGCCCGCTGCGCCGCTACCGCGCCGGCGAGGGCTGGTACGAGGCACCCGGCTCGCGCCACCCGGTGTCGCGCAACGCAAGCGCGACCGAGCCCGCGCAGCTCGTCGTGTTCGGCCTGACCGGCGAGCACGAACCGCTGAAGTCGCCGATCGATCGGTAACCCCTTGGCGGGGCGCGTGCGCTACCGCTGGCGCGCGCCCGCTCGCCCTTTTCCCCGTTAACTGCTCCCTACATGCCACCGGCGGCGCACTGCGTGCCGCGACGTGGCGCCCCGCGCGTCCGTGGCCGGATTCGACGCACGCCTGATCGAGATCAAGGGCGGCGAAAACCCTTCCTTGAAATTAACTAACTCATCAATTAGCGTCGATTTCATGAACGCGAAAGCCACCGTCGCCAGGCCGCGCGGGCGCCGCCCGTCGGTGGACGATTTCGACCTGCGCGGCCATATGCTCGACGTCGCGATCGCGTTGTTCGCCGAGCGCGGCATCGCCGCGACGACGGTCGCGCAGATCGCGGCGGCCGCCGGCGTCACGTCGGCGATGGTCCACTACTACTTCACGAACCGCGAACAGTTGCTCGACGCGATCGTCGAGGAGCGGCTCGCGCAGGTCATCGCGTTCGTGTGGCGGCCGACCGAACCGCGGATCGAGAACGATCCGTTCGCGCTCGTCGCCGAACTCGTCGACCGCTTCTTCGACGTCACGCACCGCATGCCGTGGCTGCCGTCGATCTGGCTGCGCGAGATCGTCCACGAAGGCGGGTTGCTGCGCGAGCGGATGGTCCGGCGCATCCCGCTCGACCATATCGGCGGCTTCGCCGAACGCATTCGCGCCGCGCAGCAGGCCGGCACGCTGAACCCGGCGCTCGAACCGGCGTTCCTGTTCCACTCGATCATCGCGCTCGTGATGCTGCCGCTCGCCACCGCGAAGCTGTGGCACAGCGCGCGCGGCCTGCCGCCGATCGACCGCGACACGTTGCACCGGCACGTGCGCGCGCTGCTCGGCTCGGGCATGCAGCCGCCCGCGGCCGCGCCGCGCGCACGCGGCCCGTCGCCGCGGAGGCCGTCGTGAACGCGCCCCGCTCGCGCCTGCCGGCGCTGGCCGCCGCGATCGCGCTGCTCGCCGGCTGCGAACGCTCGACGGGTAGCGGCACGACCTACCAGGGTTATGTCGAAGGCGAATTCGTGTACCTGTCGTCGTCGCAGTCGGGCACGCTCACGCAACTGGCGGTCGAGCGGGGTCAGGCCGTCGCCGCCGGCACGCCGGCGTTCTCGCTCGAAGCCGTCAGCGAAACGGCCGCGCTGCGCCAGGCGCAGCATCAGCTCGAGGCCGCACGCGCGCAGCTTGCCGACCTGCAGACCGGCAAGCGTCCGCCGGAAATCGCCGTCACGCAGGCGCAGCTCGCGCAGGCCAGCGCACAAGCTGCGCGGGCCGCCGCGCAACTCGCGCGCGACGAACGCCAGTACGCGGCCGGCGGCCTGTCGAAGCAGCAACTCGACGATTCGCGCACGGCCGCGCAGACGACGGCCGCGCAGATGCGCGAGCTGCAAAAGCAGGTCGACGTCGCGCGCCTGCCGGGCCGCGCGCAACAGGTCGCCGCGCAAGCCGCACAGGTCGACGCCGCGCAGGCGGCCGTGGCCGAAGCACAATGGAAGCTCGACCAGAAGCGCGTTGCCGCGCCGGGCGCCGGACGCGTGTACGACACGCTGTACCGCGTCGGCGAATGGGTGCAGACCGGCAACCCGGTCGTGCAGATGTTGCCGCCGCAGAACCTGAAGGTGCGCTTCTTCGTGCCGGAAGCGGCCATCGCCTCGCTCGCGCCGGGGCACACGGTCGCGATCCATTGCGACGGCTGCGCGGCCGACGTGCCCGCGCGCATCACCTATGTGTCGAGCGAGGCCGAATACACGCCGCCCGTGATCTACAGCAACGAGAGCCGCACCAAGCTCGTGTTCATGATCGAGGCGCGCCCCGCCGCCGCCGATGCGCCGAAGCTGCATCCGGGCCAGCCCGTCGCCGTGAGCGTGCGATGAACGCGCCGCCCGCCCCGTACGCGATCGACGTCGACCGGTTGAACAAGCGGTTCGGCGACAAGCACGTCGTGAAGGACGTGTCGCTGCGCGTCGCGCGCGGCGAGATCTTCGGTTTTCTCGGACCGAACGGCAGCGGCAAGACGACGTCGATCCGGATGATGTGCGGATTGCTCACGCCGGATGCGGGCAGCGGAACCTGCCTCGGCTACGACATCGTGCGCGACAGCGCGCAGATCAAGCGGCGCGTCGGCTACATGACGCAGCGCTTCTCCTACTGGGAAGACCTGTCGATCCGCGAGAACCTCGACTTCGTCGCCCGCGTGTACGGGATGCGCGACCGCAAGGCGGCCGTCGCGCGCGCGCTCGACGGGCTCGGCCTCGCGAGCCGCGCCGACCAGCTCACGGGCGCGCTGTCGGGCGGCTGGAAGCAGCGCCTCGCGCTGGCCGCGTGCATGCTGCACGAGCCCGAGCTGCTGCTGCTCGACGAGCCGACCGCCGGCGTCGACCCGGCCGCGCGCCGCGATTTCTGGGAGGAGCTGCACCGGCTCGCCGCGCGCGGGATCTCGGTGCTCGTCAGCACGCACTACATGGACGAGGCCGAGCGCTGCCACAAGCTCGCGTACATCGCGTACGGCGAACTGCTCGCGCAGGGCACGTCGGCCGAGATCGTCGCATCGCAAGGGCTTGCGACCCGCGCGATCGCCGGCGAGCACCTGACCGAATTGTCCGCGCGGCTGCGCACGATGCCGGGCGTCGACCAGACGGTCGTGTTCGGCTCGGCGCTGCACGTGAGCGGCCGCGACCGCGCGCGGCTCGACGCGACGCTCGAACAGGTCGCCCGCGATACGCCGCTGCAGGTCGTGCCGATCGACACCGGGCTCGAGGACGTGTTCATCTACATGATGGGCCGCGCATCCGCGCCGCCCGGCCGGGTGTCGCCATGAACGCGTGGGCGGGCCTGCGTGAATCGTTCTCGGTCGCGCGCTGGTGGAGCATCGTGCTGAAGGAGTTCCTGCAGCTGCGCCGCGATCGCGTGACCTTCGCGATGATCGTCGGCGTGCCGATCATCCAGCTCGCGCTGTTCGGCTTCGCGATCAACACCGATCCGAAGCACCTGCCGACCGCCGTGATCGTCGCCGACGGCAGCCCGTTCGCGCGCAGCTTCATCGCCGCGATGCGCAATTCCGCGTACTTCGACATCGTCGACACCTTGCCCGACGAGGCGGCCGGCCGCCGTGCGCTCGCACGCGGCGACGTGCAGTTCGTGCTGAGCGTGCCGGCCGATTTCTCGCGGCGGCTGCTGCGCGGCGAGCGCCCGGCGCTGCTGGTCGAGGCGGACGCGACCGACCCCGTCGCCACGGCGTCGGCGATCGGCGCGCTGCCGGGCCTCGTGCAACCGGTCGCCAACAAGGACCTGACGGGGCCGCTCGCGCACCTGAACGGCCGCCCGGCCGCGTTCGACGTCGTGCTGCACCGGCTGTACAACCCGGAAGGCATCACGCAGTACAACGTCGTGCCGGGCCTGATGGGCGTGATCCTGACGATGACGATGGTGATGATGACGGGTCTCGCGATCACGCGCGAACGCGAGCGCGGCACGATGGAGAACCTGCTCGCGACGCCCGTGCGGCCGCTCGAGGTGATGACGGGCAAGATCGTCCCGTACGTGCTGATCGGGCTGATCCAGGTGTCGATCATCGTCGCCGCGTCGCGCTTCGTGTTCGACGTGCCGTTCGTCGGCGGCGTGTTCGCGCTGTACCTGTCGGCACTGCTGTTCATCGCCGCGAACCTGACGGTCGGCATCACGCTGTCGTCGCTCGCGCAGAACCAGTTGCAGGCGATGCAGCTCGCGGTGTTCTACTTCCTGCCGAACATCCTGCTGTCGGGTTTCATGTTCCCGTTCGCCGGCATGCCGAAGTGGGCGCAGGTCATCGGCAACCTGCTGCCGCTCACCTACTTCAACCGCCTCGTGCGCGGCATCCTGCTGAAAGGCAACGGCTGGGCCGACCTGTGGCCGTCCGTGTGGCCGGTCGCGCTGTTCACCGTCGTCGTGATGGGCGTCGCGCTGCGCTTCTACCGGCGCACGCTCGATTAGGCCGCATGCGATGACACCGGCCCCGCATCGCCCCTTCCGCACTGCCGCCGGCTGCGCATTGGCCGCCGCGGCGCTGCTCGTCGCCGGATGCGCGGTCGGGCCGGACTTCCGCCCGCCCGCCGCACCGGCCGCGCGGCAGTACACGCGCGGCGAGCTGCCCGCGACGACGGCCGCCGCCAGCGGCCCGGCCGGCGACGCGCAGATTTTCTCGTCGGCCGACCACACGCCGCGGCGCTGGTGGACACGGTTCGGCTCCGAACCGTTGAACCGGCTCGTCGACACCGCGTGGCAAAACAGTCCGACGCTCGCCGAAGCCCGCGCGCGGCTCGACGAAGCGCGGCAGAACCATGCGGCCGAAGCCGGCGCGACGATGCTGCCGCGTGTCGACGCGAACCTGTCCGCCACGCGCGAGCAAGTCGATACCACCGCGTTCGGGCTGCCGGCCAACGTGCCGAACCCCGGGCCGTTTACGCTGTACGACGCGTCGGTCAGCGTGTCGTACGTGCTCGATGTGTTTGGCGGCAACCGGCGCGCGCTCGAAGCACTGCGTGCGCAGGTCGACTATCAGGCCTACACGCTCGACGCCGCACGGCTGACGCTTGCGGGCAACGTCGTCGCCACCGCGATCCTGCGCGCCTCGCTCGCGCAACAGGTCGCGCTCACGCGGCAGCTCGTCGACGCGCAGGCGCGGCAGTTGCGCATCGTCGAAGCGCGTTATGCGGCAGGCGGCGTGTCGCAAGCCGACGTGCACGCGCAACGCGCGCTGCTCGCGCAGACGCAGGCGTCGCTGCCGCCGCTCGCGGCCCGCCTCGGGCAGGCCGGCCACCGGCTCGCGATCCTGCTCGGCGCGGCGCCATCGGATGCCGTGCTGCCCGAACTCGCGCTCGATGCGCTGGCGCTGCCGCGCGCGCTGCCCGTCGCGCTGCCGTCGACGCTCGCCCGCGAACGACCCGACATCCGCGCGGCGGAAGCCGTGCTGCATCAGGCGAGCGCGAACGTCGGCGTGGCCACCGCGAACCTGTATCCGCGTTTCTCGATTTCGGCGGGAATCGGTTCGGAGCGCACGCGCATCGCGGATATCGTCGGCGGGCTCAATGTATGGAATGTCGGCCTCGGTCTCACGCAGCCGCTTTTCCACGGCGGCGAACTGCGCGCGAGAAAGCGCGCGGCGGAGGCGGCCTACGACGCGGCATTCGCGAGTTATCGGGAAACCGTATTGCTGGCGCTTCAACAGGTGGCCGACGCGATGCGCGCGGTCGAACACGATGCGGCCGCCTTGCAGGCGCGGGACACGGCCGCACGGGAAGCGGCCGCCACCCATGCGATTGCCGGCGACCGCTACATGGCGGGCGGGATCGGCACGTTCGAGCTGCTCGATGCACAGCGGCAGGCGCTGCAGACGGCGCTCGACCGCACGCGCGCGCAGGCCGACCGGCTGGCCGATACGGCGGCGCTGTTCCAGGCGCTGGCGGGGAACTGGACGGACGAGACGGTGAAATGAACGAGACGGCAGCACCCATGAAAAAACCGGCCCGAAGGCCGGTTTTTTCGTACCGCATGCCGCAAGCGGCGCTCGCGCGCCGCGCGACATCAGAAGCGGTGGATCAGGCCGACGCCGACGCCGATCTGGTTCTGCTTCGAACCTGCGCCCACGCCGTCGCCGATCGACGTCGTGGCCACCTGGACGCCGCCAGTCTTGCTCAGCGTGTTGCCGCTGGCGTGCTGGTAAGCCTCAACCGCGTACAGGCCCGTGCGCTTCGACAGGCTGTAGTACTGCGACAGCGTGACCTGGTGGTACTTGGCCGAGCTCGTGATGCCGTTCGACTGCGTTGCCGCCGTGTACGAGTAGCCCGCCGCGAAGTCCCACTGAGCCGCTGCCTTCCAGTGCAGCACGGCGCCAGCCGTGTTGAAGATCGCCGTGTTGCGGAACGACGAACCGACGCCCGGCGTGTACTGGACGTTCGAGTACGACGCCGAAATGTCCCATGCCGGCGTGAACTGGTAGCCCGCCGTCACGGCGACACGTTGCTGCGATTGCGCGGTCGCGTAGCCGTTGTTGATCGACGAGACTGCCGGCTGGTTGCCGTCGCCCGTTGCCGTCAGGCCGTTCTGGACCGTCGAGTTCGCGCCCCACGCGCCGCCACCCAGCGTCGCGTTGTTGACCTTCTGGTAGCCGACCGCGATGCCTGCCGGGCCGTTCAGGTACTGGATCGCCGCGCTCCACGTCGAGCCGCGGTTCGTCGCGCCTGCCACGCCGCCGAACGAGTACGAACCGCCGACCGTGAAGCCGTAGAACTTCGGCGACATGTAGACGAGCGAGTTGTTCGCGCGGTAGCTGGTATCCAGCGAATCGATATCGCCCGGGTGCGCGCCGTAATAGCCGGTCAGCCAGGTCGTCGGGCTGTACGGCGACAGCAGCGTGTAGTACGCGGTGTACTGGCGGCCGGCCGTCAGCGTACCGTACGTGGCGTTGGTCATCCCGACCCATGCCTGACGCGTGAAGATGCCGTTGGTCCACTGCGACGAGCCGTTAGCCGTGTTGACGCCGGCTTCCAACTGGAAAATCGCCTTCGTGCCGCCGCCGAGATCTTCGCTGCCCTTCAGGCCGAAGCGGCTGCCTGCCCACACGCCGGTGGACATTTGCACCTTCGAGTGACCACCCGAGACCGCGCCGGTGCTCGACGAGTTGTTCTGCCAAGCGATACCGTTGTCGACGATACCGTACAGGGTCACGCTGCTCTGGGCGTGGGCGGCGGTAGCGGCTGCAAGGCCCACTGCCGTCATGGCGAAAGCGACGCGCTTTTTCATTGATTCTCCGTCCTCAAAGAATGATTTCTTTTCTGGTGTGGTTTTATGACTGACACATGTGCGAGTACATGCCGACGCGATTCTGACGGATTACCAATCGTTTCCCAACATGTGCAGTCGGTCATCGTATGATCGACGCAACGCGCGGGTTCACCAAGCGGTTACATAACACCTGAAAACGCTTACGCGGTGGGCCTTTCCGGCATTTCCCGGTGAAAACCCTAGCTTTACATTTTTACTGGTGCAACACGACCGTCCGATGTTGTCAGACGCCTTCGGCAAAAAAATCATCTTACAAATGCGCGATCGCAGCTGACGCCGCGATTCACGCCGCCGCGCAGGATCGCTGACGTTCATGACACCCATGTTTCGCGAAACGAAATCATGAAAACGTTTCAGTTCGTGTGGGGAAAATCGGACAGGGCGGGCCCGGCGAACGCGGGCCGAAGGGGATGCCGGCGCGCCGCGCCGGCGCGTGTCAGCGTGATGCCGGGCCGGCGAGCCGCACGGCCACCGCGTCCGCCAGCGCGGTCGTGCGCGCCCGGATCGCCGCGTTCGAGCCGACCAGCGCGAGCGACGACGCCATGATCCGGTAGATGCGCTTTCTCGGCACCTTGGCCGGCTTGGCCGGATCGAGCCAGGCATCGTGGCCGGCCAGCAGCTCGAGCGTTTCGAGGCCGATCATGATCGGCCACAGGCACGCGAGCCGCAGCCGCACGAAACGGCGCGGGATCGCGAGTGTGTACCGGCAGGCGTCGCGATACTGGTCGAGCGTCACGCGCAACAGGTCGACCAGCACGCCGCGCGCGCGCGCCGACGCGTCCGGTTGCATCAGGTCGGCCACGCCGAGCCCGTGCGCGCCCAGCACGTCGTCCGGCAGATAGCAGCGGCCGATGCGCAGGTCCTTCGCGCAATCGCGCAGGATGTTGGTCATCTGCAGCGCCTTGCCGAACCGGATGCCCTTCCCGCGCATGTCCGGCAGGTCCCAGCCGCGCGCGGCGCGCGTGTGCGCGCCCGTCATGTCGGTCCAGAACTCGCCGACGCAGCCGGCGACGAGGTACGTGTAGCGGTCGAGCGCGTCGCGCGTCGGCAGCGACGCGACCTGCCCCGACTGCTCGTCGGGGAACGTGCGCAGGTCGAATTCCATCCCCGACGTGAGCGTCGCGACGACCTTGCGGATCGACGCGCGATCCGCATCCGGCTGCGCGCGCAACAGCGCGAGCATCGGCGCCATCGAGCCGAGCAGCACATGCTCGTGCGAATCGGTCTGCATCCGCGTCACGTCCTCGAGCGCGCGCGACAGCGCCACGCCGTCGCCGAGGCGCTCGATCTCGTCGCGCAGGCCGGTCAGCAGCGCCGCACGGCGATCGGGCGCGACGAGCGCGGTGTCGGCGATTGTGTCGGCCGCGCGCGCGAGCAGGTACGCGAGGCCGACCGGGTCGCGCATGCCGTCGGGCAGCACGCGCAGCGTCAGGTAGAAGGAGCGGGAAACGTTCTTCAGCAGGTCGCCGAGCAGGAAGGCGGAATCGGTTCGAGTCGTCATGGGTCGGGGAAAATCGGCCGGCGCGGGCCCCGGACGCCCACGGGCGCCGGGCGCCCGCGCCGGCCGCGAGTCGCCGCATCGTCGCGTCAGGCGGGCGTCCGCCCCGGCGCGGCGATGCAAAATTCCCGCAAGTTTAGTGCATCCGGCGCGCGGGCCGCCGGCGGCGGCCGGATCGCGGCGCCCGCCAGGCCATCGTCGACGCTCCCGCCACGCGCATCGCGACCTGAAAAAGCAGAATGGAAAGGTCAAAGTAATACATATGTAATTATTCGGTGCGACGATCGCGCACCGTTCGATCCCGTGCGGCACGGCCCCCTGCCGCGCCGACGGACCGACCGCCCCTTTTCCGACTCCCGTTTCGAAGGTTCATCGACATGCTCTTCAAGCGCCCGACCTCTCCGCGCTACGTCCCGTTCGCCTGTGCCGCCGCGTTCCTGCTCGCCGCGTGCGGCGGCGACGATCTGACGCGCGATCCCGCCCAGCCGATTTCCGCGAAGGTCCAGGTGGTCGGCCATCGCGGCGCGAGCGCGCTGCGCCCCGAACACACGCTGGCGTCGTACCGCAAGGCGATCGAGGACGGCGCGGACGTGATCGAGCCCGACCTCGTGTCGACGCGCGACGGCGTGCTCGTCGCGCGCCACGAGAACGAGATCTCGGGCACGACGAACGTGTCCGCGCTGCCGCAGTTCGCGAGCCGCAAGGCGACCAAGACGATCGACGGCGCGCAGCTGACCGGCTGGTTCACCGAGGATTTCACGCTCGCCGAACTGAAGACGCTGCGCGCACGCGAGCGCATTCCGCAGGTGCGCCCCGCGAACACCGCGTACAACGACCAGTTCGAAATCCCGACGTTCGACGAGATCGTCGCGCTCGCGAAGCAGATGTCCGCGCAGACCGGCCGCACGATCCACCTGTATCCGGAAACCAAGCATCCCACCTACTTCCAGTCGATCAATCTGCCGCTCGAGGACCGTCTCGTCGACGCGCTGCTGAAGGATACCTACACGTCGCGCACGGCGACCGTCTACATCCAGTCGTTCGAGGTCGCGAACCTGAAGACGATCCGCAACCGGATCAAGTCGACCCAGCCGAACTGGAAGCTCGTGCAGCTGATGGACGAAGCCGGCCAGCGCCCGTACGACTTCGTGAAGGCGAACGACAAGCGCACCTACGGCGACCTGTCGACGCGCGACGGCATGCGCGAGATCGCGACCTATGCGAACGGCGTGGGGCCGTACAAGACGTCGATCATCGCGGTCGCCGCGGACGGCACGCTGCAGCAGCCGACACCGTACGTGCGCGACGCGCACGAGGCCGGCCTCGTCGTGCATCCGTACACGTTCCGCCCGGAGAACAACTTCCTGCCCGCGTCGCTGAAGGATGGCGGCACGCCGGCCACGCGCAACACGGCGGGCTCGGTGCGCGAGATCCAGGCGTACCTGCGCGCGGGTATCGACGGCTTCTTCACCGACGATCCGGCCGTCGGCCGCACGGCCGTCGATACGTTCAAGCGCTGACACGCGCGAACCGGGCGCGGCGCGCCCGGTCGCACCGTATCGGTCAGATCACGTTGAAGTGGTGCGTGCCGTCCCGCTTCAACTGGTCGACCAGCCCGTATTCCCAGTCGAGATACGCCTGCATCGCGGCGGCCGCATTGTCGGTGCCTTCGTACGGGCGCCGGTAGCGGTCAACGCGCGGCGACGCGAGACGCGTCTCGCCGCTTTCGAGCGGCAGTCCGGCGTCGATCCACGCGGCCGTGCCGCCGGTCAGCACCGAGATGCCGGCCGACGCCGGCAGCAGCGCGCGCGCATCGTCCGCCGCGAACCGCGCCAGCAGGCTCGATCCGCACGTGAACACATAGCGCTTCGCCGGCGGGATCGCGGCAAGCGCGTCACGCAACTGCGCACGCACGGCGAACCACGCGCCCGGAACATGGCGCTTCACGTAATTCGCGCTGGCCGTCACGTCGACGATCGCGAGTTCGCCGGGCGCCGCTTCCTTCAGCCAGCCCGCGAGCGTCGCGGGCGACACCTCGGTCGCGGGCGGCGTCGCCGGCACGTCGCGCGGCGGCTGGCCGCGCTCGCCGAACGCCGCCGCGCCGGCCGGTTCCACGACGCGCACGTCCCAGCCCATCTGCGCGAGCCACGACGCGGTCATGTCCGCGCGCACGCCGTCGTCGTCGGCGAGCACGATCCGCGCGCCGCGCACGGCCGCGTGATGATCGGTCTCCTGCACGAGCTGGCCGCCCGGCGTGCTCAGGAAGCCCGGCAGGTGGCCGGCCTCGTATTCCTCCGGCGTGCGCACGTCGAAGCGGTACAGCGTGCGGCCCGGCTCGTCGAGCGCCGCGACGTCGGCCAGCGCGATCCGCGGCACGCCGGCGCGTTCGGCCACCGCCCGGGCGGCCTGGCGCGCTTGCGCGCGCTGCGTCGCGTCGATCTCGTCCGGAAAGCGGCGCGCCGCGCCATGCTCGAGCGTCTGGCCGGCCAGCGTCCAGCCGATCGTGCCGTTGCGCAGTGCCGCGACCGGATTCGGCAGCCCCGCGTTGACGAGCGACTGCGTGCCGATGATGCTGCGCGTGCGGCCCGCGCAGTTGACGATCACCTGCGTCGCCGGATCCGGCGCGAGCGCGCGCACGCGCAGCACGAGCTCCGCGCCCGGCACGCTCGTCGACGTCGGAATGGTCATCGTCTGGTATTCGTCGAACCGGCGCGCGTCGACGATCACGACGTCGGCCTTCGCATCGATCAGCGCCTGCACCTCCTGCGCCGAAAGCGACGGCGTATGACGCTCGGCTTCGACCCATTCGCCGAACGACTTGCTCGGCACGTTCACGTCGATGAACAGTTCGCCGCCCGCGGCCAGCCAGCCGGCGAGACCGCCGTCGAACAACCGCACGTCGGTGTAGCCGAGCTGCGCGAGCTTCTCGGCCGCGCGCGGCGCGAGATCCTCGCCGCCCGCTTCGCCGAACACGACGATCGGCGTGTCGCGGCGCGGAATCCGCGTCCACGCGTCGAGTTCGAGTTTCGACAGCGGAAAATTGGCGGCCCACAGCGGATGGCCCTGCGCGTACGGATCTTCCTCGCGTACGTCGATCAGCGCGAGCTCGTCGCGGGCCAGCAGCCGCGCGCGCACCTCCTGGTACGACGCGACGGGAAAACGGGAAAGGGAATCGGCGGATTGCGTCACGATGTCTCTGAAAACGTTGAAGTCGGTGAAAAAAGCGAAACGGGTCGATCCGGGTGCTGCCGGCGCATGCCCGCAACGGGCCGCGCCGACGGGCTCCGCGTCAGGCATTCGAATAGCCCGACACGAAAGGCTTCACGGTGCCGTCGTCCAGGAACACGGCACGCTCGACCTTGCCGATGTTCGCGCCGTACACGTGGATGCTGATCGACACGCGATCGGCGAACGCGTTGGTCACGCGATGCACGTCGCCGATGCGCGGCGACACGGCTTCGACCTCGCCCGGCGCCAGCCGCACGGCGTCGCCGGCCGGCACCGGCTTGCCTGCCGCGTCGAACCGGTAAGGCTGCGAGAACTCGCCGCCGCGCAGCATCCCGATCAGCCCCCACACCGTGTGGTTGTGGATCGGCGTCGTCTGGCCGGGCCCCCACACGAAGCTGACGACCGAGAACCGCTCGTCCGGGTCGAGATGCAGCAGGTATTGCCGATAGCGCTCGGGATCGGGCTGCGCGAACGCGTCGGGCAACCAGTCGTCGTGTTCGACGAGGGCGGCGAGCAGCGCGCCGCCCTCGTCGAGAATGCGCGCCTCGTTCGCGCCGGACGCGAGCAGCGTGCCCAGACCGTCGACGAACGGACGCAGCGGCGTCTGCTGCAACGAAAGCGTACTCATCGGCCGTCTCCTCGAATATGATGCCGAATATGATGGATCGTCATGATGCACCCGAAAGACCATGCAGAACAAACATGAAAATTAGCGATATCGATGCTTTTGCAGCGGTCGTCCGCTGCCAGACCCTGAGCCAGGCCGCGGCCGAGCTCGGGATGACGCAGCCCGCGATCACGCGGCGCGTCCAGAATCTCGAGGAAGCGCTCGGCGTGACCCTGCTCGACCGCAACACGAAGCCGCCGCGCCCGACCGACATCGGCCGGCGGGTCTTCGAGCAGTGTCGCGCGATCCTGCGCGAGGTCGATGCGCTGCGCGAGCTGACGGCCGGCGAGCAGCCGCCCGCCGGCGAATTCCGACTCGGACTCACGCAGGGACTCGGCGAACTGATGCTGCCCGCCCTGATCGCCGAACTCACCGCGCAGTGGCCGGCGCTCGCGACCCAGGTCGCGACGGCCTGGGGCGGCGCGCTTGTCGAGCGCGTCGCGCGCCGCGAACTCGACGCGGCGCTCGTGTTCCTCGCACGCGAGATGGTGCTGCCGGCGCACGTCGAGGGCGAACGGCTGCTCGCCACGCGGCTCGTCGCGGTCGGCCGCAAGGGCGACTGGCCGCGCCGCAGCTACCGGCTCGCCGATTGCCACGCGCGCGGCTGGGTGCTCAATCCCGACGGCTGCGGCTTTCGCGCGGGGCTGCGGCGCGCGCTCGACGCGCAGGGCCTGCCGATGCCGGTCACGCTCGACGCCTACGGCCGCGACCTGCAACTGCAGAGCGTCGCGAACGGCTTCGGTATCGGGCTGATGCCGCTGCCGCTCGTCGAAGGCAGCCCGTTGCGCGACGCGCTCGACATCGTGCCGCTCGCCGATTTCAAGCCGCAGATCGATCTGTGGCTGCTGCGCCGGCACGATGCGGTCCGCTTCGACGCGCCGCTCGCGGCCGTTGCCGCGCACGCGCGCACGGCGTTCGCGGTGCCCGAGCAGTCGCACGGCAAGGCGGCTTGACCGGACGGGGCGGCGCCTGCTGCGCGCCGCCCGGCTTCCCTGCGCGGCAACCCTGCCGCGCTCACGCATCGGGTCGACCGCGTTCGGCGTCGTCGCGTGGCGCTGCGCCCGCCCCGGCCGTCGTGTCGCTCGCGCTCGCCGCGTCGAGCGCTGCCCGCCCCGCCGCCACCGCGATCGCGTCGTCCTGCGGCGTATGCACGCGGCTGCACAGCACGTCGCGATAGTGGCGTTCGAGCGGATTGGCGCGGCTCAGCCCATGATTGCCCGACAGCTTCAACGCCTGCTCGACCGTGCGGATCGCGTGCTCGGTCACGGTTCGCTTGACGAGGCCGCTCGTCGTGACCGACGGCGCATTGCCCGCATCGGTGCGCGCGACGAGATCGTCGAGCAGCACGCGGTTCGTGTGCAGCCAGCCCTCGATTTCGCCGACCGCTTCCTGCACGCGCGGCAACGTCGCGAGCGGCGCACCGAGCCCGCTCGGCGCACGCGTCGTCGCGAATTCGACCAGCCAGTCGCGCGACGCCCGCGCGACCGCGTCGTACAGGCTGCCGAGCAGCACGACCATCCACGCCTGCTGGTCGGCCTGCGCGTCGGCATCCGCATGGGTCGCGGCCGACACGGCCCACTCTCCCGGTGCACGCACGTCGACCGCGTGATCGGCCGGCAGCCGCACGTCGTCGAAGACGACTTCGTGGCTGCCCGATGCGCGCAAGCCGAGGTGGTTCCAGCTTTCGATCACGCGGATGCGCTCGCCATCGGCGTCACGGTCGCGCGGCACGAGGAACACGCCGACGCGCGGCTCCCGTTCGTCGGTGCGCGCCCACACGGCCAGCCAGCGCAGTGCCGGAATGCCGGTGCTGTAGAGCTTGTGGCCGGACAGCCGCCAGCCGTCGCCGTCGCGGCGCGCGATGGTGGCCGGCAGCCCGCCGCGCGACGGCGATCCGAGCGCCGGCTCGACGCGCAGCGCGTTGATCAGCGCGCCGTGCGCAACCGCGCTGTCGAACACCGCGCGCCGCACCGGGGCCGGCCAGCGGTTGTCGGCGCGGCCGAGCGCGCGATGCTGCAGATAGGTCATCGTCAGCACCAGCGCGGTCGCCGGATCGGCCCGCGCGACGGCGGCCACGATCCGGCTCGCCCGCGCGAGCGTTGCACCGGCGCCGCCATGCTCGCGCGGCACGACCTGCGCGATCAGCCCCGCGCGATGCAGCCGCGCGAAGTTCTCGTGCGGAAAACGGCCGTCGGCGTCGTTGCGGGCCGCATCGGCGGCCAGGTCGGGCGCGAGGCGGTCGAGCAGCGCGGCGACGCGTGCGTCGTTCGCATCGTCGGCCGGGTCGGCAGGCAGGAGACGCAGCGCAGGCTGCGGGGACGGCGAGGAAGCGGCAAGGCTGGCGGACATCGAGACGGATTCCCTGGGGAGTGCAAACACGGCGCCAACGCGCGCCCGATCATTCACGAGCCCACAGCGTATGCGTAACGCAATCCGGCCCAAACCATGCAAATCTGATATTCAAATCGGGATTGATTATTTCCGTTCCGCATGATCCCGGCGTTAACCTGCGCTCCATTCCTGCCCGGCCGTGCGCCGGGACATCCCCGCACCGGAGACCCAGATGAGCGTCGAATTCATCGGCATGATCCAGAGCCAGAAGCAGTCGGAAATCCACCCGGCGTCCGGCCCCGTGGTCGATCCCGACTACGTGCGCGACTTCGCGCGCGCCCACGAAACGGCCGGCTTCGACCGGATCCTCGTGCCGCATCATTCGACCGGCCCGTCGGCGACGCTGACGATCGCGTTCGCCGCGGCCGCGACCGAGCGCATCCACTTCATGCTCGCGCATCGTCCGGGCTTCACCGCGCCGACGCTCGCCGCGCGGCAGATCGCGACGCTCGACCAGTTCAGCCGCGGCCGGCTCGCCGTGCACTTCATCTCCGGCGGCTCGGACAGCGAGCAGCAGCGCGACGGCGATTTCCTCGACCATGACGCGCGTTATGCACGCACCGACGAATACCTCGGCATCCTGCGGCGGATCTGGACCGAAGCGCAGCCGTTCGATCACGACGGCGCGCACTACCGGTTCACGCAGGGTTTTTCGGAAGTGAAGCCGTTCCAGCAGCCGCATGTGCCGATCTACTTCGGCGGCGCGTCGGAAGCCGCGCTCGCGGTGGCCGGCAAGCACGCGGACGTCTATGCGCTGTGGGGCGAGTCGCTCGACCAGGTGCGCGACCTGACCACCCGCGTGCGCGCCGAAGCCGCGAAGCACGGCCGGCAGGTGCGCTTCTCGGTGTCGTTCCGCCCGATCCTCGCCGCGACCGAAGACGAAGCGTGGGCGCGCGCGCACCGCATCCTCGACGAAACGCGCCGCCTGCGCGAAGCGGCCGGCCTCGGCGCCGGCGGCCCGCAGCAGAGTGAAGGCGCGCGCCGCCTGCTTGCCGCGGCCGATCGCGGCTCGCGCGTCGACAAGCGGCTGTGGACCGAGATCGCGAAGCTCACCGGCGCGCGCTCGAACTCGACGGCGCTCGTCGGCACACCCGAGCAGGTCGCCGATGCGCTGCTCGACTACTACGACCTCGGCGTGACGACCTTCCTGATCCGCGGCTTCGACCCGCTGGAAGACGCGATCGACTACGGCCGCGAACTGATTCCGCGCGTGCGCGGCGCCGTCGCCGCCCGCGACGCCGCACGTCGCGCCGCCTGAGCCCAACGGAGCGATACCTCATCATGTCCGCCGTCCTGTCCTCGCCCGTGCGCACCGCATCGGGCCTCGAACTCGCCGAAGCGCCGCGCCAGCATTTCTGGTTCGACCCGACCGCGCCGCGCACCGACGTCGCCGCCGAACGCCGCCACCGGCAGGAGCGGCTCGCGGCCGCGTTCCGCCTGTTCGCGCGCTTCGGTTTCGCGTCGGGCCTCGCCGGCCACATCACCGCGCGCGATCCGGAGCTGCCCGATCACTTCTGGGTGAACCCGCTCGGCGTGCATTTCTCGCAGATCAAGGTGTCCGACCTGCTGCTCGTGAATGCCCGCGGCGAGACCGCGATCGGCACGCGGCCGCTGAACAAGGCCGCATTCGCGATCCATGCGGCGATCCACGAAGCCCATCCGCACGTCGTCGCCGCGGCGCACACGCACTCGACCTACGGCAAGGCGTGGTCGACACTCGGCCGTCCGCTCGATCCGCTCACGCAGGACGCATGCGTGTTCTACGAGGATCACGCGCTGTTCGACGATTTCACGGGGATGGTCGTCGATACCAGCGAAGGCGCACGGATCGCCGATGCGCTCGCGAAACCGGACGGCAGCACGCACAAGGGCGTGATCCTGAAGAACCACGGGATCCTGACGGCCGGCCCGACGGTCGAGGCCGCCGCATGGTGGTACATCGCGCTCGACAACGTCGCGCACACGCAGTTGCTGGCGGAAGCGGCCGGCACGCCGCAGCCGATCGATCACGCCACCGCGCGCCACACGCACGGCCAGATCGGCGGCCCCGACGGTGCGCTGCATGCGTTCGACAGCCTGTTCGCGCGCGTCCTCGCCGACGAACCCGACCTGCTCGACTGAGCGCCTTTCCGCAAGACCGGAGACCAGACGATGACCCACACCACCGCACCCGCGCCCGCCGGCGCGCACGACGACAAACGCCGCCGGCTGCTGCGCGCGGCCGGCGCCGCCGCGCTCGCCGCGCCGGCGATCACGCTCGGCCGCAAGGCATGGTCCGCGCCGCCGCTGAAGAAGCTCACGTTCGCGTGGAACCAGAACGCGTTCTGCCTGACGCCGATCGTCGTCGCGCAGGAGCGCGGCTTCTTCGAGAAAAACGGCCTGAAGGTCGAGCTGATCAACTACAGCGGCTCGACCGACCAGCTGCTCGAATCGATCGCGACCGGCAAGGCCGATGCGGCGGTCGGGATGATCCACCGCTGGCTCAAGCCGCTCGAAGCCGGCTTCGACGTGAAGATCATCGGCAGTTCGCACGGCGGTTGCGTGCGGCTGCTCGGCGCGAAGGCGGCCGGCGTCACGACGCTGCAGGCGCTGAAGGGCAAGACGGTCGGCGTCAGCGATCTGGCCGCGCCCGGCAAGCACTTCTTCTCGATCCTGCTCGCGAAGAACGGGATCGATCCCGAGCGCGACATCACGTGGCGGCAGTATCCGGCCGACCTGCTCGGCGTCGCGGTCGACAAGGGCGAGATTCACGCGATCGCCGACGGCGACCCGAACCTCTATCTGCTCGAGAAGCGCAGCAACGGCGCGTACACGGAACTCGCGACGAACCTGTCCGGCGAATACGCGCGCAAGGTGTGCTGCGTGATCGGCGCGCGCGGCGATCTCGTCCGCAACGACCGGCCGTCGGCCGCCGCACTCGCGCGCTCGATCGTGCAGGCCACCGAATACACGCACGACAACCCGAACGAAGCCGCGAAGGTGTTCGCGAAATACTCGCCGAAGATCGACCCCGAGGATCTGCGCAAGCTGTACGCGACGCTCACCTATACGCATCACCCGACCAACGTCGACCTGCAGCAGGAGATCGCATTCTATGCGGACGACTTCCGCCGCATCAGCGTGCTGAAGAAGAGCACGGACCCGCAGCGCTTCGCGCAGCAGGTCTACGCCAACGTACTGGGGTAACGCGATGTCGACGATCGAACACGCTTCCGCCACTCGCACAGCGCCGGCACCTGCCGGCGGCAGTGTCGCCCCGTCCGTGCGCGTCGCCTGCACGGCCTGCGAAGCCACGCAGGCCGCCGAAGCGCGCCGCGCTCGCCTCTGGCCGACCGGGATCGTCGCCGCATTCGCGTGGGCCGCGCTCGGCGCGCTCACGCAACTGTGGCCGAACCGCATCGTCGGCTTCAGCGACTGGGCGTACACCGACACGTTCGGCACGGCCGCGTGGACGATCGCCGCACTGCTGCTGGCCGCCGCGACGCTCGGCCATCTCGTCCCCGCCACGCGCACGCGGCTCGCCCGCGTACGCCCGGCCGGCCCGTGGCTCGTCGCGTTGCCGCTCGTGCTCGCCGCGTGGGAGATCGTCACCGCGAAAACCGGCTGGCTGCCGACGCCGTTCTTCGCGCCGCCGCAGGCGCTGATCGAGGTCTACGTCGACGACTGGCCGCGACTCGCGGGCAGCGCCGGCAATACGCTGAGGCTGCTCGCGCTCGGGTTTGCGTACGGCGTCGCGGTCGGCTTCGCGGTGGGCGTGTCGATCGGCTGGTCGCGCCGGATCGGCTACTGGGTGCATCCGGTGCTGCGCGTGCTCGGCCCCGTGCCGGCCACCGCGCTGCTGCCCCTCACGTTCTACTTCTTCCCGTCGAGCTATTCGGCCGCCGCGTTCCTGATCGCGCTCGCCACCGGCTTCCCGGTCGCGGTGCTCACGTGGTCGGGCGTCGCGAGCGTCAACAAGCAGTACTACGACGTCGCGCGCACGCTCGGCGCGAACGCGCGCTTCCTCGTGCTGCGCGTCGCGATTCCGGCCGCGCTGCCGCACGTGTTCGTCGGCATCTTCATGGGGCTGAGCGCGTCGTTCACGGTGCTGGTCGTCGCGGAAATGATGGGCGTGAAGTCGGGGCTCGGCTGGTACCTGAGCTGGGCGCAGGGCTGGGCGTCGTACGTGAACATGTATGCGGCGCTGATCGTGATGGCGCTGCTGTTTTCCGGGCTGATCGCGCTGCTGTTCGCGGTGCGCGACCGTGTGCTCGCGTGGCAGAAAGGAACCGTCAAATGGTAAGCGCCGCCGTGCTGGACTCCCCCGTTGCCGCCGCACCCGCCGTCACCGCGCCACGCGGCGCGCGCATCGACATTCGCCGCGTGAGCCATGCGTTCGACGGGCCCGGCGGTGCGCTGCCGGTGCTCGACGACGTCACGCTGTCGGTCGCGGCCGGCGAATTCGTCGCGCTGCTCGGCCCGAGCGGTTGCGGGAAATCGACGCTGCTGCGCCTCGTCGCGGGGCTCGACGCGGCACGGCAAGGCCACATCGCGCAGGACGGCGTGCCGATCGAGCGCCCCGATCCGTCGCGCATCGTCGTGTTCCAGGACCCGACGCTGTACCCGTGGCGGCGCGTGCGCGCGAACGTCGCACTCGGCCTCGAAGCGCGCGGCGTGGCGCGCACCGCGCAGCATCGCGTCGACGATGCGCTCGCGCGCGTCGGGCTGCAGGACTTCGCGAACGTGTTCCCGCATCAGCTGTCCGGCGGGATGGCGCAACGCGTCGCGCTCGCCCGCGCGCTCGTCAACGATCCGCGCCTGCTGATTCTCGACGAGCCGCTCGGCAAGCTCGATTCGCTGACGCGGCTCACGATGCAGGCCGAGCTGACCGCGCTGTGGCAACGCGACGGTTTCTCCGCGCTGCTCGTCACGCACGACGTCGAGGAAGCGCTGTTCCTCGCGCAGCGCGTGATCGTGTTCGGTCCCCGCCCGGCACGGATCGTCGCCGAATTGCACGTCGACCTGCCCTACCCGCGCCATCGCGGCGACCCGCGCCTCGCCGAATTGCGCCACGACGCGCTGCGGCATCTCGGACTCGACGCGAGCTGGTAGATGCCGGGTGCCGTTCGACGTCCGGTCGCTGCCCGGCTCTGGCGCGTGCGATGAACGCACCGCTCTTCTCCGACTGGGCGATCGCGTTCCTGCAACTGCTGTATCGCGCGCAAATCGCGCTGGCACGTGTGCTGCACGCGCTCGGCCTGACGGCGGACGCGGACGGTCAGGGCGCGTGGCCATGGGCGCACCGTATCGCGCTCGAAACGCTGCGCATCGATGCCGGACTGACGCGGCAACTCGCGTTCGCGTGCGCAGCGACGGCACTGGCGGTCGTGCTCGCGTGCATCGCGCTCGTTTCGCGCAGGCGGCGTGTCGCCTCCGCGCTCGCCGCGCTGGCCGTCGCGTGGTTCGCGCCGTGGCCGCCTTCGTCGCTGTGGCTCGCGCCGGCCGTGCCGACGAGCTTCCAGCGCGATCCCGCGCCGTTTTCCGTATCGAGCGTGATGCGCGGCGCGCACCTGTATGCGCAACACTGCGCCGCGTGCCATGGCGCGGACGGCCGTGGCGAAGGGCCGCTCGCGGCCACGCTCGCGCACTGGCCGCCGACCTTTGCCGGCACGCTGCTCGCGCGGCGCCTCGACGGCGAACTGTTCTGGCGCGTGCGGCACGGCACACGCGACGAGCACGGCGCGTCGACGATGCCCGGTTTCGCCGCGACACTCGGCCCGCAGGACACGTGGGCCGTGCTCGACTACCTGAAGGCGCTGGCCGCGGGCAGCGGCGCGCAGGCGGAAGGCGCATGGCCGGTGCCCGTCCCGCTGCCGGCGCTCGACGTGCGCTGCGGCGACGCCGCGCCGCAACCGCTCGATCGCTGGCGCGAAGGCCAGCGCGTGCGGATCGTCGCGCTCGCGCCGGGCGCGCCGCCGCCGCCGGAAGACGCGCGCTGGCAAACCTTGCTCGTCACCGAACGCGGCGCGTCCGTCGCGGCGCCCTCGATCGGCACGCGCGCGAACTGCGTCGCGACGACGCCCGATACGTGGCGCGCGTTCGCCACGATTGCCGGCATCGCGCCCGATGCGCTCGGCGGCACGCAACTGCTCGCCGATCGCCGAGGCTGGCTGCGGGCGCGCGCGTTGCCGGGCAGCGCCGGCTGGTCGGATGCCGACCTGCTGTGCCGCTCGAGTGCGGCGGCACGACCGACCGTGCCGGCCGCCGGCGGCGACGCGCTGACCGCACTGCTGCTGCGCGTCGACACCGAACCCGTGCGCGACGTGCAGGCCGGGCTCCCGCATTGAATCCCTGAACCCGTTCTTCCAACCGAACTCCACGATGAATCCGACCCGACGCCATTTCCTCGCACAGGCGAGCGCCCTCGCCACGATCGCCGCGGCGCCTGCCGCACTGCGCGCGCAATCGGGCGCACGGCCGCTGCTGCGCGCCGGCGACCAGAAAGGCGGGCTGCGCGCGCTGCTCGAAGCGGCCGGCGAACTGAACGGCCTCGCGTACGACATCGCGTGGACCGAATTCCCGGCCGCCGCGCCGCTCGCCGAAGCCCTGAACGCGGCGGCCGTCGACTGCGGCCCGATCGGCGACGCGCCGGTGATCTTCGCGCTCGCGTCGGGCGCCCGCATCAAGGTGATCGGCGCGAACCGTTCCGATCCGTACGGCACGGCCGTGCTCGTGCAACCCGACGCGGCGCTGAAAGGCGCGGCCGACCTGAAGGGCAAGCGCATCGGCACCACGCGCGGCTCGATCGGCCATTTCGTCACGCTGAAGGCGCTCGACGCGGCCGGCCTGCCGCCCGATGCGGTGTCGTTCCGCTTCCTGCCGCCGGCCGACACGATGCTGGCGCTCGCCACCGGTTCGATCGACGCATGGGCGACCTGGGAGCCCTACACGGCGCTCGCCGAAACGAGCGGCCGCGCACGCGTGCTGGTCAACGGCCGCGGGCTGTGGTCGGGCCTCAGCTATCTCGCGGCGACCGACGCGGCGATCGCGTCGAAGCGCGACGTGCTGCACGATTTCCTGCGGCGCGTCGTGCGCGCGCAGACGTGGTCGTACCGGCACGTCGACGCGTATTCGGCGGCGCTCGCGCGCATCATCGGCATTCCGCCGGCCGCCGCGAAGCTGCAGTTCGAGCGCCGCAACACGCGCTGGCTGCCGATCGACGCGACGGTGATCGCCGAACAGCAGCGCACGGCCGACTTCTACCTGAAGGCCGGGCTGCTGCGCCAGCCGCTCGACGTGCGCACGACGTTCGATACGGGCTTTCCGCTCGCCTGAACGGCCGCGCGGCAGCGTGCAACGGCCCAAACGGCTTCGGCACGATCTGGCACAATCGCGATTCGACCATCCCGCGTTCAGCCAGCGTCATGCCAGCCATCACCGAACTCTTCGTCTATCCGATCAAATCCTGCGCCGGCATCGCGCTGACGCGTGCGCAACTGCTCGAAACGGGCCTCGCGTACGACCGCCACTGGCTGATCACCGATCCCGACGGGCAGATGATCACGCAGCGCACGCACCCGCGCCTCGCGCTGATCCGCACGGCATTCGACAACGACGCGCTCGTGCTGAACGCGCCGGGCATGCCGGAAATCCGCACGCCGCTCGACGGCGACGCATCGCCCGCGACGCCCGGGATGGCGGCGACCGTCTGGCGCGACACCGTCGACGCGATCGACACGGGCGCCGACACGGCCGCCTGGCTCACCGAATACCTCGGTACGCCGACGAAGCTCGCGCGCTTCGGGCCCGACGCGCGCCGCGGCTGCAACCGCAAATGGACCGGCGAGATCGAAACGCACACGCAGTTCGCGGACGGCTATCCGCTGCTCGTGATCGGCCAGTCGTCGCTCGACGACCTGAACGCGCGGCTCGCCGCGAAAGGCGCGCCGGCGATTCCGATGAACCGCTTCCGCCCGAACATCGTCGTGTCGGATCTCGACGCGTACGAGGAGGATTTCGTCGAACACCTCGACGCCGACGGCGACACGCCGGTGCGGCTGCGCCTCGTGAAGCTGTGCACGCGCTGCCCGATGCCGACGATCGACCAGGCCACCGGCGCGCCCGACCCCGCGTGGCCGCACGAGCCGACCGACACGCTGCAGACCTATCGCGCGAACCCGAACTACGACGACGCGCTGACGTTCGGCATCAATGCGATCGTCGTCGAAGGTGCCGGTGCGTGGCTCGAAATCGGCCAGCCGGTCGAAGCGGAGATCGGGTTCGGCGACTGAGCCGGACCACCGCCCTTTCCCGTCCCGCCTCCTCACGCGCGATCACGCGGCGCGCGGCACCGCCTCGGTCGCCGCCGCCGGTAGCCGGATCGTCACGATCAGTCCGCCGCCGGCCGCATCGGCCAGCGTCACGCTGCCCTGATGCACGCGTGCGATCTCCCGCACGATCGACAACCCGAGCCCCGTTCCCTCGACCGTCTGCGTCTTGCTGCCGCGATGGAAACGCTCGAACACCGCGTCGCGCTCGTCCGCCGGGATGCCCGGCCCGTTGTCGATCACGTCGAGCCGCGCGTGCTCGCCGTCGCGCGACACGCGCACCGTGATCACCGCGTGGTCGCCCGCATAGCGGATCGCGTTGTCGATCAGGTTGCCGACCATCTCGCCGAGCAGATCGGGCTGCCCGAGCACGTCGACATCGGCCTCGTGCTCGAAGCCGAGATCGATGTCGCGCGCCCGGGCGACCGGCGACCAGTCGAGCGTCACGCTGCGCGCGAGCCGGTGCAGTTCGACCGGCTTGTGCGCGATCGCATGGCCGCTGTCCGAATCGAGCCGCGACAGTGACAGCAGTTGCTGGACGATCTTCGCGGCCTGCCGCACCGCGCCGTTCGCACGCCGCAGGTGCCCGTTCGCGCGCGGCTGCTCGTCGGGCCGCAGCGCGAGTTCGACGCCGGCCTGCACGGCCGCGAGCGGCGTCTTCAGCTGATGGGCCGCATCGGCGAAGAAGCGGCGCCGCGCGACCTGCATCCGCTGCGTGCGGCCGATGTACTGGTTGATCGAATCGACGAGCGGCGTGAGCTCGCTCGGCATCGCACCGGTATCGAGCGGCGTCGTGTCGTCCTCGCTGCGCGCGGCCACGGTGGCCGACAGCCGGTTCAGCGGCCGCAGCCCGCGCCCGACGCCGAGCCACACGATCCCGAGCGCGAGCACGACGAGCAGGCCCTCCTGCAGCAGCGACCCGACCAGGATCTCGCGCGCGAGCGCCTGGCGCGCCTCGATCGTCTCGCCGACCATCACCCACACGATGCGCGACTGCGCGGTCGGCACGTCGTGCACCGGGATGCGCAGCGCGGCCATCCGCAACTGCTCGCCGCGATACACGACGTCGTAGTAGCGCGTGACGAACAGTTCGCCGTCGCCCGCGTCGCGTCCCTGCGGCAGCGGCAGGTCCGGGTAGCCGGTGATCGTGTGGCCGTTGTCCTCGCGGATCAGGTAGTAGATCTTGCCGCCGTCGCTCGATTCGAGCATTTCGAGCGCGAGATACGGCAGGTCGACCTCGATCTCGCCGTCGTTGAGCCGCACGCCTTCGCGGATCGACTTCAGCGACGACGACAGCGTACGGTCGAATGCGACGTGCGCGGCGTTCATCGCGCGCTGGTACGTGAGCCACGAGTCGAGCGCGAGCAGCCCGAGCAGCGGCAGCAGCAGCCACAGCGCGACCTGCGTGCGCAGGTTCGGGCGAATCATTCGTCGTTCTCCGCCTTCGCTTCGAGCAGATAACCGAGCCCGCGCAGCGTGACGATCGCGACACCCGTGTTCTCCAGCTTCTTGCGCAACCGGTACACGTAGATTTCGATCGCATCGGCATTGACCGACTCGTCGAGCCCGAAGATCTTCTCCGACAGCGTGTCCTTGTTGATCGCGCGGCCGTTGCGCAGGATCAGCACCTCGAGCACCGAGCGCTCGCGCGGCGTGAGCGACAGCGGCTCGCCCGCGAGATGGAAGCTGCGATCGATGCTGTCGTACGAAAGCGGCCCGCATTCGACGCGCGAATGCTCGTGGCCGAGGCTGCGCCGGATCAGCGCGCGGGCGCGCGCCTCCAGCTCGGTCAGCTCGAACGGCTTCGCGAGATAGTCGTCGGCGCCGAGATCGAGCCCCTTCACGCGGTCCTCGACCGACCCGTGCGCGGTGAGGATCAGCACCGGCACCGGGTTGCGGCGCGCGCGCAGCCGCCGCAGCACCTCCAGCCCGTCGAGCTTCGGCAGCCCGAGATCGAGGATCACCAGCGCGTAATCCTGCGTGCGCAGCACGTGGTCCGCCGCCTCGCCGTCCGCCATGTGATCGACCGCGAAGCGCGCGGCGCTCAGCGCATCGCTCAGCGACTGGGCCAGGTTCGGATTGTCTTCGACGAGCAGCACGCGCATGGGGATTCCGGTAAGGTCAGCGACAGGCCGCTACATTACATGATCCTTTCCATGTCGACGCCTCGCGGAAACACGGGTTGCGCGGGGGCCGCCAAGCCGCCGCGCGCGCCGCCGACGGCCGCCGCTCAGCGTTCCGCGGCGGGATGACCGGGCGCCGCGAAGCGCGCATCGCCGGCCGCATGCCGCTCGCGAAGGCCGACGACCACCGCGACGAACGCGACGCTCGCGCCGGCCGTCACGACGATCATCGGGTGCGCGGTGCCGTCCGACAGCCACGCCAGCACGCCGCCGCACGCGGCCGTGATCGCCATCTGGATAAAGAAGAACAGCCCCGACGCGGTGCCGGCGATCTGCGTATACGGCTGCATCACCGCGAACTGGCACGCCGGAATCGCGATCCCGACCGCGATCATCACGACGAACATCGGCACGACCAGTGCGGCCACCGACATCGGGGCGAGCGCGCCGCCGGCCCACAGCATGGCGGCGCCGGCCAGATTCACGGCGGCCGCCGCCGCGATGACCGAATCGGCTTGCCAGCGCCCGCCGGTCCGCGCGAACGCGCTCGAGCCGATCAGGTAGCCGAACACGGTCACGCCGAAGATCGCCGCATAGACCGGGCCGGACACGCCGATCTGCCGCTGGAACAGCGTCGACGATTCCGCGATGAACGGGTAGTACGTGCAGTAAACGAAGCTGATCGCGAGCGAGTAGCGCAGGAAACGTCGCTCGCGCAGCAGGCCGGCGTAGGTCCGCAGGAGCCCGGGGCCCGGCGCCGGCCGCGCGGCCTGTTCGCGCGTCTCGGGCAGCACGCGCAGCACCATCGCGGTCGCGACCAGCCCGCCCGCCGCGAGCCATCCGAACACGCCGCGCCAGCCGAGCCACGCGGCGATCGCGCTGCCGGCCAGCGGCGCGACCACCGGCGACAGCGCCATGCCGGCCGAGATATGGCCGAGCATCGTGGCCTGCGTCGCGGCCGGAAAGCGCTCGCGCACGATGACGCGGCCGATCACCGTGCCGGTGCAGCCGCCGAGCGCCTGAAAGATGCGCGCGACGATGAGGGCCGCGACGCCGCTCGACAGCGCGCACGCCACGCTCGCGACGACGTACACGCACAGACCGCCGAGCAGCACGGGACGGCGCCCGTAACGGTCGGACAACGGCCCCGACACCAGCATCGACAGCGCATAGCCGACCATGTAGAGGGTGAGCGTGAGCTGCAATTGGGCGTCGGTGCCGTGCAGCGCGTCCGCCATCGCGGGCAGCGACGGCAGGTATGCATCGATCGTGACGCGCGGCAGGCACACGACGAGCATCAACAGGAACAACCAGCCCCGCTGGGGCAATGAGCGTGTCTTCATGCGGCAAGTCCGTTTCCGGTCCGAGGAGAAAGGGTCGACAGCAATCTAAGGGGAAAGTGATATAAGCTGAAGGACCATTAAATCGACCACCGACTGGACCACTATGCCGCGAGGCAAAGCCGCGATTCCGCTCGATCTGCCGCGCCCTTCCGGGCTGTCGGCCGGCAGCCCGTCGTCGAAGCAGGAATGCATTGCCGACACGATTCGCGACGCGATCCTGAAGCGCCTGCTGCCTGCCGACAGCCCGCTGCCGTCCAGCCGGACGCTGGCCGTGCGCTGGGACATCGCGCGCGGCACCGTCGAAGCGGCGTACGACATCCTGTGCGCCGAGGGCTACATCGCCCGCACGCGAGGGTCCGGCACGCGCGTCTGCGCGGTGGTGCCGGACAGCTATCTGCGCGCGGCCGCGCAGCCTCGTCCCGGCAACGCACACCGCGAGCCGGCAGGCGGCCCGGACGAGTCCGAATCCGAACACGGCGTGCGCCCGGGCGTCCCGTTCGTCGCGCGGCTCGCCGATCCCGGCCTGATGCCGATGCAGCAATGGAAGAAGGCGCTCGGCGCGAGCCTGCTTGCCGCGACGGCCAACGAGCTCGGCGCGACGCCCGCGCAAGGCGTCGACAGCCTCCGCGACGAAATCGCCGCGTACCTGCGCGAATATCGCGGCATTCCGTGCGACGCCAGCGACATCTTCATCACGACCGGCATCCGCCATTCGATCGACCTCGTCGCGCGCACGGTGCTCGCGCCGGGCTCGACGGTGCTGATGGAAGATCCCGGCTACGTGTCGGCGTGGCAGATCTTCACGATCGCGGGCGCGACCGTGATCGACGTGCCGGTCGATCGGGAAGGCATCGACACGGCGTCGCTGCACCGGCATCCCGATGCGCGTGCCGTCTACGTGACGCCCGCGCATCAGGCACCGCTCGGCGTCACGATGTCGGTGTCGCGCCGGCTCGAACTGCTCGACTGGGCGCAGCGCGGCCGCGCGTGGATCGTCGAAGACGACTACGACGGCGAATTCAGCTACCAGACCGCCCCGCTGCCCGCGCTGAAATCGCTCGACGCGTGCGACCGCGTGATCTACTGCGGCTCGTTCAACAAGACGCTGTTCTCGGGGCTGCGCATCGGCTTCATGGTCGTACCGAAAGCGCTGCGGCCGGCGCTGTCGGCCGTGTGGCATGCGACCGCGCGCGCGGTCGGCGCAGCGCCGCAACTGGCGCTGGCCCGCTTCATCGCCAGCGGCGATTTCGCGAAGCACCTGCGCGCCGCGCGGCACGCGTACCGCCAGCGGCGCGACATCGTGCTCGAGCAGCTGGCGAAGCACGCCGGCGGACGGTTCGCGGTATCCGGCGAGCACGCGGGCTTTCATTTCGTGCTGTGGCTGCCGCCCGGGACGGACGACGCGACGGTTGTCGCCCGGGCCCGCGCGGCCGGCATCGCGTTGCAGCCGATCCGCGAATTCTGCCGAAGCGCCCGGCGTGAAGCGGGTGTCGTCGTCGGATATTCCGCGCTGACGGCCGCGCATGCACGGCATGGCGGCCGGATCCTCGGCCAGTTGCTGGCGGCCTCCGCCTAGCGGTCGTTGCGGGCGTTCCCGCGCCTGCCCGGCCCCGCTTCTGTTCCCGTCCGAACCATGCCGCACGCCGCGCAACCCGCGGCGGCGGCCGCCGCGACCTCGGGAAATCCATGACGCAAACGACGCGATTGTGAACGGGAATGAAAGCAGGCTGAAAGTGCCCCGCAATTAACATCCGCGTCACTCGAACAACACCACGCATAACTGGAGGAAGACATGTCGTTTGCACCGAAGCGCGTTGCCGCCGCACTGGCGATCGTCCTGGGCACTGCCGCCGGCGGCGCCGTCGCGCAGGTTCCGGCCGGGTATCCGGGTAATTACCAGGGCGTGATCGACGCCGCGAAGAAGGAAGGCAAGCTGATCGTCTACTCGACGACCGACACGGGCCTCGTGCGCCCGCTGATCAAGGACTTCGAAAGCCTGTACGGCGTGAAGGTCGAGTACAACGACATGAACAGCACCGAGCTGTACAACCGCTACATCAGCGAAAACGCGGCGAGCAGCACCAGCGCCGACGTGCTGTGGAGCTCCGCGATGGACCTGCAGGTCAAGCTCGTCAACGACGGCCTGATGGCGGCCTACGATTCGCCCGAAAGCCCGAACGTGCCTCAATGGGCGCAGTACCAGAAGCAGGCGTACGGCACGACCTTCGAGCCGCTCGCGATCGTCTACAACAAGCGCCTGATCCCCGAGAACGAAGTGCCGAAGACGCGCGCCGAGCTGATCAAGCTGCTCGCGTCGCAACCGGACAAGTTCAAGGGCAAGCTCACGACGTACGACGTCGAGAAATCCGGCGTCGGCTTCAACGCGCTGACGCAGGACGCGCACCTGAACGAGAAGGTCACGTGGGAACTCGTGAAGGCGATCGGCGCGACGGGCCCGAAGCTGCAGTCGAGCACCGGCGCGATGATGGAGCGCATCTCGTCGGGCGAGAACCTGATCGGCTACAACATCATCGGTTCGTATGCGTACGCGAAGGCGAAGAAGGACAAGTCCATCGGATACGTGTTTCCGAAGGACTACACGCAGATCGTGAGCCGCCTCGCCACCATCTCGAAGAAGGCGAAAAACCCGAACGCCGCCAAGCTGTGGGTGGACTACCTGCTGTCGAAACGCGGCCAGACCATGATCGCGAACCAGGCGAACCTGTATGCGATCCGCACGGACGTGACCGGCGAGACGTCGGCCGCGAGCCTCACGAAGGAACTCGGCGATTCGCTGAAGCCGATCCAGATCGGCACCGGCCTGCTCGTCTATCTGGACCAGTCGAAGCGGCTCGCGTTCCTGAAGCAATGGCAGCAGGCGATCAAGAGCTGATCCGCTGACCGGCTCCGGCCGACCCACGGCCGCCCGCCGCACGTCGCGCGGGCGGCCCTTCCCCTTACCGACTTCCTTGAGGCGGCCATCCGGATGGCCGCAGGGGCGAACTCATGCTTTCAACCAGCACCCCCGGCACGGCACCGGCCGCGCCACCCGCCGCCGGCCCGCGCGACGCGATTCCCGCGCTGCCGGTCAACAGCCTGCAGCCGCTCGCCGGCATGCTGCGCTGGATCGTCGTCGCGGTACTCACCATCGCGGTCGCACTGCCGCTCGGCTTCATCCTGTTCCAGAGCCTGCTGTCCGCGCCGTTCTTCGACGCGAACAAGACGCTCGGCATCGACGGCTTCCGTTTCGTCTTCAGCGATCCCGATTTCTGGTCGGCCGTGAAGAACTCGTTCATCATCGCCGGCGGGATGCTGTTCATCTCGATCCCGCTCGGCGGCATCCTCGCGTTCCTGATGGTGCGCACCGACCTGCCCGGCCGTCGCTGGCTCGAACCGCTGCTGCTCACGCCCGTGTTCGTGTCGCCGATGGTGCTCGCGTTCGGCTACGTGGTCGCGGCCGGACCGGTCGGCTTCTACTCGGTGTGGTTCAAGGAACTGTTCGGGGTACAGAACATCCCCTGGAACGTGTACTCGGTCTTCGCGATCACGGTGATCGTCGGCCTCACGCACGTGCCGCACGTGTACCTGTATTCGTCGGCCGCGTTGCGCAACCTCGGCTCGGACGTCGAGGAAGCCGCGCGCGTGGCGGGCGCCCGCCCGTTCCGCGTCGCGCTCGACGTGAGCCTGCCGATGACGATGCCCGCGCTGCTGTTCGCCGGCGTGCTCGTGTTCTTCCTCGGCTTCGAAGTGTTCGGGCTGCCGCTCGTGCTCGGCGATCCGGAAGGCCACCTGGTGCTCGCGACCTACCTGTACAAGCTGACCAACAAGCTCGGCGTGCCGTCGTATCACCTGATGGCCGCGGTCGCCGTGTGCATCGTCGCGATCACGTTCCCGCTCGTGCTGCTGCAGCGCCGCCTGCTGAAGACCGCGAACCGCTTCGTCACCGTGAAGGGCAAGGCCGGCCGGACGACAGTGCTGCCGCTCGGCGTGTGGCGCTGGGTCGCGCTCGCGATCGTCGTGCTGTGGCTGATGCTGACCGTGATCGTGCCGATCTCGGGCATCGTGCTGCGCGCATTCGTGACCAACTGGGGCGAAGGCGTCGCGCTCGCCGAAGTGCTGACGCTGTCGAACTTCATCGAGCTGTTCGAGCAGGACAACCTGGTGCGCGCGATCGTCAACACGCTCGGCATCGGCGTGATCGGCGGCGCGCTCGCGATCGGCTTCTACTCGCTCGTCGCGTTCGCCGGCCACCGCCGCCCCGACTGGGCGACCAAGCTGCTCGACTACCTCGTGCTGCTGCCGCGCGCGGTGCCGGGCCTGCTCGCCGGTCTCGCGTTCCTGTGGATCTTCCTGTTCGTGCCGGGCCTGCGCGAACTGAAGAACTCGATGTGGAGCATCTGGATCGCGTACACGGTCGTGTGGCTCGCGTACGGGATGCGCCTCATCCAGAGCGCGCTGCTGCAGGTCGGCCCGGAACTCGAGGAAGCCGGCCGCAGCGTCGGCGCGACGCGCAGCCGCGTGTCGCTCGACGTGACGCTGCCGCTCGTGCGCTTCGGCCTGCTCGCCGCGTGGCTGCTGATCTTCATGATCTTCGAGCGCGAATACTCGACGGCCGTCTACCTGCTGTCGCCCGGCACCGAAGTGATCGGCGCGCTGCTCGTGTCGCTGTGGGCGACCGGCGCCGTCGACCAGGTCGCCGCGCTTTCTGTCATCAACATCGCGATGGTCGGCGCCGGTCTCGGCGTGGCCCTGCGCTTCGGAGTGAAACTTCATGGATAAGCTCATCGTCGACGACCTGCACCTCAGCTACGGCGCCAATCCGATCCTCAAGGGCGTGTCGTTCGAACTGAAGGCCGGCGAAGTCGTGTGCCTGCTCGGCGCGTCGGGCAGCGGCAAGACCACGCTGCTGCGCGCGGTGGCCGGCCTCGAACAGCCGTCCGACGGCCGCATCCAGCTCGACGACCGCGTGTTCTTCGACGGCGCGAAACGCGTCGACCTGCCCGTCGAGCAGCGCTCGCTCGGCCTCGTGTTCCAGTCGTACGCGCTGTGGCCGCACCGCACCGTCGCCGACAACGTCGGCTACGGACTGAAGCTGCGCCGCGTCGCCCCAGCCGAACAGAAGCGCCGCGTGCAGACCGCGCTCGATCAGCTCGGCCTCGGCCATCTCGCGGAACGTTTTCCGCACCAGCTGTCGGGTGGCCAGCAGCAGCGCGTCGCGATCGCACGCGCGCTCGTCTACAACCCGCCGGTGATCCTGCTCGACGAGCCGCTGTCGAACCTCGACGCGAAGCTGCGCGAGGAAGCGCGTGCGTGGCTGCGCGAGCTGATCGTGTCGCTCGGGCTGTCGGCCCTGTGCGTGACGCACGACCAGACCGAGGCGATGGCGATGTCCGACCGCATCCTGCTGCTGCGCAACGGCCGCATCGAACAGGAAGGCACGCCGGCCGAGCTGTACGGCGCGCCGCGCTCGCTGTACACGGCCGAATTCATGGGCAGCAACAACCGGATCGATGCGCGCGTCGCCGCGATCGACGGCGAATGCGTGACGCTCGCCGGCGACGGCTGGGAACTGCGGGCGCTGGCCCGCGACACGCTCGCGCCGGGCCAGGACGCGCAGGCCGTGATCCGCCTCGAACGCGTGCAGGTCACCGACGGCCCGGGCGCGAACCGGCTGCAGGCCGACCTCGTCACGTCGATGTATCTCGGCGACCGCTGGGAATACCTGTTCCATTGCGGCGACATGCGCCTGCGCGCGTTCGGCCACGTGCCGCGCGCGGCCGGCAAGCACTGGATCGAATTCCCGACCAACGACTGCTGGGCGTTCGCGAAAGCGGGCTGACCCGGTCGCGGCGGCTCACGTGCCGCCGCGCATCCCGCCACGCATGGACTTCCCGTCCGGCGGACGCCTCCCGGTGTCCGCCGCGGGCGGATGCGCGCCTAACCGACTCACCCAACCCACAAGAACCAAGGAGACACCGTCAATGAAATCACGCGCAGAGCGTTCCCTTCGCGCCGCCGTCCTGACCGGATCGGCCGCCGTCGCCGGACTCGCGGCAGGCGCCGCGCACGCGCAGTCGTCGGTCACGATGTACGGGATCATGGATGCCGGCATCGAATACACGAACCATGCGGCGCCCGAAGGCGGCAGTTCGGTCAAGCTCAAGTCGGGCAACAAGAACACCTCGCGCTGGGGCTTGCGCGGCGTCGAGGATCTCGGCGGCGGGCTGAAGGCCGTGTTCCGACTCGAAAGCGGGATCGACCTCGCGAACGGCGCGCTCGACGACGGCCCCGACTCGATCTTCGCGCGCCGCGCGACGGTCGGCCTGAAGAGCAAATGGGGCGAACTGACGCTCGGCCGCAACTACACCGTCACCTACGACTACATGCTGCCGTTCGACCCGATGGGTTACGCGCAGAACTACTCGTGGGCCTCGGCGTCGACGGCGACGGGCGGCCGCAAGGACGGCATGTTCACGCGCTCGTCGAACGCGGTGCGCTACGACGGCGAATTCGGCGGCTTCAAGTTCGGCGCGTTGTACGGCTTCGGCAACGTGCCGGGCAGCGTGAAGACCAGCTCGAAATACGACTTCGCGGTCGGCTACGAGAAAGGCCCGTTCGCGGCGGTCGTCACGTTCGACCGGCAGAACGGCGCGGCCGACAGCGTCACGCCGGCCGATACGGTCAACTATATCCAGGGCGTCCATGCCGGCCTGAGCTACGACTTCGGCAACCTGAAGACGATGGCCGGCTACCGCAACTACAAACGCACATTCCGCACCACGGCGGCGAACCAGCTGAGCGACACGTACTGGCTCGGCGGGTCGTATCAGTTCACGCCGGCGTTCTCGCTGATCGCGGCCGTCTATCACCAGAACATCAAGGGCGGCAGCGATGCCGATCCGACGCTGGTGTCGATGCGCGCGAACTACGCGCTGTCGAAGCGCACGGTGCTGTACGCGGCCGGCGCGTTCGCGATCGCGAAACACGACCAGAAGGTTGGCGTGTCGCGCGATTTCGCGGGATACGGCACGACCCAGGTCGGCGTCACGGCGGGGATCCAGCAGCGGTTCTGACACTCGGGCCGGCGGGCGGCGGCAGTCGGTCGACCGCCGTTCAGCCAGGCCACGCGCGGCGGCATCGCGGCGAACCGCCGGCCGCCGCCGCCCAGCGTGCCCCTCGCGTCACGTCCGGCGCGCTGCGTTTCGATGCGCCGCTCACTCGCCGCGCATCGTGAACACCGGGCGCACGAGACTGTTCGTATCGCCCCAGTGTTCGCCCACGGCCGACAGCGGCACCGTGCGCGTGTCGATCGCGAGGCCGGCCGGCCCGGCCGCGTCGAACACACCGCGCACCGACGCCAGCAAGCGGGGCAGCGACACGCTGCCGATGCCGCTGCCCATCAGTTCGATCGCGGTCGCCCGCAGCACCGCGCCCGGCAGCAGCACGTCCGCGCCGCCGATCGAGCCGATCTGCACGAATCGCAGCCGGCGGCCGTCGGGCGTCGCCTTCGCGGCGGCAAGCAAGAGCGTCTGCGCGCTGGCGCCCCACAGATAGTCGAGCACGACGTCCACACCTTCGCGGAAATGCGGTTCGAGCGCGCGTGCCAGATGTGCGTCGTCCTGTTGCAGCGACACGACCGCATCCGCACCGGCGCTCGGCAACGCCTGCAGCGCGGCTGCGTTGCGGCCCGTCGCGATCACCTTCGCGGCGCCGAGATGCTTCGCGATCCGCACTGCCAGCCGCCCCGACGTACCCGTCGCACCGTTGACGAGTACCGTCTCGCCCGCGACGAGCCGCGCGCGCTCGGTCAGCGCCGCCCACGACGACATCCCGGGAATCGCGATCGCCGCCGCCGTGACGTCGTCGAGCGAATCGGGCAGCGGCACGCACCGCGTATCGGGCGCGATCGTGCGCTCGGCCATCGCGCCGAACGGGGCGGGTGCGCCGAAGAAGTAGACGCGCTGCCCGTCGTCGAGACGGCGGCCCACCCCGTCGACGCCGACGACGAACGGATAACGCCCGTCCGACGAGTAATGCGTGCCGGCCGCGCGCGCCTGCGCGAGCCGGCTCAGCGCGGACGCCGTCACGTCGATCAGGCTGTGGCCCGGCATCGCGCGCGGCGCATCGAATTCCATCTGAACGGGACGCTCGCCGGCGCCCGTCACGACTGCTGCTTTCATGGTGACTCCTTGAATCGGGGATCTCGATCGACGGTTCAGCTGCGCATCAGCGTGCGTCGAGCCACGCGCGCAGCGCGGGATCGCGCACTTCCAGCACGTCGAACAGGCCGAGCGCGCGCAGCGCCGGCAATGCGTCGATCGCGTCGGCCTCCGCGCGCGCCCGGTCGGCGGGCTCGGCGTGCGGGTCGGTCAACACGCGCGCGTTGACCAGGAACGCGCCGACGGTCCCCTTGCGGATCGTCGTTCCGCCGGTTTCGATCCGGTCGGCATGGTCGGGAAGCATCTGTTCGGCTCGCATCGCGTCGTACTCCGGTTGTCATCGATGGATGCAGTGTAGGCGTGCGAAGCCGGCCAATCTCCGGTATAACAGCCATTCGATACCGATATCCGGCCATGTCCGATCCGCTTCTGCCCGCCCGATTCGTCACGTCCGACGACGGCCCGTTCGTGGTCGCCGCCGTGCTGTCGCAACGCGACCCGCGCGTGACCGCGCCGCATTCGCATGCGCGCGGCCAGCTCGTCGGCGCGCTGAGCGGGCTGCTGACGATCGGCCTCGATGACCAGGCCTGGGTCGTGCCGGCCATTCACGCGATCTGGATTCCGCCGCATTGCCGGCATTCGTTGCGTTCGTTCGGGCCGATTTCCGGCTGGTCGGCGTTCGTCGCCGAAGCACGCTGCGCGGCACTGCCGGCCGCGCCGCGCGCGATCCGCACGACACCGCTGCTGCGTGAAGCCGTGCAGCGCGCGGCAAGCTGGGGCGATTCGGAACTGGATGCCGCGCAAACGCGCATCGCCGACGTGATCCTGGACGAAATCGCGTCGTCGGAGGTCGAGGCACTGGGACTGGTACGGCCGCGAGACGCGCGGCTGATGAAGATCACCGATGCGCTGGCCACGAATCTCGCGGACAACCGGCGGCTGGAGGAATGGGCCGCATGGGCCGGCATCAGTGCGCGAACGATGAGCCGCCGCTTCGTCGCCGAGACGGGGCTGACGTTCGCGCAGTGGCGTCAGCAGGCCAGGTTGCTGCGGGCGCTGGAGAGAATCGCCGATGACGTGCCGGTGACGACGATCGCGCTCGATCTCGGGTACGACAACGTGAGCGCGTTCATCGACATGTTCCGGCGGGCGTTGGGGACGACGCCTGGACGGTATATGGAGAACGGGGAGACATCGACAATCGACGCACGGTAACAACACGCGACCGGCTTGAAACGTCAAACGATTCGCGGAATCCGGTTCAATTCAGATGATCGTCCGGTAGGCGCGCTGCCCTTCGACAGCGGCCCGCATCTCGCGCTCGACGGGCAAGATCGTAGCGGACATCGTGGTGTGGGGCATCGCGCGCTCCAAACCGGGGTTCTGGATGGCGTGATTTTTTCGCAATAAACGAAAAGTGATATCGCCCTCTATAAACGGTCTGTCCGTTTCGTTCAATACGTGCCGTCGCCCTTCTCCGCGGCCTTGCCCCCCTTCCCCTTGAACTGCGCCGCCAGCCGCTCCGCGCTCCTCGCGAGCAGCGTCGTATCGACCCCGACCGCGACGAACAGCGCGCCCGCGTCCAGATAGCGTCGCGCGGCCGCCTCATCCGCGCTCAGAATGCCCGGCGCCTTGCCGGCCGCCTGGATCATCCGGATCGCGCCGTCGATCGCGGCCTGCACGACCGGGTGGCCCGGATTGCCGAGATGCCCGAGATCGGCGGCCAGGTCAGCCGGCCCGATGAACACGCCGTCGACGCCTTCGACCCGCGCGATCGCATCGATCGCATCGAGCCCCGCGCGTGTCTCGACCTGCACGAGCACGGCCATCTCGTCGTTCGCGCGATGCAGGTAGTCGCCCACACGATTCCACCGCGACGCGCGTGCCAGCGCACTGCCGACGCCGCGCATCCCGTGCGGCGGGTAACGCGTCGCGGCCACGGCCGCGCGCGCTTCGTCGGCGCTCTGCACCATCGGGACCAGCAGCGTCTGCGCCCCGAGATCGAGCACCTGCTTGACGATCACCGGATCGTTCCACGGCACGCGCACGACCGGATGCGACGGATACGGCGCGATCGCCTGCAACTGCGCGAGGATCGTCGGCACCGTGTTCGGCGCATGCTCGCCGTCGATCAGCAACCAGTCGAATCCCGCGCCCGCGACGACCTCGGCGCTGTACGGATTCGCGAGCCCGAGCCACAGCCCGATCTGCGCTTCGCCGCGCGCGAGCGCGGCCTTGAAGACATTCGACGGAATCTGCATCGTTCGCTACCTCACTCGAAATGGCACTGGATCGTCCCGAGCGGGCCGTAGTCGACGCTGAACGTATCGCCCGGCCGCGCCGCACACGGCCGCGTGAACGACCCGCCGAGCACGATCTGCCCGGGTTCCAGCGCGACGCCGAAACGCGACAGCCGGTTCGCGAGCCACGCGACGCCGTTCGCCGGATGGTTCAGCACGCCGGCCGCGACGCCCGTTTCCTCGACCACGCCGTTGCGCGACATGATCGCCGCGACCCAGCGCAGGTCGACGTCCTGCGGCCGCACCGGCCGGCCGCCGATCACGACGCCCGCGTTCGCGGCGTTGTCGGCGATCGTGTCGAACACCTTGCGCGGCCGTTTCGTATCGGGGTCGATGGACTGGCTGCGCGCGTCGATGATCTCGAGCGCGGGCACGACGTAATCGACCGCGTCGTACACGTCGAAGATCGTGCAGTTCGGGCCCGAGAGCCGCTTGCCGAGCACGAACGCGAGTTCGACCTCGACGCGCGGCACGATGAAGCGGCCGGTCGGGATCGTGCCGCCGTCGTCGAAGAACATGTCGTCGAGCAGCGCGCCGTAGTCGGGCTCGTCGATCTGCGACGTGTTCTGCATCGCCTTCGACGTGAGGCCGATCTTGTGCCCCTTCAGCGTGCGGCCTTCCGCGAGCTTGAGGGTCACCCACGCGCGCTGGATCGCATACGCGTCGTCGATCGTGATGTCGGGATGGTCGAGCGAGATCTGGCGGATCTGCGTGCGCTCGCGCTCGGCGTCGTGCAGACGCCGCGCGAGCTGGTCGATGAGGGCGGGTTCGAGCATGGTCGGATCGGGAATGGGGTTCAGCCGGCCCGCTTGTAGCGGGCGTGGATGTTGTTGTGCTTGTACGAGCCGCTTTCGCTGAACTCGGTCAGTTCCATCGACAGCGCGAGGTAGCGTTTCGCGTACAGCTCGGCGAAATGCGCCTTGATCGCATCGAACAGCGCATCGCACGCGGCCTTCTTCTGCGCGTCGGTACGCCCCGAGCCGATCTTCAGCGTCACGTGGACGAAGGCGTCGTCCTCCGTGCCGTCGGCGACGCAGTAGTCCTGCAGTTCGAGCGCGCGCGAGCGGATGCCGCCGGTCGGGAACACGCCGCCCTGCGCGATCAGCGTCGCGTTGATCGTGCGCAGCAGCGCGGGAATGCGCGCGTCGTCGCGGATGTTCGCGGTGTATTCGACGACGATGTGTGGCATGGCAAATCTCCGTTCGGATTCGATTGCTTGGCAGGCGGCAGCGCTCAGGCGAGCGGAAAGATCGCGTTGATCTGCCCGGTGCCCGAACTCGCGAAATAGTCGGTGACGATCTCGACGGGCTTGTCGTAACGATCCCAGCCGAGCAGCCCGAGCAGCATCGCCGTGTCGTGCATCCCGCCTTCGCCGTGGCAATGGAGGTTGTACTCGGGCAGCATCGCGCAGAAGGTCTTGAAGTCGCCCTGCTTCCACAGCTCGACCACGCGCAGGTCGACCTGGCGGAAGAATTCGCGGCTGATCTGGTGGATCGATTCCTCGGGGCTGCCGTTGTCGTTGAAGCGGTGCGACAACGAGCCGCTCGCGAGGAACGCGACGTTCGAATCGCTCTTCTCGATCGCCTCGAGCAGCGCCTCGCCGAAGCGGCGGCTTTCGTCGAGCTGATGCCACATGCACCAGCCGGCGATCGACACGACCTTGAAATGCTGGTCGCCGTTCATGTAGCGCATCGGCACGAGCGTGCCGTATTCGAGTTCCAGGCTGTCGATCTCGTGCGCGCGCGTCGCGATGCCGCGCCCGGTGGCCGTCTCGGCGATCAGCCGGCCGAGCGCCGGGTTGCCCGGATACGCGTACGTCATGTCGCGGATGAAATGCGGCAGCTCGTTGCTCGTGTACGTGCCCGAGAACCGCGCGTTGCAGTTCACGTGATAACCGGCATTGACGAGCCAGTGCACGTCCGACACGACGATCGTGTCGACGCCGAGCGCGCGGCAGCGCTCGCCGATCAGCTGGTGGCCGCGGATCGCCGCCTCGCGGCAACCGTGATGCCTGCCGGGCAGTTCCGACAGATACATCGACGGCACGTGCGTGATCTTCGCGGCGAGGGACAGTTTGCCCATCGTTCAGTCTCCGTTTGGTTCGTTATCGCGGCGAAACGACCGTCACACGCCCCAGCGCGGGATGTGGTGCGAACCCATCGAGATGCACACGTTCTTGATCTCCGCGAACACCTCGAAACTGTACTCGCCGCCCTCGCGCCCGGTGCCCGACTCCTTCACGCCGCCGAACGGCTGGCGCAGGTCGCGCACGTTCTGACTGTTCACGAACACCATCCCGGCCTCGATCCCGCGTGCGAGACGATGCACCTTGCCGACGTCCTGCGTCCAGATATACGACGCAAGGCCATACGCGGTGTCGTTCGCGAGCCGCAGCCCTTCGTCTTCGTCCTCGAACGGAATGATGCAGGCGACCGGCCCGAAGATCTCTTCCTGCGCGATACGCATCCGGTTGTCGACGTCGGCGAACACGGTCGGGCGCACGAAGTTGCCGTTGCGCAGATGCGCGGGCAGCCCGGCCGGCTTGTCCGCGCCGCCCGCGACCACGCGCGCGCCTTCCTGCTCGCCGATGCGAATGTAGCCCGTCACCTTCTCCCAGTGCTGGCGCGTGATCATCGCGCCGAGATTCGTGCCCGGATCGGCCGGGTCGCCGACCACCAGGTTGTTCGCGCGGCGCGCGAATTCCTGCACGAAGCGGTCGTAGATCGTGCGCTGCACGAAGATCCGCGAACCGGCGGTGCACCGTTCGCCGTTGATCGAGAAGATCGTGAACAGCGACGCGTCGAGCGCGCGGTCGAAATCGGCGTCGTCGAAGATCAGCACCGGCGACTTGCCGCCGAGCTCCATCGAATACTTCTTGAGGCCCGCGCGCTCCATGATCCGCTTGCCCGTCACGGTGCCGCCGGTGAACGACACCGCGCGCACGTCGGGATGGCGCACGAGCGCGTCGCCGGCCGTCGCGCCGTAGCCCTGCACGACGTTCAGCACGCCGGGCGGAATGCCGGCTTCGAGCGCGAGCCGGCCGAGCTGGTCGGCCGTCAGCGGCGACAGTTCCGACATCTTCAGCACGGCCGTATTGCCGAGCGCGAGGCACGGCGCCGTCTTCCACGTGGCCGTCATGAACGGCACGTTCCATGGCGACACCAGCGCGCACACGCCCACCGGCTGGTACAGCGTGTAGTTCAGCATCTGGTCGTCGACCGGATACGTGCGGCCGTTCATCTGCACGCACACTTCCGCGAAGAAATTGAAGTTCTCCGAGGCGCGCGGAATCAGCTGCTTGCTCGTCTGCGCGATCGGCAGGCCGGTGTCCTGCGTCTCCAGCGCCGCGAGCATCGGCACGTTCTTCTCGATCAGCTCGCCGAGCTTGCGCATCAGCTTCGCGCGCGCCTTCGCGGGCGTGTTCGCCCATTTCGGGAACGCCGCCTTCGCCGCGCGCACGGCCGCGTCGACCTCGGCCTCGCCGCCCGACGCGACGTCGGTGATGACGTCGCCCGTCGCGGGGTTCAGCGTCGTGAAGGTCTCGCGGCTCTCGACTTCGCGGCCGTCGATCCAGTGCTTGATGGTCATGTGCTCTCCTTGGGCGACGGGCTCAGCCGGCGCGATAGTAGTCTGCTTCGCCGACGATCGTGTTCACGAGCCGGCCAATCCCTTCGATCTCGGTCACGACCTCGTCGCCCGGCTGCGTGTCCGCCAGCCCCTCGGGCGTGCCGGTCAGGATCAGGTCGCCCGGCGCGAGCGTCATGAAGCCGCTGATGTGCTCGATCAGCGCCGGCACGTCGAAGATCATGTCGCGCGTGCTGCCGCGCTGCGTCTCGTGGCCGTTCACGGTCGTGCGCAGCATCAGGTCGCCCGCGTCGCCGATCTCGTCGCGGCTGACGAACCACGGCCCGAGCGGCGTGCAGGTATCGCGGTTCTTCACGCGCAGGTTCGGGCGATAGTAGTTCTCGAGATAGTCGCGGATCGCGTAGTCGTTCGCGACCGTGTAGCCGGCCACGTAGTCGACGGCCTGCGCACGGCTCACGTTGCGCGCGGGCCGGCCGATCACGACGGCCAGTTCGCACTCGTAGTGCATGTGCGTCGCATCCGCCGGGCGCACGGTGCGCGACCGGTGGCCGATGAACGTGTTCGGTCCCTTCAGGAAGATCAGGGGCTCGCTCGGCGCCTTGAACGCGAGTTCCTTCGCGTGGTCGGCGTAGTTGAGGCCGAGCGCGAACGTCGTGCGCGGCGCGACGGGCGGCAGCCACGCCACCGCCTCCTCGGCGACCACGCGCCCCGTATCGAGGCGGATCGTGCCGTCGCCGGCCGGTTCGGCCGCATGCAGTGCGCCGTTGTAGATCACGCGCGCCGTCTTCATCGTGCTTCCTCCGCAATCAGCGTATGCCGCAGCGTGCCGATCCCGGCGGCCGAAATCTCGATCGTGCTGCCCGCGCGGGCGCGCGGTGCGCCGCCCGCGACGCCGAGCAACAGCACGTCGCCCGCGTCGAACGACATGAACGCGGTCACATCGGCGATCAGTTCGCGCACCGGGCGGATCAGCGTGGCGGTCGACGCGGACACGGCCAGTTCGCCGTCGATCCGCACCGTCAGGCCGATCGCGTCGACGTCGCCGAGCGCGGCGGCCGGCACGATGGCCGGGCCCAGCGGGCAGAAGCCGTCACGGCACTTGAAGCGCACGGCCGGGCGGTAGTAATCGGGGTGCGGCACCGACACGTCGCTCGCGAGCGTGAAGCCGTGCACGTAGTCGAGCGCCTGCGCGGCCGGCACGCGCGTCGCGCGCCGGGCGAACACGACGGCCACCGACGCGCCGATTTCCAGCGCGTCGACGCCGGCCGGCACGACGACGGCGGCGCCGTCGCCCGCATGCGTGTTGGCGGGTTTGATGTACAGGATCGGCGCCTGCGGCGGGCGGCCGTAAGGCGGCGCGTTCACGGCGTCGCCGAGCGCGTCGAGCGCGACGCGCTCGTTGAGCAGTGCGCCATAGACGGTACCGATGGCGACCGGCAACGGCGGCGCCGCGGCGGTCGTGCAAGACAGCTCCATGCGTCATTCCCCTGCCGCGCGTCGCGGCGCATCGTCAATAGTTAATATCTTAAGTAAACAATCGCACACTGGCAACCTCGATTACCCTGATACGCGAAATCCATCTCCTTCGGCTGTTAAGATTGATACGTCCCCGTCCTTTACCCACCCCGATGAACCGTACGCTCGACCATCGCAACCTGGCCATGCTGCTGCTCGAGGCCCGCGAAACGCTGATGGGTCTGTTTCGCCCCATTCTCAAGGAATTCGCGTTGACCGAACAGCAATGGCGGATCATCCGCGTGCTCGACGGCGAACCGGCGCAGGCGCTCGAGGCGGGACAGATCGCCAGGCGCTGCTGCATCCTGAGCCCGAGCCTCACCGGCGTGCTGGAACGGATGGAGCGCGACGGCCTGATCACGCGCACGCGCGCGCAGGAAGATCAGCGCCGGCTGCTGGTCAGCCTGACGCCGCAAAGCAGGAAGCTGGTGACGGAGATCGGTCCGCGCATCGACGAGCAATACCGGCAACTCGAGTCGCGCTTCGGCGAGGACGGCCTCGAAGACATCTACCGCGCGCTCGACCGGCTCATCGAACTCGGCGGCAACGCATAAGGAAAGCGCCCGCTCCCGCCGCGCGCGGGAACGGGTGCGGTGCGGCGCGGGCAGTCAGTGCAACGCGCCGCGCATCAACTCGGTCACGGCCACGCCGCGCGACGTGCGCATGCACTCCTCGACGTAATCGATGAACGGCAACGGCTCGAAATCGATTTCGTCGCGCACGCGGCGGTTGTCGAACACGCGATCGACCGTCGCGAATTCCCCGCAGCGCTGCAATGCACGGCCGATCACGCGTTCGAGTGCCGGATCGGCCCGCCCGAGCACGTCTCGCACCACGAGCGGCAGTTCCGCCGGCGCGCACGCGGCGTAGCGCGGCGCACCCGTCATCCCCGCCGCCTCGTCCATCGCCCGCACGATCTGCGCGACCTGCGGCGCCTCGTCGCCGGCCGACACGTGATAGACGTCGTGGGCGAGCGTCGGCTTCACGGCCAGCAGCATCGTCGCGCGCGCCACGTCGTCCACCGACACGATGTCGATGCGCGTCATCGGCCGCGCGGTGAAGCGACGCGCGGCATGCGCGAGGCGGAACATCCAGAACGAATTCGGCGCGGGCCGCGTGCCGAGCACCGTATGACCGACCACATGCGACGGCCGCACGACGACGAGCGGCAGCCCGAGCGCGCGCAGGCGCTGTTCGGTTTCGGCCTTCGCGTGCAGATAATCGGCCGCGAGCACCGCACCCGGCAGGCCTTCGTCGTCGTGCGCCGGGTCGTTCGCCGCAGCGCCCGCCGCCTGTTCCTGCACGATCCCGCCGCGGCCCGCGTGCGCATAGGCCGTGCCGACGTACACGAAACGCTGCAGGCGCGGCGCGCGCGCGAAGCGTTCGGCGAAATGCACCGCATCGGCGATGTCGGCCTGCAGATGCGCGCCGTCGGCCGGCGACGCATGGCCGGCGCAGTGAATCACGTGCGTCGCCCCGGCGAGGCGCGGCGCATCGGCGCCGTGCCACACGTCGCCGAGCGCGCCGACGATCACGTTCGCATCGGTCAGGCGCGACGCCCAGTACGGCGCAAGCCCCGCGCGCAGCGCCGCCTCGCGCAGCCGCGCGACGGCGTGGCCGCGATCCTGCGCGCGCACGACGCACACGATGCGTTCGAGCAGCCCCGCATTGACGAGCGCCGTCAGCACGGTACTGCCGATGAAGCCGGTTGCGCCGGTCAGCACCAGGCGCCCGACGTTCGCCGCCGCGACCGGTGCGCTGGCCGGCGACACGAGGCTCGTCCGCCAGTTGAGCGACAACGCGGTTTTCCAGATCAGCACGATAGTCTCCTTCGAAGAATCGGCCGGGCGGCGCGGTGCCCGCGGTTGCGGGCCGCGCACGGCTCACGGCCGGGCCGGGGCTGACGCGGCCCCGGCAGTCCCGATCGGGCGTGCGGCCTGCGATCGCGTCGATCGCTCTCTGGCACGAGATGGCGGCAGCCGCCGCGGACGGGCGTCCGCGGCACAGGATCGGGACCTTCCCAGTGTGGGGCCCGACCGAATGCAAGTCTGTCCCGAAAGTTTCGTGAAAGTGTGCCGATTTGTACGCGATTGTCGGAGTGTGTCGTGCCGGACCCGCCGTCGGCACGACGAAACGTCCGCCCGGTCGGTGTCCCGACTGCGCCATGTCGCATCCGTCGGCACCGTTTCGGTGGCCGGTCGCGCGCGACAGATCGACGCGCCCCGCGCGCGGGTCATCCCATCTCCCGACCGCCTTCGACGCGCCTCTCGACACCGCGATCTCCGCTAACGCCCGTGATGGCAAGTGCCTCCGAAACGACCATGAATCGTCAGACGTCGTTCCATCTGAAACCGGAATGAACTCAATAAGGATTGTTTGAGGATTATCACTTGCGTTTCACACCAGTCTATCTAGACTGATCAAGTCAAAACGGTCGAATGCGTCAATTTTTCAGGAGACGATCACAATGCGCCTCACCATTCGGATTAATGGCAGCGAATCGGCAACCCGGCACGCTTTCGCAGTTCTATGGGTCGATACCGACGAGGGACTGTGGTCGCGCGAGGCACATCAGGGCATCGATCTCCCGGCCTGGGGCAAGGTCCGCGACGTCGAGGGCGCGATGGCGCTCTGCGCGGCCGATGGCGGCAACGCCGTGTGCCAGCTGAAGGGGCTGTCGTTCGGCGCGACGCAGCGCGAACAGGGCCCTGCCGTCCTCGCCGGCGACCACGCCGGTGCATGGCGGCTGCAGGCGGTCGATCGCTGCACGACCCAGCCGGAATACCGGGAATTCATTTCCGTTGCCCGATAGCATTCATCAAGGTAAATCGTCTGCGGTTTTCGGGTTTATTCCGGTGCCAGTGATATTCATTTCGATATTCATGATTATCGACGCCCCCTTTCGGGGCGTTTCTCATTTTCGGGCATAAAGAAATAATCGAGGCCCGGGCAATTGATCGCGCTGCGTCGGCGGTCGCGCTCGACCGGCACCCGAATCCGCCTCCCCGGATCGCCCCCCTGCCGAGCATCCCCCCGTTGCCTGCCGTGACGTCGGCCGCCCGCTTTCGCCGTGCTTTTTTGCTGCCTTCGTTTTTCATGTCCGGCCAAGTCGCCGTTTTGACGTTTTTTCACGGGGCCGGAACACACTTTCCCCACACGACGTTTACTCATTTATTACAATCGCATTATCCAGACTGATTTGCCGCCGACGGGCGGCCCGAACCGGCCATTGCATGAGCGTGAAAAAGAAGACCCACCCCGCCGATCCGTACGCGGCCGCGACCAAGAATCCGATGCTCGCGTCGCGCCTGCCGATGTGGCGCTCGAGGTTGATCGTGATCGTCGTGTTCCTCGCGTTCGCCGCGCTGATCGCGCGGGCCTTCTGGGTGCAGGTCGCGAACCAGGATTTCTATGTCGGACAGGGCCAGAAGCGCTACCAGCGCACGATCGAGCTCGACGCGATGCGCGGTCGCATCGTCGACCGCAACGGCGCGATGCTCGCGGTCAGCCTGTCGACCTATGAAATCTGGGCGAACCCGAAACAGGTCGCCGATACCGACTACCCGCAGATCGCCAAGCTGCTCGACATGCCGCTCGTCGAGGTGAAGCGGCGTCTGGGCAACGAGAAGACCTTCGTGCTGCTCAAGCGGCAGGTGGACGCCGATACCGCGGGCCGCCTCGACAAGCTCGCGATCGACGGCATCACGCAGATCGCCGATTCGAAGCGCTTCTATCCGGAAGGCGAATCGGCCGCGCACGTGGTCGGCTTCACGAACGTCGAGGACAAGGGCCAGGAAGGCGTCGAACTCGCGGCGAATGCACGCCTGCAAGGCACGTCGGGGCAACGTGAGGTGATCCGCGACCGGCTCGGCCGCATCGTGTCGGATACGCGCCCGCTCGTCCCCGCGCAGCACGGCGCGACGATCGAACTGACGATCGATCGCCGCATCCAGCAGCTCGCGTACAGCCAGCTCAAGGCCGCCGTGATCGAGAACAACGCGGTGGCAGGCAGCGTCGTCGTGCTCGACGCGCAGAACGGCGAGATCCTCGCGCTCGCGAACTACCCGACCTTCGACCCGAACGATCGTGCCCGCCTGACCGGCCAGCAGTTGCGCAACCGCGCGGTGATCGACACGTTCGAACCGGGCTCGACGATCAAGCCGCTCGTCGTCGCGCTGTCGATCGACGAACGCAAGGTCACGCCGAACACGATCATCAACACGTCGCCCGGCACCTACAAGATCGGCCCGGCCGTGATTCACGACACGTCGAACCACGGGTCGCTGACGGTTTCGCAGGCGCTGCAGAAGTCGAGCAACGTCGCGCTCGCGAAGCTCGCGCTGAACCTGCCCGCCGAAACGATCTGGAACAAGTACCAGGAGTACGGGATCGGCCGCGCGCCGGAACTGACGTTCCCGGGCGTGGCGTCGGGCCGGCTGCGCGGCTACAAGCGCTGGCGGCCGATCGAGCAGGCGACGATGGCTTACGGCTACGGCCTGTCGATGTCGCTGCTGCAGATCGCGCAGACCTACACGGCTTATGCGGGCGACGGCACGCTGCACCCGGTGTCGCTGCTGAAGAACGGCACCGATCAGCAGACGATCGACGCGCATCGCGGCCACCGCGTGACGTCGCCGCAAACGGCCGCGTCGATCCGCTCGATGCTCGAGATGGCGGTCGGCGAAGGCGGTACGGGGCGCCGCGCGCGCGTCGACGGCTACCGGATCGGCGGCAAGACCGGTACCGCGCGCAAGCAGGTCGGCGCGACCTATGCAAAGGGCAAGTACCGCGCGCTGTTCGCGGGGATGGCGCCGATGAGCAACCCGCGCCTGATCGTCGCCGTGATGATCGACGAGCCGCGCGGCAAGGGCTACTACGGCGGCACGGTGGCCGGCCCGGTGTTCGCGTCGGTCACGAGCGGCTCGCTGCAATTGCTCGGCGTACCGCCCGATGCGCCGGTCGAGCCCGAGAAGAATGCGCCGGCAAAAGCGGCTGCGCCGCAGAAGACGGTAGCCGCGCCGAAGGCTTCGCCGGCCCGGACGGCTGCCGCGCGGAAACCATCCGCGCCGCTCGAGACGGCCGCACGATCCGGCACGGCCGCGCCGGCGAAGGCTGCCGCAGGCTGACGACGCCGTCCGGGCGATGCCGGATGCGCGTCACTCCTTCCCGCTTTCATCTCACGTTCCAGGAACGCCCCGCATCATTTGAGGGTTCCCGCCGCGTCCTCCTGCAATGTTTGCGCGCCGCAGGTGGCCTTGCCTGTGCGCCCGACTACAACATCCGGCCTACAGCGCGGCCCAGGCCGGGCTGATCAGCGGCACGAAATCGCTGGCGATCGAATAGGGCCGCGACGGCGTGCGCGCGAACATCGTGCTGCCCGGCACGGTGAAGACACCCGCGTGGGAAGCACGCGTGCGGCGCAATCCGCAGGTGTTCGAGCAATCGAGAAAGGGGTATCCGCCCGACGATTTCGCGACGCCCGTCGACGTCGCGCAGGCCGCGCCGTTCCTGGGTTCGCCGGCCGCTCGGATCATCACCGGCGTCGCGCTGCCGGTGGACGGCGGCCTGCTGGCCGGCAATCGCGTGGTGATGGCGCGGGAACCGACGCTCGAGACGTTCTACTGACACCGAAGCCCGCAGGGCCGGCGGCCGCCCGGGCCGCCGCGCGCTGCCCGGTGCGCGGCGCGATGCCGCGCGCCGTCAATGCGCGGCCGCGACCGGCTTCACCATCCGGCCGAGCACGTGCTCGGTCATCCCGCGCGCGAGTTCGGTCTCGCCCATGAACACGGTGCCGACACCCTCGCTGGACAGCAGCGCGGCCTCGTCGCCGCTGTTGGTGCACAGCACGACCTCGAGCGTCGGGTTGAGCGTGCGCGAGATCTCGACGATCTGCCGCACGTCGAACACGTCGGGCAGCGTGACGACCAGCATCCCGGCCCGCGCGATATGCGCCTGCACGAGCACGATCGGCTCGATCGCGTCGCCCGACACGGCCGCGATGCCGTCCGCGCGCAGCTTCTCGACGAGCTCGCGATTCTGCTCGACGACGACATAGGCGATCCCGCGCTCGTCCAGCGCATGCGCGATCCGCGTGCCGACCTTGCCGTAGCCGACGATCACGACCTGCCCGGTCAAGTGGGTCTGCGGCGTCGACATCGGCAGCGCGGCGAGCGGATCGTCGCGCGCCTCGAGCTTGCGCGCGAACGCCGAATGCTTGCGGATCCACACGAGCGCCGGGTCGATCATCGCGAACAGCAGCGTGTTCATCGCGATCGAAATCAGCGCGACCGCCAGGATCAGGCTCTGCCCCTCGGCCGACAAGAGCCCGAGCGCACGCCCGAGCCCCGCGAGAATGAACGAGAATTCGCCGATCTGCGCGAGGCCCGCGCCGACCGTCAGCGCGGTGTTCAGCGGATAGCGGAACGCGATCACGAGCGCGACGGCCGCGAGCGTCTTGCCGACCAGCACGATCGCCGCGACCTCGATCACGTGCAGCGGCTCCTCGAGCAGCACCTTCGGGTCGAACAGCATGCCGACCGAGATGAAGAACAGCACCGAGAACGCGTCGCGCAGCGGCAAGGTCTCATCGGCCGCGCGCCGACTGAATTCCGACTCGCGCATCATCATCCCGGCGAAGAACGCGCCAAGCGCGAACGACACGTCGAACAGCTTCGCCGCGCCGAACGCGATCCCGACCGCGGCCGCGATCATGCACAGCGTGAACAGCTCGCGCGAGCCGGTGCGCGCGACGAGCCACAGAATGCGCGGAAACACGCGCTTGCCGACCACCAGCATCAGCGCGATGAACGCCGCGACCTTCAGCATCGTGACGCCGAGCGTGCCCCACACGCTGCCGCCCGCCGCATGCGTATCGCCGGGCGGCGTGCCGCCGAGCAGCCCCGCGACGGGCGGCAGCAGCACCAGCACGAGCACCATCACGAGATCCTCGACGACCAGCCAGCCGACCGCGATGCGCCCGTTGACCGTCTCGACGAGCCCGCGCCCTTCCAGCGCGCGCAGCAGCACGACGGTACTCGCGACCGACAAGGCGAGCCCGAACACCAGCGCCGCACCGAGGCTCCAGCCCCACGTGAGCGCGAGCCCGCCGCCGAGCAGGGTCGCGACGGTAATCTGGACGACCGCGCCCGGCAGCGCGATCTTGCGCACCGCGAGCAGATCGCCGAGCGAAAAATGCAGGCCGACGCCGAACATCAGCAGCATGACGCCCACTTCCGCAAGCTGCTGCGCGAGCGACAGGTCGCCGACGAAACCGGGCGTGCCGGGGCCGATCACGATCCCGGCAAGCAGATAGCCGACCAGCGGCGGCATTTTCAGCAGCGACGCGAGGTAACCGAAGATCATCGCGAGACCGAAACCGGCCGCGAGCAACGCAATCAGGCTGACGTCATGAGGCATCCCCCCTCCCAAGCTCTTGTAACTATTTAGTAAGGTTCAAGAGTGAAAGGATAAGGGATGAGGCGGAAGAATGGCGCGCGGCCGCGAAAAATTCACGCGGCCGCGCGCTGTTGCGGGGTGCAACCCCGGCGAAACGACGGGCGCCGCACGTCGCGGCCGGCGCCCTGAAACGGGTAGAACCGGCGGGGCCGGCGCCCCGCCGCCCGCGTCAGCGCGACGCTTGCGGGAACCGCGCGCCCGGCGGCGGCTCCGGCCGCGTCGACGGCACGCTCTTGCGCACCTTCGCGACTTGCGCGGCCGTCACCGGCGCACCCGTGTTGCCCCAGCTCGTGCGCACGAAGTTCGACACGTCGGCGACTTCCTGGTCCGACAGGCGCCAGCCGAACGGCGGCATCGTGAAGGTCGACGGCGCGGTGCGCGTCCCCTCCAGCGCGCTGCCTTCCAGCACGACGTGGATCAGCGAGGTCGGATCGTCCCCCTGCACGACCGGGTTGCCGGCCAGCGCCGGGAACACGCGCGTGTAGCCGTGGCCGTCGCTGCGGTGGCAGGCCATGCAGTTGTCGCGATAGACGGCCGCGCCCGGCTTGCTCGCGTCGCCCGTCTGCAGCGCCTTCGCGGCGGCCGCGTCGTACACGTGCGGCTGCTCGCCCTGCACGCGCGGCGGCAGCGTCTTCAGGTAGCGCGCGATCGCGTTCAGGTCGTCGTCGGTCATGTGCTGCATGCTGTGGCCGACCACGTCCGTCATCCCGCCGAACGCGGCCGTGCGCAGCGTGCGGCCCGTCTTCAGGAACTGCACGATCTCGGCTTCGTTCCACGTCCCCAGGCCCGTGCGCGGCTCGCCGCGCAGGCTCGTCGGCACCCAGCCGTCGATCGCCGCGCCGCCGGCCAGGAAGTCAGGGCCGTCCGCATCGGTCAGCCCGCGCTCCTGCATCGTCGGCGCGCGCGGCGTGTGGCACGCGCCGCAGTGGCCGAGGCCCTGTACGAGATACGCGCCGCGCGCGACCACCGGATCGGTGTACGGCGCCGCATCGAACGGCTTCGGCGCCGGCGCGAACAGCTTGCGCCAGATCCCGAGCGGCCAGCGCATCGACAGCGGCCACACGATGTCGACCGCGCGGTTCTCGTGCTCGACGGGCGCGACGCCGTGCATGAAGTACGCGTACAGCGCCTTCATGTCGTCGTCGGTCAGGCGCGAATACGACGGGAACGGCATGGCCGGATACATCGTGTCGCCGTTCTTGCGCACGCCCTCGCGCACCGCGCGCGTGAAGTCCTCGTAAGTCCAGCCGCCGAGACCCGTCTTCGGGTCCGGCGTGATGTTCGTCGAGTAGATGCCGCCGATCGGCGTGTCGAACTTCAGCCCGCCGGCGAACGGCTTGCCGCCGCTCGCGGTGTGGCATGCGATACAGTCGCCGGCGCGCGCGAGGTATTCGCCGCGCTTGACCAGGCTCGCGTCGGCCGACCGGGCCACCGGTGCAGCCGCCGGGCCGGAAGCCGCGGCGGGCGCCGCCGGTTGCGCGACGGCCGTCGTGCCGGCGAGGCCGAACACGGCCCAGCTCGCCGCGGCCGCGAGGGCACGCGACCACGAGGACATGCGGCGCGTGGCGAGGGAATTCATCGTCCTCTTCATACGGTCACCAGCGGGGCAGGATTTTTCAGGTATTGCTCGCGGATCGCGCGTGCCGACCAGTAGGCCAGCGCCGCGATGATCCCGGTCGGGTTGTAGCCGATGCCCTGCGGCAGCGCGGACGCGCCCATCACGAACACGTTGTGCACGTCCCAGCACTGCAGGTAGCGGTTCAGCACGCTCGTCTTCGGGTCGGTGCCCATGATCGCGCCGCCGACGAGGTGGGTCGTCTGGTAGGCGCGCGAATCGAAGTGCTTGCCGAACTCGCGCGTCGACACGCTGATCGCCTTCGGCCCCATCGCTTCCGCGATCTTCTTCATCTGCCCGGTCACGTATTGCGCCATCTTGATGTCGTTGTCCTTCCAGTCGAACGTCATCCGCAACAGCGGCTGACCGTACGAATCGCGATAGGTCGGGTCGAGGTCGAGATACACGTCGCGGTACGACATGTTGGTGCCGTGCGCGTCCATCGAGATCGTGTGCGCGTAGTTGTCCTTGACGGCCTTCTTCCACGCGGAACCCCACTGCGGCGTGCCGGGCGGCGTCGCGATGCCGCTGATCGGCTTCACGCCGGCCTGGTTCACCCACAGCGGCGAACCGCCGACGAAGCCGAGCGGGCCGTGGTCGAAGTTGTCTGCGTTGAAATCGTCCACCGCGACGCCGTTGCCGCCCGCGCCGATGAACGGATTCGTGTAGGTGTCCTTGTCGAAAAACGCCTTGATCGTCGACAGGTTCTGGTACGCGAAATTGCGGCCCACGACACCCTCGCCCGAGACCGGATCGTACGGCTTGCCGATGCCCGACAGCAGCAGCAGGTGCACGTTGTGATACTGGAACGCGGCCACGATCACGAGATCGGCCGGCTGGTGCACTTCGCGCCCGGCCGGATCGACGTAGGTCACGCCGGTCGCGCGCTTCTTCGTGTCGTCGAGGTCGACCCGCAGCACGTGGCACTTCGAGCGCAGCTCGAAGTTCGGCGCCTGCTTCAGCGCGGGCAGGATGTTCAGGTTCGGCGACGCCTTCGAGTACATGTAGCACGCGTAACCGCTGCAGTAGCCGCAGAAGTTGCACGGGCCCATCTGCACGCCGTACGGGTTCGTGTACGGGCCCGACGTGTTCGCCGACGGCAGCCGGTACGGATGCAGGCCGAGCGACTTGGCGGCGTCGAAGAAGCGCTGCGCCGAATACGTATTGAGCTGCGCGGGCAGCGGGAAGTTGTCGCTGCGGTTCGCCTCGAACACGTTGCCGTCGCCGACCACCTTGCCGCCGACCTTGTACGCCTGCCCCGACGTGCCGAACACCTTCTCGGCGAAGTCGAAATGCGGCTCGAGCTCGTCGTAGGTCACGCCCGTATCCTGGATCGTCATCCCTTCGGGGATGAACTTCCGGCCGTAGCGCTCTTCATAGTGGCTGCGCAGGCGCAGCTCTTCCGGCGTGATCCGGAAATGCACGCCCGACCAGTGCAGCCCCGCGCCGCCGACGCCTTCGCCCGGCAGGAACGCGGCGAGCTGCCGGTACGGCAGCGCGGTGTCCTGCAGGCCGTGGCGGATCGACACGGTCGTCTTCGACAGGTCGAGGAACAGTTTCTTGCGGATGTTGTACGTCAGCTCGTCGATCGTGTTCGGATACGCGCCGTCCGGGTACGTATCGCGATATTCGCCGCGCTCGAGCGCGACGACCTTCAGGCCCGCTTCGGTCAGTTCCTTCGCGAGAATCGCACCGGTCCAGCCGAAGCCGACGATCACCGCATCGACATGCGGCTTTTTCTCTGCGGCCATCAGCTGCGCTCCCCGTTGATCGAGACGGGCCCGTACGGATAGGGCTTGCCGCTCTGGTTGACGAAATCCATGAAGTCCGCGCGTGCGCCCGGAAAGCCGATCATCTTCCACGCGGCCATGTCGTGATTGCCGCCGTGCACCGGATCGCAGAAATAACCTTCGCGCGTGTTCTGCAGCAACTGGCCGAAGAACACGCCGGGCGGGACGTCGTCGATCTGCGCGGCGCCCTTCTCCAGCGCGCCGAGCACGGTGTCGCGCGTCGGTGCGTCGAGATCCGCGAACGCCTTGCCGTGCGCCTTTTCGCAATAACGGTTGACGGCCGCGATGCCGAGCCGGTAGATGTCGCGGGGCACCAGCTTCAACTGGTAACCCAGCTCGGGCACGCCCTGCTGGAACGGCCCCTGCATGTACCACGTCGCGCCGTGCGCATACGGCGTCTCCATCTGGCGGTCGATGAATTCGGGCACGCCCGATTCGAGCGCGCCGGGGCCTTCGGCGTCGGCCGGGATAAGCCGGTCGACGGCGGCCTGGACGAACGCCCACTCCTTCGCATCGAAGAAGGTCGGCTTGTACGGGGCGCGCTCGGCGCTGGACGATGCGGCGGGCGCGCTGCCGGCCGTCGTCGCGGACGGCGACGACGAGCGCAGGTCGCAGCCGGCGACCGACGCGATCGGCACGAGCGCGACCGACGTGCGCAGGAAACGGCGGCGCGAGTTGGGTTTGTCAGGTGGCGTGGACATGGTCGGATGTTGATCGTTGGGGATCGGCGCCGGCCACGCGCATTCCGCATGCCGCGTGGCCGGCCGGAAGCCGTGCCGCATGCGGCTGGCCGTCCTGTTCTTCATATGTTGCGAACAACCTCGATGCGGGCAACGGCCGCGCGATGCACGGTGACGCCTTCATGCGGCCGCGCGTCGCGCCGGCGACGGCGGCGCGCTGCACGGATCGACCTCTTAACGGGCCCTATCGTCAGACAAATAGCGGCCTTTCGACCGGCATCTGCTGCCATCGCCATGACCCTTGTTCAACTTAGGCGCCGCGTTTGCCGACGGCAAGCGCAACGCGCACGACCCTCTTTAGGGCCCGGCGACGAGTGCGGCGAATTATAGCTGGAACCGGTTCCATTGCTACAGGGTTCGATGCAATTCAATGCATCGAAAATCGCAACAATTGAAAAATCTGAAAACCGGAATGCGCAAGGATGCGCGCGATCGCAGGTGGATGAAGGGGGCAGGCAGGCGTTCGTTGCCTGGAGGACGACCCGGAGAGCTGTCTCTTTCCAGCCACGCGGCACCACGCGACGGCGCCGGAGCGCGCCGTACCCTGGTAGCCTCCGCCTCTCATGAATACCCGGAAAAACAAATCGCTGGCGCCCGATTCGACCAGCATCAGCAAATATCTGAGCTACCTGCTACGCCACGAGCCGCAGGCGATCGGCCTGCAACTCGATGCGCAAGGCTGGGCCGATATCGGTCGGTTGATTGCCGGCGCCGCCCGTCACGGACACCGGCTCGATCGCGCGACGATCGAAAGCGTCTGTGCAACCAGCGACAAGCAGCGCTTCGCGCTTTCCGACGACGGTCAGCGCATTCGCGCGGTGCAGGGCCATTCGACGCCCGTCGTGCAACGGCGTTATCCGGCCGCGCAGCCGCCCGAGCGCCTCTATCACGGCACGGCGACGCGCTTCCTCGATTCGATTCGTGCGCAAGGACTGAAACCCGGCGCCCGGCATCACGTGCACCTGTCGGCCGACATCGGGACGGCACAGGCGGTTGGCGCGCGCTACGGCGTGCCGGTGATTCTCGAGGTCGACGCGCAGCGCATGCACCGGCAGGGCCGCACGTTCTTCATTGCCGAAAACGGCGTCTGGCTGACCGACGCCGTGCCGGCCGAATGCCTTGCGCCGATCGATGCGCCCGCGGGTTGAACCGCCCGCCGCTCACCGCGTCCAGAACATCGACGCGATGGACAGCGCCAGCGCCGCGCACAGCGGCGAGTAATACAGCGAGTCCATCCGTGCGAAACGCGACCCGCGAATGCGCTTGAAGAAGCCGACGTAGCGGAAATCGCCGACGGCGCGCACCGCGAAGATCAGTGCGAGCGCAACGACCGCGAACGCGATCGTGCCGGGATACGCGTTACGCCCCAGCCAGCCGGCACGCGCGGCCACCACGCATGCGCCGCCCAGCAGCGCCGCCGCGACGGCAAGCGTGCCGATCGCGGTCGGCCGCAGCAGCGGCACGCCATCCAGTTCCGGAATCGCCGCACGCTTGCCGCGCCGCCCGCCCAACGCCCAGTAGACGTGTACGAGCGCGATCGCGCAAAGCGTCGGCACGCTGAAATACGCGCCGGTCATGTCGTTCGTGTCCTTGTCTCGTTGTTCTGCCGGAAGGGTTCCGGCGCGCGGCCCCGGCCCGCGCCACGCATGACGATACCGAAACCCGGCGACGCGTGCATTGCGACCTGCGGTCGCAACCCGTGGCAGCACGTGGTGCGATGCAGTGCGCGTGCCGGTCGCCCGGGCCGGCCGCTTGACTTCCCTTCGCGCGCTACTACCCTGTTATTCCAGTACCGCGGTCGGCACGCCGCAGCGTCGTACCGACCGCACGACAACGATAACGAAGGCCATGGAGGCGACTCATGCTGATCGGTGTGCCGAAGGAGATCAAGAACCACGAATATCGCGTCGGCCTCACGCCGGCCGGCGCGCACGAACTCACGCGGCACGGCCATCGCGTGCTCGTGCAGCGCGGCGCGGGCACCGCGATCGGCCTGCTCGACGACGACTACACCGCCGCCGGCGCATCGCTCTGCGACGGCGCCGACGAAGTCTTCGCGCGCGCCGACATGATCATCAAGGTCAAGGAGCCGCAGCCGGCCGAATGCGCGATGCTGCGACGCGGCCAGATCCTCTACGCGTACCTGCATCTCGCGCCCGATCCCGACCAGGCGGCCGCGCTCGTGAAATCCGGCGCGGTCTGCATCGCGTACGAAACCGTGACGGGCCCCGGCGGCGGCCTGCCGCTGCTCGCGCCGATGAGCGAGGTGGCCGGACGCATGTCGATCCAGGTCGCGGCAACCCACCTCGAAAGCCCGCGCGGCGGCCGCGGCCTGCTGATGGCCGGCGTGCCCGGCGTGCCGGCCGCGCACGTCGTCGTGCTCGGCGCGGGTGTCGTGGGCACCGGCGCGCTGCAGATGGCGGTCGGCCTCGGCGCACGCGTCACCGTGCTCGACAACAACGTCAACCGGTTGCGCCAGCTCGACCTCGTGTTCGCCAACCGGATTTCGACCGTCTGCTCGAACGCGCATACGGTCGACGCAGCCGTGCGCGACGCCGACGTCGTGATCGGTGCGGTGCTCGTGCCGGGCGCATCGGCGCCGCGCCTCGTCACGCGCGACATGATCGCGACGATGCGCAAGGGTGCCGTCGTCGTCGACGTCGCGATCGACCAGGGCGGCTGCTTCGAGACCTCGCATGCGACGACGCATGCCGACCCGACCTTCGTCGTCGACGGCGTCGTGCACTACTGCGTCGCGAACATGCCCGGCGCGGTCGCGCGCACGTCGACCTTCGCGCTGAACAACGCGACGCTCGGGCATGCGCTCGCGCTCGCCGACAAGGGCTGGAAGCAGGCGATGACCGACGATCCGCATCTGCGCGCGGGCCTGAACGTCTGCGACGGGCACATCACGTACGAAGCGGTCGCGCTGGCGCTCGGCCTGCCCTATGTGCCGGCGACCGGCATGCTCGCGTGACCGTGCCGGAATGACATGAACGCACGGCGGGCAGCATGCGTTGCCGCCCGCGTTCATCCCCCCTTCGACCGGCTCCGCTTCGTCCCGCCGCCCTCGCCCATCGTCCGTGCCAGCAGCGGCCGCAGTTGCGCGAGCGTGCACGTGTTCAGCACATCCCGCCGCGTGAGCCAGCCGCGCCGCGCCTGATCGATGCCGTACGCGAGATTGTCGAATTCGTCCGTGCCGTACGCATCGGAACCGATCGCGACCCGCACGCCGGCCCGCGCGGCCTCGCGGCACCAGATGTCGGGCAAATCGAGCCGCCGCGGCTGTGCATCGAGTTCGACGAAGCAGCCGCGCGCCGCGGCCTGGGCAATCACGCGCGGCACGTCGAGTTCGACTGCCTCGCGTTCGCCGAGCATGCGGCCGGTCGGGTGCGCGAGAATCGTGAAATGCGGGTGGTCCATCGCGCGCAGCAGGCGATCGGTCTGTGCCTGGCGCGGCAAGTCGAAGTGATCGCGGACGGCTCCGACCACGAGATCGAGCCGGCCGAGCATCGCGTCGGGCACATCGAGGCTGCCGTCCTCGCGAATACCGGCCTCCACGCCCCTGAGCAGCACGAAATCGTCGAACGACGCATTGATGCGATCGATCTCGTCCAGCTGTCGCGCAAGCCACTCGAAGTCGTGGCGGCCGCCGTCGGCAGGCGGTGCACGATCGGTGATCGCCAGATAAGCGAGCCCGCGCGCACGGGCCGCGTCGGCCATCGCGCGCAGGCCGTCGCGGCCGCCCGACGCGTCGGTATGCGCATGCAGGTCGCCGTGGAGATGCCTGCGTTCGACCAGGGCCGGCAGCGTGCCGGCGCGCGACGCATCGATCTCGCCGCGATCCTCGCGCAGCTCGGGCGGCACCTCGTGCAACCCGATGGCGGCATAGACCGAGGCCTCCGTGTCGCCGGCAATCCGCTCGTCGCCGCGAAACACGCCGTATTCGTTGATCTTCAGCCCGCCGGCCTGCGCGATCCTGCGCAGCGCAATATTGTGCGCCTTCGATCCGGTGAAGTAGACGAGCGCCGCGCCGAACGCATCGGCATCGACCACGCGCAGGTCGACCTGCAAACCGTTGGCGAGTACGACGCTCGACTTCGTCTTGCCGTGCGCGAGCACACGCGCCACGTCGCCATGGCCGACGAACGCATCGGCGACGGCGGCCGGGTCGCGTGCGGTGACGAGGATGTCGAGATCGCCGACGGTTTCGCGGCGACGACGAAAACTGCCGGCCGGCACGGCCTTGCCGACGCCCGCGACCGCGCGCAGGCGGTCGAGCAACGGCATCAGCGACCGCGCGGCGTCGGGCAGCAGGAAGCGTTGCGGCTCGCGCTGCAGGCGATCGTCGATCGCTTCGAGCAGATGGGCTTCGGTTTTCGCGCCGAAGCCCGGCAGCTCGCGCACGTGACCGTTTTTCGCTTCGGCACGCAACTGTTCGAGCGAATCGACGTGCAGCGCATCATGCAGCGCCTTCACGCGTTTCGCGCCCAGCCCCGGCACGTCGAGCAACTCGACGATCGCACCCGGCAACGCATGGCGCAGCGTTTGCTGCAGCTCGCAGGTGCCGGTCGCGGCGATCTCGCGCAGCTTCGACGCAAGATCCGGACCGATCGACGGAATCTTGCCGAGATCGTCGCCGTTCGCGATCATCGTCGGAATATCGCGACCGTAGTCGGCAATCGTCCGTGCGGCGTTGCGGTAGGCCCGCACGCGAAACGGATTGGCGCCCTGGATCTCGAGCATGTCGGCGATCTCGGCGAATACGGCCGCGCACTCGGCATTGTGGATCGGCATGATCGGCGTGGCTCCCTTCCACGTGGATGGCGCCGCGTACTGGCGCCACGGCGCCTGCCCGCCCGTCGGCATCGCAGGTCGACGCCACCGGGCGCCCGTCCTTCATCGTACGCCCGCTGCGCATCGCGTGCAGCGCCGTTGCGGCCGCGACGTCAGAGGGAAGCGCGCGGGGTCGTCGCGTAGTGCCGCTCGTAGATCGACTGGCAATGCGTGCAGCGCTCGGCGGCCGGGCGCGCCAGCAGCCGCTCGTAGCCCACCGCGCCGTCGCAATCGATGCATTCGCCGTAGCTGCCGTCGCGCATCCGCTGCAGGGCGCGGCCGATCGCGCGCAGTTCGGTCAGTCTCATGCCGATCAATGCGTGATCGACGTCGACGAACAGGTCCGCGTTTGCCTCGTCGCCCTCGTCCGGCGCCGCGCCGGCAAGGTCCGCGTAGGATTCCGACGCGCGCTGGTCCTCGCTCGCGCGGATCTCCGCACGCAGCGCCTGCTCGCTCTCGTTCAGCCGCTGTTTCAGCGTCTGCCGTTGTTGTGGGTCGAGCGCCATGGCCGTCTCTCCTGTTCCGGGTTCCGCGCGAAAGCGTACGGCGCGCGGTGTCGCGCCGGTGCGCGGCGAAACTGCGTGACCGCCGTCGCCGCGCGTCCGGATACGCGCCCGGCAGCACGAAGCGCCGGACGCATTCGACGCAGGATAAACCCATTGAACACGCGTGTGTTGACCGGAATCAGCAGGCCGTCCGCGCGCCCGAAAATCGGGGACGGATGTGAAACGCGGCGTCGCCGGATTCGTCCGACGCAGGCGCCGCCGGGATCGACCCAGCCGTTGCGTCGGACCGCGTCACCGCCCGTCAGGTATCGGCACGGACGATATCGAGCAACGCGCGCGCCGAGCGCTGCCAGCTGTACCGCCGCGCATGCTCGCGGCCCGTCGTGCGCAGCCGCGCCCGCAGTTCGGGATCGTCCATCACACGAGCGATTGCGGCGGCGATGTCCGGCGGCGAATAGGCATCGCAGAACAGCGCAGCGCCGCCGCAGACTTCCGGCAGCGAGCCCTCGTGCGACACGATGACGGGGCAACCGCACCGCATCGCCTCGAGCGGCGGCAAGCCAAATCCTTCGTACAACGATGGGAAAACGAAGCATCCGGCGTGCTCGTACAGCGCTTTCAGTTCGCCATCGGTCACGTAACCGGCCCACGTGACGTAGGGATCGTCCTCGCGCAGGCCTGCCTCCCGTACCCCGAATATCTTCGCATTGGCACCGCCCGCGATCACGAAGCGCAACGTCGGGTGCGACGCCCGCATCAACGCGATCGCGGCCAGTGCGCGCACGAGATTCTTTCCCGGCGCGAGCGACCCGACGAACAGCACATAGCCGTCCGTCTCGAGATTCAGGCGCGACAGCACGCCCGGATCGGCGTCGATCCGGTCGATGTGATCGACCGCGCCCGGTACGACGGACAGGCGCGCCGGCGGTACCCCGAGCCGGGCGGCCAGCCGTGCCCGCGAAAAATGCGACACCGTCACGATATGACGCGCGCGCCGCTTCAGGATCGAGAACGCGAAGCGGTACCACAGACGGAATGCGAGCGAGTAACCGGCCGGCAGATCGAAGACCGCCGCATCGTGAATCATCAGCAGCTGATCGCGCTTCACCAGCGGGCCGATGTTGCACAGGCTCAACAGGGTTCGGCCGCGCGTCGTGCGCGGCAGCGTCCATTGCTCCCACAGCGCGCCGTGCCGGCGCCCGACGGTCTGCGGCCGTGCGCCGGCCGGCATGGCCGCCGGATCGTGATCGACCGGCACGACGAGCGACGGTTCGTCACCGGCATTCGCGAGGCGCGCGAGTTCGGCCGTCAGTTCGTAGGCCACGCGCTGAACGCCGGTCATGCGCTGCGCCGTGAATTTTCCGTTGATTGCGAGGCGCCGCAACCGCGCGGTTTGCGCGGCGGCGCCGACGTCCCGTTCCGCGCGCGCTTCCTGCAGTACCGGTGCGCTGCGCTCCCGAATCGACGTTGACATGATCGTGACTGTTCCGATGGCTGCGGCACGATGAGGCGCCGCCGGACACCCCGCTGAGCGGAATGCTGCTGTGCCGTCAGTGTGTCCGCCGCCGCCGATCCGGTCGGTACGTTCGACCGCACAACGCCCGGCTTTCCGGACGATTCGCCATCCTCAGAAAGCGTTGCGGCCGATGAAGCCGCGCACGACCGTCAACAGGATGATCTTCATGTCGAACCAGAAGCTCCAGTTCTGCATGTAGAAAAGATCGAATTTCACGCGCGCCGCCATCGCCTCGACCTTGCGCGTCTCGCCGCGATAGCCGTTCACCTGCGCCCATCCGGTGATGCCCGGACGCACGCGATAGCGGTACATGTAGCAGTCGATCAGTTGCCGATAGAGGTCGTCGTGTTCGATCGCGTGCGGGCGCGGCCCGACGACCGACATCTGCCCGAACAGCACGTTGAAGAACTGCGGCAGCTCGTCGAGCGACGTGCGCCGCAGGAATGCGCCGACGCGCGTGATGCGCGCGTCGTTGCGCGAGGCCTGCCGCAAGACGCCCGGCTGCGCGCGATGCACACGCATCGTCCGGAACTTCAGGATGTCGAACTCGCGGCCGTCCACGCCCTTGCGGCGCTGCCTGAACAGCACGGGCCCCGGTGACGACAGCTTGACCGCGATCGCCAGGATCGACAGCAGCGGCAGCAACGGAATCAGCACGCCGAATGCGAACAGCCGGTCGAACGCGAACTTCGCCCACAGCTCTGGCGCCGAGCTCGGCGTGGTCGCGAGATTGATCGCCGGCATGCCGAGCACGTCGGTCGCGGAGCGATCGACGACCGCCATCTGCCGCACATCGGGCAGCAGCCGCAGCTCGACGAACTCGTCGCGCAACTCGCGCACGATGCGCTGGATCCGCCATTCGTGCGACATCGGCAACGTGAGCCACACTTCGTCGATCTCGCCGTTGCGGATCATGTCGCGCAGCGTGGCCCAGTCGTCGATCACCGGCACGCCGCCGATGCCGCCCGCGGCGGCCGGTGCGTCGTCATCGAAGACGCATGCCGCCACGAACGGGCCGTTCGGCGCGAGCTGCATCCGCTCGACCGCCACGCGCCCGTATGCCGTTGCGCCGACCACGGCGACACGGCGTTGCCGCGCACGCGGGTCGTTGCGTGTCAGCACGACGGCCAGCAGCGCGGCGCGGCCGAGCAGCAACGCCGCGTCGCCGGCCAGCACCGTGTGCACGAGCCAGCGTGTCGTGACGGTGCCGCCTCGATTCATGATCCACATCGCGGCGGCCACCGTCAGCACGCTCGCGCAGACGACCGCCACCATCGTCTGGGTCAGCACGTGCACGCCGCCCCGCACCGCCACGCCGCCACGCACGGCGCGCAGGTAGCGCGGCAGCAGCGCCACCGTCAGCACGCACAGCAGCGCGATCGCACCGCGCTGCGCATCGGACAACTCACGCCATGCGAGGCCGGACGCGGCCTGCGCCGCAAGCGCCCCCGCCAGCACGAGCACGACATCGAGCGCCGCGATCGCGGCACGCCGCATCGCATTCGTTCCACCGGACGTCGACTGCATCGTCATGCACCATGTGCCGGGAATCCGCGATGCACCTCCGGCAGGCGCGGGCGAACCGGCGCCGGCCTCGCATTCCCGCGCGCCCCGAGCAACCGGCGATAGTCGGCGCGAATCAGGTCGTAGCATTCGCACGCATGGTGTTCGAGACCGTCGCGGTCGAGCACCGTGATGCGGCCGCGGCGCTGCCGGATCAATCCGGCTTCCTGCAGGTTGCCGGCGGCCTCCGTCACGCCTTCGCGCCGCACGCCGAGCATGTTCGCGATCGTCTGCTGCGTGACGGCCAGCTCGTCGCCGTCGATGCGGTCGTGCGCGAGCAGCAGCCAGCGGCTCAACTGCTCGCTGACCGAGTGATGACGGTTGCACAGCGCGCTGCGCGAGATCTGCGCCATCGTCGCCTGGCAGTAGTTGAGCAGCAGCCGGTACGTCTGCGGCGATCGCTCGAATTCGGCACGCATCACGCAACTCGGCACGCGATACGCCATCCCGCCGATGCGCACCTCGACCCGGTTCGACGCCGCGATGCCGCCCACCAGCGTCCCGAGGCCGACCACGCCTTCACGGCCGACCACCGCCACCTCGACCATCGCGCCGTCCTCCATCAGGTGCTGCACCGACATCATCGCCGTCGTCGGAAAATACAGATGGCGCATCGGCTCGCCGACCCGGTCGAGCATGCCGGCCTTGATCCGGACCAGTTCGAGATGCGGTGCGATAGTGCGGATGCTGTCCTCCGGGAGTGCATCGAGGATGGCGTTCGCCGTGTAGCTCGAGTGAAGATGAAGCATGTCTGTATCCCTTTATTGTCCGCACCGCCTGCAGCCGCGTGCACGGAACTCGTTATCGCAATGCGCGTCCGGACGTTGACAACGGTTGCGGCCCACAACCCTGATTCCGACCGACCATCGACTTGTTACCGCCGAATTGAGTCGGCCGCCCCGTTTCGACACGCGAATTCGAATAAGCGATTTACGTGCCAATAGCCGCCCATCCTTAATATATGAATCACACTCGATTTGGATCGCCCGAATATTCGGCCTCGCACCATAAAAAGCGTCTCATTTCCGGACACTCTTCCGGCGACGGACACCGCAATTGATTTGACTGAACAATTCTTCTGCATCGAGCCGGGGCAAACGGATCGGGGCCGCGAAGCTTGTCGTTCAAACACTTACAGCCTATTTTCAATTGTTTCCGTGATGTTCAGGACCACGCTTCCCGGTGTCGCCGTGCTTCACACGTTCGTTTGAAACTGTCTCAAATTTGAATCGGCGTACGCATTCCCCGTTCTGTAACCTGTCGCACACATCGCACGCAAGCCATTGATCCTGATGGACATTCAGGCAGACCCCGTTTATTTGTCAAATAATGTTCAACGTGCGCCCGATGATTTTCACGTACGATGCACACCGTCATCCGATTGATTCCCGAACAAGATTGAATGACGGACCCGCTCGGCATTCCATTTCCGGATGATTAATTCGACGGAAATGAACCATTAAATCCGCATGACGTTTGCACTCGACCAAAATCGTCAAACTTTGCAAGATGACGTAATGTGCAATTGATCGATTTCAATCGCGTGCTAGCCTTTTCGCAGCATCGTCATTCGATTTTCGATGAACACAAATTCGCACGATCGTGCTGAATCCCGTTTTCACGGGACCGCCACGACGACGCGAGATCGCCACCCTACGAGGATGTGCCGTGACTCTCCAGGCCAACGACGCCGTCGCCTACGCGAACGGCATGATCGAGCTTTCCCACAGCTTCGATGCCAACCGGTTTCTCGCGGCCATCGACCGCGACGAACTCGCCACGCTGGCACCCCACCTGCAGCTCGTTCACCTGAAATCGGGGCAAGTGCTGTGCGAACCCGGTGAAATGCTCACCGCGGTGTACCTGCCGGTCACGACGGCGATCTCGCTGCAGTACGTGTCGTCCGGCGGCATGACGCTGGAGGTGGCGGAGATCGGCAGCGAGAGCGTGGTCTGCGACGACGTGATCGGCGGCAGCGGCCGGATGCCCTGCCGTGCGGTGGCCTGCCGCGACGGCTTCGTCTACCGGCTCGACCGGCGCGTATTCGCCGCCGCGTTCGACGCATCGCCGGTGATCCGCCATCTCGTGTTCGTCTGCGTGCGTCTGCTGATGGCGCAGGTGTCGCAGATCACGTTCTGCAGCCGGCATCACGTGCTGAAACATCAGCTATGCAGATGGTTCCTGCTCGCGTACGACCGCACGCGCAGCATCGAGATCCAGGTGACGCACAGCATGCTCGCGCAGATGCTCGGCGTGCGGCGCGAAACGGTCACGGATGCCGCCGGCGAAATCCAGAAGCTCGGCCTGATCCGGCAATACCGCAGCTCGATCGAGCTTGCCGACCTCGACGGCCTCGAAAGGATGTCGTGTGGCTGCCGCGCGATCGTGCGCGACGAAATGAAGCGCATTCTGTCGGCCGACTCGGGCGTGCCGGCCGCATCGCGCGCGTGATCGACGGACCGGCCCGGCACCGCGAGCACGCCGGGTCAGCCGATTGTAGGGTGGCGAACAGAACGCCGTGCCTGCCAATGGTCTACTGATGCCGGACTGCCGGGGGGACGTCAGCGCACATCGCGCGTCTGCCCGAGCGGACGACACCACGCACGCCGGAGCAGCACGTGAAAAACGAAATCAGAACCATCCTCAAGCACGTCGCCCACCTCGAAGCCGCGATCGATTCGATCGGCGACGGGGACGACCTCTACGAAGCGGGCCTCTCCTCGCTCGACACGATCCAGCTGATGCTCGCGATCGAGAAGCAGTTCAACATCGAGATTCCCGACGAGATGCTGAACCGCAACCTGTTCCGCAGCATCGACGCACTCGCGGACACGATCGCCACCCTGCAACGCACCGAGCATTCCGCATGAGCGCGCCGCTTCCCGAACTCGCGGCCGACAGCGAATCGCATCGGCTCGACGAGGCTGCGCACGCCGTCGCACAGATCGCCGCGCAGCACGCGGATGCGGTCGATCGCGACGCGCGCTGCCCCGTCGAGGCGATCGAGGCAATGCGCGCGCGCCGGCTGCTCGGCGCGATGGTGCCGACCCATCTCGGCGGTGCGGGCGCGTCGCTGGAAGATATCGCGTCGGCCTGCTCGATCCTCGGCCAGGCCTGCGCGTCGTCGGCGATGGTGTTCGCGATGCACCAGATCCAGGTCGCCTGCATCGTCGACCATGCTGCCGACCAGGGCTGGCACAAGCTGTTCCTGCAGCAGCTCGTGCGCCACCAGTGGCTGCTCGCGTCGGCGACGTCGGAAGACGGCGTCGGCGGCAACCTGCGCGCGAGCCAGTGCGCGCTCGAAACCGACGGCGGCGGGTTCCGGCTGCGCAAATCCGCGCCGACGATCTCGTATGGCGACTATGCGGACGGCATCCTCGCGACCGCACGCCGCGACGCCGACGCCCCGGCGTCCGAGCAGGTGCTCGTCACGCTGCTGCGCGACGGCTATACGCTCACGCGCCGCGGCGAATGGGACACGCTCGGGATGCGCGGCACCTGCAGCAACGGCTTCGTGCTCGATGCGCAAGGCGCCGCCGTCCAGTGCCTGCCGGTCCCGTTCGCGAAGATCGCCGAAGAAACGATGGTGCCGGTGTCGCACATCCTGTGGGCCGCCGTCTGGATCGGCGTGGCCGGCGACGCGTTCCATCGCGCGCACCAGTTCTTCCGCGCACAGGCGCGCCAGACCGACGGCGCGCCGTCGCCCGCGGCGCGGCGCATCGCCGAATCGCTCGCGCTGATGCAGGCGATGCAGGCCCGTGTCGACGCCGTGCTGCGCCTCCACGCGAACGCGTCGACCAGCTCGTGGTCGGCCAGCATGGCCCGGGCCGCCGAGATCAACACGCTGAAGACCTACGTGTCGACGACCGCGCTCGAAGTCGCGCACCAGGCGATGATGATCTGCGGGATGGCCGGCTACAAGCAAGGCACGCCGTTCAGCATCGGCCGTCACATTCGCGACCTGCTCGCGGCGCCGCTGATGATCAGCAACGACCGCATTGCCGCCAACACTGCGAGCCTGCTGCTCGCGCTGCGTCCTGCGACGCTGGAGAAACATACGTGAACGATCGCCTCGCCGTGCCCTCCGCCGCCTCCACTCCCGCCGACGCGCCGCTCGACCGCGCGGGCGTCAACCCGCTGCGCGACGAACTGATCGACGCGGGCCTGCTGGTCTCGACCGGCATCCAGGGCCTGTTCGGCCGCAGCGAACGATTCGAGCGCGTCGTCGAAGCGCTCGACGCATTCGTCACGCGCGTCGGCGCCGACCAGCAAGCCGAAGTGCTGCGCTTCCCGCCGGCGATGAGCCGCATCGAGTTCGAGCGCAGCGAATACATGAAGAGCTTCCCGCAGCTGGCTGGCAGCGTGCACGCGTTCTGCGGCGACGAACACCAGCACCAGCGCGTGCTGCAGTGCCTCGATCGCGGCGACGACTGGACCGAAAGCCAGAAGCCGACCTACGTCGTGATGACGCCGGCCGCGTGCTACCCGGTCTATCCGGTCGTCGCGCGCGCGGGGGCGCTGCCCGCCGACGGCCGGATCGTCGACGTGTTCTCGTACTGCTTCCGGCACGAGCCGTCGCTCGACCCGACCCGCATGCAGCTGTTCCGGATGCGCGAGTACGTGCGCATCGGCACGCCCGAACAGATCGTCGCGTTCCGCGAAACGTGGATCGAGCGCGGCACGCGGATGATCGAGGCGCTGCGCCTGCCGAACGCGATCGATCTCGCCAACGATCCGTTCTTCGGCCGGGGCGGCAAGATCGTCGCGAACAGCCAGCGCGAGCAGAACCTGAAGTTCGAGCTGCTGATCCCGATCGAGCACGACGACCGTCAGACCGCGTGCCTGAGCTTCAACTACCACATGGACCATTTCGGCCTGCTGTGGAACATCCGCACCGCAACGGACGACGTCGCGCACACGGGCTGCGTCGGCTTCGGCCTCGAACGGCTCACGCTCGCGCTGTTCCGCCACCACGGCTTCGACATCGACGCATGGCCGGTCGAGGTGCGCGACGTACTGTGGGGCGCGCGATGAGGTTCGTCTCCCGCGACGGCGAAGACGCGTCGTTCGAGGACGTGCGCCACCGCGCACGCCACTACCGGCCGCACCCGCTGCACAGTCAGGAGATGGTCTGGAAGCAGACCAACTGCTACGTCGACATGTGGCTCGAGGTGCTCCGGTGGTGGGGCCTGAATCCGTACGCGGCGCTGCCGTTTACGATCGCGCTCGATTTCGAGGGCGACCAGTTCACGTTCTTCAAGTTTCCGCACGACGAACTGGAGCGGCTCTACGGGATCGTCGTGCAGGAACATTCGATCTACGAACCGCTCGACCAGCACATCGAGACCCAGGTCGCGCGCGGCCACCTGATGATCGTCGAGGTCGACGCGTGGTTCCTGCCCGACACGCGCGGCAGCAGCTATCGCACACAACATACGAAGACGACGATCGGCATCGACGCCATCGACCGCGTGAAGCACCAGATCGGCTATTTCCACAATAGCGGTTACTACGTGGCCGAGGATTTCGACTACAACGGGCTCGTCGGCGGCAGTTCGCCGATGACGCTGCCGCCGTACGTCGAATGCGCGAAACGGCGGTTTACGCCGCTCGACGAGCGCGCGCTCTGCGACGCATCGCTCGCGGCGCTGCAGCGTCACCTGCGGCGCCTGCCGGTCGTCAATCCGATCGCCGCCTTCCGGCGGCAGTTGCAGACCGACGCACGGACTCTCGCCGATGCACCGCTCGAGCACTTCCACGCGTACTCGTTCAATTCGGTGCGGCAGCTCGGCGCAAACTTCGAACTGTTCGGCCACTACGCACGCTGGCTGCAGGCCAGCGGCTGCGTCGGGCCGTTCGCCGAGATCCGCGCCGCGTGCGATCGCATCGCGTCGGAAGCGATGGTGCTGGAATTCCGGCTTGCGCGCGCCTGCGCGCGCGGCAAGGAAGAACGCGGCGACTCGACGCTCGAGGCGATCGAGGCCGCGTATGCCGACCTCGTCGCCTGCGCGCGGCAGATCGGCGCGCCGCTGCGACATGTCGCGCCCGTGCGCAGCGACGCGGCGCCCGTGCCGGTCATGCGGTGACGCGCGCGCGAGCCCTGCCCGCGTGGTCGATGCTCGCGACGGCCGCGGGCGCCGTGCGGGAACCGTGCGACCTTCCGGCGGATGACGCCGGCTGGATCGCGGCGCCCGTGCCCGGCACGGTCGCGCAGGCGCTCACGCTGGCCGGCCGGGTCGACGATGCGCGCTCGCTCGACGAGCGCGACCACTGGTACCGGATCGAGCTGCGCGGGCACGGGCCGCGCGTGCTGCGCTTCCACGGCCTCGCGACGCTCGCGCAGGCCTGGCTCGACGACACGCCGATCCTCCGCTCCGACAGCATGTTCGTCACGCACGACGTACCCGTGTCGCTCGACGGCACGCACCGGCTGACGCTCTGCTTTCGCGCGCTCGCGCCGCGGCTGCGCGACGCGCGCGCGCCGCGCCGGGCGCGCTGGCGCACGCGGCTCGCCGAGCCGGCCGCGTTGCGCACGGTCCGCGCATCGTTGTTCGGGCACATGCCGGGCTGGTTTCCGCCGGCGGTACCGGCCGGCCCGTGGCGGCCCGTCGAGGTGCTCGATCCGGCCCACGGCCCCGTCCTGGTCGATGCGCGCCTGCAGGCGCGCATCGAAGGCGACACGGGCTGGCTCGACGCGGAACTGGCGTTCGCCGCGCCGCTGCCCGACAGCATCGCCGCGCGGCTGTCGTGCGGCGAGCATCATGCGACGCTGGAACGCACCGGCACCGACCGCCTGCGCGCCAGCGTCGCCGTACCCAGCGTGCGTCGCTGGTGGCCGCATACGCACGGCGAACCGGCACTCTACGAGATCACGCTGCATATCGGCGACGAACGGCGGCCGCTCGGCTCGACCGGCTTCCGCACGATCGAGGTCGACGGCGGCGCCGACGGCAAGGGCTTCGGGTTGCGCATCAACGGCGTACCGGTGTTCGCGCGCGGCGCGTGCTGGAGCAGCGCCGCCCCGCTCGCGCTGCACGCGGACGACGCGGCCTACGGCCGCCTGCTCGGGCTCGCACGCGACGCCGGCTTCAACATGATCCGCGTCGGCGGCACGATGACCTATGAGGCCGACGCGTTCCACGCATGGTGCGACCGGCTCGGGCTGCTGGTCTGGCAGGACTTCATGTTCGCGAACTTCGACTACGCGCTCGACGATCCCGCGTTCGCGGACAACGTCGATCGCGAGGCGGATCAGTTTCTCGCGCGCCGCGGCGCTTCGCCGTCGCTGGCGGTGCTGTGCGGCGGCAGCGAGATCGCACAACAGGCCGCGATGTCGGGACTCGCGCCGAAGCAGCGCTTCCTCGAGCTGACGGCCGAGCGGCTGGCCGGCCACGCGGCCGCACGCCGCCCCGACGTCCCGTACGTGCCCGATTCGCCCGACGGCGGCGTGCTGCCGTTCACGCCGCGCGAACGCGTGTCGCACTACTACGGCGTCGGCGCGTACCTGCGCCCGCTCGACGACGCGCGCCGCGCCGACGTGCGCTTCGCGAGCGAATGCCTCGCGTTCGCGAACGTGCCGTGCGATGCGACGCTCGCGGAGCTCGGCTGGCCCGGCGTGCACGAGCCGCGCTGGAAGACGGCCGTGCCGCGCGACCCCGGCACGTCGTGGGATTTCGAGGATGTCCGCGACCACTATCTGCGGACGCTGTACGACGTCGCGCCCGACCGGCTGCGGCGCGAGGATCCGGCCCGCTACTTCGAGCTGTCGCGCGCGGTGATCGCCGACCTGATGCGCGAAACGTTCTCGGAGTGGCGGCGCACCGGCTCGCGCTGCGCCGGCGCGCTCGTGTGGCAGTTCCAGGACGTGATGCCCGGAGCAGGATGGGGGGTGATCGACGCCGCGCACCGGCCGAAATCGGCGTGGTATGCGCTGCGGCAAGTGCTGCAGCCAGTCCAGGTGCTGCTCGTCGACGAAGGCTTGAACGGGCTCGACGTGCATGTGGTCAACGAGCACCCGGCGCCGCTGTCGGCGTCGATCGAGCTGGTCGCGCTGCGCGACGGCCGCACGCCGGTCGCGCGGGCCGGCTGCCCGGTGCGGATCGCCGCGCACGACGCGATGCGGATCGGCTCGGCCGACCTGCTCGGCCGTTTCTTCGACTGGACCTATGCATACCGTTTCGGGCCCTGCGAACACGACACCGTTGTCGCGACGCTGCGCACCGACGACGGCACCCTGCTGTCGCAGGCGTTCCATTTCCCGTCCCGCACCCATCCGGCCGTACTGGCGCGCCGCGAACTCGGAATCGAGGCGTGCGTATCGCGCACCGGTGGCACGTGGCATGTCGACATCGACACGCGGCACGTCGCGCGCCACGTGCAGATCGACGCACCGGGCTTCATGCCGCGCGACGACTGGTTCCACCTCGCGCCGGGCACGCCGGCGCGCGTCGCGCTCGTTCCGCTGCAATCGGCCGGGCACAACCCGGCGAGCGACGACGTGCCGCCTGCGGTGGACATCCGTGCAGTGAATGCCGCGCGCGCGGTGCGCGCGACGCACGCCGGTTGATGCGGCGCTCGCGGCCGCCGTGTGCCGCGAGCGTGTTCCATCCCCGCCCGATCGAACCGCTCAGTCGGACGAGCCCGTCCCGCGCGGCCGCTCGATGCCGTACGCCTCCATCCAGCGATACAGCGTCGCGCGCGACACGCCGAGTTCGCGCGCGGAGGCCGCGACGCGGCCGCGCGTGCGCAGCAGCGCCGTTTCGATCGCCTCGCGCTCGATCGACTTGCGGATGTCGGCCACCGACGGCGACGCCGCATCGAGACAGTATTCGAGCTCGAGATCCCGCGCGGTGATCAGCCGCCCTTCCGTCATCACGACCGCACGGCGCACGCGGTTGATCAGTTCGCGGACATTGCCCGGCCAGTCGTGCTTGTACAGCGCGGTGATCGCATCGGTCGAGAAACCGCGCACGCGATGGCGCGCGTCGCCGCGGAAACGTTCGAGCATGTGATGCGCGAGCAGTTCGATGTCCTTGCCGCGCGCGCGCAGCGGCGGCTGGTCGATACGCATCACGCACAGACGGTGGAACAGGTCGGCACGAAAACGGCCCTCCTCCATCGCATCGCGCAGGTCGACGTGCGTGGCCGACACGATCCGGACGTCGACCGGCACCGGATCGCTGCCGCCGAGCCGGTGAATCGAACGCTCCTGCAAAAACCGCAGCAGGCTCGCCTGGCTCTCGTGCGGCAGGTCGCCGATTTCGTCGAGCAGCAGCGTGCCGCCGTTCGCGGCTTCGACATAGCCGATCTTGCGCGCGTTCGCGCCGGTAAACGCGCCGCGCTCGTAGCCGAACAACTCGGACTGCAGTAGATGCGGCGGAATCGCGCCGCAGTTGACCGCGACGAACGGGCCGTTGCGCCGTTCCGAATGGCGATGGATCGCGACGGCCGTCAGTTCCTTGCCGGTGCCCGTTTCGCCGAACACGAATACCGGTGCGTCGGTGCGCGCGAAACGCCGCACCGTATCGAACAGCCGCAGCATCGCGCTGCAGGTGCCGACGATGCCCTTCTCCTCCGATTCGAGCTGTTCGCGGTCGCGGGCAAACAGGCACTCCATGCCGTACGCATGGCCGACCGTATCGGCGATCCGCTGATGCGACGCGGGCAACGTGACGTAGTCGAAGCAATAGTCGCGCAACAGCGCGCGCACGTTCGGCGACGCGGTCTGGCCGACGTCGACGAGCGCGACCCACACGACGTCGCGCATCGACGCGCAGGTCGACGCGATGCTGCCGATCGCATCGGCATGGCCGCCGCTGAGATCGAGGATGCCGCAGGTGATTTCGCCGGACGTGTCGCGCAACTCGTTCGCATGCGCGACGACCGACACTTTCCAGTCGCGGCGCGACAATTCCTTTCGCAGCATCACGGAAGGCGACTGCGTCCAGTAGATCAGCGGACGCTGCCCGTTACCGCTCCCCGCGCCGGCGCTCTTATCGCGCGTTATTGGCATATTCATAACGACCCATCACTTTCTTCACTCCGTGACCCGTTCGTGTGCGCCGCGGCCGGCGGCGCATGGCCGCCTTTTCGCGCTGCGTTGCCGCAGTCTTGGCGAAGATCGAATCTGCACACGGCGAGAACCCCCGGAGGTCGAGCCGGATGTGTCACCCGGCCTCGTTGTCATCGAACTCGAACGGAACGCGCGGCTGCGGGAGCCGCGACATTCCGGCTTTGAAGCGACCCGCCGTCAGGCGGGACACGTCGGCAAACGGAACATCCGTCCGCATGTGCGTCGCGTCGTACACGACAGTCGCGCCCGATGCTGAACCGGACGGCGGCCAACCCGCTTGCGGAATGACCGCCGCATGTGATCCGTTCGTGAATTTACACCCCGTTTCGCGATGGTCTTGTTACCAAAAGATAATCCTGAATCAGGCGGTTACGCAGCCGGGTCGCCCCGCGCGACACCCCTTTGGCCACTGAGATTTGATTATCTACGAGCATTCCCGTCAATCAGTGCCAAATACTACTTTTCCGCGAGATTGGCGCCGTCGATTGGATGTGATTTTCATCGAAATCCGAGAAAAAAACCGGCACCGCATTCCATGTACCGCATAATCGTGCGTGCCGCCGGCCGGCCGGGCCGTCTCGGTGCCGCGCGCGGGTCGCCCGACCGTTACATACCGTAATCAACCGGCACGATCGCCGCCCGGGCTCACAGTGCCGTCTCGCCCTGCCGGACCGGCCGGTCGCGCATGCCGTCCACGGCCGATGCGTCGTCGCCCGGCGTGAAACCGGCGGGGCCGGCCATTTCCTCCTGTAACGCAGCATAGCCGTCCATCACGAAGCGCGTAAACTCGTCCCGAAAGCGCGCAGAGCCGAAGAATTCGGCATTCGCGCGACATGCATGCGGATCGATCGACCCGCGCGGCAGCGCTTCGAAACGGACCAGTGCGTCGAGCAGCGCGTCGACCGTCTGTGCGCGGTAGAACAGCCCCGTTGCGCCGGTGCCCGGCCATGCGCGCACCGATTCGCGCACGCCGCCCTTCCCGTACGCGATCACCGGCGTGCCGCAGGCCTGTGCCTCGACCGGCGAAATGCCGAAATCCTCTTCCGCCGCGAACACGAATGCGCGCGCGCGCTGCAGGTGGTCGTGCAGCACGTCGAACGGCTGGTAGCCGAGCAGCGTGACGTTCGGCCCGGCCAGCGCGCGGATTTTCGCCATCTCCGGCCCGTCGCCGATCACGACGAGGCGGCGTTCGGGCGTACGCGAGAACGCCTCGACGATCAGGTCGATCCGCTTGTACGGCACGAGCCGAGACGCGGTCAGGTAGAACGCGTCCTTGTCCGGGCGCAGCGACAGGTGGTCGACGTCGACCGGCGGATAGATCACCGTCGCGTCGCGCCGGTAGGTCTTGCGAATGCGGCGTGCGATGAAGTGCGAATTCGCGGCCACGCGATCGACGCCGTTCGCCGAGCGCGCATCCCAGTTGCGGATGTAATGCAGGAGCGCCCGCGCGATCGCCGATTTCGGCCCGCGCGCGAGCCCGGCCTCGTTCAGGTACTGGTGCTGCAGGTCCCATGCGTAGCGCACGGGCGAATGCACGTAGCTGGCGTGAAACTGGTCCGGGCCGGTCAGCACGCCCTTCGCGACCGCATACGAGCTCGACAGCACGACGTCGTAGGCCGACAGGTCGAACTGCTCGATCGCCAGCGGAAACAACGGCAGGTAGCTGCGGTAGCGCGTGCGCGCGAACGGCAGCTTCTGGATGAAGGACGTGCGCACCGCGCGGCCGCGCAGGCAGTCACGATCCTCGAGGAAATCGACGAGGCTGTAGACGTCGGCCTGCGGAAAGCAGTCGATCATGTGCGCCAGCACGCGTTCGGCGCCACCAGGCACGACCAGCCAGTCATGAACGATCGCAATCTTCAAGTACCGCTCCCGATTCTTCATTGACGTTCGATATGGGTCAGCCGCGCAACACGGCCCCATGTCGTGCCAATTATCGGAAAGCCCCGCCACGACCGATGTGTGCTATCGCACATTGCGCTGCTGTCGGCGCGCCGGAACCGTCGTGCCGTTCACGGTCCGGTTTGCCGGACTGCGAGCGGGACGACAAACCGGACCGTGAGTGCGCTTTCGAACAGACCGGCGCGCACGCCATCCGCATCATGATCATCGCCACACCGCACGGAACGAACGCGTCCGTGCGGCACGGCGTGCTGAAGGTTTCACACGAGGACCGCATCATGGAATGGCATTGTTGTGAATTCGAACATCTGAGCGCCGTCGATCTCTATGCAATCCTGCGCGCACGCAACGCCGTGCTGGTCGTCGAGGATGCGCATACCCATCTCGACATCGACGGCAAGGACGCGGGCGCATTGCACGTCTATGCGACCGTGTGCAACGGCGACACGGCGGAAGTCGCGGCCTACGCACGGATCCTGCCCGGCGACGACATCGATCCGGACGTCGTGATCGACAAGGTACTGACGAGCGAAGCGTGCCGCGACGGCGATACGCTCGAGCATCTGCTCGAACGTGCCCTGACCGCCGCGCTGGCCGCGTGGCCGGACGCCGCGCTGCGCATGCACGTCCCCGAGCCGCGCCAGGCGTTCTACAAACGTTTCGGATTCCGCAAGGCATACGGACCGTATCTCGAACAGGGCGCGCCGTTCGTCGGCATGATCCGGCCGGCCGACCGCGCCGCCGGCGCGTTGCGCCAGCTGCTGTCCCGGGCCGTTTCGACCGCCCGGCCCCGAACCGAAGACGCGCGCGCCGACGGCCGCGTACACAACCGGCTGCCCGCCGATACCGGAGCCAACCGATGACCCGCACCCTACGCCCGGTTCCCGAGCCTGACCTGCCACGCATCCTGCCGGTCATCCTCGCCGGCGGTTCCGGCACGCGCCTTTGGCCGCTGTCGCGCGAACAGTATCCGAAGCAGCTGATCGAACTGACGTCGAACGAATCGCCGCTGTCGGCGACCGCACGCCGCCTGAACGGCATCGCGAACGCGGCGCTGGGCGACACGCTGTTGCTGGTATGCGGCGAACAGCATCGCATCATGAGCGCCGCTCAAGTGGTCGACCGTGCGGCGCCCGCGCGCATCTTGCTCGAACCGGCCGCGCGCAATACGGCACCGGCGCTCACGCTCGCCGCGCTCGACGCCAGCGCGCTCGCGGACGATCCCGTGCTCGCCGTGATGCCGGCCGATCACGTGATCGCCGATGTCGGCGCGTTCCAGGACGCGATCGCACGCGCGGCGCGTTACGCGCAGGAAGGCGCGATCGTCACGCTCGGCGTGCTGCCGCGCCGCGCGGAAACGGGCTACGGCTATATCCGGGTGGGCGAGCCGCGGACGAGCCGCCATGGCGGTCAAGGCGGCTATTCGATCGGACGCTTCGTCGAGAAACCCGACGCGGTGCTCGCCGAGCGCTACCTGCAATCGGGCGACTACTGGTGGAACAGCGGGATTTTCGTCACGCGCGCCTCGGTCTGGCTCAACGCGATTCGCGCGCTGGCGCCCGAGATCCACACGGCCTGCGAGTCGGCATGGCGAGCGGGCGTCGCCGAGGATCCGTTCTTCCGGATCGACGCGGCGGCCTTCGACGCCTGCCCGTCCGACTCGATCGACTACGCGGTCATGGAGCGTCTCGCCGACCACAGCGAACTCGGCATCGAGGGCATCGTGGTGCCGCTTTCGGCCGGCTGGTCGGACGTCGGCACGTGGGATGCGATCTGGGAAATCATGCCGAAGGACGATCACGGCAACGTCGCGCGCGGCCCGATCGTGTTCGAGGACACGCAGGACAGCCTCGTGCGCTCCGAGGGTCGTCTCGTCGCGTGCGTCGGGATGAAGGATGTCGTCGTGATCGAAACGCCCGACGCGGTGCTCGTCGCGAACAAGCACGACGTGCAGCGCGTGAAGAACATCGTCGCGCGCCTGAAGAGCGACCGGCGCCCGCAGGCGAGCGAGCACCGCAAGGTGCAGCGTCCGTGGGGGCACTACGATTCGATCGATCTCGGCGAGCGGTTCCAGGTGAAGCGGATCGTCGTCGAACCGGGCAAGCGGCTGTCGTTGCAGATGCACTATCACCGCGCCGAGCACTGGATCGTCGTGCGCGGCACCGCGAAGGTGACGCGCGGCAACGAGACCTTTCTGCTCAGCGAGAACGAGTCGACGTACATCGCCGTCGGCGAAGTCCATCGTCTCGAGAATCCCGGCCGGATTCCGCTGGAAATCATCGAGGTGCAGTCGGGCAACTATCTCGGCGAGGACGACATCGTGCGCTTCGACGACCAGTACGGGCGCCCCGTCGTCGACACGCTGCCGGAACGGCACGCGGTGTCGAACGTGCAAGTGGTGGAGGGAGACGTCGTCCGCTAATCGCGGGCCGCGCCTGCCGGCGCGTGCATCGGGTCGTCAATCGATGCCGCGCCGCGACGGGCGCGCCTGCCTGAGCGCTTCACGCACGCGCGGCAACGCCGAGGGGTCCGCCCCGACCTTGTCGGCCAATGCTTGCTGCACAACCTGCGCCCCGCACGACCCGGCCTGCGCGCCACCCGAGGGGCAGCCTCCGCCCCCGCCTACCTGCACGGGCATGCCGCCGATCGCGGAGAAGCGGTTGTCCGCGATCCGGTACTGCGATACGTTTCCCCACACGCGAATGCCGGCGAACCGTGCGCGCGACACGCGGTTGCCGATCACGGCCACGCGCGTCACCGAGCCCGACCACGTGCTGACGTCGATCGCGGCCTGCTGCGTGAGCGGGCGCGGATCGGTACGCACGGCCGCGGTCTGGATATCCGAAATCTCGTTGTTCTCGACCAGCACGCCGGACGCGCCGTAAGTCCGGAAGCTGTCCTCCTGCGCGACGAGAATGCCCGCGCTCACCTGCACGTTGCGCACGACGTTGTTCTCGATCGTCACGTCGGCACCGCCGACCACCGTGATGCCGCGCCCCCACGCGTTGCCTTCGAGCGAGTTGCCGGTGATCAGCACGTTGCGGCTGAGCACGCCGTCGCCCTGGTAGCTCACCACGGCGATCATGTCGTCGCCGGTGCCGCGCACGAGGTTGCCCTTGACCAGCACGTTGCGCGCGCCATGCGTGATGTGGATGCCGTCGGCCAGCGTCGACAGCACCTCGTTGCCGACGATCGCGACGTCCGTTCCGCCGAATACGAAGATGCCGCCACCACCACCGTCGATCGCGTTGTCGAGCACCTGCACGTCGTGCCCCGTCACTTCGATCTTGGTCGACCCGGGCGTGCCCATCCGCGTCGTACCCGTTCCCACCAGCCTGAATCCGGCGATCGTCGTGCCGGTGCCGCGCATCTCGATCGTCTGGTCGTCCGGCACGGTCGCGATCAGCGTCGCGCCGTAGCCCGACAGCACGACCTGCGCCTGCCGAACGACGAGCGAGCGGTCAACGATGTAGCGCCCCGGCGCGAACACGAGTCGCTGGCCCGGCTGCAGCGCATCCAGCGCGCGTTGCAGTGCGTCGGCCTGATCGGCGCCGTCGGGCGCCGGGGCGACACGGGCATCCGGCACGGCCGAGCCGATCGACGTCTGTTCGGTTTGAAATGCCGTCCCAGCGTGGACCGTGACGGTGGGACCGGTGATCATCCACATACCAAGCATCACACAGCAAAGACGGGAACGGCATCGGCGCCCGGTCTTGTGAGTCAAGCCCACGCGTGTCATGCCGGTTGCGGACGCGCCGCCGCGCCGCGCCCAGGCCACGCCGGAAAGCCGGCGATACGCGCGGTGCCAGTGCGCAGCGCAATCAGATAAGCCATCATCGGCACCGCCACGCCGGCGAGCGTACCGAGCACGAGGTGCGTCGCGAGACTGCCGACGCCGACGCGCATCAGCACGATGCGCACGCCGGCCATCACCAGGATATGCATCAGGTAGATCGGCATCGACGCGTAGCCGATCGCCGCGAGCCAGCCGGCACGCGCGGACGACGCTGCATGGCGGTATGCAAGCTGCAGCATCAGCGTGATGCCGGCGAACGCGGCGGGAACGGCCCAAATGCTCGTCGCGCTTCCGACGCCGTGCGCGAAGGCGACTGCCGCGACAAAGGCGACCGCCGTCAGCCCGCACATCGCAGGATGGCTGTTGCGTTCGAGCCAGCCCGGCAACGCACGCGACGCGACGACGCCGGCCACGAAGAACGGCCAGTTCATCAGCGCGGTCGACACGATGCCCCATTGCGTCACCGTTCCGATCGCGAGCCCGAGCACCGCGCTTGCCAGGAGCGCACCACGGATGCGCGGCGCCATCGGCACCTGGGGGAACACCGGCACCCATCGTGCAAACAGCCACGCGGCGATCATGCATAGCATCAGCGCGTACAGGAACCAGAACTGCGCGAACGGCCGCCATCCGATCGAGAGCAGGTCTCCGAACGTGAACGGATGATTGGTGCCACGCGACGCCATCGCAATCTGCACGCCGCCTTGCAGGACCGACCACAACAGGTACGGATAGACGATCGTGCGCACTTTCGATCCGATGAACCGTTTCGGCGCGCCACGCAACGAGTGGCAGACGTGCAGCCCGGACAGGAAGAAGAACAGTGGCATGTGAAACGTGTAGATCACGTAGTCGATCCACGCAAACACGGTATCGGGCACGCCGGCCGGCACGAGCCCCGACGAAACGGCGCCGCGCAGGACGTGCCCGTATACGACAAGAATGATGCCGGCGCCGCGGGCGACATCCAGGCTGGTTTCGCGTGCAGTCGTATTCATGTAAAGGTCGATGCCGTGGCCCCGTCCGGGCCCGCGCGCGTGGCGAATGGTCGTGAGAAGCTCCACTCTATGCACGCTCGCCGCGGAATACTGTGGGCTGGACGACAGTTAGCCGATGTCGGGCGTGTGCCGGATCACTGCGCCGCGTACGGCCACGGACGATGTCCGTTCCGGCCGCTTTACGAAGTATCGGAACACGACGACCAGCAGCACGATCGGCACGAAGTCCCGGCCACTGAACAGGTTTGGAATCCGCAGTATTTCCATCAGAGACACGTACAGCACCGCGTGCGCGCAGCACCAGAATCCGCTCCCGCGACGCCACCCCGCGTAGCCGCGCCCGAACACCCAGCCGGCGAACGCCGCGTTCAACAGCCCGAACCAGCCCCACTCGTAGAAGTGGACGAAGATGCCGGATGGATTGTTGAACTCGGGATCGGCATAGCTGTTCAGGAACAGGTCGACACTGTCGCCCGAGTCGAGCCACGGCTGGAGCGTCGCGCCGATCAGCGGAAAGTGCAACAGCCAGTCGAACGTGAACATCGGATGCCCGCTGCCCCAGCCGAGCACGTTGAGGATCCCGGCACCGTTGTTCAGCGACGTCGAGTAGTACAGGCCCAGGCGTTCGAGTGCGAAATCGAGGATGTTGTCGTAGATGTTGATGTAGTAGGTTTCCCACGACCGGTTGTATTCGTTCACGATGAACAGGCCGAGCAGCAGCGGGATCGCCGCGTACGGCCCAAGCGCCAGCAGTCGCAGCCGCTTGCGGCCGAGCCGGAACCGCACGACCATCAGCGCGAACGGCAGCGCAACCTCGATGATCGCGAGCCGCTCCGCGAAGATGAAACTGCGCAACAGCGTCAGTACGACCAGCACGGCCAGGTACGCCTTGTAGCGGTTGAAGCCCTTGACCGGCGTCCTGAATACGTAGAAATAGAGCGCGACGAACGGTGCCGTAGCCTGCGTGAACGAACTCAGGCCCGTGACGCGCCCTTTCAGTTCGATCAGCTCGAACGTGTTCGCCGTGCCGGTGAGGAACGACAGCAGCACGGCCGGATGTGCAAGCACGCCGCTCATCATCACGAGATAGCCGAACAGCGCGAGCGCGAACACGAAATCGAGCACGTGCGGCGACAGCTCGGCCGCTCTGTCGCCTGGCCCCTTCCGGACCTGCGCATCGGTCGTCGCGAACCACGCGGCCGCTGTCAGCACCAGCAGGAACAGGCCGCCCGCAAACGCGGAATACCCGTCGAAATAGATGCGCGCGATCGACTTCTGATCGCCGAGCAGGCTCATCGAAAGCAGCCCGTACAACGGCAGGATGAAGAGCAGCACGAGCCGTGCCGGATCCTCCCACCAGTAACCTGCGTAACCGGCCGCGCGGCCGGTGTGCGCCGCTCCGCCGCGCCTCGCCGGCCGCGGCAGTCGCGCTCGCGAGCCGGCCGCCACTCGTTTGTTCATGATGTCCGTTCCATTGCTTCACGCACATGCGCCTCGCCGGGCGACGCCACGCATCCGCCGCTCAGCGGGCCGGGCCGCGCGCGCCCATTACGCCCGCGTAGCCGGATGCGGCCTGATGAGTGTTCTCATGCGTGTAACCGTAGTCGTACCGCCCCGGCGAGCCCTTGAAGTCGTTCAGGATCACGCCGCGTACGGCGATTTGCGCGTGCTCGAGCCGTCGCGCGCTTTCGTCGAGTTCCGTCAGCGTCGTCACACCGCTGCGCGCGACGAGAAACACGGTTCCGGCCAGGCGCCCAAGTACCAGCGCGTCGGCCACCGGCAGCAGCGGCGGACCGTCGATCACGACCATGTCGTAATGTGACGCGGCGCGCTCGATCAGTTCGGTGAACGCGGGTTGGAGCAGCAATTCACCCGGGTCGGGCACGACGTTGCCCATCGGCATGAAATCGAGACCGGGCATCGCGTCGCGCTTGAGCGCCTGGTCGAACCCGTGCGTGCCGCCCACGACATCCGACAGGCCCGGCGCACGACTGAAGCGGAACTGCTCGTGCAGTGAACCCTTCCGCAGATCCGCGTCGATCAACAGCACGCGCCGTTTCGCGGCGCCCACCAGCGACGCGAGATTCGCCGCGACGAACGACTTGCCGACGCCCGTCGTCGGCCCTGAGATCAGCACGATGCGATTCGGTGCGTCGGGCATCGCCAGTTGCAGCGCCGTGCGGAAATTGCGCAGGCTTTCGAGCGCCGCGCCCTCCGGTGCCGTCGGCAGTGACGGCTGGCGCCCGTTGCGCCGCCGCGCGGCCTTCGACGGCGGCGGGTTCTGTCCAGACGGCGGGCTGTGTGGCACCGCCGCGAACACCGTCAGGCCCGTCGACCATTCGATTTCCTCGGCATCACCGATCGTGCCGGCAACGCGCTGTCGCACGATCACGATCGCGGCGCCCGCCAGCAGGCCGAGAAGCAACGACGCGATCACGGCCATCCCGCGATGCGGCCCGGTGGGCGTCTCGGCGATCCTTGCCGCATCGACGATGCGCACCGTTCCGGTCTTGCTAGCCCGCGCGAGGATCATCTGCTGACGCGTGTTGAGCAGGTTCGTATAGAGCGCGGTATCGACGGCCACGTCACGCTGCAGTTGCAGCACGCCCTGCTCGACGGTCGGCAGTTGCTGGATCTGCTTGCGCACCGTGTCGAGCGAGTGTTGCGCATCGGCGAGCTGCGCATCGACGGCCACGACGGCCGGATGCTTGGGCATGAACCGCGTCAGCAATTCCTCGCGGCGCTGCTGCAGCGTCTGCACGCGCGTCTCGATGTCGACCGACTGCTGACGCAACGCGAGCCCTTCATCGCTCGTATTGACTGTGCCGTGCGATGCGCGAAACGCGTTGAAGCGGCTTTCGGCCTTTTCGAGTTGCGCCTTCAGTTGCGGCAGCTGTGCATCCATGAAGCGGATCAGCTTGTCGGCCGCTTCGGACTTGCGCTGCGTGTTCTGCGCCAGATACGCGTCGCCGACCGCATTGAGCACGCGGCTGTCGTGCACGGGATCGGGGCCGTCGAGCGTCACGCCGATCATGTTCGACTGCTTGCCGCGCTCCGAGATCAGTGCGTTCTTCTGCAGCCACGCGGTCGCCTCTTCGTCGCCGTAGCGCGTCAAGTCGAAGCGTGCGCCCGGCTCGCCCGCGACTTCGCGCACGAACACGTCGAGCGGCCCCTGCGGTGTCTCGACGTGCAGTGGTTGGCCGATCCTGCCCTGCCAGACGGGCCCGCTCCTGCCGAGCCACCCCGTGCGCTGCAGCGTATAGGTGCCGCCGTTGCCGACGACGAGTGCGAAACGCTTACCGACGAAACGCTTCGGCACGTCGAAGGTCGGGACGTCGATGCGCTCCGTGCCATACACGTAACCGCCGGGCAGCGGCGACGACAGCCCGTCGGCCGCGTTCACCAGCCGCCAGCCGATGACCGGCAGGTAATGCGGCCGCGCATCGATGGCCAGATTGGTATCGTCGACCGCACGCGCCATCACCGCTCGCGATTTCAGCACCTCGATCTCGGTCGATGCATCGGTTTTCAGGTCGAACACCGAAGACGGATCGCCGGGCGGCGAGTTCGTTTTCGACTCGGTCGGGCTCTGCTCGACCTGAAACAGGATGTCGGTCCGGTAGACCGGGCGCGCGCAGAGCGCATAGAGGGTCCCGGCCAGCGCACCGGCGAGCGCCGTGCACAGAATCAGCCGCCGCCCACCATGGAGCATGGCCCAGTAGCGGCGGTACGGATAGGACGGCCGCAACGTGGGTCCGTCGTGCGGGTCGGGGAGAGTCTGAGCGTTCATACAGGATCGGTCCCGTAGACGCGACGCATCGCGATAATGCGATCCGTCACGAGGTTCACGGCGAAATGGCCTTGGCCGTCAGCGCACCCTGCGCGGACGACGGAATCAGCAAGTTGACGACGCGGCTCCAGCGCACCAGCGACGACGCGTCGACGAACACCACATCGCGGCGCTCGAGCGGGAACCGGTCGGCCAGCGCGAACGACGCCGGCGAGCGTCCGTCGAGGTGATAGACCTGCGGCCGGTTGCCGGGCCCGCGCCGCACCACGAACACCTGCCGCGCATCCGCGGTGTACTGGCTGACGCCGCCCGTGTCGCCGAGCGCTTCGCCAAGGCTCATCCGGCCGTCGGTCAGCGTCAGCGTCGCCGGACGCGACACTTCGCCTAGCACGAACACCTTGCTGTCGCTCGCCGCGCGCACGCGCACGAGATCACCGTCCCGCAGCAGGATGTTCGTCGGGTTGATGCCTGCGGCCAGCATCGCCGGAAGGCTCACCATCACGGTCTTGTCGCCGCGCGTCACTGATACCTGCGAGCGGTCGGCCGTCGCGGTAAATCCGCCTGCGCGGTCGATCGCCTCGGGCAGCGTCATCGGCATGTCGTTGACGATCTGCAGCCCCGGAGTGCGTACTTCGCCGTCGAGATAGACGCGCTTGCTGCGATACGCCTGGACGCGCACCGCGATCTGCGGATTGCGCACGTACTCCCCGAGCCGCTTGGTCAGCACCGCGCGCGCTTGCGCCTCGGTCAGCCCCGCCACGTGCACGAGGCCGGCATACGCGAATTGCACGCTGCCGCTTGCGTCCACCGTGTAGCCGGTCGCGACCGAACTCGCGCCCACGCCATCGCCGCCGCCCGTCGTCTGGGTCGTCGGCAGGTTCAGTTCGGGGTGATCCCACACGACGATGTTCAGCACGTCGCCGGGGCCAATCACGTAGGGCTTCGGCGTACCGAACAACTGGCGGATTTCGGCGTCGACGTTCGCATGCTGTGCCGCATGCTGCTGCTCGACGAATGCCGGTGTGATCTCGATCAGGTCTTCGCTCGACACGTTCTGCACGCCGTCGAGGCCGCCCGCGCCCGATGCGTCGGCGCTCACGCGCGCGTTCGCGTCGCGTTCGGCCGGCGGGTGATACGTCATGCCCGGTGAAAGCGCACACGCGCTCAGCGTGCACACGGTCGCCGCCAGCGCCACGTGCGACAGCCAGCGCGTGCGTGACTGCCGCATCGCGTATGTCGATTGCCTTTGCGTCGTCGTTGACATGGTGTCCTTCCGAAACTGTGCGGTAACCCGCCGAATGCGACAGGTTCCGGCATTACGCTTGCCTGCGCGGCTCGCATTGCGGTGCCGCGCGCCCCTCGTCACCGCACGTCTTCCGTACGATTCGTCATGAACTGCTCTTTATCGCTTTCGTCGCTCATCTGCATCCTGTCGGCCGGCATCGCCTGCGCCGCCGATGCCCAATCGTTGCACCCCGACCCGGCCGATACGTCGACCTTCATCTCGCCGAGGGCAGTCTCGCCGGCCCTGCCGATCCCCCGGCAACGTTCCGCCCAGACCGCGACGGTCAGCTCCGCGACGCCGAATTCCGATTCCGCTGCGCCCGGCCTTGCGCTTCCCGGCATCCACGCCGACGCGGAGCCGGAATCGCGTGCCCGCGGGGCGCTGCGCCGGCCGCTCGTGCCGAAGCGGCCGGGCCGCCCGAAAGAGGCCAGCGCACCCGGCGACGGCGCATGGGATACCGGCACGCTGTACGCATCGCCGTACACCGCTTCGCCCTATACGCAACGTGGTGACACGAACTGAAGCCGCCCCGTCGCGCGCCGACGCAATGGCTCGGGCGCCGATACGGGATTGGACACCAGCGCGACAGGCACGTCTGTGATCAAGCCCACCGAAAGCCGATCTTCATACGAACGAGGATCGCACCCCGCTAACCGCCCAGCGTCGCGCGACGCGCATCAGGAACTTCTGACCGACACGTTCGCATAAGGTCGATCGGCCGTGTCGGGTGCCGACGGATTGGCGTCGCGTACTACCATCCAGCCCCAGTCGCCGCTCAACGCCTGCGTGCAGAGATCGATCACGGCGGCGGTTCCCGCAATGCCATACAAGGCGTGGTCGACCTGCGGCATCAGGTGCAGGCGCACGTGGCGCGAGCGCCGAAACGCATGTTCGACCGCGCCGAAGTGACGCCGGACGTCGTCGATACCGGGATCGAGTGCACCGTAGACGAGCATCGTCCGGACGTTGCGTTGCGCAAGTTCGCGCATCACGCCGCGCGGCGTACCGGCGCGCGGCTTCCAGCCGACGCGCGCGGCCGCCGTCTTCACGGGCACGCTGACGCGCGCGATAACGTTGGCGGCCACCGCGCGCAGGATCGGGCGCACGTCGCGCCGTTCGAGGACGAGCCGCTTCCAGCGCCGCCAGTCACGCACCGACAGCCAGTAGCCGCGCACCGAGTTGATCCGCTGCTTCTGCGCCGCTTCGAGCGTGAGCCCGGCCGGCCACACGAAACGCGCGAGGTTGATCGCGATCACGCCGCCGAGCGATACCGTTTTCACTGCCGCATGCAACGCCGCATAGGCGCCCGAACAGATGCCGGCCGCGACGACGTCCGGATGACCGAGCGCGCGCAACCAGTCCGCCGCTGCCGCGACGTCGTCGATCGCCTGCGGCGAATACACGACGCCCGACTGGTCGTCCGGTGCATCGGGCCCGCTGTCGCCGACACCATTCACGTCGATCCGCAACGTCGTCACGCCGGCCCGCGCCAGCGTGCGGGCCAGTCGCACGCCAAAGCGCCCTTCGCCACTGCGTGGATTCGTCGACGTGTTCGCGATCACGAGCGCCGGACCGACCGGCGTGGCAGGCGGCATGTCGGCCGGGCGGCACAGCACGCCAACCAGCCGGCCCGGGCCGACCGCGACGACTTGCTCCGTCATGTCGCCCATGTCGAGCGCAACGGCCGACTCACCACTCCATGCGTGGGCGGCGCGTAGCGGAACGCCGGCAGCGACGCCCCGGCCCGGAGCACGCGCGACGACCCAGTTCACCACCGTGTCGATCGCCGCGTGTGGCAGGTGCGAGCGCGTGCCGTCCAGCATCGTCGTCGGCCATTCACGGAACGGTTCGCACGTCACGTTCACGCCGCGCGCCAGCAGTGCGTCGCGCAACGCCGGTCCGTCGCCCTGCTCCGGCTGGATCAGCAGCATCGCGCCGGGCAGCGCCGGCGCATCGCGCACGACGTCGCACAGATCGACGGCCTTCAGCGCATCGACAAATTCGGCCGGGAAGCGATGTCCGAGCACGTTCATGCACGGTTCGTCGCGATGCGCGGCGCGGGTCGCAGGCGGCATCGTATCGAGCCACTGACGATGCACGAACGACAGCTCGCGCAGGTACGCACGGCCGCGCACGACCGGCGACAGCGCGACCACCGCATCGACGCGCGGCAACGTGCACCGACCTGCAGCGGCCAGCATCGCGAACAGCGCGCCCGCCCGAATGCCGACGAGCGTCACGGTGGTCACGCCGGCTTCGTCCCGCAACAGGTCGATCGCACGATGAATGCTGTCGATGCTGGCGGCATGCCGCCCGGCATCGAGGTCGTCGCCGGGCGAATCGCCGGCGCATGGATAGTTGAACCGCAACACCGTCACGCCCGCACGGGCGAGACGCTCCGCGACGGCCCGCATGAGCTTGTGCGTCCATGCAGCTTCGTGGCCCAGCGATTCGCACAGGATCACGCCCTGCGCCGTCTGTCCTTCGTGCAGCCACCCAACGCAGCTGCCGAACGTTATCGGCTTCACTCGGTACTCCTCGGAGCAGTATTTGTTATTCCGTGCACAACCGTGCCAGCGGCGACACCGGAATACACGATGTCGCGACTCCGGCCGCTGGCCGGTGCTGGCAGGAACCGGCCGCAGTCATCCGCCGCGCCCCTGCGCGGCCCGCTTGCCGTGTTCCATGCGTGTGATTAGATCATTGGGCCCGATCGGGCTTCGGTGCGCCAGCTTACAAATGCATTCATCACCGACACGACGCAACGCCGTGCCCCTTTAGCGATTCGTTCCGTCATGCGAACGGAATCCGCGAACGGTAGGCTCGCGAACAATGCCGCGTTGCTCGCCCCGTATCATGGCCACCATCCGATGTGGCCGTGCCGGCATCGCCGGTCGAAACCGGCACCGGAACGGTTCGCGAATCCTCGCAGCCGGGTCAGCGCCGACCGGCCGCGCATCCGTACGGCTGCACGCAACCCGCCGCCATGCGATACCCAACGGCGCCGACCGAGCGAATGTCAAACCTCAAGAAGAACTTCCTGCTGCTGCTGACGCTGCAGATTTCGATGTATGCGGTGCCGCTGCTGATCGCGCCGCTGCTGACGCACGCACTGGGCCCGGAAGGCTATGGCCAGCTCGCGTTCTCGCTGGCGGTGATCGCGTATCTCACCAACTGCACGAGCTACAGCTTCGACCTGACCGCCACGCCGCGCATAGCACTCGCACGCGACGACCGCGCCGAACGCTCACGCATCTTCTGGGCGACGCTGTATGCGCAGATCGGAATCGCGGCCATCTGCTTCGTCGTGCTGGTGCTGCTGACCCTGCTAATCGGGCGCTTCGGCGATGACCGCGACCTGCTGCTGATCGGCTTCGGCATGGTGGCCGGCGTCGCATTCACGCCCGGCTGGTATTTCCAGGGCATGGAGAAGCTGCGCGCACTCAGCGTGATCCTGTTCGTCGGCCGGGTGTTGAGCCTGCCCGCGATGTTCGCGCTCGTACACAGCCCGGCGGACATCGATCGCGCGATGATCGTCAACGCCGCTGTGCCGGTACTATCGGCGATCGCGCTGGCCGTCTACCTGTACTTTCATCGCGAAATCGACTTCGTCCGCGTCGGCGTGGCCGACATCGCCGAATCGCTGAAAGGCGGCTGGCAAGTGTTTCTCGCGTCGACGTCGATTGCGTTCTATGCGTCGACCAACACCGTGTTGCTCGGCTTCGTGTCGGGCAACGTCGCGGCCGGCTACTTCGCGGCCGGCGACAAGCTGATCCGCGCGGCGCTCAGCCTGCTCCAGCCGCTGAAGGCCGCCACCTATCCGCGCATCAACTACCTGATGCGGCATGCGCGCAACGACGCGTTCTCGTTCCTGCGCAAACTTTTCGTCGTACAGGTCGTGATGGTGCTCGGCATCTCGCTCGTGATTTTCTTCGGGGCGCCGCTGGCCGTGCGTATCCTGTATGGCCCGTCGTACGAGCCGACGGTTCACGTACTGCGCTGGATGGCATTCATCCCGTTCATGGCCGGCATGACCGACCTGTTCGGCGTGCAGACCATGCTGCCACTTGGCATGAAGACGGCATTCACGCGTATCCTGATGTCGTCCGGCATCCTGAACATCGTGCTGCTTCCCGTCCTCGCGAAGTACTTTGCGGAACTGGGTGCCGCGGCCGCCGTTCTGCTCGCGGAGGCCGCAGTCGCCGCCGCGCTCGCGGCCGTCGTCTATCGCGCCGGCATTCCGCTGCCCGGCAGTTCCATTGCGCGCCGCTAGCACGCGGCCGCACGATGGCGTGGCACCCGTTCCCCGCGCCGAAATGCCTGAACCGAATTCACGCGGGAGCCGCTCATGGCAGACCTGACCATTGCAATCTGCAACTACAACCACGGCGTCTATCTGCGTGCCGCGATCGACTCCGCGCTTGCCCAGACCGCCAACGACATCCGCGTCCTCGTGGTCGACGACGGTTCGACCGACGACTCCCGCGACATCATCCGCTCGTACGGGGATCGCATCGTGGCAGTCTTCCAGGAGAATTGCGGCCAGGTCGCCGCCTACAACCGCGCGCTGGAGCATGTCCTGACCCCTTACGTGCTGCTGCTCGACGCGGACGACCTGCTCTACCGCGACGCGGCCGCCCGCGTGCTGGCCGCGTTCGCCTCCGGCGACTTCGTGAAGGTGCATTTCCGGCTCGACGTGATGACGCGGGAAGGCATCGCGACGGGCGTCACGGTCCCACAGTCGGGCGTGGCCACCGATTGCGGCCGCCTGCTGCGCGCGGGCTGGCTTTATCCGTCGCCGCCTGCGTCGGGTAACGCATACCGGAGCGACGCGCTCAGGCGCATCTTCCCGGTACCCGTCACGCCCGACAACCTGCACGGCGCCGATTTCTATGCGATCTACGGGATCGCACTGCTCGGTGCCATTCACATGATCGACGCGACGCTCGGCGGCTATCGTGTTCATCGGCCGGCTACCCCTGCCGATAGCGAAGTCAACCGCGACACGGCCGATCTTGCATTTGCCAATGCGGAAGATGCGGCCACGGGTGCGTTGAAGGCGGCGCGCCGATGGTCGACGCTGCGTGCCATTGCCGGCTCGCGGCTTCACGAAGCGCTGCCGGGCGAACCGTTCGACTTCTCGATCGAAAAGGCGCACTTCGCGAGCACGCTGTACCGCGCGCCGCTCGCGCGCCGCTGGCGCTGGTTCCTGTCCGATTCGGGACGCTACTGGCATACCGTGCTGCGCAATCCGTTCTGGCGGCCGTTCAAGAAACTGGCCGTCACCGGCCTGTCTCTCGCGTGCCTGCTGCCATCGTCGACGCTCAGCGACCGCGCGATTCGCTATATCGCGAATCCGCTCGCGCGCGTTCGCCCGACGACCGAACCGCGAACCGCGGCCCGCTAGCGACGGCTGGAGTCAATTCGATGCACGCGCAACGAGACGGGTCTCCTGCACCGCTGCATTGCCGCATGAAAACACCTGTATCCAGGTACTTCTTACCCCGCCATCCGATCCCCATCGGGAACGTTGACCGCCTTTTCCTCCCACCGCTCCACCGCGTCGAAAAAAGATCGTACGTATCGGTACAAACACCGATGCTGTAGTCAAACTACATTCGTACGATTGGTCGCTGCAGAGAATCGCTACATCCGATTCGGCAGTGTCGGACGGTCCGCGTCGCCGTCCTCGATGTTCGATCGGGCCCAACCGGCCGTAACGATTCCCCGCCCGGCCTGGCATGCCGACGCGCAACCACCCTGCATCGCCAGCCGAATACGTCCGATGCGAATCCATCGGACGTGCGCAGCTCCAGACATCATTCGAACAACCGGCAATACGATCATGGAGAGCAACATGCGGGACACCCTCTGGCCGGCCGTCGTGCTGGCAGCGACCCTCTGCACCACCGCCTACGCCGGCAACGCCGATTTCAATTCGCAGGGCGACGCGACCGACGCATTCGCGTCAGCCGCCGCGCAGCGGCGCGCCGACCTGCTCGTGCGCAAGATGACGCTCGACGAGAAGCTCCAGTTCATTCATTCGCAATACGAAATGTCAAAAGTGCCGGGCGGCGGTGCCGGCTACATCCAGGGTGTGCCTCGGCTCGGTATTCCCGATCTCAACATGGTGGATTCGGCGACGGGCTCCGGCAGCACCTCGCAGGCCAGCACCACGTTCCCGGCGACGATCGCCGTCGCCGCGAGCTGGGATCGCCGGCTGTCGTACGACTATGGCAAGCAAGTCGCGATCCAGTTGCGCGCGCAAGGATTCGGCATGGGCCTCGCGGGCGGCACCAATCTCGCGCGCGAGCCGCGCGGCGGCCGCCTGTTCGAGTATCTCGGCGAAGATCCGCTGCTTGCCGGCGACCTGCTCGCCGAACGCACGCTCGCCACGCAGCGGCAGAAGGTCATCGCGACGATCAAGCACTACGCCGGCAACGAACAGGAGCACGGCCGGATGGGCGGCAACACGCAGATCGACGAACGCACGCTGCGCGAGCTTTACCTGCTGCCGTTCGAGATCGCCGCGAAGCGCGGCCGCCCCGGCAGCGTGATGTGCAGCTACAACCGCCTGAACGGCACGTATGCGTGCGAAAACCCTCACCTGCTGAACGACGTGCTGAAGAACGAATGGGGCTTCCAGGGCCAGGTGCAGTCCGACTGGGGCGCCGCGCACAGCACCGCGGCCGCGATCAACGCCGGGCTCGACGAGGAAGAAGACGTCGGGCCGACCGCCTACCTCACCCCGGCGGCCGTCAAGCAGGCGATCGCGAACGGCTCGGTGTCGACCGCGCGCCTCGACGACATGGTGCGCCGCAAGCTCGCCGTGATGATCCGCGTCGGCGTGATGGACGATCCGGCCAAGGGCGGCGGCACGATCGATTTCGCGGCCGCGAACCGGTTCGCGCAGGCAGCCGCCGAGCAGTCGATCGTGCTGCTGAAGAACGACGGCAACCAGTTGCCGCTGGCCGCGTCGGCGCTGTCGCGTATCGCCGTGATCGGCGGCCACGCGGATGCGGCCGTGCTGTCCGGCGGCGGCTCCGGCAACACGCGCGATCCGGTTTCGGGTTCGTTCGCGGGCTGCGGCGGCCTGACGTTCGGGTCGTCGACGGGCTGCAGCTGGTGGCGCAATCCGTGGCTGAAGGTCGACGTGCCGATCGTCGCGGCCATTCGCGCGCTCGCGCCGGCCGCGCAGGTCACGTACGCGGGCAATAGCGATCAGCAGTCGCCGTTCCGCGCGTACACGCAGCAGGAGATCGACCAGGCCGCGGCGCTCGCGGGCCGCTCGGACGTCGCGATCGTCGTGGTCGCGCAACCGGCCGGCGAGGATTTCGGCGACCTGCAGAGCCTGAGCCTCGCGAATCCGTCGAACCAGGATGCGCTCGTCGAAGCCGTCGCGCGTGCGAATCCGCACACGATCGTCGTCGTCCAGAGCGGCAATCCGGTGCTGATGCCTTGGAAGGACAACGTATCGGCGATCGTCGAGGCGTGGTATCCGGGCGAAGCCGGCGGCAAGGCGATCGCGAACGTGCTGTTCGGCGCGGTGAATCCGTCCGGCAAGCTGCCCGTCACGTTCCCGGCGCGCGATCAGGACTCGCCGACCTGGGGGCAAAACGGCGCGTTCGACAACGATCCCGTCTACGCGGAAAAGCTGAACATGGGCTATCGCTGGTACGACGCGCGCAACATCAAGCCGATGTTCGAGTTCGGCTACGGGCTGTCCTATACGCACTTCGCGTACTCGGGACTGTCGGTGTCGAGACAATGGGACGGCTCGCTGAGCGTCGCATTCACGGTGCGCAACGACGGGCGTGTCGCCGGCGCGGAAACGCCGCAGGTCTATCTCGGCGTGCCGTACAAGGACGAGCCGCCGAAACGGCTGGTCGGCTGGGAGAAGATCCGGCTGAATCCGGGCGAAGCGCGGCGCGTGCGCGTGACCGTGTCGCCGCGGATGCAAAGCGTGTGGGACACGTCGCGTAACGGCTGGCGGGTCGTCTCGGGCGGGACGGTGTATGTCGGTGCGTCGTCGCGCGATATCCGGCTTCAAGGCAACTGATCGCCGGTGAACCCGCGGGGAGCCGCGTGCCCGGCTCCCCGTCTTTGCCGATCGTTCGAGCAGCGTTACCGGAGCAGCAGCGCCAGCACCGCCGCGAGCGCGGCCATCGCGACGATCGCCGCGGCCACGCCGGCCAGATGCGCGGCAACCACCAGGCCGGCCGGCAATCGCGACCCGATGCCGGCCATCACGCACCACCCGCTTCCAGCGTATCGAGCAACGGCCGCGCCAGGTGCAGGACCTGATACACCGTACCCGTGCCACCCTCGTCCGGTTCGTGCTCCGTGACGACGGCCCGCGTCAGTCGCCAGCGCAGCGGGTCGAGACTGACGACAGCGGCCACCACGCCCTGCCGTGCCGCCGTTTCGCGATTGCGCGCGATCTCTCCTGCAAGCGTCGCGTCGAGGTCGGCATCCGGCGGAATATCGAGGGTTTCCAAACGCGCGAAGCGTCCCGTCGACGCACGGCCCTTGCGAGCCTCGAGCACGACCTGGGTTTCGATCGGCGCGCGCCCGAAGCTGTCCGTCACGACCCGATAGCGGCCGGCCGTCACGAACCGCGCGAACGCCTGTTCGTTACGCCACAGATAAAAAGACGCATAGCCGTTTTCCGTCGCGCCGTAACGGCCGGCCTCGCGCAGCAGGAACCCCTTGAACAGCAGATCGGGCGTGTCGTCCCAGAGCGCGCCGCGTTCGCGCACGCGGTTGCGGATGATGTCGAGGTCGTAGTCCGCCGGCAGGCGGTGCACGTAGTACGCGGTCAGCATGGTCGACTCCTGGCGAAAGCAACGGGTGACATTCAGGAAAACGTGCGAACAGCGTAGAAGACCTTGAATCATTTGAAAAGACGATGGCATCATATTTCAATGATTCGATTATTAAATGGATGAGTGCGCGATGAAAACGCTCGACATCGAAGCCGTGCAAGCGTTCGTGCTGACCGCCGACCTCAAGAGCTTCACGCGAGCCGCGGAAGCGATGGACACGACGCAATCGGCCGTGAGCCTGAAGATCAAGCGGCTCGAAGAGGGGCTCGGCCGCCGCCTGCTGGAGCGCACGCCGCGGCAGGTCCGCCTGTCGGCCGACGGCACCGCGTTCCTCGAGCCGGCGCGCGAGCTGGTGGCCGCGCACCACGGCGCAATCGGCGCGTTCGGCACGGGCCAGCGGCGGCTGGTGATCGGCGTCAGCCACCATGTCGTCGGCGCCGATCTGCCGATGCTGCTGCGACGCATGAGCGAAGCGGAGCCGACACTCGTGCTGGAGATCCGCGTCGCGGCGTCGCGCGACGTGCTCGATGCATTCGACCGCGGCCAGCTCGACGCGGCCGTCGCGCTGCAGCACGACAGCCGGCGGCTCGACGGCGAGACCATCCTGTCGGAGTCGTTCGGCTGGATGGCCGCAGCCGATTTCGAGTACCATCCGCCGCAACCGCTGCGGCTGGCCACGCAGGCCGAACCTTGCAGCGTGCGGCGCATGGCCGTTGGCGCACTGGACGAGGCCGGTGTTCCGTGGACCGAGGTGTTCGTCGGCGGCGGTATCGCGACGATCGGCGCGGCGGTATCCGCGGGGCTGGCCGTCGCGGCGCTCGGGCATCGCGTGGCGCCCGCCGGCACGGTCGACGTCGGAACGCGATACGGGCTGCCGCCGTTGCCGGCGCGCGACGTGGTGCTCCATTCCAGCCTGACCGACGCGCGCGCCCGGCAGGCACTGCGCACGCTCGGCGCGGCGCTGCGGTCGTCGATCGGGGTACGTTGACGTCGCACGCACGGGTGCGTTCCGAAGCCCTCACGGGGAAAACCATGCGCCCGCTGCGCGACCGGTTCAACGAGCGCGGGGCCGCCCTTCAGCTATCCACGCGATCGACCTCGGGAGCCCATGGTTGTTCGACGGGCGGCATGCTCGCGCACGGTGGCCATCTTCGTCTGCGTCTTCGTATCCGGCACATCGCCCGAGCCGGGTTTCGACCGCATCGAAATGCTTCGATGCGCACCACGGTAAAATTCCCGTTTCGTCCCGTCCGCGCGTGCAGGTGCCATCCACGTGCGGGCCGATATCCCAGCATCGCCAGGCCATCATCACCTTGACTTCCTTACCCGTTGCTCGCGGCGCATGAGTTACACGCTCGCCACCACCTATATCCGCGAACTCGAGATCCGCAAGAGCCGCTTCATCGGGCTCGCGATCCCGGTTGACGACCGCGATGCCGCGATGCAGGCGCTGCAACGCCTGCGCGACGCGCATCCGACGGCCACCCATGTGTGCTGGGCGCTGCTGGCCGGCGGCCAGTCGGGCATGTCGGACGACGGCGAGCCGTCGGGCACGGCCGGCCGGCCCATTCTCGAAGTGCTGCGTCATCACGATCTCGACGGCGTGCTCGGCGCGGTCGTGCGTTACTACGGCGGGGTGAAGCTCGGCGCGGGCGGACTGGTGCGCGCCTATACGGATGCGATCGCCTCGGCGCTGCTCGATGCCGAGCGCATCGAGCGCATTCGCCAGACGCGGCTCGCGATCGAGATCGGCTACCCGGAGGAGGCGCGCGTGCGCCGCTGGATCGAACAGGCCGGATACGAACTGGTGGACAGCACGTACGGCATGACGGTGAAACTGGTGATCAAGCTGCCGGAAACCGCCGAGGCCGATGCGAGGGCCGAATTGTTCGACCTGACCCAGGGGCGCTCGGGGTTTCCGGACCTGTGACGCGCGGGCAAGGCACCTGCCTTCCCCGCTTTGCCTGACGCTGCCAGGCGCATTCCTGCGTCAGTAAGTATCCGGCACGATCATGTCGTCCGGCGTCGGCCGGCGGATGTAGTCCTCGTGATGCTCGCGCGGCGGCAGGTCGATCGACGGGTGCGGCACCTCGTGATACGGCACCTGGCCCAGCAGATGGTGGATGCAGTTCAGCCGCGCGCGCTTCTTGTCGACGGCCTGCACGACCCACCACGGCGCCTCGGGAATATGCGTGCGCTGCAGCATCTCCTCCTTCGCGGCCGTATAAGCCTCCCAGCGGCGCCGGCTTTCGAGGTCCATCGGGCTCAGCTTCCACTGCTTCAGCGGATCCTGGATCCGCGCCTGGAAACGTACTTCCTGCTCGTGATCGGTGATCGAGAACCAGTACTTGACGATCTGGATGCCGCTGCGCACGAGCATCTTCTCGAACTCGGGTACCGACCGGAAGAACTCCTCGTACTCGTCGTCGGTACAGAAATTCATCACGCGCTCGACGCCCGCGCGGTTGTACCAGCTGCGGTCGAACAGCACGATCTCGCCGCCGGCCGGCAGATGCGCGACGTAGCGCTGGAAGTACCATTGCGTGCGCTCGCGGTTGTTCGGCGCGGGCAGCGCGGCGACACGGCACACGCGCGGATTCAGGCGCTGCGTGATCCGCTTGATCACGCCACCCTTGCCGGCCGCGTCGCGCCCTTCGAAAATGACGACGAGCCGGTGCCCGGTGCTCACGACCCAGTCCTGCAGTTTCACGAGTTCGCCCTGCAGCCGGAACAGCTCGCGGAAATACTGCTTGCGTGCCTCGCGACGCGCCTGCGAAAACAGCAAGTCGTCGCCGTCGTCGAAGCGACGGTCGTCGAGTTCCATTTCGAGTTCTTCGTCGTATGCGTCGACGAGATCTTCCTCGAAGCGGCGCTGACGCGCTTCCATCGAGCTCGAATCGGCAAGGTTGTCGGTCTCGGTGCGGGTATCTTTGTCGCCCATGGGGCCTCCTTCCATCATTGACGCGGCCAAACTTCGCCATTATCCCAGCGTCGCGCGTCAAATTGATGAAAACCGGCCGCCGGGACCGTCAGAAGCGGAAGTTCAGCAGCACGCTGGCCAGCACCGGATTGGCCGAAATATCGAAGGTGTTCGATGCAAGCGTCCGGTTCGGCTGGCTGATGTCGAGCGTGATCTTCGTCCGCAGCGGAATATAGGTGACCATCCCCGTGATCCAGAGCCGGCGCGTGATCTGGTAGCTCGCGCCGACGGTGAACACCGGCTCCCACACGCTCTTCACCTTCGCCGACACATTGGTCCGCCCCGACAGCAGCAGGTCGCCGCCGGCATCCCAGATCCGCTGGAACATCGCCGGGTCGAGCAACAGCGACTGCAGGCTGCCGATGTCCGCGCCTGCCGCGAGCAGCCCGCCGAGCGACGCGAGCTTGCGCTGGAACACGGGGTTCAGGTTCGTGTTCGTGAAGCGCGTGTAGCTGACGCCGATGCCCGCGAACGGCCGGAAGCGATCGTCGCGCTCGCCGAGGTAGTACTTGAACACGACGGACCCGAGCCACGCGCGCGTGGTCGCGAGCGGATTGCTTTGCGTGTTCGCAAGGTCGATCAGCGGAAAACGCCCCTGGACGCCGGCAAAGATGCGCTCGAGCGGCAGCGCGATGCTGCCGTGCCCGCGCAGCGTCAGCACCGGCGGAATGCCCGCGCCGAGTTCGGCCGCCCAGTGCTCCGATAAAAAGTGGGTGAACGTGAACGCCAGCGTGTTCGTATTGCTGAGCGACAGGCTCGACCCGGCGTTCTGGAAGCTGTTCAGCCCGAGCGCGTCGGTATGCGTCGTCACGGGCGTCGACCGGCCGGTCGTCCCGACGAAGTGCCAGCCGAGGCCGACCATGTTGCGGTCGTCGCCCATCAGCTGCTCGAGCAACGGCGGCGCCTGCGCGGCCGGCAGATCGGGCAGCCGCGACGGATCGACCGGATGCAGTTCGTACGGCATCCGGCCGGCGTGGACCACGCCGCCAGCCGATGCGTCATCCGCCGTTGCCTCGCGCGGCGCGGCCGGCGCGCAGCCGTCGTCCGCGCCGTTGTCGTCGAAGCCGATACCGTCGACGCCATCGTCGCGCGCTCCCGCGCACGCGCGCCCCGCTTCGCCGGTGCGCTGCCCGAGCGTGATCTTGCGTGCGCTCAACGGGACGGCGTCGAGCGGCGGCACGCCGGCCGCAGCGCCATCGCGCCCGCCGCGCGCCGGCCCTGCATCGGTCGCCCACGCGCTCGCGTCGAACCCGTCCGCATCGCCGCCCGGCCAGAAGCCGATCCCGTCGGCACCGGCCTGCCAGCGCGGCGCGGCATCGCCGTCCGGCTGCGGCGCGCCGTGCGCGGCAGCCGCGCACGCGAACAGCGTCGCGCCGAGCCAGCGCGACAACGGACGCACGGCGCCCGGCCGCGCGCGGCGGCGGGTAATGTCGCGATTCGCCATCGGCTCAGGCCGGCACGCCGAACAGGCGCTGGCGGATCCGGTACAGCGGCTCGAACAGCCATTCGAGCAGGCTGCGCCGCTCCAGCACGACGTCGGCCTTCAGCATCATCCCGGCCCGCAGCGACAGCGGCCGCCCCTCGAAGGACGGCGTTCGATCGGCGAGTTCGACCCAGGTCTTGAAGTAGGTCTGCGACGCGGCCGCATCGCCCGGCAGGTTCAGCTCCTTCGCCGAAAACGCGACCGGCGAGATCGACAGCACCTTGCCGCGATAGGTGCCGAACTTCTCGACCGGATAGCTTGCGTACGCAACCTTCACTTCCTGCCCCTTCTTCACGAAGCCGGCCTTCGACGACGGAATGTAGACCTCGGCGATCAGCCCGTCGGCCTGCGCGGGCAGGATCTCGACGACGCGCGTGCCCGGCGGGTCGATCACACCGCCCTGCACGACGTCGAGCCGCACGATCTGCCCGTCGGCCGGCGCGTACAGCACCTGGTTCACGTTCTCGTCGATGTTGTATTCCTTCGCGTTCAGCTCCTCCTGCTTGATCTTCAGTTCCGCGTTCGCGCCGTCGTACTTGCTCTGCATCGTGTCGAGGTCGCCGCGCAGCTTCATCGCGTTCTTCGCAAGCTCGGCGCGGCGCAGCAGCAGGTCCTGGTACGCCTGCCCGGCCTGCAGGTACTGCGTGTTGACCTGGTTGTACTGTTCGAGCGTCACGACCTGCTCGTCGAGCAGCTGCTTCACGCGTGCGCGCCGTTCGCCGTACTCGTCGACGATGCGCTTCTGGTCCTGGATCTGCCGGTCGATCAGCCCACGGCTCTCGCCTTGCGCGGCGATCTGCTGGTTGATCTGCTGCACCGACGACCGGTATTCGAGCCGTGCCGCGTCGATCTGCTGCGTCACCTCCACGCGTTGCCGGTCGAGCGCCGCACGCATGCCCTGCACGTTGTTCGCCTGGCTGACGAAGCTCGTGTCGCGCGTCACCGCCATCAGCCGCTGGCCGGCCTTCACCTGCTGGTCCTTGCCGACGTAGATGTCGCGCACCGCCCAGCCCGGCGGCGCGCCGACGCCGATCAGCCCCGAGCGCGGCGTCAGCATCCCCGACACGCTCTCGGTATTCGCGTAGCTCAGTTCGACGAGCGCCGTCACGAACATCGCGAACATCGCCAGCGACAGGTAGCAGAAAAACCGCATCGACACCGGCACGTCGACGACGCCGTGGATCACGGTGCCGAAAGTGGTGCCGCGCGCGAGCTTGCGCGACGGCTTCTGTTCTTGGAGGGCGGAATTCCAGATCGGCATGGGGCAGGCTCGTCAGGCGCGACGCCGCGCGGCCGCATCGAGCAGCGGCGTCGGCATCAGGTAAGGCGTGAAGTGTTCCCAGAAATGCCATTGCTCGGGCTGGCGCACGAGCGCCTGTTCGAGGCGGTCGACGATGCGCTGGTGCGTCGCGCGCACCGGCGATGCGTCGTCGTCCGCCCCGAGCATCGGCGCGAGCGGGCTGGCCGCGAGCCCGGTGAAATGCACCGCGCAGCGATCGCGAAACGGCACGCCCGTCGCATACGCGACGAGCAGCGGAATCCCCTGTTCGACCGCGAGCTTCACGCCGCCGCCGGCCATCCGCACCCAGCGCCCGCCGAGCCGGCAGCGGTTGGTCTTGCCGAACTTGCCGTGCAGGTCGGAAAACAGCAGGAACACGGGCGCTTCGCGCCGCAGGCTCGTGATCAGCCGCCGCAGATGCACGCGCTCCTCGATGTCGATGAACTCGACGTCGCCCGCGCCGTATTCGGCGACGAGCCGCAGTGCATCGTCGAAGAACGCGCCAGGCGCGTCGCGATGCAGGATCACCATCAGCTTGCGGTCGTCGGGAATCATGAAGCGCAGTTTCGTGACGAACAGCATCAGGTTGCCGAAGTGCAGCCCCGCGAGCATCAGCGGGCCGCCGCGTGCGAGCGCCGCGCGCAATTGATCGTCGCCTTCGCACGCCATCCCGTCGATCATCGACTTCATCGACGCGAGGCTGTGCGTGCGCAGCTTGAGTCCGGCGAACTCGGCCTCGAACAGCTCGCGCACGATCGCGGCCGATACTTCCCGCACGCGCCGCGGATCGTCGTTCAGGTGCGCGCTCAGCATGTAGGCGACCGCGCGTTCGATCGATTCGCGAATGGGCGGAAAGCAGCGCAGGCATGCGCCCGAGCACCAGCGCATCAGCCGCAGCCCGAACGCGGGGGACGTACGCAGCGCGACCGCACGCACCGCGCGGCGCAGCAGGAACGCATACGAGAACGGATTGAGCAGGAAGAGCCGCCCGAGCATCACCGTGCCTCCTCGGCCGCGTGCCACGCGCCGGTCGCATCGGTCAATACGCCGTCGTGCATCTGGTAGATGCGGTCGACCATCGACAGGATCGACGCGTCGTGCGTGACGAGCACGATCGTGCACGGCAGCGTCAACACGTTGCGGCAGATCTCGTGCGTCGTCGCCTGGTCGAGGTTCGACGAAAACTCGTCGAGGATCAGCAGGCGCGGCTCGCAATACAGCGCCCGCGCGATCAGCAGCCGTTGCATCTGGCCGGCCGACAGGAACTTCTGCGTATCGCCGAGCGGCGTGTCGTAGCGGTGGTCGAGCCGCTCGATCTCGTCGTGGATGCAGGCGAGCTTCGCCGCGTCGAACATCGCGCCGATCCGCGGCGCCGGCGCGAAGTTCGTGATGTTGTCGCGGATCGTCCCGCGAAACAGCTGGTCGGACTGCGTGACGGCCGCGAGATGCTTGCGGTACTGCCGCAGGTTCACTTCCGCGAGATCGACGCCGCCGACGAACAGCGTGCCCGGGTCCGGGCGCACGAGCCCGCAGATCAGGTTCAACAGCGTCGTCTTGCCGCTGCCGGTGCGGCCGACGATCGCGATCTTGGCGCCGGCCGGCACGTCGAGCGCGATGTCGCGCAGGATCGGACGGTTGCCGCCCTTCGGCGTGTACGACAGCGCGCGGATCGACAGCGCACCGTCGAATCCGTCGATCGGTCGTACGACCGCATCCGGCGCGGGCTCCTCGGTCTCGGTCTGCAGCACGTCGGCGACGCGGTCCATGTGCACCTGCAGCACCTTGCGGCGCACATGGAGCTGGATCGAATCGATGAACTTGTCGGCGAACAGGTTCTTGTACTGGATGAACGCGTAGATCACGCCGATCGTGCTCTGTCCGTGCATCACGAGCCACGCGCCGTACGTGACGATCACGAGTTGCTCGACGTGCACGATCCCCTTCGAGATCGCATCGAACAGCAGTTGCAGCCGCTCCTGCTGGCGCATCGCCTGCAGCTTCTGCGTGAACGCGTTGACCCACAGGCTGCTGCGCGCGGTCTCGGCCGACAGCAGCTTGATCGAATGCGCGGAACGGATGTTCTCGATCAGCAGCGCATCGGCTTGCGCGCCGCGCGTGAGGATCTGCGACATCGCGTCCTGCAGCCGCGGCTGGATCGCGAGCCGGCTCAGCGCGAACAGCACCATCCCCGCGAGGCTGATGCCGGCCAGCACCGGGCTGTAGTACAACATCAGCACGAGCGTCAGCGTGCAGGTGACGATATTCAGCAGCCCGCCGACCAGCCCGTCGACGAGAAAGCGCCCGACCTCCGACACCGACGACACGCGCGAAATCGAATCGCCGGTGTTGTGGAACAGGAAATAGCCGATCGGCAGCCGCGCGAGATGGCCGACCATGTTCGCCGACAGCTGCTGCGACACGATGTTGCGCAGGTAGCTCTTGATGTTGCCGACGAGGTTCGCGTACAGCGTGTCGAACAGGAACACGATCGCGAACAGGATCGTCAGCAGGTACAGGATGTCGACGTCGGTCTTCTTCAGCGCCTCGTCGATCGTCAGCTGCACGTACGACGGGCCGAGCAGCAGCAGGAGCTGCGCGGCGACGCCGCCCGCGATGCCGATCGCGAGGCTCTTGCGGATGCCCGTCAGCCCTGCGAGGTAGTCGCGCAACCGGATCCGGTCGGTCGGACCCGCCCGCGTGAAGCCGATGTCCGGATTCAGTTCGAGCGCATAACCGGTGATGTGCGTGAGCGCCTGCGCGAGCGGCAGCTTCGTCTCGCCGAGCGCGGGGTCGACGATGTGCACGCTGCCGTAGCCGACCTTCGTCAGCACGACATAGTGGTTCATCCCCCAATGCAGGATGCACGGCGTCTTGAGCGCGTCGAGTTCTCCCGCGTCGAACTGCAACCCGCGCGCGCGCAGCCCGAGATCGTTCGAGATCTCCATCAGGTCGAAGAACGACAGCCCGGAATCGATCCGCACCGGATAGCGGTTGCGCAGCGTGCGCAACGTCGTTTCGCGCCCGTGCCACGACGCGATCATCGCGAGGCAGGCCAGGCCGCACTCCGTCACCTCGTCCTGCAGGACCGGACGGACTTTGCGCGTATTGAAGAGCATGGTCGGGCACCCGGGGCGCGACGACACGCCGCCCGGGCCTGCCGTGCGGGCCCGTGGCGGGTCGTGCGCGATACGCATGGGCGCAGCCGGCGCACTGCCGGCCGCGGCGGAAGACCGGTGTTACCGGCCGCTCAGCGCGACGAGCCTAGCGACATCCGGAACTGTTCGACGGCGCGGGTCTGGTACTGGGTCATCAGGCCCTGCAGCGTGGTCCCGATCGACTGGTTGACGAGATCGACCGTATAGGCAGCCGAATTGGAGTAAAGCGACGCGCCGCCACGAATCTGGCGGGCCTGTTCTTCCGTGATGTCTCGCATTTGTTGTGGCCTTTATATTGTCGGAATGCCTGCAGCCGTCAGCCAATCGAAAACTCAATGGCCGTTTACTTTATTACGGATATAATCCGGCACTCCCGCCTCCTGATAATCGCCCGATTCCGAAATAATGCATTCCGGAGTCGCTTAATTGCCACTGCGGCGATCGATTCTTTTCCTTCTGTTTCGCGGCATCTCGCGCGGGGGGCGCCTCCCCGCGCACGGCGGTTACTTGCCGGTGTTGTTGAACGTCTTCGGGTTCTGCAGGTAATTGCCGAGGCTCGGCAGGAACTGGCCGAGCGCGGTCACCACCGGCGCGGCGTCAACGGCGAGGCTGCCCAGCGAGCTGATCGCCCCGCCGCCATGCACATTCCTGACCTGTTCCGTCGTCATGACCTTCATCATTCTCTCCTCGTAAAAAATAAAGATGATGCAAAGAACCTTCATTGAAAGACAAACGGCTTTTAATCCCTAGCGACTTGTTAATCTAATAATCACCGCGATTACCAGCCGAAATCAGGCTATCATGCGGTCGCATCGGAATTCAATGGAGGACACACTCTTACAGTCGCAATTTCCGATGTATGAGGGGCAAGCGACATTCATGTTTTTTGAATTCCAATTTCAAAACGTTTAAATCCCGCCGCAATGCGTTGCGGCACGGGCAGGAGGCGGAGACGGCCATGTTTGAAACGAGGCGCGCGAATGGCGGATCGGCAACGCGGAATGCGGGTATTTCCTTATCAAGATTTCCAACTAGGTGGAATCCCCGACTTGCAACCATGACACTGATCGCTGTAACGGTTATCGGTACGACCACGAACGCGCACGCGTTCTGCCTCGACACCGCCTACCAGTACGCATCCGTGCACGATCCGCGCTATCTGCAGGCGCGCAGCGAATACGACGCGGCCCGCCAGAAATTCCCCGAAGCGCGCGCGCAGATGCTGCCGCAAGCCGCCGCGCAACTCGAATGGGGGCGCTACGGTACGCATGCGAACCTGTTCGGCATCGACGTCAGCGGCTCGAGCAATGCCGCATACGGTTCCGCCCAGATCACGCAGGCCCTGTTCAACGTGCCCTACCTGTACGACATGCGGCGCGCGACCGAGTACGAGGAATCGGCGAAGCAGAAACTCGCGGTCGCGAGGCAGGACCTGATCCTGCGCGTCGCGAACGCGTGCTTCGACCTGCTGAGCGCGCGCGAGAAACTGCAGTCGGCCGACGACGAGGTCAGCGCGCTGGCACGGCTCGAAAGCGACACGCGGCGCATGGCGCAACTCGGGATGAAGACGATCGGCGACACCGCCGAAATCGAGGCGCGCCGCAGCCTCGCCCAATCCGACGAAGCGCTCGCGCAGACCGACGTCGACGCGCGGCGCGCACGCTACGAGACACTGCTCGGCTCGACGATCGACTTCACGCGCTGGCCCCGGCTCGCGATGCGCGGGTCGTCGCCGCGCATTCCGTCCGGCGACTACGCGCCGCAGGACAACCCCGCGTACCGTCAGGCGTATCGCGACGTACAGGTCGCGCGGCTCGCCGCCAAGCGCGTCGGCGCCGAGCACTTGCCGACCGTCGACCTGTTCGCGTCGTATTCGCGCGGGCTCAACCCGAACCTGCGCGGGCTCACCGATCGGTCCGACTTCCATCAGAGCGCGTTCGGCGTGCAGGTGACGATTCCGATCTTCTCCGGCGGCAGCGTGTACTACCGGCAGGTGGAAGCCGAGCACGTGACCGAGCAATACCGCAACCGGCTGCGCGAGGTCGAGGAGCAACTGGGCACCGATCATCGCGAGGCGCTGTCCGCGCTCGAATCGGTCGGCAAGCGCATCCGCGCGCTGCAGCAGTCGCTGCAGGCCGCGCGGCTCGCGTACGATTCGTCGATGAAAGCGCATCAGGTCGGTTACAGCACGACGTACGAAACGCTGAACCTGCGGCGGGACATCTCGGGTATCCGGCAGAAGCTGTTCGACAGTTACCTCGATGCGCTGAAGCTGCAACTGAAGCTGAAAAGCGTGCTCGGCACGCTCGACGAGCAGTCGCTGATCGCGGTGGACAGCTTTCTCGAAAGCAACGCGGCGAACGACCGGAGCTGACGGCGGTTCGATGCATGCGCGGTCTGCCGCGGTTCGAAACCCGCTGGTGTTGCGTGTGCCTCGCCGGCGAGTCCGCTGCGAATGCCGCGGCGGCCCCCGACTGGAAAAACCGGCGCGGCGCGGCCGCTACCGCAGAGCGACGAAGCGCTTCGCCGAGGCCTGCGAGAAGCCGCTTCAAGCGGCCAGCATGCAGCCGGAAGGCGATCCCGCATGTCAGCCGGGCGGCGGCAGCACGACCGTGTCTTCCGGCCCGAGCACGCGCCCGTCCTGCGAACGAAGCTCCAGCTTCCTGATCGGCAGTCCGGTTTTCCGGTCGACGAGCAGCACGTGCGCCTCGTCCGGTTCGAAGCAGAAATCCTCACCCCACTGCCGCAATGCGACCAGCAGCGGAAACAGCCCGCGCCCCTTCTCGGTCAGCACGTACTCGTGATGCGCGCCGCCGTCGGCGGCCGGCACGATGTCCATGATCCCGTGCGAGACCAGGTTGCGCAGGCGAGCCGCCAGGATGTTCTTCGCGAGGCCGAGGTTTTTCTGGAATTCGCCGAAACGGCTCAGCCCGTCGAACGCGTCACGCACGATCAGCAGCGACCACCCGTCGCCGATCGCATCGAGCGGGCGGGCAACGCCGCAAAGGGAATCTTCGTGCGTGGTTCGTCGGTTCATCGGTGCGTGCGGTTACGCCGTTCCCTGTGGGCAGGCTGAGCGGCAGTCGTTTTCCATTGAAATGAATGGTTGCAATATAAAACCCGTCTACCCAAAGATCAATGGGGCGAACCCGACTGTTCGCGATCGGCGAACGGCGCGGAGGTTTCGACTCCGATCGGCCTGAGATTCAAGCCGATTGACTCGTCAATCACGCCATCATCGCTTTCCGACGCTTCGCCACGCATCAACGACGACACCCGGCGGCAGTCGACCGGATCGCGCTTCTGGTTGCAACTTGAAACCTCATGTCCTACGCTTCCATTCGGTTTCATATTGAAACCAAACTACTCGACTACCGAAGGAGCGTTCGATGATCCGGTCCGATGCCACGTTCGACGGCACCTTTCCCTTCGCCCCGCATTTCGACGATGCATCCGGCTTCCGGATGCACTACGTGGACGAAGGACCGCGCGACGGCGAAACCGTCCTGTGCCTGCATGGCGAACCTACGTGGGGTTACCTGTTCCGCCATCTGGTGACAACGCTGCGTCCGACGTACCGCGTCGTCGTGCCCGATCACATGGGATTCGGCAAAAGCGCGACGCCGCGGGACCGCAGCTACTGGCTGCAGGACCACATCGACAACCTCGAGCGCTTCGTGCTCGCGCGCGGCCTCGAGCGCATCACGCTCGTGATGCACGATTTCGGCGGCCCGGTCGGCATGGGGCTCGCCGCACGTCATCCGGACCGGATCCGGCGCATCGTGTCGGCGAACGGACCAACGCCGTTCGGCCAGCCCGATCTCGTCGAGCGCCTGAATGCGAATGCTCGCGAGGCGCCGTGGTTCCAGTGGATCATGCGCGCGGCGGCCGACGATACGCTCGAAACGGTGCTCGGTCAGCTCGGCTTCAACATCCTGAGCACGCTGAAGCTGAACGGGTTCGAGAACCACGCGGTCATCACCGACACGTGGATCGCCGCGTACGGAGCGCCGTTCGCGCAACCGGCCGACTGTCTCGGCGCGATCGGCTGGGCTCGCGGCTTTGCCGCCGGCGCGCACCGGTTCGAGGAGCCCGATGCGGCGGCACTGCGCGCGATACGCGGCAAACCCGCGCTCGCGCTCTGGGGAGATGCCGACCGGACGCTCGGCGCGGAACACTTCCTGCCGCTTTTCACCGCGTTGTTTCCGTCCGCGCCCGTCGAGCGGCTGGCGGGCGTCGGGCACTACTGCTTCGAGGATGCGCCCGACGCCATCGCCAAGCGGATCGCCGGCTTCATCCGGGCCACCGCTTGAACGCCGGTCATCGCCGGAGCAAGCTTCGCAACGCGTTTCCTTCCGGCGACCATTCACCGGATTGGATTCTGGTGCGGACACCAATCGCGCCGGGCAATTTTCGGTGCCTGTCGACGACGTACCATTACAGCGGACATCCATTGTCATGCTGGCGTACGTTTAAGGCGACCAGTAGTCGCCGCAAATATAATCGTCCGCTCCGCCCAGAAATATAATCTGTTGTCTTCCGCACCGTTCTCAAAGAAATCACGCCCACCTCGGACTCAAGACGTATCATGAATCCTGCTCGCATCCTTTCATTTAATCAAATGAACGGAGTATCGATCTTGAAATCTCGAAAATGAATCGGCGAACTCCATTGCAAGGGTCAATTTTTCCCGTACCGCTCAAACGGTGAATTCAATCGGAATGGTCGCCGATCATTAAAAAATCTCATTTTAATTCCCGTTGATTAATTGCGATAACAAGGAGTATTCCAATGACAACAGAAATCCCGGCAACCTATATCGTAGGCACGGCAACCGGACTGATTCCGCGCACGCTTTTACAGGAGTTGGTCGACCTTCCGACGAGTGTAAGACGCTTCGGCGTCATGGGCGACGGCGTGACTGACGATACAGCAGCGCTCCAAGTAGCATTCAATGCCGGGACGCCTCTTTATTTCCCTCCCGGCGTCTATCTATACAGCAATACACTGACTGCAACCGCATCGATTATCGGGGCCGGCTGGAATTCAGTTCTCCAGTGCACTACATCGCAAGGCCAAAATGCATCAATATACTGGAAAAACATCAGCAATTTAAAAATCCAGAATTTGCGGTTTTTCTCGAAAAACGCGACCGGATACTATGCCAACGAAAACGCCGGGCCAATCAATTTGGAAGCGTGCAGCCAGTTCGAGATATCCGGATGCCAGATCAACAATGCCGCGAGTCAGGCTATCATGATGCGTGCCTGTGTGAACGGGAAAGTATTCGGAAATACGGTGCTCAATGTCTGGCACGACGGCTTCCATGTTACCGGAGCAAGTTCGGACATTACGATCGTAAACAACGAAGTGATCAATGGTGGCGATGACGCGTTTGCTATTGTCGGATATCAAAGCGATCGTGCCCGCCCCCGCCGCATCATCATTGCAAACAATCGTGTCGATCAGACCAAATATGCACGCGGCATTGCCATTGTTGGCGCTCAAGACCTGACGGTCTCCGGAAACCATATTTATAACTCCCAGTGCGCGGGAATTTATATTGCCTCGGAATCCGGCTATCAAACGTACGGCAACGACAATATAAAAGTAACCGACAACATCCTGGATACGTGCGGCATATCATCCGATATCGTCGCCCGCCCCAACCTTCCGAACGCCCCAAATTCTTACGGGGCGTTGCATTTAACCACAGCCAATGGATCCAACAACTCCAACATTTCAATCATCAACAACACGATCAAGAATTCGGCGGGATACCCGATCTTTTTAGGGGCATCCGGCGGCACCCACATTCAGGTCAACATTTCACAGAACGCGATAGTCAATGGCTGGGATCCGAACAACAAGAACGGATTCACGTTGACGACGATCAGTGCGACCTCGGCATCGACGACGCTGAACTTCGCCAATACCCCGGGTGTCGCGGTCGGCATGACGGCGTGGTATTTCAATGGATCGACGAGCATAGCGATAGGCACGGTCGTATCGGCAGGTGTATCGACAGTCACGCTGAGCCAGAATGCAACTGTACCGAGTGGCGGAATCGTGGTCTTTTCCGGTGTCGGACTGTTCGGTGCGACGATCGTGACAACCGCTTCCACTGCGAGTGCCGCTACGTCGTTGACATTCGCCTCGACAACCGGCGTCACCTATAACGACAACTACGGTTTCGGGTCGCCCGGCAACGAAACGACAGGCGTGTCGATCGGACAAAGCGTCAGCGGGACCAACATCGCGGCCGGCACCTTCGTGACTGGTGTGACGGCGACCTCGGTGACGCTCAGCAAGGCGACGACCGGCACCGTCGCGAGCGGTGCATCCATCGTCTTTACGCCGATGGTCTGCACGACATCTCAAACGATCACGACCTCGGCCGCAGCGGCGGCAGGGACCAATACGCTGACGTTTACACCGTATCCGTCGGCACGCGGCTGTGCGGTGGGACAAGGCGTATCCGGAACGAATATCCCGGTCGGCACTTACGTGGCGTCGGTCTCCGGTAACGGAAATGGCCCGACCGTCACGCTGTCCAACAATTTCACCGGCAGCGGAATTGCAAACGGCGCATCCATTACATTCACCGGAACAGGTTCATTGAGCACATCCGCCGGAATCTTCCTGTCTGCCACTAGCGAGTGTATCGTTTCGAATAATCAACTATCCGGTATCGCGAAGGACGGTATTTATTTCGATGGTTCGTGCTCGCATTCTACGGACATTAATAGCAACATTGGAGAAAACATCGGTTGCTGCAACGCATTTGGCTGTCTTATCACGATCGCAACACTCTCGGCAGGGGCATCCCTCAAATTGAGAGGAAATTATCTGGCTCAACCGGTCAATTATCCCCGAGCAGTCGGCAACTTTATTTATGCTGCTTCGTGGAACAACATATCGTGGAATGAAGACAATTTCGCCCAAAACGGGTTTGCCGCTCCCTATGTGCAGATGGATCTCGTTTTTCCGACAGTCGGCGCTTCGCCGTGGACGTTCACGAACAACAACCTGAGCGCGGTCAGCATGTCGATCGCCGGAGGCACCGTCTTGTCAATCAATGTCTCCCGAAACGGGCAAGCCGCCTATGCGAGCGGCTTGACGAACGGAATGATCGATCTCAAGTCAGGCGACGCAATGACGGTGGCCTATACCGTCGCCCCCACTGTCACGATGATTCCGAGACTGGGGCAATAGCACGTACGCGACTGCGGGATTGACGCGGGGGTACAGACCGGATACGACACACCGCGCTCCCACCTTGGGTCTGGATCGACGCAAGTTCCGTTCCGGCAGAACAGCAGCAGTGCGACGGCAACGCAAAATCGCCCGACCCCACTCGGCGTAGTCTGCTCGGTGGGGATCGGGCTCACCGTCTTATCCGCGCCGGACTCTTGCCCGACGTCAAGCGCCGTTCGCGCGACCGCCGCGGCGATCACGCAACAGGCTCCCGTCAGCGAATAACCCGCGTCACACCGCGCCCGCGCGGATCGGCCATCGCTTCCGGCGTCTTGCCGTCGATCTTGATGACCTGGATGTCGCCGCTGAAATCCTGCCCCTTCAGCGTGTAGCCGCGCGCCTCGATCTGCTTCGCGAGCTCGCCTTCGATCGGGTGGTACGGCTCCCAGAAGATCGTGTTCGGCGGCAGCAGCTGGTGATGGAAGCGCATCGCGCCGACCGCTTCCTTCAACGGCATCTTGAAGTCATAGATGTTGTTGATCACCTGGAAGATCGACGTGAAGATGCGAGAGCCGCCCGGCGTGCCGATCACGAGCGACACCTTGCCGTCCTTCGTCATGATCGTCGGCGACATCGACGACAGCGGGCGCTTCTTCGGTTCGATCGCGTTCGCGTCGCTGCCGACCACGCCGAACATGTTCGCGACACCCGGCTTCGCGGAGAAGTCGTCCATCTCGTCGTTCAGCACGATGCCCGTGCCGTCGGCGATCACGCCCGAGCCGAAGTATCCGTTGATCGTGTACGTGTTCGACACCGCGTTGCCCCACTTGTCGACGACCGAGAAGTGCGTCGTTTCGGCCTTCTCCGGCATCGTCGTGCCGAGGCCCGGCTGCACGCTCTTCGTGTCCGACGGCTCCTTCGGGTTGACCTCGGCCGCCCGCTTCGCGATGTAGGCGTCGTCGGTCAACTGCGCGATCGGCACCTTGTAGAAGTCGGGATCGCCGAGATACTGCGCACGGTCCGCGAACACGCGTTTCTCGATTTCCGCGACGAGGTGGATGTACTGCGGCGAATTGAGCTTCACGCCCTCGAAGTCCTGCTTGAGGTCGGCCTTCATCTTCAGCAACTGCACAAGGCCGATGCCGCCCGAGCTCGGCGGCGGCGCGGTGATCACGTCGTAGCCGTTCCACTTCGCCTGCACCGGCTGGCGCCACACCGCACGATACTGCGCGAGATCCTCGGTGGTGATCAGCCCGTTGCCGTCGCCGGTCTTCATCGACGCGGCGATCAGTTCGGCCGTCTTGCCCTTGTAAAAACCTTCCGCGCCGTCGTTCGCGATGCGCGTGAGCACGTCGGCGAGGTCGGGTTGCTTGAAGTTCGCGCCGGCCTTCAGCCCGGAGAAGTATTTGTCGAAGTTGGTCTTGCCGCCGAATTCCTTCGATGCATCGACGCCGCGCTGCGCGAGTTGCTCGTCGACGACGAAACCGTCGCGCGCATAGTGGATCGCCGGCGCGAGCACCTGCTTCCACTTCAGCTTGCCGAAGCGCTTCTGCGCTTCCCACATGCCGGCGACCGTGCCCGGCACGCCGACCGCGCGCGGACCGTACAGGCTCATGCCCTTGACGACGTTGCCGTCCTTGTCGAGGTACATGTCCTTCGTCGCGGCGAGCGGCGCGCGCTCGCGGTAGTCGATGAAGTACGGCTTGCCGTCCTTGTAGATCGTCATGAAGCCGCCACCGCCGATGTTGCCGGCTTCCGGATACGTGACGGCGAGCGTGAAGGCGATCGCAACCGCCGCATCGATCGCGTTGCCGCCTTCCTTGAAGATCCGCTCCGCGGCATCCGCGCTGTACTTGTCGGCCACCGCAACGGCCGAACTCGTCAGGACCGCCGGCTGCGGCCCTTTCGCATAGGCGGGCGCGTTCGGCATAAACCCGATGCCGGCCATCGTCGCAAGCACGGCAGCGGATGATTTGAAGCGATTCAGCGTAGTCATTGCATGTCCCCCATGTGGATCTCCTTCAGGCAGGAAAGGCACCTGATCCGTCGATGACCGCCGGCGCGCCGGCGGCGATCGGCCGGCTTCGTAGTATAGGGGGACAATAAGGGTCGAACACGCGGCATGCAACGACGGCACGCCGATCGTGTGCGCGCGGTCACATTGCAGCGCCGCGACGGCCAAACGAATCGGTCGAAACGGCATGCGTTGCGCGCCCGATGCACGCCGTCACGCAGCGCGCAAAACCGAAAAGTTGCGAACCTCGCCGCCTGCCACGCGGCACACGCAAAAAAATCTGCAAACGCCCCTCCCGCAGCGCGGGTCGATCTGAGAAGATAGCGCCCCGCTTTCGCACGACATCGCTGTTTCGTTCACGTGCCGCTTCACGTTTGCTTGTCTCGCTCCCTATGGCATCACACAACGCACATCATGCGTCCGGCTTCGCGGCCGGCGTCGCCGCCGCCGTCCTCGTCGCGCAAACCGGCGCCACCGGCCCCTGGCACACCGGCATGCTCGCCGCGTTCGTCGCGGGCGTCGCCGGCGGCACCGCACCCGACTGGCTCGAAGTCGCCTGGTGGACCCGCAAGCGCCGCCTGTGGATCACGCATCGCACCGTCACGCACTGGGGCATCGGCTGGGTCGCGCTGCTTGCGCTCGGATGGCACGGGCTGACTCATCATCCGCATCCGCTGTGGGCCGCACCGCTGTTCGGCTTCGCCTGCGGCGGCGTGATGCACCTGCTCGCCGACTGGCCGAACCCGCTCGGCGTGCCGTGGATCTGGCGGCGTCACTCGCTCAACCTGTGGAACAGCGGGCATTGCGACCTGATCGTCGTGGCCGCCGCCTGGGGCGGCACGCTGTGGCTCGCGCAATCGCTGTGGTCGCGCGCGCCGCTGCTCGAACACTGGCTCGGCTGGCTGCATCGCGTTTAGTTGCAATCCGTCGCCATTCGACGCGAAGAATGGCACGCAACTTTCGGTTCGTTGAAAGCGCGCCGCGAGCCCCCATCTGAAGATGAATCGTCGATAGGCCTGCCCGGCACGCACCCGCGACGTCTGGCACACTGACGATTCGATTCATGCGCGGTTCGCCCGCGCACTCGCACCCCATTTCAACGCTCCGATGGACGTCACCGCTACCCGCCCTGCCGCCCGTGCGCTCGACGTGTTCCACCCGGCCGTGGCCGCGTGGTTCCGCCGCACGTTTGCCGCGCCGACCGGCGCGCAGGCGCTCGCGTGGCCCCACATCAAAGCCGGCCGGTCGACGCTCGTCGCCGCGCCGACCGGCTCCGGCAAGACGCTCACCGCGTTCCTGTGCGCGCTCGACGATCTGGTGCGCGATGCGCTGGCGCACGACGGCACGCTGCCCGATGCCACGCTGGTCGTCTACGTGTCGCCGCTGAAGGCGCTGTCGAACGACATCCACGTGAACCTCGACGCGCCGCTCGCCGGCATCGCCGAATCGCTCGCGCAACTCGGCCTGCCGGTGCCGGCGATCCGCACCGCGGTGCGTACCGGCGACACCACGCAGGCCGAGCGTGCCGCACTGCGCAAGCGCGCGCCGCACATCCTCGTCACCACGCCCGAATCGCTGTACGTGCTGCTGTCGTCCACCTCCGGGCGGCAAATGCTGTCGAACGTGCGCTCGGTGATCGTCGACGAGATCCATGCGCTCGCGTCGTCCAAGCGCGGCAGCCATCTCGCGCTGTCGCTCGAACGCCTCGACGCGCTGGCCGGCCGCGCGCTGCCGCGCATCGGGCTGTCGGCGACGCAAAAGCCGATCGACGCGGTCGCGCGCTTCCTGGTCGGCGGCCCGGCCGATGCGCCGCGCGACTGTACGATCGTCGACACCGGCCACACGCGCGAGCGCGACCTCGCGCTCGAACTGCCGAACGTGCCGCTCGAACCGGTGATGGCCACCGACGTGTGGGAACAGGTGTACGACCGCATCGCCGGGCTCGCCGCCGCGCATCGCACGACGCTCGTGTTCGTCAACACGCGGCGCACCGCCGAGCGCATGGCGCGCCATCTCGCCGACCGGCTCGGCAAGGATGCGATCGCCGCGCATCACGGCAGCCTGGCCAAGGAACACCGCTTCGATGCCGAGCAACGCCTGAAGCGCGGCGAACTGAAGCTGCTCGTCGCGACCGCGTCGCTTGAACTCGGCATCGACATCGGCGACGTCGATCTCGTCTGCCAGGTCGGCTCGCCGCGCGGCATCGCGCCGTTCCTGCAGCGCGTCGGCCGTTCGGGGCACCACGTCGGCGGCGTGCCGAAGGGGCGCCTCTTCCCGCTGTCGCGCGACGAGCTCGTCGAATGCGCGGCACTGCTCGACTGCGTGCAACGCGGCGAACTCGACGCGTTGCGGATTCCCGAAGCGCCGCTCGACGTGCTCGCGCAGCAGATCGTGGCCGAAGTCGCGTGTGCGGAGTGGCAGGAAGACGCGCTGTACGCGAGCTTCACGCGTGCCGCGCCGTACGCAAGGCTGACACGCGAGCGCTTCGACGAAGTGATGAAGATGCTCGCCGAAGGCTTCACGAGCCGTCGCGGCGTGCGCGGCGCGTACCTGCATCGCGACGTGGTCGGCGGCACCGTGCGCGGGCGCCGCAATGCGATGATGACCGCGACCACGTCGGGCGGCACGATCCCCGACATGGCCGACTACGCGGTCCTGCTCGAACCGCAGGGCATCCAGGTCGGCACCGTCAACGAGGATTTCGCGATCGAAAGCCTGGCCGGCGACGTGTTCCAGCTCGGCAACCAGTCGTACCGGATCATTCGCGTGGAAACGGGCCGCGTGCGCGTCGAGGACGCCCAAGGCCAGTCGCCGAACATTCCGTTCTGGCTCGGCGAGGCACCGGGGCGCAGCGACGAACTGTCGGCGGCGGTCGGCCGGCTGCGCGCGCGGCTCGACGGGCTGTTCGCCGACGGCGACCGGCTGGCCGGCAAAGGCGCCCGCGCCGGTGGGCGCAAGCGTGCGGCCGGCCAGGCCGCGAGCGACGCGAAACCCGATGCGACAGCCGAAGCGGGCACCGCGCTCTCCTCCGCCGAAAGCCGCCTCGCGCCCGCCTTGCGCTGGCTCGTCGACGCGCTCGGCCTGTCGCCGGACGCCGCGCGCCAGATCGTCGACTACCTCGCCCGTGCCCGCGCCGCGCTCGGTGCGCTGCCCACGCAGGACACGCTCGTGATGGAGCGTTTCTTCGACGAATCGGGCGGCACGCAGCTCGTGATCCACTCGCCGTTCGGCAGCCGCATCAATCGCGCCTGGGGGCTCGCGCTGCGCAAGCGCTTCTGCCGCAGCTTCAACTTCGAGCTGCAGGCCGCCGCGACCGACGACGCGATCATCCTGTCGCTGTCGCTCGCGCACAGCTTCGCGCTCGACGACGTGTGGCGCTACCTGCGTTCGGCCAGCGCCGAGCACGTGCTGGTCCAGGCGCTGCTCGACGCGCCGATGTTCGGCGTGCGCTGGCGCTGGAATGCGACGACCGCGCTTGCGCTCCCGCGCTTCACCGGCGGCCGGCGCACCGCGCCGCAACTGCAGCGGATGAAGAGCGAGGACTTGCTCGCGACCGTGTTCCCCGATCAGGTCGCGTGCCTCGAGAACATCGTCGGCGAACGCGAGATTCCGCACCACCCGCTCGTCGACCAGACACTCGACGACTGCCTGCACGATGCAATGGACACCGACGGCTGGCTCGCGCTGCTGCGCCGGATCGAAAGCGGCGCGATCGAGCTCGTCGCGCGCGACCTGCCCGCGCCGTCGCCGCTCGCGGCCGAAATCCTGAACGCGAAGCCCTACGCGTTCCTCGACGACGCGCCGCTCGAGGAGCGCCGCACGCAGGCCGTGCAGTCGCGCCGCTGGAGCGACCCCGAATCGGCCGACGATCTCGGCGCGCTCGACGCCGACGCGATCGACGCGGTGCGCGACGAAGCCTGGCCGCTCGTGCGCGACGTCGATGAAATGCACGATGCGCTGCTCACGCTCGCGTGCATCACCGACGGCGAAGCGCACGCACACGCAGGCTGGCCCGACCTGCTCGCGGCGCTCGCCGAACGCCGCCGCGCGACGAAGCTCGTTACGCCGGGCGGCGCCGTGCTGTGGGTACCGGTCGAGCGGCTCGTGTGCGTGCGCGCGCTGCATCCCGATGCGCGCCCGACGCCGGCGCTCAAGGTACCGGCCGCCTGCGCACAGCCATGGGACGCGGATGCGGCCCTCGTCGACGTGACCCGTGCACGGCTCACGGGCTTCGGGCCGCTCGCGCTCGACGCGATCGCCGCACCGCTCGGCCTGCCGGCTTCGGCGATCGCGACGGCACTCGCTGCGCTGGAGCGCGAAGGCTACGTGATGCGCGGCCGCTTCACGCCCGGCGCGACGACCGACGAATGGTGCGAACGTCATCTGCTTGCGCGCATTCATCGCTATACGGTAAAGCGGCTGCGCCGCGAGATCGAACCGGTCGAACGCGCCGATTTCATGCGCTTCCTGTTCCACTGGCAGCACCTGACACCCGACACGCGCGGCACGGGCCGCGACGCACTCGCGGCCGTGGTCGAACAGCTCGAAGGCTACGAGGCCGCGGCGAGCGCGTGGGAAGACGCGCTGCTGCCCGCGCGGCTGACCGACTACATGGCCGGCGGCCTCGACGAGCTGTGCCGCTCGGGCAAGCTGGTCTGGACACGCATCGGCGCACCCGCACGGGCGGCCGGCACGCCCGTGAAAACGACGCCGATCGTGCTGCTGCCGCGCCGCCATCTTTCCGCCTGGCAGGCGCTGCGCGATCCCGATGCGCAACCGGCGCTGTCGGCACGCGCCACGCAGGTACGCGAGGCACTCGCCGCGCACGGCGCGATGTTCTTCGATGCCTTGCTCGACGACCTGCACATGCTGCCCGTCGAGCTCGAGCAGGCGCTCGGCGAACTCGTGTCGGCCGGCCTCGTGAACGCGGACAGCTACGCCGGCCTGCGCGCGTTGCTGAAACCGGCCGTGAAGCGCGGCGCGACCTATGCACCGCGCACGCGACGCGGCGGCGCGCTGATCGGCGGGATGGACGACGCGGGCCGCTGGGCACTCGTGCAGCGTCACGCGCCGCCGGTCGACGGCCCCACGCCGAAACGCGGGCCGGCCACGACCGATCCCGACGCACTCGAACACATCGTCTGGACGCTGCTGCGCCGTTACGGCGTCGTGTTCTGGCGGCTGCTCGAACGCGAGGCCGACTGGCTGCCGAGCTGGCGCGAACTCGTGCGCGTGCTGCAACGGCTCGAAGCGCGCGGCGAGATTCGCGGCGGACGTTTCGTGGCCGGACTCGCCGGCGAGCAGTTCGCGCTGCCCGATGCCATCCCGATCCTGCGCGAACTCAGGCGGCAACCGGGCGACGGGCAATACGTGTGCGTGACGGGCGCCGACCCGCTGAACCTCGCCGGCACGCTGCTGCCCGGCGACAAGGTGCCGGCGCTGGCCGGCAATCGCGTGCTGTTCCGCGACGGCGTGCCCATCGCGTCGCTCGTGTCGGGCACGTTCCACTATGCGCCCGACCTGTCGCCCGGCGCGCGCGAGGACGCGCGCCTGCGGCTCGCGCGCCACTGCTGACATCGGCTGACACGCACGTCACACGGACTACTGATCGCCGCGCCGCATTGCCGCGATCGTTCCGGTAGCATCGAGCGACTGACCGCGCGGGCTTTGCGCGCGATCACCCGCACACAACAAGCCTTCCGGAGACTGCCGCTCATGTCGTCGCATGCCGATTCGCCCGCCGCTCGTCACGCGGGCTCATTGACCATTTTCCAGGGCGCCGCGCTGTATATCGGCGCCGTGCTCGGCACGGGCGTGATCGCGCTGCCCGCGCTTGCCGCGGAGGTCGCGGGCCCGGCCTCACTGCTTGCATGGGCCGCACTCGTCGTGCTGTCGGGGCCGCTTGCGGCCACCTTCGCCGCGCTCGGCGCACGTTATCCCGATTCCGGCGGTGTCTCGACCTACGCACGGCGCGCATTCGGCCCGAAAGCCGCGGCCATCGTCGGCTGGTGCTTCTATTTCGCGGTGCCGGCCGGCGCACCGGCCGCCGCGATGTTCGGCGGCGCCTACGTCGCGGCCGTCACGGGCGGCGGGCACACGACGATCATCGTCACGGCCGCGGCGCTGATCGCGACCGTGTCGGCCGCGAACGCCTTCGGCGTCACCGTATCGGGCCGCATGCAACTCGTGCTGTCGGCGCTGCTCGTCACGCTGCTGCTCGCCGCGGTGCTGGCGTCCGCGCCGCATGCGCGCTCCGCGAACCTGCAGCCGTTCGCCCCGCACGGCTGGCTCGCGGTCGGCCAGGCCGCCGCGCTGCTGGTATGGAGCTTCGCAGGCTGGGAAGCGATCACGCATCTCGCGGCCGAATTCCGCCGGCCCGCGCACGACATGCCGCGCTCGGCCGGTATCGCGGTCGTGGTCGTCGGGTTCCTGTACCTGTCGGTCGCCGCCGCGAGCGTGATGGTGCTCGGGCCGTCGGCCGGCGCATCAGGGGCGCCGCTCGCCGAGCTGATCGCGGGCGGTATCGGCGGCCACGCGCAGGTGCTGGCGGCGGCCGCCGCGCTGCTGCTCACGCTCGGCACGATGAACGCGTATTTCGCGGGCGCGGCCAAGCTCGGCGCGGCGCTCGGACGCGACGGCGCATTGCCCGCTTGGCTCGCGCAGGGCAGCCAGGTCGGCGGCGTGCCGCGCCGCAGCCTCGGCGTGATCGCCTTGCTTGCAGCCGTCGCGCTGGCCGCGACGACGCTCTCGGACGTCGGCCCCAAGCCGCTCGTGCTCGTCACGTCCGGATGTTTCGTGATGGTGTACGGGCTTGGCGCCGCGGCCGCGTTGAAGTTGTTGCCGCGCGGCGGGATCGCGTACCGCTGCGCGTGGGTTTCGCTGGTCGCGGTCGCCGGGTTGTTCCTCACGACCGGATGGTATTTCCTGTGCCCGCTGCTGCTCGCGGGCGCTGCGCTGCTTTATCTGCAGGTGACCGCGTCACGCAAATGACCCGGGGCAAGCGGGCCGACGCGTGCCCGCTTGTGGCCAGCCGCCTGTGACGGGCGCCGTCCCGAACGCCGGGCGCGACGACTTCACGCCGGTCAGGCCGGCACCAGCGTGAAACTGAGCCGCTTGCCGAGTGCGGCGGCCGCGCTCGCGAGCGTCGCCAGCGTGAGGCTCGTGTCGGATTCGTCGAGCAGCCGGTTGAGCGCGGCGCGACTGGTTTTCATCCGCGCCGCCATCGCGGTTTTCGTGATGTGCTGCGCCTTCATTTCCTCGCCGATCTGCCACGCGATCACGCGCTTGATCGCGGTCGCGGTGGCCGCCTCGAGATTGCCTTCCGCCTCGAGGAAGGCGTCGAAATCGCTGCCGATATACGGGTTGTTCGTGGTCGTCATGTCGTACTCCAGTGCAGGGCGTTGCCGGCTGCCCGACCGTCGGGGCGAGGCATTCCGGCGCAACCGGGGAATTCAGGTGGCGTGCGCCAGCGCTTTCAGGCGCGCGACGGTGACGGCGAGATCGTCCGGCGGCGTGGCCCGCGACTGCTTGAAGAAGCCGTGCAACAGGACCATCGTGCCGCCGGAGACCGTGAACAGCACGCGGACACTCCGCCCCGGCAGCATCACCCGGATCTCCCACAGATCCTTCGCCATCTTCCGGACCAGCGGCATGCCGAGCGGCCAGCCGAGCTGCACGGTCTTGATCTCCTCGCCGATCGCCCTTCGCTCCGCTTGCCCGAGCGCGTTGAGCCATTCGCGCACCGGCTCGTTGCCACGGGCCGTGCGGAAGAACCGCACGCCGAGCGTGACCTGGATCTGCTGTCTCGCCATCGTCTTGTCGCCGATCGTACCAAAAAAGGTACGATATGCCAAGCACCATGTGGTTCGCTACTGGCCGAATGGCCGATCCGGCCGCGGGAAAACGGATCGCATCGCACGGCCCGTGCAGCCCGACGGATCAACCGTCGCGGCGGGCCGGTTTGCGCGCGGGACGTGGCGCGCGGTGCGCGCCCGCCTCGCCGAACCGCGACCGCGCGATGTCGCGCACCGCGTCGATCAGCGTTCGCGCAACCGGCGACGGCTGCGCATCGGTACGCAGCACGAGCCCGACCGGCTCGTCGGTGCCCGCGGACGGCAGCGGCAGGCGCGCCAGCGCACCGGCCGACAGGTCGTATTCGGCTGCATAGAGCGGCACGAACCAGACTGCGTCGTTCTCGAGCGCCAGCGCGCGGGCGACCGATACCGACAGCACCTCGATGAACGAATCCAGCGGCGGTGCGCCGCATGCGCCGAGCAGTTGCTCGGCCGACTGCCGGATCAGCGTGCCGAACGGCGGCAGCACGACCGGATAGCGTGCGAGTTCGGCAGCGGGCGCCGCGCTCGCGAGCAGCGGATGCCCGGCCCGCACCACCGCGACGAGCGGCTCGTTGTACAACTGCTCGAACGCGAGCCCGATCATCCGCTCCGGCTCCGACAGGCGCCCGATCGCGCACTCGATCGCGCCGGATTTCAGGCGCTCGAGCAGATCGGCGTTCGCGGCCGTCGCGATCCGCACGACGACGCGCGGCCAGCGTGCGGCCAGCGCCTTCATCAGCGCGGGCGCGAGCGAGGCCGCGACGGTCGGCAGCATGCCGATTTCGAGCGTCGCCGCGGCGGCCCCGCCCTCGCGCGCGAGCAGCCCGACGCCTTGCCGCAATGCCAGCACGCAGGCGTTCGCGTGCGGCATGAACAACCGCGCTTCGCGGGTCGGCTGTGCACCCTGCCGGCCGCGTTCGAACAGCTTCACGCCGAGGATCGCCTCCAGTTCGGCGATCGTCTTCGACACGGCCGGCTGCGTGATCGACAGGCTTTCGGCGGCCTTCTGCACGCCGCCCAACTGCGCGACCGCGAGAAAACACTGCAGGTGCCGGAACTTGACGCGGCCGTCGGCGATACGATTATTCATAACGGGCGGTTATGCAGATGACGATGAAATGCCATTTTGCATAACTTTCCGGATAGCCCCAAGCACTCGGCGCGATATCACGTGCCGCGTCGCAGCGCGTGGAACCCCGCCGGCTCCCAGATCCGCTTCGCGATCAGCAGGCCCGTGCCATGCTTCTGCCCGAGCGGCGCGGACGACGATTCCGCATGCAGCGCGGCCGCCTTGTTGCGCAGCCGGCGCAACTCCAGTTCGAGCTCCGCGGCGGCGGCCTCGGTCAGCATCCCTTGCGAGAACGTCATCGTCTCGCCGGCGCCGTCGAAGCGGCTGTCGAGAAAATCGCCGAGCGCATGCGCATGGAAGTACCGGCGGATCGGCCCGCCCGGCAGCCAGTCGAAGTCGCGCGCGACGCGCACGCGAATCCGGTCGCCCGGCAGCAGCGCGACGACGTTCATCCGGTCGAGCATCAGCAGGTATTTCACGCACTCGGCCTTCGTCACCTGATAGGCCGACACGATGTCCTGCACGGTCCAGTAGTTGATCGCGCAGACGGCCACGAGCAGCAGTTTCTCGTCCGACACGAGCAGCGCCTCCTGCTGTTCGGTCAGCACGTGCAGCCGCGGCGCCGATACCGACGCCTCCTGCACGAGCTCGGCCAACGTATAGCCGAGCAGTTGCGCGATCTCCGCCAGACGCTCCAGCGTGAACCGGCCGCTGGCGAACAGCCGTTTCACGCTCGTCTCGGAGACGTCGAGCGCCCGCGCGACGTCGCGGTAGGTCATGCCCTGCGCCTTCAACTGGCGCTTCAGCGTGTCGATGAGTTGGGCGGTTTCGGTCATTTTGGTATCGAAAAATGATGCTTCAGGTCGAATATTAGGCTACTCGCACAGGCAAATTAACACTTATCGTTACTTGTCCGCATAATCCGCTCCGTCCTGTCACTCGACGACGAAGCCGAAATGACCACCCGAACCGAAACCGCCGCGTACCCACCGCATGACACAGCCCCGCGCGAGGCACGCGACACCGATCGCACGTTGCCGCTTGCGACCGTCCGCACGCTGGCCGCCGGCGCGCATGTCGGCGATCTCGTATTCATCCGCGTGCCGGCAAGGGCGCCGAGCGACGCGGCAGGCACGACGGCTTCGGCGGGTGCGTGGACCAACCGCTTCGGCATCGTCGTCGATACGTCGGGCGACGAACCGGTGATCGCCGAATCCGCTGCATTGGCGTGGACGAAGCTCACGCCGCTGTCGCGCTTCGTCGCCCATACCGAAGGCGGGCGCATCGCGCTGGCGCGCCGTATCGCGGCGCCGTCGGCCGACGCTCAGCGCCAGACGCACGCGATGGCCGAACAGCGCATCGACGCACTGCTCGGCCATCGCTTCAACCCGCGGGTGCGGCGCGGATTCTGCGCGCAATACGTATTCGACGTGCTGGGTGCCGAGCGGACCGCGACGCCGGCCGCGCTGTTGCGCAGCGACGCGCTGTCGCTCGAATTCGACGGGATCGTGTTCGATCCCGCCCGCCGCTGACAACGGGCGCGCTCAGGGAGACCGCATAACGACAAGAACAAACGACAAAAAATAGCGACGGGCTGGCTGGAGGGCCGTGCACGGGGTCGTCATCGACGACGCGAAGCCCGATCGCTTTCATCCGCCGGACAGGCATCCTGTCCGGCGGATTTTTCATGGGCGTGTCGAACATAACGAATGGTTATGCGTCCGACGAAAAAAGGTCATTTTGCATAACTTTCCGGATTGGCTAAAGTCATGCCATCCACTTTGCGAAAAACCTAACAGGAGACGCCCGATGGATTCCCCCACGATCCTCACGCCGCGCGACTGGCCGTCGCATCCGGCCTATGTCCACCCCGAGTACCGCTCGTCGGTGAAGCGCGGCCCGACCCGCCCGCTGATCCCGCTGAAAGAGAAGCTGCGCGACCAGTACGCGCCCGTCTACGGCGCCGAGGATCTCGGCGCGCTCGACCACGACCTGACGAAGAACGCCGTGAAGAACGGCGAGCCGCTCGGTGAGCGCATGGTCGTCACGGGCCGCGTGCTCGATGAAGGCGGCAAGCCCGTGCGCAACACGCTCGTCGAGGTGTGGCAGGCGAACGCGGCCGGCCGCTACGTGCATAAGGTCGACCAGCACGACGCGCCGCTCGACCCGAACTTCCTCGGCGCCGGCCGCTGCCTGACCGACGACGAAGGCCGCTACCGCTTCCTGACGATCAAGCCCGGCGCGTATCCGTGGGGCAACCATCCGAACGCGTGGCGCCCGAATCACATCCACTTCTCGCTGTTCGGCGATTACTTCGGCTCGCGTCTCGTCACGCAGATGTACTTCCCCGGCGATCCGCTGCTCGCGTACGACCCGATCTTCCAGGGCACGCCCGAGGCCGCGCGCGATCGCCTGATCTCGCGCTTCTCGATGGACATCACCGAAGAAGGCTATGCGCTCGGCTACGAATTCGACATCGTGCTGCGCGGCCGCGACGCCACCCCGATGGAGCGCTGAACCATGACGACGCTGAAGCAAACCCCTTCGCAGACGGTCGGCCCGTACTTCGCGTACGGCCTGTGCCCGCAGCAATACGACTATGACCTGAAGAGCCTGTTCACGCCGACGATCGCCGCGGCGCACGCCGAAGGCGAGCACGTGCTGCTGGTCGGCCAGGTGTTCGACGGCGACGGCAACGTCGTCGGCGACGCGGTGCTCGAATTCACGCAGGTGGACAGCGCGGGCCGCTACCCGGCCTCGCGCGCCGACATCGCGGCCTCCGGCTTCACGGGTTTCGCGCGGGTCGGCACGGGCACCGACGCGCAACAACGCTTCGTCGTCGAGACGGTGAAGCCGGGCCGCATCGCCGCCGACGAGGCACCGCACATCAACGTGACCGTGATGATGCGCGGGATCCTCACCCATGCGTTCACGCGCGTGTACTTCGACGACGAAGCCGCGGCGAACGCCACCGACCCCGTGCTGAACGCGGTGCCGGCCGAGCGCCGCGCGACGCTCGTCGCGAAACGCGACGCGCAACCGGGCCGTCCGGTCGTCTACCGCTTCGACATCCGCATGCAGGGGCCTGACGAAACGGTGTTCTTCGACGTTTGACGCTTGCGCCGGCACACGCCGGCGTCGCACGCAACCGCCCGCCGCGTGGCGCGATACCGACAGGCATCGCATCACGCGGCGTTTTTCATGCGCCGTCGCCATCATTCGATGATGCGTCGCATCGTGGCGCGTGGCGGCCGCGAATGCCTGTTGGCCGTGGCGTCTTGCCCCGACTTCAAACGCGTGATCGAAACGCATGCTGCGACCGCACATGGATCGTCGAACCAACGGGATATCGTTTGCGCGTTATGCGGCGTATCCTTCGTTATCTGCAACGAGCAACAAGGATTAAATCTGAAGAGGCAACAATTACACAGGTAATGCGCGAAACGGCCCAACGGGTTGTTCGCGCATTTTTTTCTGACCGAGTGCCTTTAAACGCGTCCGACCGAATTTGGCGGGCGCGTATTTTTTTGCGGTTGCGGCCGGCTAGCGCCGAATCTCCAGATACCGGCTCGGCGTATCGCCGAGGATGCGGCGGAACGCCGACGTGAACGCGCTTGCGCTCGCATACCCGAGATCGAGCGCGACGCGCGTCACCGGCTGCCCGTCGGTCAGGCGGGCAATCGCCGCGAGCATGCACACCTGCTGGCGCCACGCGGCAAAACTCACGCCCGTCTGCGCGCGGAACTGACGCGTGAACGTCCGCCGGCTCACGCCCGCGTCGGCCGCGACCTGGTCGAGATCGGCCGCGATCGACGGCGACGCGAACAGGTGCCGGCACACTTTCGCGAGCCTTGCATCGGACGGCAGCGGCGCATGCAGCGACAGGCGCGGCATCGTCGCGATTTCCGCGACCAGCAGGTCCATCAGCTTGCCGGCACGCCCGTCGACGTCGTACAGGGCCGGCAGGTCGATCGCGTCGTCGATCAGTTGCCGCAGCAGCGGCGACACGCCATAGACGCCGCACTGCCCGGGCAAACCGGCCGCCTGCGCGGCATCGGCGGACACGAACGTGTTGAGCATCGTGACCGGCCCGGTCATCGTCATTTCGTGCCGCACGCCGGCCGGCACCCAGCACGCGCGCTGCGGCGGTACCAGCCAGCGCCCGTGCGGCGTCGACACGCTGATCGTGCCGCGCGACGCGAACGCGAATTGCCCGCGCCCATGCGCGTGCTCCGGAAACGTCGTGCCGGCCGCATAGTCGTTGGCGGTCACGACCACGCTCCGCGGAAGGTGTTCGTAGGGATCTAGCAGCGTATTTCTCACGGCCCGAATTCCATCATCAATGACCCGATATCGAAGGCGGGTCGCCTTCGATCGATCTACGATCCGCTCCACCGTTGCGCGGCCTCCCGGCCGCAAGACCCGTCGGCCTGATCGGCCGGATTGCAACCTCATCGGAGCGGACATGCCGAATACGTTTCATCGCGTGGGGGACGGCCCCCACCCTGTTCTCGTGCTGCACGGCTGGTTCGGCGACGCCCGCGCATTCGACCCCGTCGAAGCGTGGCTGTCGCGCGAGCATTTCAGTTATGTCTTCATGGACTACCGAGGCTACGGGCGCATGCGCGACGCATGCGGCGACTATACGATCGACGAAATCGCCGCCGACACGCTCGCGCTCGCCGACGCGCTCGGCTTCCCGACCTTCAGCCTCGTCGGCCATTCGATGGGCGGCATGGCGATCGAGAAGATCGCCGCCATCGCGCCCGACCGGGTGCGCGCGCTGGTGCCGATCGCGCCCGTGCCGTGCGGCGGCCTGCCGTTCGACACCGCACGACGCGCGTTATTCGAGCGCGCCGCCGACCACGTCGCCGATCGCCGAACCATCATCGACCGCAGCACCGGCGGCCGCCTGCCCGCCGCCTGGGTCGAGTGGAAAGCCGCGTATTCGGCAGCCTGTTCGTCGGCGCAGGCTTTCGGCGCGTACTTCCGTGCGTGGGCCGATACGGATTTCAGCAGCGAGATCGCCGGTACGCATCCGGTCAAAGTGCTGATCGGCGAACACGATCCGGCGTTCGACGCGGCGCTGATGGCCCGCACCTACCTGCGGCGCTATCCGCTCGCGACCGTCGACGTGCTGCGCAACGCGGGCCACTATCCGATGAACGAGACGCCGCTCGCGCTGGTCGCGGCGATGGAAGCGTTCCTGCTCGCCGCGACGGCCCGCCCCGCCGTCGTCGACTGACCGGCCGCACGCACGCGGCATCGTGGCGGCGCGCATCACCGCAGCATGAACGACATGGCCGACAGGCTGTTCAGCGTGCGCACCACGTGCTCGACCGACGGCCCGTCGAAGCGCAGCGTCACCGCATCGACGCGCTCGAGCGACGGCAGCACGCCGAACAGGTCGGCCTGCGCGGCCGTCTGCACGCGCAGCGTGCAAGCAGCCGGCGCGGGCCGATGGGCACCCGCGTGCCACCCCGCCGACAGCGCGTGCGCGACCGTCTCGCGCGCGGCGGCCGCGATCCGCGCACACGACGCGGAGGGCGTGAGCGTATCACCGCTCGATGCGCCGCCGGCCGTCTTGACCGTCTCGAAACGGGCATCCGGAAACAGCGGCTGCGTTTCCCCGGCGAACACGTCGTCGCCCGTGGCGAGCGCGATGCGCGCGCCATATTCGTGCGCCAGCGCACCGTACAGCCCGGCTTCGCCGAGCTCGACGCCGTTCAGCCACACCTGCGTGAACGCGAAGCTGTTGATCGTGTGCGCAAGCACGCCGCGCGTCTGCGACTTCGAGTGATAGCCGATCATGAACACGAGGTCGGGCTGCTGTTCCAGGCCCGCCATCATCCCGAGCATGCGCGGCTTGCCAAGCACGACGCGGGCGCGCGCATCGAGCCCGTCGGGCAGCAGGTTGCGATAGCCGCCGTGCGAATCGTTGACCCACACGGCCTGCGCGCCGCCCGCGAACGCGCCTTCGATCGCCGCGTTCGCCTCGGCGGTCATCCAGCGGCGCGCGCGTTCGTACTCCGGATTACCCGCGCGCGTCTGCTCGACGGCGAATACGCCGGCGACACCCTCGATGTCGGTCGAAATCAGGATCTTCATGACTGGATCGGATGCCCTTCGTTATTTTCGTTGAACAAGCGGTCGAGATCGGGCACCGCGTCACGCAGCGATTGCCGCACGTGCCCGTCGCGCCCGGCGACCGTCACGGCCTGCAGCAACGCGTCGGCGATCGCGTGCTCGACGCTTTCGGCCGCGGCCATGAACAGCGGATCGAGCGCCGCATCGGCCACGAGGGCCGGCAACGCGATCGTCGTTGTGTCGTGCGCGATCGTGCAGGCCGTCGAGAATGCAAGCGCGATATCGCCGCTGCCGTGGCCGTAGACGGAACCGGTACGCGCCAGCCCCGCGCCTGCGCGGCGCGCGAGGCGCGACAACTGCCGCGCGTCGAGCGGCGCATCGGTGGCCAGCAACAGGATGATCGAGCCCTGCTCGGGCGGCGCCGCATGCGCGGCTTCGGCCGCACGCCGTTGCGCGACGACGCGCCCGAGCGGCACGCCGCCGAGCGTCAGCATCGGCAGTCGGCCGAAATTCGCGAGCACGAGCGCACCGACCGTGTAGGGCCGGCCAGCCGCGAACGCCACGCGTGATGCGGAGCCGATCCCGCCCTTCAGGTCGAAACACGACATCCCGCGCCCGGCCCCCACCGCACCGCGTGCGACGTCGCGGGAGGCCGTGCGGCACGCGTCGTCGTAATGCGCGGCCGTGACCGCGAATGCCTGGATATCGTTCAGGTAACCGTCGTTGCACTCGAACACGAGCGGATTGACGGTCGACCAGTCGCGGCCGATCCGCGGATTCGCGGCGATCGCCGCACGGATCTGCGCCTGGGCCACCGCGCCGACGCCGAACGTATTGGTCAGCGCGATCGGCGTCTCGAGCGTGCCGAGTTCGCCGACCTGCACGAGCCCGACGCTCTTGCCGAATCCGTTGATCACGGCGGCCCCCGCCGGCACCTTGCTGCGGTACACGTCGCCCGGATGCGGCTTCACGACGGTCACGCCTGTCTGCACGTCCCCGGCATCGAGCGTGCAATGGCCGACCGTCACGCCCGGCACGTCGGCGATCGTGCCGCGCCGCCCGGCCGGCAACGTGGCACTCCACATCGGCGCCACCCGCATCAGCGGCGCTCCAGCTTCGGATCGAGCGCGTCGCGCAGCCCGTCGCCGAGCAGGTTGAACGCAAGGACGGTCAGGAAGATCGCGAGACTCGGAAAAATGGCGATGTGCGGCGCCGTCACCATGTCCGCGCGCGCCTCGTTGAGCATCGCGCCCCACTCCGGCGTCGGCGGCTGCGCGCCGAGCCCGAGGAACGACAGGCTCGCGGCCGTGATGATCGACGTGCCGATCCGCATCGTGAAGTAGACGACGACCGACGACACGGTGCCCGGCAGGATGTGCCGCACGATGATCGTCCAGTCCGACGCGCCGATGCTGCGCGCGGCCTCGACGTAGGTCATGTGCTTGAGCATCAGCGTGTTGCCGCGCACGAGCCGCGCGAACGCCGGGATGCTGAAGATCGCGACCGCGCAGATCACGTTGACCATCCCGTTGCCGAGGATCGCCACCACGCCGATCGCGAGCAGGATGCCCGGGAACGCGAACAGCACGTCGGCGATACGCATCGTGATGCGGTCCCACCAGCCTTCGTAGTAGCCGGCGAGCAGCCCGAAGAATGTGCCGATCACCGCGCCGAGCGCAACGGAGAAGAAGCCGGCCGCGAGCGAGATGCGGGTGCCCGTGACGATCCGGCTGAAGATGTCGCGGCCGAGCGAATCGACGCCGAACCAGTGCACGGCCGACGGCCCCGCGTTCAGCGCGTCGTAGTCGAAATAGTTCTCCGGGTCGAACGGCACGATGTGCGGGCCGACGAACGCCAGCACGACGAGCGCGAGCACGAAGCCGCCCGCGACGAGCGCGACGGTCTGCTTGCGGAACTTGCGCCAGAATTCGCGCCACGGCGTGCGGATCGCGCTCGATGCGGCCGGCGCCGCGGTCTGGACAGTCGCGTTCATGCGCGCCTCACTTGAACCGGATGGTCGGGTTGATGACCGCGTACAGCACGTCGACGGTCAGGTTGATCAGGATGAATTCGAGCGAGAACAGCAGCACGATCGCCTGGATCACCGGGTAGTCGCGCATCGTCACCGCATCGACGAGCAGGCGGCCGAGGCCCGGCCAGTTGAACACGACCTCGACGACGATCGAGCCGCCGAGCAGGAAGCCGAACTGCAGCCCCATCATCGTGACGACCGGGATCATCGCGTTGCGCAGGCAGTGCTTGAGCACGACCATCGGCTCGTGCACACCCTTCGCTCGCGCGGTGCGCACGAAGTCCTCGTTCAGCACCTCGACGAACGACGCGCGCGTGAAGCGCGCCATCACGGCCGCGACCGCCGCGCCGAGCGTCAGCGACGGCAGCACGTAGCTCTTCCACGAGCCGTCCGGCACGACCGGCAGCCAGCCGAGCTTCACCGAGAAGACTTCCATCAGCAGCATGCCGAGCGCGAACGCCGGAAACGAAATACCCGACACCGCGATCGTCATGCCGAGACGGTCGGGCCAGCGATTGCGCCAGACCGCCGACGCAATCCCGATCGCCATGCCGAACAGCGTCGACCACACCATGCTGACGAGCGTCAGCATCAGCGTCGGCATGAAACGTTCGCCGATCTCGGTCGAGACCGGCCGCTTGCTGCGCGTCGACGTGCCGAAATCGCCGTGCGCGATCTTCGCGAAGAAATTCACGAATTGCGCGGGCAGCGGCCGGTCGAGCCCGAGATCGGCACGCACGAGCGCGACCGTCGCGTCGTCGGCTTCGGGGCCGGCCGCGAGCCGCGCCGGGTCGCCCGGCAGCAGGTGCACGAACAGGAACACCAGCACCGCGACGATCGCGAGCGTGGGCAGCAGGCCGAACAGGCGTTTGACGAGGAAATTCAGCATGGGGCACCGATCGAATCAGCGCACCGGCGGCTTGCGCCGCCGGCACCGCGTGGCGGGCAAGCCGCCGTCATTTCACCGAGATTTCGTCGAAGTTGAACGAACCGTCCGGCATCACGTACATGCCGTGCAATCGCTTGTTGCGCGCATAGACGATCTTCTCCTGCACCAGGAAAATCCACGGCGCGTCGGTCCACACCTGCTTCTGCGCGTCGGCGTAAAGCGCGGCCTTCTTCGCACGGTCGGTCGTCTCCAGCGCCTTCGCGAGATCGTCGTCGACGGCGCTGCTCTTGTAGTACGCGGTGTTGTAGAGCTTCGGCGGCGCCGATGCCGACGCGAGCAGCGGCGTCAGTGCCCAGTTCGCTTCGCCCGTCGATGCCGACCAGCCGCTGTAGTACATCCGCACCGGCGCGGCTGCCGGATCCTGCGCGCTCTCGACCTTCGCGACCCGCTCGCCGGCCTCGAGTGCCTGCACGCGCACCTTCACGCCGACCTGCGCAAGCTGCTGCTGGACGAACTGGATCAGCTTCTGCGCCGTCGAATGGTTGTACGCGGACCAGAGCGTCGATTCGAATCCGTCCGGATAACCGGCTTCCTTCAGCAACGCACGCGCCTTCGCCGGGTCGTACGGCCAGGGCCCGAGCTTCGTCCCATATTCGACGCCCATCGGCACCACGCCGGTCTGAGGCGTCGCGTAGCCGGCGAACACGACCTTCGCGAGCGCTTCCTTGTTGACCGCGTAGTTCAGCGCTTCACGCACCTTCGGGTTGTCGAACGGCTTCTGCTGCGTGTTCAGCGAGATGTAGCGCTGGATAATCGACGGCGACTCGATCAGCTCGATCTTCGGGTTGCTCTTGAGGTCGCTCGCCTGCTCGAACGGAATCGTGAACGCGAAATCCGCCTCGCCCGTCTTGATCAGTGCGGCGCGCGTGTTGTTGTCGACCACCGGTTTCCAGTCGATGGTGTCGACCTTCGGATAACCCTTCTTCCAGTAGCCGGCGAATTTCTTCACCTTCATGTCGTCGGTCTGCTTCCATTCGACGAATTCGAACGGCCCGGTGCCGACCGGATGCAGCGACACGTCGCGCCCCCACTTCTTCAGCGCGGCCGGCGAGATCATCACCGCCGACGGGTGCGCGAGCGTATTGATGAACGCCGAGAACGGCTCGCGCAACGTGAACCGCACCGTGGTCGGATCGACCACCTCGGTCTTTTCGATCACGCGGAACAGGCCGTAACGCTTCAGCTTGTTCGCCGGGTCGGTCACGCGATCGAAGTTCGCCTTCACCGCGGCCGCGTTGAAGTCGGTGCCGTCGTGGAATTTCACGCCCTCGCGCAGCTTGACCGTGTACACCTTCGCGTCCGGCGACGCCGTGTAGCTGGTCGCCAGGACGTTGACGAGCTTCATGTTTCGGTCGAAACCGAACAGCCCCTCGTAGAACGACTTGACGACGGCCTGCGACACGGTATCGTTCGCGTCGTACGGGTCCATCGTCGTGAACGTCGAGTACACGGCGACCACGACATTCTGCTGCGCGAACGCGGGCACCGCGACCGACAGCGCGAGCGCGCCGGCCCCCGCCGCGAACAGCGCGCGCGGACGGAACATCGGGAACGAATACGGCTTGTTCATCTTGCTGGGCTCCTGTGGATGATTCGGTAACGCGTGGTGGAAATCGCGGCGTGACTGCACCCGCTCGGGATAAAGACGCCGTTGTCTCGCTCGTGCGCAGCTGCGGTCCATATGCAACCTGCCGCGCGCTCAATACGCGCCGCCGACGCGATGCGTCGCGACGTAATGATCGGGGCCGACCGCGACGAGCGGCGCGACGACGGGGTCGTCGCCGATCGCGCGGATCGGGCTCGGGATTTCGTCCGCCGCGAGCTGGCGCGGCGCATGCCGGCGCGCGGGGTCAGCCACCGGCACCGCGCTCATCAGCTTCTTCGTGTACGGATGCTGCGGCGCCTCGAACACCGCGCGGCGCGGGCCGATCTCGACGATCTGGCCGAGATACATCACCGCGACGCGATGGCTGATGCGCTCGACCACCGCCATGTCGTGCGAGATGAACAGGTACGCGACGCCGAGCTCGCGCTGCAGGTCGAGCATCAGGTTGACGATCTGCGCCTGCACCGACACGTCGAGCGCCGACACCGACTCGTCGGCGATCACGACCTTCGGGTTCAGCGCGAGCGCACGCGCGATCGCGATCCGCTGGCGCTGGCCGCCCGAGAATTCGTGCGGATAGCGACGCGCGGCCTCGGGCGGCAGGCCGACCTTGTCGAGCAGCCAGTCGACGCGCGCCTGCGCCTCGCTGCCGCTCGCGACGCCGTGCACGAGCAGCGGCTCCATGATCGAGAAGCCGACCGTCAGGCGCGGGTTCAGCGACGCGAACGGATCCTGGAAGATGAACTGGATGTTCCGGCGCAGCGCCTGCAGGTCCGCGCCCTTCATCGCGCTGATGTCGCGGCCGTCGAATTCGATCGAACCGCTCTGCGATTCGACGAGGCGCAGCAGCGAACGGCCGGTGGTCGACTTGCCGCAGCCCGATTCGCCGACGAGCGCAAGCGTCTCGCCCGCGCGCAGCTCGAAACTCACGCGCTCGACCGCATGCACGTACTGCGACACGCGGCCGAACACGCCGCTTCTCACCGGAAAGCGCGTGACGAGATCGCGCACGCGCAGGATCGGCGGCGCGGCGCGATCGACGGGCGGCTGCGCATCGTCGTTCGCGGCGGGCGCCGTGGCGGGCGCCGTGGCCGGCGCCGGTGCCGTCGTGCTCGCGTCCACCTTCAGCAACGGGAATTTCTCGGGCGCGTCGGTGCCCTGCATCGAGCCGAGCCGCGGCACGGCCGCGAGCAGCGCCCGCGTGTAGCGATGCGCGGGCGCCGCGAAGATGCGGTCCGACTCGCCCTCCTCGACCTTCTCGCCGCGATACATCACGAGCACGCGATCGGCCACTTCGGCGACCACGCCCATGTCGTGCGTGATGAAGATCACGCCCATGTTCATTTCGTCCTGCAGCCCGCGCACCAGTTGCAGGATCTGCGCCTGGATCGTCACGTCGAGCGCGGTCGTCGGTTCGTCGGCGATCAGCAGCGCGGGCCGGCACGACAGCGCCATCGCAATCATCACGCGCTGCCGCATCCCGCCCGACAGCTGGTGGGGATAACGCGCGAACACGCGGCGCGCTTCCGGAATGCGCACGAGATCGAGCAGCCGCAGCGCTTCCGCGCGCGCTTCCGCCGCGCTCTTCGACTGGTGCAGCGCGATCGCCTCGCTGATCTGGTCGCCGACCGTGAACACCGGGTTCAGCGACGTCATCGGCTCCTGGAAGATCATCGCGATGTCCGCGCCGCGAATGCCGCGCATCGTCGCGGCGCTCGCCTGCGCCAGATCGACGAGCGCGCCGCCGCGGCGCCGGAACGCGATCCGGCCGCCCGTGATCGCGCCGCCGCCGTGCTCGACGAGCCGCATCAGCGCGAGCGACGTGACCGATTTGCCGGAGCCCGATTCGCCGACGATCGCGAGCGTCTCGCCGCGGTCGACGTGAAACGACACGTTGCGCACCGCGTCGAACGTCGCGCCTTCGCGGCGGAACGTGACCGACAGGTCGTCGACGGCCACCACGCGCTGTTCGGGCAGCACGAGGCCGGATGGGGTTCGGCTCGAAGTCATGCGGGGTTCTCCTCGTGCGATCCGGAATCAGGCCGCATCGTCGCGGTAGATGCCGACGACCGGCGCCTCCCCGACGCGCGCGTAACCGCGGTACATCCCTTCGGTGTTGAACGGCATCGCGACGTTGCCCTGAGCATCGACCGCGACGATCCCGCCGCGGCCAGCCAGGCGCGGCAGCTTGTTCATCACGGCGTCGTGTGCCGCGTCGGCGAGCGACGCGCCGCGATACGCCATCTGCGCGGCGACGTCGTGCGCGGTCGCGAGCCGGATGAACATTTCGCCGGTACCCGTCGACGATACCGCGCAAGTCGCGTCGTCGGCATAACAGCCCGCGCCGATGATCGGCGAATCGCCCACCCGCCCCGGCTGCTTGTTCGTGATGCCGCCCGTCGACGTCGCCGCCGCGATGTGGCCGTGCAGGTCGCACGCGACCGCGCCGACCGTGCCGTGCTTGCGGTCCGGATCGAGCGGCTCGGCCGGCTGCGACTTGCCGAACGCGAACGTCGCCGCATCGTGGTCGAGCATCGCACCGGCCGTCGCACGCGCCTTGAGCCACTGCGCATGCCGCGCTTCGGTGTCGAAGTAGCCGGGTTCCGCAAGCTCGAGCCCCTGCGCGGCCGCGAACGCATCGGCGCCCGCGCCGGCGAACAGCACGTGCTCGCTCGCCTCCATCACGCGTCGTGCGGCCAGCACCGGATTGCGCACGCGCGTCGCGCAGCAGATCGCGCCGGCGCCGAGCGTCGCGCCGTCCATGACCGCCGCGTCGAGTTCGTGCTTGCCTTCGGCCGTGTAGACGGCGCCGCGCCCGGCGTTGAACAGCGGGCAGTCCTCGAGCATGCGCACGGCGACGGTGACGGCGTCGAGCGCGCTGCCGCCGTCGGCCAGCACCTGCTGCGCGGCCTGCAGGATCGCGGTCAGTTCGCCACGGTATCGGCGTTCGGTGTCGGTATCCATCGCTTCGCGCAGGATCGTGCCTGCGCCGCCGTGAATCGCGACGATCGCGGGTGAAGTCATGATTTTTTCGGACCGGGGGAAGAAGGGTTGACGGCCGGCAACGCCGCCTGCGGCTGCACGAGCCAAGGCAGCAGGAATTCGGTCATTTCGGCGGCGGATTTCGCGGACCGGTGCGTACGCAGCGCGACCGCGTCGATCAACGCCTCGATCATCGTGAGCACGGCGGCTTCCGACGTGGCGGCGAAACGCCGTTCGGCCTTGACGTACAGGTTCAACGACGCGATCGGCGCCAGCGGCGATTGCGGACCGTCCGAGATGCCGAGCACGCGCGCGCCGCGCGCCGCCGCACGACGGGCCAGCTCGACCGTGTCCTTCACGTAGCGCGGAAACGCGAGCGCGATCACGAGGTCGCGCGAATCGGCCGTGTACAGGCGCCGTGCCGCGTGCGAAGGCCCGCCGAGCAGCGCGAGCGACTGCACGCTGTCATGGCACACGGACAGCCCGTGCTCCATCAGCCCGGCCAGGAACGCGCTCGACCCGGCGCCGAGGATCAGCACGCGCCGCGCGCCGACGATCGCCTCGACCGCGGCCTCGACGTCGGCCGCATCGAGTTGCGCGCGCGTGCTCCCGATGTTCGCGACGGCCTGGTCGAATACCGCGTCGATCCATACCGCGCCGCGTACGCCGGGCTCCTGCTCCTGCGCGGAACGCAGCCGCTCGACCGGCCCGAGCGTCGCCTCGAAGCCGCGCACGAGCGCCGCGCGCATCGCCGGATAGCCGTCGAAACCGAGCGCCTTCGCGAAGCGGTTCGCGGTCGCGATCGACGCGTTCACGGCCTGCGCGAGCTCGTCGATCCGCATCGTCGCCGCGCGAAACGGGTTCGCGAGCACGAACTCGCCCATGCGCCGGTGAATCGGCGTCATCAACGGCATCGCCGACGCGATCCGCTCGGCGATCGCGGGTTCGTCGTGAATGGCATCGGGCGGAACGAGAGGCGTCATGCGAAGGGTCGTTGCAAGGATGATGAAAATCAATTTACACAATCCAGATTCCGGAAAGAAATAAATTTTCATCAGGGTTGTCACGCCCCATCCGACGGGCGCCGCGCGTCCAGCCGTCGCACAGCCCCGCCACGCGGGCATTCGGCACGCGCCGCGGCCGTCTTCGTGCGCCGCTGCCGCCCGCTCATCGGGAAAACCCCGATCATGTTCGTTCGAATGCAAATTCACGTTGACCGGATTCGAATTCGAACATAGGATGCTCGAAAATGATCAGTCGTCAGATAACAAAGACGTCAGACGGTCACGAAATGTTCGCTCGAACCGCTTGATTTCGATATAAACCGATGGAAACCGGTGTTCAAGATGATCGGACATCGTACAAATAAGGTGAAAGAGCCGTCCTGATCGGACGGCTCGCATGGTTCAAGGCAGGTGTCGCATGCCCGCCCTGCCCAACAGGAGACAGCAGTGAAAACAGTCAAGGCATTGCGCTGGTGGATCATCGTGCTCGTGTGTCTCGGCACGATCCTCAACTACCTCGCACGGAATTCCCTCGCGGTGCTCGCGCCCGAGCTGAAGCAGGTGTTTGCGATCTCGACGCAACAGTATTCGTACATCGTCGGGGCCTTCCAGATCGGCTACACGATCATGCAGCCGGTATGCGGATTCATCGTCGACCTGATCGGGCTGCGGCTCGGGTTCGCGCTGTTCGCGATGCTGTGGTCGGTGGTCGGCGTCGCGCATGGTTTCGCGTCGGGCTGGTTGTCGCTCGGCATCCTGCGCGGTTTCCTGGGGCTGTTCGAAGCCGCCGCGATTCCGTCGGGGATGAAGGCTGTCGCCGAATGGTTTCCCGATCGCGAGAAGTCCGTCGCGGTCGGCTACTTCAATGCAGGCACGTCGCTCGGCGCCGCGATCGCCCCGCCGCTCGTCGTGTTCCTGTCGATGCGGTTCGGCTGGCAGGCCGCGTTCATGGCCACCGGCGCGCTCGGGTTCGTATGGGCCGCGCTCTGGTACACGCAGTACCGGTCGCCCGCCGATCATCCGCGCATCTCGCCGCAGGAACGCACGCTGATCCGCGACGGCCAGGCGACGATGCCGCCCGTGTCGAAGCGCCGTATCCGCGACGTCGTCACCGCGCGGCGCTTCTGGGCCATCGCGCTGCCGCGCTTCTTCGCCGAACCCGCCTGGCAGACCTTCAGCTTCTGGATTCCGCTGTACCTCGCGACCGAGCGCCACATGCCGCTCACGCAGATCGCGATCTTCGCGTGGATGCCGTTCCTCGCGGCCGACGCCGGCGGCATCGCGGGCGGCTACCTGTCGCCGTATCTCGCGAAGCGCTTCAAGCTGCCGCTCGTGTGGTCGCGCGTCGCCGGCGTCGCGCTCGGCGCGGTGCTGATGCTCGGGCCCGCGATGATCGGCCTCGTGTCGTCGCCGTACACGGCCATCGCGCTGTTCTGCGTCGGCGGTTTCGCGCACCAGATGATCTCCGCGCTCGTCAACACGCTGTCGGCCGACGTGTTCGATTCCGAGGAAGTCGGCACCGCGAGCGGCTTCGCGGGAATGGCCGCGTGGATCGGCGGGCTCGGTTTCTCGCTGCTGGTCGGCGCGCTCGCCGACAAGATCGGCTACGCGCCGCTGTTCGCGTGCCTCGGCCTGTTCGACATCATCGGCGTGACGTTGCTCGCGGTGCTGATCCGCGGGCAGTCGAAGCAGGAACGCCTGCTCGCGCAGCACGCCTGACATTCGCTCTCACCAGGAATCGCATCCATGACTTCGCTTCTTCATCCGCCCGTGTTCCGCGTCGTCGCCACGCACGCGAACCGCGTGCTGCTCGCGTCCGAAACGGGCGCCACCGTCGAGATCTTCGTGCTCGAGGACGACATCGTGCGGGTGCGCGTGCTGCCCGACGCGACCGCGCGCAACCCGCGCACGTGGACGATCGCGCCGGGCCTCGACGACGTGCCGCTCGACGGGCGCGACCGCCTCGACCTCGACGGCTTCACGCTGCCCGCCTTTTCCCTCGCCGAGGACGATGACGTCCTGTTGGTCGAAACCGCGCAGATCCGGCTCGCGGTGCGCCGGCAAGGCGGCCATTGCACGTGGTCGATGCGCGGGGCGGACGGCGCCTGGCGCGTCGCGCTCGCCGACCGTGCGACGCAGGCGTACAACTTCGGCTGGTGGGACGATCGCGCGTATCACTACGTCGCGCGCGAACGCGGCGACAAGGTCTTCGGCCTCGGCGAACGCGCGGGCGAACTCGACCGCACGGGCGCGCGCTTCGAGATGCGCAACATCGACGCGATGGGCTACAGCGCGAAGCATACGGACCCGCTGTACAAGCACATACCGTTCTACATCACGTGGTCGCCCGACGCGTGCCAGGGCTTCGGGCTGTTCTACGACACGCTGTCGGACTGCACGTTCGACATGGGCCGCGAACTCGACAACTATCACGGCCCGTACCGCTATTTCGTCGCCGAGCACGGCGATCTCGACTACTACTTCATCGCCTCGCCCGACACGCCGCTCGCGGCCGCGCGGCGCTTCACGTGGCTCACCGGGCGCCCCGCGCGCACGCCGAAATGGGGGCTCGGCTATTCGGGCTCGACGATGAGCTACACCGACGCGCCGGACGCGCAGCAGCAGATGAACCAGTTCGTCGAGCAGTGCGACACGCACGACATCCTGTGCGATTCGTTCCACCTGTCGTCGGGCTACACGTCGATCGGCGCGAAGCGCTACGTGTTCAACTGGAATCGTGACAAGTTTCCCGACGCGAAGGGTTTCGTGCAGCATTACCGCGACCACGGCATCCGCCTGTGCGCGAACATCAAGCCGTGCCTGCTGCGCGACCATCCCGCGTTCGACGATGCCGCGAAGCGCGGGCTGCTGATCCGCTCGGCGTCCGGCGAGCCCGCATGGGTGCAGTTCTGGGACGAGGTCGGCGCCTATATCGACTTCACGCGGCCGGATGCGTACCGCTGGTGGCGCGAGCAGGTCACCTCGGCGCTACTCGACTATGGAATCGAATCGACCTGGAACGACAACAACGAATACGAGATCTGGTCGCCCGACGCGATCGCGCACGGCTTCGGCCAGCCGTTCCCGGCGCGCGAGGCGAAGGTGCTGCAGACGATGCTGATGATGCGCGCGTCGCGCGACGCGCAGCGTGCGCATGCGCCGGCGCGGCGGCCGTTCCTCGTGTCGCGCGCCGGCGGCGCGGGCATGCAGCGCTACGTGCAGACCTGGTCCGGCGACAACTACACGTCATGGGAAACGCTGCGCTACAACCTGAAGATGGGTCTCGGGCTCGCGCTGTCGGGCGTGTCGAACATCGGCCACGACATCGGCGGCTTCTCCGGCCCCGCGCCATCACCCGAGCTGCTGCTGCGCTGGGTGCAGTTCGGCATCTTCATGCCGCGCTTCAGCATCCATTCGTGGAACGACGACGGCACCGTCAACGAGCCGTGGATGTATCCGGAGATCACCGCGCAGATCGCGGCGCTGATCAAGCAGCGCTACCGGCTGCTGCCCTACCTCTACCACCTGCTGTGGCTGTCGACGACGCGCTACGAGCCCGTGCTGCGACCGACCCTCGCCGATTTCCCCGGCGATGCGCGCTGCTACGACGCCTGCGACGAGATGATGCTCGGCGACGCGCTGCTCGTTGCGCCGGTCGTCGATCCCGGCCAGACGGCGCGCACGGTTTACCTGCCGTCCGGCGCGCGCTGGATGTGCTGCGCGAGCGCGCAGGCGTTCGACGGCGGCGCAAGCGTGACGCTGCCCGCCCCGCTCGACACGCCCGTGATGCTGCTGCGCGAAGGCCGCGTGCTGCCGCTGAACGTCGCGGCCCAGCACTTCGGCGCGCGCGGCGACACGCGCGGCTTCCTCGTCGCGCCGCGCATCGAGGACGGCGTCGCGTCCGGCGAATGCGTCGAGGACGACGGCGAAACGGAAGCCTGGCGCGACGGCGAATACGGACTGTGGCGGATCGAAACCGGCCGCGAGGCATCCGGCGCGCTCGGCGTGTCGGTGCGCTGGGACGGCCGCCCGGCCCGCCCGGCCGAGCGCGTCGAGATCCTGCTGCCGGCGTCGCTGCAAGGCCCCGTCGCCGTGCGCGGCGCGCGCGTCGAGCAGGATGCGCAGGACGGCGCATGGCGCCGCATCGTCGTCGCGTTCGACGATTGACACAAGCCCGATCAGGCGGGCCGTTCGCGCGGCCCGCCGTCCGCCACAGAGGAGGCACCCCAGCCTCCCGCCCCGTTGGAAAGATGAAGAGACCTGGAGATCGACAATGAAAGCACCCGTCAACCGTTATGCAATCCTGATTTTATCGGCCGCCTCGCTCGGCACGACCGCCGCCCACGCGCAGAGCAGCGTGACGCTGTACGGCGTCGTCGACGATTCGATCGCGTACGTGAACAACCAGCAGGGCCATTCGAACATCTACATGCGCGACGGCAACCTGTATGCGTCGAAGTTCGGCCTGCGCGGCGACGAGGATCTCGGCGGCGGCACGCACGCGATCTTCGACCTGCAGTCCGGCTTCAACCTGAACACGGGCGCGCAGGCCGCCGCCGGCACGCTGTTCAACCGCCAGGCGTTCGTCGGCCTGCGCAACGATCACTATGGCACGCTGACGGCCGGCCGCCAGTACACGCCCTACTTCCTGTTCGTCGGCCCGTACGCATCGAGCAGCTGGCTGACCGGCGCGACGGGCGCGCATCCGGGCGACATCGACGGCCTCGACACGACGATCCGCGTGAACAACTCGGTCACCTATACGTCGCCGACTTTCTCGGGGCTGTCCGCGAGCGCGATGTACGCATTCGGCGGCATCGCCGGCGCGACCGGCAAGGGCAACACGTTCAGCGCCGCGCTGCGCTACGCGAACGGGCCGGTCGGGATCGCGGCCGGCTACCTCCGGATCAACAGCTCGGGCTCGTCGGCCGGCTTCCTGAACCCGGCCACCGCGGCGTCGGGCAGCTTCGCGGTGTCCGTGCTGAACCAGGGCTACCTGACCGCGAAGGCCGTCGAACAGGTCGCGGCGGCCGGCAACTACACGCTCGGCGACCTCACGATGGGCCTCAACTATTCGAACGTGAAATACCTGCCCGGCAACGGCTCGGCATTCACCGACACGGCCGTGTTCAATACCTACGGCGCGCTTGCCGCGTACCGCTTCACGCCGGCGTTCTCGGTGGCCGGCGCGTTCGCTTACACGCTCGCGTCGAAAGCGAACGGCGTCGCGAGCGCGGCCCGCTACCAGCAGTACTCGCTGAAGGAGTCGTACAGCCTGTCGAAACGCACGACGCTCTATGCGCTGCAGGCGTACACGCATTCGAGCGGACAGACGCTCGGCGCGCAAGGCGCCGGCCACATCGTCGACGCGGCGCCGATCGTGGGCGATTCGCAGCAGCTCACGCCGTCGACCACGCACGGCCAGTTCGTCGGCATGGCCGGCATCGCCGTCACGTTCTGAACCTGCCGGCAGCGCCTCCAGCGCGCTGCCGACGCCCCGGACGATGCGCATTCCGCATGCGCCGTCCGGGCGCCCGATGTCCGGCCGCCGCGCCGTGTTCCCCGTCCCGTCCGCCTGCCGCGCCACCGCGCAGGTTTGCCGGATCGCGCCGATACCTTACAATTCGTCAGATTAATCCCTTCTGCATGCCCCTTCTTGCAGTCCTGACACCGCGGTACACTCGACGCACGCCGTATCAGGGTCCGACGCGCGACACCCGCGCCGGGCGGCGTTGCGCCTCGTTGCGCCCACAACTGGATGCCCGCCATGCCGGATTCCCGTCCCTCGCCCCGCACGACGTTCAAGCCGCAAGTCGTCCTGCCCGCGCTCGCCGTGATCGGCGCGCTGCTCGTCGTGTGCGCGCTGCACCCGAGCGAAGCCGGCGCGTTGTTCTCCGCCGGCCAGCAGTGGGTCATCGCACGTTTCGACTGGTTCTACGTGCTCGCCGTCACCGGCTTCCTCGTGTTTCTCGTGCTGATCGCCGCCAGCGGCTTCGGCAACATCCGCCTCGGTCCCGACGATGCCGAACCCGAATTCAGCTTCGTATCGTGGACGGCCATGCTGTTCGCGGCCGGCATGGGCATCGGCCTCATGTATTTCGGCGTCGGCGAGCCGATGCAGCATTTCCTGAAACCGCCGACCGTCGATCCCGGCACGCCCGCCGCCGCGCGCGAAGCGATGCTGATGACGTTCTTCCACTGGGGCTTCCATGCGTGGGCGATCTACGGGCTGATGGGGCTCGTGCTCGCGTACTTCGGCTTTCGCTACAACTTGCCGCTGACGCTGCGCTCGGGGCTGTATCCGGTGCTGCGCGAGCGCATCGACGGCTGGATCGGTCACACCGTCGACGCATTCGCGCTGGTCGGCACGGTCGCCGGCATCGCGACGACGCTCGGCTACGGCGTGATGCAGCTGAGCGCGGGCCTGCATACGGTCGGCGGCTGGGACACCGGCAGCAACGTATTCCGCATCGGGCTCGTCGCGGTCGTCGTGATCCTCGCGGGCGTGTCGGCCGCGACCGGTCTCGACAAGGGTGTGCGACGGCTGTCCGAACTGAACCTGCTGCTCGCGTTCCTGCTGCTCGCCTTCGTGGCCGTCGCCGGCCCGACGCTGTTCCTGTTCCGCGCGCTCGTCGACAACGTCGGCCAGTACCTGTCGAGCCTCGTCGACCTGTCGTTCCGCACTTACGCGTATGCGTCGCCGCGCGAGGAAGGCTGGTTCGGCGGCTGGACGATCCTCTACTGGGCGTGGTGGGTGTCGTGGTCGCCGTTCGTCGGGATGTTCATCGCGCGCATTTCGCGCGGCCGCACGATCCGCCAGTTCGTGATCGGCGTGCTGCTCGTGCCGACCGCGTTCAACCTCGTGTGGATGACCGTGTTCGGCAACAGCGCGATCTGGCTCGATACGCACGGCGCGGCCGGCGCGCTTGCGCAAACGGCCACCAACGTCGACGCGCTGCTGTTCCGCTTCTTCGATTTCCTGCCGTTGACGCAACTGCTGTCGATCGCCGCGATCGTGCTGATCGCCGTGTTCTTCGTCACGTCCGCCGATTCGGGCGCCTTCGTGATCGACCAGATCGCGACCCGCGGCAACGCACACTCGCCCGTGTGGCAGCGGCTGTTCTGGGCCGTGCTGCTCGGCGTGACGGCGGCGGTGCTGCTCGTCGCGGGCGGGCTCGGCGCGCTGCAGGCGATGACGCTGATCGCCGCGCTGCCGGTCGCGATCATCATGCTCGCGCTGTGCTACGGGCTGTGGCGCGGGCTCGCGGCCGACCGTGCGCACTATTCGCAGGACGTGGCGCCGGCAACAAGCTTCTGGACCGGCCAGCACTGGCGCCATCGGTTGACGCACATCCTGCGGCAGACGACCGAGGCCGAAGCGCGCCAGTTCGTCGCGGAAACGGTCGAGCCGGCGCTGCGCAAGGTGGCCGCCGAATTGCGCGCGAGCGGCGTCGATGCGCACGTGCAGCGCGACAGCGACGATGCGGTGCGGCTTACCGTGCCGACCGCCGAGCATCGCGACTTCGTGTACGGCGTGCGCGTGACGGCGAAATCCGCGGCGGCGTTTCTCGTGCGCGAGGCGGCCGAGCCCGATGCGGCACGCGAGCACGTGTACGGGATCGTCACGTTCTTCGAGGACGGCCGGCTCGGCTACGACGTCGAATACCTGCGCGGCGACGAGGTGATCGCCGACGTGCTGCGCCAGTATGAACGCTACGTGTCGCTCGCCGCCGACAAGCGCACGCATCTGCTGAGCCGCGCGCCGGGACATGCGACGGAGGCCGAATGAGCACGCACGCGGCTCGCATCGTTTCGCCGTACCGGTCGGCCACGCCCGACGGAGCGTCGCGATGAATGCGCTCCTGCAAAGCCGCTCCGCCGACCTCGTCGCGCTCGGCACGCTCGCGCTGCTGTATCTCGGCGGCGCCTGCATCGCGCTGTGGCGAATCCGCGCGGCCGCAGCACGCGGCAAGATCTACTGGATCGTCTGCATGGCACTGCTGACCGGCGGCGCCGTCGCAATGGGCGGCAACCTGTCGCCCGTGCCCGACACCGGTGAAATGCCGCCCGGTTTCGCGCTTGGCGTCGAGGCGGTCCTGCTCGGCCTCGCGCTGGTGGCCGGCGGTTGCGCGTGGCTGATGCTGCGCGCGAGGAAACCCTGACACGCACGCACCGCGCAGCGCGGTTTCCTCAGGCGTGAACGGCGCCGCGCAAGCGGGCCATGCCGGCACCGATGCGCGTTGCTCCGTTTTATCGCCATCACGCTACGCGGACGGCGCGCGCGCCGTCACGAGCCAGCACGCCGCATCGAAGCGCACCTCGGCGCCGCGCACGTAATGCTCGAACGCGGCACGCACCGTGTCGACCACGCGGCGCCGGGTAGCTTCGTCCGCCTCCAGCAGGGCAAGGCCGACCGGACCCAGCCGGGCGATGTACTCGTCCAGCGCGGCCGCGGGCAGCACGCATACTCTGTCGACCGGCTCGATCTCCACGTCGGCCCAGCCGCTGTCCGCCAGCACCGACACGATCCGCTGCCGGTCGCCGAACGCGAACTGGCCCGGCGCGCCGGGCTGCCGTGCGGGCAAGTTCGGCAGCAGCGGCGCGGCGGCCCGCTCGGCCGTCGTCATGAACGGGTTGTCGGCCGCACCGCGCCACGCGACGAACCGCATCCGCGCGTCCGGCCGCGCCGCCTGCCGCAGGTTCGCGAACGCCCGGACCGGGTCGTCGAAGAACATCACGCCGAGGCGCGACACGATCAGGTCGACGCTCGCGGGCTCGAATGCATGCGTCTGCACGTCCGCGCGCACGAATCGCGCATGCACGCCGCTGCGTTCGGCACGCGCCCGCGCGGCGTCGATCATCCGCGCCGAGATATCGATGCCCGTGCAGTGCGCATTCGCGCCGAGCCGCCGCGCGATCGCGAGCGTGACGGCGCCGGTGCCGCAGCCGACGTCGAGCACATTGCTGCCGGATGACACGGCCTCCGCATCCGCAAGCAACGTCTCGAGCGGCGCGAACATCCGGTCGATCGTTTCCTGCACGTCGACCCACGCGCGCCCCGACGGGCCGTTCCACAGGGCGGACTGCGCTTCGTTGGGCCGGCTGGTTTCCATCGTCGACTCCCTTCTGGTTCGTGAATGATGAACCGGACTGTGCTGCTTCAAGCCGGCTTGAAGTCAAGGCCCGCCGGTATGCGCACGCCGCCGCATCCTGCTTTTCACATTTCTTACATTCGCGCTGCGTATCGTTGACGGCTTTCCTACGGTGCCTCCCATGCGACGATTCCTCACGCGCACCCTGCTCGTGCGCTGCGCTCCCGTTGTTGCCCTCGCCGCGCTTGCCGCGTGCTCGAATCACATCGATACGCCGGACGATCCGGCCAGCGCACCGGCCAACGTCCAGGCCGCCTGGGTCGAGATCGGCGAGGCGAACCAGGCGATCGCGCGCGTCATCACGAACTACACGCCCGCGTCGGCCAGCGAGCCGCTGTGCCCGCAACTGACCGTCGACGGCAAGCTGTCGCGCATGGCGCTGCGCGCGGGCGCCGCAACGCCGGCCCAGCGGCCGACCGCCAGCGATCCGGCCGATTCGAAGCCGTCGAGCTTCCCGGTCTCCGTCTGCGAAACGACGCTGCCGGCCGGCGCGCAGGCGGCGAGCGTCGCAGGCCGCACGTTGCCGCTGCCGAAAGCGCAGCCGCAGCGCATCGCGATCATCGCGGACACCGGCTGCCGGATGAAAAAGGCCGACAACGCATGGCAGGCGTGCAACGACGCGACGGTCTGGCCGCTGAACACGATCGCGGCCAGCGTCGCGAAGCTGTCGCCCGATCTCGTCCTGCACATCGGCGACTACCACTATCGCGAGAACGCGTGCCCGCCGGACATCGCCGGCTGCAAGGACAGCCCGTGGGGCTACGGCTGGGATACGTGGCAGGCCGACCTGTTCCGCCCGGCCGCGCCGCTGCTCGCGAAGGCGCCGTGGGTCGTCGTGCGGGGCAACCACGAGGAATGCGCGCGCGCGGGCCAGGGCTGGTTCCGCTTCCTCGATCCGCGTCCGTATGCGGCGGCCCGCTCGTGCGACGATCCGGCCAACGACAACAACGCGAACTATTCGGAACCCTACGCGGTATCGCTCGGCGGCGGCTCGCAGGTGATCGTGTTCGATACCGCGAAGGTCGGCCGCACGCCGCTCAAGACGACCGACGCGCAATTCGGCATTTACCAGAAGCAGTTCCAGACGGTCGCATCGCTCGCGTCGAAGGCCGGCATGACGACGACGATCTTCACGAACCATCATCCGATCCTCGCGTTCGCGCCGATCGCCGGCAGCACGCCCGCGCCGGGCAATCTCGCCCTGCAGTCGGTCATGTCGAGCCTCAACGCGCAGGCGTACTATCCGCCGGGCGTGCATGTCGCGCTGCACGGCCACGTGCACGACTTCCAGGCGATCAACTTCTCGTCCGGACACCCGGCGACGATCGTGTCCGGCAACGGCGGCGACAACCTCGACGTCGCGCTGCCCGATCCGTTCCCGGCCGGCCTGACGCCCGCACCGGGCGCCGTGATCGAGCGGCTGTCGCACAACAACAGCTTCGGCTTCCTGATCATGGAGCGCCGCGCGGCGCCCGCGACGGGCTGGGTGTTCCATGCGTATTCAGCGGCGGGCAAGCTGCTCGCGTCGTGCGACCAGTCCGGCACGACGCTCGCCTGCGACAAGACGGGGTTCATTGCGCCGTGAGTGAAGCCGTCCGACGTAACGGCCGCGTGGTGCGCGGCCGGCAGGCGCTGCGCACGCTTTCCGTCGCCGTGCTCGCCGGCCTGACGCTCGCGGCCCATGCCGCGCCGGCCGAAACGGTACTGCTCCCGGGTGCGCCGCCGTCGCGCGTCGTCAACACGATCGGCACCGGCACGCCGCAGGTGACCGGCAAGATCGATGCGGCCGCCGCGCGCTTCGCGCCCGACCCGACGCTCGTCGCGCTCGGCCGGCGGATCTTCTTCGACCCGCGGCTGTCCGAGCCGCGCGGCCTGTCGTGCGCGGGCTGCCACGATCCGGGCCGCGCATTCGCGCCGACGCTGTCGGCCGCGTCGCTCGCCGGGCCCGGCGTGCCGGAAGGCAGCCGGCCCGGGCGCTTCAGCCAGCGCAACGCGCCGTCCCTGCTCTACGTGCGCTACGTGCCGCGCCGCCACTTCTACCAGGACGACGATGCGCCCGCGCCGTCGCCGTTCGGCGGCCTGTTCGGTGACGGCCGCGCGGATACGCTCGCCGAGCAGATTCGCGGGCCGCTGTTCGATCCGAACGAGATGAACAACCGGTCGCCGGCCGCGCTGCTGCGCAAGGTCAACGCGACGGAACTCGCGGCCGATCTCGCCGCGCGCTTCGGCGCGCCGGTGCGGCGCGATCCCGGGCAACTGGTGCGCGCGTTGGGTTCGGCCGTCGAGGCCTATCTGCAGAGCGACGAGATGGCGCCGTTCACGTCGCGCTTCGACGCGTTCCTGCGCACGCGCACGCCGCTGGCGCCAGCCGAGATGCGCGGCCTCGCGCTGTTCCGGAATCCGGACAAGGGCAATTGCATGACTTGCCATACGCTGTCGGATACGTCGAGCCGCCCGGAACGCTCGCTGTTCACCGATTTCGGCTACGACGCAATCGCGGTGCCGCGTAACCGCGCGCTGCCGGCGAACCGCGACCCGCGCCATTTCGACAACGGGCTGTGCGACACCGCCCGTCGGCTGCGCTGGCCCGAGCCGACGCAGTGGTGCGGCTACCTGCGCACGCCGGGGCTGCGCAACGTCGCGGTCAAGCAGACGTTCATGCACAACGGCGTGTTCACGACACTGCGCGACGCGGTCGCGTTCTACAACACGCGCTCGACCGATCCCGGCTTCTGGTATCACGGCGCCAACACGTTCGACGACGTGCCGGCCGCCTATCGCGGCAACATCAACGTCAACTCGACGCCGATGAACCGCCGGCCCGGCACGCCGCCCGCGCTGACCGATGCGGAAATCGACGACATCGTCGCGTTCCTCGGCGCGCTGACCGACGCGCGCTACACGGCGGTCGCGGCCGCCCAGGCGCCCGCTGCCCGGATGACGCGTACCGCCGCGCCAGCGCGTTGACCCTGGCCGGACGGCCAATCGCACGCGCACCCGCTTGCGGTCACCGCAAACACTGGTTATATTTACAGTACTGTATTTATGAACAGTGAGGTGCGAGATGGAACATCTGGTCCGTATCGTCAACGAAGCCGATCGCCAAGTGCTGGCATGGCTTCGCGCCCAGGTCGGCGATGCCCGCGTCGAGCGCGCGGCTCGCCAGCTCGGGCATACGCGCAAGCCCTTTCCGTCCGCCGTGTGCCGGTATCTGGGCATGAGCGCGCCGGCCACGCTGCGTCAGGCCGACCGGCCGCGCGCCGCACGCGATTTCTCGGTCGGCGATCGCTACCTGTCGCTGATCCGCCAGCACCTCGCCACACATTCGGCCAGCCGATGAGATGGCGGCGGCTTGCCACTGCGGCGTCTCGGCAAGCCGGAGGGCTCGCGTATTCGCCAGTCCGGCCGGTTGCCGCCGCGCCTATGCTGCCGCCGTGGCTTCCCGGACGAGGCGGCCGAGCGTTTCGAACGCCGCTTCGTGCGCCGCATCGAACACGCGCGTGCAGGCCAGCCGGATATAGCCGTCGAAGCGGTCGGAATTCGAGAAGATCGACCCGGGCGCGATCCTGATCCCGCGCGCCAGCGCGGCATCGAACAGCGCCTCGGAGCGCACGCCGTCCGGCAAGGCGATCCACAGCAGCATCCCGCCCAGCGGCTGGTTCATCCGTGTGCCGGCCGGGAAATGTCGTGCGATCGCATCGATCGTCACGTCGCGCTGTACACGCAGTTGCTCACGAAAGCGATGCAGATGGCGGTCGAACGCACCCGAGCCGACGAATTCGGCCGCCACGGCCTGCAACAGCGCGGCGTTGTGCCGACTATGCGCGAACTTCAGCATCCTCACGCGCGCATGCCAGCGTCCCGCACTCATCCAGCCGAGCCGCATCCCGGGAGCCAGCACCTTGTTGAGCGACGGGCAGTAGATCACCGTGCCGTCGCGGTCCCATGCCTTGACCGGCTTGACCGGCCAGGGCGCTTCGACGAGCTCGCGATACGGCTCGTCCTCGATCACGGCCACGCCTTGGCGCGAGCACAGCGCGACGAGCGCGGCCTTGCGGTCGTCGGGCATCACGCAACCGAGCGGGTTCTGCAGGTTCGGCACGACGACCACGGCCCGAATATCCGGATACACGGTCAGCGCCACTTCGAGCGCCTCGATCGATAACCCGGTCGTCGGGCTCGCCGGGATTTCCAGCGCACGCAGGCCAAGGCTTTCGAGCAGCTGGATCAGACCGAAAAAGGCCGGCGATTCGATCGCGATCGTGTCGCCGGGGCGCGCCACCGCGCGCAACGCGAGATTCACGGCATCGACGCCACCGCTCGTCGACATCACGTCGTCCGGCGTCACCGTCACGCCATACGACAGCGCGCGTTTGGCCATCGTCTGCCGGAATTCGGGCGAACCGCCGACAGGCCCCGCGTCGGTGAGCAACGTGGGTTTGCGCCGCAGCAGCCGGATGGCCAGAGCCTGCAGGCGCTCGGCCGGATACAACGTGGCGAGCGCAGATGCGCCGCCGAAATTCAACGCGTCGGGCACCGTGTTCGCGCGATCGATCACGCGCGACACGCGTTCGTGCAGGCCCGCGAACGGCGGCTCGACGCGCAACGGGGGCCCGTCGCTTTCCGGCAGCATGGCGAGCGTGGCCGCCGCGCGGCGCCGCACAAAGTAGCCCGACCGCGGCCTCGCCTCGCACCAGCCCGTATCCTCGAGCCGCCGATACGTCTGCGTGGCGGTCGACAGGCTCACGCCGTGCTGCGCCATGAACGCACGCACCGACGGCATCCGGTCGCCGGGCGACAGCGTGCCGGCCGCGATGATGCGCCGGTAATGCTCGGCGAGCCGTTCGTAAAGCGGCTCGCCGCCCAGCGGTAATGGCGTACGGGAGGTGTCGGTGAAAGGCGTCATCGAACGATCGTGCCCGCGCGGCCCAGCGCGCGCCAGATACAGATCCGCGAAAAAACCGCCGATACAGCCGTACGAAATCGACGCTTGCACCGCAACAGATTCCCGTCCCCTGAATCTGTCGCGCCCGCGCCCGTTTCCCTAACCTGACTGCACGCAATCGCTTCGCCATCGCGAGGCCGCGCAACCGGGAAAAAGGAATCGCCATGCGGACGCAACACATCCGGCTCGACGCAGGACAAAGCCACTTTGCGTGGTTCGACAAGGGCAGCCAGGTGATCGTGCTGGACGGCGCGCTCGCGGTCACGTTGCGTCACGGCGGGCTCGAGTGGCTGCCCGACGCGCCGCAATACATCCGTCGCGTGCTCGACGAAGGCGAGTGTCTGACGTTCGACACGGCCGGCCACGTGGCGTTGTCGGCCGGCGGGGCCGGCGCGGTCAGTACGACGGTCGTGGCGCCCTCGAGCCCGCGAGGTTTGCGCGCGGCGTGGCGCGGGCTCCTGCGCCGGCTGTCCGGGCGAGTGCGTGGTGGCCGTCACGTGCGCGAGCATTCCTGATATCGGAACCTGCCCCGCCTCGATACGCGGTTGGCAGATCCCCCATCATCGCAGCCGACCGAAGGACGCGTTCGGCTCCATGCCGCCTTGCGACCGCCGCAACCTGCCCGGCATGCGGCGGCGGCCACATCAATGGCCGTTCCGGCGGCGCTCGACCCATTCGAACATCGCCATCCCGGCCAGCATCGCGACGACGAACGCGATCCCCTTGACCGACCCGAAGCCGATCGACACGATCGCGGGCCCCGGACAGAACCCCGCCATCCCCCAGCCGATACCGAACACCGCACTGCCTGCGACCAGGCGCACGGTGATCGCGCGCAGCGCCGGCAACCGGATCGGCAGGCCGAGCCACGACCGTGTCCGGCGCTTCGCCCACGCGAACGCGAACACAGCCACGCCCGTCGCGCCGGCCATCACGAACGCGAGCGACGGATCCCAGCGGCCCGCCAGGTCGAGAAAACCGAGCACCTTCTGCGGATTGGCCATGCCCGACACGATGAGGCCGACGCCGAACAACAGGCCGGCCAGAAACGCGAATGCTGCCTGCATGTCAGCCTCCCAGCACGTGCAGCCGCACGAAGACGGTCGCGAAACCCGCGGCCATGAAGGTCGCCGTCGCGACCACCGACCGCAGCGCGCCGCGCGACATCCCGCACACACCGTGGCCGCTCGTGCAGCCGCCCGCGTACCGCGTGCCGATTCCGACCAGCAGGCCGGCCGCCAGCAGTTCGGGCCAGCCGGCGTCGACCTGCGGCGTCAGCCCGGCGCCGACGACGTGCATCACGACCGGCGCGACGATCAATCCGCCGACGAACGCGATACGCCAGCCGCGCTCCCCCGAACCCGCCGTCAACAGGCCGCCGACGATGCCGCTGATGCCGGCGATCCGGCCGTTGAACGCGACGAGCCACGCGGCCGCGAGCCCGATCAGCGCGCCGCCGGCCAGCGACAGCCATGGCGTGAAATGAAGCGCATCAAGCTGCATCGCGCTTCTCCTTCGCGGCCGCACCGCAGAACTGCTCGTACAGCACGCCCATCACCGCGATCGCGGCCGGGCTGTCGAGCGAATAGTGAATGTTCTTGCCGTCGCGGCGCGTCCGGACCAGCGCGTTGTCCCGCAACACGCCGAGTTGCTGGGACAGCGTCGGCTGGCGGATGTCCAGCCGCGTTTCGAGATCGCCGACGCAGCGCTCGCCCTGCGACAGTTCGCACAGCAGCAGCAGCCGGTCGGGATTCGACAGCACCTTGAGGAGCGCGCACGCCGATTCCGCGGCGGCGCGCATCTGATCGGGCTCGGGCAGCCCGGCGGGAAGCGCGTCGTTCATCGAGGCAGGACATCAATTAAAGAATCAATATTATATCAATCTATATATTATTGAAACCTACCGCGTGCCTGCTAACACCCTCGCCGTACACCTTTACCGGTATCGAACCCGTCGATCGCAACGATCAGAAAGCACGGAACGACGATCGAGTGCCTGCGCGCCCGTGCGGCGCCGCAAGTCGGCGGATGGGAGAAAGTGAAGGTCGAGTAATCGGGGCGGCCCGGCGCGAACCAGGCCATCCCGACGCGCAGCGTCACGCGCCGTCGCAGGACGCCGTGCCGTCGAGCATCAGCGTGCCGACCCGCGCGGGCACGAGCGGCGTGCGCGGCACCGGCGGCGTCCAGCCGAACAGCGCTTGCGCGGCCGCGCCGCATACGCGGCCCTGGCACGCCCCCATCCCGCAACGCGACTGCAGCTTCGCAGCCGTCCAGCCGGGCGCCTGCGCGACGGCGCCGAAACGCACATCCTCGCAACGGCACAGCAGCGTCTCGGGCCGCGCGAGCCGGCGAACCGGCTCGCGGATCGCAAAGCGCTCGCGCACGGCATCCGCAAAAGCCTGCCAGTGCGCGCGCCGTGCGACGCGCGCGGCCAGTTGCGCCGTCTGCCCGGTCGCCGCCAGCCCGGCGATCTCGCCTTCGACCATCGCGAGTTCGCTGCCGCCGACGCCCGTGCACTCGCCGGCCGCGAAGCAGCCGTCGCGGCTCGTCCGCTGGTGCGCATCGACCGCCACCGCGCCATTCTCGATCCGGCAGCCGAGATGGCTCGGCAGCACCGTATTCGGCACGAGGCCGAAACCGCACGCGAGCCGGTCGCAGTCGACGTCGAACGCGCGATCGCCCTGACGGATCCGTACACGTTCGAGCCGCGTGTCGCCGAACGCCTCAACGACGTGCGCATCGGGCCGGTACACGGCCGTGACGAGCTTCGCGGCCTGCGCGAGCTTCGACGGCCAGCGCCACAATCCCGCGCCGAAACCGGCCACGTCGCCCCATGCGGCCTGTTCGAGCACGTGCGACACACGCGCGCCGGCCTGGCGGGCCGTCGCCGCGCTCGCCAGCAGCAGCGGCCCGCTGCCTGCGACGACCGTGCGCTGCCCGCGCACGTCGAGGCCGTACTTGATCAGCGCCTGCAAACCGCCCGCACCGGTGACGCCCGGCAGCGTCCAGCCCGGAAACGGCAGCAGCAGCTCACGCGCGCCGCAGCAAAGAATCAGCGTCCGGAAATCGAGCAGCAGCCCGCGTTCGTCGTCCTCGAGCAGCAGCGTGCCCGGCTGCGTTTCGGCGACGATGCGCGTCGCCGCGAGATGCGTGACGTTCGGTTGCCGCAGCACGGCGAGCCGTTCGGCGGCGGCCGGCACCGGCGCGGCCGCCGCCCCTTGCCGCCAGATCTGCCCGCCCGCCCGCGGATTGTCGTCGACGATCGCGACCGTCGCGCCGCCTTGCGCGGCGGCCCGTGCGGCCGACAACCCGGCCGGGCCCGCGCCGACGATCGCGACGTCGACGCTCAGTCGTTCCTGTTTCATCGCGTACGCTCCACCTGCATCCCGTCGCGGCACAGCGTCTGGCAAGCCAGCCGGCGCCGGCCGTCGATCGTCATCCGGCATTCCTGGCAGATGCCCATCCCGCAAAACGGCGCACGCGCCGCGCCCGTGCACGACACGCGGGTCGTGTCGTCGCCGCTCGCCGCGACGGCGGCCGCGACGGTCGCGCCGTCGGCCACCGTCAGCGCGCGGCCGTCCAGGTGAATGATCATGAAAGCGCTCCGGCTACGGGGGACGTCGTCAGGAAACGTCCCGGCAAATACGGTTCGACATCGATCGGCGGCCGCTCGCCGGCCATCAGCGCGGCGACGAGCCGCGCGCTGCCCGGCGCGGTCGTCACGCCGAGCCCTTCGTGCCCGACCGCGAGCCACACGCCCGGGCGCGCCGGGTGCTCGCCGAGCAACGGCAGGCCGTCGGGGCTCGCGGAACGGAAGCCCGTCCACGATCGGATGCCGTTCAGGTCGGCCAGACCGGGCAGGTAGCCCACCGCGCGGCGCAGCATCCGCGCCAGCACGGGCGGCTCGACACGCGCATCCTCGGTGTCGAACTGGCGCGACGAGCCGATCAGCAACTGGCCGGTCGGCCGCGGCTGCACGTTGAACGCGACCGACGTGCCGTCGCTCGCATGCGCGCTTGCCGCATAACCGAGCTCGACGAGCTGGTGCGACACGTGGCCCGGATAGCGATCGGTAATCAGCAGATGGCCCTTTTTCGGGCGCAGCGGCAACTCGGGCAGCAGCGTGCGCGCCGCAACGCCGTTCGCGACCACCACACGCTCCGCGCGCAGCGTGTCGCCGCTCGCGAGCGTCACGCTCGGCCCGTCGACGGCGACGGCCCGGTCGCGGCGCAACGTGATGCGCGGTGCGCGCTGCAACAGCCAGGTCGCGGTCACCGGCGCGTAGAGAATCGCGTCGCCCGGAACCTTCAGCGCACCGCCGAGCCCCGTGCGCAGCATCGGCTCCAGTCGCGCGAGCGTCGCCGCGTCGATCAGCTCGCCGGCCACGCCGTGCGCGGCAAGCGTCGCCTGCTTCGCGCGTGCCAGATCCATCTCGTGCGCATCGGCCGCGAGCCACAGCGTGCCGCAATCACGGTACGCGCAGCCTTCGGGCATCTCGCTGCTCAACGCCCGCCACAGTTCGATCGAGTAATGGCTCAGCGCAAGCTCGGCCGCGTTGTCGTCCATCGCGACGAGGTGGCCCATGCCCGCGCCGGTCGCGCCGCCGCTCGCATCGTCGACGACCAGCACGCGCAGCCCGCGCTGCGCGAGTTCGTGCGCGCACGCCGCGCCGACGATGCCGGCGCCGATCACGACGACGTCGGTCTTCGTGTCGCTCACGACCCGATGCCCCAGCCGAACGGATCGTCTTCCTCGATCAGCAGCGTCGCTTCGGCGCTCAGGTGCGCGCTGCCGCGAATCGTCGGCACGATGCCGCCGTCGGCCTGCTCGTAGCTGGCGTGGAACACGCTGCCGATCACGCTCGCCTGCCGCCACACGGCGCCCGGCGCGAGCTTGCCGTCGGCCGCGAGGCACGCGAGCTTCGCGCTGGTGCCGGTGCCGCACGGCGAACGGTCGTACGCGAGGCCCGGGCACAGCACGAAGCTGCGGCTGTCGTGCTCGGGATCGTCGGCGAACAGCTCGATATGGTCGATCTCGCCGCCGTTCGCGCCGGTGATGCCCGCGCGTTCGAGCCCTTCGCGCACGGCCGACGCGTACGCGGTGAGCGCCGCGACGTTGTCGCCGGCGACGCGCTGCCCGTGGTCGCTGATCAGGAAGAACCAGTTGCCGCCCCACGCGATGTCGCCCTTCACGGGGCCATATCCCGGCACGTCGAGCGCGACGCCCTGCGCATGGCGATACGCGGGCACGTTGCGCACGCTGACCGACAGGTCGTCGTGCAGCGTCGCCTCGACGGTGCCGACGGGCGTCTCGATCCGGTGCACGCCGGGTGCGATGCGGCCCATGTGATGCAGCGTGCGCACGACGCCGATCGTGCCGTGCCCGCACATCCCGAGATAGCCGCTATTGTTGAAGAAGATCACGCCGGCCGCCGCATCCGGCGACACGGGTTCGCACAGCAGCGCGCCGACCAGCACGTCGCTGCCGCGCGGCTCGAGGATGCACGCGGTGCGGTAACGGTCGTGCTCGCGCGCGAGCACGTCGCGGCGCTCGGCCATCGTGCCGCTGCCGAGCGACGGGAAACCGGACACGACGAGCCGAGTGGGTTCGCCGCCCGTGTGCGAATCGATGATCTGGATGCGCTTCATCATGAGCCGTCCGAAGTGGGGAAAGGAGCATAGCTTCCTCCGTCGCGCGTCCGTCCGCTTGTGGCTTTTCGATGAGGACGACGACGAAATCGGCATAGTGCGGCGCGCCCCTCGCGCCCCTGCCGGCCGCTGTGCCGATTTCGTCATTTTGCTCCGCGATACGACTCAAGCGTGATGGGCGTTTGCGCGGCGATACTGGTTGCCACACCGACACCCCTGTCGGCCGACCGATACGAACGTAGGAGATTTCAGTGAGCCGCAAAGCCATTCAGTGGACCGGGGTTTTCCCGGCCGTCAGCACCCAGTTCAAGCCGGACTTTTCCCTCGACATCGACGCCACGCACCGCGTGGTCAAGAACCTGGTGAACGACGGCGTGTCGGGCCTCGTGGTCTGCGGCACGGTCGGCGAAAACACGTCGCTGTCGACGAGCGAGAAGCTCCAGGTGATCGAGGCCGCGCGCGACGCGGCCGGCGGCAAGATCCCGGTGATCGCCGGCATCGCCGAATTCACCACCGAATTCGCGCGCAACACGGTGCGCGAAGCGCAGCGCGTCGGCGTCGACGGCGTGATGGTGATGCCCGCGCTCGTGTACTCGGCGAAGCCGCACGAAACCGCCGCGCACTTTCGCGCGGTCGCGACGAGCACCGACCTGCCGGTGATGGTCTACAACAACCCGCCGATCTACAAGAACGACGTGACGCCCGACGTGCTGATCGCGCTGCAGGATTGCGAGAACATCGTCTGCTTCAAGGATTCGTCGGGCGATACGCGCCGCTTCATCGACCTGCGCAACGCGGTCGGCGATCGCTTCGTGCTGTTCGCGGGCCTCGACGACGTCGTGGTCGAGAGCATCGCGGTCGGCGCCGAAGGCTGGGTGTCGGGCATGTCGAACGCGTTCCCGAAGGAAGGCGAGACGCTGTTCCGCCTCGCGAAGCAAAAGCGTTTCGACGAAGCGCTCGCGCTGTACCGCTGGTTCATGCCGCTGCTGCACCTCGATGCCCGCCCCGACCTCGTGCAGTGCATCAAGCTGTGCGAAGAACTGGTCGGCCGCGGCAGCGCGATCACGCGTCCGCCGCGCCTCGCGCTGCAGGGCGACACGCTCGCCGAAGTGAAGGCGATCGTCGCGAAGGCGCTCGACACGCGCCCGGCACTGCCCGACGTCGGTCTCTGATCGACGCCCCCGCGGCGGCACGCAGGCTTCCCAGGCCGCACGCCGCCGCCTCCGGTCCGGCATTGGCCCGCGGGCCCGTTTGCGCCGGCGCCCGCCCGCGCCGCACGTGAACGGCCCGCGGCCCGCCCCGGTCGCTCGAACCGGGCGACGCCGGCCGGCCGGCGTGCGCGCTGCTCCGTCGGAGCGCGCGCAGCTCGCGCCGGCACCGCCCTTCCCCCCAGGAGACAAGCCCATGCCAGGCCAAGGCAACGCTCACCCGTCTGTCCCGCTTTCCCGTTCCGCGGCCCCCGACGCGGGTCACGGCAAATTCAAGAAACAGCTGTCGCTGACCGATCTCACGTTCATCGGTCTCGGCGCCATTTTCGGTTCGGGGTGGCTGTTCGCCGCGAGTCACGTGTCGACGATCGCGGGCCCGGCCGGCATCTTCTCGTGGCTGCTCGGCGGCTTCGCGGTGCTGCTGCTCGGCATCGTCTACTGCGAACTCGGCGCCGCGCTGCCGCGCGCCGGCGGCGTCGTGCGTTATCCGGTGTTCTCGCACGGCCCGCTGCTCGGCTACCTGATGGGCTTCATCACGCTGATCGCCTTTTCGAGCCTGATCGCGATCGAAGTCGTCGCCGCGCGCCAGTACGCGGCCGCGTGGTTTCCGGGCCTGACGGCCGAAGGCTCGAGCGACCCGACGACGCTCGGCTGGCTCGTGCAGGCCGCGCTGCTCTGCTTCTTCTTTTACCTGAACTATTCGAGCGTGAAGACGTTCGCGAAGGCGAACAACATCATCAGCATCTTCAAGTTCATCGTGCCGCTCGCGGTGATCGGCGTGCTGTTCACGTTCTTCAAGCCCGCGAACCTGACCGTGCAAGGCTTCGCGCCGTTCGGCATGCCGGGCATCGAGATGGCCGTGTCCGCCGGCGGCATCATCTTCGCGTACCTCGGGCTCACGCCGATCGTGTCGGTCGCGAGCGAGGTACGCAATCCGCAGCGCACGATCCCGATCGCGCTGATCCTGTCGATCCTGCTGTCGACACTGATCTACGTGCTGCTGCAGCTCGCGTTCATCGGCAGCATTCCCACGGCGATGCTCGCCGCCGGCTGGCACGACGTAAGCAAGGCGTTCTCGCTGCCGTACCGCGACATCGCGCTCGCGCTCGGCGTCGGCTGGCTCGCGGTGATGGTCGTCGCCGACGCGATGATCTCGCCGAGCGGCTGCGGCAACATCTACATGAACGCGACGCCGCGTGTCGTCTACGGCTGGGCGAAGACGGGCACGTTCTTCAAGGTGTTCACGCGCGTCGACGAAGCGTCGGGCATCCCGCGTGCGGGCCTGTGGCTCACCTTCGGCCTCGCGATCTTCTGGACGCTGCCGTTTCCGTCGTGGGAAGCGCTGATCAACATCGTATCGGCCGCGCTCGTGCTGAGCTATGCGGTCGCGCCGGTCTCGGTCGCCGCGCTGCGCCGCACCGCGCCCGACCTGCCGCGGCCGTTCCGTGCGAGCGCATTCGGCCTCACCGGCCCCGCTTCGTTCGTGATCGCCGCGCTGATCGTCTACTGGTCGGGCTGGAGCACCGTGTCCTGGCTGCTGGGCCTGCAGATCGCGATGTTCGTCATCTATCTCGCGTGCCGCCGCTGGGTGCCGACCGCGCACCTGAGCCTCGCCGAGCAAGTGCGCTCGTCGGCGTGGCTGATCGCGTTCTATGCCGCGATGATCGTGCTGTCGTATCTCGGCGGCTTCGGCGGCACGGGCCGCCTCGCGCATCCGTACGACACGGCCGTCGTCGCGGCCGTCGCGCTCGTCATCTACTACTGGGGCGCCCGCACCGGCGTGCGTGCCGACAAGCTGCGGCTCGACGACGACGAGGACTGACGCGCCCGCGCCCTTTTCCATGCTCCCCGCGGCCGGGCGCACCACGCCCGGTCCCTGCTTTTTTCCGAGGAAAACCATGCAACTCACAGGTCAACTGCTGATCGGCCAGTCCGCCGTCACCGGACAGAACGGCACCCTCCACGCGATCGCCGCCGCCACCGGCGAACGGCTCGAACCGGCTTTCGGCGGCGCGAGCCTGCACGACCTGGAGACGGCCTGCGCGCTCGCCGACGACGCGTTCGACATCTATCGCGAAACGTCGCTCGACGTCCGCGCCGCGTTTCTCGACGCGATCGGCCGCCACATCATGGCGCTCGGCGACGACCTGATCGAGCGTTGCGTCATCGAGACGGGGCTGCCGCGCGCGCGCGTCGAAGGCGAACGCGGCCGCACGGTCGGCCAGCTCGCGCTGTTCGCGTCGCTCGTGCGCGACGGCGGGTTTCTCGACGCGCGGATCGATCCGGCGCGCCCCGAGCGCAAGCCGCTGCCGCGTGTCGACCTGCGGCTGCGCAACGTCGCGGTGGGGCCCGTCGCCGTGTTCGGCGCGTCGAACTTCCCGCTCGCGTTCTCGGTCGCCGGCGGGGATACGGCGTCGGCGCTCGCGGCCGGCTGCCCGGTGATCGTGAAGGCCCATTCCGCGCATCCGGGCACGTCGGAACGCGTTGGCCGCGCGATCCAGCAGGCCGCCCGCGAATGCGGGATGCCGGCCGGCGTGTTCTCGCTGCTGTTCGACGCATCGCGCGAGATCGGCCAGGCGCTCGTCGCCGATCCGCGCATCAAGGCCGTCGGCTTCACCGGCTCGCGCCGCGGCGGCGTCGCGCTGATGCATATCGCGGCCGCGCGCCCCGAGCCGATTCCGGTCTATGCGGAAATGAGCTCGATCAATCCCGTGCTGCTGTGCCCCGCCGCGCTCGAGGCGCGCCACGAAACGATCGCGCCGCAATTCGTCGCATCGCTCACGCTCGGCGCCGGCCAGTTCTGCACGAACCCCGGCCTGGTGCTCGCCGTCGACGGCCCCGCGCTGCGCGCGTTCGAAGCCGCGGCGGCCGATGCCGTGCGCACGGCGGCCGCACAGACGATGCTGACGCCGCCCATTCACGCGAGCTATGCGCAAGGCGTCGCGGCGCTACGCCATCACGATGCGGTCGAGCTGCTGGCCGAAGGCGTGGAAGGCGGCCGCCATCAGGCCCGTGCGGCGCTGTTCGCGACCTCGGCCGACGCGTTCATCGCGCACCCTGAACTGCGCGACGAAGTGTTCGGTCCCGCATCGCTGATCGTCCGCTGCGCGGATGCCGATACGCTGCATCGCGTGCTGAAGTCGCTCGAAGGCCAATTGACGATCGCCGCGCACCTGGCCGACGGCGACGCGGCGCTGTTCGCCGCGCTGCGCCCGACGCTCGAACGCAAGGCCGGCCGCATTCTCGTCAACGGCTTCGGCACGGGCGTCGAGGTCGGCCACGCGATGGTGCACGGCGGCCCGTTCCCGGCGACGTCCGACACGCGCACGACGTCCGTCGGCGCACGCGCGATCGAGCGCTTCCTGCGCCCGGTGTCGTACCAGGACCTGCCGGATGCGCTGCTGCCGGACGCGCTGCGCGACGGCAATCCGCTGCACGTGCCGCAGCGCATCGACGGCGTGCCCGCGCCGCGCGAGGTGAATCATGACTGAGCAAACCGCCGAAGTCGTCCTGTCGCTCGCTGAAGTCCATGCGCTCGCGCTGCGCGTGCTGACGCACCACGGGATGTCCGACACGCATGCGCGGGCCATCGCCAGCGTGATCACGCAAGGCCAGCGCGACGAGTGCCATTCGCACGGCGTGTACCGGCTGCTCGTCTGCGTGCGCTCGCTGAAAAAGGGCAAGGTCGATCCGCAAGCCGTGCCGACGCTGCGCAAGCTGTCGTCGTCGATCGTCTCCGTCGACGCGCATCGCGGCTTCTCGCTGCTGAGCTTCGAAACCGGGCTGCCGGTGCTCGTCGAGATGGCGAAGCAGCACGGGATCGCCGCGATGACGATCAACCACTGCTACCACTTCTCGGCGCTGTGGCCCGAAGTCGAGGCGATCGCGGCCGAAGGGCTGGTCGGCATCGCGATGAACCCGAGCCATAGCTGGGTCGCACCGGAAGGCGGCCGCGAACCCGTGTTCGGCACCAATCCGATCGCGTTCGCGTGGCCGCGCCCGGGCGGCGAGCCGTTCGTGTTCGATTTCGCGACGAGCGCGATCGCGCGCGGCGACATCGAGCTGCACGCCAAGCAGGGCAAGGCGATTCCGTCGCACTGGGCGATCGACGCCGACGGCCGGCCGACCACCGATCCGAAGGCCGCGCTGCAGGGCGCGATGCGCACCTTCGGCGGCCACAAGGGCTCGGCGCTCGCGGCGATGGTCGAATTGCTCGGCGGCGCGCTGATCGGCGACATGACGAGCCGCGAATCGATGGATTTCGACGAAGGCGTCGGCGCGACGCCGTGCCACGGCGAGCTCGTGATCGCGTTCGACCCGAAGGTGTTCCTCGGCGACGATCTCGACGCGGGGCTCGCACGCGGCGAACGGATGTTCGAGTCGATCGTCGCGCAGGGTGCGCGGCTGCCGTCGCAGCGGCGCTTCGACGCCCGCGCGCGCAGCATCGCGAACGGCGTGCGGGTTCCGAAGGCACTGTACGACGAGATCCTGACGCTGCTCGACTGACGCCCGGGCGCGGGGGCGGCGCGCATTCGTCGTCGACGCGCAGGCGTCTGCGCCGCTTCCCGAACCGGCCAGGCGGGCAGCACGCCGCCGCCCCGCCCGTCGCGCGGCACCGGCCCGTCGCCGGCCCATGGCCGCCACGCCCGCGGCGGCTGTGGGATAATCGACGGGTTTGCCCAGGGCGCAGCTCAAGAGGTTGTTCGCACGGGCGCGAGAGAGGCCTTTATTCCCGTGCCTCCACCCTTTTCCCGCGATCTTTCTTCAGCAACCACAATGCCCACTTACCGTTCCAAAACCTCCACCGCCGGCCGCAACATGGCAGGTGCGCGCTCGCTGTGGCGCGCCACCGGCATGAAAGACGACGATTTCTCGAAGCCGATCATCGCGGTCGTCAACTCGTTCACGCAGTTCGTGCCCGGGCACGTGCACCTGAAGGATCTCGGCCAGCTCGTCGCGCGCGAGATCGAAGCCGCCGGCGGCGTCGCGAAGGAATTCAACACGATCGCGGTCGACGACGGCATCGCGATGGGCCACGACGGCATGCTGTATTCGCTGCCGAGCCGCGACATCATCGCCGACTCGGTCGAGTACATGGTGAACGCGCACTGCGCGGACGCGATGGTGTGCATCTCGAACTGCGACAAGATCACCCCGGGGATGCTGATGGCCGCGATGCGCCTGAACATTCCGGTGATCTTCGTGTCGGGCGGCCCGATGGAAGCCGGCAAGACGCGTCTCGCGAACCCGGTCACCAAGGCCATCGAAGTGAAGAAGCTCGACCTCGTCGACGCGATGGTGATCGCGGTCGATCCGTCGTATTCCGACGCCGAAGTCGCCGAAGTCGAACGCTCGGCCTGCCCGACCTGCGGTTCGTGCTCGGGCATGTTCACCGCGAACTCGATGAACTGCCTGACCGAAGCGCTCGGCCTGTCGCTGCCCGGCAACGGCACCGTGGTGGCCACGCACGCCGATCGCGAACAGCTGTTCAAGCGTGCCGGCCGCCGCATCGTCGAACTGACGCGCCAGCACTACGAGCAGGACGACGAACGCGTGCTGCCGCGCTCGGTCGGCTTCAAGGCGTTCGAAAACGCGATGACGCTCGACATCGCGATGGGCGGCTCGACCAACACGATCCTGCACCTGCTGGCGATCGCGCAGGAAGCCGGCATCGACTTCACGATGAAGGACATCGACCGCCTGTCGCGCGTCGTGCCGCAGCTGTGCAAGGTCGCGCCGAACACGAACAAGTACCACATCGAGGACGTGCATCGCGCCGGCGGCATCATGGCGATCCTCGGCGAGCTCGACCGCGCCGGCAAGCTGCACACCGACGTGCCGACCATCCACGCGCCGACGCTGAAGGACGCGCTCGACCAGTGGGACATCGTCCGCACGCAGGACGAAGCGGTCCGCACGTTCTACCAGGCCGGCCCGGCCGGCATCCCGACGCAGGTCGCGTTCAGCCAGAACACGCGCTGGCCGAGCCTCGACCTCGATCGGGCCGAAGGCTGCATCCGCTCGTACGAGCATGCGTTCTCGAAGGAAGGCGGCCTCGCCGTATTGACGGGCAACATCGCGCTCGACGGCTGCGTGGTGAAGACGGCCGGCGTCGACGAGAGCATCCTCGTGTTCGAAGGCACGGCGCATGTGACCGAATCGCAGGATGAGGCAGTCGAAAACATCCTGAACGACAAGGTCAAGGCCGGCGACGTGGTGATCGTGCGCTACGAAGGCCCGAAGGGCGGCCCCGGCATGCAGGAAATGCTCTACCCGACCAGCTACATCAAGTCGAAGGGCCTCGGCAAGGCCTGCGCGCTGCTGACGGACGGCCGCTTCTCGGGCGGTACGTCGGGCCTGTCGATCGGTCACTGCTCGCCGGAAGCGGCAGCAGGCGGCGCGATCGGCCTCGTGCGCGACGGCGACAAGATCCGCATCGACATCCCGAACCGCACGATCAACGTGCTGGTGTCGGACGAGGAACTGGCGCGCCGCCGCGCGGAGCAGAACGCGAAGGGCTGGAAGCCGGCGCAGCCGCGTCCGCGCAAGGTGTCCGCCGCACTGAAGGCGTACGCGAAACTGGTCATGTCGGCCGACAAGGGCGCCGTGCGCGATCTGTCGCTGCTCGACGACTGACGCAACGGGCGCATGCCGGCGATCGGTTGCCGGCCACGCAACCGACCGCAAGCCCGAATCGAAAGCCGCTCTCCGGAGCGGCTTTTTTTCGTCCGGCGCACGGGGAGATCCGCGGCGCCGGCGACGTCAATGACGGAATTCCTCGGGGCCGCCACCGCCCCCGCCACCTCCGCCGCCGTGGTTACCGCCACCGTTTCCGCCGCCTTGAGGCCGCGCGTAACCGCCGCCGCCCCCGCCTCCCTGGCGCACCGGCGGCGGCATCGGCCGCGCCTCGCCACCCGGCGCGGGCTGCGGGCGCACCACGGCCGGCGGCGGGTTGGCGGGACGCGCGTTGCCCGCGCCTCCCGGCATCGGTGAAGGCGCCGGCGCTGCCGGTGGCGGTGTGCGAATCGCGCCGTTCCAGCCGCCGCGTGCGGCCGACGGCCGCGCGTCGTGCACGGGCGGCGGGCCGCCCGGCGCACCCTGCATCGGCCCGCCCGGCTGCGGACGGCCTTGTCCCGGCGGCATGCCGCCGGGGCCGAGCCGCGGCTCCGGACGATGCGCCCAGCGATCGCGGTCGTGGTACCACGGCCGGTGCCGGTAATAGCGATCCCAGTACGCGGCGATCGCGAATCCCGTCACCGGGACCCCGATGATCGCGCCGTATTCGAGCAACGGTACGTAGCTGCCCTGGTACGGATATTCGAGCAACTGCGCATCGATCCAGCCGCGCACGCCCGGCAGCGCGACGTCGCACCACGAGTAATCGCTCAGGCAGCCGAATACGTCCAGCGCGGTATCGGGCGGGATCTGCGCGACCACCGGATAATCGGGCGCCGGCCCGGCAAACAGCTCGGCCGGCGAATTCGTGTAAGCGCTGCTCTGCGCGTCGGCCATGCCCGGCGCGGCCGCCAGGCCCACCAGGACGACGCACAGGCTGCGGACAAACGTATTTCTCATGATGCTCTCCCGCGCGGTGCCGCCGCGCGCCGGCCGATGCCGATCAGTGCCGATGGCCGCCGCCCCAGTGGCCGCCACCCCAATGCCCGCCGCCCCACGGACGATGCCAGTAGCCGCCGCGCCCGCCCCAGTATCCGCCGCCGCCCCAGCGGCCCCAGAAGCCGATCGTGACGGGTGGCCCGTACCAGCCCGGGTAATACGCGGGGGCGTAGTATGGATACGGTGCCGGCACATAGGCCGGCGCGACATATACCGGCGCCGGCGCTTCGACGTAGTCCGGGGTGGCTGGTACCGTGGAAGGGGCCGGACCGGGCGTGGCCGGCGCAACCGGAATTTCACGCTGTGACACCGTCGCGGGCGCCGGTGCGTAATAAGGCGCATAACCGTACGGGCTCGTGTAGTAGCAGCCGCCGAGCGTCAGCGCGGCCAGCGCGATGACGGCAGGCCTCGCGGCGGGAATCGGGTTCATCTCGTGCTCCGGCAGAATCCGCGCGCCGCCGCCGGGCGCGCGCCTGACTCTAGCTTACGTCCCCTGCAGATTTCCGCGCGTATGATCGGTTACTTTTTGTTTCCTGGCCCGGATGGCGCGGGCACGCGGTGTGCTGCTCGTCCGCGGCGCCCACGTTGAAGTTGGCGCAAATGCCCTCAACTTGAACGATGTCAGGCTGACCGGCGCGGACGAGCGTTCGCGAGCAACCGGCCACCGCAAACCGGCGAGCTTCGGCCCGCCCCGACAGGAACGCGGCTCGCGCCGCCATCGACATGACTACGCCACGCCCCACTTCCCGGGCGGACACACCGCTCGATCCGATCATCCAGTTGCTGGCGCTTGCCGGCGAACAGGGTTATCTGACACACGCCGACCTCGTCGACGCGCTGCCGCCCGAAAGCGACAGCCCCGATGCGCTCGACGTCGTGCGCGCCGCGCTTGCCGACATCGGCATCGCCGTGCTCGACGAGCCGGCCGCGCCCGCACCGTTCGCCGCCGCGGCGCCGGTCGACGTCGATCGCGACACGCTCGACGAAGGCCGGGCCATGCTCGGCGAACTCGCACGCGGCACGAGTGCGTCGACCGATCCGCTCGCGCTCTACATGCGGCGCATGCAGGCGGTGCCGCTGCTGACGCGCGAAGGCGAAATCGTGCTCGCCCGCGAAATCGAGACGGGGCGCCATCAGGTGCTGCACGCGATCGCGGGGTATCCGGCGGCGGTCGACGCGCTGCTTGCGCGTCACCGGGCAACGGGTGCGGCCGCCGCCACCGGCACGGCTGACGACGAAGACGGCGACACGCCCGAACCCGCCCGCTACGACGTGCTGCAGGCAGCCGTCTCGACGTTGCGCGACGCGTTGCACACGCACGGCTTCCGTTCCGACGCCTATCGCGACGCGCGCAACGCCATGGCCGCCCTGCTCGGTTCGCTGCCATGGGCGGCCCCGGCCATCGACGACGCCAGCCGCGCCGTGCACGCGCTCGCGACCGCGCCGCACGACGCCGCGACGGGCGAAGCCGCCCGCTTCGACGCGGTCGCGCGGCGGGCATTGGGGGCCGCGCTGCGCGACGGCCAGCAGAAAGTGCGCGACGCGACGCGCGCGATGCTCGAGGCAAACCTGCGGCTCGTGCTGTCGATCGCGCGCAAGCACATGAACCGCGGCGTCGACCTGTCCGATCTCGTGCAGGACGGTTGTCTCGGCCTGATGCGCGCGATCGAGAAGTTCGAATACCGGCGCGGGTTCAAGTTCTCGACCTATGCGACCTGGTGGATTCGTCAGGCGATCACGCGTGCCGTTGCCGATCGCTCGCGCACGATCCGCGTGCCGGTACACGTCGGCGACCAGTACCAGCGCGTGCAGCGGCATGCGCTGCGCTTTCGCCAGCGCACGGGCCGGCGGGCGACGCCTGCCGAGCTCGCGGCCGAAACCGGCCTGGCCGAGAACAAACTGCGCGCGGTGCTCGCCCTGCCGGCCGAACCGGTGTCGCTCGACACGCCGCTGCCCGACGCGGACACCGGGCTCGTGGAACTGATCGAGGATCAAACCTCGGCCAGCCCGTTCGAGCGACTGGCCGACACCCGCATGCGCGACTGCGTGCGGTCGCTGCTCCGGTCGGTCACGCCGGCCGAGGCCGACGTGCTGAGCCGGCGGTTCGGCCTCGGCGGCGCCGAGCCCGATACGTACGACGCGATCGCGCAGGACGCGGGCATGTCGCGCGAACGCGTGCGGCAGATCGAGAAACGGGCGCTCGCCGCGCTGCGCACGGCAGCCGAGGCCGAGAACGCGCAGTCGTTCCTCGACGCGTAAGCGTAAGCGCACCCGCGCCGCACGGTCGTGCCGCCAACCGGCACGACCGTGCGCTTCGCGCATGTGCTACGTTTGCCATTGACGTGCATCAAGTTTTCTTCGTCGCGTGCCGCGACAATGGTGGAAAAGGCCGACCGGCGCATCGTTCGCCGCGTCCATTCCGTTTGAGCTTCCCCAGGTCCCTCGCCATGCAGACGACCGCCAGCCAAACGTTCGAGGAAAACCGCCACATCGCGACCTGCCTGCGCGAGGCCGCGCAGCGGCTGGCCGACCAGGGCGCGAATCCTTACCGGGTCGCCGCCTACCGCGCGTCGGCCGAGACGGTCGAGGCGCTCGACCGCGATATCCGCACCGTGTTCGAATCCGGCGGCATCGACGCGCTCGGCGCGCTGCCCGAAATCGGCACGGGCGTCGCGCAGGCGATCGCCGAGTTGCTGGTGACGGGCCGCTGGCGCCAGCTCGACCGGCTGTGCGGCGACGCCCAGCGCGCGTCCGCGTTCGAAGCCGTGCCGGGCATCGGCCATGCGCTCGCGCTGCGCATCCACGACCTGCTGCACATCGATACGCTCGAGGAGCTCGAACGCGCGGCTCGCAACGGCCAGCTCGAAACGATCACGGGGGTCGGCCCGCGGCGCGCGGCCGGCATCCGCACCGCGCTCGACGACGTGCTGAGCCGGCGCCGGCGCTGGCAGGGTCACATGCAACATGCCGGCCCCGGCACGGAGCCGCCCGTCGAACTGCTGCTCTATATCGACCGCCAGTACCGCCACAAGGCGGCCGCCGGCATGCTGCCGACGCTCGCGCACCGGCGCCTGAACGCGGACGGCTATGTGCCGCCGCCGGTGATGCACATGACCAAGGGCGGCTGGCATTTCACCGCGCTGAGCCTGCATGCCGCGATGCGCACGCCGGAGGCCGACCGCCCGACGGACTGGGTCTCGCTCTATTTCTACGACGCCGTGCAGCGCGAGCACCAGCGCACCGTCTTCACCGAAACGTACGGCTCGCTCGTCGGCAAGCGCATCGTGCGTGGGCGCGAGATGGAATGCCGCGTGTATTACGCGGGATGAGTCAGTCGTCCGAGGTTTCGTCGACATCGAACGCCACGTCGAGCACGGACGCGATCTCGCGACAGGCACGGATGAGCGCGCGTGACCGGCGTTCGGCATGTGCCACGCCGAGATCGAACCACGTCGAATGCGTGACGTATGCGCCGACCGCTCCCCGTTTCGGCACGTCGAACCGGAACGTCACCATGTAGTCGCCGTTCCAGCGAACCGGCATCACCATCGTGAGTCGCAGCCCCGTGATCGCACCGTGGCGAAACCGGAAGCTGTCGTCGCCGACGCGAAACCCCGACCACGCGCCGTCGTCCGACACGAACACGGTCAGCGTTTCGTCCGCCGGCGGCGACAGGCCGTCCGCCGGCGCCAGGTCGGCCGCCCGCACCATCGCCGCGCCCGAACCGTCGCGCCCCGCCTCGACTTCCACGAACGCTTCGATCGCCTGCTTCGCCTTGTCGTAGAAACGACGCGCGACGCCGCTGTGCGCGGCGCCGGCAATCAGAACCAGTTGCTTGAATCGCGCATGCTCGCCGTATCGAAGCTGCACGCCGGGCGCGTCGGCCGCCTCGTCTTCGGGCTCGGCCTCGCGGCCATCGGCGGGTTCGGCCGGCACGGTCGCCCCAGGCTGCCCGCCGGCCCCACGCCGCCGTTTCACCGCCGCGGCGCCCCACGTCAGCAGCATGGTCTGCGCCGCCAGCACCCCCGCCATCGTCGCGCACCCCGCGAGAAACCCGTAATGCGGCCCGACCTTCGATGCCGCATACGCGGCCGGAAGCACATAAAGCACAAGCAATGGCACGAGCAATATCGACACGCGGCAACCCCGTTGTTTTCCGTGTTCGTTTTCGACTTTCGCCGGACTGCGACTGCCACCCGCGCATCGCGCGCGCTCACGGCCTACGCACCGTCCGTCTTCGTGCGACGCGCCGGATGACGATGCGCGGCGATGCGCAGCAGCTTCCGGAACGACGGACATTCGAGGTGGCTCGGCGCCGGGCACACGGCCGCGTGCCGCAGCATGTCGCGCACGGCGCCGAGACGGCGGATCGTGCGGTCGAGTTCGTCGGCCTTGCCGTCGAGCTTCGCGCGATCGATCGCGGGCTGGCCGTCCGTGCCGACCATCGCGAGGATGTCGTCGAGCGAGAAACCGGCCTCGCGGCCGAGCGCGATCAGTGCCAGACGCTCCAGCACCGATTCGTCGTATTGCCGCCGCAGCCCGTGCCGGCCGACCGGAACGATCAACCCTTTTTCCTCGTAGTAGCGCAGCGTCGACGCGGGCAATCCCGAGCGCCGCGCCACCTCGGCAATGTCCAGACGGCTCATGCTTGACCTCAAGTGAACTTGAAGTTGCAAGATAGTGACTCGACTACGCGAACGCAAGCCTGAAACGCCATGAAACCGCCCCGTATTGCGCCGCGCCACGCAACGGCCATCGTACGGGGCGGGTCCCTGGGTCGCGGTGTTCGCGCTCGCGGTGCCGGTCCGTTGAACACCCGGCATGACACGAGCCGCGCCGGGTAGCGCTCGCTCAGCCGGCCGCCGGTGCGCCCGAACGGGCGCCCGCGTCACTCCCCGCCGCAATCGATCAGGTTGTGACGCACGCGTCCGAGCAGCCGCACCAGCGTATCGCGCTCGTCGGACGTGAAGCCGCGCAGCCCGTCGTCGGCGACGGTATCGCCCACTTCGAGCATCTGCGGAAAGATCTCCCGCGCCTTGTCGGTCAACCGGATCACGAACGCGCGGCGGTCGTCGTCGTTCGCGATGCGTTCGATCCAGCCGTAGCTTTCCATCCGGTCGAGCAGGCGCGTCAGCGAGATCGGCGTGATCTCGAGCCATTCGGCCAGCCGCGCCTGGTTCATCTCGCCCTTCCACGTCAGGTACGCGAGCACGCGGCTTTGTGCCCGCGTCAGCCCGATGCGCTTCGCGCGCCGGTCGAACAGGCGTCCGTTCAGGCGAGCCACGTCGGCGATCAGGTAACCGATCCGGTTCTCGTAAGTCTTGTCCATCCGCCGATTATAGGGTCAAGCCGCCGGCGGGCCGCGGCTCGCGCCCAGGCAATAAGTGGCTTTATAATAAGCATGCTTATAATTTGAACCATACCGGATCGCCGCCCACGGCGATCGCCCGACGGAGACACCCGCTTGAACCCCGCCGCCGACGCCCCCGCCTCGCCCGCCCTGAACCGGCCGATGCTGACCCTGTCGATCATGCTCGCCACGCTGATCCAGACCCTCGACAGCACGATCGCGAACGTCGCGCTGCCGCACATGCAGGGCACGCTGTCCGCGTCGCAGGACGAAATCACGTGGGTGCTGACCTCCTACATCGTCGCCGCGGCGATCGCGACGCCGCTCACCGGCTGGCTGTCCGACCGGTTGAGCGTCAAGCGGCTGCTGATCGTGTCGATCGCGGGTTTCACGGTGGCGTCGGCGCTGTGCGGGCTGTCCGAGACGCTCGTGCAGATCGTCGGTGCGCGGCTGCTGCAGGGCGTGTTCGGCGCCGCGCTGGTGCCGCTGTCGCAGTCGATCCTGCTCGACATCAACCCGCGCGAGAAACAAGGCCAGGCGATGGCGATCTGGGGGATGGGCGTGATGGTCGGCCCGATCCTCGGCCCGACGCTCGGCGGCTGGCTCACCGACAGCTACAACTGGCGCTGGGTGTTCTTCATCAACGTGCCGATCGGCGCGTTCGCGCTCGCCGGCGTGACGACCTTCCTGCCGGCACGCGCGCCGCGCCCGCACGTGAAATTCGATGCGTTCGGCTTCGCGACGCTGGCGCTCGCGATCGGCGCGTTCCAGGCCATGCTCGACCGCGGCGAACAGCTCGACTGGTTCGGTTCGTACGAGATCCGCATCGAGGCGCTCGTCGCGGCGCTCAGCTTCGCGTTCTTCCTCGTGCATACGGCGACCGTCGGCAAGGCATCGTTCTTCAAGTCGGAGCTGCTGCGCGACCCGAACTTCGCGACGGGTACGCTGTTCATCTTCGTCGTCGGCGCGGTGTTGTACGCGACGCGCGCCCTGCTGCCGCCGATGCTGCAGAACCTGATGGGCTACCCGGTCGCGACGACGGGCCTCGTCACCGCGCCGAGCGGCGCCGGCACGATGATCGCGATGCTGCTCGTCGGCAGGCTGCTGAAATACGTGGATGCACGGATGCTGCTGCTCGCGGGGCTCGCGATTTCCGCGCTCGCGCTGTGGCAGATGATGCAGTACACGGTCGTGCTGTCCGAATCGGACATCGTGTGGCCGGGCGTGGTCCAGGGCTTCGGGCTGGGGCTCGTGTTCGTGCCGCTGAGCGCTCTGTCGTTCTCGACGCTGCCGCCGGAGTTGCGCGCGGACGGCACGGCCACCTACAGCCTGATGCGCAACATCGGCAGCAGTATCGGCATCTCGATCGTGCAGACGCTGATGACGCGCAACACGCAGGTCGCGCATGCCGACCTCGCGACCCACATCACGCCGTTCGACCCGGCCGTGCAGGCGCTGGCCGGCAGCCGCCTCGACATCGCGCTGCTCGATCGCACGATCAACCAGCAGGCGGCGATGATCGCTTACCTGAACGACTTCAAGCTGATGTTCGTGGCGACGCTGCTGATGATCCCGCTGTTGCTGCTGATCCGCCCGCCGCAGAAAACGGCGAGCGTCGACGTCGCGCACGCGGCGATGGACTGACGGGCGCGCATGCGCCCGTCCGACGCCGCGTCAGACCTTCATCGTGCCGGTCCGCACGTAGCGCTCGTGCCACGACAGCGCCTCGGCGAGCAGGTGCGGCGTGTGCTTGCCGAAGCTCTCGCGCGACGCGCGCTCGAAGTAGTCCTCGAGCATCGGCCGGTAGTCGGGATGCGCGCAGGTCGCGATGATCTTGCGCGCGCGCTGCTTCGGCGACAGGCCGCGCAGGTCGGCCAGGCCCTGCTCGGTGACGACCACCGCGACGTCGTGCTCGGTATGGTCGACGTGGCTCGCCATCGGCACGATCCGCGAGATCGCGCCGCCCTTCGCGGTGCTCGCCGACATGAAGCACGACAGATAGCCGTTGCGCGCGAAGTCGCCCGAGCCGCCGATACCGTTCTGGATCTTCGTGCCCATCACGTGCGTCGAGTTCACGTTGCCGTAGATGTCGGCCTCGATCATCCCGTTCATCGCGATGCAGCCGAGGCGGCGCACGAGCTCCGGATGGTTGCTGATCTCCTGCGGGCGCAGCACGATCTTTTCGCGGAACGTCGCGATTTCGTCGGCGAAGCGCTGCACGGCGGCCGGGCTCAGCGACAACGCGGTGGCCGACGCGAAGCTCAGCGTGCCGTCGTCGAGCAGGTCGAGCATGCCGTCCTGGATCACTTCGGTATAGGCCGTCAGGTTCGAGAAGCCGGCCGAGCTGAGCTCCGCGAGCACCGCGTTCGTGATGTTGCCGACGCCCGACTGCAGCGGCAGCAGGTTTTCCGGCAGGCGGCCGCGCTTCACTTCGTGGCGCAGGAAGTCGATCAGCTGCAGCGCGATCTGCTTCGACGTCGCGTCCGGCGCGGAGAACGCATTGCTGCGATCGGGCGCGTCGGTCTCGACGATCGCGACGATCTTGTCGGCCGGGCAGCGCAGGTACGGCTCGCCGATGCGGTCGTCGCTCTTCGTCAGCGGAATCGGCTTGCGATGCGGCGGCAGCGCGGTGCCGTAATAGATGTCGTGCATCCCGTCGAGGCCGAGCGGCTGGCGCGCATTCACCTCGAGGATCACGTGCTTGGCGCGTTCGAGCCAGGTCTTGTTGTTGCCGATCGACGCGGACGGGATCAGCAGCCCGTCCTCGCGGATGCCCGCGACCTCGACGATCGCGACGTCGAGATCGCCGTACAGCCCGAACCACGCGTACTGCGCGACGTGGCTCAGGTGGACGTCCTGGTAATCGACTTCGCCGCCGTTGATCTTGTCGCGCAGCGTCGGGTCGGACTGGTAAGGCAGCCGCATCGAGATGCCGTCGGTGCGGGCGAGCGCGCCGTCGAGTTCGGGCGCGGTCGACGCGCCGGTCAGCACGTTGATCCGGAAGTCCTCGCCGCGCGCGTGCGCCGCGTCGATATGGGCGGCAAGCGCGGCCGGGACGGCCTTCGGATAGCCCGAACCGGTGAAGCCGCTCATGGCGACGGTCATGCCGGGACGGATCAGCGCGGCGGCTTCGTCGGCGGTGCGGACGAGCGAACGCAGGGCGGGAGCGAGGATGCGTGATGAAGACATGGCAGGTTTCTGACGCTGGGGTCTGTCGTTGACGTCGCGGGGGGTGTCTCCTGAGCGACATGAAGCCCTTGGGGCCGCGCGGGGCGGCCGGCACCACAGGCATGGCCGGAGTATCGCAGAGGCCGTCGCCGCGAAATGTCCGCTGGATGCAAAAGATCCTTGCCGAATATGCCGGGTATCGAACGACCGTTCTGTGACAGTCGATCCGCGCCGCCCGATGCACCCGAAAGGTGCGCGAAAGCATCGGAGCGAATGGCCGGACGACGATCGCCAACCGTCGCGCATCAATCGGCGGATTTCCATTGCAATTCGCCGCCCGATATCGGCAATGGCCGATGAAGTCGCGGCGCGGCCGATTGTCGCCCGATGATGCTTTGCCGGACCTGACGCACGTCAACGTCGCATGCGCTGCGCACGGCTCGCCGCCGCGCGCGAAAATCTCCGCCGCATCGGCCCGCGAGGCCCGCCCGTCCTTGACAGCGGCGTGACGCGAACCACACTGGAAGACGGGCCCGGCGACGCCGCCTGCCGTCCCGATCGGCCGCCCTGTCGCGCATCCGGCTTCGGCCGGCCGATACGTGCAAGACGCGGTAACACTCCCGCATGTCAGGACATTGATCGAATAAAAAGCAACAAATTACAATTCCGTATATATTTCGCCGATGGACCAAAGAAAAACCGCCACACGCGCCGAGCCCCCCCTGCCACGCACCTGGGATGCGCGGCTCGCGCGCTCGCTTGTCCGACCGCTCGTCGATACGCCGGTCACCCCGAATCACCTGACTACCCTTCGTCTGCTGATCGGCCTCGCCGGTGCCTGGTGCCTTGCGCACGGCGGCTTCGGCTGGAGCAATGCCGGCGCGTTCCTGATCGTGCTGTCGAACTTCGTCGACCACACCGACGGCGAACTCGCGCGCATCAGCGGCAAGTCCAGCAAGATCGGTCATTTTTACGATCTCGCGGCCGATGCGCTCGTCACGGTCGCGCTGTTCGTCAGCATGGGGCTCGGCATCGTCGCCCAGGGCGGCCAGATGGCCGCGTCGCCGGTGCTGCTGGGCGCGGTGGCCGGTGCGGCCGTCGCGCTGATCTTCTTCCTGCGCATGCGGATCGAATCGATCGCCGGCAAGGCCGGCACCAAGCAGGCGTTCGCAGGCGGCTTCGAAACCGAAGACGTGCTGTACCTGCTGCCGATCGTGACGCTCGTCGACGGCGTCGAGCCGTTCCTGCTCGCGGCATCGATCGGTGCCCCGCTGTTCGCCGCATGGGTCGTGATCGACTGGTGGCGCATCGTCCGCCGTGGCAACGCTCCGCGGAATTCAACCGAAATCCAGGCTTCCAAATGACTCCTAGCACGCGCGACGACTCCGTGCTGAGCCCGGCACGCCCCGCGCCCGTGCGCGCGGCCGCAGCCGACCCCGATCGCACCGTGGCCGACCGCGTCGGCCGGCTCGACCTCGACCGCCTGCGCGGCGACTACACGCGCCAGGGCTCGTTCCTGTACCTCGACACGTTCCTGCCCGCCGACGCGCACGCGAAACTCGCGAGCGCCGCCCGCGCGATGCAGGCCGGCCTGAACCGCAATTACCTGCCCGGCCACAAGCAGGGCGGCAGCGTGAGCCGTCATACGATCGACGAGCAGGCGCCGTACATCGCCGAGCTCTATCGCTCGAAGGCGCTGATCGGCTTCCTCGAGAAAGTCACGGGCGACAAGCTGATGCTGTCGCCGGACGACGATCCGCACGCGTACGCGCTGTATTACTACACAAAGCCCGGCGACCACATCGGCTGGCATTACGACACGTCGTACTACGATGGCCGTCGCTACACGCTGCTGATCGGCGTGATCGACGAATCGTCGTGCCGGCTCGACTACGAGCTGCACACGCGCAACCCGGACGTCGCCGACGAACCGGGCTCGGTGCAGATCGCCGACGGCGGCATCGTGCTGTTCGACGGCGACAAGCTGCGTCACCGCATCACGCCGCTCGGCCAGAACGAGATGCGCGTGTCGCTCACGTTCGAATACGTGACGAACCCCGGCATGCGGCCGTGGAAGCGCTTCATCTCGAACATGAAGGACGCGATCGCGTATTTCGGTTTCCGCCAGGTGTTCAAGCAACTGGCGACGCGACGCACGACCGGGTCATGACGCGCGCGGGCCTCATCCTGCTGTCCCTCGGGACCGCACTCTTCATCGCACTCCTTGCCTGGCAGGGCATCGGCGCGGTCGCGTCCACGTTCCTCGCGGCCGGCTGGGGTCTCGCGCTCGTCGCGGCGTTCCATGTCGTGCCGCTCGTGATCGATGCGACGGCGATCTCCGCCATGTTCCGCCGCGGGCAGCCCGGTGCCGATCTCGGCAACGCGCTGCGCGCGCGCTGGGTCGGCGAATCGGTCAACAGCCTGCTGCCCGCCGGGCAGATCGGCGGCCCCGTGCTGATGGTGCGCCACCTCGCGCAGCGCGGCACGCGAATGGCCGACGCGGCGGCGGCCGTGACCGTCAGCACGACGATGCAGGCGCTTGCCCAAATGGCCTTCGCGTTGATCGGCGTCGCCGCATTCAGCCTGTATGCGACGCACGATTCGGTCGCGCACCTGCGCACGCCCGCGCTGATCGCGACCGGCGTGCTCGGCGCGCTTGCGTTGCTGTTCTACGCGGCGCAGCGGCGCGGGCTGTTCGGCCGCGGCCTGCGCCTCGCGTCGAAGCTGCTCGGCCCGCGCGACTGGTCGTCGCTGGCCACGCGCGCCGATGCGATCGACGACGCGGTCGGCGCGCTGTACCGCGATCGCGCGAAGGTCGCGAAGACGTTCGCGCTGAGCCTCGTCGGCTGGATCGTCGGCACCGCGGAAGTGTGGCTCGCCCTGCACTTCCTCGGGCACCCGGTGAGCTGGCTCGACGCGCTGCTGCTGGAAAGCGTCGGCCAGGCGATCCGCGGCGCGGCCTTCGCGATCCCCGGCTCGCTCGGTGCGCAGGAAGGCGGCTACCTGCTGCTCGCCCCGCTGGTCGGACTGCCGCCCGACGCGGCGCTCGCGCTGTCGCTCGCGAAGCGCGCGCGTGAACTCGCGCTCGGCCTGCCCGGGCTGCTCTATCTGCATTTCAGTGAAAGAAACTGGCAGCGGCGCCGTGCGCCGCAGCCGCTCGCCGACTGATCGTTCAGATCGCCGGCTTTTTGGTTGGAGAACCCATGCGAGCCATCATTCTTGCGGCAGGCCTCGGCTTGCGCCTGCAACAACCGCCCGAAGCGCAGTTCCCGAAGTGCCTGCTGCGCTTCGACGACGTGTCGCTGCTCGAGCGCCATCTGCGCGTACTCGACGCCGCGGGCGTCGACGAGATCGTGCTCGGGCTCGGCTTTCAGCACGAGAAGGTCGAGCAGGAACTGAAGCGCCTCGGCCGCCAGGCCGAGATCGTGATCAACGACCGCTACGACCTCGGCAGCGTGCTGACCGTGCATACCGTCGCCGATGCGATGACGCGCGGCGGCGACGTGCTGCTGATGGACGCGGACGTGCTGTACGACGAGAACATCCTGCATGCGCTGGTGGCCGATGCCGACCAGGCGGTCGACCGCCTGCTGATCGACCGCGACTTCGAGGCCGGCGACGAGCCCGTCAAGCTGTGCCTGAAGAACGGCGTGCCGGTCGAACTGCGCAAGCAGCTCGCGGTCGACCTCGACTACGACACGATCGGCGAATCGGTCGGCTTCTTCCGCTTCACCGAAGGCACCGCCCGCCGCCTCGCGACGATCGTCGCGGGCTACGTCGACAGCGGCCGCGCGAACCTGCCGCACGAGGAAGCCGTGCGCGACCTGCTGCTCGAAGGCGGCCATTCGTTCGACGTGGCCGACGTCACCGGCTCGCCGTGGATCGAGATCGACTTCCCGAACGACGTCGCCCGCGCGACCCAAGACATCCTCCCCCTGATTCAACGCACGACCGCAGGAGCCGCACGATGAACGCACGCGAACCCAACTTCACCGAATCGCGCAGCGCGCGCCTGCGCCGCATGCTCGTCAGCAGCGACCTCGAATTCCTGATGGAAGCGCACAACGGCCTGTCCGCGCGCATCGTCCGCGAAGCCGGCTTCAAGGGGATCTGGGCGTCGGGCCTCGCGATCTCCGCGCAGTTCGGCGTGCGCGACAACAACGAAGCGAGCTGGACGCAGGTCGTCGACGTGCTCGAATTCATGGCCGACGCGAGCGATCTGCCGATCCTGCTCGACGGCGACACCGGCTACGGCAACTTCAACAACGTGCGCCGCCTCGTGAAGAAGCTCGAACAGCGCGGCATCGCGGGCGTGTGCATCGAGGACAAGCAGTTCCCGAAGACGAACAGCTTCATCGGCGGCGAGCGCCAGCCGCTCGCGGAAATCGACGAGTTCTGCGGCAAGATCAAGGCCGGCAAGGATTCGCAGACCGATCCCGACTTCTCGATCGTCGCGCGCGTCGAGGCGCTGATCGCCGGCTGGGGCATGGACGAGGCGCTGCGCCGCGCGAACGCGTATGCGGAAGCCGGCGCCGACGCGATCCTGATCCACAGCAAGCTGTCGCGCCCGGACGAGATCCTGCAGTTCGCGCGCGAATGGAGCGGCAAGGCGCCGCTCGTGATCGTGCCGACCAAGTACTACAGCACGCCGACCGACGTGTTCCGCCAGGCCGGCATCAGCACCGTGATCTGGGCGAATCATCTGATCCGCGCGTCGGCATCCGCGATGCAGGCGACCGCGCGCGAGATCCACGAAAGCGAAACGCTGATCAACGTCGAGGACCGCGTGGCATCGGTCAACGAGATCTTCCGCCTGCAGGACGCCGACGAGTACTCGGCGGCCGAGCGTATCTACCTGTCGTCGTCGTCGCGCGCGTCGAATGCCGCGATCGTGCTCGCCGCGAGCCGCGGCAAGGGCCTCGAAGCCGTGACCGAAGACAAGCCGAAGGTCATGCTGCCGGTCGCCGGCAAGCCGCTGCTGCGCTGGCTCGTCGACGGCTTCAAGACGCACGGCGTGAACGACATCACCGTGGTTGGCGGCTATCGCGCCGATGCGATCGATACGTCGGGCATCAAGCTCGTCGTCAACGAGCGCCACGCGCAGACCGGCGAGCTCGCGTCGCTCGCCTGCGCGGCCGAACGCCTGACGGGCGACACCGTGATCTCGTACGGCGACCTGCTGTTCCGCAGCTACATCGTGCGCGACCTCGCGGAGAGCGAGGCCGAGTTCAGCGTGGTGGTCGATTCGTCGCTCACCGAGACCAATCAGAGCGTGCGAGACTTCGCCCTCTGCTCGGCCGCCGACGATCGCGGCCTGTTCGGCCAGAAGACCTACCTGCAGCGCGTGTCGAGCGACGTTGCCGCGGGCACGCCGCACGGCCGCTGGATCGGCCTGCTGAACGTGCGCGGCGCCGGTGTCGAGCGCCTGAAGGCGATGCTCGCGACGCTGCAGGCGCGCCCTGATTTCGACACGCTCGACATTCCGTCGCTGCTCAACGAACTGATCGCCGCCGGCGAGAAGATCGAGGTGCAGTACGTGCACGGCCACTGGCGCGGGGTCAACGACCTCGAGGACTTCCGCCGCGCGGGCGACTTCGCGCACGGCCAGACGCCGCTGTCCGAACCGGGCGCCGGCAACGGGGGCGCGCAATGATCGAAGCGGCCCAGTTCGTCGAGGCCGCGCGCGAACGCGGCTTCGACTGGTACGCGGGCGTGCCCTGCTCGTACCTGACGCCGTTCATCAACTACGTGCTGCAGGACCCGACGCTGAACTACGTGTCGGCCGCGAACGAAGGCGACGCGGTCGCGCTGATCGCGGGCGCGACGCTCGGCGGCAAGCGCGGGATCGCGATGATGCAGAACTCGGGACTCGGCAACGCGGTGAGCCCGCTCACGTCGCTGACCTGGACGTTCCGCCTGCCGCAGCTGCTGATTGTCACGTGGCGCGGCCAGCCGGGCGTCGCCGACGAGCCGCAGCATGCGCTGATGGGCCCGATCACGCCCGCGATGCTCGACACGATGGAGATTCCGTGGGAGACGTTCCCGACCGACCCCGAACAGGTCGGCCCGGCACTCGACCGCGCGATCGCGCACATGGACGCGACGGGCCGCCCGTACGCGCTCGTGATGCAGAAAGGCAGCGTCGCGCCGTATGAACTGAAGGCGAACCCGGCCGCCAAGCCGCGCGCGCATGTCGCCGCGCAATCGTCGTCGCGCGCCGTGTCGGCCGATGCATGGCCGACCCGCCACGACGCGCTGCGGCGCGTGATCGCGCACACGCCGGTCGATTCGACCGTCGTGCTCGCGTCGACCGGCTTCTGCGGCCGCGAACTCTACGCGCTCGACGATCGCCCGAACCAGCTGTACATGGTCGGCTCGATGGGCTGCGTGACGCCGCTCGCGCTCGGCCTCGCGCTCGCGCGCCCCGACCTGCGCGTGGTCGCCGTCGACGGCGACGGCGCCGCGCTGATGCGCATGGGCGTGTTCGCGACGCTCGGCACCTACGGCCCGGCCAACCTCACGCACGTGCTGCTCGACAACGGCGCGCACGAATCGACGGGCGGCCAGGCAACCGTGTCGCAGCATGTGTCGTTCGCGGGCGTCGCGGCCGCATGCGGCTATGCGTCGGCGCTCGAAGGCGACACGCTCGACGTGCTCGATGCGACGCTGGCCGCATCGGGCGGCGGCGCCCAGTTCGTGCGCGTCGCGATCCGCACGGGCGTGCCCGACGGCCTGCCCCGCCCGACCGTCACGCCGGTCGAGGTCAAGACCCGTCTGATGCGGCACATCGGCGCCACGCAGACCGAAGCACACGTTGAAGGAGCCCATTGATGCTGCTGCTGAACCCCGGCCCGGTCACGCTCACCGAGCGCGTGCGCCGCAGCCTGCTGCAACCCGATCTGTGCCACCGCGAAAGCGAATTCTTCGATCTGCAGGATGAGGCGCGTGCGCGCCTCGTCGCCGCGTACGAGCTCGACCCGGCCGAATGGACGGCCGTGCTGATGACGGGCTCGGGCACGGCGGCCGTCGAAAGCATGATCGCGGCGCTCGTGCCGCAGGACGGCAAGCTGCTCGTGATCGAGAACGGCGTGTACGGCGAGCGGATCACGCAGATCGCGACGCAGTACGGCATCGCGCACGACGTACTGAAGCATGAATGGATGCAGGCCCCGGATCCCGCGCAGATTGCCGCGCGCCTCGACGCGGGCGGCTACACGCACGTCGCGGTGATCCATCACGAAACGACGACGGGCCGCCTGAACGACCTCGGCGCGATCGCGGAAGTCTGCCGCGCGCGCGGCGTGAAGATGCTCGTCGACGGCGTCAGCAGCTTCGGCGCGGAAGCGATCGACTTCGCCGGTGGCGACATCGATGCGGTTGCCGCGACCGCGAACAAGTGCCTGCACGGGGTGCCTGGCGCGGCGTTCGTGATCGTGCGACGCCGCGCGCTCGCGAAGGCTGCAAGCCGTACTTACTATCTCGATCTCGGCCGTCTCGCGAAGCTGCAGGATCAGCGGAACACGCCGTTTACGCCGTCCGTGCATGCGTACTATGCGCTCGTCGAGGCGCTGCGCGAATTTGATGAAGCCGGCGGCTGGCGTGCGCGCCATGCGCATTACAAGGCGCTCGCCGATCAGGCGCAGGCCGGGCTCGCTGCGCGCGGGATGCCGCTGGTGCTGCCGGAAGGCGCGTCGTCGGTCGTGCTGCGCGCGTATCGGCTGCCGCAAGGCGTCACGTACGAAGCGCTGCACGACGGGCTGAAGGCGCGCGGCTTCGTGATTTACGCGGGGCAAGGCGGGTTGTCGAAGGAACTGTTCCGGATCTCGACGATGGGCGCGATTCAGGCGGCTGACGTCGAGCGGTTGCTGGAAGGGTTTACGGCGCTGACGCGTTAAACGGCCGCCCTTTCTCGTCGATCGAAGGCCCGCAAGGGCCTTTTTTCTGGTTCGAGGAATTCCACGGGTGTCGTGCGGCGACCCATCTCGGTCGTACGACGCCGGCCGCTTCCAAAGCACCACCCCCTCCCGTCGAAAGGAGGGCGAGGACGCCAAACGGCCAGCACCGATGCAACCCTTTGTCATTGGTGCAGGAACTCCAGCACCATCCGGTTGAATCGCTCCGCGTGCTCCCATTGCGCCCAGTGCCCGCAGCGCCCGAACACGGTCAGATCGGCGTTCGGCATCCCCCAAACGAGCCGCAGCCCGACATCCATGGGCACGAAACGGTCATCGCGTCCCCAGATCACGAGCGCCGGCGCCTGAATCTCGTTCAGTCGGTGACCGTAGTCCGGAAACTGCTTCGGATTGGCCGCCAGACTCTTCACGAAGTTCTCGAGATGATCGCGCCGCGCGAGCATATTATCGAGCCGCGTCTGCATCAGCTCTTCGGTCATCGTGCTCGCGTCGTAGACGAACACATTGAGCATCTTCTTCAGGTTCTCGAGCGTCGGGGCGCGATACAACCCTTGTAGCAGCTTGATGCCTTCGGTCGGCATCGGCACGAACTGGCTCGGACCGCCCGTGCCGCCGCCCATCAGCACCAGCTTGCCGACGCGCTCGGGATACGACAGCGCGAAGGCCACCGCGCTATGCCCGCCCATCGAGTTGCCGACGAGATGCGCGCGCTCGACGCCGACCGCATCCAGCACGCCCTTCAGCACGCGCGCGTTGAGGTCGGAGCGAGAGCCGGTACAGACGATCGAATCGCTCTTGCCCCAGCCGGGACAGTCGACGAGGATCACGCGATAACCCGCATTCGCGAACGCGTCCACATTGCGATGGAAGTTCGCCCAGCCGCTCGCGCCCGGACCGGAGCCGTGCAGCAGAACGAGCGCTTGCCCGCCCGCGCCGGTGTCGTTGTAGTGCACACGCAGTTCCCTGCCGCCCTCCATCACGTTCATGTACTTGCTGGTCGCGGCTTCGGTATGAATCACGGTGTCAGTCATGTCGATGTCCTTCGTCAGATCGATTCGGTTCCAAGGGTGTGCGAGCCGTTGGTCGACTCACGCGGAGATTTCGCGACCACGGTGAGCGCACCGAGCGCCGCGATCACGATGAGCGGAATGCTCGAGATCACGAGCATCGACGCGCTCTGGCCTAACGCCAGCAGTTGCCCGGCGATCAGCGGGCCGACCATCGATCCCACCCGGCCAACGGCCACCGCCGCGCCGACACCCGTGCCGCGCACGCGCGTCGGATACGTTGCACCGGCGAGCGCATACAGCACCGACTGCGTGCCGACGAGAAACAGCCCCGCCAGCAGGCCGCCCCATGCCATCGACACGCTGCCCGTCGCGCTGGCGAGCGCCAGTAACGCAGTCGCGATGCCCGTGTACATGCCGACCACGACCGGCCGCTTGCCAATGCGATCCATCAACCCCGCGATCACGATTGCGCCGACACCACCGCCGATGTTGAACATCATCTGCACGATGCTCGCCTGTACCGGCGTGAGGCCGCGCGAGAGCACCATCGATGGCAGCCAGTTCATCAGGAAGTACAGCACGATCAGCGTCCCCAGATAGCTGATCCACAGCGAGAGGGTCGTCGCCGCGCGCCCGTCACTGAAGAGCGCGCGCACGATGCCGTCCTTCGACTCGCGGGTCGCGCCCCGGCTTGCCGCGACGAAGTACGTCGACTCCTTCAGGAAAATCGCCAGCAGCGGCAAGGTCAGCAGCGGCCCGATCCCGCCGACATAGAAGATGTGCCGCCAGCCCTCGGCGCCCGGGCTGACAATACCGATCACTGCCGCGAGCGCCGCACCGAACGGCATGCCGCAGTACATCGCACCGACCGCCGTGCTGCGTCGCCCGGGCGCCGCCGCTTCCGCGCACAGCGCGATCAGGTTCGGCATCGCGGCGCCCAGGCCGAGGCCCGTGAGAAAACGCGCGATGAGCAGGCTCTGCAGATCCCACACCTGGGTCGTTGCAATCGAAAATATCCCGAACAGCGCGACCGACATCATCAGCACGCGCTTGCGGCCAATGCGATCCGCGAGCCTGCCGCCAATCGCCGCACCCGGCAACAGGCCGAGCGCGCCGATGCCGAATGCCCAGCCGAGCTGCGCGACGGCGAGATGGAACTCGTGTGCCATGCGCGGCGCGGCGACGCCGGTGGATTGCAGGTCGAGACCCTCGAGGAGGGCAACCGCGAGGCACAGCCCGATGGTGATGGCGCCGCCGGCGCGCGGGGAAGAAGCCGTTGACGTTTTCATTGATGTCTCCAGGTTGAACGATGCGGCGCTCTTCACGGCGCCTGGCATACGCGTGTGGTTCAGGCGCTGGCTTCGCGCTTCTTCAGATCGAGCGCAACGTCGACGATCATGTCTTCCTGACCGCCCACCATGCGTCGCTTGCCCAGTTCGACGAGAATGTCGACCGCTTTCAGGCCGTACTTCTTCGCCGCGATTTCGGCATGCCGCAGGAAGCTCGAATACACGCCCGCATAGCCCAGCGCGAGCGTTTCGCGGTCCACGCGCACCGGCCGGTCCTGCAACGGGCGCACGAGATCGTCGGCCGCATCGAGCAGGCGATATAGATCGGTGCCGTGATGCCAGCCAAGGCGCTCGGCCGCCGCGACGAACACTTCGAGCGGGGCATTGCCCGCGCCCGCCCCCATGCCCGCCAGACTCGCATCGATGCGGTCGCAGCCCTCCTCGACCGCAACGATCGAGTTGGCCACGCCGAGGCTCAGGTTGTGATGGGCATGCATGCCCGTGTGGGTCTCGGGGCGAAGCACGGCCTTGAGCGCCTTGAAGCGCGCACGGATGTCGTGCATGTTCATCGCGCCGCCCGAATCGACCACGTACACGCAGGTGGCGCCATAGCTTTCCATCTTCCTCGCCTCGATCGCGAGGTGGTCAGGCGTGGTCATGTGGCTCATCATCAGAAAGCCGACGGTGTCCATGCCGAGGCTGCGCGCATACTCGATGTGCTGCTTCGAAATGTCCGCTTCCGTGCAATGGGTCGCGACACGGACAACACGCGCGCCCGCGTCGTACGCGGCCTTCAGGTCGTGGATCGTGCCGATGCCGGGCAGCAGCAGTGTCGCGATTTTCGCGTGCTTGACCACATCGGCCACCGCCTCGATCCATTCCAGATCACTGTGCGCGCCGAAGCCATAGTTGAAGCTCGAACCCTGCAGGCCGTCACCGTGTGCGACCTCGATGCTGTCGACCTTCGCCTCGTCCAGCGCGCGGGCAATGTCCTGCACGTTCCGAATCGAATACTGATGACGGATCGCGTGCATGCCGTCGCGCAGCGTCACGTCGGAGATATAGAGTTTCTTGTCCATGATCGAGTGCTCCCTGCTTCAGGCGTTCACAACCGACGCCGCCATGCGTTCGGCCGTTGCCAGCGCGGCGGAAGTCATGATGTCGAGATTGCCCGCGTAGGCCGGCAGATAATGGGCCGCGCCTTCCACTTCGACGAAGATCGAGGTCTTCAGTCCGCTGAAATGGCCGAGTCCGGGAATATGCAACGGCGCGTCGGAGGGGATGTCGTCGAACTGCACGGACTGCTTCAGGCGATAGCCGGGCACATAGGACTGGATGGCAGCGGCCATCTCGCCAACCGACGTTTCGATCAGCGCCCGGTCTGCCGCCTCGGACAGCACATAGACCGTGTCGCGCATCATCAGCGGAGGCTCGGCCGGGTTGAGCACGATGATCGCCTTGCCCTTGCCGGCGCGGCCGACCGCTTCGATCGCCTTCGACGTCGTCTCCGTGAACTCGTCGATGTTGGCGCGCGTGCCGGGTCCTGCCGACTTGCTGCTGATCGATGCGACGATCTCCGCGTAATGCACCCTTGCGACCCGCGACACGGCGGCAACCATTGGAATCGTCGCCTGTCCGCCGCACGTGACCATGTTCACGTTCGGCGCATCGAGATGCGCGTCGAGGTTCACCACCGGTACGCAGTACGGGCCGATGGCGGCGGGCGTCAGGTCGATCACGCGAATGCCGGGCTTGAGCGCGCGCAGGAACGCGTCGTTCTTCACATGCGCGCCGGCCGACGTCGCATCGAACACGAAGTCGATCCCGTCGAACACGGGCAGGCGCGCCAGCCCTTCCACGCCTTCATGCGTCGTCGCCACCCCGAGCCTTGCGGCGCGCGCGAGGCCGTCCGAGGCAGGATCGATGCCGACCATCGCCGCGACTTCGAGATGCCTGCTGCGGCGCATGATCTTGATCATCAGGTCGGTGCCGATGTTGCCGGATCCGATGATCGCGGCTTTGCACCTGGTGTTCTCTGTTGCCATGGGAATGTCTCCGTCCGTCATTCGCTGAAACTGGCGCGCACACTGCCGAGCCCTTCGATATGCGCCGTATAAGTGCCGGCCGCCTTCACCGCGACCATCGGGCCAAGCGCGCCCGTCAGCACGATGTCGCCCGCGCGCAGCGGCGTGCCGAGTCGAACCATCCGGTCCGCGAGCCACGCCGCCGCATTCAGCGGATTGCCGAGGCACGCGCCGCCATTGCCGCGTGACAGGACTTCGCCGTCCTGCGTGAGCGTCATTGCACAAGCGGTCAGCTCGATATCGCGCAGCAGGACCGGGCGGCTGCCGAGCACGAACAGCGCGCTCGACGCGTTGTCCGCGACGGTGTCGAAAAACCGGATGTCCCAGTCGCGGATGCGACTGTCGACCACCTCGATCGCGGCCACCGCATACGCGGTCGCTGAAATCAGATCCGCGTAGGTGTGTTTTTCGGCGGTCAGGTCGCGTTCGAGCACGAGCGCGATCTCCGCTTCGACCTTCGGCTGAATCAACGAGGCGAGCGGCATCGGCTGGCTGTCGCCGTACGCCATCGACGCGAACAACGCGCCGAAGTCGGGCTGATCGACGCCAAGCTGCTTCTGCACCGCGGGCGAAGTCAGGCCGATCTTCCTGCCGACGACGCGCTCGCCGTTCGCCGTGCGCAAGTCGTTGTTGATCTGCTGGATCGCGTAGGCGAGTGTCGCGTCGCCTTCGGGACACGTCTCGCGCAGCGGCGCGATCGTCCGGCGCGAGGCCTGCGCTTCACGCAGGCGCGCGGCCATCGAAAGCATGCTGTTGTCATCCGACATGGTTCTATCTCCTGGAAAGGGCCTGTTCTCGCGCGTGCATCGCGCCGAAGCCGGCGATCCATTCCGGAATCGCGCGGTAGTAATCGATCGAAGCCGCATACGGACCGCTCGCCGCAAGTGCACCGAATGCGGCGACCCACGTGCGAATCTCGTGCGCGGACTTGCCTGCATCGCGCGTGATCGCTTCGTTCGTGAGGCCATCGGCTGCGGTGAGTTCACCGCGTTCGAGCCATTCGAGAAACATGTGGTCCCATGCGGGATTGAGCGGATGCAGGCGGCTGTCGCCCGCTGCGAATGCCTTGGCCGCCGCGACGGTACGGGATTGCCGCGCATCGCGCGACGCCGGTGACGGGTTGCGCCCAGCGATCAGCCGTTCCGCGACGATATCGTCCGCGCCCGCGATTTCCGGCACCGGCGGCTCATGCGAAATGCCGCCCGAGCCGATCAGCAACACGCGCCGGTTCATGCGCGCGACGGTACGGCCGATCGCATCGCCGAGCAGTCGCGCGCGGCGGCACGACGCCATCGGCGGCGCGACCGAGTTGATGAAAACGGGCACCACGGGATAGCGGTCGATGCCGCCCGTGAGTACCTCGAGTGCCTGCGCGCAGCCGTGATCGACCTGCATGCGATACGACACGGCGACGTCGATATCGCTCGCGAGCGTCGCATCGGCAAGCGCGAGCGCCACATCGCGGTCGACGGGCAACGGGCCGGCCGCGCTGCCGAAATCGCCGATGGCCGTCGCGCTCACGCCGATGCAGAACTGCGGCATCACGTCGTAGAAAAATCCGTTGTAGTGGTCAGGCGCGAACACGATCACCAACTCCGGATCGAACGCGTCGACCCGCTCGCGCGCCGCGCGCTGCACCTGCTCGACTTCCGCGACGACCGCCGGCGCCGGATCGAAGTAGCCGTGCAGCGGCGTGTGCGACATGCATTCGAGATGGATCGGCATTTCAGGCCCCTACCAGATCGGCGGCATGCGGGAACGTCGCGTCGTTGATCGTCGCGCCCGTCGTCGCGGCAAGCGACAGCCTTTGCGCAAGCTGCGACACGCAACCCGATACGCTTTGCGGCGAGCACATGCCGGCCACGAAGCGGTCGGGCCGCAACAGCACGACCGATTCCGGCACGCGCGCGAACCAGTCGCGCAGGCGCGAATCGACATCGCCAATGGCGATCACGTCTTCGGGCACGTCATCGTGGAACGCGAGCTGCGGGTCGGGCTTGGCGATCACGAAACACCCCCCAAGCGCGGTCCAGATGCGGCGCGCCTCGGGCGTCAGGCCGAACGTCGGGTCCGAGCCCCATCCCACGATCGCGAAGCGGTTGCCGATCGCATCGTCGAGCCGGACGATGCTGCCATCCACGCGACGCACGCGCGGCTGGATGAACATGCGGCCCACGGGGGTGCCAGCCTGCGCATCGCGGCCATGCACCATCCGCCCGATCAGCGATTCACGTTTCTCGCTCATCAGACCGACCAGCCGCCCGAACGCGCCGTGTCCGCGCTTCGCGATCATGCGCGCGAGCAGCCCTTCGGACCGCGCTCGGCGCGTCAGCAGCACGACACCTTCTTCATAGCGCGGCATCGGCTTGAAGCGCATCTCGACGAAATAGCGCTGCATGGCGGGCAGCACATCGAAGCAGCGCACGAACGCGTCACGCACTTTCGATCCGACGAAGCTCGTCGGCGCGAAGATATCGCCCGCGACTTCCGAGAGGTGGATCATCGAGCGTGCATGGGCGCGCCGCTCCATCGTGTAGGTATCGAGCAGCGTGTCGCGCGCGGTGCCTTTCACGACCATCGCAAGCTTCCAGCCGAGATTGCTCGCGTCGCGAATGCCGCTGTTGTAGCCCTGCCCCTGCCACACCGGCATGATGTGCGCGGCGTCTCCCGCGAGCAGGATGCGCTTGACGCGGAACGTGCTCGCGAGCCGCGCGTTGTGCGTATAGACCCGCTGACGAATGTAGTCGACCTTGTCGGGGTCGTCGACCACCCCGCGCACCAACGCCGCCATGTTCTCCGGCTTCGACAGTTCCTCCTCCGTCTCGCCCGGCATCACCATGAATTCGAAGCGCCGGATCCCGTGCGGCAGCGCCGCCGACACGTACGGACGCCGCGCGTCGCAATGCAGATAGACATGCGGAGAGCCGATCGGGTCGTTGCGCACGTCGATCACGATCCATTGATTCGGCTTCGTGCGGCCTTCGAACGGCACGTCGAGCGTGCGACGCACGAAACTGTTGCCGCCGTCCGCGCCGACCATGTATGCGGCGCGGATCGTCGTCTTTGCACCGTGCGCGTCTGTCGCCTCTATGGTCACACCGCACTCGTCCTGCGCGAAGCTGTCGACGCCGTGGCCAAGCAGCGTCGACACATTCTCGAAACGCTCGAGACCGCCGTACAGAATCCGATCGGCGAGCGGCTGGATGAACGCATTGCGGCGCGGCCAGCCGAACTCGTCGGTGCGCGGCTCGATCGACGCGAAGCACTTCCCTTTCAGCGTGAAGCGCATCCAGTGATTCGGCGTGGTGTGCGGAAGCAGTTCGTCGACCAGGCCGACCGACTGGAATACGCGCAGCGCTTCGTCGTCGAGGCCGATCGCCCGCGGATAGTCGATGATCTGCGCGAGCTTCTCGACGAGGACGACGCGCACGCCCTGCAGGCCGAGCAGGTTCGCGATCATCAGGCCGACCGGGCCCGCGCCGATGATGGCGACATCGGCGTCGATCGAACGATGTGTCGTTTCGTGAGGATGAGCGCGGCCGTTGCCGGCCGCCGGTTCAAAGGCGGGGCGCATGCTTGTCTCCTGACTGGGCTTGTCCGATGTGCTGAACCGACGAAGCGCCTGGCGCTCGATCGTTCAACTTATGCACGCAGTTTATGGAGGGCGGAAAACACCCTCAACAAAATCTCCGGAATGTGCATAGAATGCACATGATTGATTCCAATGGGATTTTTACGTGACAACCTACACGAACGTGCGCGGACTGGCGCGCGGCCTCCAGGTGCTGCGGACGCTGAATGCGATGGAAGACGGGCGTGCAACGAGCCAGCAGATCGCCGATCTGACCGGCCTGCATCGCACCACGGTGCGCCGCCTGCTCGAAACCTTGATGGACGAAGGATTCGTGCGCCGCAGCACGTCGGACGACAGTTTCCGCCTGACGCTCGCCGTACGTTCCTTGAGCGAGGGCTTCACCGATACCGAGCGCATCGCCACCGTGGCGCCGCCGATCATGGGGCAGCTCCTGCAGCGCGTCGCGTGGCCATCCGATCTGACCACACCCGACGGCGACGCAATGATCATCCGCGAGACGACACATCGCTTCAGCCGGCTGTCGTTTCATCGCTCGATGGTCGGGCGGCGTTTGCCTATCTTGCTGACCGCGGCTGGCCGTGCCTACTTCGCGATGTGCCCCGACGAGGAGCGCGAGGATATTCTGGAACTGTTGCGCTCCGGTGCCGGCGGTGAAGAGCAACAGGCGTTCGCGAAAAACGATGCGCTCGTGCGCAAGCTGATCCGACGGGTGCGCGAGGACGGTTTCGGATCGAATCACGGCGACTGGACCGCGCAGGCGAAAATCGGTGCGGTGGCGGTCGCGATCAGCGCGGACGAACGCGTGATCGCCAGCCTCAATGTCGTCTTCCTGTCACGCGCCGTCAGTCTCCAGGATGCCACTCGCCGCTATGTGCCCGAGCTGCAAAAAGCAGCAGCGGATATTGCCGAAGCATTGCGACAGGAACCCGCGGCTCGTTCCCGCGCATCAACGTAGTCTCCCAGACAGGCTGAATGGCATGAACGGACGCGCGAATGACGATGTGCCGACCGCGACGGGCGGCCGAGCATGGCTGACAATCGACGCTCTCCCCCGCGCACCCGAATGAGCTTGGAAGAACCCGTTTTTTCATCGAGACCATGAGAATCCATCACTTCGTTCCCTTGCTGGCGCTCGCCGCCGTACCCACCGCCCACGCCGCCGACAGCCAACCTTGCAGCGACGCTGCCGTCACGGCCGTCGCCCGTTGGGCCGGCATCGCGAGCGCACGCATCGCGACGCGCGACGCGAACCGGCTCGTCGTCGCGTCCGCGTGCAAGGTCATGCCGAACGCGCCGGGCACGACGATCGCGGCCGTCGTGTTCGATTCGCTGCCCAAAAGCAAGAATCCGGACGAAAGCGACAAGCTGCAGGTCGTCGCGCTCGTCGAGGGCGACAAGGTCGTCGCGGCCGACAAGTCGGTGGTTCAGGAGGATGCGGCGACCGAGATCGGCGAGAACAGCTATCGCATCGATACGGCGCCGTACCGGCTGTCGCCCGAGGTCCGCGCATTTGGCGTCGTGTTCACGAGCAGCGCGCGCGGGCCGAGCTGTCCGGATGCGGACGCCAGCGAAGAATTGACGCTGTGGGTGCGCGAAGGCAACCGCATCCGCCCGGTGTTCGGCACCAATCTCTACGGCTGGGTCAGCGTCGAAGGTGCGGCGTGCGGTGCCGGCATGGGTGACGCGATCAGCGAGGATGCCCACATGACGATCGCCGTCGAAAAGACCGCCAGCCACGGCTTCGCAGACCTGTCGATCACCGCACGCATCACGAAGAGCCAACGCAAGGACAACGAATACGCCGAGACGGGCAAGCGCACCGCACGCACGATCGTCCGCTACGACGGCAAGTCATACGGCATCGACATGTTCCGAAACTTCTGGTATCCGCCCGCCGCGATGAAGCGCTTCAAGTAACGGCGCGTCAGCCCGCGCCCGCCTACTCCGCCACCTTCGGCCCGATCCCGTCGCCCGACGCGGGCATCCGCAGCGCATCGTCCCGCACACGTCGTGCCTCGCGTGCCGTATAGCGATCCTTCAACCGCAGGAACGGTTTCTCGACGAGGAAGTAGCTGGCCGTCGCGGCCAGCAGCGCCCACACGATGCCGAGCGGAAACGCATGCGCGACCGGCAGATCGGGATTCGCGAACGGCTGCTGCCACAGATACAGACTGAACGAGATCGTGCCGACGAACACGACCGGCCGCGCGCGCAGCCAGCGCGCGCACCAGAACTCGCCGCGGAAATTCAGCACGACGATCACGATCGCGATCAACGCGGCTTCGAGCGTCACGCCGTAAGTCGCGTTCCAGAAGCCGCCGAGCCGGTGTTCGGCGAGCGGCATGCCGAGCAGCACGACGATGACGATCGCCGTCACGATGCGCGCCTCGCCTCGCCACGCGCCGATCCACGCTTCGAGCCGTTCCCGGTTGAGCGACGCATAACACCCGATCAGGATCGGATCGACGCCGGTGTGAAGCATCATCCCGAGTTGCCCGCGCAGCGCCGGTGCAACGAAATACGTGACGGCGCGCACCAGCGGCACGATCAGGATCAACGCGACCAGCCAGCGCGTGCCGGCGCGGCGCATGCCGAACCCGAACAGCAGCGGCCAGAACCAGTAGAACTGCTCTTCGAGCGCGAGCGACCAGAAATGACCGAGATACCACGCGCCGTCCGGATGCAGCGCGTTGTCGCCCGTCAGCCCGAACCACGCCGAGTAATTCCACAGATGCAGCGCCGCATACAGCCACTGCCGGCGATCGACGTCGAACCAGCCGGCGAACGCGACGACCGCAACGGCCGCGAGATAGACGTAGCAGGCCGGCCAGATCCGCAGCGCGCGACGCACGTAGAACGACGTCAACGCAATGCCGCCGGTGCGCGCGAACTCGGCGCGCAGCACGTTGGTGATCAGGAAACCGCTCAGGACGAAGAAGATCAGGACCCCGAGCCGGCCGTCGGCAATCAGCCGCAACGGCGCATACCAGCCCGTGTAGCCGCCCGGCAGCACATGTTCGGCGTGTCCGACCACCACCATCGCGACCGCGACGGCGCGCAACCCGGTCAACTGCGTGACGCGATGGTTCATCGGCTGGTTTCCGTTGGCACGGGTTAGAAACAGGAGATGACCGGCGCGCCGACTGGCATGCCGATATGCCGCCGGGATTTTGTATGAAAAATATCGGAATGAAATTGCTTCAAAAATCGCCGCGCCGCCAGCTGCGGCCGCACACGTCCGAACGAGCCGGCGCCCGGCGCGGCGAATGGGCATAATGACAAGCCTTGCCCGGCGACGACCGGACCGATGCCCACGCAACGTTTTTGCGGCGCAGCAACATCCGAAGTACCGCCCCCGCACGGATACCGGCCCGCACTCGTCCGCCTCCAGTCGACCCTCATCCGGAGCCTGCCTGTGTACCCACCGATCGAACCCTACGCCCACGGCCACCTCGACACCGGCGACGGCCATCGCATCTACTGGGAGCGCTGCGGCAACCCGGCCGGCAAGCCCGCCGTGTTCCTGCACGGCGGCCCCGGCGCCGGCTGCAGCCCCGACCATCGCCGCCTGTTCGACCCCGAGCGCTACGACATCCTGCTGTTCGACCAGCGCGGCTGCGGGCGCTCGACGCCGCATGCGAGCCTCGAGAACAACACGACGTGGCATCTGGTCGCCGATATCGAACGCCTGCGCGAGATGGTCGGCGCCGAGCAATGGCTCGTGTTCGGCGGTTCCTGGGGCAGCGCGCTGGCGATCGCGTACGCGGAAACGCACCCCGAACGCGTGAGCGCGCTGATCGTGCGCGGCATCTTCACGATGCGGCGCGCGGAACTGCTGTGGTACTACCAGGAAGGCGCGTCGTGGCTGTTCCCGGATCTGTGGGAGGACTTCGTTGCGCCGATTCCGGAAGCCGAGCGCGGTGACCTGATGGCCGCCTACCATCGCCGGCTGACCGGCGACGACGAAGCCGCGAAGCTCGAGGCGGCTCGCGCATGGAGCATCTGGGAAGGCCGCACGATCACGCTGCTGCCCGACCCGGCGCTCGCCGCGCACTTCGCGGACGGCCACTACGCGCTCGCGTTCGCGCGAATCGAAAACCACTACTTCGTGAACGAGGGCTTCGTCGAGGAAGGTCAGTTGCTGCGCGACGCGCATCGCCTCGCCGGCATTCCGGGCGTGATCGTGCAGGGCCGCTATGACGCCGCGACGCCAGCACGCACCGCATGGGAACTGTCGAAGGCGTGGCCGGAGGCGACGTTCGAGATCGTGCCCGGCGCCGGGCACGCCTACAACGAGCCGGGGATCCTCGAAGCGTTGATCGCGGCGACGGACCGGTTCGCCGCGTAGTCCATAGGGTGCAACGCATCGCAGTGCGTGCTGCGATGCCTGCCGGCACGCCTAGGCGCCGCCGCGATCAAAGCGCGGCTTCGACGATCGTCCTGCCGCTGATCGCGCGCTCGACAAGCTGCTCGTCGCCGACCTTGCGGATCGCGTCGTCGAGCAGCCCTTCCGGTTCTTCGGTCGCCACCTTCAGCAGGCCCGACAGGCCGCGCGCGTCGAGCACCACCAGCGTCTCCATCGAATCCGCGCGGCTCACGAGCACGCGGCGGAATGCCGGGCCCGCGCCGAAGCTCGCGCAGAGCGAGATCGTCTCGCCGCCGAGCGTGTAGTCGAAGTGCTTGATCATGGTCTGCCGCCGTTGCAAGGAAATGGCGACGCGCGACGGCGCGGCGCCGTGACGTCGACGCACCCGCGCGTGCCGCCGGCGCGCCGGACCGGAGTCCGGGCCGTCCGCCGGCATCACCATCCTAGGCGTGCAGTATTAACGAAGACTTAAACGGGAAACCGCCCGCACGGGTGGCCGGCGTTACGGTGCATCGAGCGGCTCGACCGTCACGCCCACCTTCAGCTCCTGATCCGCACCGCCGCCGCGGATCACGCCGCGCAGCGGCGTGACGTCCGCATAGTCGCGACCGACCGACAGCATCACGTAGTCGTCGCCCGGCGCGCGGTCGTTGGTCGGATCGAGCTGCAGCCAGCCGTTGTCCTCGGGCCATGCCGGGTCGTACACCTCGACCCACGCATGCGACGCATCGGCACCGATCAGCCGCGGTTGCCCGGGCGGCGGCTGCGTGAGCAGGTAGCCGCTGACGTAACGCGCGGCCAGCCCGAGCGAGCGCAGCGCGCCGATCATCACGTGCGCGAAATCCTGGCAGACGCCCTTGCGCAACCGCAGCGCATCGAGCGCCGACGTCGTGATGTCGGTGCTGTTCGGTGTATAGGCGAAATCGGCGTGCACGCGCCGCATCAGGTCCCAGGCGGCCTGCACGAGCGGCCGTTGCGGCGTGAAGCTCGCGGCCGCATAAGCGGCGAGCTCGGGATCGCAGGCGACGTGCGGTGACGCGAACAGGAATTCGCTCGCCGCGTCGTAAGGCTGCCCCGCACGAAACCGCAAGCGGTCGCGCACGGCTTCCCATTCGGTCGCCTGCCTTGCGTCGGGATGCGCGATCGCGGGCGGCGGCTCGCCGCGGGCGCCAAGCGACCACACGGGCGGCGTCACGCGCACCGTGCTGCGGCTGCGCACGAGCAGCGCGTCGTGCGGCTGGTTCAGTGCGAACGACGCGCGCGCGTTGCCGAACGCGTCGATCTCCGTGCAGACCGATTCCGGCACGGGCTCGATGTCGAGCGAGAACGACAGCACCTGCTGGCGCGGCGTCACGAGCGGTTGCAGGCGTGCCTGGTGCTGCGCGGATTCGACGCGCGCCGCGTAACGGTATTCGGTGTCGTGCGTGACACGCAGCAACCGGCCGGGCGCCATGGCGGCCGGCGCGGCTGCCGGTCGTGTCTTGCCTGCACCGGACGGCGCCTTCACCGCGCCTTTCGTCGTCACCATAGCGTCCTGCCCGCCTCGCGCACGTGGCTGAAGTAGCGTTCGCCGATGCGGTTCGACAGTTCCCAGACCGCCTTCACGGTCGTGTCGAGCGCATCGAGCAGCTTGTCGTGCCGGCCGCCGTCAACGGTTTCGCACAGTTCGTGCAGCGACCACGCGGGCACGTCCGGAATCGTCTCGGCCAGCTCGGACAGCGCATAGCCTTCGCTGCGCTCGACCTTCGTCAGCCGGCCGCGCAGCGCCTGCACGACCCAGCCGAGCGAACGCGGATTGTCGGTGTCGAGCACGACGAGCGACAGCAGCGGCGCGACGTCGAAGCCGCGCTGGAAACGCGAGCGGAACGTGATCGTGCTGTCGAACAGCTCCAGCACGAGTTCGAAACCGTCCTGCCGGTGCACGACACCCTCCTCGAAGGCGAACTTCAGCACGCTGCACAGGAAGTCCAGCCGGTCGATCTGCCGGCCGATCGACAGCAGGCGCCAGCCGTCGTCGCGCGTCATGTTGTCGGTCTGCGCACCGGTGATCGCGCCGAGCAGCAGGCCGAGGCGCTCCAGCAGCTGCAGCGCCTCGTTACCGATCTGCTCCTCGGCCTCCGGCTGCCCGGCGCTGTCCGCGAACAGTTGCGTCGCGTCGTCGATCAACCGCCACTGATCGCTGGACAGCCGTTCGCGGATCGCGGCGGCGGCGCCGCGCATCCCGAACAGGCACGACGCGATGCCCGACGTGCGATCGGCGCCGCGCGTCAGCGACGTCGCAAGCGCGTGCTGGAACGCGCGCGGCGCGTCGACGGCATTCGGCGCGTCGGCCGCGATCAGGCCCGTGTCGCGGCACAACGTATCGATCAGTTCCAGATGCGCGGGGCTGTCGACGTCGTCTTCGCCGCGCAGCCTTTCGAGCGCGGCGCGCGCGAGGCGCATCAGGTTGGTCGCGCGTTCGGTGTAACGGCCGAGCCAGAACAGGTTCTCGGCCGCACGGCTCGCGATCGCGCGCGGTCGCTCGACGAGGTCGTCGGGGCCGAGGTGCGTTTGCAGCAGCGTCGTCGAATCGACGATGCCCTCGGTCATCACCCAGGTATCGACGGTGCTGCCGCCGTGCGGCATCGGCGCATTGAACAGCGTGTCGCGCGTGCCGACCCGCGACAGCCCGCCGGGCAGGAGCCGCCAGCGCTGCGCGCCGTCGGCGAGCGCGAACACGCGCAGCAGCAGCGGCTTCGGCACGATGCGTGCGCTGCCGTTGCCCTCGGGCGTGTCGGGCCGCGGCCAGGTCGGCGCCTGCGACAGCGGCAGGTCGGCCTGCACCGTGTAGTGTTCGGGCCGCGCGAGGATCCGGGCGCGCCATGCGGCCAGCTGGGCCTGCGTGAGCCGTGCGCCGATCACCGGCTCGAACGCGCCGCCGGCCTGCACCTCGGGTGGATAGGAGGCCTTCACGATGCCGCGCGCAAGCTGCGGCAGCGCATCGTCGCAGGCAGCCGCCTCGCCGCACCACCACGAATGCACGGCCGGCAGCGTCAACGTTTCGCCGAGCAGCGCTTCGGCGAGGCGCGGCATGAAGCCGAGCATCGCCGGCGATTCGAGGAAACCCGAGCCCGGTGCGTTCGCGAGCAGCACGTTGCCTGCGCGCACGGCCTGCAGCAGCCCCGGCACGCCGAGCATCGAATCGGGCCGCAATTCGAGCGGATCGAGCCACGCGTCGTCGACGCGCCGCAGGATGCCGTGCACCGGTTCGAGCCCGCGCAGCGTCTTCAGGAAGACGCGGTTGTCGCGCGCGGTCAGGTCGCCGCCTTCGACGAGCGTGAGGCCGAGATAGCGTGCGAGATACGCATGTTCGAAATACGTCGCGCTGTGCGGCCCCGGCGTCAGCAGCACGATCCGCGAGTTCTTGCGGGCCGGGCTGAGCGACTGCATGCTCTGCAGCAGCGCGCGATAGGCGGACGCGAGGCGCTGCACGCGCAGCCCGCGAAACCCGCGCGGAAAGAGCCGCGACACGATCAGGCGGTTTTCGAGCAGGTAACCGAGCCCGGCCGCGCCCTGCGTATGCTGCGCGACGATCCGCCACTGCCCGTCCGGGCCGCGCGCGAGATCGAACGCGACGACGTGCAGCCAGGTATCGCCCGGCACGCGCGCGCCGCGCATCGCGCGCAGGTAGCCGGGGTGGCCGGTGACGAGCGCGGGCGGCAGCAGCCCGCGCTGCAGGATGGTCTGCGGCCCGTACAGGTCGGCCAGCGTCGCGTTGAGCAGCCGCACGCGCTGCAGCACGCCGCGCTCGATCGCGACCCAGTCGTCGGGCGTGACGATCATCGGCAGCAGGTCGAGCGACCACGGGCCGGCCGCGCCGTCGCCGGCGCGCTGCTCGTGCAGCTGGTAGAACAGGCCGTTCTCGCGCATGCTCCGGTGCAGCGCATCGGCGCGGCGATCGAGATCGGCCACGCCGTCGCTGCCGATCGACGTAAAGAAGCTGCACCACGCGGGCGCGAGCGCAGGCGCGATCAGGCCGGCCGCGCTGCCGCGCAGTTCGTCGTAGCGGCCGGCGGCCGCCGGCGCCGCGAGCGCGGCGGCCAGTTCGGCGGCGTCCGGCTGCGCGCCGGTATCGAAAAGCGTGGGCATCGCGTCGAGGGCGGCGAGATGGTCGGTATCAATGGGCGGCACGATGTCGTTCCGTCGTCAGGGTGCGGCCGCGCACGCGCGCCGCCATCGGGGCGGCAAGCCTCGGCGCGCGGCCGCAATCTGCCCGCATCCTAGCATTCCGGCGAGGCCGCCGGGAGATCGCGAGCCGCGCATCGTCGTCCACCCCGTCGTTACTGGATCACGGCCGCCGCAAGTCGAGCGTGAACGGGAATTCGCGGCTCGGCGCGGCAGCCGCGACATCCATCCGCCCCGGCGTATGCCCCATCTCGACGAAGCGTGCGAGCCGGCGGCTCTCGGCTTCGTATGCATTGACCGGGAACGTCGCGTAGTTGCGCCCGCCCGGATGCGCGACGTGATAACGACAGCCGCCGAGCGAGCGCTGCAGCCACGTATCGACGATGTCGAACGTGAGCGGCGCATGCACGCCGATGGTCGGATGCAGCGCGGACGGCGGCGACCACGCCTTGTAGCGCACGCCCGCGACGTACTCGCCGACGGTGCCGGTCGGCTGCAGCGGCAGCGCGCGGCCGTTGACGGTCACGACGTGCCGGTTGTCGTTCAGCCCCGTCACGCGCACCTCGAGCCGTTCGACCGACGAATCGACGTAACGGACCGTGCCGCCGGGCGCGCCCTCCTCGCCCATCACGTGCCACGGTTCCAGTGCGCCGCGCAACGACAGCTGCATGCCGTTCACCGCGATCTGGCCGAACAGCGGGAAGCGGAATTCGAAGTGCGGTGCGAACCACGCCGGATCGAACGCAAAACCGGCCTCGCGCAGTTCGGCCAGCACATCGTCGAAATCCATCTGAAGAAACTCGGGCAGCATGAAGCGGTCGTGCAGCGCGGTGCCCCAGCGCGTGAGCGGCGTCGTGTACGGCGCGGCCCAGAAACGCGCGACCAGGGCGCGCAGCAACAGTTGCTGCACGATGCTCATCCGTGCGTGCGGCGGCATCTCGAACGCGCGCAGCTCGAGCAGGCCGAGCCGGCCGGTCGACGAATCGGGCGAATACAGCTTGTCGATGCAGAACTCGCTGCGGTGCGTGTTGCCCGTCACGTCGATCAGCAGGTTGCGCAGCACGCGGTCGACGAGCCACGGCGGCATGTCCTGCCCGAACAGCAGCTTGTTGCGCTGGATCTCGGCGAACGCGATGTCGAGTTCGTACAGCTGGTCGTTGCGCGCCTCGTCGACGCGCGGTGCCTGGCTCGTCGGCCCGATGAACAGCCCCGAGAACAGGTACGACAGCGACGGATGGTTGTGCCAGTACGCGATCAGGCTCGCGAGCAGGTCCGGGCGGCGCAGGAACGGGCTGTCGGCCGGCGTCGCACCGCCGAGCACGAAGTGGTTGCCGCCGCCCGTGCCGACGTGACGGCCGTCGACCATGAATTTCTCGCTGCACAGCCGCGACTGCCACGCGGCGTCGTACAGGAATTCCGTGTGGTCGACGAGTTCGTCGAAGCTCGCGGCCGGATGGATGTTCACCTCGATCACGCCGGGATCGGGCGTCACCTGCAGCAGCTTCAGCCGCGCATCGCGCGGCGGCGGATAGCCTTCGAGCACGAGCTTCACGCCGAGCGCGTGCGCGGTCAGCTCGATCGCGCCGAGCAGGTCGAGATAATCCTCGAGCGCGGCGAGCGGCGGCATGAACAGGTACAGGATGCCGTTGCGCACCTCGGCGCACAGCGCGGTGCGCGTGATCCACGCGGCCGATTCGAAGCGCTCGGGCCGGCGCTGCGGATCGTGCGCTGACGCGCGCCCGCCCGCGGCCGTGCCGTCGTCACGCCACTGCATGACCGTCTGCGCAGGCGCTTCGCGATGCACGCCGGACAAGTAGCGCGGCGCGTCGGCCGGGCCCGCATAGCGCGCACGGATCGCGGCGGCATCCGGCAGCGCGCTGCGCGGCGCGAACGGATCGCGCTCGACCAGGTACGGATGGTCGGCGCGCGAGGCCCACGGCAGCGAATCGAGCGGCAGTCGATAGCCCATCGGCGAATCGCCCGGCACGAGATACATCCGCTCGTCGCGGAAGAACCACGGGCCCGTCTGCCAGCGCGGCCCGTCGAGACCCGGTGCATCGTCCGTGCGCTTGACCGGCAGCACGTAGCCGACCACGCTGTCGAGCTGCTGGTCGAACACCTTGCGCAGCCGCGCGCGCTCGAGCTCGTCGTCGAGTCGCGAGTCGAACGGATCGACGTTGACGGGCAGCCGGCGCTCGCGCCACAGGTAGTACCAGACATCCTCGTAGCCGGGCTGGATGAATTCGTCGGTCAGGTTCAGCCGCGCGGCGAGCGCATCGATGAAGCGCTTCGCGTCGTCGGTCGTGTACGCGGACGGCTCGCGCTCGTCGGCGAACAGCGACGGATCGTGCCACACGGGCTGGCCGTCCGCGCGCCAGAAGATCGACAATGCCCAGCGCGGCAGCTGCTCGCCCGGATACCACTTGCCCTGCCCGAAATGCAGGAAACCGCCGTCGCCGTACTCGGCGCGCAGCCGCTGCACGAGTTCGGTCGCGTAGCCGCGCTTGGTCGGGCCGAGCGCATCGGTGTTCCACTCGGCGCCGTCGCGATCGTCGATCGACACGAAGGTCGGCTCGCCGCCCTGCGTGAGCCGCACGTCGCCGGCCGCCAGCGCGCCGTCGACCTGCGTGCCGAGCGCCAGCACGGCGTCCCACTGCGATTCCGTATACGGTTTCGTCACGCGCGGCGATTCGTACACGCGCGTCACGGTCATCTCGTGCTCGAACGACACCTCGCACTCGTCGATCAGCCCTTCGACCGGCGCGGCGCTCGTCGGCTGCGGCGTGCAGGCGAGCGGAATATGCCCTTCGCCCGCGAGCAGGCCCGACGTCGGGTCGAAGCCGATCCAGCCGGCGCCCGGGAGGTACACCTCGCACCACGCGTGCAGGTCGGTGAAGTCCACCGACGTGCCGCTCGGGCCATCGAGCGACTTCACGTCGGGCGTGAGCTGGATCAGGTAGCCCGACACGAAACGCGCGGCGATGCCGAGATGACGGCACAGCTGCACGAGCAGCCACGCGCTGTCGCGGCACGAGCCGGACGCGAGCTCGAGCGTCTGCTCGGGCGTCTGCACGCCGGGCTCCATCCGCACGAGATAGCCGATGTCGTGCTGAAGCTGCTGGTTCAGCGCGACGAGGAAGTTCACGGTGCCGGCCGGCGTGCGATCGACGCCGTCGAGATACGTGCGGAACAACGGCGACGCGCTCGTCTGCGGATCGCACACGAGATACGGCGCGAGCTCGGTCTTCAGCGCATCGTCATAGCTGAATGGGTATTGCTCGGCGCTCGCTTCGAGGAAGAAGTCGAACGGGTTGTACACCGACATCTCGGCGACGAGATCGATCGTGATCTCGAAGTGCTCGGTGCGCTCCGGAAACACGAGCCGCGCGAGATAGTTCGAGAACGGGTCCTGCTGCCAGTTGATGAAGTGCTGCGCGGGCTCGACCGTCATCGAGTACGCAAGGATCGGCGTCCGGCAATGCGGCGCGGGCCGCAGCCGCACGACCTGCGGGCCGAGGTTGACGAGCCGGTCGTAGCGATAGCGGGTGGTGTGATGCAGCGCGACGTGGATGGACATGGGAACTCGGTTCGGGTTGGGCCGGCCGCGCGCGCCGCGTCGCACTCGACGCGGCGGCCCGGCATGGCGGATTCGGCGAAAGCGTGCGCGGGGTCAGACGAGCTCGGGCGACTGCACGACGCTGATCTCGACGCCGACGGCCGTCGCGCCGAGCCCCGTCACCGGCTGCGCGTCGCGATAATCGAGGCCGACCGCGATGCGCACGTAGCGCTCGTCCGGGCAGCGGTTCATGAACGGATCGAACCCGACCCAGCCGAGCCCTTCCACGTACGCCTCGGCCCATGCATGGCCGGCCGGCTGCTGCATCAGCGCGGCGGCCTGCGGCTGCGCGCCGAGCGCCGGTTGCGGCAGCCCTTGCGATTGCGCGGCATGCGATGCGCCGAGCATCTGCTGCATGCCCTCGCCGCTCTGCAGCGCGAGCGCTTCCTCCTCCTCGACGTCGCCCGCGTTCTGCTTCGCATCGGCGATGCGCTGCATCGCGCTGTCGGCGAGCACGTAGCCCGAGATGTAGCGCGCGGGAATCTTCAGCACGCGCGCGGCCGCGATGAACGCATGCGCATGGTCGCGGCTCGTGCCCTCGCCGCTTTGCAGCGCGGTTTCCGCGTCGACGGGCACGTCGGCGGCCAGGTTCGGCGCATACGCGATGCGGTCGTGCACTTCCGTCATCAGCCAGTGCAATGCGTCGAGGCCGTGCGGCTCGATCGGCAGCGCTTCCGTGAGTTCGCGCACGGTATCGCCCGCCTTCGTGAGCGCGGTCTCGCGCTCGAAGATCCACGGCGGCGCATAGCCCTCCGGATTCCCGAGAATGCCCGCGCGGTCCTGCGTCTCGACGACGCCGGCCGCGACGACGACGATCTCGGCCTTCGCGCCGCGGTCGTGACGCACGAGGTCGATCCGGTTGCCGAGCCCGTCGGCGTAAGACAGCGACGGCTCGACGCCGTCGATCGTGACCTGCCACGCGCGCACCGTCTGCCCGGGGCCCGACTGCGGGCGCAGCCGCAGCCGTTGCAGCGCATGGGTGGCTTGATCGTCGAACTGATAACGCGAAATGTGTCGAATGGCGAGTCGCATGGCAAGTCTCAGTCGAAGTTGTAAGCCTGGGCGATTTCGAGCCCAAGGCTGTTGTTGCGGCCGATGAAGTCGGTCAGGAACTCGTGCAGCCCGCTCTTGAAGATCCGCTCGACCGAGGTATCGGACAGCATTTGCAGGATCTTCGTGGCCGTGTCGTGACACGGGTGTGTCACGCCGTAATCCTTTGCAAGCAGGTTCAGGCTCGACACGACGCGCCCGTAGCAATAACGCAGCGAACGCGGCATGCGGCCGTTCAGGATAAGGTAGTCGGCGATGTTCATCGGCTTGTACTGCACGTCGTACACCCAGCGGTACGAACGGTGCGCGGCGACGCAGCGCAGGATCGTCTCCCACTGGTAGTTGTCGAGGATCGTGCCGACGTGCGACACCGACGGCAGCAGCAGGTGGTACTTCACGTCGATGATCCGCGCGGTGTTGTCCGCGCGCTCGATGAATGCGCCGATCTGCGCGAAATCGAAGATCTCGTTGCGCAGCATCGTGCTGTAGAAGCTGCCGAGGATCAGCGCGGTTTCGCGCTTCACTTCGTCGAGCACGGCCGGCAGCTCGCTCTCCGGCACCGGCTGCGCCAGCGCGCGGCGCAGCGCGAGCCACGCGCCGTTCACGCTTTCCCACGCCTCGCGCGTGAGCGCCGTGCGCACCATCCGCGCGTTCGAGCGCGCGGCCTCGATGCACGACAGCACGCTCGACGGGTTGTCGCGGTCGCGCAGCAGGTAGTCGGTCACCGTATCGGCCGCATACGCGTCGTATTTCTCCCGGTAGCCGTCGTCCGCGCCCGAGCTGACGAGCACCGACGACCATTCGGCCGGCGCGTCGGACGTGCGCGTGAGCGCCATCCGCAGCCCGGCATCGACGATGCGCGCGATGTTCTCCGCGCGCTCGATATAGCGGTACATCCAGTAGAGCCCGCTTGCAGTACGTCCCAGAAGCATCTCGTGTCCACTCCGTCTTCGTTCGGTTCGCGCGCCGGCTGCGGCGCGCGCGGTCGCATCCGGCTCAGTCGGCCAGCACCCAGGTGTCCTTGGTGCCGCCGCCCTGGCTCGAGTTGACGACCAGCGATCCCTCCTTCAGCGCCACGCGCGTGAGCCCGCCCGGCGTGATGCGGATCCGGTCCGACACCAGCACGAACGGCCGCAGGTCGACGTGGCGCGGCGCGAGGCCGGCGTCGGTGAGGATCGGCGTCGTGGACAGCGCGAGCGTCGGCTGCGCGATGTAGTTCGCCGGACGCGCGCGCAGCTTCGCGGAAAACGCCTCGAGCTCGGCCTTCGACGCGCACGGGCCGACCAGCATCCCGTAGCCGCCCGAGCCGTGCACTTCCTTCACGACCAGTTCGTCGAGATGCTCGAGCACGTACTTCAGGCTGTCGGCCTCGCCGCAGCGCCAGGTCGGCACGTTCTCCAGCAGCGCCTTGCGCCCCGTGTAGAACTCGACGATCTCCGGCATGTACGAGTAGATCGCCTTGTCGTCGGCGATGCCGGTGCCCGGCGCGTTCGCGATCGTGATGTTGCCGGCGCGGTACACGTCCATGATCCCCGCCACGCCGAGCACCGAATCGGGGCGGAACGTGAGCGGATCGAGGAAGGCGTCGTCGACGCGGCGGTACAGCACGTCGATCGGCTGGAAGCCCTCGGTCGTGCGCATCGCGACGCGGCCGTCGATCACCTGCAGGTCGCTGCCCTCGACGAGGTGCACGCCCATCTGGTCGGCGAGGAACGAGTGTTCGTAGTACGCGGAATTGTGGATGCCGGGCGTGAGCACGGCGACGGTCGGGTTGTCGGCGTTGCCGCCCGGCGGGCACACCGCGGCCAGCGACTGGCGCAGCATCTGCGGATAGGTCTCGACCGGGCGCACCTTCACCTGCTGGAACAGCTCCGGGAAGAGCTGCATCATGGTCTCGCGGTTCTCCAGCATGTAGGACACGCCGGAGGGCGTGCGCGCGTTGTCCTCCAGCACGTAGAACTGGTTCTCGGCGGTGCGCACGATGTCGACGCCGATGATGTGCGTGTACACGTTGCCGGGCGGCCGGAAGTCGATCATCTCCGGGATGAACGCCTCGTTGTGCGCGATCAGGTGCTTGGGCACGATGCCCGCGCGCACGATTTCCTGGCGGTGGTAGATGTCGTCGAGGAAGGCGTTCAGCGCCATCACGCGCTGCTCGATGCCGAGCGAGAGGCGGCTCCATTCCGCGCCCGAGATGATGCGCGGGACGATGTCGAACGGAATCAGCCGCTCGGCGGCCTCCGCGTCGCCGTAGACGGCGAACGTGATGCCCGTCTTGCGGAACACGCCTTCCGCGTCGTGGGCTTTCTGGGCGAGGCTCGCGGGATTCTGCGTGTCGAGCCATTGCTTCAGGCGCGCGTAGGGCGCCCTTACCATGTCGCCGGATTGCAGCATTTCATCGAATGGCTTCATCGATCTTTTCTCCATCGATCGTTTTCCCCGGCATTGCGCATGCCGGACCGGCGTAATGAATGCTTTGCAAGGAACGTGCCTTGCGCTACCCCCCGATATCCCCCCGTTTTTGCGCCGCGCCGGGCACGCCCGCACGGCATCGCGCACCATAACGGTGCATCACCCGGCGCGGCGGGCGCCCGCATGCGCCGCGAGCGCGCACGGCCGATGCTGCGCCGCGTCCTGCAAACATAGTTCCCCCGCGTGTCACGAATGTGCAATCTGCACTGCACAAAAAAATGGCGCGACCGGGCACCGGATCGCGGCAAGGGAGGCGGGCCGGCACGCACACGGCGCAACCGACCCTGGGGAAGTACCGTCTGCGGCACGCCGGGCCTTCGACGCGGTGAACTATCCGGTTAGCCGGGTCCGGCACCTCAACGCTATGTAGCCGTAATCCCGCCGACAACGCTCATGCATATTTCGACTGACACCGATCGAAAAAAAACATCGGACCGCCCCCGCGAGGCGCGGTACGCTAGAAAACTGGCGCGGCGCAGCGATGCTGTCGCCTTTCAGGCGCCCGACTATAAAAAGCGAAGATCGAAATGGAAGCAAAGTGGCTGGAAGATTTCCTGAGCCTGGCGGATACCAAGAGCTTTTCCCGGGCCGCACGTCATCGGCACCTGACGCAATCGGCATTCAGCAGACGAATCGCCGCCCTCGAAACGTGGATGGACGCGAAGCTGGTCGACCGGAGCATCAATCCGGTTGCGTTGACGCCGGCCGGCCAGATGTTTCGCGGGCTTGCCGCGGACATCCTGCGCAGCATGTATGCGGCGCGCAATCTCGTGAACGGCTATGACCAGTTCGCGGCCAGCGACCAGGTCGTGCGGTTCGCCGTCGCGCATACGCTCGTGTTCACGCTGTTCCCCGAATGGCTCAAGCAGCTCCATGGCGAAGTCGGCCACGTGACCGCCCGCGTCAACGCGGTCAACGTGCCGGAAGGCGTGCAGCAGCTGGTCGAAGGCGAATGCGACCTGCTGCTCGGCTATCACCATCCGCAGCTGCCGATCGTGCTCGATCCGAACCACTTCCCGTTCGTCAGCCTCGGCATCGAACGAATCCTGCCGGTGTCGACGCCCGACGCGCGCGGCAAGCCGGTGTTTCAGCTGCCCGGCACGCCGGACGCCCCGCTCCCGCTGCTCGCGTATTCGTCGGGGGCGTTTCTCGGCAACATCGTCGAGATGCTGCTGCTGAACGCAACCGAGCCGTATGCGGTGCACCGATGCTTCGAGACGCACATGTCCGAGGCGTTGAAAGGCATGGTCGTGGCCGGGCACGGCATCGGCTGGCTGCCGGAAAGCTGCGTCGCGAAGGAGCTCGCCGACGGCACGCTCGTATGCGCGGGCTCGGGAGACTGGATCACCGAACTCGAGATCCGCCTGTATCGATCGGCGCGCAAGCGCGGGCTCGCGGCCGAGCAGTTGTGGACCTACATCATGAACCGGCCGCGCGCGGCGGTCGAAGGCGCGCTCGATGCCGAACAGGCCGCCGCGCCGGCGATGCGCACCGCACGGCGACTCGCCGGCGGCAGCCGCTGATTCCTGCATTCGCGCCGTGCGGGTTCACGGTGCGAATGCGCTTTCTCCAGCCAGCAATCGCCAAGCCCGCCGAAGCCCGTGAAATCCCTGTGCCCGATCTGCAATCGATATCAGACGAAACGCAAACGTTTGCATTCAATATCGTATTTTTTACTGGCACGGCATTACGTCCGAATATTAAGACCGATTTTACGGACGGAAATACCCTGTTACAGAACAAAATAAAAGTTTCCATTTACCTGCAACAACCCAAAATAACAAAAACGTCGCACCCTCTTTTCACGACGCACGACCTGTATCCTGACCTTCATTGTTTCGCGTCGAACACAGCCGCAAGAATTCCTTTTATCAGTCGTTACTTTTCGGCACGAACGTCGATACCTCCGACGTGACTCAATGCGTGCTCGATCATCGCTACCGACCAGCAATAATCATATTCGGCAATATCGACTTTCTTCAGCATTAAACGAATCAGACGAATCCATCGTTATCCTATTTAAATAGGATATTTCCCTTCGTCCCATTCCAGCCACACGCGGTTGTTGATTCAAAAGCCATCGTGTATCAATAGCGTGTCGCAAAAAGAACGCTGCCAAATCTGACTCGGAATAAATGCTCGCCATTGATTCCGGACGGGAGGTTGCAATGTCTTCTTCGTTTCGACTGCCTGCTCGCCCTTTCCTCAGCGTCTTCCTTTCCTCGCTCTGCGTGAACGCGATGGCCGAGGCGCCGGCGTCCGGTCCGGATGCCGGCCGCTACGTGATTTCGTATATCTGCGGCGACGCACGCATCGACGGGACGGCACCGCTTCCTCCCGACGGCCGGCCATACAACCTGGGCGTGTCGTTTGCTTCCGGCCGCACCGGACAACCGCTCGCCAACGTCCAGGTCCGCCTGCGGCGACATGGCCGCGTGCTCGTCGAATTCAACGCCGCGGGATCGCGCTGCCTGTTCAGCGTGCCGGACGCCAGCTACCGGGTCGAAGGGACCTATCAGGGAGCGACCCAGTTCGCGATCGTCGAAACGGGCACGCTCACCACGCAGTTGCGATGGTGAACGCCGCCTGACCCCATCCCGATCGCGTCATCCACCGCAACGCATCGAATCGAGGAGCTTCGAATGACTCGTGCAGAACGACCCGACGGCTCGTCCGCCCGCCCGCCGAAACCCTCCTGGGGTCCTGGAAAGAACGCGGCGCTCAGCTTCGTCGCGTTCGCCGCGATCTTCAGCCTCTTCGCGTATACCGAGCGGGACAAGACCGCCGGCCATGCGAGCGTGACGCACGACATCGCCGGCGCGATCGACGCCGCGGTCGGCCAGTACCGCCAATCCATCGTGGCCGCGCCCGGCCGCGCGAGCGGCGCATCCGTCCCTCCGATCGCGGCCGCGCCTGCATCGACGATTGCGCGACAGGCCGCACCGCTCGCGCGGCCCGGGCCGACTCCCGCGCCGTCCACATCGACGCCGCGCGAGGTGTCGACCGCGCCGCCGGTCACGCTCGCGGTCGAACCGCCAGCCGCGTCGCGGGTCCGGCCCGGCACCGCCGCCCGACACCGGCAGGCCTACCCTCCACCGCCCGCGGCACTGGCAGCCGATACGCACGGCGCGCCGGCCCATGGCCGCGCCGCCGCACGGTCGCTTGCCGAACATCGCGCACCGCGCGCCGAGAGGCTGGCAGGCACGCGAAAGCGCCTGGATTTCACGCCGAAGGCGCCGCCGTATGGCACCGACGCGGCGCGCATGCAGACGGCGAGCGTCACGCACGAGGCGCTTGAAGGCGCACGTGCGCTGGCAAAGGCCCGCTCGTGCGCGGTGATCGACGAGTGGAACTGCGTGGCGCAAAACGCGAGCCGCGCACTCGCGATCGACCCGACGAACAGCGAATCGCGCGCGTTGCTGGGACAAGCGATCCGCAATCGCCTGTGAGCCGGTCGGAGGCCGCCGGGCCTCGCCGCCCGGGGGGATGACCGCAGGCGACGAGCGTCGTCGGGCGTGCAACCGATGTGATCGTTTCAGAGTGAGGAGACACCGTGGACAACCCTCGGAAACCACCATGCACCACCGTCGCCCCGTCCAACCGGCGGATCCTCCTGCATGCGCCGCTGGTGTTGCTGCTCGTCGCGTCCGGCCCCTGCTTCTCCGCCGAAGGCGACGCGGAATCCGGCGGCGCGAGAGAAATCGCCAGATCCGCGCCGGATGCGCCTGCGCCCGATCGGCAGGCGAGCGTGACGTCGATGGAGATCGCCGCGGATTCGGGCACGCTACCCCCTCATGCGCCGACCCCGATCGCACAGGCATCGGATGCGTCGATGCAGATCGCGCAGGCACCGAACCCGGCCATACCGACCACGGTCGTGGTGGACCCGGACGCGCCGCAGCCGGCTGACCGGGGGCCTGGCGCGGCATCGGCCGATACGCAGGCCTCGGTCGCGCAGACGTCGCACGCGCCGATGCGGCTTGCGCAGGCGTCCGGCACCGCGTTTCCGAATACGTCGGCACCGCACGCGCAAACGTCGCATGCCCCGATGCAGCTTGCGCAGGCATCCGACACCGCTCAGGCGAATACGGCCGCACCGATCGCGCCCACGTCGGGCGCCCCGCCGCGGGCCGCACCGACCACAACCACCTCATCGGCCACCACGCCGACGCTGACCGCTCAGGCATCCGGCACCCCGATGCCGAACGCCCCCACCCCCGTCCCGCTGACGCCCGGCTCGCAACCGCCGCCGTCCCAGACGCCGAACGCACCGACGCCCGGCGCCCAGCTCCCTGGCGAACCGATCCAGCGATCCCAGGGCCCCGACGTCGAAACACCGAATGCGCAGGCGCCGAATCTCCGCACCGCCGATGCCGCGACGGTACGCAACGACGTGTTCGGCCTCGCGGCGAGCGGCGGCGCGATCAAGGCGCTCGACGAAGCGAAAGCCCGGCCCGATGCGTTCTCCGCCGTCGACATCGCGCAACTGGAAGAACTGTCGATTCGCCAGCAAGTGCGCGGCGGACGCGACAAGTCGCGTTCGATGACGAGTTCGGACCGCTTCGACGGCCTCGACAGCGCGCTGCGCGCGGCCGACGACCTCGACAAGCGGATGCCGGCCACGCCGGAATACACGCCGGTCAGGACGGCGCTCGCGGGCGACCGCACGGTCGCCTACGCGGCACGCGGCGACATGAAGACGGCCGTCGCGACGTTCGAGACGATTCCGTCCAGCGCGGAAATCTCGATCGACGCGCTGGCGGCCGTCGGCGACGCCTACCTGTACCTGAGCGAACCGGCCAAGGCGAACGTCGTCTACCTGCGCGCGCTGAAGCAGGCGTCCGCGTCGCCGACCGACCGCGCGACCCGCGGCTTCCAGTACGGCGTGCGCACGCGCGAGATCGAACTGCGCGAAGGCGTGTTCTGGTCGTACGTCGACCAGGGGCGCGCGGCGCAAGCGAAGCAGGTACTCGACGAGATGGGCAAGTCGCTGCCGCCCGTCAAGGAGGTGCGCAGCGTCGGCCCCGAGGAAGGCGACTACCTGCGCTACTACCGGCTGCGCGCGCAATACCTGATCTTCACGGGCCATGCCGACGAAGGGATCGCCGCGCTCGAACAGCTCGAGAAGCAGGTGCCGTTCAACGCGGAGATCCGTGCCGCGCACGCCGACGCGGTGTCGGGCCAGTCGCACCCGCGCCAGGCGATCTCGATGTATCGCGCGTCGCTGACCGATCACCCGGACAGCGTCGAGATGCTTGCCGGCCTCGGCCGCGCGTCGCTCACGGCGGACGACTACGCGACCGCGAAGACCGTCGACCAGACCCTGGGCGACACGTTCCCGGACAGCGGCGCCGTGCGCGGCTTCAAGCGCGACTATAAGGCCTATCGCAGCCCCGTGTTCACGACCGACCTGAGCTTCGAGCACGGCAACAGCGCGCTGGCCGACAACAGCTTCACGTCGGACAGTTATGTGTATTCGCAACCGTTCGGCGACAACTGGCGCGTCTTCTCGCACACGTTCTTCGGTCATGCGCAAACCGACGGCGGCAACGTCAGCCGCACGCGCACCGGTGTCGGCGGCGACTACCGGCACGGCCCGCTCACCGTGCAGGGCGAAGTCACGCGCTCGTTCGGCGCGGACGGCCGGACCGGCGGCCGCGGGACGATCGCGTACGCGCTGAACGACTACTGGACGGTCGGCGCCGGGCTCGACACCAACGACAACTCGCTGCCGTGGAAGGCCTATGCCGCGCACATCTGGGGCCGCTCGGCGAACGTCGAGGTCGTGTATCGCCAGAACGACCGCCGCGAGATCAGGCTGAGCTACGGCGTGAGCCGCTACAGCGATTCGAACCTGCACCAGGAGATTTCCGCGACCGGCACGCAGCGCGTGTACACGACCGCGAACCAGCTCGTCAACGTATCGCTGAACCTCGGCACGGACAGCAACACGCGCCAGGACGCGCCCTACTTCAGCCCCGGCCGCGACTACGCGGCCGCGGCGACCGTCATGCACCAGCTGACGCTGTGGAAGAAGGGCGACATGGGGCTGCAGCAACGCGTGTCGGTGTCGGGCGGCGTGTACAACGAGCGCGGCTTCGGCACCAGTCCGCTGTGGAGCGCGCGCCTCGAGCACGCGTGGACGTTCAAGCACGACATCACGCTGACCTACGGCGTCGAAGTCAGCAGCCATGCGTACGACGGCCAGCGCGAGCGCTCCGAAACCGGCTTCCTGTCGGTCAACCTGCCGTTCTAGCAAGGAGAGCGTTCATGCACACCAGACGGACCTTCATGTGCGGATGCCTCGGCACGTTTGCCGCCTGTTCGTTGTTCCCGGGCGTGACGAACGCCAAGATGATCGACCTGCTGCCGCCGTCCGATCCGGCCGACGGCAAGACGTTCCGCGTGATCTGCATGCACGACGTGCGCGACAACCTGATGGCGTCGTTTTCGTCGCCGTCGGCGATGGTCGATCCGTTCGCGGTCGATACCGGCACGCTGACCGCGATCTTCTCGTGGCTGCAGACCAACAACTACCACACCATCACGGTCAAGCAGATCGAGGAGTCGCGGCACGGCGGCACGCCGCTGCCGCCGCGCGCGGTGCTGCTCACGTTCGACGACGGCTACCGCAGCCACTACACGAAAGTGCTGCCGCTGCTCGAGCGCTTCAAGTATCCGGCCGTGATGGGCATCGTCACCGCGTGGATCGACGCGCCGCCGGATGCGCCGATCCGCATCAGCGACAAGATCCAGGTACCGCGCGACTACTTCATGTCGTGGGACGAAGTGAAGCAGGTCGGCCAGTCCCGTCTCGTCGAACTCGGCTGCCACACCCACAACCTCCATCATGGCGCGATCGCGAATCCGCAAGGCAACGAGTTGCCGGCGACCACGTCGCACCTGTACCTGCAGGATCAGCAACGCTATGAAACCGACGCCGAATTCGCGGCACGCGTGCACAACGACCTGCAGACCTGCGTACGGCAGATCCGCGACCACACGGGCGTCGTCGCGCGCTCGATGGTATGGCCGTACGGCGCGGAAAACCAGCCCGTGCGCCAGATCTCGACGTCGCTCGGCATGGACATCCAGTTCAGCCTCGACGCCGGCCCGAACACGCCGGACGTGCCGCTGGACCGGCTGAGACGGATCCTGATGATGTACGACGTCGACATCGGCGGGTTCGAGCGCTCGATGCGCGAGCCGGCGTCCAACCGCGGCGACGTCGACGTGCCCGAGCGCATCGTGCAGGTCGATCTCGACCAGGTCTACGATCCCGATCCCGCGCGGCAGGAAGCCAATCTCGGCAAGCTGATCGAGCGCATCTACCGGATGCAGCCGAAATCGGTGTACCTGCAGGCCTATGCGGACCCGAAGGGCACGGGCGTGGCCGAATCGGTGTATTTCCCGAACCGGCACCTGCCGATGCGCGCCGACCTGTTCTCGCGCGCCGCGTGGCAGCTCAATACGCGTTCCAACGTGCAGGTGTACGCGTGGATGCCGGTGCTCGCGTTCCGGCCGCCGGCCGACAAGCAGCGCGGGCTCGAGGCCGTCAGCGCCCACGGCGGCGCGCCGGCCCGCGAGAACGGCACGCGCGTGTTCCGGCTGAGTCCGTTCGATCCGGACGCGCGGCTGATGATCCAGCAGATCTACGAGGATCTCAGCAAGCATGCGTCGTTCAGCGGCATCCTGTTCAGCGACGACGCCGTGCTCGACGACTACGAGGACGCGGGCCGGCATGCGCTGCGCATCTATGCGCAGTGGGGGCTGCCCGCCGATATCGGCAAGATCCGCGAGAACCCCGAACTGATGAAGCGCTGGACGCGCCAGAAGTCGCGCTACCTGATCGACCTGACCCGGCAGCTCGAGCAGATCGTACTGGCCCACCAGAACGTCGGCGACGTGCTGACCGCGCGCAACCTCTTCGCGATGCCGGTGCTCAAGCCCGAATCGGAAGCCTGGTATGCGCAGAACTACGACGACTTCCTCGCCGCCTACGACTACGTCGCGCTGATGGCGATGCCGTACATGGAGCAGGCGAAGGACCCCGAGGGCTGGCTGGACCAGCTCGTGCGGGCCGTGCGCGCGAAACAGCGCGGGCTGCAGCGTACCGTGTTCGAACTGCAGTCGTACGACTGGCACGCGCACAAGGACGTGCCGGCCGGCACGCTGCTCACGCAGATGCGGCGGCTGCGCAGCGAGGGCGCCGTGAATTTCGGGTACTACCCGGACAACTTCCTGAACGGCCAGCCGGAACTCGACGCAATGCGCGACGTGATGTCGCTGAAGTCGCGCCTCGACCCCACCTCGATCAACGCGCTGATGCAGATGCAGCAATCGCAGGGGACGAAGACGCCATGACCACCCACAGCCTCATCACGCGCCTGCAGGATTTCGTTTTCTACTACCCGTTCTTCATGTCGTATCTGTGGATGATCGGCGGCGTCGTGCACTACTTCCTGCTGGAAGAAGGCCGCACGCTGTCGACCCGGACGATCGCGGCGAGCGGCATCCCGAAGATCTCGATCGTCGTGCCCTGCTTCAATGAAGCCGCGAACGCGCGCAGCGTGATCGGCCACCTGAACGGGATGCAGTATCCGAACTACGACATCATCGCGGTCAACGACGGCAGCCGGGATCGTACCGGCGAGATCCTCAACGCGCTGGCCGTCGAGATCCCGCGGCTGCTCGTAATCCACCACGCGCGCAACGAAGGCAAGGCGGTCGGGCTGACGACCGCGGCGGCCGTGTCGAACGCCGAATACCTGCTGTGCATCGACGGCGATTCGCTGCTCGCGCACGACTCGATCGGCTGGATGCTCGAGCACTTCCTGACCGACCCGGGCGTCGGCGCGGTGACCGGCAACCCGCGCATCCGCACGCGCACGTCGCTGCTCGGCCGCATGCAGGTCGGCGAATTCTCGTCGATCGTCGGGCTGATCAAGCGCACGCAGCAGGTGTACGGCCGCATCTTCACGGTGTCGGGCGTCGTCACGATGTTCCGCAAGACCGCGCTCGCCGACGTCGGCTACTGGAGCTCGGACATGCTGACAGAGGACATCGACATCAGCTGGAAGCTGCAGTGCCGCGACTGGCGCGTCGTGTACGAACCGCATGCGCTGAGCTGGATCCTGATGCCCGAGACGCTCAAGGGGCTCTACCGGCAGCGGCTGCGCTGGTCGAAAGGCGGCATCCAGGTCCTGATGAAATATGCGGGCACGCTCGCGCGGCCGACGCAGATGATGATGTGGCCGCTGTTCGTCGAATACCTGATCGGCATCGCGTGGGCCTATTCGATGTCGTTCATCCTGCTGCTCGCGCTGCTGAACCTCGTCTACCCGCTGCCGCCGAGCTGGCACGTATCGGTCGTGCCGCACTGGCACGGGATGCTGCTGGTCGCGACCTGCATCCTGCAGCTGATCGTCGGCAGCATGATCGATCGTCAGTATGACGAAAAACTCCTGATGTATTTCCTGGACACCATCTGGTATCCCGTTGCTTTCTGGCTGATCAGCATGATCACCACCGTCGTCGCCCTGCCGGCCGTCGTGCTGCGGGGCCGCGGCAAGCGGGCCGTATGGGTCAGCCCCGACCGAGGCATTCAACATGAAAAACGCGCCGATTATTGACCTTTCCCTGCGCACGCCGCGCGAAATGATCACCGAACGCGGCCGCGTCGTCGGCTCCGTGCTGGTCGTCTGGTTCCGCCTCGTGCGGCCGGCGCTGGTCGGAGCCGTGTGGGCATCGATCTGCATCTATACGTACCGCTACCTGCTGCCGTTCAACGAAGCCGAGATGCCGATCGAGCAGATGGTGTTCTACGCGACCTCGATCGCGCTCATCGCGGGCACGATCGTCACGTGGCTGATCGCGGGGCGCGTCGTGCATCCGCTCGCCCACCGGCTGCGCGTGTCGAAGATGCTGCGGCGCTCGGCCAGCGCGAAGGCGCGCTCGGTGCCGTCCACCGCGCTGGCCGGTGCCCGCCGGCGCGGCGCGCGGCGCACGACGCGCATTCTCGTCGCGTCGCATGACGCGAACGGTTCGATTTCCGGCATCGAATGGGTAGCCCACGCGGGGCCGCCGCCCCGCGAGTAAGTCAGCGGAGACGCGCCGCCGCGCACCGGACGCCCCCGTGCCGCGCGGCGCCGCTCCAGACGCCGCGCTGCCGTGCATCGCCGGCAGGCCGGCAACTTCTTCTGGACGAGGTGAATCATGTGCGGAATCGTCGGAGCAAGCGGCCTGAACAATCAGGTGCCGCAACTGGTCAATGCGTTGAGCCGGCTCGAGTATCGCGGCTACGATTCGTGCGGCATCGCCTTGCAGGACGACGGCCGCCTGCGCAGCGAACGCACGTTGCGGCGCGTGACGGACCTGCAGGCGCGCGTGCTGACGCTCGGCCTGGAAGCGCAGACCTGCATCGCGCATACGCGCTGGGCGACGCACGGCGCGCCGTCGGAAATGAACGCGCATCCGATCATGTCCGGCGACACGATCGCGGTCGTGCACAACGGGATCATCGAGAACCACGACGCGCTGCGCGCGGAGCTGCGGGAGCGCGGCTACACGTTTCGCGGCCAGACCGACACCGAGGTGATCGCGCACCTGATCCACAGCGTCTATCGCGACGACCTGTTCGACGCGGTCGTGCGCGCCGTCAAGCGGCTGCACGGCGCCTATGCGATCGCGGTCCTCAGTGCGCACGAGCCGCAGCGCCTCGTCGCCGCGCGCGCCGGCTCGCCGCTCGTGATCGGAATCGGCGCCGAGCAGAACTACCTCGCGTCGGACTGCGCGGCGCTGGGCGACCTGACCGACCGCTTCGTCTACCTGGAGGACGGCGACGTCGCGCTGATCACGCCGGAACGCATCGCCGTGGTCGACTCCGGCGGGCACGATGCCCGGCGCCCGCTGTGCCAGGTGAAGGCGCGCGAGGGAGACGCCGCGCTCGGCCCGTACCAGCACTTCATGCAGAAGGAGATCTTCGAGCAGCCGAAGGCGATCGACAGCACGCTCGACGGCATCGACACGATCTCGCCGGCGCTGTTCGACGCGACCGACGGCACGCGCGCGCGGCTGTCGAGCGTCAGGAGCGTGCTGCTGCTCGGTTGCGGCACCAGCTACTACGCCGGACTGACCGCGAAATACTGGCTGGAGAGCATCGCCGGCATTCCGGCGCAGGTGGAGATCGCCAGCGAATTCCGCTACCGCGACACGGTGGCCGATCCACGCACGCTCGTGGTCGGCATCTCGCAGTCGGGCGAAACGGCCGACACGATCGGCGCGATCGAGCAGGCGCGCGCGATGGGCCAGGAACTGTCGCTGGCGATCTGCAACGTCGCGACCAGCACGATCGCGCGCAATGCGCCGCTGCGGTTCCTCACGCGGGCCGGCATCGAGCTCGGCGTCGCGTCGACGAAAGCGTTCACGACGCAGCTCGTCGCGCTGTTCGTGCTGACGCTCACGCTCGCGCAACTGCGCGGCCGGCTCGACGCGGCGCACGCCGCGATGCACCTGAAGCAGCTGCGCGCGCTGTCCGGCCGCATCGGCCATGCGCTTGCGCTCGAAACGCAGGTCATGGGTTGGGCCGCGAAGTTCGCGCGCACCGAGAATGCGTTGTTCCTCGGGCGCGGCATCCACTTCCCGATCGCGCTGGAAGGCGCGCTGAAGCTCAAGGAAGTGTCGTACATCCACGCGGAAGGGTATGCGGCCGGCGAGCTGAAGCACGGCCCGCTCGCGCTCGTCACGAGCGCGATGCCCGTCGTCACGATCGCGCCGGACGACCGCCTGTTCCAGAAGCTGAAGTCCAACATGGCCGAGGTGCGCGCGCGCGGCGGACGGCTCTACGTGCTGGCGGGCAGTCAGCTCGAAATCGACGCCGACCGCGACACGCACCTGATCCGCGTGCGCGAGTCGGGCGACCTGCTGTCGCCGATCGTCAACGTGATCCCGCTGCAACTGCTCGCGTATCACGTCGGCTGCGCGCGCGGCGCCGACGTCGACAAGCCGCGCAACCTCGCGAAATCGGTGACCGTCGAATGAAACGGCGCCCGCGCCCGGTGCCTGCGGCCGCGCGATGCGTCGCGGCCGCGCTTTGCGGTGCGTGCGGCATCGGCGCGGCGCCGCCGGCCGCCGTCGCCGCCGCGCCGGTCGTTCACACGGTCACCGTGCAGGCTTCGCCCTCGCCGCAGGCCACCGGCGACCCGCGCCGCTTCATGCACGGCATCGGCGTGGCCGACGCCGGCGACGGCAAGCGCTGGGTGTTCTTCAGCAGCTCGGGCATCGAGCCGCGTGGCGCGTTGCGCGGCGGCAGCTGGCCGCACGACGTGTACGTCGGCGAATGGCGCCCCGGCGAGCCGCGCCTGCTGCACGTTCACACGTTCATCAGCCGCCCCGAGGCGCAGGAACCGGTATCGATCGCGCAAAACGCGCGCGGCGACATCTTCGTCACGTTCGAGGACGGCTGGAAGGCGCCGCAGGAGGTCAGCCAGCGCTACGGCATCTACCGCCGCGACCTGAAGCCGGTCAAGCCCTACCCGAACGACGTCGAGTCGGGCGGCCATTCGGGGCATGTCGCGACGGTCGGCGAACGCTTCGTCGTGTTCTATTCCGCCGACTGGGTCGACGGCGGCGGCGTCGACAATCTCGGTTCCGGCAACGGCGTCTACCTGAAGACCTACGACGCGGCCGGACACGTGCTGAACCACGTCGCGGTCGCGCCGCGCCGCCGCGAATGGTGGCCCGTGATCGCGGGCTCGCCGCGCACCGCGCTGCTCGTGTGGCAGAAATTCATCGAAGGCAGCACCGACGCGACGCTCGAATACGCGATGTTCGATCCCGTCACGGCGAAGCTCGACATGCTCGGGACGCTGAACGACAGGATCCGGTATTACGTGTACTCGTCGGCCTACGTGCCGGAGATCGACCGCTTCATCGTCGTCACGACGACGGCCGACGATCGCGGCATCGCGATGCTGATCGCGCCGGACGGCCGCCGCACGGCGACGCTCGACTGCCTGCCCGCATCGGTGCGCGAATCCGGCATCGGGGTCGCCGGCACGCATGCGTACGTGCCGACCCGCGACGGGCGGCTGCTGACACTGGCGCTCGGGGCCTCGACGATTTCCGCGAGCGGCGTGCAGCGCTCGCCGATTCCGTGGGGCTCGACCGGCATCGCCGGATTCCCGGCCCGCGGGTCGGCCATGCATTTCGTGTCGCTGACGCCGTCGGGCACGCGCGAAGCCGATTTCGAACCCGGGCGCGACACGTCGATGCCGAACGACGCAGCGCGTTGCTCGAGTCATTGACGACAGTCCGGCCCTCGGTCATGTCGTCAGCGCGGGCCGGCCTCGCGCGCCCCTTTCCTCAGCGGAATTCGCCAGCGCCGCGCGTAGCGGATAGACTGTCGCCCGATTCCTTCCATCGCCCGCGGCGCCCGACTCCTGCTGCCGCCGGAACGTCCTTTCCCGGAGAACGAATGCTGAAGCGCCAGTGGATTTCGCTCGTGCTGCTGACGGTTTGCCTGCTCGGACAACGCGCGTCGGCGCAGTCCACGCTCGAACTCGACACCGACGGCACCGCCCGCCCCCTCACCCGGCAGACGCTGCTCGCGCGCCCCGATGCGGCGGACATCCACGTGCCGCGCGACATCGCGTACGGCCGGCCGATGACGTTCCGCGCGGTGCCGTTCGCCGCGCTGCTCGGCGACACGCCGCTGCCGGCCGACGGCGTGCTCGAAACGCGCGCGGCCGACGGCTTCGCCGCGCAACTGCCGCTGGATCTCGTGCGCCCCCACGCCCCGGCCCGCGCCGTCCCGTGGCTGGCGATCGAGGACCCGGCCCATCCGTGGCCGAAGCTGCCCGGCAAGCCGGTCAGCGCCGGGCCGTTCTACCTCGTGTGGCTCGGGCCGGACGCGTCGTCGGTGCGCGGCGAGCAGTGGCCGTACCAGGTCGTGCGCGTCACGATCGAATCGTCGCCGCTCGCGCGCTGGCCGTCGCTGGCCGTCGATCCGGCCTTGCCCGCCGACGATCCGGCCCGCGCGGGCCAGCGGCTGTTCGTCACGCAATGCCTCGCCTGCCACCGGCTCGACGGTGCGGGCAGCAGCCACGCCGGCCCCGACCTGAACACGCCGATGAATCCGGTCGACTACTTCCAGCCGGCCGCGCTGCGCCGCTATATCCGCGACCCGGCGTCGGTACGCGACTGGCCTGGCCGCCGCATGCCGGCCTTTCCGCCCGACCAGCTGAGCGACCGGGAACTCGACCAGATCGTCGCGTATCTCGCGTACCGGGCAAAGCGCAAGGCCGGCCAGTAACGGGCAGCCGGATCATCCAGGGGACGTTGATGACATCACGCGACACGCTGTTCACCATCGCGCCGATCGACGCCGCGCAGACGCACCCGCTCAGGGCGACGATCCTGCTCAACGGCGACCTGAACGCATGCGAGCTGGCCGGCGACCATGCGCCGACGACGCTGCATGTCGGCGTGCGCGACCGGTCGGGCATCGTCGCCGTCGCGTCGCTCTGCGAGGAACCGCGCGACGACGATCCCGCGCAGCCGGCGTGGCGGCTTCGCGGAATGGCCGTCCACCCTGCCGTGCGCGGCATGGGATTCGGACGCGTGCTGGTGCAGGTCTGCGTGCGGCACGCGGAAGAACGCGGGGCCGCGCTCGTCTGGTGCACGGCACGCGAAGCGGCGTACCGGTTCTACGAAAAGCTCGGGTTTGCGGCCGATGGTGCGTTGACGACGATGCCGGGCCGCACCGATACGGCGTTCCACGTGATGCGCCGCTACATCGGCCGGCATTCGCGGTCGGTCTGACGCAACGCGCGCGCTGGCGTCACGCCAGACGAACGCCTGCCCGGCCCGGCGAAACCCTGCCGCCGGGCCGGGCGCGTCACGCTCAGGCTTCCTGCGCGCTTCGCAGCACCGCGCGCAACAGCACGTCGGCGCCCGCCGCCGCCCATTCGGGCGTGATCGCTTCGGCCTCGTTGTGGCTCAGCCCGTCGACGCACGGCACGAAGATCATCCCGGTCGGCGCGACGCGCGCGACATAACACGCGTCGTGGCCCGCGCCGGACACGATATCCATGTGCGACAGACCGAGCGCCTCGGCCGCGTCGCGCACTGCGTCGATGCAGCGCGGCGCGAACGGAACCGGCGGGTACGTGAAGATCTGCTCGATCCGTGCGCCGAGGCCGGACGCGTCCGCCACGCGTGCGAGTTCCGCGCGCAGCGCCGCGTCCAGTTCGTCGAGTACCGCATCGTCGGGATGGCGGAATTCGACCGTGAAGAAGCAGCCGCCCGGCACCGTATTGCGCGAGTTCGGCCGCGCCTCGATCATCCCGACCGTCGCGCGCGCATGCGGCGCGTAACGACGGCCGAGTTCGTCGAGAAACGAGATCATCCGCGCGGCGCCGACCAGCGCATCGCGACGGAATGCCATCGGCGTCGTGCCCGCGTGCGCGTCGACACCGGTCAACGTCACTTCGTACCAGCGTTGCCCCTGCCCGGCCGTCACGACGCCGATCGTCTTGCCGGCCCGTTCGAGAATCGCGCCCTGCTCGATATGCAGTTCGTACGCCGCGTGCACCGGATAACCGCCGACGGGCGCCGCGCCCGCATAGCCGATCCGCTCGAGCTCGTCGCCGATCGTCCGGCCCGTGCCGTCGGTACGCGACAGCCCGTATTCGAGCGTATAGACGCCGGAAAACACGCCGGCCGACACCATCGCCGGCGCGAAGCGCGAGCCTTCCTCGTTGGTCCAGATCACGACGTCGACCGGGCGCTCGGTCTCGATGCCCGCGTCGTTCAGCGCACGCACGACCTCGAGGCCGCCGAGCACGCCGTAGATGCCGTCGTACTTGCCGCCCGTCGGCTGCGAATCGGCGTGCGAACCGGTCATCACCGGCGCGGCATCGGGATTCCGGCCGGGGCGGCGCGCGAACACGTTGCCCATTTTGTCGACGCGCACCATGCAGCCGGCCTCTCGCGCCCATTGCACGAACAGGTCGCGCGACTCGCGATCGAGATCGGTCAGCGCGAGGCGGCAGACGCCGCCCTTCGGCGTCGCGCCGATCTGGGCCATCCGCTCGAGCGACGCCCACAGGCGGTCGCCGTCGACGCGCGGTACGTTGACGGTGTTCTCATGCATCGCCGTGCTCCGTAGAACCTTGCAGCGCATAGCGGAAATCGCAACGCTTGCCGCCCTGCATGATCGTGCTCGTGCGCGTGAGCGCGATATCCGGCGCATAACCCTGGATGAAATAGCTGTCGCGCGCGCAGCTGAGCAGGTGCCCGATCTCGCCGAGCCCCATCGCGTGATACATCTCCGCGTAGCGGCAGCGATGCACGTCGTAGTCGTAATGCGTGTCGTCCGCGCGCCGCACCTCGACGTCGAGCGCATCGTCCTTCTCCCACAGCACCTGCAGCGCGATGAACGACTTCACGCTCGTGCCGTCCGGCTCCTGCGCGGCGAACGTGCGGCCCGCGTCGACGGCCGCGCCGCGCACGGCTTCCGCGATCACGGCCTGCGCGCGCTCGGTGCCGAACTCGCGCTTCATGATCTCGTAGATCGGCTTGATGATTTCCGCTTCGATGCGGCGCCGCGCGAGGATCCCGGGGCGCGTGTCCTCGGGTGCGGCGGCGGATGTCGGGCTGGATTCGGTCATGGGGATCGTCTTTGTCTCGTGGGGTTACTTGGCCGCGGTGCGCGAACCGCCGAGCACGTCGACGACGGCCCACTTGCCGCCGCGCACCTGGTAGATCGTGAAGGCCGGGTCCTTCAGGTTGCCTTCCGGGTCGAACGCGATACGCCCGGTCACGCCCGGCCGGTCGATGGCGCGCACCGCCGCGACGAGCTTCGCCGGCTGCGTCGTGCCGGCCTTCTGCGCGGCGGCGATCAGCGTGGCCGCCGCGTCGTACGCGAACGGCGCATGCAGTTCGATCGGTGCATGAAAGCGTGCCTGGTATTGCGTGTCGAACGCCTGGCCGCCCGGCATCCGGTCGAGCGGCAGGCCCGGTTCGAGCGCCGTCACGCCGTCGCCGTCCTTGCCCGCGAGCGACAGGAAGGTCTGGCTCACGAAGCCGCCCGCGCCGAGCAGCGGCGCATTGACGCCGAGCTGGCGCATCCGGCGGGCGATCGGCGCGGCCTGCGCATCGAGGCCGCCGAAGAACACGAGATCCGCGTGCTTGCCCTTGATCGCGGTCAGCACGCCGCTGAAATCGGTCGTCTTGTCGTTCACGTACTGGCGATCGACGATCGCGCCGCCGTTCGCCTGCACGCCCTTGATGAACTGGTCGGCCAGTCCCGCGCCGAACGACGTGCGATCGTCGATCACCGCGATGCGCTTCGCCTTCAGCGTCTTCACCGCATACGCGCCGGTGAAATTGCCGCCCGCATCGTCGTGGCCCATGATCCGGAACGCCGTCGCGTAGCCCTGCTGCGTGTATTGATGGCCGGTGGACGCCGGCGCGATCTGCGGGATGCCCGCGTCGCGGTACACGCGCGACGCCGGCACGCTGCAGCCCGTGTTCCAGTGACCGACGACGCCGATCACGTGCTGGTCGACGAGCTGCTGCGCCACCGCGACGGCCGTGCGCGGATCGGACTGGTCGTCGGCCGCGACGAGCTTGTAGACGACCGGCTTGCCGCCGATGGTCGGATGCTTGGCGTTCGCGTCGTCGATCGCGAGTTGCGCGCCGTTCTGCAGATCCTTGCCGATCCGCGCGGACGGGCCGGTCAGCGGCGCGGCGAGACCGATCAGGATCGTCTGCGGTGCGGATTGCGCGAACGCGGGAACGGAGGCGACCAGGGCGGCCGCGGAGAATGCGAGACTGGCGGAGAGGAAAGCGATTTTCATGTGTGGAGGATCGGTAGGTCGAATCAAAACATGAAAAATATTAAATATTCAACACCCAAGCCCCAAATACCCAATTGTTGGATGCTTATGCCGTTTCCGGAACATTAACGTATACGACTGTATATAAAGCATATTTTCATGTTGTCGCTTACCCTGACTTTTCGATAAAATTCGATACATGAAAAATATCGAACAATTGCCGCACGATCCGCCGCTGCGCGCGGTGCGCGCGTTCGAAGCGTTTGCGCGTCTCGGGTCGGTCACCGCGGCGGCGGGCGAACTCGACATCACGCCGTCGGCCGTCAGCCATCAGCTGCAACTGCTGGAAGCGTTCATCCAGACGCCGCTGACGGTCCGCGAAGGCCGGCTGCTCGCGCTCACCGACGAAGGGCGCGATTATTACCGCTCGATCAGCGCGGCGTTCTCGGTGCTGCGCAGCGCGACGCGCTTCGTGCGCGACCGCTCGTCGCTGCGGCAGATCACCGTCAGCCTGATCCCGCTGCTCGGCATCGGCTGGTTCATTCCGCGGCTGCACGCGTTCCTCGCCGACAACACGGACGTCGACGTCACGGTGCTGTACGCCCATCACCGCAACTACCGAAGCGACGCGTCGGACCTGTCGATCCGCTTCGGCACCGGCGACTGGCCCGGCTACCGCTGCGAACGGCTGCTGCCGGGCGCGATGGTGCCGATGTGCAGCCCGTCGTTCCTGACGCGCCACGGGCCGTTCCGCACGCCGGCCGATCTCGCCCGGGCGCCGCTCGTGCACGACGAGGATCGCAGCACGTGGGTCAACTGGCTGCAGGGTGCCGGCGTGCGGCACGTGTCGCACGCGGTGGGGCCGATGTTCGAGGATGGGCAGCTCACGCTGAGCGCCGCGCGTGCGGATCTCGGCGCGGCGCTGCTGCGCGCGCCGCTGGTCGAGCGCGAGCTGGCGAACGGCGAGCTCGTGAAGCTGTTCGATCACGCGCTCGACGACGGGCGCGATTACTACCTGTGCACGCGCGAGGACGCGGACATGCCGGACGGGGCGCGGCGGCTCGCCGAGTGGCTGAGGAAGATGGCGGGGATCTGAGCGGAACGTGCCGCGCCGGCGGAACGACGCTCGGAATGGTAAAAGCGCTCTTCGACACCAACATCCTGATCGACTATTTGGGCGGCGTGGAATCGGCACGCGTGGAACTGGGCCGCTACGACTATCGAGCGATCAGCACGATCTCGTGGATGGAGGTGCTGGCCGGTACGCCCGCACAGGACGAGGCGCCCATCCGCGCATGGCTCTCGTCGTTTGATGTCATCGCGCTCGACCACACCGTTGCGAATCGCGTCATGACAATCCGTCAGGAGCGGCGCCTCCGCCTGCCCGACGCAATTGTCTGGGCATCGGCACAAGTCAACGGGCTCCTGCTCGTGTCGCGCAACACGAAGGACTTCCCCGCCACCGAACCCGACGTCCGCGTTCCCTACACGCTCTGAGCCGTCGCATACCGCGACACCTTGCCCTCCCGTCGCACCGGACACGATCGCGCGAGACGTTCGTCCAGCGCCCGCGCTCGTCCGCATTCGACAGCCATCCGCCCCGCACTCGACAAGCCGCTCCCACAGGCCCGCACAATCAAGGGCCGGAAGCAGATAGAAAATCCCGATGCCCCAGATTGAAACAAGCAATTTCACAAGCTCCGGGTGAACCCGGATACTGGCAACACTCCACTCACCACTGAAGACAAGGAATTCTCCAGATGCCGATCATCAACACCCAAATCAAGCCGTTCAAGGCAACCGCTTACCACAACGGCGATTTCGTGCCCGTCTCGGAAGAGAACTTCAAGGGCAAGTGGTCCGTCGTCGTGTTCTACCCGGCCGACTTCACGTTCGTCTGCCCGACCGAGCTGGGCGACCTCGCCGACCGTTACGCGGAATTCCAGAAGCTGGGTGTCGAAATCTACGGCGTGTCGACCGACACGCACTTCACGCACAAGGCATGGCACGACACGTCGGACACGATCGCCAAGATCAAGTACCCGATGATCGGCGACCCGACGCTCACGCTGTCGCGCAACTTCGACGTGCTGATCGAGGAAGAAGGAATGGCCCTGCGCGGCACGTTCGTGATCAACCCGGAAGGCGAGATCAAGCTGTGCGAAATCCACGACAACGGCATCGGCCGCGACGCAGGCGAACTGCTGCGCAAGGTGCAGGCTGCGCAATACATCGCGGCGCACCCGGGTGAAGTGTGCCCGGCCAAGTGGACGCCGGGCGCGGAAACGCTGACCCCGTCGCTCGACCTGATCGGCAAGATCTGACGATCGCGCCGCGCGCCTCGCACGAGGCGCGCGATGGCGGGCCGCCGCGACACGCGGCCCGCACCCTCCTCCGGCACGACGTGCCCGACCAGCATAATCAATACGGAATCCGAAACGCCATGCTCGACGCCAATCTCAAGAACCAACTCAAAGCGTACCTCGAAAAAATCACGCGCCCGATCGAACTCGTCGCTTCGCTCGACGACAGCGCGAAATCGCAGGAACTGCTGGCGCTGCTGAACGAGATTGCGTCGCTGACGGATCGCGTGACCGTTGCGGAACGCCGCGACGACGCCGAGCGCAAGCCGTCGTTCTCGATCGGCGAACCCGGCAAGCCGGCCGGCATCCGCTTCGCCGGCATCCCGATGGGCCATGAATTCACGTCGCTCGTGCTCGCGTTGCTGCAGACGGGCGGCCACCCGATCAAGCTCGACGACGACGTGATCGAACAGATCCGCGCGCTCGACGGCGATTACGCATTCGAGACGTATTTCTCGCTGTCGTGCCAGAACTGCCCGGAAGTCGTGCAGGCGCTGAACGTGATGTCGCTGATCAACCCGCGCATCCGCCACGTCGCGATCGACGGCGCACTGTTCCAGGATGAAGTCGAGTCGCGCCAGATCATGGCCGTGCCGACGATGTTCCTGAACGGCGCGTCGTTCGGCCAGGGCCGCAGCAGCGTGAAGGAAATCCTCGCGAAGCTCGACACGGGCGCCGGCGAACGCGCGGCGAAGTCGCTCGAAAACAAGCCGGTGTTCGACACGCTGATCGTCGGCGGCGGCCCGGCAGGCGCGGCAGCCGCCATCTACTCGGCGCGCAAGGGCATCGCGACGGGCGTCGTCGCCGAGCGTTTCGGCGGCCAGGTGCTCGACACGATGGCGATCGAGAACTTCGTGTCGGTGCAGGAAACCGAAGGGCCGAAGTTCGCGACCGCGCTCGAGCAGCACGTGAAGCAGTACGACGTCGACATCATGGACGTGCAGCGCGCCGACGCGTTGATTCCGGGCGACGTGCACCAGATCCGCCTCGCGAACGGCGCGGTGCTGAAGGCGAGGACGATCGTGCTCGCGACCGGCGCGCGCTGGCGCGAAATCAACGTGCCGGGCGAGCGCGAGTACCGCAACCGCGGTGTCGCGTACTGCCCGCACTGCGACGGCCCGCTGTTCAAGGGCAAGCGCGTCGCGGTGGTCGGCGGCGGCAACTCGGGCGTCGAGGCCGCGATCGACCTGGCCGGCATCGTGAAGGAAGTCACGCTGATCGAATTCGGCGCGCAACTGCGCGCGGACGAAGTGCTGCAGCGCAAGCTGCGCAGCCTGCCGAACGTGACGATCGTCACGCAGGCGCAGACGAGCGAGCTGACCGGCGACGGCAGCAAGCTGAACGGGCTCGTCTACAAGGATCTGCGCTCGGGCGACACGCGGCGCATCGATCTCGAAGGCGTGTTCGTGCAGATCGGCCTCGTGCCGAACACCGAATGGCTGAAAGGGACGGTCGAACTGTCGAAGCACGGCGAGATCGTCGTCGATGCGCGCGGTGCGACGTCGGTGCCGGGCGTGTTCGCGGCCGGCGACGTGACGACGGTGCCGTTCAAGCAGATCGTGATCGCCGTGGGTGAAGGCGCGAAGGCGTCGCTCGGCGCGTTCGACCACCTGATCCGCCAGGACGTGGCGCCGGCCGCCGCACCGCAGCCGCAAGCGGAAGAAGCGGTCGCCGCATAACGCCCTTCGGCGTACCGGATTGTCTCTCTTGGCCCCGCATGCTTTGGTCGGCATGCGGGGTCCTTTTTATTCGGAAGTTGGCGCGGCTACTTGGTTGCGGTCGGATCGCCGTTCGCGGGCACGGGTGTCGTCGACTTGAAGTTGCTCGATGCGCGGACCAGTTGCTCGGTCATCGCGGCGGCGACCGGATTCGCGCCGGACGAATTCCCCTGGCGGGACGAACCGGCGCTTGCCGACATCGACGACATCGGCGGCGGCGGCAACGACGGATCGAGCTTCGCCGATTCCCGGACCAGCGCGGCCGTCTCCGGCGTTTCGGATTTCGTCGCGGCCGGCGCGGCGGCTGCATGGCGTTCGAGGCCGTCGCGCTTGCGCGGCGCACGTTGCGCGTCCTGCGCGGATGCGGCCGATGGAGCGGGTTTGACGGCCGGCGCCGGCGGGGTCGAATCCTGCGCATCCACCGTCACCACGTTGACTTTCGGCGGCGGTGCGGCGGGCTTCGTCACCGGTTGCGGCTTGTCGCTGACGACCGGAACCGCGGGCACGGCCGCAGGCGCCGCGTCGATCCGCGCGGTTTCAGCCGGCGCAGGCGTGGGTGCGGACGGAGGCGGCGCGGCCGCGACCTGTTTCGATGCCGTCGCGGCAGCCGGTGCCGGCGGCGCGATGGCGCCCTGCACCGCATGATCGTTGCTCGCGGGTGCCGCGGCGACCGGCGCGGCCGAATCGCCGATGCCGGCGTCTTCGATCGCACGGTGGTCCGCGCGCAGGAGCATCACGTAGCCAGTGCCGGCCGCGGCTACCAGGAGCGCACCGGCGATCATCAAGGTCTTGCGGGTACTCGTCATGCTTGCTCACCGATCATTTCGACGTGAACAAGCCATCATACGCGGCAGTCGGTCATTGATCCCGCATGAATACATTTGGTTGCATTGATGGCGGCCGAGGGCCGCCGATGCGATGCCGCGCGCCCTATCGTCAGACGGAAAAATGCCTGCTCGTCCCCGTCAGATACAGAAAATTGCAACCGCGATCCCGCCGAACAGCAGCCACTTCACGATGTAGTACACGGTGCGATTCCATGCCTTCAATCGCTTGCCGGCGCGGCGAATCGCATACAGGTACCTGAACGCACGATTGAGGCCGCCCGTGCGATCGCCCGTTTCGTTCGGCGACGCCGCCGCGCGCATCAGCAGTTGCCCGAACGCATCGTTGATGCGCTGCGCCCAGCGATATCTCATCGGGCGGTCGATGTCGCAGAACAGGATCACGCGATCGTGCCCGGTGCGGTTTTCGGCCCAGTGCAGGTACGTCTCGTCGAACATCACGGCCTCCCCGTCCCGCCATGCATACGACTCGCCGTCCACGACGATCCGGCACGCGTCGTCGTTCGGCGTATCGAGCCCGAGGTGGTAGCGCAGCGAGCCCGCGTACGGATCGCGATGCAGCCCGAGTTTCCCGCCCGGCGGCAACTGCGCGAACATCGCCGCCTTGATCGACGGAATCCGCGACAGGATCTCGACCGAGCGTGGACACAGCGCCTGCGCGGACGGATGCGGCGCGTCGTACCACTTCAGGTAGAAACGCTTCCAGCCGTGGCGAAAGAACGAATTGAAGCCGATGTCGTTGTACTCGCCGGACGCCTTGATCCGGCTGGCGTCGCGCAACGCGAGCGCTTCGCCGCGAAACGTGCGCCATTCGCGCCGTAGCACCGCGAGCTCCGGAAAGTGATCCGTATCGAGAAACGGCGTGGTCGGCACCGACGAGAACGCGTAAGAAAAGCAGTTCAGCGGTGCGGTGAAGGTCGAGTGATCGGATAGTTGCCTGAACAACCTGTGCCGAACCTTGCCGCGCCGATGCGTGTACACGACACACGCAACGAACACGATCAACAGGACCCAGCGCATCGATATTTCCCCCGTAAGCTGTTTGCCGAAATTCTAGGTAGGGGAAAAAATTCCTGCACTGACGCGCAGGTCGTGCGGCGTGCGTCGTCACGACGCGGCGCGTTGCCGGATCGACCGTGCCGAAACGCCGAAAGGCCCGAGAATACGGGCTTTTCGGGCCATCGTGGCGCGCGTGCGGCGTGCTCCCGACGCAGGCGCCGCCGGCGATTATTCCGGAAACGGCAAATCAGTTTGTCGGTCTGCACGCATACCGAACGCGTTCAGCGTCATCGTCGCACGCAAACAGGCAACCGGTGCGCCCCATCCCCGGCATGATTACGTCGACGGTCGGCAGCACACCGCTCTTGTCGCACGCCGCGCGAGTCATGTTCAGGTCGACCGCCGCGCGGACGGCATGCGAATGTCGCATCCTCGAACGACGGAATTCGCAACAGGGTTTCACCGAGCGCGGGCACGGCATCCGACAAAGCGCGGCATCGTGGGCGGTCAGGCCCCGGGCGCGCATGCCTGACACGCAGGAACCAGTTCGTGTGAGGGAGACCGCATCGCACTTTTCCGATTGGTTAAACCTGAATTTCGTACTCGTCCCATTAAAAATCCCGCCCCGTTCGATGAAAATCCCAAATCTGATCGGAGTTCGACATATCTGCCCTTCCATACGACGACATTTCGCCGGGAAATCCCCATGAACCTCACGAATCCATTTCATCCTGCCTCGATATCGGCTTGTTCAAGACGTGTATTCCGCCGCGCGTCACTGCCCGTCGTCCTGACGCTCATGGCCGCCTTCGTCACACATGACGCGTTGGCACTCACCCAGGTCACCGCATTCGGCTCGACGCTGAACGTACCGAGCACCACTGCGGCCGGAACGGTCCTGAGTCGCCATACCATTCCGAAAAATCAGCTTTGCGGCGCGCTTGCCAAGTGCGACGTCTACGCGATCTCGTTATGGCCGAACGGCGGAGGCGCCTTCGCGCCCGGCCCCGATATCGCCACCAACGTCCCCGGCATTTCGGCGCGGCTGCTGATCGGCGGCCAACCCGCCACCCGGGCCGACTACGGATCTGCCGGTATGCCGATTACCGTCTCGTCATCTCTTGAGGTCCAGCTCGTGCGAGATTCGCGGCCGCTTGAGCCCGGTAGCCTTGCCGGCCAGGCCGGTGGAAATCCTTCGTACTTCTATATTTGCACGTCGCCTCGCGGAACATCCACATCCTATTGCGGTTCGTCGTACGACGGTCTTGCGATCGCGCTGGCGGCCAAGGTCAAGCTGGTCAACGGCACCTGCGGCACGCCCACCCAATCCATCACGCTGCCGGGTGCCGCCGCCGCTCAATTCAAAGGTGTCGGATCGACCGGCAACAACGCATCCACGCAGAGCTTCAATCTGCGATTCGAAAATTGCCCGCCGGGCTATACGCGCATCGGTTACACGCTCACGCCGATCGGTGGCGCGTCGTCCACCATTCCCGGTGCATTGCCGCTGCGTGGCGGATCGACCGCAAAAGGTATCGCCATCAAGATCACGGACGCATCCGGATTGCCGGCCGCCTTCGATTCCTCGTTGCGGCTTGGCGCATACTCGTCCTCGACGGGCGGCACCTACACGCTTCCGATGGTTGCCGGCTATGTCCAGACGGAGGCCGTCGTCACGCCGGGCACGGTCATGGGCGCCATGTCCGTCCTGGTCGATTATCAGTAACCGCCTGCGCCTTCACACCCGCGTCTCAAGCCGGACGCGTGATTCGGGGGCGCCGGTTCAACTGCACCTCATTCCGGGAACGGCAAATCGGTTTGTCCGTCTGCGCGCATACCGAACGTGTTCAGCGTCATCGCGACGAGTGCGTAGTAACCGAGCAGCGCGACGAGATTCACCACGGTCTCGTGGCCGAAGCGCGCCTGTGCGCGCGCGAACGTCGCATCGCTCACGCGGCGCGTGTCGTACAGCTCGCTGGCGAACGCGTATATCAGTGCGTCGTCGTCCGATTCGAATGCGGGCGCGACGCCCAGCCGGATCGCTTCGGCCGTCGCTGCCGGCACACCGGCGTCAAGCGCGATCGGATGATGGATGTGCCACTCGGCCTGCGAGCGCCAGCGCGCGGCCGTCACAAGAATCGCGAGTTCCGACAGGCGCAGCGGCAGGCCCGTGCGATAGCGGCAGAACGCGCCGAGCTTCTGCGCGTGCTGGGCCAGCTCGGGGCTCGCGATCCAGCCGAGGAACGGCCCGTTCAGGTTGCCGCGCGGACCACTGAGGATGTCGGCCAGCACGGCCTTCTGCTCGTCGGTGGCCAATGCGGGATCGAAAGGAGGCAGTCTGTCTGTCATGGTCGGGATTCGATGAAGTCGGGATTCACGCGCCGGCCGACGCGAGCGCCGCGCCGATCGCGCCGGACAGCCGCTCGACGATCGTGTCGATCTGCGGCGCGGTACTGATGAACGGCGGCGCCACCAGGATGTGATCGCCGTGCACGCCGTCGATCGTGCCACCCATCGGGTACACCATCAACCCGCGCTGCATCGCTTCGCGCTTGACCGCCGCATGCAGCCTCAGCGCGGGATCGAACGTCGCCTTGGTGTCGCGATCGCGCACGAGCTCGATGCCGACGAACAGCCCGCGGCCGCGCACGTCGCCGACATGCGGATGCGTACCATAATGCTCGCGCAACGATGCACGCAACTGCTCGCCGCGCGCCTTCACGTTGTCGAGCAGTTTCTCTTCGGCGATCACGCGCTGGACTTCGAGCGCGGCCGCGCACGCGGTCGCGTGGCCGAGGTACGTGTGGCCGTGCTGGAAGAAACCCGAGCCGTCGACGATCGTCCGGTAGATGCGGTCGCTCACCAGTGTCGCACCGATCGGCTGGTAGCCCGCGCCGAGCCCCTTCGCGATCGTCAGCAGGTCGGGCGCGACGTCGTCTTCTTCGCACGCGAACAGGTAGCCGGTGCGCCCCATCCCCGCCATGATCTCGTCGAGGATCAGCAGCACGCCGTATTTATCGCACACCGCGCGCATCTTCTTCAGGTACGTGCGCACCGGCGGCACCGCGCCGGCCGTTGCGCCCACCACCGTCTCCGCGACGAACGCCGCGACGTTTTCCGCGCCGAGTTCGACGATCTTCCGTTCAAGCTCGTCCGCCAGACGCTGCGCGTACGCTTCGTCGGTTTCGCCCGATTGCCGGTCGCGGTACGCATAACACGGGCTCACGTGATGCGCTTCGATCAGCAGCGGCAGGAACGGCTCGCGGCGCCATGCGTTGCCGCCGATCGCGAGTGCGCCGAGCGTGTTGCCGTGGTAGCTCTGCCGCCGCGCGATGAAATGCCGGCGCTGCGGCTCGCCCTTCTCGACGAAATACTGGCGCGCGAGCTTCAGCGCGGCCTCGATCGCCTCGGATCCGCCCGACACGAAATACACGTGTTCGAGGCCGGCCGGCGCGGCGTCGACGAGCCGGTCGGCGAGTTCTTCCGCCACGTCGGTCGTGAAGAACGACGTATGCGCGTACGCCAGTTGCTGCGCCTGCCGCTTGATCGCGTCGATCACGCGCTGGTTGCTGTGGCCCAGACACGACACGGCCGCGCCGCCGCACGCGTCGATATAGCGTTTGCCGGTCGAATCGATGATCTCGATGCCGTCGCCTGCAACGGCAACGGGCAAGGTGGCGCGCGGAGCGCGATGGAAAACGGTCGTCATGCGTGGCCTCATGGATCAGGACGCGTCGGGCGCGCGTCCGGACGGCACGATGCGCGTCGCGAAGCGCCGCGTGCCGTGTTGATGAACGGTGAAATCGATTGATGCCGAGCCAATCGCGAACACGGCGGTTGCCAGCGTATTCTCGCCGTCGGGGTCGGCCGGATCGTCACGGTAGATCGGCAGCCCTTGCGGCGCGCGATCGCCGAGCACGCGCAGCAATGCGCGTTCGTCGACCGCGTCGATGCCGGGCATCAGCGTGTCGACGCGGCGCTGGCGGTCGGCCGACGATTGCGTGACGATCTGCGCTTGCGCGTCGCAACCGGGATGCACCAGATGGTTCGCATGGCCCGACAGTCGCGCGACGTCGACGACCGAACAACGCGCGACGCTCGCCTCGATGCTCAGCAAGCGTTCGTCGCCGGTCGCGCCGAGCGTGTGATGAAAGCCGCTCGCGCGCGCATGCCCGCGCAGCACGTCGGCCGCCGCGTCGAGCGATGTCGCGTCGAGCACCGCGCGCGCGAGGATCATGCGCGGCACGCCGGCTGCCGGCGTGCGGATGCGCAGATTGTTGATCGTCTGCACGATGCCCGCGCGGTTCGCGGCAAACGTATGGCCCGGCAGCGAACCGGGGTAATAGAAACTGACGAAACCCGGCTTGCCGGCCGGCTGCACGTCGACGAACAGGCAACGCTCGCGCAGGTACGGATCGCCGTCCTCGTTGTGCGCGATCCAGCGCGTGCCGTCGGCATCGCGCGCGGCGAGCGTCGTACAGCCGTCCGGCGCGTGATGGATCAGTTCGCCGCGGCAGTTCCACAGGAAGACGTCCTCGGCCGGCCAGCCGATGCCCGCCGCGATCCCGTCCAGTTCCGCGACGAGATCGGGGTACGCGGCCAGCGCGGCCTGCCGCAGCGCATCGACGAACGGATGGCCGCGCCAGCCTCGCACGGCCTGCCATGCGCTGCTCTGCCGCATGTACGTGTCGAATACGGGGCGGGCAAGCTCGCCGAGGCGCACGCCGATGTCGAACGGCGCACCGGCGATGACGGGAGAAAGGGAAAGCGGCATGTCGGCCATTTCGGTTTCGTTCAGGACACGTGTTTCAGGAATTCCTTCAGGCGCGGCGTCGGCGGACGGTCGATCAGGTCGACCGGATGGCCGTCCTCGGCAATGCCGCCCTGATCCATGAACAGCAGCCGCGTGCCGACCCGCTTCGCGAAGCCGATCTCGTGCGTGACGACGATCATCGTCATCCCCTCGGTTGCGAGATCCTGCATCACTTTCAGCACTTCGTGGCGCAATTCCGGATCGAGCGCCGACGTCGGCTCGTCGAACAGCATCAGCCGCGGCCGGATCGCGAGCGCACGCGCGATCGCCACGCGCTGCTGCTGCCCGCCCGACAACTCCGACGGGTAATGATTCGCACGCGATTCGAGGCCGACCTTGTCGAGCAGCGCCATCGCCTGGTCGCGCGCGTCGGCACGCGATGCACCGCGCACCTGGATCGGCCCGAACATCACGTTCTCGAGCGCGGTCATCTGCGGAAACAGGTTGAACTGCTGGAACACCATGCCGGCCTCGAGCCGGATGTTGCGGATCGTCGCCGCGTTGCCGCGCACGCTCTGGCCGTCGACGAGCAGCTCGCCGCCGGTGATTTTCTCGAGCGCGTTGATACAGCGCAACATCGTCGACTTGCCCGAACCGGACGGGCCGATCACGACGACCACCTCGCCCGCGTCGATCTTCAGGTCGATATGCTTCAGCACCGGCACGTGGCCGAAGCTCTTCGACACGTTCTGGAATTCGATCATGCTCATAAGATGCGCATCCTTTTCTCGACGATCCGCAGCGTCAGCGTCATGGCGCCGGTCAGCAGCAGATAGATGATCGCCACCGCCGTCCAGATCTCGACCGCCTGGAAATTGCCCGCGATGATTTCCTGCCCCTTGCGCGTCAGCTCGCCGACGCCGATCACGATGAACAGCGACGTGTCCTTCAGGCTCACGATGCACTGGTTGCCGAGCGGCGGAATCAGCCGCCGGAACGCGAGCGGTCCGACCACCTTGAGCAGCACGCGCGGCATCGACAAGCCCATCGCGAGCCCCGCTTCCGTCAGCCCCTTCGGAATCGACAGCAGCGCGCCGCGCACCACTTCCGCGAGATACGCGCCGGAATTCACCGTGATCGCGATGATCGCGGCCGTCAGGCCGTCGATGCGGATATGCGCGAGCAGCGGCAGCGCGAAGTACAGGAACATCACCTGCACGACGATCGGCGTGCCGCGGATCAGTTCAATATAGATCTGGGCGAGCACGTTCATCGCCTTCGGTCCGTATGCGCGGAACATCCCCGCGATCATCCCGACGATGAAGCCGCCCACCAGCCCGAAAAATGCGATGAACACCGTCAACCGGACCCCGTCCATCAGGTCCGGCAACGCCGCCCAGATCGCCGACCAATCGAAATTCACTTGTCGCTCCCCGTTCGAATCAAGACCGGCGCGGCCATCCGGCCGCGCCATGGTGCGCCGTCACGCTCACATCTTCGGCGGCTCGGCACCGAACCACTTCTTGTAGATCTGCGCGTAGCGGCCGTCGGCCTTGATCTTCACGAGCGACGCGTTGACCTTCGGCACGAGCGCGCTGCCCTTCGGGAAGCCGATCCCGTATTTGTCGCCGCTGACCGGCTGGCCGGCGACCTTTACCTTGCCCTTGCCTTCGTTGTTCACGAAGAACAGGACGTTCGGCGTGTCGTGCATCGCCGCGTCGACGCGGCCGGCTTCGAGCGCGAGATAGGCCTGGTCGATGTTGGGGAACTGACGGACCTCCTTCGGCTTCAGGTGCGCCTTGATCCAGTCGATCGTCGCGGTGCCCGTCTTCGCGGCGATCACCTTGCCGTTCAGGTCGTCGATCGACTTGATCGACGTGTTGCCCGCCTGCACCATCGCCGCGAGGCCGCTGTCGTAGTAAGGGGCGGAGAAGTCGATCGCTTTCTTGCGCTCCTCCTTGATCGTCATCCCGGACAGCGCGACGTCGATGTTCTGCGTCTGCAGCGCCGGGATCAGGCCCGCGAAATCCATCGGCTGGATCGTGTATTTCCAGCCCTGGTCCTTCGCGATCTCGGCCCACAGGTCGAGATCGAAGCCGACGTACTTGTCGCCCTGCTTGAACTCGAACGGCATGAAGGACGTATCGGTCCCGACGACGAGCGTCTTGGTATCCGCGTGCGCGATGCTTGCGCCGAGCGCGGCGACAACCGCGACGGCTTTCAGGAAGGAACGGCGACTCATGGTTTCTCTCCGCATGATTGAGCGATGTGGCCGGCCAGCCGGCCGGCGGGAACGACGACATCAAGCCGCACCGCAACATGCGATGTCGAATTAGACCTTAGTGCAACAAGTGTTGTCAATGGCGATACTACGACAACAAAAAAGTCCGCAACGAATAAATTCATCGAGACAAATCCGGGCCGCGCGGGCCGGATTGATCGGAGGAAACGGGAGAACGGCGGGGCAGGACGCGCCGCCGGATCGCGCCGCCGCGGGATGGCGGCGCATCGGGAGACAATGGCGGCGCCGTGCGGGGCCGGCCGTGCGCGCCAGGCCGGCAACCGCCGGCGCGGCTCAACGCAGGTTGCGGGGTGCGCGGGACAATACCGGACGACGACGCGCCGGTGTCGCGTCGATCACGCCGCCACCCCGCTCGCCTGATGCGACACGAGCCGCGCATACGCGCCCTGCCGCGCCATCAAGTCCGCGTGGCGTCCCGCCTCGATCACGCTGCCCTGCTCCATCACGAGGATCAGGTCGGCATTGCGTACGGTCGACAGCCGGTGCGCGATGATGATCGACGTGCGCTGCGTCATCAGGTCTTCCAGCGCCGCGCGGATCTGCTGCTCGCTGATCGTGTCCAGATGGGACGTCGCTTCGTCGAGGATCAGCACCGGCGCATCCTTCAGGAACGCACGCGCGATCGCCACGCGCTGGCGCTGGCCGCCCGACAGCTGCACGCCGCGCTCGCCGACGCGCGTCGCCAGCCCGTCCGGCAGCCGCGCGACGAAGTCGCCGAGCGCCGCATGGTCGATCGCGCGCCGCACGTCCGCGTCCGACGCGTCGTTCGCCGCGAGCCGGATGTTCGCTTCGAGCGTGTCGTTGAACAGGTAGGTATCCTGCGCAACCAGCGCGATGTGCTGCCGCAGGTCGTCGAGCCGCAGGTCGCGCAGGTCGACGCCGCCGAGCGTCACGCGACCCTGTTGCGGATCCCAGAAACGCAGCAACAGGCTCGCGACCGTCGACTTGCCGGCGCCCGATGCGCCGACCAGCGCGACCGTGCTGCCCGGCGGCACCTCGAAGCTCACGCGGTCGATCGCGGGCACGCCGCGGCCCGGATACGTGAACGACGCCGCCTCGAAACGCACGGCCGGATTGCCGGGCAGCGCGTGCGTGCCGTCCGTCACGGTCACGGGCTCCTTCTCCAGCGCGCGCAAGCGGCGCGTCGACGCGATCGTGTCGGCAAGCTGGCGCGCGACCTGGCCGATTTCGGCCACCGGCATGAACGCGGCCACCGCAACCAGCACCAGCAGCGGCAACGACTCGTGCGGAAACCAGCCGCGTGCGCACAGCAGCGCACCGAGCGCCGCGACGGCCAGCCCGCCGAGCCCGCTCGCGACTTCCAGCGCGGCGCTTTGCGTCGACAGGTCGTCGAGCAGCTTCGCTCGCTGCAGGCGGTACGCATCGACCTCGGCCAGGAACGCTGCGCGCCGGCGCTCGATCGCCTGGAACGCGGTCAGCTCCGCGAGCCCCTGGATCGTTTCGGTCAGGTGCGCGCCGAGCTGGCCGAGCGCTTCGCGCGCGCCGGTGCCGAGCCGGTCGACATCGCGCCGCGCGAGCACCGGCGCGAGCCCGGCCCACAGCAGGAACGGCAGCAGCACGAGCGCAAGCGGCCATGCGACCGACGCGAGCAGCACCAGCACGCCGGCCGGCACCAGGACCGCGACGAACGCGGGCGCCAGCGTGTGCGCATAGAAATACTCGACGGTCTCGACGTCCTGCGTCGCGAGCGAGACGAGATCGCCGGAACGGCGGCGCAGCAGCCCGGCCGGCGCGAGGCGTTCGAGCGTCGCGAACAGCGCGATGCGCATTTCCGCGAGCAGCCGGTACGCCATGTCGTGCGCGAGCCACGATTCGAGCCAGTGCAGCACGGCCGCCACCGGCGCGATCACGAGCAGCGCGACGACGAGCGACGCACTCACGCGGCCGGACGACACCGCACCGACCACCATTGCGCCGATCACCCCGACGCCGATGAACGCGAGCACGCGGCCGATCCCGAACAGCACGGTCAGCACGACCTTGCCCTTCCACGGCCGCACGAAGCGCAGCAGCGTCTGCAACGTTTCCGCCCAGCCGATCGTCGCCGCGTCGTCGTTCAGCGGCCGCACCTGCGGGCCCGACGACGCGCGCGCGGTCGCACCGGCCGCCGCCGACGCGCCGACGGATTCGGCGACCGCCTCCAGTTGCGGCCCCATCAGCCGGCGATACGGGCCGTCGCGCGCGATCAGCGCCGCATGCGTGCCTTCATCGACCACCTGCCCCTGGTCGAGCACCAGGATGCGGTCAGCGCCGATCACGCTGGACAGCCGATGCGCGAGCACGAGCGTCGTGCGCCCGCGCGTGAGCCGGTCGAGCGCCTGCTGGATCAGCGCTTCATTCTCCGCATCGACCGACGACAGCGCCTCGTCGAGCAGCAGGATCGGCGCATCGCGCAGCAGCGCGCGGGCGATCGCGATGCGCTGGCGCTGGCCGCCCGACAGCATGAGCCCGCGTTCGCCGATGCGCGTCGCGTAGCCGTCGGGCAACGCCGAGATGAAATCGTGCGCGTTGGCGGCGCGCGCGGCCGCGATCATGTCCGCGTCGCTCGCCTCGGGGCGGCCGAGCCGCAGGTTGTCGGCCACACTGCCGTCGAACAGCGTCGCATCCTGCGCGACGACGGCGATCATCTCGCGCACCTGGTCGGCGTCGAGCGTGCGCACGTCGTGGCCGCCGATGCGTACCGCACCGCCCTGCGCATCGTGCTGACGCAGCAACAGGCGCACGATGGTCGACTTGCCCGCGCCGCTCGGCCCGACGATGGCGACCGTCTCGCCTTCGCGAACCGTGAAGCTCAACGCCGCATGCGCATCCGCGCGGCGCCCCGGATACGCGAAGCTGACGTCGTCGAACGCGATCTCCGGCCGCAGGCCCGTGACGCGCGGCGCATCGGCGGCCGGCCCCCGGCTGCCCGCGTCGAGCAGCGCATGGATCGCATTCGCCGCCGACTGGCCGATCATCCCCTGGTGCAGCACCGCACGCAGGTCGCGCAACGGCCGGAAGATTTCGCTGCCGGCCATCAGCACGATCAGCAGCGCTTCGAGGCTCATGTCGCCGTGCCGCACGCGCCATGCGCCCACCGCGATCGCCGCGGCCGCGCCCAGGCCCGTGCCGAGATCGGTGAAGAGCCGCGTCAGCAGGCCGAGCGCGAGCACCCAGAACGTGCTGTCGGACAGCGCGCGCGCCTTGGCGGCCAGCTTCGCGCCGAACGCGCTGCTCTGCCCGAACGCCTTCAGCGTCGGCAGGCCCTGCACCGCGTCGAGAAACTCCTCGCCGAACGCCTTGAACGCGGCCGAGCGTGCGAGCGCCGCACGCTTGTCGGCGCGATGCACGAGCTGCGGCAGCGCGAGCGTGACGAGCGCCGCGACCAGCAGGATCGCGGCCGTCGGCACGTCCCACCATGCGAGTACCGCGAAGATCATGACCGGCGCGCAGGCGGCAATCACGAGTTGCGGCAGGTAGACGCCGAAGAAGGTTTGCAACTGCTCGACGCCGTCGACGACGGCGAGCATCACGCCGCCCGTGCGCTCGCCGCTGAACCACGCGGGGCCGAGCGCGGCGATCCGGTCGAACAGCCGCGCGCGCAGCGTGGCCTGCACGCGCCCGGCCGTATGCTGCGCGAGCACCGTGCGGCGATGATCGAGCCACGCGCGCAGCAGCACGCAGGCCGCCGTTGCAGCGACGGCTTCGCCGATGCTGCGTACCGGCGCACCGGAAAAAACCAGCGCCAGCACGCGGCCGAGAAAGACGAAACGCAGGATGCCGACACCCATCGCGACGAGCCCGAGCGCGACTGCCGCGGCCACCCGCCAGCGCAGTCCGGCCATCATGGCCCATAGTCGTCGGTCGAAATACATGTTGCCTCCAGTCAGTGACGCGTTGCTTTTTTCTTGACCGGATCGAGGCTACCCGCGCCGCCCGCGCGCGGCAAAAGATGATTTTTCAACGGGTGTTGAGTCAACTACAATACCCGGCATGTCGCACCTTCCTCCCCTTAGCGCGCTGCGTGCTTTCGAGGCGGCCGTCCGCCTCGGCGGGTTCGCGCGCGCGGCGGTCGAGCTGAACGTGTCGACCAGCGCGGTCAGCCACCAGATCCGCTCGCTCGAGGAAGCGCTGGGTGCACGGCTGCTCGAACGCAGCACGGGCATAGGCGGCATCGGCCTCACGCCGGCCGGCGCCCGCCTGCTGCCGGCCGTCAGCGATGCGCTGTCGCGCCTGACCGACGCCTGCGCGGAGATTCGCGGCACCGCACAACGGCTGACCGTCTCCGCCAACGCGCCGTTTTCGTCGATGTGGCTCGCGCGCCGTCTGGCGGAATTCTCTTCGCTTCATCCCGACACGCCGCTGCATGCCGTCGTGCTCGACGACGAGCCGGATTTCGCGCGCAGCGGCGTCGATCTGGCGATCGTGCACGTGCCCGCGCACCGGCTGCGCGCCGACGACGACGTCCTGATGCGGGAAACCGTGTTTCCGGTCTGCAGCCCCGAACTGTTTCCGTACGCATCGGGGTACGTGTGCCGCTCGCGGCTGCTGCAGGAAATGCACGAGAACAGCCCCGAGATCGACTGGCGCAACTGGGCGTCGGAATTCGGCTTGCCGGGCGACTTCGAAACGAAGATCGTCCGTTACAGCAGCTTCAGCCAGGTGATCGGCGCGGCCGTCGGCGGTGCGGGCATCGCGCTCGGCCGCGTGCCGCTGATCGAGCCCGAACTGCGCAGCGGGCGCCTGGTACCGCTGGTGCCGGGCCTCGCACGCGAGGCGTCGTGGCGCTTCGTGCTGCGCCGCCATCCGTCCACGCGCCACCGGCTGCTCGATCCGTTGATCGCATTCCTGCGCAGCGAAGCGCAAGTGCCGCCGTTCGTCGCAAAGAAGGTTGTGCCCGCATCCAACGACAGTCACGCACGGGGCGCGGGCGGCGCGCCGTAGCGCCGGCATGCGCCGCCGGCGCCCGTGCTCACCGGCCGCCTACGGCGTGGCGAGGAACAGCGCGACGACGCACGCCATCCCGCCGAACCACACGAGCGAACGCAGCGACGCCCAGTTCAGCAGGTACATCAACGCATAGACGACGCGGATCGCGACGAACGCCATCGCGAGCTGGTCGACGCGATGCACGTTCGCGCCGTTGTGCCACGCCACCACCAGCGCGGCCGTGAACAGCGCCAGCGCTTCCCATGCGTTCTGATGCGCGGCCTGCGCGCGAGCGCGCCAGCCTTCGAGCCGGGCCAGGTAATCGCGTGGCGCGCGGTTGTCGTAACCCTTGCGGGCCTTGGCCAGGAACGTCATCGGGAACGGCAACAGCGCCACGATGAACAGGCACAGCTGGGACGTCGTCATAAGTCTCCTCCGTTATGATTACATTGATCAATGACAAGATCGCCGAGAGCTTAGCATTGCGCCGCCCGGTTCGCGCACCGGTTTTCTAGACGGAGGACTCGGCCGCACGGGCCGCGGGCGGCCGCGGCCGATCGGCATGACCGCCAAAATTTCCACCAAATCGCCGACAAATACGTTAATTAAAACTGGTCGAACACCAATAAGATAGCGCTCGACACTGGCTTGGCGCGTTGCGGCGCCAGCCTGCCGTTTCACTCCGCGCCGCCGCGCGCCGAACGACATCGACCCGAGCCATCACCATGCCCCGTCCCATCGTCGCCCATATCCGCCCTGACGCCGTCCGCCACAACCTCGATTTCATCCGCCGCACGGCCGCGCAATCGCGCGTCTGGGCCGTGATCAAGGCCAACGCATACGGCCACGGCATCGAGCGGATCTATCCGGGCCTCGCGGCCGCCGACGGCATCGGGCTGCTCGATCTCGACGAAGCCGTGCGCGTGCGCGAACTCGGCTGGGACAAGCCCGTGCTGCTGCTCGAAGGGATCTTCGAGCCGGCCGACGTCGAACTGGCCGATCGCCACCGGCTGACGGTGAGCGTGCATTGCGACGCGCAGCTCGACCTGCTGATCGCCGCGAAGCCGCAACGGCCGATCGACATCCAGCTCAAGATGAACTCCGGCATGAACCGGCTCGGCTACCGGCCCGCCGCGTTCCGCGCCGCGTGGGAACGCGCGGCGAGCGCACCGTCGATCGGCAGGATCACGCTGATGATGCACTTCGCGAACGCCGACGAAGGCCAGGTCGACTGGCAGCTCGACCAGTTCGATGCGACGACGGCCGGCATTCCCGGCGAACGCTCGGTGTCGAATTCGGCGGCCGTGCTGTGGCATCCGCGCGCCCATCGCGACTGGGTGCGGCCCGGCACGATCCTGTACGGCGCGTCGCCGACGGGTGCGTCGCGGCATATCGCCGACACGCCGCTGATGGCCGCGATGACGCTGACGAGCCGGATCATCGGCGTGCAGACGCTGGCGCCGGACGAGACCGTCGGCTACGGCCGCCGCTTCACGGCCGACCGGCCGATGCGGATCGGCGTGGTCGCATGCGGCTACGCGGACGGCTATCCGCGCCACGCGCCGACCGGCACGCCGATCGCGGTGGACGGCGTGATGACGCGTGTTGTCGGCCGCGTGTCGATGGACATGCTGACCGTAGACCTGACGCCGTGCCCGAACGCGGGTATCGGGTCGAGCGTCGAGCTGTGGGGCGATCAGGTGAAGGTGGACGATGTCGCGGAAGCCAGCGGCACGATCGGCTACGAGCTGATGTGCGCGCTCGCGCCCCGCGTGCCGGTCGTGATCGTGCCGCCCGGCGCATCGACCGTGCAGCCGGCCCTGCGGACGGGAAGCTACGGGCGCTGACCGACGTCGACGTACACGCCGCCCGGATTGCGGGCCGCCTCGGGCGGCCCGTTCGCTTTCCGGCGAGCCGCCGCGCGAGTCAACGGGAACGCGCTACGAGCGCCACGCCGGCTTGCGCTTCTCGAGGAACGCGTCGATGCCCTCGCCGGCATCCTCTTCCATCATGTTGCGCGCCATCACGTCGCCCGCATACGCATAGGCTTCGTCGAGCGGCAACTCGCGCTGGCGATAGAACATCTGCTTGCCGTATCGCACCGCGGCCGGGCTCTTCGCGACGATCTCCGCGACCTTGCGCGCGACGGCCGCGTCGAGCGCGTCCTCGGGCACGGCCTCGTTGACAAGCCCCCACGCGGCGGCCGTCGCCGCATCGACGAAGCGCCCGGTCACGAGCATGTCGAAGGCGCGCTTCGAGGTGACGTTGCGGCTCAACGCGACGGCCGGTGTCGAACAGAACAACCCGACGTTGATACCCGATACCGCGAAGCGCGCGGTATCGGCCGCGATCGCGAGGTCGCACGCGGCGACGAGCTGGCAGCCGGCCGCCGTCGCGATGCCGTGCACGCGCGCGATCACCGGCACCGGCAACGCGCGCATCGCGAGCATCACGCGGCTGCACTGCGCGAACAGCGCGCGGTAGTAGTCGAGTTCGGGCCGGCTGCGCATCTGCCGCAGGTCGTGGCCCGCGCAGAATGCCTTGCCCTCGGCGGCCAGCACGACGCAACGCACGTGCGAATCGGCCGCCAGCGCCTCGAACGCATCATGCAGGCTCGCGAGCATTGCCTCGGACAATGCGTTGAACTGCCGCGGGCGATTCAGCCGCAGCGTGACGACGCCGTCGTGCGCATCGCGCAACAGGATCGGCTCGGCGGTCTCTTGATCGGGTTCCATGGTGTTTCGCTCGACGAAGGGCGGCAGGATGCGTTTCGGCACAGACGGGCGGCCGGCGCAACCGCGCGTGCGCGGCCGGTCGATGAAATGGTCCTCCACATTCCGTGTGACGTCCAGTCACGCCCCTTTCGTCATGCCGGCCGCCCGTGCGGCAAGGGCGGCCGTCGCATACGCCATGCATCCAAGCGCCGCGACCGCCCACAGCGCGTCGGTCAAGTCCGGCAACAGTATCGTCGCGGCGCCCGCGATGGCCACGCCGAACAAGCTTCCGGCCTGCCGCGCCGCGTTGAGGAACCCTGACGCGACGCCCGCCGCCTCCGCGGGCACCTGTTCGAGCACGGTCGCGATCATCGGCGCGACCGACAACGCGGTGCCGGTGCCGAAGGCGGCCATGGCCGCCCAGACCACCAGCCATGGCGCACGCAGCGCGAGCGCGACGGCGATCGCCGGAATGGCCAGCGCCGCCATCCCGAGGCCGCTTGCCATCAGCGTGACCGGGCGCACACGGCCATGCAGTTTTCCCGACAACAGGTTGCCGAGCGACAGGCTCAGCGCGAACGGCAACAGCGTCATCCCCGTCTGCCGCGCACTCATGCCGAAGCGCCCGTGCAGGTACAGGCTCAACACGAACAGCAGCCCGAAGTAGCCGACATAGACGAGGCTGCCCATCAGGTTCATCGCGACGAACACGCGATTGCGAAACCACGCGAGCGGCACCATCGGATGGCGCGCACGCCGCTCGACGACGACCAGCATCGCTGCCGCGAGCGCGGCGGCCAGCAGCGCGCAGCGCACTTCCCCCGCGCCGGGGCCGCGCGTCGGCAATTCGATCACCGCGAAACACAGCGCGCCGAGCGCCGCCGCACCGATACCCTGGCCGGCCCAGTCGAACGGGTGCGCATGCCGCGCGCCCGACGCCCGCACGAGCATTGCCGCCCCGGCAAAGGCGATCGCGCCGGTCGGCACATTGATCAGGAACGCGCTGCGCCAGCCGAAATCGTCGACGAGGATGCCGCCCAGCACCGGCCCCACGGCCACCGCAACCGATGCGATGCCGGCCCAGACCGCAATCGCCCGCGCCCGCTCGGCAGGCACGTCGAAGGTGCCGCGCACGACCGCGAGCGACGCGGGCAAGAATAGCGCGGCACCCATGCCCTGCGCGAAGCGCGCCGCCACGAGGATCGCCACGGACGGCGCAACGCCGCACGCCGCCGATGCGGCGACGAACAGCGCCAGCCCCGCGAGATACACGTGCTTCGCGCCGAACCGGTCGGACAGCGCGCCGCCCGCGAGGATCAACGCGGCGAAGCTGAGCGTATACGCGTCGACGATCCACGCGAGTTCGGCGACCGTCGCGCCGAGGCTCGCGCGCAACGCGGGCAGCGCCACGTTGACGATCGTCGAATCGAGGACCGCCATGAACATGCCGATCGCGACGAGCGCCAGCGTGAAGCGCTGCTCGCGCGCCGTCGGGCGGCTCGCGACGGCCAGGGGGACGGAAACGGACACGGGATTGCAATCGGACATGACACCTCCAGGCAGATGCCGGGAGTCTAGGAACGGCACACGATGCGGAAAAGTGATAATTTCGCATTTGCCTGATGCAGATCTGCATCACCCGTTCCCGTCCGCCGCCGCCCGCCCGATGACACAATCGCTCCGCATGAACTGGGACAACGCCCGCTTCTTCCTCGCGCTGGCGCGCACCGGCACGCTGCGCGGCGCCGCGGCGCAGCTGAATGTCGATCAGGCGACGGTGGGACGCCGGATCGCCGCGCTCGAGGAGGAACTGTCGGCCCGCCTGTTTCTCCGCACGCCGACCCTCTATGTGCTGACGACCGCCGGCGAAGCGCTGCTCGAACCGGCCGAAACGATGGAACGGGCGTCGCTCACGATCGAACGCCGCGTGATGGGGCTCGACGAGCAACTGGCCGGATCCGTGCGGATCGCCACGACCGACTCGCTCGGCAAGCGTTTCGTGGTGCCCGCCATCGCCCGCATGCGGCGCAAACATGCCGGCATCGACGTCGTCTGCGTGACTTCAGCGGAAATCGCCAACCTCACGCGCCGCGAAGCGGACCTCGCGATCCGCACGTTGCGGCCGGAATCGCCGGACCTGATCGTCAGGCGGCTCGGGCATCTCGAAACGGGGATCTATGCCTCGCGCCGCTACCTGGCCGAGCGCGGCGAACCGGTCGCGGGCAGCGCGTTCGACGGGCACGACCTGGTGATGTACCAGCAGCCGGTCGTGCCGACGATGTGGGACGCGCTGTGCGGCGAACCGACGTCGCGCGGCCGCGTGATGTTCCAGACGTCGTCGACGATGATGCTGGTGGAAGCGACGCTGGCGGGGCTCGGCATTGCGGAACTGCCGTGCTTTCGCGCCGATGCCGAGCCGGAACTGGTGCGTCTGATGACGCGGCGCTGCAATCACTTCGACGTATGGCTCGTCGCCCATGCCGATCTCTACAAGACCGCGCGCGTGCAGGCCGTGATCGAAGCCGTCGTCGACGAATTCGCGACCGCCGCGGCGACTGCCCCGTAACGGGCCGCCCGGGCGTCAGCGCGGCCGATACTCGCCATCCGCGGCAGACCATCGAAACGTCCGGCGCCATTTGCCGCCGCGCTCGCGTAACTGCAGGTCCCGGAAGCCGTCCGTCGAAGTCGGCAGCATGCTCAGCGTATTGCTGCCTTCCGTGATGTCGTGATCGCGCGTGCCGTCGCGATGCCAATCGCCGGCGATATCCCGGTAGAACATCATCGGCTGCGCGAACACGACGCGCAGCGTCTTGCCGTCGATCCGGAACAGGTACAGCGCCTCGAACGATGCGCCGCCGCCCGAATAACCGATCGACCAGCTCGCCCGCACCCCGAACGCCGCATCGCCCGCCCGCAGCGTATACGGCGCGAGATCGAACCGCGACCACCGCTCGGGCCGTAACGCGAGATCACCCGGTCGCGTCGTCTGCTCAAGGTAGTCGGGACTGTCGAGATTCGTGTTGCTCCAGTCGGTCGCCTGCTCGAGCGGCTGTTCGGTACGCGCGACGAGGCGCGGCACGCCGTCCGGACCGCGCTCGAACACGCCCAGCCAGACCCGTTCCTTCTGGTCGTCGGCATCGGCGTGGCGCTCGAACCCTTCACACTCGGTGGGTGCACGAAATCGCAGCGCCTCGCGCGCAAGCTCGTCGGTCGGTGCCGCACAAACGATCGCAACGAACGCACCGGGGCGCTGCGGCCACGGTTTCGCGCCGACCAGCACGACACGCGCAAGCGGCTGGCCCGGGACAAGCTGTGCCACCAGCCCTTCCTTCGTGAAGCCGGGCGGCAGGCGCACACCGAAACCGTCCCCTTCCGGCGCGCCGGTCATGTCGCGCGCATACGCGGCGCGGGTTTCGGGAGCATCGAACGTCCCGGGCACCTGGTCGAGCGAATGCGCCGTACCCGCCGCGTGCGCGGCGAAGCCCGCAAATGCAGCGCCGATCGCGACGAGCCACGGCATCAAGCGAATTGTCATGCTGGAAGAGTCCTGTGAAGTAACGAGGCGACGTACTGCGATACCGTACATGCAATCGTGTGCGTGACAACCGGATCGGCCCGCGGCCTCATGACGGAATCCATGATGTTCTGCTTGCGGGGTTCGACACGTTTCGGCGCGCGGCGGGCGATCACCTCCGCTTGCGCCCGCTGCGCCATGCGCGCACGCCCGACCACAACTGACCGACGCCAACGACGAAAAAAACCGCGCCCATCCCGCCGATTGTCAGCGCATCGCCCCAGATCGCGCCGAACGTATTCATCCGTGCGGTCATCCTCGGCGCGTCCGGCGCATAGCGCACCTCGACCGTCGCGCCGTCCTGCACGCTGACGTCGCCGCCCTGCGCGTATTCGACATGCTCACCCGCGTGTGTCGTGAACGCGATCTCGGGATGATGCGGGCCTGCGTTCAGCTTGATGACGCGCCCCGGCACGACGACCGACGTGCGCAGGAATTCGCGCGTCGACTGCGCGCCCAGCGTGGCGCCGATCAGCATGCACGTGCCCAGGACGGTAAAGACGATGCCCTTCGCGATCAGCGTCTCGACGTGCTGGGTTGCGGCGCGGCCGGATGCGGACATCATGCGTCTCGCGCTACGGACGCGACTGATGGAACGACACGTCGATCCGCGACTGCGTCTTGCAGCGGTACATCACGCCGCGCCCCGTTTCGTCGGTCACGCCTTCGTATGGCCCGTTGCACCCCGTGACCTTGTACGGCGCGAACGGGATGCGCTTGCCGTCGGTCGGCCGGACCAGCACCGGAATCCGCCCTGTCGGGCCATCGCCGATCATGCGGACGAGCATCATGCGCGACGCATCGATCGGCGCGGCGGAACGCATGTAGATCGTGCGCCCCTGCGCGTCGGTCGCGCCTTCGACTTCGAGTTCCCGGCTGTCCTGGGCGGCGCTCGTATAAAGCGCGAATGCATAGCGCGTGTTCGGCAGCGCCTGTTTCGTCGCGGGATCGTACAGCACGAAATAGCAGCCGTTGACGCCCCTTCCGGCCGTCGCCTGCCCGTCGACCGGTGTGGGATGGCACGTGTAGGACGAACCGTTGCCGACGTCCGCCTGCGGCGCCTGCTGCCCGGTGCCTGCGCATCCGCCGGCCAGCGCGGCCATCAGCGTCACGCATGCGCCGCGCACGCGCGCGGCCTGATCGACTCCGATTTTCATTGGAAGGGATTCCGTTCCCGATTGTTGCAGACGCCGGGCATGCCGCGCGCGATGCGCAGGCACGCCGCCCTCGGCCTCCGGCAGGATACGGACATCGCGGTACGCTGTAAATCGTTGCGCCCGCAATCGCCGCTGCCACATCACTGCCACACCGCTACCCGCCGCTCGCGACGCGCGCGATCGTCTGCCGCAGCCAGATGTGTGCGGCGTCGCCATGCCGGCGCTCATGCCAGTGCTGCGCGAATTCGAACGAATCGATCGGGAACGGCGGGTCGAACACGCGCAGGCGTGCGTCGTCGCGCACGCGGTCGAGGTTGCGGCGCGCGACGGTCAGCACGAGATCGGTACCCGCGATCAGGTCGTTCGCGACACTCCAGAACGGCAGGATCACCGCGATGTGCCGCTCGTGCCGCAGCCGCGCGAGCGCCCGATCGACCTCGTTGTCCATCCCGTCGCGCATCGCGACGAGCGCGTGCGGCCGCGCGAGCCACGCGTCGAGCGCGAGTTCGCCGCGGCGCGGCAGGCGGCTCGCGTCGGCCACGCATGCGAACGACTCCACGAACAGCGGCTGGGCATGCAGGTCGCGCTGCAATGCGGGCAGCACGCCGAGCGCGAGATCGACCTCGCCGTCCATCAACTGCATGCGCATCGCCTCGCGCGTGCCCTGCGACACGATCAGCTCGATGCCCGGCGCGTCGGCGCGCAACGTCTTCACGAGCGCGGGCAGCACGATCCGCGCACCGTAGTCGGACATCGCGATGCGAAAGACGCGCGTGGCCGCGGACGGATCGAACGCCGGCGGCTCGATCAGCGCGCCGAGCCGCCCGAGGACGTCGTTCAGCGGCTCGACCAGTTCGTTCGCGCGCGCGGTCAGCTCGAGCCGGCCCGCGCGCCGCACCAGCAGCGGATCGCCGAAGATCTCGCGCAGCCGCGCGAGCGCGTGGCTCACGGCCGGCTGGCTCCGGTGCAGCCGGAGCGCCGTGCGCGAGATGTGACGTTCGCTCAGCAGCACATGCAGCGTGACGAGCAGGTTCAGGTCGATACGGGCGAGATTATTCATTGCACGAATACATGACATCCGAAAGACGAATTTCCATTCACCATCTTAATGGATGACACTCTTTTCGACATCCTTTCAAGACCGACCAAGATGACGACTTCGCTTTCCTTCGCCACGCTCCCGCTCGCCGTCGCGGCTTTCGTCGCCGGCGCGCTCGTGCCGCTGCAGGGCGGCAGCAACGCCGCGCTCGGGCGTGCGCTCGGCCACCCGCTGTGGGCGAGCGTCGCGTCGCTGACGGTCAGCCTGCTCGCGGTGCTGCCGGTACTGCTGGCGACGCGTGCGCACGCACCGCTCGTCGGCGACGCGCTGCAGCGCCCACTGTGGATGTGGCTCGGCGGCCTCGCGGGCGTGATCTACATCACGCTCGCGCTGATCCTGACGCCGCGGCTCGGCGCGACGACCTTCATCGTCTGCGTCGTCGCCGGGCAGATGCTCGCATCGCTGCTGATCGACCACTACGGGCTGATGGGGCTCGCGCAGCGGCTGGCGACGCCCGGCCGCATCGCGGGCGTCGCGCTGATCTTCGCGGGGATGATCGTCGTGCAATGGCAAACGCCCGCGCCGGTTGCGGCAGGCAACGCGGCGGCCGCGCGGCCCGAGCCGCAGCGTTGACCGCGAAGGTCACGGGCCCGCGGCGGCCGGCCGTGCGTCAGCCCGCGAGCTTCTTCAGCGCGTCGAGCACCGCGTCGCCCTTGAACGGCTTCACGATCCAGCCCTTCACGCCGGCCGCCTTGCCGCGCTCCTTCATCGCCGGGCTGCTTTCGGTCGTCAGCATCACGACGTTGACCGCCGTGTTCGCCAGTTCGCCGCGGATCTTCTCGACCATCGTCAGGCCATCCATGTTCGGCATGTTCACGTCGCTGATCACGAGGCGCACGCCGGGCGTCGCCTTGAGCTTCGCGAGCCCGTCCTTGCCGTCGACGGCCGTCGCGACGTCGAGCCCGTGATTGCGCAGGAAACCCGCGACCTCGTCGCGCACCGTGCCCGAATCGTCGACCACCAGAATCTTTGCCATGTCGTATTCCTCCTTCGTTGTTGCTGACTTCAAAACAGTTCGAGTTCACCCGACTCGACCATCGGTCCGACGTCCTGCACCGATTCGCGGAAATCCTCCGGCGACCAGCTGAGGCTGAACACGAAGCGCTGGTCGAGACAGACGGCGCGCCCCGATCGCGGATCGGTCATCCGGTACTTGAAACAAAGCTGCGGACAGTCGCCGCCGAACGAGATGAACTTCTGCTTGTGGTTGACGACGAGCGGCACCTGCACCGGATGGCGCGCCAGTGCCTCGGCGTCGCCGAGATAGCGGTTCTTGAACGCGCCCCACACGAGGTTCGTCAGTTCGCCGAGCACGCTGTTCACGTCGCGGAAATCCGGCGCGCGACCCTCGCCGCGCGTGCCGCCGATCATGTCGAGCAGCGGCTGCTCGCTCGTCTGCAGCAGCATGTAGCCGCGGCACCACGCGCTTTCGAGCGCGATGAGGCTGAACACCTCGCCGAAGATGATCTGGTCGCGGACGATGCACGGCGTTTCGTGCTCGATCGCCATGCCCGGGAACAGGCTGTCGATGCGCGCCTCGGTGATCTCCGAGATGCCGCGCACGAGCGCGTTCGGATAATCTCGGCCGAACAGGTATTCGTCGATCGCGCGCTCGAGCGGCGTCATGTCGTCCGCGACGTAGGCCGCGCAGGCCACGCGCGCGAGCGCATCGGGCAGTCCGTCGCGCGACGCGAGCGATTCGCGGCGCAGGATGATCGGCAGTTCGGGCCGCAGCGCATCGATCTGCGTGGCGATGATCGCGCTCTCGGCCGGCGAACCGCCGTAATCCTCGGCCAGCAGGATCGCGCCGAGGTCGATGTTCGAGCGCAGCACCTTCAGCAGCCGGCTGCGCCGCACGGTCAGGCCGACCAGGTTGTGCTCGCCGCAGAAGCGCTTGATCGCGTCGGCGTGCGCGCGGCTGTCGTCGAGCACGAGCACCTTGCTGACGGGTTGGTCTTGGGTCATCTCGCGGATTCCTCGTGGTCGGTCAGAACAGTTCGAGCTCGCCGCCGGTATCCACCGCCGCCGTTTCCGGCACCTGGAAATCGACCGGCGCGTTCGCGCACACGCACAGCGTCGCGCCGACCCGCACGTCGCCGTCGAGCGTGAGGTCGTACGCGGCCACGTAATCGGGTGCGAGCACGGGCAGATAGTCGATGCTCGCGCCGCTCAGCAAATACGGCGTCGACATCCCGAGATCGGGGAACGGCGCGGTCAGCGCCTGGTTGATCGCGCCGCAGCACAGGTTCGCGACTTCCATGAACGCTTCGGGCAGCGGCCGCTGGCTGCCCGTGCCCGCCGTCGTGCCGGCGAAATGGCGTCGTGTCGCGTCGTCGTCGTTGAAGCGCAGCGCGAGCAGCAGGCGGAAATGCAGGGCCGAGATCGTCAGTACCGCGACATGCTCGGGCACCTTCGGCGCCGACCGCGACCTCGCATGCACGCGATCGTGCCCGTCGTGTTCGTCGTGCTCGTGGCCGGCGGCCGGCCGGATGTCGCACGCGCCGCCGGACGCGAGCCGCGTGCGCGCCGCGTCGAAAAAGATCCGTTCGAAACCGGCCCTGGCCTGCGCGCTGATCACGCCGCCTCTCCTTCGATGCGCGCGTGCAGCTGCCCCGCCAGCGTCTCGACGGTCGCGAGCGCGGCCGTGATCATCTTGCCGCCGGCCTGGATGTCCTGGAACGTCGCGGCCGTCACGAGATCGTTGCGGTTCAGGCTGTCGCGATAACTGTTCGACAGTTGCTGCGAACGCGCGGCCAGCCCGCGCACCTCGCTCGCGACGATCGAGAAGCCGCGTCCGGCCGAGCCCGCGCGCGCGGCCTCGATCGACGCGTTCAGCGACACGATCGACACGTGCGCGACGATCGCCGACAGCTCCTGGTTCTTCGCGCGCATGTCGTGGTTCTGCGTGGTCAGCGAGATCATCTGCTCGTGCCAGCGCTCGAACGTGCCGGCGAGCCCGCGCAGGCGCGCGGCTTCGTCGGCGATCTTCATCGCATGCTGCGCGAGCGCCGCGCGCTCGGCAAACAGCGCCTGCCGCGCATCACGCTGCGCGCCGGCCACCGACGCCTCGCGCGCCAGCGCTTCCTCGAGCTGCGCCTCGCGCTGCGCCCAGGCGTCGGCTGCCGCCGCGTGCGCGGACACCGCGGCTTGCGCACGCGCTTCGGCCGCATCGAGCGCGCCGCGCAACGTGTCCGCGTCATGTTCCATCGCCGCGACGAGCCGCCCGCGCATCACGCGAAACACGATCGCCGCGGTCACCGCGACGACCGCACCGCCCGCCAGCGCGACGGCCGCCTGAATCATCCACGCCTGCACGATCACGTCGTCACTCCGCCGCGCCGATATCCGCGATGCGCGCCCGCTGCTCGTGCGGCGCGTCGTGCGCGGCGCCGTCGGCCGCGAAGCGCGCCGGCAGCGACACGATCGTCTCGAACGCGCGGTACGGCGCGCCGGCGCGATCGTCGGTGAAGCGCAGCGCGATATTGCCGCCGTCGCGCTTCAGGAAGTTGCGCACCGCGTCCATGCCGACGCCGCGCCCCGACACCTCGGTCACCGTCTGCGCGGTCGAGAAGCCCGGCCGGAAGATCAGCTCGGCGACATCCTCGTCGGACAGCCCCGCTTCGTTGCCGGCCTCGATCCAGCCGCGCTCGCGCGCGATGCCGCGGATCCGGTCGAGCGCGAGGCCGCGGCCGTCGTCGCCGAGCACGAACCACAGCTCGCCGCCGCCCACGCCGACCGCGATGTCGATCGTGCCGGACGCCGGCTTGCCGGCCGCGCGCCGCTCCTCCGACGATTCGATGCCGTGATCGATCGCGTTGCGCAGCAGGTGCATGAACACGTTCTTCAGCGTCGCGGCGATCTCGCTGCGCACGCGCTGGCCGTGGCTGTCGACATGCACGACGGGCGCCGGCTTGCCGAGTTCGGCCGCGAGCGACGGCAGCGACTCGATCACGCCGCCGAGCGCGTCGCCGATGCCCTGCGTGCCGAGCTGGCTCAGCATGCGGCGCACGGCATCGCGTGCCGCGTGCCAGTCGGCCACGTTCGCCGGATCGGCGCCGTCGAGCACGCGCAGGCTTTCGCTGATGTGCGCGCGTTCGACCATCAGGAACTCGGCGCCGCCCTGCGCCGGCTCACCGCTGCGGCCGAGCGTGACCGCGTTGATCGTCGCGTAGTGTTCGACGGCATCGCGCACGCGCGCGAGGTCGTCCATCAGCGCGTCGCGGTTCCACTCGGGGCCGCCGTCCGCGCGGCGCAGCGATTCGTACGCCTGCTCGGCCTCGTGAACGATGTTCGTCAGGTGCTGCAGGCTGTACGTGCGCGCGTTGCCCTTGATCGTGTGCATGTTGCGGAACAGCGCGGCGACGATCGAATGATCGGCGCGCTCGTGCTGGCGGATCATCCGCTCGTTCTCGCTCAGGAAGCCCTTCGCGCTGTGCACGAAGTCGTGGAACTTGTCCTGGCTGATCGACAGGATCTCGCCGATCATCTCGAGGCGGCGCTGCTGCTCGCCCGCCTGCGCGGTCAACTCGCGGATCTCGGTCACGTCGCGCACGCACAGCATCAGCCGCACGACCGTGTCGGTCTCGTCGGTGATCGCCGACCAGCTCAGGTCGAGCCACTTCTCGCGGCCGTCCGGCATGCGCTTCGCGACTTCGTTGACGAGCAGGTGTTCGTTGAACTCGAAGTTCATGCTGTCCTCGCCGAGGCACGCATGCACGGCCGCATCGACCTGCGAACGCGCGTCGGCGCCGATCGCCGAATCGTCGAACACGAGCGCCATCAGGTCGCGCCCGGCGATGTCGTTCGTCTCGAAGATGGTTTCGAGGTACGCCGAATATTCCGCATGCACGACGCCGCCTTCGACGACGGTCAGGATCCCCTGCTGCATGTTCTGCAGCATCGCCTGGATGTCGGCCGTCTTCTGCTTGAGTTGCGCGGCGTTCTCCTGGATCTTCTCGATCATCCCGTTGAACGCGACGATCGAATGGCCGATCTCGTCCATCCGGCCCACCGGCACGCGGCGCGTGAAATCCTGGCTCGTCGCGATCTCGCTCATCGCCGTCTGCATCCCGATCAGCGGGCGCGTGATCTGGCGATACAGCACGAAGCCGAGCGCGGTCAGCAGCACGATCACCGTGCCGGCGACGCCCGCGATCGCGGTCGCCGTCGTCGCGAGCATCCCGTTCAGCGCGCTGATCGCGTCGTCCTTCTGGCGGTTCTTCTCGACGCGCAGCGTGCCGACGATGCTCTCGAGTTCGTCGCGATACTGCGCGACGTTCGCGAACAGGTAGGCCTGCGCCATCTCGGCCTTGCCGTCCGCCTTCATCTTCACGGTGTCGTCGATCGCCGCGAAATAGTTCGCGGCGCTGTCCTTCGCCTGCGCGACGAGGCCCTCCTGCGCATGGCCGACCGCCGATTTCGCCTGCACGTCGAGTGCGGCGCGCAGCGCGGCCTGCTTCGCCTTCAGCTCGTCGCGCGCCTGCGCGGCCGTGTTCGCGTCGGGCGCGTAGACGAGCGTCATCGTCGCGATCTGGATGTTCTTCACGTCGGCGACGAGATCGGCCGACGCGAGCGCGCTCGGCACGATGCCCTGGGTGACCTGACGCACCTCGGACGCGCTCTTGCGTGTCTGGTACACGGCATAGATGCCGATCGCGGACAGCGCGAAGAACGTCAGGACGACTAGCAGCGTAATGCGATGACGGATGGTCATGAGGCCAGCTCCCCGCAGCGATCCGGCTTCGATCGCCCTTTGGTCTATTGAAAGAATGTGAGCGCCGAATTATCGGGGATGGTGTATGACTGTCCGATGACCGTAAATCAATCGTTCATTGAGGAAATTGCAATGAATAATTGCGGCGGGAAAAGCCTAAAGTTTTTTCCGGATTGGCCGTTAACTTCGCGCCGCCAATGCAGGTATGGCTGCATGATTTGCCGAATTTTTGAAGTGGCGGATATTCATTGTTTTATTCATGATCCGCAAAATCGATTTTATTGAATGCCGGTAAAACGTTTGCGTATTATTTACGAGCCTGTTTGTTTTGGCAGCTCTTGCAATCGAAGCCGCGTTCGCGCCGCAGGTTCGTGAATGTCGAACCGGCACGATCGGCCGTTCAATGTTCGCACGGCTCGGCAAACCAGTCTTCGAATTGCAGTCGCGGTACCCGCTCGAATTCGCGAACGTTGTGCGTGACGAGCACCAGATGCCGGGCGCGTGCCTGCCCGGCTATCAAGGCATCGTATGGACCGATCGGCGTACCGGCCGCCATCAGGTGCGCACGAATCTCGCCGGCATGCTGAGCATCCTCGACATCGAAGGACACGACCTCGAACTGAAGCGCCTCGACACGCGCGACATTCGCAGCCGCTCGCTGGCTCTTGTACGCGCCGAAATAGAGTTGGTGCGCGACGATCGCCGGCATCCCGAAATCAGCCGGCTGGTACGAACGCAGGCGGCCCAGCATGGCCGGCTCGCCTTTGAGAACGGCAATCACCGCGTGGGTATCCGGCAGGAATTTCATTCGAACACATCCAGACTCGTGCGCTCCTGCGCGAACGGCTGCGTTGCCGCGGCCGCCTCGAAGTCCGCATCGACCGGGCCGATCAGCGGCGTCAGCCATGCCCAGTCATGCGGCACCGGTTCGAGCACGACCGACGCGCCGTGGCGCCGAATCCGAACCTCGGCCCGATTCATTCCCATCAGGAAACAATCAATCGCCATCCCGGTGATTCCCTCACCGCGCCGGCCGCTCTAGACTGTCGCATCGTTCCCCTTTCCGGACCCACGCGATGACCGACGTCCTGCCGCTGACCACCGACCCCGATTCGGGCCTCCAGTACCGGCTGCGCCCGGCTGCCGGCCGCCCCGCCGCGCGCCTGTTGCTGCTGCACGGCGTCGGCGGCAACGAAACCAACCTGCTGAACGTGGCCAGCGTGATCGATCCGCGCATCGAAATCGCGTTCCTGCGCGGGCCGCTGACGTTCGGCCCCAATCAGCACGCGTGGTTTCCGGTGCGCTTCGGCCCGAATGGCCCCGAAATCGATGCGGCCCGCGCCGACGCCAGCCGTATGCAACTGATCACGCTGTTGCGCGCCTTCCGTGCGCGGGATGACGCGGATGCCGCGTTGCCGACCGTGATCGCCGGCTTCAGCCAGGGCGGCATCATGAGCGCCGGCGTCGCGCTGACTTCGCCGAACGACGTCAGCGCGTTCGCCGTGCTGTGCGGGCGCATCCTGCCGGAAATCGATCCGCTGATCGCGCCGCGCGATGCGCTTCGCCCGCTCCATGCGTTGATCGTCCACGGCCGCTTCGACGACAAGCTGCCGGTCGCCTGGGCCGACACGGCCGATGCGAAACTCACGGCGCTCGGCGTCGCGCACGATACGCGGCTGTACGCGGCCGGCCACGAACTGACGGCGGAAATGGCGGGCGACTTCGGCCGCTGGGTCGGCGAGCGCACCGGGTTGAACTGACCGCACCGGGAACGCCGGCCCGAGCACGGACCGGCGTTCCCGGCGGATGCCGTCACACGTTCCGCGCGGGATCCGCAACGACGTGCGCGGCTGTGGGCGCGGCAACCGCCTGCTCGCGCAAGGCACCGCGCTTCGTCAGCTTCCAGCCGACCACCAGCGCAAGCACCACGACCGGAATCGTCGCGATCGTCCACGTGCCGCCCGGATAGTCGAACGCCATCAGCACCAGCACGGCGACGAGGAACGCGAGCGTGAGCCACGACGTGAACGGCGCGCCGGGCATCCGGAACGACACGGCCTTCATCTCGCCGCGATTGACCGCGCGGCGGAACAGGATCTGGCACATCACGATGAAACCCCACGTCGTGATGATCCCGAGCGACGCCATGTTCAGCACGATCTCGAACGCCTGCGCCGGGACGATGTAGTTCAGCGGCACGCCGATCGCATTGATCGCGACCGTGATCAGGATCCCGCCGTACGGCACGCCGCGCGCGTTCATCCGCGACACGAAACGCGGCGCCGAGCCGCCCATCGCGAGCGAGCGCAGCACGCGCCCGGTCGAATAGAGGCCGGAGTTCAGGCTCGACAGCGCAGCCGTCAGCACCACCACGTTCATCACCGTGCCGACGTACGGCACGCCGAGCTTGCTGAAGAACGTGACGAACGGGCTTTCGTGCGAGCTGTACGCGGTCCACGGCAGCAGCATCGTCAGCAGCACGACCGAGCCGACGTAGAACAGCGCAATGCGCCACATCACGCTGTTGATGGCCTTCGGCAGCACCTTGCGCGCATCGGCGGTCTCGCCCGCCGCGACGCCGACGAGCTCGATGCTCGCGTACGCGAACACGACGCCCTGCACGATCAGCACGGCCGGCAGGATGCCGTGCGGAAAGATCCCGCCATGGTCGGCGACCAGGTGAAGCCCCGTCGCCTGGCCGGCGACCGGATGGCCGCTCGCGAGGAACACGGCGCCGACCGCGAGAAACACCGCGAGCGTGCCGACCTTGACGAGCGAGAACCAGAATTCCATCTCGCCGAACACCTTCACGCCGATCATGTTCATCACCGACACGATCCCGAGCGCGCCGAGCGCGAACACCCATTGCGGCACGTCGGTGAATACGGCCCAGTACTTCATGTAGATCGCGACCGCGGTGATGTCGACGATGCCGGTCGTCGCCCAGTTCAGGTAGTACATCCAGCCCGCGACGAACGAGGCGCGCTCGCCCATGAATTCGCGCGCATACGACACGAAGCTGCCGCTGGTCGGCCGGTGCATCACGAGCTCGCCGAGCGCGCGCATGATCAGGAACGCGAACACGCCGCACACGAGATACACGAGCGCCAGCGCCGGCCCCGCGCTTTGCAGGCGCCCGCCCGCGCCGAGAAAAAGGCCCGTGCCGATCGCGCCGCCCATTGCGATCATCTGCACGTGCCGCGGCTTCAACTGCTTCGCATAGCCGGCTTCGTGCGACGCGAACATCGCATCGGGATCGGCATGGCGGGAATCCGCGCCGCCGGCCGCATCGGCCGGGCGCTCGCTGGTGTGTTTCATCGAGAGTCTCCGTTATTTCTTGGTGTGTCGCGCCCCGCTCAGGGGCGCTTTCGGTACGGCCGTGCGCCGGCCGGCGTCAAAGCACGCGCGGCCGGATCAGGGCTTCGGGTTGCAGCGCCTCGTCGAGTTGCGCGGGAGTCATCAGCGCGTGTTCCAGCACGACCTCGCGGATCGATTTGCCGGTGGCGTGCGCTTCGGCGGCGACGGCCGTCGCACGCTTGTAGCCGATGTACGGGTTCAGCGCGGTAGCGAGCGCAACCGAGCGCTCCATCGTTTCGCGCAGCCGCTCGGGATTCGCGGTGATCCCGCTCACGCAGCGCTCCGCCAGCGTCGTGCATGCGGCCGTCAAATGGCTGAAGCTGCGGAACAGCGCGCTCGCGATCACCGGCTCGAACGCGTTGAGCTGAAGCTGTCCGGCCTCGGCCGCGAAGGTCACGGTCAGATCGTTGCCGAACACCTCGAACGCGACCTGGTTGACGACTTCCGGGATCACCGGATTCACCTTGCCGGGCATGATCGACGAGCCGGCCTGAACCGGCGGCAGGTTGATCTCGCCGAAGCCGGCGCGCGGGCCGCTCGACAGCAGCCGCAGGTCGTTGCAGATCTTCGACAGCTTCACGGCGATCCGCTTGAGCACGCCCGACACCTGCACGAACGCGCCGCAATCCTGCGTCGCCTCGATCAGGTTCGGCGCGGTGCTCAGGTCGAGCCCGGTGATGCGCCGCAGCGCGGCCAGCGCCTTCTCCGCATACTGCGGATGCGCGGTGATCCCCGTGCCGATCGCGGTCGCACCGAGATTGATCTCGCGAATCAGCCAGCCGGCTTCCTGCAGCCGCGCGATGTCTTCCGTCAGCATCACCGCGTAGGTCGAGAATTCCTGGCCGAGCGTCATCGGCACCGCGTCCTGCAACTGCGTGCGGCCGAGCTTCAGCAGCCCGGCGAACGCGTCGGCGCGCTCGGCGAACGCATCGCGCAGCCGCGCCATCGCCTCGAGCAGGTGCTCGACCGCGAAGCACGTCGCGACACGGATCGCGGTCGGATAGACGTCGTTGGTGCTCTGCGCGAGATTGACGTGCTCGTTCGGGTGCAGGTATTCGTACTGCCCGCGCGCGTGCCCCATGATTTCGAGCGCGCGGTTGCAGATCACCTCGTTCGCATTCATGTTGGTCGACGTGCCGGCGCCGCCCTGGATGACGTCGACGACGAACTGGTCGTGCAGGCGCCCTTCGCGAATCTCGACGCACGCGGCGGCGATCGCATCGCGATACGGCCGCGGCAGCAGCCCGAGCTCGCAGTTGGCGTCGGCCGCCGCTTCCTTCACGGCCGCGAGCGCCAGCACGAGGTACGGCAGCGAAGCAATGGTGCGGCCCGTGATGTCGAAATTCTCTTTCGCGCGCAGCGTATGGACACCGTAATAGGCGTCAGCCGGGATACTTCGTTTACCTAAAAGATCCGCTTCGACGCGGAAGCCGCTTTCTGTCATCGTGCCCTCCTGAGTGTCTCGTGCCGCTCGTCGTCCGCCGCTTCCCGACGCGACGGGTTCGCATTCTATGCCTTTGCAAAAACAAGCTCGCTTCTGTATTATCGAAAGCGGTTTTGCGTGGGACGCAACAGCGAGAAGCGAATGAAAAAAGGCGCGAGAGAAACCGGCATCGATCACCTGGGCGCGATGCGTGCGTTCGTGAGAGTGGTCGAAACGGGGAGTTTTTCGGCGGTCGCGAAGGAGATGCACGTGTCGACGTCGACCGTCGCGCGCAAGGTGACGGCGATCGAGGACGCACTCGGCGTCGCGCTGCTGCATCGTTCGACGCACAGCGTGACGCTCACCGAGGCCGGCCATATCTACCTGGAACGCGCGGTCACGCTGATCGCCGATCTCGACGACACGCTGCGCGTCGTCGCCGAGCTGAATGCGCAGCCGAGCGGCCCGCTGAAGCTCACCGCGCCAGTCGCGTTCGGCCGCCGCCATCTCGCGCCGCTGGTCGCGCCGTTTCTCGCGCGCTATCCGACCATCCAGCTCGACGTGCGGCTCACCGACAACCACAACGACCTCGTGGCCGGCGGCTACGATCTCGACATTCACGAAGGCGAGAATTACCTGGACAACCTGGTCGTCCACCGGCTGTCGCGCAACGACAGCATCCTGTGCGCGACACCCGGCTATCTCGACCGCTGCGGCCGCCCGGCGTCGCCGGACGACCTGAAGCACCACAACTGCCTGCGTTACGTGCATCCGGAAGGCGATCCGCGCTGGGATTTCGTGAACGGCAACGCCCGGCACAGCGTGCTGCCGGCCGGCAATCTCGTCACCGATCATTCCGAGTTGCTGCTCGAAGCGACCTGCGCGGGGCTCGGCATCGCGGAGTTCGAGATCTGGCTGGTGCGCGACCTGCTCGCGAGCGGCCGGCTCGAAGCCGTGCTGCCGCGCTACCGGCTGCAGAACCGGCTGACCGGCGAATACATCTACATCGCGTATCTGGCGAACCGGCGCAGCTCGGCGAAGCTGCGCGTGCTGAAGGACTTTCTCGCGGAACACCTCGCGCAGATCGGCGAGCTGTCGGCGCTGGAGCTGGCGAAGATTCGCGGCGCGCGCACGTAGCGCCCGCGCCCGCGTTCACGTCGGCGCCGGCCGGCAGGCATGTGCCCGCCGCCGCGCACGGCCCGGGTGGCGGGCCGTCGGCAGCGGCGCATCCGCGCCGCTCAGACCGCCTGCAATTCGAACGGGAACGTGGCGTGCCCGAACTCGACGCCCTGCGTATTGAGCATCCGCGGCCGGTGAAAGCCGGCCAGTTGCGCGCGCTGCGCGTCCGTGCCGATCCGCAGCCGCTCGAGGATTTCGCTGACGACCATGTAGAGCACGTCGAGATTGCCGTCCTCGATCTTCACCGAGATGCCGAGCGCGCCATCCGCGCCGAGCTGCCGCGTGCGTTCCGAGGCGCGCACGCCGATCCCGTAGCACGCATCGGCGCCGAGCTTGCCGACCACCTGCCCGTCGAACGCGTTCATCAACACCGTGCAATAGCGCCCGTCGCCCGCGACGAGTTCCGGATAGGCCGTCATCGCACGATGGATACGCGCCAGCGCGCGGACCCGATCGGTGAGCGCGCCGCCGCCCGCTTCCACCGCGTCCGCACCGTCGGCCAGCGACGCGTAAAGACGCGCGAGGCGATCCAGCGGGAACGCCGGCGTCGGCAGGTTGCACCCGTCGATGCCCCAGTCGACCTCGTCGTCGCGCAACCCGCATGCATCGGCCACCCCATGCTTCACGCGCACCTGCATCGGATGGTCGGGCAGATGGTAGTCGGCGATCGGCGCGCCGATCGCCCGCGCGCCCGCCAGCATCCCGACATGCTTGCCCGAACAGTTGCTGCACACGCCGGTCGGCGTGTAGTCGCGCTTGATCCACGATCGGTACACCGCCTCGGACAGCGGCGGATGGCCGCCGCAACGCAGGTCCGATTCGTGCGCGGCCACCTTCGCGAGCATCGCCCGCGTCCGTTCGATGTGACGCTCCTCGCTGCTGTGCGACGCGCACATCAGCGCGATGTCCGCATCGTCGAAACCGAAGCGCTCCGGCGCGCCCGTCTCGATCACCGACAGCGCCTGCGCCGGCTTGGCGGCCGACCGCGCCAGCGTCATCCGGAACGGATCGCCGAATCGGGCCAGCAGCCTGCCGCGTGCATCGACCACCGCTACATGGGCGACGTGCGTGTTCTCGATCGCGTTGCCGCGGTATGTGACAACCGCTGCGCGTGGGGTCTCCATCGTGTCTTGTCTCCTTGCTCGGGGCCTGATTGCCGGGGCCCGTCCAACCGGTACGGCAGTGTAGCGAGTCGCTGCCGCCGCGCGCCGTCCCGACGATGGAAAGCGGTGTTGCACGCGACGCAAAGGTGATCGCGCCCCCACGAAAGCCTGACCGGATACGTACAACAACCCTTCGATCGTTTACATATTTGATGCCAATCCGTACAATTGCGACCGCAAACGCGAATCATACGCATTTACATTGACGTCTTCCGATGTTTCGGCCCGTGCGGCCCACATCGAGAAAACGCACCCAATCACCGAACCTTCCGCTGCTTCCCGATATGCCCGCCCAGTTCAAGACGAGGCCTCGTGCCCTCGTGTCGGCGCTGACCTGCTCCGTTTTCCTGACACCGCTGCTCGCTTCCGCCGCAACCGCACCCGCTACCGTTCCCGCCCCTGCCGCCGACCGGCCCGTGCCGGCCGCCGACGCACCGGCGACGCTGCCGACGATCGCGGTCCAGTCGTCCGCGCTGTCGGACATGCAGGTGAAGCGCTCGCCGTCGTACAAGTTCACCGCGCCGCTGCTCGATACGCCGCGCTCGGTCACGGTGATCCCCGAGCAGCTGATCAAGGAAAAGAACGTCACGTCGTTCGCGGACGCGCTGCGCTCGGTGCCCGGCATCACGTTCCTCGGCGGCGATGCGGCCGCGAACCCGTCGGCCGACCGCCCGGTGATCCGCGGCTTCGAATCGCGCAACTCGATCTTCGTCGACGGGATGCGCGACTCCGGGCTGCAGAACCGCGAGACGTTCGCGGTCGAGCAGATCAGCGTGATCAAGGGCCCCGATTCGGTCTATGCGGGCCGCGGCTCGGTGGGCGGCAGCGTCGACATCGTCACGAAGACGCCGAAGAACGACAATTTCGTCAACAGCAGCATCGGCTTCGGCACCGACGGCTACAAGCGCGCGACGGTCGACGCGAACCGCAAGATCAACGACACGACGGCCGTGCGGCTGAACGTGATGGGTCACGACGCGAACCAGGCCGGCCGCAACGACGTGTACAACAAGCGCTGGGGCGTCGCGCCATCGATCGTGTTCGGGCTGAACACGCCGACCACGGTCACGGTCAGCTACTACCACATGAACGCGTACGACATGCCGGACTTCAGCGTGCCGTTCCGCGCGTCGGGCGGCACGCCGGTGCCGACCGACCGCGGTCAGTTCTTCGGGCTGAACACGCGCGATTACCGCTACGGGCAGACCGACACCGGCGAAGTACGCGTCGAGCACAAGCTCAACGACGACTGGAAACTGAAGAACACGACGATGTTCGGGCGCACGACGCTCGATTACGTGGCGACGAATCCGCAGATCTCGACCCGGTATCCGGACCGGCTCGGCATGCAGGCCAAGAGCGGCAAGTACGCGACGAACGGCATCGCGAACCAGACCGAGATCACCGGCCGCACCAACCTGTTCGGCATGCAGCATACGATGACCGCCGGCGTGGAATTCAGCCAGGAGCAGAACCGCTACGAGGGCTACCTCGTCACGGATGCATCGGGCACGAACCTGCGCACCGGCGATATTTGCGTCACGTCGCCCGCGTTCTGCGCGCCGATTTCCGGCGGCTGGAACCCGAACATGCCGTGGACCGGCAACATCGTGCTGAACGGCGACAAGGGTTTCCCCGGCGCGACCACCAACACGCGCACGACCACCGCGTCGGCGTACCTGTTCGATACGGTGAAGCTGACCGAGCAGTGGCTGTTCAACGCGGGGCTGCGCTTCGACCGCTACGACCTGACCGCGAAACAGGCCGGCGCCGCCGACCTGTCGAACACGTCGAACCTGTTCAGCTACCAGTTCGGCCTCGTGTACAAGCCGGTGCGCACCGTGAGCCTGTATGCGTCGTACGGCACGTCGTCGAACCCGCCCGGTTCGAACGGCGGCCTCGGCGGCGGTACCGACCAGATCACCGCGAACAACCAGAACCTGTCGCCCGAGCGCACGCGCAACATCGAGGTCGGCGCGAAGTGGGACGTGATCGACCAGCAACTGTCGCTGACGTCCGCGCTGTTCGACACCGAGAAGACCAACGCGCAGGTCAGCGACGGCCTCGGCCACACGATCAACGCGGGCAAGCAGCGCGTGCGCGGCGCCGAGCTGGGTTTCGCCGGCAACGTGACCGACAAGTGGCACGTGTTCGGCGGCTACACGTACCTGAATGCGGTGACGGTCGATGCAGGCCCCGGCAATCCGGGCGGCTCGGGCCTGCCGATGGTGATGGTGCCGAAGCACAGCTTCACGCTGTGGACGAGCTACGACGTGATGCCGAAGCTGACGCTCGGCGCGGGCGCGACGGTGATGAGCAAGACCTATGCATCGGTGTCGCCGACCGTGAAGAAGTGGACGCCCGGCTATGCGCGCTTCGACGCGGCCGCGACGTGGCGCGTGAACAAGACGATGGACGTGCAGCTGAACGTGCAGAACCTGTTCGACAAGAAGTATTACGCGAGCGCGTACCCGATCTACGCGACGTGGGCGCCGGGCCGCTCGGCGATGGTCACGCTCAACTTCTATCAATGACGCCGCAGGCGGGCGGGCGCGATGCGCCCTGCCCCTCCCTGCTCACCGCGGCAGCGAATACGTCTTCACGTTCGTGAAGCGCTTCATCGCTTCCTGCACGCCTTCCTCGTACCCGAGCCCCGAATCCTTCACGCCGCCGAACGGTGTCGGTTCGAGCCGAGAGCCCGGCACGTCGCGCCCGTTCATGCTGCCGACTTCCAACTCGGTGACGAAGCGCGTGATGTGGTCGAAGCGGTTCGTGCACACCGACGACGACAGCGCATGGCCGGTGCCGTTCGACATCCGGATCGCTTCGTCGATGCGCGAAGCGCCGGCGTCGGCCGGACACCCGTTCACGCGAGGTGGTAGCGCAGCCAGAAGGTTTCGCGGCACGCGTTGTCGAACGTCAGCCGCGACGGGCTGATCGGTTGCGCATCGGGATGGTGGAGCACGTCGTAGTCGATCCAGCATTCGGCGCACAGCAGATCGGACGGCGCGCGGTCCTGCTCGACCGAGCGGCGCACGATCGCGCCGTTGTCGAAGCGGTATTCGGTTTCGTCGCGCGTGACCTCGACGTCGTCGTCGGTCCAGCGGTCGTGCGACGTGACATGCGACACGATCGACACCGGGCCCGCGAGCCCGTGGATCGCGGCGACGTAGGAAATGAGCTTGTCCATGGCGAGGCGGCGAACTGGCGGAGGGCGGATTCGCGCAACGCATGCTGCGCGAATCCGCCCGAGCGGCGAGTATAGCCGCGCGCCGAAGACCTTGCCGCCTGCGGGGTTTCGCGCGCTACGCGTCCAGCGCGAGCAATGCGAACGTCGCGAGCCAGTGCTCGCCCATGTAGTCGCCGGCCACGTGCGCGAGCGCGCTCGCGAGATGCCGGTCGGCCGCGTCGAGCAGCTTCACGCGCCGCGCATCGCCCTCCGGCAGCGCGCCGGCCAGCGCGCGCTGGCACCACGCGCGGCTCAGGTTCAGCCCGTCGAGGTGCGCGATCTTGCCGTCGCTGCGGTCGCTGACCGTCGCCGGCTCGAACAGCGTCGCCGGCTCGCCGCGTGCGAGATCGGGCAGGAAGCGCGCGAACCAGCCGTCGAATTCGGCGGCCGGCAGCACGCGCCGCATCAGCTCGGCCTCCATCAGCGCGGGAGACAGGAATTCGTCGCCCGACGGCTCCCACGCCTGGCACGCGACGTCGTTCAGGTGCCAGCGTTTCGCGGTATCGACGATCAGCGCCGCGAGCCCGTCGCGCTGCGTGTCGCGCGCGAAGTCGAGCGTGAGCGCCAGCGCGAACGCGGTGTTGAAGTGCGTGCCCACGCGCAGCGGATAGGTCGCCTTCGGCAGGAAGGTCTCGAAGCGCGACACGAACAGGTCGGTGAGCGGCGCGATCGTCTTCGCCCAGCGCGCGGCCTGCGGCAGCGCGCCCTTCAGCGCGAGCCGCTCGAGCTGCGCCGACAGCGCGAGCAGCCACGCCCAGCCGTACGGCCGCTCGAAGCCGCTGTTGTGCGGCAGCGCGAGATACGCGCGCTCGCCGGCGACGTTCGCGTCGGTGAAATGCGCATCGACGGTCGCGACGATGCGCTCGGCCTCCGGCAACGCCGGATAGCGTTCGAGCACGCGCAGCACGAGCCAGTAGCCGTGCACGCACGAATGCCAGTCGTAGCTGCCGTAGAAGATCGGGTGCAGCGCGCGCGGCGCCTGCACGTCGTGCGGGCCTGCGAGCGCATGCGTGAGCTTGTTCGGATATTCGCGGGTCAGGTGCGCGAGCGCGAGCGACGCGAATTTCGACGCGAGTTCGGGGGTGAGTCGGTCGGTCATGAGGGTCTCGTCCATCGAATCAGAAGCGGAATGCGAACGCATACATCAGCAGCGTGTTCACGGCGAGCAGCAGCACGGCGGTCGGCCACTGCGCCTTGATCACGCCGTTCTTGTCCTTCAGTTCGAGCAGCGCCGCCGGCACGATGTTGAAGTTCGCGGCCATCGGCGTCATCAGCGTACCGCAGAAACCGCTCAGCATCCCGATCGCGCCGACGATCGCCGGGTTGCCGTGGAACTGGTGGACGATCAACGGCAGGCCGATGCCGGCCGTCATCACCGGGAACGCGGCGAAGCCGTTGCCCATGATCATCGTGAACAGCGCCATGCCGACCGTGTAGGCCGCCACCACCGCGAACGGCGAATCGATCGGCACCCAGTCCTTCACGAGCCCCGACACCACGCCGCCGACGCCCGCGACCGCGAACAGCGCGCCGAGCGCCGCGAGCATCTGCGGCAGGATCGCGGCCCAGCCGACCGCGTCCATCGTATGACGCGCTTCCTTCAGCGCATGCACGGGCGAATCGCGCAGCATCGCGAGCGCGACGACGAACGCGACGATCGTGCCGAGCACGAGCGAAATCAGCGTCACGCTCTTCGGTTCGACGAACGGCACGAGCTTCAGCGCGAACGTGCCGATCAGCGTGACGACCGGAATCAGCAGCGCGGGCAGGAACAGCCGGTTGCCGAAACGCCGCGCGAGCGTCTCGCGCCGCGCGGCCGCCGCGTCGCCGGCTTCGTCGGACTTGCCGCGCCCGAGCTTGCCGGAGCCGGCGATCACCGCCAGCGCGATCGCGAGGCAGCCCGTCACGAAGTGCGGCAGCCGCGCGCCGAGCAGGAACGTGACCGCGTAGATCGCCCAGAACGCGAAATTGACGACGCGGCGCGGGTTCGTGCGATCCGTCAGGTTGAAGTACGCGAACGCGGCGAACATCAGCCCCGCGAGCGTGTACAGCGATTCGAGGCCGATCATCGCGCGCCCTCCTGCTTCACCAGGCCGAAGCCGCGCGTCAGCCGGCGGTCGAGCAGCGCGAGGCGCGTGCAATGGATCAGCAGCGCGGCGATCGCGGTCGGGATCGCCCATACCGACAGGTGCAGCGGCTCGATCGCGATGCCGTTCTGCTCGAGAAAGCCCTTGATCAGCAGGATCGACTGGATCGCGATGAAGATGTCCTCGCCGAAGAACACGGCGACGTTGTCGGCGCCCGACGCATGCGCGCGGATCTGCTGGCGCACCGCGTCGGGCAGCTCGCCGTGCCGGTTGACGGCGGCGGCTTCGGCCATCGGCGCGATCAGCGGCCGCACCATCTGCGCATGGCCGCCGAGCGACGTGAGGCCGAGCGCGGCCGTGGCCTGGCGCAGCACGAAGTACAGCATCAGCACGCGGCCCGTGGTCGCCGCCTGCACGCGCGAGATCATCTGCCGCGCCTGCTCCTTGAGCCCGTTGCGCTCGAGCAGCGCGATCACCGGCAGCGTCAGCCAGATCAGCCCCATGTAGCGGTTTTCGGTGAACGCCTTGCCGAATGCGCTGACGATGTCGACCAGATTCAGGCCGCCCGCCAGCCCGGTCGCGAGCCCCGCGATCGTGACCACCAGCAGCGCGTTGAAGCGCAGCGCGAAACCGATCACCACGATCGGCACCCCAATCAGCACCAGCATTTCCCCTCCTTGTGTCGGATGCGCGGCACCCAGGCAACGCGCTGCCCGCCCGGTTTCGACCGGGCTCGGACGGCGCAATCTAACACGAGACTTTATCGATAAAAAGTCGACAAATTACAGGTTCGGGTAAACGTTGAAACCGGCGAACACCGTGCACGCACCCTGTGTCGGCGGTATTTCATCGGAGGAATCGGGCGGCCGGCGCGCGTGGCGGAGCCCATGGCCGCCGACTAAACTGGAAAGCATCGGCAACGGACGGGAGAGCCGCCATGATTGACGTATTCCAGACCATCGGCAGCCGCGCGTTCTCCGCTCATCTGGCGAAGGACGGGATGGTGACGCTGATGGAGCAACGCCACGAAGTCGACCGCGTGACGCTCGCGACGGCCTATGCCGCGCTCGTCGAGGAAGCCGAGCAGGAAAGCGACCTGCGCGACGCGACGGTCGAGGGGATGATGCGCGCGCTGATCCAGGGCTACGCGCGCAGCCATTGACGGCGCGGCCGCGCATCGGCTCGTGCGGCCGGCAGCCCGGTGTGGCCGATCCGGCCCGCTACGCGGCCGGCGTGCCCGCGCCCATGCCGAACCACCGGCCCGCGCGCAGTTGCCGGTAGTCGGCTTGCGTGAAGATCCTCAGCAGGTTGGCGAGCGCGCCGTGACTGGCGCGGTCCAGTTCCGTCATGAAGGCTTCGACCTCGTCGCGGCCGGCAAACAGGATGGTGCTGAAATAGCGCGCGCGCTCCGCGTCGGACAGGTTCGTCGCGCTCAGCTGGTACGGATGGTGAAGTGCCGCGAACAGGAAGTAGTTGCGCTCGGCGTCGTCGCGCAGCACGCGCACCGCGTCCGGCTCGACCGGAAAATCGCGGCAGAACGACGCATGTCCGCTCTCGATGAAGATCCGGTACAGCAACCGGCCGGCCCGCTCGATGACGATCGGTGCGTACGGGTCGCGGCTGACGAGTACGGTATCGGGCACGGTCATCAGGCTCTCCTCTTTCTTTTTTGTCCACGCCGGCACGGTAACATGCCGGCTTCCGCACGGCGCGTCGGCACGATCCGTCGCCCCGACATGCACGGCCGGCACCGGGCCGCCGCCCTCAGGCGCCGGAAAACACCGCACCGTCATAGAGCAAAAACACTGAAACGGCGCCATGCGCGAATTTTTCGATTGCCGCCGCTCGCGCCGCATGACAGCATGCGGGCGTCGCCAACCGAAAAGAATTCCGTGCCGTCCGCCCGCCGATGCCGTTCGGCGGCGCCGGACAGGCCATGCTTTCCATGAACCCGGCCCATCTCCAACACTACGAACCGACCGGAGCATTCCGCTTGTGAACATCGGCATCGTCAACGACCTCCCGCTTGCCGTCGAGGCGATGCGCCGCGCGATCGCGCGACGACCCGAGCACCGCGTGCTGTGGGTCGCGACCGACGGCGCGCAGGCCGTCGAACTGTGCGCCGCGCAGCCGCCCGACGTCGTGCTGATGGACCTGATCATGCCGAAGTTCGACGGGATCGAAGCGACGCGGCGGATCATGCGATCCGAACGACCGTGCGCGATCCTGATCGTGACGAGCTGCATCGGCGCGAATGCGTGGCGCGTGTTCGAGGCGATGGGCGCCGGCGCGCTCGACGCGGTCGATACGCCGCGGCTCGGCGCCGGCGCGGCCGGCGACACGACGGCACTCCTGCTCGCGAAGATCGATCAGATCGGCCGGCTGCTCGACGCGCCGGACGGCACGCGCCTCGCCGGTACGGCCGCGCGCGCCGGCGGCGGTCCGCTGATCGCGATCGGTGCGTCGGCCGGCGGCCCGGGCGCGCTCGCATCGATCCTCGGCGGCCTGCCGGCGGATTTCAACGCGCCGATCGTGATCGTGCAGCACGTGGACCGCGCGTTCGCGGAAGGCATGGCGCAATGGCTCGACGGCCAGACGCCGCTCACCGTGCGCGTCGCGCGCGAAGGCGACCGCCCGCAACCGGGCGTCGCGCTGCTCGCCGCGACCGACGACCACCTGCGCATCACCCGCGCCGGCACGCTCGAATACACGCGCGAGCCGGCCGCGACGCCGTATCGTCCGTCGGTCGACGTGTTCTTCAACAGCCTGACCGAGCACTGGTCCGGCCGCGTGATCGGCGTGCTGCTCACGGGAATGGGACGCGACGGCGCGATCGGCCTGAAGGCGCTGCGGATGAAGGGCTACCATACGATCGCGCAGGACGAGGCGACCAGCGCGGTATACGGCATGCCGAAGGCGGCCGCGACGCTCGGCGCGGCGCGCGCGATCCTGCCGCTCGGCCGCATCGCGGGCGAGCTGGCGGCGCTCGCCCGGATCTGAGCCCGATGAACCCGCGCAACACCCATGCCTGCCCTCGCAACACACCGCATCGAACATGACTAGCGACCTGACCCGCCCGCCGGGCAGCCCGACCACGCCGAGCGCCGACGTGCCGGCCATGGTGCTGCTGGTCGACGACCAGACGATCGTCGCGGAAGCCGTCCGGCGCGCGCTCGTCGACGAGGAAGGCATCGACTTCCACTACTGCCCGCGCTCGGACGACGCGCTGACCACCGCGATCGAAACGCGGCCGACCGTGATCCTGCAGGACCTCGTGATGCCCGGCATCGACGGGTTGAGCCTCGTGAAGTCGTACCGCGCGAACGCGGCGACACGCGACGTGCCGATCATCGTGCTGTCGACGCAGGAAGAACCCGTGATCAAGAGCGCCGCGTTCGCGGCCGGCGCGAACGACTATCTCGTGAAGCTGCCCGACCGCATCGAGCTCGTCGCGCGCATCCGCTACCACTCGCGCTCGTACATGAACCTGCTGCAGCGCGACGAGGCCTATCGCGCGCTGCGGCAATCGCAGCAGCAACTGCTCGAGGCCAATCTCGAACTGCGGCGTCTCACGCATTCCGACGGCCTGACCGGGCTGTCGAACCGGCGCTATCTCGACGAATACCTGGCGGCCGAATGGCGCCGCGGCACGCGCGAGCGCAGCGAGCTGTCGCTGCTGATGATCGACGTCGATAATTTCAAGCTGTACAACGACACGTACGGACACGTGTCGGGCGACAGCGTGCTCAAGCAGATCGCGTCGACCATCGAGCGCTGCCTCGGGCAATCGGGCGATCTCGCCGCGCGCTTCGGCGGCGAGGAGTTCGCGGTGGTGATGCCGGCCACGTCGCCGGGCGCCGCGCGGCTGCTCGGCGAGAAGATCCGGCTCGCGGTCGAGGCGCTGCAACTGCGGCACGCGCATTCGTCGACCGGCAACACCGTGACGATCAGCATCGGCGGCGCGAGCATCGTGCCCACGCCCGGCCTGCCGACGACCGTGCTGATCGAGGCGGCCGACCGCGCGTTGTACCGCGCGAAACACGAAGGCAAGAACCGCGTCGAGATCGATTCGTCGCCGCCGCCGCCCGGCGCCGGCGGGTTCGGCGTGCCACGCGACTGAGCCGCCCGTCCGTTTACGCGGCGCCGAGCCGGCGCGCGTAGTCGTTCGGGTCCAGCGGGCGGCTGAACAGGTAGCCCTGCTGCATGTCGCAGCCGATCTGCTGCAGGAACCACGATTGCGCCTGCGTCTCGACGCCCTCCGCCGTCACCTTCATGCCGAGCGAATGCGCCATCGCGACGACGGCCTGCGTGATCGCGACCGAGTCGTGGTGATCGGGCACGCCCGACACGAACGAGCGGTCGACCTTCAGGTTGTGCAGCGGGAAACGCTTCAGGTAAGCGAGCGACGAATAGCCGGTGCCGAAATCGTCGACCGAGATCCGCACGTTCATGTCGGTGAGCGCTTCGAGCATCGGCAGCACGGTATCCGTGTCATTCATCAGCAGTCCTTCGGTAATCTCGAGCTCGAGCGCGGACGGATCGAGCCGCGTTTGCGCGAGACAGCGGCCGACCGACTCGACGAGCCCTTCGTGAAACTGCCGCGGCGACAGGTTGACGGCCAGCATCAGGTCCGGCGCGATCGTGCGGCGCCACTCGGCCATCTGCCTGCAGGCCGTTTCGAGCACCCACTGGCCGATCGCGACGATCAGCCCCGTATCTTCCGCGACCGGGATGAATTCCGCCGGCGACATCGGCCCGAGTTCGGGGCTGGTCCAGCGCAGCAGCGCTTCGGCGCCGACCGTGCGGCCGCTGCGCGCGTCGACGACGGGCTGGTACGCGAGCCGCAGCATGTCCGACGTCAGCGCGCGCCGCAGCGACTGCTCGACCGCGAAGCGGCGCTGCAGCCGCAGGTTGAGCTGCGCGGTGAAGAACGTGAAGTGATTGCGGCCCCGCTGCTTCGCGTCGTACATCGCCGAATCGGCGTTGCGCATCAGCGTGACCGCATCGTCGCCGTCGCGCGGCGCGACGCTGATCCCGATCGACACGCCGAGCCAGTACTCGTTGTTCGCGATCGCGAACGGCTTCGCGATCGCGTCGATCACCTCTCGCGCCAGCACCGCGAGGCGCTCGGGATCGTCGCAGTCGTCGACGAGGATCACGAACTCGTCGCCGCCCACGCGCGTCAGCGCGTAGCGACCGCCCGCGCAGGCCGCGAGCCGCGCCGCGACGCTGCGCAGCAGCGCGTCGCCCGCGTCGTGCCCGGCCGTGTCGTTGACCTTCTTGAACCCGACGAGATCGATGAACAGGATCGCGACGCGTGCCGGCCGGCCCGCATCGTGCCCGCCGAACAGCTCGCGCATGCGCTCGGCGAGCCAGCGGCGGTTGTAGAGGCCCGTCAGCGCATCGCGCGTCGCCAGGTAGCGCAGTTGCTGCTGCGCTTCGCGCACGGGGCCGATGTCGTTGAACGACACGAGCACCGAATCGGCCTGCGTCTCGCCCGGCCGCACGATCGGCACCGCGTTGCCGCGCACCCAGATGATGTCGCCGTCCGCGAGGCCGAAGCCGACCGTGTAGTCGAGCATCGGCGTGGCCGTCTCGAGCGCACGCCGGCTCGGCCAGTCGTGCGGCGCAATCGGCGTGCCGTCCTCGCGCAGCTTGCGCGGGATCAGGGTCGACAGCCGGCGGCCGACGAGATCGCCCTTCACGCGCAGCATCCGGCTCGCGCTCGGGTTGCTCGCGATCACGATGCCGTCGCGCGATACGACGAGGATGCCTTCGTTCAGGCTGTTGACGACGAGCCGGTGATGTTCCTCGCTGCGCGCGAGCTGCCGCGCGATCCGGTCCTGGTGTACCGCGAGGCCGACGCTGTTGCCGATGTCGCGCAACAGTTCGGTTTCCTCGTCGCTGGGCCGCCGCGGCCGGCGGTGATAGACGGCGAACGCGCCGAGCACGGCACCCGCGTCGTCGACGAACGGCACCGACCAGCATGCGCGCAGGCCCAGCGGCAACGCGACGCCACGGTAGTCGGCCCACAGCGGATCGGTTTCGATGTCCTCGACGGCGACCATCCGGCGCTCGTACATCGCCGTGCCGCACGAGCCGGCCGCGGGGCCGATCGTCGCGCCGTCGATCGCGGCGCTGTACTGCGCGGGCAGCGACGGCGCGGCGCCGACGCGCACGTGCATGCCGTCGGCATCGAGCAGCAGGATCGTGCATGACGCGCCATCGCCGAGCAAAGTCTCGGCGCGCCGGCAGACCTCGACCAACAGTTCCGGCAGCGGTGTATTGCGCGTGATCAGCCTCAGCACGCTTTGCTCGGACGCGAGTACTTCCGCCGCGAGACCGAGGCTGTAACGAGAGCTCCGCGGTTCGGTATTCAAGATGAATCCTGCCGTCTGTCCGATCGGGTCTGATGCGCCCGATTCGTTATCGATCCTTCGTGCCGTTTTCGCTCCGGGTTTACGCCGATGCCCGGTGCGCCCCGTTTTCGCGCACCGAGCCAGGGTGCGCCGAAATATATTTAACACCAATACGGGACGCCCCGCGCGTCCGTGTGCATCAGGGGTTACGCTCGGTCGCGATGCCGCTCGCGGCCGGCGGTCAGCCTTCCGAAAGGTTCGCGCGTCTGCGAACGCCTCGGGCATCGTCGGCCGTGCCGGCTGCTATCGGACAGCATCGCGGCCGGCCAGACCGCGTTTTCGTATCCGTGATTCAATGTCGACGGAACCGGCGTCGCGCATTCCGGCGGCCCGGCGATAGGTACCCTCACCGAACGACCTTCACTGGATCACCATGACGAACCCTGCCGAAATCAAGGCGCTCGTTTTCGATGTCTTCGGAACGATCGTCGACTGGAGAAGCGGTGTCGCACGCGGCGCCGCCGCGTTCCTGGAGCGCCACGCGCCGACCCTCGACCCGTTCGTGTTCGCCGATGCCTGGCGCGCCGAATACTCGCCGTCGATGGAAGAAATCCGCAGCGGGCGCCGCCGCTACGTGCGGCTCGACGTGCTGCATCGCGAAAACCTGGTCCGCACGCTCGACCGTTTCGGCATCGACGGCGTGCCCGACGCGGACATCGACACGCTCAACCTCGCATGGCACAGCCTCGACCCGTGGCCCGACGCGGTCGCGGCGCTGCACCGGCTGAAGCGGCGCTTCATCATCGCGCCGCTGTCGAACGGCAACATCCGGCTGATGGTCGACGTCGCGAAGCGCGCGGGGCTGCCTTGGGATGCGATCCTCGGCGCGGAAGTCGTTCGCGCGTACAAGCCGTCGCCGCAGGTGTACACCGACACCGTCGACCTTCTCGGCCTCGCGCCCGCCGAGCTGTGCCTGGTCGCGGCGCACAACGGCGATCTCGCGGCCGCGCGCCGGCAGGGGCTGTCGACCGCATTCGTGCTGCGGCCGACCGAGCACGGGCCCGGCCAGACGACCGACCTGCAGGCCGACGACGCGTGGGATTTCGACGTCAGGGACCTGAACGAACTCGCGGACCGGCTCGAGTGCCCGGGTTGAGTGCCCGGGCTGAGTGCCGGTTGCACGGCACGCCCCTACACCGCGATCGTACTGCGCCGCGAGTTGCGCGCCGCATACCGGCGGGCCGGCGTCGGCGGGATCCACAGGCAGATCCGCCACACCGGCCTGAAGCCGCTCGCGCGCTGAGGACGGTGCTCACCCGACGTCACCCCGCCTCCGTTACTTCACCACCGCGCGCCATGCAGTCCGCGCATAGATCAGCAGCAACGGCAGCAGCGCCAGCGCGAACACCATGGAAAGCGCCAGCACCCACACCGGCCATTGCTCCGGGTTCCCGTGCGCCCAGTAGCGGTAAGGCACGCTCAGGAACCCGATTTCCATCAGCAGCGCGCCGAGCGGCACGAGCCCGTTCATCACCGCCGCCATGCCAAAGCGCGCCGCACCGTCGATGTTCTTTCCCGCGCCGTACGCCGCGATCAGGTAGACGAAATACCCGATGATCGCGACCATCAACGCCCCACCGGCCAGCAGGCCGATACTGCGCACGCTGCGTTCATGCAGTTGCGTCGCCCCGGCCGGCAACACGACATCGATCTTCTCGCCGATCTCCGGCACGCCGCCCGAGCGGACGTTGCCCGGCAGCACGACCCGCTTGCCATCCGGCATCACGGCTTCCAGGATCGACGTGTACATGATGCACCGGTAGCGCTCGGTGCGCCCGCTGCTGTCGCGCCGCTCGCAGGTGTCCCACTCGGACTGGTAGGACACGACGGTCGCCTCGTATTTCGGCGACACCGCCAGTTCGCGGAGTTCGTCGCCGATCCAGTACGCGAACGGGAAAAACAGCGACACCAGGCAAAAACACACGAGCCACCAGAACGCGACCGCGCCGCCAGCCCCGCGCTTGCCGCCGGTCTGGCGGCGCACCATGCGCGCGGCGAGCCAGTACGCCGCCACGCCGAATACGGCCACACAAACCACGAAAACCTTGCCCGCATGCGTCAAAGCCATCTGCCCTCCCCTTTCTCCCGCGAGCCGGCCCGATTACCGTCGGCCGTTTTTCCATCGATGCCGATCACGTCGCCGCCGTCGCCATCTCGACGAGCGAGCACGCGCGTCGCTATTCCGCCTCGCCGATGAATTTCAACGTCCCCGCTTCGCCCGACAGCAGCGCGCGATTCGCGTCCGCCGCCGCGCGCAGGTAATCCCACAGCGCGGTCACGCGCCGCAGCTTGCGCAGATCCTCGCGGCACGTCAGCCAGAAACACCGCGTGACGACGACATCGTCCGGCAGCACCGGCACGAGCGCCGGCTGCGTGGCCGCCATGAAGCACGGCAGGATCGCGAGCCCGCCGCCTTGCAGCGCCGCGAAATACTGCGCGATCACGCTCGTCGTGCGCAGCCCGGCCGTCGCGCCCGGCACCGCGCGATCCAGGTACAGCAGCTCGTTGCTGAACGCGAGATCGTCGACGTAGCTGATGAACGTGTGCCGCGCGAGATCGTCCGTGCACGTGATCGGCGCGTGGTGCGCGAGGTAGTCGCGCGTCGCATAGAGCCGCAACCGGTAGTCGCACAGCTTCGTGACCACGTAAGGCCCGCGCTCGGGCCGCTCGAGCGTGATCGCGAGATCGGCCTCGCGCTTGGGCAGGTTGACGAAATGCGGTACGGGCAGCAGGTCGACCGTCACGTGCGGATGTTCGGCGCGAAACTGCGCGAGCTGCGGCGCGAGGAAGAAGCAGCCGAACCCTTCGGTCGACCCGATCCGCACGTGGCCCGACAGCGCCTCGCCCGTGTTCGCGATCTGGTCGCACGCGGACTGCACGGTCGTCTCCATCGCGTCCGCATACGCGACGAGCCGCTGCCCCTCGGCCGTCAGCGTGAAGCCGCCGGAGCGCGACTTGTCGAACAGCAGCGTGCCCATCGCCGCCTCGAGCGCGCGCACGCGCCGCGCGACGGTCGTGTAATCGACGCCGAGCCGCTTCGCGGCGCCGCTCGCGCGCTGCGTGCGCGCGACTTCGAGGAAGAACCGCAGGTCGTCCCAGTTCAGGTTGCCGGAAACCGGCTCGGTGGCATGTCGCATCGGCGAGGGGAAAAGGGGCTGGCGTCTCGGGGCCGGCCGTCGATATGCATAAATGCACATCCAACCGGTTTCTTTATCGGTACATGATGAATCCGCGCATAACTATACTCGACCCTGACCTGCGGACCATGAGCTGCAGGCAATAAAACCGGAGACACCATGCAGACCCGATCCACCCTCGATGAGCATGCGACCATCGCGACGCCGGCGCCCGAGCGCACCGCGAAGCACTACCTGCTGGCCGGCTGGGCCAGCATGGCCGGCACGACGATCGAGTGGTACGACTTCTTCCTCTACGGCACGGCCGCCGCGCTCGTGTTCAACCGCATCTTCTTCCCGTCGCTGGACCCCGTCGTCGGCACGCTCGCCGCATTCGGCACGTTCGCGGTCGGCTTCATCGGCCGGCCGATGGGCGGCATCGTGTTCGGCCACTTCGGCGACCGCATCGGCCGCAAGTCGATGCTGATGATCACGCTGCTGCTGATGGGCGTGCCGAGCATGATCATCGGGCTGATCCCGTCGTACGACCGCATCGGCTACTGGGCCGCCGCGCTGCTGATCGCGATGCGCTTCCTGCAGGGCATGGCGGTCGGCGGCGAATGGGGCGGCGCGGTGCTGATGGCCGTCGAACACGCGCCGAAGGGCCGCAAGGGGCTGTTCGGCAGCCTGCCGCAGACGGGCGTCGGGCTCGGCCTGATCCTGTCGTCGGTCGCGATGGCCGCGGTCGCCGCGCTGCCGGAAGCCGACATGCTGTCGTGGGGCTGGCGCGTGCCGTTCCTCGCGAGCATCGCGCTCGTCGGCCTCGGCTGGTTCATCCGCGCGAAAGTGCCCGAATCGCCCGACTTCGAGAAGATGCAGCGCCAGGGCAAGGCCGAGAAGTCGCCGGTGACGGCCGCGCTGCGCCGCCATCCGCGTGAAGTGCTGACGATCGTCGGCGCACGCGCCGCCGAGAACACGTGGTTCTACATGGTCGTCACGTTCGCGCTCGCTTACGCGACGCAGCAGCTGCATCTGCCGAAGGCGGAGATGCTGCACGCGATCACGGCCGGCGCCGCGCTGTCGCTCGTCACGATGCCGCTGTGCGGCCACTTGAGCGACCGCATCGGCCAGCGCCGGATGTTCGCGATCGGCCTCGTGCTGATGTGCGCGTTCGCCGCGCCGTTCTTCATGATGCTCGGCACGCAGCAGACGTCGTATGCGTGGTGGGCGATCGTGCTCGGCCTCGGCGTCGTGTTCCCGATCCTCTATGCGCCGGAATCGCTGCTGTTCGCGCAGCAGTTCCCGGCGGAAATCCGCTACAGCGGCATCTCGCTGTCGGTGCAGCTGGCCGGCGTGATCGGCGGCGGCTTCGCGCCGATGATCGCGACGTCGCTGCTCAAGGCCGGCGGCGGCCAGCCGCACTACGTGATCGCGTACCTCGTCGGCTTCGGCGTATTCGCGCTCGTGTGTACCGCATTGATGCGTCCGGCGCGCACCTGAGCCTGCCGCCGGCCGCCAGTCGAACCCCTTTCGTCCTGTGCTCCGCCGTGCGTGCACGCGCGGCGGAAGCAGGCGCCCTTTGTCATCGCCCCACCGTTTTCCGGAGAGTTCCATGAACGCCGCAGTTCCCCAGACCACCCTCGCCCTGCCCACCGCCAAGCTGCTGATCGACGGCGCGTTCGTCGACTCGCGAAGCGCCGAATGGGGCGACATCGTCAACCCCGCGACGCAGGAAACGATCGGCCGCGTGCCGTACGCGACGCTCGACGAGGTCGATGCCGCGATCGCGTCCGCGCAGCGCGCGTTCCAGACCTGGAAGACGACGCCGATCGGTGCGCGGTTGCGCATCATGCTGAAATTCCAGGATCTCGTGCGCCGCAATCTCGAACGGATCGCGCATACGCTGACCGCCGAGCAAGGCAAGACGTTGCCCGACGCGCAGGGCGACATCTTCCGCGGCCTCGAAGTCGTCGAGCATGCGTGCTCGATCGGCACGCTGCAGCAGGGCGAGTTCGCGGAGAACGTCGCGGGCGGCGTCGACACGTATACGCTGCGCCAGCCGATCGGCGTGTGCGCGGGCATCACGCCGTTCAACTTCCCCGGGATGATCCCGCTGTGGATGTTCCCGATGGCGATCGTCTGCGGTAACACGTTCGTGCTGAAGCCGTCGGAGCAGGACCCGCTGTCGACGATGCAGCTCGTCGAACTCGCGATCGAGGCCGGCGTGCCGCAAGGCGTGCTGAACGTCGTGCACGGCGGCAAGACGGTGGTCGACCGCCTGTGCACGCATCCGGACATCAAGGCGATCTCGTTCGTCGGCTCGACGCGCGTCGGCACGCACGTGTACAACCTCGGCAGCCAGCACGGCAAGCGCGTGCAGTCGATGATGGGCGCGAAGAACCACGCGGTCGTGCTGCCCGATGCGCACCGCGAGCAGTCGATCAACGCGCTCGTCGGCGCGGGCTTCGGCGCGGCCGGCCAGCGCTGCATGGCGACGTCGGTCGTCGTGCTGGTCGGCAAGGCGCGCGACTGGCTGCCCGAGCTCGTCGAGAAGGCGAAGGCGCTGAAGGTCAATGCGGGCCACGAACCGGGCACCGATGTCGGCCCGGTCGTGTCGAAGGCCGCGCATGCGCGCATCACCGCGCTGATCGAAGCAGGCGTGAAGGCCGGCGCGAAGCTCGAACTCGACGGCCGCGACGTGAAGGTGCCCGGCTACGAGCAGGGCAACTTCGTCGGCCCGACGATCTTCTCGGGCGTGACGACCGACATGTCGATCTATACGGAGGAAATCTTCGGGCCGGTGGTGGTCGTGCTCGAAGCCGACACGCTCGACGACGCGATCGCGCTCGTCAACCGCAACCCGATGGGCAACGGCGTGGGCCTGTTCACGCAGAGCGGCGCGGCCGCCCGCAAGTTCCAGAGCGAGATCGACATCGGCCAGGTCGGCATCAACATCCCGATCCCGGTGCCGGTGCCCTACTTCAGCTTCACCGGTTCGCGCGGCTCGAAGCTCGGCGATCTCGGGCCGTACGGCAAGCAGGTCGTGCAGTTCTACACGCAGACCAAGACGGTCACCGCGCGCTGGTTCGACGACGACGCGACGGCCGGCGGCGTGAACACGACGATCGCGCTGCGTTGACCGGGAGCCTGCACATGGAAATCGCATTCATCGGGCTCGGCAACATGGGCGGCCCCATGGCCGCCAACCTGCTCAAGGCCGGCCATGCGCTGACGGTGTTCGACCTCGACGCGCACGCGGTCGATGCCGCGCTGCGCGCGGGCGCGACGGCGGCCGGCTCGCCGCGCGAAGCGGCGGCGCACGGCGCCGTCGTGATCACGATGCTGCCGGCCGCGCAGCACGTGCGCACCGTCTATCTCGGCGACGACGGCGTGCTGGCCGGCGCACGCGCCGGCGCGACGCTGATCGACTGCAGCACGATCGATCCCGGCACCGTGCGCGCGGTGGCCGACGCCGCCGCGCAACGCGGCTTCCCGCTCGCCGACGCACCGGTATCGGGCGGCACCGGCGGCGCGCAGGCCGGCACGCTGACCTTCATGGTCGGCGCGGACGGTGCGCTGTTCGAGCGCATCCGCCCCGTGCTGCTCGACATGGGCAAGAACGTCGTGCATTGCGGCGGCACGGGTACCGGACAGATCGCGAAGATCTGCAACAACCTGCTGCTCGGGATCTCGATGATGGGCGTGTCGGAAGCGATGGCGCTCGGTGCGGCGCTCGGCATCGATCCGGCCGTGCTGGCCGGCATCATCAACACGTCGACCGGCCGCTGCTGGAGTTCGGACACGTACAACCCGTATCCGGGCGTGAGCGAGACGGCGCCGGCCGCGCGCGGCTATGCGGGCGGCTTCGCGGCGAACCTGATGCTGAAGGACCTCGGGCTCGCGACCGAGGCCGCACGGAGCGCGCATCAACCGGTGTGGATGGGCGCGCTCGCGCAGCAGCTTTACCAATCGATGAGCCAGCAGGGGCTCGGCACGCTCGACTTCTCCGCGTGCGTGAAGCTGTACGAGGCGCAGCCGGCCTGACCCGCACGGCCGACGCCGCACGTGCACCGACCCGCGACGGGCCGGTCCGGCCTCGCGGGTCGGGCTGCATGCAGGGGGAGGAAATGCGGGCGCCGGCGGTGCGACCGGCACCGCCGTTCGTTCAGCCGCGCGGGTTCGAGGCCGTCTCGAAGGTCGGATGGCACTCGAACGCGAGTTCGGAGCGCGCGTCGACACGGCGGCCGCCGGTCAGCGATTCCGTCTTCATGCTCGCGCGCATCCCGCGCTGCGTGCAGTAGTTGGTGGCTTCGTTGACGGCCTTCTCGTGGGCGTCGGCCCACGTCGTCGACACGCCGACCGTGCGCGTCGTCACGGTGTACACGTTCGGGTTCGACGTCGCGGTCACGTCGGAAGCGGTCGAACACGCGGCGAGCAAGCATGCGGCAGCCGCGACGGTCAACCATCGCAGGGTTCGAAAAGAGACTGGAATGGACATGGGGGGCAAGCGCACGCCGTCCGACGTGCATTGAGCAACATAGGCGACAGTATGCCTGCCCGATCGCCGGAGATCATGCCCCTTTCAGTGAACACATTGTTTCGAATGGTTAAACGATGGCCGATTCAGGCAAGATTTACAGCCATCGCCAGCGACCGTTTTCGTCGGACAGGTCATTTCGCCCTGCCCCATGCCGGTCCGGCCGCTCACATCGGTGCGACGGTCAATGCACGCCCGCCTGGCGGATCCTCGCTGAGGTTTCCGCCAGATTGCGCCACGCCGGCTGCCCCGGCGCGTAGCGCGCCCGGATGTAGGCGGCCAGCTCGGCCATCTGGCGGTCGTCGAAGGCCTCGCCGAAGCCCGGCATGTAGCCGAGATGGTCGGTCGCCGGCTGGGCGATCCCGTGGTGCAGCACGCGCAGCAGGTTGTCCGGCGCCGCCTGGCTGACGCTCGTGTTGAGCCCCATCAGCGGACGCACGCCGAAATGCCCGACGCCGCCCGATTCCGCATGACAGACCGCGCACGCCGCGTCGAACGCGCGGCGGCCGTTCTCGAGGCCGAGCGTCGCGACGGTTTCCGCGCCGCGCACCTGGCGGGTCGCCGCGTCCGCGGCGAGCGCGGCATCGACGGGCGGCGACAGCGACGCCAGATAGTGCGCGATCGCCCGGACGTCGTGCTCGGGCAGCGCCGCGAGCCCCGCGACGACCGGCGCCATCGGCCCGGCCGCGACGCCGTGCTGCGCCGAGAAGCCCGTGCGCAGATAGTCGAACAACGCGCCTTCGCTCCACGGCACGGGCGAAGCCGGCGACGCGACGAGCGGCGGCGCGACCCATCCCTCGGCTTCGCCGCCCGACAGGTAAGCCAGGCCGCCCTTCTCCGCACCGAGCGCGTTGCGCGGCGTATGGCATGCGCCGCAGTGCCCGGCGCCGTCGACCAGATACTTGCCGCGATTCCACATCGCCGAGCGCGCCGGGTCCGGCGCAAACGGCCGCGCGTCGTGATACAGCCAGTTCCAGCCGGCAACGAGACGCCGCCGGTCGAGCGGGAACGGCAGCTTGGTCGGCGGCGGTACGTGCTTCACCGGCGGCTGCGACATCAGGTACGCATAGAGCGCGAGCAAGTCGGGCTCGCTCAGCTTCGCGAACGCCGTATAAGGGAACGCCGGGTACAGGTGCGTGCCGTCGCGCGAGATGCCTTCTCGCATCGCGCGGGCGAACGCCGGATATGACCAGGCGCCGATGCCGGTTTCCGGATCGGGCGTGAGGTTCGTCGTGTAAATGGTGCCGAACGGCGTATCGAGCGCGAGCCCGCCAGCGTTGGTCGCGCCGCCGGGCGCCGTGTGGCACACCGCGCAATCGCCGGCGAGGGCAACCTGGCGGCCACGTTCGAGGGTCGCGGCGCTCCACATCGCGCCGTCCGCGCCGCCGGGCGCAATCGGTGCAATCGGCGCGTGCCCGGGCAGGATCGCGCACGCCAGCCCGAGCAGCCCGCCGACCACACCGCCCGCCCCTGCGCCGGCCAGCCAGCGGCGCCAGCGCGACGCGCGGCGCGGGCCCGCATGCAACCCGTCGGCGGCATCGACCGGCACCGGTTGCGCAAGCGCCGCGCGAATCCGCGCGGCATCGAACGGCGGCGCACGAAAACGCACGCCCGTCGCGTCGTACAGCGCGTTCGCGATCGCAGCCGCGGCCGGCGCGGCCGCCTGTTCGATCCGCCGCGCATCGTGTACGGACAGCTCACCGTGCGCACGGGGCGCCGCTGCGTCGGATACAGCCAGCTCGAGCGCGATCGCGTCCGGCTGCGCGTCGGCCCCGGCTTCGTCATGCGCGGGACGCGCGGTCAGCCGCGTCCCCATCACGCGCGAAATCGCCGCTTCGATCTGCCACGCGGGCACGCCGACCGTCGACGCGTCGCCCGGCTCGCCGACGCCCTGTCCAGCCACGACGCGCCGCACCGCGACGTCGCCCGTCGCGCGGTCGACATCGAGATCGACGACCCAGGCGGACCAGTGCGGATCGCCGTCATGACGGGCGTCGCCGGATTCGGCCGCGGGCTCGCCGTCGAAGGCGAAGCCGCGACCGCTGAGCGTCGACGGCGGGGTCGCGCGGGCCGCGACCGGTGCGCCCCACGCGGCGCGCTCGCTGACCATCCGGATGGTCTCGCGCGGCCCCGCATCCCGCGCGGCATCGAGATGCTGCAGCCGCAGCGCGACCGGGTCGCGCCGCAACGCGCCGGCGAGTTCGTCGACGAAGGATTCGCGGGCAAAGGCGTGCGCGTGGCCGGGAATCGCTGCGCCGGCATCGGCCAGCTCGATCGACGTCCGCGCGTGCCGGTAGACGAACGGCGACGCCGGGCCCGCATCCGCTCGCGCGTCTTCAGCCCCGCGAGCATCGTGCCCATCCGCGCCGGCCGCCTGCGCGCGATAGCGCCAGGCCATCATCCGCCCGTCGGGTGCGGTCTGCGTTTCGATATCGAACGATGCACGCGCGTGCGCGTCGCCGATCGGCCATTCGTAGCGCGCGCGGTGCGCATGCGATGCCTCGGCGGCAGTTGCGTCGCGCGTGTCGGGCGCCGCCGCGCGCTCCGGCTGCGCAGGCAGGCGCGCGTCACGCTTCATCGCCGTCTCGCAGATAACGTGCGGCGCGATGCACCGCACGGATGATCTCCAGATGCGTGCCGCAGCGACACAGGTTGAAGCGCAACGCGTCGCGGATCGCCGCGTCGTCCGGCGCGCGGTTGCGTTCGAGCAGCACCTTCGCGCTCATGATCATCCCGTTCAGGCAATAACCGCATTGCGCGGCCTGCTCGTCGACGAACGCGCGCTGGATCGGATGCAGCGCGTCGCGCGAGCCGAGCCCTTCGAGCGTCATGACGTCGCGCCCGTTCGCGGCGGCGGCCGGCACGACGCACGAGCGGGTCGCCTGCCCGTCGACGAGCACCGTGCACGCCCCGCACTGCCCGAGCCCGCAGCCGTATTTCGGGCCGTTGAGCGCGCAGTCGTTGCGCAGGACCAGCAGCAGCGGCGCGTCGGGTGCGGCCTCGTCGAAGGTATGCGGCGTGCCGTTCACGCGAAACGCCAGCGGCCGCGACGGAGATGCGGGATGGGACATTGAATGGATCCGGAATGCGGCGTGCCGGCCGTGACGGCCGGCGGCGGGCACGGCCGCCGGCTGGCACCCGCCAGCGCGCCCCTGACATATAACACGCCGAAATGCGCACGTACCTGCGCGCCTCGATTCCCGCGACGGCCAGGCGCCGGCCCGGCACGGGCACCGTGGATGCGTCAGGCCGCGGCCGCCACGTCGCCGCGCGACGGCGCGACGAGCGGCACGTCGAACACGTCGTAACCGAATACCCACGACGGATCCTCGTTCGTGCGCAGCCACGTATTGTTGTGCGACACGCGCTGCACTTTCGACGCGCGCGCCGCACGGTTCGCCTCGTACAGCGCGAACGCGCCCGCGTAGTCGCCGACGCCGACTTCGTCGAGACAGCGCGCGAGCATCGCGGCATCCTCGATCGCCATCGCCGCGCCCTGCGCCATGTGCGGCTTCATCGGATGGCATGCGTCGCCGAGCAGCACGAGACGGCCACGGCTCCACAACGGCAGCGGATCGCGCTCGAGCAGCGGCCACTTCGTGATCGACGGCGAAACGTCGATCAGGTGCTGGATGTCGGCGTGAAAACCCGCGAACGCCTCGCGCATCTCGTCGCGGCTGCTGTCGACCATCGACACGCCCTCGGGCCACTCGGCCTGCGGCACGCCGGTCACGTAGTAGTACTCGTCGCGCTTCTCGGTCACGTAGTAGACCATCATGTGGCGATCCTCCGACCACCACTTCACGCACATGTCGTACGGCTTGTTGCCGAGCAGCGACGCCGGGAACACCGCGCGGTGCGCGACATAACCCGTGTAGCGCGGCGGTTCCGCGCCGAGCAGATGCTCGCGGATCCGCGAATTCACGCCGTCCGCACCGATCACGATGTCGGCCGTCTCGACGCTGCCGTCGGCGAACGTCAGGCGCACCGCATCGCCGGTGTCCTCGACCGCCGCGAGCCGCTTGCCGAAGCGGATCGTGCCGGGCGTGACCGCCTGCGTCATCAATGCATGGAAATCGCCGCGGTGCACGGTCAGGTAGCTCGCCCCGTACGTCTTGCGCGCGTAGTCGCCGAGCGGGATCTGCGACAGCACGTCGGCCGTCCGCCAGTCGCGGCTGTACCAGCAATCCGGATGCGAACCCATCGTCTCCAGCGCGTCCTCGCAGCCGATGCGCCGCATGATCTTCATCACGTTCGGGCCGAGATGGATGCCCGCGCCGAGGCGCGAAAAAGCGGGCGCCTGCTCGTACAGCGCGACGTCGTAACCGCCGCGCTGCAGCAGCGCAGCCGCGGCCGTGCCGCCGAGACCGGCGCCGATGATTGCGATACGGGGTTTGCTCATGCGGATCTCCTGATCGTGGGCCCGGCGCCGAACACGGCACGGATACGGGCGGATTGAATGGCGTTTATGTAGCGTACACACTCAATTTACTCAGGACAAGCGGATTGTTTGGCGTCTCTGCCACATACGGGAAAACACCAATAATTCCTCGAATATCCATCTATACAAACAGGTATGGCAGGCGCAACCTCATTTTGATCCATTGCCATTTTCAAATGTACACACTAGACTTTGCTCGACATCCGGCGATCCCGCACCTGCGTGCCGCCCTCCCTTACCGACACGGAGCCCCCGTCATGAGCAAGTCCTACCGCATCGGCCAGATCGTGCCGAGTTCCAACACGACGATGGAAACCGAGATCCCGGCGATGCTGCGGCTGCGCGAAACGATCCGTCCCGAGCGCTTCACGTTCCATTCGAGCCGGATGCGGATGAAGAAGGTCGTCAAGGAAGAACTCGCGGCAATGGATGCCGAATCCGACCGCTGCGCGGTGGAACTGAGCGATGCGCGCGTCGACGTGCTCGGCTACGCCTGCCTCGTCGCGATCATGGCGATGGGGCACGGCTACCACCGCGTGTCGCAGGCTCGCCTCACGAAACACACGGCCGACAACGGCGCGCGGGCGCCCGTGCTGACGAGCGCGGGTGCGCTCGTCGACGCGCTGAAGGTGATCGGCGCGAAGCGCATCGTCGTCGTCGCGCCGTACATGCTGCCGCTGACCGAACTCGTGGTCGACTACATCCGCCACGAAGGCTTCGACGTGCTCGCCTACCGCGCGCTGGAGATTCCCGACAATCTCGACGTCGGCCGCCACGATCCGGCGCGCCTGCCCGACATCGTGAAGACGCTGCCGTACCAGGATGCCGATGCGATCGTGCTGTCCGCGTGCGTGCAGATGCCGTCGCTGCCGGCCGTCGCGAAGGTCGAGGCGATGACGGGCAAGCCGGTCGTCACGGCCGCGATCGCGACCACCTACGCGATGCTGCGCGAGCTCGATCTCGAACCCGTCGTGCCGGGCGCCGGCGCGCTGCTGTCCGGCGCGTACTGAGCGCGCCCTTCGAACGGAGTCCCTTCATGTCCTCGACCTTCCTCTACGGCGCGAACATCCGCGCGAACGGCATCCGCCAGCACTACCTGCGCTATGGCGGCACGGCCGGCGCGCGCGCGTCGCGCCCGGCGATCGTGCTGATCCCCGGCATCACGAGCCCCGCGATCACGTGGGGCTTCGTCGGCGAAACGTTCGGCGCGGCATTCGACACCTACGTGCTCGACGTGCGCGGCCGCGGGCTGTCGGACGCGTCGCCGTCGCTCGACTACAGCCTCGATGCGCAGGCGGACGACATCGCGGCGCTGGTCGCCGCGCTCAGCCTGCCGCGCACGAGCCTCGTCGGCCATTCGATGGGCGCGCGGATCGCCGCGCGCGCGACGCGGCGCGGCATCCGCGGGCTCGAATCGGTCGTGCTCGTCGACCCGCCCGTCTCGGGCCCGAACCGCCGCGACTATCCGGGCAAGCTGCCGTGGTACATCGACTCGATGGCGCTGGCCCGCGCGGGCACCGACGCCGACGGGATGCGCGCGTTCTGTCCGACCTGGACCGATGCCGAACTGCAGTTGCGCGCCGAATGGCTGCATACCTGCGACGAACGCGCGGTGCGCGCTTCGTACGAGGGATTCCATACCGACGATTTCCACGCGGATGCCGCGCAGCTGGCCGTGCCGTCGCTGCTGATCACGGCCGAGCGCGGCGACGTGGTGCGCGACGACGATGTCGCCGAACTGCAGCGCGCGACGCCGTCGATGCGGCACGTGCGCGTGCCCGACGCCGGCCACATGATTCCATGGGACAACGCGGCGGGCTTCTACGCGGCGTTCGGCGACTTCCTCGGCGCGCCGCTCGCGGCCTGACCGCCCGACGCCCGCCCCTTTTCTTCACGCCATAACCGGAGCCGACGATGCCCGTCAGCGATACCCAACTGATCGACGCGTGGAAGCAGGTGCTCACGCTGTCGCGCCTCGAACCGGGCCAGACCGTCACGATCCTGACGAGCGCGGCCACCCATCCGCAGACGCTGTCGTGCGCGCTGATCGCGACGCAATCGATGGGCGCGATCGTCAACCGGCTCGACCTGCCGCCGGTGAACGGCGACAAGGCATTCAGCCGCGACCCGCTCGCCTATCTCGGCACGACGCCGCTGACCGGCAACAAGGCCGCGATCGCCGCGCTGCGCGAGAGCGACCTCGTGCTCGACCTGATGACGCTGCTGTTCTCGCCCGAACAGCACGCGATCCTGAAATCGGGCACGAAAATCCTGCTCGCGGTCGAGCCGCCCGAAGTGCTCGTGCGGATGGTGCCGACGCCGGCCGACCGCACGCGCGTGCTCGCCGCCGCGAAGACCATCGCCGCCGCCCGCGAGATGCGCGTGACGTCGGCGGCCGGCACCGCGCTCGTGTGCCCGCTCGGCGAATTCCCGCCGACGGCCGAATACGGCTTCGTCGACGCGCCGGGCCGCTGGGACCACTGGCCGAGCGGCTTCGCGCTGACCTACCCGAACGACCGCACCGCGCGCGGCACGATCGTGATCGATCGCGGCGACATCCTGCTGCCGCAGAAGCACTATGTGACCGAACCGATCGCGCTGACGGTCGAGGGCGGTTATGCGACGCGCATCGAAGGCGGCGTCGACGCCGACCTGCTGCGCGACTACATGGAAACGTTCGCCGATCCCGAAGGCTATGCGATTTCGCATATCGGCTGGGGGCTGCAGCCGCGCGCGCGCTGGTCGACGCTCGGGCTGTACGACCGCGAGGCGACGATCGGGATGGATGCGCGCGCGTTCGAAGGCAACTTCCTGTTCTCGCTCGGCCCGAACAACGAAGGCGGCGGCACGCGCACGACCACCTGCCACATCGACATCCCGCTGCGCCGCTGCACGGTCGAACTCGACGGCGAAACCGTCGTGCGCGACGGCCGCGTGACCGACCAACCCGCCTGACCGACGAGCACCCGACACCATGAACGATCTTTCCCGTCACGCCGAAGCGAACGTGTATCGCCAGCAGGGTTTCGGCACGCCGCTGCCGCCGCACGGCAACATCGGCCTGCTGATCGTCGATTTCGTGGTCGGCTTCGCCGATCCCGCGACGTTCGGCGGCGGCAACATCGCGCCCGCGATCGCACGCACGACGCATGCGCTCGCGCTGGCCCGCGCGCGCGGCTGGCCCGTCGCGCACAGCCGCATCGTGTATGCCGACGACGGCAGCGACGACAACGTGTTCTCGCTGAAGGTGCCCGGCATGGCGACGCTGACCGAGCATCATCCCAACAGCGCGATCGTGCCCGAACTCACGCCCGCGCCGGGCGAACTCGTCGTGCGCAAGACCGTGCCGTCGGCGTTCTTCGGCACGCAGCTGGCGCCGTGGCTCGCGCAGCGCGCGGTGCAGACGCTGCTCGTCGCGGGCGCCGTGACGAGCGGCTGCGTGCGCGCGAGCGTCGTCGACGCGATGTCGCACGGCTTCCGTCCGCTGGTGCTCGCCGATTGCGTCGGCGATCGCGCGATCGCGCCGCACGACGCGAACCTGTTCGACATGCAGCAGAAATATGCAGCCGTGCTGCCGCTCGACGACGCGATCGCGGCGATCGATGCCGCACCGGCCCGCACGCGCTGAGTCGCGACCGGTCGCGGGCGGCACCGGCATCGCCCGCGATTGACGCTGCGCTTTTGGCGGCCTAGATTCGCTTCACGCACGCCGCCGCCCGAACGCTCCCCGACGCCACCGCCCGCGGGCCGCGCCGCCCCCGACAGGACACCTCCCCCGTGAACCGCTCCGAACTACTCGCGCGCAACGGCTGCCTGACCGTGATCCGGCCACCCGCGCCGCCCGTCAAGCCGGCCCCCGGCCAGCCGGGCAGCCTGTCGTCCTACGTGCCGGCATGGCCCGAAGTCTTCGTCGCGATTCTCGACGACGGCCGCATCCTCGCGTTCAACGGCCACGTCGATCTCGGCACCGGCATCCGCACGTCGCTCGCGCAGATCGTCGCCGAGGAACTCGACGTGCCGGCCGCGCGCGTGACGATGGTGCTCGGCGACACGGCCGCGACACCGAACCAGGGCCCGACCATCGCGAGCGCGACGATCCAGATTTCCGCGACGCCGCTGCGCTGCGCGGCCGCGCAGGCGCGCCATGCGCTGCTGGCCCTTGCCGCCGGGCGATTCGGTGTCGATGCGGCGCGCCTGAGCGTCGACGATGGAACGATTTCGGCCGACGGGCAGGCGATCACGTTCGCCGCGCTCGTCGCCACGCGCCGGATCGCGCTGACGCTCGACCTGACTACGCGCACGAAGGACCCCGCGCATTACCGGATCGTCGGCCGGTCATCGCCGCGTGTCGACCTGCCCGCGAAGGCGACCGGCGAGCTCACGTTCGTGCACGACATGCGCGTGCCGGGCATGCTGCACGGCCGCGTCGTGCGGCCGCCGTACGCGGGCCACGACAGCGGCGCATTCGTCGGCACGTCGCTCGTCGACATCGATCGTGCATCGGTGGCCGACGTGCCGGGGCTCGTGGCCGTCGTCGCGCTCGGCGATTTCGTCGGCGTCGTCGCCGAGCGCGAGGAACACGCGATCCGCGCGGCGCGCCAGCTGCGCGTGACGTGGCGGCCGCATCCCGCGCTGCCGCCGCTCGACGATCCGGCCGCCGCCATCGCCGCGGCGCCGGCCGCGCGCCGCGTGCTGCTCGACGAAGGCGACGTCGATGCCGCGCGAACGCAACCGGACACGATCACGCTGTCGCGCACCTATGCGTGGCCGTTCCAGATGCACGGCTCGATCGGCCCGTCCTGCGCGCTCGCCGACTATCGCGAACCGGGCGACGGGCGGATCACCGTCTGGTCCGGCACGCAGAACCCCGTGTCGCTGCGCCACGACCTCGCGACGCTCGTCGCGCGCGACGAAGCCGATTTCGACGTCGTGCGGATGGAGGCGGCCGGCTGCTACGGCCGCAACGGCGCGGACGACGTGTGCGGCGATGCGCTGCTGCTGTCGCGCGCGGTCGGCCGCCCGGTGCGCGTGCAGTTGTCCCGCGCGGACGAGCACCTGTGGGAACCGAAAGGCACGGCCCAGCTGATGCAGGTCACCGGCACCGTCACACGCGACGGCCGCCTGCTCGGCTACGACTTCACGACACGTTATCCGTCGAACGACGCGCCGCTGCTCGCGGCGCTGCTGACCGGCGCGATCGCGCCCGAGCCGCGCGTGTTCGAAATGGGCGACCGCACGGCCGTGTCGCCGTATGCGAGCCCCCATCGCCGCTTCGTCTGCGAGGATCTCGCGCCGCTCGTGCGCGCGTCATGGCTGCGCGGCGTGTCGGCGCTGCCGAACTCGTTCGCGCACGACGCATTCGCCGACGAATGCGCGGCGCTGACCGGCATCGATCCGCTCGCGTTCCGGCTGCGCCATCTGCAGGACGCGCGCGCCGCCGAGCTGCTGCAGGCCGTGGCCGACCGCGCGGGCTGGACGCCGCGCGCGCGGCGCCCGCCTCACGAACACGACGGGTCGCGGCACGTGCGCGGCCGCGGCATCGCCTACGCACGCTACGTACACAGCCGCTTCCCGGGATTCGGCGCGGCGTGGTCGGCGTGGATCGTCGACCTGAGCGTCGATCGCGTATCGGGCGACATCCGCATCGAACGCGTGACGGTCGGCCAGGACACGGGCACGATGATCAATCCGGATGGCGTGCGCCACCAGATCCACGGCAATGTGATCCAGGTCTTGAGCCGTACGCTGAAGGAGCGCGTGCGGTTCGCGGACGGCAAGGTCGCGTCGCGCGAATGGGCCGGCTATCCGATCCTGACGTTCGCGGAAGTACCGGACGTCGATGTCGTCCTGATGCCGAGGCAGGGCGAGCCGCCGCTCGGCGCCGGCGAATCGGCGTCGGTGCCGGGCCCCGCCGCGGTTGCCAACGCGTTGTTCGATGCGACCGGCGTGCGGTTCCACGCGCCGCCGTTTACGCCCGAGACGGTGCGCGCCGCGTTGCGCGAAGCCGGCCGGCTGATGCGCGCCGACGAAGCCGGCGCATCCGTCGCGGCGGGCGCGACGTAAGCCGGGCCCGCGCTGCCGGCATGTCACGCGTCGCCGTCTTCGTCCATCATCTTGCGCAGCAGGAACTGCAGCGCGACACGTTCGCCCGGATTGAGCGCGCCGTACGTGCGCTCCGTCACCTGCCGCGCGAACGGCACCGTGCGGTCGATCAGCGCGAGGCCGGGCGCGGTCGCGCGCACGAGCAGCTTGCGGCCGTCGTTCGGGTCGGGCAGCACCTCGATCAGCGCGCGCGCCTTCAGACGCTCGACGACGCCACGGATCGTCGCCTGGTCGATCGCGGTCGCCTTGACGATGTCGTTCAGCGAGCACGCCTGCCGCTCCTTGACCGCGCACAGCGTCACGAACTGCGCGGCCGTGAGGTCCGAATCGGGGATCGCTTCCTGAAAGATCGACACGTGCCGCTGATACGCGCGGCGCAGCAGGTGCCCGACCTGGTCGTGAAAGTCGTAGGAATCCTTGGAAGAAGCCATGAACGTGCAGGCCCGTGCCGCGTGTCAATGAAAGACAAACAGTGTACACCCTCAAATCGGTGCAATCGGCGGGCGGAGCGTTGCGTCATTGCGGTGCATCAGGATTCGCGGCACCGGGCACGCCCCGCTCCCGACGCTCCTCCGGCAGCAGCGGATCGCCCGATCACGGCACCCGCTCGACGGCCGCCGCGCGCATCCGCAGCGGCTGCCGCATGCACACTCGCGCGTGATGGCCGGCTTTCGCGCACACACTGCTTTTTTGAGCGCATACGCACGAATTTCGTGCATGCCGCCGTACCCGTATCGATCTTTTAAGCGCACACTCAACATCGCCAAAAACCGCGTCATAAACACGGTTTTTCACTCGCAAACGCTTTCCTCCCGGCGGCCGGATTCATGCCTGTTCGATTCGGTATTTTCTAGTGTGTACGCTATTTAATTGCCGTGATATACAGACTCCGGGGCGCAGCGAAAACACCGCGCGCGTCGATCGAGCCACCCATTCATCCGTCACACTCGAACAGGGGCAGTCCCATGTCTACCGCACACCCGAGCGCCGCCGTTTCCGCCGACGACGCGCTGCACGGCCCGCTTTATCGCAAGGTCACGCTGCGCCTCATCACCCTCTTCTGCCTGTGCTACTTCGCGGCCTATCTCGACCGCATCAACATCGGCCTCGCGAAACTCCAGATGCTCGACGCGCTGAAGTTCAGCGACACCGTGTACGGCCTCGGCGCCGGCCTGTTCTTCGGCGGCTACATCCTGTTCGAAGTCCCGAGCAACCTGGTGCTGCAACGCGTCGGCGCGAAGCTGTGGATCGCGCGGATCATGATCACGTGGGGCCTGCTGTCGGGTGCAACGATGTTCGTGCATACGCCGATGCAGTTCTACCTCGTGCGCTTCCTGCTCGGCGCCGCCGAGGCCGGCTTCCTGCCGGGCGTGCTGCTGTACCTGACGCAGTGGTATCCCGATGCGCGCCGCGCGCGGATCGTCGCGCTGTTCATGGTCGGCCTGCCGCTGTCGAGCATGATCGGCAGCCCGATCTCCGGCTGGATCATGCGCGCGTTCGACGGCGTGCACGGGCTCGGCGGCTGGCAGTGGCTGTTCCTGCTCGAGGCGCTGCCGTCGGTCCTGCTCGGCTTCGCGGTGCTGCGCTGGCTGCCCAACAACATCGAATCCGCGCAATGGCTGAACGCCGACGAGAAACGCGCGCTGCGCGCGAATCTCGACGCCGATCCCGCCGGCAACAAGAGCCATGCGCTCGGCAAGGCATTCTCCGATCCGAAGGTGTGGGCGCTCGGCCTGATCGACCTGTGCGTCCTGCTCGGCCTGTACGCGGTGAGTTTCTGGCTGCCGACGATCCTGCGCGACACCGGCGTGAAAGACGCGTATCACATCGGCTGGCTGATGGTGATCCCGAATGCCGCCGCCGTGCTCGCCACGCTGTACTGCGGCGCAAGCTCCGATCGTGTGCGCGAACGCCGCTGGCATATCGTCGTGCCGTTCATGGTGTCGGCCGTCGCGCTGGCGGTCGCGGCCTCGTCGCCGCACGGCACGCTCGGAACGGTGCTGCTGTTCTCGCTGATCAACGCGGGCGCGGCGGCCGCGATGCCGGTCGTCTGGGCACTGCCGTCGACGTTCCTGAAGGGCTCTGCCGCTGCCGGCGGGATCGCATTCGCGTGCTCGATCGCGAACCTCGGCGGGTTCGGCAGCACATACTTCATCGGCTGGCTGCGCGACACGTTCCATTCCCAGAGCGCGGGGCTGTATGGCTTCGCCGCGTGCATGGTGGTCGGCTGCGCACTCGCGCTCGCGTATCCGGCCAGGCTCGTGAACCGCTGACGCATCGCGTCGCCCGCGCGACGCTGTCTTTTTTACAACCGCGCCGGCCGCGCGACCCGCCCCGCCCCCCCGCCCCCTCCCGCGCACGCCGCCGCACCGGCGTGCGCCCCCGCCGTCATCCAGCGGGATTCCCCGCACAGGCACATCGCTTGCGCCATCCCCGCGTCCGCCTTCCCGGCGGTCGACATCCTTCCCTCAACCGGCGCTGCGCACCGCGCGACGCTTCGCGCGGCGGTCCCGCATCGTCAGCAGGTTCCCTGAACGAGAGGACAACATGAAATCAATACGAACGGTAGCGGCCCTGTGCTCAATCGTTTCCGTGCTTGCGGCGTGTGGCGGCGACGACGCCGGCACCGAACTCGGTATCTCGAAGCCGCAGGCGCGCTTCATCAACGCGGTGCCGGCCGGCCCGAATCTCGACTACTACCTGAATGCGAAGATCGACCAGGCGGGCGTCGCCTACAAGGGCGTGACGCGCTATCACGACATCGACTCCGGTACGCAAAACGCGAGCTACGACGTCTCGGGCACGACGACGACCATCGCCGCGCAATCGTTCGGCGCGTCGAACGGCCACCACTACACGACGATCGCGCTGCCGAGCACGACGTCGCTGATCTCCGTGATCGACGATCCGTACGACAAGGGCCTGCTGTCCGACAAGGCGCGCGTGCGCAGCTTCAACGCGTCGCCGAACGCGCAGAACGTCGACGTGTACGTCGTCCCGCCGGGCACCGACATCACGACGCAAAGCCCGACGATGGCGGGCGCGGCCTACCAGAACGCGGTGCCGGCCACGACGCAGGATTCGACCTACCTGAACGGCGGCAGCTACCAGGTGATCGTCACGACGGCCGGCAGCAAGTCGCCGATCCTCAAGACCGCACCGGTGACCATCAACAACAATGCCGACTGGCTGCTGCTGACGATTCCGTCGGGCGGAGTCGGCGACGTGACGCCGAACGACATTCACGTGCTCGTCGCGCAGGGCAACGACGCCGATACGTCCGCGCAGGAGCTCGGTCCGCAGTAAGGACCGCCGACGGTCGCGGCGGCCGCCGCGACCGCGCCCCGCGCATCAGTCGACGCGCTCGAGACGGATCACGTGCTCGGCGCGCGTACCGTCGCCGTGTTCGACATCGACATCGCCGACATGGCGCACGCGCCAGCCCGGCCGCGTCGCGATCTGCGGCAGGTTGCCGGACGGCCGGCTCTCGATCCCGGCGAGCCCTTCGTCCGGCGTCTCGACTGCGTCGTCCAGCGACGCGTTCGAGTAAATTACGTTGTCCTGAAGTTCCGACGCACCGGTGCGCGCCTCCATGCCCTTGCCGTCGACATCGACCGTGTTGTCGGTCATCGCCATGTTCGCGTTGTCGAGCGTGACGATCCGGCCGGCGGCCCGGCGCACGGGATCGCCGCTGTCGACCGCATGCGCGTCGACGTCGATCGGCGGCAGGCCGGTCGGCATTTTCCCGGCGATCGCCTCCGGCGTCATCGGATGCCGCGCCACCTGCGCGGCCTGGGTCGCGGCATCCGGCATGTCGCCCGCCGCCGGCGTCTTCACCGGGCTCTTCTCGATCTGTTCCCGTTGCTTTTCCGGGGTCGGGTTTGATTCCGCGTTCTGCATCGCACCTCCTTGCCCGGCCCGCCAGCGCCGGCGTCATGCCGTCGCCGCCGGTCCGGAAAGCGCTACAACCGTCCTTGCAAATCTTTCATGCGGCCGGCCACGCGCACGCACGCCGCCGGGCGCCGCACGCAAAAAAGCGGACGGCACACCCGCACGCAGCCGGCGCGCCGCCCGTCCGGTCAAGCGCTCGTCAGCCGCCGCTGGCGCCGCCCGGCGCGGAGGCCGCGCCCGGCAGGCTCGCGCCGCTGTCGCCGCTGCTGCCGGCCGCTCCGCTGCTCGGCGTGCCCGACGGCGCGGTGGACGGCGCGGCCGACATGCCGCCCGTCGCGCCGGCGTCCGAACTGGCCCCGCCGCCGTTGTCGCCCTTCTTCTGGCAGCCCGCGCCCGCCGCCAGGCCCGCAATCAGGATGCCGGCGAAGACGGCTCGCGATACGTGACGAAATGAATATCGCTGCATGACACCTCCGCTGATGTCGATGTGGATGGAACCCGCTGACCCGCAATTTGCGTGCCGCCGCCCGGCCGCCGCAGCCGCGCGCTCCATTCATTTTTCAAATGACACCCAGCCGAATATTTAATTTCCCATCGTCGCGACCGCCTTCCATACTCGCGAACAAATCCGAGACATAACGTCCACGGCGGCCCGAGCCGGCACGGCGTACCCACGCCGCCGGTTTCGCGCCCCGCACATGGAAGGAGACAACGGCGTGCAACTGGAAGCCACCCACCGCCCGGGCATCGTGCTCGGCGCGGACGACGCATCGCATCGAACCGATCCGGCCGCGCGCGACCCCGCGCTGAGCCCGCGGCTGCACAATCCCGACCTCGCGCCGACCCGGGCCGAAGGCCGGACGTGGGGCCGCTACAGCATCTTTGCGCTGTGGACCAACGACGTGCACAACATCGCGAACTACTCGTTCGCGATCGGGCTGTTCGCGCTCGGCCTGTCGGGCTGGCAGATGCTCGCGTCGCTCGCGATCGGCGCGGTGCTCGTGTACTGCTTCATGAACCTCACCGGCTACATGGGCCAGAAGACCGGCGTGCCGTTCCCGGTGATCAGCCGGATGAGCTTCGGCATCTACGGCGCGTTGCTGCCCGCGATGATCCGCGCGGTGATCGCGATCGCGTGGTTCGGCATCCAGACCTATCTCGCGTCCGTCGTGCTGCGCGTGCTGCTTACCGCGATCTGGCCCGGCCTCGCCGCGTTCGACCAGAATGCGATCTTCGGGCTGTCGACGCTCGGCTGGATCACGTTCGTCGCGATCTGGCTCGTGCAGATCGGCATCCTCACGTACGGGATGGAAATGGTCCGCAAGTACGAGGGGCTCGCGGGCCCGGTGATCCTCGTCACGACGCTGTCGCTCGCCGCGTGGATGTTCAGCCGCACGGGCGGCCATCTCGCGATGTCGATCGGCAAGCCGATGACGGGCGTGAAGATGTGGACGGAAATCTTCGCGGGCGGCTCGCTGTGGCTCGCGATCTACGGCACGCTGGTGCTCAACTTCTGCGATTTCGCCCGTTCGTCGCCGAGCGCGAAGACAGTGCGCGTCGGCAACTTCTGGGGCCTGCCGGTCAACATCCTCGTGTTCGCGACGATCAGCTTCGTGCTGGCCGGCGCGCAGTTCAAGCTGAACGGCCACATCATCCACAGCCCGACAGAGATCATCGCGACGGTGCCGAACAAGCTGTTCCTGGTGCTCGGCTGCCTCGCCTTCCTGATCGTGACGGTCGCGGTGAACATCATGGCGAACTTCGTCGCACCGGCCTTCGTGCTCACGAGCCTCGCGCCGCACCGCCTATCGTTCCGCCGCGCGGGCCTGATCAGCGCGACGATCGCGGTGCTGATCCTGCCATGGAACCTGTACAACAGCCCGATCGTGATCGTCTACTTCCTGTCGGGCCTCGGCGCGCTGCTCGGCCCGCTGTACGGGATCATCACGGTCGACTACTGGCTCGTGCGCAAGCAGCGCGTGAACGTGCCCGACCTCTACACCGAAGCGCCGACCGGCGCCTACTTCTACACGCGCGGCGTGAACCGCAAGGCGCTCGCGGCGCTCGTGCCGTCCGCGCTGATCTCGATCACGCTCGCGGTCGTGCCGGCCTTCAGTGCGATGACACCGTTCTCCTGGCTGCTCGGCGCGGCGATCGCGGGCAGCGTGTACTGGCTGCTGGCCGATCGCAAACGGCAATACGAGGAGCGCTCGGGCGAACCCATCGCGGTCGACTGCGCGCAACACTGACACACACGCACACGGAGCCACCGATGAGAATCCTGGTAGTCAACGTCAACACGACCGAGTCGATCACCGACGCGATCGCCGCGCAGGCGCGGGCCGTCGCATCGCCCGGCACGGAGATCGTCGGGCTCACGCCGCGCTTCGGCGCGGAATCGATCGAAGGCAACTTCGAGAGCTACCTCGCGGCGATCGCCGTGATGGACCGCGTGTCGAGCTACGACGAACCGTACGACGCGGTGATCCAGGCCGGCTACGGCGAACACGGCCGCGAAGGCCTGCAGGAGCTGCTGACGGTGCCCGTCGTCGACATCACCGAAGCGGCCGCGAGCGTCGCGATGCTGCTTGGCCATCGCTACTCGGTCGTCACGACGCTCGACCGCACGGTGCCGCTGATCGAGGATCGCCTGAAGCTGGCCGGGCTCGACGCACGCTGCGCGTCGGTGCGTGCCAGCGGCCTCGCGGTGCTCGAACTCGAGGAGAACCCGGCCCGCGCGATCGAGTCGATCGTCGGCCAGGCGCAGCGCGCGGTGCAGGACGACCGCGCGGAAGTGATCTGTCTCGGTTGCGGCGGGATGGCCGGCCTCGACCGGCAGATCGAGGAATGCACGGGCGTGCCGGTCGTCGACGGCGTATCGGCCGCGGTCGCGCTCGCCGAGTCGCTGGTGCGCCTGAAGCTGAAGACGTCGAAGGTCCGCACGTACGCGCCGCCGCGCCCGAAGCGGATCGTCGGCTGGCCGGGAGCCTTCGCAAAATGACGCCGGGCCGCCGGCCGGCAGTCGCGTCGCGCGCGGTCACGGTATCGCCGGGAGACGGATCGGCATGCGGGACCCGCTAGACCCGACCACCCTGCCGCGCGACGCGGCCGACGCCACGGGCGCGCTCGACGTGCTCGATGCGCGGCTGATGCGCATCCTGCTCGTGCTGCTGACCGAGCGCACCGTGTCGCGCGCGGCCGTGCGCCTGAACATGTCGCAGCCGGCGACGAGCGCCGCGCTCAAGCGCCTGCGCACGCTGCTCGGCGATCCGCTGCTGGTACGCAGCCGCTACGGGATGGTGCCGACCGAGTTCGGAGCGCGGCTGATCGAGCCGCTGCGCAACGCACTGCGCGTGATCGACTTCATCCGCATCCAGCAGCCGACGTTCGACGCACGCACGTCGGTGCGCACCTACCGGATCGGCTGCCCCGACTACCTGAACGTGCTGTTCGTGCCGAAGCTCGTCGCGCTGTTCCGCGAGCGCGCGCCGAACGCGCAACTCGTCTTCCATCCGCTTGGCGACGGTTTCGACGACGAGCGTGCGCTGGCCGACGGCGAGCTCGACGTCGTGATCGACAACCGCCCCGCACGCCGGTCGCGCTTCCGGCAGGACGACCTGTTCGACGACCGCGTCGTGTGCCTGATGCGCGCGACGCATCCGCTCGCGCGGCGCGGCGCGATGACGGCCGCCGACTTCGTGGCGGCGCCGCAGCTGTGCCCGACGCCGTCGTGGCTCGAAGCGTCCGGCGCGATCGACCGGCAGCTCGAACGCGTGGGCCTGCAACGGCGGATCGTCGTCACGCTGCCGCACTTCGAGCTTGCCGCGCACGCGCTCGTCCGCACCGATATGATCCTCACGACCACGTACCGGCTCGCGCGGCACTATGCGAAGCTGCTGCCGCTCGCCGCGATCGCGCTGCCGGCCGAACCGCCGGACATCGTGTACCGGATGACGTGGAACGAAGCGGGATCGTGCGCCGAGGGCGTGAGCTGGCTGCGCGGGCTGATCGCGGAGGCGACGCACGCATGGCTCGAGGCTGAAGCGATGCTGCCGGCGGTCGCGGCGGTCGCCGCCGCCGGCTTGCCCGCACCGCTCGCGCCATCCGAGTCCGAACCGCCGCGACGGCCGCGCGCACGCCGGACCACGCGCTGCCGTACCGAGCGGCAGCCGTTCGTCGCGCGTGTCGCGCGTCATGCGCGTCTCACGACGAAATCGCACTGACGCCATTGACGCATACCTCACGTCGTCGCATCGATGGTGCCCGCGCCCCGCGCTGTCGATCGCATGTCAGACTGATCCTATTTACCCGCCCGGGTCCGCCTTGCACAATGCGGACCGATGAACGGCCATGCGTCGTCTCGCACACCGCCGGCCGCATGCGCTGCCGCCGGCAACATACCGAGGAATCCCCGATGAAAGGCCCCCTGACCGCCATCACGCTTGCGCTTGCAACGCTCGCCAGCCCGCCCGCGACGGCCGACACGCAGGACTGCGCAACGCGCATCCGCGCGCTGCAGACGCAGATCGACTACGCGAAACTGCACGGCAATACGCAACAGGCCATGCGCCAGCAAGCCGCGCTTGACGCGATCGGTGCGAACTGCACGGACGCCGGCCAGCTTGCGCGCGCCGAACGCAAGGTACGCGACGAGCAGCGCGATCTCGCGAAGGCGCGCGACGAGGCGCACGAGGCGGAAGCCGCGGTGCGACAAGCGGAAACGCGCGATGACGCGGGCAAGCTCGCGAAGGCGCAGCGCAAGCTCGCCGACAAGCAGCGCAAGCTGCGCGACGCAACGCGTGCGCTGCACGACGCGGAAACCAGCCGCGATGCGCTGAAGCACTGACGAGGCACCGGACAGCGCACCGTGTACGGCGTTACACACCGTCGCGCATCGGTTGCGCAAGCAGCTTGTATGCAACGACGGCCACGCCGAGCGCCAGCACGCCGCTCGCGGTGAGCGCAGCGGCGAACCCGCTTGCGAACGCGACGGGCGCCGCCTTGGCGAGTATGCCCACGGCCGACGGCGGCACGCGGCCGAGTGCCTGCGCCAGGTCGCCGGCCAGCAGGCTCGACATGAACGGCGCATCGGCGAATGCACGCAGGCCGGGCGCGGCGCTCAGCAGCGCGTCGAGCCGCGCGTGCGTGCTCGCTGTCAGCACCGCACCGAGCACGCCGACGGCCGTCACGATCGCCGTGAAGCGCGTCGTCGTGCTGATGCCCGACGCCATGCCCGTGCGGTCCGCCGGGACGCACGCCATGATCGCCTTCTGCGTGTCGCCGTTCATGATGCCGGCGCCGCAGCCCGTCACGAACATGCCGAGTGCGACGAGCCGGTAGTCGCCGCCGGCCGTCAGCGCCGCGGTGACGAGGTTGCCCGCACCGATCAGCGCGAGCCCGCCCGCCAGCACGCCGCCCGACGACACGCGTGCGGCAAGCGCCGCGCCGAGCGACGGGCCGGCGATCATCGCGAACGCGAACGGCAGCATCCCGAGCCCCGCGTCGATCGCCGACATCCCGAACGCGTTCTGCAGGTACAGCGGCAGGAACGTCATCATCACCTGCGCGCAAGCCGCATAACCGAACATCGCGAGCACCGCGCCGACGAAACGCGGCTGGCGGAACAGCGCGAGATCGATCATCGGCCGCGCCTGCCAGCGCTCCGCGCCGATGAACGCCGCCAGCAGCGCCGCGGCAAGCGCGAGCCGGCCGAGCGTCGCGGCCGACAACCAGCCGTGCGCCGGCGCGCCGATCAGCGCCGCGATCGCCCACGCGAGCGCCGCGCCGAACAGCAGGCTGCCGGCCGCGTCCACGCGTTTCGCGCGCGGATCCCTCGACTCGTCGATCGCGACGCGCGCACCGGCCGCCAGCAGCACACAGACCGGCAGGTTCAGCAGGAACACCCAGCGCCACCCGATCCATTGCGTGATCGCGCCGCCGACGAGCGGCGCGATCGCCGTCGCGATCCCCATGCACATGCCCCAGATCGCCCACGCACGCGCCCGTTCGCGCCCGTCCGGAAAACGGTTCGCGATCACCGCGAGCGCGGCCGTCAGCAGCAGCGCGGCGCCGCAGCCCTTCGCCGCGCGCGCGGCGATCAGCCAGCCGGCCGACGGCGCGACGCCGCAGCCGAGCGACGCGAGACAAAAGAGCGCGAGCCCCGCGAAGAGCATCCGCTTGCGCCCGAAGCGGTCGGCGAGCCCGCCGGCCGGCAGCAGGCACGCGGCGAACGCGGTCATGTACGCGCTCACGACCCATTCGATGTCGGCGAAGCTCGCATGAAAGCTGCGCGCGATGCTCGGCAGCGATACGGCGACGACGTTCGTGTCGAGCACGATCAGCGTACAGGTCGCCGACGCGACCGCGAGCGTCGCGGCGGCCGGCAGGCGGGCGCCCGCATGCGGGACGGCGGCCGCGCGCGACGCGGGTGAGGACTGGGACATCGGCAACTCCGGAGCAGGATGGACAAGCCGTATGCTAGGCTTGCCCGGTATTGCCTGTCATTGACACTCACATGCTGTTTTGTTGACGAAAATTGCAATCATGGACCGGCTCGAATTCCGTCACGTGCGCGCGTTCCTGAGCGTCGCGCAGCACCTGCATTTCGCCCGCGCGGCCGAAGCGCTCGACATGGCGCCGCCCGCGCTCACGCGGCAGATCCAGGAAGCCGAACGCGTGCTCGGCGTGCGGCTCTTTCACCGGTCGCGCCGCGCGGTCACGCTGAGCGCCGCCGGCGAGGCCTATCTCGCCGAAGCACGCGCCGCATGCGAACACCTGCAGCGCGGCCGCGAACTCGCCGCGCTGGCCGAGCGCGGCGAACTCGGCCGGATCGAGATCGGCTACGTGTCGTCCGCCGTCTATTCGGGCACGCTGCAGCGCACGGTCGGCGCGTTCCGCGCCGCGCACCCGCGCATCGAGCTGAACCTGCGCGAAGTACCGATGGACGACGTCGCGAACCAGCTCGACACGGGCCGGCTCGACCTCGCGTACGTGCGCCCGCCGCTGCCGCTGCCCGGCGGCCTGCGGATCGTCACGCTGCAGCGCGACGTGTTCGTCGCGGCCGTGCCGGCCGATTCGCGCTACGCGGAAGCGGCGACCGTGCGGGCGGCCGACCTCGCCGGCGCGCGCTTCGCGGTGCCGGAACAGGAGCGCGGCACGCTCGACGTCGCGCGCCGCGGCCGTTTCGCACCGCTGATCGCCGCGCGGCCGGGCGGCTTGCTCGCGGTGCTCGCCTGTGTGTCCGTGAACGGCTGGGTCGCGGTGATTCCCGATGCGCTCGCCGGCTGCGTGTCGCTGCCGGGCGTCGTGTACCGGCCGATCGCCGGCAAGCCGATCGTGTCGGAGCTGGCGCTCGCGCACCGGCGCTTCGAAAAGGCGCCGGCCGTGCGCGCGTTCCTGCGCACGGTCGTGCCGGCCGGGTCGAACGGCGCCTGAGAACGGCGCCCGCACGCGTCGAGGCCGGCCCGGCAGTCGCCGCGCGAATATGCATTGCACGATTCGATGTTTGTCGGCCGGAAACCGATTCCGTAACCTGCCCGGCAGCCGCGCCGCACGAGCGCGGATCACCCAGGACATGCCGCCGATGAATCCCTCTTCCACCGCAGCGCGCCGCCGCGTGCTGCAGCGCCTTGCCGCGCTCGCCGCCGCCCCGCTCGCCGGCGGTATCGCACTGCCGGCCCATGCGGCCGGCGCCGACCTGTCGGGCGTCACGCTCGTGCTCGGCGACCAGGCCGGCGGCCTGCGCGCGCTGGCCGAGGCCGCGCGCGTGCTCGACGGCACGCCCTACCGGTTCCGCTGGGCCAATTTCCAGGGCGCCGCGCCGCTGTTCGAGGCCCAGCGCGCGGGCGCGATCGATCTCGCGCCGGCCGGCGACCTGCCGGTGCTGACAGCCGCGCTCGGCGATCCGTCACTGCGGATCGTCGCGACGCGCGTCGGCTCGCCGGCGTCGCTCGGCATCGTCGTGCAGCCCGATTCGCCGGTTCGCGCCGTCGCCGACCTGAAAGGGCAGACCGTCGTCGTGTCGTCGGCGCGCGGCAGCATTTCCCAATACCAGTTGTATGGCGCACTGCGCGAACACGGCCTTGCGCCGCGCGACGTCGACGTGCGCTTCGTGCTGCCCGTCGACGCATTCGCCGCGTTCGAGGCGAAACGGATCCCCATCTGGGCGACCTTCGACCCGTACTACGGGCATGCGGTACGACGCGGCGCGCGCGTCGTCCGGGACGGCAGCGGCATCAATTCGGGGCTCGCGTTCCTCACGTCGCCGATCGAGACGCTGAACGACGCCGCGAAACGCGCGGCGCTCGCGGACGTGCTCGCCCGGCTGGCCCGCGCGGGCCAATGGGCGCTGGCGCACCCGTCCGACTATGCGAACGTCTATGCGTCTCTCACGCGCCTGCCGCCCGACGCAGCCGCCGACATCGCGCACCGCGCGGCGCTCGCGCAGCGCGGCCTCAGCGGCGCCGACATCGACGTGCTGCAGCGCGTCGCCGACCGCGCGGCGGCGGACGCGATCCTGCCGCGGCGCGTCGACGTCGCGTCGATCGCGATTCGCAACGTGTCTGCTTGACGGTTTTCGACGGGGCCGCGGCATGTCCCGGCCGCGCACGGCGCGCGTGTCGGCTTCCGGACTTGCGTGCCCCCTCCGTACGACCGTCGAGTCGGACGACCTCCCCGCCGTCGTGCACGCAGCCGCAACGACTGCGTGCCATGCGCGACATGGTTTCGTCCTGCATCGTCCCGCGATAAGCATAGTTCAAATCGTTTCTTGTCCGCCCCCGTCCCGTCATCGAGAATGATTCGACGGACCGACACGTGTCGCCGCCTCTCCAACGTACTCCTGACCGATCGATTCATGCTCCCACTGCGCCTGCTGCGATCGCTGCTGATCGCGTCCCTCATTACGTTGCCGGCTGCCGCCGCGCATGCCGACAAGCCCACGACCATCCGCATCGGCGTCGCCCAGCAAGGCACCGGCGATCCGCCGACCTTCGGTGGATCGAGCGCCGCCACCGTGCAGTTGCAGCAACTCGTCGAAAAGGAATTCGCCGCCGACGGCATCAAGGTGCAGTGGCTGTTCTTCAAGGGTGCGGGGCCGGCCGTCAACGAGGCGATCGCCAACAAGGCGCTCGACTTCGCGTACCAGGGCGACCTGCCTGCCGTGCTCGCCCGCTCGAACGGGATCAAGACGCACCTGCTGCTCGCGGCCAGCGTGCGCTCGGGCATCAAGATCGCGGTGCCGCCCGACTCGACGATCCGTTCGATCAAGGACCTCAAAGAGCGCCGCGTGTCGATCTTCCGCGGCACCAACCTGCAGCTCGTCGCCGACAACGCGCTCGCGAAGAACGGCCTCGGCGAACGCGACCTGCGCGTGATCAACCTCGACTCCGCCAGCTCGCTCGCCGCGCTCGCGTCGAAAGGCATCGATGCGGCGGTCGGCGACTATCAGCTGTACAAGCTGCGCGACGCGGGGCTCGCGAAGATCATCTACGAATCGCAGAACGACGGCCCGCAGTTGACGCGGCAGACCCACCTGCTCGTGCTCGACGATTTCGAGCGCGCGCACCCGGACATCGTGCAGCGCGTCGTCACCGCGTACGTGAAAGGCGCGCAATGGTCGTCCGACGAGGCGAACCGCGATGCGCTGTTCAAGCTGTGGACGAAAAGCGGCGTGCCGTACACGTCGTGGCAGGCCGACTTTGCGAACCAGCGCCTGAAGGACCGGCTGTCCCCGCTGATCGATCCGTTCGTCGTCGCACGCTACAAGGCCGTCGCGCAGGATGCGCTGAACCTGAAGCTGATCCGGCAGCCGGTCGACGTCGACGGCTGGTTCGAGCCGAAGTATCTCGACAACGCGCTGCGCACGCTGAAGCTCGAAAACTACTGGCCACGTTACGACGCCGCCGGCAAACCGCTTTCCTGACCCGGACCTGCGCCGATGAGCGACACCGCGTTTCCCGCCCTGAGATCCGAGCCTCAAGCGCTCGCCGCGCCGCCGCACCGCGCGGCATTCGTGAAGCGGCTCGCGTGGCAGCTCGCCCCGTGGGTGCTGCCCGCACTGTTGTTCGTGCTGTGGACCGTCGGCAGCGCGCGCGGCTGGATCGCGCCGCAAATCCTGCCGCCGCCCGAACGCGTGTACGAATCGCTCTCCGACCTCGTGACGAGCGGCGATCTCGCGCGCCACACGCTGGTCAGCCTGCAACGCGTGCTGGTCGGCTTCGCGGCCGGCACGCTGCTCGGTTTGTCGATCGGCGTCGCGCTCGGGCTGTCCCGTACGCTGGAAGCTTACGTCTTGCCGAGCTTCAACGCGCTCGTGCAGATTCCGGTGCTCGGTTGGTTGCCGTTCCTGCTGCTGCTCGTCGGCGTCGGCGAGCCGCTCAAATACCTGCTGATCGCGCATGCGGCACTCGTCCCCGTCACGCTGAGCACGTTGCAGGGTTTCCGCCAGACACCGCCCGCGCTCGACGAAGTCGCACGCGTGTTCGGCTACACGCGCCGCCAACGCATCGTCCATGTCGTGCTGCCGGCCGCGATCCCGACGCTCGCGACCGGCGTGCGGCTCGCGTTCACGAAGTCGTGGCTCGCGCTCGTCGTCGTCGAGCTCGTCGCCTCGTCGGAAGGGCTCGGCTACCTGATCGTGTACGGGCGCCAACTGTTCCAGCTCGATCTCGTGATGGCGGCCGTGGTCGTGGTCGGTACGGTCGGCCTGCTGATCAACCGGCTGCTCGACGCGCTCGAGGCGCGCCTGCGCCGCGGCGTGCCGTCCGCGTTTCGCGGTTGAGCCCGCCCGCCCAATCGAAGGAGAGTCACCCGTGCCGCACCCCGCTCCCCCGGCATTCGCGCCGGACGATACGCCGACGCCCGTGCGCCGCCTGCACGCGCCCGACTGGCGCGGCATCGTGCTGCCGCTCGTGGCGATCGCGCTCTGGTGGGCGATCGCTTCCGCGCATCTCGTGAAAAGCGGGCTGCTCGTTAGCCCGTCCGATGTGCTGCGCACCGCATGGGTGCAGGCCACGAGCGGCGCGCTCGGCCGCGCATTGTCCGCATCGCTCGCGCGCGAAGCGTGCGGCTTCGCGATCGGCGCGGCGGGCGGCCTGCTGCTCGGCGCCGCGCTCGGGCTGTCGCGCGTCACCGCACGAATGATCGGCCCGAGCTTCGACACGTTCAAGCAGATCTCGCTGTTCGCATGGATTCCGCTGATTTCCGTCTGGTTCGGCCTGGGCGACGTCGCCAAGGTCGTGTTCCTGTCGCTCGCCGCGCTGCTGCCCGTCGCCGCACACACGTGCGACGGCATTCACGCGGTGCCGCGCGCGTATGTCGACGTCGCCCGTGCGCTGCGCTACTCGCGGCTCCAGCTCATTCGCCACGTGATCCTGCCGGCCGCGCTGCCGTCGATCTTCACCGGCCTGTATCTCGGCCTGATCTATTCGTGGCTCGCGACGCTCGGCGCCGAATACCTGCTGGTCGCGGGCGCCGGCATCGGCAACACGCTGATCGACGGCAGCGAGCAGTTCCGCATGGATCTCGTGCTGTTCGGGATCATCGTCGTCGGGATCACCGGCTGGGCGCTGAACGCGATCGCGCGGGCGATCGAGCGCAAGGTGCTGGCCCGCCGCGGCGACCTGCCGCGCTGATATTCCGTCCCCTGTCCGTCACCCCTTTCATCGCCCCGCCATGACGACGCTCGCCTCCGATTCGCTCGACATCCTCCATGTGAGCAAGCACTACACACAACGCGGCACGACGCTCGCCGTGCTCGACGACGTCTCGCTGCACGTACGCGCCGGCGAGTTCGTCACGATCGTCGGCGCGAGCGGCTGCGGCAAGTCGACCCTGCTGCGGCTGGTTGCCGGGCTCGACACCGACTATGCCGGCGAGATCCGCGCCGGCGACGAATACGTGCGCGACACGTCGCTGCAGCGCGGGATCGTGTTCCAGGACCACCGGCTGTTCCCGTGGCTGACCGTCGAGCAGAACATTGCCGCCGCGCTGCGCAACGCACCGCTCGACGCGGCCGCGAAGCGGCGCGCGGTCGCGGAACACGTCGCGCTCGTCGGGCTGAACGGCTTCGAGCGCGCCTTCCCGAACCAGTTGTCGGGCGGGATGGCGCAACGCGTCGCGATCGCGCGCGGCCTCGTGAACCGCCCGCGCGTGCTGCTGCTCGACGAGCCGTTCGGCGCGCTCGACGCGCAGACGCGTGCGCGGATGCAGAACGAACTGCTGCGCATCTGGGAACAGGAGCGCATCACGATGATGCTCGTCACGCACGACGTCGACGAAGCCGTCTATCTCGGCGACCGCGTCGTCACGATGGCGCCGCGCCCGGGCCGCATCGAACGCATCGTCGATGTCGCGCTGCCGCGGCCGCGCCGGCGCGATTCGCCGGAATTCGCGCGGTTGCGCGATACCGTGCTCGCCGATTTCGACGAACACGAACCGCCGCACCGCGACGGCACGGGCGGCAAGCCCGTCGACACGCCGCGCCCGCACCGGATCGGCGAATGGCGGCTCGCATGGTAACCGCGTGACCCGAACGGATCGCTTGGCAGCGCATATCGTTCATCGCAGCAGGAACACTAAGGTTGTGACGATTCATCGGTTCCGGTTCCGCGCAGTCCCTGCTTGAATGGAGACTCGACCGACCCGACTCCAGGAGACTCACGATGTCCGAAGTCCAGCACGCCGCACAACCGTCTTCGCCTGTTTCGCACGCCGCGCCGCGCACGGCCGCCGTTCCGCTTCAGCTTCGCCAGGTCGCCGGCCGGATCGGCGCCGAAATCTCCGGCGTCCGGCTGTCGGCCACGCTCGACGACGCGACGTTCGATGCGGTCCAGGCCGCGCTGCTGCGCCACAAGGTGCTGTTCTTCCGCGGCCAGCACCATCTCGACGACACGGCGCAGGAAGCGTTCGCGCGCCGTTTCGGCGACACCGTCGCGCACCCGACCGTGCCGTCCGTCGACGGCAGCGCCCATCTGCTCGAACTCGATTCGGCACACGGCGCACGCGCGAATTCGTGGCACACCGACGTGACATTCGTCGATGCGTACCCGAAGATCTCGATCCTGCGCGCGGTCGTGATTCCGCCGTTCGGCGGCGATACCGTCTGGGCCAATACGGCCGCCGCGTACGCGCATCTCCCCGACCCGCTGCGCGCGCTCGCCGACACGCTGTGGGCGCTGCACACCAACGCATACGACTACGCGTCGACGCATGTCCATGCCGACGACACGCAACTGAAGCGCTACCGCGAAGTGTTCACGTCGACCGTCTATGAAACCGAGCACCCGGTCGTGCGCGTGCATCCGGAAACCGGCGAGCGCACGCTCGTGCTCGGCCACTTCGTCCAGCGGCTCAAGGGGCTGTCGTCGCAGGATTCCGCGCACCTGCTGCAGGTATTCCACGAGCACGTGACGCGTCTCGAGAACACCGTGCGCTGGAACTGGCAGGAAGGCGACGTCGCGATCTGGGACAACCGTGCGACGCAGCACTACGCGATCAACGACTACGGCGATGCGCGCCGCGTCGTGCGCCGCGCGACCGTTCACGGCGACGTGCCGGTCGGCATCGACGGCCGCCAGAGCGTCGTGCTGAAAGGGCCGGGCGCCACGCTGCAGTAACGCCCGTCTCCCGCGGCGGCGGCGGCCTGCGCCGCGCGCCGCCGCACCGTTTCCCACCGAAGATCCGATCATGAGCGTCCCGTCACCGCACCGACACTTGCACGCGCAACGATGTCGGCCCTCCGCCCCGTTCACTTCCGTCAGGAGCGTCGCATGAGCGCCCTACTCGAACCCGCCGCCCAGCCGGTCGACGTGATTCCGCTGTCCGCCCATATCGGCGCGGAAATCCGCGGCGTCGACCTCACCCAGCCGTTGACCACGCCGCAGATCGCCGCGATCCGCGCCGCGCTGCTGAAATGGCGCGTCATCTTCTTTCGCGAACAATTCCTCACGCACGAGCAGCACGTCGCGTTCTCCGCGCAGTTCGGCGACCCGACGGTCGGCCACCCGGTATTCGGGCATGTCGACGGCCACCCTGCCGTCTATTCGATCGCGAAACATCGCAAGGCGACCCGTTTCGAAGGCGAACCGGTGCGCCGGCCGTGGACGGGCTGGCACACCGACGTGACGGCCGCCGTGAATCCGCCGTGGGCGTCGATCCTGCGCGGCGTGACGATCCCGCCGTACGGCGGCGACACGCACTGGACGAACCTGGTCCGCGCGTACGAGACGCTGTCCGCGCCGTTGCGCGGCTTCGTCGACGGCTTGCGCGGCATTCACCGCTTCACGCCGCCGGCCGGTGCGCGCGCCACCGGCGCGTTCGACGAGGCCGTCGAACGCCGCCCGCTCGTGACCGAGCATCCGCTCGTGCGCGTGCATCCGGAGACCGGCGAGCGCGCGCTGTACGTCAGCCCGAGCTTCCTGAAATCGATCGTCGGGCTGACGCCGCGCGAGAGCCAGGCGCTGCTCGAACTGCTGTGGGAACACGTGACGCGGCCGGAATTCACGATCCGCTTCAAGTGGGAACCGCGCAGCATCGCGTTCTGGGACAACCGCGCGACCGCGCATCTTGCGCCTGTCGACATCTTCGATCTCGACTTCGACCGGCAGCTCTTCCGCACGACGCTGACCGGCGACGTGCCGGTCGGCCCCGACGGCCGGCCGTCGGTCGCGCTCGAAGGCTCGCCGGTCGAAACGGCCGCGGCCGTCGCACTCAACTGACCCGACGGATTCGACCGTCCGCTTCCGGCACCGGCGCGCACGCGCGCGCCGGCCGCTTCCCGATCAATCGAGCCACACGCCGTCGAACCGGTGCCCGCCGAGCGGCGAGAACGTCAACCCGTGGACGCGCCGCGAGATCGGCAACGACACGATCGACGTCGCGATCGGCGTGAACGGCACCTGATCCTTGAACACGACCTGCGCCTGCTCGTACAGCGACGTGCGTTTCGCGACATCCGCATTCGAGCGTGCCGCGCTCACGAGCTTTTCGAAATCCTGATTGCACCACTTCGCGAGGTTGCTGCCGTGCACCGCGTCGCAGCCGAGCAGCGTGCCGAGCCAGTTGTCCGGGTCGCCGTTGTCCCCCGACCAGCCGTACAGGATCGCGTCGTGCTGGCCGTCGTGCTTCGCGCGGCGGTTGTATTCGCCCCACTCGTAGCTGACGATCTTCGCGCGCACGCCGATCTTCGCCCAGTCCTGCTGGATCAGCTGCGCCATCAGCTGCGCATTCGGGTTGTACGGGCGCTGCACCGGCATCGCCCACAGCGTCAGGTCGAAACCGTTCGGGAAGCCGGCCTGCGCGAGCAGCGCCTTCGCGGCGGCCGGATCGCGCGGCGCGTCCTTCAGGCGCGGGTTGTACGACCATTGCGCGGGCGGCATCGGGTTCGTCGCGATCGTCGCATCGCCGTTGAACACGGTCTTCACGATCGCCGTCTTGTCGATCGCGATGTCGAGCGCGCGCCGCACGTCGACGCGATCGAGCGGCGGATGCTGCGTGTTGTACGCGACAAAGCCGACGTTGAACCCCACGCCCGAGAACAGCGTCAGCTTCGGGTCGCGCCGCACCGTCTCGAGATCGGCCGGACGCGGGAATGCCGATACCTGGCACTCGCCGGCCACCAGCTTCTGCAGGCGCGCGGCCGGATCGGGCGTGATCGCGAACACGAGGCGCGCGAGCTTCACGTCGTCCGGCTTCCAGTAATCGGGATTCGCGTCGTAGCGGATCAGCGCATCCTTCTGGTACGTGCGCAGCAGGAACGGCCCGGTGCCGACCGGGAACTGGTTGATGTCGGACTCGCGATGGCGCGCGGCAAGCTGCGACGCATATTCGGCCGACAGCACCGACGCGAACGCCATCGCGAGGTTGCGCACGAACACGACATCGGGCGTCTTCAGCGTGAAGCGCACCGTATAGTCGTCGATCTTGTCGATGCGCTCGACGTTGTGGTCGAACCCGAGATCGCTGAAATACGGGAAGCTGACCGGGTAGGCCTTGCGGAACGGATCGTCCGGATCGAGCATGCGGCGGAACGTGAATACGACATCGTCGGCCTGGAACGGCCGCGTCGGCTTGAACCATGCGGTCGTCTGGAATTTCACGCCGCGCCGCAAATGGAACGTGATCGTGCGCTGGTCGGGCGAGACGTCCCAGCTCGTCGCGAGCGACGGTTCGATATCGAGCGTGCCGCGCTTGAACTGCACGAGCCCGTTGTAGATCGTGTACGTGCTCGCGTCGAAATCGGTGCTCGTCGTGTGCTGGCCCGGATCGAAGCCGGCCGGGCTGCCTTCGGTGCAGTACACGAGCGTCTTGCCGGTCGGCGCGGCCAGCGCCGGTGTCGCGGCGCCGGCGAGCAACAGCGACGCGGCGATGCAGCGAAGCGCGGCAACGGCATGCGGGACGCCACGCGCACGACGCGTGGCTGACGAAACGTAAGCGTTCTTCATGGTGACGGAAAGAAAGGATGGCTGTCATGCGAATGACGACCGCCGATCTTCGCGCGCCTCCCGCCGATCGCTTACCAATTAATTCGGCGTTGCTTATCGTTGCCGACGCATCCCGCTGCCCGTGCATGAAAACGTCCACGCGAGCGCCGGCGCGCGATCCGGCGGCCTTTCGCGCCGCCGCCTTCCGGCCCCCTGCAGACTTTCCGGAATGAGCGCATCGTATCGGCTGGTTAACGCCGGCACCGGCGGCGCCGGGATCCGCCCGGCGCCGCCGCACCGCCGCGTCATGGAGGACCCACGATGTCGATCAGCCCCGATACGCCCGCCCGCCCCGTGAAATCGCCGGGCCCCGATCATCCGATCACGGTCGAACCCCATGCGCGGCGCGTGGTGGTCAAGGTGGCCGGCAAGGTCGTCGCCGATACGCGCCGCGCGCTGGTACTGCGCGAGGCCAGCTACCCGGCCGTGCTCTATCTGCCGCGCGAGGACGCCGACCTGTCGCTGCTGCAACGCACCGACCATGCGACCTATTGCCCGTACAAGGGCGACTGCGCGTACTACTCGATTCCGGCGGGCGGCGAACGCTCGATCAACGCGGTCTGGACCTACGAGCAGCCGTACCCGGCCGTCGAGGCGATTCGCGGGCACCTCGCGTTCTATCCGGACCGGGTCGACGCGATCGAGGAAAGCGCCGCCGGCACCGATTGAGCACCGCCGCGCCGCTGATTTGCATATACGCATTCGTTGGTTGGCCACCGGCCGGTGCCGCCGTATCGTCCTGAATCCGGCGCGGGCCGGGCCCGTTGCGTGCATCGCCCGCATCCGGCCCTGCCGTGCGCCGGCCGCGCCGTCCTCGCGCGCGGCCCGTGAACCCGCACGCAGGATGACCCAATGAACGACACCCCGCTCGCAGACATTGAAACGACCCCGGCGAACCCGCGCCGCCGCCGCTGGCTGCACGGCGCGGCCGCCGGTCTGGCCGGGCTCGCGCTCGGCCCGCTCGCGGCCCGGCCCGCGCTCGCCGACGACACCGGCACGCGGCTGCGCATCGGCTTCCAGAAGTACGGCAACTTCGTCGTGCTCAAGGCACGCGGCACGCTCGAGAAGCGTCTGGCGAGCCAGGGCGTCGCCGTGCAATGGCTCGAGTTCCCGGCCGGCCCGCAACTGCTCGAAGGACTGAACGCCGGTGCGATCGACGTCGGCACGGTCGGCGAAACGCCGCCGATCTTCGCGCAGGCGGGCGGCGTCGATTTCGTCTATATCGGCAACGAGCCGCCCGCGCCGCAGGGCGAGGCGATCATCGTGCTGCCCGATTCGCCGATTCGCACCGTCGCGCAACTGCGCGGCAAGAAAGTCGCGTTCAACAAGGGCTCGAACGTCCACTACCTGCTCGTGAAGGCGCTCGAACGCGCGGGCCTCACGTATGCGGACATCCAGCCGATCTACCTGACGCCCGCCGACGCGCGTGCCGCGTTCGTGCAGCGCAGTGTCGATGCGTGGGTGATCTGGGATCCGTACTTCGCCGCCGCCGAGCGGCAGCTCGGCGCGCGCGTGGTCGCGAACGGCGACGGGCTCGTGCGCAACACGCAGTACTACCTCGCCGCGCGCAAGTATGCGGCCGCCCACCCGCAGGTGCTGCGCACGCTGCTCGACGAAGTCGACGCGGTCGACCGCTGGGCCCGCGATCACGTGCCCGAGGTCGCCACGCAACTGTCGCCGCTCGTCGGCCTCGACGCGCCGACGCTCGAAATCGCGCTCAAGCGCGCCGGCTACGGCGTGCAGCCCATCACCGACGCGACGGTCGCGTATCAGCAGAACATCGCCGACACGTTCAGCACGCTGAAGCTGATTCCGGGCAAGCTGTCGGTCGCCAGCGCACGCTGACGCGTTACGGCGCGGCCGCGGCGCCGATGCGCCGCCATTCGTCGTAATCGGTGACGAGTCCCGCGTCGTCGACCGCGATATCGGCCGCATACGTGCCGCTCTCGTAGCGATAGCGCCGCGCTGCCGTGCGCGTGTAGCGCTGCTCGCCGCGCACCAGGTCGACATCCGGAAAGCGCAACCACGCCGTGCGGATCACGGCCGCTTCGCCGACGGCGAGCGCGAGCCGCCGGATCGGCAGCGTATTGGTCGACGGGCTGAAACCGAGGTCGATATCGGTCGCACCGGCAAGCGCCGGCGCCTCGACGCCGTCGATCGTCCATTGGCCGGCATCGCAGGCGATGTCCCACCGCTGCCGCGTCGTGCCGGCCCAGCGTGTCACGCGGGCCGAGCGCGTGAGCCAGTCGGCGCCGCATGCGATCGCGTAGTCGACGCGAAACGGCGTGCCGTCGATCGCGCCCGACACCGAACCCGACAGGTCGATGCCCGAATGCGATTCGGCGAGCCGGCACCATTCGCACGCCTGCCACGTCCGCTCGATCTGCCATGCGACGCAGTGCGTGCGTATCGCTTCGGTCGGTTGCGTCATGTCGTGCTCTCCTGTCGGTCGCGCGCAAGGAAGCCGATTTTCGCTCACGACGCCGCCGAACGCACGCGGCTTCGGCACCGGCCGCCCTCTTGCCGATAGTCACTATCGGCACCACGCACACCGCCGCACCGCCGCTGCTTTGGTACCATCCGTCGATCGGCAGGAATCGAACCGGAAGACAAAAGGCGCGACTTCATGGATTTGTTGGCGACGATGCGCATCTACGTCAGGGTCGTGGAGCGCGGCACGATGTCCGGCGCGGCGCGGGATCTCGACATGGGCCAGCCGGCCGTCAGCGAACGCATCGAAAAACTCGAAAAGCATCTCGGCACGCGGCTGCTGATGCGCAGTGCACGCACCCTCGCCTGCACGGAGGAAGGCCGCCTCTTCTACGAGCGCAGCAAGGCGCTGCTCGAAGCGGCCGAAATGGCGGTCGCATCGGTATCGAAGACGGAAAACGCGCTCGACGGCACGATCCGGCTCGCGGCACCGCAATGCTTCGGCGAGGTCGTGATGCCGGGTGTGCTGATGCAGATTCGCACCGCCTATCCGAAGCTGCATATCGACCTGGTGCTGAACGACGAAATCGTCGATCCGGTCACCGAGGGCGTCGACATTTCGATCCGGGTCGGCCAGCTGGGCGACGGCGGGTTCGTCGCGTACGCGCTCGGCGCGGTCGGCCGCGTGCTCGTCGCCGCGCCGTCGTATCTGGACCGGCACGGCCCGGTCGAAACGAAGGCCGATCTCGCGCACCACCCGTTCATCCGCGTGAAAGGCGTGTTCGCGAGCGAACAGGTGCCGCTGCAGTGTGACGGCAGCGCGGTCGAATACGCGCGGATCCGGACGGTCATGACCACGAGCCACTGGCGCCCGATGTTCGACACGATCGCGGCGGGCGGCGGCATCGGCGTGGTCCAGCAGCCGGCGTGCGCCGACGCGCTCGCGCACGGCCGGCTGGTCCGGCTCCTGCCGCAATACGCCGTTCCCGACTTCGCGCTCAACGTGCTCGTGCACGCGCAGCGGCCGCTGCCGCCGCGCGTGCGGGCGGTCGTCGACCTGCTGAAGCAGGCACTCCCGCCGCGGCTCACGCAGCACCACCGGTAGCCGTCACCGGCCGCCGGCGGCCGCGCTCACGCCTGCAGCGACTTCCCCGGCTCCTTCACGTGCGCGTCGACTTCCATCTGGTAGAAGCGCGCGCTGACGAAACCGAACAGCGTCCAGCCCAGGAACACGCACAGGCCGCCGAGCATCAGCGCCTGCTCGCCCGAGCTGAACAGCGCATAGAAGCTGTACGCGGTGGCGACCATCGCGATCACGTTCGTCACCAGCGCCTTGCCGGGCGGCACCTTCGCGACCTTCTGGATGGTGATCAGCGCGGCCATCGACATCACGTAGGGCACGAGGTTCGTCACGACCGCGAGATCGACGATCTTCTGGAACTGGCTGCTCAGTTCCGGGCTGATCGTCATCAGCGCCAGCACGACCTGCGCGACGAGCAGGATCACCATGCCGACGATCGGCGTGCCCGTGCGCGTCGCCTTCGCGAACACCGGCAGGAAGTAACCGACGTCCGCCGAGCTCTTGAACACCTGCGCGACCGTGAACTGCCAGCCGAGCAGCGAGCCGATGCACGCGATCACCATCAGCGCGGTGACGATCGTGCCGACGGTCGGCGTGAACATCGTCGCGAAGGCGATGCCGAACGGCGCGTTCGACTTCGCGAGGATCGCGTTGGGCACGATGCCCGCGATCACGTTGGTCGACACGATGTAGAAGATCGCCGACGCGATCGTGCCGCCGAGCACGGCGATCGGCACGTTGCGCTCCGGATTCTCGACGGCGTCCGAGTTCGCGCACGCCGATTCGAGCCCGAGGAACGCCCACAGCGTCACCGCGATCGAGCTGCCGACGGCCGGCCCGAACGGCAGGTTGCCCGGGTTCCATGCCGCGCCCCAGGTCGCGCCGCTGAACCAGAACCAGCCGATCAGCGACACGACGACGACCGGAATGATCACGCCCCACACGGTCACCGAGCCGATCCGGCCGGTGATGCGCGAGCCGCCGAAGTTCGCGACCGTCGTGAGCACGAGCAGGAAGATCGTCCACAGGCCCGTCTGCAGCGGCGACAGCGTCGCGTCGAACAGCACGGTGCCGTAGCCGACCGCCGTGACGCCGATCGCGACGTTGGCGATCACGAGCGACAGCCCGTACGTGTAGTTCGCCATGTAGTTGCCGGCCTTGCCGAACGCGTACTCCGCGTAGCCGCCCATCCCGCCCGGCTTGCGGCTCAGCATCCCGCAGCGCGCGAACGCGTAGGCCAGCGCGAGCGAGCCGCCGGCCGTGACGATCCACGACAGCAGCGAGATCGTGCCGACCTGCGCGAGCTTCGACGGCAGCAGGATGATGCCGGAGCCCATCATGTTGACCGCCGTGAGAATGGTCAGCTGCCAGACGTTCATCCGGTTCTTCTGCACGGCCGCCGGGGCCGCGTCGGTCATGCGCGCTGCGTTTTCCATGATGTCGATCCTTCGATGTGGGGCCGCCGCGCGGCCGGTCGCTCGTTCGTTCGGGGGCTCACGCGGTCAGGCAGTACACGCGGTACGTGCCGTCCTCGACTTCCACGCCATGCGTGTCGTGCGCAAAACCCGGGAAACGCCGGTCGTACGCCTCGAGCGCCTTCAGGTAGCCGAGCACCGGGCCGCCTGCCGGCCCCGCGTTCTCGCCCGGCATCAAGAGCGGAATGCCCGGCGGATACGGCACGACGCCGGTGGCGACGGTGCGCCCGGCCAGTTCGTCGAGCGTGACCTGCTCGACGCGGCCCTGCACGAGATGCTCGTACGCGCGCACCGGGCTCATCTCCGGCTTCGGCAGGATCGAGAACGCTTCCGACATCAGCCGGGTCGTGCCGAGCTGTTCCATCGCCGCGAACATCGTGTCGGCCAGGTCCTTCAGCCCCATGCCCGCGTAGCGCGCGCCATGCTCCTTCGCGAGCGACGGAATCGCCATGTCGAGCGGCAGGTTCGCGTCGTAGTCGCGCTTGAAGTCGCACAGCGCGCTGACGAGCGAGCCCCACTTGCCCTTCGTGATGCCGATCGAGAACAGGAACAGGATCGTGAAGTCGGTCGTCTTCTCGACGACGATCCCGCGCGCGTCGAGATACGCGGTCACGACGCTCGCCGGGATGCCGACCGGCATCAGGCCGCCGGCCGGTGCGACGCCCGGTGTGACGATCGACACCTTGATCGGATCGAGCATGCAGTAGCCGTCCTCGATGTTGCCGAAGCCGTGCCATTGCGCACCGGGGCGCAGCACCCAGCATGACGGGTCGCTCGCGAGCAGCTCGGCCGGCGCATCGTGGAACGGCAGCGTACGGCCCGTGCGCGCCTCGAGTACCGTGTCGGGCTGCCAGCATTCGAAGAACCAGTCACCCTTCGCGCCGAATTCGTTGTTCATCCGCGCGATCATCTGCCGGAACGCGACGGCTTCCTCGATCGATTCGTGCGTCAGCGCCGCGCCGCCGGGGCCGTCCATCATCGCCGCCGCGACGTCGTTCGACGCGATGATCGCGTAGTTCGGCGACGTCGACGCGTGCATCATGAACGTTTCGTTGAACTGGCCATGCGGGATCGGGCTGCGGCCGTCGCGCACGTGGATGTACGACGCCTGCGACAACGCGGTCAGCAGCTTGTGCGTCGACTGCGTCGCGAACACCGTGGGCCGGTCGGCATGATGGTCGCGCGGGTCGCCGTGCATCGCATGGCGGTCGCGGTAGATCGGGTTGAAACGCGCGTAGCCGTACCAGGCTTCGTCGAAATGCAACCGGTCGACGCTCGCGCCGAGCAGTTCTTCCACGCGCGTGACGTTGTAGCAGAGCCCGTCGTACGTCGAATTCGTGATGATCGCGTGCTTCGGCTGGCGATCGGCCAGCCCGGCCGCGAGCGGGTTCGACGCGATCGCCTCGCGGATCGCCGTCTGCGTGAGACGCTCGGATGCGATCGGCCCGATGATCCCGTAGCGGTTGCGCGTCGGCACGAGGTAGGTCGGGATCGCGCCCGACATCGTCATCGCGTGCTCCGCCGACTTGTGACAGTTGCGGTCGCACAGCGCGATATGGTCGCGGCTCACGCTCGCCATCAGGATGATGCGGTTCGACGTCGACGAGCCGTTCGTCACGTGATACGTGCGATGCGCGCCGAACACGCGCGCCGCGTAGCGTTCGCTTTCGCCGATCGGGCCCGAGTGATCGAGCAGCGAGCCGAGTTCGCCGACCGAGATCGACAGGTCCGAGCGGAACAGCGATTCGCCGAAGTATTCGAAGAACGCGCGGCCGACCGGCGATTTCAGGAAGCCCGTGCCGCCCGTATGGCCGGGCGTATGCCACGAATACTCATAGACCCGCGAGAACTTCGCGAGCGCGCCGAACATCGGCGGCAGCACGTTCGCGCGATAGCGTTCGATCGCCGCGTGGATGCGGCCGCCGATGAAGTCGGCCGTATCCTCGAGCAGCCACACGAAATCGTCGACCTGCCCCATCACCGCGGACGGCACCGACGATGCCACGCTGCGGTCGGCCAGCAGGAAGATCGGCACGTTGCCGTTGCGCTGCCGGACCGCGTCGACCACGGCCTCGGACGGCCCGTGGCCGTCCACGCCGAGATCCCAGTCGAGCAGCACGCACTGGATCGACGGATCGGAACGGATCAGCATGATCGCATCGTCGGCGGAGGTCGCCGTGAGCACGTCGATGTCGCGTTGCGCGAGCTCCGCGCTCAGCGTACGAACCGCTCGCCCGGTCGCCGTTTCCTGCGTGATCTCGTCGTCGACCAGCAGCGCGCGCATGCCGAGCCGACGAATGCCACCGGCAGAAGTATTCATGATGTTGCCCTCGCGGTTCCGATGCTTCGATTGTTGTGTTGTTCATCTCACGAGCACGCGAACAGCAGGCCACGGTCCGCGGCGTGAGACGCTCGCAATTCCGGTTTGATTCGCCATCCAATTCGGAGCCGACTATGCCATAGATGCCTTTCGGTGAAAAGCTGACGATTCGGTAAAACCATCGGCGCCTTTCAAAACGGATTTCATAATTGAATCATTTTTATGTGCAATGCAGCACGGCAATTCCCGATTATTTGATCCTTCTCATCCTTGAATGACATTGTCGATTCCGGTCGATTGAATTCGCACGCTTTTGTTGCTACGATCGGCTGCACCGGGCACGGCCCGATCGCGGCCGTGCCGCGCCGCGCAAGGCTCCATCGCGCAGCGCGCATTCGGCCTTCGGCATTCGCGGGAGCGTTTCAATCGGCTGCGGCGCATGTCGGATCAGAGCGACGTGCCGGTGCGAATACGGCTCCCGCTTCCGCACATTTACGGGAGAGTTTGCGTGAGCCTGTTGAAAATCGCAGTCGAGCCGGCGCTGATTGGCGCCTTCCTCACCACGCACGAACAGGTCGACGTATTCCAGACCGATTTCACGAATATCGCGGCAGTCGTCGTCGGAATTGATTCGGCACAAAAGGTGCTGAATACCGTCGAAAGAACCGGTTTCGCGATTCCGTTCTTCGTCGCGGTCGAGCCCGACCAGGAAGTGCCGCCGGCGGTGCTGCCGCGCGCGAGCGGCGTGATCCAGCTCCGGCACGGCGGCCGCCACTACTACGGCCGGCAGATTTCCGCCGCCGCCGACATCTACAGCGAGAACCTGCTGCCGCCGTTCTTCAAGGTCATGCGCGAATACGTGCAGCGCGGCTACGTGGAGTTCGACTGCCCGGGCCACCAGGGCGGCCAGTTCTTCTCCAGTCATCCGCTCGGCCGGATGTTCTTCGACTTCTTCGGCGAAACGATCTTTCGCTCGGACCTCTGCAACGCGGACGTCCGGCTCGGCGACCTGCTGATCCACGAAGGCCCGGCGCTGGAAGCACAGCGCAATGCCGCGCGGATCTACAACGCGGACAAGACCTGGTTCGTGCTGAACGGCACGTCGACGTCGAACAAGGTCGTCACGAGCGCGTTGCTCGCGCCGGACGATCTCGTGCTGTTCGACCGCAACAATCACAAGTCGGTGCACCTCGGCGCGCTGGTGCTGTCCGGCGCGCGGCCGGTGTACCTCGAAACCGCGCGCAACGCGTGGGGCCTCATCGGCGGCGTCGACAGCGCGGCGCTCGACGAAGCGCGCATTCGCGACGCGATCCGCGACGTCGCGCCCGAGCGCGCGGACCTGCCGCGCCCGTTCCGGCTGGCGGTGATCCAGCTCGGCACCTACGACGGCACGATCTACAACGCCCGCGAGATCGTCGACCGGATCGGCCATCTGTGCGACTACATCCTGTTCGATTCGGCGTGGGTCGGCTACGAGCAGTTCATCCCGATGATGCAGGACTGCTCGCCGCTGATGCTGACGCTCGGCCCCGACGATCCCGGCATCTTCGTCACGCAGTCGGTGCACAAGCAGCAGGCCGGCTTCTCGCAAACGTCGCAGATCCACAAGAAGGACAGCCACATCGAGGGCCAGAAGCGCTTCTGCGATCACCGCCGCTTCAACAACGCGTACATGATCCACGCGTCGACGAGCCCGTTCTACCCGATGTTCGCGGCGCTCGACGTCAACGCGCAGATGCACGCGGGCCCGGCCGGCAAGCGTCTGTGGCGCGACTGCGTCGCACACGGTGTCGATACGCGCAAGCTGCTGATGAAGACCTGCCGCCAGATCCGTCCGTTCGTTCCGCAACAGATCGACGGCCGCCCGTGGGCCGACTACCCGACCGAGCAGATCGTCGACGACCTGCGCTTCTTCCGCTTCCACCCGTCCGACACGTGGCACGGCTTCGAAGGTTATGCGGACGACCAGTACTTCGTCGATCCATGCAAGCTGCTGCTGACGACGCCCGGCATCGATCGCGACACGCACGAGTACGCGCCGTTCGGTGCACCGGCGCCGATCCTCGCGCGCTACCTGCGCGAGCACGGCGTCGTGCCCGAGAAAGCCGACCTGTACACGATCCTGTTCCTGCTCACGCCGTCGGAAAGTTTCGGCAAGCTGCAGCATCTGGTCGCGCACCTCGCGCAGTTCGAACGCCATCTCGACCAGGACACGCCGCTGCGCGAAGCGATTCCGTCGCTGTGCGAAGCCTATCCGGAGCTGTACGGCACCATGCGCCTGCGGCAGCTGTGCCAGCGCATGCACGACTTCTACCGCAGCCACGACATGAAGCACCTGCAGAAGCAGATGTTCCGGCGCGCGCAGTTCCCGAAGCAGATGATGCAGCCGCAGGCCGCGAACGCCGAGCTGATCCGCAACAACGTCGAGCTCGTCACGCTCGATCGCATCGAAGGCCGGATCGCGACCGAAGGCGCGCTGCCCTATCCGCCCGGCATCTTCTGCGTGGTGCCCGGCGAAGCCTGGGGCGGCCCGGCACTCGACTACTTCCGGGCGCTCGAAGCCGGGATCAACGCGCTGCCGGGCTTCGAGCCGGAGATCCAGGGCGTGTACCTGCAGACGCGGCCGGACGGCACGAAGCAGGCGTCGGCGTACGTGGTGGCGGCCGGCGCCGACGCGTCGCGCGCCTGAACCTGCCGGGCGACCGCACGCTGCGTCACCACGCCTGCCGGTAGATCTCCAGCGCGTCGGTCTCCGTCACCTCGCGCGGATTGTTCACGAGCAGGCGCGTCTGCAGCATCGCATCCGACGCCATGCGCGGCAGGTCGCGCTCGCCGATGCCGACTTCGCGCAGCGTGCGCGGAATGCCCGTCGCGACGATCAGCCGGTCGATCTCGGCGATCAGCGCATGCGTTCGCGCTTCGTCGCTGCCGGTCGCCGACGGCGCGACGATCGCCGCGAGTTCCGCGTACAGCGGCGCGGCGGCTGGCGCATTGAAGCGCAGCACATGCGGCAACACCAGCGCATTCGACAGCCCGTGCGGCACGTGGAAAATGCCGCCGACCGGATAGGCCAGCGCATGCACGGCCGCGACCGGCGCGTTCGCGAATGCCTGCCCCGCGAACATCGCACCGACCAGCATCGCCTCGCGCGCGTGCCGGTTGCGGCCGTCGTCGCATGCCGCGAGCAGGTTGCGCGACAGCAGCGTGAGCGCGTGCGTCGCCAGCATGTCGGACACCGGATTCTTCAGCCGCGCGGACGTATACGCCTCGATCGCATGCACCATCGCGTCGATGCCGGTCGCGGCGGTGGCCGCACGCGGCAGGCCGAGCGTGAGTTCCGCGTCGAGGATCGCGACGTCCGCGAACAGGTGCGGCGACACGACACCCATCTTGCGCGCCTCGCCGACCGTCACGATCGACACGGCCGTGACCTCGGAGCCGGTGCCGGCCGTCGTCGGCATCTGCACGAGCGGCAGCCGCGCGCTCGCGACCTTGTCGACGCCGTACATGTCGGCCAGCGCCTGCTGCCGCGGCGCGAGCACCGCGATCAGCTTCGCGACGTCCATCGACGACCCGCCGCCCAGGCCGAGCACGATCTCGGCATCCGCCTCGATGGCGCGCTCGGTCGCTTCGAGCACCACGTGCTCGGGCGGATCGGCGATCACGTCGTCGATCACGGTCACCAGCCAGCCGTGCGCGGCGAGGCTCTCCAGCGCGGGCGCGAGCACGCCGCTGCGATGCAGGAACGCATCGGTGACGACGCACAGCCGCGCGAGCGCCGGAAAGCGTTCGCGCAACAGCGCGCCGAGCCGGCGCGCGGCGCCGAATTCGACGATCTGCGTCGGAACGGTACGGAATTGAAACGGGTTCATCGGGTGCCTCCCGGTGGCGTCGCCGTGCCGGTATCCGGCTGCACCATGAAGCGCGACACTTCGCGGCGATCGAGCAACGGAAAGATCGCACCGATCCCGATCCGCTGAAAATGCGGCGTTTCCCGATGTACGTCGAGGCCGTCCGCCTCGCGGTAGCGCTCGAGGATCACGATGTGGTCGGGATTCTCCGGCGACCGGAAATATTCGTAGTCGAGATTCTTCGGCTCGGCGCGCGTCGCCGGCGCGAGTTCCGCGAGCAGTTCGACCACGCGGCCGCCATTGCCGGGAGACGCGAAGAAGTGCGCGATGACCTGCAGGTAGGGTTGGCTCATGCTGCGCTCCGTGTTTGCGGAAACCTGCCGTGACGGGACGCGCGCAATGCGTCGAACGCGAAGACGCGGCACCGTATCACTGGCTCGTCGTCGCATTGTATTCAATCGGCCATGCGTTCGCAGTACCGCGACCGGGCGCTGAAACCGTCGGGTTCCGCGACGCTTTCAACGCAAGCCGGATCGCAACCGGCCGCCCTTTCCGCCCGCCGACGCCACGGCGGCTACCACGGCACCGTGCGCCCCAGATAGTCGAGGTATTCGAGCCCCGGCCGCGCCCGCTTCGCCAGCAGCACGTCGACGAGGCTCGGTACGCTCTCGTCGATGGTCAGGCGCGCCTCGGGCCCACCGAGCTCGGTGCGCACCCATCCGGGCGCCATCAGCGCCAGCGCACGCCGCGTATCGGCCTGGCGCGCCGCGAAGCTGCGCATGAACTGGTTCAGCGCCGCCTTGCTGCCGCGATACACCTCTCGCATCCCGCTGACGTTGTTCGCGACGCTGCCCTGCCCCGACGACATCGCGCCGATCAGGCCGTCGTCGGTCACGAGATCCTGAAATGTCTCGATCGTACGCATCGGCGCCAGCGCATTCGTGATCATCACGCGCACGAAATCGTCGGTCGTCACTTCACCGATCGTTTCACTCGGGTCGTTGGTCGTCCCGGCATTCACGAACAGCATGTCGAAGCGCCGGCCCGACAGGCGCTCGCGCAGCGCGGCCAGTTGCGCGGGCTCGCAGATGTCGAGCGTCTCGATGTCGAGCCGGCCGTCGTACCGGCCCGCGAGGTCGTGCAGCTTCGTGCGTCCCAATCCCGCGCGCACGGTGCCCGTCACGTTCCAGCCCTTGTCCAGGAATGCTTCCGCCATCGCCAGCCCAAGGCCGCGCGAGGCCGCGACGAGCAGGATCGCGGGGATGTTTCGATTCGATTCGGTCGATTGCATGGTGTCCGCCTTTGCGGGGTTGCGTCATGCGCCCACTATAGGCAGACGTCACGACAGGCGCCAGACGCACCGGATGCAATCCATCGTTGCATCCAACGCCATGTCAGCCGCGCAACGAGCGTATCCTGTCCGGATGGAAGACATCGACCTGAACCTCGTCACCGCCCTCGACGCGCTGCTGTCGGAAAGCAGCGTGACCGGCGCCGCGCGCCGCCTTGGCCTGAGCACGTCCGCGATGAGCCGCACGCTCACGCGGCTGCGGCTGGCCACCGGCGACCCGTTGCTCGTCCGCGCCGGGCGCAGGCTCGTGCCGACGCCGCACGCGGCCGCGTTGCGCGATCGCGTGCATGCGCTCGCGAGCGACGCACGCGCCGTGCTGCGGCCGGCCACGGCCGACGTCGACATGGCGACGCTCGCGGCGACGTTCACCATTCGGGCGGCCGCGTCGTTCATGGAAATGCTGTCCGGCCCGGTGGTCGCCGCGCTCGGCGAAATCGCCCCGCACGTGCGTATCCGCTTCGTAGCGAAGCCGGACCGCGATCCGCAGGCGCTGCGCGACGGCACGGTCGACCTGGAAATCGGCAAGCGCGGCGACGATGCGCCCGAACTGCACACGCGCATGCTCTTTCACGACTGGCACGTCGCGGTGGCGCGCGCCGGGCACCCGCTGTTCGCGTTGGCCCGGATCACGCCGGCGCGCTACGCGGCCTGCCGTCACGTCATCTCGGCCCAGCTCGGCGATTTCAGCGGGCCGGCCGGCGATTCGGCCGATCGAACCGGCTCGGGCCCGCCCGTGCACGTCGTGGTGCCCGGCTACCCCGACGCGATGCGCGTCGCGGCCAGCACCGACCTGATCGCGCTCGTGCCGCGCTCGTGTCTCGGCAACGCCTTCTCGCCGGGGCTCACGGATGCCCTCGGGCTGCGCAGCTTCGAGATCCCGGTTCGCCTGCCGGCCATCCTCGTGTCCGCGCTGTGGCATCCGCGCATGCACGGCGACCCGGTGCAGCGCCGTCTGCGCGACGCGGTCATTGCGGTCTGCCAGCGTGCGTATCCGGATTCCCGGGCGCCGCGCGCGACGGCGCGCGGCGCCGGCACCCGCAAGGCCGGCTGACGCGCGGCCAACCCGCTGACCGCCCGGCGCCGATCCAGCCCCTTTCCTCGCTCCGCCGAATCGCCACCAGCGCAGCGCGCGCCGGCGGCGCGGGCGGAGCCTTCGGCTAAAATGCCGCACTTTCCACCTTGTCCGGCCCGCTCGCCATGCAACCCGCCTCCTCCGCCCAACCCGTCGCCCACGGCGCCGACGCCGCCGATGCGGCCCGCGACCTCGTCTACGGCCCGAACGACCGGCCGGCGCCGATGGTCGCGTTCGTCGCCGCGCTACAACACCTGCTGGCGATCATCGTGCCGATCGTCACGCCCGGCCTGCTGATCTGCCAGGCGCTCGGCGTGCCCAGCCGCGATACGACCCTGATCGTGTCGATGTCGCTGGTGATTTCCGGCATCGCCACCTTCGTCCAGTGCAAGCGCTTCGGCCCGCTGGGCGCCGGCCTGCTGATCGTCCAGGGCACCAGCTTCAACTTCGTCGGCCCGCTGATCGCGGGCGGCAGCCTGATGGTCAAGCAAGGCACGCCGGTCGAGACCGTGATGGCCGCGATCTTCGGCGTCGTGATCGCCGGTTCGTTCGTCGAGATGGGCGTGTCGCGCATCCTGCCGTTCGTGAAGCGCCTGATCACGCCGCTCGTCACCGGCATCGTCGTGCTGCTGATCGGCCTCACGCTGATCAAGGTCGGCCTCATCAGCATGGGCGGCGGCTACGGCGCGATGGCCAAGGGCACGTTCGCGAGCGCGGAGAACCTGACGCTGTCGGGGCTCGTGCTCGGCACGATCATCCTGCTGAACCGCGTGCCGGTCGTCTGGGTACGCAGTACCGCGCTCGTCATCGCGCTCGTGATCGGCTACCTCGCGGCCGCATTCCTCGGCCGCCTCGACTTCACGGGCATGCACCAGGCCGCGCTGTTCCAGGTGCCGACGCCGCTGCACTTCGGCATCGGCTTCTCGTGGTCGCTGTTCGTGCCGATGCTGATCATCTATCTCGTCACGTCGCTCGAGGCGATCGGCGACGTCACGGCCACCAGCAAGATCTCGAACGAGCCGGTCGAAGGCCCGGTGTGGATGCAGCGCATCAAGGGCGGCGTGCTCGTCAACGGCGCGAACTCGCTGCTGGCCGGCGTGTTCAACACGTTCCCGAGCTCGGTGTTCGCGCAGAACAACGGCGTGATCCAGATCACCGGCGTCGCGAGCCGCCACGTCGGCATCTGGATCGCGGGGATGCTCGTGGTGCTCGGCCTGTTCCCGGTCGTCGCCGGCGTGCTGCAGGCCGTGCCGGAGCCCGTGCTCGGCGGCGCGGCGATGGTGATGTTCGGCGCGGTGGCCGCCTCGGGCATCAACATCCTCGCGGGTGTCCAGCTCGATCGTCGCGCGCTGCTGATCATCGCGGTGTCGCTGGCGCTCGGCCTCGGCGTGTCGCAGGTGCCGGACATCCTCAACAGCCTGCCGCACGCGCTGAAGAACGTGCTGGAATCGGGTGTGGCGACGGGCGGCATCTGCGCGCTCGTGATGAACTGGTTCCTGCCGGAAAAGAAATGACCGGACGCGCCGCAGGGCGACGCGGCGTGCCCGACAGGCGGCGCCGCTGCGCGCGAACCTCGACGCGCCGAACGCGACGTCCGGCCGCCCGCTCTGCCGAAGCGCTGACGTGGAACCGGTCAGGATGACTTGCGGCCTGGCCGGTTGCAGCACGCGCGGCACCCGATGCTTGAGCCGCAGCCGGGTAGCCGGCGCGGCATGGCCCCGACGGCGCCTGGGCGCGCCGGCCAGGACAATCAAAAGTCAAACCCGGTCAGGCCACCTTGGTCGATCGATTCGTGCTGGTTAGAATCACGCTATGCCCCAAGTCCCCGCCCCCAACAACGCCCCCGCGGCAACGACCGTCCAGGTCAAGGAACGCGCGACCATCGTCTGCTACCGCGACGCGCGCGTGCTGCTCGTCGCGCGCACGGCGTCGCGCTGGGCCTTGCCCGGCGGCACCATCAAACGCGGGGAAACGCCGCTCGAGGCCGCGCATCGCGAGCTGTGCGAAGAAACCGGCATGACCGGCCAGGACCTGACGTATTCGATGCAGTTCACCGGGCTCGCGAAGATCCATCACGTGTTCTTCGCGGAAGTCGGCCCGGACCAGACGCCGCAAGCGAGCAACGAGATCGAGAAATGCAAGTGGTTTCCGATCGACGGTGTCGACGGGCTGCGCGCCAGTATTCCGACGAAGCGAATCGTCGAACTCGTCTACAACCACGAAATCCGCAAGGCGTAAGCGCACCGCGCGCGAGCGTGCAGCCGCCCCGCTCGGGTCGTCGTTCGTCGATCGGCGGCGCGCGAACGCTCAGTGCGTGCGCTGTCTTCGCAATTCGTGCGTGGAATAAACGACGAGAAAGATGCCGAGCATCGCGATGCCGGACGCCATGAAGTCGTTTGCGCTTCCCGCGCCGCGCAGCGACGCCGGGAGAATGCCCAGACTCAATCCTGCCCCAGCAAGAAGCAATCCTGCTGCTACGCCCCAGATCGGTCCGGTGATCTTGTCGGTTTTATTTTTCATACAGCACCCGTCTACAGTCGTGACCTGAACGGCATCGGCAAAAGGCGCCGCGTCTACCCTCAGTGGTTTCACTATAGCCGGAAAATAATTCACTGCGCGTCCGGACATTTACCGATCAAGTTTTACCGGTCGCGACCGCTTGACCGGGAAAATCGTGCCCCGTTCGGCCCGGGGGCCGACAAACGATCCGCGCGCCACCCGGCGCGCCCCTTCCGGTTCGTTCCCGGCGCCAACCAGGCGGCCGCCCGCGGCCCACGTTCCTAGCCCGGCACCGATCGGTCTCACGCCATCGCGCCGGGTGTAATTGCCTGTAATTGCACCGTCGCACCAGACTGCCTAATTTCCACCTGTACCTTCGGCGCATCGATACGGGAAGCCCGCCCGAAGGGTCCGTGAGCGTTTGACCTCGAACCGGCACATGTCCGGCGTAACGCGGTTCGGAAACCCCGCACCTCGACCCGGCCCTCGGTCCGGGGGCGGGGATTCGGGCCGCACCGCGCGCGAATTTCCGCCGGACTCGCATGACACACCACACGTTCTCAACTGGAGATGGAAATGATCAATATTCAGGACTCCCGAGTCATCAAGTACGACAACGACAGGAAGAGCGTCACCGTCTATCGCGATTTCGCGAACACGAATCTCTGGTACATCGTGCCGAAACCCCAGCTCGCCACCCAGACCGTCGACGGCATCACCCTTCCGGCGTTCGCGCTGACCGAGTTCAGGACGAACAGCGGCTCGGCCGGCACGGTGACGTTTACGGCCGAACTCGTGATCGACCCGGAGGCCTACCAGGCCGTGAAGAACGTCCTGGGCCAGGGCATCGAATTCGGCCAGTTCGTGTGGAACGACGCCCAGGCGTTCCTGACGCTGACGCTTCCGTCCACGGCGCCCGATACGCAGCTCAACGTCACGCCGTCCAATTTCGGCAGCAACGCGGCGACGTTCATCATCGACCTGAAGACCGCCGCCGACGTCAAGGCGATTCGCGACATCTTCGACTCGGGCGTCGGCCTGTCGACCTGGTCGATCCAGTATGTCGCCACGACGCTGAGCCAGCTGCCGGCCGTCAAGGCCACCGTGACCTACGACTGCGCGATCGCCGCCAGCTACCAGAAGACCGTCCACATCGACCGCAACGTCTGGGGCAGCGAGACCGGACGGCGCACCACGATCCGCGAATACATGCAGAAGTCCGATTCCGGCAAGGTCGACCTGGCGTGGTCGGTCCAGCCGTCGGACGAGTTCCGGCAACGCGTCCACGACTGGGCGTTCACGACGCTCGAGGGGCTGGTCCAGGCCGCCGCCGACGATGTCGCGCGCCGCCTCGGCGCGAGCGCGGCCGACGATTTCAGCATCAACTCGATCGGCTCGTTCCAGCGCGTCTACCAGGAAAACGAGGTCATCGACTGGACGATCATGCCGCAGGGCTTCCTGCCGACCTTCGACAAGACGGTCTGGAGCCGGCTGGACAAGACGGTCGACAACCGCACGCTGGATGTGTCCGTGACGATGTCGGCCGACCTGAAGAACGCGGGCATCAGGAAGGTCACCGTGACGATCGACTATCCGGGCAAGGGCCAGCCGGAATCCAACGCATTCACCGCCGACACGGCCAATACCTGGCATTACGAATCCAACGGTTTCTTCGGCGCGAACAAGCAATTCGTATCGGAATACACGTACTGGTACCAGGTCGAGCCCGAAGACGGCGATGCCTTCACGTCGCCGCCATTCAAGAGCAGCAGCGACCAGCTCCAGATTTCCAACACCGACCTCGGCTACCAGCAAGCCGAGTTCATCTGCTCGAACATCGCATTCGCATCGGAAAAACCGGGCAACAACGTCGACTTCGTGCTGATCGACTTCACGTACCTGCCGACCGCCGGCTCCAAGCTGTTCGTCGATCAGCGCAAGGTCACCAAGAACGCCCAGGCCGTGCAGTTCCGCAGCCACAGCTATCAGCCGAGCGGCGCGAACTACAGCTATGCGGTCACCTACGTGCTGACGAACGGCGACATCATCGTCAACCAGCCGCAGTCGGTGTACCCGGTGGTGAACAGCCAGACCCTGACCGTCTACAGCATGATCGCCCCCGCCGACTTCACGGTCACCGTCATGAACGACACGATTCCGGGGGGCAGTATCGCGCTGCCGGCGATCACCGGCGTCTCGCTGACGACCGGCTACACCGACCAGCCGGACAGCCCGGATCGCCAGACGCACAAGTTCCACGAACTGGGGATCGAGGACTACTACACCGGCACGTGGGAATACCAGGCCGTCAAGCGCAGCACCTCGACCGTCCAGGTCGACGGCACGGTCTATTACCGCGACAAGAACAACACGCGCAAATCCGTCGCGGTCCGCAAGGTGCGCTACGGCAACACGCCGTCGTTCGCACTGGACGTGTTCCCGGTCCAGTTGCCCTTCACGGTGACGTTCGATCCGTCGCTGGTCGACTGGAAGACGTACATCCAGGTCGAAGTCCAGATGTACCGCGCGTCGGGGTCGGGCAAGACCGACATCGACTCCTGCATCTTCAAGCCCACGACGCTGTCGAACGGCACCACGATCCTCCCGTCGCCCTACTACTACACGTTCGCGCGCGAAGTCGATGCGTCGACGGAATTCCAGTACGCGACGACCTACTTCGAAGCCGGGACCAACCGCGGCGTCGAAGGGCCGCAGGGCAGTTACGACAACAACACGCTGGTGCTGCCCCACGATACCAAGGGCGGGACGAAGCCGGTCTATTCGGTACGGCTGCCGGCAAGCGACGTCCTGACCCGCGACCTCGACGAGACCGACAAGGCCGACGAGACCGACCTGGTCTGACCGCCCTCCCGACCGACCCAAGCGCGCGACCATGACAACGCTCACCTACACCGTCAAGCTGGCGACCGAATCCGGCCCCGCATCGCCTCCCGCCCCCCGGCGGGCGACGCTGCTGCTCGAGTTCAAGGATCCGGTACGCAACGCTTACCAGCAAGCGACGCTCGTCCTCGACACCGACACGCCGCGGCGCACGTGGCAGATCGACGTGGCCGCGGCCGACACGGGACAGGCGTTCTACGCCTCGGTGCTCGATTACGAGGCCGGCGAACAGGTCGCGCGCGCTCCGGTCCCCTTCGTCGGCACCGAGGCCACGATCGGCGGCGCCGCCGAACCCGTCTCCGTCACGGCGCTGCTCGACGCGCTCGACTGGACGGCCGTGTCCTCGGTACAGGTCGCCGTCGGGGGACAGTCCCACACCTTCACCCGCGAGCGGCCGTATGCGTGGTGCTTCGCGCTGCCCGGCCCGGGCATCGTCGAATGGGCCGCCGACTACGCGATGACGGACGGCACCCGGCGATCCGGCACGGGCGTGGCCACGCAAGGCATCGCCATCATCCCCGCGCCGCCGGCCGACGTTCGCTTCTCGATCGCCGCCGCCGACGTCGACGCATTCGCGGTGGCCGCCGTCGCGTTGCGCGTGACCGGCTACGACGGCGTGGTCAGGACTGCAGAACTCGCCAAGACGCACCCGAGCGTGACGCTCTCGCTGCCGTTCGCGCCGCCGGAACAGGCATGGTTCGTCTACGACTGGACGGTCACCTATACCGACGGCACGCCTGCGTGGACAGCGCCGGCCCGCGCGAGCGACGGCGCGCGGTCGATCGTGCTCGACGATTTCGGCCGCATCCTGCTGGCCAGCGACGCCATCGACTTCGACGTGGTCGAGAAAGTGACGCTGACCTGGCAGTACGACAACCAACCCAAGACGGCCGAGTTGTCCCGCGCGCAACGGTCGGTCCTGCTGCGCCCCGGCCAGGACTACGATCGTGCGCGGCCGCTGGTGGCCGGCCTGACCTATGTGCTGTCCAGCGGATCGACGAACCTCGAGGGCGAGGCCGTGCCGCAGGGCCGCTTCGAGGTGCCCTATCCGCTCAGCACGCGGCTGGTGCGCGTCTTTGCGCCCGGCATGCTGACCACGCCGCCGCTCTACAGCGCGATGCGCCTCACGTCGGTCCAGACGCTCGAACTGGGCTCCGGCTGGCAACTCCAGACCGGCCTGCCGCAGATCAACCTCACCCCGAGCGCGCCGACCTGGGAAACGCGCGTCGCCGCGGTCGAGCCGGAGCGGGTCGTGCTGAGCTTCGCGGGCACGGCAACGCCCGACGGCGGCGGCAGGCCGAAGCCGATCGCGCTGACCCGATCGCCATTCGAGCTGACGCCCGCCGGGCCGGAGATCGCGCTCGCGACGGTCCAGGTATCGGCGCAGTCCGTCTCCTGGGAGCGCTACGTGCGCGTGGAAGCGAGCCTGTGGACCGGCAGCGATGCCGCACGTGAAAACGAACAGACGATCTCGTTCGACCGCAACAGCGCCGATGCGTGGTGGGCCTACCTGCCGCCATCGGGAACCTACGGCCCGTCGTTCCGATGGTCGGCGACCTACTATCCGGCCGACGGCACGTCGCCACAGCACAAGGCACCGACGTCCAGCGACAACCCGCGCCTGTCGCTGCCGCCGACGCTGTCCTGAGCGCGGCCTTCACGCACGAACGCCCACCATGCCCATGGCCGAACTCCACCCGGCAGTGCAGCGAGCGCTGGCGCTGGCGTCCTCGCACGGGACGCCCGCACGCCAGGCCGCGGCGCCCGCGCCGGACGCCGCGCTGCGGCACCTGCTGCGCGACCGTTCGCCGGCGGAACCCGCCGCCTGGAACGACAGCAAACTGGGACGCAGCGGCTTTCCGGTGGAAATCTCCATCGCGTTCGGCCGCCCGGAACTGCGCTATACCGTGGAGCCCGCCGGCCCCGACACGCCGCCCGCGCGCCGGTTGAGTCGCGCGGGTGCCGCGATCGCCGCGCTGTCGGACGAGTCGATCGAACCCGCGGACCTCGCGGCGATCGCGTCGTTCCAGGACAACGCGGCGCTCGCCTACGGCGCATGGATCGGCGGCCGGCACGGCGACGGCAAGCCCCGCTTCAAGCTCTATGCGGAGGTGCCCGGGCGCGGCGCCGAGCACGCGCTGGCCTGGGGCACCCGCCATCTCGGCGACCTGTCGGGCATCGTCCGGCGCGGCGCGTGGCCCGTCATGGCCGGCTGGCAACCGGCGGGCCGGCGCGCCGAGCTCTACCTCCGCACGCGCCGGCTGTTCCGCGCGGATGTGCCGCTGCTGATGGCGGCGGCACGACTCGAGCACCGCGCAGACGAAGTGCTCGGCCTGCTGCAGGATGCCTGCTGCAGCGCGATCGAGGCCGCGCTGCCGGCGGCCGATTTCGGCGTCAGCATCGGTGCCGGCCCGGACGGCGCGTCGACGTTCACGCTGTATGCGGTCGCCAACGACCTGTTCGGCGGCGACGGCCGCATCCGCGAAACGGTGCTGCGCGTGGCCGCCGCCCGCGGATGGGACACGCACTTCTATCGCGCGCTCAGCGAACCGCTGGCCGGCGCGAGCGGCTTCGTGACCCGGCACGGGATGTTCGGCATCGTCGTGGCATCGGACCAGCCGGCGACCGTGGCCATCGGACTGACGCCGGACCATCCCGAGACGTCGTCATGAGCGCCGCGTTGCCCGCCCGCGCGAGCCGCGCCCCGGTCCACGCGCTCGATGCGCTCCTCTCGGCGCAGGCGCCCGGCGGTGCGTTCCCGTCGCGCGTGACCGTCGGCGACCGGCGCTACGCGGACGAGAACGCCTTCGTCACGACCCTGGTCCTCGACGCGCTTGCGCGCCTGCCGGCCGGGACGGCCGATCGCGCGATCGCCCGCGGCCTCGACTTCCTCGAAAGCTGCGCCTCGCTCACCTGCCCGGGCGCGTTCCATTTCTATCCGCCCGGCCGGATGCCGTCCTGGCTGGGCGTCGACCTGCCCGCGGATGCCGACGATACCGCGCTCGCGCTGACGCTGCTTGCCCGCTTCGGACGGCGCACCGCGGCCGAGGCCTGCGACGCGCTGGAGCGTGTGCTGCATCCGTGGCGGCTGCACTACCGCCCGGAGTCCGCCGATCCGTGGATCGCGCAAGGGGCGTGCCGGACCTGGCTCGACCGCCGTGCGGCCCCCAATCCGGTGGATGCATGCGTGAACGCGAACGTCGCGACGGCGCTGACCTCGCTGGGCGGCGCCGGCCACGCCGCCTGCCGCGCGGCGCGCGACACCGTGCTGGACGCCATCGCGTTCGTCGCGGAGAACCCCGCGCATCGCGCGCGGCTGACCGCCTTTTACCCCGACCTGTGGGAACTCGTGCATGCGCTGCGCCGGGGCGCCCGGCACGGCGTCACCGGTTTCGCGCGCGCGGCCGCGCAGCTGGCCGGGATGCTCGGCCCCCACGCCGGCGCGCAGGCCACGGTCTGCTCGTCTACCGACATGCGCTGGCGCTGGACAGCGCCCCTGTTGCAAACGGCGCGCACGCTCACGCGCGACACGCCCTAGCCGTCACCGCCCACCCTTTCACTGGAGAGATCCCATGCCTGGCGTTCATACCGTCCCACCGTCGCTGTCCGCTTCGCTCTACGGCAACGCACCCGATCCGAAATCGGGCCTGCAGGTCAGCACCCGTCTGATGGAAAGCTACGAGATCATCCGCCCGGTCACCGGCGCGAGCGACATCTCGACGTTCCTCAATGCCGCCGGGCGCCTCGATATCTATTCGTCCGGCGCCGCGCAGAAGGTCTACCGGATCCGCGCGGACAACCAGTCGGACACCGGCTGGACCGAAACCGACCTCGGCGTCACCGCGAGCCAGATCAGCCCCTGTCTCGCGCGCAGCAACGACTACGACAACCCGAATCTCCTCGGCATCGGCGCCAGCGGCAAGCTGACGCTGAGCCGATGGCAGGACGGCCGCTACGCGCAGGCCGACTGCCAGCCCGCCGGCGCGAAACGCCCGCTCAAGCAGATGCTGTCGACCCGGAATTTCGGCAACGTCTACGTCAACGTCGTGCTCGACAACGACGAAGTCGGCAGCAGCTATCTGCGGCCGGACGGCACCTGGGGGTCGACCGACTGGGTACCGATCCGCAAGAGCCAGGGCAGCCCGGACAACGCCACGGTCAAGCGCATCGCGATGTGCGCGAACGATCCGGTGCAGCAGTCGCTATTCGCCATCGGTCCGGACAACGCCGTGCTGTTCGCGCAGAGCGACTTCCGCTTCTCCTACTTCACGACGCTCGGCTACAAGAAGGCGATCGACCTCGCCGTCGTGGCCGACCAGGAGAAGCGCCTGAACATCTTCATCGTCGATACCGACTTCGGCATCTGGCAAAAGCGCGAGAAGAAATACAGCACGTCGGGCATCCAGTTCGACGACTGGGTGCTGGTCAGCAACGCGGCGCCGGTCACGGGCCTGCGGGCGGTCATCAACGCAGGCGGCCTGCTCGAGGTCTTCGCGATCGGCAAGGATCAGCGGCTCTACCATACGCGGCAGATCAGCAGCGGGCTCAACAAGGTGAGCTGGTCGAGCCTGTTCGAACTCGGCAACCCGGTGCCCAACACGAAATTCACCGTCGGCCGCAACGCCGCCGGCTACTCGGAAGCGTATTCCGTGTCGTCGGACAGCAGGCTGTACCGCTTCTGGCAGGACCCGAAGACGACCCAGTGGACCAACGAGGAAATCCGCCTGCAGGGCACGGGCGAGATGACGTCGGTGCCGACCCATGCCACCGAGATCACGGTGCTGGACGACGCCGGCCAGCTTGCCGTCAACGCCCGGGTGCAGATCGATGCCGCGTCGATGGTGCCGCTGCGCATCAACGGCCTCTACTACCAGGCGAGCCCGGACTACACGATCCCGGTGCTGTCGGGCGGCGGCGGCAAGGTGGTGATCGAGCGCTTCACCAACAGCCTCGCGAGCCCCAGCTACCACGTCCGCACGCAGTTCATGCAGCCGGGCGAAGGCGTCACCGTGGAGCCGAACGGCGCGCTGCAGGAGAAGATGCACGCGGTCGACACCGACGCCGTCTGGAACGCGAAGACCGCCTCCGGCGCCTACCTGCTGGCCGGGGATTTCCGGACCCGCGAAAACGCCGAGAACGTGGCGAAGATCATGCGCCAATCAATGTCGTTCGGCATGCCGGCCAACGCGTCGGCCCGGAGCCTGCGCTACCTCGGCGCCAACCGCTCGCTCGTCGGGCTGCGGCACACGACGCGTGGCACGGCCGACCCGTTCGCGCTCGTGCCGGAAGACGTGCCCGCCCAGCACTGGCGGGTGTCGTTCACCGATACCGGCGTGCACTACGACGACCTGACCGCGGACCAGGCCGGCGCCTACCTGTTGCGCTCCCGCGCGCTCGCGTCGTCCGGCAACGAAACCCTGGCGAATGCCGGCTTTCTCGGCATCGACTGGGGCGACATCTGGAACGCGATCAAGAACGGCGTCGGCCGCATCATCGACGGCCTGAAGGAATTCGTCGTGACGACCATCGTCGATCCGGTCACGCGCCTCGTCAACGAGATCAAGGTCGTCTTCAACTTCCTCATCGACGGCGTGACGTACCTGATCGACAAGACCATCAAGCTCTTCCAGCAGGCGTTCGACATCGTCGAGGGCATCTGGAACAAGCTCAAGGTGTTCTTCAAGGAGCTGTACGAGTGGCTGGCCTTCTTCTTCGCGTGGGGCGACATCAAGCGATCGGCGGAGGCGACCCGCCATACGTTCGACGCGACCTTCGACTACCTGCTCCTGGCGGTCGAGGCGGTGAAAGGCCAGGTGGCGGCCGGTTTCGACCACCTGCAGACGGAGATCGACAAGGCCGTCAACACGTTCCTCGCGCAACTCGACCCGAAGCTCGGGATCGGCCAGTACGCGGACGACGTCGATCGCCCGGACCCGCGCATCGGCGAGTCGACCAGCCACAACGTGCTGCTCAATGCCTTTTCGGATAACTACAAATCGACGCGCGTGTTGTCCCGTGGCGATGCGCTGGCCGTCGCCGCCGATCCGCTCCAGGGCCTGTGCGAAAAGCTGAAGGCAGTCGCCGACAACTTCGAGTTCGGCCAGGGCAAGAACGCGTTCCACGACGCCGCCGCCTACTTCGAACAGATCGGCCGCACGCCCGATCGCGTGCTCGACCTGCTGTTCGCCGGCACCGTCAAGGTGATGGAGGCCGTCACCCAGTTCGCGTTGAGCGCGGCCAAGGGCCTGGTCCTGACGATTCTCGACCTGGTCGCCGACGTGATCGGCGCGGTCAAGGACCTGTTCGACACCGAATGGGAAATCCCGTTCGTGTCGCAGCTTTACAAGCTGATCACCGGCTCGTCGCTGAGCTTCAAGGTGCGCGACCTGTTCTCGTACGTCGTCGCCATCCCCGGCACGTTGCTGTACAAGCTCGTGAAGCATGAAGCGCCGTTCCCCGACGCCGCGAGCGTCACCCGCTTCAAGTCGTCGTTCACCGCGCAGTGGCTCGCCGAGCAGAGCGGAATCGCGCCGAAGTCCGAGGTTTCGCTGATGGTCAGCGCCGAGCAGAAATCGGCCATCGCGGTCTTCTTCGGCGTATCGGCGTCGGTCTGCATCTTTGCCGCGACCATTCTCGACACCATCGAGATCGCGCTGCAGACCGAGGAGGTCGAGGTCGAGGCGATCGGCACCGGCTCGCTGTTCATGGGCTTCGGCTCCGCGTTCTTCAGCGTGCCGTGGATGATCGCGAGCGACGCGGGCGGCTTCTCGTGCAACGACGGCAAGGGGCTCAACAACCTGCTCTGGCTGTTGAACACCGTCGTCGGGTACGGACGGGCCGCGGCGCTCAAGATCGCCGGCAAGAAGTACAAGATCCCCGCGGAAGTGGATCAGGTCACGGTGAATCTGTGGGGCTGCGCGCGGCTGGCCCTGACGATCGTGTGGGCCGTGAAGAGCGGCGAGGAACTGGATGGCGTCGAAGCGGCGGAGGCGTTCGTCGACACGATCACCGGTCAGGTGTTCCGCTTCCTGGGCGTCAAGGCGGTGGTCGCCGCGACCGAGGGCATCTCGCTCCTCGCGCTGCTCGTGATCGTCGGCCTGGGCGGCATGACGACGACCGCGCTGCATCTGGCCGCGTCGCTGAAATCCGACGAGGCCGTCGCGCGGCGCCTGCCCGCCCAGGCGCTGGCGTGACGCCGGCCGGTCGTCGCGACACGATCGGGCAGCGCGACGGCATGAAAGCGACCGCGCGCGGCGGCATCCGGCCCGGCGGGCCGAGGCCGCCGCGCGGCCGCGGTCGACGCGGTGGCGAGCCGTCGTGCCGCGGCGACCGGCCCGTCAGAGAAACAGCAGCGCCTCGTTCAACTCCGTCTCGCGGCTCGGCTGGCCCCGCCAACCCAGTCGAACGGGAACCGAATAGAGCCGTTGCGCGCCGAAGCGCGGCCAGAAATGGCATAGCCCCGGCGCGATCACCTGCACGACGGACAGGCCGAGGTCGGGTCGCGTCTTGTCGACGACGAGCACGTCCATGCCGGCCGCCGCGATGCGCCCGACACCCTGCGCGATCGCAGCCGGCAGCGACGCGGCGCCGATCGGCTGCCACGTCGAGCGGCTCGTGCGGGGCAAATCGGCCGCCGGATACAGGAATCCGGTGTCCGCCAGCTTGCCGCGATCCCACGGGTCCGGCGCATCCGCGGCGACATCGAGCAACTGGTTGACTTCGGTCAGCGCCCGGTTCACTGCGATGGCGCCGTCCGGATGGCAGCCGAAGCCGATCGAGAAGCGCCCGTCCTGCGGATTTTCCGCGAGCGCGGCCACGGTCGGCACCCCGAGGTCGGCGGTGATGTCGAGCGCCCACAAACGCCATCCGAGCGTCGCGTATTCGCGCACGAGCGCGTCGAAATACGGATCATCGAAACTCGACAATTCGATGCCGGGCCGCGCGATCCGGTTGTACCACCAGATCGCGACCGCATCGCGCTCGATCAATTCGAGCATGCCTTGCAGGATCGCCTCGTCGAGGCTCGAGCCCGCCGCGCAGCCGTTGGGGTTGTGCACGCACGCGGCCGGCGCCCGCGCGCTGTCCGGCGTTTCCGCATAGCAGTAGCTCAGCGGCACGAGGTGGCGCCGGCCGGTCACGAGCGACCAGGCCGGCGTCCAGTCGATGACGTCGTGCGCCGTGAAGCGCGGCGGCACCTGTTTCCGGACATCGCGGGTCAACGCGTTGATCGCGTCGCGCGCGTCGAATTGCCGTTCGCTGAACTGCTGAAGGGCGTTCACGTGGATCGGGGCGGCGTCGCATGCGGGATCGGCGAGCAGGCTTTCGAGGCTTCCCGTCAGCGTCGCCTCGTCCCCCTGGTACACGCTGCTGAATCGCTCGAGCGCCTCGCACAGCGCGCTCGCGCGGGCCTGATCGTCGGTACGACCCTTGCCGGCGCAGATCCTGTCGAAGCGGTTGCTGCCCGGCACGGCCGCCGGGCACACGAGAAAGCCCGACGCGTAGACCTTGCGCAGGCCCGCGTGCCGCTTCGGCATCGGATGCAGGTAAGCGATCGCGCCGCTGACCGGCGAGACCAGATGGGCATGACGCGCGAACACCTGCTGCGGATCGGCGATGCGGTAGCCGCCGTCGGCGCGCGCCAGCGGTTCATGATCGGCGAGACGCGGCGCGCGCGCCGCCTGTTCGCGCATCCACCCGGGATTGCCGCAGCACGGGCATTGCGGACGTTTCAGCACGCGGTGACGCTCGGCGGCCAGCGTGTCGATGCGCTGCGCCACGATATGGGTCTGCGCCCGTGCCGACGCCGCGGGGTTGACGGCGATCTGCTCGACTGTCGCCGCCACGAGCGCCGCCGCGGCAAAGGCCGCCGCACGCGACGCCGCCGGCGGCAGACGCGCCGCGTCGCGGCCGTGATGGCGCGCGAGCAGCGCTTCGACGGGCCGGTTGATGCGAATCCAGTAGCGCACGCATTCGATGCACGGCGCGTCGGCGAGCGCGTCGCCGCCGGCCAGCAACGGTCCGATCAGCGCCTGCACGCCGCCCGTCGTCACGACAAGCAACGCCCCGCCGCGCGCCGCGACGCGGGCGGCGCACGCGGCGAGATCGTCGCGATCGTGCGTATCGGCGATCGCGACGGTCAGCCCGGCCTCCGTCACGACGTCGATGCCGGCTGCGTCGAGCGCGCGCCCGAGCGCCGTATCGTCGACACCGAACCGCTCGATCGCGACACGCAGTTGCGCGACGTGCCCGCAAGCCGCGTCGCCGTCGAGCCCCGCACGCTCGAAGAAGCCGCGCGCCGCATCGTCGTCGTGCGGCAGGTCCGCGCGCACGTACCCGCGACGCACCAGTTGATCGAGACGCGCGAGCACGTCCCATTCGCCGAACGCACCGGCAAGCGACGTCACGGTCTCCGCGATCGTCATCCGCGCCCGCAGGCACGCCGCGATCCGCACGAAAATCGCGCCGGACAGCATCACGCGCTTGAATTCGTCGACGACGAACAAGGTCTCGGGCCCGGCATCGAGCACGAGCAAATGCGGCTTGAAGCGCAACACGCGCGAAGGGTCGTCGAGCATCGTCGGGTTCCATGCGGCGGGTAAACGAACGTCGCGCGGCGCCGGGGCCGCGCGACGGTACACGGCGCGGCCGCGCCGCGTCAGCAGCAGGTGAACAGGTAACTCGGCCCGGCGTCGCAGTAGGCCGCGAGCGCAACGGCCTCCTCGTCGAGGCCCAACGGCTGCTCCGGTATGCCGACCGTCATCACGTTGCGCGGCAGGTGCCAGCTCCCGCCGCCGTTGGCATGGCGCTTCCAGCCATGATCGCCATGGGTCTTGACGACCTCGATGTCGACGATCCACGGACACTGGTAACCGAAGTATTTCGCGAGCGTCTCCAGCGGCCGCTCCAGCAGCTCGTCCTTGAATTCCGGATCCCGCCACGAGAGCGCGATCGCGCGCAGATAGACCTTCTGGAACTCCAGCATCGATTCGAGCGTCGGATTCGCGTTGTTGTTGGCCATGTCGGTTTCCCCGCGGTCATTCCATGATGGTGATGTGGTTCGCGTTGTAGGCGGCCAGCGCCTGCGCGAATTGCGCTTTGTCCGCCGGCGCGGGCGGCAGGTACAGCGTGAGCTTGTTTCTCCGGCCGGCCGTCCAGTCGCCGTTGACGGTCGGCGTCCACTCGGACGATTTCGGCTGCACCTTCAGGTCGAGCCGGAACGGAAAGTGATAGTCGAAATGCTCGCGCAGCGCCTCGATCGGGTCGGCCTCGAGTTCATCGAGAAACGCCGGCGAATGCCACGCCAGCGCGATCGCCCGGATGACGGTTGCGCGGTATTCCAGAAACTGCTCGTACGTCGGTAGTCGAAGATCCTTGCTCATCTCTCTGTTCTCCTGATGGACGAATGGAACCACTTACGGCAACGACTGCAACAGCGTTCCGGCGAGCCTGGCGACGCGGCCCATGCCCGCCGCTGTTGCAATTTCGACTGCGCGCCGGCACGCGTCCAGCGCGGCCACGCCGCCGCATCGCGGATCGGCCAGGCGCAAGTATTCGCATTTCTTCATCAGCAGTTGCGCTTCGTAATAGCGCTCCCCGGTCGATTCGCACCGTGCGAGGCATTCGTCGATCCGGGCAAGCGCGGCGCCGTACTCGCCGCGCGCGGCATCCAGTTCCGCCAGCAGCGACGCGTAGTAGGTCAGCCCGAGCCGCCCGCCCGATTGCCGCTGCGCGTCGAGATGCTCGACGACACCCGCGCGATCCCCGGTCGCCCACGCGCGAATGATCGCCGCGTAGTGCTCGACCGCGCGCAGCCGGTGAATCTCCGACAGGCGCAGAATCGCGTCCGACAGCGCGAGCGCCGCATCGCGATCGCCCGCAAGCTGGTACGTGCGCGCGAGGTACATCATCGTGACGCCGAGCGTCGGCAAATGGTCGAGGCAGGTCGCGCAATACACCGCGTCGTGCGCCATCGCGAGCGCGGCCCGCGGATCGTCGTCCATGCACCAGCGCACGCTTGCGAGCGACGCCATCGTCCATGCACGCGTATCGAGCCCGAGGATGCGCCGGTGGTTCGCGTCGCGCCGCACGTCGTAGCCCGCGAGCACCGCCTCGAACGCGGCGCGGGCGCGCGCATAGTGACCGTCGACCCACAGGCTCATGCCGCGCATCGCGTCCGCCGCGACCTGAACGCCGGCATCGCCGCGCTCGGTCGCGAGCGCGTCGAGCCGCAAGCCGATCCCGCGCACGGTGGGACGGTCGCCCGCGACGTGGTAGTAGGTCGACAAGGTCCACAGCGCGCTGATCTCGAGCCCCGGGTCGTCGAGCGTCCGCACCTGCCGCAGCAGCAGCTCGGCATGCTCGCGCACCTGCGGGTCCGCCCAGCCGAACCGTGCCATCGTCGCGTGCGTCAGCGTCGTGCGGATGCGTGCGCTGTCGTGTTCGCGTTGCGCGTAGTCGGCATTGCCGAGCCATTCGAACACGGCTTGCCCGTAGCGGATCGCGTCGTCGTACCGCGCGCCCTCGAGCGCACGGCGCGCCGCGTCGATGCCGTGCGCGATCGCGTCGGCCAGGGCACCCGCGCGCGCGAAGTGCCCGGCGACACCGAACGTGTGCGCACCGGCGCCCCGATCGGCTTCCGCGATCAATGCGCGGCCGACCCGCGCATGGTTGCCGCGCCGCACGGCGGGCGGCATCGATTCATAGGCCGCGTCGCGGATCAACGCGTGGCGGAATGCATAGAACACCCGATCGCGCCGATGTTGCGCGTACACGATCCGCTCTTCGAGCAGCAGCCGCAGATGCCCGTCGAGCGTGGTCCGATCGTGCGGCGATGCATCGGCGAGCAATTGCGCATCCACCTCGAGCCCGATGGTCGCGGCGAGCTGCGCGGTGTCGCGCGCATCGTCGATCCGGTCGAACGCGAGACCGAGCATGCCGCCGAGACTCAGCGGAAGCGGAAAGGGATCCGTTGCCCGCGGCCCCGCGAGCGCGCCGTCCGCGCCGCTCGTCGTCAACTCGCGCGCGACGGCCTCGATGAACAACGGGATGCCGGCCGTGCGGCGGGCAAGCGGGTCGAGCCAGGCCGGATCGGGCACGCCCTGCCCGAGGTACGCCGACATCAGGCGCTGCGCGTCGGCACGCGGCAGGCGGCGCAGCACCAGGCGCTCGGTCGCGGCACGCCACCGGCCAAGCTTCTCGGGGCGTGACGTGAAGACGACGGCGAGCGCCGCCGCGCGCGGCGAGCGCTGCAGGTAGGCGAGAAAATCCTCGGTCGCGCGGTCGATCCACTGGACGTCCTCGACGACGAGCAGCACCGGCGCGCCGTTGCCGAGCGACACGATCAACTGTTCGAGGACGTCGAACAGCGCGTGCCGTTCGCGTACGCTCGACCACAGGAACCCCTTCGCATCGCACGGCAGCCCCAGCCAGGTGGCGAGTGCGGCGCGGGCCGCCGCATGATCGCACTCGAGCGGCGCGATCATCGTGTCGATCGCGTCGAGCGCGCCGCCGGCCGGACTGTCGGCGTCGATATGCCAATGCGCGCCGATGAACCGCAGGACCGGAAACAACGCATGATTCTCGCGTTCCGGCAGGCACCCGCAATGCGCGAACGCATGGCCCTGGATCCGCACGGCCTCGCACAGCTCGTGCACGAGGCGCGACTTGCCGATTCCCGCTTCACCGACGACGAGCCGCGGCACGCCGTGCGGCGCAGGCTCGCCGCGCATCGCGCGACGGTATCGCGCGAGCGTCTCCTGCCAATGGCGCAACAGCGCGTCGAGCTCGTGGGTGCGGCCGACCATCGGTACCCGCACGCCGGTGTCGAGCGAATCGAACGGCGTATCGGCGCGGCGCTCGCCGAGCAATTCATGGACCGGCTGCGGCAGGAGGCCCGCGCGCGCCAGCCGCAACGCGGTCGGCCGATGGTCGGCATGCCGATCGAGCGCGAGCCGCGCATCGTCGCTGACCAGGATCTGCCCGGGTCCGGCGAGCCTCAACAATCGCGATGCCGCGGCGGGCGTCGATACGCCCGACATGTGCGATGCATGCGCGAGCACCTGCCCGACGTGAATCGCGGCGGCCACTTCGACCCGCCAGCCGTCGCCGCCGCCGCCGATGCCGCCGGCCGTCGCCGGTACCGGCAGCCGCGCGCGCTCGGCCACCCGCACCATGTCGAGCGCCGCGCGCGCCGCGCGGCGGGCGGGCCGGTCGATGTCGCCCTGCAAGCCGAAATGGAACAGCAGCGTATCGCCGAGCCGCCCGCCCGCGTGCGCGCCGTAGCCGACGGCAATGTCGGCGCACTTGGTCAGCCATTGCTCCTCGTAGCCGTCGAGCAGGTCGCCATGATCGGCTCCCGCGTGGCGTTGCCGGCCCTCCCCGGCAATCGCCACGCAACAGCACAGCGTGGTGACCTGCCGGTACTCGCCGGCCGCCGCGATCGTGTCGCCGCGCGGCGCGAACGGGTGCGGGCGCAGCTGCCGGCCTGCACGGCCGGCGTCGAACTGGCCGACGAGCGCCGCGAAGTTCAGCGCGCGGAACTGCCGCGCCAGTTCGTCGGCCGACGCGGCGCGCTGCTCCGGATTCTTGTTCAGCGCGCGCCGCAGCACCGCGCCGAGCGGATGCGACGCGATCGACGGCGGGAGCGCAACATCCACCGGGCTGAGCTGCTGATAAAGAATGTCGGCCACGCTCGCGCCGTGCATGACGACATTGCCCGTCAGGCATTCGATCACGACCAGGCCCCATGCATAGAGGTCGCTTCTCGGCGTCGGCGGCTCGTTGCGCAGTTGCTCGGGCGCGCAATACGACGGCGAACCGAGCACCTCGGTCGCCAGCGTCGCGGTCTGGCGCGCGACGTCTTCGGCGCCGGGCAGCAATGCGCCGATGCCGAAATCGAGGAGCTTCGCGTGCGGCCCGTCATCGGCGATCGCGATCACGATGTTCTGCGGTTTCAGGTCCCGATGCACGATGCCGCGCCGATGCGCGGCCGCGAGCGCGTCGAGCACTTCCGTCATCAGGCGCCCGGTGTCGACGGCCGACAGCGGCCCCTGCGCCGCGAGCCGGTCGCGCACCGTCAGGCCCTGCACCAGCTCGAATACCGCGAACAGCCGCCCGTCCGGCGCTTCCCCCCGGTCCAGCAGCGCCACGATGTTCGGGTGCCGCAGCGCTTCGCACAGGCTCGTCTCGCGCCGAAAGCGCGCGCGCTGGTGCGCGCGCTCCGACGCGGTCCGCGCGGCATCGTCGCGCATCAGCTTGATCGCGACCGCCTGCCCCGTTTCGCCGCAGGTCGCGCGAAACACCACGCCGTTGCCGCCTTCGCCAAGCAGCGGGCCGAGCCGGTAGTGCCGCTTGCCGGCAAGCTCGGCGAAAGGCGCGACGGGCTGCCGCGATTCGGGCGTGCGGGACACGGTCGGCAACATGGCCTGTTCCCCCGCGTTCACGAGTAATGGACGACCGGGCCCGACACGGGACGAAGTGCACCGATACGCAGCGCGACGCCCGGCACCGACTGGCATTCGAGATGCTCGCCGCGCATGACGCGAAACGGAAAATCGCCGAAGCGGACGCTGCCGCGCCGGCGCTCGACGAGCTGGCTCGCGTCGAGCCCCGGCAGCGCCGCGAACTGGCTCCGCGCGCGGTGAATCTGCACGTTGACATGGGACGGATCGATACCCAGCATGTGCGCCAGCCGACCGAGGTCGATCCAGCCTTGCGACACGGCGTCGTAGCCGGCCTGCATGTCGGCCGAGCGGGCACGCGCAAGCGTGACGAGGCTGTAGTGATGAGCCCGTTCGCCGAGGTCGACCACGCCGCCGCGCACGTGCAGCAGCATGCGCACGTGCTCTTCGTTGCGGCTGACGAAAAATTCGAGCAGATGCCCCGGCAGGGCGGGATCGGCGGGCGCGGCGAGCATCATCGTCGAGCCGCGGCTCACGAGCGTCACGCACCACGTGCAGTCGCCGCTCGACACTTCGTCGCCGTCATGGAGCGTGCGTGGCGGCAACGTATCGTCGCACAGCCATTCGCCGGCCGCCGACCGGACGATCGTGATCGGCCGCGCGGCACGGGCAGGCAGGGTCTGGCTCGGCGCAAGCACGATCGGCGGCGCGGCGCCGCGTATCGGCCACAGCGTATCGGCCGGATCGTCGAGCGCATCGACGCGCCACGGCGCGGTACCGGCCTGGCCGAACCGGATCACGTCGCCGGGCCGCAGCACCGCGTGCTCGCCGTCGCGCAACGGCACGCCCGATACCGACGTGCCGTTGCTGCTGTGATCGTGCAGTTCCCACAGACCGCCGCTCCAGCGGATATGGGCATGGACCCGGGACACCGATGCGTCCCGGATGACCGTGTCGCAGCGCGCGGCATCGCGGCCGAACACGTGATACGCGCGCAGCAGGCACGCTTCCCCGGAAGAATCGTTCTTGAGTATCGCCATGACCGCCCCGTGTCGGATTCACCCGGATCGATGGCGTGACGCATCGACATTGCCGGGCAAGCGATTGATTCACCAATTGCGAACGATGCCGCCTGTTCGCCGCCTCTTCACTTTTCTTGTCGTCTTTCCGTCAAACCGTCGCTCATCCGGAACGCGTCATTTACGTTAATTGAATTATCGACCGCTTTGTTTTTTAGGACCGGGCAACGTGATGAAAATCCTGCCAAATAAAACCACGCACAGCAACCGGAATAATCAGTTCTCGATTTCGGAATGCAACGCCTTACATTGTCGACAGATTTCCGGAAAAGTTGAAGGGTCGAGCAGCGCGGCACGCACGGCGCGACGGCGTTGGCATCCTGTCCGCCCGACGTCCGACAATGCGCCCGGCCAAGCTTGCAAACCCGCGTCACAAAACCGGTCCGATCGGAATCGGGATCAAAATCAGTTTGATAGTTTCTGGAAATCGCACAATCACCATTAGCGTTTTGATTGCGATATTCTTCACTTATTCAATTATCGACGCGCGCCGCCTCAATCCACGAAAGATAATCCTGCTTTACAGGCCGGGCCCACGGCAATTCACCCTTCTTTTATTTCGGGATTCGAATCGGAAAAATTCTGCGGACCCGCGACGGCAGGGATGGATTTTCCTCGTTCGCGACAAGCAACGCGTACGCCGCCTTGCCGTCACCGCTTGCTGCTCGGTGCGTGGTTCCCACGAGGAAGATTCAAGACGAGCGAATCAAGACGCGATGCGCCGTGCGGCGCGCACCGATCGCGGGGAATCGCGGTGGCGGAAGGCAGCCAGAGTCGAACTGACCCGGGAGTGTCTGACACCCCCAACCGGGTTTGAAGCCCGGCCGTACCACCGGATACGAATGCCTTCCGTGGGAAAAGAACCCAAGAACAACGAGCGCCTACGCCTGAATACCCACCCAACCGCTGTCAGGCCGCAGGTAGTGAAGATCGCGGTGGAAGCGAGTATACCCAACCCGGTCGAAGAACTCGAGAATCTGGATCGCACGCTTGCGGCCGAGCCCCGTCGCATCACGGAATGTCGCGGCATCGAGCCCGCCGCCGCGCGACGGCGCGAGATGCACGACCAGCGCCGCCAGCTCGCGCGCGACGTCCGCGTGATAGAACAGGTCGCGCACGACCTGGTGCACGTCGCCGCGCCGCGCGAGCTTGCGCAGCAACGCGCGCACCGCGTCCTCGGCCGCGCCCGTGTCGCGCGCCAGGTCGCGCACCCACGGCGGATCGAAGCGCCCCGCCTGAATCAGTGGCAACAGTTGCCGCGCGAGTGCTTCCTCGCGCGGCTCCAGGCTCACCGAATGCGACGGCAGATGCAGCCACGGCCCGCTGCGCGCGACTTCGCCGCCGGCCACCAGCGCATCGACGAGCGCGCGCCACAGCGCATCGCCGACGAGCGGCGCGGCCATCCGCCGCAGGCGCGCGGCGTCGAGCCCCTGCTCGTCGGGCATGCGTTCGTGATACGTGCGCAGCGTGTCGATCGCCCGCGTCTGCAGCGTGCGCCAGTGCGCATGCGAAATCACCGCGCCGTCGTTCGACGCGGCGTCGCGCTGCCCGATCGCCCGCGCGTCTTCCGGCAACGCCAGCGCATTCGGCGCGAAGCCCGTCAGATGCGTGAGCGTTGCGCGCGCAATGCCGAGCGGAGCCTGCGCGAGCAGCGCATCGAGACGCCCTTCGTCGAGCCACGCGGCCAGCGCATCGAGCCACGCGCGGCGGGCAGGCGTACGACGCTTGCGGGCCGGCCCGAACGGATCGAGCACCCGGCCGCCGCCGACGGTGCGCGTCGCCTGCGGATTACGGACGATGAACCGGTCGCCCGGCAGCGCGAACACCGGCTCGTCGAACACCAGTTGCACGCGCATCCGCTGGCCGGCCGCGAGCGTGTCGCCGTCGAGCAGCGCGACATGGGCGACGCGGTGCAGCGTGCCGAGATGCACGTGCAGCGGCGCCCAGTGCGTGAGCGACAGCCCTGCATCCGCGAGCAGCGTCAGCTCGACGTCCAGACGCGGCGACGTCGCGGCGAGCCGCGCATCGGCGACGGTATCGCCGCGCTCGACGTCGGCCTTGTCGACACCGGCCAGATTCAGCGCGCACCGTTCGCCCGCGCGGCCGATCTCGACCGGCCGGTTCTGCGCATGGATGCTGCGCACACGCGCCGCGCCGCCGGTACGCACGATCGCGAGCGTGTCGCCCGTCGCGACGCGGCCCGCGAACGCGGTGCCCGTCACGACCGTGCCCTGCCCCGCGAGCGTGAACACGCGGTCGACCGCGAGCCGGAACAGCCCGTCGTCGCGGCGCGCGCGCCACGCGATCGCCGCGTCGGCCAGGTGACGCTTCAACGCGGCGACACCCGGATCGTCCGCTGCCGTCGCCTGCGTTTCGAAGATCGGCACGCCGGCCAGCGTCGAGTCGTGCAGCCACGCGGCGATCTCGTCGCGCACCTCGGCCACACGCTCGCCGTCGACGCGATCGCATTTGGTCAGCGCGACGGCACCATGCGTGACGCCGAGCAGTTGCAGGATCGCGAGATGCTCGCGCGTCTGCGGCATCACGCCGTCGTCGGCGGCAATCACGAGCAGCGCGAAGTCGATCCCGCACGCGCCCGCCGCCATCGTATGAATCAGCTTCTCGTGGCCCGGCACGTCGATCAGGCCGAGCACGTCGCCGTTGTCGAGCGGCGTATACGCGTAACCGAGCTCGATCGAAATCCCGCGCGCCTTCTCTTCCTTCAGGCGGTCGGTATCGACGCCCGTCAGCGCGCGCACCAGCGTCGTCTTGCCGTGGTCGATGTGTCCCGCGGTCCCGACGATCATGCAGCGGGCCCCGCCAGCGGCGAGCATTGCGCGACGAGCGCCGCTTCGTCGGCGGCTTCGAGGCAGCGCAGGTCGAGCCGCAGCGCGTTGTCCGCGATGCGGCCGATCACCGGACGCGGCCATTCGCGCAACCGCTTCTCGAGCTGCACGAGCGCACGGCCGCCGCGCTTGCCGTCCGCCGTGCGCACGACGAGCCCGGCACTCGGCAACTGGTCGACCGGCAGCGCGCCGCTGCCGATCTGGCTGAACATCGGCTCGACCGTCACGTCGAAACCGCTGCCGAGCGCGGCCTGCAATACCGGGCGCACGCGCTCGGCCGCTTCGGCGATCTCGCGCTGCGGCCGCGTCAGCAGACGCAGCGTCGTAAGCCGGTCGCGCAGGAATTCGGGCGACTGGTACAGGCGCAGCACGGGTTCGAGCGCCGCGAGCGTCAGCTTGCCGACGCGCAGCGCGCGCTTGAGCGGGTGTTTCTTGATCTTCGCGATCAGCGCGCGGTCGCCGACGATCAGGCCGGCCTGCGGGCCGCCGAGCAGCTTGTCGCCGCTGAACGTGACAACGTTTGCCCCGGCGGCGACGGTTTCCTGCACGGTCGTCTCATGCGGCAGTCCCCATTGCGACAGGTCGGCAAGCGTGCCGCTGCCGAGATCGACGGCGACCGGCACGCCGCGCTCGCGCGCGAGCGGCGCGAGTTCGGCGAGCGTCGCCTCCTTCGTGAAGCCGCTGATCGCGTAGTTGCTGCAGTGCACCTTCATCAGCAGCGCCGTGCGCGGGCCGATCGCGTCCGCGTAGTCGCGCAGGTGCGTGCGATTGGTCGTGCCGACCTCGCGCAGCTTCGCGCCGGCGCGGCTCATGATGTCGGGAATGCGGAATGCGCCGCCGATCTCGACCAGCTCGCCGCGCGACACGACGACTTCCCGCTTCGTCGCAAGCGCCGACAGCGTCAGCAATACGGCCGCCGCGTTGTTGTTGACGACGGTCGCGGCTTCCGCACCCGTCAGTTCGCACAGCAAAGCGTCGATCAGGTCGTCGCGATCGCCGCGGCGGCCCGTGGCCAGATCGAATTCGAGGTTGACGGGCTGCGTGAGCGCGTCGACCACCGCGCGCACCGCGTCGTCGGGCAACAGCGCGCGCCCGAGATTCGTGTGCAGCACGGTGCCGGTCAGGTTGAACACGGCACGCACGGCGCCCGTGCTCTGCGCGGCCAGCGTGCGCGCGAGGGTGGCGGCGATGCGCGGCTCGTCGAGCGGCTCGGCCGCGGCCGGATCGTGCTGCGCGGCGGTGCGCCAGCGCTCCAGTTCGGCGCGCACGGCGTTCAATACGCGCGTGCGGCCATAGTCCGCGATCAGCGGTTGCAACGGTGCCGACGACAGCACGCGCTCGACGGACGGCACGCGCGCCAGCACCGCATTCAATTCATTCACACCCGGTTCGGTCACGTCGTTGTGGCTCCAGTCTCATGCTTCGCAGTCGGCCGGCGCCGGCGCTCGCGCGCCGCCCCCGGCCCGTGCCGTCAGTCCGCTTCCCGCGCGACGTCCGGCCACAGCAGCGGGTTCGGCGAACTGCGCTGATAGCCGGCCTCGTTCATCAGCAGGTCGAGCGTGAGACTGGCGAGATCGTCCGCCAGCGGCTCGAACTCGTAGTCCTTCTCCTGATAGCCGATCTTGCGATAGGTCTTGCACTCGTCGCACGACTCGGCCTTGACGGCTTCGCTGCCGCCCTCGATCCCGTGGTACGCGATGCCCTTGGTCGAATCGCAGTGCGAGCACTTCGTGCGCACCATGTGCCACTCGGTCGTGCACAGCCCGCACTGCAGGAACCGGTAGCCCTGGTACGGGCCGCCGACCCGCACGACGCTCGCGACCGGATGCGTGCCGCACACGGGGCACAGCCCCGGCTGGTCGAGATACGGGACATCGGCCGGCGTCACGCGGCTCGCGAGGTCCGTCCAGACCACCTGCAGCGCGGCCATCAGGAACGGCGCGGTGGCCGGGTCGACTTCGGCGAAGCGCAGCGCGAGAATCGCGTCGGCCTGCGCGTCGAGTTCGGCGGGCGCCATCAGGCGCAACCGGTCGAGCAGTTTCGCGAGCTGCGGATTGACGAGCCCGGCGCCTTCGACGCGGTCGAGCAGTTCGTACAGCACGGCGCGCCAGCGTGCGTCGCGCTCGCCGTCGAGCGCCGGCAAGAGCGGCATCGAGTGCTCCTGCGCACGCGCGATCGCTTCCTTCGACGGCAGCGGCAGGTCCAGCGTCTGCAGCGTGGCATGCTGCGCGTCGGCGACGGTGGCCATCAGCCGCAGGTAGCCGCTGATCGGGTTCAGGTCGGCAAGCTTGCGCAGCCGCGCGGCGCGCGCCGCGAACGCGGTCGCGCGCTCCGGCAGGCGAAAGCGCGGAATGGCCGAATGATCGAGTGCCGAGATCTCGGTCGGTTCGAGAATGCGTTGTGTCACAGAAATGTCTTCCAAAAAAACAAGCGCCGACGCATCGGCGCTTTCGGGCGGTTCCGGCGAAGGCGCGGAGCGGCCCGCCGCGATCGGCGAGGCGCTCCGCTCCAGTGCGTTATTTCACGCTTTCACGGAACCACTTCGGGTGATGCTTGCGGGCCCAGCCCAGCGTGACGGTGCCGCGCACCATCGCGCCGATCGAGCCCTTCACCCACAACGCCGCGTAAATGTGCACGATGATGCTCGCGATCAGCACGAAGGCCGCCACGGCATGCACGACAGCGGCCGCGCGGATCACCCCGATCGGGAAGTAGAACGAGAAGTAGCGCCGCCAGATCACGACTCCCGACAGCAGGAGTAGCAGCAGGCACGCCACCAACGTAAAGAATAGCAGCTTCTGCCCGGCGTTATAGCGCCCGACAGGCGGCAGCTTGTCTTCCTGGTTGGTCAGCACGTCGCCGATCTGCTTCAGCCACTGGCGATCGTCCGCGTCGAGCGTGTTGTGGTGCCAGAAGCGCACGACGAGGATCGCGAACGACACGAACATCACGAGCCCGACGAACGGATGCAGGATCCGCGTCCACTGGCCGCCGCCGAACAGCGCGGTCAGCCAGAACATCGACGGATGGAACAGCGCGAGCCCGGACAGCGCGAGCAGCACGAACGTGATCGCGGTGATCCAGTGGTTCGTGCGCTCGTTCGCCGAGTAGCGGACGATCAGGTTGGGGTCGTCGTGGTTCATTTCGCGTCCTCCTTGATGCGTCGCGCCTCGTCGCGCGCGGCCGATTCTTCCTCTTCGCTCACCTCGTTCGGACCGACCCGGACATAGTGGAAGAACCCGGCAAGCGCGGTCAGCGCGAGGCCGGCGACCGCGAGCGGTTTCGCGATGCCCTTCCACAGCTTCACCATCGGGCTGATCGACGGGTTGTCGGGCAGCCCGTGGTACAGCGACGGTTTGTCGGCGTGGTGCAGCACGTACATCACGTGCGTACCGCCGACGCCCTGCGGGTCGTACAACCCCGCATGCTCGAAGCCGCGCTCCTTCAGGTCCTCGATCCGCTCGGCCGCGTGCTGCTTCATGTCCTCCTTGGTGCCGAACACGATCGCGCCGGTCGGGCAGGTCTTCACGCAGGCCGGTTCCTGGCCGACCGCGACGCGGTCGGAACAGAGCGTGCACTTGTACGCGCGATGATCCTTCTTCGAGATCCGCGGAACGTTGAACGGGCAACCGGTCACGCAATAGCCGCAACCGATGCAGTTCTCCTCGTGGAAGTCGACGATCCCGTTGTTGTACTGCACGATCGCGCCCGGCGACGGACACGCCTTCAGGCAGCCCGGATCCTCGCAGTGCATGCAGCCGTCCTTGCGGATCAGCCACTCGAGGTCGCCCGCCGGGTTCTCGTATTCGGAGAACCGCATGACCGTCCACGAATGCTCGGTCAGGTCGGCCGGGTTGTCGTACACGCCGACGTTGGTGCCGACCTCGTCACGCAGGTCGTTCCATTCCATGCACGCCGTCTGGCATGCCTTGCAGCCGATGCACTTCGATACGTCGATCAGCTTCGCGACGCTCCCGGTCACCGGTTCGCGCACCGTGGGCGGTGGCGTCGTGGTGGCCGAGACGCGCTTGATATCCAGCGATTGCAATGCCATCTCTTTCCCCTTACGCCTTTTCGACCTTCACCAGGAACGACTTGAATTCCGGTGTGTACGAGTTGCCGTCACCCACGGACGGAGTCAGGGTATTGGCGAGATAGCCGGGCTTCGTCAGACCCTTGAAGCCCCAGTGCAACGGGACGCCGACCGTCTGGACCTTCTTGCCGTCGACCGTCAGCGGCTTGATCCGCTTCGTGACGAGGGCGACCGCGATGATGTAGCCGCGCTTGGACGACACCTTCACGCGCTCGCCGTGCGCGACGCCGACTTCCTTCGCGAGGTCTTCGCCGATCTCGACGAATTGCTCGGGCTGGATGATCGAGTTCAGCCGCGCATGCTTGGTCCAGTAGTGAAAATGCTCGGTCAGCCGGTACGTCGTCGCCACGTGCGGGAACTCCGCCGCCTTGCCGAACGACGCGCGGTCGTCCGCGAACACGCGGGCAGCCGGGTTGTTCAGCGCCTGCGGGTTGTTCGGGTGCAGCGGGTTCGCGTCGAGCGGCGTCTCGAACGGCTCGTAGTGCTCGGGGAACGGACCTTCGTTCATCCCCGCGCGGGCGAAGAAGCGCGCCACGCCTTCCGGGTTCATGATGAACGGCCCCATCCCGTTTTCGGGCGGCTCGTCCGCCTTGAAGTCCGGCACGTCGGCGCCCTTCCACGCGCTGCCGTTCCAGCCGATCAGCTTGCGGGTCGGGTCGAACGGCTTGCCGGCGACGTCGCACGACGCGCGGTTGTACAGGATCCGCCGGTTCGCCGGCCACGCCCACGCCCAGTTCAGCGTCTGGCCGATGCCGGTCGGGTCGGAGTTGTCGCGCCGCCCCATCTGGTTGCCGGCCTGCGTCCACGCGCCGCAGAAGATCCAGCAGCCGCTCGCGGTCGTGCCGTCGTCCTTCAATTGCGCGAACGCGGCCAGCTGCTCGCCCTTCTTCACGAGCGTCTTGGCCGGATCCTTCGGGTCGGGCAGGTCGGCGAGCGCCTTGCCGTTGAACTCCATCGCGAGCTCTTCGGGCGTCGGGCTTTCCGGGTTCGCGTACGGCCACGTCAGGTTCACGATCGGGTCCGGATACTTGCCGCCGTCCTTCTGGTACAGCTTGCGCATGCGCAGGAACAGCCCCGACATGATCTCGAGGTCGCTCTTCGCGTCGCCCGGCGGCTCCGCGCCCTTCCAGTGCCACTGCAGCACGCGGCTCGAACTCACGAGCGAGCCGTTTTCCTCCGCGAAGCACGTGGTCGGCAGACGGAACACCTCGGTCTGGATCTTCGACGCATCGACGTCGTTGTAGTCGCCGTGATGCTTCCAGAACTCGGACGTCTCGGTCGCGAGCGGATCCATGATCACGAGCCACTTCAGCTTCGCGAGGCCGGCCGCCGTCTTCACCTTCGACGGTGCCGCCGCGAGCGGGTTGAAGCCCTGGCAGATGTAGCCGTTCATCTTGCCGGCATTCATCAGCTCGATCACCTGCAGCAGGTCGTACTGCTTGTCCAGCTTCGGCAGGTAGTCGTAGCCCCAGTTGTTCTCGGCGGTCGCCGCGTCGCCCCACCACGACTTCATGAAGCTGACGTGGAACGCCTTGTAGTTCTTCCAGTAGCTCAACTGGTTCGGCCGCAGCGGCAGTTGCGTGCGCTTCTTGATGTAGCCGTCGAAATCCTGCTCGGACTGCATCGGCAGCGTCATGTAGCCCGGCAGCAGGTTCGACATCAGCCCGAGGTCGGTCAACCCCTGGATGTTCGAGTGGCCGCGCAGCGCGTTCATCCCGCCGCCGGCGATGCCGATGTTGCCGAGCAGCAACTGCACCATCGCGCCGGTGCGGATGATCTGCGCGCCGGTCGAATGGTGGGTCCAGCCGAGTGCGTACAGCACCGTGCCGGCGCGGCCGGGAACGGCCGTGGTCGCGAGCATCTCGCACACCTTCAGGAATTTCTCCTTCGGCGTGCCGCAGACCTGCTGGACCATGTCCGGCGTATAGCGCGCGTAGTGCTGCTTGAGCAGGTTGTACACGCAACGCGGATGCTGCAGCGTCGGGTCGACCTTCGCGAAGCCGTCGTCGCCGCGCTCGTAGTCCCAGCTCGATTTGTCCGGGTACGCGTGCTTCTCCGCGTCATAACCGGAGTAGATGCCGTCGTTGAACGCGAAATCCTCGCGCACGATGAACGAGAAGTCCGTGTAGTTCTTCACGTACTCGTGCTGGATCTTGTCGTTCGTCAGCAGATAGTTGATGACCCCGCCCAGGAAGACGATGTCGGTGCCGGTGCGGATCGGCGCGTAGTAATCGGCCACCGAGGCCGTACGCGTAAAGCGCGGGTCGACGACGATCAGCCGCGCCTTGCGGTGCGCCTTCGCCTCGGTTACCCACTTGAAACCGCACGGATGGGCCTCGGCTGCATTGCCGCCCATCACGAGAATCACGTCCGCGTTCTTGATGTCGACCCAATGGTTCGTCATCGCTCCACGGCCAAACGTCGGGGCAAGACCTGCCACCGTCGGGCCATGTCAGACACGCGCCTGATTGTCGAATGCGAGCATCCCGAGACTGCGGACAGTCTTGTGCGTCAGGTAGCCGACCTCGTTGCTGCCCGCCGACGCGGCCAGCATGCCGGTCGTGAGCCAGCGGTTGACCTTCGAGCCGTCTTCGGCCGTCTCGACGAAGTTCGCGTCGCGGTCGGCCTTCATCAGCTTCGCGATGCGGTCGAGCGCGTCGTTCCACGAAATCGGTTCCCACTTGTCCGAGCCGGGCGCGCGATACTCGGGGTGCGTCAGGCGGTTCGGGCTGTGGATGAAGTCGATCAGGCTGGCGCCCTTCGGGCACAGCGTGCCGCGATTGACGGGATGGTCGGGATCGCCTTCGATGTGGATGATGCTCGGCTGCGCATTCTTCGCGCCGTCTCCGAGGCTGTACATCAGGATGCCGCAACCCACTGAACAGTAAGGACAGGTGTTGCGCGTTTCGACGGTGCGCGCCAGCTTGTACTGTCGGACTTCGGCAAGCGCTTCGGACGGAGAAAAGCCCATCAGGGCAAGACTCGATCCGGCAAGCGACGTGGCCGTCACCTTCAGGAACTGGCGCCGGGACATTTGTAGCATGGCGGTCTCGGCGTTATTGTGGGGTGGGGTGAAACTGAAAGGAATTATAGACAGTTCAGGCAACTATGATCGAATCCTCGGATCAATACCGAATAATCCGATGAACCCCGACGATCCGCGCGCCGCGCACAACCGACCCGTCATGAAACGACAGATCACTTCCGAAGCAACCCGTCTCGCCCAGCAACAGGCCAACTGGGCCCTCACCGCGTTCAAGCGCTTCTCGTCCGACCGCTGCTCCGCGATGGCTGCCGGCATCGCGTTTTTCTCCGCGTTCTCGCTCGCGCCGACGCTCGTGATGGTGATCGCGGTGGCCGGCTGGTTCTACGGCGACGATGCCGCGCGCGGCCAGGTATTCGAGCAGGCGCACCAGCTGATCGGCGACGACGCGGCGGCCAGCATCCAGACCATCGTGCAGAACGCGCACCGCGCGGGCGAGCGCGGCGGGCTGGCCACGCTGATCTCGTTCGCCGCGCTCGCGATCGGCGCGTCGGCCACGTTCGCGTCGCTCAGCGCCGCGCTCAGCGTGATCTGGCCGGCCACCGAGAACCGCTGGTCGAGCATGCTCGGGCTCGTGCGCGTGCGGCTGATCTCGTTCGGACTCGTGCTCGGCGTCGCGTTCCTGCTGATCGTGTCGCTCGTGCTCGATACCGCGATCACGTTCGTCGGCACCTGGCTGCTGGGCAATTCGCCGTATGTGGTCGTCACCAACCTCGTGCAGTTCTTCGTCGGCATCGCGGTGCTCGCGGCCGCGTTCGCGTCGTTGATGAAGTTCCTGCCCGATGCGCGCGTCGCGTGGCGCGACGCCGCGGTCGGCGGCATCGTGTCGGCGATCCTGTTCTCCGGCGGCAAGAAGCTGTTCGCGCTGTACCTCGCGCATGCGGGCACGGCCAGCGCATTCGGCGCGGCCGGATCGTTCGCGGTCCTGCTGATGTGGCTGTACTTCTCCGCGATCGTGCTGCTGCTCGGCGCGGAATTCGCGGCGGCGCGCGGCAACGCGCATCGGCCGGCCGGCGCCGCGGCGGCGGCGGCCGCAGAACCGCAACCCGGTGCCGGCAACGACCTCACGCGCGGCAACTGACCGCCCCCGCGCCCCTCTGCCACCACGTTGTCCCCGCCGCGCATTGGCGCGGCCGGGACATGCACCTTGCGTGCCTTGCACGAACGTCGCTGCAACGGCAAACGTTTGCACACCCTCGTTTCCATGACGGAACCCCGCAAAACAGGCACCAGGCCGTCCGGTGCATCAACTTTTGAAACAATCGCGACGCAGCAATTGTCAACTATTTCAAAAACAGGAACAGTCGTTGATGTGCTTGATATATATGGACTTTTTCACGCTGTTACCTTTTCGAGACACTTTATTTTTTAAGCTTTCTTGCGTCTATGGCACTGAGCTATTCTCCAATCCGCAACAAATAACGATGAATCACTTGCGTGGAGAAACTCAACGATGAAGAAACTTGCTCTCTCGACCCTCTCGCTCGCCCTGCTGGGCGCTGCCGGTGCTGCTCAGGCTCAGTCGAGCGTGACGCTCTACGGCGTGATCGACACGTCGATCACGTACGTTCACGGTAACGACGGTCAAGGTAACAATTCGTGGTCGATGGGTAGCGGCAACCTGCAAGGCAGCCGCTTCGGCCTCAAGGGTTCCGAAGACCTCGGTGGCGGCCTGAAGGCGATCTTCCAGTTGGAAAACGGCTTCAACTCGGCATCGGGTGCACTGGGCCAGGGTGGCCGCATGTTCGGCCGCCAGGCTTTCGTCGGCCTGGAAAGCAGCCAGTACGGTACGCTGACGCTGGGTCGCCAGTACGACCCGCTGGTCGACCTGGTTCAGGCAGTCACGGCTGACAACTACTTCGGCAGCGTGTTCGCCACGCCGGGCGACGTCGACAACAACGACAACAGCCTGCGCGTCAGCAACGCGATCAAGTACACGTCGCCGGTCTGGGCAGGCCTGCAGGTCGAAGCGATGTACGCACTCGGCGGTGTCGCCGGCGCAACCGGCAAGGGTCAGACGTGGGCGGCAGCTGCAGCCTACAACAACGGCCCGCTCGGCCTGGCTGCTGGCTACTTCCACGCCAACAACTCGTCGCCGCTGAATGCAGTTGGCCAACGCACCGGCTGGGCCGGCACGTCGGACGCGATCTTCGACGGCTCGGGCAGCTTCATCAACAACGCATACACGTCGGCATCGTCGATCGGGATCGCGCAAGTCGCCGGCCAGTATGCATTCGGCCCGGTGACGTTCGGCCTCGGCTACAGCAACGCGCAGTACAAGGCTGATGCGAACTCGGGCTTCGGCACGAACCAGAAGTACAACACGGGTCGCGCATTCGTCACGTACCAGGCATCGGCACCGCTGCTGCTGGGCGTCGGCTACATCTACACGAAGGGTAGCGGCCAGACGGACGCCAAGTACCATCAGGTTTCGCTCGGCGCGGACTACTCGCTGTCGAAGCGCACCGACGTGTACCTGGTTGGCGCATACCAGCACGCCAGCGGCCACAACGCCGACGGTACCGATGCGCAAGCGTCGGTCGGCTCGTACGGCATCGCCGGCAAGAGCTCGCAGGAAATCGTCGCGCTCGGCCTGCGTCACAAGTTCTAAGAAGTACGTTTCCGGCGTGCACGGCGTCTCCGACGCCTTGCCGCCGACCTGGAAAGCCAGCCCCGGTTTCGGCCGCGGCTGGCTTTTTTTCGTCCGTCTCCCGCGCGCCGGCAGCCGCTGCACGGGCCGGCGGCCGGAATCCGAGCCCACCGCACGCCGACCGGCCGGCAGCGGCGCCTGACGGCTGCAAAGCGCCGGGAACGCCGTTTGCGGAGCGCCGATCGCCATCCGTTCGCCGAGCGACTATCCTCCGCACCGCCGGCGCCGCTCGTCCGGTGCGATCGCGATGTGCCGCAGCGTGTCGATTTCGGCAATCGTCGTCCGTCGTGTCGATGGCGGCACGCGATTCGCGCGTCGCCCCATTCATACAGGAGATACGCCATGACGATTCAGAAGATCACGCCCTTCCTCTGGTATTCGACGGAAGCCGAAGAAGCAGCGGCCTTCTACGCCGGCATCTTTCCGGATTCGCGCATCGTGCGCGTCACGGCAGTACCCGGCACCGACGGCACACGGATGGTCGAATTCGAACTGTTCGGCCAGCCGTTCTTCGCGATGAGCCACCCGCGCACGGAGACGTTCAATCACGCGATCTCGCTGCTGGTCAGTTGCGCCGACCAGGCGGAACTCGACCGCTACTGGAACGCGCTGATCGACAACGGCGGCACGGCCGACGCCTGCGGCTGGCTGAGGGATCGTTATGGCGTGTCGTGGCAGATCGTTCCGGAAGCGCTCATCCCGATGATGGCCGACCGCGACCCGGTCAAGGCGGCGCGCGTGGCCGCGGCGATGATGCGGATGGTCAAGTTCGACGACGCCGCGTTGAAAGCCGCCTTCGCGGGCACGGCGGGCTGACGACATCCGCCGGGCTGCGGCGCATGCGTGACCGATCGCCGATCGCACGACCGGCATCCGCCGCTACGCCCGCAGCATCGACTCGACGGCCCGCCGTGCGTAGCCGATGAAGGCGGCGAGCGGTTCGCCGGCCAGGATTGCCGCGCCTGCGTCGCCCCCGAGATAGGCGTCGCGCGCGGCGGCCACCACCGGCCGATACGCGTCCGGCAGGCGCGCCAGCACCCATGCCGCGGCAACGTCCTTGGGAGCGATCGTGCCGGTCGCGGCGCTGTACCAGATACGCGCGAGTGCGAGCACCACGTTGCACTCGTCGCCGCGCCAGTCCGGCTCGGCGTTCCATTGCGCAACGGTATCGAGCAGCGCGGCGGCGAAATCGCGCGCGGGCACCGGCTCGAACAGCGCGACCGCGGGCGGCCCGGCCAGCGCGACACTGTGCTGCCGCGCCTTCGTCAGCAGGATCGCCAGATCGTGATCGACGAGCGGCGGTTCGACGATGCCGGCCTCGAGATCGCGGCGCAGCCATTCGCCGAACTGCAGTTCGCGCCGCGCCGGATGACGCCACGGCACCACGTCGCCGTGCGCGACGACGGTGACCTCCAGTGCGCGCAAGCCGCCTGCGCCGTGCGGCGGCGCCGACACGGCGAGCAGATCGTGCATCAACGCGTGCCGCACCGTTTCGTCGAGTCGCGCCGCCACCGTCACCAGCAGGTCGATGTCGCTGCGCGGTTTCAAGCCGCCGTCGAGCGCCGATCCGAACAGGTGGATGGCTGCCAGCGTTGCGCCGAGATGCCGCTCGATCGCGGCGCGTGCCGTGCCGACCTGTCCGGCGATTTCGTCCGGGATGAATTCAGTCACGACTGCGCGCGTTGCGATGCACACGCAACGGCCGCGGCGCGAGCGGCGCATGGCCGGGCTGCGGCGAAACCGCGTCCGGCGCCACTGCGGTTCGCAGTTCGCCTTCGGTATCGCGCGTGGGCGGCACGCGATGCAACGCGCGTCGCACGTCGTGGCGCGCATCGTCGCCGCGCCGCCGCTTCGCCGCCGCGCGGGTGGCGCGGCACAATAAAAATCCCCGCACGCTTTCGCGTACGGGGATCGCTGGACTCCGCAACGGCTGCCGACACGTATTCGGCAGTCGTTGCGCGGCATTACGCTGCCGCGTCCTTCAGCTTCTTCAGCGCACGAGCCTTCACGCGCACGCTGGCCGGCTTCGCCGGGAACCAACGCTCTTCGCCCGAGAACGGATCCTTGCCGAAGCGCTTCTTCTTCGCCGGCACGACTTGTGCCGTGATCTTCAGCAGACCCGGCAGCGTGAATTCGCCTGCGCCCTTCTTGTGGACCGAGCCCAGCACGACGTTCTCGAGTGCGGCGAGCACTGCCTTGACCGCCTTCACTTCGACAGCTGCGCGCTCAGCGATGTGCGTTGCGAGCGATGCCTTCGTGAACTTGTCCTTCAGCGGCGTCGGAGCAGCCGGTGCTGCCTTCGCGACAGCCTTCTTGGCCACTACTTTCTTCGCGGGCGCAGCCTTTTTGGCAGCCACTTTCTTGGTCGCCGGTGCGGCAGCCTTCTTGGCCACCTTTTTTGCGGAAGTCGCCATGTTTCTCCTACCAGGTGTGGTCGTTGGATACACGAAGCGTGCAACGCGCGCGCTTCAACGCCGGATTCTACAAGCGCCTTGACGCTTCGTGCAGTACTTTTATGCGTTTTCGCGGGGTTTCCCGCAGGTTTTGTTGCGCGCGACCGACTTCATCGACGCTCGAGCATCAAAAAACGCCTTCACGTATACGTCGGAACGCGAATTACGTTCGATATTTGCGCACCTATACTGGGCACGCTCAATGCCCGGATGCCTCCATGCGCGAAGTCAGATACGTCAAAGGACTCGACGGCCTGCGAGCCCTCGCCGTCATCCTCGTTTTCCTGTCCCACAAGGGCCACGTCCTTGCCGTCGACGTCGGCAAGCTCGGTGTGTGGACGTTTTTCCTCATCAGCGGATTCCTGATCGTCGGCGAGCTGCATCGCAACCGCCAGGCCGTCGAACGCGGCACCATGACGCGCCGCCACGCGCTCGCGCTGTTCCTCGCGAAGCGCGCGCTGCGGATCTTTCCCGTGTACTACCTGCTGCTCGCCGCGCTCGCGATCGCGCACGCGCTGTTCTACCAGCGCGGCGTCAACCTGGGACTCGCGTGGCACGCGGTGTTCCTGTCGAATTACTGGATCGGTGTCGTGAAGGACGGCTGGCCCGGCTCCACGTCGCACTTCTGGAGCCTCGCGGTTGAACAGCAGTTCTACCTGATCGCGCCGCTCGCGCTGCTCGCGGTACCGGCCGCGCGACACGTCGCGCTCGGCATCGCGGCCGTCGCGCTGTGCGCGCTCGCGCATCTCGCGCTCTACCTGTCCGATGCGTCGCCGGTGCTGATCTACGCGTTTTCCCCGTGGAATTTCGCACTGATCGCGCTCGGCGGCGTCGGCGCGATGGCGCTCGCCGATCGCGGCACGGCCGCCGTGCGTCGCGTGCCGCCCGGCTGGCTCGGCGCGGCCGGCGTCGTGTTCTTCCTCGTGCTGCCCGCGTGCACGACGCTGCCCGACGCGGTCGCGGGGCTCGCGGACCTCGGCCTGTCCGCGTCGCTCGGCGCGCTGATGCTGTGGCTCGTCAGCGAGCCCGACCACCCCGTCGTCGCGCTGCTCGACTGGGGCCCGCTCGTCTATCTCGGCACGATCAGCTACGGCTTCTACCTGTTCCACAACCTGATTCCGACGCGCTTCGGCGTGCTGCCCGCGTCCCTCGCGCACATGCCGATGCCGGCATTCGTCCGTGAAGCACTGCCCGAGATGCTGCAATTCGCCTTCGCCGTGCTGCTTGCGCACCTGTCCTGGCGCTATCTCGAAAAGCGGCTGCTCGACTTCAAGAAGCCGATCGCCACGATGCTCGCCCGGCACTTCGCCACGCAACCGAGCGCGTCGCCGCGCTGAAGGTCACGCAGACGCCCCCGGGCCAACAGAAAGACGGCGCCGCCTTCGCGCTGCCCGGCACTCGTCGAGCGGCGCGGCTTCATCTCGCGACACCCGCCGGCCCGACGCCTTCACGCGCGCACGTCATGTGCGTCACGCTCGCTGAACCGCCGAAGCACGTGCCCGAGCCAGTCCTTCGGCACCGGTTTCAGCCGCGGCGCACCACCGCGCCGGTACCGCGCCCCCGCGCCCCACGCCCGAATCCGGTACGACACACCGCCTTCGCGCACCACGACCGCGCACGCACGTGCGGACGCAAAAAAGCCCCGGCGCCTGAGCGGCCGGGGCCAACGGAACAACCACCACCTGAAACGACGGAGCGCGCAGCGGCCTATGCGACAGCCGCCAGCGCGGGCAAACAGGTACGCAGGTAGGCCTCGAATTCGCGGCTCACTTCCGGATGCTGGAGCGCGAGCTCGACGGTCGCCTTGAGATAGCCGATCTTGCTGCCGCAGTCGAAGCGCGTGCCGAAGTAGCGATACGCGAGCACCTGCTCGTTCGCGAGCAGCGACTGGACCGCGTCGGTCAGCTGCAGTTCGCCGCCGGCGCCCGGCTTGAGCTTGCGCAGATGATCGAAGATCGTCGGCATGAACACGTAGCGGCCGACCACGCCGAGATTCGACGGCGCATCTTCGGGCGCCGGCTTCTCGATGATGCCCGACAGCTTGATGACGTCCTCTTCCCATTCGCGGCCTTCGACGACGCCGTACGAGCGGCTGTCCTCGCGCGCGATCGTCTCGACGCCGATCACCGAGCTGTGATAGTGGTCGAACACGTCGACGAGCTGCTTGAGCACCGGCTGCTCGCCATGCAGCAGGTCGTCGGCGAGGATCACCGCGAACGGCTCGCCGTGCACGAGCTTCTCCGCGCACAGCACCGCATGGCCGAGACCGAGTGCTTCCGGCTGGCGCACGTAGAAGCAGTTGACGTTGCTCGGCTTGATGCCGCGCACCAGTTCGAGCAGCTTTTCCTTGCCGCGCGCCTCGAGTTCGGCCTCGATCTCGTACGACTTGTCGAAGTGATCCTCGATCGCGCGCTTGCTGCGCCCGGTCACGAAGATCATCTCGGTGATACCGGCGTTGATCGCTTCCTCGACCGCGTACTGAATCAGCGGCTTGTCGACGACGGGCAACATTTCCTTCGGGCTCGCCTTCGTTGCCGGGAGGAACCGCGTGCCGAGACCGGCAACGGGGAACACGGCCTTGGTGACTTTCAACATGTTCGCATCCTGATTGCGTTGACTGCGCCGCGTCGACCCGCGACCCGGCGCGATTGTGTTCCGAACGGCATATCGAGAATCGACGGCACTGCCAATTCCACTCCGCTCATTATCGATATGGACGATTGCCCAATGATTCCGAAAAAATATAATCCCTTCCATTCGGTCGATATTGCCGGACCGAGTGCCGATACAGAAACAAATTACCGATTTTCCGGATACAAATTCTTACGATTCGAATTCCTCGATATAGGGCACGCCGCCCCGTTCGAGACCCGGGCGAATCGGTTCGTTCTTCAGCGCCTCCCGGTACGCCGACAGCACGGCCATGACCAGCAGTACTGCAGCGCTCGCGATCCAATGCATGTCCATCTTGCCGCTCCTTGCATCAATCATCTGGAGCTTCAAACTATCAGAAAAAAATCGGTAAATAATTGACGCGCCCGCGGAACCGCTTTCAGACCGGGATAAATCCATCATGTGGAAAACCGTTATTTCCGGGCAAGATTTTTTTATTCATTGATCGAATTCTTGCGCATTACGATGGGGTGAAACTTCCCCTCCATCCGTCGCAAGGAATCGAATCGCATGCAAGCTTTCAGCGGATCGTCTCTGGCCGCGCCGCCCGTCACCGATCACAAGGAACACGTGATCGACGCGATGCGCGGCTTCGCGGCGCTGCTCGTCGCCTATTTCCACTGCCGGCAGGTCGTCTGGGTCGGCATGCAGAGCTTCCATCAGGCTTACGGTCATGCCCTGAACCCGGGCGTGATCGCCGGCTACCTGACCTTCCCGTTCGCGTGGGGCTCCGCCGGCGTGCCGATCTTCTTCGTGATCAGCGGCTACTGCATCCACCGCAACGCGGCGCTCAAGCTCGCGGCCAATCCCGCGTACCGGCTCGACGCGCCGAACTTCTGGGTGCGCCGGTTCGCGCGCATCTATCCGGTGCTGCTCGCGGCGCTGCTGTTCACGCTCGCGCTCGACTCGGTCAGCCTGCAGATCGAGCCCGTCAGCCACAAGATCCGCGACGTCGGCATCGTCGCGTTCCTCGTGAACCTGTTCTCGCTGCAAGGCGTGGCCGGCTACACGTACGGGTCGAACGGCGCGCTGTGGACGCTGTCGCTCGAGGTGCAGTTCTACGCGATCTACCCGCTGCTGTTCGCGCTGCGCCGGCGCATCGGCATGCCGGCCGTCGTGGCCGCGATCGCGCTCGTCAACGTCGCGTCGGCGTGGTTGCTCGAACGGCACGACCTGCAGTTCTTCACGTCGTACTGGCTGTCCTGGACGATCGGCGCATGGATCGCCGACGTGCGTGCGCAGCAGGCGCGCGGCGCGGCCGCCCCCGTGCCGTCGCGCGCGTGGTACGCCGCGGCCGCCGTGCTGCTGGCCGCCGGCTGCGGCGCGTTCCATTTCGGCCAGTACGGCGCGTTCCAGCTGTGGTCGGCCGGCTTCGCGTGCTTCCTGTACCGCGCGCTCGCCCGCCCGCCGCGCCCGACGCCGCCGCTGCGCGTGCTGAGCTGGTTCGGCGACTTCAGCTACTCGCTGTACCTCGTCCACCTGCCGCTGTTCGTCTGCCTCGGCTCGGTGCTGTTCCACTCCGAGCTGCAGCTGTCGATCTGGCCGTCGTTCGCGTTCATGGCCGCCGCGATCCCCGTCGCGTACCTGTTCTACCGGCTGTTCGAACGGCCGGCGATGATGTGGTCGGCCAGCTTCAAGCCGACGCGCCCGGCCCGCGTCGTCGCGCCGGGGCCCGAACGGGCCGTCTGACGCAGTCGGCCGGGTATCGGCGCCCCCGTGCGGCGTGTCGCCGTGCGGGGGCGTTTTCATGGCCGGCACGCGGTTGCATGCCGGGTTGTGCGGGGATGGGCAGCCTGCCGCCGTCCGACCGCGCCAGGGCCCGCCCATGCCGTTCCCGGCCGGTTTCCGCCGCGCGGCTGCCCCGTTTCATGATCGCCATCCAGACGCGATCGTCCGGTCTTGCGCGTCATGCGCACCGCAAACCGCCCGGCCCGGCGCTCGCCGGACCCATCATGCCCGCTGAAAAGCAAAGCCCTCACGCGGCGCACCGCCGCATGAGGGCTCGTTTCCCGCCGGCGCGCGCCGGCAACGGCTACCGCTTCTTCGCCTTCGCGGCCTTCGCCGTATCCGCAAGGATCTTCTCGACGCGCTCCACATAGGTCTCGGTGCCGAAGCGGCGCACCGCCGTCGCGCGCCCGCTCGCGACGAGCCGCTCGCGCAGCGCACCGTCGCGCTTCAGCGTCTCCAGCGCGCTGGCCAGCGCGATCGCATCGCCCGGCTCGCAAAGCAGCCCGTTGTCGCCGTCCTCGATGATCTCGACGACGCCGCCCGCGCGGGCCGCGACGACCGGCCGGCGCGCGAGCATCCCTTCGACGATCACGCGCCCGAACGGCTCCGGCGTGATGGACGTATGCGCGACGACGTCGACCGCCGTCATGCAGGCGGCCACGTCGCGCTGGAACCCGAGGAAATGCACCCGCTCGTCCATCCCGTGTTGCGCGACGAATTCGTGCAGCTGCGCCGCGTATTCGTCCTCGCCGAACAGCGGCGCGCCGACCAGCACCACGTGCATGTCGGGATGCCGTGCGGCGGCCTCCAGCAGCACGTGCTGCCCTTTCCAGCGCGCGAGGCGGCTGAACGAGCCGACGAGCCACGCGTGCTCGGGCAACCCGAGGCGCGTGCGCAGCGCGGCCGGGTTGACGCCTTCCAGCGCGTCGAACGGCTCGGCCGAAATACCGTTGAACACGACGTCGACGTGCTGCGGCGTGAAGCCCGTCAGCGTGCGGAACGCCTGCGCGGACGCGTCGGAGTTCGCGATCACGCGCGTCACGCCGAGCCGTGCGCAATACTTGATCGCCAGCAACTGCTTGCTGCCGAAATGGTCGGTGCTGACGATGTCGCGCAGATGCCAGACGACCGGCTTGCGCGCGAGCCGCCCGGCCAGCGCGGCGACGACCATCGCGCGCTGCGTGTTCGCATAGATCACTTCGGCGCGGCGCGCGCGGCGCGCGACGTCGCGCACCAGCCGCACGAGCTGCTTCACCGCGCCGAACGACACGCCGCCCTGCTTGCGCACGCCGGCGAGCGCGCCCTGGTCGACCACGTCGACACGCGCGCCGATCTCGTCGAGCGCCGCGCGGAACGGGCCGTCGTCGAACAGCAGCACGTCGGCGTTCGCGCGCATGTGCTTCATGATCTCGAGCAGCGACAGCTCGGCGCCGCCGAGCACGCCGCTCTGGTCGAGCACGAGCGTCGCCGGGCCGCGCGCGGCCGGCATCGGTGCGATCGCCGTGCCGCGCTGCGCGGTCGAACCGGGCAGCGCCGCCTCCACGTAGTCGAGGAAACGCCGCCGGAACGTATCGGCGGAGAACCGCTCCGCGTTCGTGCGGCAGGCGCCCGGCGTGAAGCGCTGCGGCGCGCGCTCGAAGTCGTCGACGGCCGCGACGATCGCGTGCGGCGTCTGCTCGTCGAAGAACAGCCCGGTCGGGTTCGGGTTCGATTGCGGGTCGAGCACGGTCTCGAGCGCGCCGCCCTTGCCGTACGCGATCACCGGCGTGCCGCACGCCTGCGCCTCGACGACCGAGATCCCGAAATCCTCCTCGGCCGCGAACACGAACGCCTTCGCGCGCCGCATCCGGTCGTGCAGCACCGCGAACGGCTGATAGCCCATGATCTCGACGTTCGGGCCGGCCTTCGCGCGGATCTTCTGCATCTCGGGGCCGTCGCCGATCACGACGAGCTTGCGCTCGGGCGTGTGCGAGAAAGCCTCGACGATCAGGTCGATCTTCTTGTACGGCACCATCCGCGACGCGGTCAGGTAGAAATCCTCCTTGTCGGCGTTCAGCGAAAACGCGTCGACGTCGACCGGCGGGAAGATCACCGCCGCGTCGCGGTGGTAGACCTTCTTGATGCGTCGCGCGATGAACGCGGAATTCGCGACGAAGCCGTCCACCGCGTTCGCGGTGCGCGTGTCCCAGTTGCGGATGTAGTGGAGAATCATCCGCGCGAGCAGCGATTTCGGCCCGTGCGTGAGATTCGACTGCTCCAGATACTGGTGCTGCAGGTCCCACGCGTAGCGGATCGGCGAATGCACGTAGCTGATGTGCACCTGGTCCGGCCCCGTCAGCACGCCCTTCGCGACCGCGTGGCTGCTCGAGATCACGAGGTCGTACTCGGACACGTCGAGCTGCTCGATCGCGAGCGGCATCAGCGGCAGGTAGCCGCGGTACTTGGTGCGCGCGAACGGCAGCTTCTGGATGAAGGACGTCGTCACCGGCTTGCCGCGCACGAATGCGCGGTCGTCGAGAAAATCGACGAGGCTGAACAGGTCGGCGTCGGGAAAGCACGCGACGATCTGCTCCAGCACGCGCTCGGCGCCGGCATAGGTGACGAGCCAGTCGTGGACGATCGCCACGCGCAGCGCGCGCGACGGCTGCCGCGCGCTGGCGCGCCCGGCCGGCACGGGCCGGCGCAGGGCGGCGACGTCGCCGGCTTCGGCCACGGCGGCATCGGCCGTGGAGAGATTCAATACGGCGTGTTCCGCCAGATCGCGATTCATACGGTTTTCCTCGCATTGAGACGGACAAACAGGTCGCGCACGAGCGCACGCAACCCCGGCGTCATCGTGAGCGACCACGCGACGTTCAGCACCAGTACGACCGCGCACATGCCGATCGACTCGCCGAGCCCCGGCCATGCCTGCGCCAGGAACAGGCTCGCCAGCAGGAAGGCGAGGTGCGCGAGCATGTCGAGCACGATCGCGCGCATCCGGATCGCCGACAGGTACAGCAGCACGCCGTAGTCGACCAGCGCGCGCGCCGCGACGACCACCGCCGCGCCGATCAGCCCGAAGTGATGAATGCCGAACCACAGGCCGCCGACGAAGAACGGCATCTCGACGAGCCCGGCGAATGCCGCGCGGGCCGGATTGACCTGCGACTGGATCAGGATCCGCGTCACGCTCGCCTGGCCGACGAGCCACACGCTGATCACCAGCACGCGGCCGACCGGCGCCGAATGCGCGGCGAGATCGGCGCCGACCCACAGCGTGAGGAACGGCGCGAGCGCGAAGATCGCGACGATGCCGACCGGCGTGAACACGCCGTTCAGGAATTCGAGCGACTGGCGCGCGAGCGTGTCGGCATGGTCGCGGCCGACCGCCGACAGGCGCGGGAACAGCGTGCGCACGAGCGCGTTCGGCAGCATGTTCAGGCGCGTGACGAGGTTCTGCGGCACCGTGTAGTAGGTAACGAACTTCGCGCCCATGCCGGCGCCGAGCATCACGCGGTCGAGCGTGTCGGCGATCATGCTGGTCGTGCTCGCGATCAGCATCCAGCCGCCGAAGTTGAACAGCCCTTTCGCGGTGCCCCACTGCGGCGGATCGATGCGCCGGATGCCGAGCACCTTGATGCTGGCCTGGCCGAGCATCACCGCCGCGATCAGGCGCGCGACGACGGCCGCCGCGAGCACCGTCTGCAGGTTCGGCGCGATCCACCACGCGGCGCCGAGCGGCAGCAGCTGGAACAGGAAGGTGCCGATCGTCTGGTTCGTGTTGAACACGCCGAACCGCTCGGCGCCGTTGATCGCGCCGGCGAACACCCACGACACGTTCGCGAGCGGAATCGCGAGCGCGAGCCACGGCAACGCGAGATACACCTCGTGCTGCATCGCGGCCGACACCTTCGTGAAGTACGCGGTGTAGACGAACGCGCCGAAATAGATCAGCAGCCCGCCGACGATGCCGGTGCCGAGATTCAGCCAGAACGCGCTCCAGAACACGCGCGCGCTTTCGTCGGCATTGCCGCTCGCGAGCGCCTTGGAGATGTGGTTCTGCGCGGCCATGCTCATCCCGAGATCGAGGATCCCGAAATAGCCGATCAGCGTCCACACGAGGCTGACGACGCCATAACGCTCGACGCCGAGCGCGTGGATGTAGGCGGGCACCGTCACCAGCGACACGAAGGTCGGCAGGATCAGCCCGATGAAGTTGATCGAAACGTTCTTGAGTATGCCTTTGTCCATGCTTGAGCCTTGAGTGACGTCGACGACGGCGCGCCGCCCGTCACGGTTTCCAGCGATACATGAGCACCTTGCCGCGCGCGTCTTCCTCGACGAACACGAGGTATTCGCCGTTCTCGCGCCGGAATGCGCTGATGCCGAACGGCACGTCGACCCAGCCGGATGCCTTGCCGACCTCGGCGCCCGGGCTCATCACGCCCACTTCCTTGCCGGTGTCCTTGTCGTACACGTGGATCTTGCCGACCGGCTCCACGGTGAAGATGTAGCGGCCCTCGACCGTGATCCCGATCAGGTCGAGGATCGGTTTCGCATCGAGCTGCCACGGCAGCGCGACCGTGTAACGCACCACGGGCGAGCCGGTCGACCACTTGTCGAAGCGCACCAGCACGCGCCCGACTTCCTTGTTGATGCCCGGCTGCGGCGGCGCATCGGCCGTGTAGCCGGTCACGTACAGCGTGTCGGTCTGCGCGTCGTAGATCGCGCGGCGCAGCTGCGTGAACGGCTGCGGCATCGGGTAGGTCGTGACCTTGTCGTACGAGTAGACCGGGTTGCCGGCCTTGTCGAGCCCGCCGTAAGCGAAGCGGTGAATGCCGCGTACGTCGCTCGTGCGCCAGATGTCGCCCTTCGTGTCGACCCACCAGCCCCAGCCGCCCGCCCTCGCCTTGGTCGTCGTGTTGGTCGTGAATTCGTCGGCGTCGAGCCGGCCGTTGCCGTTCGCGTCGCGCCACAGCCAGTCGCCGCCCGGCGGCTTGTTCGGCACCTTGTCGACCGGCCGCGCGCGGCCCGCGATCAGGCCCGACGGAATCGCGACCTCGCCGTCGCGCTTCGCGTCGAAGCGGTAGATCTTCAGGTGATCGGCGTACATGTCGGTCAGGTACAGGAACGTGCGGCCGTCGAGCCGCCGCGCGAGCGGCATGCCGGGATACTGATCGGTGTGAAACACCGGGTCGTCCGGATACTTGAAGCGGTTCGACAGGAAGCCGACGTATTTCCAGTCCTGGCCCGGCGGCTTCGACAGGTCGAGCTCGAAGCGCTTGTTGCCCGTGTACACGCTGTTCGGCCGCGCGGGGTCGAGCCACGCGCCGTCGACGAACAGCAGCCCCTGCACCTGCCAGCGCGGCTTGCCGTCCGGCGTGTAGCTTTCGAGCACCGCGCCGAGCCCGGCGCCGATCGTGTCGTGGCGCGGCCCGATGCCGTTCATCGACACGTAGATGTTGCCCGCGCGGTCGACGCCGACGCCCGTCAGCCCGTTGAAGCGCTGCGGCCCGGGACGCCCCGGCACGGGGCCCGCGAAAATGCCGCCGCGCTCGCCGAACGTGCCGGACTGCGCATAACCCTTGCCGCCTTTCGAGAAAATCAGGATCTGCTGGCGCGGCCCGTTGTCCGCGACGAGCACGCGCCCTTTCGCGTCGACCGCCACGTCCACGGCGTCGGTGCCTTCCGGCAGCGCGGGCGCATCGTCGAGCTTGCGGCCGTCGGCGCGCACGTGCACGAGATGCGCGGGCCCGGTCAGCGTATCGGTCAGCAGCCACAGCGTGCCGTCCCCGGCGAGCGCGATGCGGCCCGGCTCGTGCGCGCTCCACGTGCCCTTCTGCTGCATCGTCTCGGCGTCGTAGACATCCACGACGTCGCGCGACGGATTCGTCGCGAACAACGTCTTGTCGTCGGCCGCGAGGCCGCCCACTTCCGCCTTCGCCTCGCCCACTTCCGAGCGCGCGGGGGCCGGTACCTCGTTCATCATCATGAAGCTCGCGGCCATCCGCGCGCGGCCGGCGTCGGCGCGCCCGCCCGGCGCGACCTGCGGCGACGCGCGAAACGGCGCGGGCTGCTTCATGTCGCCGATCATGCGCCGCGAGATGCCGAACCACTGCTTGCCCTTGTCCGGCCAGATGCCGGGCGACTGCAGGTGACCGCGCTCGTTGCCGACGCCGATCGCGACATACGCGTACTTGCCGTTCACCGCGATGGCATTGCCGCCGAGATTGCCCCAGCCGTGCGTGCCGCCGGCGAAGCCGAGCATCTTCCCGTCCTGGTAGACGCTCGCCTCGGCCCCGCTCTCGTCCCACGGCGCATTCGTATACACCTTGCCGTCAGGCGTCACCGCGATCGCGCGGATGTCGATTTGCGTCCAGCTGCCATCGCCATAGCCGAACGTGTTGCCGATCCACGACGTCGTCGCGGGCAACACCGTTTCGGCCGGCGCGGTGCTCGTCAGCAGCGCCGCGCCTACCGTCATGCCTACCAGAATCAGACGTCGCAATGCGCTTCTCCAGACTTGATGCAACAGCGGCCGGCGCCGCCGCGGATTACCGCCGGCGCACCCTGCCGCTAAATGGGTTTCAAACGTCGCGATGCAGGTTACAAGCAAAAATAATCACAAGAAATTTGGAAATATTTGGGGATGTTTCTGCCGGAGATATCGAACCGGAACATGCAGTAATCGGCATCCGAAAACGGCAATATCGACCGCCTTGCGCTCGCCACCGCGTAGAAAATGCCGCTCCGCACCGCCTGCCGCGGGCCTCCGGCGTCAATCTTTCATCTCGCGACCGGAATAATCGGCATTTGAATGTTTTCCGTCAGATAAATGGCGCGCGTTTTTTTGCCGATTTCTTTTCCCTAGAATCGATTTCGACTCGATATTTCATTTAAAGGCATGCATTACGTTCACGCATCGGATGTGCGACACGCCGCGGCCCGCGCCGCGCGTCGCAAAGGAGCGGCGCGATGACGGGCACCTCGCGAACCGCCGACCTGACCCCGCCGCAACACGGCCGCATCGTGCAGCTCGACGGGCTGCGTGCGATCGCGGTGGGCGCCGTGTTCCTGCAGCACGCGCTGAAAGCGCCGCTGTGGATGGGCGTCGACCTGTTCTTCGTGCTGAGCGGCCTGCTGATCACCGGCATCCTGCTCGATCGCAAGGCGCGCGGGCAGTCGTACTTCAGCCACTTCTATGCGCGCCGCGTGCGCCGCATCCTGCCGCCGTACGTGCTGCTGCTGGTGGTGTCGACGCTCCTGTTCGGCGCGAGCTGGCTGCCGCACTGGCCGTGGTTTGCATTTTTCTCGACCAACATCGGCCTGTCGCTCGGCAGCATCGGCCACGACAGCCTGAACGTGCTGTGGTCGCTCGCGGTCGAGGAGCAGTTCTACATCTTCTGGCCGTTCGTCGTGCTGTGGTGCTCGGAGCGCGCGCTGCTGTGGATCGCCGCCGCGCTGATCGTCGCCGCGCCGGTGCTGCGCGCGATCGCGACGCCGTGGTTCGATTCGTTCTGGCCGATCTACTACCTGACGCCGTTCCGGATGGACCTGCTCGCGGCAGGCGCCTTGCTCGCGATCGTGCTGCGCCGCGACCGGCGCGCGCTGGAGCCGTTCTACCCGCTCGCGATCGTCGGCGCGCTCGTGTCGCTCGCGATCCTCGGCTGGCTGCACCTGTCGTTCCCGCGCTTTCGCGCCGCGAACACGCCGCTGTCGAATGCGGCGCTCTACAGCATCTCGCTGCTGCTGTGCACGTCGATCGTCGTGATCGCGCTGCGCGGGCGCGGCCTCGTGCAACGCGTGCTGACGAACCCGATGCTCGTCTACGTCGGCACCGTCAGCTACACCGTGTACCTGATCCACCTGAGCGTGCTGTATGCGCTCTGGCCGCTGCACCTGAACCGTTTCGTCACGGCCGCGCTCGCGCTGGCGATCACGCTCGCTTACGCGACCCTGAGCTGGTACGGCTTCGAACGACGCCTGACGCGCGGCCCCGCACGCCGCGCGCTGCCGGCAGCCGCCGGCACGACCGCCTGAATTTCACCATCCATCGTTTCTACCAGGACAACGCCATGAGCCAAACTCGCAAGAAGGCCATCATCACCGGGATTTCGGGCCAAGACGGTGCGTACCTGACCAAGCTGCTGCTCGACAAGGGCTACGAGGTCACCGGCACCTACCGCCGCACCAGCTCGGTGAATTTCTGGCGCATCGCCGAGCTCGGCGTCGACACGCACCCGAACCTCACGCTCGTCGAACACGACCTGACCGACGCCGGCTCGAGCCTGCGCCTGCTCGAACGCACGCAGCCCGACGAACTGTACAACCTCGCCGCGCAGAGCTTCGTCGGCGTTTCGTTCGACCAGCCGGCGACGACCGCCGAGGTGACCGGCATCGGCCCGCTGAACCTGCTCGAGGCGATCCGCGTCGTGAGCCCGAAAACGCGTTTCTACCAGGCGTCGACGTCGGAGATGTTCGGTAAGGTGCAGGCGATTCCGCAGACCGAAACGACCGCGTTCTATCCGCGCAGCCCGTACGGCGTCGCGAAGCTGTACGCGCACTGGATGACCGTGAACTACCGCGAGTCGTACGGCCTGTTCGGCAGCAGCGGCATCCTGTTCAACCATGAGTCGCCGCTGCGCGGCCGCGAGTTCGTCACGCGCAAGATCACCGACACGATCGCGAAGATCAAGCTCGGCAAGGCGACGCGCCTCGAGCTCGGCAACCTCGATGCGAAACGCGACTGGGGCTTCGCGCTCGAATACGTCGAAGGAATGTGGCGCATGCTGCAGGCCGACGAGCCCGACACCTACGTGCTGGCGACCAATCGCACCGAGACCGTGCGCGACTTCGTGCGGATGGCCTTCGCGGCGGCCGGCTACCAGATCGAATGGGCCGGCAAGGGCGAACAGGAGCGCGGCCTCGACGCGGCGACCGGCAACGTGCTCGTCGAAGTGAATCCGAAGTTCTACCGCCCTGCCGAGGTCGACCTGCTGATCGGCTGCGCGGACAAGGCCAAGGCCAAGCTCGGCTGGGCACCGAAGACGACGCTCGAACAACTTTGCCAGATGATGGTCGAAGCGGATTTGACGCGGAACCAACACCATGACACGTTCTGAAACCGGACGCCCGTCGCGCCGTGCGTTCGTCACGGGCCTGACGGGCTTCACGGGCCGCTACATGGCCGAACGCCTGCAGGCGGCCGGCTATGACGTCTGGGGCACGGTCGCGCCCGGCGCGCCGCGGCCCGACGATCCGGCGTTCGCGCACTGCACGCTGCTGCCCGTCGATCTGCTCGACGCCGATGCGATGCGCGCGGCCGCGGCCGACGCGCGCCCCGATGCGGTCGTGCATCTCGCCGCGCGCGCGCACGTCGCGCAGGACGAGCCGTCGCAGACCTACGCGGTCAACATCACCGGCACGCGCAACCTGCTGGCCGCGCTCGCGGGCCTCGACCGCCGCCCGTCGGCCGTGCTGCTGGCCAGCAGCGCGAACATCTACGGCAACTCGACGGCCGGCGTGCTCGACGAAACCGTCGCGCCGGCCCCGGCGAACGACTACGCGGTCAGCAAGCTCGCGATGGAATATGCGGCGAAGCTGTGGGCCGACCGGCTGCCGATCGTGATCGCGCGGCCGTTCAACTACACGGGGGTCGGCCAGAGCGACGCCTACCTGCTGCCGAAGCTCGTCGCGCACTACGCGCGCAACGCCCCGCGGATCTCGCTCGGCAACCTCGACGTGAGCCGCGATTTCTCCGACGTACGCGACGTGACGGCCGCCTATCTGAAGCTGGTCGAAGCCGCACCGGCCGGCGAGACGTTCAACGTGTGCTCGGAGCGCGCGTATTCGCTGAAGGAAGTGCTCGCGATGCTGTCGCGCATCGCCGGTTACGTGATCGACGTGACGATCGATCCGCGCTTCGTGCGGCACAACGAGGTGAAAAGCCTGAGCGGGTCGCGCGACAAGCTGCGGCGCGCGGTGGGCGACTTGCCGGTCACGCCGCTCGACGAAACGCTGCGATGGATGGTCGACGCGATGCGCGACACGCCGCCCGCGCACGCCGGCTGAACCGGGCAACGAATCGCACGCGCCGTCGCGTGCGCCGAAACGACAACGGGCCGCTCTTTCGAGCGGCCCGTGTCATTCATGCCGGCCCGGAAACCGGCCGCTCGACTCAGCCCTCGAGGCCGCGCGCCAGATCGGCGCGAACGTCGGCTGCGTGCTCGAGGCCGACCGCCAGGCGGATCAGCCCTTCGGTGATCCCGGCCGCCGCGCGCGCTTCCGGCGTGATGCGGCCGTGCGTCGTGGTGGCCGGATGCGTGATCGTCGTGCGCGTGTCGCCGAGGTTGCCGGTGATCGACACCAGCTTCGTACTGTCGATCACGCGCCAGGCGTTCGCGCGCTGCTGCTCGGGCGTGTCGCCCTTCAGCTCGAACGACACGATCGCGCCGCCCGCCTTCTGCTGGCGCTTCGCGAGCGCATGCTGCGGATGCGATTCGAGGCCCGGATAGAACACGCGCGCCACGGCCGGATGCGAATCGAGCCAGCGCGCGATTTCCAGCGCGTTCGAAGATTGCTTCTCGACGCGCAGCGACAGCGTCTCCATTCCCTTCAGCAGCACCCATGCGTTGAAGGCCGACAACGTCGGGCCCGCGCTGCGCACGAACGGGAACACCTTGCCCATGATGAATTCCTTCGAGCCGACCAGCGCGCCGCCGAGCACGCGGCCCTGCCCGTCGAGGAATTTCGTCGCCGAGTGCATCACGACATCCGCGCCGAGCTTCAGCGGCTGCTGCAGCACCGGGCTGCAGAAACAGTTGTCGACGACGAACAGCGCGTTCGCGGCCTTCGCGATCTTGCCGATCGCCTCGATGTCGGCGAGTTCGGTCAGCGGGTTCGACGGCGTCTCGAGGAAGAACATCTTCGTTTCCGGCCGCACGGCTTCCTGCCATGCGTTCAGGTCGGTCGGGTCGACGAAGGTCGTCGTGATCCCGAACTTGCTGAAGATCTGCGAGAACATCCCGAGCGTCGAGCCGAACAGGCTGCGCGAGCTGACCAGGTGGTCGCCCGCCTGCAGCGCGGACATCACGACCGACATGATCGCGGCCATCCCCGACGCCGTCGCGATGCACGCCTCGCCGCCCTCGAGCGCCGCGAGACGCTCCTGGAACATGGTGACGGTCGGGTTCGTGAAGCGCGAATAGGTGAAGTAGTCTTCCGAGTTCGCGAAGCGCTCGGCCGCATCGGCCGCGCTCGAGAAGCAGAAGCTCGACGTGAGGAACAGCGCTTCCGAGTGCTCGTTGAAGTCGCTGCGCAGCGTGCCTGCGCGCACGGCAAGCGTGTCGAAGTTGAGGGAGTCGTCCATGTTCCGTTTTCCGTATCCGATGGCCGCGCGCGTCGCGCAGGCCAGATCAAAACCAGGCCAAAAAAACAAAAAGCCCGCTATGCGTCGGCATCAGCGGGCTTCGGTGCGGTACGACAGCGATCGACTCGGGCCGGCTGCCGCCGGCCTTCGCTTTAGCTGTTTTGGGAAGGTGCCCCGCGTCCGCAAGCTGATATCAAATCGACGCAAGGCCACATCCTATCACGCCTCGATACAAGCGTGCGCCGGTGTCACTCGACCGACAGCTGCAGGTTCATCTGCGAACGTTCGGTGTCGCCGGCCGTATCGCGATCGGCCTGCGACGCCGGCGCGAGACGCGCGCGCTCGATCGCATCCAGATACTCGGGCGTCACGTCGCCGGTGATGTAGTTGCCGTCGAAGCACGATGCCTCGAAGCGCTCGAGCTTCGGGTTGATGTCGCGCACCGCGCGGCGCAGGTCGTCGACGTCCTGGTAGATCAGGTGGTCGGCGCCGATCATCTTCGCGACTTCCTCGTCGGTGCGGCCATGCGCGACGAGCTCGCCGCGCGTCGGCATGTCGATGCCGTACACGTTCGGGAACTTCACGGGCGGCGCGGCCGACGCGAAGATCACCGACTTCGCGCCCGCATCGCGCGCCATCTGCACGATTTCATGCGAGGTCGTGCCGCGCACGATCGAATCGTCGACGATCAGCACGTTCTTGTCCTTGAACTCGATGCTCATCGCGTTGAGCTTCTGGCGCACCGACTTCTTGCGCACGGCCTGCCCCGGCATGATGAACGTGCGGCCGACGTAGCGGTTCTTGAAGAAGCCTTCGCGATACTCGACGCCGAGCTTCGCGGCGACCTGCATCGCGGCCGGGCGCGACGAATCGGGAATCGGCATCACGACGTCGATCGGCACGTTCGGCAGCTCGCGCTTGATCTTCTCGGCGAGATAGTCGCCCATGCGCAGGCGCACGTTGTAGACGGGCACGCCGTCGAGGCACGAATCCGGACGCGCAAGGTACACGTATTCGAACATGCACGGATTCAGCGTCGGGTTCTCCGCGCACTGCTGGCTGTGGAAATTACCGGCCTTGTCGATGAAGATCGCTTCGCCCGGCTCCAGGTCGCGCACGAATTCGAAACCGATGCCTTCTACCGCCACCGATTCCGACGCGACCATCCATTCGGTGCCGTGCTCGGTCTCGAGCTTGCCGATGCAGAGCGGACGAATGCCGAACGGATCGCGGAACGCGAGCAGGCCGTAGCCGGCGATCAGCGACACGATCGCGTACGACCCCTCCAGGCGGCGATGCACGCCCGAGACCGCCTTGAACACCGACGCCGGATCGAGCTCGAGGCCGGTGGTCGACAGTTGCAGCTCGTGCGCGAACACGTTGAGCAGCACTTCGCTGTCGGAATTGGTGTTGATGTGCCGGCGGTCGATCCGGAACATCTCGTCCTTCAGCTGCTGCCAGTTCGTCAGGTTGCCGTTGTGCGCGAGGATGATCCCGAACGGCGCGTTCACGTAGAACGGCTGCGCCTCGGCCTCGCTCGACGCCGAACCGGCCGTCGGGTAGCGCACCTGGCCGATGCCGTAGGTGCCGGGCAGGCTGCGCATGTTGCGCGTGCGGAACACGTCGCGCACCATGCCGTTCGCCTTGTACATGTGGAAATTGCTGCCGTCCGCCGTCGCGATGCCCGCCGCGTCCTGACCGCGATGCTGCAGCAGCAGCAGGCTGTCATAGATCAGCTGATTGACCGGGGATTGGGAGATAACGCCTACGATGCCGCACATGGCATGTCCTTCAGAATGACAAAAACGGTTCCGTCCTGCCCAGCCGCGTCGTCACACGCGTACGTACTGGGCCATGCCGTCGGGCAGGAGCTGCTTCAGCTCGTGCACGCCCTGTTCGGCGAAAGGACGCAATAGCGCATTGCGCCAGAAATCCTGTTTGGGCAGTTCGGTCAGCCCGGCCGCCGCGACCAGCAGCACCACCAGCACACAGCCGCGGACGAGCCCGAACATCATGCCCAGCGAGCGGTCGACGCCGCCCAGGCCACTGGCCTGCGCGATCCGCGACAGCAGCGCGTTGGCGACACCGGCGACCAGCACGACGCCGATCACGAGCAGCGCGAAGGCGATCACCCACTGCGTCAGCGCGCCGCCCGGCCAGTTCGCCGGAATGTACGGCACGACCAGCCCGACGTAGCGGCCCGCGATCACGACCGCCGCAATCCAGCCGATCAGCCCGAATATCTCCGATACGAAGCCGCGCCACGCCCCGCGCAGCGCCGACAACACAATCACCGCCAATACAGCGTAGTCGAAAGCCGTCAGCATCGTGTTACTGCGTCAACCCGGCTTCGCGCACCTTCGCGATCGCGGCGGAGGCCGCCGAGCGATCCGCGAACGGGCCCGCACGCAACAGTGTAGCCGTGCTGCCGTCCGCCTGCTTGCGATGCTCGACATATGCGGGCACGCCCGCCGATTTCAATTTGGTTGCCCACGAACGGGCCGTCGCGTCGTCCTTGAACGAACCGAGCTGCACCGCGAAGCGCGCACCGGCCGGCGATGCCGGCGACGACGCGTCGCCGCTGTCCGGGCTCGCGACGTCGGCATTCGCGACGGGCGCGGGCTTCGGCGCGGGCTTCGGCGGCGTCACGCTCGCCGTGGTCGTCGTATCGGGTTTCGCGGCCGGCTTGGGCGCGGGCGCCGGTACGGGTGCCGGCGCGGCCGCAACGGCCGTGTCGGATGCCGGCGGTTCGTCATACGCGACGCCTGCCTGCACGTCGGCCGCATCGTCGTCACGCGGCGCGACCGCCTGGTGCGCGGGCCGGTTCGGGATGTCGATCGCGATGTCGTCCGTGACGGGCTTCGGGTGTGAATCGAGCACCATCGGCAGCACGATCACGGCCGCCACGACGAGCGCGATCGCGCCGACGAGGCGACGGCGCGCGCGTTGCTTTTCTGGAAGGGTCGGATCGAGGAGCAGTGCGTCCGATTCCGGACGCTCGGTGCGGCGCGAGCGGCGCTCGACGCGCTCGGTGGTGCGCTCCGTGCGCACGTTCCGGGAGGTCCCGGTGCGACCGCCGCGCCGCGGGGGCGCGTCGTCGTCTTTTTTGCCGAACGAGAAAATTCCCATGAATGGCTGAGTCCGAAACTGCCCGTCAGTCAGTGTTGCTGCGATTTACGGTAGGCCAGCACGCCGGCAACCGTATGGAAACTGCCGAAAACCACGATTCTATCATTCTCGGATGCTCTTTTTAGTGCATCGCGAAACGCTTCTGCCGGCGACGCGTAACGCGTCACGCTCGAATCGGGCCCCTCCTCCACGCCGGCCTTGCGCAGCGCGGCTTCGAGCTGCTCCGCCGAGGCCGCGCGCGGCAGCGGCAGGTCGGTCACGCACCAGTGGTCGATCTCACCCTTCAGGTGCTGCAGCACGCCGTCGATGTCCTTGTCGTGCATCGCGCCGAACACCGCATACGTGTACGGGAAGAAGCCCATGTTGCCGAGGTTCTGCTCGAGCACGGCCGCTGCGTGCGGGTTGTGCGCGACGTCGAGCACGATCGCCGGCTTGCCGGGCAGCACCTGGAAGCGCCCCGGCAGCTCGACGTTCGCGAGCCCGAGCCGGATGTCCTGCGCGGACACCGGCAGCACCGGGCGCAGCGCCTCCAGCGCGGCGAGCGCGGCCGACGCATTGATCAGCTGATTCGCGCCGCGCAGCGCCGGATACGCGAGCGCCGGATAGCGCTTCTCGCGGCCGAGGTAGCTCCATTGCTGGCGCTCCGCGCCCGCCTGCGCCTCGTAGCGGAAATCGCGGCCGACCAGCCACAGATCGGCGCCGATCACCTCGGCGTGGTCGATCAGCGTTTGCGGCGCGGCCGGATCGCCGCAGATCGCCGGCTTGCCCGCGCGGAAGATCCCGGCCTTCTCGAACGCGATCTTCTCGCGCGTGTCGCCGAGGTATTCGGTGTGGTCGATGTCGATGCTCGTGACGATCGCGCAATCGGTATCGATGATGTTGACCGCATCGAGCCGGCCGCCGAGGCCGACCTCGAGGATCACCGCATCGAGCCCGCGCGACGCGAACAGGTGCAGGATCGCGAGCGTCGTGAATTCGAAATACGTGAGCGACACGGGCGCGGACAGCGACGTGCGCGCGGCCTCGACGGCCTCGAAATGCGGCAGCAGTTCGTCGTCGGTGACGTTCTGCCCGTTCACGCGGGCGCGCTCGTTGAATTCGAGCAGGTGCGGCGACGTATGGCAGCCGACCTTGTAGCCCGCGCGCACGAGGATCGTCTCGAGGAACGCGCAGGTCGAGCCCTTGCCGTTCGTGCCGCCGACGGTGATGACGGGGCACGCGAATTCGAGCTGCAGCGCCGCCTTGACCTGCCCGATACGGGTCAGGCCCATGTCGATGCCGACCGGGTGCGCGCGTTCGAGGTGCGAAAGCCACGCGTCGAGAGTGGGGAAAGTGCTCATCGGATCAAATCTGGATCGGTACCGCCACTACGCCAAAAAACGAAGCGCGCCGCCTGACGCTGAAGCCAGGCGACGCGCAGAGTTCACAACCTTGCGCCGGTCAAGCCAGCGCGTCGGCCGGCTGTCGCTGCAGCAGCGCGAGCAACTGCGCGATTTCGTCGCGCATCTTGCGACGGTCGACGATCATGTCGATCGCGCCCGTCTTCAGCAGGAATTCGGCGCGCTGGAAGCCTTCCGGCAGCTTCTCGCGAACCGTCTGCTCGATCACGCGCGGGCCGGCGAAGCCGATCAGCGCCTTCGGCTCGGCGATCACGACATCGCCGAGGAACGCGAAGCTTGCCGACACGCCGCCCATCGTCGGGTCGGTCAGCACCGAGATGAACGGCAGCTTCGCTTCGGCCAGCTTGGTCAGCATCGCGGTGGTTTTCGCCATCTGCATCAGCGACAGCAGGCTTTCCTGCATCCGTGCGCCGCCCGACGCCGTGAAGCAGATGAACGGCACGTGCTGCTCCAGCGCGTTCTGCGCGCCGCGCGCGAAGCGCTCGCCGACGACCGAACCCATCGAGCCGCCCATGAACGAGAACTCGAAGCAGGCCGCGACGACCGGCAGTGTGTGGATCGCCCCGCCCATCACGACCATCGCGTCGGTCTCGCCCGTCTCGTCCATCGCTTCCTTCAGACGATCGGGGTACTTGCGGCTGTCCTTGAACTTCAGCGTGTCGACCGGCACGATTTCCTGACCGATTTCATAACGGCCTTCCGGATCGAGCAGCCCGTCGAGGCGTTCACGCGCGCCGATGCGCATGTGGTGATCGCACTTCGGGCACACGTGCAGGTTCGCATCCACGTCGTTGCGGTACAGCACGGCCTCGCAGGACGGGCACTTGACCCACAGGCCTTCCGGAATGCCCTTGCGGCTTTTCGGATCGGTCTGCTTGATCTTCGGCGGCAACAGTTTGTCGAGCCAGCTCATCGTATGGTTTCCTGTTCCGTGGCGGGCCGGGCCGACTGGCCCGCCCGCTTCCTGTGTTGTGTTTATCGCGCCGCCTTGCCCGCGCCGTCCAGGGCGGCACGCAGCTCGGCGATGAAGGTCTTCAGCGCGGCGGCGGCGGCGTCCGGCGCAGCGCTCTCGAGCAGCTGCACGAGGCGGCTGCCGATCACGACGGCGTCCGACACTTCGGCCACCGCACGCGCCGTTTCGGCGTCGCGGATCCCGAAGCCGACGCCCACCGGAACCGGCACGCGCGACTTGATGGCCGGGATTTTACCCGCAATGCTCGAAACATCCAGATTTCCCGCGCCGGTCACGCCCTTGAGCGACACGTAATACACGTAGCCGCTCGCGATCTTGCCGACGTCGGCGATACGTTCGTCGGTCGACGTGGGCGCCAGCAAGAAGATCGGATCGATCTGCGCGGCACGCATCTTTTCGGCGAATACGCCCGCCTCTTCCGGCGGATAGTCGACCACCAGCACGCCGTCGACACCGGCCGCATGCGCGTCGGCCGCGAACGCGTCGACGCCCATCCGTTCGATCGGGTTCGCATAGCCCATCAGCACGACGGGGGTTTTGGGGTCGGTCTCGCGAAAACGCTTCACGTCGGCGAGCACGCTCTTCAACGTGACGCCGCGCGCGAGCGCGCGCTCCGACGAGCGCTGGATCACGGGGCCGTCGGCCATCGGGTCCGAGAACGGCACGCCGAGCTCGATCACGTCCGCGCCGCCGGCGGCGAGCGCGTGCATGAATTCGACGGTTTTCGCGGGATCGGGGTCGCCGGCCGTGATGAACGGGATCAGGCCCTTACGGCCTTGTTCGGCGAGCGCGGCGAAGGTCTGCTGAATACGGGACATGGCAATTTTCCTGTGTCGATCCGGAGTGGGCGCGTCAGCGCTTGCTCCGGCCCCATACAAAGTATGGCGTTGCGTTCGGCGATGCGGCGGCGCGATTCACGCGCACGCCGGCGCGGCGAGCGCGCTGACGCGCTCGTGCGCGATCGCGCAATAGCTTTCGTTGATCTCGTAGCCGACGAAGTCGCGCCCCTGCCGTGCGCAGGCCACCGCGGTCGTGCCGCTGCCCATGAACGGATCGAGCACGCGGCCGCCCGGCGGGCAGCTCGCGAGCACCATCCGCTCGATGATTTCCAGCGGCTTCTGGGTCGGATGATCGACGCGCTCCGCGTGCTGCCGATGCAGGCGCGAGACCGACCAGACGTCCTTCGGGTTGTAGCCCATCTCCAGCCACTTGCTGCCTTCGAACAGCTTGCGCGAGCGGGCCTTCTTCGTATCGGCGTCGTACGGGATGCGGACCGGATCGAGATCGAAGTAATACGCTTTGGAAACCGCGAAAAAGCCGATGTTGTCGTGCACCGACGTGAAACGGCGCGTCGTGCCGCCCATGCTCGGCACGCGCCGGTCCCAGATGATCTCGTTGACCATCGTGAGCTTCGTCTTCAGGAAACTGAAGATTTCCGGCGCGTACTGCCACGTGCAGAAGATGTACATCGACCCGCTCGGCTTCAGCTTCGGAATCGCGAGCTCGAGCCACTCGCGCGTCCACGCGAGGAAATCGTCGCCCGAACGCTTGTCCGAATCGTTGCCGTAGTCCTTGCCGAGCCCGTACGGCGGATCGGCGACGATCAGGTCGATCGACGCGTCCGGCAGGTGCGCGGCATCGGTCAGGAAATCGCGGTTATGCAGCTCGATACCGGACGGCAGCGCGCGCGGCGCGGCGGCGGCGGGCTGAACCGCCTCCGCCTCGCTCGCGGCGCCGCCGCCCGGCTCTTCGATCAGGTCACGCATCGGTCGGGGTCAGAGGTCGATGCCCGATCGCTCGGCGACCGTGTGCATGTCCTTGTCGCCGCGGCCCGACAGGTTGACGAGCAGGATCTTGTCCTTCGGCAACGTCGGCGCGAGCTTCACGCCATACGCGATCGCGTGGCTCGACTCGAGCGCGGGGATGATCCCCTCGATCCGGCAGCAGTCGTGGAACGCCTTCAGCGCTTCGTCGTCCGTGATCGGCACGTACTGCGCGCGGCCGCTGTCCTTCAGCCAGGCGTGCTCGGGGCCGACGCCCGGATAGTCGAGGCCCGCCGATACCGAATGCGTCTCGATGATCTGGCCGTTGTCGTCCTGCAGCAGGTACGTGCGGTTGCCGTGCAGCACGCCCGGGCTGCCGGCGATCAGCGACGCCGCGTGATGGCCCGTGTCGAGGCCGTCGCCGGCCGCTTCGACGCCGATCAGCTGCACCGATTGATCGTCGATGTACGGATAGAAGATCCCCATTGCGTTCGACCCGCCGCCGACGCAGGCGATCACCGCGTCGGGCTGCCGGCCCGCGAGTTCGGGCATCTGCACCTTGCACTCGTCGCCGATCACGCGCTGGAAGTCGCGCACCATCATCGGGTACGGATGCGGGCCCGCGACCGTGCCGATGATGTAGAACGTGCTCTCGATATTCGTGACCCAGTCGCGCATCGCTTCGTTCAGCGCGTCCTTCAGCGTGCGCGAGCCCGACTCGACCGGCACGACCGTCGCGCCGAGCAGCTTCATCCGGTAGACGTTCGCGGCCTGGCGGCGCACGTCCTCGGCGCCCATGTAGACGATGCACTCCATCCCGAAACGCGCGCAGATCGTCGCGGTTGCGACGCCGTGCTGGCCCGCGCCGGTTTCGGCGATCACGCGCTTCTTGCCCATGCGCTTCGCGAGCAGCGCCTGGCCGATCACGTTGTTGATCTTGTGCGCGCCGGTGTGGTTCAGGTCTTCGCGCTTCAGGTAAAGCTGCGCGCCGCCGAGCATCTCGCTCCAGCGCTGCGCGTGGTAGATCGGCGACGGACGGCCGACGAAATACTTCAGTTCGCGCTCGTATTCGGCGACGAAGCCGGGATCGTTCCGGAATTTTTCATACGCGTCGCGCAGTTCGTCCAGCGCGTGAATCAGCGTCTCGGCGACGAACACGCCGCCATACGGGCCGAAGTGGCCGCGATCGTCAGGAAGGTTGTACATGGTGTCTCTCTCGATCGGTCGGGGCGCCCCGCTTTCGGGGCCGCACCGCTTGCATCACCGGGCGTCCGCTTCGCGCACCGCGCGTACGAACGCCGCCATTCGGGCGTGATCCTTCACGCCCTTTGCGCCCGCCACTTCGATGCCACTCGAGACATCGACAGCAAACGGACGCAGCTGGCGGATCGCATCACCGACGTTTTGCGCGCTCAAGCCACCACTCAAAACGGCCCGATGCGCGAGCTCTGCGGGAATAAGAGACCAATCGAAGACCTTGCCGCTACCGCCGTAATCCGGCACCAGGGTGTCGAACAGGAGGCCGCGCGCTTTCGAATAATGAAGAGCCGATTCTACCAAATCGGACGGCTGCGTCGAGGGGCCGACGCGCACCGCGCGCAGCCACGGCAGGCGTGCCGCGCGGCCGAGCGCGTCGCACTGCTCCGGCGTCTCGTCGCCGTGGAACTGCAGCATCGTCAGCGGCACGTCGCGCACGACGGCCTCGATCTCGGCTTCGGTCGCGTTCACGAACAGCCCGACCACCGACACGAACGGCGGCGCGAGGCTCGCCAGCTCGGCCGCCTGCGCGAGGGTCACCGCGCGCGGGCTTTTCGGGTAGAACACGAGGCCGATCGCATCGGCGCCGAGCGCCGCCGCGTGCAGCACGTCCTCGGGACGCGACAGCCCGCACAGCTTGATGCGCGTGCGCGGCGCCAGGCCGGCGGCGGAAGGCGGGGAAGACACGGCTTGATCCGTCATGATTGAGGGTCCAGATCGGCCCAGACGCTGCTCCACGGCACGCTGCCGAGCTGCGCGGGCGGGACGGCGAATTCCGCCGGGTAGCCGACGTGGGCCAGATACAGCCCGTCGGCCATGAACGTGGGCGCCGCCAGGTTGCGATCGCGCCCGGCCAGCACGTCGGCGAGCCAGTCGGCCGGATAGCGGCCGCGCCCGACCGCGACGAGGCAGCCCATCAGGTTGCGCACCATGTGATGCAGGAACGCGTTCGCGCGGAAGCGGAAATGGATGAAATGCCCCGCGCGCCGCACGTCGATCTGATACAGGTGTTTGACCGGCGTCTTCGACTGGCATTCCGACGACCGGAACGACGAAAAATCGTGCTCGCCGATCAGGTGCGCGGCGGCGGCGCGCATCGCGTCGTCGTCGAGCGGCGTGTGGATCCAGCCCGCACGCCCGGCCAGCATCGGCGAGCGCACGGGATGCACGTACAGCGCGTAGTAATAGGTGCGCTCGAACGCCGAGAAACGCGCGTGGAACGTGTCCGGCATCGGCTTCGCCCATTGCACCGATACGGTCGGCGGCAGGAACGCGTTGGTGCCGCGCACCCACGAGAACACCTCGCGTTCGAGCTCGGTGTCGAAGTGCACGACCTGCCCGAGCCCGTGCACGCCGGTGTCGGTCCGGCCAGCGACCGTCGTATGCAGCGGCACCCGCGCGAACTCGGCCAGCGCGTGCTCGAGCCGGTCCTGCACGGTCTTGCCGTGCGGCTGCGCCTGCCAGCCGCAGAACGCCGCGCCGTCGTACTGGATGCCCAGTGCGATCCGCATCACGCCTCGTCCGCCAGTTTCGCGAGCAACGCGCGCGCATCGTCGCGCGTCGCGGTGTCGTTCGCGTCGATCACTTCCTGCAGCAGCGTCCGCGCGCCGGACAAGTCGCCCAGTTCGACGTACTCCGACGCGAGATCGAGCTTGTTGCGCGCGATGCGGGCGAGCTCGTCCGCGGTCAGCGCGGGCAGCGCGGCGCCCGGCGCGGACGGGAGGTCGAGATCGAAATCGAGCTTCAGCGCGCCGAACTGCGCGCCGCCGAGCGGCGGCAGCGGCGACAGCGGAGGCGGGCTGCCTGCGTGGCCGGCGGGCGTTGCCGCGTCCGGATCCCAATCGTACTCGTCGTCCTGATCGGCTGGATGTTCCGGGGTCGGATGGCTCACGCCAATCGGCGGATGCGATTCGACTTGACCGTTAGTTGCGATTTCATCGATGTCCGACTGCCCTGCCCGCGCGGACAGCTCGTCCGGCGTCAGCGGTGCGTCCTCCGACGTTCGCGGCGGCAGCGGCATGTCGAGGCTGTTCAGCGCGCTGATCGCGTTCTGCATCAGCGTCGCGTGCTGCGCGTCGGCCGCCGAAGGCGCGGCAGGCGTGTCGGCCGGCTTGGCAGCGGCCGTTTCGGCCGGTTCTGCGCCGTGCGCAGCCTGAGCCGGCGCCACCTCGTTCACCGGCGCCACGGCCGCTTGCGCGGGCGGCACTCCGGGCTGCTCGTCATGCGGCTTCGCGGCCTCCGGCGCCGACGGTGCCTCGGCGACAGCCGGCTCGACCGTTTCAGCCGCGGCGGCAGTCGCCGCGGCAAGATACTGATCCGACGCCGCGTCGCGCGCGACCGGCATCTCGGGCAGGATCGGCAACTCGCGGTCGAGCGACGGCGCCGCTTCGGCCTCCGGGGCCGCGGCAGTACCAGCTGCAGCGGCCACCTCACCCGCATCGCCCGTCTCGCGCCCCTTCCTGCGCTTGCGCCACGCAAAGCCGGCCGCGAGCACGATCACGGCCGCGCCGGCCACGGCGGCCGGACGCCAGTCCATCTGCTCGGTACGGCGCGCCGGCGTCGCGACAGGAGCGGCCGATCGCGCAGGCGCCGATGCCGATGCCGATTGCGCCGCGCTGGCGGCGACCGCGGACGCGGCTTCGCTTGCCGCCGGCGCCGCTGCCGACGCACCCGCGTCGTTCGCGGCCGGACGCGGCGCGGCGGGTGCCGGCGCGGGTGCCGGCGCAACGTCGTTCGCGGTGCCCGGCTTGCCGATGCCGTGCTTCTGCAATTCCATCAGCACGCGATTCTTCAGCGCCAGCAACTGCTGCAGGCTCGACGGCCGCGGCTGCGACGCGCCGGTCGCGGGCGCCGCACCGGCCGGCTCGCGCGAACCCGAAACCTGGCTGCCCGGCACCGGCTGGACCGCGGCCTCGCTCGCGGACGGCGGCGCGGACTGGATCGCACCGCTCCATACATGCGGGCCGCTCGCGCCCGCGGCAGGTGCCGCCGGCGGCAGGCTGTCGGCCGTCGACGCGCCGTGTGCCGCCGACGCGCCGACCGAAGCCGACGCCCCCGCGCCCGTCGCGACGCTCGCGCCGCTCACCGGCGCCGCATGAACGGCCGGCGTGGCCGGCGCCGATTGCACGGCCGACCCGGGATGCGGCGCGGACGCGCCATGCTGCGCTTCCGCCGCCCCGCCCGATGCGGCGGCAGGCGCGGACGCCACTGCCGCGGCCGAGGCAGCGGCGGCACTGGCCGGCGCGAGCGCCGCGCCGGTCGCGTCGAGCGCGGGCACGGTCAGCGTCGCGCCGACTTTCAGGCGGCTCGCGTCGCGCTTCATGAATGCTTGCGGATTGGCGTCGAACAGCGCGCGGCCGGCACGCGCGAGCACGCCGGGATCATGCGATTGCGTGGCCGCTTTCGCGATGTCGTTCAGCGACTGGCCCGGCTGGACCGTCACGGTAAGCGGTACGGCGCCGCCGGCGGCGGACGCCGGCAGTTCGACGGTGCCGACGGCCCAGGCCGATGCGGCTGCGCCGAGCGCCAGGATCGCCAGCGCGCCACGCACGGCGCGCGACAGACGGGACTGACGCGGAAACAAGGAAATTCGGGACATCGTGGGCTCTATCGCCGCGCGCGGGCGCGGCTCGGATTCGCGGTTGAAGGCGTCAATAAAGTTGCCGCAGAAATGCAAAAGCGTCGCGCGGAACGCGACGCTTTCGGCGGGTCTGTGCGTCGTAACCGCGTAGTTTACTTCACGCGATCGCATTCGGGCCGAATTCGTCGCCGGCCGGTGCAACCGGGCGCGTCCGCCCGGCGATCGGGCCATCGCGCCGCCCGGGTCCGCATGCCGCGGCCGGCCGCCGGGCAGATCGAACACAGCCGCATCAATGGGTGAAAATCATCGCCGCGCCGGGCAGCCCGCGGACGATCAAGACGCGGCAGGCAGTCGACCAGACGCCGCCGAGCATGCGCCGATCCATTCGCACATGAAAAACGCGCCGCGCCAGCCCCGAACCGGGGGCCGACGCGGCGCGTCATCGCGCGCAGTCCGGCCCGCGGGCCGGACATGCTGACAGGCTTACTTGTCGAGCAGGATGCGCAGCATGCGGCGCAGCGGCTCGGCCGCGCCCCACAGCAGCTGGTCGCCGACCGTGAACGCGGACAGGTATTCGCCGCCCATCGCGAGCTTGCGCAGGCGGCCGACCGGCACCGTCAGCGTGCCCGTGATCTTCGCCGGCGACAGGTCGCGCATCGACGCTTCGCGCTCGTTCGGCACGACCTTCACCCAGTCGTTCGCCGACGCGAGGATGCCGTTGATCTCGTCGAGCGGCACATCCTTCTTCAGCTTGATCGTCAGTGCCTGCGAGTGGCAGCGCATCGCGCCGATCCGCACGCACAGGCCGTCGACCGGGATCGAGCCCGGCTCGCCCATGGCCGGCTTGCCGAGGATCTTGTTGGTTTCCGCGCCGCCCTTCCACTCTTCCTTCGACATCCCGTTGCCGAGATCCTTGTCGATCCACGGAATCAGCGAACCGGCCAGCGGCACGCCGAAGTGGCTCGTCGGCATCGCATCGCTGTTCATCGCGGCCAGCACGCGGCGGTCGATGTCGAGGATCGCCGACGCCGGATCGGCCAGCTGTTCCTGCACCGCGCCGTTCAGCGTGCCCATCTGCGACAGGAGCTCGCGCATGTTCTGCGCGCCCGCGCCCGATGCGGCCTGGTAGGTCATCGCCGTCATCCAGTCGACGAGGTTCTCGCGGAACAGGCCGCCGAGCGCCATCAGCATCAGGCTGACCGTGCAGTTGCCGCCGACGAAGTTCTTCGTGCCCTTGACGAGCGCGTCCTTGATCACGTCGAGGTTGACCGGGTCGAGGATGATGACCGCGTCGTCCTTCATCCGCAGCGACGATGCCGCGTCGATCCAGTAGCCGTTCCAGCCGGCCGCGCGCAGCTTCGGGAACACGTCGTTCGTGTAGTCGCCGCCCTGGCACGTGATGATCACGTCGCACTTCTTCAGCTCGTCGACGTTGGTCGCGTCCTTGAGCGTAGTCTCGTTTTTCGCGAACGACGGCGCCTTGCCGCCCGTGTTGCTGGTGCTGAAAAACACCGGTTCGATCAGGTCGAAATCGCCTTCTTCCTGCATGCGCTGCATCAGGACGCTGCCGACCATGCCGCGCCAACCTACGAGACCTACGTTCATGACTAACCCTTTGCTTTGAATGGAGCTTCCCCGCCATTTCCGTCCCCGCGTGACCGCGCGGGGAAACAGGCGGGCACGACGGCGATCAGCGTTTAATGATCGTTTTCGTGGTAATGGTTTTCGTGATGACGATGGCGCGCGCACCCGCACGGGCAGTGTTGCCGTGGAGTTTCAGGACCGGGGAGATCAGGGAAATCAGCGCCATCGTTCGAGTCTACACAAAGCCGGTGGCCCGCACAACGGCCAACCGGGGGCGAACCGGCCGATTTTCCCGGCCTGTTCGCGCCCTTTCTATATTACTGCCGCGTTGCCTTACAGCGCCGCGACCACCGCATCGCCCATCGCCGCCGTGCCGACCTGCCGGCAGCCCGGCGTGGCGATGTCGCCCGTACGGTAGCCCTGTTCGAGCACCGTTTTCACCGCGCGCTCGATGCGATCGGCCTGCTCCGCGCGATTCAGCGAGTAGCGCAGCAGCATCGCGGCCGACAGGATCGTCGCGAGCGGGTTGGCAATGCCCTTGCCCGCGATGTCCGGCGCCGAACCGTGCGACGGCTCGTACAGGCCCTTGTTGTTCTTGTCGAGCGACGCCGACGGCAGCATGCCGATCGAGCCCGTCAGCATCGACGCCTCGTCGGACAGGATGTCGCCGAACATGTTGCCCGTGACGATCACGTCGAACTGCTTCGGCGCCTTCGCGAGCTGCATCGCCGCGTTGTCGACGTACATGTGCGACAGCTCGACGTCCGCGTATTCCTTCGACACGTCGATCATGACGTCGCGCCAGAACTGCGACGTTTCGAGCACGTTCGACTTGTCGACCGACAGCAGCTTCTTCGCGCGCTTGCGGGCGGCCTGGAACGCGACGTGCGCGATGCGGCGCACTTCCGGTTCCGAATAGCGCATCGTGTCGAAGCCTTCGCGTTCGCCGGCGAACGGGCCGTCCGGTGCCGCACGCACGCCGCGCGGCTGGCCGAAGTAGATGTCGCCGTTCAGTTCGCGCACGATCAGGATGTCGAGGCCCGCGACGAGTTCCGGCTTCAGCGGCGAGGCATCGACGAGCTGCGGATAGCAGATCGCCGGGCGGAAGTTCGCGAACAGCTCGAGATGCTTGCGCAGCCCGAGGATCGCCTGCTCGGGGCGCAGCGCGCGCTCGAGCGAGTCGTACTTCCAGTCGCCGACCGCGCCGAACAGGATCGCGTCGGCTTCCTTCGCGAGCGCCAGCGTCGCGTCGGGCAGCGGATGGCCGCTCGCCTCGTAGCCGGCGCCACCGACCGGCGCCTGTTCGAGTTCGAACTTCTCGTCGAGTGCGTTCAGCACCTTCACGGCTTCCTTGACGATTTCCGGACCGATGCCGTCGCCGGGCAGCACTGCAATCTTCATGCGAAATTCCTGACTGGGTAGGTTGTATGAGGCAGGCCGGCGAACGCGCCGCTGGCGCGCCCGCCCGAAAGGCACGATCAGCCGACCAGCTTGGTGTTGAGCCACGGCTGCTTCACGAGCCGCTCCGCTTCGAACTGGCGGATCTTGTCCGCGTGGCGCAGCGTGAGGCCGATGTCGTCGAAGCCGTTCAGCAGGCAGTACTTGCGGAACGCGGTGATCTCGAACGGATACTCGCGGCCGTCGCCCGAGCGCACGACCTGGGCGTCGAGGTCGATCGTCAGTTGAAAGCCGTTGAACGCCGCCGTCTCGTTGAACAGGTGATCGACCTGCTGCTCGGTCAGCACGATCGGCAGCAGGCCGTTCTTGTAGCAGTTGTTGAAGAAGATGTCCGCGAAGCTCGGCGCGATGATCGCGCGGAAGCCGTACTGCTGCAGCGCCCACGGTGCGTGCTCGCGCGAGCTGCCGCAGCCGAAGTTCTTGCGGGCGAGCAGCACCGATGCGCCCTGGTAGCGCGGCTGGTTCAGCACGAAGTCCGGATTCAGCGGACGCTTCGAGTTGTCCTGGCCCGGCTCGCCGTGATCGAGGTAGCGCCATTCGTCGAACGCGTTCGGACCGAAGCCCGTGCGCTTGATCGACTTCAGGAACTGCTTCGGGATGATCGCGTCGGTGTCGACGTTCTCGCGATCGAGCGGCGCCACGACGCCGGTATGTACAGTGAATTTTTCCATGATCCGTCTATCCGGTTGAAGGGCCGGCACGCGGCCGGCACACATCGACAAATTCTCGGTGGCGGTGTCAGTCCGCGGCGCGCTTGAGCGCGTTGCCCGCGGCGTTGACGTCCTCGCCGAAGCCGCGGACGGTATTGCAGCCCGCGAGGCCGAAGCCCAGCCCCGCCAGCGCCAGCGCGGCAACCAGCCGCGCGATGACCTTCGTTGCCGTCACGCGTTACCCCAGCTGGCGAATGTCGACGAAGTGACCTTCGATCGCCGCGGCTGCCGCCATCGCGGGGCTCACGAGGTGCGTGCGACCGCCCGCGCCCTGCCGGCCCTCGAAGTTGCGGTTCGACGTCGACGCGCAGCGCTCGCCCGGATCGAGCCGGTCGGCGTTCATCGCGAGGCACATCGAACAGCCCGGCTCGCGCCATTCGAAGCCCGCATCGGTGAACACCTTGTCGAGCCCTTCGCGCTCGGCCTGCGCCTTCACGAGGCCCGAACCCGGCACGACCATCGCGAGCCGCACGTTCGATGCGATCCGGCGGTTCAGCTTCTTCACGACATACGCGGCCGCGCGGATATCCTCGATCCGTGCGTTCGTGCACGAGCCGATGAAGATCTTGTCGACCTTGATCGATTCGATCGGCGTGTTCGGCTCGAGCGCCATGTAGGCCAGCGCGCGCTCCATCGCGTCGCGCTTGACCGGATCCTTCTCGCGCTCGGGATCGGGCACGCGACCGTCGATCGACGTGACCATTTCCGGCGACGTGCCCCACGTGACCTGCGGGACGATCTCGGCCGCGTTCAGCTCGACCACGCGGTCGAACTGCGCGCCGTCGTCCGACTTGAACTGGCGCCAGTATTCGACGGCCTGATCCCATTCCGCGCCGGTCGGCACGAACGGCCGGCCCTTCAGGTAATCGATCGTCGTGTCGTCCACCGCGACCATGCCCGCGCGCGCGCCGGCTTCGATCGCCATGTTGCAGACGGTCATGCGGCCTTCCATCGTCAGCGCGCGGATCGTCGAGCCGCCGAATTCGATCGCGTAGCCCGTGCCGCCCGCCGTACCGATCTTGCCGATGATCGCGAGCACGATGTCCTTCGCGGTACAGCCGCGCGGCAGTGCGCCCTCGACCTTCACGAGCATGTTCTTGCTCTTCTTCTGCAGCAGGGTTTGCGTCGCGAGCACGTGCTCGACTTCCGACGTGCCGATGCCGTGCGCGAGCGCGCCGAACGCGCCGTGCGTCGACGTGTGCGAATCGCCGCACACGATCGTCATGCCCGGCAGCGTCGCGCCCTGTTCCGGCCCGATGATGTGGACGATGCCCTGGCGCACGTCGTTCATCTTGAACTGCGTGATGCCGAACGCATCGCAGTTCGCGTCGAGCGTGTCGACCTGCAGCTTCGAGACGGGATCGGCGATGCCGTGGCTGCGGTCCGTCGTCGGCACGTTGTGGTCCGACACGGCGAGGTTCGCGCTGATGCGCCACACCGGGCGATGCGTCATCTTCAGCCCTTCGAACGCCTGCGGGCTCGTGACTTCGTGCAGCAGCTGACGGTCGATGTAGAGCAGGGTCGTGCCGTCTTCCTCGGTGTGGACCACGTGGGTGTTCCACAGTTTGTCGTAGAGAGTCTGTGCCATGGGTATGCGGGGTCGTTGTGACTACAAGCCTTGCGGATGAAGTCGATTATGCCACGCAGCGTGCGCCCCGGCTCAGGCCGGGCGCGAAAAAACCCATTAAAAACAGTAGTTTGGCTGGTAGTGCCAATACCTGTATCGGCATTACCCGGCAAAACGGGGCACGCACGATCCGGCGGGCGGCGATGGCGCGGCCGCGTCGCCCGGGTCTCGCCGCGCCGCGTGGCCGGCGGCCTCAGCCGTTCGGGTACGCGCGGTTGATCAGGTCGAGCCGCAGCATCGCGAGCTGCATGCCGGCGTTGCCCAGCAGATAGAGATCGCGCCGCCGCATGGCCGCCATCTGCGCGGACGTGTCGTAGCGCGACGGCAGCGCGAGGCCTGCCGGCACCGCCGCCTGCATCCCCGCGGCAGTCGACACGCGCACGGCGAGCGACGCCTGGTCCTGATGCGTGACGACGCCGACCTTGCCGAGCGCCGCGCTCGCGCCCGCCTGCCTGACGATCGCGGCGGCGACGCCGTCGGGGGTCGATATCGGGCTGCCGGCGGCGACCACGGGCGTCGCGATCGACGTCACGCCGGCCGTGAGCCCGTATGTCGACGCGAGCACGCTCGCGACCTCCTGCTGCGCGAAGATCGGTGCCGCGACCTTCTGCCGAAGCTGGAACACGGCATCGGCAATCGCCTCGTTGACGGGGCCCGGTACGGGTGCGGCGGCCGATGTGCCGGCGCGGCTGCCGAAGCTGTATGCGACGATCGTATCGATGGCGGCCGCCGCGACGCTCGGCGGCGTCCACGAGAAAAACGTGTCGAGCAGATAACCGGTTTCGGCGGCGGCGGTCGCGCGATCGTTCAGTTCGTTCGTCAGCTTGCCGAGCATCTGGCGCTGCAGTTCGGCATCGGTGGCCGGCGCGGCGCTCGCGAACACGGGCGTGACGGCCGCGCACGACGCGGCCAGGACGGAGGTGGAAGCCAGGAAATGGCGACGGGTATGCATGGTCATGAGCGTCGATGGGGGATCGGCGGGCGTCAGCCCTTCGGGTAGGCCTGCATCGTCGCGGTCATCGCGCGCGTCAGCATCTGCGCATACATGTCGTGCACGAGGTAGAGGCTGCGGTTGCGCGTCCACGGCTGGCCCGACTGCGGGTCGTACACCGTCGGCAGCGGCACCTCGGCGACGGCCGCCGCCTTCATGCCCGCCTGTTGCGACGTCTGGATGCAGCGCTTCGCGTGATCGCGATGGCCGACCACCGCGACGGTGCCCATCGCCGCCGCCCCGCCCGCCCGCGACACGGCGACCGCCGCGACGCCCGCGGTACTCAGGTACACGATCGAGCCGTCGTTCGCGATCACCGGTTCGACCGACGACAGCACGTCGGCGCCCATCCCGTATTTCGACATGAGAAACCGCGCGATTTCCCATTGCGCATAGACCTTGACGGGCTTCAGCTGGCGGATGCGGTACACGGCGTCCGCCAGCGCCTCGTTCACGGGCCCCGGATCGGGCAGCGCCGCCTGGTTGCCGCCGGTGCTCGACGTGTTGCCGCTCGACGCGTTCGGACGGTTGCCGAAGCTGTACGCGACGATCGCACCGATCTGCGCGGCGGCCACGGTCGGCAGGTCCCACGTGAAGCCGACGTCGGACATCGCCGGGACGATCGCGTCGACGGTCGCCGCGTCGCCGAGCTGCGCGTTCAGTTTCGCGGACATCTGCGCGGCCAGCGCGCTGTCGGTGACCGGCGCCGACGTGACGTCGTCGCCGCCGCAGGCGCTCAACAGGGAAGAGGCCGCGACGGCTGGCGCGGCGGCGAGGAATTTTCTTCGGGACGAAGCCGGGGAATGCTGACTCATGTACACGCTACGCCATGATGCGAATGACGACCGTGCGTGAGGACAGGCAGGATCGACGAAATTCGCGGGGTCCAGGGAAAAGGCAATCGGGCAACCGCGCGCGAACCGGCAGCGCGACGTGCCATCGATCGATGCAGCGCGATCCTAGGCGGCGTTGGTTAAATTGCAGTGAAAGTAACGGCCGAATCCGTTCGATCGCCTAGACTGTCTATTCGCAACGGGCGGCGCGCGGCCGCCCGGTCGTCACGAGGCCGGCGGCAGCCGGTTCAACGAACAGGACAACAGCATGCGATATGAACTCTATTACTGGCCCGAGATCCAGGGCCGCGGCGAGTACGTGCGGCTCGCGCTCGAGGCGGCCGAAGCCGACTATGTCGATGTCGCACGCGAATCGGGGCGCGGGATGGGCGTGTCGGCGATGATGCGCATGATGGACAGCACGAAGGCCGAGTGCGTGCCGTTCGCGCCGCCGTTCCTGAAGGCGGGCGACGTGGTCGTCGGGCAGACGGCGAACATCCTGCTGTTTCTCGGCGCGCGGCTCGGGCTCGCGCCCGACGACGAAGCCGGCCGGCTGTGGGTACACCAGCTCCAGCTGACCGTCGCCGACTTCGTCACCGAGATCCACGACACGCATCACCCGATCGCCAGCTGCCTCTACTACGAGGACCAGAAGGCGGAAGCCGCGGAGCGCGCGGCCGACTTCATCGAGAACCGGCTGCCGAAATTCCTCGGCTACTTCGATCGCGTGCTCGAGCAGAACCCGCACGGCGGCGGCTACATCGCGGGCACCGCTCTCAGCTACGCGGACCTGTCGATGTTCCAGCTGATCGAGGGCTTGCGCTATGCGTTTCCGAAGGCGATGAAACGCGCGGAGCGGAAAGTCGCGGCGCTCGTCGCGCTGCACGATCGCGTCGCGCGGCATCCGCCCGTCGCGCGCTATCTCGCGTCGGCGCGCCGCATCCCGTTCAACGACATGGGGATCTTCCGGCACTACCCGGAGCTCGACCGGTAACGGCGCCGTTCAATCGCCATATCGATAGCGGCTGCGCATCGCGTCGAGCGGATTGCCGTCGGCCAGCGTGCCGCCGAGGCTGTGGATCACCGCGCTCGCCGCATTGATCGCGGTCTGCACCGCGCCCTCGATCCAGCCGCCCGTAAACGAACAGCAGCAGCCGGCCAGATAGATCCCGCGGTCCGACGACGGATCCGCCGCCGTCTGGAACTGGTAGAACAGCGCCTGCGAGTGGATGTCCTCGCCCGGGTAGTTCAGCTTGAACGCGCCCAGCGCGTAACGGTCCGACAGCCAGTCGTGACTCGTGACGTTGCGCGCGTAATCGTCGTCGAGCGGGCGCAGATGCGCGGCGAACGCCGGCGACACGACGCCGATCTCGGCCACGAGGCGCTTGAACCGCTCGATCTTGTCGGTCAGCGACAGGATCTTGTGCGAATCGTCTTCCCACGTGTAGCTGATCAGCACGACGCCGTGCGCGTCGGGATCGTCGGGCGCGTAGTCGAGGCAGTAGATGCCGCGCGCGAGCGTGTCGGTCTGAATGTTGTGCGGCAGCCCGTGCTTGAGCCAGAACTTGTCGCGGGTCAGCACGAAAAGCTTCGACGAGCTGACCATGTGCGTCTCGTTGATCGCGCGGACGACGTCCGGGGCGAACAGGTTCGCGATGCCCGTCATCCCCATGCCGACCTGCATCGCCCGCGTCGTCGTCGCGACGATCACGCGATCGAACACGCGGGTCGACCCGTCGTCGAGTGCGAGCGCAAGCGTACCATCGGGCTGCTTCGTCACGCCGCGCACCGCTGCATGAACGATGCAGTCGCGCACGCGCATGCCGTCGGCGCCGTCGTCCAGCAGCCCCCGAGCGAGCGCGAAGATGCCGGCCGGGATCAGCCGCTGGTCGACCTCGAGCTCATTGACGACGATCCGCAGGATTTCGAGGAACGACGCGCGATAGACCGGCTGGAAGCCGCCCGACCCGATGCCGAGCGTGCCGAACAGGCGCAGGTCCTCGCTCTTGCGCCAGCGAACGCCGCCGGGCGGCGTCGCGCCGGTGAAGATCTTCACGATCGCCGAATAGAACGACTCGTCGCCGAAGCGGTCGATGTACTGCTGCCAGCCGCACCGCGCATCGTCGTAGCGATGCGCGCGCAGCAGCGCCGTCAGTTCGGCCGGCGCCGGTAGCGACGTGCCGTCGTCGAGCCGCACGCCGTCGCGGATGAACGCGCGCCAGCCGCGGTCGACGCGCTCGAACAGCGCCGGCGGCGCTTCGCCGGCCGGCCAGCGGTACGCATGGCCCTGATAGTGGATCTCCGTGTCGACGATGCCCGGATCGGGAAACGCCGATGCGCTGTCGACGCCGAACCGGTCCAGGTAGTGATACAGCGCCGCCTGCGACGGCGGAAAGCGCATCGCGCCCATTTCGGCGAGCAGGTGCGGATGCTCGGGATTGATCGACTGCGTCAGCAGGCGTCCGCCGACGCGCGCCCGGTTCGCCTCGAACACGACGACCTGCCGCGCACCGGCGCGCAGCAGTTCGCAGGCCGCGACGAGCCCGCCGACGCCCGCGCCCACGATCGCGATCCGCGCATCGCGCGCGCTTTCGGCCGCCAGCGTACCGACACGGCCGCCGGTACGGGACAGGAAAGCGCCATAGTCGTACAGCGTGTCGATGTACGGTAGCGTGTGCGGCAGGCGTTCAGGGGCGTTCATGGAATCGGGACCAAACCAGGGAAGGAAACCGGCAGCGCGAGCCCGCACTCACACGGGCAGGTGGATGCTGCCGAGCGGCGCATCGGCGTTGACGAGGTCGACGCGCTTCACGCGGATGCGCAACGCGTCGCCGCTGACCGCGAGTTCGTGCGTGTACCAGCCGGCAAACAGCGTCTGCTCGTCGCGCCGCGCTTCGACGTAATGGAACGGCGTGCGCAACACGTACACGCCGCGCGCCGGGTCGGCGCGCTCGACGTACGGCTGCTGGAGCAGATGATGGCCGCGGCTCGCCGGCTGCTGCGAGAACGTGCGGCGGCCGGCCAGGCGCTCGATGCGGATGCGCAGCAGCAACCGGTCCTCGTCCATCAGCGCGCCATGCAGCACCGAATCGGGCTGATCCGGCGACAACGGCATCCAGTAGCGCGCGTCGTCCGCGTACAGCGCGAGCCAGTCTTCGTAGCGCCGCTCGTCGAGCAGGCGCGCCTCGCGATACACGAACGCGGCGAGTTCATCGTGAGCAAACGTGCGCATCGGCGGCCTCCTTCGTCGATGCGGGCGCGATATAGCGCAGCCACGCGCGGAACTGGTTGCGGATCTGCAGCTCGCTGGTGCCGTTCGTCTCGGCCGTCGCGTGCATGTGCTCGTGCGGATCGAACAGCCGTCCCACATGCACCCAGTCGCGCGATTGCGTCGCGAGGCCGCGCTGCGCGCGTTCGTACATCTCGAGATCGTCGTGCGCGACGATCGACGTCGGCGCGTTGATCAGCCGGTTGTAGGCGAGCGTGCGCTCGAACATCGAATCGGGTGCGCCCGCAAGACGGAACGACCACGATTCGACCAGCGTGCGGTCGGCCGCGAGCGGCTTGAACACGCGCAGGATCTGGATCGGCCCCTTCACCATCGCGTTCGGGAACAGCACCGTGTTGTGGCGCACCTCGCCGAGAATGCGGGCCGCGCGCGCTTCGCCGTACGCCGCCGTCATCTTCTCGTGGTAGCCGGGAATCGGCGTATAGCGCGCATGGATCGAATCGGCGGTACCGGTGTGACCGTGCCCGTTGGGCCACACGCGCAGCCCCATCCGCTCGAAGAACGCATGCGGCTGGATGAACGGCTCCAGCAGTTCCACCGCCATCGGCTTCGCGCCTTCCATGCCGTCACGCTCCCAGACGCGCACGGCCGTGCCGGCCGACGACTCGTGCGCGACCATCGGGTGACAGGTGTCGGTCTGGTTCTCGACCAGCATTTTCCAGTTGCACGCATGCACGTACCGGAACACGCCGCCCGCGACTTCGACGCGCCCTTCCGGCGAGCGGTCGACCAGGTTGTCGAGCGACGACAGCGCCGCGCCGAAATAGTCGTGGAAGCCGACGCCCTCCGGGTTCAGCCGACAGAACACGAAGCCCCGATGCTCGTGGGTCGCGCCGACCGCCTGCATGCCCTTGCTCGCCTCGCACGATTCGAAACCGGTCTGGTCGTAGCCGCGCCGCAGCGGAATCGCATGGAGGCTGCCGTCGGTCCGGTAGGACCATGCGTGGTACGGACAGCGAAAGAACGTACCCGTGTTGCCGCACGCGTCGGTCACGAGCTGCGTGCCCTTGTGCGAACACCGGTTGTGCAGCACGCGCACCGATCCGTCGACGTGGCGCACCATCACGACCGGCTCCGCGCCGATTGTCGTCGTCACGTAGTCGCCGGTGTCCGGAATCTGGCTGACGTGGCCGACGTACACCCATGTGTTCGCGAACAGGTGGCGCATCTCCAGCTCGAAGATCCGCGGCGACAGGTAAAGATCCTTGTGCACCTCGGTATCGCGCACGAGCGCCGCCACCCCTGCGGTCAACCCGGGCGCCGTCATGCGCACCTCCTGCCGCGCACGCGTTGTTGCCGCGTGCCGTCGCGGCGCGCGGATTCGATTGTTGTTATCGTCATCTCTCAGGTTTCTGCTCGTAGGTGCCGCTCGGACTCCATACGCCCGCCGCCAGGCACGCGGCGGCGGGCGCGGTGGCGACGGTCAGCCCGTCACCGGTGTTTCATGCAGGCGCAGCCAGCCGATGCGGCCGTTCGCGTCGCGCTCGAATACGACGGTCGAACGGCGCACGATGCGCCGCCCCGCTCCGTCGACCTGCGTCTCGCGATAGGCGATCACCGCGCCGCCCTGCCACGCGCTCACTTCGTGCAGTTCGTCGATCGCGATCCGCAGCCCGGGACGCGCGCCGTGGCCGCGCGAGAACAGGACGTCGATATCCGCGAAATCCAGCGCATGCCCCTGCAGCGAAATCATCGAGAAACGCCGCGAGAAACGCGCGATCAGCGGCGCGAGCGCGTCGCGTGACGCATGGCCGGACAACCATTGCTCGATGTCGACGTGCGCGTCGACCACTTCCTGGAAAAACGGGTTGGACGGATTCATTTCGACACTTGCGTACGTTGGGAAACCGGTCGCGCGGCAGGCGCGCGGTGCAGGGCGAGGCGCGCGACGAACGGCAGCGGCAGCAGCGTCAGCAACGCGGCCAGGCCGAAGCACTGCTGGTAAGACAGCCGCGCGTCGTCGCCATGCGTCGACAGCAGGAAATTCAGCGCGCTGCCCAGCACGGCGACGCCGAGGCAGAAGCTCAACTGCCGGTTGATGTTCCACAGCGCGCTCGCGTCGCCCATCCGCGCGGCGGGAACGTCGAGGAACGCCGCGCTTTGCGACGTGCTCGTGCACATGCTGGCGCCGAGCCCCATCGCGACGAAAGCCAGCACGCGCCCGGCCTCGAAACCGGCGAGCGGTGTCGCGAGCAGCACGATGCCGATCGCGTCGATCGCGATCCCGCTCATGAACAGCGGCTTCGCGCCCCACTTCGGAAAACAGCGCCGCGTCGTCGCGATCGCGACGAACGACGCGATCGCCCACGGCACCATCAGCGCGCCCGTATGCGTCGCGCTGAGCCCGAGCGCGTTCTGCAGGTACAGCGCCGCGACCAGGTTCACGCCGGTGAACACGCCCGGCACGCACAGATAGACGATCAAGCCGATCCGCAGCAGCGGCTGCGCGACGAGGCGCAGGTCGAGCAGCGGGGCCGCCGCGCGTCGCGCATGCGCGACGTACGCGCCACCGGCGACCAGCGCGACCGACAGCGGCGCGATCGCCAGGCGGCCGCCCCCCGGCTGGCCCGCGAACGTCAGGCCGAGCAGCAGCGCGACCAGCGCCACGGCGCTCAACGCGAGGCCGCGGGCATCGAGCGCCGGCGGACGTTCGCCCGCTGCGTCCGGCGGCAGCCACGCGAACGCGAGCACGCAGGTCGCGGCGGCCAGCGGCACCATGCCGAAGAAGATCGCCCGCCACGACGCGCGATCGACGATCACGCCGCCGAGCGCCGGCGACAAGGCGGGCACGAGCAGCGCGACCATCATCACGATCGACGTCAGGTGGGCACGTGCATCCGGCGGATACGCGCGATAGGCCATCGTCTGCCCGACCGGGATCAGCAGCCCGCCGCCGAGCCCCTGGATCAGGCGCCACGCGAGCAGCGCGCCGATCGACGCCGACAGGCCGACGCCGACGCTGCCGAGCGCGAACAGCACCAGCGACGCGATCAGCAGCCGGCGCTCGCCGAAACGCCGCGCCAGCCAGGTGCCAAGCGGGATCACGACGGTCAGCCCGAGCACGTACATGTTGCCGATCCACGCCAGCTGCGCGACCGATGCGTGCAGCTCGCGCTGGATCGTCGGATACGCGGCGTTGATGACGAACATGTTGGCGAGGTCGATCGCGAACCCGAGCAGGTAGACGGCAGCGATTTTCGAGCGATCGGTCATGTGGCGGAAGACGAACGAAACGCCGCAGTGTAAGGTTCGCCGCGCCTGTCGATAAGACCGTCCGGACGGCAAGACTGGTCGAAAAATTTTGACAATCAGGGCAACATGTCGGTTTTCCGGAAAGCAGCCGACACGCCATGGTGAGTCTCGATCGTTTCGCCGTCTTCCGCGCCGTCGTGGAAGCGGGGTCGTTTACGGCCGCCGCCGCCCAGTTGAATCAGGCCCGGGCCGCGGTCAGCTTCAACATCAAGCAGCTCGAAGCCGAACTCGGCGTCACGCTGTTCACGCGCACGACGCGGCGCGTCGAGCTGACCGACGCGGGCGAGCGCTTCCATGCGCGCTGCCTGCGCGTGCTGGAGGAAGCCGAGAGCGCGATCGACGACGCCCGCAGCGAGCACGGCGGGATGCACGGCGTGCTGCGCGTGACGTCGACGGTCGAGTACGGGACGATGGTGGTCGCGCCCGCGCTGCATGCGTTCATGCAGCGCCATCCCGCGCTGCGCGTGCGGCTCGAGACGCATGCGGCGCAGGTCGACCTGGTGCGGGAGCGCGTCGACGTCGCGATTCGCCTCGGGCGCCTCGAGCAGTTCCAGGACCTGCCCTACCGCGGCGCGTGCCTGGCGACCTACGAAGTGCGGCCCGTGATCGCACCGTCGCTGCTCGCCGCCGCGGGCCTGTCCCGCATCGACTCGCCCGACGTGCTCGCGCGCCTGCCGCAGCTCGGTCATACGCGGCTCGAGCGCATCGCCACCTGGACGCTCACGGACCGCGACGGCAACCCGCATGCCTTCCGGCCCGGCGCCAAGCCGCGCGTCGTCGTCGACAACGCGTCGGTGCTGCGCGTGCTCGCGCGCCAGGGCAGCGGCGTCGCGCTGCTGCCCGAATGGCTCGTGCGCGACGACCTCGCGTGCGGTGCGCTGGTCGACGCACTGCCCGACTACCGGTTTCCGCCGCAGGCCGTCTACGCGTTGTATCCGTCGACCACGCACGTGCCGCAAAAAGTGCGCGCGTGGGTCGACTTCATGAAGGCCTATCTGGCCTGAACGCGGCCGCGGCTCAGGCGGCCGCTGCGCGATCCCGCAGCCGCGCGTCGATCCGGCGGGCGATCGCGAGCAGGCGCCGGTCGCTGCCCCACGGCCCCTCCAGCATGAGCCCGACCGGCAGCCCCGTCCGCGTGGAGAGCCCGGCCGGGATCGACACGGACGGTACGCCGGCGAGTGTCGCCGGCGACGTCTGGCGCACGACGCGCGCGAACAGCGCAGCGCCCTGTTCGGGCGTCATCGCGGCGGTGTCGCCGAGCGACGGCGGCTCGCCCGGCACCGTCGGCATCGCGATGCAGTCGACCGGCGCGCCGAACGCATCGTCGTACCAGTGCACGAGACGCTGCCGGCACACGATCGCTTCCGCATAGACGTCGGCCTCGACCGGCGCTTCGACGAGTGACCGGAAGATGCCGCGCACGTCGTCGCTCGCGATCCGTTCGACGAACGTCTCGAACGGAATGCGCAGCCGCTCGGCCGCAAAGCGGCGCCAGTACCGGTTCGCCTCGAACGCCACGATCGGCAGGCCGCAGGCCTCGCTCGCGTCGTGCAGCGGCATCGCCGGCAGCGGCACGAGCGTCGCGCCGGCCGCCACGCACGACGCGAGCGCGTGTTCGATGCGGGCCGCAACGCCCGGGTCAAGCGCGTCGAAGTAAGGCGCGCCCGGTACGCCGATACGCAACTGCGGCCATTCCGGCGCGACGGCCACGCTGTCGTCGCGCGTCAGCACGGCGTCGAGCAGCAGCAAATCGTCGATGCCGTGGCCGATCGGCCCGACCGTATCGCGGGTGGGCGACAGCGACAGCACGCCATGCGGCGAATAGCGATGCGCGGACGGCCGCAGCCCGTACACGCCGCAGAATGCGGCCGGAATGCGCACCGAGCCGCCCGTGTCGGTGCCGAGGCCGAACGGGATGCCGGCCGCGACCGCGGCCGCCGTTCCGCCGCTCGACCCGCCGGCGATGCGCTGCGGATCATGCGGATTGCCGACCGCGCCGAAATGCCCGTTGCCGCTCGTGATGCCGAACGCGAGCTCGTGCATGTTCGCCTTGCCCAGCGGCACCGCACCGGCTTCGAGCAGGCGCCGTACGGTCTGCGCATCGCCGGTTGCGCGATAGCCGCCCAGCGCCGGGCTCGCACCGAGCGTCGGCATCGCGGCGGTATCGAGGTTGTCCTTGATCACGAACGGCACGCCCGCGAGCGGCAGCGCCTCGCCCCGCGCGACGCGGGCATCGATGCGCTCGGCCGTGCGGCGGGCCAGCTCGGCATCGACGTGCACCATCGCATTGAGCGGCGCGATCGCCGCGAGACACGCGAGCGCGTCGTCGGCGACGTCGACGGCACGCCGTCCGGCCGCGCGCACGGCATCGGCGATCTCGCGCACGCTGGCGCGGGAGGCAAGTGACGGGGAGGAAACGCGGTTCGGCTGGGTTGTCATGTTGTGTGCTGGACGCGAAATCGATCGGGAAACGCGCGGCATGCCACCGGCTCGGGCAGCACGCCGTGCGAATCGCGATGTTATCGCGGCCCGCGGCCGGCCGTCACGCGAGCGGCCCGCCCGCTACGCGCCGCGCGACGACTCGCGCGCATCCGCCGCCCCGTCGACCGCGCGCGCCAGCCACGGCCCGATCTCCATCTCCTCGTAGCGCACGAGCCGGCTCTTGCGTGCGCGGCGATACGCCCACCAGATCGCGACGAACAGCGGAATCCAGACATAGATCGACAGCACTTCCATCCAGTCGATGCGCGCCGCGAAGAACGCCTGATAGTCCTGCCCGAGCGAAATCACGATGCAGATCGCGATCACGAACAGCGGCCCGAACGGGAACCACTTCGCGCGGTACGGCAACTGGTCGAGCCGGTAGCCCTGCTTCAGGAAACCCTTGCGGAACCGGTAATGGCAGACCGCGATGCCGAGCCACGCAATGAAGCCCGTGATGCCGACCGTGTTCAACAGCCACAGATAGATGCGCTGGTTGTTGGTCAGCGACGTGAGGAAGCACAGCCCGCCGACGGCCATCGTCGCGTACAGCGCGTTGCGCGGCACGCCGCCCGGCGACAGCGTCGCGAACATCGCCGGCGCGCGCCCTTCCGCGGCCAGGTTGTACAGCATCCGCGTCGCCGCGTAGGTGCCGGAATTGCCGGCCGACAGCACGGCCGTCAGGATCACCAGGTTCATCGCGCCGGCGGCAAGCGGGAAGCCCGCATGGCTGAACACCAGCGTGAACGGACTCACGCCGATGTCGGTCACGTCGCTCTTCAGCAGGTTCGGGTCGGTGTACGGCACGAGCAGGCCGATCACGAAGATCGCGAGCACGTAGAACAGCATGATCCGCCAGAAGATCTGCTTCACCGCGCGCGGGATCGTCTTGCGCGGATTTTCCGATTCACCGGCCGCGATCCCGACCAGCTCGGTGCCGAGAAACGAGAAACCCGCGATCAGCGCGACGCTCATCATCGCGTGCACGCCGCCGACGAACGGCGCGTCGCCCGTCGTGAAGTTGCGCCAGCCGACCGGATGCCCGGTGCCGGTATGCCCGCTGCCGAGCACGCCGGCCGCGATCAGCAGCCCCGCCGCGATGAACGCGATCACGGTGACGACCTTGATCAGCGAGAACCAGTATTCCGATTCGCCGAAGCCGCGCACCGACAGCGTATTGAGCAGGAAGATCAGCACGAGGAAGCCCGCGCCCCACCCTATGCCCGGCACCGCCGGAAACCAGTAGCGCATCACGATCTGCGCGGCGACCAGCTCGATCGCGATCGTCACGGCCCAGCTGTACCAGTAGGTCCAGCCGAGCGCGACGCCGAAGCCTTCGTCGACGTACTTCTCGCCGTAGATCGCGAACGAGCCCGACACGGGCATCAGCGCCGCCATCTCGCCGAGCCCGGTGACGACGAAATAGACCATGATCCCGATCGCGATATAGGCGGCGATCGCCCCGCCCGGCCCCGCCTGCGCAACCGACGCACCCGACGCGACGAACAGCCCCGTGCCGATCGAGCCGCCGATCGCGATCATCGCGATGTGGCGGCCCTGCAGACGGCGCTTGAGCGTCGTCCCGGACGGCGCAGCCGTCTCCACTGCCGCTTGCATAGCATCCATAGTGTTCACCCTGATTGGTTCCGGCTTCTTCCGCCAATTTTATTGATTCGGGATGCGAATCGATTGGCCTGGTCATTCGCGTCGAGCCGGGTCCTGCCCGGCCGGGCGCATCACACGACGCTGCGCTTGATCGCCTGCAGTTCGGCCGTCGTCACGATCTTCTCGATCCGGAATCGCGGGCTTTCCAGCCACACGTTGGCGATCCGCCGGTACTCGTCGAGATCCTCGCACGCGAGCCGCACCAGAAAATCGAACGTGCCGCTGACGAGCCAGCAATCGAGCACGGCCGGATTCGCCCGCATTTCGTCCTCGAACGGCGCCTGCGAACGCCCGTGGTCGGCCAGCACGATCTGCGCGATCACGACGATCGGCTTGGTCGCGCGCGGCGCCTTGATCACCGCGCGGTAGCCTTCGATCACGCCGAGCGCCTCGAGCCGCTCCACGCGCGCCTGGCAGGGCCGCGGCGTGAGGTTCACGCGCTCCGACAGCTTCCGGTAGGAAATCCGCCCGTCGGTACGCAGGATGTCGAGGATCCGGAGATCGATCTTGTCGAGCTGCCTCTTCTTGTCGGTCATCCGCGTTCGCTCCGGTCGGTCGTGGCTGGTGCGCGGAACGTGTCCTCGTCCGCGCGGGGCCACATTATCCGGCCGAAGCGGCCGCGCGCCAATCGGCTAGAACCGCAGCGACAGGCAGGTCAGGCCGCCGTCCATCTTGCGGAACTCGCTCGTGTCGATCACGTGCAGCGGCATGCCGAGCGACGCGATCGCATCGTGAACGCGCGGATAACCGGCCGGCGTAATCAGCGTGCCGTTCACGCGTAGCGTGTTGCCCGCGTATTCGTCAGCGGCCGAGACCGTGATCCGGCGATAGCCGGCGAACGCCGGATGCGCGGCCAGCGCTTCGGTCACGAGCAGCGTGTCGTCGCCGAGCGCGTTGACGACCGACTTCAGGTGCAGCCCCGCGCCGACCGGTACCGCCACGACCGAGTAGCCGTAGCGCGACACCAGCGCCTCGAACGCGGCGATGCCTTCGGCGTCGGTGCGGCCCGTCAGGCCGATGTAGAAGCACTTGCCGACCAGCATCACGTCGCCGCCGTCGAGACGGCCGTCCTGCATCGGCAGCAGGTCGCGATGCGCGGCGAGTGCCGCTTCGATATGCACCGTCTCGCCGCGCCGCGCAGGGGCGCCGGGGCGCGTGATCACCGCGAATTCCGGCGTCACGACCGCGACGTCCTCGACGAAGTGCGAATCGGGGAACGCGTCCAGCGGCGGCAGCTCGGTCAGCGCGACGCCGAGCGTGCGCAGCGCGTCGCAATACGCATGAAACTGCGTAAGCGTCTTGTCGTAGTCGGGTGCGCCGAGTGCGGCAGTGGTCAGGCCCGCGCCACACGACGGTGCCGGACGGCGAACGATCGCTTGCGTGAATTGCATCGACTCCTCCATGGTCTGCGCCGCACCCTTGCGGCGCAAGGGCCCGCGGCGTTGTGTCCGGACCATTATCGGAAGCCAAATTGCGCAATTCGCGTCGATTTCGGCAGCGCCGACAGCCGATTGCGTCGAATTGCGCGCGGCACGCAGCGGATTCGGCAGAAGGCCGTCACGCGCCGGGCCCGAACCCCATCTGCGCTCGGCCCAGCACCGTCAGGTCGCCTTCGTCGCCACGCCCGTCGAAATCGACCTCGAAATGATCGGCCGGGAAATCGGGCGGACTCTCGCCGCGCACGAACGCGGACCGCTGACGCCGCAGGTATGCGTCGTTCTTCGCGCAGCCCGGCGCGGCCGCGATGTACATCACGTTGCTGTCGCCGCTGCCGCGGTGCGCATCCTCCACCGCATGCACGACGTCGCCGTGCCAGAACACCGCGTCGCCCGGCGCCATGTGCGGAATCGGCACCAGCGCGTCGAGCAGCAGCGCATGCCATTCGGGCCGGATCGACAGCGCGCGGCCGGGACGCGCGCCGCACAGGTCGTCGTCGGCGACGTCGTCCTGCAGCGCGCGCAGCACGACGTAGGCCATCGCGTTCGCGACCGGGATCAACTGCAGCGTGCCGTCGCCGGGCCCCTGCGGCGTCAGCGCGGTCCAGCCCTGGAACGTGCGGAACATCGAACAGACGGCCGGCGACGGAATCTCTTCCACGTCGGGACGGAACGCGGCGTCGAACGGATCGTAATCGCGCCAGCGACCGGCCAGCACGTGCCGGTAGACCTGCCGGAAGTTCGCCCCGAGCCAGCGCTCGACGGAGCCGCCGTCGACGTGCGGCGACAGCCCGAGCGACGTCGAACCGGGCGGCCGGCGGCGAATCCGGTCCGCATAGGCCGGCACCTGGTCCGGATCGAAATGCATGCGCACGGCATCCGCGTGCCGCCACAGGCGGTTCAGGAACACACGTGCCTGCGTCAGCGCCGGCGACTGGCGCGCGGCCACCTGCGGCTTCGACCAGTAGACGCCATAGATCTGCGGCTTGCCCGATGCGAGATTGCCGAAATAGCGGTCTTCGGCACGCGCATTCAACCGCTCGGCGAAGCGGTTCGCATCCAGATACGCACCGATCTCGTCGTTCCAGTCGCGCGCCTGATGCGCGTCGAATACGCCGCGGATCACGACCGCGCCGTGCGTGCGGATGGCGGCGATCGCGCGAGGATCGACGGTGCCGCCCGCGATATCCGCGAACGGCACGACCGGGATCACGTCATGGCCGTGCGCGTGCGCGCGGCGGATCGCCTCGACCTGCCGCGCGATGTCGCCCTCCAGTTCGCGAAACGACGCCGCGTAACCGGGCAGGTCGGCGCGCAGCACCCGTTTCGCCGCGCGAATCGCGGCCGGCAGATCGTCAATCGTCAGTTGCATCGTGGTCTCCTCGCTGAAGCGTATCGTGATGTGCTGTCAGCGTACGGCCGGTACGAGGCCGCCATCACCGCTATCCGGTCAACTATCGATACAATTCTGACAACCGCGCGTTACTCCGGACGATGACAGACCACGCAGAGCTTGTTGCCGTCCGGATCGCGAAAATAGGCGCCGTAGTAATCGCGGTGATAGTCCGGGCGCAGGCCCGGCGGCCCTTCGCAGGTACCGCCGTGCCGCAGCGCGAGCGCATGGCAGCGATCGACGAGCGCGCGGGCCGGCGCGACGAACGCGACCGTGTGCCCGTTGCCCGGTTCGGGCGCGCGGCCGTCGAGCGGCCGGCCGAAGAAGAACAGCGGCCGGTCGGCATCGGCCGGCATCCAGCCCGACCAGCCGTCCGGCTCGCGGAATTTCAGGCGCAGCCCGAGTGCCGCGAACAGCGGCGCGTAGAAATCGTAGGCGCGCGTCGTATCGCTGACGCCGACGCAAACGTGTGAAAACATGGCATCGCTCCGTGGTGACGATTGCGTTCTCGATCATGCCACGACGCGCTGCCCGCCCCTACCGGAGGCCGCGATGAAACCGCAGTACGAGCATGTGACGTTCTCGCCAGGCTGTTCGATCCGCGTGTATCACCGCCAGCTCGCGCGCATCCCGTTCGAATGGCATCGCCATCCCGAGTACGAACTGACGCTGACGCTCAACAGCCGCGGCCAGCGCTTCATCGGCGATCACGTCGCGCGCTACGCGGACGACGATCTCGTGCTCGTGCCGCCCAACCTGCCGCATACGTGGTCGTCGAACGCGCGCATCGATCGCGCGGCGCCCGAAGTCGCGCTCGTCGTCTGGTTCGACGGCGACTGGCTGCGGCGGCTGGCAGATTGCTGCCCCGAATACGCGCCGCTGCGCTCGCTGCTGCGTCGCGCGGCGCCCGGCCTGCGTTTCGACGTGGAAGCCGCCCGCGCGATGCGGGCGCGACTGCCGCGGTTGCTCGATCCGTCGCCGCGCGCACGGCTCGCGGCGGCGCTCGACACGCTCGCCGATCTCGCCGAAGCCGGCGGCTCGCCGCTCGCCACCGCGCACGCGTATGACCGGCCGGACGGCACGGCACCGTCCGCCGACGCGGCCGCGCCCGAAGCCGAACGCCTCGACCGCGTGCTCGATGCGATCGACCGGCGCTTTCACGAACCGCTGCGCATCGACGCGCTCGCCGCCGCCGCACACATGTCCGAGCGCACGCTGCAGCGCCTGTTCGTCCGGCATCTCGGCGAAAGCGTCGGCCGCTACCTGCAACGGCTGCGACTCGCGCACGCGTGCCGTCATCTCGTCGGCACCGACTGGCCGATCGCGACGGTAGCCGCGCGCTGCGGCATTCCGAACGCCGCGAACTTCAACCGCCAGTTCCTCGCCGCGCGCGGGATGACGCCGGGCGCGTACCGGCAGTTCTTCAAGCAGCACGGCCACGCCCCCGACGACGACGCGCCGGCACTCGATACCCGCCCGCCCTCGCTGGAGCGCCGCGCCAATTCACCGCACAAATGAAAACACCCCGACGGGCGGACCCGTCGGGGTGTCGTGGCGTTGCGATTGCCCGACGCGAGCGGCCTGCCGGCCGTTCGCGCCGCACACGACTTAACGTGCGTCGATCGGCTTCGCTTCGCGCGGCGTGTCGCCGATGAACAGCTGGCGCGGACGGCCGATCTTCTGTTCCGGATCGGCGATCATTTCGTTCCACTGTGCGATCCAGCCGACCGTACGTGCCATCGCGAAGATACACGTGAACATCGACGTCGGGATGCCCAGCGCGCGCTGGACGATGCCCGAGTAGAAGTCGACGTTCGGGTACAGCTTGCGCGACACGAAGTATTCGTCTTCCAGCGCGATCTTCTCGAGCTGCATCGCGAGCTTGAACAGCGGGTCGTCGTGCAGGCCCAGTTCGTTCAGCACTTCGTAGCACGTTTCGCGCATCAGCTTCGCACGCGGATCGTAGTTCTTGTACACGCGGTGGCCGAAGCCCATCAGCTTCACGCCCGAATTCTTGTCCTTCACCTGCTTGATGAATTCGGGGATGTTGTCCGGCGAACCGATCTGCTCGAGCATGTTCAGCGCGGCTTCGTTCGCACCACCGTGCGCCGGGCCCCACAGACATGCGATACCGGCGGCGATACACGCGAACGGGTTCGCACCCGACGAACCGGCGAGGCGGACCGTCGACGTCGACGCGTTCTGCTCGTGGTCGGCGTGCAGGATCAGGATACGGTCGAGCGCGCGGACGAGCACGTCGTTGACCTTGTACTCCTCGCACGGGTTCGAGAACATCATGTGCATGAAGTTCGCGCTGTACGACAGCGAGTTCTTCGGATACACGAACGGCTGGCCGATGCTGTACTTGTACGCCATCGCGACGAGCGTCGGCAGCTTCGCGATCATGCGGATCGCCGACACTTCACGGTGACGCGGGTCGTTGATGTCGAGCGAGTCGTGGTAGAACGCGGACAGCGCGCCGACCGCGGCGACCAGGATCGCCATCGGGTGCGCGTCGCGGCGGAAACCACGGAAGAAGAAGTGCATCTGCTCGTGCACCATCGTGTGCTTCGTGACGGTGTCGACGAATTCCTTCTTCTGCGCTGCGTTCGGCAGCTCGCCCTTCAGCAGCAGGTAGCAGCTTTCGAGGAAGTCCGCGTTCTGCGCGAGGTTGTCGATCGGGTAGCCGCGGTACAGCAGCTCGCCCTTGTCGCCGTCGATGTACGTGATCGCCGAATTACAAGCCGCCGTCGACATGAAGCCCGGGTCGTACGTAAACTTGCCGGTCTGGCCGTACAGCTTGCGGATGTCGATTACGTCCGGGCCCATCGTGCCCTTGTAGATCGGCAGTTCGACGCTCGGCGAGTTGTCGCTGAACGATAGCGTGGCTTTAACATCAGACGGAGTCATGGCACATCCTCAATCGAAATAAAGAAACGGGATTCGATAACGGGCACAGCGCGTTACACCTTGGCGTTACACGTTGCGCAGCATCTCCAACAGCCGGTGAATATCCGGGCTGTCTAGGTCGCCCTCTGGTTCCTTGCGCGCGAGGAGCAAGTCCATCAGGTCGTTGTCGCTCAGATCGAGCAGGCGCGACAACGCGCCTACGTCTGCATCGGTGAGGTCATGCTCGTATCTGCCGAAGAAACGCTCGAATACGATATCGTTTTCCAGCAGACCCCGCCGCGCGCGCCAGCGAAGGCGCGCGCGACGGTGCGGGTCGGATTGATGCGAATCGTCGCTCATTGCAACCCGGCCTTAAACCGCGCGGCGGACCATCAGTTCCTTGATCTTGCCGATCGCCTTCGTCGGGTTCAGGCCCTTCGGGCAAACGTCGACGCAGTTCATGATCGTGTGGCAACGGAACAGACGGTACGGGTCTTCCAGGTTGTCGAGACGCTCGCCGGTGGCCGTGTCGCGGCTGTCCGCGATGAAGCGGTAAGCCTGTAGCAGGCCGGCCGGGCCGACGAACTTGTCCGGGTTCCACCAGAAGCTCGGGCACGACGTCGAGCAGCTCGCGCACAGAATGCACTCGTACACGCCGTCGAGCTCGTCGCGTTCTTCCGGCGACTGGAGACGTTCCTTCTCCGGCGGCGGCGCGTCGTTGATCAGGTACGGCTTGATCGAGTGGTACTGGTTGAAGAAGTGCGTCATATCGACGATCAGGTCGCGCACGACGGGCAGGCCCGGCAGCGGACGCAGCACGATCTTCTGCGGCAGGTCGTTCAGGTTCGTCAGGCACGCGAGACCGTTCTTGCCGTTGATGTTCATCGCGTCCGAACCGCACACGCCTTCGCGGCACGAACGGCGGAACGACAGCGTCTCGTCGACGGCCTTCAGCTTCACCAGTGCGTCGAGCAGCATGCGCTCATGCTGGATCTCGAGCTCGTACGTCTGCATGCGCGGCGCTGCGTCCTTGTCCGGATCGTAGCGGTAGACTTCAAAAATGCGTTTTGCCATTTCGGATTCCTTTGACTCGGCTTAGAACGTGCGCGGCTTCGGCGGCACGGATTCGACCGTCAGCGGCTTCATTTGAACCGGCTTGTAGTCGAGGCGATCGCCTTCGCTGTACCACAGCGTGTGGCGCAGCCAGTTCTCGTCGTCGCGATGCTCGTAGTCGCTGTGTGCGTGCGCGCCACGGCTTTCCTTGCGCGCTTCCGCCGACACCATCGTGGCGCGCGCCACTTCGATCAGGTTCTCCAGCTCGAGCGCTTCGACGCGCGCGGTGTTGAACACCTTCGACTTGTCCTTCAGGTGGATGTTGTCCACGCGCGCCGCCAGGCCGGCCATCTGCTCGACGCCTTCCTTCAGCAGCGCCGACGTGCGGAACACGCCCGCGTGCTTCTGCATCGTCGCGCGGATGTCGTTCGCGACGTCCTGCGTGTATTCGCCCGACGTCGACTTGTCGAGCTTGTTCAGGCGCGCCAGCGAGAATTCGCCTGCATCGGCCGGCAGCGGCTTGTGTTCCTTCTGGTTCTTCACGTGCTCGACGATGTGGTTGCCGGCCGCACGGCCGAACACCACGAGGTCCAGCAGCGAGTTCGTGCCGAGGCGGTTCGCGCCGTGCACGGACACGCACGAGCATTCGCCCACTGCGTAGAAGCCGTTGACCGGTTCCTTGTGATCGCGCGACGTGCCGACGACCTGACCGTGGATGTTGGTCGGGATGCCGCCCATCTGGTAGTGGATCGTCGGGACGACCGGGATCGGTTCCTTGATCGCGTCGACGTTCGCGAACTTCAGCGCGATTTCGCGGATCGACGGCAGACGCTTCATGATCGTCTCGGCGCCGATGTGCGACAGGTCGAGCAGCACGTGATCCTTGTTCGGACCGACGCCGCGACCTTCCTTGATTTCCTGGTCCATCGAACGCGACACGAAGTCACGCGGCGCCAGATCCTTCAGCGTCGGCGCGTAGCGCTCCATGAAACGCTCGCCGTTCGCGTTGCGCAGGATACCGCCTTCGCCGCGCACGCCTTCGGTGATCAGCACGCCCGCGCCGGCCACGCCGGTCGGGTGGAACTGCCAGAACTCCATGTCCTGCAGCGCGATGCCCGAACGCGCGGCCATGCCGAGGCCGTCGCCGGTGTTGATGAACGCGTTGGTCGACGCCGCGAAGATCCGGCCTGCGCCGCCCGTCGCGAACAACGTCGTCTTGCCTTCCATGATGTAGACGTCGCCCGTCTCCATCTCGAGGGCCGTCACGCCGAGCACGTCGCCTTCCGCGTCGCGGATCAGGTCGAGCGCCATCCATTCGACGAAGAACTGCGTCTTCGCTTCGACGTTCTGCTGGTACAGCGTGTGCAGCAGCGCGTGACCGGTACGGTCGGCGGCCGCGCACGCGCGCTGGACCGGCTTCTCGCCGTAGTTCGCGGTGTGGCCGCCGAACGGACGCTGGTAGATCGTGCCGTCCGCGTTGCGGTCGAACGGCATGCCGAAGTGCTCGAGTTCGTACACGACGTTCGGCGCTTCACGGCACATGAATTCGATCGCGTCCTGGTCGCCGAGCCAGTCGGAACCCTTGATCGTGTCGTAGAAGTGGAAGTGCCAGTTGTCTTCGCTCATGTTGCCGAGCGACGCACCGATACCGCCCTGCGCGGCCACCGTGTGCGAGCGCGTCGGGAACACCTTCGACAGCACGCCGACCGACAGGCCCGCGCGCGACAGTTGCAGCGCTGCGCGCAAGCCCGAGCCGCCCGCGCCGACGATCACCACGTCGAACTTGCGGCGCGGCAGGTTAGTTTTGATTGCAGCCATTCTTTACACTCTCCAGAGAATCTGCGCGGCGTAGCCCGCACATGCGAGCAGCCAGACGATGGTCAGCGATTGCAGCAGCAGGCGCACACCGACGGGCTTCACGTAGTCCATCCAGATGTCGCGCACGCCGACCCATGCGTGGTAGAAGAGGGAAAGCAGCATCACGAAGGTCGCGAGCTTCATCCATTGCGCGGCGAAGATCGATGCCCAGCCTTCGTACGAAAAATCGTGCGCGCCGAAGAACAGGACGAGCAGAATGACCGTGTAGACCGCCATGATGGTGGCGGTGATGCGCTGCGCGAGCCAGTCGCGCAGGCCGTAGTGAGCGCCGACGACGAGGCGCTTCGAGCCGATTCGGTTATTGGCTGCCATTTTCTTAGAATGCTCCGAACAGTTTGAGTGCCATGGCGATCGTCAGCGCGATCGAGACGACAAAGACGACGACGGCCGTCCGCTTGCCGCCTTCCTTCGTGACGGCGTCGTGGTTGACGTCCATCAGCAGGTGGCGAATGCCGGCGCAGAAATGGTGGAAGAAGGCCCACGACAGTGCGAGGACGATCAGCTTGACGATGATGTTGGAGAGGAAAGCCTTGAAGACTTCGAAGCTGAGCTCGGACGTGAGGCTCTGGTCGAAGAGGAACAGCAGGAACGGCAGGAACAAGAACAGCAGCGCGCCGCTGACTCGATGGAGAATCGACAATATCGCCGCCAGCGGCATGCGATATTTCATCGTGATATCGCCGAATCCGATGTTCCGGTATTCCGGCCTCGGCTTTCTTACTGCATCAGTCATGCTAGACCCCTACTATGTTGTCACACTAATCCGCGATTTTAGCGCCTTTTTATATCGCGCTGCAGCGAAAGTCTGCTCTGGATAGTTGCGCGAACACGAACAAAGGCGGCCCGAAACGTGCTTCGCGAGCGTGGGAATCGCGAACGCACTCGGCTTGAGCCGAAGCTGCTCAACTCAAGTCATTCTGATAGTAGTACCCGGTTGTGACATACCAGCCGCGACGCACTTCCACCGGCCGGTCCCCGTATGTATAGGACACGCGCTCGACCGACAGCAACGGGAAACCCGCGGGCACATGCAGCAGGTCCGCCACCGACGGCTCCGCCGCGACCGCGCGGATCTTCTCCGTCGCGCGGATCATCCGCGTGCCGAATTCCGTCTCGAACATCGCGTAGAGCGGCCCCTTGTACTCGCTCAGCCGCTCGAACGTGAGCCCGCGGAACATCGCGCCCGGCAGCCAGATCTCGTCGAGCACCGTCACTTCGCCGTCGAACTCCAGCAGCCGGCGCACCTGCACGACCGGGTCGGCCGGCTTCAGGTCGAGCTGCCGCGCGATCTCCGCCGGCGCACGCAGGCGGCGGCATTCGAGCAGGCGGCTCACGTGCGGGTGTTCGGCGCCGTCGTCGGCCAGCAGACGCAGGAAGCGGAACTGCGCGCGATCCTCGTTGTGCGTTGCAACAAAAGTACCCTTGCCCTGCCGCCGGACCACGAGGTTTTCGGCGGCCAGCTCGTCGATCGCCTTGCGAACGGTGCCCTGGCTGACCTTGTAGCGGGCCGCGAGCTCCACTTCGCTCGGAATGATCTCGCCCGGCTTCCATTCGCCGGATTCGAGACTTTGCGTGATCAATGACTTAATCTGCTGGTATAACGGGCTGAACGTCGGCGACGGCGACGCCGCGGGCGAAGGTGCGGGATCGCCCGCGCCCGGCTGCCCTGGGCCGCCTGCGCCGGTCTGATTCGCGGTATTCGCCTGGTTCGATGTCATGGCGCGCATTTCATCACAAACCGCACTTTTTCGTCCACTCAATTTCCGCAAAACATCTGTCTTATATAAGACATATGATACCGTTTGACTTTGCGCGTGACGGCTCCTACACTCCCGGTCGAGCAAGGGTTCGCGGGTGCAACAGCGCGTCCCCGGCTACGTGCCACGGCCGTCTCCAGGTTCACCGCGTCTGCCATCGCGAGTCCTCCGCCCTGCTTCAATGCAACGCTACGCACAACGCGCATAGAATGGCGTTTTCGCTCGCGTCCAACGCTTCATCCGTCCTGGAGATTTTCAATGGCTAAGCCCGCAAAGCGCGTTGCCGTCACCGGCGCCGCAGGTCAAATCGCTTACTCCCTGCTGTTCCGCATCGCGAACGGCGACCTGCTCGGCAAGGACCAGCCGGTCATCCTGCAACTGCTCGACCTCCCGCAAGCCCAAGCCGCCGTCAAAGGCGTCGTGATGGAACTCGACGATTGCGCGTTCCCGCTGCTCGCGGGCGTCGTGATCACCGACGATCCGAAGGTCGCATTCAAGGATGCCGACGTCGCGCTGCTGGTCGGTGCACGTCCGCGCTCGAAGGGCATGGAGCGCAAGGACCTGCTGTCGGCGAACGCTGAAATCTTCACAGTTCAGGGCGCCGCGCTGAACGAAGTCGCGAGCCGCGACGTGAAGGTGCTGGTCGTCGGCAACCCGGCGAACACGAACGCCTACATCGCGATGAAGTCGGCGCCGGATCTGCCGAAGAAGAACTTCACGGCCATGCTGCGCCTCGACCACAACCGCGCGCTGTCGCAGCTCGCCGCCAAGTCGGGCAAGCCGGTCGCGTCGATCGAGAAGCTCGCCGTGTGGGGCAACCACTCGCCGACGATGTACCCGGACTTCCGCTTCGCGACCGCCGAAGGCGAATCGCTGCTGAAGCTGATCAACGACGACGTGTGGAACCGCGACACGTTCATCCCGACCGTCGGCAAGCGCGGCGCGGCGATCATCGAAGCGCGCGGCCTGTCGTCGGCGGCGTCGGCGGCCAACGCGGCGATCGACCACGTCCGTGACTGGGTGCTCGGCACGAACGGCAAGTGGGTCACGATGGGCATCCCGTCGGACGGTTCGTACGGCATCCCCGAAGACATCATCTACGGTGTGCCGGTCGTCTGCGAAAACGGCGAGTACAAGCGCGTCGAAGGCCTGGAAATCGACGCGTTCTCGCGCGAGAAGATGGACGGCACGCTGGCCGAGCTGCTCGAAGAGCGCGACGGCGTCGCCCACCTGCTGAAGAACTAAGCATCACGCGCCGGTGCCGGGCGGCCCTCGGGCCACCCGGTTTCGGCCCGGGCCGGCCAGCCGCCGGCCCGGCCGAACGATCCGATCCGCGCACGTTTTGCCGCCCCGCGCCCACGGCGCACCGGCCCAGAACCTGCCCGAATCCGATTTTCTCCACGCTGACACGCTCCCCTGACGTCGAACAGATGGCCGCGCTCACTCCTGCACAAGTGCTGTACGACGGGGCGTCCCCGCCCGCGATCCTGCCCTGCTGCGATCATTACGCGGGCAGCGAAAAGCTGATGCGCAAGTCGCTCGCGCTGCAGGCCGAGCTGGGTCCCGTATTCGACATCACGCTCGACTGCGAGGACGGCGCCGCCGTCGGCCAGGAAGCCGCGCATGCGGCGCTCGTCGCCGACCTGCTCGGCAGCGACGAGAACCGCTTCGGCCGCGTCGGCGTCCGGATCCACGACTTTTCCCACCCGCACTGGCGCGACGACGTCCGCATCGTGCTGCGCGCCGCGCGTGCACCGGCCTACATCACGCTCCCGAAGATCGCGGCCGCGGCCGATGCCGCGGAAATGACCGCATTCATCGAAGGCACGCGCCGCGAGCTCGGCATCGCGCAGCCGATCCCGGTGGACGTGCTGGTCGAGACGCACGGCGCGCTGGCGCAGGCGGCCGCGCTCGCCGCGCTGCCGACGGTCGGCACGCTGAGCTTCGGTCTGATGGACTTCGTCTCCGCGCACCATGGCGCGATTCCCGATTCCGCGATGCGCTCGCCCGGCCAGTTCGACCATCCGCTCGTGCGCCGCGCGAAGCTGGACATCGCCGCGGCCTGCCACGCGCACGGCAAGACGCCGTCGCACAACGTGACGACCGAGGTGCGCGACATGGGCGTCGTGGCCGGCGATGCGCGCCGGGCGCGCGACGAATTCGCGTTCACGCGGATGTGGAGCATCCACCCCGCGCAGATCCGCCCGATCGTCGACGCGTTCGCGCCGCGCACCGACGAGGTCGCGCTGGCCGCCGAGATCCTGCTGGCCGCGCAGGCGGCCGACTGGGGCCCGACGCGCCACGGTGATACGCTGCACGATCGCGCGAGTTATCGCTATTACTGGTCGGTGCTGCGCCGTGCGCGCGCCACCGGCCAGCCCGTTCCGGCCGAGGCCGCGCCGCTGTTCGGCCCGGCCGCCGCGGGCGGCGCGCCTTGAGCGCGCGCCGCCGGCCGAACCACGCGTTTCATGCATTCGCCGGGACGCAAGCCGGACAGAGGTTTGCGAAACGACAAAAAACGTAACGGAGCCCGAAAACCTGATATCTGCGCGGCCAAATAGGTGAAAATAGCGGCCGCTGCGCGCTTTCGGGGCGCGTGCAGTTTCAAACCGGCCGGCGGTTTCGATTGCCGGCCCTTGTCAACTGATTATCGAAAGGTTCTGACTCCATGAAGAAACTCCTGATCGCTACCGCCATCGGCGCCTTGTCCGCCACGATGCTGGTGTCGGCTCCGAGCGCGTTTGCCCAGGGTACGGCCACCACGACCGCGAAAAAAGCCACGGCCAAGCGCCCGGCACCGGCCAAGCGCATCATCCCGCGCAGCAAGAAGGCGCAGGCGCGCGCAGCGGCCAAGGTCGATCCGGTACCGGACGGCGCGGTCAAGTGGTCCTGTAAGGAAGGCCTGTCGTTCGATCTCGCCGGCGACATGAAGCGCGACCAGGTCGTCACGGTTCACTGGGCGAAGAAGAACTACAAGCTGCCGCGTCAAGCCACGACGACGGGCGCCGACACGTTCTACGATCCGGCAGCAGGCTTCAAGCTGGTCGTGATCCCGACCAAGGCGATGCTGTTCTCCGACGCCAACGGCGGCGAGCGCCTCGCGGACGAGTGCGTGACGCCGGAAATGGCGCAAGGCACGCCGGCACCGACGCAGTCGAACGAACTGAAGCCGGCAACGAACTAAGCGCGTTCCCCTCGGCCCCTCGATGTCCGCCCCGGTCTCCAACGTCCGCCCTGCTCCGGATACGGTACTCGTCGATATCGTCGACTACGTGCTGAACACCGGTATCGACAGCGCGCTCGCGCTGGAGACGGCGCGTCATTGCCTGATCGACACGCTCGGATGCGGACTCGAGGCGCTGTCCTACCCTGCCTGCACCAAGCTGCTCGGCCCCGTCGTGCCCGGCACGATCGTGCCGAACGGCGCGAAGGTGCCCGGCACGTCCTTCCAGCTCGATCCCGTCCAGGCCGCATTCGACATCGGCGCGATGATCCGCTGGCTGGACTTCAACGACACCTGGCTCGCCGCCGAATGGGGCCATCCGTCCGACAACCTCGGCGGCATCCTGGCGACGGCCGACTGGCTTTCCCGCACGGCCGTCACGGCCGGCCGGAAGCCGCTCCCGATGCGCGACGTGCTGGTCGCGATGATCCAGGCCCACGAGATCCAGGGCTGCCTCGCCCTCGAGAATTCGTTCAACGCGGTCGGGCTCGACCACGTGCTGCTCGTGAAGGTCGCGTCCACGGCCGTCGTCGGCCGGCTGCTCGGGCTCACGCGCGACGAGCTGATCAACGCGGTGTCCAACGCGTTCGTCGACGGCCACGCGCTGCGTACCTACCGCCACGCGCCGAACACCGGTTCGCGCAAGTCGTGGGCGGCCGGCGACGCCACGTCCCGCGCGGTGCGCCTCGCGCTGATCGCGAAAACGGGTGAAATGGGCTACCCGTCGGCGCTCACCGCGCAAACCTGGGGCTTCTACGACGTGCTGTTCGGCGGCAGGCCGTTCCGCTTCCAGCGTCCGTACGGCACGTACGTGATGGAAAACGTGCTGTTCAAGATCGCGTTCCCCGCCGAATTCCATGCGCAGACGGCCGCCGAGGCCGCGCTGCAGTTGCATGCGCGGCTCGCCGCGGCGGGCCGCACGACCGACGACATCGGCCGGATCACGATCCGCACGCATGCGGCCGCGATCCGCATCATCGACAAGCAGGGCCCGCTCGCCAACCCGGCCGACCGCGACCACTGCATCCAGTACATGGTCGCCGTGCCGCTGCTGTTCGGCCGGCTGACCGCCGCCGACTATGAAGATTCGGCCGCGGCGGACCCGCGCATCGACGCGCTGCGCGCGAAGACCGTGTGCGTCGAGGATCCGCAGTTCACGAAGGATTATCACGATCCGGACAAGCGATCGATCGCGAATGCGCTGACGATCGAATTCACGGACGGATCGAAGCTTGCCGAAGTGGCGGTCGAATACCCGCTCGGCCATCGGCGGCGCCGCACGGACGGCATCCCGCTCCTGGTCGACAAGTTCAGGACCAACCTCGCCCGCCGTTTCCCGGCCAAGCAGCAACAAGCGATTCTCGACGTGTCGCTGGACCAGGCAAAGCTCGAAGCGATGCCGGTCGATCAGTACGTCGATCTGTATGTGATTTAGCCGTCATCTACAGGACACGTAGTTTCCTAGCCTTAAACCCAGGAAAATCACCATGGCCCACAATCTCCACAAGACCCTCAAGGAATTCGACAGCGGTTCCGGCAAAGGCAAGTTCTACTCGCTGCCGCAACTCGGCAAGGAGCTGAAGACGAAGATCGAACGCCTGCCGGTGTCGATCCGTATCGTGCTCGAGTCCGTGCTGCGCAACTACGACGGCAAGAAGATCACCGAAGAGCACATCGAGCAGCTCGCGAACTGGAAGCCGACCGCGAAGCGCGTCGACGAGATTCCGTTCGTCGTGTCGCGCGTCGTGCTGCAGGACTTCACGGGCGTGCCGCTGCTCGCCGACATCGCGGCCATGCGCGGCGTCGCCGAGCGTACGGGCAAGAACCCGAAGAAGATCGAGCCGCTGGTCCCGGTCGATCTCGTCGTCGACCACTCGGTCCAGATCGACTACTTCCGCCAGAAGGACGCGCTCGACCTGAACATGAAACTGGAATTCCAGCGCAACAACGAGCGCTACCAGTTCATGAAGTGGGGCATGCAGGCATTCGACACGTTCAAGGTCGTGCCGCCGGGCGTGGGCATCGTCCACCAGGTGAACCTCGAATACCTCGCGCGCGGCGTCCACAAGAAGACGGACGGCGGCGACACCGTGTATTACCCGGACACGCTCGTCGGCACCGACAGCCACACGACGATGATCAACGGCATCGGCGTGGTCGGCTGGGGCGTGGGCGGCATCGAGGCGGAAGCCGGCATGCTCGGCCAGCCGGTGTACTTCCTGACGCCGGACGTCGTCGGCGTCGAGCTGAAGGGCCGGCTGCGCGAAGGCGTGACGGCCACCGACCTGGTGCTGACGATCACCGAAATGCTGCGCAAGGAGAAGGTCGTCGGCAAGTTCGTCGAGTTCTTCGGCGAAGGCACGAAGTCGCTGTCGCTGCCGGACCGCGCGACGATCGGCAACATGGCGCCGGAATACGGCGCGACGATGGGCTTCTTCCCGGTCGACGAAAAGACGATCGACTACTTCGAAGGCACGGGCCGCACGAAGGCCGAAATCGCCGCGTTCGAAAACTACTTCAAGGCGCAGAAGCTGTTCGGCATCCCGAAGGCCGGCGACATCGACTACACGAAGGTCGTGACGCTGGATCTGGCGACGGTCGCCCCGTCGCTGGCCGGCCCGAAGCGCCCGCAGGACCGCATCGAGATCGGCAACGTCAAGTCGACGTTCACCGACCTGTTCTCGAAGCCGGTCGCGGAAAACGGCTTCGCGAAGAAGGCGGACGACCTGGGCACGCAATACACGACGAGCAACGGCGTCGACGTGAAGAACGGCGACGTGCTGATCGCCGCGATCACGTCGTGCACGAACACGTCGAACCCGAGCGTCCTGCTGGCCGCCGGCCTGCTCGCGAAGAAGGCCGTCGAAGCCGGCCTCACGGTCGATCCGAAGATCAAGACCTCGCTCGCGCCGGGATCGCGCATCGTCACCGAGTACCTGACGAAGACGGGCCTGCTGCCCTACCTGTCGAAGCTCGGCTTCGAAGTCGCGGCCTACGGCTGCACGACCTGTATCGGCAATGCGGGCGACCTGACGCCGGAACTGAACGAAGCGATCACGAAGAACGACATCGTCGCGGCAGCCGTGCTGTCGGGCAACCGTAACTTCGAAGCGCGCATCCACCCGAACATCCGCGCGAACTTCCTCGCGTCGCCGCCGCTGGTCGTCGCGTACGCGATCGCCGGCAACATCACGCGCGACCTGATGACGGAACCGGTCGGCAAGGGCAAGGGCGGCCGCGACATCTATCTCGGCGACATCTGGCCGACGAGCGAGGAAATCCACGCGCTGCTCAAGTTCGCGCTCGACCCGAAGAAGTTCGAGGACAACTACTCGAAGCTGACCAAGAAGGGCGACCTCTGGAGCAAGATCGAGGGCGAATCGGGCCAGGTCTACGACTGGCCGAAGTCGACGTACATCGCCGAGCCGCCGTTCTTCGGCAACGACTTCTCGATGGAGCCGGCCGCGTCGATCCCGACGGTCAAGGGCGCGCGCGCGCTGGGCATCTTCGGTGACTCGGTCACGACCGACCACATCAGCCCGGCAGGCTCGATCAAGGAAGACTCGCCGGCAGGCAAGTGGCTGAAGGAAAACGGCGTGCAGAAGGCCGACTTCAACAGCTACGGCTCGCGCCGCGGCAACCACGACGTGATGATGCGCGGCACGTTCGCGAACGTCCGGATCAAGAACCTGATGATTCCGGCGAAGGCGGACGGCACGCGCGTCGAAGGCGGCCTGACGATCCACCAGCCGAGCGGCGAACAGCAGTCGATCTACGACGCGGCGATGCAGTACGTCGCCGCCGGCACGCCGACCGTCGTGTTCGCGGGCGAAGAGTACGGCACGGGCTCGTCGCGCGACTGGGCCGCGAAGGGCACGCAACTGCTCGGCGTGAAGGCCGTGATCGCACGCAGCTTCGAGCGGATCCACCGCTCGAACCTGGTCGGCATGGGCGTGCTGCCGCTGCAGTTCAAGGGCGCGGACAGCGTCCAGTCGCTCGGCATCACCGGTGAAGAGACGTACGACATCGAAGGCCTCGGCGACGACTTCAAGCCGCAGCAGGACGTCACGCTCGTGATCCACCGCAAGAACGGCGAAACGCAGCGCGTGCCGGTGCTGCTGCGCATCGATACGCCGATCGAAGTCGACTACTACAAGCACGGCGGGATCCTGCCGTTCGTGCTGCGCTCGCTGCTCGCCGCGTAAGCGCCCTGCCTTTGCAGGTGCCGCAGCCGCCTCGCGGCGGTTGCGGCCGATTTGGATGCCCGACCTCGTGTCGGGCTTTTTTTCGTTCATCGCGGCTTAATCGGCGTCCCGTCAATTGGCGGCGCCACATACGTGCCCGGCTGAACTGCGACGCAGGACGCCGTGTCACAATGGCTCCGCCATCGATCCCAACTGCGTCCCATGTTCCGTCCTGCCCTGCAATACGCAGCAGTACTTCTGTCCTTGATGACCGTCACGACGGCGCTGGCCGCCCCTCAGTACTTCCACAAGTACTTTGCGGGCCGGATCGGTGACCGCTATGCGTTCACGATGGATCTCAAGAATGCCGACGGGAAGTTGACGGGGAGCTATCGCTACGCCGGCAAGCACAACGCTATCGCGTTAAGCGGCAAGATCGATCCATCGGGCACTTTTGCGATGGACGAGATCGGGAGCGGCAGTCAACACACCGGCACCTTCACGGGCAGGGTGACGGGCAACACACTCGAAGGTACGTGGGTATCGGCCCGCGGAGACCGGCATTTGCCCGTCGATGCGCAACAGACCTCGGAAATCGTCATCGGCTCGAAGCGCGAAATTCTCACGCAGGCGATCGGCACGTATGTGCTCGATAGCGTCACCGGCTCCGGTGGGGCCAACGGCATGTGGGATTCATGGCGGGAGAAAGGCCGATGGAAATCGAATATATCGGCCATCGAGATGGCACGCCGCGAGTACTCGGACGTGCGCCTGACACATGAGGATCTGCACCGCCTCGACAGCATGACGATCACGGTGGATACGGCACTCGCTACGCGCCTGAGCGTCGATGGCAAGGCACTGCTGTCGATCCCGTACCGCGACGCGGGCATGCAGTACGACATCAACCAGTCCCACAACAGTATCGTGGAGGACGAGCTGAAAACGCTGTCGCCCGCCACGACGGTGCATGACGAACATCTCTACCTGCTCGTCCGCGATGCGATTGACTTCGTCCCGGCGATGTCGGGAAGCTTTCTGCCTGACGACCGCCTGGACATCGTGACCATCAGCTACGCGATCGTCGACAAAACCTTCGACGTCTACCTGCAGGACGGCAACTGCTGCGGCGGCACCCTGTTCACTTTCCGGCGCAAGGATCGATAGCGGCACCGCGCCGCGTCACACTGCATCGCCGCGTCGCGCCTTCGTGCCAGCGCCCGCCCGCGCGTTCTTCTTCAGATGCGCGCGGTTGTATTCGATCGCCGCGCGCACGAGGTTCTTCAGCGCCCGCTTGTCGACCCGGTCGCCTTCGAACAGATCGATCGCGCGTCGCGCATTGCCGTCGAGGCCGTCGTTGAACAGCTTGTCGGGATCGGGGAGCTGCGCGCCGTGCATGAAGGTCAGCTTCACCTTGCCCTTGTGCGCGTTCGCAACCGCGATCATCCCGTCGCATGACCAGACGGGGCTGCCCATCCATTTCCATTCCTCGACGATGCCCGCTTGCGCAGCGAGGATCGTCTGGCGCAGGTCGGCGAACGTCTTGCCGCGCCAGTCGGTGATACCGGCGATCAGCGCATCGATGCGCGCCGACGGTGTGAGGTCCGCGGTACTCATGCGCGGACCTCCGTGCCTTCGTCGGGGCCCGCCAGCACCTGCTCGAGCGACGCGAAGAACCGGACCCAGCCATGCTGCGCGCCGCGGTACGCCTGCTCCTGATCCGTGCGGAACCCGACCTGCTCCATGCGCAGGTGCGTGCCGGCCGGCGTCGGCGTGAGCGTCCACGTGACGACGCTTTCGAGGCCATGCGCGGCCCACGTATAGGACAGCGTGCGCGGCGGCTCGATCGTCAGGACCGTGCAGTCGACCGAGCCCCAGTCCGCCCGGAAGCTGAATGCGCGCCCCGCGACGGGCTCGAAGTCGCTCTTCATCAGCCACGCCTCGATCAGGTGCGGTTGCGTCAGCGCACGCCAGATCTTCTCCGGCGGATGAGGCAGTTCGCGGTCGACGACGACGGCGCGCGTTTCGGTAGTGGCTTGGTTCATTACTGATCCATCCTTTTGAGCAGATCTTCGAGGGCGTCGAACCGGCTCTGCCAGAAACCTGCCATCTGGCTCGTCCAGTCGATCAGCGGGGCCAGCGCCTGCGGCTGCGCGCTGTAGTGCGTCTGCCGGCCTTCGTGACGGTCGTTCACGAGCCCGGCCTGCTTCAGTACACCGAGGTGCTTCGACACGGCCGGCTGCGAGACGCCCGCATGGGCCGTCAGCGCGGCAACCGTCAGCTCGCCCTCCTCGCACAGCCGCTCGAAAAGCGCGCGGCGCGTCGGATCGGCAAGCGTCCTGAAAAGCATGTCGTGAGCGTTCTGCATGTCGTTCCAAAATCCATAACCCGTTGGTTATGGATTGAAGGATATCCGCTGATTGCAGCGCGTCAAGGCGGGATTTCGCGAGCTGTGTCGTTCGATCCTGCCGGTGCGGGCGGCCTGCCGCACCGGCTCGCGCCCGCCGCCAAATTCGAATAACCCCTCTAATCCACGATTGCGACACGCAATCCGAAAGGCGCCTGCAAGACTGCCCGTCAGGCTGTTCCACAGTTCGAGAAACGTTTGTGCATGGCCCGCCCCGTTCGTGTGCATCCGCGCATCGGTTCCTGACAGGCCGCTTCCATTGACCACATAGTGCGACTCGGCGCGCAGCGACGGACACGCAAACGACACGCATGCACGCGCCCGTCCACTCCGCGATCGCGCATGTTCCGAAGCGACGACGAACGACTCGTGCGTGCGAACGTCGCCCGTTGCCAGGCCATCGTGCGGCGAACCGGTTCCGTTCGCCGAGCCGGCCATCGGCCGCGCGCACGAGGCGGCGCGCGCGTGCGGCCGCCCCGATGTCAGAACTGACAGCTGTGGAAAATGGCAGCTACCCGAACGACACCGACGCCCTACGCTCGTCACCGCTCGCGGCCCCACAAGGGCCGGGGGTTCCAGTAACGTCGCTTCTCCTAAAAAGGACTCCCGATGAAAAGGAACACCTGGTTTGCCCTTCCCCTTCCGTCGCCCCGCCGCCTCGCGTGCGTGGCGCCGTTCGTGTTCGCCGCCGCCGCGGCGCACGCGACGACGGATTGGGTCGATACTCATACCAAGGCCTTTCTGACCGGCCCGCAGTTGATGGCCCGCAGTGCGGCGCCGTCGCTCGAACTGGCAGCCGGTGAAACGACCAACGTCGTCGTCAGCCTGAAGCTGCGCAATGCCGCGCAGCTCAAGCAACTGGCGCGCGACGTGAACCGGCCCGGCAGCGCGCATTACCGCCAGTACCTGACCCACGAGCAGTTCCTCGCCAACTACGCGCCGACCGATGCGCAGGTGAAGTCGGTGGTCGACTATCTGCACAAGAGCGGCTTCGTGAACGTCGAGGTTGCGCCGAACCGCCTGCTGGTCTCCGCCAGCGGCACGGCCGCCACGGTGAAGACGGCGTTCAACACGTCGCTCGTGCACTTCGAGTACGCCGGCCGCTCGGGCTTCGCCAATACGTCGACCGCGCAAGTGCCGCGGGCGCTCGGCGACATCGTCGGTTCGGTGCTCGGGCTGCAGAGCGTCGCGCGGGCGCGGCCGATGCTGCGCATCGGCAACGTCGCGAAGCCGCAGGCGCTCGCGGCCGGCACGGCGACGGGCCACTACCCGAAGGAATTCCCCGGCCTCTACAACGCCACCGGCGTGCCGACCGCGGCCGGCGTGACCGTCGGCATCATCACGATCGGCGGCGTGTCGCAGACGCTGCAGGACCTGAAGCAGTTCACGTCGAGCAACGGCTACGGCACGGTATCGACGCAGACCGTCAAGACCAACGGCTCCGGCGGCAGCTACACCGACGACCAGGACGGCCAGGGCGAATGGGACCTCGACAGCCAGTCGATCGTCGGCTCGGCCGGCGGCCAGGTCGGCAAGCTCGTGTTCTACATGGCGGACCTCAACGCCTCGGGCAACACGGGCCTCACGCAGGCGTTCAACCGCGCGGTATCGGACAACACCGCGAAGGTGATCAACGTGTCGCTGGGCTGGTGCGAAACCGATGCGAACGCGGACGGCACGATCGACGCCGAAGAGCAGATCTTCACGACGGCAGCCGCCCAGGGTCAGACGTTCTCGGTATCGTCGGGCGACGAAGGCGTGTACGAGTGCAACAACCGCGGCTATCCGGACGGCGCGAACTACACGGTGTCGTGGCCGGCTGCGTCGCCGCACGTGCTCGCGATCGGCGGCACGACGCTCTACACGACGTCGGCAGGCGCGTTCTCGAACGAGACCGTGTGGAACGAAGGGCTCGACGGCAACGGCAAGCTGTGGGCGACGGGCGGCGGCGTCAGCACGATCCTGCCCGCACCGTCGTGGCAGTCGGGCAGCAACCGCCAGCTGCCGGACGTCTCGTTCGACGCCGCGCAGAGCACCGGCGCGTACATCTACAACTACGGCCAGTTGCAGCAGATCGGCGGCACGAGCCTCGCCGCGCCGATCTTCACGGGCTTCTGGGCGCGCCTGCTCGCGGCGAACGGCACGGGCCTGGGCTTCCCGGCCGGCAACTTCTACGCGGACATCCCGTCGCACCCGTCGCTCGTGCGTTATGACGTCGTGTCGGGCAACAACGGCTATCAGGGGTATGGCTATACCGCCGGCACCGGCTGGGATCTGACCACCGGCTTCGGCAGCCTGAACATCGCGAACCTCAACCAGCTGATCAAGTCGGGCGGGTTCTGAGCGATGCATGAAGGCCGGTGCGCGGCGGCGTTTGCCGCGCGCCGGCTCGTTACTGTCCCGTACGCTGTTCCGCCGGCTGCGCCGGCACGCGTTCCGGCGCGGCCGGCACCCCCGCGCGATGCGACGGCGCAAACAACCGCAGCCCGCTCGCGACACTCGCCGCGCCGGCGAACCCCGCGCCAAGCATCAACGCCAGCGTCGGCCCGTGACGCCCCGCGATCCCGAACGACAGCGCCACCAGCGCCGCGCCCGTTGCCTGCCCGATCAGCCGCGCCGTCGCGATGATCCCGCTCGCGCCGCCGCTGCGCTCGGGCGGCGCGCTCGACATCAGCGCCTTCAGGTTCGGCGACTGGAAGAAGCCGAAGCCCGCGCCGCACAGCATCATCCGCCAGCCGATGTCGACGACGCTCGGCGACATCGGCAGCGCGGCGAGCGACACCATGCCCGCGCTCAGCAACGCGAGCCCGATCGCGCCGAGCAGGCCGGGCGGATAACGATCCGACAACCGGCCCGCGATCGGCGCGGCGAACGCGACGATCGCCGACCACGGTGTCATCAGGAAACCCGTCTCGACCGCGCTGCGATGCAGGACGGTTTCGAAATAGAACGGCAGCGACACGAATGCCAGCCCCTGCGCCGCGAACGCACACACGGCCGTCAGTGCGGACAGCGTGAACACGGGCCGGCGAAACAGGTCGACCGGCAGCATCGGCGCCGGGTGCCCGGCCTGGCGGCGGATCAGCAGCCAGCCGAACGCGAGCGCAACCGCGGCCGACGCGAACACGATCGAAAGCGGCCCGCGCTGCGCGAATTCGCCGAGCGCGAAGATCAGCGACGCGAACGTGATCACGTTGAACAATGCGGCGACCGGATCGAACGCATGCTTGCCGCGCGCCGTCTGCGGCAGCGACGGAACCGCCACGGCGAGCGCAATCACGCCGAGCGGCACGTTCACCGCGAACAGCCACGGCCACGCGGCGACCGACAGGATCAGCGACGCGATCGTCGGCCCCACCGCGAACGACACGCCGACGACGAGCGCGTTGAAGCCGACGCCGCGTCCGAGCCGGTGCGCGGGAAACAGGCCGCGGATCAGCGCGACGTTGACGCTCATGATCGCGCTCGCGCCGAAGCCCTGCACGATCCGCGCGGCCGTCAGCATCGGCAGCGTCGACGCGAGCGAACAGCCGAGCGAGGCGAGCGTGAACACCGCGAGCCCGGCGATGTACACGCGCTTGTGGCCGACGATGTCGCCGAGCGACGCGAACGGCAGCAGCGTCGCGACCATCGCGAGCTGGTACGCGTTGATGATCCATACGGAAGCGGCCGGCGACGCATGCAGGTCGGCGGCGATCGCGGGCAGCGCGGTGTTCGCGATCGCGGTGTCGAGCGTCGCGAGCGCGACGGCCAGCAGCACCGCGGACATCGCGCGCCAGTTGACGGCCGGCTCATGGGCGCCGGCGGGGGAAGCGAATTCGGACAAGATGAAGCTCGGCTGACGAGCGACGCACGGCGTCGCGGATTGAGCGGCGCGGCAACCAACGCGTGCTCCGTGCGCAGCAAACGGAACGCGCGGCACCGCGAACCGTATTGTTGCAGAGCCGCATCGAACGTGCAGGCAACCGCTTCGTCAGTCAGTCAAACGAAAGCTTCGGCGCACCAGGCCGGCTACGTGAGCCTCGTCGGGCACGCAACGCGCGGCGGCGCGCCGGCCGTTGCGTGCGGGCATCGTTACGACACCGCGCGCCGTGCATTGCGCCCGCGCAGCCATTCGAGCGCCAGCAGCAGGCTCGTCGAAAAGATGATCAGGATCGTTGCGAGCGCAGCGATCGTCGGGCTGATGTTCTCGCGGATACCGGTGAACATCTGGCGCGGCAGCGTCGTCTGGTCCGCGCCCGCGAGGAACAGCGTGACGACCACTTCGTCGAACGACGTCGCGAACGCGAACAGCGCGCCCGACATCACGCCCGGCGCGATCACCGGCAGCGTCACGCGGAAGAAGGTCGACACCGGATTCGCGCCGAGCGACAGGCTCGCGCGCACCAGGTTCTGGTTGAAGCCCTGCAGCGTCGCGGCGACCGTCGTCACGACGAACGGCACGCCGAGCGCCGCATGCGCGGCGATCAGGCCGGTGTACGTGTTCGCCAGCCCGAGCGGCGCGAAGAACAGGTACATGCCGACGCCGACGACGACCACCGGCACGATCATCGGCGACAGCAGCACGGCCATCAGCAATCCCTTGCCGCGGAAATCGGCCTTCGTGAGACCGATCGCCGCGAGCGTGCCGAGCACGGTCGCGACGACGGTGGCCGACGGCGCGACGATGAAGCTGTTCTTCGCGGCCATCCGCCACTCGTCCGATGCGATCAGGTTCTCGTACCAGCGTGTCGAGAAACCCGGAATCGGATAGACGAGGAACGTGCTCGACGAAAACGACAGCGGCACGATCGCGAGCACCGGCAGGATCAGGTACAGCAGCGTCAGCACGACGAGCACGCGCAGCGCGACGTACCACGTGCGCTCGACGAACGACATGTGCGGCGCGAACAGCGGCCTGGCGAGTTTCATGGTCCGAATCCCCTTCCCGTTTCGTAGTGCGCGGCGCTCAGCCGAGGCTCACGTTCGTGCGCGTGAAGCGCCCGTACACGGCGTACAGCACGAGTGTCGCCGCGAGCAGCAGCCCGCCGAGCGCGCACGCCATGCCCCAGTTGATCGTCACGTTCGTGAAGTACGCGACGTAGTAGCTGACCATCTGGTCGTTCGGCCCGCCGAGCAGCGCGGGCGTGATGTAGTAGCCGATCGCGAGGATGAACACGAGCAGCGCGCCCGCGCCGACGCCCGGATAGGTCTGCGGCACGTACACGCGCCAGAACGCGGCGAACGGATGGCTGCCGAGCGATACGGCCGCGCGCTGGTAAGTGGGCGGGATCGACTTCATCACGCTGTACAGCGGCAGGATCATGAACGGCAGCAGGATGTGCGTCATCGAGATGTACACGCCGACGCGGTTGAACAGCAGCGTCAGCGGATGCGAGATCAGCCCGCTGCCGATCAGCGCCTTGTTGATGAGCCCTTCGCTCTGCAGCAGCACGATCCACGCGGCGACGCGCACGAGCACCGAGGTCCAGAACGGAATCAGCACGAGGATCATCACGAGGTTCGCGCGCCGCTCCGACAGCGTCGAGATCCAGTACGCGAGCGGATAGCCGAGCAGCAGCGCGAACAGCGTGACGGCGATGCCGATCACGAACGTACGGCCGAAGATCGCGAGATAGATCGACTGGTCGGGATCGGCCTGCACGACGTGGCCGAAGCCGTCCTGCTTGTGGTCGAGCGCGGCGAGCAGGTAGAACGGCGACACCTGGCTGCCGTTCTTCGCGATCGCCTGCCAGTATGCGACGTCGCCCCAGCGCGAATCGAGGTCGACGAATTTCTCGCGGGTCTGCGCGGGCGTCAGCGCCGCGCCGTTGTCGCCCTTCAGCGGCATCGCGCGCGCCGTCTTCGCGACGAGCGAGCGATAGCCGGGAATCTCGGTGTTCAGGCGCCGCGCGAGCGCACCCATCGCCTCGCTGTCGGCCACCTTCGTCATGTCGGCCGCGAGCGCGACATACGCGGCGTCGGCCGGCGGCGCCTTGCGGTCCCAGCCCGACAGCGCGGCGACCGTATTCGGCAACGCGGTCGCGATCTCCGGGTTCTGCACCGCGCGCGTGAGCAGCGTGCCGATCGGCACGACGAAGATCAGCAGCAGGAAAATCGCGAGCGGCGCGACCAGCAACAGCGCCATCGTGCGCTTGCGGGCCTCGGCGGCCTTCAGCTCGCGCTTGAGCGCGGCGGTCGACGGCGAGGAAGGCGCGATCGTCATCGTATTCAACGGTTCTCTCCGGCCGGGCACGTTCCGGCGGAATGCCGCGCGACACGATCGACGCGTCGCGCGGCCGGTTGCATCAGGACACCTTTCAGGAAGCCTGACCGGTTACTTCGTCGCCCATGCCGCGAAGCGCTGCTCGAGCTCGTCGCTGTGGTCGGTCCAGAAACCGATGTCTTCCAGCACCGCGTTCTTGCCGTTGGCCGGCGAGTTCGGCAGGTTCGCGAGCGTCTTCGCGTCGAGCGACTTGATCGCCGCGACGTTCGCCGGGCCGTACGCGATGTGCTGCGCATAGGCCTGCTGCGGCTTCGGCGTCAGCGAGTACGCGATGTACTGCTCGGCGAGCGCCTTGTTCGGCGAGCCCTTCGGAATCGCCCAGTAGTCGAGGTCGTAGATGCTGCCGTTCCACACGACCTTCAGGTTCTTGCCTTCCTTCTGCGCGGCATCGATGCGGCCGTTGTACGCGGTCGACATCACGACGTCGCCGGCGACGAGGAACTGCGGCGGCTGCGCGCCGGCTTCCCACCACTGGATGTACGGCTTCAGCTCGTCGAGCTTCTTGAACGCGCGGTCCTGGCCGGCCTTCGTGCCGAGCACCTTGTACACGTCCTTCGTCGCGACGCCGTCGGCCATCAGCGCGAATTCGAGGTTGTAGCGGGCGCCCTTGCGCATCCCGCGCTTGCCGGGGAATTTCTTCACGTTCCAGAAATCGGCCCAGCCGGTCGGCGCCGACTTCAGCTTGTCCGCGTTGTACGACAGCGCGGTCGACCACACGAAGAAACCGACGCCGCACACCTGCGGCGCTTCCGGAATCAGATCGGATTTCTTCGCGATCTTCGACCAGTCGAGCTTCTCGTACAGGCCTTCGTCGCAGCCGCGGTTCAGGTCGCCCGATTCGACTTCGACCACGTCCCAGTTGACGTGCTTCGCCTCGACCATCGCCTTCACCTTCGCCTGCTCGCCGTTGTACTCGACGGCCGTGACCTTGTTGCCGGTCGCCTTCTCGAATGGCTGGTTGAACGCGACTTTCTGCGCGTCGCCGTTCGCGCCGCCGAAGTTGACGACCGTGAGTTCCGCAGCCGATGCCGATGCACCGACCGCGATCAGTGCCAGCGCGAGTGCCGTGCGGCGTGCAGTAAAGCTTGCTCGTTTCATGATGGTTCCTCTCCTCTCGTGGTGGAAATGGGCTTTGTTGTTGACGACGTGCTGCGGAAAAGCAGGGAAACCGGGATCACGCGAACACGCGCAGGTGTTCGGGCGAGAACGCGAGCGAGACCGGCGCGCCGGGCGAGAACGCGTCGAGCGCGCCCGTGCCCAGCGGCACCTTCACGAAGCATTCGTCCTGGCCCGGCAGCGCACAACGCATGCGCACGTGATCGCCGAAATAGATGAGGCTGCGCGCTTCGCCGCTCAGGCGGTTCGCGGCGGCGCCGTTGGCGTGGCCGCTGGCCGCGAGGCTCATGCGTTCGGGGCGGATGCACGCGACGGCCGACGCGCCCTCGGCGGCTTCGCCGATATGGCGGCCGACGAGCTTCGTGCCGTCGTCGAGCCGGAATTCGCAGAATTCGCCGTCGACGCGTGCGATGGTGCCGCGCAGCCGGTTGCTGTCGCCGATGAAGTTCGCGACGAATTCGTTGCACGGCGATTCGTACAGGCGGTCCACGGTGTCGAGCTGCTGCACGATGCCCTTGTCGAACACGGCGACGCGGTCGGACATCGTCAGCGCCTCGCCCTGGTCGTGCGTCACGTACACGAAGGTCACGCCGAGCTTTTCGTGCAGCGCTTTCAGTTCGTACTGCATGTGTTCGCGCAGCTGCTTGTCGAGTGCGCCGAGCGGCTCGTCCATCAGCACCAGCTTCGGCTCGAACACGAGCGCGCGCGCCAGCGCAATGCGCTGCTGCTGGCCGCCCGACAACTGCGCCGGATAGCGTTTCGCGAAGCGCTCCATCTGCACCATCTTCAGCGCGTGCGCGACGCGCTCCGCGCGTTCGCCGGCCGGCAGCTTGCGCACGGTCAGCGGATACGCGACGTTCTGCTCGACCGTCAGGTGCGGGAACAGCGCGTAGTTCTGGAACACCATGCCGATGTTGCGCTTGTGCGGCGGCACGTTGTTCAGCAACTCGCCGTCGAGGCGGATCTCGCCGCCGGTCGGGAATTCGAAGCCGGCCAGCATCATCAGGCAGGTGGTCTTACCCGAACCCGACGGCCCGAGCAGCGTCAGGAATTCCCCTCGGTGGATGTCGAGGTCGAGCGATTTGACGACCAGCGTTTCCCCGTCGTAGGTCTTCCGCACGCCGCGAAAGCTGACGATCACATCATCGGACTTCATCGTGGCTGTCCCCTTGCTTCGCGACAAATGATTTTGAGATGCGAGCCACTATACGGTGCGCACGGTTCTATACTAGGGAACCATTTCAATATTCCAAGTAGGACCACTTTGGATACCGTGATCGTCGCCGACTGGCTCTCCGGCCGTCTCGACCGCAGCTCGCCGGAGCCGATGTACCGGCAGTTGCTGCAGCTGATGCAGCAGGCCATCCTGACAGGGGAATTAGGGCCAGGGACGAAACTGCCGAGTTCGCGCACGCTCGCGGGCGACCTGTCGATCGCGCGCAATACCGTGCTGCACGTGTACGACCAGCTGACGGCAGAAGGCTACGTGCTGACGACGACCGGCAGCGGCACCTATGTGGCCGACACGCGGCCGGACGCCGCGGCAATCCATGCACCGGGCGCGGCGCCGCCGCCATCGGCCGCCGACGGACTGCCGCCGCCGGACGCGCAGGGCAGCCTGTCGACGCGCGGCCGGCAGTTGATCGCGCACGCGGGCGTATCGCGGCGCCAGTGGGGTGCGTTCATGCCGGGCGTGCCGGACGTGTCGGAATTCCCGAGCCGCACGTGGAGCCGCCTGCAGGCGCGGCTGTGGAAGGAAGCCAATCCCGAGCTGCTGACGTACGCGCCGGGCGGCGGCTACCGGCCGTTGCGGCGCGCGCTTGCCGACTACCTGCGCGTCGCGCGCTCGGTCAAATGCTCGCCGGACCAGGTGATCATCACGACGGGCATCCACCAGTCGATCGATCTCGCGGTGCGGCTGCTGTCCGACATCGGCGATCGCGCGTGGGTCGAGGAGCCGTGCTACTGGGGCGTGCGCAGCGTGCTGCAGGCGGCCGGCCTCGCGCTCGCCCCGGTGCCGGTCGACCAGGAAGGGCTCGACCCGCGCGCGAGCGACATGCAGCATCCGCCGCGGCTCGTGCTCGTCACGCCGTCGCACCAGTACCCGCTCGGCATGGTGATGAGCCTCGCACGGCGCCGGATGCTGCTCGAATACGCGCGCCAGCACCGCTGCTGGATCATCGAGGACGACTACGACAGCGAATTCCGCTACGGCAGCCGGCCGCTCGCGTCGCTGCAGGGGCTCGACGACGGCGGCCGCGTGATCTACGTCGGCAGCCTCGGCAAGATGCTGTTCCCGGGGCTGCGGATGGGCTACATGGTCGTGCCCGAACATCTGGTCGATACGTTCCGCACCGGGCTGTCCGAGCTGTACCGCGAAGGCCAGCTGATGCAGCAGGCCGTGCTCGCCGAATTCATCATGGACGGTCACCTCACCTCGCACGTCAGACGAATGCGCACCCTGTACGGCGAGCGCCGGCAACTGATGATCGACGCGATCCGCGCGCGCTTCGGCGACGCGCTCCCGGTGATGGGCGACGAGGCCGGCCTGCATCTGGTGCTCGGCCTGCCCGACGCATGCGACGATCGCGCGGTCACGCAGAGCGCGTTCGACGCGGGCGTGATCGTTCGGCCGCTCACGAGCTACTACAGCAACCTCGACACCGCGCGGCAGGGCCTGCTGCTCGGCTATGCGTGCGTCCCGCACGAAAGCATCGGGCCCGCGTTCGACACGCTCGCCGATACCATCGAGCAACATCTGCCGCGCGACATCACACGCGCCGCATAAGGCCGCATCAGACCGCCCCCACCCAGGGCCGCCCGCGTCATTGCATGCTGCCGGCCCCGCGATCGAGCGATGCCGCGCGCACGGCTTCGCCGGGCTTCGTGAACACGCGTTGCCGCAAGGCGGCGATCCGCGCGTCGCGGTCCTGCGGCGACAGGCCGGCCGATTCGATCTGCGCGCGCTGCGCCGCATAGTCCGCGTAGCGGCTCTGCCACGACGCGTCGTCCTGCTGCATCTGCGCGACGCGCGCGGCGGCCTCGGGGCCGAGCGTCTGCGTCAGCTGCGCGCGCATCGCGTCGGGTGTCGCGCCGCGCTTCTGCAGTTGAGCGATCTGGTCGATCGCGGCGCGCTGCCGGTCGATCCGCTGCTGCGCCGCCCGCTCGTCGGCCGGCATCTGCTGCTCCAGCGCCGCGAGCCGCTCGGCCTTCTGCGCATCGGTCAGCGAGCGATCCTGAGTGATCTTCAAGCGTGCGAGGTCGTAGCGCTGCCGCCACTGCTCCGCGCCGAAGAACGGCTGGCTCCAGTCGCCGAGCGTGCGGGACGCGATCGACGCACGCTGATCGAGCGCGAGCTGCAGCGCGCCCAGGTCGGACTTGTCGACCGCGCCGGCATCGCGCAGTTTCGCGAGCGCATCCAGATACGCGCGATAGCGGTGCCACACGTCGAGCGCCTCGGGCTGCGCCGCCGTGCCGTCGAGCTGCGCGGCGATTTCACGCGCGACGAACGCATCGAGCGCGGTCGCGCTCAAATCGCTCTGCGCCGTCAGGCAATAGTCGAAGAAATCGCGCACCGCGCGCGACTTCGCGAGATGGCCGCCGGCGTCGAGCGGCAGCCGCGGCGCGCTGGAACCGGCCAGCGACGGCGGCAGGCCCGCGCTCGCCGGCACGGCCGCCTGCGGCGAGGCGGCAGCCGCGCCCGCCACCGCCGCGTCCGGTGCGTCACCGGCGGCGACCGACCCGTGATGCCGGCCCGCTCCGCTCCACATCGCGACGCCGGCGATCGCCGCCAGCCCCACGACACCGTAGACCGCTGCGCGCCGCGCCAGCGGCGCGCGCCCTTCACGTGCCGTCATCGATTACACGCCCGCGCGCTGCAGCCGATTCGCATGCGTGCGGATCACCGCGACCGGATCTTCCGCATACGCGCCGCGCACGCCGAGCAGCTGGTTGATCTCGTCGATGTGGTTCCACTTGTAGCTCGTGCTCAGCACCTTGCCGTACAGCGCGCTGCACTTCGACACGAGCCCGTCGTTCTGGCCCGACCCGCGGTTGATCATCACCGTGCCGGTGCCCAACAGCGCGAGCGTCGACAGGTCGAGCGCGTTTGCGGGATCGACGAGCGGAATGGTGCTCGCGTCCGTCGCGCCCGTCACGCCGAGCACCGAAAGCGTCGGCTGGATCGCGGTGCCGGCCCACGAATACAGCAGATGCGTGTTGCCGCCGACCGTCTCCGTCGCCGCGCCGGTCTGGCAACTGCCCGGCGCGCCCAGGCCCGCGCTCGGATAGTTCTGGTTGTAGGTCGCCGCCTGCGCGGTCGTCAGCGTCTTCAGCGATGCGAGCGCGTCCTGGTTCGTGTTGTGACTGCTATTCGTCAGGATTCCGAACACGTTGACGAACGCGGCGATCACCGTCGACGACAGCCCGGTCGGATCGTACGCGAGCACGCTCTGCACGAAGTCCGCGAACTCGGAGCCGCGATGCGGCGTGCCGATCGTCGTCACCGACGCGACGAGATCGGGCGCGACGGCCGCGACATAGCGCGAGGTCAGCCCGCCCTGGCTGTGACCGACGAGATTGACCTTGGTCGCCCCCGTCGCGGCGAGCACCGTCTTCACGTAGGCGAGCAGCTGTTCGCCGCGGCCGTTCGGGCCGTCGTCGCTCTGGAAGCCGGACAGGTTCGCGACGTAGACGGTCGCGCCGTGCTGCTGCAGATCCTCCTGGATGCCGTACCAGTACTCGAGCACGCCGGCGTACTTGTCGGTGCCCGTGAGCCCGTGCACGAGGATGATCGGATAACGCGTCGCCGCGTAGTTGTCGGCGGGCGCGGTCGCCGCCATCGCCGAGCGCGTCGTCGCGAGTGTCGTCAGCGCGGTCGTCGCCGCGAACGGTGCGACGCTCATCGCGCATGCCACTGCCCCTGCCATTACCCTGGAACGCATCGATCTGGCCATGCATGTTCTCCTGATTATTGTGCTGCCGGTGCGAATGACACCGGATCGACACGCACGCCGCATCGCGCGCATCGTGTGCGTCGAATGCGGGAGTGAATCACGAGTCGCGAACGTTTGCGCCCTGACTAGATACGGTTCTCTAATCGGTTGACGCGCCCCGCCCGTTCGGGCGGGGCCGCGTTCACGCGCAGGCATGCTGCGATGCACACGCGCCGCGCGCTACAGCTTCGCGCTCACGCGCACCCACGCGGTCCGGCCCGGTTCCATCACCGGCGCGTTCGCCGGATAGCCGAAGCCCGCGTTGCCGGCAAGGTTCAGATGTTCGGTGTAGGCCTTGTTCAGCACGTTGTCGACGCCGACCGAGACCTGCACGGTCTTGCTGACGTTGTATTGCGTGTGCAGCGACAGCACGCCGAATCCGGCGCTCGGGCCGAAGTCCTTGCCGACCACGTTGCCCTCGTTCAGCGCATAACGATGCTGCGGCGCAACGATCCGCCACAGGCCGCCGGCCGACCATGCGCCGCGCGTGTATTCGAGCCCGATGCGCGCCTCGAGCGGCGGCATCTGCGGCAGCGGATCGCCGCTCGCCACGTTGCGCCCCCACGCATACGCGAGCGACGTCTCGACGCGCAAGGGCGCCACCGGCCGCCACGACACGCCCGCTTCCCCGCCCATGATCTGCGCGTTGACGTTGGTCGCCTGCGTGGTCGCGCCCATCATGCCGGCCGCGTAGTTGAACAGGATGAAGTCCTGCACGTAGCCCGCGTACGCCGACACCCACGCGTCGAACCGGTCGCTCTTGTACTGCGCGCCGATGTCGACCTGCGTGGTCTTCTCCGGCTGCACCGCCGAGAACGCGTTGACCGAACCGGCCGGCCCGCGCGTCGCGGAGAACAGTTCCCAGTAGTCGGGATAACGCTCGGCATGACCGATCCCCGCGTACCACGTGACGGGCAGCGACGCGAGATCGCGCTCGTAGCGCACGAAGCCGCTCGGCAACACGCGCGAGCGATCGTCGTCGAAGGTCGGGTTCGGCTTGCTCATCATCATCCCGCTCTTCATCGCGCGCTTGTCGCGAGCGCCGGCGTAGTCGATGCGCGCGCCGCCGATCACGCGCGACACTTCGCTCGCATACCACGTCAGCTCGCCGAACGCGCCCGCGTTCCACATCGTCGCCTGCGCGTCCCACGGCTGGTCGCGGTAGTTCTGCTGCCCCATCGACGAGCGCGAGTCGAGCCGGTTCGATTGCGCGTCGACACCCGTCACGAGCTTGAAGTCGTCGCCGAAACGGAACGTCGCGGCCGCGCGTGCCCCGACCGTACGGCGCCGCACGTCGGCCGCCATCCGCATCGGCATGCTGCTCGACGGGTCGGGCTGCCGCAACGTGTAGTTGTCCATCACGTGATCGGCTTCGTTGTAGTACACGCGCGCCTCGATCCGGTCGAGCACGTCGCCGAGGTGGCGCTTGTCGAACGACAGCCCGAACGTCTCGCGGCGGAAATGCGCGCCGTCCATTCCGCGGCCCGCGTAACGCGCATAGCCGTCGCCGGTGCCGGCGGTCAGCTCGACACGCGTATGGTCGTCGGGGGTCCAGCCGAGCGCCGCGTCGGCGTTCCACTTGTCCCACTGCGACGGCACCGTGTTGCCGTTGCCGTCCTTGTAGTCCTGCGAATGCGCGTGGTTCGCGCTCACGCGGCCGTAGACGTCCGGCGTGCCGGCCGTCAGATCGAGGTTCTGGTCGTTGCGGCCGAACGATCCGCCGACCAGGCTGCCGTCGAAGCGCATGCCCGGCCGCTCGAAACGCGGCGTCACGCGCTCGAACAGCACGGTGCCGGCCGATGCGCCGGGACCGTACAGCACGGTCTGCGGCCCCTTCACGACGGTGACCTTGTCGTAGCTTTCCGGCGCGATGTACGACGTCGGCGCATCCATCCGGTTCGGGCATGCGCCGAGCGTCGGCATGCCGTTCGCCAGGATGTTCAGCCGCGAACCGAACATCCCGCGCAGCACGGGGTCGCCGTTCGTGCCGCCGCTGCGGATCGACGTGAAGCCGGGAATCGTCTTCAGGTAATCCGCGCCGTCGCTGGCGGGCAGCGGCTGGCGCGGCGCCTTCGGATCCGTGACGACGACGAGCGGCGTCGACAGCGGCGACGCGACGACCTCGACGGGCGGCAGCGGCACGGCCGACTCGTTCACGGGCGCGACGTCCGCACGCGCCGTTTCGGCTGCCGCGGCAGTCGCGGCAGTCGCGGCCAGCGCGCCGACGGCCAGCGCGGGCACGGCAAGTTTCAACATTCGCGGCACGCGCCGCGCACGGGTATTGCGTGGCGCCCGCGGCGCACGCAACTGGAAATGGGTCATGATCGAAAGCCCGAGTGACGCCCTCCACGCGGCCGCGACGGGCCGCACGGATATCGGCGGGAGTAGGAACGGAGAACAGCGCGTCAGGCGCGCTCGGGCGGTGCGCGTGGATACGCGCGCGGATAGCGGTCGGCGCGCGCCGCGACGACAGGCGGCGCGGCCGCGGAAACGGAAACGGCGGGAACGGAAGCGAACGACGCGGCGGCCGGCGCGCCGAGCGCGGGGCTATGAGCGAAGAAACCGCAGTAGCCGCACGCGTCGAGATGCAGCGCATGATCGTGCATGCCGCGCGCATCGGCCGGCCGATGCGCGCCATGCTCCGTACTGCAGACGATTGCGTCCGGCGTGGCCGCCTGCGCGATGCGCCACTGCGACACCAGCGGCGCCGCGATCGCGATCCAGATCGCGAGCACGCCGAGCCAGGCGGTCAGGTGACGATGTCGATGCAGCATGCGCGGCGGCGAGTAAGCGGAATGTAAAAGCAGCCGAGATGTTACAGAATGTTCACCGCGATGGCCAGTCACCCATGCCGGTAAACGGAGCGGGGGCGCATGGTTGTCGACACAACCATGCGCCCCCGCCCGCGAGACGCGCCATGCACGCGGCGATCAGGGCGCCATGCGCCGCAGCACGTCGTCGCGCCGGATGAAGTGGTGGTACAGCGCGGCCAGCGCATGCAGGCCGATCACGAAGTAGAACGCGTTGCCGATCAGTTCGTGCGCTTCCTTGATCGTCGGCCGCAGCGCCTTGTCGGGGCCGACCAGCGTGAACGACACGCCGAGCCAGTCGAGCGACACCGGCTTGCCGCCCAGGTTGATCATCATGATGCCGAGCAGCGGCTGCGCGAGGATGAACACGTAGAGCGCGACATGCGCGAGCTTCGACAGCCAGCGCAGCAGCGCCGCCTGCGGAATCGCTTCCGGCACGCGGCTGACGACGCGCCACAGCACGCGCAGCACCGACAGCACGAGTACGAACGTACCGGCGGTGAGGTGCACGTTCATCCAGAACGCGCGGCTGTCGCTGCCCTTCGGGCCGCGGATCTCGATGGCCAGGTAGGCCAGCGCCACCAGCACGAAGATGGCCCAGTGGAAGAAGATCGCGGGCGAGCTGTAGCGCGTCTGTTTCGCGAGGATGTTTCTCATGCGTCGTCTCGTGTTGTATGCGGGGAGGCGCGCGGGCGGCAAGCGGCCCCGCGCCCGACAAAGCTTTCGCGATTGTAGCCGCACGGGCGTCCGGTTTTACGCGGCGCGGTCAAATATCCGACGAATCGCCGGCGCGCCCCTCATATGGAAAGTCCGCATCGCGCACGCAAACGGCTGTGGCACGATGAAGCTTTGGTGCGACGGCGCGCGGGCATCATGAGCAAGGCGTTCTTCGTTGCGGCCTATCGGCTGACCGCCGCGTTGCTCGCGGTATCCACCACGCTGCACAGCGTCGCCGACTACTGGCGCCTGCCGGACTTCCATCTCGGCAACTATCTCAGCTACTTCACGCAACTGAGCAGCCTCTACGCGGCCGCGATGCTGGCCGCGGGCCTCTGGCGCATCGCCCGCCCCGGCTCGGCCCGCTACGAATCGATGCGCGGCGCCGCCGTGCTGTACGTGCTGATCACCGCGATCGTCTACGAACTCCTGCTGGCGCGGCTCGATGCGCTGCGCCATGTCACGCCGGCGTTCAACAACTGGGTGCTGCACCGGATCGTGCCGCTCGTGATGCTGTGCGACTGGCTGTACGTGGAACCGCGCCGGCCGATCGCGCGAAGCAGCGCGTTCGCGTGGCTCGGTTTTCCGGTCGTCTATCTCGGCTATACGCTCGTGCGTGGCGCGTTCGAGAACTGGTATCCCTACCCGTTCGTCGATCCGCGGCCGCACGGCTACCTGCCGGTCGCGATCCAGTGTTCGCTGATCGCGCTTGGCGCGGCGGCGCTCGCGCTGGGTATCCGCTGGCTCGGCAACCACGCTAGACAGTCCGGTACCGCGACGCTCGGGGAAGGATGAAGGCGGGAGCGTGTGCGCCGCCCGGCGCACACGGGGTCATGCAGGCCGTCAGCCGCCGTTGCGCGGCAGGAAGTTCATCGGATCGACGACCTTGCCGTTCTGGCGGACTTCGAACTCGAACGTCGATCGACCGCTCGCGTCGGTGCCCATCTCGGCGACCGGCTGGCCCTGGCGAACCGCGTCGCCTTCGTTGACGAGCAGCTTGCCGTTGTGCCCGTAGGCCGTGATGAGGCCGTTGTCGTGCTTCAGGATCACGAGCGGGCCGTATGCCTTGACGCCGGACCCGGCGTAGACCACGCGCCCGTTCGCCGCGGCCCGCACCGAGTGGTCGGGCCCGGACGCGGCGATCACGACGCCGCGTGTCTTGCCGGCCGCGAACGGCGTCGCGACGACGCCGGTTGCCGGCCAGGCGAGCGAGCCCGGCGCGGCCGCGGCGGGCGGCTGCCCGGGCGACGGCGCGGCGGACGGCGGCGCCACGCGCAGCACCTGGCCGGGCGACACGGCGTCGGTCGGCGCCATGTGATTCCAGCTGGCCACGTCCTGCACGCGTTGCCCGTAGGCACTCGCGATGCCCGCGAGCGTATCGCCCGGGTTCACGCGGTAATAGCCGGCGATCACGCCCGGCGTCGCAGCCGACATCGGGGTCGACTGGCGCGCCGGTTGCCAGTTGTCGGTCCACGGCGTCAGCGTACAGCCCGACAGCGCGACGGCGGCAGCGACGAGCGCCGCCTGCGGCAACCAGCGCGTCAGCGCATCGTGGATGGGAATAGTTTCTCTCAAGGGTCCTCCCGGATTTGCGTCGCGACGCCGCCCACCGCCCCCCGGTGCGCGACGCACGATGTCCGGCCGGACGGCCGGACCAATCAGTATCCGACCGCTCGCGCGGCCGTCAGTTTCCACAGCGGAACGTCCGCGCGAAGGGGCTCACCGGCCCCTTTTTCGCACTTTCCAGTGTCGTCCCGACCGGCAAAGATACCATTTGTCGCGGTCAGGACCGCGTCGGCTGCCGGTTCCGGCAACAATCTTGCAGCGCCGCACGGGCGTGGCGGCGGCCTGCGAGCCGCGCCGGGCGGGCCGTCCGGCAGGCTTCAAGCGGGCTTCGGGCGGGTTTTCCACCCGCGCCGCCGCATGCGCAGCCCATCCCGTCGCCGTCACATTCCCCGCTTCGATCGCCGCCTATACTCGGTGATGCAGCGCGATCCAATGACAACGAGGAGCATGACAATGAACAACGCGACGTTTCTTTCCGTGCAGCTCGACGCCGACGATTTCGCCGGCTCCAGCGGCCTGGTCGAACTGCTCAACCGGCACCTGCTGTTCGCGACCGATGTCGCCGAAGCGGCCGATGCGCTCGTCCAGCTGGCGAGCGTCGCGCACATGACGGGCGCCACGCGCCACAGCGTCGAGCTGCCGATCCTCGCGATCGAACGGCTGCGCGACGCACTCGACACGCTGAGCGGCTACGATGAAACGTGGCTGCAGGTGCTGGAACCGGCCGAAGCGCTGTTCCGCGATATCGGGCGCGGCCGCCGCCCGCTGCATTGAGCGCCGGCGCGTCACGCGCCGCCAATGAAAACAGCCCGCCGTTCCGCATGACGGAACGACGGGCTGTTTGTACTACAGAGGGTCGGATCCGGCCGCCGGGGCGGCCGCACCATTAACGACCCTTGTAGACCGGTGCGCCGTCAGCGATACGCTTGACTTGCCAGCCGGTCTTTGCAGCAGCCGGAGCGCCCGATTCTTGCGCGGCGGCCGGTTGCGCGCCGTAGCCGGTCGTGTCGGCAGCGGCAACGTTTTGTTGCGGGTTCAGACGTGCTTCGGCAGCCTGGATGCCTTCCGGGTAGTTCGTGCGGTCGCTGCCCAGCTTGTAGCCGGCCTGCTGGACGGCGACGAGATCGGCCTTCACCTGTGCACGGGTGACGGGCGCGTTTTGGGCAAACGAGACGGCGGGAACGGCGAGGACAGCAGCTGCGGCGAACGTTGCGATCAGCGATTTCATGATTACCTCCGGGATTTTTTTGCTCCGCCGCACACACCATGTCTGCAGCGATGGAACAGAGTTTAGTCCCGGCAGCACCTAGGGAAAACCATGAAAGAACGAAAACACTGTTTCCCCGGAGCCAACAATGTCGGCATCCGGGATAGAAAAACCCTATTCAAAGAATAGATTTTCGCAACAATGCCGCCCCCCGCGCGCCGGTTACGACCAGTTCGCGTGGAAGCTGCCCGGCTGGTCGGTACGCTCGAACGTATGCGCGCCGAAGAAGTCGCGCTGCGCCTGCACGAGGTTCGCCGGCAGCCGCTCGGAACGGTAGCTGTCGAAGTACGCGACCGCCGACGCGAACGCCGGGACCGGCACGCCGGCCTTCACCGCGGCGACCACGACGTCGCGCAGCGCCGTCTGGTAGTTCGCGGCGATGTCCTTGAAGTACGGGTCGAGCAGCAGGTTCGCGAGCGCCGGATCCTTCGCGTAGGCGTCGGTGATCTTCTGCAGGAAGCGCGCGCGGATGATGCAGCCCGCGCGGAAGATCTTCGCGATCGTCCCGAGATCGAGGTTCCAGCCGTACTCTTCCGACGCCGTGCGCAGTTGCGCGAAGCCCTGCGCGTACGAGATCACCTTGCTCAGGTACAGCGCGCGGCGCACCGCTTCGACGAACGCGGCGCGATCGCCGTCGAACGGCGCGGCGGCCGGGCCCGACAGGATCTTGCTAGCCGCGACGCGCTCGGTCTTCAGCGACGACAGCACGCGCGCGAACACCGACTCGGTGATGAGCGGCAGCGGCACGCCGAGATCCAGCGCGTTCTGGCTCGTCCACTTGCCGGTGCCCTTCTGCGCGGCGCGATCGAGGATCACGTCGACGAGGTGCTTGCCGGTCTCCTCGTCCTTCTTGCCGAAGATCTTCGACGTGATCTCGATCAGGTAGCTGTCGAGTTCGCCCTGGTTCCATTCGGTGTACACCGCGCCGAGTTCGTCGTTGGTCAGGCCCGCGACGTCCTTCAGCACCGAGTAGCTTTCGGCGATCAGCTGCATGTCGCCGTATTCGATACCGTTGTGGACCATCTTCACGTAGTGGCCCGCACCGTCCGGGCCCATGTACGCGACGCACGGCTCGCCGTCCGACGGCGCCTTCGCGGCGATCTGCTTGAGGATCGGCTCGACGAGGTCGTACGCGTCGCGCTGGCCGCCGGGCATGATCGACGGGCCGCGCAGCGCGCCCTCCTCGCCGCCCGACACGCCGGTGCCGATGAAGTGCAGGCCCGACTGCGCGAGTTCCTGGTTGCGGCGGATCGTGTCGGTGAAGTGCGTATTGCCGCCGTCGATCAGCACGTCGCCCTTCTCGAGCAGCGGCTTGAGCGACGCGATCGTCGCATCGGTCGCCTCGCCGGCTTTCACCATCATCAGGATCCGGCGCGGCGTTTCCAGCGATGCGACGAATTCTTCGAGCGTATAGGTCGGCACCAGGTTGCGGCCGGGGAATTCGGCGATCAGTTCGTCGGTTTTCTCGCGGCTGCGGTTGTACACCGACACCGCGTAACCGCGGCTCTCGATATTGAGTGCGAGATTGCGGCCCATCACCGCAAGTCCGATCACACCGATTGCTTGTTTGCCCATTAGTCAATTCTCCGGAAAAAACGGGGCGCGACCCGAACCGGGCCGCGCGCACAGGCGAAAGGATAGTGGAAACCCGGCGTCGATGCGCGCCGGCGTGTCATTGCTCCGCGTGCGGCAACCGGCGGAACACGACGCTCAGGTTGTTCGCCGGCATCTCGACGACCTCGATACAGTCGAGCCCGCGATCGAGGCCGAGCGCGACGACGGTCTCGAGATCGCGCACGCCCCACGACGGGTCGCGGCTGCGCAGCTGCAGGTCGAATGCCTCGTTCGACGGCGCCGTGTGCCGGCCTTCGCGGCGGTACGGACCGTACAGGAACAGCACGCCGCCCGGCCGCAGCAGCCGCGCCGCGCCCGCGAACAGCGCTTCCGTGCAGGCCCACGGAGAAATGTGAATCATGTTGATGCAGACGATCGCGTCGAGCATCGCGACCGGCCACGATGCCTCGCGCACGTCGAACGCCAGCGGCCCGGCGACGTTCGCGAGGCCCGCATGCGCGATCCACGCGGCGATCGAGTGCCGCGCCTGTTCGTCGGGGTCGCTCGGCTGCCAGCGCAGGCCCGGCAACGCCTGTGCGAAGTGGACGACATGCTGGCCGGTGCCGCTCGCGATTTCGAGCACGCTGCCGCTCGCCGGCAGCACGCGGCGCAATACGTCGAGGATCGGCCCGCGGTTGCGTTCGGCCGCGGGCGCCAGCAACCGCGCGGCGGGATCGGGCGAAGACGGGGCGCCGGTCACGATGCATGCTCCACGGGGTTGCCGCCAAGCCCCAGACGGGCCGTCAGTGCGTCGAGCGCCGGCGCGCAACGCGCCTCGACCTTCAGCGTGAGGATCGGATCGGCGCGCGTATGGCCGAGATTGAGCGCGGCGACCGGCTTGTGCCGCGCCTGCGCCCACACGCAGAAGCGGTAGCCGGAATACACCATCAGCGACGAACCGACGACGAGCAGCGCATCGGCCGCGTCAAGCGCCTGCGACGCCAGCGCCACGCGTTCGCGCGGCACGTTCTCGCCGAAGAATACGACCGCCGGCTTCAGCAAGCCGCCGCATGCGGGACAGGCCGGCACCCGGAACGTGTCGAGCGCGGCCCATTCGAGGTGCGCGTCGCCGTCCGCGGCCGGCTCGGCCTGCGCGCCCAGCAGGTCGGGATTGTCGGCCTCGAGCACCGTCTGGATCGTCGCACGCGCATGGTGTGCGCCGCATTCGAGACAGGTCACGCCGTGGATCCCGCCGTGCAGTTCGATCACGTCGTCGCTGCCCGCGCGCTGATGCAGGCCGTCGACGTTCTGCGTGACGAGGCGCTCGATCCGGCCCGCGCCGCCGAGCCGCGCCAGCGCGGCGTGCGACCCGTTCGGTTGCGCGCGGCCGACGACGGGCCAGCCGATCATGCTGCGCGCCCAGTAACGCCGCCGCGCGGCATCGGAACCGAGGAATTCGTGAAGCTGGATCGGCGGCGAGCGCATCCACTGGCCATTGCGGTCGCGATAGCCGGGAATGCCGGAATCGGTGCTGATGCCCGCGCCGGTCAGCACGAGCAGGCGCGGATGCCGCTCGACGAACGCGTGCAGCGCGTCGAGCGCGGCCGGGTCGACGCCGGCGGTTGAGGAGTCGTGCAAGGCTGTGTCGTTCATGTTGGCAACGCGTGATCGGGCGCGCGGGCCGGCCGTGCGACCGCACGAGCGGCCCGCGCGCCAACACATGATACATAACGCCGCCCGATCCGGCCGGCGGCCCCGGGCGCAAAACCGGCGCACAAAAAAAGACGCCCATTCGCCGCTCGGCGATGGGCGCTTCAACAATTGATCCATCGGGGTAGTGGATCAACTGACAGCACAAAGTTGCGACGTCCGCCATGCAGCCACCGGCGAACGCTTCCCCTGGACTACGCGTGTTCCACGATGCTGCGCCGCGTCGCGCCACCGGCGCTTCCGTGCGGTCCGGGTCAGGTCCGCCATACCGCAACGCGCGGCGCGCGAACGCATCCGCCACGCGACGACTTGCGTTGCGCGACGGCATGACGGTCCGGGATCCAGGCCGGGGCCATCCGCATGCATTCGGGGCTCATCCCCGACGGCCGACCGTCTCCGGTCGGCCTCGTGCATCCCGCGTGCACGTCGTCGTTCAGAACGAACCCGATTGCTCGGATGGAACGGAAAGCCGCGCGCTCACGTCGCCGCACGTAACGGCGAAGCGAATACCCTGGCAGGTCGGCGATTCATGTTTGCAACACGCCACGTTGCGATTCGGTCTCTTTTCATTCTCTTGTCCCCGTCTCCGATGCGTCCGACCTACTGAAGCGATCGCCGGGCCGACTACGCCCCCGCGATCACACTCACGGCCCCTACAGATATGCAAGGAGCGCACCATGCTTCGCGCGGCAAGGCCGCGCGGGCACCTGCAAGGCGGTCCGAAAGGATCGCGCACCGTCAGGAAGCGCGAACGTTTCGAAACTGAAACGCCCGCCGGCACGGGGCGATGGCCGGCCTTGCGCGTGGTCGCGCTGCAGCGGGCACCCGGGCGGGGACCGGCGCGTTGCGTCCGCGCGCCGCGGACAATCGTCCTACCATCGCCGCGCCTCGGCCTCGCTCGGCACGGCGTGACGCTGCGAATCGCGTAGCGCCGGGGACGGCGCATGTCGCACGGCTCGCGCGTTGCGCAAACACGCTAGCATTCGGACACGGAACGCCGCGCGTCCGCTTTTGCATCGCCCTCGAGGATCCGCCATGACCACGCCCGCCCCTGCCCGCCCCGACGTCGCTCGTCGCGTCTTTTCGGACGGACGGTTATCGATCGGCCTCACGCTGCCGCTGCTCCGCAGCGGCCGTATCGTCGCCGACTTCAACGAGCAGCTCGAACTCGCCGAGCTGGCCGATACACTCGGCTTTCGCGCACTGTGGATTCGCGACGTGCCGTTGAACAGCGCCGACTACCCGGACCCGGTCGGCCATCTCGACCCGTGGGTGCTGCTCGGTGCACTGGCATCGCGCACGCGGCGGATCGCACTGGCAAGCGGCGCGATCGTACTGCCGCTGCGACATCCGCTGCACATCGCGAAAGGCGCGCTGTCGGTCGCGACGCTGTCGGGCGGACGTTTCATCCTCGGGCTCGGCTCCGGCGACCGGCCGCCCGAATACGCGGCGTTCGGCATCGACGCGGAAACGCGTCGCGACCGCTATCGCGCGCACTGGGAGGTCGTCGCGGCCGCGCTGGGCATACCGTCACGCGTGCTGCCCGACCAGGCGCCGCCCGACGCCCCCGAATTCACGCTGCTGCCGCGCGGCGACGATGCGGTGCCGATGCTCGCGGTCGGCTCGGGCGGACAAAGCGTCGACTGGATCGCGCGACACGCGATCGGCTGGATGACGTACCACCGCGATCCGGACACGCAGCGCGCCCGCCATTCGATGTGGCGCGCGGCGGTCGACCGGCTTCCCGCGCCGGAATTTCGCGCGTTCGGCGTGTCGATGCGGCTCGACCTCGCCGCGGACCCCGATGCGCCGGCCACCGCGCTGTCGCTCGGCTACGCAACCGGGCGCCGTGCGCTGGTCGACATCCTGCAGGACATGCGTGCGGCGGGCACGCATCATGTCACGCTGAACCCGGGATCGGACCGCCCCGTGCGCGAGGTCATCGAGGAAATCGCCGAACACGTGCTGCCGGTCTTTCACGACGAACATGCCTGATTCATCAGGAAACCGAATTTATCCGATGCATCGCACATGATCGGGCGAATGCGCACGTGGCAGGGCATTGCCCGTGCCCGACGGCAAACGGGCGTGGCAGGCACCTTGCGAGTCGGCAAGCCGTGCCCGCCCGATTGCCGGACCATCTGGAGCCGGCACCGGAGATTTGCCTGCGCGAGCGCACTGCAAACGCCCGCGCCGCCTTGGGGATGCCCGATTCGAATCGTCGTCGACGGAACTATTCGCGTCCGGCCGCGATCATGTTAACTTCCGTCCATCGTTCAGCCCGGCGGGCCGCGCCCCGATGCGCACCCGCATGCCCACTCCATGCGACATTTCCTCCTCGGCTGGCTGCTTGCCGCCGTCGTGTCGGCCGCCCATGCGGCCGCCCCCGCTCCGGCCGCCGCTTCGGCCGCCGCTTCGGCCGCTTCCGGCACCGCGCCCGCGCTGACGCCGCAACAGGCCCAGCAGGCACTCAATGTGCTCGAAAACCCCCGCGATCGCGCGCAGGTCGAAACGACGCTGCGCGCGATCGCAGCCGTCGGCGTACTGAGTGCGCCCGCGGCGGCCGCCAGCAATGCGGCCGCGGCGAGCAGCGCATCGGCCGCCGCGGTCCCGACCGCGCTCACGTCGAACGGGCTCGCGTCGATGCTCGTTCGCCAGGGGGCGCACTGGACCACCGAAATCGGCGGCGCGCTGAACGAATCGTTGCACTCGCTGCTCGATGTCGGCTCGGTCGGCAACTGGTGGCATGACAGGCTGGTGCGCGCCGACGCGCGCGCCGAGCTCACGCACGCGGCCTGGACCATCCTCGCCGTGCTCGTGCCCGCGCTCTTCGTCGAATGGCTCGCGAGGCGGTTGCTGCGGCGTGCGCTGGCCGCGGTCGCGGCGCGGCGCGCCGGCCCATCGCGTACCGCCGCGCCCGATTCCGTCCCGCCCGACGACGACGCACCGCCGGACTCATCCGACCCACCCGATGCCACCGACGCTGCCGAAGCCGCGCCGCCTTCATCCCTCGGTCAAGGCGATGCGCGGCGTCACACCACGCTGCTGCACCGGATGCCGCGCGCGCTCGTCAGCCTGGGGCTGCGCGCGGTGCCGCTGCTCGTGTTCGTCGGCGTCGCGAGCCTGGCGATGTCGCTGCTCGGCGATACGGGCGCGCCGATCGAATCCGCGCTCGAAGCGCTGATCGACACCTACGTGATCTGCCGGCTCGTCACGATCGTCAGCCGGCTGTTCTTCCAGCCCGACGCGCGGCAGCTACGGCTGCTGCATATCAGCGACGCATGGGCCGATTTCGCGCAGCGCTCGATCGCGCGGATCGTGATCGTGGTCGGCACCTGCACGGCCGCGGTCGAGATCGCCGCAAGCTTCGGCCTCAGCGAAGCCGGCCACGTCGCGCTGCTGAAAGCCGTCGCGCTCGCCGGGCACGTGATGATCTCGGTGCTGATCCTGCAGTGCCGCCGGCCGGTCGCCGCAAGGATCCGCACGGCCGGCGCCGACCGCCCGACCTTCGCCGTGGTCGCCAATGCGCTCGCGGACGCCTGGGCCCCCGTGTCGGTCTTCGTCGTGATGGCACTGTGGTTCGTGTGGGCGCTCGACGTCCACAACGGCTACCGCGTGCTGATCACGCTCGGCGGCCGCTCGATCGCCGTGATGATCGGCATGCGGATGGTGTCGATCGTCGTGTTCGGCGCGCTCGCGCGGCTGTTCCAGCGCCGCGACGAGGACCGCACGCTCGTCCATCTGCACGCGTACCGCTATTACCCGCTGCTGCGCCAGATCGTATCGGGCGCGATCGGCGTCGTGACCCTCGTGCTGTTGCTGCAGATCTGGGGCGTGCCGGTCTTCCGCGCGTTCGGAACGGGCACCATCGGCCACCGCCTCGCGTCGGCGCTGGTGACGATCGCGATCGCGGCGATCGTCGCGCTCGTCGTCTGGGAAGCCGCGAACATCGCGATCGAGCGCCGCCTGCAGCGCTGGACGCGCGAAGGCAACCTGGTGCGGGCGGCACGGCTGCGCACGCTGCTGCCGATGCTGCGCTCGCTGCTGTTCGTGATGATCGCGCTCGTCGTCGTGCTGACGGGCCTCAGCGAACTCGGCGTGAACATCGGCCCGCTGCTGGCCGGGGCGAGCATCTTCGGCGTCGCGCTCGGCTTCGGTTCGCAAAAGCTCGTGCAGGATTTCATCACCGGGATCTTCCTGCTGATGGAAAACGCGATGCAGGTCGGCGACTGGGTCACGCTCGCCGGCGTGTCGGGCACGGTCGAATACCTGTCGATCCGCACCGTGCGGCTGCGCGCGGGCGACGGGTCGCTGTATACGATCCCGTTCAGCTCCGTGACGACCGTCAACAATACGAATCGCGGGCTCGGCAACGCGGCCGTCAAGGTCAGCATCGCGTACGGCGAGGACATCGATCGCGCGATCGCGACGCTGAAGGAAATCGGCGCCGCGTTGCGCGACGATCCGACGTACCGCGACGGCATCCTGTCGGACTTCAGCTACTGGGGTATCGACCAGGTCGACGGTGCGGCGCTCGCGCTGGCCGGACAGATGCAGTGCACGGACTCGGCGCGCTGGAGCGTGCAGCGCGAATTCAACCGGCGGATCGCGGAGACCTTCCGCGAGCGCGGGATCCAGATCGCCAATCCGCAGCGCAGCCTGGTTGCCTATGCGGACGGAACGCGGCCTGCCGGCAACGATGAAGGCGACCACGCCACCGACGACATCACCGCGCCCGACACGCCGCCCCGGCCGCCGTCGCCCGGCAACGGGGGGCGCAAGCCGGGTTGATCGCTCAACGCGTGTGACGCGCCGCGCTCAACGCGCGGCGGGTTTCTTCACGCGCGCCGTCTTTTTCGCCGCAGGGCGTGCCGTTCCCGGTTTCGCCGCGCGTTTCGACGCGGCGGCACCCGGCGCGCGCTTCGCGGCGCTTTCCGGGCCGGCCGCCGGCGCGTCGCGCTGCACATGCCATTGCTCGAGCAGCACGCGCGTCTGGTCGGCGATCGTCTCGATCAGCAGCGCCGCACGCTCGCCCTCGAACGCGTCCCACTCGAGCAACTGCAGCGCCGAACGCTGCGCGATGTGGAATACCGTGAGCTGCCCGAACAGGCTCAGCGCGCGCAACCGCGTGACGGGATCGTCGGCCGGCCGCCCCGAAATGCGGCCGATCAGCGCGGCGCTCACGTCGTTCAGCGGCTTGCGCATGCGCGACATCAGGATTTCGCTCGCGCTCGCCGGCTCCTGACCGCCCTGCTCGCGCGCAAAGAACATGCGCTGATTCATCGTCTTCGGCGCGGTGAACATCCGGTCCGACAGGGCGCGCAGCAACCCGATGAACGCATCGATCAGCACGTCGATCTCCGCGTGCGCATCGAGCATCGCCCATGCATGGCCGACCGCGGGCGCGAACACCTGCCAGCCGGTCTCCGCGATCGTCTCCACGCACGCGCGGTACACGCCTTCCTTGTTCTCGAAGTAGTACTGCAGCGCCGGCGCGTTCACGCCCGCCATCGCGGCGATCTCGCGCGTCGACGCGCCCGCGAACCCGCGTTCGCCGAACAGTTCGATTGCCGCCTCGATGATCCGCTGCCGCGTTTCGTCCCCGCGCGCGTAGCCGCCTGCCGACGTGCGGCGCAGCTTCTTCGCTTCGTTCATGCCTTCCTCGTCGTTCGATCGATCGATATTCTACTTGACACAATTTTATCAACTGGAATAATTCTTCCACTTGGAATAAATTGGATCCCGCATGTCGACGCCGCAAGACGCGCCCCAGCATCCGCCACAGAAAGCAGATCGTCAGGAAAACGGAACAACGCCGCGCAACGGAAACGGCGGATCGAAGCGGCGCATCCTGCTCGCCGTCGCCGTGCTCGCCGCCATCGGCGGCGCCGTCTGGCTCGGCCGCTGGTGGACGGTCGGCCGCTTCATCGAAAGCACCAACGATGCGTACCTGCAGGCGGACAGCATGACCGCCGCGCCGAAAGTCGCGGGCTACGTGACCGACGTCTACGTGCGCGACAACCAGGCCGTGAAGGCCGGCGATCCGCTCGTGCGGCTCGATGTCCGCCAGTACCAGGTCGCGCTCGCGCAGGCGCTGGCCACCGTCGACGCCCGCCGTGCGGACATCGCGCGCGCCGAAGCCGACATCAGCCAGCAGCGTGCGAATCTCGAACAGGCCGACGCGCAGGCGAAGGTGTCCCGCATCAATGCCCAGCACGCCAGCGACGAATACACGCGCTATGCGCCGCTCGCGGCAACCGGCGCCGAAACGCACGAACGCGTCGCCGACCTGAAGAGCACACGCGACCAGGCCGCCGCGACGCTGGCCGCGAACACCGCGTCGATCGCTGCCGCGCGCACGCAGATCGCGTCGTTCACCGCGCAACTCCAGCAGGCGCGCGCGCAGCTCGAGGCCGCGCAGGCCAGCGCCGCGCAATCGCAGCTCGATCTCGACAACACGATCGTGCGCAGCACGCTCGCCGGCCGCGTCGGCGATCGCACGGTACGCGTCGGCCAGTACGTGCAGCCCGGCACGCGGCTGCTGACCGTCGTGCCGGTCGACTCGATCTATCTCGTCGCGAACTTCAAGGAAACGCAGATCGGCAACATGCGCATCGGCCAGCCCGTGTCGCTGCATGTCGACGCATTGCCGGACGGCACGTTGTCCGGCGTCGTCGACAGCTTCGCGCCCGGCACCGGCGCGCAGTTCGCGCTGCTGCCGCCGGAAAACGCGACCGGCAACTTCACGAAGATCGTCCAGCGCGTGCCGGTGCGCATCCGCCTGGACTCGAACGCCCGCGCGCAGCGCATGCTGCTGCCGGGGCTGTCGGTCACGGTCGACGTCGACACGCGTTCGGCCCGCGACGAGCAGCGCCATGGCTGATACGTCCGCCACGATGCCCGCGCCGCCGCACGAAGGCCGCGCAAGCGTCACCGACTGGATCGCGGTCGCGGCCGGCGCGCTCGGCGCGCTGATGGCCACGCTCGACATTTCGATCACGAACTCCGCGTTGCCGCAGATCCAGGGCGAAATCGGCGCGACCGGCACCGAAGGCACCTGGATCTCGACCGGCTACCTGATGTCGGAGATCGTGATGATCCCGCTCGCCGCGTGGCTCACGCGCGTGTTCGGGCTGCGCAATTTCCTGCTGACGAACTCCGCGCTGTTCATCGCGTTCTCGATGATGTGCGGCTGGTCGCACTCGCTGCCGATGATGATCGCCGGCCGGATCGGCCAGGGCTTCACGGGCGGCGCGCTGATCCCGACCGCGCAGACGATCATCCGCACGCGGCTGCCGCTGTCGCAACTGCCAGTCGGGATGACGCTGTTCGGCCTGATCGTGCTGCTCGGGCCGTTGTTCGGCCCGGTGCTCGGCGGCTGGCTCGCGGAAAACGTGAGCTGGAGCTGGTGCTTCTTCCTGAACCTGCCCGTGTGCCTGCTGCTGATGGCGCTGCTGGTGTTCGGACTGCCGTCGGACCGCCCGCACTGGAGCGCGTTCTTCAACGCGGACTGGCTCGGCATCTTCGGCCTCGCGATCGGCCTGAGCTCGCTCACCGTCGTGCTCGAGGAAGGCCAGCGCGAACGCTGGTTCGAATCGCAGATGATCGTCACGCTGAGCATCGTGTCGTTGGCCGGGATGATCCTGATCGCGCTGTCGCAACGCTTCGCGACACGGCCGATCGTGCGGCTGTCGCTGATGCGCAACCCGCGCTACGCAAGCGTGATCGTGATCGTGTCCGCGGTCGGCGCCGGGCTGTACGGGGTGTCCTACCTGCTGCCGCAGTTCCTCGCGATCGTCGCCGGCTACAACGCGGAACAGGCCGGCGCGATCATGCTGCTGTCGGGGCTGCCGGCCTTTCTCGTGATGCCGATCCTGCCGCGCCTGCTCGGCAAGGTCGATTTCCGCATCCTCGTGATCTCGGGGCTGCTGCTGTTCTGCCTGAGCTGCATGCTCGACATCAGCCTGACCGTGCAAAGCGTCGGCCACGACTTCGTGTGGTCGCAACTGATCCGCGGCGTCGCGCAGATGCTCGCGATGATGCCGCTCAACCAGGCATCGATGGCGGCCGTCGCGCGTGAAGATTCTGGCGACGCGGCCGGGCTCTACAACATGGCGCGCAACCTCGGCGGTTCGATCGGCCTCGCGATCATCGGCACCGTGATCGACCGGCGCACGACCTACCATACAGCCATGCTCCGCGAATCGGTGACCGCCAACTCGCTGATCGGACAGGACCGGCTGTCCGCCTATGCGGCCAACTGGTTCTCGCACACCGGCGACCTCGCGTATTCGAACCTGCGCGCGCTCGGACAACTGGCGCAGCAGATCCAGATCCAGGCCGTCGTGATGACCTACTCCGAAACCTTTTATCTGCTGGGCCTCGCGCTGCTCGCCTGCGTGCCGCTCGCGCTGCTGCTGAGAACGCCGCGCGGGCCGCAACCGATGTCGTCCGGCCATTGAACCGTCTTACGCGATGAAACCCTTCTTCCCGCCCCGCCGCCCCGCACTCACGCTGTGCGCGGCCGCGTGCCTGCTCGCCGGCTGCACGGTCGGCCCCGACTATCGCGGCGCACCCGCCGCCCCCGATGCGCCGACGTTCGTGCGTGCGCCTGCCGCCGGCGTCGACACCGCCGCGCCCGCCCCGAGCGCGTGGTGGCGCGCGCTGAACGACCGTCAGCTCGACGAGCTGATCACCGCCGCGCTCGTCTTCAACCCCGATCTGCACGCGGCCCAGGCACGCTTGCGTGCATCGCGTGCACAGCTCTCGCAACAGCGTGCGGCCCAGTTGCCGAAAGCGTCGGCCACCGCCGCGGCCGTCCGCATGCGCGAACCGGATATCAGCGCGCTCGGTTCGCTGCTGCCGTCGAACGGCTCGAACCCGTCGGGCGGCACGTCGCCGTCGCTGGGCGGCTCGGGCCCGCTGCAGCTCTATTCGGCGGGCTTCGACGCAACCTGGGAAATCGACCTGTTCGGCGGTACGCGCCGCGCGGTCGAAGCCGCGTCCGCACAGGCCGAAGCAGTGGATGCCGACCTCGCCGATACACAGGTGTCGATCGCAGCCGAAGTCGCCAATGCGTACGTCGACCTGCGCGACCAGCAGCAGCGGCTTGCGCTGTCGCGGCAAACCGCCGGGTTGCAGCAGAAGATGCTCGAACTCACGCAGCAGCGCCGCGCGCGCGGCGTCGCGGCCGATGCGGACATCGAACGCCTGACGACGCAGGTCGAGAACACGCGCGCGTCGCTGATCCCGCTCGACGCGCAGGTGACGGAGTCGCTCGACCGGCTCGCGATCCTGACGGGCCGCGCGCCCGGCGCGCTCGATGCCGCGCTGTCGAGCGCGGATATGCCGCTGCCGACGCTGCCCGGCAACGTCGCGATCGGCGATCCGGCCACGCTGCTCAAGCAACGCCCCGACATTCGCGCGGCCGAGCGCCGGCTCGCGTCGAGCAATGCGCAGATCGGCGAGCATGTGGCCGACTATTTCCCGAAGGTGACGCTGCTCGGCGATCTCGGCTTCAGCGCGGCGGACCCGGGGCACCTGTTCCGCAAGCAGAATTTCACGTGGGTCGGTGCGCCGTACCTGCAATGGAACATCCTCGACTTCGGTCGCACGCGCGGCGCGGTACGGGCAGCCGAAGCGTCGCGCGACGAAGCGGAAGCGAATTATCAGAAGGCCGTGCTCGGCGCATTACAGGATGCCAACACCGCATTGCAGCGCTATGGACACCAGCGCGAGCACGTCGTCGCCTTGACGAAGGTGCAGACATCGGCCGTGCATTCGCGCTCGCTGATGGACAAGCGCTATCGTGCGGGCGTCGCGTCGATGATCGACCTGCTCGATACGCAACGCGAAGCGCTGTCCGCGCAGCAGAACGTGATTGCCGGGCAAGCCGAACTGATCAAGGACTACGTGTCGGTGCAGAAGAGCCTTGGGCTCGGCTGGCAGGCAAACGCAGGGTGACGGCGCCGGCGCGCGTGGCGCACGGTCGCCGCATCACGCGCGCCGGAACAACCCATTGCGCGCGCAACAATACCGGTTCGGTTCGTCCGCAACGAGCGGGCCCGCGCCGCTTCGACACCGCGGCTATCGAAAACATATCGAATATCAATTAGCCAATCATCTGACGATATCTTCTAATTCAGTCGGCTTCCCCACCACCGATCGGATTCAAGGAGTTCCATCGTCATGTCCTCATCCTCTCATCGTGCGCTGCGGCACGCAGTCGCCGCGATCTGCGTTGCCCTCTCCGCTTCCCCGTATGCCGCCGAACTCACGCGCGACACGGGCGCGCCCGTCGGCGACAACCAGAATTCGCAGACGGCCGGCCCCGCCGGCCCCGTGCTGCTGCAGGACTCCGCGCTCATCGAGAAACTGCAGCGCTTCGATCGCGAGCGCATTCCGGAACGCGTCGTGCATGCGCGCGGCACCGGGGCATTCGGCGAGTTCGTGCCGAGCGCCGACATCTCCGACCTGACGAAAGCGAAAGTCTTCACGCCCGGCACCCGCACGCCGGTGTTCGTGCGCTTCTCGACCGTGATGGGTTATCGCGGCTCGCCCGAACAGGCACGCGATCCGCGCGGCTTCGCGGTGAAGTTCTATACGCAGCAGGGCAACTGGGACATGGTCGGCATCAACTGGCCCGTGTTCTTCATTCGCGACGGCATCAAGTTCCCCGACTTCGTTCACGCGAACAAGCCGAGCGCCGTGACCGGCGTGCAGGACCCGAACCTCGCGTTCGACTTCTTCGCCCATACGCCCGAAGCGACCCACATGCTGACGATGCTGTACACGGACGCGGGCATGCCCGATTCGTACCGCCGCATGGACGGCTTCGCGGTGCATGCGTTCAAGTTCGTCAATGCGCAGGGCGACGTGCACTACGTGAAGTTCCACTGGAAGAGCCAGCAAGGCGTGCACGGCCTGCGTCCGCAAGAGATCGCCGCGTCGATCGGGCACGACTGGAACATGATGACGAACGACCTGTACGGCGCGCTGAAGCAAGGCGATTTCCCGAAGTGGGATCTGTACGTGCAGGTGCTCACGCCGAAGGACCTGAACCGCTTCGACTTCGACGCGCTGGACGATACGAAGGTGTGGACCGGCGTACCTGAACGCAAGATCGGCACGATGACGCTCAATCGCGTGCCCGACAACTACTTCCAGTCAACCGAGGAATCTGCGTTCGCGCCGTCGCGGCTCGTGCCGGGTATCGAGCCGTCCGAAGACCGGATGCTGCAGGATCGCCTGTTCGCGTATGCCGACACGCAGATGTACCGCCTCGGCGCGAACTACATGGACCTGCCGATCAACCGCCCCGTCGTGCCGGTGGTCAACAACAACCAGGACGGCAAGATGAACTTCGGCGATCGCAAGGGCGAGGTGAACTACGAGCCGTCGACGCTGAACGAGCTTGCGCAGGATCCGCAGTACAAGTCGGTCCGCACGCCGCTCAGCGGCACGACGCAACAGGAAGCGATCCACAAGAAGCTGTTGTTCCGTCAAGCCGGCGAGTACTACCGCAGCCTGTCGCAGCAGGACAAGGACGACCTCGTCACCGCGCTGTCCGGCGATCTCGGCCAGGTGAAGAACGCGCATAACCAGTACGCGATGCTGTCGTACTTCTACAAGGCCGATGCCGACTACGGCACGCGGCTCGCGCAGGCCGTTCACGCGAACGTTCAGCAGGTGCAGTCGCTCGCGGCGAAACTGAGCGACAACTGATCGCGCGACGCCGGTCGCAGCCTGGCGTGCGCGGTGGTGCCGCGCACGCCGGCCCGACTTCTTCATCAGGACATCCTCATGCGATCAACACGCTTCATCCATGCGGTTCGCGTGGCGACGACGGCGCTGGCGCTGGCCGCGATCGCCGGCTGCGCGCATCTGCCCGACCGGCCGGCGTACGGCAAGGCCGATCCCGCCGCACTGCGCCGCTACGACGGCGACTGGTTCGACGCCGCCCGCGTCGGCCGCGTCGACATCCTGCGCGCGTTGCACGACGCCGGGTATCCCGTCGACACCACCGACAGCCGCGGCTTTACGGCCGTGATACTCGCGTCGTACGACGGCCAGCCCGCCGCACTCGACTACCTGTTGTCGGCCGGCGCCAACGCGTGCATCGGCGATCGACACGGCAATACGGCGCTGATGGGTGCGCTCTTCAAGAACGAACCCGACATCGCCCGCCGCCTGATCGACACGCGCTGCCCGATCGACCAGACGAACGGCGCCGGCGAAACCGCACTGGGGTTCGCGACGCTGTTCAATCGCTTCGAACTGATTCCGCTGCTCGTCGCGCACGGCGCGAATCCGAACCATGTCGACCGGCGCGGCCAGTCGCTGCTGCAGCTCGCGCTGACGCACGACAACACCGATGCCGCGGATGCGCTGCGGCAAGCCGGTGCCAGACCGTAGCGCGACTACGCGTCAACCGTCTGAACCATGCGAGCGCACCGTGCTATGGTGCCGTTGGTTTCATCGCACGGAGACAGGAAAATGCTGAATCGCTTCGCCATTGTTCTGGTTGCCGCCGGCGCGGCAACCAGCCTCGCGGCAACGGCCGCGGGCACCCAACCGGACAGCGCCAATGCGTATCGCCAGCTGCGCACGCGGCTCTTCGCGGGCGTGACGGTCACCGCGATCTTCTCGCCGAACCAGTGCCAGAACGCGCAGCAAGCCGCAACCCGGGCACCCGTACCCACCGTATCAGGCGGTTTCGCGATACGCGATTTCATGGAAGTCGGCGGCAATACGCTCGCGTTCGCCAACCAGCACCTGACCGTCCAGCCGAGCGGCGCGACGGTGCTCGAGCTGATCCAGTATCGCGTGATGCAGGACGAAAGCGCGACGGTAACGGTGCGCTCGCTTTCGCCCACGACGTACCAGCCCGTCGCGCCGGCCCAGGTGTTCCAGTGCACGCTCGGCGACGGCCTTCGTTTCGCCAATGCCTGGCAGGATCGCGACTGACGCTGGGAATGCGTAGCAAATGCGAGAATTCGTGTAAAAACAAAAGGAGTACTACGAAATTTGGATAGCGCACGGATAGGAGGAGCGATTCGTGCGCGGCCTTTCAACACGTCGATAACGATCGTCATCTTCGCGGCCGGCGCGAGTTCCGCCAGTTCGAGGTTGTCGCCGCGCACCGCATTCAGCAGCATCCGCTCGCGCCCCGCCGCCTGCGCGACATCCAGCCGCCGTGGGCGCGGCAGCCTTGTCGTCGCGAGCCGGTGCAGCCGCGCCGCCTCGTCACTCCATTCGCCCAGCGCCCCGCCGGTTCGGTCCTCACGAACCGGCGCAAGCCATCGCGCGCATCGAGCCCGAACACCGCGGCGTCCGACTGGCCGTCAAACTGCCGTGTCTTTCGGCTGACGGCCAGCGTAGCTCGCCAGGCCGCGATCGCTCCTCGTTGACTGCGTCAACGTGCGGATTGCCGGCACCACCACACGCAGGATACCGCCCCGCCCCCATTTGTCCGACCGTCGCGACGCACGCCCCCTCTTTTCGGTTCCTTTCGCCGGCTCCATCGAATCTCCATCTTTCCGCATAAAAGACGCCAACTAATCCACGCACACTCCGCTCCGTCAAAGCAGGCAATGGACTGCCTGCATTTCCTGGAGTCGCCATGAAGAATCAGAAACGATGCTGCTACAGCGCGGTATGCGCGCTGGCGGCGGCAGTACTGGCGGGGTGCGGACCCGCCGAACAGCAGGCCGCCGCACCGGCCATCCCGGTTGCGGCGATGACGCTCGCGGCCGCGCCCCTCGACGTGAGCGAAGACCTGCCGGGCCGCGTCGCGGCCGTGCGGATCGCCGAGATCCGCCCGCAGGTCAGCGGCATCGTCCAGCGCCGGCTGTTCGAACAAGGCACCGAGGTGCGCGCGGGCCAGCCGCTGTTCCAGATCAATCCGGCGCCATTCAAGGCCGACATGGACACGGCCGCCGCGTCGCTGCAGCGCGCGCAGGCCGCGCTCGAACGCGCGAAGGTGCAGACCGCGCGCTTCAAGCCGCTCGTCGAGGCCGATGCGATCAGCCGCCAGGTGTACGACGACGCCGTGTCGCAACGCGACCAGGCCGCCGCCGACGTCGCGCAGGCCCGCGCGACGCTCGCGCGCCGCCAGCTCGACCTGAAATTCGCCACCGTGGAGGCGCCGATCGCCGGCCGCATCGACCAGGCGCTCGTGACCGAAGGCGCGCTGGTGTCGAGCACCGACAGCCAGCCGATGGCGCGCATCCAGCAGATCGACCAGGTCTACGTCGACGTGCGCCAGCCGGCCGCGTCGCTCGAATCGCTGCGCGGCGCGCTTGCCGCGCAGCCGGGCGCGACGGGCAACGGCCTGCCGGTCGACGTGCTGCGCGACGACGACACGCGCTTCGACGTGAAGGGACGCATGCTGTTCTCGGGCGTCAACGTCGATCCGGGCACCGGCGACGTGCTGCTGCGCGTGCTGGTCGACAACCCGAAACGCCAGCTGCTGCCGGGCATGTACGTGCGTGCCCGCATTCCGCGCGCGCACTACGCCAGCGCGGTGATGGTGCCGCAACAGGCGGTCGTGCGCGCGGGCGGCAAGCCGCAGGTGTGGGTGCTCGACGCGAAGGGCACCGCGCATCTGAAGGCCGTCGAGGTCGGCGAGCTGACGAACCGCAGCTACCGCATCAAGTCGGGCCTGCAGGCCGGCCAGAAGATCGTCGTCGAAGGCATGGAACGCCTGATCGACGGCGCGCCGGCCGCCGCGACCGACTGGAAGTCGCCCGACGCGGCCACCACCGCGTCCGCGCACTGAGTCACGAGGAGCCACCAGTCATGGCTGAATTCTTTATCCGACGCCCGGTGTTTGCGTGGGTGATCGCGCTCTTCATCATCCTGACGGGGCTGATCGCGATCCCGCAACTGCCGGTCGCGCGCTACCCGTCGGTCGCGCCGCCGTCCGTCACGATCACCGCGAACTACCCGGGCGCCACGCCGCAGACGATGAACGACGGCGTGCTGAGCCTCATCGAACGCGAACTGTCCGGCGTCAGGAACCTGCTCTACTTCGAATCGTCGGCCGATACGTCCGGCTCCGCGCAGATCACCGTGACGTTCAAGCCCGGCACCAACCCGGAGATGGCGCAGGTCGACGTGCAGAACAAGATCAAGTCGGTCGAGCCGCGCCTGCCGGCGGCCGTGCGCCAGAACGGGCTGATCGTCGAATCGGCGTCGTCCGGCTTCCTGATGCTGATCGGCCTGCGCTCCGACAACGGCCGCTTCGACGAAGGAGCGCTCGCCGACTACATGGCGCGCAGCGTGTCCGAGGAACTGCGGCGAATCGACGGCGTCGGGCGGGTGCTGCAGTTCGGCTCCGAACGCGCGATGCGCATCTGGGTCGATCCGCAGAAGCTGATCAATTTCGGCCTGTCGATGAGCGACCTGACGACCGCGATCGGCCAGCAGAACGTTCAGATCGCGCCGGGCAGCCTCGGTGCGCTGCCCGCGCTGCCTGGCCAGCGCGTGACCGTGCCGCTCACCGCGCAGGGCCAGCTCACGACGCCGGAGGAGTTCGCGAAGGTCGTGCTGCGCGCGAACGCGGACGGCTCGAAAGTCGTGCTCGGCGACGTCGCACGCATCGAACTCGGCTCGCAGAACTACACGTTCGTGAGCCGCGAGAACAACAAGCCGGCCACCCTCGCCGGCGTGCAGCTCGCACCGGGCGCCAACGCGGTGAAGACCGCGGACGCGATCCGTGCGCGCATGGCCGAACTGAGCAAGTCGATGCCGTCCGGCATGACCTACTCGATTCCGCTCGACACGTCGCCGTTCGTGAAGATCTCAATCGAGAAGGTGCTGCACACGCTGCTCGAAGCGATGGTGCTCGTGTTCCTCGTGATGTACCTGTTCCTGCAGAACGTGCGCTATACGCTGATTCCGGCCATTGTCGCGCCGGTCGCGATGCTCGGCACGTTCACGGTGATGCTGATGACCGGCTTCTCGATCAACGTGCTGACGATGTTCGGCATGGTGCTCGCGATCGGCATCATCGTCGACGATGCGATCGTCGTCGTCGAGAACGTCGAGCGCCTGATGGCCGAGGAAGGACTGTCGCCGAAGGACGCGACCTCGAAGGCGATGAAGGAAATCACCGGCGCGATCATCGGCGTCACGCTGGTGCTGACCGCGGTGTTCCTGCCGATGGCGATGGCGAGCGGCTCGGTCGGCGTGATCTACCAGCAGTTCACGATGTCGATGGCCGTGTCGATCCTGTTCTCGGCGCTGCTGGCGCTGACGCTCACGCCGGCCCTGTGCGCGACGATGCTCAAGCCGCTCGAACCGGGCCATCACGAGAAGCGCGGCTTCTTCGGCTGGTTCAACCGCCGCTTCGATCGCCTGACGAAATGGTACGAGACGCGCGTCGGCCGCCTGGTCGGCCGCACGGGCCGGGTGATGCTGGTGTTCGTCGCGATCTCCGGCGCCCTGGTGTTCGGCTTCCGCAGCCTGCCGTCGTCGTTCCTGCCGGACGAGGACCAGGGTTACTTCATCACCAGCTTTCTGCTGCCCGCGGACGCTACCGCCGAACGTACGCACGACGTGGTCGAGACGCTGGAGAAGCATCTTGCCTCGCGTCCGGCAATCCAGTCGAGCATTTCCGTGATCGGCTACGGCTTCTCGGGGCAAGGTCCGAACGCGGCGATCAACTGGTCCGTGATGAAGGACTGGAAGAACCGGGGCGGCGCGTCGACCCTCGAGGAAGGCATGCTCGCGCAGCAAGCGATGGCCGGCGTGACCGAAGGCACGGTGATGAGCCTGCTGCCGCCGGCGATCGACGAACTCGGCAACAGCTCCGGCTTCTCGATGCGTCTGGAAGACCGTGCCAACCAGGGCGCGGCGGCGCTCAAGGCGGCGGAAGTCAAGCTGCTCGAACTCGCCGCGCAAAGCAAGGTCGTGGCGGGCGTGTACCCGGACAGCCTTCCTGCCGGCACGAGCATCCGCCTCGAAATCGACCGTGCGAAGGCGCAAGCGCTCGGCGTGTCGTTCACGACGCTCAGCGACACGCTGTCGACCGCGATGGGTTCGACCTACGTGAACGACTTCCCGAACGCGGGCCGCATGCAGCAGGTGATCATCCAGGCCGACGCGCCGGCGCGCATGCAGATCGACAACGTGATGAAGCTGTACGTGCGCAACGCGGCCGGCGGCATGGTGCCGCTGTCCGAAGTGGTTCGCCCGGTATGGGCCGAGACGCCGCTGCAGATGGTGCGCTTCAAGGGCTACCCGTCCGCGCGGATCTCGGGCAACGCCGCACCGGGCCAGTCGAGCGGCGCGGCGATGGCCGAGATGGAGCGTCTCGCCGCGCAACTGCCGCCGGGCTTCGCGGTCGAGTGGACCGGCCAGTCGCTGCAGGAACGCCAGTCGGCGTCGCAGGCGCCGATGCTGATGGTGCTGTCGATGATCGTCGTGTTCCTCGTGCTCGCCGCGCTGTACGAAAGCTGGTCGATCCCGCTGTCGGTGATGCTGGTGGTGCCGCTCGGCCTGATCGGCGCGATCGGGGCGGTGCTGCTGCGCGGCCTGCCGAACGACGTGTTCTTCAAGGTCGGGATGATCACCGTGATCGGCTTGTCCGCGAAGAACGCCATCCTGATCGTCGAATTCGCGAAGCAGCTGCGCGAGGAAGGCAAGGGGCTCGTCGAAGCGGCCGTGCAGGCGTCGAAGCTGCGCCTGCGCCCGATCCTGATGACCTCGCTCGCGTTCGGCCTCGGTGTCGTGCCGCTGATGATCGCGACCGGCGCCAGCGCCGAAACGCAGCACGCGATCGGTACCGGTGTGTTCGGCGGCATGGTGACCGCCACGGTGCTGGCCATTTTCTTCGTCCCTGTTTTCTTTGTGTTCGTGACGAGCATCCAGGAGCGCATCGGCGCATGGCGGGCTTCCCGCAAGCAGCCGGCCGCCCCGACTCACGGACAGGAAGGTTGATGCCATGCGATTGCTCATTCTCCCCCTCGTCCTCGCCCTGTCGGCCTGCTCGCTCGCACCGACGCTGGTCAAGCCCTCGATGCCGGTGCCGACGGCCTACACGGCCGCCGCGGCCGCCGACCTCCAGGCCAACGCCGCCGATCTCGGCTGGCGCACGATGTTCGGCGATCGCCGCCTGCAGCGGCTGATCGAGCTCGCGCTCGAGAACAACCGCGACCTGCGCGTCGCGGCGCTGAACGTCGAGGCCGCCGAAGCGCAGTACGGCGTCCAGCGTTCCGCGCGCCTGCCGTCGATCGGCGCCGGCGCGAGCTTCACGCGCCAGCGTACGTCGGACGACACGCAGTCGAGTCCGCCGCTGTTCGGCACGACGCAGAACCAGTACGGCGTGAACGTCGGCATCAGCGCGTTCGAGATCGACCTGTTCGGTCGCGTGAAGTCGCAGTCGGATGCGGCGTTTGCGCGCTACCTCGCAACCGATCATGGCCGCCGCGCGGTGCAGATCTCGCTGGTCGGCGGCGTCGCGGACGCGTACTTCGCGGAACGCCTCGCGCAGGAGCAACGCCAGTTGTCCGAGCGCACCCTCGCCGACTGGCGACAGTCGCTCGACCTCGCGCGCCGCCTGAAGGATGCGCATCAGGCGAGCGGCGTCGACATCGCACAGGCCGAAGGCCAGGTCGCGAGCGCCACGGCCGATCTCGAAGCGCGCACGCGCGCCGTCGAGCAGGCACGCAACGCATTGCGCCTGCTGGTCGGCACCGATCTGCCGAAGGATCTGCCGGAGCCGGTGCCGCTTCAGCAGCAACCGGTGATGACGCAACTGCCGGCCGGTCTGCCGTCCGAACTGCTGTTCCGTCGTCCTGATATCCAGCAGGCCGAACAGAATCTCGTCGCCGCCAATGCCGATATCGGCGCCGCACGCGCAGCGTTCTTCCCGCGCCTGTCGCTGACGTCGTCGATCGGCTTCCTCAGCCCGGCGATGGGCAGCCTGTTCGACGGCGGACAACGCACGTGGAACTTCGCGCCGCAGGTCACGGTGCCGATCTTCCAGGGCGGGCGCCTGCGCGCCGAGCTGCGTCTCGCGGAAGTGCGCAAGTCGAGTGCCGTCGCCGAGTACGAACGCTCGATCCAGACCGCGTTCCGCGAAGTAGCCGACGGTATCGCCGGGCGCGAGACCTTCGGACGGCAGATCGACGCGCAGACGCGCGTGGTCGGCTCGGCCGAGCGCCGCACCGACCTGTCGAGCCTGCGCTATCGCGCGGGTGTCGAGGGGCGGCTGGAACTGCTCGATTCGCAGCGGCAGCTCTACTCGGCACGGCAGGCACTGCTCGACCTGCGTCGCAGCGAGCTCGGCAACGCCGTTGCACTGTACAAGGCGCTCGGCGGCGGCCTGACGGACAAGGACGTCGCACCGTCGCCGAGCGTGGTGCAGAACTGAACGAACGGCGCCGCTCCACCCCGCGCGGCAGCGGGACGGAACGGCGCGATCCGGCCCGGCAACGGGCTGCCCCGATTGTTCGACATCGCACGGCGAACCCCATGACGAATTCCCTGATACTGATTGCAGAAGACGAACCCGATATCTCCGACATCCTCGATGCATATCTGACGCACGACGGCTTTCGCACCTACCGCGTCGCCGACGGGCAAGCGGTGCTCGACGTACAGCCGCACCTGAAGCCCGACCTGATCCTGCTCGATGTGAAGATGCCGCGGGAAAACGGCTGGAACGTGCTCACCGAGCTGCGGCGGCGCGGCAACACGCCCGTCGTCGTCCTCACCGCGTTCGACCGCGACCTCGACCGGCTGCAGGCGCTGCACGCCGGCGCGGACGACTACATCGTCAAGCCGTTCAACCCGGCCGAAGTCGTCGCGCGGCTGCGCGCGATCCTGCGCCGGTCGGCCGCGCCACCGGCGGCGCTCATGTTGCGCGTCGGCGACCTGGAGATCGACACCGACAGCTATCTGGCCCGCGTGCGGACGGATTCCGCCGAGATACCGATCACGCTGACGCTGACGGAATTCCGGCTGCTCGCTCACATGGCGCGATCGCCGAGCCGCGTGTTCACGCGCGGCGAACTGCTCGATGCGTGCATGGCCGACGTGAGCGCGCTGGAGCGCACGGTCGACAGCCACATCTGCCGGCTGCGCAAGAAGCTCGAACAGGCCGGCGCACCGGGCATGCCCGAAGTGATGCGCGGTGTCGGCTACCGGCTGCGGGGCCTGCAGTGACGTTGCCGGCGAAGCCCGGCCGGCAAATCGGACAGGCGATCGGCCTGGGCGCAATCGTCGCCGTGCTGACCGCCTGCACCGTTGCCTTCCTGCTTTACGCGTCGCGTCACCCGGCGGCATTTCCGCACGATGCAGCGGCCGGCACGATGATCGGCAGCGCGTCCACTTACCTGATGCTCGCGACGGTGCTGTTCGTGTGCCTGCTGGCCGCCGCGTTCGACCTGTTCCGGCAGATGCGCCGTACGCTCGCGGCACTCGACGCGATGGCCGCCGACACCGCCCGCATCGCCGCCGGCGACCGGTCGGCGCGTGCGATTTCCCGCGACGGCTGCATGTCCGGCCTGTCGCTCTTCATCGAGGACTTCAATGCGATGACCCATCAACTGAAACATCTCCGGGCACTCGAAACCCGGCTCGAAGCCATCAAGGGGCTCGTCGACGAAGCCGACGCATCGTCAAGCGACGCGCTGCTTCACCATGTCGACGACCTGTTCCGGTTCGTCGACGACCTTCAGGTTGCCGAACGGCCGGAGGGGTTGACGCTCGATCTGTGCTCGACGGCGCTCGACCGCGAAATCGCCGGTGCCATCGATTCGGTCCGCGAAGCGTTTCGTGAAGCGGGGTTCGTCATCGACCTGACGATCGACGCAACCGTCGTGACCTGCGACGGCGCGCGCATCCGGCAGGCCGTTCTCGCGCTGCTCGACGACCTGCGGTGCCATTCCGCGCCGGCCACGCTGAAGCTCTTCGTCGAAGATCGCGCCGCGGGCGCCGTCGTCCGGATCGAAGACGAAGGTTCGCGACGATTCGTCGAATCCGGGCTCGGCGTGTTCGTCGCGCGCGCGATCGTCCAGGCGCACGGCGGGCAGTTGCGCCATCTCGCCTCGCCCCGCGGCAATGCCGCTCTCGAATTCGACCTCCCGCGACACCCGCCGGCCATTCGAGCATTTCCTCGATAGCAACCGGCCATTACGAAACGAATCGGAAATGATCGACGAATCGATTCCGGCATTACCTTTCTTGCCGGTTTCGAGAATTACAAAATGCCGTCGATCTTTTCAAAATCATTGCGCTTTATTCGGTTTAATTTTGTTTCATATAATCAAAAAAAGTTTGACACTGCGCTTTCGTTCTTGATAACTTCCGATGCAAGCAATCTGACGGATTGCTCACCACGCAATCGATTCCGCTCTACGTTTTTTCGCTTCCGCCGCACCGCAGTGCTCGCCGCCGGCTGATTTTCTCGCACACCGGCGCATGCTATATCCCGATGCATCTCATTGGACGGCTGTCATCCGGCAGCGGGCCGAAGGATCGAATCAAATGAGCAGGACAACGAAACTGTTGCTCTAGCAATCCCGCCCGCATCCAGTCCGGCGCGGCTGCCTCGCAGCGCGACGCAGCCCTCCCGTTATCGCGTTTTCCGTATTTCGCCCCCGGAGCAAACCCATCTCTCCGGATCGGGTGAAAGGCCCTGTCGCGTCCGTGCCATCCGCACGCATGCGGCAGCAAGCGGCGGTGCACGATCCGCACCGCTGTCGACCGTTGTTGTTCGTGCCGTTCGATGTTCAACCGGAGGGGTAATTCAAATGAATCAGGTTGCAGACAAGAAACACAAGCACATTCGCATCGTCAAGCTCGCACTCGCCGCCGCGGCATTCGCTTCGTTCGGCATGGCGACCGCCCACGCCGCACCGGCGGCAGGCTGGACGGAAACCCGCACCAAGGGATTCCTGCCGCTCGTGCAGCAGAGCGAAGCCGGTACCGCCGGCGCGCCCGCCGCGAGCACGGCCGCCGCCGCCGCGTCGGCCATCGAGATGGCGCCCGGCGAATCGGTCGACATCGTGCTCGGCTTGAACCTGCGCAACGAGGCGCAACTCGACCAGTACCTGCGCGATCTGCATACGCCCGGCTCGCCGCACTACAGGCAGTTCCTCACGCCGGCGCAGTTCGCCGCGCAATATGCGCCGACCGACCAGCAGGTCGCGTCCGTCGTCGCGCACCTGCGCAAGGAAGGTTTCGTGAACATCGTGGTCGCGCCGAACCGCCTGCTGGTATCCGCGTCCGGCACCGCGGCGACCGTCAAGTCCGCATTCCGCACGACGCTCAAGCGCTTCACGCGCAACGGCCGCAGCGTCTATGCGAATACCGATGCCGCGCAAGTGCCGAACGCGATCGGCAACATCGTGGGTGCGGTGCTCGGGCTGCAGAACGTCGAGCTGATGCATACCGGTGCGGGCAGCAAGCCGCAAGGCAACACCAGCAACCTGACGATTCCGGCCGGCGCGTCGGCGGTGCCGCACAACCCGACCGAGTTCTCGTCGATCTACGGCGGCGACGGCGTGCCGAACGCGTCGCAAACCACCGTCGGCGTCATCTCCGAAGGCGACCTGTCGCAGACGGTGAGCGACCTCAATACGTTCGCGGCGAACAACGGCCTCGGCACGATCGCAAGCGCCATCGTGAAGACCGGCCCGTCCGGCAGTTCGTACACCGACACCGACGGCACCGTCGAATGGAACCTCGACAGCCAGTCGATCGTCGGCTCGGCAGGCGGTGCCGTGAAGCAGGTCGTGTTCTACGTGGCGCCGTCGATGACGCTCACCGCGATCACCGCCGCCTACAACAAGGCCGTGACCGACAACGTCGCGAAGGTGATCAACGTGTCGCTCGGCGTGTGCGAATCGTCCGCCAACAGCACGGGCTCGCAGGCCACCGACGACACCATCTTCAAGCAGGCGGTCGCGCAGGGGCAGACCTTCTCCGTGTCGGCCGGCGACCACGGCGCGTACGAATGCGCGAGCGGCACGCCGTCGCGCTCGACCTACACGGTGAGCGAACCGGCCACGTCGCCGTACGTGATCGCGGTAGGCGGCACGACGCTGTTCACGAATACGTCGACCAACGCGTACAACAGCGAGATCGTCTGGAACGATCCGAACTGGCAGCCGGGCACGGTGTGGTCGACGGGCGGCGGGTACAGCAAGTACGAGGCCGCGCCGACGTGGCAGTCGTCGACCCTGACCGGCTCGACCAAGCGCGCGCTGCCCGACGTCGGCTTCGACGCCGACCTGCGCACCGGCGCGATTCTCGTCGTGAACGGCCAGACCTCCGACACGCTGTGGGGCTCGGGCTACCTGAACAACGAAGGCGGCACGAGCCTCGCCGCGCCGATCTTCACGGGCATCTGGGCGCGGCTGCAGTCGGCCAACAACAATGCGCTCGGCTTCCCCGCGTCGAGCATCTACAAGTACTTCCCGTCCAACGCGGCGTTGCTGCACGACGTCACGTCCGGCAATAACGGCAGCGGCACGTACGGCTACAAGGCGAAGGCCGGCTGGGACGCGACGACGGGCTTCGGCAGCGTGAACATCTCGAAGCTGAATACATTCATCCAGAGCACGTCGGACTTCGCACGCTGATGCGCCGATGACCGACGCGGTTCCGCGTGCGCGTCGTTGCGCGCGCCCGGGACCGCACGCAACCGCGTAAAAGCCCGCGACAGGTGCAAGCCGTCGCGGGTTTTCTGCATTCCGCGTCAGCTCGCGAAGCGGCATCGGGCGGGACGATACGCGCGCCGACCTTGCAATCGTTGCGCCAGCAACTTTCAGGTTCCTTACCCGCCGGGTGGCCGCCCGCTTACGGACCGCAAGGTACACACTGTTACACAACGCTGCGACAACTTCCGCGCGTGTCGTGCGTTTAACCGAATATGACGATTCGTCGCGGGACTTCCATCATGCGAACACGATCTTGCCGCCTGCACCGGCCGCTGCCGCCGGCGCAGGCGCGGACGATCGCGGCACGGTGCTCAAGCCGATCGCGCAGCCCGCGTGCCTGCCAACGCTGCCTCCACACCGAACGGACAACAACATGAACAACACACGTGCACACCGCCCCGTCAGGACGTTGATCGCTTCGTCCCTCATCGTGTCGCTGCTCGGCCTGTCGGCCTGCAACAAGAACGGCGACGGCAGCCCCGCCGCACCGGCGAGCGACGCGAGCGCGGCCGCGGCCGCGCAGCCGGCCTCGACACCCGTTGCCTACACGCCGCCGAGCGCCGACCAGCTCTACCAGATGGTCGCGCCGATCGCGCTGTTCCCCGACAAGCTCGTCGCGCTGGTGCTGGCGGGTGCGACGTATCCGGACCAGGTGAGCGCCGCGAACAATTGGGTCACGCAGAATCCGGCATTGAAGGGGCAGGCACTCGCGGCCGCCGCCGATGCGCAGCCGTGGGACCCGTCCGTCAAGGCGCTGACCGCCTTCCCCGCGGTGCTGTCGCAGATGGCGTCGAACCCGGTCTGGACCACGTCGCTCGGCCAGGCGTACTACAACGATCCGACCGACGTGATGAACGCGATCCAGGTGATGCGCCAGCGCGCCCAGACGTCCGGCCATCTCCGCTCGGGCGGCCAGATACGCGTCACGCAAGTCGCGCGGGCCGCGCCGACCGGCTATACGCCGGCCACCGACGCGCCCGTGGGGTACGCCGGGCCGGCGATCGTGCCGCCGCCCGGGCAGGCGATCGAGATCGAGCCCGCGCAGCCGGATGTCGTGTACGTGCCGTCGTACAATCCGACCGTCGTCTACGGCGAGCCGGTATCGGCCTACCCCGGCTACGTTTACCGGCCGCCCGCATACAGCACCGGCGAAGTCGTGGCGGCCAGCGTGATCACGTTCGGCGTCGGCATCGCCGTCGGCGCCGCGATCTTCGGACACCACGACTGGGGCTGGCATGCGTGGGGCGTGAACTGGGGGGCACCGCATCCGGAAGGCCCGAGGTGGAACGGCGGGTGGCAGCGCCCGGCCGTGGTGTACAACCACACCACGTACGTGACGAAGTCGACCACCGTGATCAACAACATCACCAACATCCGCAACACGCGCATCACGAACAACTACGGCGGCAACGTCACCACCAACAACACGACGATCGAACGCAATGCCGCACAGCCGGGTGCCGAACCGATGCGCGGACAGGCCATGGCGCCGCGCGCGGGCGCAGCGCCGATGACGATGCCGCACTTCGGCGCGAACGACGCGCGCCCCGGCACGCGACCCGCGCCAGAAGCATTCGCGCAGAACCGTGCGAATGCGCCACATGCCGTGGCACCGGCGCAGCATCCGTCCGGCGCGACGCGCGACGAGCGGCAGCAGGCGATGCAACAGGAGCGTGCAACCGCGCAGGAAAATCATGCGGCAGCACAGCAACAACAACGCGAGGAAATGCAACAGCACAACGCGGCGCAGCAAAGCGAAGCGCTGCAGCAACGCAACGAAGCGCAACAACAGGAACGCGCGCAGGCCCAGCAGCGTAACGAAGCGCAGCAACAACACGCGGACGCCCAGCAACGGAACGAAGCGCAGCAGCAACGCGCGGATGCCCAGCGACGCAACGAGGCTCAGCAGCAGCAACGCAAGGAGATGCAGCCGCACGCCGAAGCGCCGCTGCAAGAACACGCGGCACCGCGCCCTCGGCAACCGGCAACCGAGCACGCGGCGGCGCCGCATCCGCACCCGCCCGAGTCCCACCCGCAGCATGAGTCGCACGAGCATCATCCGGGGTAAGTCCCGCCGACGGTAGCGCGAATGCCGCGCTGCCGTCGGGCGATCCGCCGATCAATCGGCCCAGCTCCGCACGTAGTCCGGCACGGGCACGCCGCCGTCCGCATGCACCGGTGTGCCGCGCGCCGTCTTCAGCGGCAGTATTCCGGTCCACACCGCAAACGCCAGATCCTCGTCCTTGTCGGACGGCAGCGAATCGCTGATTTTCACCGCCGCTTCGTCCATCGCGGTCATTCGGCCGATCAGCTCGCGATGACCGAATTCATCGACACCGGCCTCTTTGCACGGCATCTGCGCACGATGAAGTCGCGTTATGCCGACCGGCGCAGCCGCCTCGAGGCGGCCCTCGCGCGCCACCTCGGCACCGTGTTGAGCGTGCGTGACAGCCCGGGCGGCATGCATCTGTCGGCGGATCTCGCGGCGCCGCTGCACGACGCCGAAGTCGCGCGCGCCGCCTCCGCGCATGGCCTGCTGCTGCAGCCGCTGAGCAGCTATCGCGTCGGCGAGGGCCGCGCGTACAACGGCTTCGTGCTCGGCTATTCCGGGCTGGACGACGCGACGATCGAAACGGCGACGACGCAGTTCGCGGCCGTCATCGAACGATTCGGCCGCCCGCGCCGCTGAGCGGCGCTCACAGTTGCGATTCGATCGGAAACAACCCCAGAAACCAGACTTCCATTCGTCGCGCCGCTGAAACCTCCGGCTCGTGATCGATCTCGGTGACCTTCCCGTCCGCATCGGTCTGGATCCACTTGAGCCGCCCCTGCCCGGCCGCATCGGTGCCCGGCTCGACACGCCACGCGATCCGGTCGAGTCGCGCTTCGAGATCGTTCGCCACCTGGGACGCAATCGCCGGGCTCTCGCAGTAAACGCCGATCTCCGTATTGAGGTTCAACGAGCGCGGATCGAGATTCATCGATCCGATGAAAATGCTCGTGTGATCGAACACGTAAGTCTTTGCGTGCAGCGACGCGCGCGACGAGCCGATGATGACCTGCTTCGAAATGCTCTTGTCGCCCGACGGCCGCCGCTCGTAGAGCCGCACGCCGGCCTTCACCAGATCGCTTCGATAATGCCGATAGCCGGCATGCACGGCCGCCACGTCGGTCGACGCAAGCGAGTTGGTCAGCACCGTCACGCGCACGCCGCGCGCCGTAAGCGCCCGCAATCGTTCGACGGCCTCCTTGCCCGGCACGAAATACGGCGACACGATCAGCAGGTCGTGCCGAGGCTGCAATGCAAGCGCGCGCAGCTGCGGCATCAGGTGTCCGTCGGCGTCCTTCGGCGCATGCGCGATCTTCGACGGATCGTCGTACAGCACCGTCGCGTGCCCCCACGACAGTTCCGTGCCCTGCCCATGCACGATCTGGTCGAGCCGCTGCCGGGCCTCGAGCACGTACGGATTGTCCTCCATCGCCCGCAGGTAGTCGCGCAGCCGTTCGCGCTCGCGATCGAGCCCGCCCGGCGCCGCATCGTGCCCGACCAGCGCATCGATCGGATACGCGTACGGAGAATTCCAGAACGTATCGAATTCGGTCGAGATGTCCTTCACGGCCGGACCGTGGACGACGACGTCGAGATCGCCGAACTCCAGCATCGACGATGCGCCGAAGTACTCGTCGCCGATATTGCGGCCACCGACGATCGCCACCTGGTTGTCCGCGATCATCGCCTTGTTGTGCATGCGCCGGTTGACGCGCGCGAACTCGAACACCGTGCCGATCTTCTTGAACCGGCGCGTGGCCACCGGATTGAACAACCGGATCTCGATGTTCGGATGCGAACTGATCTCGAGCAGCTTGCGGTCGTCCGCGTTCGTGCCGAGATCGTCGAGCAGCGCGCGCACGCGCACGCCACGATCGGCCGCGCGAATGACCGCATCGGCCAGTTCATGTCCGGTCAGGTCGTCGTGCCAGATGTAGTACTGAAGATCCAGCGACCGGTCGGCCCGGTCGGCCAGCAGCACGCGCGCATCCAGCGCATCGACCGGATCGGTCAGCAGATGGAACGCATCCTGCCCGGGATGGGCGCTGGCCTGCTGCTGGAACGCCGCGCCCAGGCGGGTGTGTTCCGTATCGGTGAACGCATGCGTCGGCGCGCGATCGGCCTGCGGCGGAAGGCTGGCGCACGCAACGAGCGCCAGCAACGAAAGAATCGCACCCCACGAACGCAGCATGGTCATGATGACCGTCCCCACTCCCGGCGAAGTCTGTTTTTCTGGTCGCCGGATGACTCACGGCGCGGGTCGGCCGTCCGTTGCGCGACGCGTATCGCGCACGGGCCGTGCCGCGCCACAGCATACTTCGATTGCGATCGGTACTGCACCATTTCCGTGTTTTCCGCCGGTCATGTCGCCGAACCGCCGACCGTCCGAATCATGCCGCTCAACCTGCCGCGAGATATCGCTGCGGCGATTCGCCGGTGATTCGCCGGAACATGACGATGAATGCGCTCGCGCTGCGATACCCGAGATCCTTCGCCACCTGCGCAACCGACTGGCCGAGCGCGAGGCGCGTGATCGCTTCCGCGACACGCATCTGCTGCCGCCAGGCCACGAACGTCAGCCCCGTCTCGGCATGCAGCCGGCGCGCGAGCGTACGGCCGCTGGCGCCGAATTGCTCGCCCCAGAAGTCCAGCGTGAGATCGCTCGCGGGGTCGTTCATCATGTGCTCGCACAGCTTGAGCAGGCGTTCGTCGCGTGGCAAGGGCACACCAGGCTCGGCGAGGCTCGGCGTTTCCGCGAGCACTTTCATCAGCAACGACGCGGCCAGCCCGGCGCGGCTCGTGGCCGTATAAGTATCCGCCCCGTCGACCACCGTGAGCGCGAGCTCCCGCAGCAACACCGACACGGCGATGACCGCCGGTTCTTCCCAGGACCACGGAAACACCTCGGGCTCCACATAGACGCTGCATAGCGCGGTGTCGCCCACGGCGTGCAGTTCGTGATCGACGTCCGACGGCAGCCACACCGCCCGCGACGGCGGGAGTGTCCATGTGCGGGCCGGCGTGAGCACGCGGACGACGCCCTTGGCTGCAAAGACGAGCTGGCCATGACGATGCTGATGCCAGGCAACGCGTTCGCCTTGACGGTAATTCACGAGGGTGGCGGCCACTTCGCGCGGCAGCGGCACCCGCGCCAGCGGATAGCGCTTGAGCAGGAAGGCCTTCATCGGAGACGGTCGAAAGGAGGTGAGCCATGATATTTCAAATTCACCAAATTTTGTCAAAAAATCGATATCGAGTGTCTACCTTTCGACGGCTTGAGGCATTAATCTCCTTATCCATCAACGGTCACGGCCAAATCCCGTCCGATATATTTAATACGTCTCATTCTCATGTATGAGACACGACACGTGCAGCCTGCACGTCCGCACGAACCTTCCGCCACTTATGCCTCTGATTGCCTCATTGATCCGCTACTCACGCTGGCTGCTACCGGTCGCGTTGCTCGCGAGTCTCGCGAGCGGCTTCGCGAACGCGGCGCTCGTGGCCCTCATCAATCAGGCGTTGCAAGCGTCGGGCGCACAACTGATGCACCTGGGCATGCGCTTCGTGCTGCTCGCCGCGCTGGTACTCGTGACGCGCATCGGCTCGCAGGCGCTATTCATGTATCTCGGTCAACGCGTCAAGGCGCAACTGCGCATGCAGACGATCGGCCGCATTACCGCCGCGTCGTTCCGCGATCTGGAGCGCTGCGGCGCGGCCCGCGCGATGGGCGCGCTGACCCAGGATCTCGACAGCATCGTCGTGTTCTTCGTGAGCCTGCCCTCCATGGCGATGCAGGGCGCCGTGATCGTCGGGTGTCTCGCGTACCTCGGCATGCTGTCGCTGCCGATCCTCGCGGTCGCATTGGGCGTGCTCGGGGCAGGCACGCTCGGCACGCAGCTGGTGAGCACCCGCGCGCTGCGTCATCTGCGCGCATCGCGCGACCGCGAGGACAAGCTGCTGAACCGGTTTCGCGCGTTGTTCGACGGCGCCAAGGAACTCAAGCTGCATCGCGCGCGTGCGAACGCGTTCGTCGGTAGCGAGCTCGCACCGCACGTGGAGGCGGTGCGCGTGCAGCGCACGCGCGGTTATGTGCTGCACGCGCTCGCGGCAAGCTGGGGAAATTTGCTGCTGTTCGGCTTCGTCGGCCTGACGACTTTCGTGCTCGCGCATCTGTTCGGCGCCGACGCGCACGTCATGTCGGGCTACGCGCTCGTGTTCCTCTATCTGATCATGCCGGTCGAAGGGCTGCTCGCGGCGCTGCCGTCGCTCAACTCGGCACGCGTTGCGTTCGAGCGCATCGGCGAGCTCGAGGCGGCGCTGCCTGCCGAACCAGGCAATCACGCCGATTCCGCCGCCGCACCGGCCCCGGCCGAGGGATTCTCGCGCATCGTGTTCGAGGGTGTCGAACATCGTTATGTGCGCGAAAGCGACGATGGCCTGTTCACGCTCGGGCCCATCGATCTGACCTTCGACGCGGGGGAACTCGTGTATCTCGTCGGCGGCAACGGCAGCGGCAAGACCACGCTCGCGAAGCTGCTCGTCGGCCTTTACGCGCCCGAGCGCGGCCGTCTGCTCGTCGACGGCGTCGCCGTGGACGACGCGACGCGCGCCGCGTATCGACAGCGTTTTTCGGTGGTCTTCAGCGATTTCCATCTGTTCGATTCGCTGCTCGGCCTGACCGGCGAACGCGAAGGGATGGCACGTACGTTGCTCGTCGCGCTGCAACTCGACCACAAGGTGCGCATCGAGCGCGGCACGTTCTCCACGCTCGCCCTTTCGCAAGGTCAGCGCAAACGCCTCGCGCTGCTGGTCGCATTCCTGGAGGATCGACCGTTCTATGTCTTCGACGAATGGGCGGCCGATCAGGACCCGGCCTTCAAGGACGTGTTCTATCGCACGCTGTTGCCCGCGCTGAAGGCGAACGGCAAGACCGTGCTGGTCATCACGCACGACGATCGCTACTTCGATCTTGCCGACCGGCTCGTCAAGCTCGAGAACGGGCGAATCGCCGCGATTACCGCCGGCGCGGACCATGCGCGGCATACGGGCGGCAACGACATGGCGAGCGCGGCATGAGCCCAATCGTGCGCGACGAAGCAGCCCACTCCGCATGCGGCAACACTGGCCCTGCCGCGACGTTCTCGCTCGAACGCGTGTCGTACGTCGCCAGCGGCCGTCCCCTGCTGCAATCGATCGATCTCGCGCTCGAACCCGCATGCGTGACCGGACTGGTCGGGCACAACGGTTCGGGCAAATCCACGCTCGTCAAATTGCTCGCTCGTCAGCTCGCCCCCACTGCCGGCACGATTCGCTACGCGGGCAAGCCGCTCGCCGGCTGGGGCGCACGCCAGTTCGCGCGTCAGGTCGCGTATTTACCGCAGCAGACGCCGCCCACCGACGGTATGACCGTGCACGAACTGGTCGCCCTCGGGCGTTATCCGTGGCATGGCGCACTCGGTCGCTTCGGGGAAGAAGACGCCGCGCACGTCGAGCGCGCGATGCGTGCAGCGGATGTGCTCCGTCACGCCGATCGTCCCGTCGACGTCCTGTCGGGCGGCGAGCGTCAGCGTGCATGGCTGGCGATGCTGGTCGCACAGGACTGCCGCTGCATGCTGCTCGACGAACCGACGTCGGCGCTCGATCTCAACCATCAGCTCTCCGTGCTCGAACTCGTGCGCACGCTCTGCGCGACGAGGGCGATGAGCGCCGTCGTCGTTCTGCACGACGTGAACATGGCCGCGCGGTTCTGCGACCGTATCGTGGCGCTGCGCGAGGGCCGTCTGCTGATGCGCGAGCGCGCCGCCGACATCATGAACCCGGTGCACCTCGAATCGATCTACGGCGTGCCGATGCGCGTGAGTGCCGATCCGGTCAGCGGGCGGCGCCTGGGGTTTCCGGCATGAACCTGCTCGTTGCGAATCCGCGCCGCCGGCAACTGCTCGTCGCGCTCACCGCGCTCGCCGGCTCAGGCCCATGGTTCTCCGCGCCATGCGTCGCTGCCGCGGTCACGCGGTTCCCGCATCGCATCGTGGTGCTCAACTGGGAACTCACGGAAACGCTGCTCGCACTCGGGCGCGCGCCCGTCGGCATTCCATTGCCCGACTGGTATGCAAGCGGCATCGTGACGCCGCCGTTGCCGCCCGGCGTCGCCGATGTCGGCCTGCTCTATCAGCCGAATTTCGAGGTGCTGCTCGCGCTCGCGCCGGATCTCATCATCGTCACGCCGGCGCATGCCGCGTTGATGACGCCGCTGCGACGCATCGCGCCGACGCTCACGCTCGGCACATACATGAGCGCTGCACGGCCTCTCGAGGTGCTCTGCGACGAAACATCCGCGATGGGGCGAGCGATCGATGCGCCGCTACGCGCCACCGAGCTGATCGTCGCCGCGCAACGAGAATTCGCGTCGGTGGCCACCCGGATCGCGAACACCGGGGCTCACCCGGCGCGAGCCGTGATCGTCGCCGAAGCACTCGACGAGCGACATTTTCGCGTCTATGGCACGGGTAGCCTGTTCGACGACGTGCTCGCGCGCATCGGTGTCGACAATGCCGCCCATCCTCGCGACGCGGCGAGCCGAACGGTCGCCACGCCGTGGCGCACCTCCGTCACCGGTTCGGCCGCCGTCTCGCTGGAACGCCTGTTCGATGTCCCGCACGCGGACATCCTGCTGATCGGTCCGCTGCGCGCCGCCGTGCGTGCCGCGCTGAACGAGAGCCCGTTGTGGCGTGCGCTGCCTGCCGTGCGCGAGAAACGCGTCGCAGTCCTGCCGGTGATCGCGGCCTTCGGCGGACTCGTGTCGATGCACCGCTTCGCCGCGGCCGTCTCGATCGCACTGGCCACACTGGAGCAAGGCGGAGGCGGCCTTGCGTAATCTCGTGCTGGCCGGACGCATCGCGCGGACAAGCGATCGGCGCCTGGCGCTGGTCGGCGCCATGGCCGTACTCGCCGCGTGCCTCACCGCCACGGACGTGCATCGCGCGCTGGCGAGCGCATCCTTGTGGCGCGCGCTCGCGGCCACCGCGGACACGCAGGACGTGGGGGCCCTGCTCGTCCACTACAGCCTGCTGCCGCGCGTCGCGATGACCCTGCTGTGCGGCGCCGCACTCGGTCTCGCGGGCGCGCTGATGCAACAGGTGCTGCGCAATCCGCTCGCGGAACCCATGACGCTCGGGGTGTTCCCCGGCGCGTATCTCACGCTGTCTGTCGCGACGATCTGGATGCCCGGCTGGTTGGCCATGGGTCGAAGCACGCTGGCGCTGGCGGGCGGCGCGGCCGCGATGCTCGTCGTGTTCGCGCTGGCATGGGCGCAACGTATGTCGCCGCTCGGCGTGATCCTCGGCGGCATGGTCGTGAACCTGTACTGCGGCGCGATCAGTCTCGCGATCTCGGTGGTGCATTTCGACCGGCTTGCAGGCTTGCAGATCTGGGGCGGCGGCGCGCTCGACCAGAACGGCTGGCAACCGACGCTGCATCTGGGCATGCAGCTCGCCGCCTGCGCGGGTGCCGCCGCACTGCTCTATCGTCCGCTGAGTCTGTTCGACGCAGGCGACACGACGGCGCGCCATCTTGGTGTCGCGGTCGGATGGGTGCGCGGCGCCGCGTTGTTCGTCGCGGTCGCGCTCACGGCGTTCGTGGTCGCCGAAGTGGGCGTCATCGGCTTCATCGGCCTGGCCGCGCCGTTGCTGGCCCGCCTGGCCGGCGCGCGGCAATTGCGCGCGCGGCTCGTGTGGTCACCGCTCACCGGCGCGGCGCTGCTGTGGCTCACCGATGAAATCGTGCGCACGGCCGCGCGGGCCGACATGTTTTCCGCGCACGTGATCGCGACCGGAAGCGCGACCGCGATCGTGGGCGTGCCGCTGCTCGTCGGGTTGCTGCCGCGTTTGCGCACGCGGCCCGATGCGCATACTGCAGCAGCCCCCCGGCATGAGCGTCGCGCGCCTCGCGCGATGGCGCTGGCGTGGGTCATGCTGCTACCGCTCGCATGCGTGCTGTCGCTGGCGGTCTCTCGCGGCCCCGCCGGCGCGAGCGTCGCCACGCTCACGCAAATCGAAAGCCTGCTGTTCTGGCGCGTACCCCACCTCGTCGCGGCGCTGGCGGCGGGCGCTCTGCTCGCCGTCGCGGGAACACTGCTGCAACGCATGAGCGCAAATCCGATGGCAAGTCCCGACGTGCTCGGCGTGGGTTCCGGCGGCATGTTCGGCATGGTTGCCGTACTGTTTCTCAGTCACCACCTTGTTCCCGCCGCACTGGTGGCAGGGTGCGTGGCCGGCACGTTCGCGACGTTGGTGCTGCTCGTCTGGTTCGGACGGCGCGCGCGATTCGCGCCCGAGCGCCTGCTGCTCGTCGGGCTGTCGATCAGTGCGCTGTTCAACGCGGTAGTCGGCGCGCTGATGTCAAGCGGCGATCCGCGCGCGGGCGTGCTCGTCGATCTGCTGATCGGATCCACCTACTACGTCGCGCCCGACATCGCCTGGAGCGTCGCGGCACTGGCGCTCCTGACGCTCGCCGTTGCACCGCTGACCGGACGCTGGCTCGCTGCTCTTGCGCTCGGCACCGACGTCGCGGCGAGCGTCGGCGTGCCCGTGGGTCGCGCGCGCTTCGCGTTGCTGCTGCTGGCGGCCATGTCAACGGCGGCGGCTACCGTGATTGTCGGGCCGTTGTCGTTCGTCGGGCTGATCGCGCCGCATATCGCTCGGTTTTCCGGTGCGCGCCGCCCCGTGCCGCAGCTTTATCTGGCCGCAACGCTCGGCGCGCTGCTGATGGTGACGGCGGACTGGCTCGGGCGGCAGATCGCTTTTCCGCAGGAAATCGCGACCGGCCTCGTCGCCACGCTGCTCGGCGGACCGTGGCTCGTCGCGCTCGTGATGCTGCGCGGGTTGCGGCGGTAATTGCGTCACGGGTCGCGGGATCGACCACGATGTCGGTCCGGAAGTTATTCAGTAGTGCATTGATTTACAGATAGACGAGGCTCTCAGATGCCCGTCGATAACGATCGTCCCCCCCATTTTTCAACCCGCCGCTGGCGGGAGGAAGCAGTTCGACATTTTTCAACATCGGGATGATCAACCATGACAACGAGAATAGACCACCCGCGCGCACGGCGCGCGACGACGGGACGATGCAGCGGTGCCCCGCTCGCCTTTTCGGCGCTGTGCCTCGCCTCCTCGTGGGCGCACGCGCAAGGCACGCCGGCCCCGGCCGGCGACATGCTGCCCGCCTTGACGGTGGTGGGCACAAGGGACGCCGATGCGACCACCGAAGGCAGCGGCAGCTACGCTGCGAAGTGGGCCACCATCGGCGGAAAAGTCGCGCAATCGATCAAGGAGACGCCAAACTCGGTCTCGGTGCTCACGCGCGAGCGGATGGACGACCAGAACGTCACGACCATCCAGCAGGCGTTGCGCTCCGTGACCGGCGTCAGTTCGATCGACTACGGCGACGGTACCGCGTACTTCCGCGCGCGCGGCTCGCAGCTCGGCATTGAATTCGACGGGGTCCCGACACTGAGCGGCCTGCAGTACCAGTTGCAATTCGATCTGGCGATGTACGACCGCGTCGAAATCCTGCGCGGCCCGGCAGGCTCGATCGATGGCATGGGCGAGCCGGGCGGCGTCGTCAATCTCGTGCGCAAGCGCCCTCAGGATCAGTTCCACCTCGCCACGGAAACACAGGTCGATTCGTTCGGCAGCGTGCGCCAGATGATCGACGTCACCGGGCCGCTGAACAAGGACGGCACGCTGCGCGGACGTGCCGTTCTCGTGGGCAGCACCGGTCCGCAATCCATCGAGCGCACGCGCAGCAAGGAGGCGATGGCCTACGGCGCGCTCGATTGGGACCTCACGCCGCGCACGACGCTGTCGCTCTCGGGCGGCTATCAGGTCTCGCCGATTTCCGGCATCGATTACGGTGCGGGCGGCGTGCTGAACAGCACGCGTACCGCGCTCACCGGGCGCGTGCCGAGCGAATATACGCGGAACTTCAGCCCAAGCTGGAACTACGCGTACACCTCGTTGCAAGAGGTCAACGCCAACCTCGTGCATCGGTTCGAAAGCGCGTGGCAATCCTCGACCACGCTGTTCTACCGCCACGAACTCTCCAAGGCCTACTACGCGTACTCCGGCCCCGGCGCGACCGCAAACGGCCTCGCGCGTTTCGGAGACCAGCGGCAGCGCACGAGCTACGACTGGTTCGGCGCGGACACCAATGTGTCCGGCCCGGTCCGCCTCTGGGGGCAAACGCACACGCTGACCATCGGCGCGAACTACGCGGTGATGACCTCGGGCGCGCAGTCGGGTTACCGCGCGTTGAGCGGCCCGTACGGGGGCGCCTACAGTCTCTACGATCCCAATGCGGTACCCGCCGTGGACGTACCGTACACGTTCGGCACCAATCACCGCACCGTGCAATACGGCGTCTATGCGCAGGCGCGCATCAAGCTCGCCGCGCCGTTGACGCTCGTGCTCGGCGGCCGCGAGGCGTTCCTGCAAGACCGCACGCAGTCGACGTTGCCGAGCGTCGCGGACTGGACGACCAACGCGCAGGTCAATCATCGCTTCCTGCCGTCCGCCGGCTTGCTGTGGGACATCGTGCCGTCGCTGACGGCCTATGCCAACTATGCGCGTTTCCTCGATGCGCAAACGCAAGGCACGTACTCGGGGCCGGGCCTGCCGCCGCGCTCGGGAGAGCAGTATGAAGTGGGCATGAAAAGCAGCCTGCTCGACGGCCGCCTGAATGCGAACGCCGCGCTGTTCCGCATCAACGACGACAACCGCGCCGTTGCCGATCCTGCCCATCAGTTCTATTACGTATCCGCAGGCAAGGCACGCAATCAGGGTATCGAACTCGAACTCACCGGCCAGCCGACGCCGGACTGGAATCTCTATGCTGGCTACACGTATCTGAACGCCCACTACGAGAACGACTCGCCCGATCTCACCGACGGCACGGATCCGAAGCATCTGTTCAAGCTGTGGACCCGATATACGCTCTCGCAAGGCCCGTTACGCGGATTCTCGATCGGGGGCGGCATGCTCGCGCAAACGCGTATTTCGCGTGGCGTCGAACAGGGCGGCTATGCGGTTTTCGACGCACAAGCGGGATATCGTTTCAACAAGCACGTGACGGCGTCGCTGCAATTGAATAACGTGTTCAATCGCAGGTACTACATTCGTCCGCCCAGCACCTATTACAGCGTATTCGGCGACGCGCGCAACGTGATGTTGACGGTGCGCTCGGATTTCTAGGCGCCGCCTCGGGGCCAATCCGTTGCGCCACGGACGGCTCTATCGTCCGATAGCCGTCGCTCGGGCGCCGAGCATGGCCGCACCGAACGCACGGCGATTCGCGAAGCTGCACAGGTCCGGGGGCAACAGATAACGGGAAAAGTCCACCGGCCGCCCTCGCTTGCCCTGTCACTGTCCATGGAATCCCCTGGACACCGCAGGAAACAAAAAACCCGCGAAGCCTTATGGCATCGCGGGTTTCGAGACTTCCTCGGACAACGTTGGAAGCGAATCTGGTGGGCCCGGCGGGGTTCGAACCCGCGACCAATCGATTATGAGTCGACTGCTCTAACCGCTGAGCTACAAGCCCTGGTGAATGACGACGCGTGCTACACGCGACCCCGGCAACGAAGCCGGGCCGGCATTGTAACAACAAAGGAGACAAACGCCACCGGCATCACGCGGATGCCGGCGGCGTTCGCAGGAGAGACGCTGGAAATCAGTTCCCTTCGAGGAACGACTTCAGCTTGTCGGAACGGCTCGGGTGACGCAGCTTGCGCAGCGCCTTGGCCTCGATCTGACGGATCCGCTCGCGGGTGACGTCGAACTGCTTGCCGACTTCCTCGAGCGTGTGGTCGGTGCTCATCTCGATACCGAAACGCATCCGCAGCACCTTCGCCTCGCGCGGCGTCAGCGAATCGAGCACATCCTTCACGACGTCGCGCATGCTGGCATGCAGCGCTGCATCCGCCGGCGCGACCGTGTTGTTGTCCTCGATGAAGTCGCCGAGATGGGAATCGTCGTCGTCGCCGATCGGCGTTTCCATCGAGATCGGCTCCTTCGCGATCTTCATGATCTTGCGGATCTTGTCTTCCGGCATCTCCATCTTCTCGGCGAGCGTTGCCGGATCCGGCTCGAGACCGGTTTCCTGCAGGATCTGCCGCGAGATGCGGTTCATCTTGTTGATCGTTTCGATCATGTGAACCGGAATACGGATCGTGCGCGCCTGGTCCGCGATCGAACGCGTGATGGCCTGACGGATCCACCACGTCGCGTAGGTCGAGAACTTGTAGCCACGACGGTATTCGAACTTGTCCACCGCCTTCATCAGGCCGATGTTGCCTTCCTGGATCAGGTCCAGGAACTGCAGGCCGCGGTTCGTGTACTTCTTCGCGATCGAGATCACGAGACGCAGGTTCGCCTCGGTCATTTCGCGCTTCGCCTGGCGCGCCTTCAGTTCGCCGGCCGCCATCTGGCGGTTGGTTTCCTTCAGGTCCTTCAGCGGCAGCACGACACGCGCCTGCAGGTCGAGCAGGCGCTGCTGCTGTTCGCGGATCGCCGGGACGTTACGCGACAGCACCGCGCTGTACGAATGGCCTTCGGCGGTGATCTTCTCGGCCCAGTCGAGATCGGTCTCGTTGCCCGGGAAGCGTGCGATGAATTCCGAGCGCGGCATGCCGCACTTGTCGACGACGATGTGCAGGATCTGACGTTCGACCTGACGCACTTCGTCCACCTGCGCACGCAGCGTGTCGCACAGGCGCTCGACGGTACGCGCGGTGAAGCGGATCGTCATCAGTTCGGTCTGGATCGTTTCCTGCGCCTTCAGGTAGGCCTTCGACTTGTAGCCTTCCTTTTCGAACGCGCGGCGCATCTTGTCGAACCACTCGCTGATCTGCGAGAACTTCTCGAGCGATGCGCGCTTGAGGGCTTCGAGCTGGGCGGCGTTCGCCGATGCCTGCGCGGCACCGTCGTCTTCCTCCTCTTCCTCTTCTTCCTCTTCCTCTTCGGCTTCCTCGTCCTCGTTCTCGATCGCTTCGGCTTCCTTCGCGGAGAAACCGTCGGTATCGGCGGAGTCCGACGCATTCGGATCGAGCAGGCCGTCGACGAGTTCGTCGACGCGAATCTCTTCGTTCGCGACGCGTTCGGCCATCGCGAGGATGTCGGCGATCGTCGTCGGGCACGCGGAGATGGCCATCACCATGTGGCGCAGGCCGTCCTCGATCCGCTTCGCGATCTCGATTTCGCCTTCGCGCGTGAGCAGCTCGACCGTGCCCATTTCGCGCATGTACATCCGGACCGGATCGGTCGTGCGGCCGAATTCCGAATCGACGGTGGACAGCGCGACTTCCGCTTCCTCCTCGACTTCATCGTCCGACGACGCAGCGGGTGCGTTGTCGTTCAGGAGCAGCGTTTCCGCGTCCGGCGCCTGCTCGTAAACCGCCACGCCCATGTCGTTGAACGTGCCGATGATGCCTTCGAGGGCTTCGGTCTCGGTGAAGTTGTCCGGCAGGTGGTCGTTGATTTCGGCGTACGTCAGGAAGCCGCGCTCCTTGCCGAGCTTGATCAGCGCGCGCAGTTTCACGCGGCGCTCTTCGAGCTCCTCGGCCGTGCCCGGCGTGCTCGTCGCGAACGCTTCCTTCAGCAGCGCCTTTTCCTTGGCGCGACGATCGCGCACCTTGGATTTGCCCGGAGCAGCCGCGGCTGCGGCGGGCTGCTCGTCGCTCTGATTTGCGTCGTCTTCGACGGATACTTCGTTCAGCTTTTTGGTCATGGAGTTCGCCGTACCGGCTATATCGACTCGCGGCTGCTGGACGACAGCCGGTTGAACCGTGGGTGCATGAGTAGTACGTACTGCCGTTTCGTCCGCGTCGGCAGTCGTGTCCCTTGCGCTTTTCGCACTTGCCCGCTTCGCCGCCGGCTTGGCCGGCCCGGAGTCGGGTCTCGCGGCAGCCCGTGTTCTGGCTGCCGGTGCCGGCGCAGCCTGAGCAGTGCCGGCCGCGGTTTTCTTTCCTGCTGGGGCTGACGTGGCTGAAGACGTTGTCCTGGAGGAAGAAGCAGACTTGGCCGCTGTGACCTTCTTGGTCGGCTCCGTCGAGCCCTTGCCTGTTGCTTTCTTTCCGCCTGTCGTCTTTGCCATCGCGAATCTCGCCTCTGCTTAGAAAACAAACCGCTGGAAACCTTATATTATAGCACGCTGGGGAGCCCTCTCTAAGCGCCCCGGCCGCCTACAGCCCGAGCCGACGTTTCATGTCGGTTCGCTGCTGGTTCAATTCCGTCAATTCGGCCAACTCCTCGGGTGTGAAGGTGGATTGCCGCGCCAGCCGGTCAAGCCGGTCGCAGCAGGCGTCATAACGCATCTTGAGCACCGCCGCCTGCAGCTCCTCCCCCGCGATCCGTTCCTGTTCACGCTGCCGCTCGGGCACCGTCTCGTCTGCCGGATTCTGTAACAGCAAATCGCGGACGTTTTCATCATAGTCCAGAATTTCGCGGAAGATTTCCTCGTAAGTCGCCCCGTTCGAGGACGTCCGCAGGACATCCGACAGCAACCGGAACTCCGCGCCGTCGCCCAGCGCGCGCGCATGGTCGACGACTTCCGCGAACAGCTCGCCGATGCGCGGCAAGGTGCGCAGGGTCGCAATCTGCTCGTCGTCGAGCTGCGACGCGATGCGCGGATGCATCACCAGCGTGCGCAGTGCGCGCTTTTCGCTGTCCGTCACGCGGCGCCGCTCGCTGCGCGCGGGCGCCTGGCGCGGCGGCGCCGCGATCCGCGTATCGACGTCGGACAGCGCCGCGACCTCTTCGAACGGAATATCGAGGCGGTCCGCGAACATGTGCATGATCTGCGCGCGCAATGCGTTCGCGGGCAGCGCCTGCAGCAGCGGCTTCGCATCGAACAGCGCCTTCGCGCGGCCTTCCGGCTGATCGAGCGCCTTGCCCGAAATTGCTTCGTTCAACAGAAATTGTGACAGCGGCATCGCGCGCTCGACCTGCTCGGAGAACGCTTCGGCGCCGAACTCGCGCACATAGCTGTCCGGATCGTGCTCGGTCGGCAGAAAAAGGAACCGGATCGTGCGGTTGTCGCCCGCATGCGGCAGGCAGGCCTCGAGCGCGCGCCGCGCCGCCCGCCGCCCGGCCGAATCGCCGTCGAAACTGAAAATGACCGTGTCGGTCTGGCGCAGCAGCTTCTGCACGTGAATCGGCGTGCACGCGGTGCCGAGCGTCGCGACCGCGTTCGGGAACCCGAGCTGCGCGAGCGCGACGACGTCCATGTAGCCTTCGACGACCAGCACGTACTTGCGCTCGCGAATCGCGAGCCGCGCCTCGAACAACCCGTACAGTTCGCTGCCCTTGTTGAACAGCGGCGTTTCGGGGGAGTTCAGGTATTTCGGTTCGCCGCTGCCGAGCACGCGGCCGCCGAAGCCGATCACCTGTCCCTTCACGTTGCGGATCGGGAACATGATCCGCTCGCGGAACCGGTCGTAGCGGCGCGCGACGCCCTGCGCGTCGGTCTTCTCGCTGACGATCACGAGCCCCGACTCGACGAGCGACTCGTCGCGATAGTCCGGGAACGCGGCTTCGAGGTTCTGCCAGCCGTCCGGCGCGTAGCCGAGGCCGAAACGCGCGGCGATCTCGCCGGTCAGGCCCCGGTTCTTCAGGTACTGGATCGCGACGGTCGCACCGCGCAACTGCTTGCGGTAGTAGTCGCACGCGGCCGTCATCGCATCGGACAGCGCGGTCGCGACCGATTTCGACACCGGCGCCGGATAGTCGCCGCCACCGCCCCCGCCTCCGCCGCGCATCGACGGCTCGTGCGGCACGGTCAGCCCGACGGACTGCGCGAGTTCCTGCACGGCTTCCGGGAACGTGAGCCCCGCGTGCTCCATCAGGAAGCCGATTGCCGTGCCGTGCGCGCCGCAACCGAAGCAGTGATAGAACTGCTTGGTCGGGCTGACGGTAAACGACGGGCTCTTCTCGTTATGGAACGGGCACAACCCCATGAAGTTGGCGCCGCCCTTCTTGAGCTGCACGTACCGACCCACCACGTCGACGATATCGACGCGGTTCAGCAAGTCCTGCAGGAACGAATGCGGAATCACCGTGGGATCGAACGAAAAAAGACAATACGACGCCCGGCGCACGCATCGCTGGGCGCGCCGGGAACGGGTTTTACTTCGTGAGCGCGGCCTTGACCTGCGCGGAAACGGCCGTCATGTCGGCACGACCGGCGAGCTTGCCTTTCAGCACGCCCATCACCTTGCCCATGTCCTGCGGACCGGCTGCGCCTGTTTGCGCGACCGCCGCCTGGACTTCGGCCGCCACTTCGGCGTCCGACAGTTGCGCGGGCATGTAACCGCCCAGCACGGTCAGCTCGGCCTGCTCCTTCGCGACGAGGTCGTCGCGGCCGGCGGCCTGGAACTGGCTGATCGAATCCTTGCGCTGCTTGATCATCTTGTCGATCACGGCCGTGATGCCCGCGTCGTCGAGCGTCACGCGATCATCGACCTCACGCTGCTTGATCGCGGCCATCAGCAGGCGAATCGTCGCCAGGCGCTCGCTTTCCTTCGCGCGCATCGCGGCCTTCATGTCTTCGCTGATCTGCTCTTTCAAACTCATCTTTCACCCGGGATGGAAACGTGAATCCGACGCCCGTGAACGGGCGTCAACACAAAAACCCGCTTGGGACAGTGTCTCAAGCGGGTTGCTCGAATCCGGCATCGGCGACTCGCCGCCTGATCGGCTGTGCGATCGCACCCGATCGCACGGAGTCGCCGGTGCGCCGCTCAGCGAACCGCGCGGCGCCCAATCGTTCAGTACAGCTTCTTCGGCAGCGTCTGGCTGCGAATCCGCTTGTAATGACGCTTCACCGCAGCGGCCTTCTTGCGCTTGCGCTCCGCGGTCGGCTTCTCGTAAAACTCGCGCGCGCGAAGCTCGGTCAGCAGACCATTCTTCTCGATCGTGCGCTTGAAGCGACGCATTGCAACTTCGAACGGCTCGTTCTCTTTAACGCGAATGATCGTCATGATCCGACACGAATAAAGGTTTGCAGGGAAAGACTACCGAGTATAGCAGAGCGATTGCCTAAAGGCACGGGGCCTGGTCCCGCTTGAACGGGCCGCCGCGGCCCGTCAGGCGGCGCGCGAATACTCCGCCGCCGCTTGCCCGGCCGCCGTGCCGGACGCCCATGCCCACTGGAAGTTGTAGCCGCCGAGCCAGCCCGTCACGTCCACCGCCTCGCCGACGAAATAGAGCCCCGGCACGCGCGCGCTCATCATCGTCGCCGACGACAGCTCGCGCGTATCGACCCCGCCCTTCGTCACTTCGGCCTTCTTGTAGCCCTCGGTGCCGTTCGGCGTCAGCGTCCAGCCGGACAGCGCCTCGCCGATCTGGCGCAGCGTCCGGTCGGGCAGGTCCGCGAGCCGCGCGTCGGCCGCGACGCGATGCGTATCGAGCCACGCATGGGCGAGACGCGACGGCACCCAGTCGGCGAGCAACGAACCGATCTGGCGCTTCGACGTGCGCTTCGCGTCGAGCAGGTCGGCCACCGAGTCGCGCTGCGGCAGCAGGTCGACGCGGATCGGGTCGCCGGGCTGCCAGTAGCTCGAGATCTGCAGGATGCCGGGCCCGGACAGGCCGCGATGGGTCAGCAGCAGATCCTCGACGAATTCGCCGCCGCGCTTCCTGTCGCCGGTCGACACGCGTACCTCGAGCGACACGCCCGACAGCGCCGCGAACGGCTCCCAGTCCTGCGGCGCGAACGTCAGCGGCACGAGCGCGGGCCGCGTATCGACGAGCTTGTGGCCGAACTGCTTCGCCAGCCGGTAGCCGAAGTCGGTCGCGCCGATCTTCGGAATCGACAGGCCGCCCGTCGCGACGATCAGGGCGCGCGCACCGATCGCGCCGGCCTGCTGCGTGTCGAGCACGAAGCCGTCGGCCGGCGCGTGGCGCACCGCATCGACGACGACGGGCCGGCGCCACGCGATGCCGCCCGCGTCGCACTCGTGCTTCAGCACGTCGATGATCGCGTCGCTGCCGTGGTCGCAGAAGAGCTGGCCCTTGTGCTTTTCGTGCCAGGTCACGTGATGGCGCTTGAGCAGCCCGAGGAAGTCGCGCGGCGTATAGCGCGCCAGCGCCGAGCGCGCGAAATGCGGATTCGACGACAGATAGTTGTCGGGGCCGGCGTACAGGTTCGTGAAGTTGCAGCGGCCGCCGCCCGAGATGCGGATCTTCTCGGCGAGCCGCGGCGCGTGATCGATCAGCACGACGCGGCGGCCGAGCTGCCCGGCGACCGCGGCGCTCATCATCCCGGCGGCGCCCGCGCCGATCACGGCGATGTCATAGGTTTCCATGGCGCGGATTGTACCTGCCCGGCATCGGGCCCGGGCCGCCGCCTGCGCCGGCCGGCCCTCGCCTGCTATACTTTCCGGTTACGTTGACCTTCCCGCGGCGCGCCCGACACCGCGCCCTGCCCGCACCCATGCTCGTTCTCGGCATCGAAAGCTCCTGCGACGAAACCGGCCTCGCGCTCTACGACACGCAGCGCGGCCTGCTCGCACACGCGCTCCATTCGCAGATCGCGATGCACCGCGACTACGGCGGCGTCGTGCCCGAGCTCGCGTCGCGCGACCACATCCGCCGCGCGCTGCCGCTGCTCGAGGAAGTGATGGCGCAAAGCGGCACGCGCCGCGACGACATCGACGCGATCGCGTTCACGCAGGGCCCCGGCCTCGCCGGCGCGCTGCTGGTCGGCGCGAGCATCGCGAATGCGCTCGCCCTCGCATGGAACAAGCCGACCGTCGGCATCCATCACCTCGAAGGCCACCTGCTGTCGCCGCTGCTCGTCGACGCGCCGCCGCCGTTTCCGTTCATCGCGCTGCTGGTATCCGGCGGCCACACGCAGCTGATGCGCGTGACCGACGTCGGCGTGTACGAGACGCTCGGCGAAACGCTCGACGACGCGGCCGGCGAAGCGTTCGACAAGACGGCGAAGCTGATCGGCCTCGGCTACCCGGGCGGCCCGGAAGTGTCGAAGCTCGCCGAGACGGGCACGCCGGGCGCGGTCGTGCTGCCGCGCCCGATGCTGCATTCGGGCGATCTCGACTTCAGCTTCAGCGGCCTGAAGACGGCCGTGCTCACGCAGATGAAGAAATTCGAGGCGGCGAAGCTGGAAGGCGAAGCACTCGAGCGCGCGAAAGCCGATCTTGCGCGCGGCTTCGTCGACGCGGCCGTCGACGTGCTCGTTGCGAAGTCGCTCGCCGCGCTGAAGCAGACCCGACTCAAGCGCCTCGTGGTCGCGGGCGGCGTCGGCGCGAACCGCCAGTTGCGTGCGGCATTGTCGGCCGCCGCGGCCAAGCGCGGCTTCGACGTGCACTACCCCGATCTCGCGCTCTGCACCGACAACGGCGCGATGATCGCGCTTGCGGGCGCACTGCGGCTCGGCCGCTGGCCCGAGCAGGCGAATGCAGACTACGCATTCACGGTGAAGCCGCGCTGGGATCTCGCGTCGCTCGCCCGCTGACTCCCCGCAACGCGACACCGCACGCAAGACAACAAAAAGGCCGCTCGTTCGAGCGGCCTTCTTCATGGCGCGACAAAAAGACGCGGCGTCATGCAGCCTGACGCTTGTCGCGCTCGATCAGCGCGTACGCGCTGTGATTGTGGATCGACTCGAAGTTCTCGGCCTCGAGCACGTAGGCGGCCACGCGCTCGTCCGCATCGAGACGCTGCGCGACGTCGCGCACGAGATCCTCGACGAACTTCGGATTCTCGTAGGCGCGCTCGGTGACGAACTTCTCGTCCGGACGCTTCAACAGGCCCCACAGTTCGCACGATGCCTCTTCTTCCGCGATACGGATCAGCGCCTCGACCGGCAGGTCGGCTGCAAGCTCCGCATCGATCGTCACATGCGAGCGCTGGTTGTGCGCGCCGTACTGCGAGATCTTCTTCGAGCACGGGCACAGGCTCGTCACCGGCACGAGCACCTTCAGGAACAGGCGCGTGTCGCCGTTGCGGCTTTCGCCCGCGAGCGTCACTTCGTAGTCGAGCAGGCTCTGCACGCCCGACACCGGCGCCGTCTTGTTCACGAAGTACGGGAACGTGACCTCGATGCGGCCGGCTTCGGCTTCGAGCTTCTCGAGCATCGACGCGAGCATCGCGCGGAAACGCTCGACCGTCAGCGGCGCGCGGTTCTCTTCGAGCAGCGCGACGAAGCGCGACATGTGCGTGCCTTTCTGGTCGGCAGGCAGGCGGACGTCGAGGTTCCAGACACCGACGGTCGGCTGCACGTCGCCGCTTTCGGTGCACACCGTCAACGGATGCCGGACCGCCTTCACGCCCACGCGCTGAATCGGGATCTGACGGGTATCCACCGTGCTCTGCACGTCGGGCATCACGAAGGCGGGATTCATCTGGTTCATCTTGTTCAATCCTTGTAAGCCGCGCGTCCGACGACGCGCACGCCGCGTCATGCGGCAGCCGGAAAAGCAACATGGGCCCGCAGGCCCATGTTTTCCGCATCAATGAAGACCGGTTGCGCCAGTCGCACCGGCACCGCCCACGGGCGGCGCCAGCTTATGCGACGCGCTTCGCCTGACCGGCGACATCGGCCGCCGGGCTCAGAAAGCGTTCGCGAATCGATTTCGCGATGCCCGCGCCGTCGAGGCCGCATTGCGACAGCAGCTTCGCGGGATCGCCGTGATCGATGAACAGGTCAGGGAGGCCCAATTGTAGTACGGGTCGGATAACCCCACTCTCCATCAGGGCTTCCACGCAGGCCGAGCCCGCGCCACCCATCACGCAACCTTCCTCGACCGTGACGAGGTAGTCGTGCGTTTCGGCGAGCTCGCGCACGAGCGCCGCGTCGACCGGCTTCACGAAGCGCATGTTCGCGACCGTTGCGTCGAGCTCCTCGCCCGCCGCCAGCGACGGTGCGACCATCGTGCCGAATGCGAGGATCGCGACGCGCTTGCCTTCCGGCTGCGACGTGCGGCGACGCACTTCGCCCTTGCCGACCGGGATCTCGGTGAATTCCTTCACCGTCGCCACCCCGGTGCCCGCGCCGCGCGGATAACGCACCGCGGTCGGGTTCGGCTGCTGCAGCGCCGTGTGCAGCATCTGGCGGCATTCGTTCTCGTCGGATGCCGCCATGATCGTCATGTTCGGGATGCAGCGCATGAACGCGAGATCGTACGCACCCGCGTGCGTCGCGCCGTCCGCGCCGACGAGGCCCGCGCGGTCGATCGCGAACACGACCGGCAGGTTCTGCAGCGCGACGTCGTGAATCAGCTGGTCGTATGCCCGTTGCAGGAACGTCGAATAGATCGCGACGACCGGCTTCAGCCCTTCGGTTGCGAGGCCGCCCGCGAACGTCACCGCGTGCTGCTCGGCGATGCCGACGTCGTAATAGCGATCCTTGAAACGCTTCTCGAACTCGACCATGCCCGAGCCTTCGCGCATCGCGGGCGTGATGCCGACGACGCGCGTATCGCGCTCGGCTTCATCGCACAGCCATTCGCCGAACACCTGCGTGTAGGTCTTCTTCGCGGGCGTGGTCGACGGCTTGATGCCTTCGGCCGGGTTGAACTTGCCGGGACCGTGATAGAGCACGGGATCGGCTTCGGCGAGCTTGTAGCCCTGGCCTTTCTTCGTCACCACGTGCAGGAACTGCGGGCCGCGCAGTTCGCGGATGTTCTGCAGCGTCGGGATCAGCGAATCGAGATCGTGACCGTCGATCGGGCCGATGTAGTTGAAGCCGAACTCCTCGAACAGCGTGGCCGGCACGACCATGCCCTTCGCGTGCTCCTCGAGCTTGCGCGCGAGTTCGAGCACCGGCGGCGCCACGCTCAGCACGCGCTCGACACCGGCACGCGCGGCCGCATAGAAGCGGCCCGACATCAGGCGGGCGAGATGACGATTCAGCGCGCCGACCGGCGGCGAGATCGACATGTCGTTGTCGTTCAGGATCACGAGCACCTTCGCGTCTTCCGACACGCCCGCGTTGTTCATCGCCTCGAACGCCATGCCGGCCGTCATCGCGCCGTCGCCGATCACCGCGATCGAGAAGCGGTCGTCGCCGTTCAGCTGGCTGCCGATCGCCATGCCCAGCGCGGCCGAGATCGACGTGCTCGAGTGCGCGGTGCCGAACGTGTCGTATTCGGATTCGCTGCGGCGCGGGAAGCCCGAGATGCCGTCCTGCTGACGCAGCGAATGCATCTGGTCGCGGCGGCCCGTCAGGATCTTGTGCGGGTAGGTCTGGTGGCCCACGTCCCAGACGATGCGATCGTTCGGCGTGTTGAACACGTAGTGCAACGCGATCGTCAGCTCGACCGTCCCGAGGTTGGACGACAAATGGCCGCCCGTCTTCGACACGCTGTCGAGCACGAACGCACGCAGTTCATCCGCGAGCGGTTGCAGTTGGCGACGATCGAGGCGGCGCAAATCCGCCGGGTCGTCGATGGTTTTCAGCAAGTCGTACATCGTCGTTCCATTGTAGGAAATCAAACGCGCCCGCATTCTATTGCACGCACCGTAGCGTGTGCGCGGCGGCGGGCTTTCGCGTCAGCTGACCCGGTTCACTACCAGGTCGGCAAGTTCGGCGAGACGCTGTGCGCGTGCGCCGAACGGTTTCAGCGCGTCGTGCGCTTCGGCGCGCAGCTGCGCTGCCAGCTCGCGCGACGCCTCGAGGCCGAGGATCGATACGTAGGTCGGCTTGTCGTTCGCCGCGTCCTTGCCGGCCGTCTTGCCGAGCGTCGCCGAATCGGTCGTGACGTCGAGAATGTCGTCGACGACCTGGAAGGCCAGACCCACGGCCCCCGCATAGACGTCGAGCGCGGCCATCGTTTCCGCCGACGGCGTCTCGCCGGCCAGCGCGCCCATCCGCACGGCCGCGCGCAGCAGTGCGCCGGTCTTCATCCGGTGCATCGTTTCGAGCTGTTCGCGCGTCAGCTTGAGGCCGACGCTCGCCAGGTCGATCGCCTGCCCGCCCGCCATGCCGATCGAGCCGCTCGCAAGCGCCAGTTCACGCACGAGCGCGGCCTGCTGCACCGGCGACAGCGCCTCGGCGTCGGTCAGCGCGACGAACGCCTGCGACTGCAGCGCGTCGCCGACCAGCAGGGCCGTCGGCTCGTCGTACTGCACGTGCACGGTCGGCTTGCCGCGGCGCAACGCATCGTCGTCCATGCACGGCATGTCGTCGTGCACGAGCGAATAGACGTGGATCATCTCCAGCGCCGCCGCCGCCGCATTGCGTGCCGCTTCCGTCGCGCCGGTCAGTTCGCCTGCTGCATGGCACAGCAGCGGACGAACCCGCTTGCCGCCACCGAGGACCGCGTAGCGCATCGCCTCGTGAAGTTTCGCGGGCATCGCGGTATCGGCGGGCAGATAGTGGCCGAGTGCGTTCTCGACACGGTCAAGCACGGACCGCATCCATTGTTCGAATGTCATAGATCGTCGTCTTCGCCGTCCGTGGCGGCCGTTCCGGACGAAAGCGGCTTCAGCGTCGCGCCGTCGAGCACGCGAACCTGCTGCTCCACTTTCTCGAGCTGCTGTTGGCAAAACGCAACGAGGGCCGCACCGCGGCGGTATGCCGTCAGTGAATCCTCGAGGCTCAACGCGCCGCCTTCCATCCGGGCAACCAGCGTCTCGAGTTCCGCGAGCGCCATCTCGTAATTGTCCGGCAACGGTTCGGTGCCATTGCCGGGCGGCGTGGCGCCTGGGGATGCGGTTTTCGCCATGGACGAGGTGTCAAATTTCAAAACAAGTCGGACATTCTACGGCAAAAGAGAATTTTCCGACCTGCCGTCGTGGGCACCCCGGTACATATTCCGGCCCCATCTCCGACGCACATTGTGCGCCTCCCGCGGGTCGCCCGACAAAAAATTGACACAAATCAGGCACTTAATCCTAGCCTTGCGAGGCGAACCGGGTATAATTCCCCGTTTCCCTAAATCGATTTTTCGATGGTTGGGTTGTTCACTGCTTTCACGCTAACACCGGGAGTGGGAATGTCCAATCTGAGCGATGCGCTTCAGTTGAAGTCGGCCCACAGCCAGCTTCCAGTCACTGCATATTTCGATGAGGCGCTACTCGAGCGCGAGATCGAAACCCTCTTCAAGAAAGGACCTCGTTACGTCGGGCACGAATTGATGGTGCCCGAGGCGGGGGATTATTTCGCGCTGCCGTCCGAGCAGGAAGGCCGCGTGCTGGTCCGCAACCAGACGAACCAGATCGAACTGCTGTCGAACGTCTGCCGCCACCGTCAGGCGATCATGCTCAACGGGCGCGGCCGCACGCAGAACATCGTGTGCCCGCTGCACCGCTGGACGTACGACCTGGAAGGCGAGTTGCTCGGCGCACCGCACTTCCCCGACAAGCCGTGCCTGAACCTCGGCAAGAGCCCGCTGCAAAACTGGCAGGGGCTGCTGTTCGAGGCCGAAGGCCGCAACGTCGCGCGCGATCTTGCCCACCTCGGCACCAAGCATCACTTCGACTTCTCCGAGTACCACTTCGATCACGTCGAAGTGCACGAGTGCGATTACAACTGGAAGACGTTCATCGAGGTCTACCTCGAGGACTATCACGTCGTCCCGTTCCACCCGGGTCTCGGCAGCTTCGTGTCGTGCGACGACCTCAAGTGGGAGTTCGGCGACTGGTACAGCGTGCAGACGGTCGGCGTGCACAACGCGCTCGCGAAACCGGGCAGCGCGACTTACCAGAAATGGCACGAGCAGGTGCTGAAGTTCCGCAACGGCGTGCCGCCGGAGTTCGGCGCGATCTGGATGGTCTACTACCCGGGCCTGATGATCGAGTGGTACCCGCACGTGCTCGTCGTGTCGTGGCTGATCCCGCGCGGCCCGCAGAAGACGACCAACATCGTCGAGTTCTATTACCCCGAGGAAATCGCGCTGTTCGAACGCGAATTCGTCGAGGCCGAGCGCGCCGCCTATATGGAAACGGCCGTCGAGGACGACGAGATCGCCATGCGGATGGACGCAGGCCGCCGTGCGCTGATGGCACGCGGCGAGTCGCAGGTCGGCCCGTACCAGAGCCCGATGGAAGACGGCATGCAGCACTTCCACGAATTCCTGCGCCGCCACCTCGGCGACCTCTGACGGCCGGTGCGGCGCCTTGACGCCGCACGGTATCCGGCAGACGAAAAGACGGGCTTCGGCCCGTCTTTTTTTGTTTAGACTTGGAGTGTCAGGCCAATTGCACTCCAGGGAGTCGTCATGCCACACACTCATTACACCACGCTCATCTCCGCCGCCAACCTCGCCGAGCGCCTGGCCGCGGCGCCCGGCAGCGTCGTCCTGTTCGACTGCCGCTTCGATCTCGCCGATCCCGGCGCAGGCGAAGCGGCCTATGCGGCCGGCCACCTCCCCGGCGCACACTACCTTCATCTCGACCGCGACCTGTCGGGCCGCAAGACCGGCACCAACGGCCGCCATCCGCTGCCGACCCGCGACGCATTCGCCACGCTGCTCGCCAGCCGCGGCGTCAAGCAAGGCCAGCAGGTAGTCGCATACGACGCGCAAGGCGGCGCGTATGCGGCGCGCCTGTGGTGGCTGCTACGCTGGCTCGGCCACGATTCGGTCGCCGTGCTCGACGGCGGCCTGCAGGCCTGGGAAGCAGCGGGCCAGCCGCTGACGGCCGACGTGCCGCAACCGGCCGCCGGCGATTTCCGCGCGGCAGCGCCGCTCGAATCGACGGTCGACGCGGCAGCCGTGCTCGCGAACGTGACGTCGCCCACGCGCATCGTGATCGATGCGCGCGCACCGGACCGCTACCGCGGCGAAAACGAAACGATCGATCGTGTCGGCGGCCACATCCCCGGCGCGCGCAACCGCTTCTTCAAGGACAACCTGAATGCCGACGGCCGCTTCAAGACCGGCCATGAATTGCGCGAAGCGTTCTCGACCGTACTGGCCGGCACCGAGCCGAACCGCGTGATCCTGCAATGCGGCTCCGGCGTGACCGCGTGCCACAACGCGCTGGCGATGGAGGTGGCGGGGCTGCACGGCGCATCGCTGTACCCGGGCTCGTGGAGCGAATGGAGCGCCGATCCGTCGCGGCCGATCGCCACCGGCCCGACGCCGTAAGCACCGGCGTCACGCAGCAATGACGAAGCGGCGGCATGGGCCGCCGCTGCTCGTTTACATCACGCCGTACTTGTGGAACCACGCGATCGCGCGCTTCCAGCCGTCCTCGGCATCGCCCTTGACGTAGCTCGGCCGGTAGTCGGCGAAGAACGCGTGACCGGCATCCGGATACACGACGATCTCCGATTCGCGCGCGAGCTTCGAGTCGCTCGCCTGGATCGCCTTGCGCATGTCCGCGAGCGACGCCTGCGTGATGTTCGTATCCTTCTCGCCGTACAGCCCGAGTACCGGCACCTTCAGCGACGACGCATGATCGACCGGGTTGAACGGCGTCATCTCATCGGTCTTGCCCTCGACGAAGCCATACCATGCAACGGCCGCGCGCACGTGCGGATCGTGCTCGGCATAGAGCCACGCCTGGCGCCCGCCCCAGCAAAAGCCCGTCACGCCGAGACGCGTCAGGTCGCCGCCGTTCTTGCCGGCCCACGCCACCGTCGCATCGAGATCCTCGGTGACCTGGCGGTCCGGCACCTTGCTGATGATGTGGTCGTACAGCTCCTTCATCGTCGGATACTTCGCCGCATTGCCCTGCCGCGCGAACAGGTCGGGCGCGATCGCAAGATAACCGAGCTTCGCGAAACGGCGGCAGACGTCGGCGATATGCGCGTGCACGCCGAAGATCTCGTGGATCACGATCACGACCGGCAGGTTCGTCTTGTCGGCCGGTTGCGCGCGATAAGCCGGCACGCTCGCGTCGCCCGAGCGGATCTCGACGGTGTCGACGTCCAGCCCGGCGCTGTCGGTCGTGACCGTCTGCGCCGAAACGGGCAGCACGGCCGCCGCGAAGGTGCCGCCCAGCGCGGCCTGCATGAACTTGCGGCGCGAGAACGGAACGTGGGGGACCAGGCTGTCGACTTCGGGTTTCAACATGAATGCACTCCTCGATTGGGCGCCGCCGTCACGATTCCGGATGCGTATGACGGGGCATCGCGCCGGCGCACGGCGCGGACGTCGCGGCGGTGGGCACCCCCGCCGCGGACGGAAACCCGGACAAGATGCCCAATAATCCGTTGTCGCGTCAACTGTCAGATGTGTAAGACTCGATTACGACGTGTTGCGTCGACCGCCTCGATCCCCACGCACAAGCCCGCTGGTGGCCTGTCGGATCATCGCCCGGCCCGTCGCCTGCCGGCCGTCGCGACTCGCCGGATGCTTGCCGATTGAAAAGAAAATCCCGCGGGCGATGCCGTCGCCTCCTGCAAAAACAACGGGCGGGGAACCTGCGCGACGCGCACGCTACCCGCCCGCCCCGCGCGAACGCGCGATCAGTGCAGCTTGACGCGCGGCAGCGTCGTGCGCCGCAGCCAGTGCGCGACCGTGTCGAGGATCATCCGCGGATAGCCGTGCAGCGCCGCGATGTGCAGCCGGTACAGCGACATGTACATGAAGCGCGCGAACAGCCCTTCGATCAGCATGTTGCCGCCGATCAGCCCGCCCATCAGGTTGCCGACCGCGCTGAAGTGGCCGAGCGACACGAGCGAGCCGAAATCCTTGTACGTGAACTCGGGCAGCGGACGCCCTTCGAGCCGGCAGCCGATCGCCTTCAGCAGGAAGCTCGCCTGCTGGTGCGCAGCCTGCGCGCGCGGCGGCACGTTGCGTTCGTTGCCGGGCCACACGCACGCCGCGCAGTCGCCGAGCGCGAACACGTTGTCGTCGGTGAAGGTCTGCAGCGTGCGGCGCACGTCGAGCTGGCCGAGCTTGTTGACCTGCAGGCCGTCGAGATGCGACAGCACCGACGGCGCCTTGATGCCGGCCGCCCAGACCGTCAGGTCCGCACGCACCGCCTTGCCGCTCGCGGTATGCACGAACCCCGGCGCGACCTCGGTCACGCGCTCGCCGAGCATCAATCGCACGCCCAGCTTCTCGAGCAGTTCGGCCGTCGCGGTCGACACGCGTTCCTGCAATGCCGGCAGGATCCGCGGTCCCGATTCGATCAGCACGATGCCGACGTCGTGGCGCGGATCGAGCTTGTGCAGCCCGTACACGGACAGCACCTGCGCCGTGTTGCGCAGTTCCGCGGACAACTCGACGCCCGTCGCGCCGCCGCCGACGATCACGACCTGGATGCGCGGCTCGGCCGTTTCGCCCGGGGCGGTCGGCGCAGGCGCCTGGTGTTCGGCGCGCATGCACGCGGCGATCAGCCGCTTGCGGAAGCGCTCGGCCTCCCCGACCGTATCGAGCGCGATCGCGTTTTCCGGTGCGCCCTGCACGCCGAAGAAGTGGGTCGTACTGCCGATCGCGATCACGAGCGTGTCGTATTCCAGCTCGCGCGCCGGCAGCAGTTCCGCGCCGTCGCTGTCGTTGAGGGGCGACAACGTGACGCGCTTCGCCGTGCGGTCGAGCCCGGTGAGCTCGCCCTGCTGAAACTCGAAGCCGTGCCAGCGCGCCTGCGCCGCGTATTCGAGCTCCTGCGTGAACGGGTCCATGCTGCCGGCCGCAACCTCGTGCAGCAGCGGTTTCCAGATGTGGGTCGGATTGCGGTCGACGAGCGTGACAAGCGCACGCGCGGGACGATTGCCGCGCGCGCCGTAACGGTCGCCGAGCCGCGTCGCCAGTTCCAGGCCGCCCGCGCCTCCGCCTACGATGATGATCCGATGCATCTGATTCCCCCTTTGCGATTCGAAACTGCTGCCGCCGGGCAAAGCCAATGCGATGCATTCGCGCCGCCCGGTGGATTAACCGGTTCGGACACCATCGTTGTGCAGTTCGAAGCACTGCGATGCGACCGACCCGGAACGCGGGGCGCGCGGCCCCGCGTCAATGACATGACTGACATGCATTGTCCGGGAGCTTGCGCGTTGACCACAAGCAAACCATCTCGATATTCAGCATCCCTGCAACAATATGCCGCGGGAAACGCGAACCGCACGGGGGTGCGTCAGTGTGCCTCTTCCCAGTTCGCGCCGGCACCGACCTCGGCGACGAGCGGCACCTTCAGCTTCGCGACGCCGCACATCATTTCCGGCAGTTTCTCGCGCACCAGCGACAGCTCGTCGTCGGGCACCTCGAGCACCAGTTCATCGTGCACCTGCATGATCATGCGCGACGCGAGCTTGTCGCGCGTGAGCCAATCGTCCACCGCGATCATCGACAGCTTGATCAGGTCGGCGGCCGTGCCCTGCATCGGCGCGTTGATGGCCGCGCGCTCGGCCGCCTGGCGGCGCGGGCCGTTGCCGCCGTTGATTTCCGGCAGCCACAGGCGGCGGCCGAAAACGGTTTCGACGTAGCCCTTTTCCTTCGCCAGCGAGCGCGTGTCCTCCATGTACTGCGCGACGCCCGGGTAGCGGGTGAAATAACGGTCGATATAGAGCTTCGCCGCGTCACGCGTGATGCCGAGGTTCGACGCGAGGCCGAACGCGCTCATCCCGTAGATGAGCCCGAAGTTGATCACCTTCGCGATCCGGCGCTGGTCGGAATTGACCTCCAGCGGCGTCACGCCGAACACCTCGGCGGCCGTCGCGCGGTGGATGTCCTCGCCCTGCGAGAACGCGCGCAGCAGCGACGCGTCGCCGGAGATATGCGCCATGATCCGCAGTTCGATCTGCGAATAGTCGGCCGACACGATCCGGTGACCCGGCGACGCGATGAACGCCTCGCGGATGCGCCGGCCTTCGGCCGTGCGCACCGGAATGTTCTGAAGATTCGGGTCGTTCGATGCGAGGCGGCCCGTCACCGCGACGGCCTGCGCATAGTTCGTGTGCACGCGCCCCGTCGAAGGGTTCACCATGCGCGGCAGCTTGTCGGTATAGGTCGACTTCAGCTTCGACAGCCCGCGATGCTCGAGCAGCAGCTTCGGCAGCGGGTAGTCCTCCGCGAGCTTCTGCAGCACCTCTTCGTCGGTCGACGGCGCACCGCTCGGCGTCTTCTTCACGACGGGCAACTGCAGCTTCTCGAAGAAGATCTGCCCGATCTGCTTCGGCGAGCCGAGATTGAATTCGCCGCCCGCCAGCTCGTACGCCTGCGCTTCGAGCTCGATCAGGCGCGTCGCGATTTCAGTGCTCTGCGCGTGCAGCCGCGCATCGTCGATCAGCACGCCCGTGCGCTCCATCTTGCGCAGCACGCGCGAGACCGGCATCTCGATCTCGCGATACACGCGCTCGAGGCCCGGCTCGCGCGCGACCTGCGGATACAGCACGTGATGAAGCTGCAGCGTGATGTCCGCATCTTCGGCCGCGTATTCGGCGGCTTGCGCAAGCGCCACTTCGTCGAAGCCGATCTGCTTCGCCCCCTTGCCCGCGACGTCTTCGTACTTGATCGTCTTGACGCCCAGATGACGCAGCGCGAGGCTGTCCATGTCGTGCGTGCGGTGCGATTCGACGACGTACGATTCGAGCAGCGTGTCGTGCTCGATGCCGTTCAGTTCGATGTCGTAGTTCGCGAGCACCTGCGCGTCGTACTTCAGGTGCTGGCCGACCTTCTTGCGGTCGGCCGATTCGAGCCACGGCTTCAGGCGCGCGAGCACCTCGTCGATCGGCAGTTGCTCGGGCATGTCGGGGCCGCGGTGCGCGACCGGCAGGTACGCGGCCTTGCCCGGCTCGACCGAGAACGACAGGCCGACGAGGCGCGCGAGCATCGGGTCGAGCGCGGTCGTCTCGGTGTCGAACGCGGTCAGCTTCGCGTCGTTGATCTTCGCGAACCAGGCGTCGAACTGCTCCCAGGTCTGGATCGTGTCGTATTCGCGCACGATGTCGGCCGCCACCACCGGTGCCGGCTCGCCTTCCGGCGCATCGGCGCCGCCGCCTTCCGCCGGCGCGCTGTCGACTTCGCGCAGCCAGGTCTTGAAGCCGTAGCGCGCGAAGATGTCGCGCATCATGTCGCGCGCTTCGCCGTCGCTCTTCAGCGACGCTTCGATCGACTCGAGATGCGGCGCGAGATCGCAGGCCGTCTCGACGGTCACGAGCTTGCGGCCGAGCGGCAAGAAATCGAGCGCGCGGCGCAGGTTGTCGCCGACCACGCCCTTGATCTCGCCCGCGTGCTCGATGACGCCGTCGAGGCTGTCGTATTGCGCGAGCCATTTCACGGCCGTCTTCGGCCCGCACTTCTCGACGCCGGGCACGTTGTCGACGGTATCGCCGATCAGCGCGAGGTAGTCGATGATGCGCTCGGGCGGCACGCCGAACTTCGCGATCACGCCGTCGCGGTCGAGCGTTTCGTTGGTCATCGTGTTGACGAGCGTGACGCGGTCGGTCACGAGCTGCGCGAGATCCTTGTCGCCGGTCGACACGATCACGTTCATCCCGTGCCGCTCGGCTTCGCGCGCGAGCGTGCCGATCACGTCGTCGGCCTCGACGCCTTCGACCATCAGCAGCGGCCAGCCGAGCGCGCGCACCGCGCCGTGGATCGGCTCGACCTGCAATGCAAGATCGGGCGGCATCGACGGACGGTTTGCCTTATAGTCGGCATAAAGGTCGTCACGGAACGTCTTGCCCTTTGCATCGAACACGCAAGCGCTATACTCTGCACTGACTTCCTTGCGCATACGGCGCAGCATGTTGATGATTCCGTAGAGCGCTCCGGTCGGCTCCCCGCCAGGGCCACGCAAATCAGGCATCGCATGGTAAGCCCGATACAGATAGCTCGAACCGTCAACCAATAGCAGGGTCTTACCTTCCAGATTTCGTTCTTCAGGCATTATGAACAAGAGAAAAGTGATTCCGAGTCTGCGTTCGCTCGCAGATCAAGAACGCGCGACGGCCAAGAAGGCGCGCGCATCGTGGCAGATGTTCACGATTATGGCAGAGTTTATCGAGGCGACCGAGTACCTGTCGGAGATCCGCCCGGCTGTCAGCATCTACGGTTCTGCCCGCCTCAAACCCGACACGCCGCACTACAAGCTCGCGGTGCAGATCGCGCGCAAGCTGTCCGACGCCGGCTTCGCCGTGATCTCCGGCGGCGGCCCCGGCATCATGGAAGCCGCGAACAAGGGCGCGCACGCCGGCAAGGCGCCGTCGGTCGGGCTGAACATCGAGTTGCCGCACGAGCAGGCCGGCAACCACTACCAGGACATCTCGCTGCGCTTCCGCCACTTCTTCACGCGCAAGGTCACGTTCGTGAAGAACTCGGATGCGGTGATCGTGATGCCGGGCGGCTTCGGCACGCTCGACGAGCTGTCCGAAGTGCTCACGCTGATCCAGACGAAGAAGTCGCGCCTCGTGCCGATCATTCTGGTCGGCAGCGAGTTCTGGAAGGGGCTGCTGCAGTGGTTCCGCGACCAGCTGATCCCGATGGGCCTGATCAATCCGGACGACATGGATCTGATGCAGGTGATCGACGATCCCGACCAGGTGCTCGACGCGGTGCTCGCGTTCTACGAGGACAGCGGCGAGGAAGAGGGCTCGGACGACGACGGTCATCCGCCGCGGCCGGAAGAAGACCGGATGTTCTATCTGTAACGCATCCTTGGCAGCCGCCGGCCCGACGGCCGGCGTGCGGTTCGCCACGCGGCAGGCGGCGCCTCGGCTGCCTGCCGCGTGTCAGTTTGTAACGCACCGTTAATCCCGCTTTGCGGCCGCGTGCCGCCGAATGTCAAATTCGCACGGCCCGCGTGCCACGTTGCGGAGCGCCTGTCCGCACCCGCGGCTCGCCATTGTCAAATGGCGCTGGCGCATACCCGCACCCCGCCGCTGCCGGCCGGCAACCCTCCGTAACAAACCCGTCTCGCCTTTTCCGTCGCGTGCCCGCACACTGCATTCTGTCGGCGCGGCGTTCCCCCCGGTGGAACGATCCCCCTCGCTTCCATCGCGTCGTGCCGGCCTCTTTACAACGACATCACGGAAAAGAACATGCAACGCTCGCTGATCGCCCTCGCTTTCGCCGGCCTCGGCCTTTCGCTGTCCGGCCTCGCCCATGCCGTCAACGTCGACGTCAACATCGGCACACCCGCGCCGGTCGTCGTCGCGCCCGCGCCCGTCGTGGTCGCCCCGGCGCCGGCGGTCATCGTCGGCTGGCACGGCGACCGCTACTGGGACGGCCGCCGCTACTGGGAACGTCGCGAGTGGGAAGATCACCAGCGCTATCGCGGTCATGACGATCGTCGCGGTTATCACTGCCCGCCGGGACACGCGAAAAAGGGCGAGTGCTGAGCGACACTGCACGTTCACCCGCTACGCACGGCCGTCCGCGCGCTTCGCCGCCGGGCGGCCGTTTGATTTTCGGCAGCCGATATCGCATGAGGCCGAATGGTAGGATTGCCCTCGTCCAGGGCCCCTTCCGCCACTCATGCCGCTCATCCGAATCTGGGCCGTCGACCACGCCCTCGCGTCCGGCATCGCCGCGCCGACCGACATCCTGACGGCGGCCAACCATCTCGCGTCGTCGATGCCGCCCGGCCACGCGGCCGCGCCGTTCCGCTGGCGCGTCGAATCGGTCGATGGACGGCCCGTGCGCACGGCCTCCGGCCAGCTCCTTCCGGTCGACGGCGCAATCGACGGCAGCAGCCGCGCCGACGCGATCTGGCTCACGGGTCCGTTCGTCGCCGATCTCGACCGGCTGCTGGACCGGCCCGCACCGCTCGCCCCGCTGCTCGATGCACTGCGCCGGCAACACGCGCGCGGCACGCTGATCGCGACGTACTGCACCGGTGCGTTCCTGCTCGCGGAAGCCGGATTGCTCGACGGCCGCGTCGCCACGACGCACTGGTCGAAAGCCTCGAGCTTCCGCTCGCGTTATCCGGACGTGGCGCTACGCGCGTCGGACGTCCTGACCGAACAGGATGGCATCCTGTGCGGCGGCGCCGTCACGTCGTACCAGACTCTCGCGCTGCGGGTCATCGACAAGCTGGCGAACGCGCGCCTGGCCGCGTCCGTTGCACGGCTCATGCTGATCGACGTGAACCGCGACTCGCAGGACTCGTTCATCGACCTCGACCGGATGGGCCACCATCGACACGACGATCCGGCCATCGCGCGCGCGCAACGCTGGATGGAAAAGCATCTGCGCGAGCCGTTCAGCCTCGCGCGGTTGAGCGACCACGTCGCGATGAGCGAACGCACGCTGCATCGCCGCTTCCGGGATGCGGTCGGCGCCCCGCCGCTCCGGTATCTGCAGACGCTCAGGATCGAAGTCGCGAAGCGGCTGCTCGCGGAAACGAAGCTCGCGATCGATGCGGTGTGCGAACGCGTCGGGTACGCGGACATCAGCGGTTTCCGGCAACTGTTCAAGCGCGAAACCGGCATCTCTCCCGGCGAATATCGTCGTCGTTTCGCGCGCTAGCCCGACTGGAACGGGCGCGGGACACGCTGTCGGGAATGGCATCGTCGAATGGCAGTTTCGCCACTTCGCGCGTCGGCATGCGGTTCATACACTGGATTCACGTCGCCGGAACCGGAGCGACGCCGCCTCCACCGAACCAGGACACCGCCATGCCGATGATCGACGTCACCCTCCCCGAAGGGGCACTCGCGCCGCACGCCGAAGCGCAACTGATGAACGAGCTGACCGGGACACTGATCCGTCACGAAGGACTCGATCCCGACGATCCGCGCGTGCGGGACGTGACCTGGATCTTCGTCCATCGGCCGGCGGCCGTATATCGCGCCGGTGCCGTCGCGCCTGCGCCGCTCTACCGGATCGTGCCGACCGTGCCCGAAGGACAGTACACGGACGCCGCGCGTGCGGCGCTGATCGCCGACGTGACCGCCGCCGTCGCACGCGCGGAAGGTGCGGCGGTCGACGCCGTCGCGACACGCGTGTGGGTCTTTCCAACGGAAATCGACGACGGCTGCTGGGGTAGCCGCGGCACGGTGCGTCGCCTGCCGGACATCATGGAGTATTTCGGTGGCGCGACATTGCGGGCGCTCGGGGAACAACGCCTGGCGACCAAGCGGCGCGCGGATGCGGGCCGGGTCGTCGATGCCGTGCGCGATTCGATGCGGGAAACGGATCGGAACGGGTTTCACGAACCGGCTGCCGGCGTCGTTCGCTGACGGCGGTTGGCAGAAGGAAAGCGGCCGTGCCCCGGTAGGCGGTTGCGTCGACCATCGCGACGCGCATCCTGGCCGGGGCCGGCATTTACGTCACTGAAACGCCACTTCCGCAAAGCTCCGCAGCTTGCAGACACAAAATCGTGTCAAATCAAGGCTTTCCGTCACTTCCTCAAACTTTATGCGGAACTACTATGCACGATTACGCGGGGATTTCAGTTGCATTCTGGAAGCAAGTTAGACGACTCTTGCGGGCGATCGAACGCTGCCTTCGGAGCTTTACCGGCGCGCAACACGTCCTTTTAAATCACAGCCTTACGCAACGCGCCGACTGCAATGCCAAGGCTACACAAGGGCAATCAAGGCCACCCTAGTTCGTCCGAGGTGTAATTTAGCTGCACTCGGACATGTGCGTGCGCCGTCGTCCAAAAGTGAACTGAATATTCTTTCAGACGTAGTGGCGAGCCAGTAGACCGCCCGCAGGATCGCGGTCATGCCCAGCCGGTTACGCACGAGTGCCGATGCGTCAGTTCGTGTTCTAGAAGCCCATCGGTCGTTGCGGCGAAAAACGTCAAGCAGTCGATGACATCACCCACGTAAGGCAAGTCGAGAACTCCCGGCGCCGTGAGCCCCGGCACTGTTGTCGAAGTCGCGTAGCCGTGCGCGAATGAATGCCGCACGTCCATGATTCCCTTCAGGAACTGCTGCGTATCGTTCTGGTTCGCGAATCTCGGCGCCCATATCCACGAAACGTACGGGTCCATCCCCGTAACGTTGAGAATCAGTTCGCGTGACTTCTCCCAGTTTGGGGTGTTGAGCTCGCTCGTCAGCTTCTGAACCAGTGATTCGAACTGAACAACCAAGGTCCATGCTCGTCGCTGCGCTTGCACTCGGACCTTCGAGACAAACTCCTTGAGGACGTCCTCAATGTACCCTTCCCAGCATCCGACCGCCTGCGCAACGGCTGCCTTCATCAGCGTCTGATCGGCGAAATGCTGATCTGGGCCTGCGGCACTGGCTTGACCAACGTAGCTAGCGAGGACCCGGGCACCCACCACCGCTGATCGGAATTTTGTAAGTGCTGCGGAATCCATCAAAGCCTCTTCACCAGGGCTGATACGGCCTTCGTATAACGGTTGATCGAAGTCTGATTCACCTGAACCTTTCGACCGTCGACCATGTGGTGCCCAGACTGCATTTCCGAAAGCGGGCAACCTTCGGTCGACGCCACCACCGCAACAGAGTGGTAATCGGGCATCTGTGCGAACAACTGGTCCAGATCGCGGTGACTGACGAAATTTCGCTTCGAATCACTCAGCGCCTTCGAAACGATGTTTCGGATTGGGCGGCTCTTGGCCTCAAACGCTGAACTCGGCTTTGATCGGTACTCCGTCACTCGGTTGTTCACGAAAGTGTGTATGCGTGGCAGGTCGATCAACTCTTCCGACGCTCGCTTCGAGAAGCTCAACCGCGCATACCCTCTCAGCTCGTTGTCGGCAAAACCATATAGGAGCGCGAAGACGTTCTCAATTCCGCGACGAGAGCTGTCGTCCGCGGTAAACGGGACAATCAGATACTCGGCAGAACAAAGCGCAATCTGCGTATAGATTGAGAAGCTAGGGTTGCAATCGACGAAAGTCGTCACATCGCTGCCCGGAGCGATCTCTTCAAACGACTTTACAAAATCGAGTAGCCACCGCATTACCTTCGGCCACGCATCCATTGGTAGCGGCATCTGAGAAGCTTGGCGCATTGCTTCGGCAAGCAGTTCCAACAGACTATCGCCTGGCAGCAGGAACATATTCTTCGGCAATCGGCTGTTGAATATTCCAGGCTGCACGACGAATTCGGTGATGCTCGCGAGAGGCAAGAACGGAGACGTGAGCCTTGCTTCGAAGTATCCTCCGATTGAGCGACGCGGCTTCGAACTGTAGAACCCGTCGATATATTCAGGCGCGTTGTCCGCTGCGCCGTACATCATTTCGGTGAGGTTTGCTTGGGGACACAAATCCATTACGAGCACGGTTTCATCCGGGTGCGTAAACGCATACTCGCATGCCAGTGCAAACGTCAGAAAGCTCTTCCCTACCCCGCCTTTGTTGTTCCAAAGCGCATATCTCGACATCGATTCTTTCCCCAAGTCAGGACTTCGGCATGATCGCCTGAAGTCAGCGCATCGGTCAGACGACACGCTCCAATTTTGCGTTAGAGCATAGCACTCGTACGTTCGGCGCCGAATACCAGTCCAACGAAAACGACGGGATGTGAGACTGCATACTCAAGGCGCATAAAACTGCATAGAAGAATCTGCCTGCCCGCCACCGCGCGGCCCGCGCCAGGCGGCCTTGGGAGGCCGACGCATACGTGCATAAAAACCATTCATTTTTGCGGGCAGGTGGGGCGGGGTCACAACTGCGCGCGCCGGGTCCGCGCAGGCATCTTCCGGGACGGATCCGGCCCCTATGGGTAGCGTCTACCACGCGTCAGCAGGCCCGCCAAGGCCCTGTGCACGGGCCAGGCACATCCTCGCGCTGCCGGCCGCTCAAAGGGCGCCAGAGACCCCGATCTCACGCACGGTCATGGGCGAAAAAAAACCGCCGGCACCGAAGTGCCTGGCGGCTTTTTTTTGCTGATCGACTGCTCGTCCGACGTCGAGCTGCGCGTCCGTGTTGCCGAGCGCGGCGGCGATCGTCTCGCACATCATTTTCGCGGCGCGCGCGAGTGCTTCCGATAAGGGTATTGGGGCTGGTATTCCTGCACGAACGCGTCACATTGCGCGTTCGTCAGCTCGTCGATTCCGGTCGCGCGGACCCAAAAGGCGCAACCCGATACAGCGATCGCGTGGACATGCTCCGCGCCCGGCTGGAAGCACACGGCCGACCTGTCGCTGCCCGCGATGTATCCGCTCCAGTGCTCGCACGTCCAGCATGGACGCGTCAGTTGCGGCGTGAATAGCCCGTAGCCTGGTTGTTCCGTATCCATTACAAATACCTGTATATTTATACAGTGTATCTGAGGGTGACAATTCCGGATACGGTGAAGCAGACCGGCCCGTGAGACAAAAAGGGGGCAGAGATGTGTACCAACTACTACGCACCGGGTGATGACCCAGGGCTCAACGAGCTCAAGATCGACAACTTCTACGATCTGTACCGCTGGACGCCGTGGAAGCCCGAGATCTACCAGGATTACGACGCGCCGATCGTCGGCTACGTTGACGGGCTGTTCAAGCCGCTGATCGCGGGATTCGGGTTCTGGCCGCGCGCGCTGCAGAAGGCCAATGCCGAGAAGGCGAAGGCGGCGGGCCGCAAGCCACCGCTGATGCGGAGCACGATGAACGTCCGCGACGACAACCTCGGAAAGTCGCCGCTGTACGGGCCGACGTGGCGCACCGGCAAGCGTTGCCTGATTCCGGCGCGCTTCATAGTCGAGCCGTCGTATCCGGATGCACGCCAAGAAGCGAACGGCGACTGGGTGCTCGGGCCGTGCGTGTGGCAACGAATCGGCGTGGTCGATCGCCCGACGATGTGTGTCGCCGGCATCTGGCGCACGCTCACGAACCAGGACGGCACCGAACACCACGTGATGTCCATGATCACGGTCAACGCCGACGGCCACCCGCTGATGTCGCGCATGCACAAGCCATTCGACGAAAAGCGCTCGGTCGTGATCCTGCGGCCAGACGATTGGGAAGAATGGTTGACGACGTCGAACGTCGAAGCAGCGCGCGCGATGCTGCAGCTCTACCCGGCCGACGAAATGACCGCCGAATCTGATCGGCCGGCAGAGTAGCTGACACTATCGACGCGTTGCGCCACGTCACTGCGCCGGCGGCACGTAGGGGCGGAAGCGCACAACCTCTTTCCCGATCCAGTCGTTCAGCTCCCGGAGCCGCGCTTTCAGCGGCTCGATCTCGAGGTCATTGAACACCCCGGCCGCCTTCTCCACGTCACCGAACCCGCCCGCGTTCGACGGAATGATTCCCATCAGTTGCGGCGGCACGCGGTGTGCCGCAAGCTGATCCTCGACCGTCACCTTCTTGATGTTCCAGAACTCGTCTTTCGCCGCGACCTCGCCGATCGGCAGGAGCTGGATGCCGTCCTTCTTCCCTTTCGGCGCGTACATGAACAGGTTCCGGAAATTGCCCGGCCCCTTCGCGTTCTTCAGCGCCGAGCGCAGGTTATCGACATCCTCCTGCTTCTCGGCCGCGTCGGTCATGTACAGGATGAAGCCCGCGTGGCTCCCGTTCTTGTAGTATCGCCGGCGAAACAGCGTCGCGCTTTCGTTCAGCCAGGTCGAGTTCAGCGCCGACAGGTATTCGGGTAGCCCGTAGATCTCCTGGTTCAGGTCCGGCTCGTACAGGTGATAGACCGAGCCCCTCGGGAACTCGTACGGCTCGCGCACGTTCGTGACGAACCAGTATTGATCCGGCTCGACGCCGACCCGTGTGTACTTCGCGAGCGACGACTTCAGCGCCATCGGCTTGCCGAGCTGGTTCGTGCGCCGCTCGAGGTAGCTGTTCGCGAAGACCAGGTACTCGAGCACGAACCGGCTGAAGTCCGCGCGCGGCAGCAGCGGATGCTCGATGTACGACTGCACGAGGATGTTGCGCTTCACGTAGATGGCAGAGCTGTGGTGTGGAGCGGCCCGAAACGAGCGCGCGAGGCCATCCAGAGGCAGGGGCGGCTCGTACCAATTTCCCATCCGCATGCACTCGACATATTCGAGCAGCTCGCGCCGGTCCATTACCTCGATCGGATCACCAAACGAGAACACCTCCGTGCGCGGCGCCGGTACGGATTCGGCGGCCTGCTCGGCACGGCCATGCGTTCGGCGCCCGGCGCCGCGTGGAATCTTGCGTGACATCAGAAAAGCTCCATAAATCCAGTATTGGTGCTCGTCGCGCCCTCGAGCGGCTCGTTCGCGAGCGCGTGCATGCACGCCCAGGCCAGGTCGCCGTGGCTTGCCTCTTCGGATCGGCTCGCCTTGTACGTGACCTGCAGCCCGCTGGGCGTGATCGTTTTCTTGATCGCCATGAACGCGGCGGCGAGATCCTTCCAGCCCGTGTCGAACTCGAGCCGGCCTTTGCGGATCACGTTCTGCGCCTTCATCACGAGCGCGGTCTTGATCTCGACCGAGTAGTGGAACGGCGTCGCGGCCGGGAAAAACTTCGTGACGAGCTGATAGACGCCCTGGCCGATCCCCGTCGTATCAATGCCGATGTAGGTCACGCGGTAGCGCAGGGTCAGCGCCTCGATCTGCGCTGCCTGCGCTTCGAAGTCGAGGCCGTGCCACTGGAACCGCTCGAGCACGCGGAACTTGCCGCCGGGACACTTCGGTGGCGCCAGGACCACGCAGCCCGCACTGTCGCCAGTGTGCGACGGGTCGTAACCGATCCACACCTCTTCATCGCCGAACGGGCGCATGTACAGCGGCTTGAAGTCGTCCCATACCTCCCACGTGTCGACCATGCACGTCTGCAACGTCGCGAGAGGAAAGACCGACAACGAATCGTCAATGAACTGGCACAGCAGCAGGTTCGCGTATTCGTCCGCGCTGTATTCGAGCTTCAGGCGCTCGAGGTCGAACAGGTTGCAGCCGCCGCGCACGGCGTCCTCGACGGTCACGATCTGTCGATACTGTCCGTCCGCGCACGCGCGGCCGGCCGCGAGCGCCGCGTTCGAAATGTCGATCGAAACGCGCTGATCCTTCGGTCGACCGCGGTTGAACAGCGCACCGGACCAGAATGGGTATGCGTCGTGCGCAAGGCTCGACGGCGTCGAGAAATACGTCTGCCGCCACTGCGAATGAATCGCCATGCCGGACGCAACCTTGCGCAGGTCCTGGAAGCGCGGAACCCAGAAGTACTCGTCGAAATACAGGTTGCCGTGATAGCTCTGTGCCGTGCGCGCATTGGTGCCGAGGAAGTACAACGTCGCACCGTTCGGAAGCACCATCGGATCGCCCTTCAGCTCGACGCCGACCGCGTCCTTCGCGAACTGGACGATGTACTGGCGGAATACGTGCGCCTGCGCCTTGCTGGCCGACAGGAAGATCTGATTGCGGCCCGTGTTCAGCGCATCGAGCAGCGCTTCGCGCGCGAAGTACCAGGTCGCGCCGATCTGCCGGCTCTTCAGGATGTTGCGAATCCGCTCTTTGAAGCCTGCCCGATACCAGGTGCGCTGATAGTCGAAGATCGATTCGAGGAACGCATCGTTCAGCTTCTCGATCTGCTCTTCGCTGAACGCGTTGCGGTCGTCCGAGCTGCGTGATCGGCGCGTGCCGCCCCCGCCCCCGGATTCGCTCACCTTTGCGTCGTTCGCTGGTCGCGACCGCAACCGGTCGAGCTGACGCGTCAGCAGGTCGATCTCCTTGAAGTCGCGCCCTTCCTTCGCCTCCTTCGTGACGAGCTTTATCAGTTGCGCCTCGATCGTCATGTTGACGCGCTCAACCGGCTCAGTCTCGTCCCATCCATCGCGCTTTTTCCAGCTGTAGAGCGTGGCCGGCTTCACGCCGAGCAGCTCGGCGATACGTGCGATGCGATATCCCTGCCAGTACAGGTCGCGTGCGCGTCGACGTGGATCAACGTCGGATGAATCGATGGGAAGTGCAGTCATGCAGCAAGGCTACCGACGCGCGCGCGTAGGCCCTACCGCGAGCGGTTGTATCGGTTGCGCGCACAACCAACATGCGTTGCGACTCCGGTTCGAACTGCCGAAACTGGAATCCCTGAACACAGCCCCCTCTCAGCGGATTCGCACATGGCACAGGACGCAAAGAAGACGAAGTTTTTCCGGATCGCGACCGAAGGCGCGACGACGGACGGCCGCACGATCGATCGCGCGATGCTCGAACAGATGGCGAGCAGCTACGACCCGAAAACGTACGGCGCACGCATCAACATGGAACACATTCGCGGCTACACCCCGGATAGCACGTTCCGCGCGTATGGCGACGTGATCGCGCTCAAGGCAGAAGAGCAGGACGGAAAAATGCGCCTGCTCGCGCAACTGTCGCCGACCAAAGACCTGGTCGCGCTGACCAACGAGCAGCGGCAGAAGGTCTACACGTCGATGGAAGTCGATCCCGATTTTGCCGGCACGGGAGAGGCGTACCTGGTCGGTCTCGCCGTCACCGACAACCCGGCAAGCCTCGGCACGGAAATGCTGCAGTTCAGTGCGAAACACAAAGCGTACGACGCACGGAAGCAGCGCCCGGAGAACCTTTTCAGCGCCGCCATCGAAGCCGACATCGCGATCGAAGACGAGGACGCACCGCCGCGCACCGGCGATGCCGGCAAGTCGCTGTTTTCGAAGGTACGCGATCTGCTGAATCGCAAGGGTGCGACCGACGACCAGCGCTTTTCCGACCTCTCGCAATCGGTCGTCGCGCTCGCGGAAAACCAGAGCCAGGTGCTCGAGCAGCTCGAGAAGTTCAACACGAACGTCGACGAGCTGAAGCGCGCGCAGCAGGAAAGCGACAAGCGCCACAGCGAGCTGGTCCAGAAGCTTTCGCGCACCGACAGCAGCTCGCAACAGCGGCCGACGTCGACGGGCAGCGACAACGGGGCGCAGACCGACTGCTAACCCGCCCTCATCCCATTTCCCCTAGACGGAGAACCCATGCGGAACACTACCCGCGAGCAGTACAACCGGTATCTGGCTCGCATCCAGGAACTGAACGGCATCAGCGATGCCACGAAGAAGTTTTCGGTCGTGCCGAGCGTGCAGCAAACGCTCGAAACCAAGATCCAGGAATCGAGCGCATTCCTCGGCCGGATCAACATCCACGGCGTCGAAGAAATGGAGGGCGAAAAGATCGGCCTCGGCGTATCCGGCCCGATCGCGAGCCGTACCGATACGACCAAGCGAGCGCGTGAAACGCGCGACGTCTCGGCACTCGACAATCAGAAGTACCGTTGCGAGAAGACGAACTACGACACGCACATCCGCTATCAGCAGCTCGACGCGTGGGCGAAATTCCCGGACTTCCAGGCGCGTCTGCGCGATTCCATCATCGTGCGTCAGGCACTCGATCGCATCATGATCGGCTGGAACGGCGTGAAGGTTGCGGACGATACCGATCTCGCCGCGAACCCGCTGCTGCAGGACGTGAACATTGGTTGGCTGCAGCAATACCGCAACAACGCGAAGCAACGCGTGTTCTCGGGCGTGAAGATCGGCAAGGGCGAAGAATTCAAGAATCTCGACGCTGTCGTTTCGCTCGCGCGCAACGAGTTCCTCGACCCGTGGTACGCCGAAGACCCGAACCTCGTCGTGATCTGCGGCCGCGAGCTGCTCCAGGACAAGTATTTCCCGCTGATCAACCAGGCGCAGCCGTCGACCGAAACGCTCGCAACCGACATCGTTGTATCGCAGAAGCGCGTCGGCAACCTGCCGGCCGTCAGCGTGCCGTACTTCCCGCCGCATGCGTTGATGGTCACGCGCCTGGACAACCTATCGATCTACTGGCAAACCAGCGCGCGCCGGCGCTCGCTGAAGGAAGTGCCCGAGCGCGATCGCATCGAGAACTATGAAAGCTCGAACGATGCGTACGTGATCGAGCAGTACGGCGCCGGCTGCGTGGTCGAGGGCATCCAGTTCGCCGACGCTGCCCCGGCCGCTCCGCAGGGTGGCGCATGACGAACCCGTTCCGCCAACACTTCCAGCGCACCATCGCGGCCACGGCCGCGCGCGGTACGCCGGCGAGTGTCGGCGGGCTGCGCGACGACTCGGCATATACGCTGATGCTCGCGCAGCTCGACGAACACCGCCGCGCGCTGAAGGCTGTCGAGTCGCTCGAGCGCAAGGCCGACCTGAAGCGGCAGTTCCTGCCTGCATACGACGCGTGGGTCGCGGGCGTGCTCGACGGCGCAGCCGGCGCCCAGGACGACGTGCTGATGACGATCATGGTCTGGCGCATCGACGTCGGCGATTACCAGGGCGCGCTCGAGATCGGCGCGTACGCGCTCCGGCACGCCCTCCCGCTGCCCGACCAGTACAAGCGCAGCACGCCGTGTCTGCTCGTCGAGGAATTCGCCGAGGCCGCGCTGCGCGCTCATCGCGCCGGCGACGCGATCCAGGTCGAACCGCTCGTCGAGATCGAGCAGCTCACGGCGACGGCCGACATGCCCGACGAAGTGCGCGCGAAGCTGAACAAGGCGATCGGCTACGGCCTCTCCGCTTCCGATCCCGCGCGTGCCCTCGAGCACCTACGCCGCGCGTTGCAGCTCTTCGCGAACGTGGGCGTGAAGAAAGACATCGAGCGGCTCGAGCGCGAGCTGAAGAACTCCGCCAACGGGGGCCAACCTGGCCCCGGTGGCTGACACCGAGCGTACCCCGCGCACCAGGCGGCACGGGGCCGTAGCCGGCACTGTCCGCGCGAAAGCCCCGTCCACCGCCTCACCCTCTCAACGTGACGAACCCGACCATGTCCTTTGTCTCGACCCCGCCGCTGCCGCGTGCGCCGGCGGATGCGGAACCCGCCAAGCCGATCAAGAACGACTCGTTCTATCCGGATGTGTCGCTCGAGCAAGCGCGCGACACGATGCGCCTCGACGGGTCGATCACCGACGCCCGTCTGCGGCACGAGCTGCTCGCCGCGATCGCCGAGGTCAACGACGAGCTGCGCAGCGCACGCGCGGCGTGGCGCGATGCTGGCATCACCCGCCTGGCCGACGCGCCGGCCGACCAGCTCGACGGCGAAAGCGTACGGCTGCAGCACTACCGGCGCGCGGTGTATTGCCTGGCGAAGGCGACGCTCATCGAGCGGTACCGCGACTACGACACGACAGGCGACGGCGCACGCCGCGCAGACGAGCTCGAGCCCCAGGGCGACGAGCTGCGCCGTGATGCTCGCTGGGCCATCAGCGACATCATCGGCCGCCCTCGCGTGACGGTGGAGCTGATCTGATGGAAGTACGGGCGCTCCAGGGCGAAACCATCGACGCGCTGTGCTGGCGCGTCCTCGGCCGCACGCGCGGCGTCGTCGAAGCGGTGCTCGACCTCAACCGGGACCTGGCGCAGTACGGCCCGATCCTGCCTCACGGGCTGCTCGTCGAGCTGCCCGACGAAGTACCGCAAGCGGCGCAATCCGGCGCCGAGCGGCTCCAGTTATGGGACTGAGAATGGCTGAACCTATTTCCACGTCGTCCGCGACGGTCGCGGCGCTCGGCGTCGCAACGCTGTCGCTGTTTCCCGGTGTCGACGCCAACGTCGTCATGGGCGCGTTCGCCGGCTCGCTGCTGTTCGTGATGACGGCCGCCGACCCGTCGATTCCGAAACGCATCGCGTTCTTCGTGATCTCGTTCGTCGCCGGGTGCCTCACGGCCGAGCTGTTCGCCGCCGCGCTCGACGCGGTGCTCCCGGCCCGCGTCGAGGTGCACGCCGGCATCGGCGCGCTGATCGCATCCGCGCTCGTCGTGAAACTGCTGCTGTGGCTGATCGCCCAGGCCGACGCGCCCGATCGGCTGCTGAACGTGTTCAAGGGGAGGGAAAAGTAATGCTCACGACCGTCTACGTGCTGCTGTGCGCGGCACTCGCGCTGCGCCTCGTGACCTTCCGCCGTGGCACGAGCGCCCACCGGCCGCTCGCGGCATGCCTGGCGTACACGATCGCGGTCGCCGCCGGCGCCGCGCCGATCCGCGCCGCGTTCGGCATGCTGCCGCCGGCGAATCTTGCCGACACGGTGCTGGTCGGCGTCCTGTGCCTCGCCGTGTACGGTGTTCGCGGCAACGTCGTCGAGCTGTTCCACCGTGGCAACCCGCGCGACTCCCTGATCGCGCGCGTGCTGCAATTCAAGGTATGGGGGCGCCATGTATAAGACCCTGCGCCTCGGCGACCGCGGCGCCGACGTCAGCTACCTGCAGCGCCAGCTCATCGCAGCCGGCGCGCGCCTCAACACCGACGCAATCTACGGCAGCGCAACCCGTAACGCCGTGGTGGCGTTCCAGGCCACGCACGGGCTGGTCGCAGACGGCATCGCCGGCCCGAAGACCTGGTCGACGCTCGCGGCCGGCCGGCGCGATCCGCGCCACCTCACCGACGCCGACCTGCAGCGCGCGGCTGATCGGCTGCAGGTCGATATCGCGGCCGTGCGTGCCGTCAATGAGGTGGAATCGAAAGGCGCCGGGTTCCTGCCTGACGGCCGGCCCGTGATCCTGTACGAGCGGCACATCATGTATCGCCAGCTCGCGGCGGCCGGCCTGGACGCGGACGCGCTGGCGGCGAAATATCCAGCCCTGGTCAACTCGAAGCCCGGCGGCTATGCCGGCGACGCGGCGGAACATGCGCGCCTGGCGAGCGCGTCGCAAATCTCGGCCGCATGCGCGCTCGAGGCGACGAGCTGGGGCGCGTTTCAAATCATGGGCTTCCACTGGAAGGCGCTCGGCTATCCAGACGTGTTCGCGTTCGTCGAGGCGATGAAGGTCAGCGAGGCCGAGCAGCTCGAGGCATTCGTCCGCTTCGTCCTGGCGGACAAGGTGATGCTCGCCGCATTGCGCGGTAAGAAGTGGGCGAAGTTCGCCGAGCTGTACAACGGCAAGGCTTACGCAGAGAACCTGTACGACGTGAAGCTCGAACGGGCCTTCGATCGCTACAGCCGGGCGGCCGCGTGACGACCGGCGCCCGTATCTCCGTTGCCGGCGCAATCGCGCTCGCCGCAGCTGCCGTCGTCATCGCGATCCAGCATGCGCGCCTGGTCGACGCCGGCCAGCGCGTCGACGATCTCGCGCGCGACGTGCGCGATCGGACGGCCGAGCGCGACGCGGCACGCCGCGACGTGAAGGTCGTCACGCAGTACGTCGACCGTGTCCAGGTCGTCCGCGAGAAGGGCGACACCATCATCAAGGAGGTTCCCGTCTATGTGGATCGCGAAGCGGATCGCGCCTGCGTTGTTCCTGTTGGGTTTGTGCGCGTGCACGACGGCGCCGCCGCCAACGTGCCGGTGGGAGATCCCGGAAGCGCTGATGCGGCCCCCTCGGGCATTGCACTCTCTGCCGTCGCCGCAACCGTCGCCGGCAACTACACCACCTGCCACGAAAACGCAGAGCAACTGATCGCGCTGCAGGCCCGAGTGCGCGACACGGGGGAACCGGCGCCATGAAGAAACCCGATAGCCTGCGCGCGGCGCTCACTGCCGCCCTGCCCGAGTTCGCGCGCGATCCCGATCGGCTGCACGTCTTCATCGAACACGGGTCGATCGCCGTCACCGCTGCGAAGTCGCTGTCGTTTGAATATGCGTACACGCTCGACATCGTCGTAACGGATTACGCCGGCGACGCGGATCACCTCATGGTGCCGATCATCGCCTGGCTGAAGATCCACCAGCCCGAGCTGCTGCTCAACCGCGACCTCTGCCGCGACGGGTTCAAGTTCCAGGCCGAGCTGCTCGACAACGGCAAATCGGACGTCGAGATCCTGCTGAAGCTGACCGAGCGTGTGGGTGTGGTGGAACGGCCGGACGGCTACGAGATTCGCCACTTCGGCGAGCCGCCGATCGCGGGGACCTGATGGTCGATCGACTGTCCCGCGCCGAGGATTGGGCGTCCGGCCTGCTCGGCCAGCTCACGGCCGCGCAGCGCGCGGTCCTGGCGAAGGGGCTGGCTGTCGAGCTGCGCCGGCGCCATTCGCGGCGCATCGCCGAAGCCCGCAACCCGGACGGCAGCCGGTACGCGCCGCGCAAGCCGCAGGCTCGGCGCAAGAAGGGCCGCATCCGGCGCGCGATGTTCGCGAAGCTGCGCACAGCACGCTTCCTCAAGACCGCGTCGACCGCCGACGCGTCGGTGCTGCATTTCACGCGCCAGGTCGAACGCATCGCGCGCGTCCATCAGGAGGGCCTGCGCGATCGCGTCGAGCCCACCGGGCCGGTTGTCCAGTATCCCGTCCGCGAGCTGCTGGGCCTGGCCGACGCGGACGTCGACCACATCGCGGACCTCGTCCTCGATTTCTTGTCTCGGTAACTCGATCGACCTGCTTGCTGGCTCCAAGGACTTGTACGGCCGCGGCCGGCACGCCAGAATAGGGTTCCCATAACAAGGAGGCCATCGTGTCAATAATCGATCCAGACGAGGTTGCCCGCACGGATCAGCGCCTATCCAACGGTAGGTATCTGAACACTGCTGTTGAGTTCTTTAAGACCGAGGTGATTCGCATTCTGACCCAGGAACAAAATCGGTTGTCTGGCACGTATGCGAGAGCGAACGCCGAACACCGCACGGTCGACATAGTGACGCCACATGGTGATGTCGTGTTGTCTTGCGAATATGGCCGCCTTACTGACAAGCTCGCAGCACGTCTCTATTTCACTGCCGTCCGCTGGGAGCTGGACAAGCGCGTGGTCATCGAAGAACTCTTGTCCGTTGTCGTCAATGCTGACTCTTACATCGTGAGGATCGATAAAGCCATACAGCTTCATAAAATCGGCGCCGGCGCGACGCACAATAGGATCGTCGAAGAAATCGTTATGCTCATGCTCTCAAAGCTACAGAAGAGCCTGCCGGAATATCAGTAACGCACCTCCAGATAGCTGTCACGAGCCCGCCAATCGATCGCTTGGCGGGCTTTTTCGTTGTGCAACGATCCGCCACAACCATATTCGCGTGATCGTCTCCCGCGCGCGCGGCATCCTTGCCGCATGGATGATTTTGCTGACCTGAACCGCCGTATCGAGAGCCTGCTTCGCGAAGGCACCGTGATCGAAGTAGATCACGATGCCCGCCGTGTACGCGTGGAATCCGGTGGCCTGCAAACCGACTGGATTCGCTGGCTCGCGCAGCGCACCGGCGACAGCATCACGTGGGACCCGCCGTCCGAGGGCGAGCCTGGGCTGCTGTTCTGTCCGTCCGGCGAACCGACGACGGGCCTCTTTCTCCCGGGCGTGTATTGCGACGGCCACGACTCGTCCAGCTCGAGCCCGACGCAACACGTGCGCGTCTACCGCGACGGCGCACGCGTCCAGTACGACTTCGCCGCGCACGCGCTCACCGCCACGCTTCCGGCCGGCGCCACCGTCCAGGTCATCGCGCCCGGCAGCGTCACGGTCGAAACCAAAACCGCAACAGTCAAGGCGAAATCCGTCACGCTCGACGCCGACGATACGACCGTGACGGGCTCGCTACTCGTGAAGGGACCGCTCACGTTCGAATCGGGCGCGACCGGCAAGGGCGGGGGCGGCGCCGGCGGGGGCGGCCCCGTGATCGAGATTCAGGGCAGTGCGCACTTCACGGGCACCGTGACGGCTGATGTCGACGTGAAGTCGCGAGGCGTCAGCCTTGTAGAGCATCCGCACCAGGCGCAGGGCGAATTCGCCAAGACTTCGAAGCCGATCGCAGGTGGCGCATGAACGGTATGAACGCACGCAGCGGCCGCGCGATCGCCGGCCAGGTCCACATCGAGCAGTCCGTCGCGGACATCCTTTTTACGCCGTTCGGCACGCGAGTGATGCGCCGTGAGTACGGTTCACTGCTGCCCGAGCTGATCGACGGCCCGGTCAATCCCCTGATGCGCATGCGCGTCATGGCGGCGTCCGTGATGGCGCTGGCCCGATGGGAGCCGCGCATCCAGGTCAACCAGGTGGATTTCGGCAGCACGGGCATCGACGGCGGCGCCGTGCTCGAGCTGCAAGGCGAGCGCACGGACGGCCCGCGCGCGGGCACCGCTTTCTCCATGCGCCTGCCGGCGACGAACGGGCGAGGTGCTGCATGAGAACGACGCCGATCGATCTGTCGCAGCTCCCGGCACCGGACATCGTCGACGAACTCGACTATGAAACGATCCTGGCCGAGAAGAAAGCCCGCTTGGTCTCCCTGTACCCGAAGGAACAGCAGGACGAGATCGCGGCCACGCTCGAGCTCGAATCGGAGCCGATGGTGAAGCTGCTGCAGGAAGGCGCGTACGAAAAAATGCTGCTGCTCGCGCTCATGAACGAGAAGGCGCGCGGCATCCTGCTCGCGTACGCGAAGCGCAGCACGCTCGAGCACATCGGTGCCCTCTTCGACGTCGACCGTCTGCTGATCTCGCCTGGCGATCCCGACCAGGGCATCGATCCTGTCTACGAAGACGACGACAGCCTGCGCGAGCGCATCCAGCTCGCGCCGCGCGGTTTCTCAGTCGCTGGCCCCGACGACGCGTACGTGTTCCATGCGCGCGCCGCTGACGGGCGCGTGAAGGCGGCGACCGCATATAGCCCGTCGCCGTGCGTGATGATCGTCACGGTTCTGTCGCGCGAAGGCGACGGCACCGCGAGCCAGGAACTGATCGACATCGTCAAGAAGGCGCTCGAGAAGAAGCGGCCGCAGGCCGATGAGGTCATCGTGCAGAGCGCGAAGATCGTGCCCTACGCGATCCGCGCGACGCTCCGCTTCTTCAACGGCCCGGACCGCGCCGTCGCGCTTGCGGAAGCGAAGAAGAAGACGCTGCTGTTCGCCGAATCGATGCACCGGCCGGGTTCCGAGGTCACGAAGGACGGCCTGTACGCGTCCATGCGCGTTGCCGGCGTCCAGAAGGTGCTGCTCGACACGCCGGCCGAAGGCGTGCCGATCGCGATCGACCAGGCGCCGTACTGCACGGGTATCGAGCTGACGGACGGTGGGGTGGCCGATGACTAAGCCGGCCCTCTCCCTGCTGCCGCCGAACGCGACCGTACTCGAGCGGCGTCTGGCCGAAGCCAACGCGGACGTGCTCGACATCCCGGTCGAGATCGACACGCTGATGGATCCGGATCGTATCCCGCTGCGCTTCCTGCCCTGGCTCGCCTGGCACATGGGCGTCGATACCTGGCGCGACGAATGGCCCGAGCAGGTAAAGCGCGCACGCGTGAAATCCGCGATCCGGATCGCCCGCAAAAAGGGCACGGCAGACGCGGTGCGCGACGTGTGCGCGTCGTTCGGCGCGAACGTGGTGATGCGTGAGTGGTTCGAGAAAACGCCGCGAGGCGTGCCAGGCACGTTCGAGATCGTGATGACGGTAGGCGGGCGTGACGGCGTGCCGGCCACCGCGCAGTACGTCAACGACATCCGCGCCGAGGTCGATCGTGCGAAGCGCGGCACCGCCCACTACACCTTCACGCAGGGCTTCAGCATGCACGGCGCGATCGGCATTGCATGCGGCGTGCGCGCGGCCGTCTATCGCCGCCTCTCTCTCACGGACTAACGAACATGGCTGGAAACCTCATCTACATCACGGACGCCGGCCGCGCCGCACTGGTAGCGCCCGGCAACACCGGAACCACCGCACGCCAGGTCACGCAAATCGGCCTCGCCACGGCATCCTTCGCGTTCAAGCCGGACATGACCGCGATGCCGAGCGAATTGAAGCGCATCACCACCTTCGGCGGCGATACCGTTGCGAAGGACACGATTCACATCGTGATCCAGGACGACAGCGCGGACCAGTACAAGCTGTTCGGTTTCGGGCTGTACCTGGACAACGGCGTGCTGTTCGGCGTCTACGTGCAGAACGACCCGATCCTCGAAAAGGCGCCGGCCTCGATGCTGCTGTTGGCCGCGGATACCGTGTTCGCCTCGATCGACGTGACGAAGCTCGTGTTCGGCTCGACATCATTCCTCAATCCGCCGGCGACCACCGAGCGCCAGGGCGTTGTCGAGCTGGCGACGCAGGCCGAAGTCGACGCCGGTGCGGATAGCGTGCGCGCCGTGACGCCGAAGACCGCCGCCGCACGATATGCGCCGCTCGTACGCCCGCAGCTCACCGGCCCCGTCAGCATCACGTCGACGTCGACGGACCAGGACGCGCAGCTCACCGTCGCGGCGGCCTCGGGCGCCCTCAATCGCGGGGCGAAGCTCCGTTTCCTCGGCACGTTCGCGGCCGGCACGGCGGACACCAATGCACGCTACGTCGCCTCGATTCGCGCCGGCTACGACGGCGGCACGTGGGGCCGTGAGTACCTGGACTTCTGGATTAACCGCGCCGCGAATGACGCGAACAACGACACCAATCAGGTGCGCGCGTTGCGAATCACATACGGCGGCCGGACCGTCGTCGGCAATCGCGAAGATGACGGAAAGACCGCGTTCCAGGTCGGCGGCGACGGCGCGTTCGCGGGCGGCATTTCGTCGTCCGGGCTCGACGCTGGCGGCGCCAATATCCGGCTGCGGAATGGTCGCGATGTGCTGCTGCGCAATGACGGCTCGAACTTCTATGTGCTGCTGACCAACAACAGCGATGCTGGCGCATCGTGGAACGGGTATCGGCCGTTCACGATCAACGTCGTCACGGGCGCCGTAATGCTGGACGACACGGGGGCCGGGACGTACGTCGGCGGGCAATTGGCCGTCAAGGGCTTGCTCAACGTCAGCAATGGCCCGAATGAATCACGCATGCAGATCGGCCCGAGCGGCGGCTACTTCTTCGGGACCAGCAACGCTGCCGGGTTCTATCTCCCGTCCACTGGCGCGATGTTCGCATTCGATTTCGCGAAAAAGAATCTGACCGTCGTCGGCAACGAAGTGTGGAACGCGGGCAATTTGCCGAACCCGGCGCAAACGAGCGGCATCACGATGTCGGGGCAGATTCTGGCCGCCGAAGGCACCGTGACGCGACCCGGCTATTCATTCGTGAACGACGGCGCACCGGACACTGGCTTTTTCCACATCGCGGATGGCGTGTTTGCCGTTACGAACAACGGCCGGGAAACGATGCGCTTCCTCGCTAGCGAGCCGAACCGCGTCCTAGTTGGCACGACCGTCGATGACGGGCACATGTTCCAGATTGCCGGCAACGCGAGCACGCGCGGCCTGCATCGGTTCGGCGAGGGAAAGACAACCGCGTGGGCGAACAGCGGCAGTGAATGGGGCTTCTTCCGCTCGAACGGACACGTCTCGGTCGGTAGTGAAGGCCCGACCGGTACGCTGCAACTGTTCGCGGGAAATTCGGAGGCCGCGCGGTTTTATCCGGGTGGTCGGATGACGTTAGGCGGAACCGCCGACGACGGCTCGAACACGGCCCAGATAGCAGGGAGCGTGCGCGCCGGGAACTACTTCATCAACGATCAGAGCGTTGGCTCGTCGGGCCTTATCGGCATGTACAAGGGGGCCAACGGGCCGAACATCGGTTTCTACGGAAGCTCCACGATCGGCGCGGGCGCGCTCACGATCAGCGCGGGCGGGACGGAGCGAGCGCGGGTCACGGCAAACGGTAAGTTTGTCGTCGGCCAGACTGGCGACGACGGCAGCAGCGCATTGATTCAGTCGAACGGTCCGATCAAGGCGGCAAGTAGTGTTGGCGCATTGGTCGCATCCAATGGCAGCGGCGCAGGGCAAACGTCGATCATCCTGCGCCGCGAAGGCGGTGCAACGGACCAGAGGCAATGGGAGCTATTGCACGACGCCGGGGGCGGCTTTGGCATCCGCACTGTGAACGATGCTTACTCCGCTTCGCAGAACGTGCTCACCGTTTCGCGCAGTGCGGGCTACGCGGCGGGGAACATGTATCTGATGCCGAACGGCGGACGCGTGCTGATTGGTGGCGCGGCCGACGATGGTTCGATCCTCAACGCCGAAGGGCTCGTGCGCGGGCGTGGATACGCTGTGGACGGTGGGTCGTCGTGGGCGACCATCTATTTCAAGAACGGCACCAAGACGCGCTTCGCGATCGGCAAGACGGATACCGACGACTTCGCGATGACCGCGTGGGCCGACGACGGCACCACTCAGTCCAAGGTACTGGACATCGCTCGCGGCACCCAAGTTGTTTCGCTGGCAAAGCGCCCGAAATGGGCGGGCGGCCTGACCCCGTATGACACGGGCAACTTCGACCCGAACACGAAGGTGAACAAGTCGGGCGAAATGATGACCGGCGACCTCGGCATCAAACAGCCGAACAACACGGATGCACGCGGCCTTATCCTCGCACGCGCAGATGGCACCGGACAGGCTTGGCTTCACGGCACGATGAACGGCAACTATTCGGCATGGGCGACCATGAAACCGGATGGAAACTGGCAGTCGAATGTCATCGTTGTCTACAACGACGACAACCGCGTCCATTTCAACTCGAATATCCATGTCACGGCGCTTTCGCGCTTCTACAACCGCCCCACCCTGAACCGTGACGGTTGGCAGGCGGACATCGGCCTGCGTAATAACCGGCCCGGCTTCGACTCGTGGACGTACCTGCGCGCACGCGATAACGGCGGGATGGAAATCATCAACAGCGCGTACAACGCAGTCACGTGGGCCGTCGACGACTGGGGAACGATGTTCATGCGCGGCCAGCAGATTCTCAATACTGATGGGAACCTGTACCTCTCGTGGCGTGGCGTGTGGCTGTCCGATCAACTGGCCGCCATCGACAACGCACTCGGCAGTAAAGCCAACGCCGGCACTGGCGTCGTGCGCACCGATTTCTTCGAGATCGGGTACATCGACGTCAACACCGCAAACATCGAAGTTACCGCCCCCGACAACGCTGTTATCACGGGATTGGTTTCACAAGGAGGCACGCGGCGTATCTATGTCCGCTGCTCACGTTTGAGGATCTGAAAATGAATCGCTTTGAATGGACTCACGATTTGATGGTCCGCACGCTTGAAACGATGTATCCAGGCAAGAAACACGGACCCGACTTCATCGTCGGCGTGCCGGTCGGCCCGAATGGAAAGCAAGCGGGCAACCCGCTGATCATGCAATGGAAGGGCGCGGACCCCGAGCCGAAGTACGCCGACGTGTATGGCGCCTTCAAAGCACAGGAGCGGTCGATTCGAGAAGCGGATGCTCGTTCCTTGCGCGACGACATTTTGCGGAATACGGACCAGTTCGCGCATGCGCCCCCGGATGCGCCCGACGCGGTCCGGGCGAAGGCGGAAGCCTGGATCGCATATCGCGAAGCCCTGCGCGCACTCCCCGAGCAGCCGGGATTCCCGTTCGATATCGACTGGCCGCTGTCCCCCGCTTAAACGACGTTACCAACCCCTTCTCCAAGGAAATTGAAATGGCAATCAAGAAAAGTGTTGTTCTCGCATCGACCGGCGCAACGGCCGGCTACCACGTAATCGGTAACGTCACGCTCGATGTATTGGGCGGTACCACGGTTGCGTCGATCAACAGCTATGTGTCGGAAGAAACGTATAAGGCGGGCAAGCAGCCGCTGCAGCTGTCGTCGACCATTGCCGTCGAAGGCGTACCGGAAGAGAACGAAGGGGCGGTGCCGTACATTCACCGACGCCTCGTCGAAGCGAAACCGGATGACGAGCAGCCGGCCGGCGATCGACCGACAACGATGTACAACGCGCTCGACCGCTACATGCTGGCTGGTGGCGAGATCGTCGCGTAAGGCGACATAGGAAGGAAAGGACGCGGCGACGTGCGCGATGCAGGAACATCGCGCACGCCCCGCACCAGCAGAGCAGACCTGCAGGATTGGCCAGGGCCGCGACACCTCTCGAGAGGCGCCGGCATCCTAGCACAGGCAGGAATCACCCCATGCAGGACATCCGATGCGGTAGCTGTAACCGCAAGCTCGGCGCCGGCGAATACGTCCGGCTCACCATCAAATGCCCGCGTTGCGGCGCAATGAATATTCTGAGGGCCGAGAGCCCCTTACCCGCAGGCCACCGAGCCTCCGATACAAGGGAATCGCCCCATGCAACACACTCTCTCCGCTGAACTGATCAACCGCGTGCACCAGGCCGACGCCCTGAGCGTCATGCGTGCGCTGCCCGACGCGTGCGTCGACCTGGTCTTCACCGATCCGCCCTACTCGTCCGGCGGCACGACGAGCGCTTCTCGCAGCCAGGCGCCGTCGAGCAAGTACATCGGCGGCGATGTGAAGACTGTCTACCCCGAGTTCCAGCACGACAGCAAGGACCAGCGCTCCTGGACGTTCTGGTGCATGACCTGGCTTGGGGAGGCATACCGCGTCTGCCGCAACGAAGCGCACCTCGCCTGCTTCGTCGACTGGCGCCAGTTGCCGAGCCTGACCGACGCGATCCAGGCCGCCGGCTTCACCTGGCGCGGCGTCGCCGTATGGGACAAGACCAGCGGCCGCACGCGGCCGCGCATGGGCGGCTTCGCGCAGCAGACAGAGTTCCTGGTCTGGGCGACCAAGGGTGCCGTCCGCCGCGCCGACGTGTATCTGCCCGGCGTGTTCTCCGAGCGCCTCACGCATCCGAAGCGCCATATGACCGAGAAGCCCGCGCAGCTCGCGCGCGACGTCGTGCGTCTGGCGCCGGCCGGGGGCGTCGTCCTGGACCCGTTCGCCGGGTCCGGCACGTTCCTCGCCGCAGCGAAGGAGGCCGGCTTGAACTGGGTCGGTTGCGAGCTCGAGCCGACCTATCACCAGGTCGCGACCGCGCGCCTCGCCGAGCTGGACGTGCTGCCCGTCGCCGCGTAGCGACACCCTGCAGCGGCTTCGGTTGTGCGCTGCCGCTGTACAACCTCCCGCGCGTGATCTCCGCGCGCGCGGAAGGCAATCTTTCGGAAGGCTCACTTCCGGGAGAAAAGCTTGCCTTCTGATTACCACCACGGCGTACGCGTCATTGAAATCAATGACGGTACGCGCCCCATCCGCACGGTCAGCACAGCCGTGATCGGCCTGGTCAGTACCGGCGACGATGCCGACGCTGCCATGTTCCCCGAAAACCGCGCCGTCCTCATCACGGACGTGCGAGCCGCGATCGGCCGCGCTGGCACGAAGGGCACGCTCGCGCGTTCGCTCGACGCGATCGCTGCGCAGACCTCGCCGCTGATCGTCGCCGTGCGCGTGCCGACCGGCAAAGACGCGGATGCAACGACCAGCAACGTGATCGGCACGACGACCGCGGACGGCCAATACACCGGCATCAAGGCGCTGCTCGCTGCGCATACCCGGCTGGGCGTCAAACCGCGCGTGCTCGGCTGTCCGGGCCTCGACACTCTGCCGGTCGCGACCGAGCTGGCGACGGTCGCTCAACAGTTGCGCGGCTTCGCATACGTCAACGCCTTCGGTGCGAAAACGAAAGAAGAGGCCGTCGCCTACCGCGCGAATTTCGGTCAGCGCGAGCTGATGACGATCTGGCCGGACTTCGTGAACTGGAACACCACGACCAACGCCGAGGACATCACCTGGGCGACGGCGCGGGCGCTCGGCATGCGCGCAAAGATCGACGAGGAGACGGGCTGGCACAAGACGATCTCGAACGTCGTCGTCAACGGCGTCACCGGCATCAGCCGCGACGTGTTCTGGGATCTTCAGGACCCGAACACCGACGCCGGCTACCTGAACAGCCACGACGTCACCACGATCGTGAACGCGAATGGTTACCGTCTGTGGGGATCGCGCACCTGTTCCGAGGACAAGCTGTGGGCGTTCGAGAACTATGTGCGCAGCGCCCAGGTGATCGCCGACACGATGGCCGAGGCGCACCTGTGGGCGGTCGACCAGCCGATGAGCCGCACGCTGATCCGCGACATCGTCGATGGCGTGAACGCGAAGTTCCGCGCGTGGAAGACCGCCGGCTACCTGATCGACGGCGAGTGCTGGTTCGATCCGGCCGCCAACGAGAAGGATTCGCTCAAGGCCGGGCAGGGCTTCCTCGATTACGACTTCTGCCCGACCCCGCCGCTCGAGAACCTGACGTTCCGCCAGCGCATCACGGATCGCTACCTGCTCAAGTTCGCGGAAAGCATCGCCGTTTGACGGCCCGCCACTCACCATAGGAAAACGCAATGGCTCTGCCATCCAAACTCAAGAATTTCAACGTGTTCGAGGACGGCGTCTCGTTCGTCGGCGAAGTGCCCGAAGTCCAGTTGCCGAAGCTGTCGCGCAAGATGGAGGCGTATCGCGGGGGCGGCATGAACGCCGAGGTCGACATCGACCTCGGCATGGAGAAGCTCGAGCTGGGCCTCACGATGGGCGGCTTCATGAAGGAGATGTTCAAGACGTGGGGCACGTCGAAGATCGACGGCGTGACGGTGCGTTTTGCCGGCTCGTATCAACGCGACGACACCGAAGAGGTCGATGCGGTCGAAGTGTACGTGCGCGGCCGCTACAAGGAAATCGACCCTGGCAAGGCCAAGGCCGGCGACAACGCCGACCAGACCGGCACCATGTCGCTGTCGTATTACCGCCTCGTCGTCAACGGCGAAACCCTGATCGAAATCGACATTCCCAACTTCGTCGAGATCGTCGGCGGCGTCGATCGCCTCGCCCAGCAGCGCCGCGCGCTCGGCCTGTAACCCGCACCCCTCTATCCCTCCAGGAAACACACCATGCAATCGAAGCAATCCGCCGTCATCACGCTCGACACGCCGATCCGGCGCGGCGAGCAAGAAATCACCGCCATCACGCTGACCAAGCCGCATTCCGGCGCGCTGCGCGGCGTCGCCCTGACTGACCTGTTGCAGCTCGACGTCATCGCGCTGTCGAAGGTGCTGCCGCGCATCAGCAATCCGACGCTGACCGACCAGGATGTGCAGCGCATGGACCCGGCCGACCTGCTGCAGCTCGGCACCGAGGTGGCTGGTTTTTTGCTGCCGAACTCGTCGAAGGTGGACGTCTCCCTCGAGGCGTCGACGACGTAATGGCAGACATCGCGCTCGTGTTCCATTGGTCGCCCGATGTAATGGACGCCATGCCCCTGCCTGACCTGATGGCCTGGCGCGAGCGCGCGCGTGAACGCCATGATCAAGGTGACGCATGAGCGACCGTTCCCTGCGGCTCGAGGTTGTTCTCAAGGCGCTTGACCAGGCAAGCCGTCCGATCCGCGAGATCGCCGGCCGAAATCGCACGCTCGCGAAGGACCTTCGGGACACGCGCGCGCGGCTCAAGGAACTCAACGACACGCAACGGCGCATCGGCGAGTTCCGCGAGATGCGCACGGGACTCGCCAACACCGCGACGAAGCTCGCCGATGCGCAGAAGAAGGTTAAGGAACTCGCGGCGTCACTGCGCGCGTACGGGCCGCCATCGCAACAAATGGTTGCCGAGCTGGCGAAGGCGCGGCAAGCCTCGTCGAAGCTCGGCGCCGCGTTTAAGAAGCAATCCGCCAGTGTCGACGAGCTGCGCACGCGGCTGACCCGCGCCGGCGTCGACACGGGCAGGCTCTCGCAGCACGAGCGCACGCTACGCACCGACATCGCCGCAACGACAGGCGCGATCGACGCCCAATCGCGCCGGCTCGACGCGCTGAACACCCGGCAGAAACACATCGCGGACGCGCGCGCCAAGATGGGCGCCATGCGCGGCGCAGCGGCAGAAATGGCGATCGGCGGATACGCCGCGCGTGCGACGGGCTCGCACATCCTCAATGATCTGCGCGAGCCGCTCGCCGAGGCGAAGAAGGTGCAGAACGAGCGCGGCCGCATCCAAGGGCTCGGACTGGGCGACCATGCGACGCAGGATGCCGAGCGCTACGTGCGCGCGATGAAATCGCCGGGCGTGGCGATTGCCGAAAACATGACACTGATGCGCGACGCGATGTCCATCTTCGCGGACGAGCATCACGCGCAGATGGTGATGCCGACGCTCGCGAAGATGAAGTTCGCGAACGAGGCGATGTTCGGTGCCGGCCAGGGGCACGAGAACGAAGAAAAGTTCATGAACATGCTGAAGGTGATCGAGCTGCGCGGCGGCACGAAAAGCGAGGCAGCGTTCAAGGGCGAAGCGAACATGGTCCAGCAGGTGCTGACCGCCACGGGCGGCCGCGTCGGCGGCGACGAGTGGCGCAACTTCATCCAGACCGGCAAGGTCGCGGCGAAGCAGATGCGCCAGGACGCGTTCTACTACCAGATGGAACCGCTGATCCAGGAAATGGGCGGGCATGCGGCCGGCACTGGCGTGCAAGCCGCGTACAGCAACCTGATGCAGGGCAAGACGACGGTGCGTGCCGCGAAGCGTCTGGTCGAGCTGGGCCTGGTCGATAAGAAGTCGGTCGAATACAACACGATCGGCAACGTGAAGCGCATCAAGCCCGGCGCGTTGATCCAGGGCGACCTCTTCAACGCATCGCCGTTCGAGTGGTTGGAGAAAGTGCTGCTGCCGAAGCTGAAGGCCAAGGGCATCACGTCCGACGCGAAGATCCTGGAGGAATTCTCCACGATCATGACGAATGGCAACGGCGCGAACCTGTTCGCCACGATGTACATGCAGCGCGAGCAGATTCACAAGAATGAAAAGCTGAACCGTGGCGCGTACGGCATCGACAAGCTGCACGAGCTGGCGCAGAAGCAAACCGAAGGGAAGGAGCTGATCGCTCTCGAGAAGGTGCGCAACCTGCGCACCGTCATCGGCGAGCAGGTGCTGCCCGTGTACAACCGCGCGCTCGAGCTGACGACGAGCGTGCTCGAGCGGCTGCTCGACTTCGCGAAGGAGTACCCGAATTTCACGCGCGCCGTCGCGATCGGCGCCGCCGGCCTGGGCGTGCTGCTCGCCGTCCTCGGCACGCTGACGATCGCGCTGGCTGCCGTTCTCGGGCCGATGGCGATCGTGCGCTTCAGCATGTCGATGCTCGGCATTCAGGGCGGCGCCTTTGTGCGCGCCCTCGGTGCCAGCGCTGGCGCGCTGCGTGGCATTTCCCGCGCGGCGGCCGGCGCAGCCGCCGGCGTCACGGCCGCCGGCAAGGGCACGCAGTCCGCAGCCGGGCGCATCCGCACTGCGCTGTCGAGCGCATGGCAGGCGTCGTCGCCTCGAGCAGCCGCGTCGTCCCTCCGCACCTATCTCGCGTCGCTCGCGCAGCGCGTGCCGGCCGCGTGCCAGGCCGCGAAGGCGTCGATCCAGCAATGGGGCGTGTCGGCCGCGACCGCGATGAAGGATGGCGCCGGCGCCGCGCGGCAGTACACCGTCCAGGTGTGGCGGGCCGTTGCCGCCCAGGCGGCCGCGAAGCGTGCAGCAGCGGCGTCGCGCTGGACGACGGCGCGCCAGTACGTCGCTCGGCGCGGCGCGTCCGGCATGGCCGTCAACGCGGCGCGCGGCGGCCTCGATCTGGTCAAGGGCGGCACGATGGGCGCGATCAACGGCGTGCGCGCGGCGCTCGGCGGCCTCGCGCAGACGCTGCTGTTCGTCGGCCGCGCCGCGCTGATGAATCCGATCGGACTGGTGATCGCCGGCATCGCGCTCGCCGCGCTCCTGGTCATCAAGTATTGGGAGCCGATCAAGGCGTTTTTCTCGGGCTTCTGGCAGGGGCTGACCGAGGGCCTGCGCCCGCTCGCGCCGATCTTCAGCGGCGTGCTCGCGACGCTCGGCGCGGCGTTCGCGCCTCTGAAGCCCGTGTTCGACTGGCTGGTCGGTGCCGTAAAGAGCGCGTGGGACTGGATCACGCGCCTGTTGGGTCCGGTCGACGCCAGCAAGAAAAGCCTCGACGCGGCGGCCAGCGCCGGCAAGGGGTTCGGCGCGTGGCTCGCGGATATCGTCGTTGTCGCGGCGCAGGCTGCTGCGCGCTTCGTGGACTTCGGCGCGAACCTGATGTCCGGCTTGGTCAACGGCATCAAAAGCGGCTTGGGCTCGGTGAAGGATGCGATCGAGTCGGCCGGTGGCAGCGTGATCGGCTGGTTCAAGGAAAAGCTCGGCATCCATTCGCCGAGCCGCGTGTTCGCCGCGCTCGGTGGCTTCACGATGGCCGGCCTCGAGCAGGGCCTGCGCGAGGGCCAGGACGGGCCGCTGTCGACCGTGCTGGAAGTCGGCAAGCGGATCGTTGCCGCCGGCGCCGGCATTGGCATCACGGGCGCGGCGATCGCCGGCGGCGCCCCGCTCACGGTCGACAACCGCCCGCCGCTCACGGTTGCGTCGGTCGCCGCCCGCGCGCCGGCCACGCCGGCGCCGATCACGATCAACGTGTACGCGGCGCCTGGCATGGACGCGCATGCAATCGCGCAGGAAGTTCGCCAGGTGCTGCGCCAGGAACAGGCCGCGCAGGGCGCGCGCGAGCGCTCGCGACTGCGCGATCGGGATTGAAGGAGAGGTTCGCATGATGATGGCGCTCGGGCTGTTCGTGTTCAGCCTGTCGACCCTGCCCTACCAGGAGCTGAAGCGCCGGCGCGGCTGGCGCTTCGCCAGCAACAACCGCGTCGGCAAAAAGCCCGCGCGGCAGTACGTCGGCGAGGACGACGAAACCATCAGCCTGTCCGGCGTGCTGCTGCCGGAGCTGACGGGCGGCGACATGTCACTCGCCGTCATTGAAGCGATGGCCGACCAGCACACCGCCTGGCCGCTGATCGAGGGCACCGGACACATCTACGGCATGTTCACGATCGACAACATCGACACGACACGCACGCTGTTTTTCGACGACGGCACCGCGCGGCGCATCGAGTTCACCATTGCCCTGACGCGCAACGACGATCTCGACATGCTCGGCATCGTGACCGACGCCATCAAGGGGGCGATCTCGCTATGAACCTGTCGGACATCCCTGGCGCCGACCTGGTGCAGAAGGTCGTGATCGCCGACGATCGCGTACCGCGTGCGATCTACTCGATCACGCTCAACGGCAAGAACATCACGAAGAAGTTCGACGGCCGGCTGATCTCGCTGACGCTGCAGGACAACCGCGGCTTCGAAGCGGACCAGCTCGACATCAGCCTCGACGATTCTGACGGTGCCCTCGAGATCCCGAATCGCGGCGTCACGCTGAAGCTGGCGATCGGCTGGGCCGGCGCGGCGAACGGCCTGGTCGACAAGGGCGAATTCATGGTCGATGAGGTACGGCACACCGGCACGCCGGACGTGTTGACGATCCGCGCGCGCAGCGTCGATCTGCGCTCGGGCCTGTCGATCAAGAAGGAGCGCTCGTGGCATCGGCAGACGGTCGGCGCAATCGTGCGCGCGATCGCCAGTCAGAACAAGGTCGAGGCGCGTATCAGCAAGGCGCTCGACGGGCAGCTCGTCGACCACATCGACCAGACGGCCGAGTCGGATGCCAATCTGCTGTCGCGCCTCGCAAAGATGTTTGACGCGATCGCCACCGTGAAGAACGGGCTGCTGCTCTTCATCAAGGCCGGCGAGGCAACCACGGCGAGCGGTAAGCCACTGCCGGCCGTCACGATCACGCGCGACGTCGGCGACCGTCACGACTTCGGCGTCGCCGATCGGGACACGTATTCCGGCGTGCAGGCGTTCTACCTGAACACGCGCACCGCGAAGAAGCAGTCGACCACCGTGAAGCGGCGTCGGCGGCGCACGACGGCGAAGAAGAAGCCGATCGACAAGAGCGGCGACGTGTTGTTCGGCACGGCCGAGAACGTGAAGACGTTGCGGCACACGTACGCGAACAAGGCGAACGCGACGCGCGCGGCGAAGGCGGAGTGGGAGAAGTTGCAGCGCGGCGTTGCTGAATTCAGCATTGTGCTGGCGCTCGGCCGCCCCGAGCTGATGACCGAATTACCTGTAACCGTGCGCGGTTACAAACGTGTCATTGATGATTGCAACTGGATCATTGCGCGCGTTACACATTCGATCGACGGTAACGGCGGATTTACATCGGACCTCGACCTAGAGGTCAAGGCGAGCGAGGTGCCAGAGATCGACACCCCGGAGGCGGGCTGACGTTACGTCAGTAGCAGGTCGCGGATGTTCGATAGGCTCAACATCGCACTTGTCACCTGCGCGAGCAGCGCCGCTCGCTCACCGGCCGACAAGTCGCGCACTGCGCGCGCCTCGCGGTTCCCGGATACAGTTGAGCTGGCGCGCCCACATTGGGCGGCTATCGTGGCTTCGGTACAGCGTCGGATTACCCCGTCCTCGGCTGTTTCATTTCGGAATTGCGGCTCTTGCGGCTTGTTACTCACAACGGCTTCCTCTTCGGATATTTTGAGAGGCGCTACGACGTGAAACGGCATTCACGCGTGCTGTAACGCGGCCCCATTTTCATGTTTTTTTCAGACAAATGGAATGAAGGAGAAAGCCCGATGAAAGTTAGGAAAACGCCTAACTTTCGCGGCCTTTCTCCCGACCACTCGTCCCCGCCACTGCGAAGCGCGCATTACGGCAACAACAACTACCGCTCGAATCATGGTTTCCCGGACGACTTCCCCTCGGCTCAACTGGAATCTGCTGCGCGCATACAGTGAGATCACGCGCTATCGCAGCATTTCGGAAGCGGCGCAGGCTATGGGGGTGCAGCGACCGACCGTCAGCGAGAAAGTGTCTGAACTCGAGCGCGTGCTAGGCCGGTCGCTGATGGAGCGTCGTTCCGGAAGTGATGGGTTTCGGCTGACGGAATTCGGCGCGCAGCTCCGCGCCGTCGTAGCCCGGTTTGATCTTGAACTCGGTGCGTTGTGCGAACTGTCCCGTGAGGAATCGATCGGCATGACGACGATCGACGTGCTGGGCGAAGTCGAAACAGCGATGGCGGCGCTTGAGCGCGCCGCAGAGACACTCCGTCAGTCCTGATCTTTCATACCACTCTTACGCGGCGAACGCGCGCCCTTCGTGCGCACTGCGTCTGCCTGTGCATCTTTGAGCGCCTGCAGCGCCGCAGCATCCAATTTCGCTGCTCGATTTTCAGCAAGACGCGGAAGCCGCTTCGCCGGCGCGCCCGAGATCGTCATCGTGCCCGCAAGCAGGAAGCCATTGATCGACGCCTGAACGGCCGTGCGGCCGATGTCGTTCAACTGGCGAAAGCCGTCGAGCAGCTCGGCCTCATCGTCCGGGACCGGCGCCCCCTGTGTGCGCTCGCCGGTGATGACGTACAGCACGTCGACCCCGACCTTCGAAAGCGCCGCCAGGTAGTTCGCATCGGGCGATCGGGCATCGGCTTCGTAGTTGAACTCTGCCTGTTTTCCGAGCCCGCCGAGCGCAGCGAATTCCGCCTGGCTCATGCCAATGCGCATCCGCTCCTCCCTCAGTCGTAATCCGATTGTTGTATCCGACATCTTGCGTAATCGTTTTGAGTAACTTACACTTCACTTATCCCTAGTGAAGCACTATCGAAATTGAGTATACCCGCCATGACTACCCACAAAGGCCCGCGGCGTGCGCCGCCGGGCGTCATGTCCAGCAAGACCGTTTCGCTGCGCCTCCTTCCCGCAGAGCGTGCCCAGCTCGAGCAGCTCGGGTACCAAGAACGGCGCTCGCTGTCGAGCCTCGCGCGTCTCATCTATCTCGAAGGGCTCCCCCTCTACCTCGCCAAGATGTCCTCGTTTGAGGACACCACGGGCAACGTTTCCGCAAGCTGAACCCGAGGTGACCACCATGTATCCGGATCCAAAACGCGTCCGCGACAACCGCCTAATGGTGCGGTTCGACGACTACGAATACGCCCTCATCACCGCGCTCGCCAACTACCAAGGCGAGGCCGCCGCAACGCTGATTCGCCAGATGGTTTTGCGCGAAGCCGCTGAGGCTCTGATACCAGCGTGCAATGTAGCCCACGAGCACGGCTGAAAACAGCAGCCCTAGAGCAGCCGATCCAATGCCCGAAATCGAACTCACATTCACCGAGCAAGAAGCCGAACTACTCGAACGCGTCCGACAGCAGGAAGGTCTTGCGACGATCCAGCAAGCGGCCGAATGGCTCGTGAAGCGACGACTGCGCAACGGTGCGCGTCGCCTCACCGGACGAAACCGGGCGCTTTACGCCGTAACCAACAGCCGTAACTAACGCGGCAGTCTCCGACAGGAAGTCACGATGAAATTGAAGTGTCACCACTGCGGCAGCCGCGCCGTCATTCGAACCAGCCGCACGCTGTCCGCTCTCGTTCGCGAGGCGTACTGCCAGTGCACCAACATCGAATGCGCGACGACCTACAAGATCCACGTCGCGACCGTCCATACGATCGCGCCGAGCCTCAACCCGAATCCGCACGTGTACGTGCCGATCGGCAAGGTTGATCGGCTTCCGACCGATTCGCGACAGCTCCCGCTGCTCGACGCCTAAGCCCTAACCCGCTGTTTCGCTGAACACCCATCGCGCCCGCTCTGCGGGCGTGAGGGACTCCTTTTGCCTGAAATTTCTTGGAGGCCGTATGCAAACGCTGATCCACGTCCCGCTCGCCGCGCTCGCTGCATCGATGTCCTACGACGAACGCGTCGCCTACCTCAAGAAGATCTCCGTCGCCGATGTGCGCGCCGACGTGTTCGTGCGCTCGGCGACCGCGCTCGGGTTCCGCGTCACCTGGGACCACGCAAACGGCACGCCGATCCTCGCATGGCTGCACTGACCGTCCACGCGATGCGCCCCACTCTCACCGAGCTCGAGCTGCGCGCGACATGGCACCGCCTGCACATGGTCGGCGACTTCGACTCACTTCACCCGGCCGCTCGCCGCGCCTTCGAATGCACGGCGAGCGTGTGGCGCGATCGACAGCCCGCGCCCCCGCCCCTCGACGGGAAACGCCGCGCTGCAAATGACTTCGACTGACCCATCCGCGCCGGCCGCCGGCGCACACACCTGGAATCACATCATGAAGCCCTACGTTTTCGGCATCGGCGTGCTGCTGATGCTCTCCTTCTCACTCACTGGCGCATACAGCCTGGCCGCCGACGTGCTGCGTCTGTTCGACGTTCGATACGCCCGTTCGATCGCTTTCGTGATCGGCGCAGTCGCGATGATCGTCCTGGTCGCGGCGTTGGCCTGGTCCGTCCCGCCGCGAGGGTAATGCGATGACGTCCAACGTAAAGCAATCCTCTTTCCGGTTCGTCAGCGCCGCCTACAGCGAAGTGCTGTTCACCATCCACCGCGACGGCCGCATTACGATCGCCGACCACCTGACCGTCGACGCCGCGGCTCGTGAATTCTGGGCCGCCGTACGGCGCACGAGCCCCTTCCCGCCGACGCTGAATCGCGAGCAGCGCGTCCGCATCGTCGTCGGGAAGCTCATGGCGTACGCCGGCTACGCGCAAACCAATCCGAACCAGGACGTCCTCGAGCTGGAGAGCCCGCGCGCCCGTGCCTGGGTGGCGCTGGCCGACGCAATCGTCGACGCATTGTTTCCCGGCCAGGAGGGGTGACCCGTGAAGCACGAAGCCACCATCCGCTACGAGTTGCTGACGCCGGCCGGCCTGCGCACGGTTGCCGGCGATCACGTCGTCATCCCGAACTGCGCTGATGCGACGTTCGGCATCCATGCCGAGTCGCACCTGCACGACGGCCATCCCGAAAAGTGGATCGTCACGCACCTGATATCGGGCATGCGCATCGGCCACGGCGCGACGCGCACTGCGGCGCTCGCGAACGCGACGTCGAACGTCGATCGCAATCGGCGCCGGCTGCGCGAAATCCTCGAGCAAGCGACGGTCTCGCGCTACGAGCTGCAGCACGCTGCCTATCGCCTGCAGCAGAACCACCACGACATCCTCGGAGGCGCCGCAGCATGACGCACACCACTACCCCTCACGACGCCGCGCTCGCGGCCTCCATCGCGGCAGCGGCCGACGCGCTGCGCTTCGACCACGAACCCGGCGGCCTGCAGCGCGTCGCGGTGCTCGCGCTGTTCGTCAGCGTGCTAGGCGATCGCCTGGCGCTCGCCTTCCCGGCGTCGGCCGGCGCGCTGCGCGCGCTCGTCGACAGCCCCGCGACACCCGGCAACCCGGCCGCTCTTTCCCTGCATCAATCGCAACAGCAATAACGATGGCCACGATCGACGAATTGAAACAACGCATCGACCTGCACGACCTCGCCGACCGCCTCGGCCTGAAGCGAGGTCGCGGCGGCGACCGCGCGCTGTACCACTCGCCGCAGCACGACGACAAGAGCCCGTCCCTGTCGATCTACGTGAACCACCCCAAGCATGGCACCGGCTGGCGCGACCACAGCGCCGACGTAGGCGGCTCGTGTATCGACCTGGTCATTCACGCGCGCGGCGGCACCGTCGCCGACGCGGTGCGCTACCTGCACGACGCGTACGGCTTTCCGCTCGATCGGCCGGCGCCGGCCGAGCGCCGCGAGAAAACGACCGTCGAATACATCGCCGATCGGTGCTTGGCCGAGCGCGACCAGGTGCGTGACTACCTCGGCGGCCGTGGCATTTCCGCCGCCGCGATCGACGCGGCGATCGCCACGCGTGCGCTCGGTTTCAATACGTGGACAAGCTCGAAGGTCGCCGTCGGCGAAGTCGGTCACGCCGGCCCGGCTGCTGCATTCATCGTCCGCGCACCGGGCGACGCGCGGGTCGTCGCCGTGGACATGCGCTACGTCGATCCGGCGCTCAACGGCGGCGTCAAGACGCAGACCCAGGGCGACAAGGCCGGCTACGGCTGGACCGCCGACCTTCGCCGGCTTGACAAGGCGAAGCGCGTGTTCATCGTCGAAAGCGCGATCAATGCGCTGTCGATCGATACGTGCGCGATCCCTGGCGCCGCTGCCCTGGCGCTACGCGGCCTGGCGAACGTCGACGGCATCGACTTCACGTTCCTGCGCGGCAAGCAGGTCGTGATCTGCCTGGACAACGACGAGCCGTTCGCGGACGGTCACCCGCGCGCCGGCCGCCGTCCTGGTCCCGAGGCTGCGTGGGCGCTCTACGAACGACTGACGGCGCTGAACATCAGCGCGATGCTCGTCGACCAGGCCGGCTGGCTGGCCGACCTCGCGGACGGCGAGAAAACCGCGAAACCGATCAACGACGTCAACGACTACCTGCAGCTGCGCGGCCCGCTCGAGCTGTCGCGGGCGCTCGAGCAGCTCGAGCCCTGGCTCATCGCGGGCCTCGCCGGCGACGCCTCGCGTCGCGGCCGGCCGCGCATCTTCCTGCCCTCACACGACTTTGCGCAGTACTGGCGCTTCCGCGTCCGGCCGGACTTCACCAGCTACATCACGAAGATGGACCGTAACGAAGAATCGGGCGTCGAGACGCCGGTCATCACGGACCTGTGCGGTTTCCGTATTGCCGGCATCAGCCGCGTGTCGGTCGCGAGCGCGACGTCGACGATGACGGGCGACGCCGACCAGGCGCCCACCGTCTACTTCGCAGTGTCGGTCCAGGCGCCGCGCCACGGCGCGCAGCTCACGCGTCGCGTCATGCTCGACGACCAGCTCCACAACGTCGACCAGTGGGGCAAGTTCGGCCCGATCTGGGCGCCGGCGCCGTTCAAGCGCATGGTGAACATCCTGGAACGCGGCGCAGACCTCGGCGCGCGCCAGGCGGCGAACTTCGTCGGGCTCGCCTGGCGCGACGGCCGCCTGATCGTCAACGAAGGCCCCGATTGCTACTTCACCGAAGCCGACAAGCAGTGCCCGTATCACAACCTGACCTTCCCGACCGGGCCGGCCAGCGACGCGCGCCGCGTCATCACCGCGTACCAGGCGACGTTCAAGCAGAACGCCGCGACGATCCCGCTCGTGTGGGCGCTCGGCGGCCACCTGAAGGCGTTGCTCGGTTTCTGGCCGCACATCACGATCCAGGCGAACAAGGGGGCGGGTAAGTCGACGCTCATCAAGCGCCTCGAGCGCACGCTCGCGTTCACGATGTTTTCCGGGCAGTCGCTGCAGACCGAGTTCCGCCTGCTGACCAGCATCAGCCACACGAGCCACCCGGTCGGATGGGAAGAGCTGTCGGCGCGCCGGCAAGACGTGATCGACAAGGCCGTCGGCCTGCTGCAGGAGAACTACCAGTACACCGTGACACGGCGCGGCACCGACATGACGGAATACCTGTTGTGCGCGCCCGTCATGCTGGCCGGCGAGGACGTGCCCGTGCGCAGCCTGCTCGGCAAGCTCGTGCGTACGACGCTGACCGGCAAGCGCGGTCCGCTGATGCCGGACGACCTGCCGCGCTTCCCGGTTCGCCAGTGGCTCGAATTCCTCGCCGGCCTGGACAAGCGCGCCGTGGCCGACCAGTACACGACGTTGCGCGACAAAGCGCTGGCCAACTGCCGCGCGAGCGGCGAGGACGACGGCGCGAAGCGGATGGCTGGCAACTATGCCGCCGTCGCCCTCGCCTGGCGCTACCTGTGCGAGTTCGCCGGCATGGACCCGACCGAGGGGGACTTCCCGCGCGACCTGCTCGCCGAAATGAACGGGCACATCGCCGAGACGAGCGCCGATCGCGAGCCGTGGGTCTGGATCATGGAAACCGTGCTGTCGGAGATCGACGGCGGCAACTACAAGCACCCGTTCACCTTCGATACCGTCGACGGCGAGTTCTGCCTGTTGCTGCGCACCGGGCATGTGATGGACCACATCGCCCACACGAGCGCGCTGCGCGACAAATGGAACGGCCTGCCGGTCAAATCCGACCGCGTGTTCAAGGCGCAGCTCAAGCACGCCGGCGTCGTGGTCGGCGAGAAGGAAGTCGAGCGGCGAATCTACACCCGGCGCGTCCCGTACCTCACCCCGATCTCGCTGGACCGCCTGGCCGGCTTCGGGCTGCACGTGTCGATCCGTGAGGACCTGGCGACCGACGCACGGCAAGGGGTCGCAGCGTGACGCCCTCTCAGCCGACGCGGCCGCCGTGCGGCCGTACCCCTTCTCTTATTCCTTCCGGCCGCGTAGCGGCCCTGTATTCGGGTTTCCGGTGCGTGCGTCGATGCGCGCAGCAGTCGGCGCACACCGTCACACGGCCGCCGTGCTGTCCGGTTCCCCCCGTCCCCCCCGCAAGTCGAAACGGCCGGGGAACTGCGCTCGCCTTGAAGAAGGGGGGCCGCGCGAACCCGTTTTTCCACAGGGAACGGGCAGGCAGCGCACGTGAATCGTGGTTTTCGGGTCTGTCCGCTCGTAAGTCTTTGATTGTTGAGAAGAGTGCCGCCGTGAATCGCATTCGAATTGCCACTAGTCGAGGCGTTTTTGCCACTAGTCCGTTTTTTTCGCCGGCCGCCGTCGGCCCTTTTTCTCTTCTCTCTAATTCATTGAAAAAGAAGAAGAAAGAATACGAAGAAGGGCAAGAAGTCAGCCGAAAAGCCGTGCCACGAGTCGAGCGCGTTTTGCCACGAGTCGCGGACGCTGCCTATTTTTTAGGCCACGAGTCGGAAGGGGGTGCCACGAGTTTTTCGTGGCAAATGATGGCAACAATAAACTTTACAAATCAACGAGTTAAATGCAAGACGTTATGCATCCCACGTGTCCACGAGTTGTTCTGCGCCCTCTCCCCCCGCACGACAACGCCGAGACAGGGCACGCACACGCTAGCCAGGCCAACTTGCTCACCCTGACCACGGACGAAATCTACGAGGCAACTGGATACCGCCAGCCGGCCAGACAACTTCGGGCGCTCGCGCTCGCGGGGATTCCAGCCGACCGCCGCCCTGATGGCAGCGTGAGAGTTTGGCGACACCACGTGCTCGGTTTCGCCGCCCAAGAAAAACGGCTCAACCGGAAACGCCCAAAACTAACCTCTGACATGAAGGACGCTACGAAATGATCGGACGCCGCAACAGCCCCTCGTTCCTCCCCGCTCGCGTTTACGAGAAACACGGGTCATGGTGGTTCGTCGACAAGGACCGCAAATGGCACAAGCTTTGCCGCGTCAAAGACGGCATCGTCCGTCTGTACGAATCGCTGGCCGAGTTCACGCGTGCATGCGACAACAAGGCAGCACTCGAGAACACGATGCCGGCCCTCATCGACGATTGGGTGAGGAAAAAGCTTCCAGGGTATGCGCCGAAGACTCGCAGCAACTACGTCAAGATGATCGGACTCATCCGGAAGGAGTTTGGCCCGCAATGGCTGATCGAGGACGTCCGGCCGACCGATGTTGCTCGGTTCCTGGACAAGCATTTCAGCGACAAGCCGAGTAGCAGCAACAAGCACAAGGCATTGCTGTCGCTGATTTTCATGCATGCAGTCCGGCGTGGTTTTTGCGACAGTAATCCCGCGCGCGAGATCGGCGCGGCGAGGGAAAAGAAGCGGGATCGCTACATCACGGACGACGAGTTGGACGCAGTGCGGGCGGCGATCGTTGCCGGTGCTGGCTACAAAACATCGTCCGCACGGTCAATCCTCTGCTTGATCGATCTGGCGTACCAGACCGCTCAACGTATCGGCGATCTTCTCGCACTCAACTGGCAGGACGTGTCCGACGAGGGAATTTCGTTTCACCCGAGCAAGACGGTCAACAGCAGCGGCGTGCGCCTGTTGATCGAGATGACACCCGACCTGCGAGAAACGTTGGATCGTGCACGCGGCGGCAAGATCACCGCCATCGGGCCAGTGATTTGCACGCACGCCGGCGGGCGCTTCACCTATATGGGTGCGTACTCAGGGTGGAAACGCGCTTGCCAGCGCGCACGATCGGCCTACGAGAAAGACTGCGAAGAAAGGGGAATCGCCCCGGACCCGCTGTACCTGATCGGCATGCACTTCCACGATCTGCGGGCGAAGGCGCTGACCGATCTGAAGCGGCAGCGTGGGGCCGCGGCAGCGCAATCACTGGCCGGCCACACGACTGAAAGCATGACGGCGCACTACACGAAATCACGCGAAGTAGAACGCGTCCAACCAGTTCCATTGACGCGTGCAAGTTAGACACCGACGCTCATGTTAGACACGAAGGCTCCCCGGACCGACCGGGGAGCCTTGTACAACAATGGTTTTGTTACTGAAACGCCACTTCCGCAAAGCTCCGCAGCTTGCGGCTATGCAGCTTGTCGAGCCCGTTTGTCCGCAGGATCTCCATCGCCCTCACGCCGATCTGCAGATGCTGATCGACCTGCCCGCGATAGAACGTGTCGGCCATGCCGGGCAGCTTCAGCTCGCCGTGCAGCGGCTTGTCCGACACGCACAGCAGCGTGCCGTACGGCACGCGGAAGCGGAAGCCGTTCGCGGCGATCGTCGCGCTTTCCATGTCGAGCGCGATCGCTCGGCTCTGCGACAGCCGCTGCACCGGCTCGCGATGATCGCGCAGTTCCCAGTTGCGGTTGTCGACGCTCGCGACCGTACCCGTGCGCATCACGCGCTTCAGTTCCGCGCCCTCCAGCCGCGTGACGTCGGCCACCCCGCGCTCGAGTGCGAGCTGCACTTCGGCCAGCGCCGGAATCGGCACCCACAGCGGCAGGTCGTCGTCGAGCACGTGATCCTCGCGCACGTAACCGTGCGCGAGCACGTAATCGCCGAGACGCTGCGTGTTGCGCAGCCCCGCGCAGTGGCCGAGCATCACCCACGCGTGCGGACGCAGCACCGCGATGTGATCGGTGATCGTCTTCGCGTTCGACGGACCGACACCGATGTTGACCATCGTGATCCCGCTGCCGTCCGCGCGCTTCAGGTGATAGGCGGGCATCTGCGGCAGGCGCGGCGGCGCAGCGCCCTCGGACGGCTCGCTGCCGAGGTTCGCGTTGTACGTGACGACATCGCCCGGCTCGACGAACGCGCTGTACTGGCTGCGGTAGGCGCGCACCTCGGGATCGTCGCTTTCCGTCATCACCGTGCGGCCCAACTTCACGAATTCGTCGATGTAGAACTGATAGTTCGTGTAGAGCACGTAGTTCTGGAAGTGCGTGGGCGACGTCGCCGTGTAGTGACGCAACCGGTGCAGCGAGAAATCGACGCGCGCGGCCGTGAACAGCGCGAGCGGATGCGGCTCGCCCGGCGCCGGCTCGAACGTGCCGTTGACGATACGGTCGTCGAGATACGACAGGTCGGGCGTGTCGAAGATGTCGCGCATCGCGAGCAGGCGGTCGCGGTCGAGCTCGCCCTCGAGATGGATGCCTTCCGGAAACGCGAAATGAATCGGAATCGGCTGCGACGACACGCCGATCTCGATCTTGACATGGTGGTTCTTCGACAGCAGGCGCAACTGCTCGCGATAGTAGTTCGCGAAGAGATCGGGGCGCGTGACCGTCGTCTCGAACACGCCCGGGCCCGCGACGAAACCGTACGAGCGGCGCGAATCGACGTGCGTGTTGACGTCGGTGCGGATCCGCACGAACGGATAACACGCGCGCACGTGCTCGGTAATCGGTTCGTGGCGGCGATAGCGCGCGAAGGCGTCGCGCAGGAAACCGGTATTCGTGTCGTAAATCGCGGACAGCCGCGCAACGGCGGCGATCGGGTCGTCGAAAGCCTCGACCGACGGGCTGTCGGGCGACAGCACGCGGTGCCGGCGGCTCAAATCGTTCTTCATTTTCATCACCTCGTCTGATCGAACGACATTACCACGGAACCCGGTCACCCTTGTGGCCGGCCCTGCGCACGCCAGGGCCGGATGGCGCGCAGTATTTGCTAAAATCGGTAGGTTCACTGGAGACTCATCATGAAGCCGCTCATTCTCGTCGTCGCTGCCGCCGCGTTTGCCGCCGCCAGCGCCGCTTACGCCGCCGGCGGCACGCCTGACGCCGACGCGCAGGCCCGGGCCGAGGCCAACGAGGCCGCCGGCCTGCCCGATCTCCGCAAGATCAACCGGCCGGGCGCCGAAGTCACGTCGAAAGTGGACTTCGCGGACATCCGCCGCACGCCGAGCTTCCACGAAAAGAGCAAGAACGGCACCGAGGTCACCGAGTACCGCGACCGCGGCAAGCCGGTCGAGATCGACGTGAAGTCGAATTTCGGCACGCGCTACCAGATGAGCTCGACGCCGGACACGTCGCCGAAGCCGCACGACGCGGGCATCCCGATCACGCGGCTGCCGTCGCTGAATCTGCGCTACTGATTCCGTGGCCCGCCGCATCGTTCGCGGCGCGCCGCCCCCCTTCACCTGCTGTCGCGACGCACGCCGCCCGCGTGCCGACACCCTGACCTGACGCATCCCGCATGGCCGTTTTCACTGCTGTTTCCGACTCCGATCTCGCGCAATGGATGCGCCACTACGAACTGGGCGACGTGCTTGCGTTCCGCGGCATTCCGTCCGGTATCGAAAACAGCAATTTCTTCCTGACGACGACGCGCGGCGAGTACGTCCTCACGATCTTCGAAAAGCTCTCGGCGCAACAGCTGCCGTTCTACCTCGACCTGATGCGCCACCTGGCCGGCCACGGCGTGCCGGTGCCGGACCCGATTCCGCGTGACGACGGCGCGTTGTTCGGCGAGCTGCACGGCAAGCCGGCCGCGATCGTCACGAAGCTCGACGGCGCGGCGGAACTCGCGCCGGGGGTCGAACACTGCATCGAGGTCGGGCAGATGCTCGCGCGCCTGCACCTCGCCGGGCGCGACTATCCGAACCACCAGCCGAACCTGCGCAGCCTGCCGTGGTGGCAGGAAAACGTGCCGGCGATCGTGCCGTTCATCACCGACGCGCAACGCGCGCTGCTCGAAGGCGAGCTCGCGCACCAGGCGGCCTTCTTCGCGTCGGACGACTACGCGGCGCTGCCGGCCGGCCCGTGCCATTGCGACCTGTTCCGCGACAACGTGCTGTTCGCGCACGCGGCGCCCGGCACCGGCCACGACGTGCGGCTCGGCGGCTTCTTCGACTTCTATTTCGCCGGCTGCGACAAGTGGCTGTTCGACGTCGCGGTGACGGTCAACGACTGGTGCGTCGACCTCGCGACCGGCGTGCTCGACGCTGCGCGCGCCGATGCGCTGCTGCGCGCGTACCAGACCGTGCGACCGTTCACGGCCGAGGAGCGGCGCCACTGGAGCAACATGCTCCGCGCGGGCGCGTACCGCTTCTGGGTATCGCGCCTGTACGACTTCTACCTGCCGCGTGCGGCCGAGATGCTCAAGCCGCACGACCCCGGTCATTTCGAACGCATCCTGCGCGAGCGCATCGCGCATACGCCCGCGCTTCCCGAGATCCAAACCGCATGCAACTGATCGAAGTGCCCGCCAAAACGGGCTATGTCTGGTTCCGTCAAGGCGTCTGGCTGTTCCGCCGGAATCCGCTCGCCTTCATCACGCTGTTCTTCACGTACCTGCTGGCGATCACGCTGGTGTCGATGGTGCCCGTGATCGGCTCGGCGCTGCCGCTGGTCTTCATCCCCGGCATCGCGGTCGGCTTCATGGCCGCGTGCCGCGACACGGTGGCCGGCAAACCCGTGATGCCGACGATCCTCGTCGACGGCTTCCGCTCGTACGGCACCGTCGCGACCCAGCGGCTGCTGGTGCTCGGCCTGATCTACGTCGCGTCGATGGTGCTGGTGTTCGCCGCTTCGTCGTTCGTCGACGGCGGCGCGCTGTTCCACGTGATGATGGGCGCGGCCGACGAAGCCAGCGCGACGCCAGAATCGCTGGCCGCGCAAGGCACGCTCGGCGCGCTGTTTTTCGCGACGCTGCTCTATCTGCCGGTCGCGATGCTGTTCTGGTTCGCGCCGGTGCTGGTCGCATGGCATGACGTGCCGCCCGCGAAGGCGCTGTTCTTCAGCGTCGTCAGCTGCTGGCGCAATCGCGGCGCGTTCGTCGTGTACGGCATGCTGTGGTTCGCCGTCGCGCTCGGCACGTCGCTCGCGCTGTCGCTGCTGCTGCAGGCGCTCGGCGCCGGCGCCTACGCGCTAACGATCATGATGCCGGTGACGATCATCATCGTCACGATGCTGTACTGCTCGTTCTACGCGACCTATCGCGGCTGCTTCGGCGTGCAGGAGCCGGGCGCGCCGACGGCCACGTCGGGCCGCTGACACCCCTGGCCGGCGCACGGCGCCGGCCGGCACGCCGTTCATCGCGCCGGGTCGCCACCCCGGCGCACCGCCGATCTCCCCTTTCCCGCCTCCACTACCGGCAAACCCTGGCCGGGCGCCCCCCTGTTCAATGCGATTTTTTGCGCGCAAAATAATTTGTGTACAAATTGTTTGCGCGTCTACCGCGCCCTTCGACTCATGGACCGCCTACCCGCCCTGCCCCAGACGCTCGACGAGCAACTGTGCTTCGCGCTGTACTCGACTTCGCACGCGATGACGAAGGCGTACAAGCCGCTGCTCGACAAGCTGTCGCTGACCTATCCCCAATATCTGGCGATGCTCGTGCTGTGGGAACGCGACGACATCGCGGTGAAGGACATCGCCGCGCGGCTCGATCTCGACCCGGCGACCGTCACGCCGCTGCTCAAGCGGCTGGAGGCGCTCGGTTACATCGAACGCGTGCGCAGCGCAGCCGACGAACGCGTCGTGAACGTGCGCGTCACGCCGCAGGGCCGCGCACTGAAGGATCGCGCACGCTCGGTGCCCGCCGATCTCTTTTGCGCCATGCAGCAGACGCCCGAATTCCTAATCCGGCTGCGCGCCGACCTCCAGCAGTTGCGCGACGCGCTGTCGGCCGCCAACGAACGCTGATACGCGCGCGCCGACCGACCGGCCCGGTGCTGCCGGGTTTTTCTTGCAAATTTCATTTGCACACTAATGATTAGTGTTCTATATTTTGTGCGTGGCCGGCGACATCCCGTTTGACCGGACCGCTTTTCCTCTTTTCCCGACAAGGAGCTGCACGATGAACATTCTGTACAAGACCAGCGCCACGAGCACGGGCGGCCGCGACGGCCGCGCGGTTTCCGCCGACAACAAGCTGGAAGTGAAGCTGGCCGCGCCGCGTGAACTCGGCGGCACGGGTGCGGAAGGCACGAATCCGGAGCAGCTGTTTGCCGCAGGTTACTCGGCCTGTTTCCTGAGTGCGATGAAATTCGTCGCCGGCCAGAACAAGCAGGCGCTGCCGGCCGATACGCAGGTCACGGCGGAAGTGGGCATCGGCCCGAACGACGCCGGCGGCTTCGGGCTCGACATCGAGCTGCGCGTATCGCTGCCCGGTCTCGACAAGGCCGACGCGCAGGCGCTGGTCGAAAAGGCCCACCACGTGTGCCCGTATTCGAACGCCACGCGCAACAACGTGCCGGTGCGCCTGACGGTCGTCTGACGCGACGCAGGACCGCCCACGCAAAAAGGGCGCGTGCGGCCACTTGCCGCACGCGCCCTTTTGCGCGATTCGTCGAAACGGCAGGCCAGCGTGCCTGCCTGCGCTGCTTAGCGCGAGCCGATCGAGTACGGGCGATTCATCGCCGCTTCGCGATCGATCTTGCGCATGCGGAATTCGAGATCGTAGATGTCGGTGGCGTCGGCCAGGTACGCGTCGGCGCGCTCTTTCGCGGCCTTTTCGGCGTTCTTGGTCAGCATCAGGAAGAGGTGGCTCAGCAGGTACATGGCGATCTCGCTTTCAATGGTCTTGGACTAGGGTTTTCCCGGATTATAGGGAAAACCCTAGGCTTTGGCCAGCGTTGCTTAGACGATGCGTCGTTCGGTCGCCACAGTCCGTTGATTCGCCTCGAAAAAAGCCCAGATCATCGCGCTCGCATCGGGGCCGACCGCCGCATGAAACGCCACGGCTTCGTCGCCGCCGGCCCACGCATGATCGAGCCCTTTTACGTGACAAAGCCGCACGACCGGCTCGCCGTCGCGGCAGACGTCGGTGATCTGCGCGCCTGCTTCGCGCGTCTCGACGCGCTCGCCGCCGCGCAGTGCGCCGCGGGCATCGGCCAGCCCGTTCAGGCGCATGAACTGCACCGTCAGCTGGTCGGCGTTCTTCGGCGCGACGACGTGATCGCCGTCGCCCTGGACGATCAGGGCGGGCATGCCGGGATACGCGGCCACATCGACCAGGGCGTCGATCACCGCGGCCGGGTTCTGCCGCAGGCCGCGCCGCATCACGTCCATCGCCGTGATGCCGGAATTCGCCTCGCCGAGCGCGGGGCCCGAGTGCAGCGCCACCGCCGCGAAGCGGTCCGGATGGTGCAGCGCAAGAAGCGACGCGAGCCCCGCGCCGGCCGACAGCCCCGCCACGTAGACGCGCGACGCATCGAAACCGTGTTCGTCGACGAGCGCATCGACCAGCGACGCCACCGCGTTCGCCTCGCCGCGGCCCGCGCGGTCGGTATCTTCATACCAGTGCCAGCAGCCGTGCGCGTGCGCCCGCAGCGACTGCTCCGGATACAGCACCGCGAAACCGTGCTTGTCGGCCAGCAGGTTCATCCGCGTGCCCTGCACGAATTCGTCGACGGACTGCTGGCAGCCGTGCAGCATCACGACGAGCGGCATCGCGCCGCGCCGGCGGCCGGGCGGCACATACAGGCCGTACGCGAGATGCTGGACGAGGCGCCCGAGCGCGGGCGCCATCGGGTATTCGCCGCGCGTCCACTCGCCCGCCGCCCATGCGGCGGCACGCGGGCGCACGCGCGATTCGCGTGGCGGGGACAGATCGGATGCGGCGGGAGAAGCCGCAGCCTCGAGTGCGTCGCGTGTGATGCGCTGTGCATCGCGCGCCGCGCGCTTCGCGGCCGGAGAGAGCATGCGTTTCATGCCGCCCAGCCACACCTTGGTCAGACTTTTGGTCATCGATCGGGCTCGCAGTCAGGAAAAATAGGGGCACCATGAAGGCGCCGCAACGGATGCATCGTTCGACTTTGTGCAATGCACCATAACATTGTTTCCAGGATTTTTCCTGCATGCGTGTCGTTCCCGGCGGCGCAAAAAACGGGCCGCATGCACACGCGGCGCTATACTGGGGTTTCGCCGCTTGTATCCGTTGTAGTCGTTCTTCCAGGCTCGCGCGTTGATTTAAGCATTCTCCCCGCCTTCGTCCGTCCCCTTCCCGATGTTCGACCTGTCGTCTCACCTGTGGATCATGATCACCGCGTTCGGCGGCGCCGGCCTGACCTTGCCGCTCGCGATCACGATCGCCGTCTGGCTGGCGCTCGGTTACTCGTGGCGGCGCGCGGCCGCATGGCTCGCCGTGCTGGCGGCCGCGATCGGCGTGGTGGCGCTCACGAAAATCGCGTTCCTCGGCTGGGGCATCGGCATCCGCGCGTGGGATTTCACGGGGTTCAGCGGCCACGCGATGCTGTCGACGTCGGTGTATCCGGTCGCGATCTTCCTCGCGCTGATCCGCACGCGCACGCCGGTGCGAATCGCCGGCATCGCACTCGGGCTCGCGGCCGGCATCGCGGTCGGCGTGTCGCGCGTCGCACTCGACGCGCATTCGCCGTCCGAATCGATCACCGGCTGCATCGTCGGCGCGATCGCCGCGCTCGCGTTCGTTGCCGGCTCGTGGCGCGCGGTGCCGCACCGCTGGTCCGTGCCGGCGGTCGTCGCGAGCCTCGCGATCGTCACCGTCGCGCTGCACGGCATCACGGTGCCGTCGCATCGCTGGGTCACCAAGGTCGCGCTGCAACTGTCCGGCCACGAGCGCCCGTTCGTCCGCGCGCGCTGGAAGGCCAACCCGAACTACCATCCCGCGTCGCAGCCGTCGTCGCTGCAGCGCACCGAATCGTCGGCGCACGCGCTGCGCACGTGACGGGCCGCCCGGCCGCCCCGTTCCAGGTCTGACCATTTCATGCGCGCCGTCGCATGAGCGGTATGTCGAGCGTTATAACCCGCCCTATATTACGATTACGGTTTCCACCCATTCAAAAACGAATCCGCCATGCGCCCGACCGTCCGTCCGCTTCGCCGCACCCTGCTCCGCCTGCTGCCGATCGCCACGCTTGCCGCCGCCGGCATCGCGTTCAGCGCGCCCGCTTCCGCCGCCGACGAACTGGTCGTATCGGCGGCCGCCAGCCTGACGAATGCATTCAAGGCCGTCGGCGAGGCGTACGAGAAGCAGCACCCGGACACCAAGGTGCTGTTCAACTTCGGCGCGTCGGACGTGTTGATGCAGCAGATCGCCAAGGGGGCGCCGGCCGACGTGTTTGCGTCGGCCGACCAGAAGGCGATGGATCGCGCGGTGGACGAAAAGGTGATCGCGCCCGGCACGCGCCGCGATTTCGCGGCGAACTCGCTCGTGCTGATCGTGCCGGCGGACAGCCGCACGGCGGCACCGGCGTCGCTGAACGACCTGACGGCCCCCGGCGTGAAGCGCATCGCGTACGGCGACCCGGCATCGGTGCCGGTCGGCCGCTACACCGAAGGCGCGTTGCGCGCGGCCGGCGTGTGGGACGCCGTCAGCGCGAAGGGCGTACTGGCCGCCAACGTGCGCCAGAGCCTCGACTACGTCGCGCGCGGCGAGGTCGACGCGGGCTTCGTGTTCGGCACGGACGCCGCGATCATGCCGGGCCGCGTGAAGGTCGCGCTGACGGTGCCGACCCGGACGGCCATCACCTACCCGATCGCCGTGGTGAAGGACAGCCGGCACGCCGCGCAGGCGCAGTCGTTCATCGACTTCGTCGCGTCGCCGCAGGGCCAGGCCGTGCTGTCGACGTTCGGCTTCAAGCCCGCGGGCAAGTGAGCGGCGCGCGATGCAAGACGCCTGGGTACCGCTGCTGCTGTCGCTGAAGGTTGCCGGCTGGGCAACCGCGCTCGACATCGTGCTCGGCGTCGCGGCCGCGTTCGTGCTCGCGCGCTGGCGCTCGCCGCTGCGCGATGTCGTCGATTCCATCCTGACGCTGCCGCTCGTGCTGCCGCCGACGGTACTCGGCTATTACCTGCTCGTGCTGCTCGGCCGGCGCGGCGTGTTCGGCGCGTGGCTCGACGATCTCGGCATCGAGCTGGTCTTCACGTGGCAAGGCGCGGTGATCGCGTCGATGGTCGTCGCGTTTCCGCTGATCCTGAAGTCGGCACGCGCCGCGTTCGAGGGTGTCGATCCGCATCTCGAGCGCGCCGCGCGCACGCTCGGGCTCGGCGAGGTCGCGGTGTTCTTCCGCGTGACGCTGCCGCTTGCCACGCGCGGCATTCTCGCGGGCGCGCTGCTCGCGTTCGCACGCGCGCTCGGCGAGTTCGGCGCGACGCTGATGATCGCGGGCAACCTGCCCGGCCGCACGCAGACGCTGTCGGTCGCCATCTACGCGGCCGTGCAGGCCGGCGACGACCACACGGCCAACTTCCTCGTGCTCGTGACGTCGATCACCTGCATGCTCGTGCTGCTCGCGACCGGCTGGCTCGTGCCGTCGCGCGCCCGACGGAGCCAGCCGACATGAAGCGCATGCGCCGTCCGTCTCGCTCCGCGGCCCGATCGTTGCGGCGGAGGCCCGCATGAGCCTCGTCGTCGACATCCGCAAGACCTACGCAAACGCCGAGCGCCGCTTCACGCTCGACGTGTCGTTCACCGCGACGACGCAGCGCGTCGTGCTGTTCGGGCCGTCCGGCGCGGGCAAGAGCATGACGCTGCAGGCGATCGCCGGACTGCTGTCGCCCGACGAAGGCGCGATCACGCTGAACGGCGAGGCGCTGTTCGACGCCGCGCGCCGCATCGACGTGCCGACCCGCGACCGCCGCGTCGCCTACCTGTTCCAGGACTACGCGCTGTTTCCGCATCTGAACGTGCGCCAGAACATCGCGTTCGGGCTCACGTCGGGGCTGCGCAATCCGCGCGCGAAGACGGTGCCGCCCGAGGTCGCGTACTGGCTGCGCGCGTTCGACCTGGAAACGCTCGCGGGGCAGTATCCGTCGCAGCTGTCGGGCGGGCAGAAGCAGCGCGTCGCGCTGGCGCGCGCGCTGGTCGCGCAGCCGCGGATCCTGCTGCTCGACGAGCCGTTCGCGGCGCTCGACGGCGCGATGCGCCAGCGCATGCGCCACGAGCTCGCCGAGCTGCAGGCGCGGCTCGATATCCCGATGGTGCTGATCTCGCACGACCCCGACGACGTCGCCGCATTCGGCGACCAGGTCGTGCAGTTGAGCGAAGGACGCGTGCAGGCGGCCCCGCCGCACGCCGGGTGGCCGACGCGCGTCAGCTGAGCGCGCGAGGCCGTGGTCGCGGCACGCGGGTGGGCGCCTGAGAGAAACTCGCGGCGCGGCACCGGCTGAAAACGGAAACGAAGTCGGTGCCGTGCACGTGCCGTGCGATGCCGGCTTCGCCCCGTCCGTCGCGCGATCTTCGACGCGCGCCGCCCGAGCCGCTGCGTCAGCCCGTCACCGCGAGAATCACGCTCGACGCCTTGAACAGCGCGATCGCCGGCCGGCCCACGTCGAGTTGCAGCGCCGCGACGCTGTCGTGGGTGACGACCGCCGTCAGCGTCCCGCCACCGTCGAGCGCCAGCGTCACCTCGCTGTTCACCGCACCCGCCACGACGGCTTCCACGCGCCCCCTGAGCTGGTTGCGCGCGGACACCTTCAGGTCGGGCCCGCCATCGTCCACCGCCAGCACGACCCATGACGCCTTCACCAGCGCGCAGGCCTCCGCGCCTTCGCGCAGGCCGAGCGCCTCGGCGCTTTCGTGCGTGAGCACGGCAACGACCGACTGCCCGCCGGGCAGCGTGAGCGTCACCTCGTCGTTGACCGTGCCGCGCACGATCGACGCGACCTTGCCGAACAGCTGGTTGCGCGCGCTGGTCTTCATCCCGATCCGGCCGATCAGCGCCCAGTCGACGTCGAACCCGGCGACGGCCGCGCTCGCGGCCTCGATGAAGCGGCGATGCTCGCGCTCGATCGTGCGGAACGCGGCGATCAGCGACGTCGCGCGCGGCGTCAGCGTCGTGCCGCCGCCGCCCTTGCCGCCCGTCGAACGGGCGACGAGCGGTTCGCCGGCGAGATTGTTCATCGTGTCGACCGCATCCCACGCGGCCTTGTAGCTGAGACCGACGGCCTTCGCCGCGCGCGTGATCGATCCGGTATCGCCGATCGCCGCGAGCAGCGCGATGCGCGTTGCGCCGCCGAGCGTCTGCTCGCCGGCGCGCAGCCACAGCTCGCCGCCCAGTTCGAGCGGTTCGGCGGATGGGGAAGCGTGCGGTGCGTCGGTCATCGGGCGGCGTATGGGAAACGGGCGGTCATTATAGTCAGCGCGCCGCTCGGCCCGGCTTGCCGTCGAGCTTCGGCGGCCGCAGGCCGGCCAGCAGCGCCTCGGCGTCGCGCGCCGCGCGCTGTTCGAGCGCCGCGCCGTAGCCGCGCACGAAACCGAGCTGGTATGGCGGCGCGCCCAGTTGCTCGAGGTGATGCAGCGCGACCATCGCGTCGTTCGCTTCACCGAGCACGCTCTGCACGCGCGTGAGCGTCTTGACCGTCTCGCTGCGCGTGCGGCGCGACGCCAGCGACGCGAAGAATTCGAGCGCATAGCGCAGCCGCTTCGCATCGATCCGCACCTGGTGGCGCGCGGCCGTATCGAGCGACGTGAGCGACGGCGACGCGTAGAGATGGCCGAACAGCCGGCGCACGCGCTTGGCCGCATGCCGCCGCAGCGGCGGCGCGTCGCCGCCCTCGGCTGCCGGCAGCGCGAGCGTGCTCAGCCATTCGAGCCAGCCGAGCGTCAGCCGCGCGTAGCGGGCCGAATGCAGCGCCTGACGCAGCTCGACACGCGCGGTCGTCGACTGCGCGCGTGCCGCGTCGAGCGTGCCGTCCCAGTCGCCGTCGCCGCCGTCGGCCGCGATCAGCGCGGGCAGGCTTTCGGTCGAAAACACGTCCCAGTCGCGCACCGTGCCGAGCAGCCCGGCGAGCCAGCGCAGGTCGACGCCGAGCGTGTCGCGCCACTGGCGGTCGGCAAAACGCGGGAAGAAGCGCATCAGCGTGCGCAGGCGGCGCAGCGCGACGCGCATCTGGTGGACGAATTCGGGATCGTCGCGCTCGAGCACGCCGCCCTCGTTGCCGAGCCACTGCGCGGTGATGTCGCCGGACAGCGCGAACAGCGCGGCGCGTTGCGTGCGGATGCCGGTCAGGTCGACCGGTTGCGCCTTGACCAGCCCGCCGGCCACCGGGCCGCCCGCGCAGGCGCGGTCGATCACGCTCGTCAGTTGCACGAAGGCGGGCCACGCGCCGCTCAGCTCGCGCGCCGCGGCAAACAACGCGTGCAGCGCGGCCGTGCGCGCGGCGACGGTTTCCCAGTCGGGTGCGGCAAGCCGCAACTCGACGTAGCGGCGCGGCGGCGCGCCGCCGCCGGACAGCGTGATGTCGTCGAGCGTCATCTCGACCACGACGCCGCCGTCGTCGGCCCACCGCCCGCGCCGCCGTTCGCTGACGAGGCGCAGCGCCGGCGCATCGGGCTGCTCGCCCGCCGCCGGGAGCGCGGCGGCGTCAGGCGCGACGCCGTCGACTTCGCCCGTCGGTGCGTCGGCATCGGCTGCGGTCGTCGTCACGGATACCGGCAGCGGCATCGCAACGACGATGCCCGCATGCTCCGCATCGAACAGTTCGCGCGCGGTGACGCCGGGCGCGAACGCCTTCGTGCGCGACGCGACGACACGCCTGCCGTGCGCGTTCGATTCGACCCAGGTCCACCAGCTTGCGCCGGGGCTCGCCTCGGCCTCCTCGATCTGGCACGGCTCGATCGTCACGCGTTCATGACCCCGCCGCATCCGCACCTGCGGGCAGATCCGCCACGCGCGCACGAGCTCGGCGCCGAAGTCGCGCTGCGTGCCGCGGGCGCGACCCGCGGGCTTGACCGGCCACCCTTCCAGCGACAGCGACAACACGATTTCCAGCACACGCGACATGAAGGCTCCTGCACAAGAAGAATCGCCGGCGCATCGACCCCGCCGGCGTCGCCCGTGAAGCAGCTTCCATAGTACACGCCGTCAAATCGTGCCGGCGGCGATCTGGCCCTGTCGCCTGTCGGATATCAAACGGCGTATTGCGCGAGGCCGTTGCCGAACGACCAGTCCTCCTTCAGCACCTCGACGAGACTGATGAATACGTCCTGCTGGCGCACGCCGGGCTGCTGCGAGAGGTTCTCCGCGATCGTCCGGTACAGCGCCCGCTTCTGCTCGAGGGTGCGCGTGTTGTTCGCGGTGATCTGGATCATCACGAGATCGTCGCTGCGCTCGATGTCGAGGTAATGGCGGCCGTACACGAAGTTCTCGGCCGCATGCTCGGTCACGACCATGAAGATGTCGTCCTCGGGCACGTTGAAGGTCTGCATCAGCGCGCGATGCACGCCGTCGACGAGCGCCGCGCGGTAGGCGGCCGGTTTGCCTTCGCGTACGGCGATACGGGTGAATGGCATGGTCCTGCTCCTGTCGGTGAAGTTGACGTGGAAGAAACGGAAACACGGCATCAGGTTAGGTGCGCCGAACTATAATGAACAGTCATTGACGGATATTTCATTCATTTACACTTGAAATGAAAGTACTCGATCTCGATGCGGTCCGTGCGTTCGTACTGGTCGCCGATCTCGCCAGCTTCACGCGCGCCGCCGATGCGCTCGGCACCACGCAATCGGCCGTCAGCCTGAAGCTGAAGCGCCTGGAGGCCCATCTCGGCAAGCCGCTGCTGGCGCGCACGCCGCGCGTCGTCAAGCTGGCGGCCGACGGCGAGAACTTCCTGCCGGCCGCCCGCGCGTTGCTCGACGCGCACGAGCACGCGCTCGGCGCGATCTCGGCCGGCACGTATCGCCTGTCGCTCGGCGTCAGCGAGCACGTCGCGGTGCCCGACCTGCCGGCGGTGCTCACGAGCCTGCACCGGCAGGACCCCGGGCTGTCGCTGGAAATGCATCTCGGGACGTCGACGAACCTGCTCGCGCAATACGACGAACGCCGGCTCGACGCGGCGATCGTGCGGCACGAGCCGGGCGAGGATCCGCCGCGCGAAGACGGCACGCTGCTGTTCACCGAACCGCTGGCCTGGCTCGCCGCACCGGACTGGACGCCGCGCGCGGGCGAGCCGCTACCGCTCGCGGTGCTGGCCGGCCCGTGCGGCGTGCGGGCCGCCGCGCTGCGCGCGCTCGACCGTGCGGCGCGGCCGTGGCGCGAACGCTTCATCGGCGGCGGCGTCGCGGCGGTCACGGCGGCGGCCGCGGCCGGGCTCGCCGTCTGCCCGCTCGCGCGGCGCGTCGCACCGCGCACGCTGGTCGACGTCGGCGCGAAATTCGGGCTGCCGCCGCTGCCGCAATCGCAGGTCGTGCTGTATTCGCGCGTACGCGACGCCCGGGCCGCGGCCGCGCTGCGCCGGTTCGCCGACAGCCTTGCAATCTCGGCGTAAACTAGCGGGTTTCGCCGTCCGCAATCTCCAGAAGAATTCCGATGAAGCCCGAAGCCCGCCAGCACCTCCGCGCCAACCTGCTGATGCTCGCCGCCGCCGCGATCTGGGGCTCGGCTTTCGTCGCGCAGCGGCTGAGCCTCGACGTGATCGGGCCGTTCCTGTTCACCGGGCTGCGCTTCCTGCTCGGCGCGCTGGTGCTGGTGCCGCTGCTGATGCTCAACGCGGCGTCGCGCGCGCAGTGCGCGGCGATCCGCCGCGAACCGGCGTTGCTGCTGCCGGGCGTCGTGCTCGGCGGGCTGCTGGCGGTATCGATCTCGCTGCAGCAATTCGGCCTGCAATACACGCGAATCGCCAACGCCGGCTTCATCAGCTCGCTGTACGTCGTGATCGTGCCGCTGATGGGCGTGTTCGCGCGCCACCGGATCGGCGCGGGCACGTGGTTCGGCGCGCTGCTCGCGGCGATCGGCCTGTATTTCCTCAGCATCGACGAGCATTTCTCGGTGCTCTACGGCGACTGGTTCCAGCTTGCGGGCGCCGTCATCATCGCCGCGCACGTGATGGCCGTCGGCCATCTCGCGAAACGGCACGATCCGCTCGTGCTCGCGTTCCTGCAGTTCCTCGTGTGCGGCATCGCGTGCCTCGCGGTCGGCGTCGCCGTCGAGCCGGTCAGCGTCGCGATGCTGCGCGGCGCGCTGCCGACGCTGCTGTACGGCGGGCTGCTGTCGGTCGGCGTCGGTTATACGCTGCAGGTCGTCGCGCAGCGCGACGCGGCGCCCGCGCACGCGGCCGTGATCTTCAGCATGGAAGGCGTGTTCGCGGCGCTCGCCGGCTGGGCCGCGCTCGGCGAAACGCTGACGCTGCGCGCGCTCGTCGGCTGCGCGCTGATGCTGGCCGGCCTGCTCGCCTGCCAGTTGCTGCCGAACGGCGACGCCCGGAAAAAGGACGAGGACGCGCTGCCGGCGTGACACGCACCGTCCCTATAATGGCGATTCGCGTGACTTCCACGCCAACCGTTTCCGACAGGCCAGCTCCGTGACGTCCACTTCCGTCGATCCCGCCGCCGACCTGCTGCGCGAACGCGCAGCGCATTACGCCGCCCAGGCGGCGCTGTTCCTGCGCGATCAGGCGCTCTCCACCGCGTCGCATGACCTGCGCAGCCCGCTCAACGCGATGCACAGCTGGGCGTACGTGCTCGAGCGCCAGCTCGCCAATGCCGATCCAAACCTGCAGCGCGCGCTCGCGGGCATCCGCACGGGCATCGACCAGCAGGTTGCGCTGATCGACGACGTGCTCGACGCGCCGCGCGCGGAAACCCGCACGCTCGCCCTCGAGCCGCGGCCGTTCGCGCTGCGCGCGCTGCTCGACGACACGCTCGCGCTCGTGCGCGCGGCGCTCGCCGACGCGCGGCAGGTCGCGCTCGACGCGACGCTGCCGGACGACGGCGCGCCGTCGCTGTCCGCCGACCGCGAGCGCATCGCGCAGGCGCTGTGGACGATGCTGACGACCGCCGTCGAAGCCAGCGCCGCCGGCTCACGCGTGACGTTCGAATGCGCGCGCGACGGCGCCCGGTTCACCGCGCGCGCCGCCTGCACCGTGAATGCCGCCGCCCTCGCCGATCCCGCGCAACCGCACGCGTTCGAGGCGTTTGCCCGGCGCGAGATGCTGCGCGAGCGCGACGCGAAGCGGGTCGCATGGACCCTCGCGCTGTGCCAGCGCGTCGCGCTCGCGCACGGCGGCACGTTCTCGCATACCGCGTTCGCCGACGGTGCGGCGGCCACCCTCACCTTCTCCGTCCCCTGCGAGGCGCCGGTGTAAGTATTCGGCCGTCCAGTACATTACAAATTCCTTTCCGGCTCTATACTGATGGGCCTGTCATAACCGGAGCGATTCTTTGTTACAGATCTTCGCGCTCATCGGCGCGTTGTTCCTGGTGGCCCTCAACGGGTTCTTCGTCGCGGCCGAATTCGGCCTCGTCAAACTGCGCGCCACGCGCGTCAAGACACTGGCCCGCAAGCACGGCCTGCGCGGCCGCATCCTCGGCATCGTGCACGGCCGCCTCGACGCGTACCTTTCCGCGTGCCAGCTCGGCATCACGCTCGCGTCGCTCGGCCTCGGCTGGGTCGGCGAACCGGCGTTCGCGCAACTGCTCGCCCCGGTGCTCGACCTGATCGGCGTGCAGTCCGAACGCGTCGTGCACCTGATCTCGCTGATATTCGCGTTCTCGCTGATCTCGTTCCTGCATATCGTCGTCGGCGAACTTGCGCCGAAATCGATGGCGATCCGCCAGTCCGAGAAGGTCGGCCTGTGGGTCGCGCTGCCGCTGTATGCGTTCTACTGGGCGATGTATCCGGCGATCTGGGTGCTCAACTCCAGCGCCAACGCGGTGCTGCGGCTCGCCGGGCTGTCGGCCGACCACGGCAGCGACGCGCACTACTCGACCGACGAGCTGAAGCTGATCCTGCGCAGCCGCCGCAGCACGGCCGGCAATGCCGCCCAACCGGCGCGCGGCACGTACAGCGACGACGAGTGGAACACGCTCGCGCATTCGCTCGATTTCTCGTCGATGACCGTGTCGGACCTGATGCGGCCGGCCCATGAAATGATCGGCCTGCGGCGCGACCTGCCGCTGCCCGACAACATGGAGATCGTCGCGCGGCACCGCTTCAGCCGCTATCCGCTGTTCGAGGATGCGTCGCGCGAACAGGTGAGCGGGCTGATCCACCTGAAGGACCTGCTGCTCGCGCGTCATGCCGGCGCCGCGCTCGAAGACCTGTCCGACTACGTGCGCCCCGTGCAGTACGTGCGGCCCGACACGCCGGCGCTCGACCTGTTCCGCCGCTTCCGCAAGGGCGCGCCGCACTTCGCGCTGGTCGGCAACAAGGGCGAGAAGCCGATCGGCTTCCTGACGCTCGACAACCTGCTCGGCGCGCTGGTCGGCCAGATCCACGACGAGTTCCGCCAGGGCGATGCCGACTGGAGCCGCCTCGACGACGGCACGCTGATGGGCAAGGGCAGCCTGCCCGTCGTGTCGCTCGAGCAGGCGCTCGGCATCGATATCGACGAAGGCCGCGCGGAATCGGTCGGCGGCCTCGTGATCCAGGCGTTGAGCGACCTGCCGACCGAAGGGCAACGCGTGTCGTTCGACCGCTTCGACGTGGTCGTGAAGAAGATGAACGGGCCGCGCATCGTGCTCGTGCGCGTCTATCCGAAGGTCGCGAAAGAGGCCGACGAATGACGGCCCTACAGTGCCGCACGCGATGAACGGCACGGCCGCGCCGCTGCCGCGCTGCTGCGTGATCACGCCGGAACCGGCGTCCGCGTCGGCGGCCGATTGCGCGACGTTCCTCGACCGGCTGTCGGCCGTGCTCGCGCGCGGCGAAACGCTCGTGCAACTGCGCGTGAAGTCGCTCGATGCGGCCGCGTTCGCGCCACTCGCCGCCGCGGCGCTCGCGCGCTGCGACGCCGCCGGCGCGCAGCTGATGCTCAACGGGCCGATCGATGCAGCCGGCGTGATGCGGCTCGACGGCGCCGGCTGGCATCTCGACGGCACCGCGTTGCGCGCCGCCGCGCAGCGGCCGCTGCTGGCCGAGCGGCGGGTGTCCGCCGCCTGTCACACGCTCGACGATCTGCTGCTGGCCGCCCGCATCGGCGCGGATTTCGTCACGCTGTCGCCGGTGTTGCCGACGCTCAGCCACCCCGGCGCGGCAACGCTCGGCTGGGCGCGGTTCGATGCGCTGGCCGCGCAGGCCACGATGCCCGTTTTCGCGCTCGGCGGGATGACGCGCGCGCATCTCGACGACGCGCGCCGCCACGGCGCCTACGGCATCGCGGGCATTCGCGGGTTCTGGTAAGTCCGGGATCGCCCGCCGCGCAGCCGGGTGCGCATGCGCCCGGCCTTCCAACCCTCACGCCGTCATCCGCTCATGCGTTCAGGTTCGGACGCATGCCGCGCCACGAACCGTCGTCGATACGCCGCGCGTCGTGCGTCAGCGCATAGTGGTTGACGTCGCCCGTGAGCCACGCAACGAGCGAATACGGCGGCAACTCCCCTTCATCGATGCGGTCGCGCGCACGTGCCGGCGTCTCGAACACGACGCGCCCTCGCGGCGCGTCGAACCGCACCGCGTCGGGCGACAGGTTCAATGCGATCGTCAGCGTCTCGTCGTCGGCGAGCCGCCACGACGCGAGCAGCGCGTCGGCATCGCCGTCGCCGTCCGCCTTCAGCGCATGCGCGTCCTGCGGCCGGCAATCGGACAACCGCGGCGCGATCAGCTTCGCGCGCACCGCGAGCGCCGACTGCACGACATGCGCACGATCGGCGTCGCGCGCGGTTTCATCGAAGATCAGCGGGATCTGCGGCGTGAGCAGCGACAGCGCGAGCGCCGCGAGGCCGGACGCCTGCGCGGGGTCGCCCGGGCCGCCGTCGCGCCACGCGCCATCGGACAACACGAGCGACGTCAGCGCCAGCCCGCTGTCGGCCGCGATGCCCTCTCCCGACGCGGCCGGCTGGAACGCCGCGCCGGCCGCGGTCAGCGCACGCGCGAGCGTGTGGATCGACTGGCGCGCGGAAATGCCTTCGTGGGCCGACGTATCGCGCCCCGTCAGACGGTGCAGCGCGCGTTCGCCGCAGCCGTTCCACTGCGCATCGAAATGGGTATCGGCGAGGTGCGCGGGATGCCGCTCGCTGCCGAGCACGAGATGGATGAGCCGGTCGGCCGGCACGGCCGCGCGCACGCGGTCCGCGATCTCGCGCAGCCACGACACGCCGATCCGGTCGGCCTCGCGCAGGCGCAGCCCGTCGCAACGGTATTCGTCGATCCAGTACAGCGCGTTGTCGCAGAAGAAATCGCAGACTTCCGGATGATCGAGCGCCAGCGGCGCGGCCTGCAGCGGATCGTCGCGCGTATGGAAGAACGGCGCAGCGTAGTGGCGCAGCGCATCGGTGCCGCTGCCGAAGCGCGCGTAGTCGAGTTCCAGCAGCACCGCGAGCCCGTAGCCGTGCGCGTCGTCGATCAGCGCCTTCAGCGCGTCGGGGCCGCCTTCGGCCGCGAGCGGCGCGAACGGCAGGCTGTCGTGCGGCGACGCGAGCAGCTCCAGCGCGGTCACGCCGAGCCGCGCGAGCCGCGGCAGGCGGCGGCGCACGCCGTCGAAACCGCCCACCGCATGCGGCCGGATCGCGTAGAGCGCGATGTCTTCCCATGCACGCCCGCGCCAGAACGTGTTGCGCCACGTGAACGCGCGCGGATCGACGACCTCGCTCGGGCCGTTGAGCCCGTCGGGTTGCGAGCGCGACGCGGGATCGGGAATCGACACGGCATCGTCGAGGCGATAGCGGTAACGCGTACCCGCACCGCAGTCGGCGAAGACCTCGAACCAGTGCGGGCCGGCGGCCGCCATCGGCACGAGCGTCGGGTCGGAGCCGGAATCGAGTTCGAGTTGAACCTGCGTACTGCCCGGCGCCCACACGCGGAAATGCGTGCGCGGTGTCGCGCAGAGCGCGCCACAGGGCTGGGCGCCAAACGGCAAGCAATGAATGTAGTGCTGCGCGTACGGATCGTGCGGACAATCGGACATCATGCGCTCCTCGTGCGTGCCGAGCGGCATGGCCGCGCCCGTGGCGCGGCGCATCGGGGCCCGGCATGCGACGGCCAGGCGGGGGGAGAGCACCGAGTATGCGCCGGATTCGCCATCGCGATATACGCTGATCAGACATTTTTAAATGCGAATCGACCCTGCGAAAACGGGCTGGCGGGCCTGGGCCCGCAAGCCGGGTAGTCGGCGTACCGGAATGTCTGCCCGCCTTGTTGCGCGGGCCGCGCGCCCCTACGCTCCACGTCATGCTCGCGGACCCGTCGTCCGCCCTCGACCCCAGGAGCCCGCCATGTCGCTTCCCGCCAGTGCCGCGAAATTCGATCCCTCGCGCGCGCAGGACTATGCCGCGCAATCGCGCATCGCGCTCGCCGGCTACGATGCGTGTCACGAACTCACCGCCTGCATGCTCGCGTCGACGATCGGGGCGACCGATGCGCGGATCCTCGTCGCGGGCGCGGGCGGCACGGGCCAGGAAATCTGCGTGGCCGCCGCGCTCGAACCGGGCTGGCAATTCACGGCCGTCGACCCGTCCGCGCCGATGCTGGCGCTTGCGCGTTCGAACGTCGAGGCCGCGGGCTTCGGGTCGCGCACGGCATTCGTCGAGGACGGCGTCGATGCGCTGCCCGATGCCCCCGCATTCGACGGCGCCACGCTGATCGGCGTGCTGCATCACGTGCCGGGGGATGCGGCGAAGGCCGCGTTGCTGCACGCGATCGCGCGGCGCCTGAAACCCGGCGCGCCGCTCGTGCTCGCCGGCAACCATCGCCGCTACGCGGACCACCCTCGCCTGCTCGACGCGTGGCAGCAGCGCTGGCGCATGAAGGGCGCCACGCCCGACGCCGTGCGCGTGCAACTCGCGAAGATCCTGCAGGGCGCCGATCCGCCGGCCACCGAAGAAGCCGTGTTCGACCTGCTGCGCGATGCGGGCTTCGATGCGCCGCTGCGCTTTTTCGCGAGCCTGTTCTGGGGCGCGTGGGTCGCTGTGCGGCGCGCATAGCGGTTCGGCACGGCGTGCGACCGGATGCGCGTGCGTGCCGCGCGCGCTGGGTATGATGTCGGTTCCGTCCCCTTCCGGCCTCGACATGCTCACCGTCCATCACCTGAACAACTCGCGCTCGCAGCGCGTGCTCTGGCTGCTCGAAGAACTGGATGTACCGTACGAAATCGTGCGCTACGCGCGCGATCCGAAAACGATGCTCGCGCCGCCCGAACTGCGCGCGATCCATCCGCTCGGCAAGTCGCCGGTCGTCACCGACGACGGCCGCACGTTCGCCGAATCGGGTGCGATCATCGAGTACCTCGCCGAACGCTACGGCAAAGGGCGTCTCGCGCCGCCACCCGGCACGCCCGAGCGGCACGACTACACGTACTGGCTGCACTACGCGGAAGGGTCGGCGATGCCGCCGCTGCTGCTCAAGCTCGTCGCCTTGCGGATCGCCCAGGCACCGATGCCGTTCTTCGCGCGGCCGATCGCACGCAAGATCGCCGACACGCTGCAGTCGGGCTTCGTCGATCCGCAGATCGCGCGGCATCTCGGCCATGTCGACGGCGCGCTGCAACGCACCGGCTGGTTCGTCGGCGACAGCTTCAGCGCGGCCGACATCCAGATGAGCTTCCCGCTCGAAGCCGCGACCGCACGCGGCGGCGGCAACCGGTATCCCGCGATCGCGCGCTTCCTCGACGCGATCCACGCACGGCCGGCGTACCAGCGGGCGCTGGAGCGCGGCGGCCCGTACGACCTGCTCAAGTAAGCGGCGTCAGCTCAGCAGGCCGGCCGCGACGTTGATCGACAGCCCGAGCACGGCCATGTTGAAGTAGAACGACAGGATCGACTGCGCGAGCACCGAGCGCCGCGCGGAACGGTTCGCGAGCGACACGTCGGCCGTTTGCGACGCGACCGCGATCGTGAACGCGAAATACAGAAAATCCCAGTAATCGGGCTCGGGGTTGCGGTCCGGAAAGCGCAGCGCGCGATCGTTGCCCGGCGAACCGTAATAGAGCCGCGCGTAGTGCAGCGTGAAGATCGTCGGAATCAGGAACCACGCGCCGAACAGCGTCGCAGCCGTGATCGCGTAGTGACTGAGCCCCGCGCTGAAGCCCACGCTCTTGGCCGTGGCCAGTTCGATCGCGATCGCGGCGACGCTCGCGACGGTCGCGGAGCACACGACGGTCAGCACGGTCGTCGCGTTTTCGTCTTCGCGGATCGCGACTTCGCGCACCTTGTGATGGTGCGCGGTGACCATGCGCACCCACATCAGCACGAGATACAGCCAGATCGCGCAATCCCAGCCGATCAGCGCACGCACGGCCGGGCGCAGCGCAAACGGCAGCAGCACCGCGCACAGCACGCCTGCGACGAATGCCGCGACCATGCGCGGCCGGTTCCGTAATACCTGCGGATAAAGCGTCATCGTGTGATTCCGAAAGCGGATGGAAAGGATTCGAACGGCGCGCGGGACGGCCCGCTGCGCCTCGGGCGGGTGCCGCGCCCCGATTATCGCCATTCCCTCGTGACGTGGCGATGGGCAGGAGCGCCTAAGATGAGGGGATGACCGCCACCGCCCCCCTCTGCTGCCACCCCGCGAACGCCGCCGGCCGCGACTTCGTCGTCGGCGACCTGCACGGGTGCGTGGACGTGCTGCGCGCGCTGCTGCACGACATCCGCTTCGATCCGGCCCGCGACCGCCTGTTCTCGGTCGGCGACCTGGTCGATCGCGGCCCGGCCTCCGAAACCGCGCTCGACCTGCTCGACCGCCCGTGGTGCCATGTCGTGCGCGGCAACCACGAGGAAGTGTTGAGCCTCGTGTCGCGCGGCAAGCTGTCGCCCGATGCGTGGCGCGGAATCGGCGGCGACTGGGGCGCCGACCTGCCGCCGGAGCGGCTGCACGCGCATGCGGCGCGCGTCGACGCGCTGCCGCTGGTGCGCGTGATCGGCGACGGCCCCGGGCGCTTCAACGTGCTGCATGCGGAATTCTTCGGCTCGGACGCCGACCTCGATGCCGGCAGCTACTCGCACGACGTGCGCGAGCGGTTGATCTGGGGCCGCGATCTCGTCCAGGGGCTCGCCGATCCGGCGCGGCAGGCGGGGCTGTCGCTGACCTGCACCGGGCATACGCCCGTGCGTGCGCCGCAGCGGATCGGTGCGCAATGGTTCATCGACACGGGTGCGTTCGCACCGTCCGGTCGGCTCACGCTCGCCGAGCCGCGTACCGGCGGCACGTGGTCGATGACGCAGGCCGAGGCGCGCGAGCGCCATGCGGGCGACTGGCCGTTGCCGTAACGCGTTCGCGCCTTCGTGCCGGAACGGCTCGCGAAACGGCGAACGCTAGCCGACCTGGTTCAGCTCGAACACCGCGTCGACAACCGAGCCGTTCCAGTTGTATTCGAGATAGGCCGCGTGATGGCAATCGCGCAGCAGCGCGGTGCGAAACGCGGCCAGGCATTCGCCGCGCGGGTCGCGCACCGACGGATAGACGATCCCCGCACCGCCCGCGTTGCGCACCGCGCGGCCGAACGCCTGCCCCGCGCCGTAGTCGAGCGGATGCAGCAAGGCCGGATCGCGCTGCGGCCACGTGCGCACGTCGACCACGCTGCCTTGCGCGATCACCGTGTAGAGCCGCATCTGCTGGCGCATCGGCGGTTCCTTCGTCGCGGCCAGGAACAGCGCGCTGTGGTAGCGCGTTTCGGCGATCGCCGTGTCGCGTGAACGGGTGCAGTAGAACACGCCGTAGCTGCCGTCGGAAAAGCGGCTGCCCTGCGGATTCAGGTGCGTGAAGGCGGCCATGATCGGCCCCCAGCCCAGCCCGTAGCGGCGCTCGGCGGGCGGCACGAGATCGAGTGCGCCGATTTCGTTGCGGATGCGGTCGTTGGTCAGCGATTCGAGCGCGTACAGCGCGTCGAAATCGTCCGCCGATGCCACGCGGTCGAACAGGTTGATCGCCGGGAAACGGGTGGGGATGACTCGGTAGGCAGGCACCCAGTCGACCGTGGTCGTGGGCCATTGTTGTGTCTCGATCGGCATCGTCACGCCCAGCCACCTCGCATCGCGTCGAGATATTGCCGGACGGCGACCAGATCGCCGACGTTGCCGGCGAGCATCCGGTCGAGTGCGCGCTTGCCGCCGAACGGCGCCGCGTCGTTGGGCCGCTTGACCCATGCGTCGGCCGCGGCGGGCTGCGGCAACAGGATCTGCAGCGCCTTGTAGATGCCGAGCAGCAGCGACAGTCGCTCGAGCGTGTCGCGCGGCAGCCTCGCCGATTCCGGCGCGGCCTTCCACTTGAAGAACGTCGAACGGCCGGGCGATCCGAGCAGCACGATCTGCTCGTCGATCGTCAGTTCCCAGTCGCGCGCGATGTTGAAAAACGCACGCAGGCCGGCCGCCGACATCTGCGCGACCGAGGCCTGCGGCGGGGCGGAATGCGAATCGTAGGCGGGCTGTGACATGATCGTTAGTCTCGAAACGAATTTACTAACAAGATTAGTCCATTTTCGTATTTTTGCAAGGGTCGACACCCGTCGACCGGCGATGGTTTGAGACCAAACGATATTTTTTGTCCATTCTGGACTCTTATTTTATTTTCTGCGTTAATGGCCGTGCGGACACCGCGCCCGGACGCGGCCCGTATCCGTAAGAACCGTGTCGCACAGAACCCGGAAGCACCCGCCAAGGAACGCACCATGAAGAGACTGATTGCCGCTGTTTCGATCGCCCTGCTCGCGGTATCCGCAGGCCCCGCCGTCGCGAAGGACTGGACCACGATCCGCTTCGGCACCGACGCCAGCTATGCGCCGTTCGAGTCGAAGGCGCCCGACGGCAAGCTCGTCGGCTTCGACATCGACCTCGGCAACGAGATCTGCGCGCGCCTGAAGGCAAAGTGCGTGTGGCTCGAGAACGATTTCGACGGGATGATTCCGGCGCTGAAGGCGAAGAAGTTCGACGCGGTGCTGTCGTCGATGTCGATCACGCCGCAGCGCGCGGAGCAGATCGGCTTCACGACCAAGATCTACAACCAGCCGACCCGGCTCGTCGTGAAGAAGGGCTCGCCGCTGCTGCCGACGGCCGAATCGCTGAAGGGCAAGTCGATCGGCGTCGAGCAGGGCACGACGCAGGAGACGTATGCGAAGGCGTACTGGGGCAAGCAAGGCGCGAACGTCGTGTCGTACCAGAACCAGGACGGCGTGTACGCGGACCTGACGTCGGGCCGCCTCGACGCGGCGCTCCAGGATGAAGTGCAGGCCGCGATCGGGTTCCTGAAATCGCCGCGCGGCGCGAACTACACGTTCGTCGGGCCCGAACTCGTCGACGAGAAAGTGCTCGGCATCGGCGCCGGCATCGGGCTGCGCAAGGAAGACACCGACCTGAAGGCGAAGATCGATCGCGCGATCACCGACATGGTCAAGGACGGCACCTACAAGCGGCTCGCGTCGAAGTACTTCGACTTCGACATCTACGGCGGCTGAAACGGCGTCGCGCGCGTACGGGTACCACTTCCCGTCGCGCGCGTCCGACCGCCCCTCCCCTTTAACCGGATGGCAACGGCACCGCACGGCTCGCCGTTGCATCGAATGCTGCTCGTCTTGCGTCGCGCACGCGGCGCGTCACCTCGCACATCGTTCGGATTGCAGATCGATTGACCAAGGAACGACCGGCCACGCGAACGGATGCGGTGCTGCGCGAATCAATAGGCGAAGATCGGGCGCCGCGGTATCGGCGCCCGTGCGCACATGCCCATGCGACTCGGGTTGGCGTGCAGGAAAGTACCGACCCGGCGCGGATGACCGGCAACCAGCCGGATCCGCCTCGCCCCGGGCGCGGAGAGATGGCCTGTCGACGCATGCCGGCCGGCTGCAAGTGCGACGTTCGACCGGCGATGCCCCGCATCACTGCGATCGCGGCCTGCCGGCCGCGGCGTGTGGCGATCGTTCATTTTTCTACCCCGTTTGCAGTGTGATGTTTATTCCGGCAACCGGACCCTGCCGGTGCCCCGACGATCGGCCGAAGACGTTCCGTGCCCGCCGGAACGCGGCTGCCGTGCCGCGCTCCGCCGCCGCATCCCCGCGGAGTGCGTCCAGGCCGCTGGAACCGGCCGGACCTCGCGTCGTCGACTGTCGCACGACACTCTTCGCAAGGAGCGGGCCAGCCGCGCGCGCGCCTGTCCGGGCAAGGGTTTGGCGCGGCCGACAGGCAACCGGAACGGGGGCGGATGGGCGGAAGTTGCGAATCTGAAACATGCGGCGCGCGGCACGCGTCGGACCGGTCGCGGCCCACCCTTGCGGGATAAGGCTGAACAATGGAGCGCGGCGTTTTTACCGACACGTGCCGGCCCGTTCAGCCCGGTTTCCCGCGAGAATTCGCCCGGTTGCCGAGGCGAAATGTTTCATGCGCTTTACATGCCCGTCGGCGGGACGAATCGGCAAGTGCCGAACGGACGATCGCCCGGCGGCACGCGACAATCGCTACGTGCGTGCGGCACCGGCGCCGGCCTCAGCCGACCCGCTGATGCCCCGCGTCGCCGGACGGCGCGCCGTCGTGCCCGCCGTTGTCGCCGTTTCCGCCGTTGTTGTCGTGATCGTTCAGCCCGTGCTCGATCATCATCCGGTAGAGCGTCACGCGCGAGATGCCGAGTTCGGCCGCAGCCTTGTTGATCCGGTGATCGTTGCGCAGCAGCGCATTCTCGATCGCGGTGCGCTCGGCGAGCGCCCTCGCCTGTTCGAGCGTCACGGGCTCGGTTTCGCCGGGTGTGTCGAGCCCGAGATCGTGCGGCGTCAGCAGCCGGCTCTCGGCCATCACGATCGCGCGCCGCACGCGGTTGATCAGCTCGCGCACATTGCCGGGCCATTCGTAGCGACGCATCGCATCGAGCGCGGCCGATGTGAAGCCGCTGATCTTGCGACCGCTGTCGGACTTGAATTTCTGCAGCACGTAGTGCGCGAGGATATCGATGTCCTTGCCGCGCGCGCGCAGCGGCGGCTCGTGGATGCGCAGCACGCACAGCCGGTGATAGAGATCCGCGCGGAAGCGCCCGGCCTCGACCGCACCGTCGAGATCCACGTGCGTGGCCGAGATGATCCGCACGTCGACCGCGATCGATTCCTGCCCGCCGAGCCGCTCGATCTTCCCTTCCTGCAGGAAGCGCAGCAGGCTTGCCTGGCTCTCGACCGGCATGTCGCCGATCTCGTCGAGAAACAGCGTGCCGCCGTTCGCCGATTCGATCCGGCCCGCGCGCCGCTGGTTCGCGCCGGTGAATGCGCCGCGCTCGTAGCCGAACAGCTCCGACTGCAGCAGGTGATGCGGAATCGCACCGCAATTGATCGCGACGAATGGCCCCTTGCCGCGGCCGGAGCGCTCGTGAATCGCGAGCGCCGTCAACTCCTTGCCGGTGCCCGACTCGCCCGAGATGAACACGCTCGCATCGGTCTTCGCGACCTTGCGGATCGTGCTGAACAGCTGCTGCATCGCCTCGCAGTTGCCGATCATCCCGTGTTCGCCGATCGACGCCGCGTAGGCCGCGCCATCGACGCGATCGAGCGCGGCCATCCCGCGCGCATGACCGAGCACGTGCGAAATCCACTCGTAGGGCAGCGGCAGCGTGACGTAGTCGAAACAATAGCTGCGGATCAGTTCGCGCACGGCAGGGCTGATCGTGATGCCGGCCTGCGCGATGGATATCCAGCCGATCGCCGGCTGGCTCAGGCACGCTTTCAGCGCCGGATAGTCGCGCGACGTGAAGCCCGTGAAATCGACCAGCCCGGCCGCGACGCTCATGCCGGAGGTCATGTTCTGCGCGGCGCCGGCCGTCTTCGCGACCGCGATCTCCCAGCCGAGCCCGCGCAGTTGCGCCAGCAGCGGCTCGTCGGGCGTCCGCATGATCGCGAACAGCTTGCGTCCGGCCTCGGGAGCGGTGACGGCTACATCCGTCATCTCGGGCGCCGCCTGCCCGTTTGCGTCGGGTGACCTTGCAACCATCGTTGTTCCCCGCTTGGCGTTGGTATCGTGCGCCGGCTCGCCGCCGTCTCCGACGGACCACGATTGAACCGACATATTGGCCGCATTTCCGTCCGAATAAAATCCCCCCGCGCACGAATCGCGCGCGAGGTGGGCGCCGTCATGAACGGTATATCGATGCGGCAGGCGGGCGACTAGATGGGTGTTATCCCGGTGGCGCGCGCGGCGAGACCCCGAAACAGGCGGGCGCGCCGGGCGCCGAGCCGCGCCGGTGCTGGCGCACGGCGTTTGCGTGCGATGCCGTGCAGACCGGATCGGCAGGCCGGCACGGGTAGGCGAAAGCGGCCGGCCGGCCACGCATGCGCCCGCGCAACCGGTTCCCGTTGACTTCGGTCAATCGTCATAGGAAGCCGGTTGATGCAGGAACGCAACATGCGCCGCGCGGCGGGTCGTGTCAGCGGCCCGACGCGAGCGATGCCGGCGCGTTCGCGCGGCCGCGCCCGGCGGGCGCGCCGGCCGGTTCGCCGTAGGTGGCGGCGAGCGCGTCGACGCGCGCGAGATGGTGATGGTTGTCGTGATCCCACGGATGGAAGCCCGGCCGGAAAAAGCTCAGCCATTCGCCCGCGATGCGCGGGAACAGGCCGCGGCGCGGCCCGTACAGGAACGCGATCATCCGCAGCATGCCGCGCACGTGATGACCGGCGCCGCGATCGCGCCACAGCAGCGTCGCGTGCATCAGGAACACGGTCGGCCAGAACGTGAGCGTCGTCAGCAGATACACGCCGATGCGGATCAGATAGCGGCGCGGCCCCGGCTTCATCACGGTATTCCACACATCGAACGACACGGCCTTGTGCTCGGTTTCCTCGAGCGCATGCCAGATCCACATCTGGCGGTAGCCTTCGACCGAGCCATCCAGGCGCGTCGGGTCGCGCAGCAGCCAGTCGGCGAGCATCGCCGTGTAGTGCTCCGCCGCAACCGTATGCGCGAGCTGCACCGAGTGCGGCAGCTTGCGCTTCATGAAGGCCAGCACCGTCCAGACGCGCTTGTCGAGCTTGCGCGCGGGCAGGCGGTTCGCCTGCATCAGTTCGTTGTATTCGATGTGCTCGCGCGTGTGCATCGCCTCCTGGCCGATGAAACCGAGCACCTGCTGCTTCAGCACGGGATCGTCGATCCGGTCGCGGTAGTTGCGCACCGAATCCATGAAGAAGCGCTCGCCGGCCGGAAACAGCAGCGACAGCGCGTTGAAGAAATGGGTCACTTGCGACCCGAGGCCATGCCAGTCCTTCGCGCGTTCGACCGGCAGGTCGAAGCGCAGGTCGCGGCGCACCGGCATGATCCCGGCTGCGGTGGCGGAAGCGGCTGACTTCATGTTCATGGTTCTCCTGGTTCCGGCGCGGCGCGGCGCGTCATCCGACGCGGCCGGCGCAGGCCCGGGCGGCGCGTCCCGCACCGCCAAAATCTTGACATCGACAAATGTAAAGATAGGCCGCCCGCACTGACACGCGCAAGCCGCGCGGTAGATGCGCGCTTCCAAACAGGGCACGGTCGAACAGGCGGAAAAAATGGCGCCCGAACGGCGTGGGGACAAGCCGCGATTCGAACGCGACGTCCGGCCGGCACGCGATGCATGACGTCCGGCCGCGCCTGCTGTCGGCGACCTGAAAGCCCCGTCGGGCGGGCATTTCGCGGCATCGGACGGATGCCGCACGACGCACCTCGGCCCCTGCAGCCACGCCGATTCATACGCATGGCGCACCCGCGTGGTGCAACCGCGGCGAGGCGGCCCGCGCAACCATTCAAACGCGCGTTCCAATCGTGTTTCGGGCGAGCGCGGCGAGGATGGTCCATCGCCGCTCCCGCACCGCACGCCGCGCCGCGAAAACCACCCGCGCCGGCCCGCGGCGCGCTCGCCTACAATAGCGGTTTTACGCAACCCTCTTTCAGGAGAAGTCATGTCTGTCATCACGACCGAATCGGGTCTCAAATACGAAGACCTGACCGAAGGCACCGGCACGGAAGCGCAAGCCGGCAAGACCGTCAGCGTCCACTACACGGGCTGGCTGACCGACGGCCAGAAATTCGATTCGAGCAAGGACCGCAACGACCCGTTCGCGTTCGTGCTCGGCGGCGGCATGGTCATCAAGGGCTGGGACGAAGGCGTGCAGGGCATGAAGGTCGGCGGCGTGCGCCGGCTGACGATCCCGCCGCAACTCGGCTACGGCCCGCGCGGCGCAGGCGGCGTGATTCCGCCGAATGCGACGCTCGTGTTCGAAGTCGAACTGCTCGACGTCTGATCGCGCACCCGGCCGTTTCCTTCCGATGGAACGCATCGCCTCCCCCGCCATCGCGCTGCGCCGCTACGACACGTGCGAAGCGTCGGACGTGCACGACTTCCACCAGGTCGTGCTCGGCGTCGATGGCGCGATGGTGATGGCGGTGGACGGGATCGGCCAGCGCATCGACCGGCACGCGGCCTGGCTGATTCCGGCCGGCGCGCGCCACGACTACGCGGGCCTCGGCGACAATCGTCAGCTCGTGATCGACCTGCCCGCGGCATCGCTCGCGGTGCCGCAGCGGCTGTTCGACCAGGCGCGCGCCGTATCGATCGACCCGGCGCTGACGTCGCTCGTCGCGCAGGTCGCGGCCGCCGCCGTGCAACACGATGCGCCGGCCGGCGACGCACGGCACGCCGCCGCGCACCGCTTCCAGTGGCAGGCCGCCGCGCGCCTGTGCGACGCGCTGCTCGACGACGCCGGCATCGCCGCGCCCGCGTCGGGCCTCGATTTCGCGCGCATCGACCGCTGGCTGCGCGCACGGCTCGCGGAGCCGCTGCGCATCGCCGATCTCGCCGCGCACTGCGGTTACGGGATGCGCCGGTTCCATCAATTGTTCGTCGAAGCGTTCGGCGAAACGCCCCATCGCTACCTGCAGCGGCTGCGGCTCGACGCGGCGGTCGTGCTGCTCGCCGACGGCCGGCATGCGCTCGTCGACATCGCGGGCATGGTCGGCTTCGCGGACCAGAGCACGTTCACGCATGCGTTCACGAAGCGCTTCGGCGTCGCGCCCGGACGCTGGCGCGGCGAACGGCACTGAACGCATCGGCCTCGCCGGACACGCCTCGACGCGCGTAGCAGGAACGACGCCGCCGCGTCGGCCTGCGTATCGACGCTTCACCTCCCGCTGAAACATCGCCCGTCCGCCGCGTCCTACGATGGACGCATGGATACGACCACCCCCGCCTCCGCTTTCCCGCCCGCGCTCGCCCGCGTCGTCGCGACCGTCAGCATCGGTTTCGTCGTCACGCAGCTCGACGTGACGATCGTCAACATCGCGCTTGCGCCTCTCGCGGCGGACCTGCATCTGCCGGTCGCCGGGCTGCAGTGGATCGTCGATGCGTACACGCTCGCGTTCGCGGTGCTGATGCTGTCGGGCGGGGCGCTCGGGGACCGCTTCGGCGCGCGCCGCCTGTACGTCGCGGGCCTCGCGCTGTTCGCACTCGCGTCGCTCGCGTGCGGCGCCGCACGCGCGCCCGCGATGCTGATCGCGGCCCGTGCGTGGCAGGGCATCGGCGCCGCAGCGATGCTGCCCAATTCGCTCGCGCTGCTGAACGACGCGTGCCGGCACGACCCGCACCTGCGCGCACGGGCCGTCGGCGGGTGGACGGCGGCCGGGTCGGTCTCGATCGCCGCCGGCCCGGTGGTCGGCGGCCTGCTGACCGCCACGTGGGGCTGGCGCGGCATCTTCCTCGTGAACCTGCCGCTGTGCGCGGCGGGGCTTGCCGCCACGTTGGCCTGGGTGCCGGCACGCCACGCGCAGGCCGCGCCATCGCGCCCGGTCCGCGCGCTCGACCTGCGCGGCCAGCTCATCGCGATCGCGATGCTGACCGCGCTGACCGGCGCCGTGATCGAATGGCGGCCGCTCGGCATCGCGCACCCGGTCGTTGCCGGCGGCTTCGCATTCGCGGCGCTCGCCGCGCTCGCCTTCGTCGCGATCGAATCGCGCACGGCCACGCCGATGCTGCCGCTGTCGCTGTTTCGCCATCACACGTTCAGCGCGGCCGTGCTGTTCGGGATCTGCGTGAACCTCACGTACTACGGCACCGTATTCGTGCTGGCGCTCTACCTGCAGCGTGCGCGCGGCGAAACGGCGTTGCAGGCCGGCCTGGCGTTCCTGCCGCTGACGGGCGGCTTTCTGCTGTCGAATCTCGCGAGCGGCCGCGTCGTCGCGTGTCACGGCCCGCGACGGCCGATGCTAGCGGGCGCACTGGTCGCCGCGCTCGGCTACGGGTCGCTGCACTTCGTCGATGCGTCGACGCCGCTCGCCGCGCTGCTCGTGCCGTTCCTGCTGATTCCGTCGGGGATGGGGTTCGCGGTGCCCGCGATGACGACGGCCGTGCTCGCGTCCGTCGCGCCCGAGCGGGCCGGCATCGCATCGGCCGTGCTGAATACCGCGCGGCAAGCCGGCGGCGCGATCGGTGTCGCGGCGTTCGGCGCGCTCGCGGGCGGCGGCGGCGCGCGGCAGGTCGTGGACGGATTGCGGATCGAAACGGCCGTATCGGTCGCATTGCTGGTCGCGGCCGCGCTGCTCGCGACGCGCGTGCGGCCCAATGCGCATCGCGGCGCGGCGCCCGTGCATCGGGCAATGCCGGCGGCCGATTGAACGCGTGTGCTCACGCGTCGCCGGGATCGCACTGGAGCAGCCGCCGGTAACCCGCGGCATCCGGCGGACGGGTCATGGCGACGCGGCTCCGGTCAACGACGATCGCGGCAGTCCAGCCGACCGGCTGGCCGCCGCGCAGCGCGCTCACCGCCGTGTCGCGCCCGCTTCGTCGCCGATCTTCTTCACGACCGTCTCGGCCGCCTTCAAGGGCCGGCCGTCCTCGTGGCGCAGCGCGAACTTGCGGATCGCACGCCCCGTGCCGCGATCGACCAGCACCGAATGCGGCTCGCCGCGGGCGAACAGGTTCGCCTCGCCCCATTGCCGCAGCATCACGATCACCGGAAACAACCCCTCGCCCTTTTTCGTCAGCGCGTATTCCTGATACGCGGTGCCGTCCGACGCCGGCACGACGTCGAACACGCCGGCGTCCACCAGCATCTTCAGCCGGTCGGACAGGATGTTGCTCGCGACGCCGAGGCTCGCGCGGAAATCGCCGAACCGGCGCACGCCGTCGAACGCATCGCGCACGATCAGCAACGCCCAGCGATCGCCGACGATATCGGTCGCCCGCGCCACCGGGCACTGCGAATCCGCAAGACTTTTCTGCCTGGCCATGTTCCTCTCCACCCTCGTGCCATCCGTGCGCGGGCCCGTCGCCCGCCGCACAACAAGTTGCATTTTAAAACTACTTTTCCTACACTTCATACTAGTTTTAATTTGCAACTACTTTGCGCAAGGGAACCCATGGAGTCTTCCTGTCATTCCGGCGTCGCGGCATCGAACGTGCCGCCCCGTGCAACGCATGCGGCCGATGGCAGCCGCCTGTCCTCGGCGCGCGTCGCGTGGCTGGCCGTCTGCTGTGCGGCGAGCGTCGCGAACGTCTACTACGCGCAGCCGCTGCTCGATTCGATCGCGCGCGATTTCGGTGTGTCGCAGGCCGCCGTCGGCGGCGTGATCACCGCGACGCAGCTCGGCTGCGCACTCGCGCTGCTGTTCGTCGTGTCGCTCGGCGACCTGCTGAACCGCAAGCGCCTGATCACCGCGCAGCTTCTGCTGCTGACGGCGGCCTGCATCGGCGTCGCCGCGTCGCCGACGCGCATCGCGCTGCTCGCGGGGATGGTCGCGGTCGGGCTGCTCGGCACCGCGATGACGCAAGGGCTGATCGCGTGCTCGGCCGCGCTCGCCGGCGCCGGCGAACGCGGGCGCGTGGTGGGCGCCGCGCAAGGCGGCGTCGTAGTCGGGCTGCTGGCCGCGCGTTCGCTGGCCGGCGTCGTCACCGATCTCGCCGGCTGGCGGGCCGTCTACCTCGTGTCGGGGGCGCTCGCGATCGCGATGCTCGCCGTGCTGTCGCGGCTGTTGCCCGACACGGACGCGCCGCGCGAGCGCATCGGTTATGCGGCGCTGCTGCGGTCGATGATGTCGCTGCTGCGCGATGAACGCGTGCTGCGCGTGCGCGGTGCGATCGCGCTGCTGATGTTCGCGGCGTTCAGCATCTTCTGGAGCGCGCTCGTGCTGCCGCTGAGCGCGCCGCCGCACGCGATGTCGCATACGCAGATCGGTGCATTCGGCCTAGTCGGCGCGCTGGGCGCGGCGGCCGCCGCCCGCGCGGGCCGACTCTCGGATCGCGGGCGCGGCGAAGCGACGACCGGCGCCGCGCTCGCGCTGCTCGCGTGCGCGTGGCTGCCGCTCGCGTTCGGCGTCACGTCGATTGCGTGGCTGATCGTCGGCATCGTGCTGCTCGACGTCGGCGGGCAGGCCGTCCACGTCGTCAACCAGAGCATGATTCTCGGCGCGCGGCCCGATGCGCACGCGCGCCTCGTCGGCTGCTACATGCTGTTCTACTCGGCCGGCAGCGGGCTCGGTGCGATCGCGTCGACGATGATGTATGCGCGCGCCGGATGGACCGGCGTCTGCGTGCTCGGCGCGGCCGTCAGCATCGCCGCGCTCGGCGTATGGGTCGCGACGCTCAGGCGCGCGTGATGCGCGCCGGTCATCGGGATCGAGCAAAAAAGCCGGCGCACCCGCGTCGGGCGGCCGGCACGCGCACCGGCCACGTGCCTGCGCCGGTCCGGTTTCCTGGTCGGCGCGCCGGTTGCGCGCCGCGAGCGTTCAGCCGGCCGCCTGGATCGCCTCTTCGTACACGCCGGCGACGCGTCGCGCGATCACCGCGTTGTCGAAATGGTCACGCGCGTAGCGCTTGCATGCGGCCTCGTCGGGCAGCGCGATCGTACCCGACAGTGCGCCGCCGAGCCCTTCCGCGATCGCATCGGCGCCCGTCGACGGCAGCACGAGATCGTTCGACAGCCCGGCCACCGCCTCCGGCAGCCCGCCGACCGGCGTCACCAGCACGGGCGTGCCGGACGCGAGCGATTCGACGGTGATCAGCCCGAACCCCTCGAGGGCGACCGTCGGCACGACGCTGACCGTCGCCGCGCGGTACAGCGCCGCGAGATGGTTGTCGGGCACGAAGCCGAGCAGTTTCACGTTGTCCTGCAGCCCGGCGGCGTCGATGCGCTGCTGCAGTTCCTCGCCGATCTTGCCCTTGCCGGCGATCAGCAGCAGCACGTCCGGGTGGCGTTGCTTGATGAGACCGATCGCGTCGATCAGGTCCTCCAGCCCCATGCGCCGCACGAGCCGGCGCACGGCCAGCACGATCGGCCGGTCCTGCGGCAACTGCAGCTTGTGCCGCGCCTCGGCGGGCGTCAGCGGCGTATCGAACTGCGCGGTGTCGACGCAGCCGGGAATCACGCGCACGCGCGACGGATCGATCCCGTAGCGGTTCGTCAGGATCTGGCCGAACGCCTGCGACAGCACGATCAGCCGCGACGAGCGCGTATAGACGGCCTGTTCGAGATAGCGCTTCGCGCGCTGCCCGAGCGACGCCGCGCCCTCGACCTGGCTTTCGTCGGCCCACGGCCCCTGGAAGTGCGACACCTGCGGAATCCCGCGCGTGACGTCGAGCCCCGGGAACGTGTACAGCGCGAAGTGCGACGAGATCACGTCCGGCCGTTCGCTGCGGATCTCGTCGCGCAGCGCGCGCCGCGCGGCGAGCATCCGGCGCGCGAGCGGCTCCGACGCGGGACCGAAGCCCTGGATCGCGCCGCCCGTGTCGTCGGCGACCTTCGGCGAGCCGGCAACGAGCCCGCGCACCTCGACACCGGCCCCCGGCAGCGCGCCGACGAGCGAGTAGTACATCCGGTCGAGGCCGCCCGCGCGTTCGGGGAACCAGTGCATGCCGATTTGCAACGATTTGATCGGCCGGGAAGTTTGGGACATCACGACTGCTCCTGCGTGACTGCATGCTCGACCCGCTCGAAGGCGGACGGCTGCGTGGGTTGGCCGATGCGCCGGTAAAGCGCGACGTACTGGGCACCCATGTGCGCCCAGCCGAAACGGGTCATCAGTTCGCGGGCCGCGTCGCCCATCGCGCGACAGGTGTCGCGCGAGGCCGCGAGCGAGCCGATCGCCTGCGCGAGCGCGGCCGGATCGTCCGGATCCTCCAGCACGATCCCGCATTCGCGCGTGATGATCTCCGCGCCGCCCGCCGTGCGCGCGGTGACGACCGGCAAGCCGGCCGCCATCGCTTCCAGCAGCGACAGGCTCATCGCTTCGTAGCGCGACGGAAAGACATACGCGTCGACCGAGCGCATCAGCGTCGGCATGTTTTTCACGAGGCCGAGGAAATGCACGCGCGCATCGATGCCGAGCGCGCGCGCCTCTTCCGGATACGGGCTGCCGGGCAGATAGCCGGCCACCGCCAGATGCACGTTCGCCGGCAGCTTCGTCAGCGCCTTCAGCACGGTGCCGAGGTTCTTGCGCGGCGTGCGCAGGTCGCCGACGAACAGCAGCAGGAACGCGTCGTCCGGCAGCTTGAACGCCGCGCGGTCGGCCTGCGCGTGCGCGAACGCGCTGCCGTCGACGCCGTTGTAGATCACGCTGATCTTGCGGCTGTCGATGCCGAGCCCGGCAATCTCGTCGGCCACCTTCTGCGACACGGCCGTGATCGCGCGCGAACGCCGGTACGCCCAGCGCTCGAGCGTGGTGTTCACGCGCGTATAGACGTACTGGTAAGCCGACCAGATGCCCTTCGTCGGCCCGAACGGATAGTACGGACTCTTGAACCAGCCGCCGTGCACGAAGTGCGCGGTATTCACGTCGGCCTTGATCCACGAGATGAAGCCGTTCACGTGCAGCACGTCGTATTCGCCGCGATGCGCGCGCAGCCAGGCCGCGCTCTTCAGCGCGAACACCTGCTGCTTGACGAGATTCGACGGCCAGAAGCCGCCGACCTTCACGGGCACCCAGCGCACGCGCGGGTCGGCCAGCAGTTCGGGCGCGACATGCGACGCGACCAGCGTGACCTCGTAGTTTTCGGCCAGCGCCGCGCGCGCGATTTCGTAATTGACGCGGCCCTGCCCGTCGTTATGTCGCACGACGTGCGTGACGATCGCGATTCTCAATGGTCGCCTCCCCGTGAACGCGCGGCGGCCAGCAGGCGTTGCGCCTTTTGCCAGTGCGCCGCGGCAAGTATCGAAAAAATGGCTGTGAACATCAGCAGGCCGCCCGTGCCGATCAGCGAGTTCGTGAACACGAGCATCGCGAAGGTCGACAGGCACAGGCTCAGGCACGCGCCGACGAACTTGTCCTTGCGCAGCCGGAATGCCGCGCGCAGCGTGCGGCCGAACAGCATCACGACGCCGGCGAGATACAGCAGCGTGCCGGGCCAGCCGAGCACGAACGGCACGTTCATCACGCCGCTGTCGAAGCTGCCGTACTTGCCGAGCTCGCCGCTGTCGCTCGACAGCTTCGTGGATGCGCCCGTCGCGCCCATTCCTTCGCCGGCGACGTCGGTAAACGCCGTCTGCGCGAAGGTGGCGTAGAACTTGTTGCGGTCGTCGTAGCTGCGGTCGTCCTTCAGGTTCGTGATCGACTGCAGGCGCGCGCCGAGACGGTCGGCCACCGGCCCGACGGTCAGGAGCGGCACGCACAGCCCGACCAGCACGACGCCGCTGATGAGGATCCGCATCCGCAGGCGGTTGTTCGACTGCGCGAGCTGGATCGCGAGCGCGATCACCCAGCCGCCCCACGTCGAGCGCACGAGACACAGCGCGAACGACACGAAACCGGTCGCCCCCGCGAACCAGCGGATCTTCTGCGGCGCGGCGAACACGAACACCAGCGCGCCCATGATCGCGAACGCGAACGGCCCCGACGAATTCATCGTGCTGAACACGCGCACGCCGTACGGCACCGGCTCGCCCTGCGAGCCCATGTCGGACCCGATCATCCACAGCACGTCCCACTGCGGCATCACGAAGTACTGCACGACGCCGTACAGGCCCATCACCAGCATGCCCCACATGAACGTGGACAGCAGCACGTCGCGGTACTCGGGATAGTCGCGCGCGTTGACCATGATGTGAAAGCCGATCAGCACCGGGTACACCCAGTTCGCCAGGTCGTAGGTCGCGGCCATCACGCCGCTCGACACGATCCCGACGAGATACGCATACGCGAGCCCGAACAGCATCAGCAGCACGGGAATCCCGCGCCGCTGCGCGAGCACGCGGTAATGCCGGATCAGCCCGAAGCCGGCGATCATCGTCACCGCGAGCGGCGCGACCTGGATCAGGCTCGTCGGCGTGAACGCGCCCTTCGACCAGTCGGCCAGCCGCCGCACCTCGGGGCTCAGGAACCACACCCACCACATGAAGCCGACATAGCGCGCCGGGCTCTTGAAATACAGCCAGAAGCCGACCGCGATGGCCAGCACCGGAAACGCGAGCGTCAGCACCTTGCCCTGATGCACGGCGATCAGCGCGGCGGTGAAGGACCACAGCGCGGCCTGCCCGACCCAGTGCTTCGGCTCGGGAAGCCGGCTGCGCTTGGGCGACGGTGCGCGCTCGGCGGCAATCGTACTCATCGATCCGCTCTCACCGCGACGACGGGCGTGAATCGGCGAGCGGCATCGCCAGCCCCGCGGCGGCCGGCGTGCGGCGCCGGCGCAGCATGTCGCGCGTGATCCGCACGTGCTGCTCGGCGAACGCCTGCGTGGTCAGGTCGCGATCGCGCAGGCATGCGGCGGCCGCCCGCGCGCAGTCGAGCGCCGCCGCCGGATCGGCGACGAAGCGGTCCGCGGCCTGGCGCATCGCCGGTGCATCGAACGCCGGCACATACGCGGCCGTATCGTGCGGGAAGTAGTCGCTGAGCCCGCCGACATCGGACACGATCATCGGCTTGCCGACGGCCGCCGCCTCGAGCATCACGGTGATACCCGACGCATGGAAATTCGGCCGCAACGGCACGACGATCACGTCGGCCCACGCGTACAGCTCGTGCTGCTTCGCCAGCCCCGACGCCGAGCCGATCTTCACGTTCGGCGCATGCCACTCGCGCGGCACGCGGCGGCGCGTCGCGAGCCGCACGTCGTAGCGCGCGTCGCCGCCGAACGCGGCGAGGAACGTGCGCCAGTCGCGGTCGCGGTCGTTGCCGATCGCCGCGATCCGCAGCGGCTGGTTCGGTGTCCACTGCCGCGGCTCGGCCGGCGGAAAATCCTGGGTGTTCAGCCCGTAGTAGACGAACTCGGCTTCGCGACCGAGATAACGACGGCACAGCTCGGCGTTGTCGCGCGCCAGCGTGGTCAGCGCGTCGGCGCGCTTGAGCAGCTTGCGGTACAGCCAGCGGCGCGGACCGCCGAAACTGTCCCACTTGTCGAACAGCCACACGCTCTGCGCGAGCAGCAGCGGCCGCTTGCCCCGCGTACCGGCGAGCTTGAGGACCAGCGCCGCCGCCAGATGCTCCTGTTCCGTATGCGTCCAGATCACGTCGGTGTTCAGCAGCGCGGCGCGATTGCGCCACGCATGCACGACGTCGAAGCCGAGCGCCGCCTTCAGCGCGCGGCGTGCAAGGCTGGCGACGCGGTTCTCGCCGCCGTCCTGCGAATAGGTCAGCCGGAACTCGTCGGATTCGGCGTGGTGATAGCCGTACAGGCAGCCGATGTTCTCGCCTTTCCGGTAGGTACGCGGATCGGCGCCGTAAAACAGATGGACGTGGACGTTCGTTGCAGTCATGCGAGCCCTCCGGGGGTGGCCGCGCGCGAGGCGCGCGGGCCGTTCAAGACGTCACCGGCGGCATCGCCGCATGGTGGGGGGCAAGGTTCGCGCGGCGGGCATCGCGCGCGCCACGGCGCACCGCGCGCCAGTGCTCGCGGATCCGCTCGCGCTTCGCCGTATGCAGCGACAGCAGCACGTGCGCGAAGCCCGGGTAGACGCGCGTGCCGACCAGCGTCCACCACCACCACGCGATCTCGCGCCGCAGCGGCGGCAGGTGCTCGCGCAGGATCAGGTGCATGTTGTACGCGCCGTTGCTGATCGCATTCAGCGACGCGGCATCGCGCCGGTCGTCGTCGAAACGCTCGGCCGGAAAATGATCGACCGCGATCGCCGGGTCGTAGACGAGCGTCCAGCCGTCGCGCTGCACGCGCATGCTGAAGCCCATGTCGTTGTGCACCTGCGCACCGGCGCCGCGCAGCCGCGTGTCGAAGCGCAGCCGCTCGATCGCGGCGCGGCGGTAGCTCATGTTCGCGCCTTTCAGCATGTCGACTTCGCGCGCGCCGCCGACGCCGAGGTGATGATTGCCGACGATCTTGCCGGACAGCGTGAGCTGGCCGACGCGTTCGCGCGATTCGTCGAGCACGCGGCCTTTCTCGTGGACCCAGTCGCGCCCGCCGACCGCGCCCACGCGCGGATCGGCCTCGAATACCGCTTCGACGCGGGCGAGCCAGTCGCGATGCGGCGCCGCATCGTCGTCGGTGATGGCCACGATGTCGCCGGTCGCGGAATCGAGCCCCTTGTTCAGCGCGGCGACCTGCCCCGGCACGTCGACCGGCACGACGCGCAGCGGCAGCGCGCCGCCGACCGCCGGATCGGCGAGCCGCTCGTGCGTGGCGTCGTCCTCCGGGCGCGCGACGACGATCACCTCGTCGGGCAGCCGCTGCTGGCGCTGCAGCGCCAGCAGGCAGCGCGCGAGGTCGGCGGGACGCCGGTAGGTCGGAACGAGCACGGAAATTTTCATCGATGGTTCTCCAGTCGGCCGGGCGGGCAGCACGCGCCGCCCGCCCGGTTACGCGCCAGACGGATCAGGCGCTCAGGTATTCATGCACGGCCGCATAACCGCGGCCGTAGCCGCGCGCCTTCGGCGGCACGCCGTTGAAGATCCCGCCTTCCAGGTCGACACCCGCGGTGCGCAGGCGCTTGATCGCATCGGCGATCTCGCCTTCGGTATGCATGCCCGAGCGCAGCACGAGGAACGTCGAGCCGGCCATGCGGCCGATGATGGTCGCGTCGGTCACCGCCAGCACCGGCGGCGAATCGATCAGCACGACGTCGTAGCGCTTGCCGAGCCCTTCGAGGTATTGCGGCAGGCGCGACGACATCAGCAGCTCCGACGGGTTCGGCGGACGCGTGCCGGCCGCGATGAACGACAGGCCCTGCACCGGCGTTTCGCGCACGGCATCCTCGAGCGGCGCCTGGTCGCTCAGCAACTCGGACAGGCCCGGCTGCGCGGTCAGGCCGAAATAGCGGTCGAGCAGGCCGCGGCGCATGTCGGCGTCGATCAGCAGCACGCGCTTGCCCGAATGGGCGAGCAGCACCGCGAGGTTGACCGTCAGGAAACTCTTGCCGATGCCCGGCGTCGGGCCCGTCAGCACGATCACGCGGTTCTTCGCGTCCATCATCGCGAACTGCATCGCGGTGCGCAGGCTGCGCAGGCTCTCGACGCTGAGATCCTTCGGACGCAGGCTCGCGAGGATCGGCCGCGCGCGGCCGCCGCCCTTCTCGGCCGCCGCGTCGAGCTTCACCTGCTCGGCGCTTTGCGGCACCAGCCCGTACAGCGGCAGGTTGAACGTGCGCTCGATGCGGTCCGGATCCTCGATGCCCTGGAACAGGTTGCGGCGCAGGAACACCACGCCCGTGCCGAGGATCAGGCCCAGGAACACGGCCGCCGACAGGATCAGCACCTTCTTCGGCTTGACCGGATCGCCCGGACGCAGCGCCGAATCGACGAGGTGGATGTTGCCGCCCGTGCCGGCCTTCTGCACCGACAGTTCCTGCACGCGGTTCAGCAGCAGCACGTAGATGTCCTCGGCGACCTTCGCGTCGCGCTGGAGCTGGACGGCCTTCACTTCGGTGGCCGGCAGGCTGCGGAAGCGGTTGCTGAACTTGTCCTTCTCGCCCTGCAGTTCCGCGAGCTGCTGCTTGGCCGCGATCACCATCGGGTGCGAATCGGTGAAGCGCTGCGCGAGCGACGCGAGCTGCAGGCGCTGCGCGGCGATCTGCTGTTCGTACTGCACGCTGCCTTCGAGGTAGACCTTCGCCTCGTCGCTCGCGTTGATCGAGCCCGACGTGCGCTGGTACTGCGTCAGCGCGGCTTCCGCGCGTTCGAGGTCGGCCTTCAGGCGCGGTTCCTCGCCCTTCAGGAAGTCGAGCATCTTGGTCGCCTCGGCCTGCTTCGCGACCACGTGCTGGTTCAGGTACGACTGCGCGAGCGCGTTCGCGATCGCGGCGGTCTGGTCCGGGTCCTTGCCTTCGAGCGAGATCTGCACGACGCCCGTCTGCTTGCCCTGCTCGGTCACCTGGATGCCGGCCTGGAAGCCGCTGATGGCGTCGAGATCGTTGTAGCGGACCACCGTGAACTGCGTGCCGGGGCGCGCGACGAGCTTCTGCACGAGCAGCGTCACGCCACCGCCCTGCGCCGCTTCGCCGACATGGCCCGACAGCAGCCGCGTCCCGTTCGGGTCGACCAGCGAATAGGTGCCGTCCGGGCCGGCCGTCAGCGTCAGCTTCTTGCCTTCGAGCGCCGGCACGACGCTGATCGAATCGACGTCGGCGACTTCGCCGCCCCACGCATACGACTTCAGGCCGAGCCACGGCCGCGACGGCACGCCCGCCGTCGCGAGGCGCGCGGCGAGGCTGCCGATCACCGGCAGCGTCTTCGGCGCGATCGAGAAATTCAGCTTGAACTGATCGACCACCGGCGCGACGACGCCGCGGCTCTTGATGATCTCGATTTCCGCATCGGTCTGCGCCTGCTGCGGACCGGTGTTGATCGTCGCGCCGGTCTGCGTCTGCGTGAGCGCCTGCGACGTGTTGTCGTTGCTCTCGACCCGCACGTGGACGTCGGCCTGGTACACCGGCTTCGCCACGTAGCAGTAGAGGCCGGCGAGCGCGACGACCGTCACCGCGATGCCGAGCAGCAGCCAGATGTCGTCCATGATCACCTGGAGCAACTGGCCGAGGACGACGTCCTCTTCCTCGGTTTTCACGGACAGATCCGCGTAGGAGTGTTTCGCTTGCGTGTTCACCATTCGTTCCCGCTTGAGTGGTGCCGGGGCGGAGGCGCCGCCCCGGCGGGCTATCAGCGCGTGATTTGCCGCATGTAGAAGATCGTCTGGATCGTCGGCAGCACCTGCTGCAGCACACGGTTGAACTGCACCGAGCTGGCCGTGCTGACGTAGACGACGTCGAGCGGTTGAAGCGGGAAGCGGCTCGACAGCATCAGCGCATCGGGTTGCGTCATGTCGAGACGGAACACTTCGGGCTTCGTCGGGTTGTCGCGCATCCCGCGCATCACGTAGATCTTGCGCGGGTTCGCGTCGGTGTCGAGGATGCCGCCGCCCGCGGTCAGCGCGTCGGCGATGGTCAGCCGGCCCTTGAGCATCGGCACCGTGACCGGCGTCTTGACCTCGCCCATGATGAACACGCGGCTGTCGCTGCGGTCCGGCACGTTGATGATGTCGCCCGCCTGCAGCATCACGTTCTTGTTGACTTCGCCGCGATCGAGCACGCCGTTCGCGTCGAGCGTGTAGAGCTTGCCGTCGCGGGTCAGGCGCACGCGCTGCAGGTCGGCCTCGTTGGTCGAGCCGCCCGAGCGCGAGATCGCGTCGACGAGCGTCAGCGGCACGTCGCTCATCGCGAGCGGGCCCGGCTGCTTCACCTCGCCCGTCACCTGCACCTTCTGGCTGCGGAACGACAGCACGCGCACGTCGAGCTGCGGATTCTTCACGTAGCGCGACAGGCCGGACGCCATCTCGTCGCGGATCTGCGCGACGGTCTTGCCCGCCACGCGCACGCGGCCGACGAACGGGAAGAAGATCGTGCCGTCGGCGCCCACCGTCTGGCCATACGGATCGGCCTGGCCCGGCAGCGCGGTCGTATACGGCTGCTGCAGCGCGCCCGCGACCGATTGCGTCGTGTTGCCGCCGCTCGAGAACGACTGGCCCTGCGGCGTCGTCAGCTCGGGGTGGTCCCACACGGTGACGCCGAGGATGTCCTGCGGGCCCACGCGATAGGTGTACTGCGACGGGTCGGTGTAACGTCCCGGCGGCAGCGGATGGTCGACCTGCGCCTTCTGCAGCTGGTCCATCACCACTTTGGCGTCGATGTAATGCACCGGATAGGTTTCGGCGGCTTGCTGCCGGCCTTCGTCCTTCAGGTTCGACGAGTCGAGGTAGTTGCCGGGAGCGGTTGCACAGGCCGACAGGAAAGTCGTCAGCGCGACGGCAAGCGCCACCGGGCGCATCGGGCGTTTCAGCATAGTTTCTGTAGCCATCCTTGAACCAGACGTTCGATCAGTGAGTAGCTCTCGCGGTAGTCGGCCTCGGGGCCGCCGTGCGGGTCGGCAATCTCGGCCCCTTCCCACTTGCCGAGCAGGTGGACCTTGCCGCGCGCGAACGGATCGACCGATTCGACGGCCGCGATCTGTCCGCGCTCGCTGACGAGAATCAGGTCGGCGTCGCGCACCAGCCGGCGCGACAGCCGCCGCGAGCGGTGGGTCGTCGCATCGACGCCCCGCTCGGCGAGCAGTTGCCGCATCACCGGATCGATGCCGTCGCCGTCATTCGCGTGCACGCCGGCCGAGTGAAAGGTCGGGCGCGGGCCGCCGCGCGACGCGGCGTGCGACTTGAACAGCATTTCCGCTGCCGGGCTGCGGCAGACGTTCGCGTGGCAGACGATCAGGATGTTCCGGAACATGGCGCCTCGTAACGAGTGACGGGAAACGGGTTACGCACTCGCGCGCGCGGCGCCGGGCACGCGGGCGGCGACGGCCTGGCGCGAGCCCGGCCGGCCGATCGGGTGGTACTCGATGCCCTGCTCGCTCATCGTCTCCGGCTCGTACAGGTTGCGACCGTCGAAGATCACCGGCGCTTTCCACAGGCGGCCGAGCGCGACGAAGTCGGGGCTCTTGAAGATCTTCCATTCGGTGACGATCACGAGCGCGTCGGCGTCGCGCGCGGCCTGCGCCTCGTCGTCGACGAAGGTCAGGCGCGCCAGCCAGCTCGGGTGATCGGCGAGATCGAGCGCGATCACGCGGCGCGCTTCCTGCTGCGCGACCGGGTCGTACGCGGCGATGCGCGCACCGCGCGACAGCAGCTCGGCGATCAGCTCGCGGCTCGGCGCTTCGCGCATGTCGTCGGTGTTCGGCTTGAACGCCAGGCCCCAGATCGCGAACGTGCGGCCCGTCAGGTCCTCGCCGAAACGCGCGACGATCTTGTCGGCGAGCACGCGCTTTTGCGTCGCGTTGACCGACGACACGGCCTTCAGGATCTGCAGCGCCTGCCCGTGCTCGTCGGCCGTGCGGATCAGCGCCTCGACGTCCTTCGGGAAGCACGAGCCGCCGTAGCCGCAGCCGGCATACAGGAAGTGATAGCCGATGCGCGGATCGGAGCCGATCCCGCGGCGCACGGCCTCGATGTCCGCGCCGAAGCGGTCCGCGAGGTTCGCCAGCTCGTTCATGAACGAGATGCGCGTCGCGAGCATCGCGTTGGCCGCGTACTTCGTGAACTCGGCCGAGCGCACGTCCATGTACAGCGTGCGTTCGTGGTTGCGGTTGAACGGCGCGTACAGCTTCTTCATCAGTTCGCGGGCGCGCTCGCCCGGCACGTCGTCGTCGCAGCCGATCACGATGCGGTCCGGACGCGTGAAATCGTCGACGGCCGCGCCTTCCTTCAGGAATTCCGGATTCGACACGACCGAGAACATCTGGTCGCCGCCGCGCTTCGCGAGCTCCTCGGCAACCGCCGCGCGCACGCGCTCGGCCGTGCCGACCGGCACCGTCGACTTGTCGACGATCACCTTGAAGCCCGTCATGTAGCGGCCGATGTTGCGCGCGGCGGCGAGCACGTACTGCAGGTCCGCCGAGCCGTCCTCGTCGGGCGGCGTGCCGACCGCGATGAACTGCACATCGCCGTGCGCGACCGCGGCCTCGACGTCGGTCGAGAAGCGCAGGCGGCCGGCCGCGCGGTTGCGCGCGATGACTTCCTTCAGGCCCGGCTCGTGGATCGGCACGCCGCCGTTGTTCAGGACGTCGATCTTTGCCTGGTCGACGTCGAGACAGAACACGTCGTGCCCGATGTCGGCGAGACAGGCGCCGGTGACAAGACCTACGTAACCGCTGCCGATGATAGTCAGATTCATGATGTGTCGGACCTCGTGACCAATGATTCGAAATTCGTAAAACCGGAACGCCTGCGCGGCGCGTCAGTACGCGTTGCTGCCGGTAAAGCCTTTCCAGAGCGTCAGCACGACGATCTTGATGTCGAGCCAGAACGACCAGTTCTGCATGTAGTACAGATCGAGCTTCACGCGCCCCATCATCTTCTCGATCTGGTCGGTCTCGCCGCGATAGCCGTTGATCTGCGCCCACCCGGTGATGCCCGGCTTGATCCGGTAGCGGAACATGTAGCCCTTGACCAGATCCTTGTAGATGTCGTCGTGCGCGAGCGCATGCGGGCGCGGGCCGACGACCGACATCTCGCCCTTCAGCACGTTGATGAACTGCGGCAGCTCGTCGAGGCTCGTGCGGCGCAGGAACCGGCCGACCGGCGTCACGCGCGTGTCGTTCTTCGTCGCCTGCGTGACTTGCCCGGCCACTTCCTGATGCACCTTCATCGAGCGAAACTTGTAGATCTCGAACTCGTGCCCGTCGATGCCCTTGCGCTTCTGGCGAAAGAACACCGGCCCGCGCGACGTCAGCTTGATCAGGGCCGCGATCAGCACCATCACCGGCGCGAGCGCCGTGAGCGCCGCCAGCGCGAACAGCCGGTCGAACACGAACTTCGGCAGGATCCGCACGTCGGTGATCGGCGACGCCGCGAGGTTGATCGCCGGCACGCCGAGCACCTCGACCACTTCCTGGTTGAAGAACGACAGCGTGCGCACGTCCGGGATGAAGCGGATATTCACGAAGTCGTGGCGGAACACCGTCACGATCTGGTGAATCCGGCGCTCCTCCGTGATCGGCAGCGTGAGCCACAGCTCGCTGATCGCGCGGCTGCGCACCAGCCACACCAGCGATTCGAACTGCCGCTCGATGCGCACGTCGTCGAGCGCCACTTCGCCCGGCGCTTCGCTTTCGTCGTACACGCACACCGGGTTGAAACCGGCTTCCGGCCGCGCCCGCATCTGCGCGATCAGCCGCCGCGCCGCCGGCGTACCGCCGACGATCGCGACCGCCTTCAGGTTGTAGCCGCCGCGACGCAGCTGCCGCAGCACGACGTGCACGCACGTCTTCGAGCCGGCGAGCAGCGCCATCGTCACGAGCGCCCAGTAGCCGAGCCAGAGCCGCGACAGCTCGCCCGACTGGTGAAAGCTGAAGCTCATCAGGATGCCCGCGAGCTCGACCACGAGCCACGCGAACGCGACCCGGCCCACCAGCCCGACGAGACGCTTGCCGCGCCACGACTGGTAAATGCCGATGGCCGGAAAGAACACGACGACGAGCAGGCAGTCGAACAGCACCGTCGTGCGCTGCAGGTCGTTGAGCCAGATACTGCCGTCGTGCAGCGCGGCGGCGATCAGCGCCCCCGCTACGACCATCGCGATATCGATGACTCTCGCCAGCACGCTCAACATGTCTGCTTCCTCTTTGAACAGGCGTTTGCCGAACAGCTCCTCGTGCGACCCGTGCCGCACCTTCGATTCAAACGTTGCATGACGCTATTGAAGCGACAAGAAAATCCCCCCTCAAGCGCACAAGTATTTCGAAAAATAATCGGAAATTCTTGCCGCGAACTTTTTGAATTAATTCGGCACGTTTTCCCGAATCGATCTGAAATCGAGAATTTTTCGGAAACTTTACGTTCGGCTCAATCCCTTTACAGACAAGCTCCAGCCGCCGGCGCACGGAATTATTTTTTATTTTTTTATTTGCATCCGATGCTAGCGCGGAAAATTTTTCCAGATGAATGCCCGATGAATATCAGGCAATGGGCCCGGTTTTATTGTCGATTTACTTCATGCTACAACGACAGGCACTGACTTCAACCGTGGAGAGTGCCATCATGAATGCTCCGGCCGTGGCAGCCGAAACGCGCCATGCTTCTTCCGCCGCCCCCGCCGCCGGCACGCGCCTCGCGGTGCAACCGGTGATTCTTGCCGGCGGCTCCGGCACACGCCTGTGGCCGATGTCGCGCGAACGTTTTCCGAAACAGCTGATCGGCCTGCTCGGCGACCATTCGCTGCTGCAGTCGACCGCCCTGCGCCTCGACGGCCTCGCGGCCGACCATCCGCTGAACGACGACGTGCTGATCGTGTGCGGCGAGGATCACCGCTTCACGACCGCCGAACAGCTGCGCCTGACGGCCAAGCGCGCGACGATCATGCTCGAGCCGCTCGGCCGCGACACCGCGCCCGCGCTCACGCTGGCTGCGCTGCGGCTCGTCGCCGGCGGCAACGATGCGGTGATGACGGTGATGCCGGCCGACCACGCGGTCGCCGACCTGCCGCGCTTTCATGCAGCGGTCGCGGCCGGCGTGCACTGCGCCGCGCAAGGCAAGATCGCGACGATGGGCATCGTGCCGAAGCACGCGGAGACCGGCTACGGCTACATCCGCGTGGGCGCGCCGCTCGGCGACGCCGCGACCGGCAGCCTCGACGTGCGCCGCCTCGACCGTTTCGTCGAGAAGCCGCACCTCGAACTCGCCCAGCAGTACGTCGCATCGGGCGAATACTGGTGGAACAGCGGGATCTTCATCGTGCGCGCGTCGGTCTGGCTGAAGGCGATCCGCCAGCTCGAGCCGGCGATCTACGCCGCGTGCGAAACGGCCGTCGCCCAGGGCAAGGACGACGGCGATTTCTTCCGTGTCGATCGCGAGGCGTTCGCCGCGTCGCCGTCGAACTCGATCGACTACGCGGTGATGGAGCCGCTCGCGAGCCTGCCGCAACTGTGCGAAAGCGTGGTCGTGCCGCTCGACGCCGGCTGGTCGGACGTCGGGTCGTGGGACGCGATCTGGCAGATCTCGCCGAAGGACGATGCGCAGAACGTCGGCCGCGGCCATGTGCTGTTCGAAGGCGCCGAATCGACTTTCGCGCATTCGGAAAGCCGGCTCGTCGCCTGCGTCGGCACGCAGAACCTCGTCGTCGTCGAAACGCCCGACGCGGTGCTCGTCGCGGACAAGTCGCGCGTGCAGGACGTGAAGAAAATCGTCGGCCGCATCAAGGCGCAACGCGGCGCGGAAGCCACCGATCACCGCAAGGTGCATCGCCCGTGGGGCCACTACGACTCGGTCGACATGGGCGAGCGCTTCCAGGTGAAACGCATCGTCGTGAAGCCGGGCGCGCAACTGTCGCTGCAGATGCATCACCACCGCGCCGAACACTGGATCGTCGTGCGCGGCACCGCGCGCATCACGCGCGGCGACGAAACGTTCCTGCTGTCCGAAAACGAATCGACCTACATCCCGCTCGGCGTCTCGCACCGCCTGGAGAACCCGGGCAAGATGCCGCTCGAACTGATCGAAGTGCAATCGGGCGCGTATCTCGGCGAGGACGACATCGTCCGCTTCGACGATACCTACGGCCGCCAGTGATGCATCAAACGCCCGGGGCGCCGCTTCGACGGCGGCGCCCCGGGGGCCAGGCCCGTTCACACCGACAACGGTCTCGCGAACGTACCCGGGCAGGCACGCGCGGGCGTCGTGGCACACGACGGCCCGCGCCTCGCATCGGCACCGCGATCAGCCGACGCGGTACGCGTACTCGCGACGTTCCGACTGCACCGGATCGTTGCGGCTTTCGGTCAGCGCACCGGTATGACGCTCGGCGATGAAGCGCTTGATGTCGGACTCCGCACGCGACAGCGCCGACAGACCGGCCAGCACCTCGCTTTGCGGCGCGCGCGCCGGCTCGTCGCTCGCGCCGTGGCGATCGATCCACTGGCGCGCCCAGTCGAGCGCGTACTGCTCGGCTTCCTCGGCGTCGGTAAAGCGCGGGCCGATCAGGCCCGAGCGTTCCACGCGCCGGTCGTCCTGCGAGATCTCGGCCCACGCGCGATACATCAGGTTCTGCACCGGCTGCGCGGTGCCGCTGATCGTATAGCCGCGATACGAGTCGACTTGCGGTTCGGCCGCGGCGAAGCTCGCCGACGACACATGCGCATGACGCAACTCCGTCGACGGCGCGCCGGGCACCACGAACGATGCGTCGGACCGGTCGATCACCGCATCGTCCTGCCTCGCGCTGACCGACGCGCCTTCGCCCTCCCAAACGTTTGCCTGAGCGACCGGCAATTGCCACGACTCGGGGTTTTGCCAGAACACGCCGCGCAAGCGATCGTTGTCGGGCACGGATTCCACACGGCGCGCGGGAACCACAGGCACCGGCGGCGGCGGAATATACGCGAACGTGCGCCCGCTGAACTGGGTCAGCACGTCGATCATCTGCAGCAGCGTGCCGTTCGCAAGCCACTCCTCGTAGCGGCGGCGGCACGTCGGCCCGGACGGATAGCGGCCGGGCAGCTTGGACCAGGCTTCACCGGTCGTCAGGATCCAGAGCACCGCATTGGCAACGACGCGCGGTTCGGCACGCGGACGCCCGCGACGATTCAGCCGGATGGGTTCATCGGCGATCAGCGTTGAAAGACGAAACCACTCTTCATCGTTAAGCTCATCGAAGAACATAGTAGATCTCTCCACGCAGCCAGGCCGGGCTGCGATTGGCGGCGCCATTGCGACACTTCGCGTCGCGGGGGCGGCCAGGTTGCACATTATGGTTATCCGGTGTTGTGCATGCCGGCTCGGCACCGCACTTTTACGGTGCCGTGATTCCCGGCAATGGCGCACAAATCACGGTCTCACTCCAATGTGGGAATTTTTGTGCACGAAGCATACCATCCTCAGGGTTTATCTCAATATGACAATGACTTAATGTTACGCACTGAAACAACCTGCCATTGATGCGCAATCCATTTACGCTTGAATTTTTTTGCGAGATCTTTATGCCCGTCGCTGCAAAGGCCCGCCTGGCGGGGCTCTACAGGGTATGAAGAATGGCTTGAAATAACCGGTTACAGGCTGGTCCGACCCTTGCCGGCAACAATCGCCGGAACTGCTGCCTAAAATCGGTAAATCATGGGAAAATTCGTAACAAGAGATTCACGAATCGGTAAATCATTCAATTTCCGTTCGCCGTGATTATCTTCGTACACAATCTTGATATTGTTTCTCTGCGAGTGATGAAAGGGCGGTGACGCGCGATGCACGGTATGTCTCCGCGTGCAAATTCGTGACGCGTGTTACATCTTCGCGGCGACAGCCGGGCGGCCCCCTGTTTCGGGTCGGAACGGAACGGCGGAAACCGGGCGCGCGGGACGCGCGGCGCTCGGTCAGCGCAGGTCGCCGGCCAGCGATGCGGTCACGTCCGCGTCGATGCGCTGCGGCGGCATCGTATAGGCAGGATGATCGCAGCCGATCGACAGCGCCGCCCCGCCCTTGAGCGCCGCGCGCATCGGCGCGTCGAGTTCGAAACGCACGAAGTGCACGGCCGACGTCTTCTCGGCGGTGTCGCGCTCGAGATCCTCGTCGGCGATCGCGTAGACGCTCGCATGCCCGTCGACCCGCACGTACACGCGATCTTCGACGCCGATCAGCCGCGCGAGCGCCGCGCGCCGCTCGGCCTCGTGCTCGTATTCGATCTGCATCGTCGCCTTCAGGTTGGTGCCGTCGGGTATCAGCGGCAGATACGCGTCCAGCTCGCCTTCGATGCCTGCCTCGTCGAAGATCTTCTCGATGTGCAGCATCTCCTGGATCTGATAGCGGATCGTCGTCTCGTCCTCGAACAGGAAGCGCAGATGGTTGCCTAGCGCCACCGCGCGGCGGCGCTTGTACGCGACGAGCCGCGCGTGTTCGGTCCGGCGGATCTTCGCGTACGCCTCGAGCGTCAGCAGGGAGTCGCGGGTCAGCGTCATGAGAGGTCCTCGAGGATGGCGGGCGTCGTCAGACGCCGTAGGCGCGGCGCAGCAGCGTGAGCGGATGCGCGAGCGGCGCGGACGGCAGCCCCTTCTCGTCGATGCCCTGCACGATGTGATGGCCGGCCAGCGCGCAGTCGGACGACACGACGTCCGGCCGCGGCTCGGCCATCGCCTTGAACACGGGTGCGCCGATCCGCATCGCGTCCGCATGGAATTCCTTCTTCACGCCGAACGTGCCCGCATGCCCCGAGCAACGCTCGACGACGTTCACGCGCGTATCGGGCACGAGCGACAGCGCGTCGGCGGTCTTGCGGCCGATGTTCTGCACGCGCGCATGGCACGGCACGTGATACGACACGGTGCCGAGGCCGGTCTTGAAATCGGTCTTCAGCAGCCCGTCGCGATGCCGCGCGATCACGTATTCGAACGGATCCCAGAACGCATCGGCCACCGCGCGCACCGCGTCGTCGCCGGGGAACATCAGCGGCAGCTCGCTCTTGTACATCAGCACGCAGCTCGGAATCGCGCCGATCAGCGCGTAGCCTTCGCGCGCATAGCGTTCGAGCACCGGGATGTTCGCGGCCTTCTTCGCGGCCACGCCCGCGAGGTTGCCCTGCTCGAGCAGCGGCATGCCGCAGCAGGCTTCGCGCGCGACGAGTTCGTACGGGATGTCGTTATGCGCGAGGATCGCGAGCAGATCGTGGCCGATGCCCGGTTCGTTGAAATTCACGTAGCACGTCGCGTAGATCGCGACCTTGCCGGGCGTGCGTTCACCGTCGCGCACGGGCGGGTTGCCGGAGCGCTGCGCGGCGCGCCGGAACTTGCGCGGCGCGAACTCCGGCAGCCATGCGTCGCGATCGACGCCGAGCGCCGCTTCGAGCGCGTGGCGGGCGGGCGGCGTGCGGTTCACCGCGTTGACGGCCTGCGTGACGATCGGAATGCCCGCGAAATGACCGAGCGCATCGGTATTCGACAGCACCTTGTCGCGCAACGCCACTTCGCCGCGCCGGTAGCGCGCGGCCTTGCCGCGCAGCATCAGGTGCGGGAAGTCGACGTTCCATGCGTGCGGCGGCACGTACGGGCATTTCGTCATGTAGCAGAGGTCGCACAAATAACACTGGTCGACGACCTTGCCGAACGCTGCCTTCGGCACTTCCTCGATGTCGCCCATCGGCGTGTCGTCGACCAGGTCGAACAGCGCCGGAAACGCGCCGCACAGCGACACGCAACGCCGGCACCCGGCGCAGATGTCGAACACGCGCGTCATTTCCGCATCGATCGCGGCCTGGTCGTAGAACGCATCGGACTGCCAGTCGAGCGGATGCCGGGTCGGGGCTTCGAGACTGCCTTCCTTGTGGGGCATGGGGCGCTCCAGCGTGGCGCGCATGCGCGCGAGCGCGCTGCCCGCGCGCGGCGGGCAGCGATGAACGAACGGCCGGCCGCATGCCGGACGCGCGGCGATGCCGTGCGGCCCGCGGCGGCCCGTCAGTCGACGAGACTGTCCAGCGCCTTCGTATAGCGGTTCGCGTGGCTGCGTTCGGCTTTCGCCAGCGTTTCGAACCAGTTCGCGATTTCGTCGAAGCCTTCGTCCCGCGCGGTCTTCGCCATGCCCGGATACATGTCGGTGTATTCGTGCGTCTCGCCGGCGATCGCCGATTCGAGATTCAGCCGCGACGAACCGAACGGCAAGCCCGTGGCCGGATCGCCGACCGCTTCCAGGTATTCGAGATGGCCGTGCGCATGGCCCGTTTCGCCTTCGGCGGTCGAGCGGAACAGCGCGGCGACGTCGTTCTGCCCTTCGACGTCGGCCTTCGAAGCGAAATACAGATAGCGCCGGTTCGCCTGCGATTCACCCGCGAATGCGGCCTTCAGGTTCTCTTCGGTTTTGCTGCCCTTGAGTTGAGCCATTTGCGCCTCCGTTCGAGTCGGCGCGGCCGCGTGCGAAGCCGGGCCGATGAAGTATGTGGGGAACGATGCGTGTGCCGGGGCGCGCACATCGTGCTCTTCAATCTAGGCGCTCGCGTTCGCATCCCCCAATAGGCTTTTTCAATGCGCGCGATAGTGTCGGGTGGGGGCGCGGGTGGCGTCGGGACCATGCGTTCGGCGCGCTCCGCGTGGGTCATGCCTCATGCGTCAGGCATCGGTCGCGCGCTTGAGCAGTAATTCGCGTTCGCGCGCGTTGCGCGTCATGTCCGCCGCGCGCCGGAACTCCAGCCGGGCTTCGTCGGTGCGGCCGAGCTTGGCCAACAGGTCGCCGCGCACGCTCGGCAGCCAGTGATAACGCGCGAGCGCGGGATCGTCGCGCAACGCATCGACGATGTCGAGGGCCGCGGCCGGCCCGAACGCCATCCCCACCGCCACCGCGCGATTCAACTCGACGACCGGCGACGGGGCAACCTCGGCGAGCGCGTCGTACAGCGCGACGATCTGCGCCCAGTCGGTATCCGACGCCTGCCGCGCACGCGCATGGCAGGCCGCCAGCGCGGCCTGCAGCGCATACGGCCCGCGCACGCCGCCGAGCTTGGTCGCCCGCTCCAGCGCCGCGAGGCCGCGCCGGATCAGCAGCGGATCCCAGCGGCTGCGATCCTGATCGAGCAGCAGCACCGGCCGGCCCTGCGCATCGGTGCGCGCATGCATGCGCGACGCCTGCAGTTCCATCAGCGCGACGAGCCCGAGCACTTCGCTCTCGTCCGGCGCGAGCCCGGCCAGCACGCGGCCGAGCCGCAGCGCTTCGTCGCACAGCGCCGGACGCGTCCAGTCGTCGCCGGCGGTCGCCGCATGGCCTTCGTTGAACACGAGGTAGATCACTTCGAGCACCGACGCGAGCCGTGCCGGCCGTGCATCGGCGGCCGGCACCTCGAACGGCACGTGCGCGGCCGACAGCGTGCGCTTCGCCCGCACGATCCGCTGCGCGATCGTCGGCTCGGGCGTCAGGAACGCACGCGCGATCTCGCCGGTCGTCAGCCCGCCGAGCAGCCGCAGCGTCAGCGCGACCCGCGCATCGGTCGACAGCACCGGGTGGCACGACGTGAAGATCAACCGCAGCAGGTCGTCGCCGATGTCGTCCTCGCTCGCGTCGGCGAGCGCCTCCGCGATGTCGGGGACGACGTGCGCTTCGAGCGCGTCCATCTCGTGACCGAGCTGGTCGCGCTTCGCCGCATGCAGCGACTCCTGCCGGACACGGTCGAGCGCGCGGCGCTTCACGGCCGTCATCAGCCACGCGGCCGGATTGTCGGGCACGCCGTCGACGGGCCAGTGTTCGAGCGCCGCGACGAGCGTGTCCTGCGCCAGTTCCTCGGCCACGCCGACGTCGCGCACCACGCGCGCGGCACGCGCGATGATCTTCGGCGCCTCGATCCGCCAGACCGCTTCGATCGCACGATGCGTCGCCTCAAGCGTCACGACGCCTGCCCCTGGCCCGACGCGTCCAGCGGCATGGCCATCAGCTCCCATGCGTGGCCGTCCGGATCGTCGAACCCGTGGCCGTACATGTTCGGATACTCGCGCGGGGCCTGCGGCGCGGAGCCGCCGGCCGCGAGCGCCTTCGCGACGATCGCGTCGACCTCGGCGCGGCTGTCGCACGACAGGCACGACAGCACCTGCACCTGCGTCGCCGGATCGATGATCGTCTTGCCGGTAAAGGTCTGGAAGAACGGCCGCACGAGCAGCATCGCGAAGATCGTGTCGCTGATCTTGATGCAGGCGGCCTGGTCGTTGGTATAGGCCGGCACGACTTCGAAGCCGAGGGCCTGGTAGAACGCCTTCGAGCGCGGCAGGTCGGCCACGGGCAGGTTGATGAAGACCATCTTGTGCATGACGGGTGCTCCCGGTGAAGTTGGATCGACGTGGACGCTCAGGCGCCGGCGCGGCCGACGTGGAGATCGCGGAACCGCTCGACCGCATCGCTCGGCGTGAGGTCGTCGAGTTCGAACAGCGGCCGCACCTCGATCTCGCAATCCATCTCGGCACCGAACGGCGCGGGAAACCGCCGCGTCCATTCGAGCGCCTCGTCGCGCGAACGCACCTGGATCAGCGTGTAACCGGCGATCAGTTCCTTCGTTTCGGCAAACGGCCCGTCGACCACCGTGCCCTTGCCGCCCGTGTAGCGCACGCGCCAGCCGCGCGCGCTCGGCCGCAGCCCGTTCGCGTCGAGCAGCACGCCCGCCTTGGCCAGTTCCTCGTGATAGACGGTCATGGCCTCGACCAGCCGGTTGTCCGGCAACGCGTCGGATTCGCTGACGGCGTTCGCCCGGATCATGATCATGAATCGCATCGTGTACTCCTTGTCGTCGATGGCAGGAGGCGCCCGTTCATCGGGGCCTTATCCGGACGACGGACGAAAGACGGCCGGATCGACACGCGCCGCGACGCATCAGGGTAAATACCGAGTCGCCGTCGTTACAGGAAGCACGGCCCCACCGCCCGAACCTCGACCGTGCACCATTGCGCGGCCGGGCACTGGCGCGCGATCTCGATCGCCTCTTCGCGCGTGTCGACATCGACGAGGAAGAAGCCGCCGACCATTTCCTTTGCCTCCGCGAACGGGCCGTCGAGCAGGCGCGTCTCGCCGTCCCGCACCTGCACGCGCGTGCCGCGCTCGGAGCGCTCCAGCGACTCGACGCCGCGCAGCACGCCGCGCGCCTTCAACGTCTCGGCGAAATCGACCATCCGCGCGTACAGCGCCTGACCTTCGTCGAGCGTGCGCTCGGCGCGCTGTTCGGTCGGTTCGACAATCAACAGCATGTAAGACATGGATTTCTCCTGTGGGGACGGGGCGCGGCAGCGATCGGCACGCGGCACCCGATGCGAAAGCGTAACAGCCGCGATGCGGCCGGCCGACATCGTTGGCCGATCGGCACTGGCCTGACGGCCAATTCGGCCGCTTCCTGACATTTTGCCTTCAGGATGCAGGCCCGAACTGTCGGATTTTCTTCCCGAGGACCGCCCCATGTCACGCCTGCCGCCGCTGCTTGCCGTTGCGCTGTTGCCCGCCCTCTTCGTCCGCCCGGCCGGGGCCGCGCTGCCGATCAGCGCCGGCTGCGGCGGCGCGACCTCGGCGATTGCCGACCTGCGCCGCGCCGGCGGCCCGTCGCCGGCGGCAGGGCACACGACGTCGATCGAGGCCGTCGTCACGGCGGCGTTCGGCGGGGCCGACGGCCTCGGCGGCTTCTTCGTCCAGCAGGCGGACGCGCGGCGCAAGCGCACGCCGGGCGTCCCGGAAGGCCTGTTCGTGTACGCGCCGAACGCACGCGCGACCGCCGGCGATCTCGTGCATCTCACCGGCCGGGTCGACGATCGATACGGCCGCACGCAATTCACGCTGACGGGCGGCATCGCCGTCTGCGCACGCGGGCAGACGGTCACGCCCGCCACGCTCACGCTGCCGGTCGCCACGCCGGACGTGCTGACCGCGCACGAAAGCATGCTGGTGCGCCTGCCGCAAACGCTGACGGTCAGCGACACGCACGAACTCGGCCGCTACGGCAGCGTCGTGCTCAGCAACGGCCGGCTGCGCATCCCGACCCAGGTCGCGCCGCCCGCCGAGGCCGCGGCGCGCGCGGCGGCCAACGCGCGCAACCGCATCGTGCTCGACGACGGCTCGAACCGCCTCGATCGCACGGCAGTCCGCTATCCGCCACCCGCACTGAGCGCCGCCAACACGCTGCGCGCGGGCTACACGGTGCGCGGCGTCGAAGGCGTGCTCGAGCTGCGCTACGGCGCGTGGCGCCTGCAACCGGCCGCCGGCGCACCGCCGGTGTTCGACGCCGCGACGAATCCGCGTACCGATGCGCCACGCCGGCATCCCGACGCCGACGTGCGCATCGCGTCGTTCAACGTTTTCAACTATTTCAACGGCGACGGCCACGGCGGCGGATTCGGCGCAGCGGCCGATCGCGGCGCAAAATCACCCGCGGCATTCGCGCGGCAGGAAGCAAAGATCGTCGCGGCGTTGCGCGCGCTGGACGCCGACGTGATCGGGCTGATGGAAATCGCGAACAACGGCCACGGCGACACGAGCGCCGTGCGGCGTCTCGCCACGCAACTCGGCGACGGCTGGCGCGCGGTCGATCCCGGTACCGCGCGGCTCGGCGACGATGCGATCGCGGTGGCGCTGCTGTACGACAGCCGCGCGGTCGAACCGGTCGGGCGCGCCGCCACCGTCGCGCTGGGCGGCCGGCACCGGCCGCCGCTCGCGCAGACATTCCGGCGCGTCGGCGGCACACGTGCGTTCACGGTCGTGGTCAATCACCTGAAGTCGAAGAACTGCCCGAACGCGAGCGGCGCCGATCGCGACCAGTCGGACGGCCAGGGCTGCTGGAATGCGGCCCGCACGCGGGCAGCCGTGCGCGTCGCCGACTGGCTCGCCACGTCGCCGACGGGCGCCGCGGCCGACGGCGTGCTGCTGATCGGCGACCTGAACAGCTATGCGAAGGAAGACCCCGTTCGTGCGCTCGAAGCGCGCGGCTATACGAACCTGGTGGCACGCTTCGTCGGTGATACTGCGTACAGCTACGTATTCGGCGGCGAAGCCGGCAGCCTCGATCACGCGCTCGCGACGCCGGGCGTGGCCGCGCGCGTCAGGGCCGTGCACGTCTGGCACATCAACGCCGATGAACCGTTTGCCCTGCAACCGGTGCCCGATTACAAAACGGCCGCGCATCGGTCGTCCTATTACGCACCCGACGCGTATCGGTCATCGGACCACGATCCCATCGTCGTCGACCTCGCACTGGGTAACGGCCCGCGAATGCCGGGCGCAGGCACAAACCCTGCTCGCCCGTACGGCGTCGATTAGTGCATTTGCATCAGCCCATCGCGTGCAATGGCACTATTTACCTGGTACCCCGGGCGACGCCATATTTACCGCACATTCACTTCGTATCGCTTTGAGCTGCACACGTTTCGCCCAATTGAGAATTTTTTTCAATCTTCGCGCGGCCCCGCGTGGCGGGGCTTCCCGGCAATTCCGCCGACGAATTGAAAAATTGTCTCGAAACTCAATCGGGTCAAGTGAATCACATTGGTTGCTGGGATTCGTCTTATCTTCAAATTGGCCTTGAATCGAAGGAGGATAAACATCATGGCGCTCACCGACTCGATCGAACACAAGCTGGACCGCGGCCTCTCCGACATCCGTCGCACCGGCCGGCGCGTGGGACGTACGACACGCTCGGCCGCCCGCGACCTGCACGCGGACGTGACCGACGATCTGCGCGGGCTGGTCGACGAACTGGAAGACCTGTTGAAAAACGATGGCGACGGCGATATCGCCGCCCTGCGCAAGCGCGTGCAATCCAAGCTCGACGAAGCACGCGGCGCGCTCGACTACGCGTCGGGCAGCGCGGCCGCCCGGCTGCGCGAGTCGGCGGAACGCGTGTCGCAGGTCGTGCACGACAACCCGTGGCAAACCGCCGGCGTCGTGGCCGGTCTCGCATTCGTTGCGGGCCTGCTGCTGTCCCGCCGTTGACCGCGGCCAGCCGCCCCGCTGCCCGCACCGCCCATCTTCAATCAGACAACGAAGGAGAACCGCCATGCAGAAGTCTCTCGCCATGAAGGCCGCCGCCGCCGTGATGCTCGGCAGCCTCGCGCTCGCCGGCTGCACGACCACGCCCGACAAACCCGACAGCCCCGCCGCCAGCGCATCGAAGCGCCAGTCGATCGACGCCAGCGTGAACGCCACGCTGTCGCGCCTCTATTCGACGGTGCCGGGTTCGCGTGAGCTCGTCGCGAAATCGCGCGGCACGCTCGTGTTCCCGAACGTGCTGCAGGCCGGTTTCATCGTCGGCGGCCAGTCCGGCAACGGCGCGCTGCGCGTCGGCGGCAGCACCGTCGGCTACTACAACACGTCGTCGCTGTCGGTCGGCCTGCAGGCCGGCGCGCAGTCGAAGGCGATCGTGTTCCTGTTCATGACGCAGGATGCGCTCGACTCGTTCCGCAAGTCCGAAGGCTGGTCGGCCGGCGCCGACGCGTCGGTCGCGGTCGTGAAGGTCGGCGCGAACGGCGCGGTCGACTCCAACACGGCCACCGCACCGGTCGAGGTGCTGGTCCTGACCAACGCGGGCCTGATGGGCGACCTGTCGGTGAACGGCACCAAGGTGACGAAGCTCAACATCTGACGATGCGGCACGCGGCCTCGGGCCGCGCCCGCTTCCCGGCAGCGCCGCGGCCCCGGCCGCGGCGTTTTCGCATGGGTCACACGCAGCCGCTATGATCGCGGGGCCTTTGCGGGCATACTCCCGTTCGGGCCGCCCCGCGCCGCGCTCCGCCGCGAACCCGTGACGTTCGCGAGCCGATCGCGCGCCGGGCCACGCAATTCAATCAAACGAAGCAACAATCTGCGCGAACGCCACCCATGGATAGCGGACACGATCACCAAAAATTCTTCTATTTCCTGCTGGCCGCGGTCACCGTCGGACTCTGCTGGATCCTCGCGCCGTTCTCCGGCGCCGTGTTCTGGGGCACCATTCTCGCGATCCTGTTCCAGCCCGTGCAGCGCTGGCTCGCCGCGCGCTTCGGCAAGCGGCGCAACCTGGCCGCGCTCCTCACGTTGTCGCTGATCATCCTGATCGTGATCCTGCCGCTCGTGTTCGTCGCCGCGACGCTCGTGCAGGAAATCGCGTATGTCTACCAGGAAATCAAGTCGGCGCCGCCGAATTATTCGCAGTACTTCCAGGACATCATTCACGCGCTGCCGTCGTCGATCCAGCACCTGCTGCAGAAATACGGGTTGACCAACATCCCGGGCATCCAGAAGAAGCTGACCGACGGCGCCGCGCAGATCAGCCAGTTCGCGGCCACCCAGGCGCTCAGCATCGGCCAGAACACGTTCCAGTTCATCGTGAGCTTCGGCGTGATGCTGTACATGGTGTTCTTCCTGCTGCGCGACGGCGGCGAGATCGGCCGCCGCGTGCGCCGCGCGCTGCCGCTCGACGACGAGCACAAGAACCTGCTGCTCGCGAAATTCACGACGGTCGTGCGCGCCACCGTGAAGGGCAACATCGCGGTCGCGCTCGTGCAGGGCGCGCTCGGCGGCCTGATCTTCTGGATCCTCGGCATCGAGGGCGTCGTGCTGTGGGGCGCGCTGATGGCGTTCCTGTCGCTGCTGCCCGCGATCGGCGCGGGCCTCGTATGGGTGCCGGCGGCGCTCTACTTCCTGATGATCGGCGCGGTCTGGAAATGCGTGATCCTCGTCGCGTTCTGCGTCGGCGTGATCGGCCTCGTCGACAACCTGCTGCGCCCGATCCTCGTCGGCAAGGACACGAAGATGCCCGACTGGGTCGTGCTGATCTCGACGCTCGGCGGGATGGCGCTGTTCGGCATCAACGGGTTCGTGATCGGGCCGCTCGTGGCGGCGCTGTTCATGGCGAGCTGGGACATCTATGCACGCTCGGAACAGGGCGAGTGACGCGCGCCGTCAAGGATGACGGATGTTGATGACGACGGGCGCCACGGCGCCCGTTTCGTCATCCGCCGCAACCGTCATCACACCGCCGTACGGGCCGACGCGATACGCGCGCCCCGATACCAGCGGCACGCTTCGATCGTCGCGCGCATCGCGCCACGTGGCGCGTACCCCCGAACCGGCATCCGGCTCGAACGGCGTGCCATCGGCCGCGGCCAGCGTCACCTGCGCGCCCGGCAAGCGCCGGCCGTGCGCTTCGAACCGCAGTGTCGCCACCGCGCTGCCGGTCATCTCCCGCCCTTCGACGAACGCGCCGGACGGCGCATCGAGCGTCACGTCGTAGAGATCGACGAGGGCGCCCGTGAAATGCACGACGCCGTCCGACGTCGCCTGCCCGTTTGCCATCGCACTCGACATGGCCAGCGCGACACCGAGCCCGACAGCGATCCGCTGCACGCCACCCGTACGCGACGCCGTTCGATTGCGCACCGCGCCCGATGCCGATGCCCCCCGTTTCGCGTCGTTTCGCATGTTCCCTCTCCCCTTTCGCGTGACCCAAAAAAAGGCGGCGTGACGCGTCGGTCACGCCGCCTGTCTGCTGGCAATCACTTTAGGGAGAGCGGCCGGGACAATATATGGGACAAGTCCTAAAATGCGGCCCGGTTAATCGAACTCACTGTAGTCGGCACCGGTCGCCGGCAACCGGCGACCCGCCTCTCCGCCTCGTCACGCATCCGGATCGACGCGCAGCACGAGCTTGCCGCGATGGTCGCCGTCGAACAGGCGATTGAGCACGTCGGGCGCATTCTCGAGACCATCCGCCACGGTTTCCTCGGCCTTGAGCCGGCCGTCGCGCAGCCAGCCGGCAAGCGTCTGCACGGCTTCGCGGCTCTTGCGGTAGTCCAGGATCAGGAAGCCGCGCATCGTCAACCGCTTCGAGATCAGCACGCCGACGTCGTCGGCCGCGCGGCCGCTGTTGTAGTTCGAGATCACGCCGCACAGCGCGACGCGCCCGCCGATCACCATTCGCGACAGCACCGCGCGCATCACCTCGCCGCCGACGTTCTCGAAGTTCACGTGCACGCCGTCCGGCGTCGCCGCCTTCAGTTGCTGACGGAAATCGTCGGCCTTGTAGTCGACGGCCGCGTCGAAGCCGAGCGTCTCGGTCAGATAGCGGCACTTGTCCGCGCCGCCCGCGATGCCGACCACGCGCGCGCCGTGGATCTTGCCGATCTGCCCGGCGATCGAGCCGACCGATCCGGCCGCCGCCGACACGACGAGCGTCTCGCCCGGCTGCACCGGCGCGATGTCGGTCAGCCCGTAGTACGCGGTCAGCCCGCTCATCCCGCACGCGCCGAGCAGCGTCGGCAGCGGCAGGCCCGACTGCGCGGGCAGCTTCACGAGCTGCGCGGCCTGGTCGGCCGGCACGACCGCATAGTCCTGCCAGCCGACGAGCCCCTGCACGAGATCGCCGGGCGCGAACCCCGCATGACGCGACGCGACCACGCGCCCGATGCCGAGCGCGCGCATCACCTCGCCGATCGCGACAGGCGGCAGGTACTGCGGCACGTCGCTCATCCACACGCGGTTGGTCGGGTCCATCGACAGGTACAGCACGCGCACGAGCACCTCGCCGTCCGCGAGCGCCGGCACCGGCGTCTCGACGAGCGAAAAATGTTCGCGGCCGACGCGCCCCTCGGGGCGCGTCTTCAGCAGCAGTTGGCGGTTCACGGGTGTCGACACGATGTTCTCCTCCAGTCGTTGTGGTTCGGGATGCGCGTCAGACCGCGCACATGCCGCCGTCGATCACGAGTTCGGCGGCCGTCACGAAGCGGCTCTCGTCGGAGGCGAGATACACCGCCGCGTGCGCGACGTCGTCCGGCTCGCCGAGCCGGCGCAGCGGAATGCCGCGCGCGAGCTTGCGCGTCGCGTCGCGTTCGCCGAGCGACTGGAACAGCGGCTCGACGATCCCCGTGCGGATGAACGCCGGGTGAATGGAATTGCAGCGCACGTCGATTTCGCGGCGCGCGCAGTCGATCGCGACCGACTTCGTCAGCGACGCGACCGCCGCCTTCGACGCGTTGTACGCGGTGAAATCCGGTTCGACCTTGAACGCGGCGACCGACGAGATGTTGATGATCGACGCGGGATGGCTCTCGGCCAGATACGACAGCGCATGCTTGCAGCCGAGCACGATGCTCTCGACGTTGATCGCCATCACGCGCCGCCATTCGTCCAGCTCGATCTGCGCGGGCGAACCGATCGAGCCGACGCCCGCGTTGTTGACGAGCACCGACAACCCGCCCATCGCATCGACCGCCTGCGCCAGCAGCGCCTGCCAGCGCGCTTCGTCGCGCACGTCCTGCGTCGCGGCGAACGCGACCGGCATGGCGTGGCCCGCGTTGAGTTCCTGCGCGAACGCATCGAGCACCGCCGCCTCGGCGATGTCGGTCACGAACACGCGCGCGCCCTGCTCGACCATCCGGCGCGCGATCGCGCGGCCGAGGCCGCCAGCGGCGCCGGTAATGTATGCGCACTTGCCTGCGAGGCGCGATGAAACGGCTGTCATGTGACGGGCTCCTGTCGTGGTTCGTCGTCGCGGAACGCTGCCGCGACGGGTTTTTCCGTGCCTATCCCGGCCGACACGGGCCGGTCGACCGTGCGCGGTCGTGACGACGCACCGCACGGTTTCCGCGAGTATATCGAGATGATCGTGACGCGCACCGGTCAGTCCGGCGGCCTGCCCCGGTTGAACGTCAGCCAGCGTACGCGAATGCCGCCAATCGATGAAATGAATATTCGTTATACCCGGTCATAGGCACCGTTCATGACCTTCGCGCCCCTGCGCCAACGCGCGAGCCGATACGGACGATCCGGCGGGCCGGCCGATGCGCCGATTCGGGGAATGGCAAGGGTGACGTTCCGCGACGCGGGACGCGCAATGGCGCTCGGGACAATCGATCGGGGAACCGCCGGACGAACGCCGGCGGGAAACGGCCAGCCGTCAGAATCCGTCGCCCGACGGCGCGCGCACGAACGCGCAGAGCTGCGGCGAATGCATGTCGATCATCTGCTGGAACGGCGCGCGATGCCCGTACGCGATGCCCGACACGAGCAGCAGGCAAACCGCCGCGATGCGCGGCGAGAACGCGCGCTGCCGCGCGCCGTCGTAGCCGCGCAGGAACACCAGCGCGACCAGCGCGCCGAGCAGCCAGCCGACGACGACTTCAGGCAGCGTGTGCGAGTGGTCGAACACACGCGCGACGGCCGTGATCGCGCCGACAGCCAGCCCGGCCGCGATGCCAGGCGCCTTGCCGGGCCGGAACGCCTGCCACAGCATCGACAACGCGACCGTCCACACGGACGTCGACAGCATCGTATGGCCGCTGATCACGCGGAAATCGAATTGCGGCAGCTCGATGCCGCACCCGGCATACAGGATCTTCGTCGCGCCGACGACGCCCATGCCGGCGGCGAGCAGCATGCCCCAGCGGGCGGCGAGGCGCCAGTCGGCCATCGCCAGCCAGGCCGCGCAGGTCAGCGCGATCGGCAAGGTCAGCGCGGCGTCGCCGATGTTGCTGATTTCACTCCACATAACGGACTTCGGACAACGATGGAAAGGCCGCAGTTTACCGCATGCGCGCCGCGCGGCTGTGTCAGCCTGTGACAGGCTGTATCAGCCCGCGACACCGGTAATCAACAACAGGTTCGTGCCGGTGATGACGACGAACAGCGCCCACGCGGCGACCTGCATCCCGCGGCCGATCGTGTGCTCGCCCATCGTGTCGCGGTCGCTGACCGAGCGGATCAGCGGCCACATCGCGAACGGCAGCTGCAGGCTCAGCAGCACCTGGCTCCACACGAGCAGTTGCCCGACCGACCCGTCGCCGAGCCACAGCACGCCGATCAGCGCCGGCACGAGCGCGAGCCCGCGCGTGATCAGCCGGCGCTGGTAGCACGGGATCTTCGTATGCAGGAAGCCGTCCATGATCACCTGGCCGGCGATCGTGCCGGTCAGCGTCGAGCTTTGCCCCGACGCGAGCAGCGCGATGCCGAACAGCAACGCGGCCGCGCCGCCCGCGATCGGCGTAATCAGCTTGTAGGCCTGCTCGATGTCGGTCACGTTGTGCAGGCCGGTCGCGTGGAACGCCGCACCGGCGACGATCAGGATCGCCGCATTGACGAGCATCGCGACGAACAGCGACACGCAGGTATCGATGCGCACGAGCGCGAGCGTGTCGCGAATCATGCCGCGTGCGCCGCCGACGACATGCCGCGTCTGCACGACCGACGAATGCAGGTACAGGTTGTGCGGCATGATCGTCGCGCCGACGATGCCGAGCGCGAGCACGATCGCGTCCTTGCGGTCATGGCCCGGATCGCCCGGCACGAGCCCGCCGACCACCGCATGCCAGTCGGGCGGCGTGATCGCGACCTGCGCGACGAAGCAGAACGCCATCGTCGCGATCAGCCCGAGCACGATCGCCTCGATCTGCCGGAAGCCCTTGCCCTGCAGGCCGAGCACGATCACCGTGTCGAGCGCGGTCAGCACGACGCCCCACGCGAGCGGCACGCCGAGCAGCAGCTTGAACGCCAGCGCGCAGCCGAGCACTTCCGCGATGTCGCACGCGATGATCGATATTTCGGCGGTGATCCACTGCACGATGCGGCCGAACCGGCCGTAGCGTTCGTAGCTGGCCTGCGCGAGATCCTTGCCCGCGACGAGGCCGAGCCGCGCCGCGAGCATCTGCAGGAAGATCGCCGCGAGGCTCGAGAACGCGACGACCCACAGCAACGAATAGCCGAACTGCGAGCCGGCCTGGATGTCGGTCGCCCAGTTGCCGGGATCCATGTAGCCGATCGCGACGAGCAGGCCGGGGCCGAAAAAGCGCTTGAGCTTCTGCCAGCGCGGCGCGCCGGCGTCGATCGTGATGCTGCCCTTTACTTCCGACGGGCAGAAAGGGGCGGTGGCGGTAGTGGGGAGGAAGGGCATGGAAACCGGGAATCGAGATCGCGACAGGGCGATTTTACGGGTATCCGTCCCGTTTTCTCGTGCGCGTCGATACACGCGTCCCAACTCGCCCCGTCGCCGGCGCGGTACGCGGCGCCGGAACCCTCGTCCGCCTCGGTCGACATGGTGCCGCGATTCAGCAGCCGGTCCCGCTCGGCGACGCGAAATTCGGTCGGCGAGATCAGCAGGCGCTGCCGAAACAGCTTCGCGAGCCGCTCGCCGCTGCCGAACCCGGTGCGCCGCGCGACCTTGTCGGCCGGCAGCGTCGTGTGGATCAGCATGTGGCACGCACGCTCGAGCCGCACGTGCTGAACGAACTCGGTCGGCGTCACGCCGATCTCCTTCTTGAAGCGCCGCAGGAAATTGCGCTCGCTCATCGCGGCGACCCGCGCGGCGTTCGCGATCGACACGCGGTTCACGCTCTGCGCGCGCAGCCGCTGCGCCGACATCCGGATCGGCGGGCTCGCGCTCAGTTCGCGAAACGCCCACATCGACTGCGCGTAGCGCTGCTCGACCGGCCGCATCATGTTGCTGGCGATCTCCTGCGCGGCGCTGTCGCCGAGGTCGACGCGGAACATGTCGAGCGCGGCGGCGAACACGTCGGTCTCGCCGGCCTGCAACTCGACCGTCGTCGCGCCACGACGCGCGCCCCGGCCCGGCCGCACGTCGATCGTCGCCGACGGCCGCCGCGTGGCCGCGAGCGCGGGCAGGTCCATCGCATCGACGATCCAGCGCGCATGCCGTCGAATGTCGGTCAGGCGCCGCTGCAACGCGTCGTTCCAGTTGACGGCCGCGCGCTCGCCGTGAAGATGAAAGAACGCGAGTGCGCGACGGCCATGCTCGTCACCGAGCGGCTCGGCCGCGATTCTCACGCCGGACGACGACTGCAACAGTCCCCCGCTTTCGGATACGTACTTCAGTTGGTAATCCGCACTGTACGCATGCAGGCGATTCGCCAGGTTGAAGGCCTCGCCAAGACGCGCGGCCTGGGCCAACGAAAACCCCGTACTCAAATAGATAACGACCCACCGCTGATCTGCTGCATTCACTGGCCAAGCCCCCGACTTGTTCGACTTCTTCTAATACCGTCGAACTGTCAGGCTTATATTTGGTTTGAATGCGTGCGACAGGACGGCTATCCCGAAATATGAAGCGACGGCATCTTAGCCGAACGGGTAGCGCCTTTGGCACGAAATGGCCGACGTGGACAGCATGATGGCGGATTACTACAGGCTCTCATGTATTGCCGGTATGCCCATGCAGAATCACGCAAGCGAGGCACGCATCGTGGCGTGCCGCACTGCGGGCGAAGCCGCACGCGCGTACCGGTCCGAACGGCATCGATACGCATCGAACGTGTTCGATCGGCACGCACGTCACGCACCACACGCGGCGCATCCGTTGCCTGCGCATCCCTTAGAATCGATCCACCGTTCACCACCCCCACCGCGCGCCGTGCCTGCCGATCATCGCCTCGACCTGAACCTGTTTCGCGTGCTCGACGCCGTGTACGTATACGGCGGCATCGGCGCGGCCGCCCGCGCGCTGCATCTCACGCAGCCGGCCGTCACGCACGCGCTCAACCGGCTGCGCGCGCATTTCGACGATCCGCTGTTCGTGCGCCAGGGCAATCGCGTCGTGCCGACCGAACGCACGCGCGCGATCATCGCGGACGTGCAACTGCATCTGAAGGGCCTGCAACGCACCGTGCGCGATCCGTCGGCCTTCGATCCCGCGACGCTCGACCTGAGCATCGCCGTCGGCATTCGAGACGTGCTGGAATCCATTGCGTTGCCGCGGATCGTCGCGGCATTCGCCGACGAAGCGCCGGGCCTGCGACTCGTGAGCCGCCGTGTCGCGGTGGCCGACATCGAGCGCGAACTCGCGTCGGGCAATACCGACCTCGTCGTCGATCGTCGCGTGCAGACGGGCCCGCGCATCGCCACCGAACACCTGCTCGACGATTCGCTCGTCGTCGCGCTGCGCCGCGATCATCCGCTGGCGGGCGACCCGCTGCGGCGCAGCGACTATTTCGCGGCCCGACATATCGCGGTGTCGTCGCTCGGCGAACCGCAATCGCTCGACGTGCTGCTCGGCAACGACGGGCGCTTCCGCGATATCCGCCTCACCTGCCAGCACTATTTCGCCGCGTGCCAGATCGCCGCGACGGGCGACCTGCTGGTCACGCTGCCGCATACGTATGCGCTGCGGATGGCCGCACTGCTGCCGATCGTCGTGCGGCCGCTGCCGTTGCGGCTCAAGCCGTTTCCGCTGCTCGCGTACTGGCATGAATCGCGCGACACCGATCGCGCGCACCAGTGGGTACGCGAACGCATCGCCGCACTCGTGCGCAGCAGCGCCGGCGCCGCCAACGCATAGCCCAGGCCGGGACGGTATGCTGACGGCTGCGCGCCGTCACGCGGCGCCCGCCTTTTACTTCCCGCTTACCGGAGACTTGCCATGTCGCTCATCCATGCCGCCGCCGTGCTCGACGCGGACGCACCCGACTACGTCGTCCAGCTGCAGGCCGGCACGCACGCGCTGACCGGCGACGAAGCGCCGCGCGAAGGCGGCCAGGATCGCGGGCCGGCGCCGTACGAGTTCGTCCTGGCCGGTCTCGCGCAATGCACGGCCGCGACGCTGCGCATGTACATGCAGCGCAAGACGTGGCCGGCCGTGCGCATCGCCGTGCGCACCGAGCTGCATGCCGATCGCGAAGGCGTGCAGTACGTGCGGCGCGTCGTGACGCTCGACGGCCCGCTCGACGACGCGCAACGCCAGCGTCTCGCGGAAATCTGCGAGAAGACGCCGGTGACGCAGTTCATCAAGCGCGGCACGCGGATCGAAACGACGTTGAACTGATGCACGCGGCGAGCGACACGCGACACGCGATCGCCGCCCGACATGCAAAACGGGCGGGCCGCGCATGATGCGCGACCCGCCCGTTCATCGATACCGCCGCGCGCTTACAGTCCGAGCGCGGACAGGTCCAGCTTGCCGCCCTTCATCGGCGGACACCAGAAATACGCGCCCGTCAGCGGCCGCGTGAAGCGGAACAGGCCGTCGACGATCCCGTCGTCCGCGCCGCTCATCCGCCGCATCTGCACGTCGAACGCGCGGAACGAGCAGCCGAACGCGACGAAGTAGAGGCCCGCGCGACGCGCGTCCGACCACGGCGAAGAACGGCGCAGCATGAACGCCTCGGGCTCGAAGCTTTCCTGCGCGGTGCGCTTCACGTGCGCGAACTCGGGTGCGTCGTCGAGCTCCTCGTTGTCCGAGCGGCGGCGCCCGACGATGTTGTCCATGTCGCCCGACGGAATGCGCTCCATCTGGTCGAAGTCGTGCAGCCATTGCTGCACCGCGACGAAGCTCGCACCGTCGAGCCCCGCCCCCTGCCCCGTGACGATCGCCGCGGCCACCGCGTCGTCGCCTTCCGGGTTCTCGGTGCCGTCCTCGTAACCGGACAGGTCGCGGTCGTTCGAATAGCGGAAACCGTCGACGGCATCCTGCAGCGCAAATGCCGGCGCGAGCGCGCGCTCGATCGCCCGCGCACGCAGCACGATCTCGCCGCGGTCGTCGGCGCGCAGCCAGACCCATACGTCGGCCGGCGTGGCCGGCAGCGTGCGATCCTTCACGGCGAACGCAGGAAAGTCGGTCAGGCCCGGCACCGGACGCCCGAGGTGAGCGGCCAGCGACTGTCCGAAACCGACGACCGTGTCGCGTCCGTCGACGATCTCGCGCAGCGCGGCCAGTGCCGCCGCCACGTTGCCGTCATTCGAAATCGTGAAAGTGAGGTACCGGGCTGCCGTGTCGATCGGAGCCAGGATGCCTTGCTGAACGTCGCTCATCGTTTCCTCAGGAGTGTATCGGGGGTGAATCTACAAGGGTCGCACCATCGTGCGCCGTGGACGCCGAAGTGTAATCGATGCCCCTGCCGGCCCCTGCGCTGCCGCGCCGCGAGACGCCCGCGAAAGCAGGGCCGAAACCCTGAATACTAACCGTATCGACGCCGCAACGCCGCATTCGTCAGACGTTGCAGCGCGCCGTACACTGCTGATAGAATCTTTTCACGTCTTTTCGGCGTCCTTTCAACGTTCACTTCAGAGGAGGTGCAGATGTTCCGAATGCCAGCCACCTTCTCGAACGTGGTCCCACGGCGCAGCTGATCCAGCCCGCCGTCCGCGCCGGCTCCCGAGTTTTCCGCTAACCCGTCCGCCGCGCTTTTCCCGACAGCCCGTTTTTCGCTCCGCCCGCGTTTTCCACGCGGCCCGGCTGTTGCGTTTTCGACGTTCTCCGAACCGGAAAGTCCCGTCGCGCGATGCGCCGGGCAACGATAAATGACCAGAAAAACCTCCCATCTGGGCGGCCACGCATTCCGGGCCGTCTTCGGCTTCACCCTTCGTTACTGGCGCAAGCAGCCGGCACGCACCGCCACGGTCGCGGGCCTCGCGCTGTTCGCCGCGCTCGCGGACGTCCTCACGCCGCTGTTCGCCGGCCGCCTCGTCGACGCACTGTCGACCGGCCTCACCGACCGTGCCGCCGCGTGGCATTCGGCCCTCGCCGCGTTCGGCATGCTCGCGGCGCTCGGCATCGGCGCGACGGTGCTGCGCCAGGGCGTGTACCTGAACATCATCACGCTCACGCTGAAGATGATGAGCGAGATCGCCGCCGCGTCGTTCCATCGCGTGCAGCGCTTCTCGACCGACTGGCACGCGAACAGCTTCGCGGGCTCGACCGTACGCAAGATCACGCGCGGCATCTGGGCGCTCGACCTGCTGAACGACACGGTGCTGATCGCGCTGCTGCCGTCGGTCACGATGCTGGTCGGCGCCACCGTGCTGCTCGGTACGCACTGGCCCGTGATGGGGCTCGTCGTTGGCGCGGGCTCGTTGCTGTACATCTCGGTGACGGTCGCGGTGTCGCTCGGCATCGTCGCGCCGGCCGCGCGGCTCGGCAACCTGTGGGATACGCGCATGGGCGGCGCCCTCGCCGACGCCGTCAGCTGCAACGCCGTGGTCAAGGCCTTCGGCGCGGAAACGCGCGAGGAAGCGCGGCTCGCGCGCGTGATCGGCAAGTGGCGGCAGCGCACGCGCCGCACGTGGGTGCGCGGCACGTTCAACGGCGGGCTGCAGGGCGCGATGCTCGTCGCGATGCAGGCCGCGATGATCGGCGTCGCGCTGCGGCTGTGGGCGAACGACGAGGCGAGCGTCGGCGACATCGCGTTCGCGCTGACGATGTTCTTCATGCTGCAGGGCTACCTGCGCGACGTCGGCATGCACATCCGCAACCTGCAGCGCTCGGTGAACGACATGGAAGAGCTCGTCGCGCTCGAACGCCAGCCGCTCGGCATCGACGACCGCCCCGACGCGCCGGCCATCCGGATCGGACAAGGCGAGATCCGCTTCGAGCACGTGACGTTCCGCTACGGCAACCATCCGGTGCCGCTGTACGACGACTTCTCGATGCGCATCGCTCCGGGCGAGCGCGTGGGCCTCGTCGGCCACTCGGGGTCGGGCAAGACGACGTTCATCAAGCTGATCCAGCGGCTGTACGACGTGTCGGGCGGCCGCATCACGATCGACGGCCAGGACATCGCGCGCGTGCGGCAGGATTCGCTGCGCAGCCAGATCGCGATCGTGCAGCAGGAGCCCGTGCTGTTCCACCGGACGCTCGCGGAGAACATCGCCTACGCGCGCCCCGACGCGAGCCGCGCCGACATCGAGCGCGCCGCGCGTCTCGCCAGCGCGCACGACTTCATCGCCGCGCTGCCGGACGGCTATGACACGCTCGTCGGCGAACGCGGGATCAAGCTGTCGGGCGGCGAACGCCAGCGCGTCGCGATCGCGCGCGCGTTCCTCGCCGACGCGCCGATCCTGATCCTCGACGAAGCGACGTCGAGCCTCGACAGCGAAAGCGAGCTGCTGATCCAGCAGGCGATGGAGCGGCTGATGGTCGGCCGCACGACGCTCGTGGTCGCGCACCGGCTGTCGACGGTGCGCGCGCTCGACCGGCTGCTCGTGCTCGATCGCGGCAAGGTGATCGAGGAAGGCAACCACGACGCGCTGATCCGCATCGAGGGCGGCATCTACCGCCGGCTGTTCGAGCGGCAGGCGCTGGAGCTCGCGAAGGGGCTCGCCGATGCGCCGCGGCGCATGGCGAACAACGACGCCGGGCCGCTGGGGGAGCCGGCGGAAGCCTGACGCAAGCCCCCGGCCCGGTGATGCCGGCGGGACTGCCGGGCCGGGGCGCCCCACGAGATCCGGTTCGAGGTCGTGCCGTGTGCACGGCCTTTTTCATGTCCCCGAATATCGCGGGGCCTCCCCCGGATCGCGCGCGGCGGCACCGCCTCTTGCGGGATCACTTATCATGTCGGCCAGGAAATTAGCGACGAGGGATCGACGATGTTTACAGGAATTGTCCAGGGCGTTGGCGTCATCAAGGCCACCAAGGATCACGGGGAGCTGAGAACGTTCAGCATCGAATTCCCCGAGCGGTTCACCGACGACATCGAAATCGGGGCCAGCGTCTCGGTCGACGGCGTCTGCCTGACGGTGACGACCATCCATTCGCCGACGCTGGTCGACTTCGACGTGATGCTGCCGAGCCTGAAAATCACGACGCTGGCCGATCTCGCGACCGGCTCGCGGATCAACGTCGAACGGGCCGCGAAGGACGGCGCGGAAATCGGCGGGCATCCGCTGTCGGGCCATGTCGACTTCCCGGGCACCATCCTGCACATCGCGACGTCCGAACACAACCGGATGATCCGCATCGGCGTGCCCGCCGAGTTCAAGCGTTATGTGTTCGCGAAGGGCTATATCGCGATCAACGGCTGCAGCCTCACGGTCTCGGACGTGAACCGCGACGAAGGCTGGTTCGATATCTGGCTGATTCCCGAAACGCGCCGCGCGACGACCTTCGATGCGAAGGGCGTCAACGACAAGGTCAACATCGAGATCGAGCGCAGCACGCAGGTGGTCGTCGATACGATCCGCGAAGCGGTCAAGGAAACGCTCGGCGAACTCAACGGCGTCGTCACCGCGCTGCTGGCGGAAAAAGGCATCGACATCGAGGAACTGCTCGCGCGCAACGTCGCGCGGCTGCCGAAGCAGTAAGGCCGCGTGCCCGGTGATCCGCCGGATCACCGGAACCCGGTTTTCGTCGAATAACACCTCGATCCGGGGCTCCGGTTCGTCAAACGGCACCCTCGAACGGCTTCGACCGCAGCCGCTTGCGCGCCTCACTCCGCCCCGGCCTGTGTCCCCTTGCCCACCGCCACGCGCTGCGCGCGATAAATCCCCGCGTGCCCCGAAAACAGGTACGCGACGACACACGCGACGATCGCATACACGCCGATGTCCGCGCCAAACAGTTCGATCGCCATGATCGTCGACGCGATCGGCGTGTTGGCCGCGCCCGCGAACACCGCGACGAACCCGAGCCCCGCGAGTACCGGCACCGGCAGCGCCAGCACCTGGCCGAGCGCGTTGCCGAGCGTCGCGCCGATATAGAACAGCGGCGTCACTTCGCCGCCCTTGAATCCCGACGCGAGCGTGACGACCGTGAACGCGAACTTGCCCGCGAAATCGTAGAGCGGCAGCGGGCCGTGAAACGCCGCTTCGATCGTCGGGATGCCGAGGCCGAGGTACTGCGGCACGTTCAGCACGGTGGCCGCCACCGCGACCAGCAGGCCGCCGAGCACCGGCTGCAGCGGCGCATGGCGGACGACGCGGCGGAACCACGCGGTCAGCGCATGCGTCGCGAACGCGAACAGCCGCCCGACGACGCCGAACGCGACGCCCGCGACGATCGTCACGACCAGCCCCGTCGCCGACACGGCCGGCACGAACGGAATCGCATAGGCCGTGTGATGCACGCCCCACGCGCGGCACACGACGTCCGCGACGATCGCCGACGCGACGCAGGTCAGCAGCGCGTCGTACCGCACGCGCCCGATCGCGAGCACCTCGAGCCCGAACACGGCGCCCGCGAGCGGCGTGCCGAACACCGACGCGAAACCGGCCGCGATGCCGCCCATCAGCAGCACGCGGCGATGCTCGCGATCGAGCCTGAACACGTGCGTGATGCGATCGGCCAGCGCGCCGCCCATCTGCACGGCCGTGCCCTCGCGGCCGGCCGAGCCGCCGAACAGATGCGTGACGACGGTCGCGACGAGCACGAGCGGCGCCATCCGCTTCGGCACGAGCGCCTTCGGATCGTGGATCTCGTCGATCAGTAGGTTGTTGCCGCGCGCGACCGACTGGCCGAAACGGTGATAGGTCCAGCCGGTGGCGAAACCGGCGGCCGGCAGCCCCCACAGCAGCCACGGATGCGCGACGCGCGTGCCGGTCGCCCAGTCGAGCGCGATCAGGAACAACGCGGAAGCCGTGCCCGCGAGCGCGCCGAGCAGCGCCGAGAGCGCGAGCCAGCGGCATACGTAGCGCACGGTCGCGAGAAGATCGGAAGAAGTCGTGAAAAACATGATTTCCAGATTCGACGGAACATCAAAACCTGGGCGGCAGAATACCGCATGGACGGCCTGCGACCTCCTGACGACCCAGGAACACGCAGGCATCATCAGCCGGGCAAACCGGCGGTTGAGGGCCGCCCCGCGCGCAACGCGCCGGCAACGGCCGCAGGGAGGCATGCCATCTCCGCAGGCCGCCATTGTACGCGACGCCGCGCATCGCCCGCAATGCGGCCCGCCGCGTGCCGTCAGTCGCGCAGCGGGCGCGTGATGCGCGAGATCAGCTGGGGCGCGATCCGCTCGAGCGGCAGGATCGCCGACGCCGCGCCGATCGCCGCGGCCGCCTTCGGCATCCCGTAGACGGCGCTGGTCGCCTCGTCCTGCGCGATCGTGTAGCACCCCTTCGCGCGCATCGCCTTCAGGCCGAGCGCACCGTCGCGTCCCATGCCGGTCAGCAGCACGCCGAGCGCGTCGCCCTGCCAGCCGTCGGCGACGCTGTTGAAGAACACGTCGATCGACGGCCGGTACGGCGTCTCGACCGGATGCTGCGTATAGCCGAGCACGCCGCGCGGCGACAGGTAAAGGTGATCGTTGGTGGCCGCCAGCAGTACCTCGCCGGCCTGCGGCACGCTGCCTTGCCGCGCGACGCGCACCGGCAGCCGCGTATAGCCGTCGAGCCACTCGGCCATCCCGTACGCGAACGCCTGGTCGACGTGCTGGACGATCACGAGCGCGGCCGGGAAATCGGCCGGCAGCGCGCGCAACAGCGCGGTGAGCGCGGTCGGTCCGCCCGCCGACGCGCCGATCGCGACGAGCGTGGGCTGGCCGCGCGCGGGCGCCGGCCCCGGCGGCACGAGCGCGGCCGTCCGGCTTTCGAGCAGCCGGCCGATCTGGTCGATCTTCGCGAGCAGCGCCTGCGGCGACGCGTCGGTCGACAGCCCGAGCGCGAGGGTCGGCGTGTCGACCGCATCGAGCGCACCGGCCCCCATCGCCTCGTACACCGACGACGTGTTCGCGCTGACGCTCGCCGTGACGATCAGGATCGCGCACGGCGCGCGCGCCATGATCCGGCGCGTCGCCGCGACGCCGTCGACCTTCGGCATCACGAGATCCATCAGCACGACGTCGGGCGGCTGCGCGACGCAGAAATCCACGGCCTCGTCGCCATCGGTCGCGACCCACAGCACGCGGTGGTCCGCGCGCAGCGCGATCACGCGGCGCAGCGCCTCCACGGCCAGCGGCAGGTCGTTGACGATACCGATGTTCATCCGCGTGCACCCCCGATCAGGTCGTGCACGGCATCGAGCAGCGCCTCGTCGTGGAAGCTGCTCTTCGCGAGGTAGTAGTCGGCGCCGGCGTCGAGCCCGCGACGGCGATCCTCGTCTCGATCCTTGTACGACACGATCATCACCGGCACGCGCTTGAGCATCGGATCGCCCTTGATCAGCGTGACGAGTTCGATGCCGTCCATGCGCGGCATGTCGACGTCGGTCACGACGAGATCGAACGTATCGCTGCGCACCGCGTTCCAGCCCTCCATCCCGTCGACCGCGACCGTCACGTCGTAACCGCGCTTTTCCAGCAGCTTGCGTTCGAGCTCGCGCACCGTCAGCGAATCGTCGACGACGAGCACGCGGCGGCGGCGATCGGCGAACGCGAGTTGCGGGTCGCGCGTGACCCGCGCAAGCTGCCCGCCGCGCACGAGCTTGTCGACCGAGCGGATCAGGTCCTCGACGTCGACGATCAGCACCGGGTCGCCGTTCTCGAGCAGCGCGCCGGCCGCGATGTTCTGGATCTTGTTCAGGCGGCTGTCGAGCGGCTGCACGACGAGCATCCGCTCGCCGAGGAAACGGTCGACCGCGACGCCGTACAGCTCGGGCTCGCCGCCGACGACCACGACGGCCGTGCTCGTGCGCGCGACGTCGGGTTCGCCCGCGTCGAGCAACTGGTGCGCGGCGACCAGGCCCGCGCGCCGGCCGTCGAACGGAAAATGCGGCTGCCCTTCGAGCACGTCGATGTCGTCGTGCGCGAGTTCGAGCGTGCGGCGCACATGCGCGAGCGGGAACGCATACGGCTCGCCGCCGACTTCGACGAGCAGGCTGCGGATCACCGACAGCGTGAGCGGCAGCTGCAGCACGAAGCGCATGCCCGCGCCCGGCTCGTTGAAGATCCGCACCGCGCCGCGCACGCCGCGCACCATCTCCTGCACCGCATCGAGGCCGACGCCGCGCCCCGACACGTCGGTCACCGCATCGCGCATCGAGAAGCCCGGCAGCAGCAGGAATTCGAGCAGCTCGGGGTCGGACAGCCGCGCGGCCGTCTCGTCGTCGGTCAGGCGCTGGCGCACGACGGCCGCGCGCAGCGCGTCCATGTCGACGCCCGGCCCGTCGTCGATCACGCTGACGAGCAGCGAGCCGGCGCTGTGGCGCGCCTCCAGCGTCACGCTGGCCTCGGCCGGCTTGCCGCGCGCACGCCGCGCATCGGGCGAATCGACGCCGTGATCGATCGCGTTGCGCAGCAGATGGCCGAGCGGCGCGTCGAGCAGGTCGAGGATGTCGCGATCGACCTGCGTGCTCTCGCCGACGATCGAAAAGCGCACCTGCTTGCCGAGCGAACGCGCGAGATCGCGGACGATGCGCGGATACGCGCGCGTCGCGTCGCCGAACGGCCGCATCCGGCACTGCAGCGCCTCGTCGTACAGCTGCTCGGCGATATGCGTGCTGCGCCGCTCGAAGCGGTCGAATTCGTCCATGCGCTCGGCCAGCGAACGCTGCAGGTCGTTGAGCATGTGCCGCACTTCGTTCATCGACGCGAGCATGCCCGCGTCGAGATCGTCGGCGAATTGTTCGTACATCAGATCGAGCGAACGGGCCGCGTCGCGCTGCGCGCGCTTCACGCGCAGCATCGATTCGGCGAACGGCTTGAGCCAGCGCGATTCGACCAGCGATTCGCCGGACAGGCTCAGCAGCCGGTTCAGCGTATCGGCCCGCACGCGGCGCATCGCGCCGGCGCCGGCCACGCGGCCGGCCTGCGCCGGATCGGGCGCCGCGCCCGACACCGCGAGCGGCGGCACCGCGGCGCTCGCGCCGACCGGCTCGTTCGCGGCGCCGTCGTGGTCGCGATACGGCATGGCAGGCGGCGGCACCGGCGGCGGCATCCCGGCAGGCGCCTGCATCGTCTGCGCGCCGTCGGCGCCCGCGAGCGCGGCCGCGAACACGTCGATCTCGGTCGACGTGACGGGCTGCGCCTGCGGATCGCCGACGCGCACCAGCAGATCGACGCCGGCGAGCAGCACGTCGACGTGCGTGGCCGTCAGCGAGATCGTGCCGGCCTGCGCGGCGACGAAGCACTCCTCCATCCGCCCCGCGATGTCGACGCCGAGCGGCACGCCGACGATGCGCGCGGCCCCCTTCAGCGAATGCGCGGCGCGCATGCAGGCTTCGAGCGCGACCGAGTCGGGCTCGCCCGATTCGAGCGCGAGCAGCCGCTCGGACAGCGCCTGGGTCTGCGTGCGCGTCTCCTCGCGATACAGCTCGAGCAGCGACAGGTGGCTCAGGTCGTCATCACCGCTCATCGCATGCTCCGTGTCACGGCGTCGAACAGACGGTCGTCGTCGAGCAGGCCCACCGACTTGCCGCGCCACGACAGCACGCCGCGCGACAGCCCGGCGCTCGCGCGCCCGACGGTCGCCGGCACGGGCACCCAGTCGGACGCGCCGTAGCGCAGCACGCCCTCGACTTCATCGACCGGAAACACGACCGGCTCGCCCTGGTGCGCGGCGACCAGCAGCCGCGTGAAGCGGCCGTCGCCGTCGCGGTCGCCGCCCTTGCCGGCATCGAGGCCGAGCAACGCGCCGATCGAGATCGCGATGCGCAGCGTGCCGCGGATGTTGACCACGCCGCGCACGGCCGAATGGCGGCGATGCGGCAGCGAATGGATCGGGCGCGTGCCGGCGATCTCGCGCAGCACACCGATCGGCAGCGCAAGCCATTCGTCGGCCACGCGGAACGCCAGCGCCGCGTGGTGCGTGTCGCCGTCGTCGCCCGCGCGCGTCGCGCCGAACGCACTGATCCGGCGCGTCGCGTCGGCCATCTCGGCCACGTCGAGCGGGCGCTCGAGCAGCTTCGCCGCGTGATACGCGTAGACCGGACAGTTCAGGCAGCGCAGGCAGTCGTTCAGCCGCTCGCACGAGCGGTCGCCGCGCGTGCCGATCCGGTTCCAGCAATCGTCGACGTCGATCGTCGTGTCGTCAATGGCAGCGGCGGCGCGGTTCATGAATTCCTCTGGTCATCGCGGTGTCGGTCCCGATTCCGTCATCGTGTCAGCCGGCCGAGCGCCGTGCGCGCTCGAGCAGCCATTGCGCGCCCGCGCGATCGCCGCCGACGTCGAGCAGCGTCGCGAGATGGGTCAGCGCTTCGTGGTGCGTGGGTCGCAGGTACAGCGCCTTCCGGTAGAAGTCGCCCGCTTCCGCGGCGCGCCCGCGCGCATCCGCGATCAATCCGTTCAGGTAGAACGCATCGGCATGCGGGCCGACGCGCGCCGAGAACTGCGCGAGCACGCGCTCGGCCTCGTCGAATGCGCCGGCGTTCGCGAGCGCCTGCGCATCCTCGAGCGTCGGCGCGACGGCTTCGGCAACCGGCGCGACCGCTTCGGCCGTCGCGGCCGACAGGTCGGCCCGCGCATCGAAGGTGGCCGTGTTCACGGCCGGCGGAGGCACCGCGAACGGCTGACGCGCATCACCCGGCCAGGACGGCGGCGCAACGGCCAGCACCGAGCGCGTCGCGGCGAGCGGCGCGACCGTGAAGCGCTCGGTGCGCCGGTACGGCGCCGCCGCAGCCGCGGCCGCGTCGGCCGCCGTGCCGGCCGGCTCGCGATGAAACGCGAATGCCAGCGGCACGCGCGCCGAGCGCATTCCGTGCCGCATCGCGACGCCCGTTTCGGCCGGCCCGACGAACAGCATGCCGTCGTCGACGAGCAGCGCGTCGAGCGAGCGGATCACGCGATCCTGCGCGTCGCGGTCGAAATAGATCAGCACGTTGCGGCAGAACACGAAATCGTAGCGAATGCCCGTATCCGCGGCCGGTTCGACGAGATTCGCGTGACGAAACTGCACGCAGGCGCGCACGCGCTCGTCGAGCAGCCAGCCGTCGCTGGCCGGCGTGAAATACCGTGAACGAAACTCCGTCGCCGTGCCGCGAAACGCGTTGCGTCCGTAACAGCCGAGCCGCGCGTACTCGATCGCGCGCGCGCTGAGATCGATCGCGTCGATCGTGAAGCTGGCCGGCTCGAGCCCCGCGTCGAGCAGCGCCATCGCCGCCGAATACGGCTCCTCGCCCGTCGAGCACGGCGCGCTCAGCACGCGGATCACCCGGCCGGGCAGCGCGGCAAGCCGTTCGGCCGCCAGCCGCGCGAGCGTCGCGAACGCCTCGCGGTCGCGGAAGAACCACGTCTCGGGCACGACGAACAGCTCGATCAGCGCGCGCCGCTCGTCGGCCGATGCGTTCAACTGCTGCCAGTACGCGTCGAGCGCCTCCGGCGTGACCGGCGGCCGCGCCGCCGACGGCAGCCGCTCGCCGTCCGCCTGCAGCGCATGCACGCGCTCCGTCAGCGCCCGCGTCAGAAAATCGTTGCCGAGCGAATCGGGGTCGATGCCGGTCTCGCGCAACAGCCAGCCGCGAAATCGCGATTCGGACGCTTTCATGCGAACTCCCCCCCGTGGCCCGGCAGGCCATCGAACAGATACAGGCGCGCCACGTCATCGATCAGGTCGGACACCGACACCTGCTGCACGATGCCGTCAGGCGTATTGGCGACGTGCCCGAGCCAGCGCGTGCGCGCGGTCGAGATGCCGCTCGCGTGGAACGCCGCGCGGTCGATCCGCATCGTCTGTGTCGCACGTTCGACGATCAGGCCGAGCGTGCGCTCGACGCCGGCCTCGCCCGCGCGGTAGCGGACCATCACGAGCCGCGTCGAGCGCAGCGCGTGCGCGCGCCGCCCGAGCGCCAGCATCGGCACGTCGATCACCGGCACCGGCTGGCCGGCGCGCATCAACAGCCCGGCGATCCAGTCGGGCGCGCCGGGCACGGCCTTCGTGTCCGCGAGCGGCAGCACCTCGTCGATGCCGGCCGCGTCGAGCGCATAACGCTCGCCGTCGAGCTCGAACATCAGGAACAGCGCCTGCGCGCCGTTCTGCGGATCGGCGCGCGTCACGCGTCGACCTTGAAGCGCGACACACTGGTGCGCAACTGGTTCGCCACCAGCGTCAGGTCGTCGATCGCCTGCGACGACTGGCGCAGCGACTCGGCCGTCTGCTGCGCGGCCTCCGACAGTTGCGACAGCGCCTGCGTGATCTGCTCGGCGCCGTTCGCCTGCGTCTGCATCCCCTCGTTGACCATCTGGAAGCGCGGTGCGAGCGTCTGCACCTCGGCGATGATCTGCGACAGCTGCCCGCCGACCTGCTGCACGTCGAGCATCCCGCGGCGCACCTCCTCGGAGAACTTGTCCATCCCCATCACCCCCGCCGACACGGCCGACTGGATTTCCTTCACCGTCTGCTCGATGTCGTAGGTCGCGACGGCCGTCTGGTCGGCCAGGCGACGGATCTCGGTCGCGACGACCGCGAAGCCGCGGCCGTACTCGCCGGCCTTCTCGGCCTCGATCGCCGCGTTCAGCGACAGCAGGTTGGTCTGGTCGGCCACCTTGGTGATGGTCGCGACCACCTGGTTGATGTTCAGCGCCTTCTCGTTGAGGATCGCGAGCTTCGCGTTCACCGAGCCGGCCGCGTCCATCACGCTGCGCATCGTCTCGCCCATCCGCGTGAGCCCGCTCTGGCTCACGCCGGCGAGCGTCGCCGACTGCTCGGCCACGCCGGCCACCTCGTTCATCGTGCGCAGCAGATCGCGCGAGGTCGCGAAGATCTCGCGCGAGGTCGCGCCGATCTCGGTCGTCGTCGCCGCGGTTTCGTTCGCGGTCGCCTGCTGCTCGCGCGACGTCGCCGCGATCTCGGCCACCGACGTGGTCACCTGCAGCGACGACTGCTGCGCGCGCGCGACGAGTTCGGTCAGCTCGTCGGCCATCCGGTTGAAGCCCGTCTCGAGCGTGCCGAATTCGTCGCGGCGACGCAGGTCGAGGCGGCGCGTGAGGTTGCCGGTGCGCATCACGTCGTGCACTTCCACCAGGCGCGCCATCGGAACGGTCACCGAACGGTACAGCACGTAGCCGAGCCCGAGCGCGGACAGCAGCACGAACGCGAGCGCGGTCGCGAGCACGACCTCGGTGTCCTGCACGGATTCGCGGATCAGCTTCGCGGACTGCTCGGCGAACTTGCGGTTCTCCTGGACCAGGACGTTGGCGTTGCGCACGACCTCGGCCCAGGCCGGTTGCGCCTTCGTGTACGCCGCGACCGCGTCGTCGTGCGACGCGCGGGTCTTCTGAATCGCGTCGCTCAGGAGCGGCAGGTAACGATCGTATGCGCCGCGGAACGCGGCGAACCGCTGCCGGTCGTCGTCGCGGAACGTCGTGGCCTGATAGTCGACCGACAGCGCCTCGACTTCCTTCATCGCGTCGGCGATCTTCGCGAGATCGCGATGCACGCTGTCGGGGTCGGTATCGACGAACGTTGCCTGCTGCAACAGCATGAACGATTCGTTGACCGAGCCGCGCAGCGATGACGCGAGGTACACGCCGGGCAGCGAGTCGCGCTCGATGCTGATGGCTTCGGCGTTGATCGCGCGCAGTCGCTCGTAGGACACGCCGGCTGTCACCAGCATCAGCACGAACAACACGCCGAAGCTGAGCAGGATGCGATTGCCGAGCGTCAGCCGGGCAGCGCCGATCGTCGGATGCAGGCTTTCATTGGTCGCGCGGGGCGTCACGGTGGCCATGTTCGTTATGGGCTTTCTAAAATCAGCGTTGAAAAAATCCGCGCCCGCCTGCGCGCCGGTCGGCGCGCCACGAGCGCATCGGGGTCGGATGCGGACGACGCGGCGCCGGCAGGCCGCGCCGCGAAATCACCGCTCCGCTTGCGCCGGCAGCCGAAGCGCGACCATGAAGCCGCGCGCCGTATTGCGCATCAGGATCTGGCCGCGATGCCGCGCCGCCGTCGCGCGCACGAACGCAAGCCCGAGGCCGAAGCCGCCGCGCGCCGCGCCGTTCACGGTTTCGAGCTGCACGAACGACTCGGTCGCGGCCGTGCGCTGCTCGGGCGCGATGCCGGCGCCGCCATCCTCGACGCCGATCAGCCAGGCGCCGTCCTCGCTGCTCAGCGTGCAGTGCACGTCCGTGCCGGCCGGGCCGTACTTCAGCCCGTTGTCGATCAGGTTCGCGACCGCGCGCGTGAGCATCATGCGGTCGCCCATCGTCACGCACTCGGTGTCGGGCACGTGCGCGACGACCCGGCAGCCGAGCCCGGCCGCTTTCTCCCACAGCTGGTCGACGGCATCGACCACGATCTCGTTGAGGCTCAAGACCTCGTGCGCGCGGCGCTCGGACTGCGCGCGGGTCAGGTGGATGAAGCCGTCGGCAAGCGCCAGCGCACGTCGCGCATGGCCGGCGATGCGCTCCATGATCGCCGGCATGTCGCCGTGTTCGGCGCGGTAGACGTCGAGCAGCGCGAGGATCGACGTCTGCGGGGAACGCATGTCGTGCGACAGGAAATCGAGCGCCTCGTCGCGCTGCCGGGACATCAGGTACGAATTCGAGTGATAGCGGATGCGCGCGGTCAGCTCCATCGCGTCGGGGAGCTTCACCAGATAGTCGTTCGCGCCGGCGATAAACGCCTCGCGCTTGACGATCGGCTCCTCCTTCGCGGACAGCACGATGATCGGCACCCGCGCGGTGCCGGCGTCGGCGCGCCACGCGCGGACGAGATCGAGGCCGTCGATCTCCGGCATCACGAGGTCCTGCAGGATCACCGTCGGCTTCACGTCGCGCGCGACCGCCATCGCCCGGTGCGCGTCGGTACACACGTGCAGATCGATGTCGTGCTCGCTGCGCAGCGCGCGGCGGATCACCTCGCCGACGAACGGTTGATCGTCGACCAGAAGGACCGATAACCCCGATTCAAGGCAATCCGAGGCATTATCACTGCTCGATTCTTTCATAAATACAGTTTCAAACGCCGAATCTCCAATCGATTCTTTCATAGGAGTTGTTTATCCGACTTGGACACTATCTTATTTTGGCGGTTGAAAAACCCGCCTGATTCCGCCGATTTGGCCTGTCGGCACTGCCTTGCGGGGCTTGAGACGCCGATTCCTTCCTCATCGGCAACCGCATTACCTCCGCATTCTTTCTCTCAATAAAGATAACCGGCTGATTCTAAATGAAATTAGAACACAGCATCTATCTCCTTCCGGTTTAGTTTTGCCAAATATGCAGAAAGAGACGGAATCAGATAAATCTGATCATTTCCGGATTCGAAAGACGATAACGTTTGCGAGACCGGCGCCATAAGGCTTGCATGGTCTGCAAGGCTGTTTGCCGGTGGTATTGAGGGCCGGATTCCGACAGGTCGAATCGGCTGGTGGGCGGGAGCAACATCGCGCGGCGGGGAAGGATCGGCCGCGCGCGGTGCAGGGCCGGCAGAACGCCGGCCCGTGGGATAGCGGGTCGCGCCCGCTTACCCGCGCGCGTGCTGCGCGGACACTTCCTGCAGGTCGAGATCGCGTTCGAGCGTGTGCAGCATCTCATCGTGGATGCGCCCCGACCGATGCAGGCGCAACAGTTCGGCACGCCCGGCCCTGATCGCGGCCAGCACGACGTCGTAGTGCGCGGTGCGCACTTCCGCCGGGTACTCGGGTTCGTTCTTCGAGCGTTCGGTCAGCTCCGCGCGATACGTGTACTGCTCGAGCAGGCGCGGATGGATCACGACGCCGTGCTCGTCGCGCACGAGCGGCTGGATCGCCGCGAGCTGCGCGGCCTCGACGTGCGCCCACGTCTGCGGCTCGGTCAGATGGTGCGCGGCGCGCTCCTCGCGCTGCGGCAGGCGCAGCAGCCGGATCAACGGCCCGATCGTCGTGCCCTGCAGCAGCACGGTGACGAGGATCACCGCGAACGACGCGACCAGGATCACGTCGCGGCCGGGCAACGCCTCGGGCAGCGACAGCGCGATCGCGAGCGTCACGACCCCGCGCATCCCGGCCCAGCTCATGATCGTCGCGGCCTTCCAGTCGGGCGCTTCGCCGCGCCGTGCGATCCCGCGCACCGGCCACTTCAGCGCCTCGACCGCGTAGATCCACACGAAGCGCGACACGATCACCGCCGCCAGCACCGCGACCACCGGCGGCACCATCGTGGCAAGCACCTGCTCGAAACCGCCGAGCCGGTGAATCGCGCCGCGCAGCGACAGCCCGATCAGCACGAACACCATCGCTTCGAGCAGGAACACGATGACCTGCCAGAATGCGGTGCCGCGCGTGCGCACGGCGGCCGAGAACACCTCGTGCTGATGCCAGCCGATGATCATGCCGGCCGTGACCGTCGCGATCACGCCCGACACCTCGACCATTTCGCCCGCGATGTACGCGATCCAGCCGGCGATCACCGCGACGGTGATCACGAGATAGTCGTCGTCGAGCAGCTTCAGGAACCACACGACGAGCCGGCCGATCACGAAGCCGACCACCACGCCGCCGAGCCCGAGTTCCGCGAAACGCACGACCGCATGCTCGAGGCTGAACGCACCGGTGAGGGCGGCCGCGACCGCGAAGCGGAACAGCACGAGGCCGGCCGCGTCGTTCAGCAGGCTCTCGCCTTCGAGCAGCACCATCAGCCGGCGCGGCAGCGCGACACGTTCGAGCACGGCTTTCGCGGCGACCGCGTCGGGCGGCGACACGATCGCGCCGAGCGCGAAGCACGCGGCCCACGGCAGCGCCGGCACGACCCAGTGCACGGCGAAACCGACCGCGAACGTCGTGAAGATGACCGCGCCGATCGCGAGCATCAGGATACCGCCGACGTTACGCTTGAACTCTTCCCATACGGAGAAGTACGCGCCGTCCATCAGCAGCGGCGGCAGGAACACCAGCAGCACCAGCTCGGGATCGAGGTTGATCGGCGGCAGGCCGGGAATAAATGCGATCCCGATACCGCCGATCAGCAGCGCGGCCGCGGGCGGCAACCGCAACCGCTTGGCGATGCATTCGAGCGCGACGATCGCCAGGAATGACAACAGAACCAGCTTGAATGCCGAGACGGGGGACATGAATCGACCTCGTGAAGAATGAATTCGCGCTTTCCGGTGCCGTGCCCCGGTCCGCAGTTTGGCGCGATTACATCACGAGGCGAGGCCCGCAGTCGAGCGCGCTGCGGGCGGCCCGCCGCGCGGCGGTACGCGCGCGATGCCGGACCGATGCGCGCGGCGCAATGAAAACGGCACGCAGGCCGGCCCGATCGCCTGCCTGCGTGCCGTTGCGGAGTGACGCCGCGGCCGGCGCGTTACCGGCGCCGCACGACCATCAGCCGCGGTTCGGTCATGTCCTCGATCGCGTAGCGGACCCCTTCGCGGCCGAGGCCCGAATCCTTCACGCCGCCGTACGGCATGTTGTCGACGCGGAACGACGGCACGTCGTTGATCACGACGCCGCCGACTTCCAGTTCATCCCACGCGCGCTGCGCATGCGTGAGCGAATCGGTGAACACGCCGGCCTGAAGCCCGAAGTCGCTGTCGTTCACGCGGGCGAGCGCATCGTCGAAGCGGTCGAACTTCTCGAGGATCGCGACCGGGCCGAATGCCTCCTTCCGGTACAGGTCCTGCTCGTGCCCGACGTTTTCCAGCAGCGTCGCCTCGAACATCGCGCCGTCGACCTTGCCGCCCGCGACGATCTTCGCGCCCGCCGCGACGGCCGCGTCCATCCAGCCCGACAGCCGGCGCGACTCCGATTCGGAGATCATCGGGCCGACGAACGTCGACGGATCCTTCGGGTCGCCCATCTTCAGCGAACGCGTCTTCGCGATCAGCTTCTCGCGCAGCGCGTCGTAAAGATCGGCATGCACGAGGATCCGCTGCACGCCGATGCAGCTCTGGCCCGACTGGTAGTACGCGCCGAACGCGAGACGCTCGACCACGTAGTCGAGCCGGTCGCGCTGATCCGCATCGACGATCGCGGCCGCGTTGCCGCCGAGTTCGAGCACGACTTTCTTCTTGCCCGCCTTCTCCTTCAGCGCCCAGCCGACGGCCGGCGAACCCGTGAACGACAGCAGCTTGAAACGCTCGTCGGTCGTAAACAGGTCGGCGCCGTCGCGATGCGCGGGCAGCACCGAGAACGCGCCCTTCGGCAGGTCGGTTTCCGCGAGCACCTCGCCGATGATCAACGCGCCGATCGGCGTGCGGCTCGCGGGCTTCAGCACGAACGGGCAGCCGGCCGCGAGCGCGGGCGCGACCTTGTGCGCGGCAAGGTTCAGCGGGAAGTTGAACGGCGAGATGAACGAACACGGGCCGATCGGCACGCGCTTCACGTACCCCGTATAACCCTGCGCACGCGCGGAAATTTCGAGGTTGACGATCTCGCCGTCGATCCGCACCGATTCCTCCGCGGCGACGCGGAACGTGTCGATCAGCCGCGTCACTTCGCCCTTCGAATCGTTGATCGGCTTGCCGGCCTCGATGCACAACGCCTCGGCCAGCTCGTCGAAGCGCTCGCGAAAGCGCGCGACGCAATGGTCGAGCACGGCCTGCCGCCTGAAGGCCGGCATCTCGCGCATCGGCTTCGCCGCGGCGACCGCCGCGCCGATCGCCGCATCGATCGCCTTCGCATCGGCCAGCGCGACGCGCGTCGCGACCTTGCCGCTGAACTTGTCCGTGACCTCCAGATCGGTGTTCGCGTAGACGGCTTCGTTGGCGAGGTAGTACGGATAGGTTTCCTTCAACATGGAACGTCTCCTTCCGGTGAACGGGGAATTCAGAGCTGGGCCGACAGGCGCTTGATCTCGCGGTTCAGCACGCGCTCGTTGTCCGAGTAATCGATCGGCACGTCGATCACGTGCACGCCCGGCGACGAGAAGCACTCGCGCAGCAGCGGCTCGAGATCGTCGGCCGATTCGACACGATGCCCGTGCGCGCCGTAGCTTTGCGCATACGACACGAAATCGGGGTTCTGCAGCGTCATCGCGTAATCGGGGAAATTCATGTTCTCCTGCTTCCAGCGAATCATCCCGAACGCGTCGTCGCGCAGGATCATCACGACGAGGTCGAGCTTCAGCCGCACGGCCGTCTCGAGCTCCTGCGAATTCATCATGAAGCCGCCGTCGCCGCACACGGCGATCACCTTGCGCTGCGGATGCACGATCTTCGTGGCGATCGCCGACGGCAGGCCGGCGCCCATCGACGCGAGCGCGTTGTCGAGCAGCAGCGAATTCGGCTCGTGCGCACGCCAGTAGCGCGCGAACCAGATCTTGTACATCCCGTTGTCGAGACAGACGATGCCGTCGACCGGCAGCGCGTTGTACAGGTCGTTGACGATCCGCACCGGGTACATCGGGAAGCGCGGATCGTGCTGGCCCTTCTCCAGATGGGCGTCGAAATGCTCCTTGATCATCGCGAAGCGCGCGAAATCCCAGTGCGGCTGCGGCGACATGGCCTCTTTCATTTGCCACACGGCATTCGCGATGTCGCCGACCACTTCGATCTGCGGGAAATAGACGGGATCGACCTGCGCGCCGAGGAAGTTCACGTGGATCACCGTCTTGTCGTCGGTGCGCATGAAGAACGGCGGCTTCTCGATCACGTCGTGGCCGACGTTGATGATGCAGTCCGCATGCTCGATCGCGCGATGCACGAAATCGCCGTCGGACAGCGTCGCATTGCCGAGCCACAGCGGATGGGTCTCGTCGATCACGCCCTTGCCCATCTGCGTGGTGAAGAACGGGATGCCCGTCTTGTCGACGAATTCGAGCAGCATCTTGCAGGTGGTCTTGCGGTTGCCGCCCGCGCCGATCATCAGCAGCGGATGGCGGGCGGCCTGGATCGCGTCGACCGCACGCGCGACCGCTTTCTCCTCGGCCACCGGCCGCCGGCTGTAGCTGCGCGGGATCGGCTTTCCGTCGCCCTCCTCGTGCGCGATGTCTTCCGGCAATTCGAGGTGCGCCGCGCCCGGGCGCTCCTCCTCCGCGCGGCGGAACGCCTCGCGCACGGCCGACGGGATATTGCCGATCGACACGATCTGCCGCGTGAATTTCGTGAGCGGCTGCATCATGTCCACCACGTCGACGATCTGGAAGTGGCCCTGCTTGCTCGACTTGATCGGCTTCTGCCCGGTGATCATCAGCATCGGCATGCCGCCGAGCTGCGCATACGCGGCGGCCGTGACGAAGTTCGTCGCACCCGGCCCGAGCGTCGCGAGACACACGCCGGTGCGGCCCGTCAGGCGGCCGTAGGTGGCGGCCATAAACCCGGCCGCCTGCTCGTGCCGGGTCAGCACGAGCTTGATCTTCGATCGCCGCAGCGATTCGAGCAGATCGAGGTTTTCTTCGCCGGGAATACCGAACACGTACTCGACGCCTTCGGCTTCCAGCGCCTTCACGAACAGATCCGATGCTTTCATGGGGGACTCTCGGTTATGCCGCCTGCCCGGCCTACGGGCGCGCGGCGTACATGACGCGCGCCGGCCTACGGCACGCGGACGCTCTACCTACTGGACACAGACCACGGCACTTCCCGCCGCGCGACGGACGATGCGCGGCGGCGCCCCCGGATGTCGGAGGACGAACGGACCCACCCGTGCGCGACGAGCATGCACGAGCGGCAAGGATGTGTTTGATTGTAGACGGATTCGAAAGATTTCGACTTCGGCCGAACGGCCAATCGGCACCCAAGCGAGGCGGACGGCCCTACCGCAGCAGCCGCGAAACGACTTGCCACCCCCCTTTTTTCTGTGAACCATGGTTTACATACTGCCATCGGCGCCCTACCGTGCACCTACGTTCAGTGCCCGAACCAGCGACGTCTTCGACACCTGGTTTGCCGGCCGGCAGGATCGCGTCGCGAAGCGCCGCATCCAGGCTCGCATCGACCGCCTGTCGATGGGCAACCCCGGCGACCGGAAGTCCGCCGGCTCGCCGGTCGTCGAAATGCGGATCGATCATGGCCCCGGCTATCGCATCTACTCCGTCCGGCGCGGACCGATCCGGGTCATCCTGCGCTGCGGCGGCGATCAATCGACGCAACAGGCCGACATACGCGCCGCGCACGCGATGCTCGCGCGCCTCGACATGGAATGATCGATGGACAAGATCCGCACCCGACCGTGGAATTCGGCCGAACCCCTGAAAACCGAAGACGACATGGCCGACTACTTCGAGGCCTGCCTGCAGGAGGCCGGCGACGATCCGGCCTTCATCGCGCACGCGCTCGGCGTGATCGCACGCGCACGCGACATGTCGCAGGTCGCGCGCGATGCGGGCCTGTCGCGCGAAGGGTTGTACAAGGCGCTGTCGCACGACGGCAATCCGAGCTTCGGCACGATCCTGAAAGTCATCAAGGCGCTCGGCCTGCAGCTGCACGGCGCGAAAGCGCACGCATGACAAAAAAAGCGCGTGCCCGGCATCGCGCCCGTTGTGCGGTGCTCGTGGCCGCGCCGGCGCCGCCGTTCGACGGCATGGGCGCGTCAAGGCAGCCACCCCGCCGCCCAGCGCGGCACCAGCGACACCAGATACAGCCCGAGCCCGATCAGCCCGCCGACCAGCGTGCCGTTGATGCGGATGTACTGCAGATCCTTGCCGATGTTCAATTCGATCTGCCGCGACATCTCGCGTGCATCCCAGTTGCGCACCGTATCGCGAATGTGGCGCATCAGGAAATCGGCGAAATCCGGCGCCATCTCGTGCACGGCCTTCTCGACATGCTCGTTCAGCGACGCGCGCAGCGCCGGGCTCTCCGACAGCCGCGCGCCGAGCCAGCCGCCCAGCGTCGCGGCCTGCCGGTGCAGCGCCGAATCGGCGCGGGCAAGATCGGCCTTCAGCCACGCGCGCAACTGGTCCCACAAGTCGCGCGCATACTCGTTGAATGCATCGCCGTCGCGGATATAGCGCTTGATCTCCTCGCCCTTCGCGACGAACGCCGGATCGTGCTTCAGCCGCTCGGTCAGTCGCGCGACCGTCCGGTCGAAGCGCTGCCGCAGCTCGTGCTCGGGGTCGGCCGCCACGCCTTCGAGCACGCGGCTCACCGCGCTCGCGAGCATCCGCGCGCCGTTCTCGCCGAACCATTGCGTCGGCATGATCTTCTCGACCTTCGGGTATTGCGTCTTCAGCCATTCGACGATGAAGCCCGCGATCACCTCGCGGTTCTCCTCCTTGTCGAGCACGTCCACCACCTGTTCGATCGCGTCGTCGAGCAGCGCCTGGTGGCGGCCGTCCTTCGTCAGCGTATCGAGGATCGCGCCGGCCGACTGCGACAGGTCGACCCGGTCGAGCACCGCGCGGAACGCGTCGTGCACGAACGTCTGGATCCGCGCGTCATCGGTCATGTCGAGCGCGAAACTCATCAGCCTCGTCACGTAGCCGCCGAGCGCATCGGTGTTCGCCGGCTCGCCGAGCCACGCACCGAGTTTCCGCGCGGGATCGTGCTGGCGGATCTGCGCGGCGAGCGCGTCGGGGCCGAGGAACTTCTCGCGCACGAACACCGCGAGGTTGTCGGCGATCTTGTCCTTGTTCTTCGGAATGATCTCGGTATGGCGCGACACGAACGGAATCGGCACGCGGCGGAACAGCGCGACGACCGCGAACCAGTCGGCGAGCGCGCCGACCATCGCGGCTTCGGCCACGGCCTTGAAGCCGTCGACCCACGGGCCGCGCGGCAGCAGGATCGTCGTGACGAACACCGCGACGGCGGCCAGCAGCAGCCACAGCGCGCGGCGCTTGCTGCGTTTCAGTTCGAGGGCTTTGTCTGGCGTCATGGCGGACCGGCGGATCGGCGATGCCGCTAATATCCCCGATTTCGCCGCAACCGACAAACGCGCGGGCCGCGCAGGCGCATGCGGTGCACGCACACCGCGCGCGCCGCCGTTACAGGAATGTCTTCAGGTTCACCGCCGGATCGGCCAGCTTCGCCGGGTCGGGCACCGCCCCTGCCGCGATCAGCCGGCGCGATGCGCCGATGTCGCGCCCGAGGTTCGCCGCGGCCACCGCGACGATCCTGCCGTCGTCGCCAAGCCCGAACACCGTGAACGGCCCGCTCGCCGGATCGCCGCGCACGACGATCGTGCGTTCGCCGCCGAACAGCCCGAGCATCTGCAGGTTGCAGTCGTACTGATCGGACCACAGCCACGGCAGCTCGCCATAGGTTTCGTCGGCGCCGAGCAGGTTCGCCGCCGCGACGGCCGGCTGGTTTTCGGCCACCTGCCACGACTCGATCCGCACGTGGCGCCCCAGCAGCGGATTGAAGTGCATCGTCACCTCGCCCGCCGCGAAGATCGCCGGATCGGCCGTACGGCAGCCCGCGTCGACGCGTATCCCGTTGTCGACGTCGAGCCCGGCCGCCTGCGCAAGCTCGACGTTCGGTACCACGCCGATGCCGACCACGACGATATCGGCCGGCACGTCGCCGCGATCGGTCTCGACGATCGCGCCGCCGCCCGGCGCGCGGCGGATCGCACGCGGCAGCGTCGCCATCCGGAACGCCACGCCACGCGTGTCGTGCAACCGACGCGCATACGCACCGACCACCTCCGGCAGCGCGCGCTGCAGCAAGCGCGGCGCCGGATCGATCACCGTCACGTCGCAGCCGAGCTGGCGTGCCGCCGCCGCGACCTCGAGGCCGATGAAACCGCCGCCGAGCACCGCCACGCGGCGGCCCGGTGCCAGTCGCGCACGCAACGCACGCGCATCGTCGACCGTGCGGACGTAGTGCGGCACGACGCCTTCGTCGACCGCCCCGCCGAACGTGCGCACGCGCGACCCCGTCGCGAGCACGAGCCGCGCGTACGGCAGCGTCGTGCCGTCGTCGAGCCGTACGCGCCGCGCATCACGCTCGATCGCGTCGACGCGCGTGCCGAGCCGCAGCTCGATGCGCTGCGCGTCGTACCACGCCGCGTCGCGCACGAACGCACGCTGCTCGCCGCCGTCCGTCAGCAGCGCATCCTTCGACAGCGCCGGCCGGTCGTACGGCAGCGCGCGCTCCGCGCCGATCATCACGATGCGCGCCGCCGCATCGCGTTCGCGCAGCGCTTCGGCCGTGCGCCGCGCCGCATGGCCGGCGCCGACGATCACGAACGGATCAGCCGACATTGACTTCCACCTGCCCGTCGACGATCCGGATCGGATAGGTCCGTACCGGCTCGGTGATCGGCGCGCATTTCGGCGCACCGGTGCGGATGTCGATCAGCCCCTGGTGCAGCGGGCACTCGACGCAGCCGTCCTCCACGTAACCCTCGGACAGCCGCGCATGGCCGTGCGTGCAGAGGTCGTGCATCGCGAACAGTTCGTCGCCGATCCGGAACACGGCGATCGGCTTCTGGCCGGCGACGCGCGCCGCCGGTTCGTCTTCGGAGAATTCGTCGAAAGCGCCGAGCGGATGCCACTCGGCCAGCGTTGCTTCGGTCATGTCGTTTCCTTGCTTCGTCAGATCGGCGTCGCGAGCAGCGTCTGCACGCGCGACGTGTCGTAGATCACTCGCTTGGTCTTGTAGCGCAGCCCGTCGGGCGTGCGCACGACCGTGTCGTAGTACTTGCCGGCCTGGTACACGTTCGACTCGCCGTTGCTGCGCGTCTGCACGACGACGTAGTTGCTCTCGGTGTCGATCTCGCCGTCGCGTTCCGCGACGATCGTCAGGCCCGACGTCATGTGCCGGTACGTGTGCTCCTCGTAGATGTTCGCGTGCCGCAGCGACACCACGCGATCGCGCAGCATCCGCTGGTTCGTGCAGTGGACGATCCCGACCGGCAGCCCGAGATCGGCGTTCTCCTTCGGCACGATCTCGTACGTGCAGTCCTCGGTGAACATCTCCGGCCAGTGTTCGAGCCGGTCGTTGTCGAGGTGCCCGATATAGCGGTTCTGGAGCATGTAAATCTCGAACCAGGTCTTCATGTCTTCCGTCATTTTTCGCTCCCGCCTCAATAGCCCATCAGCTTCTGGTAGCCGACCCAGAACTTGCGGATCAGGCTTTCGGTGATCACCGTGTCCTGCTGGTCCGGATTGCCGCGCGACATCTCGATCACCGACGTCGCATCGGCATCGCGTATCGTGCCGCGCTGCACGAGTTCGGTCGCTTCGGTGTCTTCCATCGAGATGTAGCCGGCCGGCCCGACGAGGTTCGCCTGCTTGATGCGCAATGCGCGCAGCTCGGGCGTGTCGTCCGCGTACCCGAAGAAGTGGAAGATCAGCTCGAAGTTGTCGGGACCCTTCGGCAGGATCTGCCGCGCGACCAGCGTGTTGTGGATCTGCTGGATCACGAGCTGCGGGAAGATCGGCTGGATATGGTTGGTGCAGTCCTCGTCGTATTCCGACACGAGATCGAGAATCGATTCGTCCTCGAGATGGAATCCCTCGTCGAACGACCGGATGTTCTGCTGCTTGTACGCGGCCGACGTGTCGTCGTTCGTCTTCGTCACGGTGATGATGCTGTGCAGCCCGTGGTTCGCGTCCGGAATCGAACGCGCCTTCATCCCGACGCGGAAGATGTTGAAGGTCGTATGGAACAGGTGCAGCATGCTCGCGTGATACGGGTCCTTCACGTTCTCCATGTACAGCTTCCAGTTCGACTTCGAATACTGGCGCGTGCAGCCGAGATACTCGATCGGCTTGTGGAAGATCCGGTCGATCCACGGGCGCATCTGCTCGCCGAGATACTCGGGCAGCGGCGCGACTGCGTCGCTGAAGGTCGCGAACACGAGCCCGCGATAGCTGTCGACGCGCAGCTTGCGCAGCCCGTGCTGCTTCGGGTCGAAGTCGGCCGGCATCCCGGTCATCCCCTTCTGGCCGCGCCGGAACGGCACGCCGAGCAGGTTGCCCTGGCTGTCGAAGCTCCACTGGTGATACACGCACGTGTGCGAACTCGCGTTGCCGCGCGACTTGCGGCACACCTGCGCGCCGCGATGCGCGCAGCGGTTCACCCACGCCGAGAGCGTGCCGTCCTCGGCGCGCGTGACGACCACCGGCGTGTCGCCGACGAACGTGCTCTTGAAGTCGCCGGCCTTCGGGATTTCCGCTTCGAGGGCGACGAAGTTCCATGTCGGCCCGCGGAAGATGCGCTCCTGCTCGCGATCGTAGACCGCACGCGAGCTGAACACCTTGTACGGCACGCGCGAGCCGTCGTCGTGCGGAAAGGTCACATCGGATGCGTCGCCGCGCTCGGCGAAAACGACGGGCGATTCTGTCTGCTCCATGTCGGACTCCTTGTCGATCGATTTCGTTGAATGCATGGAGCCGATTTTTGAAAAGCTAATATTCGTCGTCTATCCGGAAAGTGCGATTGCGGCGGCGCAATATCCACTTTCGGCGGATTTCTGCGCTAGCATGACGGCACACGCGACCCGGCGCACGATCGCGACCCATTCGTCGGATCGAAGCGCGCGTCGCCCATACCAAGGCTGAGGCCCATGTCCCCAACGTCGTTCGAGCCGTCCGCGCTGCGCGCGCACCGGCTGTTCGAATCCCGCGATCTCGACGAGACGCGCGAGCGCATCTCGCGCGTGATGCAGCCGCATGCACTGCTGCCGAACGGCCGCGTGCACGGCGCGTCGCACATGGATTTCGTCAAGCTGGGCGGGCTCGGGATCGGCACGATCGCATTCGGCGACGCGATGCGCGTGCAGGTCGACGCGGTCGACGGCTATTACCTGCTGATGTTCTGCCTGTCCGGCCAGGCCGAGGTGCGCGCGATGGGGCGGCAGCTCGGCGTCGACGGCCAGACCGGCGTGCTGTGCGCGCCCGGCGAGCGCTTCGACGCGGTGCTGTCGGCCGATTGCGAGCAGTTCGTGCTGCGCATCGACGCGGCGACCGTCGGCGCGCTGACCGGCGACCCGCGCGCGACGCTCGACCCCGTGCTGCACATCAGCGACGCCGCGCTTTCCGCGTGGCGCCAGCAACTGATGCTCGTCGCGCGATCGCCCGAACTGCTCGAGCGCGCGAACGCGAACCCGCGTGTCGCGTCGCAGCTCGAGCATTTGCTGATCGACCTGCTGATCGAAGGCCATCCGCCGTCGGTGCTGCGCGCGACGCACCGCGACCCCGCGCCGGGCTTCGTGCGGCGCGCGCAGGAGTTCGTGAACGCGCACTATGCGCAGCCGCTGCAGCTCGCCGATATCGTCCAGGCCGCCAACGTGCCCGAACGGACGCTGCGCGACGCTTTCCTGCAGTTCCGCGGCATGAGCCCGATGCAATACCTGCGCGCGACGCGGCTCGACCATGCGCGCGAGCTGCTGCGCGGCGCGGCGGCCGGCCGGCGGATCGCCGAAGTCGCGCTCGATTGCGGGTTTACGCACCTCGGACGCTTCGCGATCGCGTATCGGGAAAAGTTCGGCGAATCGCCGTCGGAGACGCTCGACGCGAAGCGGTAGCCGCGACCGCCAGGCTGGCCGGCCGGCTGTCGCGCGAGCCGCAACGGCATCGCGCCGCACCGCCCTCGCCCCATTCGGCGGCGTCCGCCCAAACAGACCGTTAGTTGCGATTCATCGCACCCACGGCGGTCATTGCGCCGCCGGCGCGATCATCTCCCGCGCAATCGCGCAGAACGCCGCCGTGGCCGCGCTTTCGCCGTGCAGCCGGCGACTCATGATGATCGGCGACGTCGCGGCCGGCTCCGGCAGCCGCCGGTAGACGACGCCCCGCACGCGCACGCCCTCCACACTCTCCGGCACCAGCGACACGCCGACCTGCGCGGCGACGAGCCCGAGCGCCGTCTGCAACTCGCGTACCTCGTGAACGGCCGCCGGCACGACCGCGCCGTCGCGCAGCGCGGACAGCTGCTGATCGGCGAAGCTCGGCCGCGGCGTGCTCGGGTAGACGATCATCGTCTCGTTCGCGATATCCGCGAGCGTCAGCGGCCGGGCCGGATCGGCGAGCGGATGCCCGACCGGCAGCGCCGCGATCAGCTTTTCCTCGATCAGCGCCTCGCGCACCAGCTGGTCGTCGTCGAAGCGCAGGCGGCCGAACCCGACGTCGATCCGCCCGCCCTTCAGCGCGCCGAGCTGTTCGAGCGTGAACATTTCGATCAGCGACAGCTCGACGTCCGGCTGCGCCTCGCGAAACGCGCGGATCACGTCCGGCAGCGCGCCGTACAGCGTCGACGGCACGAAGCCGATCACGATCCGCTCCGACAGCTGCGCAAGCCGCCGCGTCAGCGGGCCGAGCTCGTCGGCCTGGTCGACGAGGCGCTTCGCCTGCGCATAGAACACGCGCCCCGCATCGGTCAGCTTCAGCGGCCGCGCGCCGCGCTCGAACAGCGGCAACCCGATTTCGTCCTCGATCGCCTGGAGCTGGCGGCTCAGCGGCGGCTGCGTCATGTGCAGCCGCTCCGCCGCCCGCGTGATGTTCATTTCCTCGGCGACGGCGATGAAGTAGCGGAGCTGACGCAATTCCATTTCATGCCTCAAAGGTATGGAAGTAGTCGGAAAGAGTGTTGGACGACGCGGGGCGGGAATTCCTACCATGTGCACCAACAGGAGGAATCGCATGATAGCAACTGCCGCCACCATCGAACGCATCGACACGCTGCTCGTCGACGTGCCGACGATCCGGCCCCACAAACTGTCGGTCGCGACGATGAATTGCCAGACCCTCGTGCTGGTCCGGGTTCGATGCACGGACGGTATCGAAGGCGTCGGCGAGGCGACGACCATCGGCGGCCTCGCCTACGGCGAGGAGAGCCCCGAAAGCATCAAGGTCAACATCGACACCTACTTCGCGCCGCTGCTGCAGGGCATGGACGCGACACGCCCCGGCGCCGCGCTGGCGCGTGCGCGCAAGCTGTTCCAGGGCAACCGTTTCGCGAAGTGCGCGATCGAGACCGCGCTGTTCGACGCGCAGGCGCGGCGCCTCGGCGTGCCGCTGTCCGAGCTGTTCGGCGGCCGCCGGACCGATGCGGTCGATGTCGCCTGGACGCTCGCGAGCGGCGACACGCAGCGCGACATCGCGGAGGCCGAAGCGATGCTCGACGCACGCCGCCATCGTGCGTTCAAGCTGAAGATCGGCTCGAACGCGGTTGCCGACGACGTGGCGCACGTGGTCGCGATCAAGCGTGCGCTCGGCGAGCGCGGCGACGTGCGCGTCGACGTGAACCAGGCCTGGAGCGAAACCGATGCGATCTGGGCCGGCGCGCGGCTGGCCGAAGCCGGCGTGAGCCTCGTCGAGCAGCCGATCGCCGCGACCAACCGCGCGGGGCTCAAACGCCTCACGCAGCTCGCGCAGGTGCCGATCATGGCCGACGAGGCGCTGCACGGCCCGGTCGACGCGTTCGCACTCGCGCAGGACCGCGCGGCCGACGTGTTCGCGGTGAAGATCGCGCAGTCGGGCGGCCTGCAGGGCGCGGCGAGCGTCGCGTCGATCGCCGCGGCGGCCGGCATCGAGCTGTACGGCGGCACGATGCTCGAAGGCGCGGCCGGCACGATGGCGTCCGCGCAGCTGTTCAGCACGTTCGATTCGCTGAAATGGGGCACCGAACTGTTCGGCCCGCTGCTGCTCACCGAGGAAATCCTCGTCGAGCCGCTGCGCTACCAGGATTTCAAGCTGCATCTGCCGGCCGCGCCCGGCCTCGGCATCACCTTCGACTGGGCCCGCATCGAACGGATGCGACGCGACGCCCGCTGATCCCCACACGACAACCGAAACCGGAGACACAGATGAACAAGCAAGCCATCGACGCACTGCTGAAGACCTTCGACGACGCCGCCGAGAAACCCGGCAACCCGCGCGTGCGCGCGATCGTCAACCGGATCGTGAAGGACATCTGCTACACGATCGAGGACTTCGACGTGCAGCCGAGCGAGTTCTGGACCGCGCTGAACTACCTGAACGAAGCCGGCCGCGAATTCGGGCTGATTGCCGCGGGCCTCGGCCTCGAGCGCTTCCTCGACGTGCGGATGGACGAGGCCGAGGAAAAGGCCGGCATCCAGGGCGGCACGCCGCGCACGATCGAAGGGCCGCTGTATGTCGCCGGTGCGCCGGAATCGGTCGGCCACGCGCGTCTCGACGACGGCACCGATCCGGGCCAGACGCTGATCATGCGCGGCCGGGTACTCGGCGAGAACGGCGCGCCGCTCGCGAACGCGCTCGTCGAGGTGTGGCACGCGAACCATCTGGGCAACTACTCGTACTTCGATCAGTCGCAGCCCGCGTTCAACCTGCGCCGCTCGATCCGGACCGACGCCGACGGCCGCTACAGCTTCCGCAGCGTGCTGCCGGTCGGCTACAGCGTGCCGCCGGGCAGCAAGACCGAGCAGCTGCTCGACCAGCTCGGCCGCCACGGCCACCGTCCGGCGCACATTCACTTCTTCGTTTCGGCCGACGGTTATCGTAAGCTGACGACGCAGATCAACATCGACGGCGATCCGCATCTGTGGGACGACTTCGCGTTCGCGACGCGCGACGGGCTGATCCCGCCGGTCAAGCAGGCCGAAGGCGCGGAAGGCAAGCCGTATGGCGTCGACGGGCAGTTCGCGCTGATCGACTTCGATTTCTCGCTGCTCAAGGACAAGCAGCACGTGCCGGGCAGCGAAGTCGAGCGCGCACGCGCACAGGCCTGAGCGCGCACCGCGTTCGACGCATCGATCATTCAAGGAGTGCAGGATGCTGTTTCATGTGGAAATGACCGTTCGTCTGCCGGCGGACATGGATCCGGTCAAGGCGGCCACGCTGAAGGCGGAAGAAAAGGCGATGTGCCAGCGGCTGATGAACGAAGGCGTCTGGCGGCATCTGTGGCGGATCGCCGGGCAGTACGCGAACGTCAGCATCTTCGACGTCGAAAGCGTGCAGCAGCTGCATGACCTGCTGAGCCAGTTGCCGCTGTTCCCGTACATGGAGATGGACGTGCGGGCGCTGTGCCGGCACCCCTCGTCGATCCGGGACGACGATCGCTGAGCCACGATGAATCGCGGCCGTGACCCACGGCCGCGCGATGTACGACACGAGCGGCCGGTGAAGGCTCGCGGGCGCTCGTGTCGCTTTGCGTTTGGGAACGGTCGTCCGTGTCGCCGCGCACGCGGTGCGCGGCGGCCGTCATGCGGCCAGATGAACCGCGAATCCCGCCTGCCCCGGCGCGATGTCGTCCTTCAGCGTCAGCGCCGGAATCGCGTATTCCCCCGCGTTCTGCCGACGGAACGGAATCGGCGGCGTGGTCCACAGATCGTCGAGACGCCGGCCGAGCGCCGCGCGCGTTTCGTCGAAGCGCGCGTCGTTCATCTTCCCCGTCCGGTAGATCACGAACGGCGGCAGCACGTCGAACCCCGGGTAATACAGCACACCGTGATGGATCGGGAACAGCACGTCGTCGATCGGCCCGTTGATGCCGCGCGGGCTGTAGTGCGACTCCCACCCGCCCGTCGTGACGACCACCATCGCCCGCTTGCCGGTCATCCTGCCTTCGCCGTAGCGATCGCCCCAGTGCGTATCGGAATGCTCGCCAACCCCGTACGCAAAGCCGTATGCATACACGCGCTCGAACCAGCCCTTCATGATCGCCGGCATCGAGAACCACCACAGCGGAAACTGCAGGATCACCGCGTCGGCCCACTTCAGCTTCTCCTGCTCGCGCGCGATGTCGTCGCTTTGCGTGCCCGCCGCGAACGCGCGCTTCGAATCGAGCGACGGATCGAAACGCGCGCCGGGCGCATGGTCGGTCACGTCGTTCGCATCGAATATCGCCTTCCAGTTCATCGCGTACAGGTCGCTCACCTGCACCGCGTGGCCGGCCGCCTCGAGATGCCCGACGGCAAAGTCGCGCAACGCGCCGTTCAGAGACCGCGGTTCGGGATGGGCATACACGATCAGCACATTCATGTTCGTCACTCCGTCGATTGAATGACTGCAGGATGCGCCTGCCGAAGGTATATTTGAAATGAATTCCTGATATTCCAGGTATAGCCATGGACAATCTCAGACGGCTCGATCTGAACCTGCTCGTCACGCTGGACGTGCTGCTGGCCGAGCACAACGTCACGCGCGCGGCCGGGAAGCTGAACATGTCGCAGCCGTCGGTCAGCGTGCAGCTGCAGAAGCTGCGCGACCTGTTCGGCGATCCGCTGCTGCTGCCGGGGCCGCGCGGGATGCGGCCGACCGCACGTGCGGAAGCGCTGCGCGAGCCGTTGCGCGATGCGCTCGAAGCGATCGAGCGCGCGGTGGTGCCGGCCACGCCGTTCGATCCCGCGACCGCGACGAACACGTGGCGCGTGGCCGCGACCGACTACGGCGAATCGACGATCGTGCTGCCCGCGCTGAATACGCTGCGCTCGGCCGCGCCCGGTACGCGGCTCGCCGTGGTCGAACTCGTACCGCCGCGCATCGAGCAGGATACCGAACGAAACGGCATCGACCTCGTGTTCCATACGAGCGACGGGTCGCCGGCCGGCATGCGGCGCCTGCCGCTGTTCGTCGAACGCTACGTGCTCATCGGCCGCGCCGGGCATCCGAAGCTGAAGCGGCGCCCGACGCTCGCGCAGTTCGGCACGCTCGAACACGTGATCGTGTCGCCCGACGGCGGCGGCTTCTTCGGCGTGACGGACGAAGTGCTCGCGAGGGTCGGCGCCACGCGGCGCGTCGTGCTGTCGGTGCCGCACTTCCTGTTCGTGATGTCGGCCGTCGCGAGCACCGATCTCGTCGCGATGCTGCCCGAGCGGCTGGTGCGCGACGTGCCCGCGTTGCGCGTGGTGGACGCACCGGTCGAGGTGCCCGGCTATGAAATGTCGATGCTGTGGCATGAACGCGTGCATCGCGACCCGGCGCATCGGTGGCTGCGGGAGACGATCGCGGCGGCGGTCTGAACCGGCCCGGTTGCCGGACGACTGCCGCCCGCTGTCATCGGGGGCTTGAAAGTGCGCCGATCACTGTATATATTTACAGTGTTTCTGCGTCATTTGACCCGAATTCCGTCACCCGAGACGGTCTTTAGTGAGGCGACCATGTTCCAGTCATCCGCATTCGATCCCGAGCAACCCGGCTTCAATCCCGTCCACTTCGAGCGCGCCGCGCGGCAGGCGGTCGTCGATCTTCAGCGTGTCGTCGGCGGCCCCGCGCAGCGGGCGCTCGGCTTGCGGCGCCGCAGCCATCCGGCCGCCGTCCGCACGATGAGCTGGCAGGCGCTGCTGAATGTCGAGGAGCTGGCGTTCTCGAACACCGGCTTCCTGAACCGCAACGATCCGGCCGTCGTCGATGCCTTCATCCGGCTGCGCGACAGCCGGATGGTCGCCGCGGACATCGAGGAAGCCGTCGACTGGAAACGCGACGACGACGATCTGCCCGCCGTCTACCTGATCGTCAAGGCGATGCTGGAAGCGGAAGAGCGCGAGGCGCAACGCGTCGAGATGGAGTGACCGCCGCGACGCGCGGCCGTCCCGTTACAGCCGCGCCGCGAGCCGCGCGCCCTGATCGATCGCACGCTTCGCATCGAGTTCGGCGGCCAGCTCCGCGCCGCCGATCAGGTGCACCGGGCGCCCGGCCGCCTGCAACGGCGCGAGCAGCGCGCGCTGCGGCTCCTGCCCCGTGCAGAGCACGATCGTGTCGGCTTCGATCAGTTCGTGATCGGTGCGCTGCTCGCCGTACGACACGTGCAGCCCGCGCGCGTCGATCAATTCGTAGTTCACGCCGCCGATCATCTTCACCTGCTTCATCTTCAGCGTCGCGCGGTGAATCCAGCCGGTCGTCTTGCCGAGCCCCTTGCCGAGCGGCGCGGCCTTGCGCTGCAGCAGCGTCACTTCACGCGCGGGCGCGGGGACCTGCGCGCGCGTCACGCCGCCGCGCGTCGCGGCGGGGTCGGTCACGCCCCACTCGGCCTTCCACGCCGGCAGATCGAGCGCCGGCGATTCGCCGTCCTGCACCAGGTATTCGGCCACGTCGAAGCCGATCCCGCCCGCGCCGACCACCGCGACGCGCCGCCCGACCGGCTGCTTGCCCGCGAGCACGTCGATATAGCTGAGCACGTTCGGCCCGTCCTGCCCCGGAATCTTCGGGTCGCGCGGCGCGACGCCGGTCGCGAGCACGATCTCGTCATAGCCGCCCGCGATCAGGTCGCTCGCGTCGACGCGGCGGTTCAGGTGCAGGTTCACGCCGGTCAGCTCGACCTGGCGGCCGAAGTAGCGCAGCGCCTCGTGAAACTCCTCCTTGCCCGGCACCTGCTTCGCCATGTTGAACTGACCGCCGATCTCGGCCGCGCCGTCGAACAGGTCGACGTGATGGCCGCGCTGCGCGAGCACGGTCGAGCATGCGAGCCCGGCCGGCCCGGCGCCCACCACCGCGATGCGCTTCGGCTGCGGTGCGGGCGTGTATTTCAGCTCCGTCTCGTGGCACGCGCGCGGATTCAGCAGGCACGACGCGATCTTGTTCCTGAACGCGTGATCGAGGCACGCCTGGTTGCAGCCGATGCAGGTGTTGATCTCGTCGGCGCGGCCCTGCGCGGCCTTGACGACGAATTCGGCATCGGCGAGCAGCGGGCGCGCCATCGACACCATGTCCGCGCAGCCGTCCGCGAGAATCTGCTCGGCCACTTCGGGCCGGTTGATCCGGTTGGTCGTCACGAGCGGAATGCCGACCTCGCCCTTCATCTTCTTCGTCACCCACGCGAACGCGCCGCGCGGCACCGACGTCGCGATCGTCGGCACACGCGCCTCGTGCCAGCCGATCCCCGTGTTGATGATCGTCGCGCCCGCGCGCTCGACGGCCTTCGCGAGCTGCACGGTTTCGCTCCAGTCGCTGCCGTCCGGAATCAGGTCGAGCATCGACAGCCGGTAGATCAGGATGAAATCGCGGCCGACCGCTTCGCGCGTGCGCTCGACGATCTCGATCGGCAGGCGGATGCGGTTCTCGTACGAACCGCCCCACTGATCGGTGCGCTTGTTCGTATGCATCGAAATGAACTGGTTGATCAGGTAGCCCTCGGAGCCCATGATCTCGACGCCGTCGTAACCGGCCTCGCGCGCGAGCTTCGCGCAGCGCACGAACGCGCGGATCTGCCGCTCGACGCCGCGCGCGCTCAGTTCATGCGGCGCGAACGGCGAGATCGGCGACTTGATCTTCGACGGCGCGACCGCGAACGGGTGATAACCGTAGCGGCCCGTATGCAGGATCTGCAGCGCGATCTTGCCGTCCTCCGCATGCACGGCCTCCGTGATCTCGCGGTGCCGCCGCGCGGCGGCCGACGTCATCAGCGTGCCGCCGAACGGCTTGGTCCAGCCGGCCACGTTCGGCGCGAAACCGCCCGTCACGATCAGGCCGACGCCGCCGCGCGCCCGTTCGGCGAAATATTCGGCGAGGCGCGGCAACGTCTTGCGGCTGTCTTCGAGGCCGGTGTGCATCGAGCCCATCAGCACGCGGTTCTTCAGCGTCGTGAAGCCCAGGTCGAGCGGCGCGAGCAGGTGGGGAAAGGAGGTGGTCATGATGGTCGAGCCTATAAGCGATGCTTGCCATCGTAGGCGCGCGCCGCCTTGAGCGTGAGGGGGCAAACAGCCATAATGCTTGTCATTTCCGGCCAAACAGACATGACCTCCGCTCTCGCCAAAGACCGCCTCGGGCTGCGCCGGCCGACGATTCCGGTTGCCTATACGCGCCTGTTGCTGCAGGCGCTGGCCGCGCGCGGCGTCGACCTGGCCGCCGTGCGCGCCGGCACGGGCCTGCGCGACGCCGTGTTGGCCGAACCGGACGCGCGCGTCGCGCCGTCGCAATGGGGGCGGCTGGTGCTCAATGCGATCGAGATCGGCGGGGATCCCGGCATCGGGCTCGCGTTCGGGCTGCTGCTGAAGCCGACCGTACACGGCTTTCTCGGCTACGCGACGCTGACCGCGCGGGACATCCGCGAAGCATTGTCGGTCACGCAGCGCTACTTCCGGATGCGCAACCGCCAGTACCGGCTGACCTATGCGGAAGACGACCGCGGCGCGACGCTCGAACTGCACGGCGTGCAGGCGAGCCCCGTATTGCAGCATCACGTGATGTTCGAATTCGTGCTGACGGGGCTCGCGCAGAACATCTCGCAATGGGCCGGGCGCGCATCGCCGCCGATCGAGCTGCGGTTCGCGTGGCAGGAGCCTGCGTATTTCGCGCGCTATCGCGACCAGTTGCCGCCGGTGGAATTCGGCTGCGCGGCGAACGCGCTATGGATCGCGCGCGACGTGCTCGACTGGCCGCTGCCGCTCGCCGATGAAGTCGCGCACCGGCAGGCGCTCGTGCAGGTCGAGCGCGAGTATGCGCAGGTGCGGCAGGAAGAAGGCGACTTGGTCGGGCGCGTGCGCGCGGAGCTGGCGCGCGCAGCCGGCGACTACCCGGGGCCGGACACGCTCGCCCACGCGTTGCTCGTGTCGACGCGCACGCTGCGGCGCCGGCTGGAGGAAGCCGGGTCGAGCTACCGGCAGTTGCTCGACGAAGCGCGGTTTCGCGACGCGAAGCAGTTGCTCGCGGCGTCGGATCTCGACCTGAAGACGATCGCGGAGCGGCTGCAATTCACCGACCCGGCGAACTTCACGCGCGCGTTCCGGCGCTGGGCCGGGCAGACACCGAGCGCGTACCGGGAGGCGGCGGCGGGCGCGGCGCGCGACTGATGCCGGGCCCCGGCACGAGGTGCCGGCCCGCGATTTCATCGGTATGATCAATGCCAAGCCAAAGCGGCGCACTCTCCCGCCCCATGTCCAATCACACCACGCTGATCGAGTCGACGATCGACCGTATCGATACGAACCTCGTCCGGGTCGAGGCCAGTATCGCGAAGGTGCCGCTTTACCGACTCACGATGCAGAACGTCTGCTACTTCATCGGCGCCGGCGATATCGACGCGGCGGCCTTCAGGCAGATCGATCGATTGAAGCCCGGGATGGCCGTGCGCGCGTGCGTCTTCGACGATCGCGGCCGCCACCGGATCGCGTGGCTCAGAAGCGGCGATCTGGCGATCGCGCCTTACGATGCGCTCGGACAAAAGCGCCGCAACCTGTCGCTGCTGGCATGGGCGTCGTGCCTGTTCATGCTGAGCCTGCTGATCGGCGCGGCTGCGTTCAAAGCGGGCTGGGCGCTCGTCATCGCGCTGGCCGTGCTCGTGAGCATCATCAGCCTGCTGGGCACCCTGCTCGCGATCGCCGGCCTGTCCGAACGGGTCTTCCGGCCCCAGCGGCGCGAAGCCCAGGAAAAGTGGCGAAACGAACCCGCCGGATTCAAGGCGGAACGGAGCATCGGATGACCGATCGTGTGATGCAGATCGCGACCGGCGCCGTGACGTCCGTGAGCCAGAATACGATCCGTACGAAAGTCTGGAGCAACAACCTCGGCTGGACCACGCAAGGCATCGAGGAAATCGTGCTGCAACTCGACACGTTCGACGCACCGCTCACGGTCAGGACGGACAGCGCGCGAAGCCTGTTCATCGGCGCCGGCGACCGGCTGAATGTTGCTTACGTCCGAAGCCCGGATCGCGCCGCCATCTACGGCATTCGCAACGTCACGGACGGTTCGGTGTATCTCGTTCGCACCGCCGAAGTCGCCGGTGCCCGCACCGACGTATTCGTGACGATCGCCATTCTGGTCGCCATGGCCTTCGTCACCGGCATCATGTCCGCACTGCAACGCAGCACGGACGGCATGCTCGACATGGTGGCGTGGTTCGGCAGCACCGCGATTGTCCTCTTCGTGCTGAGTACGATCCTGCGCACCATGTTCGGCGTGATCGCGTGGCCGGAAATCCGGCGGCTCACGCAGCCCGGCGGCAAACGCGAGATGAATGCCGCCCGGCACGCGCTGTCGCTCACGCATGACGATACGCCGAACATCCGCTTTCTCTGACACGATACGCGCACGACGCGTCAGCCCCCGACGACGATCCGCGCGCCCCCTTCCCCCTCGCCCGCCTCGATCCGCACCTCCCCGGTCGCGGCGGCGATCGCGTCGTACACGTCGTCGCTCACGCACACCACCGGCACCGCGATCGCATACAGTTCGGCCGCCACGATCGCGCCGATCGAGATGATCAAGTCACGCTCCTTCAGCACGATCCCGACCGGCCCCGTGCCGTTGCGCACGGCTTCCGCGAGCACGCTGCTGCTCGAACTCGAACCCTTCGCGTGCGGCATCACCATCACCTTGCCGGCGAGGCTCGCGCCGGCCTGCGGATGGCCGCGATCGACGATCCTGCCCGCGCCCGAGTCGTAGCCGCCCCAGAAGCTGAGCGGCTTGTCGAGCACGAACGGGCGCGCGCACGCGCTGCCCGGCACGAGCGTGTCGCCCGTCAGACCCTTGCCCACGGCTTCAGTCATCGAATCGCACCTTTCCTTCGTACGCCGAGCGCACGCATTCGCGCATGCTGCCGTACGCGACCGTCACGCCGATGTTCGCGGGCGCATACGACGCCCATTTCCCCGAATTGGTCATCACGAGCCCCGACATCTGCTTCATCACGGGCGTGATGTACGTGCAGGTATCGACGACGATCTGGATGCCGCGCGCGGCGAACTTGCGCGCGAGGCCAGCCTCCTCCAGCTCCCACAGGATGAAGCGGCTCGTGTTCACGTAGAAATCGCACGCCGGCTTGCCGTCGAACGCGTCGAGCAACGTGTCGAGCGTGCGGAATTCGGCCAGCGAGAAATGCGGCGTGCCGAGCGCGACCGCGACGAGGGGATCGCCGGCCGCGCCGTGGTTCAGCGTGCGGCGAATCGCGTCGAGATCGGCCATCGCGACGTCGACCGTGCGTTGCGCCGCTTGCCCGTGCAATGCGACGTCGAGCGTCGGCGCTTCCGGCGTGATGCCCACCGCATGAAACAGCGCGACCGCACCGCTCGACGCGGCGGCCGCACCGAGTGCCTTGAGTTCGTCCTCGGTGGTGTCCGCCGGCAACCCGACGATCGCCGGCACGACCGCGCCCGCGATCCGGCCGATCAGCAGACCCAGCGCGGCAAAGTAGATGTCGCGCGACGGCAGGCCGGTGAAATCCGGCGCGTTGAACACGAGCCGCGCGGCGCGGTTCGCTTCGACATGGAGCCCCGCATACGGTGCGCGCCCGGTGATCGCGGCGGCCAGGTCGAGAAAATCGCCGTACCGGCTCGTGCGCGCGCCGAGCACCGAGTTCGCGAACACGATCGCATTCGATTCGGCCCACGCAATCTGCTCGCCCTTCGCGGGACGATGCTTCAGCTGATACGGCGCGCACGTGAAGCTCGATTCGCAACCGAGCTGCAGATGCGCATCCATCAGGCGCTGCGCGTCGCGCTGGATCGCGCGGTCGCCGTGGTACAGCTCGGGATGGATCAGGTCGAGCGACCCGACGTTCAGCGTGGTGGGCACCGCGACCTTCGTGCCGGTGTCGACGAAATACTCGACGAAATCGAGGCTCGTCCGGCCGTGGTAAAGACAGCCGTCGATGTGGGCGGACGTGATGTCGATCAGGTGCGGCGCGGACATCACGTGCGCGGTACGCACGACGATCCGCATCGCGCGCGCGACACCGTCGCCGAAATCCCCGCGCAACATCGCGTCGTCGCGGTCGCTCAACTGCAGCATCGGTTGCTCCTCGTGACTCGCACCCGGCAGTGTGTGTGCCGGTTCGTGTGATCCGTCAGAGGACTGTACAACTGGAAACAAAAACTGTCCAGATCGGGATTAATCCGGACAGTTTAAAAACCACTTTTCGCAGAAAACGACCGCCAGCGCCATCGTTGGCTCGAAATCCGCTCCAGTTCGCCTAGCGTTCCGCCGTCAGGCCGAACAGCTCGTCGCGCAATGCATTCGCGCGATCGCGGCCGACCTGCGCCTCGTATTCGTCCTGCGCGGCCTGCCACGCGATCCGCGCGCGTGCGAACGTGCGCTCGCCGAGCTTCGTCAGGTGCAGCACATGCGCGCGCGCATCGTGCTCGGACGCGGTCGTCATGACGAAACCGTCGCGCTGCAGCGGTTTCAGCCCGCGCAGCAAGGTCGTCCGATCCATCACGAGCGTCTCGGCGAGTTCGCTCATCAGCAGGCCGGGCCGGCGCGTGAGGTTCGCCATGATCGAGAACTGCGCGGGGGTGACGCCAACCGGGGCCAGATGGCGTTCGTACAGTTGCGTGACGAAGCGCGCCGCCTGACGCAGCGCGAGGCAGTGGCACGCCTGGGCAATCGAGGTGTCGTTCATGCTCCGCAATTTATATGTGCATATGCATAAAGTCAATGTACACTCCGCCGTAACGCGGCCGGCTGCCGGCCCTCGCGTCAAGGAGACGGACATGGACTACATCGACAAGCTGCGGATTTTCCGGTCGGTGGTGGAGATGCGCAGCTTCACGCGCGCCGCCGACATCCACGGTCTCGCGCGGCCGGTCGTGTCGCGCGCGGTCGCGGATCTGGAGGCGCGCTTCGGCAGCCGGCTGCTGCACCGGACCACGCGCCAGGTGTCGCTGACGGAAACGGCCGAGCGCATCTACGAACGCTGCGCGGCCGTGCTCGACGAACTCGACGCGCTCGAGGTCGAAGCGCAGACACAGAACCGCGAACCCGAAGGGCTGCTGCGTCTCGTCGCGCACACGACGGCCGCGCTGAACCGCCTCGTGCCGCTGATCGCCGGCTTCAAGAGCGCGCATCCGAAGGTGCGCCTCGACGTCACGCTGACCGAGCGCCCGGTCGACCTCGTCGGCGAAGGCTACGACATCGGCATCGTCGTGCCGTACATGCTGACGAGCGAATCGACCGTCGTGCGGCTGATCGAGCGCATTCCGGTCGTGATCGTCGCGACGCCCGCGTATCTGCGAGCGCATGCGCGCCCCGAGACGCCGGCCGACCTGGCCGATCATCCGTTCGTGCCGATCTCGCCTTCGCTGCGCCGCCCCGCCCTGTCGTTTCGCGTCGACGGCGACCTGCTGACCGTGCCATTCCGCTTCGACATCTCGTCGAACAGCCCCGTCTTCAACCGCGAAATGGTGATGAACGACTTCGGCATCGGCGTCGTCCCGAAAACGCTCGTCCAGGCCGAACTCGCGTCGGGCGCGCTCGTGCAACTGCTGCCCGACGCCGACCTCGTCGACGCATCCGTCGAGATCAAGCTCGCGTACGCGAACCGCGTGCTGCTGCCCGCGAAGGTGAAGGCGTTCATCGACTACACGGCCGCCTATTGCGACCGCGAAGGCTGGATCGTTCCCGCCGCGGCCTGACCGGGCGCGCGAACGCGCCATGTTGCAGTCGATTGGTACAGCCACGACACCAATCTGATCCCGCCCCGCCCATCGCTTCACGCGATCCCCCGCCCTAACATGTGCACATGCACAAGACCACGCTCACCGACGACGATTGCTTTGCGGTCCGCCAGGCCGCCCGGCGAATCTCGCAGTTCTACGAGCGCTATCTGTCGCGCGCAGGTGTCACGCCGTCGCAGTACAGCATTCTCGCGCTGCTGCGCGACCAGCCCGGCCTCACGATGGCAACCTTGTCGAGCGTGCTGGTGATCGAACGCACCGCGCTGCTGCGTGCGCTCAAGCCGCTCGTCGGCGCGGCGCTGGTGACGGGCCGGATCGAGCCGCCGTGCCGCGGCCAGACGTTCGCGCTCACCGCGCACGGCGAAACCAAGGTCGCCGATGCGCACGTGCACTGGCTCGCCGCGCAGGAAGCATTCGAGCGGTGTTTCGGGTCGGCACAGGCGGCCCGCCTCAGAGACGAATTGTTCCGGATCACGCACAACCTGCCGGAACGCTGATCGACGACTTCCCCGACGGACGGCACGCCGTCTTTCGTTTTGATAAGTGCATATACATAGGTGAATCGATGGAAACGACCCAAACCGCTGCCGCGTCACGCGAAGCAGCCACAACCGAGCAGCCCGCGAAGCAGCAACGCCGCGTGCCGTGGATGCGGATCGCGGTAGGCGCCGTCGTCGTCGTCGTGGCCGCGGCCGCGCTCGACTGGCTGTTCGTGCTGCGCTTCCAGGAGAGCACCGACGATGCGTACGTCGGCGGCGACGTGACCGTGCTCGCGCCGAAGGTCAGCGGTTTCGTCGACAAGATCCTCGTGACCGACAACCAGCGCGTGAAGGCCGGCGACGTGCTCGTGCAGCTCGACGCACGCGACTACGACGCGAAGCTCGCGCAAGCGAGCGCCGAAGTCGACAGCGCGCGCTCCGCCGTCACCGAACTCGAAGCGAAGCAGCAACTGCAATTCGCGGTGATCGGCCAGCACGCGGCGGACAAGAACGCGTCGTCGGCCGAACTGACGCGTGCCGCATCGGACCGCGTGCGCTACCGCGAACTCGTCAAATCCGACGCCGTATCGAACCAGATCGTCGAGCGCGCCGACGCCGATTACTCGAAAGCCGGCGCGGCCGTCGAACGCAGCGACGCCGCGCTGCTCGCCTCGAAGCGGCAGCTCGACGTGCTCGGCGCGCAGCTCGCCGATGCACGGGCCCGCGTGAACACCGCGCTGGCCGCGCAGCGCGTCGCGGCGCTCAACGTCGAATACACGACGATCCGCTCGCCCGTCGACGGCTACGTCGGCAACCGCACGGGCCGTGTCGGCATGCTCGCGAACGTCGGCGTGCCGCTGCTGACCGTCGTACCGGCTTCCGGACTGTGGGTCGATGCGAACTTCAAGGAAGACCAGCTGCGCAAGATGCGCGCGGGCGATCGCGTCGACGTGTCGCTCGATGCGTCGAGCACGAAACTGCATGGCCGCGTCGACAGCCTCGCGCCCGCGACCGGCGCGACCTTCAGCGTGCTGCCGCCCGAGAACGCGACCGGCAACTTCACGAAGATCGTCCAGCGCGTGCCCGTGCGCGTGCATCTCGATCCGCAACCCGGTATCGATCACGTGCTGCGCCCCGGCCTCTCCGCGGTCGTGACCGTGCACACCGACCACGCGAACTGAGCGGGAGCCGACGATGACCACCGCGTTTTCCGGCGACCCCGCGTCGCAACCGACGAAGCAGCGCGTATTCGCGTTCGCGCTGATGTGCGTCGGCTTCTTCATGGCGACGCTCGACATCCAGATCGTCGCGTCGTCGCTGCGCGACATCGGCGGCGGGCTTTCCGCGAGCCAGGACGAACTGTCGTGGGTGCAGACGGCCTACCTGATCGCCGAGATCATCGTGATCCCGATGTCGGGCTGGCTGTCGAAGGTGATGTCGACGCGCTGGCTGTTCGTTGCGTCGGCCGTCGGCTTCACGATCACCAGCATGCTGTGCGGGCTCGCGTGGGACATCAACTCGATGATCCTGTTTCGCGGGCTGCAAGGCGCGCTCGGCGCCGCGATGATCCCGACCGTGTTCACCACCGCGTTCGTGCTGTTCCCCGGCAAGCAGCGGCTGATCGCGTCGACGACCATCGGCGCGCTTGCATCGCTCGCCCCGGCGATCGGCCCGGTGATCGGCGGCTGGATCACCGACCAATGGTCGTGGCACTGGCTGTTCTACCTGAACCTCGTGCCGGGCATCGCGGTGGCCGTGCTCGTGCCGCGCTACGTGCATATCGACGAGCCCGACCTGAGCCTCATCAAGCGCGGCGACTATCTCGGCATCGTGCTGATGTCCGGCTTTCTCGGCTGCCTCGAATACGTGCTCGAGGAAGGCCCGCGCAAGAACTGGTTCGGGGACGACGTGATCATCATCTGCGCATGGATCTCCGGCATCTGCGGCTTCCTGTTCCTCGTGCATGCGCTGACCGCGAAGGATCCGATCGTCGACCTGCGCGCGCTCGCCGTGCGCAACTTCGGCATCGGCAGCCTGCTGTCGTTCGTAACCGGTATCGGGATCTTCGTGACCGTGTTCCTGACGCCGCTGTTTCTTGCGCAGGTGCGCGCATTCAGCTCGCTGCAGATCGGCATCGCGCTGCTGTCGGTCGGGGCGTTCCAGCTGGTCGCGCTCTGCGCCTATGCGTTCGCCGCGCGCTTCTTCAGCCTGCGCGCGCTGCTCGTGTTCGGGCTGATCTGTTTCGGCCTCGGCTGCTACCTGTACACGCCGATCACGCACGACTGGGGCTGGCGCGAATTGCTGCTGCCGCAAGCGCTGCGCGGCATCGGCCAGCAGTTCAGCGTGCCGCCGATCGTGACGATGGCGCTCGGCTCGCTGCCGCAGTCGCGGCTCAAATCGGCGAGCGGCCTGTTCAACCTGATGCGCAACCTCGGCGGCGCGATCGGCATCGCGGTGAGCGCGACGATGCTCAACGACCGGCTGAATTTTCACTATCTGCGCCTGAACGAGCACGTGAGCGCCGGCGAACCGCAGATCGCGTCGCTGCTCGATCGACAGGCCGCGTACTGGGGCTCCGTCGCAGGCAATACGCTGAATACCGCGCAGGCCGGGCTCGCGAACCTGCATCGGCTGATCTATCGCGAAGCGCTGACGCTCACTTATGCGGATGCGTATTACGCGCTGTCGCTGTGTTTCGTCGTCGCGCTGCTCGCCGTCGTGTTTTCCAAACCCATTACGTTGAACGCGCCGCCGCCGGACGCACACTGAGGCCAAGGTCATCATCATGAAAAAGCTACTCGTCGCGCTGGCCGTCAGCGCATTCGCCGCCGGGTGCGCGGTGCAGCCCGCGCAGCATCCGGCGCTGTCCGAATCCGTCCAGACGCTCGCGCCCACCGCATGGGATACCGACGTGCCGCGCGCGGACATCGACGCCGCCGGCTGGTGGGCGCAATTCCACGATCCCGTGCTCGATCAACTGATCGCGACCGTGCTCGACGGCAACCTCGATCTGCAGGCCGCGGCCGAACGCGTGAAGCAGGCACAGGCGCTGACCGTGCAGAAACGTGCGGTGCTGCTGCCCGAACTCGACGCGACCGCGCACGCGTCCGACGCGCGGCAGAACACGCCGCCGCCGCTCGGCTACGTGCGGCAGGCAGGTGCCGGGCTCGCGCTGAGCTGGTCGCCCGACGTGTTCGGCGGCGAACGCCTCGACCTGCTCGCCGCGCAAGCGGAACTTGTCGGGCAGAAGCATGCGGAAGACGCGATGCGGCTCGCGCTGGCGGCCGATGCGGCATCCGCGTATGTCGATCTGCGCTGGGCGCAGCAGGAACTGAAGATCCTGCAGGACAACGCGAGGATTCGCCAGCATGCGCTCGAACTCACGCGCAAGCGGCAGGCGTTCGGGTTGTCGACCGAACTCGACGTGACCCGCGCGCAGAACCAGCTCGATGCGCTCGAAGCGCGGATTCCGCCGACGCAGGCGCAGATCTCGCATCAGCTCAACCTGATTGCCGTGTATTCGGGGCGCACGCCGGAAGCGGTCGACCGGCTCGTGCTGGCGCAGGCCGGGGAGATCCCGGCGCCGCCGATCGGGGCGCCGGGGACGCTGCCTTCGCAGGCGTTGTTGCGGCGGCCGGACGTGCTGACCGCCTATGCGCAGGTCGAACGGCGTGCGGCGCAAGTCGGTGTGGCGAAGGCCGAGCGGTATCCGAAGTTTTCGTTGAACCTGACGGACGGGATCCTGGCCGCGTCCTATCTCGGGTTGCCGACGTTGACCGACAACCTGTTCAGCGCGGCGCTGAGTGCGACGAGCCCGATTTTCAATGCGGGGCGGATTACCGCGGATATCTCGCAGAGCGAAAGCCGGATGCGCGAGTCGGAACTCGGGTTGCGGCAGACGATGCTGCAGGCATTGCGGGAAGTCGAGGATGCGCGCGCGAATCTCGTCAGCTCCGACGAGGCGACACGGAAGCTCGGTAGCGCGCTTTCCGCGTCGGACAAGGCGCTCGGATTGGCGAATCAGCTCTACAAGGGCGGTGCGACGGATTTTCTGGATGTGCTGTCGGCGCAGGAGGTGTATCTGCGGGATTCGGATTCGCTCAACCAGGTCAAGCGTGAGCATGCGCTGGCGGCGGTGGCGTTGTATCGGTCGCTGGGGGGTGGGTGGAGCAGGAATGACGCGGCCGGGGAGGTGGAGGCGGTGGCGAAGAACTAGGCGCGATCGCGATACGGTGCCGGCCGCTACATTGGCCGGCGCGCCGTGCATCAGCAGCACGATTCTGGACACTTGATCGACGACAACCCGATCGAGTCAACCGCCATCACGCGATTGCGAATTCGCACATGCCACCGCGACGCGGTCATCCCGCATCGGGCCAACGATAACCGATCACTTCGTTCAGCGGATACGCAAGCTCGCGCACCTCTTCCAGCTGATTGCCGCCGAACAGATGCACGTATTCGTCGTCGTGACGCAGATAGAACCCGACATGCCCTTTCCAGCTCGCCGGATCGTCGCGCGTCAGGATCGCGATGCAGCCATAGACCGGACGCTCCAGCGGCCGGCCCCATTCGAGCCATGAGCGCGCCAGTGCGGAGCCGGTGCCGCGGAATCCCGCGTGCGTCATGCACCAGTTGACGAAGGACGAACACCAGGAAATCTTGTCGTCGTAGCCGACCAGGTTCGTGTGGTTGTTGTACTCGACGATGCGCGGGTTGATGCTGCCGGGTGGATGGCGGCGGATACCGAGTTCGGCCAGCGCGACGGCCATCCATGGCGGATGGGCGGCCTCCGGGCTGCGCTCAGGATTGGACAGGGTCACGTCGTTCTCGGGCGAGTGTGATGTGCGTGCAATCTTCGCACGAATCCGAAGGTTGGCAGCGCCACTCACCGACGACGTCGAAAAAGGAAAATCCGGCAGCCCGAACCGGGCGCGCGGATGCAATCGGAAGGTAGAGAATCGATCACACGCGAGGTTCGGGCGCGCGCTGTTGCGCGCCCGGGTAACTACATGCGCCGGGTGGGCACCACGGCGTTGTGGTTAGCCGCGCGTATCGACCCAGTTGCGTGCCCAGTGTGCCGAGTGCCGCAGTGCCTGCGCTTCACTCTCGAAGTAGTCGAGCGAATAGAACCGGTAGCGGCCTTCCGCGGACGCGCTATCGACGCGCTCGAGCAGCAGGTTGGCTGAAAAACTGCCGTCGGGCAGACGATGCGCCGAGGGCTGGACGGCATAGCCGTTATATCGATGATTTTGTATGTTTTGCATTTCTAATTTTAATAATGTTCGACTGCGCGCGTGCCGTGCGATATGTGCACGGATGCGCCGATTCAACGCCATTGCGCGCTGAATCTCAAGCAGTCGGAAAGCGAAAATAAGGCGCTGCGGCCGGAGGGGGAATGAAGTGCAACGAGACGTGTGACGCCGGGTTGGCCGCTGAATGAACAGAAGCAGCCACGAACACGCGCGCCAACTTTAGGAGACCAGGCTCCGTGAGGATGTCGCTGCGACCCGGCGCCCATCGTGGGAGGCCGGGCCCTTCAAACTTTACAGCGGCTGGATGTTGGCCGCTTGCAGACCCTTCGGGCCTTGCTTCGTCTCGAAGCTCACTTTCTGGTTTTCAGCCAGCGTCTTGAAGCCGTCGGCACGAATTTCCGAGAAATGAGCGAACAGGTCGTCGCCGCCGTTGTCCGGCGTGATGAAGCCAAAGCCTTTGCTGTCGTTGAACCACTTGACGATACCGGTATCCATGAAGATTCCTTGAGAAAAAAATAGAGAGATTTGCTCTGTTGAAGAGCGCGTGAAGCGTCAAGGAGGGAGAGGACAACGAATACCGCTGTGGAGAGCGAGCAATTGATGAACAGCAATCGGACTTCTTGGACTTCGATGCACACACTAACCGCCGGGCAGGTGCGCGTCAACAGATAACTTGTAACTGTTTCATCTCGCGATCCGCTTTTCGGGCGAATCGATGTGGCCCCAACCGGCTGTGCGCCTTGGCTGGCCTGGCGCGCGTGGCACACGGTCCCCACGCGAATACGCCGATCGGCAACACCCTTCCCGCCGGATGATTTCCGCTCGATCCAACCGTATCATGTCGGTAGCCGCCTCCGATTCCCGCCTGCCATGCGCATCACGCCTCTCCCCCCACTGCAATGCCTCGTCGCGTTCGAAGCCGCCGTGCGGCATGCGAGCTTCACCAAAGCCGCCGCCGAACTGCACTTGACCCAAAGCGCGATCAGCCGCCAGATTCAACAACTCGAGGAATTCCTCGGCCGCTCGCTGTTCGTGCGCGAGCACCGCTCGCTGCGGCTGACGATCGCCGGCGAGCAATACGCGGCACAGGTCCACCACCTGCTCACGCAATGCGCGGAAGCCACGCACGACGTGATGAAGCCGTACGGCGATCTCGAACTGACGATCGCGTGCTCGTCCGGCGTCGCGGTGCTGTGGCTGACGCCGCGGCTGCCGCACTTTCGCGCCGCGTATCCGAACATCAAGCTGCGCCTGATCGTGCGCGATGCGCTCGCATCGATGTCGCCGGCGGAATTCGACGTCGGCGTCTACTACGTGCGTCAGCAGACGCCGGCCGAATACACCGCGCGCCGGCTGTTCGACGAGGAAGTGTTTCCCGTCTGCGCGCCGGGCTATCTGGCCGGCCGCACGCTGGACGCGGCCGATCTCGCGAACGAAACGCTGCTGCGCCTCGAGGACGGCCAGCGCCAATGGATGTCGTGGTCCGAATGGTTCGACATGAACGACGTCGACCGGCAGAAGGCGCAACCGCAGGACATCACGATCAACTCCTATCCGCAGATCGTGCAGATGACGATTCTCGGCCAGGGCGTGTCGCTCGGCTGGCGCTACATGATCGACGCATGCATCGAAGCGGGCCTGCTCGTGCGCGTGACGGAAGCGTCCGCGAGCCATGGCGGCGGCTATTACGTGATCTCGCCGAACGACCGCGTGCAGAACCAGGCCGCCCGCCTGTTCACGCGCTGGCTGTTCGAACAGGCGGAGCAGCAGACCGCGCCCTGACGCTCCGGGCGCGATGCATGCGTACAGCGCATGCGTGCATGCGAATCTTTCGTTTCAGAAAAAAATCCGGCTGTCCGTAGCATGGGATTCACGCGGGGCAGTCGTCCCGGCTTCTGACAAAGGAAAAGACCATGCAAGGAACGCTTTCCCCGCGCGCCGCGCCTGCCGTCGATGCGGCCGTGCAGCAACGCCGCCGCGCCATCGTCGCGACCGTGATCGGCAACGGCCTCGAATGGTTCGACTTCACCGTCTACAGCTTCTTCGCGGTGATCATCGCGAAGCTGTTCTTCCCGACCGGCAACGAACTGACGTCCGTGCTGCTGACCGTCGCGACGTTCGGCGTCGGCTTCTTCATGCGGCCGGTGGGCGGGATCGTCCTCGGCGTGTATGCGGACAAGGTCGGACGCAAGGCCGCGCTGTCGCTCACGATCCTGCTGATGGCGGCCGGCACGGCGCTCATCGGGATCGCGCCGACCTACGAGCAGGCCGGCATCGCCGCGCCGCTCCTGATCGTCGTCGCGCGGCTGCTGCAAGGTTTCTCGGCCGGCGGCGAGATGGGCGGCGCCACCGCGTTCCTTACCGAATACGCGCCGCCGGAGAAGCGCGCGTATTACTCCAGCTGGATCCAGTCGAGCATCGGCTTCGCGGTGCTGCTCGGCGCGGCGACCGGCACGTTCGTCACGACATCGCTCGACACGCAGGCACTGCACAGCTGGGGCTGGCGGTTGCCGTTCCTGCTCGGAATCATCGTCGGGCCGGTCGGTTACTTCATCCGCAGCCACATCGACGAGACGCCCGCGTTCAGCGCCGTCGAATCGCAGGTGAAGGAAAGCTCGCCGCTGAAGGAGGTGCTGTCCACCTACCCGCGCGAGACGTTCGCGAGTTTCTCGATGGTCATCCTGTGGACCGTCTGCACCTACGTGCTGCTGTTCTACATGCCGACCTATTCCGTGCGCACGCTGCATCTGCCGCAATCGACCGGCTTCGTGGCCGGCATGATCGGCGGGCTGATGATCATGTGCTGCTCGCCGATCGTCGGCCGGCTCGCCGACGTGTGGGGACGGCGCGTGTTCCTGTCCGGCTCGGCGCTCGCGATCCTCGTGCTCGCGTGGCCGATGTTCGCGTGGATCAACCATGCGCCCGGGTTCGCGTCGCTGATCGTGTTCCAGGCCGTGTTCGGCGTGCTGATCGCGACCTATACGGGGCCGATCCTCGCGGCGTTCGCTGAGCTGTTTCCGACCAAGGTGCTGTCGACCGGGCTCTCCGTTGCGTACAACTTCGCGGTGACGATCTTCGGCGGGTTCGCGCCGTTCCTGATCACGTGGCTCATCGCCCGCACGGGCAGCAACATGGCGCCGGCGTTCTACGTGATGCTCGCGGCGGCCGTCAGTTTCGTCGGCACGCGCTTCGTGAAGGATGCGAAGCGTGCGGCCTCCACGACTCGATAAGGATTTTTCCATATGACCATTACCGTGCTGCAAGGCGGCGACGTGCTCGACCTCGAACGAGGCGTGTTGCTCGAACATCATCATGTCGTGATCGAAGGCGAACGGATCGTCGAAGTCACCGATCGGCCGGTGGATTTGCCGAATGCGCAGGTGATCGACGTGCGCGGCAAAACCGTGATGCCGGGGTTCATCGATTGCCATGTGCATGTGCTGGCTTCGAATGCGAATCTTGGCGCGAATGCGACGCAGCCGAATATTCTTGCGGCGATCCGGTCGCTGCCGATTCTCGATGCGATGTTGTCGCGTGGGTTTACCAGCGTGCGGGATGCCGGGGGCGCGGACTGGAGTTTGATGCAGGCGGTCGAGACGGGGCTGATTCCGGGGCCGCGGATTTTTCCGTCGGGGAAGGCGTTGTCGCAGACCGGCGGGCATGGTGATTTTCGGCCTCGGGGGGATTTGCTGGAGCCCTGCTCCTGCTGTTTCAGGACGGGGGCGATTGCGCGGGTCGTCGATGGGGTTGAAGGTGTACGGCTTGCCGTGCGTGAGGAGATTCAGAAAGGCGCGACGCAGATCAAGATCATGGCGTCAGGCGGCGTGGCTTCGCCGACCGATCCGATTGCGAACACACAGTATTCGGAGGACGAGATTCGGGCGATCGTCGACGAGGCCGAGGCCGCGAATACGTATGTGATGGCGCATGCCTATACGGGGCGAGCGATTGCGCGGGCCGTGCGATGCGGCGTGCGGACGATCGAACATGGGAATCTCGTCGATGAAGCGGCCGCGAAGATCATGCATGAGCATGGGGCGTTCGTGGTGCCGACGCTCGTCACTTATGACGCGCTGGCCAAACATGGGGCGGAGTTCGGGATGCCGGCGGATTCCATCGCGAAGGTGGCTTCCGTCCAGCAGAAGGGACGCGAGTCGCTTGAGATTTATGCGAAGGCCGGCGTGAAGATGGGGTTCGGGTCGGACCTGCTTGGCGAGATGCATGCGTTTCAGTCTGGGGAGTTTCGGATTCGCGCGGAGGTGCTTGGGAATCTGGAAGCGCTCAGGTCGGCGACGACGGTGGCGGCGGAGATTGTGAATATGACAGGGCAGCTTGGAGTCGTTGCGGTGGGGGCAATCGCCGACCTCGTCGTGCTGGATGGGAATCCGCTTGAGGATATTGGGGTCGTGGCTGATGAAGGCGCGCGGGTCGAGTATGTGTTGCAGCGGGGGGCGGTTGTGAAGCGGCGTGCCGGCGGGCGTTGATGTGAATTCATGCCGCGACTTCGGCAGGCGCGGTGTGGCCTCACGGACCACGCGGTCGTGACAGTTACGCTCGGCAACGCAGTCGATCATCGGTACGTAAGCCAACTCCAGTCCACGCCATGTGAGATGATCAGACGACGATGACGGGTCGTCCGACCGCTTGTGGCCGAACGCCGCCGGCCGCCGCCCTGCGAGGCGCGACCGGCGCAGATCGACCCGCTGCGGTCAGTGGTATCGACCGATAGCCGTCGTTCATTCGCTTCTAAACATCTGCGCAGTCACCATTTAGCTGCTTGTAATGCGTACCCCTTCGCTTCTTAAGCGCTGCAGAAACTGATTCCGTGCCACAGATGCGCTAGCCCAAAGATCGACAAGCTCCCCCTCCCAAAGAAGAAATGTGGCTCTTAGCGGTATGTAGATGTATGCGCTTATGCCGCAACGAAGCACTGTGGCGCAACACCCAAGCACGTCATCTGCTTCGCTGGCCTCGAAGAGTTGGCCAAAGCCGTCCCACGGGTTTAGCTTGCCGGAGCATGTCGATTCCATCTCCTCCAATAGTGAATTCTCAAGCTCCGCATACCTCGACCAATCCGTGACCTGGAGCAAACAGGTTCTCGGCGGCTCAAGATAGCTGCGAATGCCGTCGACAATCACGGAAGCTGCCCCATCGGTTTCCGGCACTGCGAATTGCAAATACGATGTGTGGCCTAGTCCGGCCTTCCCGTACGGCGCTTCAATACATTCTTCGTTTTTCAGCCACGTCGAACAATCGGAAGGGGACAGCGATTTCATGTCGATACCCGAGCATGTTGCGCAAGTAGGAGGTAGATCCAATTGTCGACCAATTAAGTGGTCGCGTCTAACGTCTGAAATTGGCCGAAGCGGACAACGGTCCGACAGCCCCGTACCGAAACAGCGCTTCCTATTGAACAATGTCACTCAAGATAAGAATCCGTCGGCGACTTTCGCCACCATCGCGGCAATGACGGCGACAAGCACCACCGCCCTCGCGCCAACCCCTCAATTTGGAAATGCGTTTCATTTCCACAAACACCACCAGATCCGATCCATCTAGCAAAAACGACCACCGTGCCCCACGGCGGTCGTCTCTCAGAAACCCTACTCCAAACCCCAAAATCAACCCCTACTCATCCACCTTAAAAGCCGAAACCAGCCTGGTCAATTCCGCCGCCTGCTGCTTCAAACTCTCCGCCGCGGCCGCACTTTCCTCGACCAAAGCCGCATTCTGCTGCGTCATCTGATCGAGCGACTGCACCGCATCCCCGATCTGATCGATCCCAGCACTCTGCTCCAGACTAGCCTCGGCAATCTCGCTCATCATCGCGCTCACGCCTTGAACCTGCGAGACAACGTCGCTCATCACCTTCCCCGCCTCGCTCACCAGCCGCGACCCGGTATTCACCGTCCCCGCGCTATGCTCGATCAGCGCCTTGATCTCCTTCGCCGCCTGCGCACTGCGCTGCGCCAGATTCCGCACCTCCGAAGCAACAACAGCAAACCCGCGCCCCTGCTCCCCCGCCCGCGCCGCCTCCACAGCGGCATTCAGCGCCAGAATATTCGTCTGAAACGAAATACTGTCGATCATCACGATGATCTCGGAGATACGCTGCGACGCGTTGCTGATCTGCTCCATCGTCGTCACGACCTCGCCCACCACCTGCCCGCCACGCGCCGCCGTATCCGATGCGCCGTTGACCATCTTCGCGGCCGTCGCCGCCGTCTCGGTGTTATTGCGCACCACGGCCGTGATCTCTTCCATCGACGAAGCCGTCCGCTCCAGGTTGCTCGACTGCCCTTCGGTACGCTCGCTCAGATCCGCATTCCCCGAAGCAATCTGCGCCGATCCGGTCGCAATCGACGCCGACGCCGCGCGAATCCGGTGAACGAGCGTCGACAGCGACGACACGAACCGGTTGAACGCATCCGACAACTGCCCGATCTCGTCCTGGCTCTCGACCGTCATCCGGCGCGTCAAATCGCCCTGACCACTGGCGATCTCCGACAGCAGCGTCGCCGCCCGACGAATCGGCGCGGCAATCGCACGGCCCACCAGCCAGATCACCAGCAGCGCAACCGCGAGGCCCACCACCGCCGCAACCAGCGCCGCGCTGCGAATGGCGCGCGTCACCGGCCCGAGCAATTCAGCCTGCGGTACTTCGACGACCACATACGCATTCAGCTCCGGAATGAACGACGTCGCGATGAAGCGCGCGCCGCCATCGCCGTCGTAACTGAGGTACGCGTACGGCTTGCCGGCGAGCAGCGTCGACGACGCATCGCCCGGCAGCCCCGGCTGATCCTTCAGGAAATGCTTGCCGTCGATCAGCGACGTATCGCGATGCATCATGAACGCGCCGTCGGGACGCACGAGATACGCGAACCCGGTCTGGCCGATCCGGTAGGCCGAAATGCCCTTAGCAAGCGCATCCACGGACAAGCTCATGCTCGCCGCGCCGATCGGCGCGCCGTCGAGTTCCACGCGGCTGTTGATGAACATCATGTAGCCGCCGACGGTCACCTCGCGATCCATGTTCACGTCGAATGCCTTGCCCGACGACAGGAAACGCGTCAGCCACTGATCCTTGTCGGTCACCTTCCGCTGCAGGCCGGCTTCGTTGTAGTAGTTGCCGCTCTTCACCGACACCCACTGCACGGACGCGGCCTTCTGCTCGTCCTTCACGTTCTTCGCGAGCTGGATCCAGTTGCGCGTGCCGGCGTCGGGTTCGCCGTCGGCTTCCCATTGCAGCAGGAACGCATCGCGCGCGAGAATGCGCGACGCGGCGATCGGGCCGGCCATCTGGCGCTGCACGTCGGCACGAATGCCGTTCACGGCGGTCGGCAACTCTTCACGGACGACGCGATCGCGCACCGCGTTGCCGATCAGACGAACGCTGAGCCCGCTCGAAATCGCGACAAACACGAGCAGGCAACTCGTCATGCTGAGAATCAGCTTGTTCTGAATGGAAAGCTTGCGCCAGAAGTGCATGGGGAACCCTCGGTAACCGCTCGGTCTGAGCCAGTTTGGGTTATCGGCATGCACGCGCGGAATCGCATCGCTGATTTCAGATATCGACCATGCGAGATTCGTTATGTTGATGACGGGCGGACATAAGCGTCGACCCATACGCAAGGATCGGATCAGTACGCAACGAAAATCGTGACGCGCCGATTCCTTGCCCTTGATGCGGCGTCGTCCCCCACAACGAGCGGCTGCGTATCGGCCCGCCCGATCGCCGCCAGCCGATGCGGCGCCACACCGCGCTCCGTCAGGTAGCGCACCACACTCCCCGCACGCGCCGACGATAGCTCCCAGTTCGATTCGTATTTGGCGTTGGCAATCGGCACATTGTCCGTGTGGCCTTCGACGAGGATGTCGCCGGTTGCGTGCGCGCTCAGTGCCTGCGCGATCTGGTTCAGCACCGGCGACGAATCGGGCAGCAGGCGCGCATCGCCGACATTGAACAGGATCTTCGCATCGATGCCGATCTCGACGCCGTGCGGCGCCTTCACCAGCGAGATCCGGCCATTCGACTTCAACGAATCGAGCAGCGCGAGCCACGGCGGCGGCGCGGAGTCGGGTTTCACTACGTTGGCAGCACTGGCAGCGCTTCCGGCCTGCCGCGCTAGCGTCTGGAAGCGTGCATCGAGCGCGTTGTATTTCGCGAGCTGCAGCACATACAGCGCAAGAAACAGCACCATCAGCGTCGTGATGAGATCCGCGTACGAAATCAGCCAGCGTCCGGACTGCGCGCCTTCGAGTTCGTCATCGTCGCGATCGGCAGCGGAAGCGCCGTCAGTTCGAGCAGTCATGCGGTCGAGAATCCCGGTTCGTCATATGGCGCTGGCACCTGAACGCGCACACGTCCATCAAGCAAGCGATTCGGCCGCCCGCCCACGCACGTCGCCGGTCAGGCGCGTTTCGATCGTGTGCGGCGACTCCCTGCGCGAAATCGCGAGCAAACCGTCGAGATACAGCTTGCGGAACCGCATCTCGCTGTCGATCTGCGCACGCAGCTTGCCGTACAGCGGCAGGAACACGAGGTTTGCAAACGCGAGCCCGTACAGCGTCGCGACGAACGCCACCGCGATGCCCGGCCCAAGCTGCGCCGGTTCGAGAATATGGCTCGTCACCTGCACGAGCCCGAGCACCGAGCCGAGAATGCCGAACGTCGGCGCATAGCCGCCGGCCTGCTGCCACACGCGCACGGCGGCGAGGCGGCTGCGCTCGTACGCATCGAGTTCGCGCTGCAACGCATCCTCGAGCACGGCGGTCGACACGCCGTTCGCCAGCAGTTCGAGCCCGCGGCGCGCGAATGGATGAATGCCGCTCACGTCCATCGACTCGAACGCGAGCAGCCCGTCGAGCTTCGCGCGGTCGCCCCATTCGAGCAGGTCGGACAGGTTCTTGCGATCGACCTCGCGCGCGCGCACGAACGCGAGCCGCAGTTGCTTCACCGCGTCGAAGAAGCGCGCCCACGTGTTCTGGATCATCACCGCGCCGAGCGTGCCGCCGAGCACGATCACGAGCGCCTCGAACTGGAACAGCATCGAGAAATGACCGCCTTCCAGCGCGAAACCGAACACGATCGCCGCGCCGCCGAGCACCACACCGGCCAGGGTCAACAGATCCATACGCCTCCCCGTCTCATGCATCCGACGACGACGTGGACGCCACCGGCGCCACGCCCGCCGCAGGCGCCTTCGCCGCACGCACGGCATCCAGCACGCGCTGCTCGATTTCCTCGACCTCGATCGGGTCGAGCTTGATCTCGCGGCGCATCACCCATGACACCTCGTTGCGCCGCGCCTCGGTCATCACGGAAAACAGCTTGTCGGCCACCGCGCGATCGTCGAGGTTCGCGATCAGCTTCGCGAGATCGTACGTGTCGAACGCGCTGATCACGTCGAACAACGTGCGCTGGTCGACCCACACGAGATCCTCCAGCGCGCGCACGTCGCCGCCGCGCCGCGCGTTGCGCCGCGAGAAGTACGCAACGCCCTTCTGCTCGACGTAACTGAGCACCTTCGATTTGCGGAACGCGAACACTTCGTCGGCGATCTCGCCGTTCGACAGCTTGTTGAGCAGCAGCGTCTTGTCGACGCCGATCAGCGATTCGAGATCGGCCAGTTCGATGAGTTCGAGTTCGCTGTTGATCGACAGGTCGAGATCGTGATCGGCGACCTGCTGCGCGCGATCGATGATGCGCGCGGCGTCGAACGTGACGACCTGGCGCGCGTCCGACGAAGCCGCGTAGTCGACGGCACCGCCGGCACCGTCGGATTGCGCGGCTTCGATCGTGACGAGATTGAGTTTTTCCATGCGGCGCAGCATCGCGAGCACGTGCGGGCGCGAGTGGCCGGAAATCGCGCGGCATTTGCGGATCACCTCGGCGAGCGGCACGGAAGCTTCGGCGGCATGCGCCTGCATCGGCCGGCGCGCCCATGTATCGCCCGCGTCGCGCGTGTCGGCGCCCGCCATCAGCGACAGCACGTGCGCATACGACAGCACGCCCGGCATGAAGTCGGCATGCGTGTAAGTCGCAAGCTGGTCGTCCTTGCGCTTCACGCGGCGGATCATCGTTCGCACGATATGGCGCAGCAGCGCGGACACGCGCTCGATTTCATCGTCAAGCATGCCGGCCGGCACGACCGTGAGCTGACAGAACGACAGCGCCTTCGCGGTATGCGCGCGCGGCTCGGCCGCGAGCAGCGCCGATTCGCCGAAGAACTCGCCGCGGCCGAGCGTCGCGACGATCACGCGCTTGTCGTCGCAGCGCGTGGACAGCTCGACCTTGCCGTCGGTAATGAGGAAGATGACGGGCTCGCCGGCGAAGCCCTCGGAATAAATGATTTCTCCGGGCGCCGCCGTACGCGTCCACGATTGCTGACGATTCAAGTCGATTCCCCTGCTGCGCTGGTTGTTGCGGACTGCGCGTCGCCCGTCGAAAGCGCGCGATCGCGAGTCGTCCCCGTGACTCGTTTACGTCATTGGGCTCAACATCCTTTAGGGAATTCGTCCTCGTTTCCGACCGAAATCAAGGTAAAACGTTTGCGAGTGGCGCAAGCGCGTCGAATGTTCGTTTCGCCGCTTGCGCGTGTAGTGAAATTGAAAGCGTACGGCGGCCGTGTGCGTCAGAACTCCATGTCGAGTTCGTCGATGTCTTCATGCTCGGCCTTCGCCGCATCGATCCATTCCGCGACGAACGGCTGCGCGAGCACGCGCATGCAGTATTCGGCGATGTCCGGCTCGAGCTTGACGTCGTAGGTCAGGAAGCGCGTGACGACCGGCGCGTACATCGCATCGGCGATCCCGATCTGCGCGCCGAACAGCCAGGGGCCCCCGTACGCGGCGAGGCACTCGCGCCAGATCGTGACGATCCGCTCGATATCGTGCTGCGCGCGTGACCAGATCCGGAAGCCGGGAAAATGCGCGCGCAGGTTCATCGGCAGCGCGGAGCGCAACGCGCTGAAGCCGGAATGCATCTCGCCGCAGATCGAGCGGCAATGCGCGCGCGCATGCCGGTCGTCGGGCAGCAGCCGCGCCTGCGGCCGGATCTCGTTCAGGTACTCGGCGATCGCGAGCGTATCCCATACCTTGCTGCCGTCATGCGTCAGGCACGGCACGAGGATCGACGGCGACAGCAACAGCAGTTCCGCGCGCGACGCCGCATCGATCGGCACGCTGACCGTCTCGAACGCGAGGCCGCTCAGCTTCGCGAGCAGCCAGCCGCGCATCGACCACGACGAGTAATTGCGGCTGCTGATGGTCAGCGTCGTCAGTCCGGTGGATTCCATGTTGCTCCCTGCTGGTTGCCGTTCGTGCCCCTGCACCGAAACGGATGCATCACGCCGTGATCCGCACCACGCCTGTGCGGCCCATTCGCCGAACTGGCGCAGCGCCGCACGGTGTCGCGACACGCATCGCACGCCGGAGCGGTGCGGCCACGCATCGACCGCACCTGCCCGTCGTCTTGCGCCGCCCGCGCCGCCGCGTTTCCGAACCGCGTGCAACGCGCGTGCCAGCCGCATGCTGGCACACGGCTTGCCTCGTTCCTTGCAACGCGGCGCAACGAGCGACGGCCATGAACCTGCTTGCCTATCCGTTTTACCAATGGTCTGCCGAATGCGTGCGCCCGGCGCGCGCATGGGCGGCCGCCACCCGTGCGACGATGTCGCTGTGGCCGCCCTCGACGTCGACGCCGACCGGCCGCATGCTCGACGCGCTGTGCGAACTGCTCGAATGCTGCGCATTCTCGCACCGGCGTCCGCCGTTCGGAATCGAATCGATCGCCGTCGACGGCGACACGGTGCCGATCGTCGAGGAAGCGGCGGCCGTCACGCCCTTCGCGACGCTGCTGCACTTCCGCAAGGCGCGGCCCGTCGCACGCCAGCCGCGCGTGCTGATCGTCGCGCCGATGTCCGGACACTTCGCGACGCTGTTGCGCGGCACCGTGCAGACGATGCTGGCCGATCACGACGTGTACATCACCGACTGGCACAACCCGCGCGACATCCCGCTGACGGCCGGGCGCTTCGGCTTCGACGAATACGTGGCGCACGTGATCGACTTCATCCGCCAGATCGGCCCGGACGCGCACGTGCTCGCGATCTGCCAGCCGACGGTCGCCGCGCTCGCGGCGGTTTCGCTGATGGCAGCCGGCGGCGATCCGGCGCAGCCCGCGAGCCTGACGCTGATGGCCGGCCCGATCGACTGCCGCGTGAATCCGACGAAGGTCAACGCGCTCGCGACGAGCCAGCCGATCGAATGGTTCGCGCGCAACCTGATCAGCGTCGTGCCGGCGGGCTTCGTCGGCGCGCAGCGGTGCGTGTATCCGGGCTTCGTGCAGGTCGGCGCGTTCATGTCGATGAACCCGGACCGGCACGCGGCGTCGTTCGCCGATCTGTACTACCAGCGCGCGAAAGGCGACCCGGCGAAAGCCGACACGCTGCGGCATTTCTACGACGAATATTTCGCGACGGCCGACCTCACCGCGGAGTTCTATCTGGAAACGGTCGAGAAGGTGTTCCAGCAATACGCGCTCGCGCGCGGGGAGCTGACGGTCGGCGACCGGCTCGTCGAACCGGCGGCGATTCATCGCACCGCGCTGTTGACGGTCGAAGGCGAGAAGGACGATATCTGCGCGGTGGGCCAGACGGTGGCCGCGCAGGAACTGTGTTCGGGGTTACCGTCGTATCTGAAGACGCACCACGTCCAGACGGGTGTGGGGCACTACGGCGTGTTCAACGGCAGCCGGTGGGAAACGCAGATCTATCCGATCGTGCGGGCGACGATCCATGACAACGAGCCGTACGATCGCACCGCGAATGCGGAAGGCGACCCAAGCGGCACCCACTACGTCACGCTGCGCGCCCTGCTCGATGCGCGCGCAACCGGGAGCGACGCAACGACGGAAACACGATCGCATCACGCGCACTGAGCGTGCGCGTCGCCGCAAACGAATCGCCCCGCCGAAGAGGCGGGGCGACGTTTGCTGCGGCGTTCGGACGACGCGCGAGCGAAGGCACTCGCGCGCCGGCACCGCGCGTTACGAGCAGGCCTTGCCGTGCGACGCGTGGTAGCCCTTCGCCTTCGCGTCGGCTTCCGACATGTAGCTGCCGTGCTTCGTCTTGCCGTAGTACTTGTCGGTCGAGCAGTGGTAGACCTTCGTGCTGTCGTTCGCCCACACCTTGCCCGCACCGCCGCCCGGCGCGGCTGCCGTCGTCGCGGCGGCGCTCTTCGCGGGTGCCGTGCCCGATGCCGGCGCGGCGGACGCCGCCGTGGCCGGCGCCGCGGCCGGTGCGCTCGCCGCGGCGGCGGCCGATGCGCCGTACCACGTCTTCACACCCTTGTGGCCCGCACAGGCGCCCTTCTTCGATGCGCCCGAGTAGAACGAGCCGTCCTTGCACAGCCCGGTCGTGCCGGCCGGCGCGCTGGCCGGAACCTGCGCGAACGCACCGATCGACACACCCATGCCGGCGACCAGCGCGGCGATCAACATCGTTTTTTTCATGGTCCTCTCCTGATTTGCCTGAATGATGAAAACGTCCCGGGCATCCCCGGACAAAGCCACGGTTACCGCACCCAGCGGCACACGCGATGGTGGTGATGATCGAAATGGCACACGCGGTGCGAATGCGCTTCGGCCAGTGCCGGCACGAGCACGGCGCAAGCCAGTGCGGTTGCCGTCAGGATCTTCGCGATGCGGTTCATGGTGAAACTCTCCCGGATAAATCAGCCGGTGATCCGGCTGGTCACTCCTTAACGCCGGTCGTCGACCGGCCGTGCACCGCGCGGCCGCGCAATTGACGATCTTTGACATCGCGTCGCGAATCGGCGCTCGAAGCTGACGAATGTCTTTCTTTTCTTTCCGGATCTTCAGCGCCGCAACGGTTTGGAATTCGAAGCACCGTTCCGAAGCGGGAGGCGGGTCGCAGCAGTCCAAAGCTCAATAAAAAACCGCCCGAAGGCGGTTGGTCTCGAGCATGCGCCCGGCGCGCCGGAAACCCGGCAAGCTATGCGCCCGCCTCGCCCCACGGCGTCGGCGCGGGTACCGCGCACGGCCCGTCGACGTCGATCGACTTGAAATCGGCGGGCCCGACAATCTCCAGGTACTCCATGTCCGGCGAATAGTCGAACAGGTAGTGGACGATCCCCGGCGCCTGGTGCACGCAGTCGCCGGCGGCTACCAGCGTTTCCTGTTCGCCATACATGAAGCGTGCCCAGCCCTTCAGCATGATCACGATATGGAACTCGGCCTCGTGACGGTGCCAGCCGGTGCCCGCCTCCGGTGCATGGTTTGCCCTGACGAGTTGCGCGACGACCTTGCCGTTCGTCGCGGCCGCGATGCCGAGATCGCGGTACAGGAAGAAGTCGCGCAGGCCCTCGCCTTGATAGGCGGTGTCCTGCGGCTTCACGTGGGAAAAAGCGGTGGTGGTCTGCTCGCTCATCGCTGTGCTCCTTCATCGAAAGGATCACGCGTGACAAGCATTTAGCGTTCCAGTTTGCAGCGGCGCGACGCCCGCGTGCGAAGCCCTGCCCGTCAGCAGCGTTTGCGCGATCATCGCCGCGCCGACATTCATGGCGCGTTTCTCAAACTGGGTTGCCGCCTGATCCGCAGGAATACCCGGCATGCAAAGCAGTCTTCGAGAAACCTGCTCTTAGCGTAGCCATTCACCCACCCGGGCGCGATTCGACGCGATCCATCGCGCGACACCCTTCTGCGGATCGGATTCACCGGCGGCACGGATATCGTTCATCAGCGAGCCGAGCGTCTGGTCGTCCATCTTCCATGCACCGAGCCAGCGCGCGACATCCGGACGTGTCTGACTGAAGCCGGCCTTCGCGATTGCATAGATCGCATCGGGTTGACCGAACACCTGCTTCGGGTCTTTCAGGTAGTGCATCGGATACTTCGCCCACACCCAATGCGGATTCCACAGCGTGACGACGATCGGCTGGCGACGCTTTGCCGCGCGATCCAGCGCGAGCAACATCGCAGCCTCCGATGACGGCAACACAGTCGCGTCGAGCGCATAAGCGGTGCGCGCCTCGCCCGTCAGTTTCATCAGGCCGCTGCCGGGTTCGATGCCGAAAATCGTCGGCTTGCCGTCGTGGCTGAACTGGGCGGCATGTGCGTTCAACTGTTCGATGCTGTCGATCGCGACGTAATCGGGCACCGCGAGGCCCAGCTGAGCGTGGGGAAACCACGGGCCGATCTTCTCGACGCGCGACTTGATCGCATCGTACGGCGGGCCGTCCGCGGATGGCAGCCAGACTTCGAACGTCAGATCGAGCTTGCCCTGCGCGACGCCGTTATAGATGATCGCCTTGTCGCCCGACTGCAGCGTGACGTCGTAGCCTTTTTCCGCAAGCAGCGCCTTCCACAGATTCGCGACCGCGATATTCTCGGCCCAGTTGTTCACTCCGATCACCACCGTTCCGTTGCCGGCGGCGTGCGCCGACACCGAAACCGATAGCGCGAAGAAAAGCATGAACCGCCCGAGTACCGGGCGACGCATGGTGACAATAAGCAGGCGGGCAAGCAACGACAGGATCATGAGAAGGGCTCCTATTGAATGGGGAAGGCACTGAGGCAAGGCATGACGCGGCCGATGGAACCGGGCGGGAGCGATCGCGCGGACACCGGCATCCGTGGCAACGGTCATCCGTTCGCTCACAGATATATTTATTGCGCCAATTTCGTTTTGACAGCGAGGAATTCCGATAGGGACCATCGGAGAGGCCGAACGATCGCGTCGTTGCGTTGGGCCCGGCTCCCGCGAGGCTACGGGATGCGATGCACGATCATTCAGGCCGGCGACGGCGCGCTCGCCGCGCGGCGGCGCTCCTCGACCATCGTCTCGATCAGCAGCGCCAGATCGTCGGCTGCAGGATTGCGACTGCCGGGTGAGCGCAGCAGCTCGAGATCTGCGGGCGGCAGCGCCGGCAAGCCGTCTTCCATGTCCAGCACGCGCCAGTTCGCGGGCAGCGTGCAGCGGTCGATGATCGTCACCGCCGCACCGTGATTGACGGCGACCTTGATGCCGGTCGGGCTCTGGCTCGTGTAGATCACGTGATACTGCCGCCCGAGTGCCGCCAGTGCCGCGAGTCCACGCTGACGGTAGCAGCATGTTTCCGGAAACAGCGCGAGCGGCACGGACGCGCCGCCCGGTAACACGAAATCGCGATGCGCGGCCCACACCACGTCCTCGCGGCCGAGATGACGCCCACCGCTTTGCGCGCCGTGCCTGACGACCAGTGCCAGATCGAGTTCGCCCGCCTGCAGGCGCTCGATCAGCTCCAGCGACATTCTGCAATCGATATGCGGGCGCGCATCCGGCCGCAGGCGATAGAACTTTTCGAGCAGATCGGGCAACCAGAGCTCCGCGTAATCCTCAGGCAAGCCGAAGCGAATCACGCCATGAGCGCTCGTGCGTTTGAGTGCCGCTATCGCTTCGTTCTGCACCTGAATGATGCGGCGCGCATGGATCAGGAAGTTTTCCCCGTCTCGCGACAATGCCAGACGGCGACTGTCGCGCAGAAACAGATGCGTTTCCAGCCGCTCTTCGAGCGTACGGATGCGAAGGCTGATCGTCGATTGCGTCCGGTGCATCTGCCTGGCTGCGGCGGTCACGCCGCCGCTGTCGACCACCGTGATGAACGCGCGCACCAGTTCTCCGTCGAGCGAGCTGAGTTGAGACCAATCGGGTTCGCTGATGTCAGTCATCGAAATTACTCGTTATCCAAGGGAATTTGTCGATCGAATCATTGACGCATCGATAGGCCGATTGTTGTCGAAAACAATTCAGGCCACAAACGCCTCACCCCTCGAAACTGGAGCCAACCGTGCAAGCAAGCCCGCCTCTCGCCGACGCAGAATGTACTGATCTGAGCGACATCGTCGATACCGACCACTATCCGTTGCATGACCCCGGGCACGCCGGAATGCGCGACCTGCTCGCAACGTGCCGGGCCCAGCTGACCGCCAGCGGCAGCGCGGTGTTGCGCGGCTTCCTGCGCCCCACCGCACTGGAACAGGCGCGCGTCGAAGGGCTCGGCTTCGCGAAAAAAACCTATTTCTCGAGCCGCAAGGTCAATGCGTATTTCACCGCCGACGATCCGTCGTTGCCCGCCACGGATCCGCGCCGCATCTTTATGGATCGCACGAGCGGCTTCGTCACGCGCGACGTGATCCCGGCCGATGCAATCGTTCACCGGATTTACGTGGCGCGTGCGATGAAGCAATTCGTCGCTGCATGTCTCGGCGAAACGCAGATCTGGGAATACGCGGACCCGTACGCCGGACTGGTTCAGAACGTCATGCCGCCCGGCACCGAACAGCCGTGGCACTACGACACCAACGAATTCATCGTGTCGATGATGACGCAGCAGCCCACGGCAGGCGGCGATTTCGAGTACTGCCCGAACATCCGGTCGCCCGAGGGTGAAAACTACGATGCGGTCGGCGCGGTGGTGCGCGGAGAGACGCGCACGCCGATCAGCGTGATTACGCTGCAGCCGGGCGATCTGCAACTGTTCAAGGGCCGTTTCTCGCTGCACCGCGTGACCCAGGTGCGCGGCGACATCGATCGTCACACTACGATCTTCGCCTATTCGAAGAAGCCCGGGGTGGTCGGCCGCCTCGAGCGAACCCGCCAGCTGTACGGCCGCGTATCCGAAATGCATCTGGAAGCCGAACAGACACTGGTCCGCGCGGACAACCTGGTCGACTGACGATGCGATTTCCCGATGGGTAGACCCATCCCATTACTTCGTTGTACTGACACTTATAACGTTACCCCTGCCATCATGACGATGCTTCGACCGACTCACCGCCCGGAAGATTGCGAGCCTACCGCCGACGAAATCGCCCAGATCCAGCGCGACCGGCTTGCCGCGGTTCGCCGCGAACTGAAGAAACGCGACCTGACCGCCGCTATCCTGTTCGACCCTACCCACATGCGATACGCCACCGGCTCTCGCAACATGCAGGTGTATTCGATGCGCAATCCCGCACGCTATCTGTTCGTGCCGGCCGAGGGAAAAGTCGTGCTGTTCGAATACGCGGGATGCGAATTCCTGGCCGACGGACTCGATACCGTGGATGAAGTCCGGCCCGCGACCGCGATTTCGTACTACTTTTGTGACGACATGCTGCGTCAGATCACGGAGCGCTGGGCGGACGAGATTGACGATCTGGTTCGCTCGTGCGGTGGCGGCAAGCGGATCGCGATCGAAAGTGCGACATCGGCGGCCGCATTTGCGTTGCAAGCGCGCGGCTACGAGATTTCGGACGCCCAGGAGCCGCTCGAACGCGCCCGTGCAATCAAGGTGCCGAACGAGATCAAGATGATCCGCGCGTCACTGCGCGCGGCGGAAGCGGGTGTGCGCAAGCTCGAGGCCGCCCTCGTGCCCGGCATCAGCGAGAACGAGCTGTGGTCGTACCTGCATCAGCATGTGATCGAGACCGACGGTGACTATGTCGAGACCCGCTTGATAAGCTCGGGCCCGCGCACGAATCCATGGTTCCAGGAAAGCAGCCCACGCAAGATCCAGGCGGGAGAACTGGTCGGGCTCGATACCGACGTGGTGGGCCGCTTCGGCTACTACGCGGATTTCTCGCGCACTTTTCTTTGCGGCGACGGTCCCGCGTCCGCCGCGCAAAAGACGCTGTACCGCCTCGCCTATGAGCAGATCCACACGAACATGGAGAACGTAAGGGCCGGCACCACGTTCCAGGAATTCATCGCGAAGGCGTGGCAGATCCCGCAGCCGTATCGCGCACGCCGCTATTTCGCGCTGGCCCACGGCGTCGGGATGACAGGCGAATACCCGTATATCTGTCATCGCGAGGACAACGATGCAAAGGGCTACGACGGCGTGATCGAACCCGGCATGACGCTGTGCATCGAGAGCTACATCGGCCACGAGGACGGAGGCGAAGGCGTGAAGCTCGAGGAACAGGTCTACGTCCGCGACGACGGCCAGCTCGAACTGCTGTCCGACTACCCGTTCGAGCGCCGCCTGCTCGCCTGAACGCCGCGCGAGACCGATCCCACGGGGCCTTTATGAAGCCGTCTCCTACTTCAAGCGCCCCGACAGAAACTGCCCGAGCCGCTCGCTCTTCGGATTCACGAGAATCTCCTGCGGATCGCCTTCCTCCTCGATCTTCCCCTGATGCAGGAAGATCACGTGATTCGACACGTTGCGCGCGAAGCCCATCTCGTGCGTGACGACGACCATCGTGCGGCCTTCCTCGGCGAGCTTCTGCATCACCTTCAGCACTTCGCCCACCAGTTCGGGATCGAGCGCCGACGTCGGTTCGTCGAACAGCATCACCTCCGGCTCCATCGCGAGCGCACGCGCGATCGCGACGCGCTGCTGCTGGCCGCCCGACAGGTGCGACGGATACATGCCCTCGACGCGCGGCGCGAGCCCGACCTTCTCCAGATACGTGCGCGCGCGCGCGATCGCTTCGTCCTTGCCGATCCCGAGCACGGCCATCGGCGCCTCGATCACGTTCTCGAGCACCGTCATGTGCGCCCACAGGTTGAAGTGCTGGAACACCATCGACAGCTTCGTGCGCATCCGTTGCAGCTGCTTCTGGTCGGCCACGCGCAGTGCGCCGTTGCGGTCGCGGGTGGTCTGGATCGGCTCGCTGCCGATCGTGATCTGCCCCGAGCACGGCTGCTCGAGGAAGTTGATGCAGCGCAGGAACGTGCTCTTGCCGGAGCCGCTCGAACCGATGATGCTGATCACGTCGCCGGCCTTCGCCTTCATCGACACGCCCTTCAACACCTCGTTGTCGCCGAATTTCTTGTGCAGGTTGTCAACGGTAAGCTTGTACATGCTGGGTCCTTCGTTGCGAATCGTGCGGATGCGTTAATGGCTGCGCGGCGCGAGGTACGCGAGCCAGCGCGTCTCGAGCTTGCGGAACGCCCAGATGAGCGTGAACACGACGGCGGCGTACAGCACGGCAGCGATGCCGTAGGCCTGGAACGACATGTAAGTCGCCGAATTGACGTCGCGCGTGACCTTCAGGATGTCGGGCACGGTGGCGGTGAACGCGAGTGTCGTCGCGTGCAGCATCAGGATCACTTCGTTGCTGTAGCTCGGCAGCGAGCGGCGCAGCGCGGACGGCAGGATGATGCGCGTATACAGCTTGAAGCGCGACATCCCGTAGGCCATCCCGGCCTCGATCTCGCCGGCCGAGGTCGCCTTGATCGCGCCCGCGAAGATCTCCGTCGCATACGCGCATTCGTTCAGCACGAACGCGAGCAGCGTGCAGTTCATCGCGTTGCGGAAGAACGTGTCGAGCAGCACGTGGTCGTGCACGACCTGCAGGCTGTAGATGCCCGTGTAGCACATCAGCAGCTGCACGTAGAGCGGCGTGCCGCGGAACACGTACGTGTAGAGCCAGACGGGGCCCGAGATCCAGCGGTTCGACGACGCACGCGCGATCGCGAGCGGCACGGCGAGCGCGAAACCGAGCGCGATCGACACGACCAGCAGCCACAGCGTGATCGCGAGGCCGCTGAAGCGGTAGCCGTCGGAATAGAGATAGCTTTGCCAGTACTGGCTGACGAGTTCGATCACAGTGCGAGCCTCCGGACACCGACGGAATAACGCTTCTCGAGGTGATGCAGCACGACGTTCGACACCGTCGTGATCGCGAGGTAGATCGCGCCCGCAGCCAGCGTGAAGAAGAAGAAATCGAGCGTGCTCTTGCCCGCGTCCTGCGACGCCTTCACGACGTCGGCCAGGCCGATGATCGACACGAGCGCGGTCGCCTTGACGAGCACCTGCCAGTTGTTGCCGATGCCGGGCAGCGCGAAGCGCATCATTTGCGGAAACAGGATGCGACGGAACACGCGCCAGCCGCTCATCCCGTACGCGAAGCCGGCTTCGAGCTGGCCGCGCGGCACCGCGAGGAACGCGCCGCGAAACGTCTCGGTGAAGTACGCGCCGTAGATGAAGCCGAGCGTGATGACGCCCGCCACGAACGGGTCGATGTCGATCTGGTCCCAGCCAAGCATGTCGGTGAAGTTGTTCAGCAGGATCTGGATCCCGTAGAACAGCAGCAGCATCAGCACGAGGTCCGGCACCGCGCGGATCAGCGTCGTGTAGAAGGTGCCGATCGACTTGAGCATGCGGTTCGTCGACAGTTTCGCGCTCGCGCCGATGAGGCCCAGCACGAGCGACGCGGCGAGCGACAGCACCGCGAGCTTCACGGTCTCGACCGTGCCGGCCCACAGCAGCGGGCCAAATCCTTGGAAGATCATATGTGGGGTCCAGAGCGAGGTGGCTGGATTGTCAATAGCCATTAGCCGTGCATCAAACGATATCTGCGCACAACCTGATGCACGCTGCTCATCAAGTCGGACGCATCGCGTGAAGCGGGTTGCACCCGGTCACTAACGCGGCGCGCCACAACCGATGCGCGCCGCATGGACGTTCAGCCGCCGTAGACGTCGAACGCGAAGTACTTCTTCTCGAGCTTCCTGTACGTGCCGTCCTTGATGATGTCGGCGATCGCATGGTCGATCTTCGCCTTCAGGTCGGCGTCGTCCTTGCGCAGGCCGATGCCGGCGCCGTTGCCGAGCGTCTTCGGATCGTCGATGTCCTTGCCGGCGAATGCGAAGTTCGCGCCGCGCGGCGTCTTCAGGAAGCCGATGTCCGCCTGCACCGCGTCCTGCAGCGCCGCGTCGAGACGGCCCGACATCAGGTCCTGGTACACGCCGTCCTGGTTCTGGTACGGCACGACCTGCACGCCCTTCGGTGCCCAGTAGGCCTTCGCATAGGTTTCCTGGATCGTGCCCTGCTCGACGCCGACCGATTTGCCCTTCAGCGATTCGGCCGTCGGCTGCAGATTCGCGCCCTTCCTCGCGACGAGGCGCGTCGGCGTGTTGAACAGCTTGTCGGAGAACGCGATCTGCTCGGCGCGCGCCGGCGTCATCGACATCGACGACAGCACGCCGTCGAACTTCTTCGCCTTCAGCGCCGGGATCATCCCGTCGAAGTCGTTCTCGATCCACACGCATTTCGCCTTCAGGCGGGCGCAGATCTCGTTGCCGAGATCGACGTCGAAGCCGACGACCTTGCCGCTTGCATCCTTCGATTCGAACGGCGGGTAGCTGGCGTCGACGCCGAACCGGATCGTCGACCAATCCTTGGCGTGAGCACCGACCGCGATGCAGGCAAGGGCAATACTGAGCGCGAGTTTCTTCATCGTGTTCCTGTCAAAGGCGAACTGGGCCGGGTTCCGGCCGGACTGCCCGCCGCGAACCCTTCCAACCCGGATATCGCCCCCTTTCGGCGACGCTCCAAGTTGTACATACAACTTTGCCTTTTTCGGGAGGGTGCCAGCAATCCGTGTTTATCTCTAATTGTCGGCCGATTATGGTCGTGGTCCAGAATTTTCCTTAACTTTCAATTAATTAACGATTACACGATGTTGAATGAAGGCTTTCTCGCGGCAGACTGCTCCAGCCTGGAGCCGCGCAAAACCTGTCTAGACCTCGTGCCGCATGCCGTCCGCTTCCCAACCCGACCAGCCGGTAACCGGACAGCAGCTCCGTCAACGGGTGCCACGGCCGAGGGCGGGGCGCGTCGACGCATCGCGGGGATCGATCCGGGGCCGGCCAATGCCGTTTTTATGCGTTCTTTTCAGGCCCGGCGCGAGTCTATACACCGTATCGTCACCGCGATTCCTAGAATGGGCGTCATGTCAAAGACGAGATCGCCACGCTGCACGGCACGAGGCGACCCGGGGATGCATGCATGAAACCGACCAGAACCGAATCCGCCGCTTCACACGATCTGCTGCCCGTGCGTTCGCGGCGCACGTGTCCCGACGACGACCTCGTGCTGCTGTCGATCCGCGTCGAATCGGACAACCTCGCGGCCGTGCGGCGCCGGCTGCATCGGGCCGTCGGCGCCGCGCTCAATTTCTATACGGCCGTGATCGACCGCCGCACCGGGCGCGCGTGCATCGAGTTCGAAGTCGCGCGATCGCAGGCGTCGCCGGCCATCCTGTCGATCCTGCGCGAACTGCCGGCCGCCGAGTTCGGCACGATCCGCCTGTTGCAGCACTAACCGGCGTTCGCCGCCGCGCGTGACTCGCGTCACGCGCTCCCCCTTTCATCGATTCGAACGCGCGGATCCGCACGGACCCGCGCGGCGAATCGTCGTTCCCGTCTCGACGGGCCTTTCCAGGAAGCACACGCAATGAAAAAAGCAGTCGTCGGCACCCTCTCCCTCGCGTTCTTCGGCGCCGCCGCGCATGCGCAAGGCAGCGTCACGCTCTACGGGATGCTGGATGCCGGTATCGCCTATACGAACAACCAGTCGGGCAAAAGCGCGTGGCAGCAAGGCAGCGGCCTGCTGTCGAACACGGTCTTCGGCCTGAGCGGCAACGAGGATCTCGGCGGCGGCCTGCATGCGCTGTTCCGCCTCGAGAACGGCTTCAACCTGAACAACGGCACGCAGTCCTACAAGAACACGATGTTCGGGCGCCGCGCGTACGTCGGCCTGCAGAGCGACCGATACGGCGCGCTGACGCTCGGCCGCCAGTACGACGCCGTGGTCGACTATCTCGGCCCGCTCGCGATGGCCAACAACGGCGACGGCAACAACCTCGCGTCGCACCCGTTCGACAACGACAACATCGACGATTCGTTCTACATCGACAACGCGGTGAAATACACGAGCCCGACGCTCGCGGGCTGGCAGTTCGGCGGCCTGTACGGGTTCAGCAACGCGGCGGGCGGCTTCGCGAACAACCGCGCGTACAGCGCGGGCGTGTCGTATGCGAACGGGCCGGTCAGCCTCGGCGCCGCTTACCTGCAGCTCGATCGCGGCGGGCTGACGGCGAGCGGCGCGCTGTCGACCAACGACGGCGCGAACTTCCCGGCCGTGCGCCAGCGCGTGATGGGCGCCGGCGGCAGCTACGCGTTCGACCGGCTGACGGTTGGCGCGCTGTGGACGCATTCGATGTTCGACGAAACGGCCGCGTCGTCGCTGCCCGGTGCACTGAATGCGCTGCGGTTCGACAACTACGAGGTCAACGCGCGTTATACGCTGACGCCGGCCGTCTCGCTCGCGGGCGCCTATACGTTCACCGACGGCCGCTACGACGACGCGGCCGGCAGCCACCGGCCGAAATGGCAGCAGGTGACGCTGATGGCCGATTACGCGCTGAGCAAGCGCACCGACGTGTATGCGGAAACCGTGTACCAGCACCAGTTCGGCGTGCCGTCGGGCGCGACGCTCGGGTTCGCGAACGTGACGGGGCTCGCGGCATCGTCGACGAATACGCAGGTCGTCGCGACGGTCGGCATCCGGCATCGGTTCTGACCGCGCGCCGGCTGTCGCGGGCCGGCCGCTCTGTGCAATCCCGCATGGACGCGCGCCGGCCGAACAGGGATCATTCGGGGCATCCGGGCCGGCGCGTCCGCGAAACCGGTACACTCGGCGCCGGGCGCGCGCCGGATCGGCATTCGGCGGCGGGCCGCTGCCGACTCTGGAATCGTGATCCCATGACCACACCGATCTATCAGGAAATCAAGGACTTCATCCTCGCGCGCATCCATGCCGGCGAATGGGCGGAAGGCGACCAGGTGCCGTCGGAGAACGAGCTTGCGCGCGAATTCAACGTCGCGCGGATGACCGTCAACCGCGCGCTGCGCGAGCTGACGGCCGAGCAGGTGCTCACGCGCACGCGCGGCTCCGGCACGTATGTCGCGTCACCGAAATACGAATCGACGCTCGTCGCGATCCGCAGCATCTCGGACGAAGTCGCCGCGCGCGGCCACGGTTATCGCGCGCAGGTGCTGCAGGTCGGCGCGGCCGTCGCCGACGCGAAGCTCGCCGACGAACTGCAGCTCGATACCGGCCGCCCGATCTTTCATTCGCGCGTGCTGCATTTCGAGAACGACACGCCCGTGCAGCTCGAGGAACGCTGGGTCAATCCGGCCTGCGCGCCGGAATACGCGCTGCAGGACTTCACGGCGACGACGCCGAACCAGTACCTGACGCGCGTCGCGCCGCTGCAGCGCGTCGAGTACCGGATCGAGGCCGCGATGCCCGACGCCGAAACGCGCCGCCACCTGACGATGGACGACCGCGAACCATGCCTGATGCTGCATCGGCGCACATGGTCGCAGGGATTGGTCGCGTCGGTCGCCAATCTGTGGCACCCGGGCAGCCGTTACCGGTTCACCGGGCATTTCTGATACCGGTGCACGGGTTCACCGCGCACCGGCACGCGCCCATCGTTCGATCGCGCTGACGGCCAGCGCCAGACCGTCCTCTTGCGCGATGCGCGTGCCAAGCTCCGTCGCGCGCGCCTGCGTCTCGCTCCGTTCGGCGAACGCAATGGCCCGCGCCAGTGCGGCGGCATCCACGCGCCGTCCCGCCACGGGCGCATCGGCCACGCCGAGCCGCTGCAACCGGTCCGCCCAGAAGAACTGATCGCCCGCAAACGGCACGACGACCGACGGAATGCCGGCCCGTGCGGCCGAATGCGTGGTGCCCGACCCGCCATGATGAATCGCCATCGATACGCGCGGAAACAGCCAGTCGTGCGGCGTGTCGCCGATCACGCGAACGTGTGCCGGCAGCATCGACGCCTCGATGCCGCTCCAGCCCGGATAGAACAGCGCGCGCCGGCCTGCGAGCGCACGGGTCAGCGCGTCGGCCATGGCGGCCCGGTCGAAGCCGGCCATGCTGCCGAAGCCGATGTACACGGGCGGAACGCCCGATTCGAGAAACGCCGACAGATCGCACGGCGGCGCCCATGCACGCCCGTCGACCCGCCATTGCCCGCATGCCCACACATTCGGCGGCCAGTCGGCCGGGCCTGACAGCAGCGCCGGCGACACGCCATACAGCATCGGATGATCGGTCCACACATGCTTGCGCGGCGGCAACCCGCACACGCCGGCGCGTGCCGCGTTCGTCGAGTTCCGGAACGCCTGCCACAACAGCGCATTCACGAACCGATGGCTCGCACGATTCAGCCAGCCCGGCACCTTCCCCGGCGGCAGGAACGGCGACGCGAATCCGGCGGTCGGCGTGATCGGGATCATGCCGGTGCCGATCGCCGGCACGCGGCGATATTCGGCGACCGACAGCCCGACGAACGACGCAAGCCCCGACACGAGGAGCGCGTCGCAGCCGTCCGATGCATCCGCGACTTCGCGCATCCACGCGGCCGTATTCGCATTCGCGATTGCCGCGAGCGCCTTCGACGTGTCGTGGAAGCCGCCGCGCCCGCGCACCGCGTCGGCCAGCGCGCCTTGCGGCGCGATCGCGCGGCGGATCTCGCCGGACAATGGCGCCGACGGCACGCCGAGCGCCGCGGCCGCCCCGAGTGTCGCGGCGTCCGCGAGCAACCGGACATCGTGGCCGGCGTCCATCAGCGCGCGGCCAAGCGCCGCGAGCGGGCGCGTATCGCCTTCGGTGCCATAGGTGGCGATGACGAGCTTCATGCACGACTCCTTGCACGGCGAAAACGGGGTGGATTCACAAAAATGCACGTCGTATACTAATGTAATTCGTGCATTTTCAGCCAATCCCCCGCCATGCCGATTCAGACCGACGATCCGGGCCGCCGCGCACGCAAGCGCATCCAGATGCTCGCGCATCTCGCCGCCACCGCCGCGCGCCTGTTCGACTCGCACGGCTACGAGGCCGTCACGATGGAGCAGATCGCCGCCGAGGCCGATGTCGCGAAGCGCACGCTGTACAACCACTTTCCGACGAAGGAAGCCGTGCTCGCGCACTGGCTCGAAGGCGAACTCGCGCGCGATCTCGCGCCTCTTCAGCGCGACGTCGCGCGGCGCAGGACCTTCGCGTCGCGCATCGGTTGCGTGCTCGACGCATCGGCCGCGTGGTGCGAGCGGCATCCCGCGTACCTGCTCGCGTATCTGCGGCACCGGCTCCTGAGCATCGGTGCGGCCGAACCGGAAAGCGCGGGACAAAATGGCAGCGACATCGCGCGGGTGTGGCAGCAACTGATCGTCGCCGCGCAGCAGGCCGGCGAACTGAACGGCACGCTGCGGGCCGATCAGCTCGCGACGTGGTTCCATCACCTGTATCTCGCGGCGATGCTGCGCTGGCTGACCGTGCCGGGGTTGTCGCTGAAACGGGAGTTTCAGTCGGTCGCGAAGCTGTTCATCGAAGGAGCGGAAGCAAAACGCTGACGGGCCGCGGCCGACCCGCGTCGTGCGATGTACACACCTTTTTGCGGCGAACACACGCACCGCATGCCAAATTTCCCGCGCGGCAGTATGCTGATGTCGTACGGCAGCGCACTGTGCATAGGGCAATCCCGTAGTCTGCCTGGACTCGCGCCGCCGTCGCGACCGCAATCATGCGTTGCAAGGAGGGTTGTGATGGCTACCACGCATCAGCACTTCCACCTCGAACTACGGCACGCCACCGCGCCGACCTACTTCATCAGTTACCTGTTCCCTGCGTTGCTGTTCGCGTACGAACTGCTGCGCGTCGGCCAGTGGATTCGCGATCACGGGATGCACTTCGCCGCGTTCAAGCAGATGGGCTACGAGTACCTGCTGATGCTGCTGTTCGTCGGGCTGCAGATCGCCGTCGAGGCGATCTTCCTGCTCGGCGCCGCGATGCGCCGCGACAATCGCGACTTCGAGCACCGGCTGCCGAACGTGATCCTCGGGATCGGCTGCTCGATCGCGCTGCTCGCGATCGATCTCGCGATCCAGTTGTCGTTCTGACGTCCGGCGGGCACCCGCCCGCCGGGGGCGGGCGTACTCAGGCGCCCGCGTCGCGCAGGAGCGTCGCGACGGCGGCCAGCACGTCGTCCGGCCGCTCGCGGTGCGGCATGTGCCCGCATCGGGCGAGCAACAGGAACGACGAGGGCCCCGCGACGCGCGCGGCGATCCGCTTCGGATGCACGTCGGAGCCGTATTCGTCGTCCTCGCCGTGAATCGCGAGCGTCGCGCATCGCACGCGCGGCAGTTCGTCGTCGAGACGCCAGTCGCGAAACGCCGGCGACAGCCACGTGTCGACCCACGCGCGCAGCACCCATTCGGCCTTGTCGCCGTGATAGCGCGCGAGCCGGTCGAGCTGCCCCGGTTCGTCGAACTGCCGCGCCGCCTCGCGAATGCCGGCCAGCGTGCGATCCTCGACGAACGCCTGCGCGGCGACCGTCACGAGCGCACGGCAACGCTCCGGATGCGCGGCCGCACAGCCCACCGCCATCCCGCCGCCGACGCTGTGCCCGAACGCGACGAACGCATCGACACCCAGTTGCGCGAGCACCGCGGGGAACGCATGGTCGGCCTCGTCGCGCACGAACGTCGTGCCGAGCGCCCCCGGATGGCGATCCGAGCGGCCGAACCCGAGGCGGTCGTAGGCGATCACGTCGCGTTGCGTCGCGCGGGCGAGCTGCGCGGGGAAATCGCGCCACAGATCGACGCAGCCGAGCGAATCGTGCAGCAGCACGATCGGCGCGGACGCGTCGTGCGCCGCACGCGCACGCCAGCGTTTCGCGAAGAGACGCCCTTGCGGCGTCCCGACGGTCGTCTCCTCGGTCACGATATCGGTCATGGGTCGGTCGTCTGCGTGAAAGCGGCCGCACACCGGCGGCCGCATCGAATCGGGTCATGGTGGCCTGCCGGCGCGCACCGCGTCAAGCAAGCCCCTACCGCCCGCGCGCTCATTCGGGCTGCGGCGGCAGGTACTCCATCTGCGCTTCGTCGTACAGCCGGTAGATCAGCGCCTGCATCGCGCGGATGTCCTCCGATTCGTCGAGCATCCGCATGCTCATGATGATCGGCGACACGAGGTTCGGATCGTCGAGCGGCTTGTAGCTGATGTCGTCGCGCTTCAGCCCGTACACGCTGTGCGGCACGACCGACACGCCCTCGCCCATCGCGACGAGGCCGAGCGCGATCTGCAGCTCGCGCGTCTCGTAGATCTTGCGCGGCTGCAAGGCGCGATCGTGGAAGGCCGCAAGCACCTGGTCCGCATAACTCGGGCGCGGCGCCTTCGGGAAGATGATCAGCGTGTCGTTCACGAGATCGTGCAGCGACAGCACGGGCTTCGCGCTGTCGAGCACATGGCCGACCGGCAGCGCGACGATCATCCGCTCCTCGCGCAGCACGACGCGCCGCACGCTCGGATCCTCGTGGCGGATGCGGCCGAACCCGACGTCGATGCGCCCTTCCTTCAGCGCCTTGATCTGGTCCATCGTCGACATCTCGTGCAGGCTCAGCTCGACCGCCGGATACTCGCTGCGAAAGCGCCGGATGATCTTCGGCAGCATCCCGTACAGCGTCGAGCCGACGAAGCCGACCGACATGCTGCGCTCGATCTTGCCGACCCGCTTCGTCATCGATTCGAGCTCGGTCGTCTGCGCGAGCAATTGCACCGCGTGCGAATAGAAGAAGCGCCCCGCGTCGGTCAGCTTCAGCGGCCGCGCGTTGCGCTCGAACAGCGGCACGCCGAGCGCCTCCTCGAGCTGCTGGATCTGCCGGCTCAGCGGCGGCTGCGCGATGTGCAGCCGTTCCGCCGCCCGCGTGAAATTCCGCTCTTCGGCCACCGCGACGAAGTAGCGGAGATGTCTCAACTCCATGTTGATGTCTCCCGGACAGCCATCCGGCGCACACCCCGGCCGGACGATGTCGTCACGATACCGCAGGCGGCGCCCGCCGCCACGCGCCGCACCGCGCAAAGCAAAACGGGAAGCCCGCGGGCTTCCCGTCGTTTCATCGCGGTGGCATCGCGATGACGTCGCGACCGCGCATCACACCTCGGTCGCGTAGAGCGCGTCGCGCTGCGCGTCGCTCAGCGTGTCGAGCGGCACGTCCGGCAACCGATAGCAGATCATCGTGCCGTACAGCTCGGCGAGGCAGTTGCTGCCGGCGTCCAGCGCGTAGCCGTCCTCGCCGTCCGGCGCCGGCGGGTACACTTCGCGCCACGCGTTGATCGCGGCTTCGATTCGCACGATGGAAACGGGTCCGGCCTTCCGCTCGGCGGGTGATGCGCTCATGGATTCCTCTGGGTTGCGCGCTCCGCGGGCCAGGCGGCCCGGATGGAACGATGAAAACGCCGGGCATCTCGCCGGCCGCCGCGCGCCGCGCACGCCGGATGCCGATCCGCGCCGCGCGTGTCGCGCCGGCCGGGCCGTGGCCCGGTAGGGTCGGGCAATATAACCGGCTTTGACCCCGTGCAGGCGAAAGCCGGGCAAAAAAAACGGGAAGCGCGCGGCTTCCCGTTTCAACGTCCGTCGCGCGGCCGCCTGCCGCGCCCGCGTCAGCCCGCGGTTTCGCGGTTCGCCACCGGCTGGCGCTGCGCGCCGCGGTTCGCGGCGATCCACGGCGCGATCTCCATGTCTTCGTAGCGCACGAAGCGGCTCTTCTTCAGGAACCGGTAGCCGAGCCACACGATGAGGAACAGCGGAATGCCGACGTAGGTCGCGGCGACGCCGGCCCAGTCGATCCGGTTCGCGAGGAACGCCTGGTAATCCTGGCCGAGCGCGATCACGAGGCACAGCACGAACGCGAACAGCGGGCCGAACGGGAACCACTTCGACTGGTACGGCAGCTGGTCGAGCACATAACCCTGCTTCACGTAGCCCTTGCGGAAGCGGTAATGGCTGACCGCGATGCCGAGCCACGCGATGAAGCCCGTCATCCCCGACGTGTTCAGCAGCCACAGGTACACGGTCTTGTCGCCGTACAGCGACGTGAAGAAACACAGGGCGCCGACGGCGGTCGTCGCATACAGCGCGTTGCGCGGCACGCCGCCCCGCGACAGCTTCGCGAAGATCTTCGGCGCGCGGCCTTCGGTCGCGAGGGTGTAGAGCATGCGCGTCGACGCGTACATGCCCGAGTTGCCGGCCGACAGCACGGCCGTCAGGATCACCGCGTTCATCACGCCGGCCGCGAACGCGAGGCCCGCGTGGCGGAACACGAGCGTAAACGGGCTCACGCCGATGTCGGTCACGTCCGTCTTCAGCAGGTTCGGGTCGGTGTAGGGAATCAGCACGCCGATCACGAAGATCGCGAACACGTAGAACAGCAAGATCCGCCAGAACACCTGGCGCACCGCGCGCGGGATCGTCGTGCGCGGGTTCTCCGATTCGCCGGCCGCGACGCCGATCAGCTCGGTGCCCTGGAACGAGAAGCCCGCGATCATCGCGACGCCCATCAACGCCGGCAGCCCGCCCGCGAACGGCGCGTCGCCGATCGTCAGGTTGCCCCAGCCGTTGCCCGGCGCGCCCTTCAGAATGCCGAAGATCATCAGCAGCCCGACGCCGATGAATGCGACCACGGTGACGACCTTGATCAGCGCGAACCAGTATTCGGCTTCGCCGAAACCGCGCACGGTGAGCGCGTTGAGCAGGAACATCACGCCGAGGAAGGCCGCGCTCCACCACACGCCCGGCACGTCCGGAAACCAGTAGTGCATCACGAGCTGCGCGGCGACGAGTTCGACCGCGATCGTCACGGCCCAGTTGTACCAGTAGTTCCAGCCGAGCGCGAAGCCGAAGCCTTCGTCCACGTATTTCGCGCCGTAGGTCGCGAACGAACCCGACACCGGCATGAACGCGGCCATCTCGCCGAGGCTCGTCATCAGGAAGTACACCATCAGGCCGATCAGCATGTACGCGACCATCGCACCGCCGGGGCCGGCCTGCGAGATCGACGCGCCGGACGCGACGAACAGGCCCGTGCCGATCGAGCCGCCGATGGCGATCATCGTCAGGTGGCGCGCCTTCAGCGCGCGATGAAGCTTGGGTGGGTTCGCGGACGAACCGGGTGGGTCGGAATTCGGAATTGCGGACATAAAACGAGACGAACGTTGAGCGGGCCGGCATCCGTAGCCGGCGCATGCGGAACCGGAGCGCGGTGCGCGTCCGGCGATGCATTCGATGCGGCCCCGATACGCGTTGCGCGGCGGGCGCCTGCGGCGAAGCGCGGATTCTACCTGATTCGCCAACGGGACCGGTCGGCCCGGCACGCTTGCCAGCGCGGGGAAATGTCGCGCCATCGGGGCGTTGGCTGCGTCGGCGCGGTCGCAACCGCATGCCGCCCCAAAAACCCACGCGTTACTCGTGGTTATCCGGTTTTTCATTCCGGCCCGAAAGCAGCCGATCCTGTCGCGATCCGCCAAATACCGCGCCGACGCGCAAAATCGACACTTCTTCACTCCATTAATCAGACAAAATGACCTGGTCTGATAATTGATTCAAATCAACCTGCCCGCGCGCGATGCGGTAATGGCGCGTAACGGTTTCGAATTGCCGTTTCCGCATGCATGTTTTGCATGCGCACGCGAAAATCATGATTTCGCGAGATAATGCGGATTAATTCGAAATAATCCGCGCGCGGAACCGCCAGTCACGCGAATATCCGCCGCCCGCCACGCCCGAGGATGAAGTCACTCCCGCTGCCCGCCACGCTGCGCCGCCACACCGCGTCGATCGTGGCACGCGTTCTGTCGCCCCGCGGCGTGCTCGTTGCGGGCATCTTGCTGCTGATGTTCAGTTGGGGACTTTCCACGTCGCTATTAATCGAGGCAAGGCGCGACGCGTATGACCATGCGGTCGAAAATGCGCGCAACCTGATGCTGCTGATCGAGCGCGATATCGCGCGCAATATCGAACTCTACGATTTGTCGCTGCAAAACGTCGTCGACGGCGTCACCGATCCCGAGCTGATGACATTGCCGCCGCGCCAGCGCCACCGGCTGCTGTTCGACCGCGCGGCAACCGGCGAGTATCTCGGCTCGATTTTCGTGATGGATCCGCACGGCAATATCATGATCGATTCGAGTGCGTCGCCTGCCCGGCAAGGCAATTTCGCCGACCGCGACTATTTCGCCGTGCATCGCGACGGGCTCGCCCGCGGCCTCTACATCAGCCGCCCGTACGCTTCCCGGCTGCGCGGCGGCGCACTGACGATCGCGCTCAGCCGCCGGATCACCCTGCCCGACGGCAGTTTCGGCGGCATCGTCGTCGGCACGCTCAGCATCGACTACTTCCGCGCGCTGCTCGACGGCCTCGCGGTCGGCCGGCACGGCAGCGCGGCGATCGTCGAGGACAACGGCACGCTCGTATCGCGCCTGCCGTACGACACCCGCGTGGTCGGCCTCGACTTGCACGACTCGCCGCTGTTCATCGAGTCGCAGCGCAGCCGCATCGGCGAGCTGACCGGCATCGGCGCGATCGACGGCGTCCGGCGCATCTACGTCTACAAGCATCTCGCCGGCCTGCCGCTGATCGTCGACGTCGCGCCGGCCGAGCTCGACATCTACGCGTCGTGGCACTACCGCGCGGTCTGGACCGTCGTGCTGATGTGCCTGTTCACCGGATTCATCGCGTGGGGATCGCTCGCGCTGTCGCGCGAACTGAAGCGCCGGCAGGTCGCCGAATCGAAGCTGTACCGGCTCGCGCACACCGATTCGCTGACGGGCCTCGACAACCGCGGCACGTTCGACACGGTGCTCGCGAAAGAAGCGCAGCGCGCGGCACGCAACGGCCGGCCGCTGTCCGTGCTGTTCGTCGACGTCGATCACTTCAAGGCATTCAACGACTACTACGGCCACCCGGCCGGCGACGACGTGCTGCGCCGCGTCGCGCAATCCGCGTCGGGCTGCCTGCGCCGCAACAGCGACCATGTCGCGCGCTACGGCGGCGAGGAATTCGTCGTCACGCTGCCCGACACCGACGCGCAAGGCGCGGCCACCGTCGCCGAAGCCATCCGGTACGCGATCGCGGAGCTCGGCATCGAGCACGTGAAGAGCCCGTACGGGCGCGTCACGGCCAGCATCGGCACCGCGACCACCGCCGACGGCCGGATGAACGCCGCGACGCTGCTGCGTCGCGCCGACGAAGCGCTGTACCGCGCGAAGTCCGGCGGCCGCAACCGCGTGCTGGAAGCGCTGCCGACTCCGGCCGACGCGTGACGTCGCGTGCCGCCCGGCCGCGCCGTGGACAGCCCGCGCGCGTTCGGTTAGCGTGACGTCTGCTGCGCCAGCGGCGTCGCGCCTGCCCGCGCACGCCGCCGTGCGCGTTCCGGCCACCTCCGTTTCGTCATGACCACCCCGCTCCCTACCCGACTGCCGCCCCTGCTGCGCAATGCGCTCCGCCCGCTGCTCGACCCGTATCGCCGCTACCGGCACGCGAAGCTGATCCATGCGGCGCGCGTCGCGCTCGCGATTCTCGTGTCGATCGCGCTGTCCACCGGCCTGAACGTGCCGCACGGCGAGTGGTCGACGATCACCGTGCTGATCGTCGTCGGCGGGCTGCAGCATCACGGCAACATCCGCAAGAAAGCGGCCGAGCGCGCGCTCGGCACGTCGATCGGCGCGCTCGCGGGGCTCGGGCTGATCGTGCTGTATTCCGTCTTGCATGCGCCCGTCGCGATCTACCTGCTGATGGCCGTCGCATGCGGCATCTGCGCGTATCACGCGATCGGCAAGGCCGGCTACATCGCGCTGCTGTCGGCGATCACGATGGTGATCGTCGCCGGGCACGGCGACAACGAGATCGTCGACGGCCTGTGGCGCGCGGTGAACGTGCTGACCGGCATCGCGATCGCGCTGGCGTTCTCGTTCGCGCTGCCGCTCTACGCCACCTATTCGTGGCGCTACAAGCTCGCCGACGCGCTGCGCGCGTGCGCGGCCGTGCATGCCCGGCTCGCGGGCGACCGCCCGGTCAGCGACGACGCGCACCTGAAGGAAATGGCCGCGCTGAGCGCGCTGCTCGTGCAGCTGCGTTCGCTGATGCCGTCGGTGTCGAAGGAATGCGAGACGTCGATGGCGCAGCTCGAGGCGATCCAGCGCAGCCTGCGCCTGTGCATCGGCTACCTGGAGATCCTGTCGAGCGCGGTGCCGGCCCGCGACGACGTGGCGGCCCGCGAATACATGCGCGTCGAGATGAAGGCCGTGAACCGGCGCATCCGCGACACGCTGGTCGGCGCCAGCCGCGCGCTCAAGTTCGGCACGCCGAGCCGGCTTGCGCCGCGCCGCCGGCCGGCCGACCCGCCGCACGACGTGCCGCCGCCGCAGCTGTCCGGCTATGTGTCGATCACGGCCAAGCTGGCCGGCGAAGTCGACCAGTTGCGCGAGAAGCTGCTGGACACCGCGCAGTCGTGGAATATCTGAGGTTCCCGGCGGATGCCGGGTGTCGGGCGCAATGCTTTCATATTCCTTTCGGAATGGCGGACCGGCATTTCCATCGCGGCTGCCGCGCGTTTCGGCCGATCCGGCCCCGCAAGCCGGCCTCGCGACCGTGCTCGCCGCGGCCGGTTTCGGCCGCGATTTCGCGCCTTCCGGCCTCGCGTTCTCCGCGTGGTTAATCGCCCGTCCGGCCCGCCCGACGGGCCGGACGACGATTCCGCACGAAAATCAGCCCTTGCCCCAACTTCCCGGACAGCCGATACTCGCATATTCCGCGAAATACGATCCCACCGGCTTCAATCCACGGTAATTCCTATGAGCACGATTCTCGAAAGCCTCCCGACCGGCCAGAAGGTCGGTATCGCCTTCTCCGGCGGCCTGGACACCAGCGCTGCGCTGCACTGGATGAAACTGAAGGGCGCCGTCCCGTACGCATACACGGCGAACCTCGGCCAGCCCGACGAAGACGATTACGACGCGATCCCGAAACGCGCGATCGAATACGGCGCAGCCGGCGCCCGCCTGATCGACTGCCGTGCGCAGCTCGTCGCCGAAGGCATCGCGGCGCTGCAAAGCGGCGCGTTCCACATCACGACGGCCGGCGTCACGTACTTCAACACGACGCCGATCGGCCGCGCCGTGACGGGCACGATGCTCGTCGCCGCGATGAAGGAAGACGGCGTCAACATCTGGGGCGACGGCAGCACGTACAAGGGCAACGACATCGAGCGCTTCTACCGCTACGGCCTGCTCGTGAACCCGGATCTGAAGATCTACAAGCCGTGGCTCGACCAGACCTTCATCGACGAGCTCGGCGGCCGTGCCGAAATGTCCGAGTTCATGAACCAGGCGGGTTTCGCGTACAAGATGTCGGCCGAGAAGGCGTATTCGACCGACTCGAACCTGCTCGGCGCGACGCACGAAGCGAAGGATCTGGAAAGCCTCGAAAGCGGCATCAAGATCGTGAACCCGATCATGGGCGTCGCGTTCTGGCGCGACGACGTGAAGATCGCCGCGGAAGAAGTGACGGTGCGCTTCGAAGCCGGCCAGCCGGTCGCGCTGAACGGCGTCGAGTTCAAGGATCAGGTCGAGCTGCTGCTGGAAGCGAACCGCATCGGCGGCCGCCACGGCCTCGGCATGAGCGACCAGATCGAGAACCGGATCATCGAGGCGAAGAGCCGCGGCATCTACGAAGCCCCGGGCCTCGCGCTGCTGTACATCGCGTACGAGCGCCTCGTTACCGGCATCCACAACGAAGACACGATCGAGCAGTACCGCGAGAACGGCCGCCGCCTCGGCCGCCTGCTGTACCAGGGCCGCTGGTTCGACCCGCAGGCGATCATGCTGCGCGAAACCGCGCAACGCTGGGTCGCACGCGCGGTCACCGGCGAAGTGAAGATCGAACTGCGCCGCGGCAACGACTACTCGATCCTGAGCACGAAGTCGCCGAACCTCACGTACCAGCCGGAACGCCTGTCGATGGAGAAGGTTGCATCGACGTTCTCGCCGCGCGACCGGATCGGCCAGCTGACGATGCGCAACCTCGACATCACCGATACGCGCGACAAGCTGCGCGTGTATGCGCAAGTCGGCCTGCTGACGCCGGGCGAAGCGTCGGCACTGCCGCAGATCAAGGGCGACGACAAGTAAGCCGTCTCGCTCGACGCCGTGCCGCATTGCTGCATGCGGCACGGTCGGGCAGGCTGCGTGTGCGACGCCTCGTCGCGCACGCAGCCTGCCGCTCCCCTCCCGGCCTGTCCGCTTCCCCCCCCTTCGCATTGCACCACGCGACGCCCTCACGGCACCGCGCCGCCGCGCCCGTCATGGCAAGCTGCGAGTCATCCGCTTCCTGCCTCGACCCATGACCGCCCTTACCGTCATCCACCTGAACGGCCCGATCAACAGCGGCAAGACGACGATCGGCCTCGCGCTCGCACGCGTGCTGCCCGATGCGTGCTTCATCGACGGCGACGATCACGATGCGCCGCCCGACGACGCGCCGTTGGACGTGCAGTGGGCACTCGCGCTCGAACGTCTCGTCGCGCAGATCGCGGCCGCGCGCGAACGCCATCTGGTCATCGCCTATCCGATCGGCGAAGCGGAACACGCGCGGCTGCGCGCCGCCTGCGACGCGCGTGATGCACGGTTGTTCGTCGTCACGCTCGCACCGCCCGAAGCGATCGCGGCGTCGAAATATGAGCGGCCAGCCTGCCGCGCATGTTGTCACTGTCGCGGCGGTTCAGAACGAGGCGAACTTCGACATCTGAACTTTGTTCTCCCAAGTCCGAACGCTATCCGCGACGGGAGCCCTCGCTCGACGACGTGGAGGGCGAGCGAAAGGCGCCAGTCTTTGTGGTTTCAGTGTCGAGATGTCGCGAAGCCTTTGCCCGGTTTTGAAGGGCTCACCTGGCCGTTCTAGGCCCGAGGATAGAGCTGCTCGCTAACCAGCATCGGCGTCATGGCCGGCCTGCGCTTCGCTACGAAGATGTCAGCATAAGCTCGGCTTCGATCGAATCCAGTTTTGAATACACATCGTCAAGCGTTTTCTTAAAAAGACGCAAATTCTCCGGCGACAGTTCGCTTACAGCGACCTCCTCGAAGTGGCGCGCTATCGGCATAAGTTCGGAAACCAACTCCGTCCCCGACTTCGTCAGGTTGATCGCGACGGTCCTCGCGTTCGTCTCAAGACGACTTCGCGATACCAGCTTCATTTTCTCCATGGTCCCGATGAGCCGCGACAGCGTCGAAAGCTCGATCGTCGTCATTGCGCCGAGGTCATTCAGACGCTGGTTCGGCGTCTCCCAAAGGGCGGCCATCACACGATACATGGGCAACGTGACCCCATAGGGAGCGATGTGGCGCGAGAAAAGCTCCCCCATACGCACGCCCACGCGATTGAGGAGATAAGGAACGGAGTCGGTAAGTTTGTACACGGGTAATCCCCTGTCGATTGACAGATTCTATCAAAGCAACTGTCTCATCCGCATCAATTTCATTGGCAACATTTGCAAATGCAAATATACTGATTTCAACACGAGGCAAAAGCCCGGTTCCAACAGGAGACATGATGGAAACCCTATCCCCGCCCCCGCTCGACATCGGCACGTCCTTTCGCGCTGCAATGCGGCGTCTGACTTCTACCGTCACGATTGTTACAGCATCAGACGGGACTCGACGACACGGCATGACCATGACCGCGGTGAACTCGCTGTCGATGGACCCGCCGTCGCTCATCGTCTGCGCTAATCAGTCGACGCTCCTTCACGACATCCTCCTTTCCGCACGCAGTTTTTGCGTGAATATTTTGAAGCACGATCAGGCGAGCGTCTCTACGGCTTTTAGCGGGGCAGCTTCTCCTGAAGACCGGTTTTTTACGGGCGATTGGGCCAAGCATGCTGCAGGTGTTGACTATCTTGCGAGCGCCCAGGTCAACATCTTTTGCCGGAAAGTAGCAGCAGTGCCATTCGGCACTCACACCATCTTCATCGGCACCGCCGAGGAGGTGCTACTCAACGATGATTCGAACCCGCTTCTGTACCGAAACGCTTCGTACTGCTAGATATAAGACGATTGAAAGCCTAAGCCGTATTTCTAATATTTTGACGGAGATGGTGATGAACGTTGCAGAGAAGTCCCTGAGTGTGGCAAGCCCCACCAATCAAAACCGGTCCAGTGTGTCCGAATTGCGCGCTCGATTGACAGCGTTGCGGTCAACGATTGTGGCGCGAGCGTCGAAAGTAGAAAGCGATCGCCGCGTACCCATGGAAAGTATTAACGCGTTGCAGGATGCCGGCTACTTCGACATTGTCAAACCGAAGGAATTCGGCGGCCTGGAGTATGACTTTTCTGTGCTGGTTGATCTGAATATCGAGCTCGCCAAATGGTGCGCATCGACAGCGTGGGTTGCTGGATTGCTTTCTGCACACCAGTGGTTGGTTGCCGGATTTCCGCTGGAAGCGCAAGAAGACGTGTGGGGCGACAACCCGGACGCACTTGTCTGTGGTTCCTACGCTCCTGTATGCCAGGCCGAGCCCGCGGAGGGGGGGTATCTCATCAGCGGCCGGTGGAGTTTTGCGAGCGGTTGCGACTGCGCGCAGTGGTCGCTTTGCGCTGCGATGCTTCCCCCGACAAGTGAAGGGGCAAAACCGGGTCCCGCTTTTCTGCTGGTTCCCGAGACCGACTACGTCATCGAAGACACTTGGCACGTGGTCGGGCTCGCCGGCACGGGAAGCAAGACTCTTGTGCTCGACAAAGTCTTCGTACCAGCACATCGCGCGCTGCTTTTCTCCGAGACGACCAGCGGAGATACGCCTGGCGCGAAAGCAAGGCCTGAGCGCAAGGGACTCATGATGCCGATGCTCAGTGCCATTCCGTCGTGCCTGGCTTCCGTTGCCGTGGGTACCGCACATGGCGCGCTAGACGACTACCTGGAGCGGACGGCTCGGCGCGTGACGCGCGGCGCGGTCGCCGGTGGTCAGAACCGAATGGCCGAATTCCCCACCATTCAACTCCGCGTTGCCGAGGCGGCGGCAAGTTGTGATGCAGCGAAGAAGATCCTGCTTTCGGATCTTCGAGAGCGGGAGGCCACAGTTGAACAAGGTGAAAAGATCTCGATCGAGGACAGGATCACCAGTCGGCGCGGACATTCCTTCGCCGTGTCGCTCGCAATCCGCGCCGCGGAAGCCCTGAATGCATCGACAGGAGGGCAAGGACTTGACCTTGCGCATCCGGTGCAACGTGCGTGGCGCGACGCCAATGCTGTCGGAAGGCACATCAGCATGAACTGGGATTCAGTCGGCACGATGTACGGGCAAATGGCACTCGGCCTCGAGCCGAAGGGTCAATACTAAGTTTCAAGGAGCTTTCCATGTCGTTCAAGGTAGAGAAAAAAATCGCGTTGGAAGAACATTTCGCGATGGCGGAGACAGTGCAGGATTCAGCAGGGTTCGTACCGCCGTCCTATTGGGTCGAACTCAAAGCTCGGCTGCTCGACATTCAAGACCGTCGGATCCAAGAAATGGACGAGAACGGCGTTGACCTGATGATTCTGTCGCTCAACGCCCCCACCGTGCAGGCGATCCCGGACACGAACGCAGCATACGAATTGTCCCGTCGGGCAAACGATTTTCTCGCCGGGCAGATTGCGAAGAATCCTAACCGCTTCAAAGGTTTTGCCGCTCTTCCAATGCAGTCGCCGGAACTGGCAGCGCGCGAACTGGAACGCTGTGTCAAGGAGCTTGGTTTCGTCGGCGCGCTCGTCAACGGCTTCTCGCAGGTCGAAGGTGGTAATGAGGTTCTTTATTACGATCTGCCGCAATTTCGTCCGTTTTGGTCGATGGTGCAGGCGCTCGACGTGCCATTCTATTTGCATCCGCGCAATCCGCTTCCCGCGCATGCTCCCATCTATGCAGGCCACCCGTGGTTACTGGGCCCTACTTGGGCGTTTGGTCAGGAAACGGCGGTCCATGCGTTGCGCCTGATGGGTTCGGGCCTTTTTGACGAATTCCCGGCCCTGAAGATCATCCTCGGACACATGGGCGAGGGCCTCCCGTACAGCATGTGGCGAATTGACAATCGCAATGCATGGGTGGAAACCGTACCGAACTATCCGGCAAAGAAGCGCATCGCTGATTATTTCCACGCGAACTTCTGGCTGACGACGTCGGGCAACTTTCGGACGCAGACCTTGGTGGATGCAATGCTCGAAATCGGCTCGGACCGGATCCTCTTTTCGACCGACTGGCCGTTTGAAAACGTGAATCATGCAGCTGATTGGTTTGACGCTGCTTCAATTAGCGATAACGACCGCGTCAAGATCGGTCGGACCAACGCCGAACGCCTGTTCAAGCTTGACCGGTGAGCGGCAACTCGCGAAAGCAAAGCACATAAGAGCAGATGACCCGCCGCAAGCGGCGGGCAAAGCCCGCGCAGTCATATGGAGACAGACAACATGCTGAAAGAGTCGATTGATGTACACAAGGAGCTTGCCGATGCGCGCGTCGGCCCGATGCACATACGGCTTGGCGTGCTGCTCGCGCTGCTGACGATGTTCGACGGGTACGATACCTTCAATCCCGCCTATGTGATCCATTATGTGCATGGCCCGTGGGGCCTGTCGCTCCAACAAGCGGGCATGCTTGTCTCAAGCGGACTCGTGGGATTCCTCGTCGGTGCAGCTGTGCACGGGGCGGTCGCAGACCGTCTGGGTCGACGCGTTACGCTCATCGGTGGCTTGTGGATTACCACCATCTTCTCCTTGCTCACCGCGTTATTGGCAGATTCGTTCGCCTCGTTTTGCACGCTTCGAGTGCTCACTGGCCTCGGCCTGGGCGTCCTGCTCCCGCTGTCAACGACCTACATTAATGAGCTTGCGCCGCGCCGTGTGGCTAATACCTTCGCTCTGTGGGGTGTCGCCCTAGGGTGGGCAATGGGCGGCGCAGCAGCAGGCTTAGTGGGGGTTTTCCTCACGCCGCACACGGGGTGGCAAGGACTTTACTGGGTCGGCTCACTATCGGTCATTCTCTTGCCCTTCTTGCATCTGTATCTCCCTGAATCACCAAAGTTCTCCCTGATACGCGGATGCGATGAGGACGTGAAGAGCGTCCTTGCGAAATTGCGGCCAGAACGGGCAGATACGTACAGAGATTGCAGTGTGTTGCGAGCATCAGTGACGCAACGCGCCTCCGTGTTCAGCTTGCTTGCCCGGCCTTGGCGCCAGCTCTCGCTGTCTATCTGGGCAACGAGTTTTCTTAGCTTGTTTTGCATCTTCGGCCTCTCGGCGTGGATTCCAACCCTCATGCAGGCGCGAGGCGAAAGCTTCTCGGCAAGCTTTGCCTTCGGCGCGCTGATGCAAATGATGTCTTTCGTTGGTGGGCTGGTTTGTGGGTATCTTGTCGACCGTACGGGTCGAACACGTATGTGGTTATGCGTGTGGTCGCTCGGTGGCGCCACGGCGATGTTGTGTCTCGTTTTCTTTCACCAGCATTGGATAAATCTCCTTTGCAGTGCAGTTGCGGGATTTTGCATCATTGGTGGTCAATTCGTTCTAAACAACTTCACCGCCACCTCATACGAGACAGAGATGAGGGCAACTGCTGTAGGCATGGAATTGGCGGTCGGGCGCCTCGGCGCCATTCTTGGGCCGTTCATTGGCGGCGCGCTGCAGCAAATCTTCGACGGCGGCAATAGCGTGCTGATCGCGATGGGTGTCGCCGCGGCAGGTGGTGCGCTCTGCATTCTCCTCGCACAGAAGAAGTCGTGTCGTTTCGAGATTCAGCCGGCGAAGAAGCCGTCCGCCGCTGGTACCGCACAAGGGTGAATTGATATGGGTAACAGATCCGCCCAATGCCGTGCGCCATTCACTTACGAAGGCCTCCAGACCCGGGTGATTTTCGGGTCGGGCACCAGACGTGTAGTACGAGAAGAAGTCGAACGGCTGGGCCTCTCGCGTATTTTGGTTCTGTACGGTCCGCTGCACGCGGCTATCGGGTCCGAGATCACGAAACAACTCGGCCCGAGGCACGCGGGAACATTTGCCGGCGCTCGGATGCATACGCCTGTCAGTGTCACCGAAGAAGCACTTGATATCGCTGCTGAGCTGAAGGTCGACGGGGTTGTCTCAATGGGGGGCGGCTCGACCACGGGACTTGCGAAGGCGCTGGCCCTTCGAACCGATATGCCTCAGATTATCCTGCCTACGACCTATGCAGGATCCGAGATGACGCCGATTCTGGGTGAAACGGTCGATGGTGTCAAAACGACGTTGCGCAGCCCAAAAGTGTTGCCCGAGACAGTGATCTATGACGTCGACCTGACAATGGAGATGCCTGTGGGCCTCTCTGGTGTGAGCGGCATGAACGCACTTGCACACGCGATCGAGGCGTTGTATGCCCGCGATGCCAATCCCGTCATCAGCGCCCTCGCGCTTCAAAGCGTTCGCGCGCTGGTGAAGGCTTTGCCTCGGATCCATTCGGATGGCTCAGACGTGGGCGCGCGTACGGATGCGTTGTACGGAGCGTGGCTCGCCGGTATGTGTCTAGGATCGGTGGGGATGGCCTTGCACCACAAGTTATGTCACACGCTAGGTGGTGCATTCGATCTGCCCCACGCGGAGACACATGCGATCGTGTTGCCGCATTCTCTCGCTTATAACGCATCGGCGATCCCGGAAGTGATAAGCCAACTCCGCGAAGCGCTCGGGGTGACGGATGTTCCGGCCGAACTTCAGCGCGTCAATGATGCCGTTGGCGTGCCTCGCGGCCTTGGCGCGATCGGAATGCCGGAAGCCGGTGTCGAACAAGCGGTGGACCTCGCGCTCGCCAACCCATACTGGAACCCCCGACCTCTTGAGCGCCAAGGACTGCTGGACCTGATCTCGCGCGCGTATCGAGGTGAGCCTGCGGTGTGCGAGGCTGTTTCGGGCGGATGTCATACAGCGTAAATAGAGATCCTGACATGAACGCGAAAGAACCAACGTCGTACCCGCTTTTCGACGAATCAGCATCAGCAGAAATAGTCAACGCGAGAATTGGCCCGAACGTACCCGCGCGAACGCGAATCATCGCCGAAGCAGTCGTTCGGCATCTTCATGCCGCGGTCAAGGAAATCGAACCGTCGCACGAAGAATGGCTGGCGGCCATCCATTTCCTGACCGATACAGGGCATATGTGTACAGAATGGCGGCAGGAGTTCATTTTGCTGTCGGATGTACTCGGCGTCTCGATGCTTGTAGATGCCATCAATCATCGCCGTCCGGGAAGCGCGACCGAAAACACGATCTTGGGACCGTTCTTCGTGGACGGTGTTCCGGTATCTCCGCACGGCACCAATATTTGTCGCGACCATAAAGGCGAACCCCTTGTTGTGCGGGCCCGGGTCACCGATGTCGACGGTAACCCGGTCGCTGGTGCAGTGATCGATGTGTGGCAGACCAATGACGACGGGTTTTACGACGTACAACAAAAAGGAGTCCAGCCCGACGGAAACCTCCGTGGCAAATTTCAGTCCGACGCTAATGGTGACTTTTGGCTGCGGTCGGTCAAACCGCGGTTTTATCCAGTGCCCGATGATGGCCCCGTCGGAAAGATGCTCGCTGCCCTCGGCCGGCACCCCAACCGTGCCGCTCACATACATTTCATCGTCCAGGCGCCAGGCTTTGAGACGGTCATCACTCACATTTTCACACCGGATTGTCGCTATCTCGCCGAGGACACCGTGTTTGGCGTGAAAGAGAGCCTGATCGGGAATTTCAAGCGCACCGACGATCCCAAAGAAGCGGCTGCTCTGGAATTCTCGAATCCGTTCTGGAAAGTTCACCAGAATTTTGTCCTGAAATTTGTTGAGTAGGTTGCGCTTAGCGTTTGCTACTTACAGCACCGCCCCGCTTTGTGCAGAAGCTGCGGCATGAACGTTCTACCGTCATCAACCCGACGTAGCCGGAAAATTATCAAGCATCTATAAGGATCACGTTCAACTGATTACTCTTCTCGACACAAATATTTATTTCGCATAACGAATAAAAAAGCATTTTTAAAACCTTCAATAGACGTATCAAGAAAACCAAAGCAAATACAGAAATCAGGAGACGAAATGAGAGCACGTTATGCGCTTGTCGCAGCTGCATCCGTGACAGGAAGCTGCTTGTGGTCCACCGCTTTCGCCCAAAGCAGCGTGACCTTGTACGGGATTCTTGATACCGGCGTTGAACTGGTCACACATGCAAACACCAACGGCAACCGGGTGGTTCGGATGCCGTCTATTACAGGACAAATTCCATCTCGTTGGGGCTTTCGAGGGAAGGAGGATCTCGGTGGCGGGATTTCCGCAATCTTTGCGCTGGAAAATGGGTTCAACGTTTCGAGCGGAACTCTCAACCAGGGAGGCCGCCTGTTCGGCAGGCAGGCGTGGGTTGGCGTGCAGGGTCCTTTCGGCACGTTCACTTTCGGTCGCCAATACACGATGACATTTTGGGCAATCCAAGACGCCGACGTGTTAGGGCCGGACGTATATAACGGCGTGGGTTCATTCGATCTTGCCATCCCGAACGCACGTAGCGACAACACGATTGCGTGGAAAGGCACCTTTGCGGGAGTAACCGCTGGCGCCACTTATTCGTTCGGGCGTGATGCCGGAGGAAATTCGCCGGGACAGGGCTCATGCGTTGGGTCCGTGGCCGGGAGTTATATGGACTGCAAGGAATGGTCGGTCATGTTGCGGTATGACGTGCCTAATTTTGGCGTCGCGGCAGCGTACGACGAACAGCGTGGCGGTAACCAGGCAGCTGCAAACTTTTTCAATGGCGTCGCGCCTTTTCCGCTGACACAGTCTGGGGATAAAGACATACGCATGCAGTTAAACGGGTACGCGATCGCGGGACAACTAAAGATCGGCGCAGGGTGGCTTGGGCGACGAGTTGAGACGGTATCGACGACTGTACCGGACGTTCATTCCGACCAGTTCTATCTGACGGCCGCGTATCTTTTCACTCCGGCGGTTAACGTCGATGGCGGAGTCTTCAGAATACTTAACGCCACGCAGAACGCCCGGGGCACAATCGTAACCTTGCGGACCACGTATTTCATGTCAAAGCGGACTGCGATGTATTTTCAAGGGGGATATCTTTTCAACAGCCCACATGCGAGATACACCGTCAGTCAAGGTGGAGGCGGAACAACACCTGGCGCCGGCATGGGGCAATTGGGACTCATGGCGGGGATTCGCCAAATGTTCTAAGCGGCGTTGCTTTCTTTGCACGCCAAGAAAGAATGCATCTCTCTCCGTTGCTCTGGTCGACCGTACATCCATAACGCATTGCCATGGTGCCGAACGCCGTTCACGCGGGAGGCGTTGGCAGACTGGCTTTCGTTGTCGAACCATAGCCGAGGTTGTAGCGACCATCGGACCAAGACGGGCAAATGAACCATACACGTGATACGTACGGCCGAGGATAAAATGGTAAAACACATTGTGATGTGGAACGTACTAGGTGACACGGCTGAAGAGAAGGCACAAGCGGCGGGTGTCATCAAGCGATCGTTCGAAGGTTTGATAGGGAAAATTCCTGGCATGCTGAAACTCGAGATCGGGCTCGACTTCAGCCGCATCGACTACGCGTGCGACGTGGTACTCGTCTCCGAATTCGAGAGTCGCGAAAGCCTTCATGCCTACGCTACGCACCCCGAACATTTACGTGTTCGAGACGAGCTTGTCGGCTTGCGGATCAGTCGGCATCAGGTCGATTATCTTTGACAGCCGACGAAGCTGGAGCGCCCCCCGGTTCCGTTGTTCGTTGCCGCCGACGGCCACGAAAAGCCAAAGCCCGAACGTCTCATGCTCCTCGCTTCTTCTCGACGCTGGCCGCATCGGGCAGCCTGAGCGCGGCCGCGCGCGAACTCGGGCTGACCGCGGCGGCCGTCAGCAAGCGGCTCACGCAGATGGAGCGGCGCGCGGGCATGACGCTCGTCAACCGCACGACGCGACGGATGATGCTGACGCCCGAAGGCGACGTGTATCTCGACTACGCGCGCCGGATCCTCGACCAGATGGACGAGCTCGGCGAACTGCTCGGCAGCGCGAAGCAGCGGCCGAAAGGGCTGCTGCGCGTGAACGCGACGCTCGGGTTCGGGCGCAGCCATGTCGGCCCCGCGATCTCGCACTTCGTCGCGCGGCGGCTCGCGCTGAACCGCCGGCTGCTTGTGCGCGGCGCCCGCGTATCTCGCGCGGCGCGGCACGCCACACGGAAGCCGTGCGGATCAACGGCAACCTGACGACGAACGACGGCGAGATCGCGGCGAAGTGGGCGCTCGACGGACACGGGATCCTGATGCGCGCGGAATGGGACCTGCGCGACTATCTCGCGGACGGGCGTCTCGTCGTCGTGCTGCCCAATCACGAAACGCCGAGCGCCGATATCTACGCGGTGTATGCGCAACGTCACCAGACGTCCGCGCGGATTCGCGCATCCGTGGATTTTCTGGCGGAAGAGCTGAGGCGGTTGAAGGCGGCGTAGCGACAAGAAGTAGAAAATGCCAGTATCCTGGCCGAATCACCCATCAATCGCCAGAATACTTGCACCTTGGAATCCACCCAACCTGGTTCTCCGCTCCTGCACCGACTTGCGTGAGCGATGGGCGCGCATCGTCTTCAACCCGCTCGTCTCGAATACGGACGACCCTCTTCGCAATCACGGCTTCATGCTCGTACCGGGCGCCGGCTGGCGACGCTCCGCCGCCTACGACATGAATCCGGTCGGGATCGCCGACGGTCTCAAGCTCAACATCACGGAAGCCGCAACGCGCTCGATCTCGAACTCGCCCGCGAGGTATGCGAATACTTCCGGGTACGCCTGGGCGAAGCCGACGACATCGTCGATGATTTCCGCGGCGTCGTCAGCCAGTGCAGAACGCTCGCGACGGGACTCGCGCTTCCTGCCCGGGAACAGGAACGCATGGCCGGCGCATTCCGCCTCGCGGACGCCTGATTTCACGTCAGGCGGCACCCTGCCGTCACGCCAGTTCCGCCAGCCTGCTGTCGCGATCGCGGGCGGCGATCGCCTCCCGCGCCGGCCGCCACCCTGCCGCCCCCGCCGCCGCCAGCCCTTCATGCTCGTGCGCGGCCTGCACGAAACGCTCGGCGATCCAGTCGACGAACGCGCGCACGCCGGGCGACACATGCGGGCGCTTCACGTAGACCGCCGACACGGCGGCCGGCTCGGGTTGCCAGCACGGCAGCACTTCCCGCAGCCGGCCCGCGTCGATCAGCGGCTGCGCGGCGATGCGCGTCGGCTGGATCAGCCCGAGGCCGTGCACGCCGCAGGCCAGGTACGCCTGCTCGTCGTCCACGCTGACGATGCTGTCGAGCCGGACCTTGCGCACGCCGTCGTCCGCGACGAAATCGAGTTCGGCCGAGCGCTGGCCGGGTACCCGCGCGCCGCTGACCGCGCGGTGCGCCGTGAGCGCGTCGAGCGTGCGCGGAACGCCGAAGCGGTCGAGATACGCCGGGCTCGCGCACGTCACGCGTTCGAGCGTGCCGAGCCGGCGCGCGACGAGCGACGAATCGGGCAGCGCGCCCAGCCGGATGCCGCAGTCGACCGTGTCGGCGTCGCGATCGCCCGCGCGCCCGGCCACGCCCAGCATCAGCACGAGATCGGGATGCCGGGCGTGAAACGCGTCGAGCGCCGGCAGCACGATCGCACCGGCCACCGACGCCGGCACCTCGACGCGCAGCGGCCCGCCCGGATGCCGCGCGGCGCCGCGCATGCTGGCTTCGAGCTCGTCGACGTCCGCCGTGATGCTCACGCAGCGCCGGTAATACGCGTCGCCTTCGGACGTCGTCCGCAGCGCGCGCGTCGTGCGCACCAGCAGCGGCGTGCCGAGCGCCGCCTCGAGCTCCTGCACGGTCCGCGTCGCGGTGGCGCGCGAAATGCCGAGCGCCTGCGCCGCGCGTGTAAAGCTGTTCATTTCGACGATGCGCGTGAAGATGCGCATCGCGCGGATCGGATTGTCCACCGGTCACCCCTGCGTGGTTGCGACAGGCCGCGGCGCGCGTGCGCGCACCGTACACGGTTGTCGATGTCGACGAAAGCCGCGCGGCGCGCGGCGGCCGGGTCAGGCGTTCGCCGCGGCGATGCGGCGCGCGGGTTCGGCGAGCAGCCGTTGCGCGAGCGCCAGCGCGTCTTCGCGGCTCGCCGCCGCGTTCAGCGGATAGCCCCAGACCTTCTCGAACGTGCCCGAGAATGCATCGAGCGCGGCACGCCGGGCCGCATCGGGCTCGATCGCGATCATCGCCGGGATCCATTCGCGCGACTGCGCACGGTTGGCCTTGCTCCACTTCGCGAGCTGCTTGCGCATCTCGTGGTCGGTATCGCCGCGATCGTCGCCGGACGGCGCGTCGTCGGTCAGAAGAACGAAGCGTTCGCCGCGCGCCAGCAACGCGTCGAGCTCGGCGATCAACCGGGCCGGTTCGAAGTGCGTCGAACCGCGGTAACGCAGCCAGACGAACGGGAATTCAGTCGTGGTGATTTGCATGTCGACCTCCAGATGAGAACGATTCTCATTTTATGGATCGAGGCCAAACGCGTCATTTCTCATCCCGGCCAACTGCTTTTTCAATCTGGCCAAACCTGCGCATCCGCGGGCGCGGCCGGCGCGTTCAGCGTTGCCGGTCGGTCAGGAATTGCGTCGGCGACTTGCCGGTCGCCTTGCGGAACATCGTCACGAAACTGCTCGCGCTCTCGTAGCCGAGGTCGATCGCGATCTGGTGCACGCGGCGGCCGGTCGTCAGCATCCGCAGCGACAGCGCGACGTGCAGCCGCCGGCGCCAGTCGCCGAGGCTCATCCCGAGCTCCTTCGTCGCGAGCCGTGTGAGGCTGCGCTCGCTGATGCCCGCGCGCCGTGCGAGTTCGGCCAGCGGCGACTTGTCGGCTGGATCGTCGAGCAGATGGTCGATCAGCTTGCGCAGCCGGCGGTCGGTCGGCATCGGCAGGTACAGGTCCTCGACCGGCGCCGCGACGAGTTCGTCGAGCAGCGTCGCCATCAGCCGCCCCTGCGGCCCGTCGACGTCGTACAGGTTCGGAAAGCTCGCGGCCTTCAGCAGCAGTTCGCGCAGCAGCGGCGACACGGACAGCGTGCAGCAGCGCGCGGGCAGGTCGAGCGCGGCGTCGGGTTCGACCAGCACCGCGTAGAAGGTCGCGCCGGCCGAGCCGCGCGCCGCGTGCGGAACATCGCCGGGAATCCACACCGTGCATTGCGGGGGCGCGCTCCACACGCCGCCGTCGATCTCGCAATAGACGACGCCGCTCAGCGTGTAGAGCAGCTGCGCCTGGCGATGGCTGTGGCGCTCCAGCCGCCATTCGGGCTCGACGACCGAACCGCCGAACACGACGAGCGGACGCGGCACGTGATAGACGTCGGCGTCCGCGGCGGGATGGGTGGTCGGTGGAAGCTCGCGCATGAAACGATAGGCGGTGGAAGAAGCCGGACGCCGTGCCGCACGTCGTTTCGTGCTTATACCAGAAAGGCGCCGGCACGGCCGGGCCGTTCAAGCACGCGTCAGCGGCCGCCCGCCGAACCGAATACAATGCCCCGATCCCCCGCCGCCGCGCCAACCTGCCGGAGCCGCCATGTTCGACCTGACCACGCTGACCACTTTCACCGCCGTCGTCCTGGGCCTGTTCCTGATCCCCGGCCCGGCCGTGCTGCTCGTGCTGAGCCGCACCGTGCAGGGCGGGCGCAAGACCGGCATCCTGACCGGCCTCGGCGTCGCGAGCGGCGACTTCGTGCATACGCTGTTTGCGGCCGTCGGGTTGTCCGCGCTGCTGATGACGTCGGCGCTCGCATTCAACGTCGTGAAGCTGGTCGGCGCCGCGTACCTGCTCTATCTCGGCGTGCGTGCGCTGCTGGAAAAGCCGTCCGATCCGTCGCTGCCGCAGGTGGCGCCCGTCACGCCGCTCGTCGCGTACCTGCAGGCCATTCCCGCCGAAGTGCTGAATCCGAAGACCGCGCTGTTCTTCCTCGCGTTCATGCCGCAGTTCGTGCACCCGGAGCGCGGCTCGACGTTCGTGCAGTTCGCGGTGCTCGGGCTGATCTTCGTCGTGCTCAGCTCGCTCTATACGACGCTGATCGCGTGCTCGATCCGCCCGCTCGGCCGCGTCGTGAAGCGGCTGACGTGGCTCACGCGCTGGCAGGGGAAGATCATCGGGTCGATCTTCATCGCGCTCGGGCTGCGCGTGGCCGTGCAGCAGCGCTGATACGCACGGCCGCATGACGCCTGCCGACGCGGACCGCCTCTACACCGACCCGCGCCTCGTCGCGGTCTACGACCTGTTCAACGCGGGCGATCGCGACTTCGCGTTCTATGCAGCCGTGATCGGCCCCGCGCCGCAGCGCATCCTCGATCTCGGCTGCGGCACCGGCACGTTCGCACGCCGGCTCGCGGCGGCCGGGCACGAGGTCGTCGCGATCGATCCGGCGCCGGCAATGATCGATTACGCACGACGCCAGCCGCGCGCCGACACCGTGCGCTGGCACGCATGCGAACTCGGCAGCCTGCCGCCCGCCGCACCGTTCGATGCGGTCGTGATGACCGGGCATGCGTTCCAGTGCCTGCTGTCCGATGATGAAATCGACGCGACGCTGCGCGGCGTGCGACGCGTGCTCGCCGACGGCGGCCGCTTCCTGTTCGACACCCGCAACCCGCACGTCGCACCGTGGCGCGCGTGGACGCCCGCGCGTTCGGCATGCAGCGTCGAATCGCGCGACTTCGGCCGCGTCGATCTCCATCACGCGGTGCGTGCGGTCGACGACGCGATCGTGACGTTCGACACGCACTACCGCTTCCGCCGCGACGACACGGTGCTGACGAACACGAGCCGACTGCGTTTCATCGCGCAGCCCGCCCTGCAGGCGCGCGTGTCGGCAGCCGGTTTCGCATCGGCCGAGTGGTGCGGCGACTGGCAACGCGCGCCTTTCGACGAAACGATCAGCGCGGAGATCATCGCGATCTGCCGCGCATGAGCGCGCGTGCGCCGGTGGCGTCAGCCCGCGACCGGTAGCGTGTCCACCGCATACGCATGCCGGATCGTGCGGCCCAGCACCGGATCCTCCAGCTCGATCTCGAACCGCTCGGCCGGCCGGATGCCGCCGATCGCGGCCAGCGTTCCGCACAGCATCGCGGTGCCGTTCTCGAAACGGCCGCCGTGGCGCGCGAACTGCGCGAGCAGATCGTCCGGCGCGCGCATCGCCGTCACCCGGCCTTCCTGATACAGCACGCGCTCGCCGTCGATCGTCGCGTACGCGCGCAGCACGAGCTGATCCCAGTGACCGGCCACGTCGTCGAACTTCCACAGCGTGCTCGCGCACGGCTTGCCGCACATCTGCTTCGACACGGTGATCCCGTATGTCTCGACTTCGCGGTCGGTGTGGTCGGATGCGATGCCGACGAAGGTCTCGCCGCCGGCGCGCACCAGCACGAATTCCGCTTCGCCGCTGCTCTGCCCGCCCGATACCTGGATCGCGGGCGACGGGTCGAGGCGGTCGGCCGCAACGCGGTAGAAGACCGGCGTCGTCGCCGGGCGCCTGACGCCGAGCGCCTCCAGCTCGCGGATGTGCCGCTCCATGGCCGCCGTGTCACGGCCGGTCCAGCCCGCGATCACGAGCGTGTCGATCGCGATCGCGCGCTCGGTGCGGCCGTCGCGACCGTCGATCGCGAACGTAATGGTTTTCATCGAATGCTCCTTGTGGCGGGGCGCGCACGCATCGCGCGGCGCCGCTCGCCGTGTGTCGTCGACCGGCCGCGCTCAGGCCGGGTCGTAGTAGTGGATCTCGAGCAGCACGCAGCCGCCGTTCGACTTGAACGGGCCGTGCCATGCGCCGGGCGGCCGCACCGCATACGTGTAGCCCTTGAACGGCGTGCCGCCGTTGCCATGCTCGTCGTTGCCGACGGTCAGGTCGCCCTCGACCAGGAACACCTCTTCCCAGTAGTCGTGCACGAACGGCTTCTTCGTATGCAGCCCCGCCGGCAGGCGCAGCAGGCGCGTGCGGCTGCCGCGCTTGCGCTCGGTATCGAGCGCGCCGGACAGAATCAGCTCCTGTGCGCCGGATGCCGGGTCATACCCTTCCGGCAGCCGCCAGTCGCGCTGCATGTCCAGCGTATGGAATTCGTCGTGAAGCTTGTTGATGGCCATCTGTCTCTCCTGAATGCGATAGCGGGTGAAGTCGGGCACGACGCGTCAAGCGGCGTGCGGCGTCGACCGTTCCTGGTTCAGCGAATAGCTGCCGAGCATCGAATCGACGAGATGCGACGCGCGCTGCCAGTCGTACGTGCGGTATGCGTGGCCCTTCGTGACGAACGACGCGCCGGCGTAGAACAGCTCGTACTGGTTGTGGCGCGACGCGAATTCGGAGCCGACCGCGTCCCATGCGAGCTTGAAGAACTTCACGCGCTCCTCGGACGAACACACCGGCGACTTCTGCGTCTTCTCGATGATGCGCAGCAGGTCGGGGTTCTCGAAATCGCGCACGCTGGACGGCAGCATGATCATTCCGCCGCCCGCGAGCTCGCGCAGCGTGTTGAGCACCTTCGAATACAGCTGCTGCGTGACGACCTGCGAGCCGTACAGCATGTTGCGGTCGGGCACGTAGAAGCCGTTGACGACCGTGCCCTTCGCTTCCATCCCGTAGACCCACGCCTCGACCATCGACGCTTCGGCCGCGAGCTGGCCCAGCGTCTCGCGCACTTGCGGGAACGTGTTCGTGCCGTTGATCTCGGAAATCTTCAGGCCGAGCCCGACGAGAAAGCGCAGCTTCGTCATCAGGCGCACCTGGCACTGATAGTTCTGGTACACGTGCGCGGGCGTCGCATGAAACTGCTTCGCGCACATCGCCGTGTTGCCGGCGACGAAGATCCGTTCCCACGGCACCTTCACGTCGTCGAAGTACAGCACCGCGTCGTTCTCGTCGAAGCGGCTGGACAGCGGGTTGTCGAACACCGACGTCGCGTGCTCCTCGTACGACTTGCGCGACAGGATCTTCATGCCCTTCGCGTTCATCGGCACCGCGAACGACAGCGCGTACATCTCGTCGCCTTCGCGCAGCGGCTGGATGCAGCTGCAGAACACCTCGTTCGCCATGATCCCGCTCGTCGCGAGCATCTTCGCGCCGCGCACCGTGATGCCTTCGGCATCCTGATCGACGATGCCGACCGCGAGGTACTTGTCCTCCTGCTCGTGTGCGGCCTTCGACTGGTTCGCCTGCGGATTCACGATCACGTAGGTCAGGAACAGGTCGTTGTCGCGTGCATAACGGTAGTAGTCGCGCAGTGCGCCGGCGCGCGCCGGGTCGTATTGTTCGAACACGTCGGCGCCCATATACATGCCGGCGAGACACGACGCGACGTGGTCGGGCGAGCGGCCCATGAAGCCGTAATGCAGCTCTGACCACGCTTCCAGCGCGGCACGGCGCTCGACGAGTTCGTCATAGGACGTCGGCAGCTGCCAGATCCGGCTCACGCGGTTGCCCGTGCCGGGCGACACGAACGTCATCTTCTCAACGTTCTCGTCGCGCGCCTGGTAGTCGTACAGGCTCGCGTAGCTGCGAATCGAATTGCGGAATGCCGCATGCGCGGTCACGTCGCCGGCCGGCTGGCCGTTCAGGTAGACCTGCCGCCCGTCGCGCAGCGACGCGATGTGCTGAGTCCCGTTCTTGATCATGATGTCCTCCTGGGTGGAATGAATCGTCGGTTGCGTTCACACGGACGGCGCCTGCGCGCCGTCGAGCGCGCGGTAGCGACCGCCAAAGAAGATCAGCGGGCGCCCTTCCGAGCGCGCACGGTGCCGCGTCACGCGGCCGACGAAGATCACGTGGTCGCCGCCGTCGTATTGCGCATAGGGCTCGCATTCGAACGTCGCGAGTGCGTCGGGCAGCAGCACCGCGCCGTCGGCGGGCGCCGCGCCGGCGCGCCAGCCCCACTTGTCGCCGTTCGCCTTCGCGAAACAGTTCGACAGGTGCTGCTGCGTCTCGTCGAGCACGTTGACCGCGTAGCCGTCCGCGCCGGCCAGGTCGCCGAGGCTCAGGCTGCGGCGGTCGACCGAGAACAGGATCAGCGGCGGATCCAGCGACACCGAATTGAATGACGCGACCGTGATGCCGACCGGCATCCCCTCTTTGCGCGGGGCGGTAATCACCGCGACGCCCGTCGCGAACATCGACAACGCGGTACGAAAGCGTCGCTGCTCGTCGGCGCCCGCGCCGGTTCCGGCATGGTTCTCGCTCATCTCGTTCTCCTGGGGTTGCATCGCCGGATTCCGCGGCGGAATCCGGCCAATGAATCACTTCAATTTAGCTTTGTGATTTAGCTTTTATTGAATGTAAACACAAAAGCCGGTTCAAGCTGTCGTAAACCCTGATCTTGAAAGCTTTGTTTGAAAGACAACCCTACTGGCGTGATGGATGTTGCGCGACGCCCGCGAATGTCCACGTACACTGCGGCAACCGTATCCTGCGGCTTTCGCGACCCGCGAGAGATCCCGCTTCCCGGAGCCCATTCAATGCCATCCCGCCCGATCTACATGGACTACAGCGCGACGACGCCCGTCGATCCGCGCGTGGTCGACAAAATGGTGCCGTTCCTGCACGAGCAGTTCGGCAACCCCGCTTCGCGCAGCCACAGCCATGGCTGGGACGCCGAGCAAGCGGTCGAGGAAGCGCGCGCGCACGTCGCCGCGCTGCTCGGCGCGGACCCGCGCGAAATCGTGTGGACATCGGGTGCCACCGAAGGCAACAACCTCGCGATCAAGGGCGCCGCGCACTTCTATCAAGGCACGGGCAAGCACCTCGTCACCGTGAAGACCGAACACAAGGCCGTGCTCGATACGTGCCGCGAACTCGAACGCCAGGGCTTCGACGTCACCTACCTCGACGTGGAGGAAAACGGTCTGCTCGATCTCGATGCGCTGCGGCGGGCGCTGCGCGCCGACACGATCCTGGTGTCAGTGATGCTCGCGAACAACGAAACGGGCGTGATCCAGCCGATCGCCGAGATCGGCGCGCTGTGCCGCGCCCGCGGCATCGTGTTCCACTGCGACGCCGTACAGGCGGCCGGCAAGATTCCGGTGGACGTGAATGCACTGAACGTCGACCTGCTGACGGTGACCGCGCACAAGGTGTACGGCCCGAAGGGAATCGGCGCGCTGTACGTGCGCCGCAAGCCGCGCGTGCGCATCGAAGCGCAGATGCACGGCGGCGGCCACGAGCGCGGGATGCGCTCGGGCACCCTGCCGACACACCAGATCGTCGGGATGGGCGAAGCGTTTCGGCTTGCGAAGGAAGAGATGGAGGAAGAAAGCCGCCGCGTCGGCGCGTTGCGCGACCGGCTGCTGGCCGGCCTGTCGACGCTCGACGAGGTTTACGTGAACGGCGACCTGGCGCGCCGGATTCCGCACAACCTGAACGTGAGCTTCAACTTCGTCGAGGGCGAATCGCTGATCATGGGGATCAAGGGCGTCGCGGTATCGTCAGGCTCCGCGTGCACGTCGGCGTCGCTGGAACCGTCTTACGTGCTGCGTGCGCTCGGCCGAAGCGACGAACTCGCGCACAGCTCGATCCGCTTCACGCTCGGCCGCTTCACGACCGAAGCCGAAGTGGACAGCGTGATCGCGCAGGTGCGCGACACGGTCGACAAGCTGCGCGCGCTGAGCCCGCTATGGGACATGCATCTGGAAGGGGTCGACCTCGATACGATCGAGTGGGCCGCGCACTGAGCATGGCCGACGCGTCGCGCCGGCCCGCGGCCGGCGTGCGTCAGCTTTTTTCCTGGCGCGCGATCATGTGCGCGAGATCGAGCGTTGCGCGATCGCCGTTGGTGACGAGGCGGTCGATCACCGAGCACAGCACCTTGAACTCGGTCTTGGTCACGCCCTCGAACAGCACGTTGTTGATCCGCTGCTGGGTGGGCGCCAGCGCTTTCAGCAGCTTCGTGCCGGCCGGCGTGACCGTGACGCGCATCTTGCGCTTGTCGTCCGGGTCGGCCCGCTTATCGATCAGGCCGAGCTTCTTGAGCTTGCCGGTTTCGATCGTCACGAACGCGCCGCTCAGGTGCAGGTGATCGGCCAGGCGGTTGACGGTCACGACGTCGTCGTGGGACAGGTGCGCGACCGACACGAGCAACGAATACTGGATGCCGGTCAGCCCGGCGATCGAGCCGAAACCGTCGCGGACCGACAGCAGGCGCGCCGCGAACGGCAGCAACCCGTTGATCAGGTGACGAAATTCCGTGTCCGTGCCGTCGATCAGGCAGGCCGGGTTGGTAATGGTCAGAACGGACTCCTCTTGCTGCTTGGCCATGACGTCGACGCTCCGTGCAGTCATGCGAATTTAGCTTTGAAACGAAATTATACGGTAAAGGCACATGCGCTCCCGGCCGGGTCCGGCGACCCGCATGCTGCCCGATTGTCCGGCACCGGAGACTCGATCATGTCCTTTCCGCTTCATCCCGCGACGGTCCGCGCGCTGCTCGAATGTTATCTGCGCGCGAAAGACCTGAACCGTCCGTCACTGATCGCCGACTGCTTCGCAGCCGATGCCGAACTGAGCTTTTCGCTCGCCAGCGACGATATCGATTTTCCGCCGCGCGTGACGGGCGCGGCCGCCATCGCGCGCACGCTGGTCGAGGAATTCGGCGAGCGGTTCGAGCGGTGCCGGACCTGTTACGTCTGCGCGGAGCCGGACGTCGACGCGCATGGCGTCGCCAACATGCCGTGGCTCGTCGTGATGCGGCAGAAGGACACCGGCGCGCTGCGGATCGGGCATGGCACGTACCGCTGGCAGTTCGCGGGCGACGACACCCGCGACGACGCGGCCCGGATCGCCGCGCTGCACATCCACATCGCGCGAATGGACACGATCGACGATCCGCGGTCGTCGAAGCTCGACGGGCTGCATGCGGCGTTCGGGTATCCGTGGCTGCCGGCGCATGCGTTCGCGCGCGGGCTGGCGGATATCGCGGCGGCACACCCGGATTGGGGATTCCTGGCACCGTTTCACGACGCGGCGGCTGCGGCGGCCTGACCGATCGCGCCGGCCGCGCCGCCGCGCGTCATGCCGCGTCAAGCGCCTGCCGCACCGCCTCCCAATCGAGCCCGAACCGCGCGAGATACTTGCGCAGCCGGTCCGCATCGTTCGGTTGCTTCTTGCTCTGCCGCGACACCGCGAACAGCGTGCGCCCCGCCTCCGACAGGCTCGCCGACGCGCGGCACACGTCGAGCACGCGTTCGAGCTGCGCACGGTCGAACAGGTCGAGATCGGCCGCGCGCGCACCGAACACCGCGTCGACGCACGGGTCGGCCGCGCCCGCGTCGCGCGGCGACGACCAGGTGCGCGTCAACCGCTCGACTTCCTGCTCGGCGAGTGCCTCGGTAATCCGCCCCGCATCGGCCAGCGTCGCCATCCGCGTGACCGAGGCCGACAGTTCGCGGAAGTTGCCGGCCCACACCGCGCGCGGCGACGCCGCGAACGCGAGATAGCGCCGCTTCGCCTCCACGTTGAATCGCACCTGCTCGCCCTGCTCGTGGCCGAAACGGTCGAGTTCGAATTCGAGGTTCGGCTCGATGTCCTCGCGGCGCTCGGCCAGTCCCGGCAATTCGTACGTCCACAGATTGATCCGCGCATAGAGATCCTCGCGGAACGTGCCGGCCGCCACCATCTGCCGCAGGTCGCGATGCGTGCCCGCGATCAACTCGAAATCGCTGCTCGCCTCGACGTCCGCGCCGACCGGCAGGAAGCGCTTCTCCTCGATCGCCTTCAGCAGCATCGCCTGCTCGTCGAGCCCGAGTTCGCCGATTTCGTCGAGGAACAGCAGCCCGCCGTCGGCCGCGCGCAGCAGCCCCGCCCGTGCCGACTGCGCGCCCGTGAACGCGCCCTTCACGTGACCGAACAGCGTCGACATCGCCGCGTCGCCGCGCAGCGTCGCGCAGTTGATCTCGATGAACGCCCCCGCGAGCCGATGGCGGCCGCGCTTCAGCTCGTACACGCGCTTCGCGAGAAACGATTTGCCGGCGCCCGTCGGCCCGACCAGCAGCATCGGTGCGCGCGACCGCACGGCGACGCGCTCCAGTTGCTCGATCAGCGCATTGAAGCGCGCGTTGCGCGTTGCGATGCCGGCCTTCAGGAACGACACCGTTTCGTCGCGCTCGCGCGTGAAGCGCTGCGCGATGCGGTTGTAGCGCGACAGGTCGAGGTCGATCACCGATATCGTGCCCGGCCCGCTCGGCCCTTCGTCGGTCCGCTGCGGCGGCCCCGTCTGCACGAGGCGCGCGGGCAGGTAGCGCGCCTCCGCCAGCAGGAACCAGCAGATCTGCGCGACGTGCGTGCCGGTCGTGATGTGGATCAGGTAGTCCTCATGCTCGAGGTCGAACGGATACGCGCGTGCGTAGTCGTGCAGCGTCGCGTAGACCTCCTCGAAATCCCACGGATCGTGGATCGTGACCGGCACGAGCCGCACGTCGGTATGCGGCGACAGGCGCGCGAGATCGTCCCGCACCTGGTGGGCGAGACGCGTGTAGCCCGGCGCATGCAGCAGTTCGAGCCGGTCGATCGGCAGGTCGGGCTGCTCGCACAGCGAAATCGTCGGCCGCCATTTGCGGTAACGGCGCGGCGCGCGGCCGCCCTGGTCCAGCACGGTGCCGAGAAAACCGATCGCGACGGTCTTGCGCATTTTTTATCTCATGGGATAAGAAGCGATCCGATTGTATCGGATTTCCATGATGAATCCGCACGCCCGGCATCACCGAAAATCGGTTAATGAAATAAATTCCCATTTGTTTTCAAGCACTTGAAAAATTATTCGAGCATCAAGGCAGCCACTGGCACGCTCCTCGCTCAATAGAAGACGCCGGATGTCCCGCTGGCCCGCGAGCCAGGGTTCACACGCCCTGCTGGTGCGCCGCCGCCGAACCTCGTTCGTCGCGGCAGCGCATGCCGCCATGGACAGATGAAGGCAAAGGGGCGCGCGCCAGGATGCCTCGTCCGGGTTCGAATCCCGGAGCGCCCGTCGTTCGGAAGCTCAGTCAGGTGGAGCAGCCGGCGAAAGCCGGCCGGTGGCGGGTTCGAATCCCGCTCGAACCCTGTCCGCAAGGACAGTCTCGTGATGAAAGCAGTACCCGCCGGTGCGGGCCGACAGGCCCGCCGCGCGTCGGACCGGTTGCGGTTCCGCGCGATCGGCCGGGCGGCCGCACGGCCCGCGCGAATGCGCACGACGACGCGATGCAGGATGCGTCACCGTGTGCGTCGGCGCCGGCCAGCGCGCCGTCCGCCCGGTTGCGTCGCACCGCGATCCGCACGATGCGCGATCCGGCGGTCGTTGAAAAAAAGGACAAAAATATGTGGAAGCGTCATGTAGTGAAAAAGAACGAACGCGCGCTGCTGATGAGCGAAGGCGATTTCGTGAAGGTGCTGGAACCGGGCGTGTTCAAGGCCTTCGATCCGTTCAAGCGTCTGTCGGTGCAGACCGCGCGTCTCGACGCGCCGCTCGCCGACACCGCGCTGGCCGACTATCTGCGCCACGACGCGCCCGACGTGCTCGCGCGATACTTCGTCGCGATGGATCTCGCCGACGACGAAGCGGGCCTGCGCTATGAAGACGACGTGCTCGTCGAGATCCTGGCACCGGGCACGCGCCGGCTGTACTGGCGCGGCCTGGCCGCGCATCGTCTCGAACGCGTCGATCTCACGCAGGACAGCATGCTGCCGGCCGCGCTCGTCAAACGCATCGCGCAACCGGCGCTGCGGGCGCGCGGCGTGGCGGGCCTGACGGGCGTGCTGGTGGCGCAGGTGCCGGCGTACCACGTCGGCGTGCTGAAGATCGACGGCAAGATCGAGCGGTTGCTGGACGCGGGTACGTCGGCGTTCTGGCGCTTCAACCGCGACGTCGCGGTCGAACTCGTCGACCTGCGCCTGCAGGCGATCGAAGTCGGCGGGCAGGAAATCCTGACGCGCGACAAGGTTGCGCTGCGGCTGAACCTGTCGGCGACGTGGTGTTACGCGGACGTGCTGCATGCGTTCGGCCAGCTGCAAAAACCGGTCGAGCACTTGTATCGCGAGCTGCAGTTCGCGCTGCGCTCGGCGGTCGGCACACGCTCGCTCGACGAGCTGCTGGAGGACAAGCAGTCGATCGACGCGGTCGTGATCGCGCAGGTGCGCGCCCGTCTCGGCGATTCGGGCGTGGACGTGCGCAGCGTCGGCGTGAAGGACATCGTGCTGCCGGGCGACATGAAGACGATCCTCGCGCAGGTGGTCGAAGCGGAGAAATCCGCCCAGGCGAACGTGATTCGCCGCCGCGAGGAAACGGCGGCCACGCGTTCGCTGCTGAACACCGCGAAGGTGATGGAGGAAAACCCGACCGCGCTGCGGCTCAAGGAGCTGGAAACGCTCGAGCGCGTCGCGGAACGGATCGACCGCATCTCGGTGTTCGGCGGTCTCGACCAGGTGCTGAACGGACTCGTCAGCATCAAGGGCACGTAATGCAGGACACGGCGCGGCACGCGTGTGTCGCGCCGGACAATCGAATGAATCAGGTGAAGCAAATGAGCAACATGGACTATCAGGTGATGGAACTGGCCAACGGCAAGCCGGTGAAGATGTGGACGCAAGGCGTCGCCATCGAGGACGAAGCGCGCGCGCAGTTGCGCAACACCGCGCAGATGCCGTTCGTCTTCCGCCACATCGCGGTGATGCCGGACGTCCACCTCGGCAAGGGGTCGACGATCGGCAGCGTGATTCCGACGAAGGGCGCGATCATCCCGGCCGCGGTCGGCGTCGACATCGGCTGCGGGATGATGGCCGCGCGCACGACGCTGACGGCGTCGGATCTGCCGGATTCGCTCGCGGGGCTGCGCGGCGCGATCGAACGCGCGGTACCGCACGGCCGCGCGCCCGGGCGCCGCGATCCGGGCGCGTGGGGCGATCGCACGCCGGCCGCCGTGACCGACTCGTGGAAGTCGCTGCAGCCGGGCTTCCAGCGGATCGTCGACAAGTATCCGAAGCTGGAAAAGACGAACCACTACGCGCATCTCGGCACGCTCGGCACCGGCAATCACTTCATCGAAGTGTGCGTCGACGAAGCGGACCACGTGTGGTTCATGCTGCACAGCGGCTCGCGCGGCGTCGGCAATGCGATCGGCAGCCTGTTCATCGAACTCGCGCAGGCCGACATGCGCCAGCACATCGCGAACCTGCCGGACCGCAACCTCGCGTATTTCACCGAAGGCAGCCGGCACTTCGACGATTACGTCGAGGCCGTCGGCTGGGCGCAGGACTACGCGCGGCGCAACCGGCAGGCGATGATGGACGCGGTGATCGCGGCAGCACGCGGCGTGATCGCGAAGCCGTTCGCGCTCGAAGAACACGCGGTGAACTGTCACCACAACTACGTGCAGCGCGAACGCCACTTCGGCGAAGACGTGCTCGTGACGCGCAAGGGGGCGGTGTCCGCGCAGAAGGGGCAACTGGGGATCATCCCGGGCTCGATGGGCGCGAAAAGCTTCATCGTGCGCGGGCTCGGCAACCCGGAAAGCTTCTGCTCGTGCAGCCACGGCGCGGGCCGGACGATGAGCCGCACCGAAGCGAAGCGCCGCTTCACGGCCGACGACCAGGTCAAGGCCACCCAGGGCGTCGAATGCCGGAAGGACGCGGGCGTCGTCGACGAAATCCCGATGGCCTACAAGGACATCGACGCGGTGATGGCGGCCCAGCGCAGCCTCGTCGAAGTGGTGCACACGCTGCGCCAGGTGGTGTGCGTGAAAGGATAGCGCGGTGCGCGGCCGATGGCCGGCGGCCGCGCGCAACGAAACGGAAACGACAATCATGAAAACGGAAAAAAACCTGACGCCCGTGCGCAGCGCGCATCCGGTCGCCCCGGCGGTGCGGGCGCGCGTGATGGCGGAACTCGCGGAAGTCGAGCGTCGCCACGATGTGAGCGTCCTGTTCGCGTGCGAATCGGGCAGCCGCGGCTGGGGGTTCGCGTCGCCGGACAGCGACTACGACGTCCGCTTCGTGTATGTGCACCGGCGCGACTGGTACCTGAGCGTCGAAGCGCGACGCGACGTGATCGAACGGCCGCTCGACGACGAACTCGACGTGAGCGGCTGGGAGCTGCGCAAGGCATTGCAACTGCTGCGCCGCTCGAATCCCACGCTGCTCGAATGGCTCGACTCGCCGGTCGTGTATCGCGAAGACGCGCGCTGGGCGCCACGACTGCGGTCGCTGGCGGCGGCGTTCTTCTCTCCGGTGCGCGGACGCCACCACTACCTTGCGATGGCGAAGAAGAACTTTCGCGGCTATCTGCAAGGCGACACGGTGCGTTACAAGAAGTACCTGTACGTACTGCGGCCGCTGCTCGCGGTGCGCTGGATCGACATGGGGCTCGGCATGCCGCCGATGCGCTTCGCGGATCTCGTCGAAGGCACCGTGCACGAGCCGGCGGTGCGCGCGGAGCTCGATGCATTGCTCGCACTGAAGATGCGCGCGAACGAAAGCGAGTACGGGCCGCGCCGCCCCGCGATCCACGCGCTCGTCGAGTCGATGCTCGCCGATGCGGAACACGATCGCGCATACAAGCGGCCGTGGGGCGACGTGGCGACGCTCGATACGTTCCTGCGCGACGTGGTCGACAGCCGATGACAAACGAACGGCGCGGTGCCGGCGGGCATCGCGCCGTTTGTCCATCCGCCTGACGCGTCGCCGCGTCAAGCGCCGCCCGTTGCAGCGGTATACTGGATACCGTTCGCGCCACTGCACTCGACCTGCACCGCTTGCTGACGATGCGCTTGCAGTCCGGCATCTTCCGCCCGCCCTTTCCCAGTCGATACGAACCGTCATGTCGCACCGTTTTCCGCTTGCCCTCGCCGTGCTCCTCGCCGTTTCCCCGATCGTCACGCAGGCTCGTCCGCTCGCGCGGCCGCCGGTCGAGCGTGACTTCAAGAGCTGGTCGGTCGTCTGCGACAACGGCAATCGCTGTGTCGCGGAGAGTCACGCCGACGATACCGACGATGCACGCCCCAGCCTGATCCTGCGCGTGACGCGCGATGCCGGCCCCGATGCGCAACCGTCGCTCGACCTCTACGCGTCGGCACCGCTGGACTTGCGTACCGCACGCGTCGACGGCCGCCCGTTCGATGCGTTGCCGGCCCAATGGCATGCCTTCGGCGACCCGAACGACGACCAGGCCCACCCGTTCCGGATCCGCACGAACGATCCGGCAACGGTCGCCGCGTGGCTGTCTGCATCGCGCAATGCACAGGCGCTGAGCTTCGGTGATCCGGCTTCCGCGCACACCGCGCGCACGCCGTTGTCGGGGTTGAATGCCGCGCTGCTGCTGATCGACGATACGCAGGGCCGCGTCGGCACCGTCACCGCGCTGCTGCGCCCGGGCAGCCGGCCCGCGTCGTCGGTCCCGCCCGCGCCGGCGCTCCCGCCCGCCGTCACGCCGGCGCCGCCGCCCGTCGCGAACCTGTCGGCCGCCGAACAGCGCCCGCTCGTCGACGCGGTGCTCGCGAAATTCGGCGCCGACGTGAAGCAGTGCGCGGCCGATGTCGAAGACGAAATGTCGGCGAGCGATCGCAGGAAGGCGTCGACCGCCGTCGCGATCTCGGCCGACGAGGCGCTCGTCGCGATCCCGTGCCAGACCAGCAGCATGTATAACCACACCGACCTGTGGTATCGCATTCGCCGCACCGCACCGTACACGCCGACGGCCATGAACTTCGGCGAGAACGCGAATGCGGGCCTCGATTCGGCGTCGTTCCCGAACGAACTGACCGACGCCGGCTACGATCCGGCCAGCGCGATGCTGTCGAGCAAGGTCCGGTTGCGCAGTGCCGGCGATTGCGGGTCGACCGCGTCGTGGATCTTCGACGGCCGGCGCTTCCAGCTCGCCGACATCGCGACGCACGGCACCTGCAACGGCCTGTTCCAGGACCAGTGGCCGCGCCTGTATCGGCGCGCCGACGCGACCGCAAGCGCGCACTGACGCATCCGGTCACGCGCCGACGATCGAGATCGAGAAGCCGTCCCAGCCCTTCTGCCCGACCGTCTGCACGGCCGTCGTCGTGAGCGCCGGCTCGGCCACGAGGCGCGCGAACCCGTCGCGCACGCCGATCACGTCGGGCTCGCGATTGTCCGGATCGGCCACGCGCCCGCCCCGCACCACGTTGTCGACGACGATCACCGTGCCGGGCCGCGACAGCTTCAGCGCCGCGTCGAGATAGACCGCGTTGTTGTCCTTGTCCGCATCGATGAAGACGAAATCGAACGGCGCCTCGCCGGCGTCGACGAGCCGCGCGAGGCTGTCCTTCGCGCTGCCGACCACCACCGACACGACCGACGCGAACCCGGCGCGCGCGATGTTCTGCGTCGCGACCTTCGCATGCGCGGGGTTCAGTTCGAGCGTCACGAGCGTGCCGCCGGGCGGCAACGCGCGCGCGAGCCAGATCGTGCTGTAGCCGCCGAGCGTACCGACTTCGAGAATCCGCCGCGCGCCGCGGATCGTCGCCAGCAACTGCAGCAGCTTGCCCTGGTTCGGCGCGACGTTGATCGCCGGCAGCCCGGCCGCGTCGCTCGCCGCCAGCGCGGCGTCGAGCGCGTCGTCCGACGGCACGAGCGTCGCGGAGAAATACGCATCCACCTGGTTCCACCGATCCTGATCCATCGCGCACCTTTCGTCTGCGGAAAAAGCATTCTATGCGCGACGCTCGCATAAGCAACCCACCATTCGTTCTAAGAACCGCAGCGCACGTGCTCCTATAATCGCCGGACGGCAGGCCCCCTCGACCTTCACAACAACAAGCGGAGCACCCATGACCGATCAGACCAAGCCGAACTGGCGCCTCGAAACGATCGCCGTGCACGGCGGTTATCGCCCCGACCCGACCACGCGCGCGGTCGCCGTCCCGATCTACCAGACCGTTGCGTACGCATTCGACGACACGCAGCACGGTGCCGACCTGTTCGACCTGAAGGTCCAGGGCAACATCTACACGCGCATCATGAACCCGACGACGGACGTGCTCGAGCAGCGGATCGCCGCGCTCGAGGGCGGCATCGGCGCGCTGGCGCTTGCATCGGGGCAATCCGCCGTCACGTACGCGATCCAGACGATCGCGGAAGCCGGCGACAACATCGTGTCCGCGAGTTCGCTGTACGGCGGCACCTACAACCTGTTCGCGCATACGCTGCCGCAATACGGGATCACCACGCGCTTCGCCGACCCGCGCGACCCCGCGTCGTTCGAACCGCTGATCGACGCGCGCACGAAGGCGATCTTCGCGGAATCGGTCGGCAACCCGCTCGGCAACGTCACCGACATCGCCGCGCTCGCGGACGTCGCGCATCGGCACGGCATTCCGCTGATCGTCGACAACACGGTACCGTCGCCGTACCTGCTGCGCCCGTTCGAGCACGGCGCGGACATCGTCGTGCACTCGCTGACGAAGTATCTCGGCGGGCACGGCACGAGCCTCGGCGGCGCGATCGTGGATGCGGGCAAGTTTCCGTGGGCCGAACACGCCGACCGCTTCAAGCGGCTGAACGAGCCGGACGTCAGCTACCACGGCGTCGTCTATACGGAAGCGTTCGGGCCGGCCGCGTACATCGGCCGCGCGCGCGTCGTGCCGCTGCGCAACATGGGCGCGGCGATCTCGCCGTTCAACGCGTTCCAGATCCTGCAGGGCATCGAGACGCTGGCGCTGCGCATCGAGCGGATCAGCGACAACGCGCTGAAGATCGCGCGGCATCTCGCGCGCCACGAACACGTCGAATGGGTGAACTATGCGGGCCTGCCCGATCACCCCGACCACGCACTCGTCGCCCGCTACCTGTCGGGCCGCGCGCCGGGCATCCTGACGTTCGGCGTGAAGGGCGGCCGCGACGGCGGCGCGAAGTTCCAGGACGCGCTGAAGCTGTTCACGCGACTCGTCAACATCGGCGACACGAAGTCGCTCGCGACGCACCCGGCCTCGACGACGCACCGGCAACTGTCGCCCGCCGAACTCGCGAAGGCCGGCGTGAAGGAAGAAACGGTGCGACTGTCGATCGGTATCGAGCATATCGACGACCTGCTCGCCGACCTCGACCAGGCGCTCGCGCAGCTTTGACGCGAACGGGCGTGCCGGCTGGCCGGTGCGCCCTGGATCAAGCCGCTTGACTCTGAAGCGGCTTCAAGGTGTTCAATCCCCGGTTGATGCCGCGGCACAGCCCGGCACGTACGATCCGTGCAATGCCGCTCCCGCGCGGCACGCCGACCGACCGAGAGGCCCCATGACACCGACCGCGAAGCTTGCGCTGCTCACCTTACCGCCCGTGCTGGCGGCCTGTTTCGGCGCGCTTGCGGCCGCATGGCGGGCGCCCGGCCCGAAAACGTCGAGCGTCATCCAGCATTTCACCGGCGGCATCGTGTTCGCGGCCGCGGCGCTCGAACTGCTGCCGCAGGACCGCGCGCATGCGCTGTTTCCGGTCGTCGTCGGGTTCGTGCTCGGCCTCGCGCTGATGCTCGCGATCCGCGCGCTGTCGGGCACGATCGAGGCACGCTTCGAGGACGCGCGGCTGCCCGTGAGCCTGATCATCGTTACCGCGATCGACCTCGTCGTCGACGGCCTCGTGCTCGGCATCGCGTTCTCCGCCAGCGACGAAAGCGGCATCATCCTGACCGTCGCGCTGACGCTCGAAGTGTTGTTCCTCGCGCTGTCGGTCAGCGCGGCGCTTGCCGCGGCAGGCATCGGCCGGACGCTGTCGATCGTCGTGCCGGTCGGGCTGGCCGCACTGCTGAGCCTCTCGGCCGTGGCCGGCAATGCGGCATTCGCCGGCCTGCCGGCGAACATCTACGCGGCCCTGCTGGGGCTCGGCACCGTCGCGCTGCTGTACCTCGTGACCGAGGAACTGCTCGTCGAAGCGCACGAGGTGCCCGAAACGCCGTTCGCGACGGCCGCGTTCTTCATCGGCTTCATCGTGTTCTTCCTGATCGAAGGGTCGGTCAAGGCGGGATAAGCCGCGCGCGGCGGCTACCACGTCGTCGCGCCGGCCGGATACGTATCGACGACGCGCGTGCCATTCACGGGCGTGACGCCCTCGTTGCGCAACGCAGTCCACAGGTCGATCGCATGTTCGCGCGACTTGCGGCTGCCGTCGTCGGTCAGCACGTTCAGCGCGATGACCGTGTCTCGCGTCGTCAACTGCAGTTGTTCCTTCAACTTGCGCGACTGATGCGACGCGGTACGGACCTCGCCGAGCACGATCCGCCTCTCCGTCGCAGCCGCCCCGCTCCCCGCTTCGGCCGGCACGAACGTCAACCGCCCGTTGTCGACCTCGCATTGCCCCTGCGTGAACGTTGCCGTCCACGCGCCGGCAGGCACGGCCGCGAATTCGCACCGCATCCGCTCGTTCGCCCGCGGGCCGACGTCGTGGGCGGGCGCGTGCGACAGCGCACGCTCGGGCCAGCCGGCCGCCATCGCCGCCGTCGTCATCAGGCACCCCGCCAGCACGATTCCTTTCGCGATATGACGCATGACTCGCTCCTCTGCATGAATGAAGCCGGCCGACGGATACGGCCCCGGCCGGCCGTGAATCGTTGATCAAAGCACCGCGAAACCGTTGTCGTGCGCATCGACCATCGGCGCTTTCTCGCCGCGATGTACCGTCGAACGATGGATTTCCCGATTGCGCGCGACAACGGCCGGGCTCGCCGGATAGTCGTGATTCGGGCTCGGGATCACGCCGTCGTGACGCGCGCGCACCAGTTCCCGAACCACTTCCTGACGACTCTTCGGCTGTGCCGACACGGTCTGCGAGAGGACTGCGGCCGACAGTGCGGCAACGACGGCGACGATCATCGGGCGCGGAATGTTCATGGGGTGTGCTCCTTGCTGAAAAGGCGTGACAGGTGCCTTCACTTTGATCCCGCGGTGGTGCGGATGCGTGATCGCCGCATGACGGTTTCGTCACCATGCGAACGACTTCTGCATCGCAGTGCACATTAAATAATTCGAATGTTCCGGCGTGCATGACACCGCGATGACATTTTTCTCATTTGTCCCTCACCTCCACGATCCGAACGCTTTCCAGAATCGCCAGCGCGATCGCGATATTCCGGGCCGCCGCCGCAAGCCCGGGCACCCGAGTCGAACGATGCGCGAAACGATCATCTTGAACTTCAGGGGAAGCACCATGAAATATCCAGTTCGGCTCGCCATGCTCTCGGGGGCGCTGCTCGCCACTGCCCAACCGGCCCATGCCGCGGAAGTCAGCCTCTACGGCCTGTTCGATACGTCGCTGACCTATGTGTGGAACGCCAATGCCGACGGCAGGAACCTCGTCGGCCTCGGCAACGGCAACCTGCTCGGCAACCGTTTCGGGCTGAAAGGCGCCGAGGATCTGGGCGGCGGCCTGAAAGCGATCTTCACGCTGGAAAACGGCTTCAATCCGAACACGGGCGCGCTCGGGCAAGGCAACCGGATGTTCGGCCGGCAGGCGTTCGTCGGCCTGGAAAGCGCACGCTGGGGCACCTTGACGCTCGGCCGCCAGTACGACGCGCTCGCGGACGTCGCCTGGCCCGTGACCGGCGATTTCTATTTCGGCAGCGTGTACGCGACGCCCGGCGACGTCGACAACTACGACACGTCGTCGCGCACCGACAACGCCGTGAAATACACGTCGCCCGTGATCGGCGGTTTCCAGTTCGTCGGCATGTATGCGCTCGGCGGCGTGGCCGGCAAGAGCGGCGCGGGCCAGACCTGGTCGGCCGGCCTGTCGTACAGCTATGGCCCGCTCGACGTCGCGGGCGGCTACTACTCCGCAGCCAACCGCTCGTCGCTCGAGAACGGCATCCGGACCGGCTGGAACGGCACGTCGGACGGCACGTTCGACGGATCGCTGGTCAACGGCGGTTACCTCTCCGCGAAATCGATCGACATCGCGCGCGGCGCGTTGCGCTACAACTTCGCGCCGTTCGCGGTCGGCATCGATTACAGCAATGCGCAGTACAAGGCCGATGCGATGTCCGCGTTCCGCAGCACGCAGAAATACGACACCGCGCGCGGTTTCTTCAACTTCCAGGCGACGCCCGGCCTGCTCGTCGGCGTCGGTTACAGCTACACGCGCGCCCGCGGCGATACGAGCGCCACCTACCACCAGGTGTCCGCCGGCGCCGACTACATGCTGTCGAAGCGCACCGATCTCTATGCGGTCGGCGCCTGGCAGCGTGCGAACGGCGAACAGCGCACGCTCGACGGCGGCACGCAAACGGCGCAGGCATCGATCGGCTCGTACGGCTATGGCGGCACGCGCACGCAGGGCATCGTCAATCTCGGGTTGCGGCACCGGTTCTGATCGCGGCCGCCATCCATGCGCGCAACGTGACGGAAATTTCATGTTGCGATCAGGTTCGCGACGCATCGCGCCGCTACGATCGAAGACGTGACGGGCCGCGCCCGTTACCACCCACGCAGCGGGTCGCTGCCGCACGGCACGATCACGCATTAGGCCCGGACTCGCTGAGTACCGGGCCTTTTTTTGTCGCCAGCCGGACGATCACGGTGCGGGATCGGGTCGCGGGAACAGGCACGGATGCGTTTTCACGTACAGATTCGGATTGCCGCAGCGGTGGCCCGCATAGTCGATCTGCTCGCCGGGCATCAGGTCGGCCGGCACCGGCTTGCGCGCGGTGGCAGGCGTGGGCTCGGTGGCGCCGGAACGTGTCGACGCGCAGCCCGCGAACAGCGGGACGATCAGGACTGCGATCAAGGTGAGGCGGATGGCGGGACGATGCAATTTTTGGTCCGGAATGGAAGTCTGAACAGGACCGCCCGCGCTCCATGCTGCTGTCGCGAACGGCACGCATGCCGTCAGCCACGTCGACCATCGGCAGGTTTCATGTTCCCCTTCCCGCTCATCGCACCCATGACGCCAACATGACGGTTGCGTCATGTCGGTCGGGTCCCAACCACACGCTGCCTGCTTGCGCAATCTGACGGCTTTTTCATCTCGCGATCACGATGACGCACGGCCGCTTTCGCATACTGGGTCCATGGTTCGCCACCCCGGCGGCCCGATCAAGGAGAACACTCGATGAAAACGGCAAAACTCGCAGCACTGTTCGTCACCGCCACGCTGTCGCTCGGCATGGCCACGCAGGCCGCGTTCGCGCAAACGCAACCGCAGGGCAAGAGCCGCACGCAGGTCGTCAACGAACTGAAGCAGGCGCAGCACGACGGCGTCGTGCCGACGGGCAAGACGCAATACCCGCCGACCGGCGAGATCGTCGCGCGCAACAAGGAGCTTCACGGGATTTCGGTGCACGGCGGCGAGAAGAAGCCGCAGACCGACAACCACGACAACCTGACCGCCCGGCAATGACGCTCGGCCACACGCGTGCGGGCAGCACGCCGCGCGCGGCCGCCACCGGGCGAACGCGCGAACGTGCCCGCCCGCGCTGTCAGGTGCCGATGGCCGCCGGCCGGTTCGGCTCGGCCGGCCGGCGCGGAAAGCGCAGCCAGAACGTCGTGCGGCGGCCGGGATCGCTGTCGACGCCGCATTCGCCGCCGTGATTGTCCATGATCGACCGGACGATCGCGAGGCCAAGCCCGGTGCCCGACGCGGAATTGTGCCGTGACGGATCGACACGATAGAAGCGCTCGAAGATCCGCCCGACATGCTCGGCCGCGATGCCGGGCCCCGTATCCGACACGGCGATCGTCGTCGCGCCGCCCTGCTCGACGCAATCGATCGTCACGACGCTGCCGCGCGGCGCATAGGTCAGCGCATTGGACAGCAGGTTGCTCAGCGCACGCTGGTACAGCGTGAGGTCCGCGTCGACCCACGCGTGGCCATCGACCTTCACCGTCACACCCTCGTCCTCCGCAAGCGGCTCGTAGTAGCCGGCCACCCGCTCCGCCTCCTCGGCCGCATTCAGGCGCCGCACGCCGATCGACGTGCCGGCCTGTTCCGAGCGCGCGAGAAACAGCATGTCCTCGATCATCCGCGACAGCCGCTGGTATTCGTCGATACTCGACTCGATCACGCTCCGGTATTCGTCCGCGCCGCGCGGCTGCGACAGCACGACCTGCGCGGCCGCCTGCAGGTTCGTGAGCGGCGTGCGCATGTCGTGCGCGAGATTCGACGAGAACTGGCTCAGCCGCGTGAACGACTCGTTCAGACGTTCGAGCATGCCGTTGAACGCATGCTCGAGTTCCTTCAGCTCGCCGGACGTATCGAGTTCCGGCAGCGGATGCGCGAGCCGGCTCGTCGACATCTGCTCGGCCCGCGCCGCGAACCGCCGCAGCGGGCTCAAGCCGAGCGCGGCGATACCGTAGGCCATCGCGGCGGCGAGCACCACGCCGAACACCTCGATCACGACGATCGTATAGGCATGCGTGCGCAGCAGCAGCAGGTCGGCGCTGCGGTCATACTGCACCGCGACGCGCACCACCGGGCCACCGGCCCCCGCGCCGGCGAGCGGCACGTTCGTCACGAGGTACTGGTGCCGCGCGCCGGGCGGCGCGATGCCGACCGGCACGCGCCCGGCCTCCAGCGACATCAGCGGTGCATACGGGCGGAAACCGGGCGTGCCGACGAGGCGCGTGCCCATGGCGTCGAAGATCGCGAGATCCATGTTCGGATGGCCGTGCAACTGGTCGACCCAGATGTCGGCGTTGCGCGCGACGTCGGCCGGTGTGCGCACCCCGGCCAGGTGGGCGCCCAGCGCGGCGGACGTGCCGGCCATCTGCTCGGCCGCCGTCGTTTCGACGCGATTGCTCAGCGCCTCGTAGAGCGCAACACCGCTCGACGCGAGGATCACCGACGTCGACAGGATGATCAGCGCGGTCAGGCGTCCGCGCAGCGTACGCGGCAGCAGATGCGCGATCATGCGGCCGCGCCGCCGCGCGCTTCGAGCACGTAGCCCATGCCGCGCACCGTGTGGATCAGTTTCGGCTCGTACGCGTCGTCGATCTTCGAGCGCAGTCGCCTGATCGCCGAATCGACGACGTTCGTGTCGCTGTTGAAGTTCATGTCCCACACTTGCGACGCGATCGTCGCGCGCGGCAGGATTTCGCCTTCGCGGCGCATCAGCAGCCACAGCAGCGCGAACTCCTTCGCGGTCAGCAGGATCGTGTCGCCCTGCCGCGTGGCCTTGCGGCGCGTCAGGTCGAGCTCGAGATCGGCCACGCGCAGCGTGTTCGAGTCGCGCGGCTGGCCGCGCCGCAGGATCGACTTGATGCGCGCGGTCAGCTCGACGAAGTCGAACGGCTTCGCGAGATAGTCGTCGGCGCCAAGCTCGAGCCCCTTCACGCGATCGCCGACATCGTCGCGCGCGGTGAGGAACAGCACCGGCGTCGACTTGCTGCGCCGCAGGTTCTGCAGCAGCGTCCAGCCATCCTGGCCGGGCAGCATCACGTCGAGCACGAGCAGATCGTACTCCTCGGTCTCGGCCTGATGCTGGCCCGTGATGCCGTCCTCGACCCAGTCGACGACATAGCCGGCCTCGGTGAGACCCTTGCGCAGATACGCGCCCGTCTTCGGTTCATCCTCGACAATCAGAATTCGCATCACGCATGACCCTTGAAGAAACCCAGCCGGCGCAGCACGCCCGCACCGAGGCCGCCGCGAAACGCGGCGCGCCACGACACCGCATGGCTGACGCGGTACAGCACGGGCAGCACCAGCAGCGTCAGCGCCGTGGACGACAGGATACCGCCGATCACGACCGTCGCGAGCGGCCGCTGCACCTCGGCGCCGGTGCCGGTCGCGAACGCCATCGGCAGGAAGCCGAGCGACGCGACGAGCGCGGTCATCAGCACCGGCCGCAGCCGCGTCAGCGCGCCGTCGCGCACCGCGGCGTCGAGCGGCATCCCCTCGTCGCGCAGGTTGCGGATGAACGAGATCATCACGAGACCGTTGAGCACGGCGACGCCCGACAGCGCGATGAAGCCGACCGCCGCCGTGATCGACAGCGGAATCCCGCGCAGCCACAGCGACACCACGCCGCCGCTCAGCGCGAACGGAATGCCGGTGAACACGAGCAGCCCGTCCTTCACGTTGTTGAACATCACGAACAGCAGCACGAACACCATGAACAGCGCGAGCGGCACGACGAGCTTCAGGCGCTCACTCGCGCTCTGCAGCTGCTCGAACTGGCCGCCCCACGACACCCAGTAACCGGCCGGCACGCGCACGTCCTGCTGCAGCTGCTCGCGCGCATCGGCGACGAACGAGCCGACGTCGCGGCCGCGTACGTTCGCGCTGACGACGACGCGCCGCTTGCCGTCCTCGCGGCTGATCTGGTTCGGGCCCGGCGCGACGTCGATCGTCGCGAGCTCCGCGAGCGGCACGTACGGCGCCGCCGCAATCGGCCCGCTGGCGCCCGCCGCCGGCGCGGGCAGCGCGATCGGCAGCCGCTTGATCGTCTCGATGTCGGAACGCAGCTCGTCGGGCAGCCGCACGACGATGTCGAAGCGGCGGTCGCCCTGGAACAGCGTGCCGGCCTTCTGCCCGCCGACGGCCGCGGCCACCGAGTCCTGCAGGTCGGCGACGCTCACGCCGTAGCGCGCGAGCTTGTCGCGGTCGAGGTTGACGGTCAGCACCGGCAGCCCGGTCGTCTGCTCGACCTTCACCTCCGACGCGCCCGGCACCTTCCGCAGCGCGGCCGCGATCTGCTCGCCGGTCTGGTTCAGCACGGCCATGTCGTCGCCGAAGATCTTCACCGCGACGTCGCTGCGCACGCCCGAGATCAGTTCGTTGAAGCGCAGCTGGATCGGCTGCGAGAACTCGTACGCATTGCCCGGCAGCGCGGCGAGCGCGGCCTCGATCTCGCGCACCAGTTGGTCGCGCGGCTTCTTCGGGTCGGGCCACCGGTCGGCCGGCTTCAGCATGATGTAGCCGTCCGACAGGTTCGGCGGCATCGGGTCGGCCGCGATCTCGGCCGTGCCGGTGCGCGCGAACACGCGCTCGATCTCGGGGAAGCGCGCCTTCAGCGTCTTCTCGATCGATTTCTGCATCTCCACCGACTGCGACAGGCTCGTGCCGGGAATCCGCAGCGCGGAGACGGCCAGGTCGCCTTCGTTGAGGCTCGGGATGAACTCGCTGCCGAGCCGCGTGGCCAGCCCGAGCGTGACCAGCACGATCGCGCCGGCGCCGATCATCACGCGCGCCGGGCGCATCATGAACGCGGCAAGCACCGGTTCGTACGCGCGCCGCGCCCAGCCCATCAGCCGGTTCTCCTTCTCCTCGACCCGCTCGCCGATGAACAGCGCGACGGCCGCCGGGATGAACGTGACGGTGAGCACCATCGCGGCGGCGAGCGCCATCACGACGGTGATCGCCATCGGGTGGAACATCTTGCCTTCGACGCCGGTCAGCGCAAAGATCGGCAGGTACACGACCATGATGATCAGTTGCCCGAAGATCAGCGCGCGGCGCGCTTCCTGCGATGCACCGAACACCTCGGCGAACTGCTCCTCGCGCGTGAGCGGCCGCCCGGCCGCCGCCTGCGCATGCGCGAGCCGCCGCACGCAGTTCTCGACGATCACGACCGCGCCGTCGACGATGATCCCGAAGTCGAGCGCGCCCAGGCTCATCAGGTTCGCGCTCACCTTCGCGTTGACCATGCCGGTGAAGGTCATCAGCATCGACAGCGGAATCACGAGCGCGGTGATCAGCGCCGCGCGGATATTGCCGAGGAACAGGAACAGCACGGCGATCACGAGGATCGCGCCTTCGAGCAGGTTCTTCTTCACCGTCGCGACGGCCTTCTCGACGAGCACGGTGCGGTCGTACACGGGAATCGCCTTCACGCCGGCCGGCAGCGTGCGGTTCACGTCCGCCATCTTCGCGGCGACGGCCTTCGACACCGTCCGGCTGTTCTCGCCCATCAGCATGAAGACCGTGCCGAGCACGACCTCCTCGCCGTTCGACGTCGCGGCGCCCGTACGCAGCTCGCGGCCGATGTCGACCGCGCCGACGTCCTTCATCCGCACCGGCACGCCGCCGACGTTGGTCAGCACGATGTTCGCGATGTCGTCGACGGTGCGCGCCTGGCCCGGCACGCGCACCAGGTACTGCTCGCCGCGTTTTTCGATGTAGCCGGCGCCGACGTTGTCGTTGTTGCGTTCCAGCGCGCGCACGACGTCGGCGAGCGTCAGCCCGTACGACATCAGCTTCGCCGGGTTCGGCGCGACGCGGTACTCCTTCACGTAGCCGCCGATCGAGTTGACCTCGGTCACGCCGCGCACGTTGCGCAGCTGCGGCCGGACCACCCAGTCCTGCAATTCGCGCAGGTCGGCCGCCGTATAACGCGTGCCGTCGGGTTTGCGCGCGCCGGCGTCGGCCTCGACGGTCCACAGGTAGATCTCGCCGAGGCCCGTCGACGTCGGCCCCATCGCGGGCGCGATGCCGGCCGGCAGCTTGTCCTTCGCCTCCTGGATGCGCTCGTTGACGAGCTGCCGCGCAAAGTAGATGTCGGTGCCGTCCTTGAAGATCACGGTGACCTGCGACAGCCCGTAGCGCGAGATCGAGCGCGTCTGCTCGAGGCCCGGCAGCCCGGCCATCACGGTCTCGACCGGATAGGTGATGCGCTGCTCGGCCTCGAGCGGCGAATAGCCGGGCGCGGACGTGTTGATCTGGACCTGCACGTTCGTGATGTCGGGCACCGCGTCGATCGGCAGCTTCTGGTAGCTAAACACGCCCAGTGCGGCCACGGCCGCGATCGCCAGCATCACGAGCCAGCGGTGCGCAATCGCAAAGCGGATCAGGCGCTCAAACATGTCGGAATTCCTTGAAACGGGGAACGGTCGCCCGCACCGGACGAGCCGCCCGGCCGGTCACGCGGCGCGCCGGAAAGCGGGCCGCCAGTCGGGCCGCCATCCGCGCAATGGCGCACACATATCGCTCATTCATGTTCGGCGCTCCCCTTGCCGAGTTCGGCCTTCAGCACGAAGCTGTTCGACGCCGCGTATTCCTGGCCCGGCTTCAACCCCTTCAGCACCTCGGTCGCGCGCTCGTCGCGCCGCCCCGTCTCGACGGCCTGCGCGACGAACCCCTTCGGCGAGCGCACGAACACCGACGGCGCGCCGTCGACATCCTGCAGCGCCTCGCTCGCGACCGCGAGCGGTACGCCCTGCTTGCCCGTGTCGACCGACACGTTCACGAACATCCCCGGGCGCCACACGCCGTCCGGGTTCGGCAGCACGACACGCGCGGGTGCGGTACGCGTCTGTTCGCCGAGCAGCGAGCCGACGTATGCGATCGGGCCGCTCGAACGCGATTCGAACGCGGTCGCGCTGACGGTCGCGTCGCGGCCGACGCGCACGTCGTTCAGCCGCTGCGCCGGCACGGCCATCTCGGCCCAGACGGTCGACAGGTCGGAAATCACGAACAGGCTCGCATCGGCGGCGATCGCCTCGCCGGGCGTCGCGTGTTTCTCGACGATCGTGCCCGCGAACGGCGCACGCAGTTCGTAGCGGTTCAATGCCCCCGCGCCGGCCGGCGCATTCAGCGCGGCGAGCTTCTGCCGCGCATTCTGCACGGCGATCTCGGCCTCGCGCAACTGCACCTGCGCCTGCTGGTAGTCCTGCTCGGCCGAGATGCGCTCCTGCCACAGCGTCCGTTCGCGCGCGTAGGTCGCACGCGCGCCCGACAGCCGGCGCTCGGCCGTCAGCAGTTCGCTGCGGCGGTCGGCCAGGTCGGTGCTGGCGATCACCGCGAGCACCTGCCCCTTCGCGATGTTCTGCCCGAGCGATACCGACACCTGCTCGACGATGCCGGCCACGCGCGGCACGACGTGCGCGGTGCGGTCCTCGTTGAACTTGATCTCGCCCGGCAGCTGGAATGGCGTCGCGATCTGCGCGGGGCCGGCCTTCGCGAGTGCGATCCTCGACGCCGTCAGTTGCGCGTCGGTCAGCGCGATCGCGCCGTCGGCGCGCGCGAACGGGAACGATGCGGCGTCGCTGCCGGCCTTCACGTCGATCGTCGCGTCGAACACGTGCGGCTTCGCGATCGACTGGGCGGACACGAACTTCGGGCCCGACGCGTCGAAACGCAACGGCTCGCGCGTGCGGTCGTACCGCACCAGCGTGCCGGACACGGTGACGCCCTGGTCGGCCGGTTTGCCGTCGACGAACGGATAGACGACGAGCCGCGCGTCGCCGGGCTTTTCCGTCATCACGATCTCGACGGACAGCTTGCCGCGCTTCAGCACGACACCGCCGTGCGCGCCGGCGCCATCGGCCGGCTGCGCGGCTTCGGCGCCCGCGGGCGCCGAAGGGTTGCTCCCGCCGCGTGTAACGGCGAGCGCGCCGATCACGATCCCTGCGCCGCCGAGCACGGCCGCCGCGATAACGAAGATTCTGCTGCGTGACATGATGATCCTTCCGGTAAGAGTGCCGCTTATTGCGCGACGGCCGCGAGCGGCGTGCCGACGAGGCGGCCGATATCGGCGCGGGCCGAATGGGCGTCGGCGAGCGCGCGCACGTATTGCGACTGCCCCTGGAACAGCGTGCGCTGTGCATCGAGCACGTCGAGGAAGCTGAACTTCCCGAGTTCGTAGCCGCGCGACATCGCGTCGAGCGCGACGCGCGCGGCCGGCAGGATGTCGGACTTCAGCCGCTGCGCTTCCTGCTCGGCGGCCTCGAAATTCGCGTAGGCTTGCGTGAGCGCCAGCCGCAGGCGCATGCGTTCGCGATCGAGATCGGCATTCGCGCGCTCGGCCTTGTGCGTCGCCTCGAGCAGCGCGCCCTTGTTCGTGTTGAACAGCGGAATCGGGATCGATACGCCGACCACGGCCTGGTTGTCGGGCACGCCGCCCGTCGTCACGCGCTTCACGCCCGCGCTGACCGTCACGTCCGGAATGCGCCTCGCACGTTCGAGCGACACGGCCGCATTCGAGCGCAGCATCTCGGCGCGCGCGATCCGCGCGAGCGGCGCATCGTCGAGCTGCGCGGTCAGCGCGGGCAGCGGCTCGACCGGCGGCACGGTTTCGAGGTCGCCGAGCACGGCGAGCCGGTCGCCGCGCGCTTCGCCCATCACCGCGTTCAGCTTCTCGCGCGCGACGTCCACCTTGCCGCGCGCCGTCACGACTTCGATCCGCACGCCGGCCGCCGCCACCTGCGCCTTCGTCGCCTCGACCGGCGACACCTTGCCGGCCTGCGCGCGGCGCCCCGCGAGATCCGCAGAGCGCGCGGCGATCGCGGCCGATTCCTCGGTGACCTGGAGCTGCCGCTGCGCGGCGAGCAGCCCGTAGAACGCGGCGATCACGTCGGCGCGCACGACCGCACCCTGCTCGTCGAGCGACGCGCCGGCCGACTCGCGGCCGTACGACGCGACGTCGAGCCGCGCGCGGCGCTTGCCGCCCAGTTCGATGGTCTGGTTGATCAGCGCGGTCGACGTACGTTCGTTGCTGCGGAAGCTCTCCTGCAGGAACGACACTTCGGGATTGGGGCGCGCGCCGGCCTGCAGCAGCGCGCCGGCCGACGCATCGACGTCCGCGCGCGCGCCGCGCAGCGACGGATTGTTCCGGGCCGCGACGGCGAGTGCATCGGAAAGCGTCAACGACGGGGCGGGACGTGCGTCGGACGGCGGTGCGCCGATCGGTGCGGCGCTGCCGGCGGCAGCCGGAGCCGGCGGCGGCAACGACGGCTGCGCATACGCCGTCGCGGCCATCGCGAAGGCGACGGCCGCGGCGAGAGAGAGCTTGAGCATGTTCGGTTCTGCGGTAACGGTTTGCGACCGATGCTACGGGCGGGCCGCAGTGCGAACATGAGGCGAAGATGATATTTCCGTCATGTTGGGCGCAGCCGCACGCAGACGCGCGGCGCCCCGCGGGGACGGCGCCCCGTTTTGACGATCGGGAAGGTTCGGTGAGCGTGCGGCGCGACGGCCGCGCGAAAGACTGCGGAGGCTCGGGGCTTCGGCACGCGCGGGCCGCCGCCCCGCACGCGAATCAGGTGACGGGTTGTTTCGCGCGCCGGCGTTGCACGAGCCAGTCGAGCAGTTGCCGCCCGTCGCGCTCGCCGAACCAGCGCGCGTGCCCGATCAGGTAGCCATCGTACGCGATGTCGACGATCGCCGGCGCATCGATGATGCAGCCGAAATACGCGACTTCCGACAGCGCGAACTCCGTATGCACGATCGGCAGCAGCGCGACCAGCGCGGCATACGCGTCGTCGTTCAGCGGTTCGAGCGATTCGTAACCGTCGAGCAGCGCGTCGATCTGGTCGTACTCGATGCGCCGCGCATCGGCCGGCGCCATCCAGTCGATCGTATTGCGCTCGATCGCGAGCGCGAGGTCCATCACCGCGCAGGTACGATCCGACAGGCCGAAATCGAGCACGGTCCGCACCTGTGCGCCGGGGCCCGCCCCGGTCCACATCAGGTTCGACGCGTGCCAGTCGCCGTGCGTCCACAACGGCGGCAACGCGGGCAGCAGCGGCACGAGGCGCGCGTGATACGGGCCGATCGCGTCGGCCACGTCGCCGCGCCAGTCGCGCGAACCGAGTGCATGCACGAGCAGCGGCTGCGCCTCGACCCAGCGTTCGAGCGCGCCGGCCAGATCGGCGGACGACAGCACGCGAAAACTCGACAGCAGCGTCCGTACGGGGCGCGCCGGCGCAGCGTAACCGGCCGACGCGCGATGCAGCTCGGCCAGCGCGCGGCCGGCCGCGTAGGCGTGCGAAGGATGCATGAACGGTTGCCACGACATCACGCCGCGATACGGATCGACGCCGGGCGCGAGCACGTGCACCTCGTACGTCCACTCGCCGGACGCAAACGCGGTCGCGCCGTCGCGACCGGCCAGCACGTCCACCACGGGGATGCCGCGTTCGCGCAGATGCGCGATGAAGCGATGCTCTTCCTCGAGGCCCGCGACATCGCGCAGGCTCGCATGATGACGCTTGACGAACAACCCGCGCCCGTCCGCCATCCGCACGAGCACCGCCGCCGCGAACTGCCGCGGGCTGTGCCACGTCAGCCGCGCCGGCTCGCCCGCGCCATCGATCCGCGCGAGTATGGCCGCCACCTCGCCGTGCGTCATCAGCGGCCAGTCGCGTTCGGCCTGCTCGCCGTCGACGCCGAATTGCGGCGGTGCGACGTCACGCGACAGGGGGCCGTCCGGCTCGAGGGGGAATGACATGAACGACGTTGCTCCGTGATTGAATCCGTGCGTGAATCAGCGCGCGCCGCCGCCCGGCGCCAGCGCGCCGCCGGCCGCCGCGCGCAACGCGGCGGCGGTCCGGCTCCAGTCGCGCCAGCCGACGACGGCCAGCCCGATGAACAGCGCATAGAGTCCGGCCGTCAGATACAGTTCCTTGAACACGAACATCCCGACGTAGACGACGTTCACGACGATCCACAGTCCCCACGACGCGATATAGCGCCGCGCGGTCCAGTATTGCGCGACGAGGCTGAACGCGGTCAGCGACGCGTCGACGAACGGCAGCGCCGCGTCGGTCCAGCGTGCCATCATGCCGCCGAGCAGCGCGCTGCCGATGACGGCCGCGACCAGGTCGGGCAGCATCTGGCGCGGCCGCACGCCGGTGACGGGCGCGACGTCGCCGGCCGGCGCCGCGCCGCCGCCGCCGGCTTCGCTCGCGCGCTGCGCGAGCCAGCGCTGCCAGCCGTACACCTGCAGCACCGCGAACGCGCCCTGCAGCAGCATGTCCGAATACAGCTTCGCATCGAAGAAGATCCAGCCGTACAGCGCAACCGACGCGAGCCCGACCGGCCAGCACAGCATGCGGCGCTTCGCGGTCAGCCAGATCGCGAGCGCGCTGACGATCACGCCGGCGATTTCGAGTGGGGACATCGTCTGTGCTCTCCTGGTTGGCTGCCGGGGCCGCGCGTCACGCAGCCGGTTCCCGGTCATCAGAAATCATAGGTCAACGACACGCGCGCGGTGCGCGGCGCCCCCGGGAACAGGTACGCATCGCCCTGCTGCTCGCCCGCGTCGCGCCAGTAGAACTTGTTGAACAGGTTGTCGACCGACACGCGCAGTACCGTGCGATGGCCGCCGATCTTCGTCGTATAGCGCGCGCCGAGATTGAACACGAACCATGACGGCACGCGCGCGGTGCCTTCCTCGTTCGCGTTGCGCGCCGCGCTGTACTCGACACCGCCGAGCACGTTCAGCCCTGCCACGCCCGGCACCGCGTAATCCGCATACAGCGACGCGCGCAGCGCGGGCACGTTGATGATCTGGTGCCCTTCGTAGGCCGGCGACCCCGAATCGTACGCGCGGGCGCGGATCGCCGCGACGCTGGCCGTCAGCCCCAGCCGCTCGGTCACGCGCCCGGCCGCGCCGAGCTCGATCCCCTGGTGCCGCTGCGTGCCGCGCTGCACGAACGTGTAGGCGGTGCCCGACGCATCCGGGTCGGCGAACTGGAACGGCTTGCTGATCGAGAACACGGCGGCCGTGAGGCTCAGCCGGTCGAGCCAGTCGTATTTCGCGCCGACCTCGATCTGGTGCGATTCGACCGGCGGCAGGAACGCATACGCATTGGTCGCGCGCACCGGCGCCTGGTCGCCGAGCGACAGCGCCTTGCTGTACGACGCATACAGCGACAGCACGTTGACCGGCTTGTAGACGAGCGCGACCTGCGGCAGGAACACCGAGCGGTCGGTGTGCGTCGTGTCGCCGTCGGGACTGCTCCAGCTGCGCTGGCGCAGCAGCACTTCCTTGCCGCCCGCGAGCACCTGCCAGTGTTCGCCGATGCTGATGCGGTCGAGCCCGAACACGCCGTACTGCCACGAATCGAGCTGCGGATACGACGACCCGGGCGTATTCGGCGACGGTGCAAACGTGACGTCGGGTCCGTCGATGTTCTCGCTGCCGACATAGTCGTACACGGCGGTCGCCATGTGCACGACGCGACGCTGCACGCTTACGCCGAGCGTCAGTTCGTGCCGCAGCGGTCCCGTCGCGAACTTGCCGGTCGTGACGGCGCGCAGGTCGTCGTTGCGCCGGTATTCGCCGGGGCTGCGGAAGTCGTACACGTCGTAGTCGCCGTTCGCGCCGAAGAAAAACGGCGACGTCGCGCCGGCCGTGCAGCTTGCCGCGTAATAGCAACCGTACGCGAACGCGCTGTTGTCGTCGATCATCGTGCGGCTGCGGCCCGCGGCGACATACGCCTTCCAGTCGTCGTTGAACTGGTAGTCGAAGCGGGCGTTCAGGTTCAGCGCATCGGTCGTCACCGGTTTCGCCCACGGCTGCGTGCCGAGCGCCTTCGACGTCGTCTTGACCGACGGCACGACGGTGCCGCCGAGCAACTGGTAACCGGGCGCCGAGCGCTGGATCCACTGCTGGAATTCGGCGTTGAGCTGCAGGCTCGCGCGCGGGCTGATGTCCCAGTCGGCGGCGATCGAGCCGAACGTGCGCCGTCCGTTCGTGCCGTCGATGTAGGCGTGCATGTTCTCCTTCGCGGCGTTGATCCGGAAGCCGAACTGATGGTCGGGGCCGAAGCGGCGGCCGAGATCGACGGCCGCCGACGTCGAGCCGCGGCTGTCGACGCCGCCCGTCACGCTCGCGACGTTCGCGGAGCGCTTGGTCACGAAGTTGATCACGCCGCCCGGCGCGACGACGCCGCTGTCGATGCCGGCCAGCCCCTTCAGGATCTCGACGCGCTCCTTGTTCTCGAGCGGCACGTTCTGCTCGCCCGACACCGTCAGCCCGTCGATCCGGATCGCACTCGCGAGATCGACCGGAAAACCGCGGATCGCGAAGCCTTCGAAATAGCCGACCGGCGCGTAGTCGTTGACGACCGATGCGTCGTTGCGCACGACGTCGCTCAGCCGCTTCGCCTGCTGGTCGTCGATCAGCGCGCGCGTGACGACGTTCACCGACGCGGGCGTGTCGCGCAGCGGCGCGTCGTCGAGCCCGGCCACCGACGCATTCCGCGCGCGCAGCGTGCCGCCGCGCTCGCCGCTCACCGTGATCGCGGGCAGCGTCGCGGTGCCGGCCGCATCGGCGTCCGGTGCGGGCGCGTCACCCGGTGCCGCGGCGGCCTGCGCCGCGAAAAGCGTGATGCCGAGGCCGACTCCGAGCCCGACCTTGGTGCGCCGCCGCCGTGCGGACGCCGCTGTTGTTCGATTCACCGTCATTGTTCTGGATGGAAAACTCGCCACTCGACCCTGTCGAAACCCGTTACGAAGCTGCGAAGCATGCCCCCGCGGACGCAATCCGCACCGTCACCGGCCGCGTGCGGCGACACGCCATTCATCAGACGAACCGGACGATATGGCACGCACGCATGCCGGTCAGCCAGGAAGACGCGGGATGGGACATCGGATTCAGGTGACGCGCCGGGCACCGACGCAGCCGCCGACGGATTCGTCGGGAGCGGGCGGGCGGCCGGCGGCATCGCGCGGTCGTGTCATGCGGGGGACGCTTCGAACGCCCCGGTGCGGGCGGCGGGCGCTTGCGCCGGCCGTTCGTCGGAACGGCGGCCTGCCCGTCGCGCGCGACATCGCGGCGTGGCGCGCATTTTACCCCGGGCGGGACCGATGGCCGTGGAATCGGGCGGAACGGGAGGCGGGAACGGCGGGATGGGGGAAATAGGCTGCGGAGGGCGCGCCGGCGGCGGCGGCGCGATCGCGCCGCGCATCGTGCGCGGCGACCTCGACGACCGGTGCGGTCACGCGCCGGTCGAACGGACGAAAACCGGCGCGGGAATCACGGCCCGCTACCGGTTCGACACCGCTCAGAACCCCTGCATCGTCACGGTCGGATCGACGACGAGATGCACGACGCCGTAGATCACCGCGCCGACCAGCAGCGCAAGCAGGATCGCCACGAACGGCAGCAACGTGAAGTTGGCGTTCGCGAGATCGGTCGCGTGCGACTTGCTGTTGCGCACGCCGAAGAAACTCCACAGGACCAGGCGGACCATGCCGAGCAGTTTCATGATGGGCTCCTTTCATCGAATCGGTTGACGCTATCGTCGATCCGACCGGCATCCGAAAAAAGAAGCAGTTGCGCGCGCTTTTCGCGCAGCAGGCCGTCTGCGGCGGCGTGTCGCAGGGTGCGTCAGCGGTCGAGCACGAGCGGCTCCGCGGCGCCTGGCGCGGGCCGCGCGACGCACAGCAGCGCGCAGCCCGGTTCGACCGGCGCGTCGGGCGTTTGCGCGTAGTCGACCGCGCCGGACAGCACGCGCGTCGCGCAGGTGCCGCACGAGCCGGAACGGCATTCGGACGGCACGGCCACGCCCTGCCCCTCGGCGAATTCGAGCAGCGTGCCGTCGGCAGGTGTCCACGCGGTTTCGCGCGCCGTGCGCCGGAACACGACCGGCACGCCCGGCGCCGCTCGCGCGAGCGTCTCGCGCGCCACACGACGCGAGACGCTCGACGGCCCGAACGCCTCGAAGCGGATGCGTTCGTCCGGCACGTTCAGCGCGCGCAGCCCGTCGTACAGGTCGCGCATGAACGCCGCGGGCCCGCACAGGTAGAAGTCGTAGTCGTCGAACGACAGGATCCGCTTCAGCTGCGTGACGTCGATGCGGCCGGCCTGTGCGGCCGAGCGTTCGTCAGGATGACTGTCGAACCAGTGCAGCGACAGGCGCGCGTCGGCGGCCGCGATGGCCGCGAGTTGCGCCGCGAACGGCCGGTCGGCCGCATCGCGTGCGCCATGCACGAACACCACGCGGCGCGACGGCGTGTCGTCGGCCAGTGCGCGGCGCAGCATCGCGACCATCGGCGTGATGCCGATGCCGGCCGACACGAGCACGGCCGGGCGCGGGCTCGCGAGATCGAACGTGAAGCGGCCGCGCGGCATCTGCGCGTCGAACGTCATGCCGGCCAGCGCATGATCGTGCAGCCACGCCGATACGCGCCCTTCGCGCTTCACGGTGATCCGGTAATGCGCGCCGCCCGGCGCATCCGACAGCGTGTAGCTGCGAATCGCCGGCGCATCGCCGCCCGGCAGCGCGACGCGCAGCGTCAGGTGCTGTCCGGCTTCGTAGGCCGGCAGCACGCCGCCATCCGCCGGTTCGAAATGAAACGACCGGATCGCGCGCGCTTCGTCGACGATCTTCGCGATGCGCAACGGCCGCCATGCGGGTGCCGATGCAGGCACGGCGGACGGCACCGGGACCGCCTGCGCGGCGCCCGGCGAAGCCGCCGCCGTCGCCGCGAACTGCGGCGCGCGCTCGACCGCCGACCACCGGAACGGCAGCACCGCACGCAGGCGCCGCACTTCCCGCACATGGAACCGCACGACACGCTGCGCGCCGTCGAACGACGCGACGAGCGGCCCGTCCCACACGATCTCCGCGCGCGCGGCGACAACCAGCACGTCGCCGCTGTCGAAATCGATGAACAGCAGCCCCGCGCGCGGATCGTGCTGCAGGTTGCCGAGCGTGTTGAAGAAGCGGTTGCCGCTGAAATCGGGCGTCGTCAGCGTGTTCGCATCGTCGACGCGCACGAAGCCCGGCATCCCGCCGCGATGCGACACGTCCGCGCCGCGCGCGGCGCCCGCCTCCGCCGACGTGTTCGCGCTCGCGACGAAGAACGTATCGGCCTGCGCGAGCAGCGCGCGGTCGGCGTCGCTCAATGCGTCCGACACGTCGGGCGCGACGGCCGCATCGGCTTCGCGTGCGATGAAAGTGGGCTTGCGGCCCTGGATGTACTTCGCGCAGTTGCCGAAGCTCTGCTCGACGGCGATCGTCAGCGCATCGCCGTCGACCGCGCGCACGACGCCGTTCACGCGATTGCGCCGCCGCGTATCGAATTCGATCCCGAGCCCGCCGAGCGCCGCGCCCGGTTGCCAGGTACCGGCCAGCGGATCGCCCGGCAGCGCGCGCGCCGCGATGCGCAGCGTGCGCGGGTCCGGCGACGTGACGAAACCCGGCGCACCGGCGCGCAGCGTCGCCCACGGCTGACCGTGCGCATCGACGCCGCCGAGCACGAAGAACGGCAGTTGCGCGAAGAACGCGCGGTGCTGGTCCGGCATGAAGCGCCGGATGCCGCGCCGGCCGGCCGCACCCGCCGCGTCCGTCACGCCTGCGCGCTGCTGCACGGCAAGCTCGCCCGCGTGAAACGGCGCGGTGTCGAGTTCCCAACCCGGTACGACGGCGGTCGGCGCGTTCATCGCATGCTCCTGACGAGGCCTGGTTGAAGGGGAGGTTACGCGGCGAGCAGGCCCGCGCGCGTCGTCGGCATCGCGACGAAGCCCGGCAGCGCCTCGATACGCGCCAGCCATGCGCGCACGTGCGGATACGGTTCGAGCGACACGCCGCCTTCCGGTGCGTGCGCGATGTACGTATAAGCGGCGATGTCCGCGATCGTCGGCTGCGCGCCGGCCGCGAACGGCTTGCCGGCCAGCTCGCGATCGATCACGTCGAGCACCTTCGCGGCCGTACGCTTGGCGGCCTCCGGATCGAGCTGCGCGCCGAACACGGTCACGAGCCGCGCAGCAGCCGGGCCCGACGCGATCGGGCCGGCCGCATACGACAGCCAGCGCTGCACGACGGCCGCGCCGACCGGATCGTCGGGCAGCCAGTGGGCGTCGCCGTAGCGCTTCGCGAGGTAGACGAGGATCGCGTTCGAATCGGCGATCACGGTGCCGCCGTCGTCGATCACCGGTACCTGCCCGAGCGGATTCAACGCGAGAAACGCCGGTTCCCGCTGCGCGCCGGCCGCGAGATCGACGTCGATGGTTTTGGACGGCAACCCGAGCAGCGACAGGAACAACCGGACACGGTGCGCGTGGCCGGACAACAGGAACGAATAGACGCGGATCGGCGAGGCAGGCTTGCGGGCGGCAGACATGGAAACACTCCGGATTCTCGCGCCGCCGGGAATCGGCGACGAACGGCTCCAGCGTAGCGCTCGCCGTTCGTCGCCAGAAGACGGATAATCGCGGAAACATTATCCTCTTTCATAGGACAATCGACGATGGCCGACTTGCGCGACGTGAACCTGAACCGGCTGGCGATCTTCGTCGCGGTGGTCGAGGCCGGCTCGCTGACGGCCGCGGCCGAGCGGCTCGGCCTCGCGAAGACGGTCGTCAGCACGCACATGCAGCGCCTCGAATCCGAGGTCGGCACGAACCTGCTGGTGCGCACGACGCGGCGGCTGAGCGTGACGGATGCGGGGCGCGTGTTCTACGACGCGTGCCGCGACATCGTGCGCGCGACCGAAACCGCGCTCGACGCAGTATCGTCCGACGCCGGGCCGCTGCGCGGCACGCTGCGCGTGAGCGTGCCGATCGACTACGGCGCTTTGGTCGTCGCTCCGGCCGTCGTCGCGTTGCGCGACCGGCATCCGGGGCTCGACGTCGAACTGGTGGCGAACGACCGCGTCGTCGATCTCGTCGCGGACAATCTCGACGTCGCGATCCGCATCGGCCGCCTCGCCGATTCGAACTATCGCGCGGTGCAGCTCGGCACGTACGAGAAATGGCTGGTGGCGAGCCCGGCGTTCGTCGCCCGACACGGGCTGCCGCGCGATCCGGATGCGCTCGCCGCGCTGCCGTTCGTGATGCTGTCGACGCTGCCGCGCCCGCACACGCTCGAACTCGACAACGCGAGCGGCGGCAGCGCGGCCGTCCGCTGTGCCGCACCGGTCGTATCGAACACCGCGACCGCATGCCGCGCGATCGTGCTCGCGGGCGGCGGCTTCGGGTTGCTGACGGATTTCTCGACCGCGGACGACGTCGCGGCCGGCCGGCTCGTGCGGCTGCTGCCCGCGTGGCGCTCGGCACCGGCCGGAATTCATGCGGTGTATCCGTCGACGCGGCTGCCCACGCCGAAGGTGCGGGCGTTCATCGATGCGATGAAGGAGAGGATTGGCGACACACGGCCGGCACGCAAGACGAAACGCGAACGCTAGCGCGCGCCGGTTGCGTGCCCGCGCACGCCATTCATCCGACGAATCACGACGTCCCCGCGATCAGGCATCGCCATGCACGGCGCTCATGCGCGGCATGAAAACTAATCGATTGTTGGCGCCCCGGATCGACGCCGACAATCCGCTTCATGCCCCCTCGTTTGCGGTACGGGCCACTCACCCTCCCAATCGGCACGTCACGATCCATGAACCGCCCAGTCCCTCTTCCCTGCATCGCCGCGGCCCGCACGGCCCCGCCGGCACCGTCCCTTGCCCGCCCCCGCACTTGCGGCGAAGCACTCGTCGGCCTGCTCGAACGTTACGACGTCGAATGCGTGTTCGGCATTCCCGGCGTGCATACCGTCGAGCTCTATCGCGGGCTCGCCGAGTCGTCGATCCGCCATGTGACGCCGCGCCACGAACAGGGCGCCGGCTTCATGGCCGACGGTTATGCCCGCGTCACCGGCCGGCCGGGCGTCTGCTTCATCATCACCGGGCCCGGCATGACCAATATCGCGACCGCGATGGCACAGGCCTACGCGGATTCGATCCCGATGCTGGTGATCTCGAGCGTCAACGCGCGGCGCGAGCTCGGCAGCGGCGACGGCCGTCTGCACGAGCTGCCGTCGCAGCGCAACGTCTTCGCGGGGCTCACCGCGTTCTCGCACACGCTGCTGGACGCGGCCGACCTGCCGCAGGTCCTCGCGCGCGCATTCGCCGTCTTCGAAAGCGCGCGGCCACGGCCCGTGCATATCGAGATTCCGCTCGACGTGATCGTGATGCCGGCTCCCGCGCTGCCCGCCACCCCGCCCGCGCTGCCCGCGCGCCCCGCACCTGACGCCGGTGCGCTCGCGGCGGCCGCGGACCTGCTCGCCCACGCACGCCGGCCGCTGATCCTGGCGGGCGGCGGTGCCGTGCAGGCGGCAGCCGAATTGCGCGAACTCGCCGAACGCCTGCATGCGCCCGTCGCGCTGACGATCAACGCGAAGGGCCTGCTGCCGGCCGGCCATCCGCTGCTGATCGGCTCCACCCAGTCGCTGCCGGCCACCCGCGCGGCGATCCGCGATGCCGACGTGGTGCTCGCCGTCGGCACCGAGCTCGGCGAAACGGATTACGACGTCACGTTCGACGGTCGCTTCGCGATCGACGGACTGCTGCTGCGCATCGACATCGATGCGCAGCAGCTGATGCGCAATGCCCGCGCGGAGATCGCCATCGCCGGCGATGCGCGGCTCGCGCTCGGCACGCTGTCGACGCGTCTGCACGAAAAACCCGCGCCGACACCGGAAGCCGGCTGGGGTGCCTCACGCGTGGCCGCCGTGCGTGCCGAGATCGCGTCCGGCCACGACGGCCACGTGCGCGCGCAGGCGCGACTGATCGACACGGTCGTCACGACGCTGCCGGGCGTGATCGTCGCCGGCGATTCGACGAGCCCCGTCTACGTCGGCAATTTCACCCACGACGCGCCCGCGCCGCGCAGCTGGTTCAACTCGTCGACCGGCTACGGCACGCTCGGCTACGGGCTGCCCGCCGCGATCGGCGCGAAGCTCGCCGCGCCGGCGCGCCCGGTCGTCTGCCTGATCGGCGATGGCGGCCTGCAGTTCACTTTGCCGGAGCTCGCGAGCGCGGTCGAGGCCCGCCTGCCGGTGATCGTGATCGTCTGGAACAACCGCGGTTACGGCGAGATCCGCAAATACATGATCGCGCGCGACATCACGCCGGTCGGCGTCGATCCGTACGCACCCGATTTCGTCGCGCTCGCGCGCGCCTTCGGCTGCGCGGCGCACGCGGCCGCGACGCCCGCCGCACTGGCCGCCGCGTTGCGCGACGCCGCCGCGCGCGCGATTCCGACTGTGATCGAGATCGACGAAGCGGCGTGGTTCGGTCAGGTGCAGCCATGAGTCCGGCCGCCGCGTTTCGTTTCGATCCGCCGCTGCATACCGGGCTCCTCATCGATGGCGTGTGGGGACCCGGCGTCGGCGGCGCCACGCTGCCCGTCGTCGATCCGTCGACCGAAGCGGTCCTCGCGCGGGTCGATGCCGGCGACGACGCGGACGTCGAGCGCGCCGTCCGGGCCGCGGCCCGCGCGTTTCCCCGCTGGAAACGCACGACGGGCACCGCGCGCGCGGCCCTGCTCCGCGCGATCGCACGCGGCGTCGACGCGCACCGCGCGCGGCTCGCGGCACTGCAGTCGCTCAACAACGGCAAGCCGTTCGCGGAAGCGGAGATCGACGTCGCCGACGTGATCGCCACGTTCGACTACTACGCCGGCCTCGCCGAACGGCTCGACACGGACGGCGAAACCGAGGTCGCGCTACCCGACGATCACCACCGCGCGTGGATCCGGCGCGAACCGGCCGGCGTCGCCGCGCTGATCGTGCCGTGGAATTTCCCGATGGTGACGACGGCGTGGAAGCTCGCGCCCGCGCTCGCAGCCGGCTGCACCGTCGTGCTGAAGCCGTCCGAGATCACGCCGCTGCCCGAACTCGAACTCGCCGCGATCGCCGCCGCGGCGGGCCTGCCGCCCGGCGTGCTGAACGTCGTGACGGGCACCGGTCACGACGTCGGCGCCCCGCTGTGCGCGCATCCGCTCGTCGCGAAGGTGTCGTTTACCGGCAGCACGGGGGTCGGTGCGCAGGTCATGAAAGCCGCCGCGGACACGATCAAGGGCATCGGCCTCGAACTGGGCGGCAAGTCGTCGATCGTCGTGTTCGACGACGCCGATCCCGACCAGGCGGTCGAGCTGATCGCCGGCGGCGGCCTGTTCAACGCCGGGCAGATGTGTTCGGCGACCTCGCGCGTGCTCGTCGCCGCGCCGCTCGCCGAAGACCTGATCGTGCGTCTCGCGCGGCGGATCGACGCGACCGTCGTCGGCCCGCCGTTCGCCGAGGGCGTGCAGATGGGCCCGCTGACGAACCGTGCGCAATACGAACGCGTGAAGCACTACCTCGCGCAAGGCCGCGCCGACGGCGCGCGGCTGGTGGCGGGCGGCGACGTGCCCGCCGGCCCCGGTTACTTCGTCCGGCCCGCGCTGTTCGCCGACGTGCCGACCGACAGCGCGCTGTGGCGCGACGAAATCTTCGGGCCGGTGCTGTGCGTCCGCACATTCGATACCGAGGACGACGCGATCGCGGCCGCCAACGATACCGAATACGGGCTCGTCGCGACCATCGTCACGCGCGACACGGCACGCGGCAAGCGGGTCGCCGACGCACTCGAGGCAGGCGTCGTGTGGATCAACACACCGCAGCTGATCTATCCGCAAACCTCATGGGGCGGCTACAAGCGCAGCAGCGTCGGGCGCGAGCTCGGTCCGTTCGGGCTGGCTGCGTTCCAGGAGATCAAGCAGGTCATGATGCCGGCCCGCTGAGGCCGCCGGGCTCATGCGTTTATCTCATGCCGCGCATGCGGATATTTCGTTTGTTGCGGAAATTTGACCTCCCTACAGTTCATCCACACCCCGCGCCGCCGTTCGGCGACCGGCATCGAACCACCCGGCATCGTTCATCAGGAGACGGCCATGCAACACTTCAAGGCGGGCAGAAGGCAGGTGATCAAAACCCTCGGCACGGCACTCGCCGCATCCGCCCTTCCGATGCCATTCATCAGTACTGCGAAAGCACAGTCGAGCAGTTTCGCGGGAAAGACACTTCGGCTGCTCACGTGGTCTGACGATACCGGCGCGGCCGCGCTGCGCAACATCGCGGAAACCTTCAGCAAGCAGACCGGCGCGCGCGTGATCGCCGACCGTGCGGACGGCACGTCGGGCATGGTCGCCAAGGTCAAGGCCGCCGGCGAGCGGCCGACCTACGACGTGATCACGCTGGCCGGCGTGGGCGCGGCGGGCCTCGCCGACGCGGGCCTGCTCGCGAAGCCGGACCTGAACCGGCTGCCCAACCTGAAGGACGTCGCGCCGCAGTACCGCACGGGCGCGAACGGGTTCGGCATCGGCTACCTGCTGTGGTCGGACGGACTGATCTACAACACGTCGACCATCAAGACCGCACCCGCGAGCTACGAAGCGCTGTGGGATCCGAAATATGCGGGCCGCCTGTTCCTGCCGCCGCCGGAATGGGCCGAGGCGGTCGATCTCGCGATCGTCGCCGCGAAGCTGGCCGGCGGTTCGCAGCAGAACATCGAGCCCGGCTTCCGCAAGCTCGCGGCGCTCAAGGATCGCGTGATGACGCTCGGCGAGAACCCGAACCAGATCGCCGACCTGTTCCGCACCGGCTCGCTCGACATCGGTGGCATCTATTCGCCCGCGTTCTTCCCCGACCAGATCCGCAAACCCGACTACAAGATGGGCGTGACGTACGGGATGAAGGAGGGCTTCGCGACGCAACTGATGTTCACGGTGATTCCGAAAGCGCACCCCGGCGACCTCGATCTGATCCATGCGTTCATCAACCACACGCTCGACGCGGGCGTGCAGGGCCGGATGGCGGCGGACGTGCTGAACGGGCCGGTGAACGCGAAGGCCGTGATCCCGGCGGAAAGCCGCCCGTTCGTGCCGTCGCCGCAGCAGATCGCGGAGAAGGCCATCCTGCACGACGACAAGGCCCTCGCGGCCGTCCAGCCGGCGTGGATCAAACGCTATACCAGCCTCTTCGCGGCCTGACGACATGGCCTCGCTGCCCTCCTCCCGTCACGCGGAGCCGGTCGCCGCCGGCCAGGCCGGCGGCGCTCAGGCCGCCTCCGCGCGGCCCGGCGTGCCGCCGTGGCTGCTGCTCGCGCCGGTCCTCGCGTTCCTCGCGGTGCTCGCGGCCGCGACGCTCACCGTGCTGCGGATGAGCGTCGGTACGCCGGGCGACGAATGGCGCACATTCACGCTGCAGAACTACGCCGATCTCGCCGATCCGTACTTCATGCATTCGCTGTGGCTCACGCTGCGCCTCGCGTTCGAGAGCATGGTGTGCGCGATGCTGCTCGCGATCCCCGTCGCGCTGGCGATGGCGCGCGCCGAATCGCGGCTCGCGCGGCGACTCATGCTCGCCGGCGTACTGCTGCCGCTGCTCGTCAACCTGCTGCTGCAGGGTTACGGCTGGCTCGTGATGCTCGGCCCGGCAGGCTTGCTCAACCGCTCGCTGCTGGCGGCCGGCATCGTCGAACGGCCGCTGCAGCTCCTGTACCGCGAACACGGCGTGCTGCTCGGGCTGATCCAGACGGCATTCCCGCTCGCCGTGCTGCCGCTGTCGAGCGCGCTGCGCGCCGTGTCCCGCTCGTACGACGAAGCAGCCGCGACGCTCGGTGCGACGCGCTGGCAAACGCTGCGGCACGTGACGTTGCCGCTCGCGATGCCGGGGCTCGTGTCGGGGGCGCTGCTCGTGTTCGCGTACAACGCGAGCGCATTCGCGGTGCCGCTCCTGCTCGGCGGCCGGCGCGTGCCGATGCTCGCGGTGCTCGTGCACGACCAGGTCGCGCCGCTGCTGAACTGGCCGGCCGCTTCGGCGTCGGGTGTCGTGCTGATGGGTGCGACGCTGGTCGTGATGGCCGTGTCCCAGCGCCTCGTGCGCGCCGTGCAACATGACGAGGTGACCCGATGAATGCCCTTTCGCCGCGCGCGCCGCTGCCCGGCCGCCTGAGCCGCTCGACCGGCGCGCTCGCGACGCTCGTGCTGTTCGCCGCCGCGATGCCGATCCTGACGATGATCACGATGTCGTTCGGCTCGTCCGGCACGCTCGAATTCCCGCCGCGCGATTTCAGCCTGCACTGGTACCGCGCCGCCTGGCAGACCTTCGTGACCGGCGACGCGGGTAGCGCCCAATCGATGGGCGCCGCGCTGACGACGAGCCTCGTCGTCGCGATCGCGACGATGCTGGTCGCGACCGCGGTGTCGGTGCCGGCCGCCTATGCGCTGTCGCGCTACCGCTTCCGCGGCAAGACGCTGGTCGAACAGCTCGTCGCACTTCCGGTCGTCTATCCGCTCGTCATGCTCGGCCTCGCGCTGCTGCTCGTGTTCAACGCGCTGCCGGTCGAACTCGGGTTCGTGCGGCTCGTCGTCGCGCACGTGATCCTGACACTGCCTTTCACAGTGAAGAACTGCGTCGCGTCGGTCGCGTCGATCGGCCCGGAATTCGAGGAAGCGGCGTGCCTGATGGGCGCGAGCCCGCGCCGCGCGTTCGTCGATGTCGTGCTGCCGCTGATGCGCCCGGGCGTCCTCGCCGGCATGCTGTTCGCGTTCATCGTGTCGTTCAACGAATTCACCGTGACATTCTTCCTGTACAGCGTCGACACGATGACGCTGCCGGTCTGGCTCTACAGCCGCACCGTGTCGTCGCTCGACCCGACCGTGTTCTGTTTCGCGGTGTTCACCGTCGCGATCGATTTCGCGCTGATCTGGATGCTCGAAAAACTCGTCGGCGACAAGGGCGTCGCGCTCTGACGCGCGTACGGCTCCGCCCTCGCCCATCCAAGGAATCCCCATGACCCAGCTCACCCTCCAGAACGTGACGAAGCGCTTCCATCACGCGTATGCCGTCGATCACGTCGATCTGTCCGTGCCGGACGGCAAGCTCGTCTGCTTTCTCGGCCCGTCGGGCTGCGGCAAGACCACGCTGATGCGGATCATCGCCGGCCTCGAGACGCCGACGTCGGGCACGATCACGTTCGCCGGCCGCGACCTCACGCACGTGAGCGCCAACCGGCGCGATTTCGGCATGGTGTTCCAGTCGCTCGCGCTGTTCCCGCACATGACGGTCGCGCAGAACATCGCGTATCCGCTGCGGCTGCGCAAGACCGCCAAGGCCGCGCAGGCGCGGCGCGTCGCGGAGCTGCTGGAGCTGATCCAGCTTCCGCACCTGGCCGACCGGCTCGTCACGCAACTGTCGGGCGGGCAGCGCCAGCGGGTCGCGATCGCGCGCGCGATTGCCTCTTCGCCGCGCCTGCTGCTGCTCGACGAGCCGTTGTCGGCACTCGACGCAAAGCTGCGCGAGGCGATGCAGGTCGAGATCCGGCTGCTCCAGCAACGGCTCGGCATCACGACGATCATGGTCACGCACGACCAGCGCGAAGCGATGACGATGGCCGACGAGATCGTCGTGATGGAGAAAGGCCGCATCCAGCAGGTCGGCCGGCCGCTCGACATCTATCGCGATCCGGTCAACGAATTCGTCGCGGATTTCATCGGCCTCGGCAACATCCTGCCGGTCGCGTGCGATGGCGACGACGCGATCGTGCTGCCCGGCGGGCAGCGGCTCGCGATCCGGCGCGCGCCCGACACGCCGCGCGCGGACGACGCCGTGCGCCTGCTGATTCGCCCCGAGGACGTGTGCGTGCGCCCGATCGCGGTATCGCCGTCCGCACCGAACACGCTCGCCGGCACGGTCACGTTCGTGCGCGACGTCGGTGCATCGATCGAGGCGACGATCGATTGCCGCGGCTTCACGCTGACGGCCGCGACGACGCCACGCGAGACGCCCGACCTGCACGTCGGCATGCCGGTCGCCGCCGAATTGCCCGCGCATGCCTGCAAACTGATCGCCGCACGCGGCGCCTGATGCCCTTTCCCTCCCTCCAGCGCAGCAACAAGGACTTCACCATGAACGCATCGACCCAAGCCCACCGTCTCGTGCGACGCCTGTTCGCCCGCACCGCCCTCTTCTGCGCCTGCACCACGGGTCTCGCGGCCATCGCGCCGCTCGCCCATGCCGACGCGCTCGACACGATCGCGAAATCGGGCGTCGTGCGCATCGGCGTGTTCGAGGATTACCCGCCGTTCGGTTCGATCGGCCCCGACATGAAGCCGCAGGGTTACGACATCGACATGGCGACGCTGATCGGCAAGGCGCTCAATGCGAAAGTCGAGCTCGTGCAGGTCACCGGCGACAACCGGATGGCGTACCTCGCCGACCGCAAGACCGACATGCTGCTGTCGGTCGGCCAGACGCCGGAGCGCGCGAAGGTGATCGATTTCTCGAATGCGTATGCCCCGTACTATCTCGCGGTATTCGGCCCGAAATCGCTCGCGGTGAAGGGCACCGCGGATCTCGCCGGCAAGTCCGTCGCGGTCGCGCGCGGCACGCTCGAGGACCTGAGCGTGAGCAAGGTCGCCCCGCCGAACGCGACGATCAAGCGCTTCGACGATCCGAACGGCGCGATCGCGGCGTTCCTGTCGGGACAGGCGCAGCTGCTCGTGGTCGGCAACGACGTCGGCGCGACGATCATCGCGCGCCACCCGTCGATCGATCCGGAGCAGAAGTTCTCGCTGTTCAGCTCGCCCGATCACGTCGGCCTGAACAAGAACGAGCCGCGTCTGATGCAGAAGGTCAATGACGCGATCGCCGGCGCGAAGAAGAACGGGACGCTGAACACGCTGTCGCAGAAGTGGCTGCACGCGGCACTGCCGGCCGACCTGTGATGCGCGCCGCGCCCGCCCCGCATGCGCGACGAAAGGTATCGTGATGACCTACGTGTTCGACTTCAGCGATTTCGACCTCTACGCCGGGATGCTCGCGCGCGGGATCGGCGTGACGCTCGGCCTCACCGCGACCTCCACCGTGCTCGGCGGCCTGATCGGCACCGCCGGCGCGTGGGCCGCGCTCGCCGGCCCGCGCTGGGCGCGGGCGCTCGTCGCGGCCTACGTCGAACTGATCCGCAATACGCCGTTCCTGGTCCAGCTGTTCTTCATCTTCTTCGGGCTGCCCGGGATCGGCGTGCACATCGACGAAGCGCAGGCGGCCGTGCTGGCGATGACGGTCAACCTGGGCGCGTATGCGGTCGAGATCCTGCGCGCCGGCATCGAATCGGTGCCGCACGGGCAGACGCAAGCGGCACGCGCGCTCGGGCTGCATGGCCGGCAGGTGTTCGGCCAGATCGTATTGCCTCAGGCACTCGCGAACGTGTACCCCGCGCTGCTCGGGCAAGTGCTGATCGTGATGCTCGGCTCGGCCGTCGTGTCGCAGATCTCCGTGCCTGACCTGACCTACGCGGCGAACTTCATCCAGTCGCGCAATTTCCGGGCGTTCGAGATCTACATCGTCGTGACCGCGATCTATCTGCTGCTGTCGATCGCGCTGCGCACGCTGCTCAATCGCGTCGCCCGCCGGCTGTTTGCGGGCCGTGCACCGCACGATGCGGCCGCCGCACCGCGCCGATCGTGCGGCGCCCGCTTCAGGTGGCGCCTGCGCTCCCCTGAAACCGGCCTCCCGACGGAGCGGGCACGATGATCGAATTCACCTTCCAGGATATTGCGTGGAACCTGCTGCTTGCCGCACGTTGGACCGTGCTGCTGTCGCTGATCACGTTCGTCGGCGGCAGCGTCGCCGGGTTCGTGCTGCTCGCGATGCGCATCTCGCCCGTGCCGGCGCTGCGCCGCTTCGTGATCCTGTACATCGCGCTGTTTCAGGGCACGCCATTGCTGATGCAGCTGTTCCTCGGTTTCTTCGGACTGCCGCTGGTCGGCATCGACGTGACACCATGGGTCGCCGCGTCGGTCGTACTGACGTTGAACGCGAGCGCCTGTCTGGCCGACATCTGGCGCGGCTGCGTGGACGCCGTGCCGCGCGGTCAGTGGAATGCGGCGGCCAGCCTCGGCATGACGTGGACGCAACAACTGCGTTACGCGGTGTGGCCGCAGGCATGGAAAATCGCCCTGCCGCCGACCGTCGGTTTTCTCGTGCAGGCGGTGAAGAGCACCGCGCTGACGTCGATCATCGGGCTGACCGAACTCACGAAGACCGGCAACATCATCACCAACGCGGTGTTCAAGCCGTTCCCGATCTACGCGATGGTCGCGCTGCTCTACTTCGCGATGTGCTTCCCGCTCACGTGGTACGCCCGCGCGCTCGAGCGCGGCTACCGCGCCGCGAAGGTACGCTGAACCGGCGCCGCTCGCGCCTGATTACGATGCAGGTATTCCCCATGATTTCCATCAGCAACGTTTCGAAGTGGTACGGCCAGTTTCAGGTCCTCACCGACTGCACGACCGAGGTCAAGAAAGGCGAAGTGGTCGTCGTGTGCGGCCCGTCGGGCTCGGGCAAGTCGACGCTGATCAAGACCGTCAACGGCCTCGAGCCGTTTCAGCAGGGCGAGATCCTCGTGAACGGCCAGTCGGTCGGCGACAGGAAGACGAACCTGTCGAAGCTGCGCTCGAAGGTCGGGATGGTGTTCCAGCATTTCGAGCTGTTCCCGCATCTGTCGATCACCGAGAACCTGACGCTCGCGCAGGTCAAGGTGCTCGGCCGCGGCAAGGACGAAGCGACCGAGAAGGGCATGAAGCTGCTCGAGCGCGTCGGCCTGAAGGCGCATGCGCACAAGTTCCCGGGGCAGCTGTCGGGCGGCCAGCAGCAGCGTGTCGCGATCGCGCGCGCGCTGTCGATGGACCCGATCGCGATGCTGTTCGACGAACCGACGTCCGCGCTCGATCCCGAGATGATCAACGAAGTGCTCGACGTGATGGTCGAACTCGCGCAGGAAGGGATGACGATGATGGTCGTCACGCACGAGATGGGCTTCGCGAAGAAGGTCGCGCATCGCGTGATCTTCATGGACAAGGGCGCGATCGTCGAGGACGACCGCAAGGACGACTTCTTCTCGAATCCGAAATCGGAACGCGCGAAGGACTTCCTCGCGAAGATCCTGCACTGAACGATGCCGCGGTGCGTCGTGCCGGACGACGCGCCGCCCCCCCTGCCCTTCCGGTCGCCCGCTCCACATCCGCCTTTCCGATGAGACGACTTCCCTCCTTCAACGCGCTGCAGATATTCGACATCGTCGCCCGACACGGCAGCTTCACGCGCGCCGCCGAGCAGCTGTGCCTGACGCAGGGGGCGGTGAGCCGGCAAATCCTCGCGCTGGAGGCGTTCTACCAGTTCCCGCTGTTCAAGCGCACGCCGAAGGGCCTGACGCTGACGGCGGAAGGCGAATTGCTGTTGCCGACGGTGCGTGAAAGCTTTGCGCGCATCGAAGAGGTGTCGATGCGCCTGTCGCGCCGACGCACCGAGCTCGCGCTGAAGGTGCCGACCTGCGTGATGCAGTGGATGCTGCCGCGGATCATGCGGTTTCAGTCCGAGCACCCCGAACTCCAGGTGCAGATCACGACGACCTGGGGTCATCACGTCGATTTCCGCATGGAACCGTTCGATGCCGCGGTGATCTACGCTCCCGGCGCCGGCCCCGACATGCATGCGATTCCGCTGTTCGAAGAGCGGCTCACGCCCGTATGCGCGCCGGACCTGCTGGAGCGGCAACCGCTCGCGAACGTCGACGACCTGACCCACCATACGCTGCTGCATCCGACCCGCGATCACCGGGACTGGAAACACTGGCTCGACCATGCGGGCGCACCGCACGTCGACTCGACGCGCGGACTGAGCTTCGAGACGCTCGACCTCGCGACACATGCGGCGCTCGACGGTTACGGCGTCGCGATGGGCGACCGGACGCTCGTCGACGAAAGCGTCGCGGCGCACCGGCTCGTGACTCCGTTCGACGTGTCGCTGCCGACCGGGATGGGCTACTACTTCGTGTATCCGGGCGGGGCCGAACAGCAGTACAAGATCCAGCTGTTCGGCGACTGGATCGCGGGCGAACGCGAGCGCCAGACCTCGGCATTCAACCAGCCGGCGTGAGCCGGTCGGCCGCGCGCAGGCCTGCGCGCGCCGCGATTTCATGGGGAACCACGCCGTCGATTCGTGTCCGCACGGCCAATGTTCATTTATTGAAAAGACGGCCCAATCACGCAAACAGACGACACTTCACTCCGCGTGCCGTGCGGTTACCACCTTGTTTTCATGTTCAGCCTGCCATTGGCGAGGACCGAACACGGCCGGCGCGACGCCATCCGGTCAGCCGATCTCCCGCAACGTCCCCAGCAGCACCTTGCGGCAGCTCGAGATCATCTGCGCCTCCGGATCGCGATACCCGGTGAGCAGCCACGCCGCGCCCACGTTCGTCATCGCCCCCACCAGCGCGAGCCCGATCAGCCGCTGCTCGGTGCGCTCCGCGGGCGTCCCGGCCTCGCCCGGCGCGCCGATCGCCATGATCAGCTTGCCGAAGTCGATCAGCATGCGCTGGTAGGTCATGTCGGTATCCGCGCTCACGCCCATCACCTCGAGCAGCAGCACGCGCGCCGCGCACGGGTCGCGCAGGAACGCGAAGAACGCGGCGAGCCCCGCGTCGACGCGCTCGCGCAGCTCGCCGCCGCGCGCGGCCACCGCCTGCGCGACCGCATCGTGCAGTTGCTGCGCGTGGTGCAGGTAGGTGCAGCGCAGCAGATCCTCGGTACTGTCGAACGCCGCGTAGAAATAGCGGTCGTTCAGCTTCGCTTCCTGGCAGATCGACCGCACGGTCGCCTTGCGGAACCCGACCGTGCCGAACACGCGCGTCGCCGCGCCGATCAACGCGCCGCGCCGCTCGGCGGCCCGTACCTCGGGCGCCACGCCGCCATACGACCGGCCCCGTTTTTCCGTTTCGAGTGCTTTCTCCATTCCGCTATTTGACATCAGGACACCCGAAAACTAAAGTGGTGACGACCAACACCACAATAGACGCGCCGCCGACGCAGCGCAAGCGGAACGGGAGGAACGACGGATGAAGGGGTTTTCCGGGAAGGTTGCCGCGATCACGGGCGCCGGTTCGGGCATGGGCCGCAGCCTCGCGGTCGAGCTCGCGCGGCGCGGCTGCGAGGTCGCGCTCGCCGACGTCAACGAAACCGGGCTTGCCGGCACGGCGGCCGCCTGCGCGCGGCACGGCGTGCGCGTGAGCACGCGGCGGCTCGACGTCGCCGACCGCGACGCGGTGTTCGCATGGGCCGATTGCGTGCGCGCCGAGCACGGCAAGGTCAACCTGGTCTTCAACAACGCGGGCGTATCGCTGGCCGCCAGCGCCGAGACCGCGCGACTCGCCGATCTCGAATGGATCGTCGGCATCAACTTCTGGGGCGTCGTGCACGGCACGCAGGCGTTTCTGCCGCACCTGCGCGCGTCGGGCGACGGGCACGTCGTCAACACGTCGAGTCTGTTCGGGCTCGTCGCAATGCCGACGCAAAGCGCGTACAACGCCACCAAGTTCGCGGTGCGCGGCTTCACCGAGGCGCTGCGGATGGAGCTCGAACTCGACGGCGCGCCGGTGAGCGCGACCTGCGTGCATCCGGGCGGCGTCGCGACCGGCATCGTCGACGCGGGCCGCGTCGATACCAGCATCCACGCACTGACGGGCCAGGACGAAGCAACCCATCGCCGCCAGGCGAACCGGCTGATCAACGCAACGACGGCCGACGATGCCGCGCGGCAGATCCTCGCGGGCGTCGAACGCAATGCGCGCCGCGTGCTCGTCGGCGCCGACGCGCGCCGGCTCGACCGGATCGCGCGCCTGCTCGGTGCCGGTTACCAGTGGCTGATGCTGCGCCATGTGCGCCGCGCCCGCGCACGCAACCTCGAACGCGCCCACGCTCCGGCCGCGCTCCCGACCACGCCGACCAAGGACCCCGCATGACCTCGACGACGACCGACCGGCGCGACGCGCCGTCCGCCCCCGGCGCCCGCCGCGACGGCAACGACCTCGACGTGCTGATCGTCGGCGCCGGCCTGTCCGGCATCGGCGCCGCGTATCACCTGAAGCAGCGCTGCCCGTACGCGAGCGTGGCCATCGTCGAAGCGCGCGACGCGATCGGCGGCACCTGGGACCTGTTCCGCTATCCGGGCGTCCGTTCGGATTCCGACATGTTCACGCTCGGCTACAGCTTCCGCCCGTGGCACAGCGACAAGGCGATCTCGGACGGCCAGACGATCCTCGACTACATCCGCGACACCGCGCGGGCCCACGGCATCGACAAGACGATCCGCTACGGCCAGAAGGTCGTCGCGGCCGACTGGGATTCGAACCGCGCGCGCTGGACGGTACGCATCGAGCGCACGCAGGACGGCGCGACCGACACGCTCGTGTATACCTGCCGCTTCCTGTTCATGTGCAGCGGCTACTACGACTACGACGCCGGCTACCTGCCCGACTGGGCCGGCATGGACACGTTCGAGGGCAAGCTCGTGCATCCGCAGCACTGGCCGAAGGACCTGTCGTACGCGAACCGGCGCGTGGTCGTGATCGGCAGCGGCGCGACGGCCGTCACGCTCGTGCCGTCGATGGCGGCCGATGCGCAGCACGTGACGATGCTGCAGCGCTCGCCGACCTACATCGTGTCGCTGCCCGCCCGCGACAAGATCGCGAACGCACTGCGCCGCGTGCTGCCGTCGCGGCTCGCCCACCGGCTCGTGCGCGTGAAGAACGTGCTGCTGACGATTTACCTGTACAACGTATCGCGCCGCAAGCCCGAGCAGACGAAGAAGTTCATCATCCGCGCGGCCGGCAAGCAGCTCGGCCCCGACTTCGACGTCGCGAAGCACCTGACGCCGCGCTACATGCCATGGGACCAACGTGTGTGCCTCGTGCCGAACGGCGACCTGTTCAAGGCGATCCGCGCGGGCCGCGCGTCGATCGTCACCGACGAGATCGAGCGCTTCACGCCGACCGGCCTCGAGCTCAAGAGCGGCCAGCAGCTCGACGCGGACGTGATCGTCACGGCCACCGGGCTGAAGGTGAAGATGCTCGGCGGCGCGCGCGTCACGGTCGACGGCCGCGCGGTCGACCTGCCGGAAACCGTGTCGTACAAGGGGATGATGTACAGCGACGTGCCAAACCTCGCGTCGTCGTTCGGCTACACGAACGCGTCGTGGACGCTGAAGGCCGAGCTGATCGCGCGCTACGTGTGCCGGCTGCTCAACCACATGCGCGCGAACGACTACGACACGTGCGTGCCGCGGCTCGGCGCCGGCGAACTCGGCGACGTGCCGGCCGTCAACCTGAGCTCGGGCTACATCCAGCGCGCGGCCGGCATCCTGCCGAAGCAGGGCCATCACAAGCCGTGGAAATTCCACCAGAACTACGTGCGCGATCTCGCATCGCTGAAGTTCAGCGCGCTCGCCGATTCGGCGATGCATTTCGAACGCCGCGCGAAAGCCGGCACGGCCGCCGCGACGCCGGTTGCCGAACCCGCACTCGAACCCCGTTGAGGCCGACATGACCCCTGTGCTCCATCTGATCCAGAACGTGCTGCTCGGCGTCGTCGCGGTACTCGCCGCGCTCGCGCTGTTCACCGCTTACGTGGCCCGCCGCGTGACGCGCGCGTTTCCGCCCGAAGGCCGCTTCGTCGACATCGGCGGCGACCGCATCCATTACGTCGAATACGGCAACGGCCCGCCGATCGTGTTCGTCCACGGGCTCGCGGGGCAGTTGCGCAACTTCGCGTACCTGCCGCTTGCGCGGCTCGCGCAGCGGCATCGCGTGATCCTCCTCGACCGGCCGGGCGCCGGCCGGTCGTTGCGCGGCGCAGGCTCGCAGGCGAACGTGTTCGCACAGGCCCGCACGGTCGCCGCGTTCATCGACGCGCTGGGGCTCGACAAGCCCGTGCTGGTCGGCCATTCGCTCGGCGGCGCAATCGCGCTCGCGGTCGGCCTCAACCACGCGGACCGCGTGAGCCGGCTCGCGCTGATCGCGCCGCTGTCGCACGAGCAGACCGAGCCGCCGGGGCCGTTCAAGCCGCTGATGCTGCCGTCGCCGCTCGTGCGCCGCTTCGTGTCGTGGACTTTCGCGATCCCGCTGACGATCCTGACCGGCCGCAAGGCCGTGCGCCAGGTGTTTGCGCCGGAAGCGGTGCCGCGCGACTTTCCGGTCAAGGGCGGCGGCCTGCTCGGGATGCGCCCGCACGTGTTCTACGCGACGGCGACGGACCTGCTGTCGGCGCCGGTCGACCTGCCCGCGATGGAGCGCCGCTACGCGGATCTCGCGCTGCCGGTCGACGTGCTGTACGGCCGCGCCGATCCGATCCTGAACTGGCGCGAGCACGGCGAAGCGCTCGCGAAGAAATCGGCGCGCGTGCGGCTGAAGGTCGTCGACGGCGGACACATGCTGCCGGTCACGATTCCCGATGCAACGGCCGACTGGCTGCTCGACGTGGCCGCCGCGCCCGCCGCCGCGCCCGCCGCCGCGCCCGCCGAGGTGCCGGCCGAGGTGCCGGCGCAAGCGGCACGGCGCATCGCGTAACGACGAAGCCCGGCCTGATGCCGTGCCGCGCGGCGGACGCTACCGCGGAATCAGGCCTCGTCGTCGGGGATCGGCAACCCGAGATCCGATATCACCTCGCGCGCGGTCCGGAACGCCTCGACCGCGGCCGGTGCGCCCGCGTACAGCGCGCTGTGCAGCAACACCTCGCGGATTTCGACGAGGCTCGCGCCGTTGTTGAGCGCGCCGCGAATATGCCCCTTCAGTTCCGTGCTGCGGCCGAGCGCCGCCAGCATCGCGCACGTGCACAGGCTGCGCGTCTTCAGGTCGATCCCGCCCCGTTGCCACGTGCTGCCCCACGCGTGCTCGTTCAGCCAGTTCTGCAACGGGCGCGAAAACCCGTCGAGATCGCGCATCGCGCGCTCGACGAACGCCTCGCCCATCACGTCGATCCGCCGCGCCTTGCCGTCTTCCCTGTCCTGTTCGCTCATGTCGGTGTCCTGGTTGGAGTCGCGGCCGCTTCGGCGTCGCCGGCGGCCGCGGGGTGTCGTGTCATGTTCGGGGGCCGGACGCGTTTCGTCAAAGACAGGGCCCTCGGTCGGGCGCCGCCCGCGTGACGCGGTGCCGAACGCTACGTAACATCCCGCCGCGCGTTACGTCTGCTTACGGGAACATCACGACGGACACGGCGGCCCCCTTGCGTGGCCGATGCGCGAAAACGCCGTTACTCCGTTTAAATCGCGCAGATATTCCCGATTCCTGCAACAAAGCGCGGCACCGTTTCGCGAAAGCTGTCGTGGCTCGGAATTTGCAGAGGAGGCTTGGACACACTTCCAATGTCGAGGCCAACATGCACACACTCTTCAAGAAGACGACGGTAACGATGGCCGTCTCCTCGCTGCTCGCGCTGTACGGCTGCGGTTCGGTCGACGGACCGACGACCCCGCCGACGATCAAGCCCAGCACGTCGGGGACGAGCGGCAGTTCGGGGACGTCGGGGACGTCGGGCGGCGGTAGTTCCGGGACTTCCGGTAGTTCCGGCACGTCGGGTAGCTCGGGGACTTCCGGGACGTCGTCGGGGACTTCGGGTACCTCGGGCACCTCGGGCACTTCCGGTACCTCGGGTACTTCCGGCACCTCGGGCACTTCCGGCACCTCGGGCACTTCCGGCACCTCGGGCACTTCCGGCACCTCGGGCACCTCCGGTACGTCGGGCACTTCCGGCACCTCGGGTACTTCCGGTACCTCGGGCACCTCCGGTACGTCGGGTACTTCCGGCACCTCGGGTACTTCCGGCACCTCGGGTACTTCCGGCACCTCGGGTACTTCCGGTACCTCGGGCACCTCCGGTACCTCGGGTACTTCCGGCACCTCGGGTACTTCCGGTACCTCGGGCACCTCCGGTACCTCGGGTACTTCCGGTACCTCGGGCACCTCCGGCACCTCGGGTACTTCCGGCACCTCGGGCACTTCCGGCACCTCGGGCACTTCCGGCACGTCGGGTACTTCCGGCACGTCGGGTACTTCCGGCACCTCGGGTACTTCCGGCACCTCGGGCACTTCCGGCACCTCGGGCACTTCCGGCACCTCGGGTACTTCCGGCACCTCGGGCACCTCCGGCACGTCGGGTACTTCCGGCACCTCGGGCACCTCCGGCACCTCGGGCACCTCCGGCACCTCGGGCACGTCGGGTACTTCCGGTACCTCGGGTACTTCCGGCACGTCAGGTACTTCCGGCACCTCCGGCTCCGGCGTCACCCCGCTGGGCAATGTCCTGCAGAAATCCGGCAACCTCGTGACGGCGCTCGGCACGACGGTCGCGACCGGCGGCAGTCAGATCGGCGGCGTGCAGATCCCCGGCACGAACCCGACGACGGCCACCAGTGTCGGCAACGCGGTCACGAGCCTCGGCAACGGCGTGCAGGCGCTCGGCAACGGCGTCGCGGCCGGCCTCGGCTCGATCGGCGTGTCGGCGAATCCGCTCGGGCCGACGCTGACGTCGACCACCGGCCTGCTGACCGGCGCCGGCGGCGCGGTCAACAACCTCGGCAACGCGGTGAAGAGCCTCGGCTCGGGCCCGCTGTCGCCGCTGTCGCCCGTGACGACGCTCGTCGGCGATCTCGTCAACACCGTCGGCGGTGCCGTCAACTCGACCGCATCGGGCCTCAACACGGCGCTGAACAGCTCGCCGGTCCAGCAGCTCGAGACCCAGCTCGGCAAGGTGATCAACCCGATCACGAACACGCTGACCGGCGGCGTCACAACGCCGGGCGCCACGCAGACGCTCGGCGGCGTGACGCTGCTCGGCACGCCGCTCAACGGCCTGCTGAGCACGCTCGGCAACGGCCTCGCGCTCGCGGGCTCGAAGGTCGGCGGCGCAACCGACAACCCGGTCGGCGCGGCGCTCGGCGGCGTCGTCACGCAGCTCGGCAACACGGTGACGTCGACCGGCGGCCTCGTCCACGACAACAACGCGGGCAGCTCCAGCAGCGGCTCGGGCGGCAGCAACCCGCTCGCCCCGATCACGGGCCTGCTCGGCACGTTGACGGGCGGGCTCGGCGGCGGCAGCTCGAGCGGTTCGGGCGGCACCAGCGGCACGAGCAGCGGCGGCCCGCTCGGCCCCGTCACCGGCCTGCTCGGCTCGCTGACCGGCGCCCTCGGCGGGATCGGTTCGAGCGGCACGGGCGGCACGAGCGGGACCGGCGGCACCAGCGGCACCGGTGGCGCGGGCCTCGGCGGCCTGCTGGCGCCGGTCACGAACCTCGTCAATTCGCTGACCCCGCTCGGCGCGAGCCTCACGGGCACGGTCACGACGCCGGGCGGCAACGTGACGGGCACCCTCGGCGGCCTGCTGTCGAGCGGCCCGGTCGGCACGCTGACGGGTGCGCTGACGACGCCGGCCGGTGCGGCCGGCGCCACCGGCACGGTCAGCCCCGGCGGCGCGGCCGGCACGGTGACGACGCCGGCCGGCAGCGGCTCCGTGGTCGGCGGCCTGACCGGCAGCTCGAACGGGGGCGCCGCGGGCGGTGCCGGCAACCTGCTGTCGCCGGTGACCAACCTGCTCGGCGGTCTGCTGGGCGGCGGCACCAAGAAGTAAGAAGCAAGCGTCGACGTTTCACCCATCAGAACCACAGGCCAATGGCCGGGCGCGCATCGATACCAAGCCCGGCCGACGGCCGGCGTCACCCGCCAAGCGGGGGCGCCGGCCCTCATCCCCACGAGGATCCGATCATGAATTCCACGCTCGACGGCATCGTCGCCGCCCAGGACCGCCCACCGCGCTCCGCCACGCCCTTCCGCGCCGGCCTGCTCGGCATCACGGCGGGACTCTTCGCGCTGTGGATCACGCGCGACCATCCGACGCTCGACGCGGCCACGCGCGCGGTCATCGCCAGCCTCGCGATCATCGGCACGATCGCGCTGCACGAACTCTTCATCTCGCGCGTCTACCTGCGCCCGAGCGCGGGGCTGTCGCGGCAGGCCGTGCGGCCCCTGAGCATCGCGCGCGTCGCGACGCGGCTCGGCGCGCTGACGTCGATCTACGCGGGCATCGGCGTGATCTACTGGCTGCTGCCCGAATACCACGGCGCGTTCTACCTGCCGTTCTGGTCGCTGCTGCGCTCGCTCGCGCCGTACGTGATCGTCGCCGCGCCGTTCTACTTCGCGTGGATGGACCGTCACCAGCGCGAGACCGACGACGCGTACCTGCTGTGGGGCCGCTTCCTGTTCCGCCGCGAGCAGCCCGCGAGCTGGAAGCCGGTGCGCGAGATGCTCGCAGGCTGGGGCGTGAAGGCATTCTTCCTGCCGCTGATGACCGTCTACCTGTCGAAGGACGCCGATCACCTGAGCGCGTCGCTCGCGAACGCGATGCACGCGCCGATGACGATCGCGACCTTCGTGTTCATGTACGACCTGTCGTTCACGATGGACCTGATGTTCGGCACGGTCGGCTACCTGTGCACGTTCCGCATCCTCGACAGCCACGTGCGCACCGTCGAGCCGACGACGCTCGGCTGGGTGGCCGCGCTGATCTGCTACCAGCCGTTCTGGTCGCTGATCTCGAACAACTACATCCGCTACGAAGGCTCGGTGTTCTGGGACAACTGGCTGCTGTCGGCGCCGACGCTGCGCGTGATCTGGGGCACGGTGATCATCCTGCTGCTGCTGACCTACGCGCTGTGCACGATTTCGTTCGGGCTGCGTTTCTCGAATCTCACCAACCGCGGGATCATCACGTCGGGCCCGTACCGCTTCACCAAGCATCCGGCGTACATCACGAAGAACCTGTCGTACTGGATGGTGTCGGTGCCGTTCGTCGAACCGCTCGGCTGGCAGATCGGGCTCATGCACTGCGCCGGGCTCGTCGCGGTCAACCTGATCTACTACACGCGCGCGAAGACGGAAGAGCGCCACCTGATGCGCGACCCCGACTATCGCGCGTATGCCGAATGGATCGCGCAGCATGGGTTGTTCGCGCGGGTACGGCAGGCGTTCGGGGGGCGACAGGTGGCGTGATGCATCGATCGGCTACCGGGCGGCGACGCCCGGCAGCCTGCGGCCCATTGTCGCGAAACAACGCCTTTCTCCGCCTTTCATCGCCTTTTTCCGCCCGTCCGATTGCCCGCCTCCGGCACCTCGCGTATGGTGCTGGCCGTCCGCGCACGATCCGTCGCCCGGACACCCGACCGTCGTCCCGCACGACGGCCGTGCGGGCCGTGCCCGCCGCTCACCGTCTCCGCGATGCCGCCCGCCGGCGCCGCGCATTCATGAGGAAAGAGGCGTGATCCACAAAGTCCTGATCCTGTTCGCACTCTGCATCGCGGGCCTCGCCGCGATCGCCGCCGGTTTCCAGCACATCCCCAGCTGATTCGCGGCCCCGGCTCGCTCCGCCGAGCCCGGGGGCCGCACCCGCTCCTGTTCCCTTTTGCGATGAACCCCTTTCTCGAACCGCCCGGGACGGGCGACCTTTGCCATGCGTATCGACGTACAGCATTCCCAGCACGACATCGACGACGAACTCGACACACTCCATGAGCGCCTCCACCAGCCGGGCCATCGCCTGCACGGCCTGCCGGCCGTTGCGCTCGGCCGCTCGGGCCTGATCGTCCGCCACCGCGAAGCGGACGGCGAATACTTCCTGTATGTCGAGGATCCGGCCGCGCGCCAGCTCGCCGGCTACACGGTATTCAACCGTCTTCCGGAAATCCCCCGCCGCGCCGATCGCTACCTGCGCGCGCCGCACACACGGCTGCGCGGCTCGGCGCAACGCAACGGCCTCGCGACGACGCTGTACCGCTGGGGGCTCGACGCGGGCCTGTGCCTGATCAGCGGCGCGCGCCAGTCGGTCGGCGCCGCGCGGCTGTGGACGGCGCTCGCGCAGGATTACCGTCACGGCTTCGTCGATGTCGAGGGCCGCGCGCTGCGCTATCTCGGCGAAGCCGTCGCCGACGAGGTGCACGGCGCACTGCATACACGCCGGCTGCTGCTCGGCAACGGATGGACGATGACGGAATTCGCCCGGGCGGCCGGGATGAGCGACGCGGAACCGGATGGGCATGATCCCGCGGCGGTTTTCAATGCGGCGCCGCGAGCCGCGCGCATTGGCAACGCACGCCACGCCACCCGCACGCCGATGCGATAATCGGTCCGGCCCGCTCAACGCGGCCGCACACCGCGCGCCAACCGACACGCCCCTCGATGACCACCCATCCCCGAACCGACACCGACCGTCCCATCGACATCGTCGCGCTGTGCGGCAGCCTCCGCGCGCAGTCGTACAACGCCGCGCTGCTCGATGCGGCCGCACTCGTCGCGCCGCGCGGCATGAGCATCGCGCGCTTCGATCGGCTCGGCGAGTTCCCGTTGTTCAATCCCGATGCCGAATCTCCGTCGCCGGCCGCCGTGCGCGACCTGATCGATCGCCTGAACGCCGCCGACGGCGTGCTGATCGCAAGCCCGGAATACGCGCACGGCATCACCGGCGTGATGAAGAACGCGCTGGACTGGGTCGTGGGATGCGAGGCGGTCGTGTACAAACCGGTCGCGGTGTTGAATGCGTCGCCGCGCGCGACGCATGCGGACGCGGCGCTGCGCGAAACGCTGTCGGTGATGTCCGCACGCATCGTCGAGCGCGCGTCGATCGCGCTGCCGATCCTCGGCAGCCAGCTCGATGCGGCGGGCATCGCCGCGCATCCACCGTTCGCGGCGGCACTGGCCGAAGCGCTGCACGCACTCGGCACCGCGATTTCGGAAGGCGAGTCAACGCACTGACACCGCGCATGCGGTGAAATTCACCGTAGTCCGAAACAATTGGACGTTGCGCCCGTCGACGGACGCAACGTCCGGCCCGGATCATCGTCCCCGATAGATCGGCCGGTCGGCGGTGATCGAGCCCGATTCACTCGTTGCCGTTTCCGCCATCCCGTATCCGCTGGTATCGGCCGTCGACGCACCGGTCGAGCCGATCTTCGTCAACGCTTCAGCCAGCCGTGCCGGGTAATGCGGATCTTCGCCGGTCTGGCGGTATCCGGCCGCGTGCAGTGCGGCCAGTTCGGCGGTAACCCCGGCACGCGTCACGGTGGATTCCGGCGCGGCCCATGCGGAAACGGAAGCGGCTGCGGCAACCGTCGCAAGAACATACAGAGCAAGCTTGTTCATTTGAACTCTCCTTGGCATCGACGATGTTGTCGACGGAGAGTGAGTCGCTCCACGCGGGCAAAGATGACACACGCCGACGGAAACAATGGTTCGCCGTGTCGCGACACGGCCGTCACGCGGCTTGCCCGACCGAATCGGCGTGTTCAACGGAAAACCGGCCCGCTGTCAGATTTCATCGGCTCGCGCGACTACAGGGACGTGGCCGTGCGCCACCCTCTGTTCACGCTCAAAGGGTCCGATATGAAAACCGGAATCGGAATACTGATCGCGTCGCATCTCGCGACGGGCCTCGTGGCATTCGCCGCGGGCATCTACGTGCTGCCGATCCTGACGGCATCGGAAGGCGCGAGCGCCGTCGAACTGCAAGTGGCCGCGGAAAACGCACGCCATACCGGCCGCTTCGAACGCGGCCTGCCGGGCAGCGATGCGCTGCACTGGGCGGACGGCAAGCTGACGGTCACCGATACGTCGATCGCGTTCGAAGGCGACATCGCACCGGGGCCCGACTACAAGATCTATCTCGTGCCGGAATTCGTCGATACCAAGGCATCGTTCCTCGCGATCAAGGCGCGTGCCGCGCGCGTGGGCGACCTGAGGACATTCGGCAATTTCGTCGTGCCGCTGCCCGACGACGTGAATCCGGCGCAATACACGTCCGTCGTGATCTGGTGCGAACGCTTTTCGAAATTCATCAGCGCAGCGCGGTATCAACACGCGGCGGCCTCGGGCCGGCTGTCGATGTAACCCCCCCCCCCGCCGCGGCGGTGCGCGCCAGTGCGCTAGCGGCTCTTGCTCCGCGTGGTCTTCTTCACCGCCTTCGCGCGCGGCGCTTCCTTCTCGGGTTGCGCGCCGCCGCCGGCGAGATCCTCGAGCCACGCGAGCGCATCGACGTACGACAGGAACTGCTGCAGGTATTCCGGCGACAATTCGCGCATCGTTGCCAGCGACCGGTGCACGAGACTGTTCGAATTGAGCGGCCCCGCGTTGCGCGGCACCTGGTCGAGCGACTGGCGGTATTGCTGCTCCGTGCGGACTTTCGACCACATCGTGCGGAAGTAGTCGACCAGTTCGGGATCGAGCCCGCGCCGGTCGGCCTGCGCATCGCGTGCGAGCCGGTCGACGAGCGCCGCGAGCGCGCCACGCCGGGGCGCAACCCGTGCCGCGTCATCCGTGGCGCGCGTTTCCTCCGCCCGCGCGACGACTGCCGAATAGTCTTCGATCAACGCCGCCAGCCGCGCGTCGAGCAATGCACGCGCGTTTCCGCCGAGCGCGGCCACACGCCGTTCGAGCGCGTCGATCCGGTGAAAGCGGACGGGATCGAGCCGGTCGGCGCCGTGCTCGCGCCATGCGTCGAGCGTCGCGCGGACGTGCGTCGCGTCGTCCGTCACTTCGCCTTCCCTCCGTTCGATGCCGATTTGCGCGGCACCGGCGCGATCTCCACGCGGCGGTTCTTCGCGCGGCCTTCATCGTCCGCATTCGAGCTGACCGGCTGCTCCGAGCCGAATGCGGCGGCAAACACCGACGATGCCGGCACGCCGGCGTCGATCAGCGCACGCGTGACCGTCAACGCGCGCTTGGCCGACAGTTCCCAGTTGTCCGCGAACAGGCGGTTGCCGGCGTGCACCTGCTGATCGTCCGCGAAGCCGCTGATCATCAGGATCTCGTCGCGCGTCTTCAGGTACGCGGCCAGCGGTGCGGCCAGCGACTTCAGCAGGTCACGGCCCGCCGGCTGCAACTGGTCGGAATTCAGCGCGAACAGCACGCTGCCGCTGATGCCGATGCGCCCGTTCACGAGCGTCACGCGGCCGGCCGCGAGCGGACCGGCGAGCGCCTGTTCGAGCGACTTGCGCTGCTGCGCCTCGAGCTGGCGCGCCCGCACGGCTTCCTCGAGCTTCGACGTCAACTGAAGCTGCATGCCGATCACGCCGACGAGGATCAGCACGAACGCGCCGAGCAGCACCGACATCAGGTCGGCGAACGCGGGCCAAACCGGCGCCGATTGTGCGCCGCCGTCGATTTCGTCGTGCATGCGTTACGCTCCGACGGGCGCGCGCCGGCCGGCGAGCTGCTGCAGGTCTTCGACGATCTGCTTCTGCGACATCATGCTCAGGTCGATCACCTCACGCGCCTGCGCGACGTAGTACTCGAGCTGCTCGTCGCTGCGCGCGAGCGACTTCTCGAGCGCGGCCTCGATGCGCTGCAGGTGGGTCAGCAGCTTGTCGTTCGATTCGCCGAACACCTGCACGGCCATCCCGAACGCATCGCCGAGGCTCGCCACCTCGACGGCGCCGGCCGTGACCTGCGCGGCCACCGCGTCGAGCTTGCGCGTTTCGGCATCGACGGTATCGTTGAAGCGTGCGCCGACGCGATCGAGCAGGTCGGCCGACGTGCTGACGAGCGCGTCGATCGCGGCGCGCTGTTCGGTCGATGCGTGGTTGACCGCGCCGAGCAGCGTTTCGAGCGTCGCGAGCAGGCGGCTGCGCTCCTCGAGCGTCGCGGTATCGCGCATCATGCTGTCGGACAGGCGCTGGCGCAGCTCGGCGACGACGTCGGCCGCGGCCTTCGGCGCCTCCGACGCGGCCTGCACGAGGCGCGCGATCTCGTTGATCGTGTCGCTCGCGTGCACCTGTGCCTGCGCGGTGATGTCGTTCGCGGTGCGGGCCAGCGTGTCGCAGATGTCCTGCTGGCGCGTCGCGGCTTGCGCGCTCGTCTGCGCCCATTCGTCGCGCAGTGCCGCCGCCATCGCGGCGAGCGAATCGTTCCAGGCGGACAGGCGGGCTTCGTCGCGTGCGGCGAGCTGCGATTGCAGACCGGCGTGCGACTCACGGATCGTCGTCAGCAGATCGTTCGAGCGTTGTTCGAACGTCGACGCCTGCGTGGCGAGCTCACGCGTCGTTTGCGCGAGCGCGTCGCAGATTTCCTGCTGGCGGCCGGCGCTGTGCACGCCCGCACGCTGCCATTCGTCGCCGAGCTTCGCGGCCATCGCGGCCAGCGAGTCGTTCCAGGTCGACAGACGCTCTTCGTCGCGTGCGGACAGTTGCGATTGAAGGCCCGTGTGCGACTCGCGGATCGTCGTCAGCAAGTCGTTCGAGCGTTGTTCGAACGTCGACGCCTGCGTGGCGAGCTCACGCGTCGTTTGTGCGAGCGCGTCGCAGATTTCCTGCTGGCGGCCGGCGCTGTGCACGCCCGCACGTTGCCATTCGTCGCCGAGCTTCGCGGCCATCGCGGCCAGCGAGTCGCTCCACGCCGACAGACGCTCTTCGTCGCGTGCGGCCAGTTGCGATTGAAGGCCCGTGTGCGACTCGCGGATCGTCGTCAGCAAATCGTTCGAGCGTTGTTCGAACGTCGACGCCTGTGCGGTGAGGTCACGCGTCGTTTGCGCGAGTGCATCGCAGATTTCCTGCTGGCGGCCGGCGCTGTGCACACCCGCACGCTGCCATTCGTCGCCAAGCTTCGCGGCCATCGCGGCCAGCGAGTCGTTCCACGCCGACAGACGCTCTTCGTCGCGCGCAGCCAGTTGCGATTGAAGGCCCGTGTGCGACTCGCGGATCGTCGTCAGCAAGTCGTTCGAGCGTTGTTCGAACGTCGAGGCCTGTGCGGTGAGCTCGCGCGTCGTTTGCGCGAGCGCGTCGCAGATTTCCTGCTGGCGGCCTGCGCTGTGCACACCCGCACGCTGCCATTCGTCGCCGAGCTTCGCGGCCATCGCGGCCAGCGAATCGTTCCACGCCGACAGACGTTCTTCGTCGCGTGCGGCCAGTTGCGATTGCAGCCCGGCGTGCGACTCGCGCATCGCGGCGAGCGCCGCGCCCGAATGGCGCTCGAACGTCGCGGCGGCTTCGCCCAGCGCACGCGCATGCTGGCCGGCCAGCGTCTCGCCGACCTGCTCCTGGCGCGCCAGCGCATCGCGCCACGCATCCGACAGACGGCTTTCGGTCGATTCGAGGCGCGTCGCGACGCTGTCGAGCAGGTCCGACGAGCGCTGCGCGAAGGTATCGGTGAACTGGCCGAGCGTCGTCTGCAACTGACGCGCGACGGCGTCGCCCGCCTGACGTTGTTCGTCGATCGCGCGGTTCCAGACGGCCGTCACGTTGCCGGTGGTCTTCTCGAAGCCGTCCGTCAATCCGTCAAGCTGACGCTGCACGGCGCCCGTCACGGTGTCGCGCAACGCGGCCATCTCCTGCGCGAGCCCCGTCATCGTCGCGGCGACGACCGGCTGCAACGCGGCGCCGGCCACGCGTGCGCTTTCGGCGGCGCTTTCCTTCAGCGCGTCGCCGACGTTCGATGCAAGGCCCGCATACGCGCGCTCGGTCCGGTCGAAAAATGCCTGCTGGCTTTCGAGCTGGCGATCGTGCAGCGCGACGCTGCGCGCTTCGAGCGTCGTCATCATCGTCTGCAGCCGGTCGACCAGCGCCGGCATCACGTCGGCCTGGCGCTGCAGCAGCCGGAACGATTCGTCGCGCTGATGCGCGGACGAATGCACGCGCAGCGTCGTCGCGATCTTCGCGTCGAGCTGCTGGGCCGCGTCGATCCGCTCACGGCGCACGAGCGCGGACAGCAAGCCGAGCATCGCGGAGGTCGCGACGCCGGCGATCGACGTGCCGAATGCGAACCCGAGGCCCTTCACCGGCGCGATCAGCGATGCGCGGATCGCGTCGAGATCGGTCGCGCTTTCGAGCGCGGCGCCCGTGCCCTTCAGCGTGACGACCATGCCGAGCAACGTGCCGAGCATGCCGAGCAGCACGAGCAGGCCGACGAGGTACGGCGTGAGCGCCGGGCCCGGCAGCGCGACGCGCGCGCCTTCGACACGCGCACGCACCGCGCCGCGCAGGCCCGGGTGCAGCGTGTCGAGCCACGTGTCGAGCTTCGCGGGCGGCTCGGCCAGGCCGGCCACCGCGCGCGACAGCGTGGCGGTCGCCTGGCGGTAGCGCAGCAGTTCCCAGGCGCCGGCGACGTAGCACGCGCCGATCAGCAACGTGACGGCCGACGCCAGCGGGTTCGACGCGACATAGCCGGCACCGATCCAGCCCACAGCGAGCAGACCGGCGACGAAGACAACGAGATCAAGGCGAATTCTGGACATAGCGTGTTGATTAGCAGGTGCGAAGGGCCGCGAGCAGCCCGTCTACCGTTTGAAACCGGACTTCGAGTTCGGCGAGCAGGATGCTTTGCATCTCGTCGCGAAACGTATCGAGCCATGTGCCGGGCACGATCGCCGCGACGGCCGTGGTGCCGGCCGCCGCGCCGTCATCGGCCGATCCGGCCGGGTCGGCGGCAGCAGCAGCGGATTCGGCGTCGGCCAGCGCCTGCCGTTCCGCGTCGCGCAACCGCGCGAAACGCGTGCCGAGCAGCGCGGGCACCGCGGACAGCAGGCTGCGCTCGCGCGCGCCGAGCACGCGCTCCATGATCGTGTCGAGCGTCGCGAGCCGCGCCATCCCGGACGAGCGCGCGGCGAGCGCGACCCGCAGGCGGCCGCGCAACTGGCCGATCGCGGTCTCCATATCCTGTTGCAGCGTCAGGTAACGCTGGCGGAAGTCCGCGAAATCGGCCGTATCGGCGGCCGGCGGCGGCAGGTCGCCGGGCCGGCGCCGCGCACGCGGCCGGTGGGTGGCCGTGATCGCCTGCGCGAGGTCGTGGCGCACGCGCGCGCAGTCGCGTTCCGCATCGTAGCCGCGCACGCCGGCCGCGACGCCCGGCGGGCTCGCGTTCAGCGCGGACGACAGCGTGATCGCGTCGGTCCAGCCGAGCCATTGGCTCAGCCGGTCGGACAACGTCTGCCGGGATTCCGCGACGTCGGCATTGGCCAGGCGCGCGAGCAGCCGGACGAGCGTCGGACCGCTCAGCGCCGGGCGCGGAGGTGCTTGCACCATGCTGCAAACCGTCAAAAAAGGCAGCAGTTTACACGCCGCCGGGAGGTCGACCGTCAGAATCGGGGAGGCGGCGCCCGTCGGCGCGCCGCGCGGCACGCGCGAACGCCCGCCACGCAAGGCTCGGCGGGCGGCGGAGGGCTCCGGGAGGCAAGTCGGCGGCGGCCCGGCGCGCGGCCGCGTCACGAGAAAAGGCAGGCGTTTCCGGCGACCCGATGCGCATTCGCGCGCCGGCCCCGGCGGTTCGCTCCGGCGGCCCGGCCGACGCATGGCCGGCCGCCGTGCGATGCGGATCGCGAATGAAAGGTCAGATCCCTGCTTTCGGCGCGTTCAGGATCAGCCGCAGCCCGAGCAGCGCGATCGCGCCGGCCGCGATGCGGTCGATCCACTTCTTCGCGCGCAGGTAGAGCTCGCGCGGCCGGCGCGTCGAGAAGCACAGCGCGACGAACGTGTACCAGCCGAATTCGACGGCGAACACGAGCGGCGGCAGCGCGAGATAGCACCACAGCGGCGGATGCTGCGGGAGCAGCGCCGCGAAGATGCTGCCGTACCAGATTGCCGTCTTCGGGTTGCTGAGCTGGGTCGTCAGGCCCGTCAGGAACGACTTGCGCGCGCTACCGCCGGCCAGCGCCTGCGGATCGTCCATCGCGATCGGCCGGTCGGCGCCGCGCCAGATCTTCGACGCCATGTAGATCAGGTACGCGCCGCCCGCGACCTTGAGGCCCACGTACAGCCATTCGACGGCCTGCAGCAGCGTGTAGAGCCCGGCCAGCGCGACGCCGCCGAACACGATGCCGCCGATACCCATGCCGAGCGCGGTGGCCAGCCCGTCGCGACGCGACAGCCCGATCGAATTGCGGGCCACCAGCACGAAACTCGGGCCCGGAATCATCGCACCGAGAAACAACGCGGCCAGGATGGCGAGTACGGCAGCCGATGCAGTCATCGAAGTCTCCTTGTTCAACGACGCCGTTTCGCCGGCGCCGGCGTGTCGTTTCCGACGGTCGAGCCGCCGATTCTGGCACGCTTCGCGCATGATCGAAAGCGGCTGCACGCTGCTATGCTGGCCCTCTTTACCGTCATCCCGCCCCTCCGCCATGATCGAGATCCGCGCTCCCCGTTGCGTTCAATTCGATGCCGGGCACCGAATTTCCCTAGCGCGCGCAGCAACCGGGCGACCGGTAACCCTTTCCGCCTTTTGATCCGACCTCCCGCCATGCGTGCTCTCCGCCTCGCTACCCTGATGCTCCCGCTGCTCGCGGGCCTGCCGGCCGCCGCCCGCGCCGCCGATGTGCCGAAGTCGATCGCCGCGCAACTGCCGCCCGGCTACCAGCCGCTGCTCGCGCAAGCCGGGCCGGATCTCGACCACGGGCCGCACAGCGTGCTCGTCGTCGTGCATCGCGCGATCGATACGCGCGAACAGCCGTCGCCGCGCCCGCTGCTGATCTACGAGGAGCAGGCCGACCACACCTACCGGCTCGCCGCGCGCAACGACGTGGTCGTGCTGCGCGCGAACGAAGGCGGCCAGTGCGACCCGTTCGATCCCGAAGACGCCGCCGACAACGGCTTGTCGGTGAAGGGCCGCTATTTCACCGTGCAGAACTTCGTCGCGTGCGGGCAGCACTGGACCGACTACATCACGTTCCGCTACGACCCCCGTACGCGCGGCTGGCTGTTCTCGAACCAGATCGTCACCGAATCGTTCCCGCTCGACGACCAGCCTGACCGCGTCACCGTCACGCGCGCCGACACCCATCTGCCTGTGTCGTTCGGCCAGTGGAAGCGCAAGGACTGACGCGGGCGCACGCCAACAGGACTACCATAGGCGCTCGCCGTCGCGCGACCGTGCGCCGGCATCGCACGCGGCTCGCCCGCACGCGTTCCCTCGTCGCACCCGCACAGGAGGACGTCATGACGCAACACTTCGACGCGATCGTCATCGGCACCGGCCAGGCCGGCCCGCCGCTCGCCGCGCGGCTGTCGGCCGCCGGCATGAAGGTCGCGATCATCGAGCGCGGCCGCTTCGGCGGCACCTGCGTGAACACCGGCTGCATCCCGACCAAGACGCTGATCGCGAGCGCGTACGCCGCGCAGCTCGCACGGCGCGCCGGCGAATACGGCGTGTCGGTGGGCGGCCCCGTCACCGTCGACATGAAAGCCGTGAAGGCGCGCAAGGACCAGATCTCCGGCCGCTCGAACCACGGCGTCGAGCAATGGGTGCGCGGTCTCGCGAACACCACGGTGTTTCAGGGTCACGCCCGCTTCGAGCGCGCCGACGCCGTGCGCGTGGGCGACGAACTGCTCGAGGCCGGGCGCATCTTCATCAACGTCGGCGGCCGCGCGCAGGTGCCCGCGATGCCGGGCCTCGACTCGGTGCCGTACCTGACCAATTCGACGATGATGGATGTCGACTTCCTGCCCGAGCATCTGGTGATCGTCGGCGGCAGCTACGTCGGGCTCGAATTCGGCCAGATGTATCGCCGCTTCGGATCGCAGGTTACGATCGTCGAGAAAGGACCGCGGCTGATTCGCCGCGAGGACGAAGACGTGTCGCAGGCCGTGCGCGAGATTCTCGAGAACGAAGGGATCGACGTGCAGCTCGATGCGAACTGCCTGAGCGCGCGACGCGATGGCGAAGGCATCGTGGTCGGCCTCGATTGTTCGGGCGGCGGCCGCGAAGTCGCGGGCTCGCACCTGCTGCTCGCGGTCGGGCGCGTGCCGAACACCGACGATCTCGGGCTCGACCGCGCGGGCGTCGGCACCGATGCGCGCGGCTACATCGCCGTCGACGAGCAACTGCGCACGAACGTGCCGGGCATCTGGGCGCTCGGCGACTGCAACGGTCGCGGCGCGTTCACGCACACCGCGTACAACGACTACGAGATCGTCGCGGCGAACCTGCTCGACGACGATCCGCGCAAGGTGTCCGACCGCATCACGGCCTACGCGATGTACATCGACCCGCCGCTCGGCCGCGTCGGCATGACGCTCGCGGAAGCGAAACAGACAGGCCGCCGGCTGCTGGTCGGCACGCGCCCGATGACGCGCGTCGGCCGTGCAGTCGAGAAAGGCGAAAGCCAGGGCTTCATGAAGGTGATCGTCGACGCGGACAGCCATGCGATCCTCGGCGCCTCGATCCTCGGCGTGACCGGCGACGAAGTCGTGCACGGCATGCTCGACGTGATGGCCGCCGGCGCGCCGTACACGACGATCAGCCGCGCGATGCATATCCATCCGACCGTGTCGGAACTCGTGCCGACGCTGCTGCAGGACCTGCATCCGGTCGAATGACACGCGGCGCGCGGGGCTTATCAGCTTTCGAAATACCGCGGCCGGTCGATATCGGCCAGCAGCCCCGGCTGCGCGGGTACCCAGTCGAGCGATGCGCGCGTGCGCTCGCTGGTTGCCGGCGCATCCATTCCGGCAAACATCGCGAACCAGCCGAAGTGCTCGGCGGCCTCGGCCGGCGACTTCGCGACGACCGGCACGTTCAGCCGGCGGCCGATTACCTCGGCGATTGCCCGGAACGGCACGCCCGTATCGTCGACCGCGTGATAACGCGCGCCGGCCGCGCCGCGCTCGACCGCGAGCCGGTACACGCGCGCCGCGTCGAGCCGGTGCACGGCCGGCCAGCGGTTCGCGCCGTCGCCGATGAACGCCGACGCGCCCTTCTCCCGCGCAAACGCGATCAGGCGCGGCACGAACGCGTGATCGCCGTCGCCGTGCACGGACGGCGGCAGGCGCACGACCGACGCATGCACGCCGCGTGCCTCCAGCGCGACCGCGGTCGCTTCGGACGCACGCGGATAGGTCGGCGACACCGGCACGTGCGGATCGTCCTCGGTCGCCGCGCGGCCGGGCGCGACGAGCGCGAGCCCCGACGTGACGACCAGTGGCCGCGTCGAGCCCGCGAGCACCGCGCCGATCGTCTCGATCGCGCGGCGGTCGAGTTCGCAGTTCTGTGCGAAGCGCGAGAAGTCGTGATTGAATCCCGTGTGGATCACCGCGTCGGCGCGTTCGGCGCCGCGCGTCAGGCTGTCGAAATCCTCGAGCGACCCGCGATGCACGTCGGCGCCCGCGGCCGCCACCGCCGCGGCCGCCGCATCGGACCGCGCGAGGCCGAGCACCGAATGCCCGGCGGCAACCAGTTCGGCGACGACGGCCGAGCCGACGAACCCCGACGCTCCAGTAACAAAGACACGCATGTTCAGCACCTCCGGATGGAATGGAGGCTTACTATCTGTCGAACGCCGCACACGGTGAAGTCGTGACGGTTTACCGGTAAACGAACTAACAGGATATGGCTGACGCCCCCGACAACCTGCTCGGCGCGTACCTGCGGGACCGCCGCGAGAAACTCGACCCGGCCGCGCTCGGGCTGCCGGCCACGCGCCGCCGCACGCCGGGGCTGCGGCGCGAGGAAGTCGCGCAGCGCGCGCACGTGAGCGCCGCGTGGTACACGTGGCTCGAACAGGGGCGCGGCGGCGCGCCGTCGGCCGACGTGCTCGACCGGCTCGCCCGCGCGCTGATGCTGAACGAAGCCGAACGCGAGCACCTGTTCCTGATCGGCGTCGGCCATCCGCCCGAAGTGCGTTATCACGCGCCGGCCAGCGTGACGCCGCGCCTGCAGCACGTGCTCGATTCGCTCGACGCGAGCCCCGCGATCGTGCGCTCGGCGACGTGGGACGTCGTCGCGTGGAACGATGCGGCGGCCGCGACGCTGACCGACTACGCGACGCTGCCGCCCGCCGCGCGCAACATCCTGCGGCTGATCTTCGTCGACGCGGGCGTACGCCACGCCCAGCCGAACTGGGAGCGCGTCGCGCGGTTCGCGGTCGGCGCGTTTCGCGCGGACGTCGCGCGCGGCGGCGCGACGCAGGCCGTGCAGGCGTTCGTCGACGAGATGCGCGCGACGAGCGCCGAATTCGACGCGATGTGGCGCGACCACGATATCCATACGCACGACGAAGGCACGAAGGAGATCCGCCACCCGCAGGCCGGCCGGATCGCGCTCGAATATTCCGCGTTCTCGGTGACCGGCCGCCCCGACCTGAGTCTCGTGATCTTCACGCCCGTGACGCCGGCCGACCGCGCGCGCATCCGGGCACTCGTCGAGGCCCGCGAACGGGCGCGCGCGCTGCCGGTGTCCGCGGCATGACGGCAAGCGGCAAGCAGCCGCCTCCTCTTCAGTCCGCGTCGAACCATCGCGATCCGCACTGATTCCCGGGCGAATATTTGATTTTCTCCTCCCGCGGATCGCACCGGATGCCGCTCGACGTTCGATCACGAAAACGACGCGACATGCACGGACGCACGCGCGACGCGCGGCTTCAACGCGCGCCGCCGGCCTCTTCCAGCATCCATGCCGCGAACGCCCGTACCGGCCCCTCGCTCAATTCGAGCGGCTCCGGCAGCACGAGGCAGAAGGTCTTGGTCACCGCCTTCCCGTCCGGCCAGGGCGCGACCAGGCGGCCCTGCTCGAGCTCCGCCGCGATGTAAAGACGCGGCACCAAGGCCACCCCCAGGCCGGCCAGCGCCGCCTCGATCAGCATCGAATGGAGATCGTACCGGGGGCCGATCGCCGAATTGGTCAGCGCGATGCCGGACGCTTCCGCATACGTCTGCCAGGCATCGGGATTCTGCCGCCGGTGAAGGCGCGGCAGCGCATCCAGCGACGGGCGCTTTCCCGCGCCCTTCAGGAGCGCCGGACTGCAGACCGGCACCAGCACTTCCTCCAGCAGAGGATGCAGGTGCATGCCGGCCCATGCCGGATGGTCGAAATGAATGGCGGCGTCGAAACCGCTGCCCGCGAGCAGGAACGGGTCCATCCGCTCGGCGATATGCACGGTGATGTTCGGGTGCCGCTCCTGAAATCGCTTCAGCCGGGGAATCAGCCAGCGCGTGGCGAAGGTCGGGATCGCGGCGACATCGATACTCGCGCCCTCGACGGGCTGCCCCATCAGATACAGGCTGTCCCGTTCCAGCCGGTCCAGGATCTCGCGCACCTGCGCCGCGTATCGCGTGCCGTTCGGCGCCAGCTTCACCCGGTTTCCCACGCGCTCGAACAACGTCACGCCCAGAAACGCCTCCAGCCGGCCGATCTGGCGGCTGATCGCGCCTTCGGTGCGGGCCAGCTCGTCGGCCGCGCGGGCGAAGCTCCCGTGCCGGGCCGCCGCCTCGAAAGCCAGGAGCGCGGAATTGCTGGGAATCTTGCGTCGCATGGGGATCTCGCCGATGGGAGGGATTCGATGCCAGCTTGATCAAACATCACTGAAGGCTGACTTTTTGTCGTTATTTACCGTGCAAACATCAGCTTAGCATTACGTCACCGCACTGAACACCGCGTGTTCACCACACGATACCCCTCCGTGACGAAGGACGATCCGATGATCTACACCGTGGAATGCAGCTTCGCCGACCGCGACAGCGAAGCCGAATGGAACGACTTTTACAGCCTCGAAAAGCTGCCGGCCCTCATCTCGGTAACGGGGTTTCACTCGTCGCAGCGCTTCAAGGCGATCGGCGACGGTTGCCCCGTCTACCTGGCCGTCCACACGATCGACGGTCTCGACGTGCTGACCGGGGACGAATATCGCCGGAAAGGTGGCGGCAATTTCGCGCGATGGCAGCAGCACATCACCGACTGGCACCGCAATCTGTACAGCGATATCGGTGTCGCACCCGCCGTCGCTGCCGACCAACTGCTCGTGCTGGGCGAGCGCGGCCCCGAGCCGCTGATCCGCATGGGACTGGCGCCCCTGGCCATGCAGGCCGTCGCGCTGGAGCAGTGTCCGGCGCGCCGCTGGCTCGCCGTCGTGCCGCGGCGCGACGCCGCGCCGGCCGGGTATGCCGCGGCCGGCCTTCATCTTTACGCACCGATCACCGCGCAGCTGACACACGCAGGCGAACCATGCCGAACGTGACGCTCCATATTCAGGCGGAACGCCTGCCGTCCGACGATGACCTCGCCGCGCTGTCCGGCGACTGCGTCGCGCTTTGCACGGATGTTCTCCACGCGAAACTCGAAAACGTTCACGTGATCTTCATCGCGGTTCGGCACGGATACGGGCATCCCGCATACGCGGAAATCCAGTATCGCGTCGACGCATTTCGCCAACCCGCGATCATGAACCGGTTCATGGAAGCGCTCGATCACGCGATCGTTCGCCGTACCGGCCTGTCGGCGCGCATCCGCTGTTTCGGCCATGCCGCACCGAATATTCATGCACGAAACTAGCTTGCCTGGAGCAGCCTTGTGTCCACCGTTACCTTTCCCTTTCAGCAAGTCGGCGACTTCACGGTCACGGCGATCAGCGACGGCTACCTGACCGCCAGCCTCGATTTCCTGTCGAATATCGACACGGCCGAGGCGTCCCGGATGCAGCGCGACGCCGGGCAGCAGGAACCGTCCGCCATTCACATCAACTGCTACGTGATACGCGGCGCGGGCCGCACGATCCTCGTCGACGCCGGGGCCGGCGGCATCCGGCAATGGGGCGGCCGCCTGATTCCCAACCTGTTGCTGGCCGGCATCGACCCGGCCGCGATCGACACGATCCTGCTCACGCACGCGCATCCCGACCATGTCGGCGGACTGATGAATGCCGCCGGCCACGTGACCTTCCCGCAGGCGGAGCTGGTTGTACATCGGCGCGAAGTCGGCTTCTGGCAGGACGACGCCAATCTGAGCCGTGCCAGCGAGCGGGCCCGCGGCAACTTCCTGATCGCGCGTCAGGTATTCGACGGCTATCGCGACAGGCTGCGTATGTTCGATGAAGGCGAAGTGCTGCCCGGCATCCGCGCGATGCCGCTACCGGGGCATACGGACGGGCACACGGGATACGTCGTCGAATCCGGCGATCGGGGCCTGCTCGTGTGGGGGGATATCGTGCATTTCCCGCACATCCAGATCAGGCGGCCCGACGTGTCGATCGCCTTCGATCAGGACGCGACCGAGGCCGCAACCACACGATCGCGGCTGCTGGACCGGGTCAGCGCGGAGGGGTTGCTGATCGCCGGCATGCATTTGGGAGAAGCGGGGTTCGCACGCGTCACGCGAACGAAAGGGGGATACGGCCTGCTTGACGAGACCGATGCGTGAGATCGCGAACGGAGATGGTCACATCCGGCGCGCGGATCCGCGGTCATGACGCCCGCCGCGATCCGCGCGTGGCGCGGTGCCGCGCCATTCGGCGCGCGGCCGGACACTAGGCCGCGCGTTGCAACAGATCCGCCGCGAACGACTGCGCATGCGCGACGGCTTCCTGCGGGTCGCCGAACACGCCGAGCTGATCCCAGTGCTCTTCGGCCGCGAATGTGCCCTTCACCGCGAGCGCGCGCTGGACGCTCAATTGCGCCGCATACGTGCCGTCGTCCAGCGGCCGGGCCGTCGCGACGACCTTGTGCGGCGGGCTCGCCCGCTCAGGCTGAACCAGCTCGGCGTGGCCCACCACCGTGCCGATATCCATCAACTCGTTCCTGGCCTTGCAGTCCGGGCAGTAGAAACACCACCCCGCGTCCTCCTGACGGGCCTTGACCTGCCCGCGCGCCAGCACGGCACGACATTCAACGTTTTCGCAGATGAACGGCATCGCAGCGTCTCCGAAGTTGTTTGACGGAAATCCTAGCATGTCCGTCGGCGGTCAACCATCGGCATGTTTGCCGCGCCGCTCGGGCACGCGCCAGCGTCTTTCGCGTTGCCGCGCCGCGCGTCGGCGGCGTGTTGAACCGGCGCGCGTACTCGCGCCTGGACCGGGACGGTTTTCGTACCCGACACCGAATCCCGCCGCCGCATCGTCGGAGAATCGCTCGCCGAGCACGGCCGCATCGACGTCGTCGTCAACAACGCGGGCCCGATGCCGCTCGCGATACACTGTCCGCCCAACCACCGAAGCGAGAAACTTCCGATGTTGATCCGCGTTGCGACACTGGCCGATGCAGCCGCGCTTGCCGACCTGAAGCGCGAGACGTTTCGCGAAACCTTTCTGCAGGACGGTTTCGGCATCGACTATCCGCCGGACGACCTTGCCGCGTACGAGGCGCGCAGCTACTCGGTCGAAACGATCAGCGCGCAACTCGTCGACCCGCAATGCCGCACGTGGGTGGCCGAAAACGACGACGGCACGCTGGTCGGCTACGCACATGCGGGGCCGTGCAAACTCCCGCATCCGGAAGTCGCGGACGGTTCGGGCGAGATACATCAAATCTACCTTCGCCGCGGTATCCAGGGCACCGGCGCCGGACGCGCGCTGTTCGACGCCGCGCTGCACTATCTCGCCGAGACGCGGCCCGGCCCGATATGGCTGGGCGTGTGGTCCGGCAACGCGAAGGCCATCGCGTTCTACGAAAAGGCGGGTTTCCGGCAGGTCGGCACGTACCATTTCCAGGTCGGTGAATCGACCGACCTCGAATACATCTACCGCCGCTGACCAGCGCCCTCGCATGACAACCGCGCCCCGCCCGCAAACGGCGGGGCGCTTCGCGTTTCGCGCAAACGTTTCGTCGCACCTTGCCGGCTGCGCGGCCATCGATGGCGCTGTCAACGACGTATTTCCCTCGTTTCGGGCCGAACGGCACGATTTGAGGGTTCTCGGTAAAATACGCCTCTCCGCGTTTCCGAGTTTCCGCGCTGTCATGCATCGAATTGGATTCTTCATTTGCCGTGGCTACGATGCACTCGACCTTGGCGGCCCGTTGTCGGCCTTCAATCAGGTGGCCACGGCGGCCGGCCATACGCCGTACGACCTTCATGTGATCTCGCCATCGGGCGGCCCGATTCCCGGCAATACGGGCCTTGCGATCGACACGAAACCGATCGGCAGGCGCACGTTCGACACCGTCGTGTTCGTGGGCGGCGACATCGCGCCGATGCAGACATCGGACAATATCGCCGCCGCCAGAAAACTGGCCGCCAGGACCCCGCGGGTCGCCAGCGTGTGCACGGGCGCGTTTCTGCTCGCGGAAACCGGCTCGCTGGACGGCTTGAGGGCCGCGACGCACTGGCGATACGCCGCGCTGATGCAGTCGCGCTTCCCTCGCATCAAGGTCGACGGCGACAGCATCTATGTCGTGGACGGCCGCGTCTGGACGTCGGCGGGCATCGCCTCCGGCATCGACCTGGCGCTCGGCATCATTGAAAAGGACATGGGTGCGGAGATTGCACGCGCGGTCTCCAGGCTGCTGGTCGTTCCGTATCGACGACCCGGCGGGCAATCCCAGTTCTCCGCGATGTCGCAGATGGAACCGGAATCGGATCGCATCCGCATCGCGCTGAATTTCGCGCGGGAACATCTGGCGGAAGCATTGCCTGTCGAACGGCTGGCCGAGGCCGCGCGATTGAGCTTGCGGCAGTTCGGCCGCGCCTTTCGCCGAGAAACCGGCGAAACGCCCGCGAAGGCGGTCGAGCGCTTGCGCGTCGAAGCCGCGCGGCTGCGCCTCCAGGGAGGCAGCGAACCGATCGAACAGATTGCGCTGGCGGTGGGATTCACCGATCCCGAACGGATGCGGCGGGCCTTCATCAAACTGCATGGGCACCCGCCGCAAGCGATTCGACGCGAGAGCCGGTCGAACGCAGCACGCTGATCGACCGCCTGGCCGCTCAGCGCGCTACGGGTTCGACGTCACTTCAACCGGCTGGTGGCGCATCGGTACGCGACGCGCCCTGTCGCCGGACCTTCAATGGCCGTCGGTCTTGACGGGCGCGTAATCGCTCCACATGTCGCGATGCAGCTTCCACGCGCCGCCCTGCTTCAGAAAGACGAGCGTCTGCTTCGCGCGGATCTTGAGCTTGCCGTCGTGGTCGCGCACCTCCGCATCCGACACTTCCGTCACGGCCCGATCGCTACCGTAAAACTCGTAGTTGCTGAACGAGACGGTGCCGGGTTTCGATCCGGCATACCCGTTCAAGAAATATTCGACGATCGCGCGGCGCCCCGTGACCTTGTCGCCGCCGGGCGGCAGGAGCGCGCCGTCGTCGGTATAGAGGCGGCCGATCGCTTCATAGTCCCCTCGCGCGAAGGCATCGGCCCAGCGCGCGTTTTCGGCCTTGATGGCCGCTTCGGGCAGACGTTGCGAACCGCCGGCAACAGCCGGCGCCGTGAATGCGAAAAGGGATACGCACGCTGCAAGCGCGGCTGTACAAAAACGAATTCGTTGCATCGAGTGATTTCCGGTTTGGGCTTGAATTGAAGCGGTTGCCCGATTGGGCGGTGGCGCAGCCAGCGTCGCCTGCGCCTTCATTGACGCCGGCGAATGGCATCGCAAACATGGGCCGAGGCGTTCAACGAACGCCGGGGATGCGCGCGAGCCCCCTGGATGCGCCGGGCAGTTCCTTGTCGACCATCGCGATCACTTCCGGTCGCGCGTCCCTCGGATGACCGGAGTGGAACGGCGGAGCGGGATCGTATTCGATCACGAGCTGCGTGAATTCGGCGGCCCGTTGGCCGCGCAGCTTCGCGGCCACGCGCAGCGCGAAGTCGATGCCCGCCGTCACGCCGCCGCCGCTCATGAAGCGGCCGTCGTCGTCTTCGACGAAGCGCTCGGGAACGGGAATGGCGCCGTACTCGGCCAGCTTGTTGACGAACGCCCAATGACACGCGCTGCGCTTGCCGTTGAGCACGCCCGTCGCGGCAAGCACGAGCGATCCGTTGCAGACCGACGTCACGTGTTTCGCGCCTTGCGCCAGACGCCGGATCTGCGCCTGGTACGCCGGGCGCATCGGCGCGCTCAAATCGGACCCGCCGGGAACCAGAATCACGTCGGTCTTCTCGATATCGGCCAGCCGCTCGGTATTGCCGTACACGACGCCGAATTCGAGCGTCACGTTGCCGCCGTCGAGGCTCGCGTAGCGCACGTTCGTATTCGGCAGCCGGTGGAAAATCTCGCTCGGGCCCGCGAAATCGAGAAGCGTCCCTCCGTCGTAATTGACGATCAGGATATTGAGCGGTTCGTTCGGCGCGAGTACGCCGTCGCCGCCGGCCTGCGCGAGCGCGGGCGTGGCGTGTCCGAACAACGCCCCGCCGCCCAGCGCGGCGCCGAGCGCGGCGGCGCCACCCAGCCTGAGCGCATCGCGGCGCGAACGGCCGGCACGCGTGAGTTGATTGACGGACGCCTCGTTATCGCTACTGTCGGTCAAGATGATTTCTCCTTGCACTGCGGCCCCCTGCGAGCGCACCCAGGACGGGCCGGATTGAACAACCGCCACGACGCAAGACGTGGCGGGCGTGAGAACGGATGGTGAATGCGCCGCGATGACATGTCGGGCTCCGGCATCGCGCGCCGCGGCCTTAAAGCTGCGACGCACCGCCATCGACGACCAGTTCGGTGCCGACGACGTAGGACGATTCGTCGCTGGCCAGATAGAGCGCCGCGTAAGCGATGTCCTCGGCCTTGCCCATGCGGCCGACCGGAATCGCTTCGGCGAACTCGGCCTTGCGGTCGCGCACCCATTCGTCGGGCATGCCCCATTTGGAGAGCAGCGGCGTGTCGATCGCACCGGGCGCGATCGCGTTGAAGCGGATCTTCCGGTCGAGAAACTCGTAGGACCAGCTGCGGGCAAGCGAGCGCACGGCGGCCTTCGCGGCCGCGGTCAACGAGATGCCATGCTTGCCGGTCTGCGCGACGAACGAAGTATTGAGGATGACGGACGATCCTTCCCGCAAGTGCGGCAGCACCGCCTGAAGCGTGAACACCACGCCCTTGACGTTGATGTCCATGATCTGGTCGTAGAGCGTGTCGTCGATGTCGTTGACCGCGGACGGAAACGCCCAGCCGGCATTGGCGAACACGATATCCAGGCCGCCGAACCTTTCCTTGACGTCGGCGGCGATCGCCCGCATGTCGTCGAGCGAACGGACGTCGCCCTTGAGGACGATCGCCTGCTCGCCGAGCTCGGCCTTCACGCGTTCAAACACGCTATCGTCGCGGCCGGTCACCGCCACGCGGGCGCCTTGCGCAACGAACAGCTTCGCGGTGGCGAGACCGATGCCGCTGGTTCCGCCCGTGATCAACGCCGTCTTGTTCTTGAGCCTCATCTTCCGTTCCTTTTCATGTCGTGATTGATCGGGCCGAAAGCGCGAAACGCGTTCGCGTTCGTGCGCGGTTCCCCGCTTGACCTTCCACTGCAGTATGGAACGCGACGCCCATGGCGCAAAGGTCGTATAACCCTCGAAAAACGCCACTCGATCGGAACGGGCGACGGATCGGGATTTTTCATTTCCGGCGCCTCGGTTGCGCTACGATGCGCTTCATCCTCGACTCAGCGGAAAGACATGAGCACTCGATCCCTCAACGCACGCGCCGTGGTCATTGCCCTTTTCACGATCGCCGGCGCCCCGCTCGCCGCCGGCGCAACGCCGCCCCGGGAAGTCGGCGCGCCGAGCTACGACACCTACAAGTCGTGGTTGGTCGCCTGCGACAACGGCCTGACCTGCGAGGCGAAGGGTTTCGCGAGCGGCGGCGAAACCGGTGCGGACTTGCGCTTCATTCGCGCGGCCGGACCGAACGGCGCGCTCGAAGCGCGGGTGAGCGTGGCCACCGACACCCGTGACGATCTCGGCGATCTGCGGATTGACGGCGCGCCGCTGCGGCTGGACGAGTCGGCCTGGCACATCAAGGTCGACCACACCAACAACATCGCAACCCTGTCGACCACACGGCCGGCCGCCGTCGCCGCGTTCGTCTCCCGGCTTCGCAACGGCGCGAAGCTCGCGCTCGGATCGGATGCCAGCACCTACATTCCGCTCGACGGCATGGTCGCCGCCCTCTTGCGCATCGATGATCGGCAGGGGCGCGCCGGCGGCGCGACCGCATTGATCCGCAAAGGCGCAGCGCCCGCGTCGCAGGTCCCGCCCGCGCCGCCGCTGCCGGTCGTGCCGGCGCGGAAGATCGCCGCGCAGCTGTCCGCGCAGGAGGAAAAGAGCTTGATCGCGCGCACGAAACGTGTCCGGGATGCCAGCACGTGCGAAGAGAATGCGTCGAAGTATCTCGAAGAGGCGGCGTATGCGCTCGACGCCAGAACGGCGCTGGTTTTTCTTCCCTGCATTCAAGGCGCGTACCAGGGATCGTCGGACGTGTTCATCGCCCCGCGCACCGGTGGCGGCGCGCCGGAGCCCGTCAAGCTGAGCGATGCCGAGGGCGGCGCGTCGGACGCCTTGCTGTTCGAACCGAACTTCGATCCCGCTACCGGCACCCTGTCGACTTTCGGCAAAGGACGCGGGCTGACCGATTGCGGGTTTCGGGCCGAATGGATCTGGGATGGCCAGGCCTTTCGCATGTCGTCCGCGGCCCGGCAGGAGACGTGCGGCGGTGTCGCGCCCGGCGACTGGCCTACGCTCTATCGGTCGCGAAGGCAGTAACGCCACGCTCGCCCGCGACGACGCGCGGCCGCCGACCATCGTCGTGCACACGTCGGCCGCGTTCGCGGAACACGTCACGCGATAGACAGGCATGTTCATCGGCATCATGCGCGGCCGGAACAGGTCGACGAGGACAATCGTCGACGAACCCGTACAGCGTCACCGTCGACTGCGCGTGCGCGGCACCGGCCCGCTGGGTAACGCACGCTTTGATCGGACGTGAATGGCGCGCGTCGGCAAGCCGACGAAACGGCGACGCGCGACGTGCGTTAGACGGTTTTCCCCGACAGCCCGTGCATCGGCCGCCGCAACGCGGCGTCGAACGGATTGGTACGCGGGCCGATCGCGTCGGCCTGGCGCCGCAGCAGTTCGACGACCATCGGCATGCGGTCGTCGCCGAGGCGCGACGCGAGCGTGCCGACGCTCAACGCGCCGACCGGATAACCGGTGCGATCGAGGATCGGCACCGCGACGCCAGCCATCCCGTCGAGCACGCCGCTGTTGCGGCCCGCGTAGCCGAGTTGCCGCACGCGTTCGATCTCGGTGCGCAGGTACACCTCGTCGAGCACGCCGTAGCCGCGAATGCGCGGCACGTTGAAGCGGATCACTTCCTCGCGTTCGGCTTCGGGCAGGAACGCGAGGATCGCGAGGCTGCCTTGCCCGACGCCGAGCGCGATGCGTCCGCCGATGTCGCCGGTAAACGAGCGGATCGGAAACGGCCCTTCGCACAGGTCGAGACACACGGCGTCGAAGCCGCTCTTCACGAGCAGGAAGATGGTCTCGCCGAGGCTCGCGCACAGCCTCAGCAGCGCGGGACGGCACAGCGTGCGCATGCTGCTCGGGTTGCCGGCCTGCGCGGCGAGCGCGAAGAAGTCGACGCTCAGCCGGTACAGCTTCGACTGCTCGTCCTGTTCGACCATCCCTTCGGCGATCAGCGATTGCAGGATCCGGTGCGCGGTGCCCTGCGTGAGCCCGACGGCCTTCGCCAGATGCGTGACGCGCACGCCATCCTGCTGCATGCCGGCCAGCGCGCGCAGGATCGCGAACGCGCGCTGCAGCATGCCGGTGCCCGGCGCGCCGGCCGCATCGGCGGTGTCCACGTCCGGGCGCGGCGCGCGTGCGGCCGGCGACGTTCCGGTCGAATGGGGTTCCTGCATGCCGGCTCTCCTCGATGATTTCACTGAACGGAATACGGTAGCCGTCATTGTCGTCCCGCCGAAATTCCACGGGCATCCGGGTGTGCACGGGATTGACGCGCGCGTTTCGCGGCTCGGCCACACGTCACCCAACGGAACGATTCGCACGCGATTTCGCCATCCGTTCCACTCATCGGAATTTTTCCGAAATTCCTCCCGTTCAGCAGAATTCGAAATTGACGCGCCGAAATATGGCTGGCTAGAGTCCGCGACATCGGTACACCGGCCACGCGGTGTGCGAACCCGGAGCTTCCCATGTCGTTTCTCACGCTTACGGACCTGACGAAAACCTTCGGCGAACTCACCGCCGTCGCCGACGTCAACCTGTCGGTCGAACAAGGCGAGTTCGTGTCGCTGCTCGGCCCGTCCGGCTGCGGCAAGACCACCACGCTGCAGATGATCGCGGGCTTCGTCGACGTCACGCGCGGCCGCATCGCACTCGACGGGCAGGACATCACGCACCTGAAGCCGAACCGGCGCGGGCTCGGCATCGTGTTCCAGAGTTATGCGCTGTTTCCGCACATGAGCGTCGCGGAGAACGTCGGCTTCGGCCTCGACATGCGCGGCGTCGACAAGGCCGAGCGTGCCGAACGCATCCGTGCGGCGCTCGCGCTCGTGCGTCTCGACACGCTCGCGCACCGCTTCCCGCGCGAGCTGTCGGGCGGCCAGCGGCAACGCGTCGCGATCGCGCGCGCGGTCGTGATCGAGCCGCCGGTGCTGCTGCTCGACGAACCGATGTCGAACCTCGACGCGAAGCTGCGCGAGGACATGCAGTTCGAGCTGCGCGCGATCCAGCGCAAGATCGGCACGACGACGATCATGGTCACGCACGATCAGTCGGAAGCGCTGTCGATCAGCGATCGCGTGGTCGTGATGGAAGCCGGCCGCATCACGCAGACCGATACGCCGTACCGCGCGTACGAGCGCCCGGAAAACCGCTTCGTGTCGCAGTTCATCGGCAAGGCGAACCTGCTGCCCGGCACGATCGTCGCGCACGACGGCGACGCCATGCGCATCGACCTCGGGCACGACCTCGCCGAGACGGGCCGCACCGCGCACCTGCCGCCGCGCGAGCGCGACATGCGCGTCGGCGATGCGGTGTCGGTCTGCATCCGTCCCGAGAAGCTGCGGCTGTGCGCGCCCGATGCGGGCCGCTTCGCCGCGACCGTCACGAGCCGCTTCTTCCTCGGCAGCCAGTGGCTGTACCGCGTCGACAGCGCGCTCGGCGAAGTGCTCGTGTGCTGCCAGAACGAAGGCGCGGAGCCGCTTTCGGAAGGCGCGCCGGTCGGGATCGACTGGCATAGCGACGCGGTGCGCGTGATGCGCCGGGAGGCCTGAATGGGACAGCCTGTCCGCCCGCTCCCGACCGACGGCGCACCGGCCGCGCTCGCGGCCGCGGTTTCCGCCGACGCCGTACCGGCACGCGCCGCCGCCGCGCACGCGATGCGCGCGACCTGGCGCGCACATGCGCCGCTGTGGCTGATGTGCGCGCCCGCGTTCGTGCTGTTCGCCGCGCTCGTGCTCGTGCCGCTCGCGATGACGTTCGTACTGACCTTCTACCGCTTCGACCCGGCCACCGGCCCGATCGCCGCGTTCCAGTTCGGCAACTACGCGGACGTGCTCGGCTCGTCGTACTTCCACACGATCTTCGCGCGCACGTTCGGCATCGCCGCGCTGACGACCGCGATCTGCGTCGCGATCGGCACGCCGGAAGCATACGTGCTGTCGAAAATGCGCGACCCGTGGCGCTCGCTGTTCCTGCTCGCGATCCTCGCGCCGCTGCTGGTGTCGGTGGTCGTGCGCGCGTTCGGCTGGAGCATGCTGCTGAACACGAGCGGGCTCGTGAACCAGGCGCTCGGGCTCGCCGGCCTCGGGCCGTACAAGCTCGAATACACGACCTTCGCGATCGTGATCGCGCTGGTGCACGTGATGCTGCCGTTCATGGTGATTCCCGTATGGACCGCGCTGCAGCGGCTCGATCCGCAGACCGAGCACGCGGCGCTGTCGCTCGGCGCATCGCCGTTCACGACGCTGCGCCGCATCGTGCTGCCGCAACTGATGCCGGGCGTGCTGTCGGGCAGCCTGATGGTGTTCGGGCTGTCGGCGAGCGCGTTCGCGATCCCCGGCCTGCTCGGCGGACGCCGGCTGAAGGTCGCGGCCACGGCCGTCTACGACGAATTCCTCGGCTCGCTGAACTGGCCGCTCGGCGCGACGATCGCGGTGCTGCTGCTGGTGGCGAACCTCGTCGTGATGCTCACCTACTACCGCGTGCTCGAACGCCGCTACGCGCGCAGCCTCGGAGGCGCATCGCGATGAGAAAGAACGGCCCCGTTGCCCTCGCCTTCCACACGCTCGTGATCCTGTTCGTGCTCGCGCCGCTCGTGATCGTCGTGCTCGTCGCGTTCACGCCCGACGAAACGCTGACGCTGCCGACCCGCGGGCTGTCGCTGCGCTGGTTCCGCGCGATCCTCGACTATCCCGACTTCGTCACCGCGTTCCTCAACAGCGTGAAGCTCGCGTTCGCGTCGGCCACGCTGTCGCTCGCGATCGCGCTGCCGGCGGGCCTCGCCATCGGCCGCGCGGCGTTTCCCGGCCGCGCGTTCCTGAACGGGCTGCTGCTGTCGCCGCTCGTGATTCCCGGTCTCGTGCTCGGCATCGCGCTGCTGCGTTTCTTCGCGTTGATCGGCGCGACCGGCTCGTTCGCCTGGCTCGTGCTCGCGCACATGATCGTCATCACGCCGTTCGTGATGCGGCTCGTGCTCGCGTCCGTCGCGGGCCTCGACCGCAGCATCGAGCAGGCCGCGTGCTCGCTCGGCGCGGACCCGTGGACGACCTTCCGGCGCATCACGCTGCCGATGATCGTGCCCGGCATCACGGGTGGCTGGCTGCTCGCGTTCATCAACAGCTTCGACGAACTGACGATGTCGATCTTCGTCACGTCGCCGCAGACGGTCACGCTGCCCGTGCGCATGTACATGTACGCGACCGAATCGATCGACCCGATGATGGCGTCGGTGTCGGCGCTCGTCATCTTCATCACCGCCGGCGCGATGCTGCTGCTCGATCGCGTGTACGGCCTGAACCGCATCCTGATCGGCCAACACTGATGACGACTTCCGTTTCCCGTTCCACCGACGGCGCGGCCGACGGCGCACAGTTCGTGCGCATCGCCGAACGCGAGCGCGCCGCCGTCGCGTTCACGCTCGACGGCCGCCCCGCGCAGGCGCTCGCCGGCGATACCGTGCTCACCGCGATCCTCGTCGCACAGCGCCGCGTGCGCGTGAGCGAATTCAGCGGCCAGCCGCGCGCGGGCTTCTGCCTGATCGGCGCGTGCCAGGACTGCTGGGTGCGCACCGAAGCCGGCGCGCGCGTGCGCGCATGCTCGACGCCGATCGCCGACGGCATGCGGATTGTCACGGCCGCCGGGCCCGCGAGCGGAGACGCATCGTGAGCGCCGGGCTGCAACCGGTGATCGTCGGCGCCGGGCCGGCCGGCGTGCGCGCGGCCGAAGCGCTGGTCGACGCGGGGCTGCGCCCCGTCGTGATCGACGAAAACGCGCGCTGGGGCGGGCAGATCTACCGGCAACCGCCGGCCGGCGGCGCATTCACGCGCGGCAAGCGCGCGCTGTACGGTTTCGAGGCGGCCAAGGCCGACGCGGTGCACCGGACGATGGCCGCGCTGCTGCCGCATGTCGACTACCGGCCGAATACGCTCGCGTGGTCGTGCGGCGCGGGCCGCGTCGACACGCTGCAGGACGGCCGCGAAGTGACGGTGCCGTACTCGCACCTGATCGTCGCGAGCGGCGCGACCGACCGCCTGCTGCCCGTGCCGGGCTGGACGCTCGCGGGCGTGTATACGCTCGGCGGCGCACAGGTGGCGCTGAAGGCGCAGGGCTGCGCGATCGGCCGGCGCATCGTGTTCGCGGGCACGGGCCCGCTGCTTTACCTCGTCGCCTACCAGTATGCGAAGGCCGGCGCGCAGGTCGCGGCCGTGCTCGACACGAGCCCGCTGCGCCGCCAGGCCGCCGCCGCGCCCGCACTGCTGCGCGTGCCGTCGACCTTCGCGAAGGGGCTCTATTACATCGGCTGGCTGCGCGCGCGGGGCGTCGCGATCGAAACGGGCGTCACGCTCGAGCGCGTGCTCGGCGACCGGCATGTGACGGGGCTGGCGTGGCGCGCCGCCGGTGACGGCGTCCCGCCGCGCCGGCTCGACTGCGACGCGCTCGGCCTCGGCTTCGGCCTGCGGTCCGAAACGCAGCTCGCCGATCTCGCCGGCTGCCGGTTCGGGTTCGACCCGCTCAATCGTGCGTGGCTGCCCGAGCGCGACGCGGCCGGCCGCACGTCGGTGCGCGACCTGTACGTCGCCGGCGACGGCGCGGGCATCGCGGGTGCCGACGCGGCCGAAGCATCGGGCCGGCGAGCGGCGCTCGCGTTGCTCGACGACGCCGGCATCGCGTCGCCGTCGTTATCCGGCAAAGCCGACGCGGCAACGCTCGAACGCACGCTCGCACGCATCGGCGCATTCCGCGCGGGCCTCGAAACGGCGTTCGCGCCGCCGGTCGAGCTGGCCGCGCACTGCCCCGACGACACGATCGTGTGCCGCTGCGAGGAGATCGACGCCGGCACGCTGCGGCGCTGCGTCCGCGACGATGCGGCGACCGAACTGAACCGGCTGAAGGCGCTGACACGCGTCGGCATGGGTCGCTGCCAGGGCCGCATGTGCGGCGACGCCGCCGCGCTCGTGCTGGCCGCCGCAACCGCGCGCCCGCTCGCCGACGTCGGCCGGTTGCGTGCGCAACCGCCCGTGAAGCCGTTCCCGATCTCGGCCGCGCTCACGGGCGACGATGTCGCGGCGATTCCCGACGAGGCGCGCGATGAGTGAGCGCCCGCATTACGACGTCGCGATCGTCGGCGGCGGCCTCGTCGGCGCGTCGGCCGCCCTCGCGCTGACGCGCCGCGGCTTGCGCACCGGGCTGTTCGAACGGCGCGATTGCGGCGCGCAGGCGAGCGGCGTGAACTACGGCGGCGTGCGCTGCCAGGGCCGGCCGGCCGAGCAACTGCCGCTCGCGCTGCGTGCGCGGCGCATCTGGGACCGCCTGCCCGAACTGATCGGCATCGACGGCGAATTCGTCGTGTCGGGCCATCTGCGGCTCGCGCGCAGCGACGCCGATCTCGACGCGCTCGACGCGTACGCCGCGCTCGCCGGCGAACACGGCTTGCCGCTGCAGGTGATGCGCGGCGACGCATTCCGCCGCCACTACCCGTGGCTCGGCCGCGCGGCGCTCGGCGGCTCGCTGTGCGAAACCGACGGCCATGCGAACCCGCGCCTCGTGTCGCCCGCGTTCGCGCGCGCGGCCCGCGCGGCGGGCGCGGACGTGTTCGAGCACACGCCCGTCGACGACGTGCACCACGACGGCGCGCGCTTTCACTTTCAGGCCGGCGGCCGCGCATGCACCGCGACGTGGCTGATCAACTCGGCCGGCGCGTGGGCGAACACGATCGCCGAACGCTTCGGCGAAGCCGTGCCGATGGAGCCGATCTACCCGAACATGTGGGTGACCGAACCGCTGCCGCCGTTCATCACGCACAACCTCGGCGTATACGGCGGCGGCGTGTACGCGCGGCAGGTCGCGCGCGGCAACTGCGTGATCGGCGGCGGGCGCGGCCGCGGCGACGGCGAATTCGGCCAGCCGTCGGTCGACACGACGCGCGCCGTGATGCGCGACGCGTGCGCGCTGCTGCCCGCGCTGCGCGATGCGCTGCTGATCCGCACCTGGAGCGGCGTCGAAGGCTGCACGCCCGACCACAACCCGATCATCGGCGCGAGCCGCACGACCCCGCGCCTGCTGCATGCGTTCGGCTTTTCCGGCGGCGGCTTCCTGCTCGCGCCGGGCGTCGGCGACGTGCTCGCCGACCTCGTCACGACCGGCGAAACCGCCACGCCACTCGATGCATTCTCGATCGGCCGCTTCGCACCGCAAACCGCGCCGACCGCCCCTTTCCGTCAAGAGGAGACCCACAAATGAAACTGCTCGGAACGATCGCGGCGGCCGCCGCCCTCTGCCTCGCGGGCGCCGGCGCGCCCGCGTTCGCGCAAACGAAGACGATCTACGTCGGCATGAACGGCGGGCCGATGGAGAAGGCCTATACGAGCCAGGTGCTGCCCGACTTCGAGAAAGCGAACAACGTGAAGGTGGTCGTCGTGCCCGGCACGTCGTCGGACGTGCTCGCGAAGCTGCTCGCGAACCGCAACAAACCGCAGATCCACGTCGCGTTCCTCGACGACGGCGTGATGGCGCGCGCGGTCAGCCTCGGCGTGTGCCAGAAGCTCGACGATTCGCCGGTGCTGAAGGAGCTGTATCCGTTCGCGCGGATGAAGGACGACGTCGGCGCGGGCGTGCAGCTCGGAATGACCGGCATCGCGTACAACCGGAAACTGTTCACGGAGAAAGGCTGGGCGCCGCCGACGTCGTGGATGGACTTCGCCGACCCGAAATACAAGGGCAAGGTCGTGTTCCAGTCGGCGTCGAGCAGCACGTTCGGGCTGCACGGCTTCCTCGCGATCAACCGGCTGCTGGGCGGCAACGAGCAGAACGTCGAGCCCGGCTTCAGCAAGTGGGCGAGCACGGTCGGGCCGAACGTCGTCGAGTACATCCCGAACTCGGCGAAGATCTCCGAGATGGTGCAGACCGGCGAAGCCGGCTTGTTCCCGCTCACGCCGACCGGCGTCGGCGACCTGCAGGACAAGGGCATTCCCGTCGCGTACGCGAACCCGAAGGAAGGCCCCGTGCTGCTGCTCGTCGACCTGTGCGTGGTCGCGAACAACCCCGATCCGCAGCTCGCGCAGAAGCTCGCGCAGTTCCTGCTGTCCGCGCCCGCGCAGACGAAGGCGGCCGAGGCCGGCAAGCAGATCCCGACCAACCGCCTCGCGAAGATGCCTGCCGCGATGCAGCAGAGCCTCGGCAACGTCGACGATCTCGTGCGCAAGGTGACGGTGGTCGACTGGGCCGCGATCAACGCGCGCCGCGCGCAGTGGGATACGCGCTGGAACCGGCAGATCGAGCGGTAACCGGCCGCGGCGCGCGGCGGCACGGGACCGCGCGCCGCGACCATCATTTGCGGGAGTGATGACACTCCCCTTTTTCTGCGGATTTGACCGGGACGCGGCGGGCCGACAACACTAGCCCGCAGTGCTGCACGAGACGGCACGCGCCCGCCCCCTTCAGAGTCCGCCATGTACCCGACCGACACCGTGCAATCCCCGAGCGCCGCCCGGCCGCTCGCCGACCGGCAGCTGCGCCGGATCGTCATCGCCTCCGTCGCCGGCAACGCGATGGAGTGGTACGACTTCTTCGTGTACGGCACGGCCGCCGCGCTCGTGTTCGGCCATGTGTTCTTTCCGCCCGGCGCATCGCCGCTCGCGGGCAGCCTCGCCGCGTTCGCGGCGTTCGCGCTCGGCTTCGTCGCGCGCCCGCTCGGCGGGATCGTGTTCGGCCACGTCGGCGATCGTTACGGGCGCAAGGCGTCGCTCGTGTGGACGCTGCTGATCATGGGCGCGTCGACCTTCGCGATCGGCCTGCTGCCGACCTATGCGCAGATCGGGTTGTGGGCGCCGGCCGCGCTCGTCGTGCTGCGCCTGCTGCAGGGCATCGCGTCCGGCGGCGAATGGGGCGGCGGTGTACTGATGATCAGCGAGAACGCGCCGCCCGAGCAGCGCGGCTACTACGCGGCGTGGAGCCAGCTCGGCGTGGGCGGCGGCTTCGTCCTGTCGTCGGCCGCGTTCCTGGCCGCGCAGACGCTGCCGGACGACCTGTTCCGCAGCTGGGGCTGGCGGCTGCCGTTCCTCGCGAGCATCGTCATCTTCGCGATCGGCATCTATATCCGCCGCCACCTGCCGGAAAGCCGCGACTTCGAGCAGGCCGGCCAGCGCGGCGCGCACACGCATCTGCCGATCGTCGAGTGCATCCGCCGCCATCCGAAGGAAATCCTGCTCGCGATGGGGCTGCGCGTGGCCGAGAACGGCGGTGCGTACATCTTTCTCGCGTTCTCGCTCGTCTACGGCAAGTACCTCGGCATCCCGAACGGCGTGATGCTGACCGGCGTGATGATCGCGATGATCGTCGAGATGGGCGCGATGCTCGCGTGGGGCCGGCTGTCCGACCGGATCGGCCGCAAGCCCGTGTACCTGATCGGCGCGCTGAGCCTCGTCGCATGCGCGTTTCCGTTCTTCTGGCTGCTCGATACGCGCGCGACGCCGCTCGTCTGGCTCGCGCTGACGGTCGGCACGGCCGTGAGCCACGGCGCGATGATCGGTACGCTGCCCGCGCTCGTCGGCGAGCTGTTCAGCACCGAGGTACGCTACTCGGGCGTCGCGCTCGGGCATGAGGTCGCGTCGATCTTCGCGGGCGGGATGTCGCCGCTGATCGCCACCGCGCTGCTCGCGCGCTATCACGCGTCGTGGCCCGTGTCGCTGTTCCTCGTCGCGCTCGGCCTCGTGACCGTCGCGACCCTGTGCGTGATGCGCGAGACGCGCACCCCGCACGCCGACGGCTCACGCGGCGACGCCGCATGATCGCGCGACGGTCAGCGCCCGGCGTCGCGCCGCGCGCCGTCGAACGCCGGCGCGAGCCCCAGGTGCTCGAGCAGCCGCGCGAATTCGCCGAGCCGCTGTCGCATGTACGCGGGGACGTCGACGTCCGCATAATCGTGGAAACCCGCGCCGGTACGCACGCCGTCGCGCCCGGCTTCCATGTTGCGCACGACGCTCGCGGCCGGGGCGAAGCGCGGGCCGATCTCGCCGGCCAGATACCGCGACGCGTAGTACAGGATGTCGCAGCCGCCCCAGTCGATGAATTCGAGCAGCCCGAGCACCGCGAAGCGTGGCCCGAAGCCGGTGCGGATCGCCGTGTCGATATCCTCCGCGCTGGCGACACCCTCCTCGACCATCCGCGCGGCCTCGTTCATCGCGAGCGCCTGGATGCGCGGCACGATATAGCCGGGCGCCGGCCCGCAGATCACCGGCTTCTTGCCGACGCGTCCGAGCAGCGCGGCAAGCATGTCGACGACGGACGGATCCGTCGCGTCGCTGCGGCTGATCTCGACGAGCGGCATCAGCAGCGCGGGATTGAGCCAGTGCGCGTTCAGCATCCGCGCGGGATAAGCAGCATGGCGCTGCAGCTCCGTGACGACGAACGTCGACGTGGTCGACGCGATCGTTGCCCGCGCATCGACGTGCTCGCCGAGCCAGCGCAGCGCGTCGGCTTTCGCGTCCAGCACCTCGGGCAGCGCCTCGAACACGACATCGGCGTCACGCACCGCGTCCGCCGCGCCGTCGTGCGAGACGAGCGCGATGCGCGCGACGACCGCTTCGGCCTGCGCGGCATCGATGCCGCCGAGCGCGACCTGCGCGTGCAGCGGCCTGGCGATCCCGTCGCGCGTGCGCTCGCCGAACGCGCGCCAGCCGGCCGCATCGCGCCGCTTGAAGTCGATCAGCGTCACGTCGAGGCCCGCGTACGCGAACACGAGCGCGATCCCCTGCCCCATGCGCCCCGCGCCGAGCACGTGGATGCGCGTCACATCGGCGGCCGCCTTCATGCCGCGTACCCGTTGTCGAGCAGCGCGCGCAGCGCGTCGTTCGACAGCGCGGCCAGCCCGAGCCGCTCCAGCGTGCGGCCTTCCGCATACAGGTCGCGCTCCGCGACCGCGCTCGCGATGCTCAGCAGCCCCTGCGCGACCGGCGTCGGCACGCCTGCCCGGCGCCCGCACGACACGACGAACGACAGCCCGAGCCGGGTGTCCTCGAGCATGTAGCGATGCGTGCGCAGATCGATCTTCTCGCGCCAGTCGCCGCTCTCGGTCAGCTTGCCGTGCGCGCCGCGCCCGTACATCCACTCGTCCCCTTCGGCCGCGTAGTGATCCGCGAGCGGGAAATGCGGCGCGCGGTAACCGAGCGCTTCGCGCACCGCGATGCGCTCGGCGTCGAGCGCGTTCGTCACGCGGCGGATCGACGGCTGCGTGCCCTCGTTGTGGATGTCCCACGCGTCGAAGTGCTCGAGCGGCCCGGCGTTCATCAGGATCAACGGCGGATGGATCACCGGGCCTGCGTTCATCAGCGCGCCGGACAACGCATCCTCGACCGGCTCGACCGACGGATAGCCCGCGCGCAGCACGTCGAACGCCCAGCCGGCCGCGCTCGCCGGCAACACGCCGGTCGGCAGGCGCGTCGCATAGGCGCTGATCACCACCTCGTTGTCGCCATGCTTGCGCACGAGATACGGCAGCGTGCCCGTTTCGGCGAACGCGACGCGCGAACGGTTGCCGGCATCGGCCGCCGCGCGCGCGAACACGAAGCTGCCGAACGTGCCCGGCGGCAGGAACACGACCTGACCGTCCGCCAGCAGCGGCGCGACCTGCGCGGCGAGTGCATCGTGCGACGTGGACGGCAGCGGCACCACGACGAGCCGCGCGCCGCGCAGTGCGGCCGCGAGATCGTCGGTCAGGCGGATCGCGCCGGGCGCATCGCCGAGCGGCACCGCGCGCTTGCCGCGATAGTCGGTCACGTTCAGCACGCCAAGCTCGCGCAGCCGCGCGTGCGGCTCCCGGTCGCGCCGCCACCACGTCACGTCGTGGCCCTTCTCGAGCAGGTCGATGGCCGCCGCATGGCAGCCGTGGCCGCCGCCCAGAACACATACCTTCATTGCCGTCTCCCGGTGATTGAGTGCTTCCGAGACTACGCGGCGGCCCGCGCCGCGTCGCTTCAAAACGCGCAACGACACGCCCGTTCGCGCAACGCAATCGCGGCACTGCGCTGCGCATCCCGCCGCGCCCCGGCATCCGCCACGAGGTCTACGAATGGACATCGCCCTTTCCCGCCATGCGCCGAACCGGCTGGGCACGCTGCAGGCGCCCGACGACGTCGAACGCGCGGTCGCGCACCGGCTCGGGCCGCACCGGATGGCCGCGTGCGGCCGCGATCCGTTTCATGCGGAGCTGTACGAAGTGCCGCTGCACCACGGCGCGCTGCTTGAACTCTGCTACGGCCGCGAAACGCACATCGAGTTCGGCGACGACGCCGATCATTTCCTGTTCAGGCTGACGCTCGCCGGCACGTGCGAGCTGCGGGCCGGCAATGTCGTTGCGCGCGCGGGCCCCGGCGAGCTGACGGTGTCGTCGCCCGCGCGCGCGAGCCGCCTGCGCACGAGCCCCGATTGCCGCAATCTCGTGCTGCGCCTCGAGCGCGGCGCGCTCGAACGCAAGCTGCAGGACATGCTGCAGACGACACTCACGCGGCCGCTGCAGTTCGCGCTCGCGAGCGGCGACACGGGCGCCGCGCTCGTCTTGCCCACCTTCGAATACCTGTGCCGGCTGGGCGCCCAGCCGGGCATCGGCACCGCGTCGCCCATATTCGGCGCGGACCTCACCGCGTGGCTGATGTCGCTGCTGCTCACACACCTGCCGCATGCGTACAGCGACGCGCTCGCGCACCGTACACCGCCGCTGCCGGCATACGTGCGCCGCGCGTGCGACCACGTCGATGCGCATCTCGGCGAGCCGCTCGCGCTCGCCGCGCTGGCGGCCGTCGCGGGCGTCGCCCCGCGCACGCTGCAGCACGCGTTCCGCGCGTTCCTGGACACCACCCCCGCCGCGTACGTGCGCGAACGCCGGCTCACGGCCGTACACGCGGCGCTGCAACGCGGCGACGCGCGCAGCGTGACCGACGTGCTGATCGCGCACGGCGTCCACGGTTTCGGCCATTTCGCGAAGGCCTATGCGCGGCGTTACGGCCATGCGCCTTCCGTTACCGCGAGGCAGACACGATGATGCACGCCACAACCGGCCGCCCGCTGATGCCGGCCCGACCCGAGCCTTCATCGCACGACGCCGACTCGCCCGACGGCTTGCGCGTGCAGGATCTCGATCTCAACCTGTTGAAGACGTTTCGCGCGGTCTACGAGGAGCGGCACGTGGGCCGCGCGGCGCTACGGCTCGGCGTCACGCAGCCGTCGGTCAGCCATGCGCTCGGCCGGCTGCGGCTGATGTTCCGCGACGCGCTGTTCGTGCGCACCGGCACCGGCGTCGAACCGACGCCGCGCGCGCAGCGGCTCGCGATCTCGGTCGACAAGGCGCTCGCGATCCTGCAGGACGTGCTCGACGAAGGGTCGCGTTTCACGCCCGACAGCACGCAGCGCGTGTTCCGCCTGCACATGAGCGATTTCGCGGCGAGCGCGTTCCTGCCGACGCTGCTCGCCGCGTTCGACCGCCGCGCGCCGGGCGCGGTGATCGAGACGCTGCACGTCGACGAATGCCAGCTCAACGTCGCGCTCGAATCGGGGCGCATCGACTTCGCGCTCGGGCATTTCGCCGACGCCTCGAGCCACTTCCAGCGCACCGCGCTGCTGCACGAGCGCTGCGTGCTGCTGATGCCGCGCCGCACCGCGCGGCGCGCCGGGCTGCCCGACGATTTCGTGCTCGACGGCGCCGCGCCCGAGGCGCTGCGCTTCGTCGCGGTCACGTCGCATCCGCAGTCGATGCAGCTGCTCGAGCGGCACACGCTGATGCCGCGCGTGCGCGCCGCGTTGCCCGATTTCATGGTGGTGCCCGCGCTGCTGCAGCACGGCGATTACGCGCTGATCCTGCCGGAGACGATCGCGATCACGTTCGCCGCGCGGCAGCCGTGCGCGCTGTACGAGATCGCGGGTGCCGGCGAATGGGCCGTCAACGCGTACTGGCACCGGCGCTTCGACGCGGACCCCGGCCATCGCTGGCTGCACGCGCTGCTGCTCGAGCTGTTCAACATCGGCGAGCAGGCGCCGTTCGACGCATGGCTCGCGCCGCAGCCGCCCGCCTGCGCGTAGCGGCGCGAGCGGGCGCGGCGCGGGCGAGACGCTCAGAACGCCGTGAGGAGGCCCGCGACGATCGAGCTGGCGGTGGCGCCCGGCCTGGCGACCGCGACGCCGCCACCCGCCGCGCCGTTGACGACGAAGCGCGCATGCGCGCCGTTGCGCACCATCGCGGCGCCCGTGTACAGCACCGTGCGCTTCGACAGCGGATAGTCGAACCGGATGCCGTACGAATCGGCGTTGCCGTCGCTGTCCGCGACCTTCCGGTAATGGCCGACGCTCAACAGCAGCGACGCGCGCCCGATCGGCACCGTCGCGCTCAGCTCCATGATGTCGCTGTGCGGATACGCGCTCTGGCTGTCGATCGCGGCCGCGACGTCGGGGCCGCCGCGATGGCGCAGGTACAGCGCGGCGACCTTCACGACGTTGAAGTCGTACGAAATCGCGCCGAGCGTGTAGTTGCCGTTCGCGGCCGGGCTGGTGTCGCCGAGCGCGGAGGCCGCCACGGGGCTGAACTTCTGCTGCATGTAGTCGACGTCGACCGACAGGCCGCCGCGCACGTAGTTGATGCCCGCGCCATACGTGTCGCCGAGCGTCGCCGGCTGCCCGGCCGCGCCGTTGGTGCCGCGCGCGGCCATCGCGCGCAGCATGAAGCCCGCGTAGCGCGGCGACGTGTAGCGCATCGCGTTGCGCACGCGCAGGAACGCGGGGCCGACGAAATTGTTGGTCGCGTTGCCCCACGCGAGCCCCGCGCCGAGGCCCGGCAGGCTGTACGTGACGAGCGTCGTATGCAGGATCGTGTAAAGCTCGCCGAACTGCACGCCGCCGAACGGCCCCGTGATGCCGACCCACGCTTCGCGGCCGAACAGCGCGCTGCCGTTCGACAGCGCGCCGCTGCCCGCGTTGAAACCGTCCTCGAGCTTGAAGATCGTCGCGTAGCCGCCGCCGAGATCCTCGACGCCCTTCAGCCCCCACTGCGACGCCCACAAGTTGCCGCTGCCCATGCGCGCCACATGGTTCGGCCCGGCATTCGCGTATTCGACCGCGGTATCGATGCGGCCGTAGAGCGTCACGCTCGATTGCGCGGCTGCCGGCAGCGCGGCGCAGGCGAGCAGCGCGGCAAGCGGTACGGCAAGCCGGTCGGCCCGCCCGTTCGGTTGGTTCATCTTCGTCGTCCCGTAGAAGTGCCGGCGTCGGTCGGCGCCGCGCCGCGTGGTGTGATGCGCGTTCGCCGCCAACGGCCAACGCTGCCGATCAAAAACGGGCCGAGTCTAGAAACGACAATTTCGGATGTCGACGCAATGCGCGCCATAACGCTTATAGATGCGCCGCATGATGCGCGCGCGCCCCGCCGCACGCGTGCCGCGCGGCGGCCCGTGAGCACGGCCTCGGTGTTTTCTTTATCCGGGTCGGTAAATGTCCGTGTGGCGCCGCTGTCACTCCGCCTATGGCAGCCGAATTTGGCCGACTACGCTGCGTCTCCGATCGTGTCACCCGCACGCTTTCGCGCCGCGACGGCGCCCGGCCCGCAAGGCCGCTGCCGCGCTTTTCCACCGCCCGCTCCTGGAGAATCCGCATGTCCGCATCCCCGGCCCGCGCTGCCGACGGCAAGCGCTATACGTACGAATGGTATGTCGTCGTCATCTGCATGCTCGCGTACGTCTTTTCGTTCGTCGACCGCCAGGTCCTCGTGCTGATGATCGAGCCGATCAAGCGCGACCTGCACCTGTCCGACACGCAGTTCAGCCTGCTCAACGGCTTCGCGTTCTCGCTGTTCTACGCGGTGATGGGGCTGCCCGTCGCGTATCTCGCCGATCGTTACGCGCGCCCGCGCATCATCTCGCTCGGCATCGCGCTGTGGAGCGTCGCGACGGCCGCATGCGGGCTCAGCCAGCAGTTCGTGCAGATGTTCGTCGCGCGGATGGGCGTGGGCGTCGGCGAGGCCGCGCTGTCGCCCGGCGCGTATTCGATGCTCGCCGACTACTTCCCGAAGGAGAAGCTCGGGCGCGCGATCGCCGTGTATTCGCTCGGCTCGTTCATCGGCGGCGGCGTCGCGTTCCTGATCGGCGGCTACGTGATCGCGCTGCTCAAGCATGCGAGCGCGTTCACGCTGCCCGTCGTCGGGCAGGTGCATGCATGGCAGGTCACGTTCCTGATCGTCGGGCTGCCGGGGATCCTCGTCGCGCTGCTGTTCGCCGCGACCGTGCGCGACCCGCAGCGCAAGGGGCTCGCGCAGGATCGCTCGGGCGCCGTGCGGCGCGTGTCGATGCGCGACTCGCTGCGCTTCGTCGGCACGCATCGGGCGACCTTCTCGTGCCACTACCTCGGTTTCTCGTTCTATGCGATGACGCTGTACTGCCTGCTGAGCTGGACGCCCGCGTTCTATATCCGCCGCTTCGGGATGACGGCCGTCGAAGCCGGCTACACGCTCGGCATCGTGCTGCTGGTCGCGAACACGGCCGGCGTGTTCTGCGGCGGCTGGCTCAACGACTGGCTGCTGCGGCGCGGCCGTGCCGATGCGCCGATGCGCGCGGGCGCGCTCGGCGCCGCCTGCATGGTGATTCCCGCCACGCTGTTCACGCAGCTCGACAGCCTGCCGGCGTCGCTGGCCATGCTCGTCGTCGCGATGTTCTTCGCGTCGTTCCCGATGCCGACGTCGACCGCCGCGATGCAGACGCTCGCGCCGAACCAGATGCGCGCGCAGATCTCCGCGCTGTTCCTGCTCGTGTCGAACCTGATCGCGCTCGGGATCGGCACGACCGTCGTCGCGCTGTTCACCGATCGGGTGTTCGGCGCGCCGGCCGCGGTCGGCCATTCGATGTCGATCGTCAACGTCGCGGCGGCCACGCTCGCGGCGTTGCTGCTCACCGCCGGCTGCCGGCACTATCGCCGCAGCCTCGATCGCGAACGCGGCCAGGCAGCGGCGCCGCCGCCGCCGGCAGCCGATGCGGGCGACGCGATCGCCGTGCGGTGAGCGCCATCGCGCCAACCGACCATTATCCGCCCCACTGATTAGGACATTGCTTTTTAATCGATTTGATTTGTGCGACGCCCGTCCCTATTCTCGATCGCATGACGGCGCGGTGCCTGCCGCGCCGCGCTCCTCCCACCCCACGGAATTTTCCATGCAAGCGAACCGCCACCAGGTCCGGATCGACGCGCTGATCGACGCGGCGCAGGACATCCGCTGTTTCCGGGTTTCGCGCGTCGACGGCCAGCCGTTCGACGCGTACGAACCGGGCGCCCATATCGACGTCACCGCGCCGTCCGGCATCACGCGGCAATACTCGCTGTGCGGCGACCCCGACGAGCGCGGCAGCTACCTGTTCGCGGTGAAGAAGGAAGCGCGGTCGCGCGGCGGCTCGCGTTCGCTGCACGACGACGTGGCCGTCGGCGCCGAGCTGTCGATCGGCGCGCCGCGCAACCTGTTTCGCCTGACGGACGACGCGAGCGAGCACGTGCTGATCGCGGCCGGCATCGGCATCACGCCGCTGCTGTCGATGGCGTACGCGCTGCACAAGCGCGGCGCGCGCTACCAGTTGCATTACTTCGCGCGCAGCCGCGAGCACGCGGCCTTTGTCGACGCGCTGTCGGCCGAGCCGTTCGCGCCGCACGTGACGTTCCACTACGGTGTCGAGCCCGATACGCTCGCGGCCGAACTCGGCCGCTGCGTCGCGCCGATCGATGCTCGCGCGCATGTCTACACGTGCGGCCCGGGGCCGTTCATGGACGCGGTCGTCGCGGCGGCCGCGACGCGCGTGCCCGACGATTCGATCCATCTCGAACGTTTCGCGGCGGAACCCGTCGCCGCCGAGGCGGGCAAGACCGGCGCCGATCCCGGTCCGGTCGACGGCTTCGAGGTACGGCTGCAACGCAGCGGACAATCGGTGCGCGTGACGCCCGACACGTCGATCGTCGACGCGCTCGCGCGCATCGGCATCGAAGTCGATACGTCATGCGGCGAAGGCGTGTGCGGCACCTGCATGGTGCCCGTCCTCGACGGCGAGCCCGATCATCGCGACCACTGCCTCAGCAAGGCCGAACGCGCGAGCAACACGGTGATCTGCTGCTGCGTGTCGCGCGCGCGCTCGGCGGTGCTGGTGCTCGATCTCTGAGATTCGACGCGCGCGTCGCGGCCGTCATGCGTCGTCGAAACGCTCGACGATCTCGGCGAGCAGCGCACGCATCCATGCGTTGCCCTCGTCCTCGTGGAAATGCTCGTGCCAGTGCATCGTCACCGGTGCGGGCGGCAGCATGACGGGCAGGTCATAGAGGCGGAACGCGTTGTCGCGGTTCAGGATCTGCGCGAGCCGCCTCGGCAGCGTCGCATAGAGATCGGTGACCGACAGCACGCTCGGCAGCGCGACGAAGTGCGGGACTTCCAGCGCGATGTTGCGGCCCACGCCCTGCGCGCGCAATGCGTCGTCGAGCGCGTGATGGCTGTGTTCGACCGACTTCACGTTGACGTGCGCGGCGCGCACGAACGGCTCGAGACCCAGCGCGGCGCCGGCCGGCAACCCGCGCCGGCGGCCCGTCATGCACACGTAGGTTTCCTCGAACAGCACCTGGTGACGCGTGCGCGGCATCAGCTCCGGCAGGTTGCCGATCGCGAAATCCAGCCGGCTCGCCCGCAACGCTTCCTCGATCTCCTCCACCGGCAGCGGCTGCACGCTCAGCGTCACGCGCGGCGCGCGCTCGCGCAGCGCCCGGCAGATCGCCGGCAGGTACGCCATCTCGCCCGCATCCGACAGCGACAGCCGGAACGTGCGCGTGCTGGTGGCCGGATCGAAACGCTCCGCGTAGCGCAGCGCCACGCGCACCATGTCGAGCGCCTTGCCGACGATGCCGGCCAGCTCCAGCGCGACCGGCGTCGGCTGCATGCCCGAGCGCGTGCGCACGAACAGCGGATCGTCGAACAGCGTGCGCAGCCGGCCGAGCGAATAGCTGACGGCCGGCTGCGACAGCGCAAGCCGCTCGCCGGCCTTCGTCAGGCTGCGCTCCTCGACGATCGCCTGGAATACGCGCAACAGGTTCAGATCGAGATGATCGACCGACGTCATTGTAGCCTCCATCATTTGCCGCATTTATTGAACGGCCAATTTTAGATCAATTTGACGGATATGTAGCGGAAGACGAGACTGGGTACTCGATGCCGCGCGCGACGCGGCCCGATTTCGCAGCTCTTTCCCCACGACGACGATGAGCGACATTGCCTACCAGACGATCGACACCCGTGCGCTGCACGGTCTCGTGCAACCCGACCGCATCGCGCCCGCGATGTATCACGACCCCGCGCTGTTCGAAGCCGAGCTCGACCGCATCTTCTACCGCACCTGGATCTGGGTCGCGCACGAGAGCGAGCTGCCGAACCCCGGCGACTTCATCACGACGACGATCGGCCGCCAGCCGGTAATCGTCGTGCGCGACAGGACGGGCGAAATCAACGTGCTGCAGAACCGCTGCCGCCATCGCGGCGCGACCGTGTGCGAAGCGCACAAGGGCAACGCGAAAGGCTTCACGTGCCCGTATCACAGCTGGTCGTACGCACTCGACGGCACGCTGCGCGCGCTGCCGTACGGCGACGGCTACGAAGGCGTGTGCGAGAAAGGCGACCTGCCGCTCGTGAAGCTGCGCGTCGGCGTGTACCAGGGGCTGATCTTCGCGAGCTTCAACGACGCCGTCGAACCGCTCGAGGATTTCCTCGGCGGCGCGAAGCCGTGGATCGACCTGTTCATGAAACAGGGCGCCGGCTACCCGATCAAGGCGAACGGCGAGCACAAGTTCAAGTTCAAGGGCAACTGGAAGATCCAGCTCGAGAACACCACCGATCTCTACCACTTTCCGGTCGTGCACAAGTCGTGGATGAAGTCGATCGACGACGAGACGGCCGCCGCGATCACGAGCTTCATGACGAGCGAGGACGCGTTCTGCCGCGGGCTCGGCAACGGCCACAGCCTCGCGGTGCTGATGCCCGAGCTGATCGATCTAGACGAAGACGACGGCGCGCCGCTGCCCGAGCGCTTCGCGCCGCTCGCGGCCACGCTCGCCGAACGTCACGCGCCGGACGAGGTGCGCCGCATCGTGCGCTCGCTGATGGGCGTCGGCTTCAACCTGAACCTGTTCCCGAACCTCGCGCTGTCGATGGCGTTCTTCCGCGTGCTGCGGCCGATCTCCGTGAACGAAACCGAGATTCGCCACGTCGCGCTCGCGATGGACGGCGGCCCCGACGAAGCGAACCGCGAGCGGTTGCGGATTCACGAGCACTTCCAGGGCCCGTTCGGGTTCGGCAGCCCCGACGACGCGGAAGCGTGGGAGCGCGTGCAGCGCGGCGCGCATGCGGGCCCCGACGTGCCGATCCTCGTGAACCGCGGGCTGAACCGCGAAACGACCGCCGCGAACGGCGAAAAGACCGCCCATGCGACCGACGAGACCGGCATGCGCGAGGCCTACCAGCAATGGCGCAAGATGATGGAGCAACGATGATGGACGACCGCAACGCCCTCTTTTCCGAGCAGACCTTCGCCCGCGCGGTCGAATTCGTGTGGCGCGAAGCCGAGATGCTCGACCGCCGCGACTACCGCGCCTGGCTCGACCTGTGGGAGCCCGCCGGCCACTACGTGGTGCCGATCGACCCCGATGCGACCGATTTCGCGGCGACGCTGAACTACGTGTTCGACGACCACGACATGCGCGAGAAGCGCGTGCAGCGGATGGTGTCCGGCTATTCGGCCTCGGCGACCGACGCGGCGCGCACGGTGCGCACCGTGTCGCGCTTCACGCTGGAAAGCGGCGGCGCCGACACCGTCGCGCTGAAATCGGCGCAGGTCGTCGTCGCGTACAAGCGCGGCGCCGCGACGCTGTTCGCGGCCGACGTCACGCACACGCTGCACGTCGATGCCGAAGGCGAGATGCGGATCGCGGAGAAGGTCGTGCGCCTGATCGACTCGACCGAAGCACTCAGCGCGATCGGCTTCCTGCTGTAAGCCGCGGCCGGTTCACCGCTGCAAGTGCAAAGGTGAGCCGGCAACCTTCACCTTTCCGGACCACCATGCCCACACTCGAAGTTTTCCTGCCGGCCGGCCATGACGACGCACGCAAGGCCGAGCTGATCGCGCGGCTGACCGGTGCGACCGTCGACGCGATCGGCGCACCGGCCGAATCCGTGCGCGTGCTGCTCACCGAGCTGCCCGCGACGCATGTCGGCCTCGGCGGCCGCAGTGCCGCGGACGGCGCGCCGCCATCGTTGCCGGTGATCGTCGCGATCCTGATCGCCGGCCGCACCGACGCACGGAAACGCGCGCTGATCGCCGCGCTGTCCGACGCGGGCGCGAGCGTGCTCGACACGCCGCTTCAAGCCACGCGCGTGATCATCAAGGACATTCCGGCCACCGACTTCGGCATCGGCGGCCAGACCGCGCGGGCGCTGGGACGATGAGCGCGCGCCGCGCGCCGCTGCCCGGCCGCGACGCGACGCGGCGGCTACGCGGGTGCACCGGCGAGCGGCAACGTCACGCGGCAGTCGAGCCCGCCGCCGCCGGCCGGGCTCGCGGCGATCCGCCCGCCGTGACGCGTGACGATGCTCTTGCACAGCGACAACCCGATGCCGTTGCCGCCGGCTTTCGACGACGAGAAGCCGGCGAACAACCGGTCGTGCGCACCTTCCGCGATGCCGGGACCGTTGTCGATCGCGCGCAGCTCCGCATGCCCGGCGAGGTTTGCCGTCGCGAGCGTCAGCGTACGCGGCAGGCGCTCGCAGCCGGCGAACGCCTCGATCGCGTTGAACGCGAGATTCAGGATCACCTGCCCGATCAGCACGCGCTCGCAGCGGATCGGCAGCGGCACGTCGGCCTGCACGAGCACGACCGTCACGCCGGCTTCCTTCGCGCGCAGCTCGATGAAGTAAGCGACATCGGCAAGGATGTCGCGCAGGTCGGCGACCGCGACGACCGGCTCGCGCTTCACGATGAATTCGCGCACGCTCTTGATGATCAGCGCCGCGTGCTCGGCTTGCCGGTCCGCGCTGCGCAGCCCCCAGATCGCGTCCTCGACGGCGCCGTTGCCGTTCAGCCGCCGCACCGCGCCCTCGATGAAGTTGCGCACGGCCGCGAGCGGCTGGCTCAGCTCGTGCGCGATCACGCTCGCCATCTCCCCCATCGCGTTGTAGCGGCCCGCGTATTCGAGCATCCGCGCCTCCGCACGCCGCGCGTCCTCGATCGCGACTTCGTCGCTCACGTCGCGGAACTGCACGAGCAGCCCGTCGAGATCGCCTTCGATCTCGACCTGCCGGCACAGGATGCGCAGCCAGCACGGCGAGCCGTCGCGCCGCACGATCCGGTAGCGCTGCGGCGCGGACGGGTACGCCGACGGCGCATCGCGCAGTTGTGCGACGAGCCGGTCGCGATCGGCCGCGGAACAGTAGTCGAGCACCGCGCCGAGCGGTTCGTCGGGCGCGAGCCCGAGCACGCGGCGGCCCGATTCGCTGATGAACTGCACGCCGCCGTGCGGCGTCACGACCGCGATGCCTTCGTCGAGATCCTGCATGAACTCGCGCAGCCGCGCCTCGTAGCGGCGCAACTGCCGGCGAACCGCCTCTTCCGCGCTGATGTCGCGGAACTGCACCATCACGACGTCGCGCCCGCGCAGCGGCACGTAGGTGGCGGTGGCCTCGGACAGCATGTCGACGCCCGTACGCGAGCGATAGCACCACTCGTACACCTGCGGCCCGTCGACGAGCGCACGATCCCAGGCACTCACCGCGATCTCGCGCTGGTATTTCGGCTCGGGCCGCGTCATGTCCGGCGCCTTCAGCGGCAGCAACTCCTCGACGGAGAAACCGAGCGCGATGCACGCGGCGCGATTCGCCCACACGATCGCCTTCGTCCGCGCGTCGTGCAGCAGCACGCAGGTCGTCAGCGCGTCGAGCAGCCGGTGGAAATCGTCGTCGTCGGGGAAACTCATGATCGGATCCGGATGAAGGCGCGCGGCATCGCGCGGCCGGAAATCCAACATAGCACCGGCGCGCGCCGATCGCACCTGAAGATTTCTTTAGGCCGGCCCGGAACGTCACCAGTCGCACGGCCCAACGCACCAATTGCTGCGTGTTTTCGGCGTTTCTAGACTGGCTGCATCGTCGTGCCGCAGGTCCAGCCTCGCACGGCACGCATGCCATCCGCATCCGAACCCTTGTCCGCCCAGGAGACAACCATGCCGCAAGCCGCCCTCGCCATCGAACCCGCGTCGTCCTCGCCGTCCGTGGCAGGTTCCGTGGCCGCGCCGTTGTCGCCGCTCGACGCGGTGATCGAGACCGTCGCCGCGCGCCGTGAAGAATTCGACCGTCTGTCGCACGTGCCGCGCGACGTGATCGCGCTGTTCAAGCAGGCCGGCATCTATCGCGCGGGCACGCCGCGTCGCTTCGGCGGCGACGCGCTCGCGCCGACCGCGTTCCTCGACATGATCGAGCGCATCGCGACGGCCGACGGCTCGGCCGCGTGGGTCGCGAGCTTCGGCTCCGCGAACGTCTATCTCGCGGCGCTGCCGCTCGAGACGCAGGCCGAGCTGTACGCGAGCGGTCCCGACCAGGTGTTCGCGGGCGGCCTGTTCCCGGTGCAGCCGGCGCAGGCCGCGCCGGGCGGCTGGCGCGTGAACGGCACGTGGAAATTCGCGAGCGGCTGCAAGGGCGCCGACTGGCTCGGTGTCGGCATCGCCGTGCCGGGCGCACAGGACGCCGCACCGAACAAGCCGCGCACGGCCGTGTTCCGCGCGGCCGACGTCGAGATCGTCGAGAACTGGAACGTGGTCGGCATGCAGGGCACCGGCAGCCACGACCTGCGCATCGACGACCGCTTCGTGCCGGAAGCGTGGACCTTCGTACGCGGCGGCGAACCGACCGTCGACGAGCCGCTGTACCGCTACCCGACCGTCGCGTACGCGGCGCAGGTGCTGGCCGTCGTCAACCTCGGCCTCGCGCGCGCGGCGCTCGACGTCGTGAACCGGATGTCGGGCGGCCGGCAAACGACGACCGGCGCACCGCGTCTCGCCGATCGCGCGTACTACCGCATCGAGCTCGCGAAGGCCGAGGCGCAACTGCGCTCGGCGCGCGCGTTTTTTTACGACGCGACCGACACCGTGTGGCGATCGATCCTCGCCGGCAATCCGGTGACGCCCGAGCAGGTCAGCCTGCTGCGGCTCGCGGCCACGCAGATCGCACGCGAAGGCGCGAGCGTCGTCGAACGCGCGTACCGCCTCGGCGGCACGGCGGCGATCTATCGCACGCATCCGCTGCAGCGGCTGCTGCGCGACGCGATGGTCGTCACGCAGCACGCGTTTCTCGGCGAAGGCAACTTCGACGGCGCGGGTGCGGTGTTCACCGGCGTGACGCCGTTTCCCGGCTATCTGTGACCCGTGTCGACCGAAGCCGTTCCTGAACACGCATGATCGCCGGCCGATTCATGCGCCCCATCGATTCCTCTGGAGAGCCCGATATGTCCGACCCGAATCCGCTGCCGCTGCGCGTCCTGTTCTGCTGCGGCGTGTCGCAGAACTTCTTCGACCTGCCGCGCGAGAAGATCGGCGAAGTGTGGCAGGCGTACGGTGCGATGCTCGCGGCCGTCGAAGCGATGCCCGGCGTGCGCGTGCTCGGCGTGATGGACGACGACCGCCTCGTGGTCGGCCAGGCCGACGGCGCGCCGTGGACGTTCTACATCATGGCCGACGTCGCCGATTTCGACACGACGGTCGCCGTATGCAACCTGTATCGCACGACGCCCGTCGGCGAATACAACCTGTGGCGCTACGGCAAGATCGAGGCGCGCGTCGGCCGCGCGCTGACCGTGCCGCCGGCCGCGAAGCCCGCGGCGTGAGGCGCGCGATGAGCGACCTGCCGCCGGACCCGATCGATGCGCTCGTGCAGCGCCTGGCCGCGCTCGACGCCGAGCGCGCGGTGCGCGCGACGCTCACGCGCTACATGGCGCTGTGCGACGTGCCCGAGGATGCCGGCGACGGCCCGTCGCTCGCCGAACTGTTCACCGCCGACGCCGTGTGGGAAGGCATCGGCCCGCACTACGCGCGCAAGTTCGGCCGCCTCGAAGGCACCGCCGCGATCGTCGCGATGCTGGGCCGCTACCTGCCGCCCGACCCGCATTTCGCGGCGAACCTGCACTTCCTGACGTCGGAGTCGATCGAGATCGGCGCCGGCAACACGCGCGCGCGCGGCCGCTGGATCATGCTGCAGGCGTCGCGTTATGCGGACGGTTCGGCCGAGCTAATCGCCGCGCGGCTGACCGTCGATTTCGCGCCGGCGGCCAGCGGCTCCGCGTGGCTGATCCGTCATTTCCGCACCGAACGCGTACTCGACGGCCCGTGGCCGCTCGCCGCCGCGCCACGGTCCTGATCCATTCCACCGCTTTCGCGCGATACCGACCATGACAGGCTTCATCGACACCTTCACGCTGGGCGGCCCCGGCCCCACGATCGCGATCAAGGACACGATCGACATCGCGGGCCATCCGACCCGCGCGGCCAGCCGCGCGCTCGCCGACGCGCCGCCGGCCGCACATCACGCGGACGTGGTCCGCCTGCTGCTCGACGCCGGCTGGCAGATTGCCGGCAAGGCGAACATGCACGAGCTCGCGTTCGGCATGACCGGCATCAACGACTACACGGGCACGCCCGTCAATCCGCAAGATGCGACGCGCATTCCCGGCGGCTCGTCGAGCGGGTCCGCGTCGCTCGTCGGGCTCGGCGCCGTCGACGCGGCGCTCGGCACCGACACCGGCGGCTCGATCCGGGGGCCGGCCGCGTGCTGCGGCGTGGCCGGCCTGAAGCCGACGTTCGGCCGCGTATCGCGCCGCGGCGTCGCGCCCGCCGACACGACGCTCGATTGCGTCGGGCCGTTTGCGCGCGATATCCGCACGCTGGCCGCGGTGATGGCCGCGATCGCACCGGGCTTCGATCGTGCACAAGCCGCGGCATCCGTGGCAGGCTTTACCGTCGCGCACGTCACGGTCGAAGCCGATCCGGCCATCGCGGCCGCGCTCGATGCGGCCGTTCGCGCCGCGGGCCTGCACGCGCACGCCGTCGTGCTCGACGACATGTCGGCCGCGTTCGCGGCGGGGCTCACCGTCATCAACGCGGAAACGTCGCGCGCGTTCGGTCATCTGGTCGCGACGGGCCGGCTCGGCGCCGATCTCGACGCGCGCCTGAGCACGGCCGCGACGACGACACCGGCCGCGCTCGCCGAAGCCGAAATCGTCCGCGCACGCTTCACCGCGCAGGTCGATGCCGCGCTCGAGCACGCCGACGTGCTGGTGCTGCCGACGCTGCCCGCGCTGCCGATCACGCTGCAGCAGGCACGCGACGGCGTGTCGGTCATCGCGATGTCGTCGCTGATCCGGCCGTTCAACCTGAGCGGCCATCCGGCGCTCAGCCTGCCGCTGCCGCTCGCCGGTTCGCCGCTGAAGGCCGGCCTGCAGATCGTCGGGCGCAAGGGCGCGGACGAACAGGTCTGCGCGATCGCGGCGCACTTCGAAGCGGCCCTCGCCGCATGAACCACGATACGGGCGCCGCTTCCACCGGCATGCGCCCGCGAACCAGGGAACCACGCACCATGTCAGATCGAGTCGTCCTCGTCACCGGCGCCGCGCGCGGGCTCGGCGCCGTCATCGCCGAGCGCTTCCATGCAGCCGGCTACCGCGTCGCACTGGCCGATATCGCCGCCGACGCCGTTCGCGCGCATGCACGCGACCTCGACCCGAGCGGCGCCCGCGCGATCGCGCTGCCGCTCGACGTCACGTCGAAACGCGATTTCGAAGCCGCGCGCGATGCGCTCGTCGCACGCTGGGGCGCGATCGACGTGCTCGTCAACAATGCGGGCGCCTCGAAGGTCGTGCCGGCCATGGAGATCACGGCCGAGCAGTTCGACCAGGTGATCGACGTGAACCTGCGCAGCGTGCTGTTCGGCTGCCAGGTGTTCGGCCAGTACTTCGCGGCGCGCGGCGCGGGCCGCATCGTCAACATCGCGTCGCTCGCCGGACAGAACGGCGGCTCGGCGACGGGCGCGCACTATGCGGCCGCGAAAGGCGGCACGCTGACGCTGACCAAGGTGTTCGCGCGCGACCTCGCCGCGCAGGGCGTGACCGTCAACGCGATCTCGCCGGGCCCGCTCGACCTGCCGATCGTGTATGAGAGCGTCGCGCCGGAGAAGCTGCGCCAGGTGCTCGCGAGCCTGCCGGGCGGCAAGCTCGGGTCGGCCGGTTTCGTGGCGGATGCCGCCGTGCTGCTCGCGTCGGGCGACGCGCACTTCGCCAACGGGGCGTGCTGGGACATCAACGGCGGGTTGTACATGCGCTGAGCGCGGCAGGCAGGCCTTATCGCGACGACTCCCCGCCGTCGCCCCACACGACCATCACGTCGCGCACAAGCGCGGCGATCGACGTCGCGCCGAGCTTCTCCTTGATGCTCGCGCGATGCACGTCGACGGTCTTCACGCTGATCGACAGGTCCGACGCGATCTGCTTGCTGCCCTTGCCGTCCACGACGCCGCGCAGCACTTCCTTCTCCCGCGCGGTCAGCGCATCCAGCCGCTGGCGCAGCTCGCGGTGGCGCTGGCTCACCGCGTGCCGCTGCTGCGCGAGCCGCAGCGCGCGCTGCACGCGTTCGAGCATCTGCTGCGAGTTGTACGGCTTCTCGACGAAATCGATCGCGCCGTTCTGCAGCGCGCGCACCGACATCGGAATGTCGCCGTGCCCGCTGACGAAGATCACCGGCAACGTCGCGCCGCGCGCATTCAGTTCGGCCTGCACGTCGAAGCCGCTTTTCTCGGGCATCCGCACGTCGAGCACCAGGCACGCGGGCAGGTTCGCGTCGAAGCGCGCGAGAAACTCGCCCGCGTTCGCGAACCCTTCGGACGCAATGCCGACCGATTCGAGCAACCACGCGAGCGACGTCCGCATGCCGCCGTCGTCGTCGACGATGTATACGATCGGTGCGGGTGACGTCGTCATCGCGGGTGTCTCGCTGAATATCGGTATGGGTGTCGCACGCGCCGCGCGACAGGCCGGTGGCCGGCGGGTCGCGCGCGTCGTTCGCTGGGGGTGTGCGGCACATCATAACGAGCCGAAAACCCGCTGAATACCCTTTTGCGTGCCGCAGGTCCGCCCAATCGCGCTTTTTTCGCGCGGCGCGGCGCGCATCTAGGTAGAACCTTTAGATGCGTTGGCGGGAACGCCATGTCCATCGTCAATCGTGCGAATGGTCGCCCGCATTTTCGCGACGTACGCTTGGATCATCGTCGGCGATCCGGCGCTGCCTCGACAGCGTGACGCGATCGCCGCCTTCGTCCAACAGGAGCACCCATGTCTTCCACGACCGATATCCCGCGACCGGCACGCGTCGAACCGACCGACACGCAGAAGGCCTTCCGCCAGGCGATGGCCCACCTCGGCGCGGCCGTCAACGTGATCACCACCGCCGGGCCGCACGGCCGCTGCGGGATCACCGCGAGCGCCGTGTGCTCCGTCACCGATACGCCGCCGACGCTGCTCGTGTGCCTGAACCGGTCGAGCGCGATGCACGCGACCTTCGAGCGCAACCGCCACGTCTGCATCAACGTGCTGCCGGCCGAGCACGAGCTTCTCGCGCGGCATTTCGCGGGGCTCACCGACCTGCCGATGGCGCAGCGTTTCGAACTGCCCGTGTGGGATCGGGGCGAGCAGGACGTGCCCGTGCTGCGCGACGCGCTCGCCAGCCTGCAGGGCACGATCGCCGACATGAAGGAAGTCGGCTCGCATTCGGTGATGTTCATCGAGGCGACGTCGATCCGCGTGCGCGACGACGGCGACAGCCTCATCTACTTCAGCCGCGCGTTTCATCGCGTCTCGCGCACCGCGTACGTGCGGTGACGTTCGCGTGATTATGCGGGCGTCCGCAACGCGCGCTGGGCGGCCGCAAGCGCCGCGCCCGCGAACAGCGTCAGCGCCGAATACACGAGCCCGCGCGCGAGCCCCGCGCTGTCCGACACCCAGCCGATCGCGACCGGCCCAGCGATCTGGCCGAATGCGAAGACCGTCGTGAACGCGCTGATCCCCTTCGCCCAGCCGTCGGGCGGCAGGTTGTGCCGCACGAACGCCGTCGTCGACGCGACGGCCGACAGGAACGTCGCGCCGAACAGCACGCCCGACGCGAACGCGGCGGCCGGATGCACGAACATCGCGGGCATCAGCGTCGCGATGCCGAGCAGCGCGTTGAGCACCGCGAGCGCCTGCCCGCCGCGCATCCGGTCGAGCAGCCCCGACCACAGCCGCGCCGACACGACGGTCGCGACGCCGAGCATCACGTAGAACGCGGCGACCACCGTGCCGCTCATGCCCGCGCCGCGCAGCAGCGCGACGATGAACGTCATGTAGCCGATGTAGCCGACGCCGAACAGGCCGTAGCCGGCCAGCGCGAGTCCGAAACGGGCCGCGCGCGCGGTTGCCGCCGGTGCCGTGCCGTCGCGCGGCCTCGCCGGTGCCGCGTGTGCGCGCTCGATGCGATGCGCGGCCGCGATGGCCACCGCCGAGAACAGCGCGCAGGCGAGCGCGAGCGCGAACCACGCGGCCTGCCAGCCGTGCACGCCATGCGTGAGCGTGGCCGGCACGAGCAGCGACGACGCAACGATGCCCCATCCCGTACCGCCGTAATAGAGGCCGAGCAGCAGCCCCGCATCGCGCGGCGACGCCGACGCGAGCCGCGCGGCCAGCACGCCGCCGCTGATGAAGATCAGCGCGCTGCCGATACCCGTTGCGAGCCGCTGCACGAGCAGCGCGTGCATGCCGGACGTGAGCCCGCAGGTCGCCATCAGCACCACGGTCAACGCGCAGCCGGCCGCCAGCAGCGTGCCCGCGCGCCAGCGCCGCGACAGCAGCGGAAACGCCAGCGCGCCGACCAGGTAGCCGGCCGCGTTCGCGGTATTCAGCGCGCCGGCCTGCGCGAAGGTCCAGCCGAGATCGGCCTTCATCGGCGGCAGCAGCAGCGCATACGAAAAGCGTGCGAGGCCGAGCGCGATCGCGCTGCCGAGCGACAGGCCGATCGCGAGCCGCCACGCGGCCATGCGGTCGGGATCGGTGGTGCCGGCGGCCGGCTGCGTCGGGCCGGCGCGCTCCGGTTGCGGCGCTGCACGCATCGGGTCGTCTCCATCGTTGTGATGCCGTCCTGACGACGGCGCACGCGGCCGCGGCCGTCGCGCAAGATCGTCAGATGGTGCCAGAAAACCGGAGGCGTCGCCGCACGCGGGCCTGCGCGCAATATGCGCGTGATACGCGTGCGCGATCGTCTTTCATGAATCACGCAATGCGAAATAATCGACGCCATTGCACGTCGAATTATAAAAAAACGGCCGAATGCATTAATCGAACGAAATCCCGATAATTGGAAAATCAGGTCGGTCCCGTTATTCGATTTATCGGTCTCCTTTTCCCGTCGACCTCGAGAAAATGCCGGTGTTTAGCACGCTTTGGCTAAAAAAGACGCAATGCATTGCATTAAAAAAATCGTCAGACTAATATCGACGCCACTTGTCCGGCATTCACGAAATGCCGAACGAGGAGCGGCAAGATTTTCTACCGCACTTTCATGTTGAATCACTCATGTTCACCACAGGAGAATTGACATGCAGGACACCCAGCAGATCGAATTGCTTGACTGGATGCAGGAAGACACGCACCCCGAGGCCGTCGACATGATGGTCGAGGACGCCGTGGTGCCGTTCGGCACCGCGCTCTGGCCGGTCTGAGCGGGCCACCCGTTCTCGCGGAAGGGCCTCGGCCCTTCCGCCGCTTCCGGAGATACGCATGCTGAACCTGCACCGCGCGCTCGGGTTTCACCCCGCGCTGCGCGACAAGCTGGCGCGCGGCGAGTCGGGAAAACTGCTGGTCGGCCATGACACCCGCAACCGCGACATCGCGTTGCGCGCGTTTTCCGCCCTGCCTGATTCGCTCGACGCCACGACCCTCTGCCTCGAAAGCACCCCGCCCGCCGACATCGCCGCCGCGCTCAATGACGCCGACCTGTTCGTGCTGCTGTACGACTCGTCGTGCCTGCCGACACCCTCGCCGAGCGGGCCGCCGTTCCTCGCCGCGATCCGCCCCGCGATCGTCGAGCACTGGAGCAAGTCGGTCTTGTTCAAGGATTACGGCCCGCATCTCGACGAAGCCTTCGCCGAATCGCTCGACGACATCGCCGCACGCAACGGCCGGTTGATCGACGCGGCCGCACGCGCGTCACGGATCCGCTTCATCGACGAAGCCGGCAACACGCTGACGGGCTCGCTCGCACCGGACCAGAAATGGACGAGCGTCGACGGCATGGGCAACCTCGACGTCGTGCCCGGCGAGATCGCGACGCACGTGACCGACCTGAACGGCTCGGTCGTGTTCAGCGGCACGTTTCTCGGCACCGTGCCGTTCGCGATCAAGTACAAGGTGGCCGAGCGGCTCGCGACGCTGCGGGTCGAGAACAGCACGATCGTCGATTTCGACACCGACGATGCCGGCTTTCGACGCGATTTCACGACCTATCTCGACCGGCACGCGAACCACCGGCGCATCGAGGAATTCGGCATCGGCACGAACCTCGGCATCCGCGGGCTGTACGGCCGCAACGCCGGGTTCGAGGAACGCCATCCGGGCCTGCATCTCGGGCTCGGCGGCGGCGAAAACGGCAGCCATCACCTCGACCTGATCTTCGCGCGCGGCACGCTCGCGCTCGACGAACGGATCGTGTTCGACGGCGCGTTCGCCGTCTGACGACGGGGCGGCTTGCGGGCTCAGGCTTCGGCGGCGGGCGTGTCGCCGAGCCACTTGAACATCACGAGGCAATCGACGAAGCCGAGCCGCGCGTGGCGGTACGCGCGCGGCAGGCGGCCGACGATCTCGAATCCCAGCTTCCGCCACAGCGCGACCGCGACCTCGTTCGTCGCGACCACCGAGTTGAACTGCATCGCAAGGAAACCGCGCTCGCGCGCGACCTGCTGCGAGTGTTCGCACATCAGGCGCGCGACGCCGCGGCCGCGCGCGGCCTCGCTCACCATGTAGCCGCAGTTGCTCACGTGCTTGCCGGGGCCGGCCGCGTTCGCCTTCAGGTAGTACGAGCCGAGCACCACGCCGTCCTCCTCGGCGATCCACGTGCAAAGCGGCGCGTCGAGCCACAGCACGCGCGCCACTTCCCGTGTCGGCGCGGGATCGAATGCATAGGTTTCCTGAGCGGCGACGATGGCGCGATAGGTCGGCCAGAAGCGCGGGAAATCGTCGTCGGTCATCGGGCGAATCGTGATCATGCGGGTTCTCTCGTGAGGGGGATGTCGGCAGGCAAGCGGTCGATCGTACCGCGATTCATCGGCGGTCGCCGGCCCGCCGCGCCGCACTGCGATACGCGCCCGGCGGCACGCCGTACCAGCGCTTGAACGCCTGCGAAAAACTCGACAGGTCGCTGAAGCCGAGCCGCTCGGCCACCTCCGCGAGCGACAGCCGCGCATCGCCGAGCAATGTCTCGGCCATCGCGCCGCGCGCCTGCGCGAGCAGCGTGCGAAACGTCGTGCCCTCCTCCTGCAGCCGGCGCTTGAGCGTGCGCGGGCTCGTGTTCATCAGCCGCGCCATGTCCTCGAGCGAGAACGGCGCACCGCCGGCCGTCGAGCCCAGGTACTGGCGCACCATCTCCGACGTGCCCACGCGCGCGCGCCGCGCTTCGACGAGTTGCCCGCACATCTGCTCGCACATCGACACCGTCAGCGGATTCGCATGCGGCAACGGCCGGTCGAGAAACGCGCGGTCGAACGCGAGGCTGTTCGCGCGCGCCGAGAAGGCCGGCTCGATGCCGGCGATGCGCGGCGCGACGAGCGACGGCGAACGCGCGGCCTGCAGCGTGAAGCGCGACAACGCGAAATCGCCGCTGGCGATTTCCTGCAGCAGCACGGCAGCAGCCGTCATGTCGCGCTCGACGAGGAACCGGCTCAGGTCGCCGTCGAGTTCCGGCGCGCCGAAGTTGAGCACGCCCGTATCGGGCGCCTCGCGGTACGTGATGACGGTGTATGCATACGTGAGCGGCAGGAAGCGCATCGCCAGCGCGAGCGCGTCGCGCCCGGTCGCGCTCGCGATCAGCCCGTAGCCCCACACGCCGTACGCGGAGAAGTGATAGCGCAGGCCGACCTCGAAGCCGAGGCCCTGCGCGCGGCCGAGCGCGCGCAGCAGGTTGCCGGTCAGCCGCAGCTCCTGTGCGGCCGTCACCTCGACCTTCGGATCGTCGAGCTGCGCATCCGCCAGGCCGGTACCGGCCAGCAGCGTCGCGTGCGGCACGCCGCGTTCGTCGCCGAAATCGACCAGCAGCCGGGCGCTGGCCGGACTCCGGGTGAAATCCCAGAAGCTCATGCGGAGAAACCCTCGAAGCGCCGATTTGGCCCAAATACTAAAACAATTGTCCCCAAGCAGCATTGGTGTTTCCCCGTGCGGCCCGCACCATCGGCGTCATCCAGTCGTCACCCGAACGACGCCATCGCCCCAGGAGGAGACACCATGCGACCGAGCCGCCCGACCGATCCCGCCGCCTGCGCCCCCGTGCCGGCGCCCGTCGGCTGATCCATCGACTACCGAACGAAGGAGACGATTCCATGAGCAAGACGTTCGACTACATCGTCGTCGGCGGCGGATCGGGCGGCTGCGTCGTCGCCGGGCGCCTGACCGAGGACCCGGCCGTGACCGTATGCGTGCTGGAGGCCGGCGGCCGCGGCGACGGCGCGCTCGTCAACGTGCCGACCGGCGCGGTCGCGATGATGTCCACGCACCTGAACAACTGGGCGTTCGACACGGTGCCGCAGCCCGGGCTCGGCGGGCGCATCGGCTACCAGCCGCGCGGCAGGGCGCTCGGCGGATCGTCGGCGATCAACGCGATGGTCTACATCCGCGGCCATCGTGTCGACTACGACGGCTGGGCCGCGCTCGGCAACGAAGGCTGGGGGTACGACGACGTGCTGCCGTACTTCCGCCTGAGCGAGCACAACGAGCGCTTCGACGATGCATGGCACGGCCGCGACGGCCCGCTGTGGGTCAGCGACCTGCGCACCGGCAACCCGTTCCATGCGCGCTACCTGGAAGCCGCGCGACAGGCCGGCCTGCCGCTCACCGACGATTTCAACGGTGCGCGGCAGGAGGGCATCGGGATCTACCAGGTCACGCAGAAGCACGGCGAACGCTGGAGCGCGGCGCGCGCGTACCTGCTGCCGCATCTCGGCCGCCGCGACAACCTGACGGTCGAGACGCACGCGCAGGTGCTGCGCATCCTGTTCGACGGCACGCGCGCGATCGGCGTCGAGGTCCGCCAGCACGGCGAGGTCCGCACGCTGCGCGCGCGGCGCGAAGTCGTGCTCGCGGCCGGCGCGCTGCAGACGCCGCAGTTGCTGATGCTGTCGGGCGTCGGCCCGGGCCGCGCACTCCAGCAGTTCGGCATCGCGGTGCAGGCGGACCTGCCCGGCGTCGGGCGCAACCTGCAGGATCATCCGGATTTCATCTTCGGCTATCGCACGCGCAGCGTCGACACGATGGGCGTGTCCGCACGCGGCGGCCTGCGGATGCTGCGCGAGTTCGCGCGCTTTCGCCGCGAACGGCGCGGGATGCTGACGTCGAATTTCGCGGAAGGCGGCGGGTTCCTGAAAACGTGCGCCGATCTCGCCGCGCCGGACATCCAGCTGCATTTCGTCGTCGCGCTCGTCGACGACCATGCGCGCAAGCTGCATGCCGGCCACGGGCTGTCGTGCCACGTGTGCCTGCTGCGGCCGCGCAGCCGCGGCTCGGTCACGCTGAACAGCGCCGATCCGCTCGCGGCGCCGCGCATCGACCCCGCGTTCTTCGACGATCCGCGCGACGTCGACGACATGGTCGCGGGCTTCCGCATCACGCGCCGGCTGATGGAAGCACCGGCGCTCGCGAGCTGGATCACGCGCGACCTGTTCACCGCGAACGTGACGACCGACGACGAGATCCGCGACGTGCTGAGGCGGCGCACCGACACCGTGTATCACCCGGTCGGCACCTGCCGGATGGGGCACGACGCACTCGCCGTCGTCGATCCGCAACTGCGCGTGCGCGGCCTGCAGGGGCTGCGCATCGTCGATGCGTCGGTGATGCCGACGCTGATCGGCGGCAACACCAACGCGCCGACGATCATGATCGCCGAGAAGGCCGTCGACCTGATGCGCGGCGTGCGCCGCGTGCCGGACCGGCCGCATGCCGGCGAGACCGTCAGGACAGCGACGGATTGCGATTCCGCCCGTGCCGCGCGCGCGGCACACGACGTCATCCAGCCCGAGGAAACCCGCCATGCTGTCGCCTGATCCTTCCCGTTGCGCCGGCTCCGCCGCACCGCTTGCCGCGATCATCATCGGCGCCGGCTTCGCCGGCATCGGCATGGCCGTCGCGCTGCAACGCGCCGGCATCCACGATTTCGTGATCGTCGAACGCTCGCACGACGTCGGCGGCGTATGGCGCGACAACAGCTACCCGGGCGCCGCGTGCGACGTGCCCTCGCACCTGTATTCGTTTTCGTTCGAACCGAATCCGGCCTGGTCCCGCGTGTTCGCGCCGCAGCCGGAAATTCACGCATACCTGCAGCATTGCGCACGCAAGTACGGGCTCGCACGCCACCTGCGCTTCGGCGCCGAAGTCGGGCACGCGCGCTACGACGAAACCGGTGCGCTGTGGCACGTCACGCTCGTCGACGGCACGACGCTCAGCGCCGCCCTGCTCGTCAGCGGCACCGGCCAGTTGAGCCGCCCGGCAATGCCCGACCTGCCCGGCATCGACACGTTCCGCGGCCGCGCGTTCCACTCCGCGCACTGGGATCACGACTATTCGCTCGCCGGCAAGCGCGTGGCCGTGGTCGGCACCGGCGCGTCGGCGATCCAGTTCGTCCCGGCGATCGCCGGCAGCGTGCGGCACCTGACCGTGTTCCAGCGTTCGCCGGCCTACGTGATACCGCGTCCCGACCGCGCGTATCGCCCGTGGGAAAAGGCGATGTTTCGCCGGATGCCGTGGGCGATGAAGCTGCATCGCGCGTGGATCTACACCCGCTACGAATCGCGTGCGATCGCGTTCACGCGCCTGCACGGGCTGATGAAGGTGGCGGTCGGCCGGCCGTTCCGCAAGCTGCTCGCGCGCGACGTGCCGGACCCCGCGTTGCGCGCCCGGCTCACGCCCGACTACCCGATCGGCTGCAAGCGCCTCCTGCTGTCGAGCGAATACCTCGCGACGATGAGCCGCGACAACGTCGCGCTCGTCACGCAACGCATCCGGCGCGTGACCGAGGACGGCATCGAAACCGTCGACGGCGTCCATTATCCGGTCGACGCGATCGTCTACGGCACGGGGTTCGCGGCAACCGAATTCCTGTCGCCGATGCGCATCACGGGCCGCGACGGGCTCGACCTGAACGACGCGTGGCGACGCGGCGCGCAGGCGTATCTCGGGCTCACCGTGCCCGGCTTCCCGAACTTCTTCATGCTGTACGGCCCGAACACCAACCTCGGGCACAACTCGATCGTCTACATGCTCGAAAGCCAGATCGCGCACGTGATGCGCTGCGTGCGGGCGATGCGGCGCGACGGCGCGCGCGAGATCGACGTCGATACGCGCCGCTACCGGCGCTTCAACGCGCACGTGCAGCAGCGGCTCGCCGGTTCGGTCTGGAGCGGCTGCAAGAGCTGGTACGTCGATGCAGCGGGGCACAACAGCACGAACTGGCCGGGTTTCACGCTGACCTACCGGTGGATCACGCGTGTCGGCGGCATGTCCGCATACCGCTTCACGCGCCCGTTGCCCGGGTCGGCCGCGGCAGCGCACGGCACGGTGATCGCGCCGCCGGCCGGTCGGCTGGAGGCGCTCGCCGCCGCTTCGCTGCGCGGCTTCCTGCGCGTTACGTTCCGGCCGCTGATCGGGCCGCCGTTCGGTGCACGCACGCAGCGCCGCGTCGTTGCGCTGCTGTCGCCGCTGATGCCCGGTGCCGGCGGCACGCTGCGCTATCGCACGTCCGCGCACCACGTGCCGGTCGAAGTCGTCGCGCCGAAACGCGGCGACACGGGTGGCGCGATCCTGTATCTCCACGGCGGAGCATTCTGCCTCGGCGGCCCGCATACGCATCGCGGCGTGACGACGCGGCTCGCGAACGATGCCGGCCTGCCGGTGTGGGTGCCCAATTACCGCCTTGCGCCCGAGCATCCGAGCCCGGCCGCGCTCGACGATGCGCTCGCCGTGTACGACGCGATGCGCGCGCAGGGTCATGCGCCGCACCGGATCGTGATCGCCGGCGACTCGGCCGGCGGTGCGCTGGCCCTCTCACTCGCCATTGCGCTGCGCGAGCGCGGCGATCCGGCCGCCGCCGCGCTGCTGCTGATCTCGCCCGTGACCGACCCGGCGCTCGGCGGTCCGACGCTGGCCTCGCGCCGCCGCGACGATCCGATGATCCGGCGCGGCTGGCTCGAACAGGGGCTGCGCTGGTATCACGGCGCCGGCTCGACCGCCGCGCGCGGCCCGCTCGACACCGACCTGCGCGGTCTGCCGCCGATGCTGATTCAGGCCGGCGACCAGGAGGTGCTGCTGTCGGATGCGCAACGGCTGGCGGATCACGCACGCGCGTGCGGCGTGCCGTGCCGGCTGGAGATTCATGCGGCGCGCTGGCACGTGTTTCATCTGCAGGCGTTCTACCTGCGCTCGGCGCGCGATGCGCTGCGCACGCTGGCGGGATTTGCGTCGGCACGGGTGGCCGCGAGCGCGTGACGATCGGGCGGCAATGCGCGGCGAGCGGCGCGTGCGCGGTCGCCTATCTGCGCGTCGCGATGGAATCGCTCGACGATCCCGACAATCGCGCGGCCGGCCTGCTCGCGCTGCGTACGGTCGCGGAAGCCTATGGCGGGCTCGGCGCGGTCGCGGCCGAAGCCGGCATCAGCCGCGAATCGCTGTATCGCACGCTGTCCCCGAACGGCAACCCGACGCGGAAAACCCTGCTCGCGGTGCTCAAGACCGTCGGCCTGCGCCTGTCCGTCGTCCCGGCCCAGCCGGAGCACGCATGAGCGGCGCGCGCCCGCTCACGGCCTGACCATCCACACGAGCAGCATCCCGGCCGGCGCGGCCGTCATCCCCGCCGGCGGACGCTCGATCGTCGGCTCGACCGCCAGCGCCTGCGCGATCGCCGCCACATCGTCGATCGGCGTCGTGCGCACGATCGTCATCAGCCGCGCCGGCCGGTGCAGCGCCTCGCGATACAGCGCGCCGTACCACAGCGGCCGCATGCCGAGCGCGTCCTCCAGCACGTACGGATAGCGCCACAGCCGCAGCACGAGGCGGCTGTCCGGATGGGCCGGATCGACGCGGACGAACACGCGGCGCGTGCTTTCGCCATGCGTATAGCGCGGCAGTACGGGCAGCGCGTCGGCCGGCGCCTGCGGCAACAGCCAGCGCAACGCGGTGGCCGGCGACCACGGCGTCGCGCGCTGCCAGCCGGCCTGCGCGAGATGCCGGTCGAGCGTGTCCGATGTCGCGCTCCATTGCAACGGCAGATATTCCTCGCGATCGCCGCCGATCTCGGTGCGCCGCATCGGCACGCGCTGCCACCCGCCGTGCAGCCACTGATCGACCGTCATCGCCACCACGTCGCCGACGTGCGGGCGCGCCGCGCGCTCGAGCTGCCATTGCGCGGGAACCGTCCATACGCCGGCCGTCGCGAGCACCACGACCACCGCGACCAGCGCGCCGCGCGGCTGCACCTGCTCGCGCACGCGCCAGTATGCATAGGCGCCGGCGAGCAGCGCGAACCAGGCCAGCCCGAGACTCCAGCCGCCGAGCAGGCCCGACAGCCAGGTGTCGCCAACGTAGAGCCGCGCGAAACCGCCGAGCACGATCCACAGCACGACCGCCGTCACGACCGGAATGCGCCATCGCGCGGGCCGGTCGCGCGTGAGCACCCAGCCGAGGCCGCTGCTCGCGAGGATCGCGAACGCGGCGTCGGCATCGGGCAGCGGCAGGTGCAGCGCGCCGGGCGGCAGGCTCGCGGGCGTCGCGCCCGGCACGCCCGCGCCGAACGCCGGCACGAGCACGACCGCGATACCGACCGTCGCGAGCCACCACGCGGACGTCAGCCAGCAGCGATGGATCATCAGCCAGACGAGGAACGCGGCCGCGACGATCAGCCCCGTGTCGTGCCCGTGCAGCACGGCAAGCGCACTCATCGCGGCGTCGACGGGCGGCGTGCGCAGGTTCTGCAGGAACGCATACAGCGCGATGTCCGCGTGCATCAGCGGATCGTTCGCGACGACATCCCGCACCATCCCCGCGAACAGCCACACGCAGCCGGCGAACAGCAGCGCGAGCACGGGCACCGCGCCCGGCAGGCCGCGCACGTCCGCGATCGCGTCGTGCAGCCGCGCGCCCACCCGCGGCCAGCGGCGCGCGCAAGCGTGCACGGCTGCGACGAGCGCGCGGTGCAGCAACGGCCAGCCGCGCCGCAGCGCGACGCGCACGCCGACCCAGACGAGCACGACCAGCGCGGCGACGACCAGCAGGATCGCGGCGACCCGCACGCTGATCGCCGCGGCCAGCGCGGCCGACGCGCCGAACACGATGCCCGGCGCGACGTGTACGGGCGCCCACACGAGCGCCGAGACGACGTTGACCGGATAAAACGACCGCCGCGGCAGCGTCGCGCAGCCGACGACGACCGGCACGACCGCACGCACCGGCGCGAGGAAGCGCGCGAGCACGATGCTCTTCATCCCGTGACGCAGGACGAACTCCTCGCCGCGCGCATAGGCGTTCGCGTAGCCGAGGCGCGCCCACACGTTGCGGATCATCCCGCGGTAGTGCCGCCCGAGCTCGTAGCTGATCCCGTCGCCGACCACCGCGCCGGCGGCCGCGATGCCGATCGTCGTCCAGCCGTCGAGCGCGCCCGCGCCGATCAGCGCACCGGCCGCGAACATCACGGCGCCGGCCGGCACGATCGTGCCGATCAGCGCGATCGCCTCGGCGCACGCCGCCACGAACACGATTGCCAGCACGAGCAGCGGATGCGCGCCGATCGCGCCGATCCACGCGTGGATCGTGTCGCTCATCGCACGCCCCGCGGCGAAACGGCCCGGCGGTTGAACACCGGATCGGCGATGGCAGGGTGAACGGTCATGGCGAGGTGCGCGCGCTCGCGCCGGCGTGAACGGTCAATCGAACTCGTGCTGCCGCGCATCGACCTCGAGCGGCGCGTCGTGATAGCCGACCGTCGCGATTTCCTGCAGATAGCGCGCAAGAAATGCGCCGATCGAACCGGCGGCCTCGTACTGATGCACGTGACGGAATTCGTGGGTCAGCAGGCGGCGCGTGTCCTGCCCGCGCAGCACGTACACCGCATGGCCGAGCGTCAGGCCGATCGTCCCCGGCGACAGCAGCCCCGTGTCGCGGGCGATCGCGGCCAGCGACGGCGTCTCGGGGAACGGCATGCGATCGACGGTCACCACGCGGATCCGTTCCGGCCGGGCAACGCCCACCGCGCGTGCGTCGTCCGCCTGCGCCGGCGTCAGCGGCGCCCCCTGCGCGATCCCGCGCGCCGCTTCCGCTTCGGCCCATGCGACCGCGGCGGGCAATGCGGACGGCAGGATATCGGCAAGATCGATCATCGCGGGGCTCCCCTGTAGGTGGATTGGCATCGGGCACCAGTTTAGTCCCGAATCGCGGCGGCTCGACGCACGGTCCGGGCAGCGCGTCGCCGGTCCGGCCCGGGTACGGCAGTCACCCGGGAATACCCTGACCGCCGCGCACGACACGTCGTGCCCTTTCCGGTCGATTATTTCGCTTCAGTACACATTCGTCGATCAGCCATCTCGAAAATTTCCCGAATGAGTACCGTTTTCGAATTCGGCGGAATATATTGGTCAGAAGAACGGCCGCGTCGATAACCAGACATGCAGTTCGCGGCGTCATCCCGAAGAGGGCCGCTAGATGATCAGGGTAATTCTGGCTGACGATCACGCAGTCATGCGGGACGGACTGCGTTACATCCTGGAAATGGCCGGCGGTTTCGAGATCGTCGGCGAGGCAAGCGACGGCTCGGCCACGCTCGCGCTGGCCGAACACGCGGCCGCCGACGTGCTGCTGCTCGACCTGTCGATGCCCGCGCCGACCGGCATCGAGCTGATCCGGATGGTCAAGAGTCACGCGCCGTCGCTGCGCACGCTCGTGCTGACGATGCATGCCGAGGCGCAGTACGCCGCGCGCGCGTTCAAGGCCGGCGCCACCGGCTACCTGACGAAGGACAGCGCGACCGCCGAACTCGTCGAGGCCGTCGGCAAGGTCGCGGCCGGCGGCGTCTACGTGAGCCCGTCCGCGGCCGAAAGCCTCGCGCGCACGCTGCGCGCGCCGGCCCGGACGTTGCCGCACGAGCGGCTGTCCGCCCGCGAGCTCGACGTGATGCGCCGCATCGTCGCCGGCCAGACCGTCACGCAGATCGCGTCCGAGCTCGGGCTGAGCACGAAGACGGTCAGCACGTACAAGACCCGGATCCTCGAGAAAATGGAATTGCCGCACGACGCGGCGCTGGTCCGCTACGCGGTACGCCACGATCTCGATCCTGGCGCCGGCGCCGACGACGCATGACGGCCGCGTCCCGGTTCCCGCCCGCGCCGACGCAAGACGACGATCCGGACACGTCGCGCCTGTTCATGTCGTCGCTGCCGCCGGGCCGGCGCGAACGGCGCTTCGCGCTCGCGACCGTGCTCGTGTCGGCCGTGATCTTCGCCGCGCTCGCGCCGTTCGCGGGCATGCCGCTCGCGCCGGGCTCGGCGTTCATTCCCGTGTACCAGTCGGCGATCGTCGTCAACGACATGGTGACGGCCGGCCTGCTGCTCGGCCAGTACGCGATCCTGCGCCAGAAACCGCTGCTCGTGCTCGCGGGCGGCTACCTGTTCACGGGCTTCATGGCCGGCACGCACATGCTGACCTTCCCCGGGCTGTTCGCACCGCACGGCCTGCTCGGCGGCGGCGACCAGACGACCGCGTGGCTGTACCTGTTCTGGCACGGCGGGTTTCCGCTGGCCGTTTCCGCGTATGCGCTGCTGCGCGCGACGCCGCGCGCCCGCCCGATCGCGAGCCCGCAGCGCCGGGCGGCGATTCCGGTGGGGTTCTGCCTCGCGTCGGCGGCCGCCGCGACGGTCGCGCTCGCGCTGCTCGCGACCGCCGGCCACGACCTGCTGCCGCGCATCATGAACGGCAACCGGATGGCCGCGACGATGACGAACGCGATCACGATCGTCTGGGGGCTGAACCTGGTCGCGCTGATGCTGATGTGGCGGCAGCGGCGCCGCCATTCCGTGCTCGACCTGTGGGTGATGACGGTACTCGTCGCGTGGCTGTTCGATATCGCGCTGTCGTCGATGCTCAATCACGGGCGCTACGATCTCGGCTTCTACGCGGGGCGCGCGTACGGCCTCGTCGCGTCCGGCGTCGTGCTGTTCGCGATGCTGTTCGAGAACGGCCGGCTGCATGCGCAGACCGTGCGCGCGCTGGCCGGCGCGCGCTACCAGCATCTGCTCGTGGTGCAGAAGAGCGCGCAGTTGAACGACGCGAACGAACGGCTCGAACAGCGCGTCGCCGCGCGCACCGCGCAACTGAGCGCGTCGAACCGCGACCTGCGGCGCGAAGTCGAGGAGCGCGTGCGCGCGGAGCGGGCGCTGCAGACGTCACGCGAGGAACTGCGCGAGATCGCCGCGATCAGCGCCAGCGCGCGCGAAGCCGAGCAGCGCCGCATCGCGCGCGAGCTGCACGACGAACTCGCGCAGACGCTCGCGACGCTGAAGAACGATCTCGAATGGCTGATCGACCGCGTGCCGCAGGACGACGCGTTGCTCGCGCGCAAGATCGCGGCGATGCATGCGCTCGCGCGCGGCGCGGTGGCCGCGACGCGGCGCATCGCGTCGGACCTGCGCCCGCTGATGCTGGATGACCTCGGTTTCGCCGCGGCGATGCAATGGCTCGTGGAAGATTTCCGGCACCGTCACGGGATTGCGTGCTCGCTGCGCGTCGAGCCGCCCGAGCTGCAACTCGACGAGCCGTACGCGACGGCCGTGTTCCGCATCGCGCAGGAAGCGCTCGCGAACGTCGCGCGGCATGCGGCCGCGTCGCATGCGGACGTCGAACTCGTGCACGGCGGCGATACGCTCGCGCTGACGATTCGCGACGACGGCGCGGGATTCGATCCCGGCGTGCCGCGCAAGTCGGGTTCGTTCGGGCTGGTGGGATTGCGCGAGCGCGCGTATCTGGTCGGCGGCACGCTGCGGATCGCGACGACGCTCGGCGAAGGCACGACGGTCGACGTCGAGATTCCGCTGACGCACGCGCCCGTCGCGGTCGCGCATGGCGGGAATGGGGGTTCTCGGCCCGATCGCTGACCGAGGCGGCGATGCCGGCCGCCGCATCGATCACGCGTCAGTGGTAATCCTCTTCCCGTTGATGTCGCACCGCGAGAATCGTAACTTGTTCGGCCACTTCAATCTCGAACAGCAGGACAAAACCCGACGCGCCGAAGGACACGATCAGCTCGCGCAAAAACGGATTTCCATTCTCGATCTTGCGGCATGTGAACGGAAACAGGCGCAGCACGGCAACACCTTGCCCGATCGCGTCCGCGGCGCGCGCCGCCACATCCACATCACGTTCGAGCAGGGTTCGAAACGTATCTGGAGCCGCAATCCGCCCGCCGGTCACACCCGCGCCGCCACCATCCCCCGCTCCGATCGCGTCCATGCGACCAGCGCGCCGATGCCGAGCAGCGCGAGGCACACGATCGGCACGATCATCGGCCCGAACGCGGTGCCCGTCACCTTGCCCGCGAACGGCATCAGGTTCTGGCTGAAGAAGCCGCCGAGGTTGCCGATCGAGTTGATCGCCGCGACGCTCGCCGCCGCCCGCGCGCCGGTGAAATAACGCGGCGGCATCGACCAGAAGCACGGATACAGCAGCGGGATGCACGCGCCGCCCAGCACGAGCGCCACGAAGCGCAGCGGCGTCGACGGCAGCACGAGGCTCAGCAGGAAGCCGAGCGCGCCGAGCGCCGCGACGATCGCGATCGTGCGCAGGATGCTCTTCGCGCGACGCAGCTTCGCCGGCAGCCACAGCAGCAGCAGCACCGCGAGCGCCCACGGCAGCATGCTCAGGAAGCCGTTCGTGCTGCTCGACACGCCGAACGATTTCACGAGCGTCGGCAGCCAGTACGTGACGCCGTACAGCGACGTCGACATCAGCATGTAAGTCGCCGCGAACAGCATCACGCGCGGATCGAGCAGCGCCTTCCACGGCTGGCCGTGCTCGGCCTGCGCCGGCTTCTCGCGCTCCAGCGCGGCCGCGACGATCTGCTTCTCGCGCTCGTCGAGGAACGGCGCTTCGCGGAACGACGCCGGCAGCACGCGGAACACGACGATCGCGACGACCACGGCCGGAATGCCCGTCGCCACGAACACCCATTGCCAGCCCGCGAGGCCCCACACGCCGTTCAGGCTCAGCAGCACGCCGCCGACCAGCGAGCCGAGCATGTTCGCGAGCGCGCTGCCGAGCGTGAAGATGCCGAGCACCTTCGCGCGGTAGCTCTGCGGGAACCACAGCGTCAGGTAATAGATCACGCCCGGGTAGAAGCCGGCCTCGGCGATGCCGAGCAGGAAGCGCAGCGAGCAGAACGCGGGCATCGACGTCGTGAAGCCCATCAGCACCGTGATGAGGCCCCACGTCAGCATGATCCGCGCGAGCCACACGCGCGCGCCGTAGCGATGCAGCGCGAGCGTGCTCGGCACCTCGAACAGCAGGTAGCCGATGAAGAACAGAGACGACGCGAGCCCGAACGCGGCCTCCGTCATCCCGAGGCTGTGCACCATCTGCAGTTTCGCGAAACCGACGTTCTGCCGGTCGATGAACGCGATCAGGAACATCACGACGAGGATGGGCAGCAGGCGCCGCGCCACCTTCGACATGATGCGCTGTTCTTCGGCGGACGCGGGGTCCAGGGTGTCGGTAGCGGTCACTTCATGCTCCTTGCGTGAATCGGTTGCGTATCGGTTGAACCGATGCCCGCGCGCAGCCGTCGCGCGGGCACCGGATGTCTCGTTGAACGGGGGGCGATCAGCCCGACCGGTAATCGTCGAGCATCGGCGCGAACATCTCGTGCCACGCGCGCGGCTTCGCCTTGATCGTGCCGGCCAGGTACAGGAATTCGACGTAGTCCATCAGCTGGTTCGGCAGCACCGAGAAGCGCGTGTCGGGCGCGGCCAGCATGCGCATCACGTCGTCGTGCGACACGCCGACGCCCGACGACGCCGCATACAGCGCGGCCGCCGCGCGCGGGTCCTGCGCGATCAGGCGGTTCGCTTCGTCGAGCGCGCCGAGAAACGCGACGGCGAGCGCGGGTTCCGCATCGACGAGCCGCTTCGGCGCGAACACGACGTCGAGCGTCAGCGGGCCGAGCACGTCGACCGAACTCACGACGCGATGAATACCCGGCTGCCGCAACTCGAGCGTCGAGAACGGCGGCGACGTGAAGTGCGCGGTGACGCCGTTCTCGCGGCGGATCAGCGCCTGCATCGCCTGCGGATGCGGCAGGTTCACGGTAATCGAATCGAGCTGCGCGAAATGCCGCGGGCCGAGTTGCCGGCTCGCGACCATCTGCAGCACGACGGCCGACAGCGACGTGCGAATGCCCGGCACCGCGATCCGGTCGGACGGCGCGAAGTCGCGCAGCGACGCCAGGCCCGGGCGGTTCGCGTTCAGCGACAGCGACGTGGTCGACAGCCCGCTGATGCCGATCACCTCGACGTTCGGAATGCCGCGCGCCCGCGCCCACAGTTCGATGAAACCCGGCGCGCCGGCGCCCGCGAAATCGAGCGTGCCGGCCATCATCGCGTCGTTGACGGAATTGCCGCCGTCGAGCAGCACCCAGTCGACCGCGACGTCGCGCACGCCGTGGCGTGCCGCGTGCCGCTCGAACAGCCGCTGCTTCTCCATCACGAGCAGCGGCAGGTACAGCACGCCATAGCCCTTGGAGATCCGCACCGTGCGCGGTTTCGCCCGCACGAGCGACGGTGCGGCGAGCACGCCGAGTCCGGCGGCGATCAATGCGCGGCGGCGTGGCGACATCGTCATGCGCACGCCGCCCCGCGACGGGCGGCACACGGCCGCGCGAAGGCCGCCGTCGCGCCGCGTCGCGCGTTCGTCGCGCCCGTGACATGCTGCATGTTGCCGTCTCCTTGAATATTTCTGGTATTAATGCCGTCCTTGCCTGCTGCTTCCGGCTCGACACAGGTTATCGACCGAGTCTGAGAAAATGCTGACATCCCGGCCCCGGGAAAACCCTATCCACTTACCTGCAAAACGGCACCATGCGCATTCTCGTCGTGGAGGACGATGCCGAAATCGGCGCGGCGATCCGCAACCGCCTGGCGCGGCTCGGCCACGCGGTCGATCTCGAAACCGACGGCGCGACCGCGCACGGGCTGTTGCGCGTCGAGCGTTTCGACCTCGTCGTGCTCGACGCGAACCTGCCCGGCATGGACGGCTTCACGGTATTGCGCCACCTGCGCGCGTCGGGCAGCACGACGCCCGTGCTGCTCGTCACCGCGCGCTCGGCGATCGACGACCGCGTGAGCGGCCTCGGCCTCGGCGCCGACGACTACCTCGTGAAGCCGTTCGACTACCGCGAGCTCGACGCACGCGTGCAGGCGCTCCTGCGCCGCAACAGCGGCCACGCGAACGACGTGCTGACGCTCGGCGGCCTCGTGATCGACCGCAGCAGCCGCCTCGCCGAACTCGACGGCCAGCCACTGTCGCTGTCGCGGCAGGAGTTCGCGCTGCTCGAAATCCTCGCGAGCCGCCCGCAGCGCATCTTCTCGAAGGACGAACTGCTGAACCAGCTGTTCAGCTTCGGCAACGAGCCGACCACGAACGCGGTCGAGCAGTACGTGACGCGTGTGCGCAAGAAGCTGCAGGGCAGCTCGGTCGAGATCCGCACCGCGCGCGGGATGGGGTATCAGATTGCGGCGCACTGACTGGTTCCCGAAGACGCTGTTCGGGCGCACGCTGCTGTTCATCGCGCTCGTCGTCGCGACCGGCGCGCTCGCGCTCGCGGCGATCGCGCGCTATTACGCGGGCGTCGCGGCCGAGCGGGCATACGACCAGTTGCTGGCGGGCGCATCGATCCAGGTCGCGGAAAACCTCTACGTGCAGGGCGGCGTGCTCGCGCTGAATCCGCCGGTGGGCGCGCTGTCGACGCTGTCGCGCTACGACCTCGTCTACTACAAGGTCGTCGATTCGCGCGGCGTCGTCGTGGCCGGCTATAACGATCTCGCGAGCCCCGCGACGCTCGCGGCCGCGAAACAGGGCCCCGCGTTCGCGAATGCCGTCTACCAGGGGCACCGCATCCGCACCGCGACGATCGCGCGCTACATGCCCGAGGAAAACACGCCGGGCTGGGCGCTCGTGACCGTTGCGCAGACAACCAACGCGCGCCAGCAGCTGACGAACGACATGAGCATCAAGGTATGGACGCTGATCCTGCTGATGAGCGTGCTCGCGATCGGCGCGAGCGGCCTCGCGATCCGGCGCGGCCTGCGCCCGCTCGCGCAGATCGGCACGATCATCGCCGCGCGCGACCCGGCCGACCTGCGGCCGGTGGCCGTCGACACGCCGAGCGAGATCGACGCGATCATCGGCTCGATCAACGGGTTGATGCACCGTCTCGCCGAACGGATCAACGCGATGCAGCGCTTCATCGCCGACGCCGCGCATCAAATGCGCACGCCGCTGGCGCGGCTCGACGCGCAGATCGAGCTGCTCGACGGCGAATCCGATCCCGCGCGCCGCGCGGCGCGGCTCGATGCGCTGCGCGCGACCTCCTCGGACGTCGGCCGGCTCACCGGCCAGTTGCTCAATCATGCGATGGTGATTCATCGCACCGAAGCCGTGCCGCTGCAGCCCGTCGACCTCGTCGCGCTCGCGAAGGAAGTGCTCGGCCGCACGATTCCGCTCGCGGGCGAACGCGATGTCGCCGTTGCGTTCGCGAGCGACGCGCCGCTGGCGCGGATCGACGGCGACGCGATCAGCCTGCAGGAAGCGCTGTCGAACGTGCTGCACAATGCGCTGCTGCACGGTCACGCGGACGACATCGTCGTATCGGTCGCGACGACGGGCAACGTTGACGGCGCGGTCACGCTGACCGTGACCGACAACGGCCGCGGGATACCGCGCGAGCACTGGGATGCGGCGCTGCAACCGTTCGTGCGGATCGCGCCGGACGGCAGCGAGCGGCGCACGGGGTCAGGGCTCGGGCTCGCGATCGTGCAGGAAGTGATGAAGGCGCACGGCGGGCGCGTGGGGTTCGCGTTTCCCGATGCGGGCGGATTCGCGGTGGTGCTGACGTTTCCGCGGGCAGCCGGAACCGGCGCGGAAGAAGCATAAGCCGTCGGATCAGTGCCGTGCCGCGCGCGGCAGACGCTCAGTCGTCGTTGTCGTCGTCCAACCGGTTGCGCTCCGCATGCCGCGCTACCCGTCGATCCAGCTCGTCGTACTGGCGATCGCAGAACAACCGGCACAGCGTATCGACATCCGCACGCGTATCGACGTCGATCGTATCGACATGCTGCTCCAGCGTCCCCTTCCCGATCCCGAAGAGCCCCTTCTTGATCCGCATGGAGACGACATTCAGCTGGAAGCCGCCTGAACGCGCGTCGCTCAACGCGGTCACCCACAACGCCCTCTGATCGTCGGCATGCTGCAGCACGAGCGCCGGCAACGGGCCTTCCTGCGTCTCGTCCCACTCGGCATGCTGCGCCGCCCACGGGAACGCGTCGAAGGCATGCGTGAACGACGCGTAATCCGTCGCGCCCTGCGGATCCAGTTGCTTGTAATCGTAGCCGACCTTCTGAATCGAATAAGTCAACATGGCGCGGTAGCCCCCGTGGCGTTCGAGATCAGGAAAGCATCAATCTACCTGAGTTTCGGTGTCCGTCATGATTTTCGCCGCGGCTCACGTATGCGCCTTTGCCGCGCGATCGCGCGGATCCTCCAGGTAGCCGCGCGCCAGCCTGACGAGTTCGCGCTTCAGTTTCGGATCGTCCAGCAGCCCGCGCCGGGCCGCATTGTGCACGATGCCTTCGAGCGCGGAAGACAGCACCTGCGCCGTCATGGCATCGGCCTTGACGGGCGCACGCCCGCGACAGGCGGCAACGATCAGCGCATAGCGGCGCAAGTATGCCTTCTGGAACGCGTCGTACGCGTCCTTCGCGCCCCCCGGATCGGGTAGATCGAGCAGCGCCCGGTGCAGCGACGGGTGATCGCGGTGCGCGGCGATCAGGTCGCCGATCAAGCCTTCGACGAGACGCCCGGCGCTTGCCCGACGGTCATGCGCGCGTTGCAGCACGGCCAGCACGTCGTCGAAATGCCGGCGCCGGATCGCATCGACCAAGGCGAGCTTGTTCGGGAAGTACTGGTACACGGAACCGATACTGACGCCGGCAACCTCCGCGACTTCGTTGGTCGTGAATCCGGCCCACCCGTGCGTATCGAGAACGCGAGCCCCGGCCGTGACGATCACGTCCACGGTCGCACGCGAACGCGCCTGGCGCGGGGCTTTCCGCATCGCGGCGGCGGTATTGGAAACGCGAGTGGACATGCGGACTCCGACCGAAAATAATGGTGCCGAAGCTCACATATTAGGTGAAACCCACGAGGAAACGACCATGAGCGCGAACGCACTCCTGTCCCGCATGCTGCGCTACCAGGCATGGGCGAATGACGACATGCTGGCGGCCATCGCCGGGCTCGACGCGGGGCAACACGCCGAAGCGCGCCATCTCGCGCTGCGCCTGATGAACCATTGCCTCGTCGTCAACCGGATCTTCGCCGCGCATCTGACCGGCGAGCGCCATGGCTTCGTGTCCGACAACACACCCGACACGCCGGAGCCCGACGCACTGCGTGCGGCCTTCGCGTCGCTCGATCGCTGGTATCTCGACTATGCCGACGCCGCCACGCCCGGAATGCTGTCCGAATCGATTCCGTTCACGTTCACCGACGGCGACAGCGGATACATGACTCGCGAAGAGATGCTGACCCATGTCGTCACGCACGGCGGCTATCATCGCGGCGAAGCCGGACGCCTGATGAGCCAGGCGGCGGCACGCTCGGGGCGAGCCATCGAACTGCCGTGGGACACCTATGCCGTTCACCTGCACCGGACGGAACCCGCGCGCAGGCTTCAGGGAAAAACCGAAGCGGCGAATCCGGCACCCGCAGTGCGATAGGCGGGCGCCAGGCCCGCTACGCCGCCACCGCGTCGCCGCCCAGATACGCATCGCGCACGCGCTCGTCGTCGAGCAGCGCCTTCGCCGGCCCTTCGAGCACGACGCGCCCCGTCTGCAGCACGTACCCGTAATGCGCGATCTCCAGCGCCAGGCTCGCGTTCTGCTCGACCATGAACACCGTCACGCCCTGCCGGTTGATCGCGTCGATCAGTTCGAGCACCTTGTCGACGTAAAGCGGCGACAGCCCCATCGTCGGCTCGTCCATGCAGATCAGCTTCGGCCGCGCCATCAGCGCACGCGCCATCGCGAGCATCTGCTGCTCGCCGCCCGACAGCGTGCCGGCGCGCTGCGTCAAGCGTTCGCGCACGCGCGGAAACAGGTCGAGCACGCGTTCGTAGTCGTCGGCCACGGCCGCGCGATCGCCGCGCGTGTACGCGCCCATCAGCAGGTTCTCGCGCACGCTCATGTCGCCGAACAGCCGCCGCGCCTCGGGCACGGCCGCGATCCCGCGCCGCACGCGCTGCGGCGTCGCGAGCGCCGTCACGTCGGCGCCGTCGAAACGCACGACGCCGCGCTTCGGCCGCATCAGGCCGAGGATCAGCTTCATCGTCGTCGACTTGCCGCTCGCGTTGCCGCCGAGCAGGCTGACGATCTGCCCGCGGCCGACTTCGAAGTTCACGTCGAAATGCACCTGCACCGGCCCGTAGAACGTGTCGAGGTGTTCGAGTTTCAGCAGCGCGTCGGTCATCGTCGTATCGGGTCCGAAAGAAGGCAGGGTCATGCGGCCGCCCGGGCGGTGCGATCGGCCGGTGCGCCGCCCGCATGGCGGCGGCCGAGATAGGCTTCGATCACGCGCGGATCGTGCCGCACGTCGCGCGGCACGCCCTCGGCGATCTTCACGCCGTTGTCGAGCACCATCACGCGGTCGGACACGCGCATCACGAGTTCGAGCTTGTGCTCGATCAGCAGGATCGTCAGCCCGCGCGCCTTCAGCGACTGGATCAGCTGCAGCATCTCGGCCGTCTCCGTCTCGTTCATGCCGGCCGTCGGTTCGTCGAGCAGCAGCAGGCGCGGATGCAGCGCGAGCGCGCGGCCGATCTCGACGCGCCGCCGGTTCGCGTACGACAGGCTGTGCGCCGGATGATCGATGCGCGGCGTGAGCCGTTCGCCGAACCCGGCGACGATCGCGCGCGCCTCGTCGCGCAGCGCGGCTTCCTCGCGCCGCACCGACGCCGGCCGCACGAGCGCGCGCAGCACCTCGGCGGCCGCACCGAGCGCGGGCCAGCCCGGCCGCGCCGCGCGCAGCCGCGCATGCGCGCCGATCAGCACGTTGTCGAGCACGCTCAGGTTGCCGAACACGCGGCCGTGCTGGAACGTGCGCGCGATGCCGAGCGCCGCGAGCCGTTCGGGCGCCGTGCCCGTGATGTCGCGGCCGTCGAACGTCACGCGGCCCGCGTCGGGCCGGTCGGCCCCCGCGATCAGGTTGAACAGCGTCGACTTGCCCGCGCCGTTCGGCCCGATCACGCTCAGCAGCTCACCGTCGGCCAGCGTCAGGCTCGCGCCGTCGAGCGCGGTCACGCCGTCGAAGCGGCGCGTCAATCCCTGCACGTCGAGCAAGGGTCGAGTGGTCGTCATCGCATTCCTCTCCTCACACCGTACCGAGCAGGCCCTGCGGCCGGAACCGGACGAGCAGCAGCAGCACGAGGCCGTAGATCAGCATCCGGTAGTCGGCCGCCCAGCGGAACAGCTCGGGCAGCCCGATCAGCGCGATCGCGCCCGCGATGCCGCCGAGCACGTTGCCGAGCCCGCCGAGGATCACCATCGTCAGCGCGAGGATCGACACCTGCGAATCGAAGGTCTGGTGATTGATGTAGCTGTACAGGTGCGCGGCAATGCCGCCGCTCACGCCGGCCGCGACGCCGCCGACGGCGAACGCGATCGCCTTGTAGCGGTTCGGCGCGATGCCGTGCGCGCGCGCGGCGACGTCGTCCTCGCGCACCGCGCGCAGCGTGCGGCCCAGATGCGAGCGCAGCAGCCGCACCTGCACGAGCGCGAACGCGACGAGCACCGCGAACGTGAACCAGTACGCGGCGCGCGCGGTGCCCGCCCACGGCAGCGGCGCGATGCCGGTGATGCCGAGCGGGCCGCGCGTCAGGCCGTCCCAGTTCAGGATCACGAGGCTCACCACTTCGCCGATGCCGAGCGTCGCGATCGACACGTAGTGCCCGCGCAGCCGGAATGCCGGATAGACGAGCAGCGTGCCGAGCACGGCCGTGATGACGCCCGCGCACGGAATCGTCACGGCCGGCGACCAGCCGAGATCCGACGACAACAACGCCGACGCATACGCGCCGATCACGAGCAGCGCCGCGTGGCCGAGCGAGATCTGCCCGACCGTGCCCGCGACGAGCGTGAGGCTCAGCGCGAGCAATCCGTACAGCCATGCATTGGTCAGCGTCTGCAGCACGTACGGCGACGCGCCGAGCCACGGCAGCACGGCCGCCAGCACGATCAGCGCGACGAGCACCGGGCGCGGCACGCGCACGGCCTTCGCGGCCGCGAGGAAGGTGCCCGTCATCGGCTCGGGCGGCAGCGCGCGGTTGGCGCTGAACAGGCCGTTCGGCCGCCACACGAGGAACACGATCAGCAGCCCGAACGCGAACAGGTCGCGATAGCTCGTGCCGAACAGCGCGACGCCGTAGCTTTCGACGAGACCGAGCAGCAGGCTGCCGGCGATCGCGCCCGGCACGTTGCCGAGCCCGCCGATCAGCAGCGCGACGACGCCCTTCAGCGTCGCCTGGAAGCCCATCGCCGGATCGATGCTGTTGTAGTACATGCCGACCAGGAGCCCGCTCACGCCGCCGAGCGCGCACGCGATCGCGAACACGGTCTGGTTCACGCGGTCGACGTCGACGCCCATCTGCAGCGCCGCGTCGCGATCCTGCGCGGTCGCGCGCACGGCCCAGCCGAGCCGCGTGAAACGCAGGAAGCCGTACAGCAGCGCGGCCGCCGCGATGCCGATACCCGCGATCAGCAGGTCGAGCGAGCCGAGCGTCGCGCCGGCGATCCGCACATGCCAGTCGGGCAGCGGCGTCGGCACCGCACGCGGGTCCGCGCCGAACGCAAGCTGCGCGAGCTGGTCGAGGATGAAGCTGATGCCGATCGTCGCGAGCAGCGGCGCGATGCGCGCCGCGTGGCGCAGCGGCCGCAGCCCGATCCGCTCGATCGCGATACCCAGCGCGCCGCAGCCGACGACGACCGCCGCCAGCGCGACCGGCAGCGGCAGGCCGAAGCGCGTCAGGCACAGCCAGCCGATGAACGCGCCGACCATGTAGACCGAGCCGTGCGCGAAGTTGATCAGGTGCGACACGCCGAAGATCAGCGCGAGCCCGACCGCGAGCAGCGCGTAGATGTTGCCGACGATGAGACCGTTGAGCGTGTAGTCGAGCCAGGAAGCCATCACGATGCGTCCGTCACTTGCATGCGGTTCATGCGGAATCAGCGCGCGGCGAGCTGCGGTTTCGCGCCGTCCCACAGCGCCCACTGCCCCTGCTTCACGACCAGGTACACGGTGCGCGCGCCGGCCACGCGGCGCGTCTGCGGATCGAAGCGCACCTTGCCGAAGATCACGCTCGGCACGTCGCTGACCTTCGCGAAGCCGTCGTGCGCGGCCTGGCGCGTCGTGCCGTAGCGGCGCAGCACCTCGGCCGACAGGATCAACGCGTCGTAGGCACGCGCGACGAACGAATCGGGATCGGCGTGGAATTTGGCGCGATAGCGCTGTACGAACGCCTGCACCTCGGGGCGCGGCTCGGCCGGGAAGAAGTTCGATTCCGTATAGACGCCTTCGACGGCCGTGCCGCCCAGTTCGAGGAACTTCGGCGAATACACGGAGCCGACCGCCGCGATCGGCAGCGCGACGCCCGACGTGCGCGCCTGCCGCACGATCTGCGCGCCGTCCGCGTAGTAGGAAATCAGCACGATCGAATCGGGGTTCGACGCGCCGATCCGCACGAGCGTCGAGCGGAAGTCCTTTTCCGCCGGCTGGTAGCCTTCGGCCGCGACGACCTGCGCGCCGAGCCCGGCGACCGCCTTCGCGAAGATGTCCTTGCTGGTGCGGCCCCAGTCGGTGTTCAGGTACAGCACCGCGATCCGCTTGAAGCCGAGTTCCTTCACCGCATAACGCGCGAGCAGCGGCTGCTCCTCGGCCTGGCTCAGCGCGGTGCTCCACAGGTAGTCGCCGCCCTTCGTGAAATCCGGATGCGAGTTCGTGAAGCCGAACTGCACCAGTTGCCCGCGCTGATAGATCGGCGACGCGGCCATCGACGTCGCGCTCGAGAAGTCGCCCAGCTCGATCGCGATGCGCGGATCGGCGACGAACTTCTGCGCGATCGCGACGGCCTGGCGCGGATCGCTGCGGCTGTCCTGGAAGTCGATCGCGAGCGGCCGGCCGTGAATGCCGCCGCTGCCGTTGATCTCGTCGAGCGCGAGATCGAAGCCGCGCTTCCACTGTTCGCCGTATTGCGCGTCCTGGCCCGTGAGCGGCCCGCTCACGCCGATCACCACCGGCTCGCCCGACACGCCGGCCGCGAGCGCCCCGCCCGTCGACAAGCCCCATGCGGCAGCGAGCGCCGCCACCGTGCCCAGCACGCGCCGCCATGCGCCGCGTGCGTCGTTCCCCGAAACCTTCATGCGTCCCCCAGCTTCAGTCAGTCGAAAAGAGTGAGGGCATGTAACCATCCGGGTCGGGACGATCCAACGAAGTTTTCCGCATATCGATATCGCGCGCGGCGCGAAGCGGATCGCGCTCGCGAGCGGTCGTCCGTTCGCCCCGCTTCGCACGATGCATCGGCACGCACCGCAGCGCGTTGATTCGATGGGCGTTTTCTTCATGGCGACGATCGCAATCGAGGTGTTTGCGTGCGCCCCCCGCCGTCGACACGATGGCACGCTTCGCAGTTTTCGCGCTGTCGATAGCAAAAATCATTATATGAATCACGCATGCTCGCACTCCTACAATGCGCAAATCGCATCATCGGAACGCGTCATGGAGTTGCATCAACTCGAAGCCTTTTCCGCGGTCATGTCGGCCGGCAGCGTGACCGGCGCGGGCGAACTGCTCGGCCGCTCGCAGCCGGCCGTCACGCGGCAGATCCAGGAGCTCGAAGCCGATCTCGGCTACGCGCTGTTCGACCGGCACGGCCCGCGCGTCACGCCGACGCGGCGCGCCTTCCTGCTGTACGAGGAAGTCGAGCGCTCGCTGGTCGGCCTGCGCGCGATCGAGGCGCGTGCTCGCGCGCTCGGCGACGCAACGGCCGAACCGGTACGCATCGCGGCGACACCGTCTCTCGCGGCCACGCTCGTGCCGGCCGCGCTGGCCGCGCTGCCCGACGACGTGCACGCGCCGCATTACCAGTTGCGCAGCGAGTCAGCCGAGCATGTCGTGCACGAAGTGCTGGCCGGCACGGCCGACGTCGGCGTCGTCACGCTGCCGATGGCGCATGCCGGGCTCGACGTGCACTGGATCGCGCAGACGCCTTGCGTCGCCGTGCTGCCCGCCGGCGATCCGCTCGCGGCGAAGCCGCGCATCGCGCTGCGCGACCTCGCGCGCCGCCGCATCGTGACGGTCGCGAACCGGCACCGGCTGCGCCAGCGAATCGACGCGGCATTCGCCGCCGCACGCGTCGACGCGCGTGTGTTCGTCGAAACCAATGCGTCGCTGAATGCGGTGATGGCCGCGCGCGCGGGCATCGGAATCGGCATCGTCGATCCGGCCACCGGTGTCGCACTGCCGGTGGACGGCGTCGTCGCGCGTCCGCTCGACGTCGACATTCCGTTCGCCTTCGGCGTCGCGACGCCGGCCGGCAAGCCGCGCACGGCGGCCGTCGATGCGTTGCTCGACGCGCTGCACCGCACGACGCGCACGCTGCTCGGCGACGTGATCTTTCACGACGCCGCCGCGCATGACGCGCTGCTGCGCGGCGACCGGCTGCGCAGCGAGCGGGCATCGCGTGCGCCCCGCACCGCACGTGCGCGCCGCACGCGCCCGGAGGCCGCATGACGTCCCCGCTCGACGCCCTCGAGGCCCGGCTCGCGCAGGACCTGCGCTGGCTCGACCTGCCCGCGCCGTCGTGGGTGCCGCCACAAGAAGCCGACGGCGCGCGCGTGCTCGACGTCGCGATCGTCGGCGGCGGCATGGCGGGGCTCGCGGCATCCGCCGAACTGCGCCTGCTCGGCATCGACAACCAGTGCGTGATCGACCGCGCGCCGGCCGGCTACGAAGGGCCGTGGATCACGTTCGCGCGGATGGAAACGCTGCGCTCGCCGAAGCAGCTCGCGGGCCCCGCGCTCGGCCTGCCCGCGCTGACGTTCCGCGCCTGGTTCGAAGCGCAGCACGGCCGCGACGCATGGGACGCGCTCTACAAGATTCCGCGCACGCAATGGATGGACTACCTGCGCTGGTACCGGCGCGTGCTCGACCTGCAGGTGCGCAACGACACGACGCTCGTCGCGCTGCGCCCGCGCGACGACGGGCTGCTCGCGCTCGACGTGCGCGGCAACGGCGAAGCGCGGACGCTGCTCGCACGGCACGTCGTGCTCGCCACCGGCCGTGACGGGCTCGGCGGTCCGTACGTGCCGCCGGTCGCGCAACGCGCACCGCGCTCGCGCTGGGCTCACTCGTCCGAACCGATCGACTTCGCCGCGCTCGCGGGCAAGCGTGTCGGCGTGGTCGGCGCGGGCGCGTCCGCGTTCGACAACGCGGGCACCGCGCTCGAAGCCGGCGCCGCACGCGTCGACCTGTTCTTCCGCCGCGCGGACATCCCGCGCATCAACAAGCTGACCGGCATCGGCAGCCCGGGGCTCGTGCACGGCTACGCCGATCTCGACGACGCGACGAAGTGGCGCTTCATGCACTACGCGCTGACGTCGCAGACGCCGCCGCCGCGCGACAGCGTGCTGCGCGTCTCGCTCCACGCACGCGCGCATTTCCATGCGGGCAGCCCGATCGAGACACTGGCCGACCGCCCGGACGGCCTCGACGTCACGACGCCGCGCGGGCGCTACCCGGTCGACTTCCTGATCTTCGCGACGGGCTTTCATTCGGACTGGACGACGCGCGACGAATACGCGTCGTTCGGCGCGCACGTGCGCCGCTGGAAGGATCGTTATCGACCGGAACCGGATCTGTGGCTCGACGAGCTTGCCGAGTCGCCCGATCTCGGCCCCGCGTTCGCGTTCCAGGAGCGCGAGCGCGGGGCGTGCCCGGCCATCACGCGGATTCATTGCTTCAACCACGCGGCGAGCCTGAGCCACGGCAAGCTGTCCGGCGACATTCCGGCCATCAGCGCGGGCGCGAAGCGGCTGGCGCGCGGGATCGCGAGCCGGTTGTTCGACGCCGATCGCGACCGCCACTACGACGCGCTCGTCGCGTATGCGAATGCCGAACTGCTAGGCGACGAATGGCGCGACGCCGATGCGTGACCGCGCGCGATCGATCACACCGACGAACAAGGGAAAACCGAAACGATGACTGATTCCATCACGCCGGCCGCCGTGCCGGATACGATCGACGCGGTGGCCGGCCTGCGCGACGGCGATGCCGTCGCCGCGCTGCGCCGCGCACGCGACAAGGTGCTGCTGCACACGCAGCGGAGCGAAGCCGCGCTGTTCGATCCCGCGTTGCCCGATCTCTCGCTGGTCGAGCGGCTGCATGCCGCACGGTATGTCGCGCGCCAGTCGAACGCACACGCGCTGGCCGACACCTATCGCGCCCGGCTGCTCGACGCAGGCGGCACGGCCGGCGACATCGAACACGCGGATGCCGACGCGTTCGACGCGCTGCCTCGACGCCTCGGCGCGATCCTCGCGCATGCGAAGCGCGTGACGCTCGCCCCCGTCGACGCACGCGCCGCCGATCTCGACGCGCTGAAGTCGGCTGGCCTCACGACACCCGGGATCGTCGCGCTGTCGCAACTTGTCGCGTTCGTCGCGTATCAGCTGCGCGTCGCCGTTGCCGCGCAGGCCATTCAGGCACATACGACCAGGGAGGCGGCATGACGACGCCCCACGGCTTCACGTCCGACACGCTCGGCTGGCGCGCGTGGCTCGACACGGTATCGCTCGATGCCGTAACGCCCGATCAGCTTGCGGTGCTCGAAGCGAGCCACCCGCAGGCGAAGACGTCCGATTATTACCTGCTGCTCGTGCATCTGCCCGAGATCCTGCGGCAACGCTCGGGCGTGTTCAACGCGATCATGTACGGCCCCGGCGGGCTGTCGCGCGCCGAGCGCGAGCTGGCCAGCACGGCCGTGTCGCGCGTGAACGGCTGCGTCTATTGCGCGTCGGTGCATGCGCAGCGCTTCGCGCAGCTCGCGAAACGAACCGATGCGATCGAGCAGGTCTTCGACGATCCGGCGACGGCCGGCACGACGGCGCGCGAACGCGCGATCATCCGCTATGCGATCGCGTTGACCGAACGGCCCGACGCGATCGACGAAAGCGCCGTCGCCGCGCTCGAAGCCGAAGGGCTGACGCATGAGGAAATTCTCGACCTGTCGCACGCCATCGCGATCTTCGCGTGGGCGAACCGGTTGATGCTGACGCTGGGCGAGCCGGTGTTTCCGGAACCGGCGGCCGGCGCCTGACTGCATGGCAGGACCGTGACGTGGCCCCGCCCGCGTCACGCCTTGTGCGTCGACAGCAGGATGCTCGTCTCGGTATTCGCGATCCCGTCGATCAGCCGGATCGCGCCGAGCACGCGATCGAAGTGCTCGAGCGAATCGGCATGCAGTTCGGCGACGAGATCCCAGCGCCCGTTCGTGCTGTGGATCGACGCGACGTTCGGATGCCCGCGCAGCACCTTCACCACCTCCGCGCCGCGGTTGCCCTGCACCGCGATCGACATCAGCGCGCGAATCCGGTGGCGCTCCGCCGCCGGCTTGAGCCGCACCGTATAGCCGACGATCACGCCGTTTTTCTCCAGCCGCGTCAGCCGGTTCTGCACGGTCGCGCGCGCGACGCGCAGCGCCCTCGCGAGCGCGACGACCGGCAATCGCGCGTTGTCGCGCAGCAATGCGATGAGCTGCCGGTCGACGTCGTCGAGCGTGATCATGAACGGGGCTTCCTGTTGGGCATGTGAGACAGCCGCCAGCGTGCCGGGGGCCGCGCATTCCGGCCCATGCAGACTGGACAAACTGCCGGAACAGGCTGGCAATTTGCCAAGTCTATCGAGAAATCTGCCACTTTTGCCGTCTTTTTGTTGGCTCGACTCGCGGAAATAATGACTCCATCGACCGGAGCGCCCCCGCCGCGCCGCCGCTTTTCAGGCAGCACGAGGCCCGCCGAAGCCGCGCCCGGTCGACCAGAACGCCAGGACACCCGTACCGGCACTGAATTTGGAGACAGACCGATGACCCGCTTCCTCGACGTTCCCGCCACTGCCCGCCTGATCGCCACGACCGGCGTGACGACGTTCCTGCGCGAACTCGTCGACACGCTGCGCGCCGACTACCTGCACTGGGCCGATTTCGACAAGTCGCCGCGTGTCGCCTGCCATTCGCGCGACGGCGTGATCGAGCTGATGCCCGTCGCGAACGCGTCGCTGTTCGCGTTCAAATACGTGAACGGCCACCCCGTCAACGCGGCGCGCGGCATGCACACCGTGATGGCGTTCGGCGCGCTCGCCGAAGTCGATACCGGTTACCCGCTGCTGCTGGCCGAACTCACGCTCACCACCGCGCTGCGCACGGCCGCCACGTCGGTGCTCGCCGCGCAAGTGCTCGCGCGGCCCGATGCGCGCACGATGGCGCTGATCGGCAACGGCGCGCAGAGCGAGTTCCAGGCAATCGCGTTCCACACGCTGCTCGGCATCGACGAGATCCGCGTGTTCGACGTCGATCCGCGCGCGACCGACAAGCTCGTGCGGAACCTCGCCGCGTATCCGGATCTGCGCGTCGTGCGCGCCGCGTCGACCGCCGACGCCGTGCGCGGCGCCGACATCGTGACGACCGTCACCGCCGACAAGGCGTATGCGACGATCGTCACGGCCGACATGATCGAGCCCGGCATGCACCTGAACGCCGTGGGCGGCGATTGCCCCGGCAAGACCGAACTCGACGCGGGCGTGCTGCACGCCGGCCGCGTATTCGTCGAGTTCGAGCCGCAGTCGCGCATCGAGGGCGAGATCCAGCAGATGCCGGCCGACTTCCCCGTCACCGAGCTGTGGCGCGTGCTGCAGCGCGAGACGACCGGCCGCGAACGCGCGGACGAAGTCACGGTGTTCGACTCGGTCGGCTTCGCGCTCGAGGATTATTCGGCGCTGCGCTACCTGTACGCGCTCGCGCGGCAGCACAACGCGGGCGTCGAGATCGCGCTGATTCCGCCGGCCGTCGACCCGAAGAACCTGTTCGCGCTGATCGACGATCCGGCCGCGATCGCGCAGGGTCACGCGGCGTTCGCGACCGAAGCCGTCGCCGCGTTCGCGCGCTGATTGTCGTTTGCGGGCGGCCCGTGCGCCCCCCGGTCTCCTGCCTTTCGCACCGTCCCCGCCCATGAATCTCGTATCGATCCAGGCGCCGGCCGCCGTCGTGATGATCCGGCCGCACCGTTTCCTGCCGAACCCGCAGACCGCGGCCGACAACGCGTTCCAGCGCACGGCCGGCACCGGCGCGCGCGACACGGCGTCGGTATCCGCCGCCGCGCGCGACGAAGTCACGGCCGCCGCGCAGGCGCTCGCCGATGCGGGCGTGCGCGTGCACGTGTTCGACGACCATGGCGAGCGCGGCACGCCCGACTCCGTATTCCCGAACAACTGGTTCTCGACGCATCCGGGCGGCCATGTCGCGCTGTATCCGATGTATAGCCCGAACCGCCGCCGCGAGCGGCGCGCGGACGTGATCGAGATGCTGAAGGCCGAGTATCGCGTGCAGGACGTGATCGACTACTCGGGCCTCGAATACGACGACGTGTTCCTCGAAGGCACCGGCGCGATGGTGCTCGACCACGTCGCGCGGATCGCCTACACCGCGCGCTCGCGCCGCGCCGATCCGGTCGCGCTCGAACGCTTCTGCACGCACTTCAATTTCGAGCCGATCTGCTTCGATACGGCCGACGCCGACGGGCGGCCGATCTATCACACGAACGTGATGATGAGCGTCGCGACCGAGTTCGCGATGGTCGGCCTCGACCTGATCGCCGACAGCCGGCGCCGCGGCGAAATCGCGCAGCGCCTGACCGAAACGGGGCGCGCGGTGATCGCGCTCGATCCGTCGCAGATCGCGAATTTCGCGGGCAATACGCTGGAGTTGTCAGGAAAGGCGGGACGCGTGCTCGCGCTGTCGCGGCGCGCGTTCGATTGCCTCACGCACGCGCAGCGCACGGTCATCGAACGCTCCGCGCGGCTGCTGCCGCTCGACGTGCCGACGATCGAACTGGCCGGCGGGTCGGTGCGCTGCATGCTCGCGGGGATTCATCTCGCGCGGCGTTCGGCGGCATACGATGCGTCGGCATTCGAAGCGGCGCAACTGCCGCGCGACGCGGTATCGCACGCCTGAACGGCACGGACTTCGACGTCGCGCCGCGGCTGGCGCCATCGGATGCTTCGGCCTGCGAACGAGGCCGAAGCATCCGCGACTTCGATCACCCCGCCAACAGCTTCAACCCGGCCGGCAGCGTCTCGCCGAACACCCGCACCGTGTCGGCTTCGTCGAACGCGATCGCTTCACGCACCATGTCGATCCAGGCCGCCGACGCGTTCGCGGCCGACAGGCGCTTGATGACGGCCTCGCGCGTCTCGTCCGGCAAATCGCGCGAACGATCGGCCGTCATCCGCGCAATCTGCGCCGCCGCGAACGCGGCCGGCTCGACCTGTTTCCAGTCGAGCGCGAACAGCGCATCGAGCCAGCCCGTGGCCACTTCCGCCGGCACGACACCGTGCGCGCTGCCATAGAACGGCCGACGCGCGCCGATACGCCCGAGCGCCCACGCGCATAACGCGCGCTCGGCCGGCTTCTGCAACTGCGCGATCAGGCGTTCGGCCAGCTCGACCTTGCGCTCGACGGGCAGCCGTTCGAGCGAGGCGGACAGTCGCGTCATGTCGGCCGGGCCGACCTTGGCCGGATCGAACGGCAGCTTGCGGCGCTTGTCGTCGGACGGTTCGAGGAACGCGATCGCGTCGCGCACCTGCGTCTGCGCATCGTCGTCGAGGCCGCCGGCCACGCGCCGCCACAGCGTCCACCACTCGGACCACACCTGAGCGTCGGTCACGTACTGAATCCCGTCGTCGAACAGCGGCCACAGCTGCTCGATGCGCCACGCATCGAGCGGATGCCCGAAGCCCGGGCGCAGGCAGTAACCGGCCAGGTTCAGCCACGCGCGCTCGTGATCGGCCGAGCGGCGGCGGCGGCGGGCGCGCGCGAGCAACGCGTCGAACAGCTCGCGCGCGAGCGCCACGTCCCACGCCTCGCGCGCGCCGAGCACCTGTTCGAGTTGTGCGCGCAACCGGCGCGTGTCCTTCGGCGCAACGCCGGCGGCCTTGCTGCCGAACGAGCGCTCGATCAGCTCGATCGCCTGGTCGGCACGCGGATGCCGCGCGGGCCCCGCATCGTCGCCATGCACCTGCGCATCGCCGCGCAGCTGGAATTCGAGCTTCCAGCGGCGTGTTGCGTCGTCGGTCGCGATGCAATGCATTTCGAGCGTGCCGACCTCGGTCAGCGACGCCGTGAGCTTCACCGGCGTTTCGCGGGCGTCGCTGCCCGCCTTCGCATCGACGACCGTCGCGATCGGTGGCAGCCGCACGAAATCGCCGCCGTCGAGATCGACGAGATCGCCGGGCTGGTACCGCGTTTCGGCCACCGTCGACACGAGGTGGAAACGCACCGGTTGCCCGAGCTGCAGCGCGAACGTGCGCTCGTCGAGCCGGATCTCGCGGCCCTCTTCCGTGCCGCGCGGCAGCAGGCAGACGCCGCGCGCGGCGGCATCGGCCGCGCCGTCGTCGAGCACGAGGAAATAGCTGCGCGCGGACCCGCCGCCGATGCGCGGCGCATGCCCGGCGCGGGCGAGCCCGTACGCGACCGCGCCGCGGGCGACGGCCACGTCCGGATGCGCGTTGTGCAGCACGTCGAGCGGCGCGCCGCGCCACGCGCCGAGCGTCCGCGCGAGACGGTCGGCGAGTGCGCCCGCGCGGAACACGCCGCCGTTGAGCAGCAGCGTGTCGGGCAGCGGGCCTTCCGCATGACGCGTCAGGAACGCCGCGACGTGGCGCGTGACGGCCGCGTCGCTCGCATAGGGCAGGCCGAATTCGACGATCGCGGCGCGTGCCCGGCGGGGCAGCTCGCCCGCTTCGACCTGCGGAAAGAACCCGTCGACGACGATCCGTTCGACTTCGTCGCGCGTCAGCTCGGCCGAGCGCGCGCCGCCGACGAGCCGGCTGCCCGCGCCGAGCAGCGTGACGGTGACGGACGCCGGCGCGTCGTCGCCGAGCAGCCGCTCCTTCGCCGCGCGGCAGCGCTCGACGAGCTGCGACAGGCTCGCGGCCGACAGCCGCGTGCCGGGCTCGGTCAGCCGCGTCTCGACCAGGCGCGCGAGCGCGAGGTCCATGTTGTCGCCGCCGAGCATCAGGTGATTGCCGACGCCGACGCGCGTGAAGGCCGGCTCGCCGTCGCCGCCCGGCGCGACATCGACGAGCGTGAGATCGGTCGTGCCGCCGCCGACGTCGCAGATCAGCACGCGCCGCGCCGCGGCGAACGTATCGCGCAGCGTGTCGCGCTGGCCGTACAGCCAGTCGTAGAACGCGGCTTGCGGCTCTTCCAGCAGCCGCAGCGCGGGCAGCTTCGCGCGCCGCGCGGCCTCGACCGTCAATGCGCGCGCGCCGTCGTCGAACGACGCGGGCACCGTCAGGATCACGTCCTGCTTCGCGAGCGGCGCACCGGGAAAACGCGTGTCCCATGCGTCGCGCACGTGCGCGAGGTAGCTCGCGCTCGCGTCGACCGGCGACACCTTGTCGACGCCGTCGGCCGCGCCCCACGGCAGGATCGGCGCGAGCCGGTCGACCGCCGCATGCGACAGCCAGCTCTTCGCGCTCGACACGAGCCGGCCCGGCACCTGCGCGCCGAGCGTGCGCGCGTAGCGGCCGATCACGGCCGGCGGCGCACCGGCGGCGTTCGCTTGCGCATCGGCCGCCCACGGCAGCCGCAGCGCATCCGGCGGCAGCTCGCCCGCGGCCGGGTGATAGCGCACCGACGGCAACAGCGGCTGCGCGGCCACCGCGCCGGGGCCGACCAGTTGCTCGACGTCGAACACGCGGATCGCGTCGGAACCGGCCTCGACGTACGCGACGACCGTATTGCTCGTGCCGAGGTCGATGCCGACCGTATAACGCTTCATCGCGCTCAGGCGGCGCCGCGCACGTCGAACTCGACCTTCCAGCGCTCGTTCGTGCCGCTCGGGATCGCCTCGAGTTCGAGCGTGCCGGCCTCGGTCACGCGCGCGTGCAGCTTCACCGGCACGACTTCGCCGACCGCGCGGCCTTCGGCGGGCAGCGTCGCCTGGATTTCCTCCAGCTCCTGCAGCTCCTCCGGCGACCAGTAGTCGAGCAGCGTGCCGACCTGGTCCTGGCGGCGCACCGACGAACCGAAGAAACGGAACTGCACCGGTTCGCCGACGACGAGGCCGAACTCCTGCGGCGGCAGCGCCGCGTCCGAGCCCTCTTCCATCCCGAACGGCGCGACGCACAGCGCCTGTACCGGCGGTTCGAGCCCCGGCACGGCAGGCATCGCCGATTCGATCGCGACGTAGTACGCGCGCGCCGTACCGCCGCGAATGCGCACGCCGCGGCCGCGCTTCACGTAGCCGTAGTACGCCGCGCCGCGCGCGACCGCGAGATCGAGATCCGCGCCTTCGAGCAGGCGGGCGGGCGGCGCGCCTTCGGCCGCGAGCCAGCTGTTGAGCGTATCGAGCACGCGCTGCGTGAGCAGCGTCGACTTGAACACGCCGCCGTTGAACAGCACGGCGGTCGGATGCAGGAACGTCGCGCCTTGCGGCAGCGTGCGCTGCACGCCTTCGAGCGAATCGAGCGCCGCGACCTGGCGGCCGAGGAACGCCGCGAGATGACGCGTGATGCCTGCGTCCTGCGCATACGGCAGGCCGAGCTGCGTCAGGCCGACCCGCGCGCGGCTCACCGGGCGCGCGCCCGCATCGACCTGCGGGAAGAAGCCTTCGAGGATCGTCTGCGTCAGTTCGGCGCGCGTGAGCTCGGTGCGGATCGAACCGCCGATCAGCTTCGAGCCGCGGCTCGGCACGACGAGCGGCACCGCGTCGGTCGTCGGGTCGGACAGCAGCGTTTCCTTTGCCGAACGGCACGCGTACGTCAGCGCGCGCAGTTGCCACGGATCGGCCTGCGTGCCCTGCTGCGCGAGCTTGCGCGCGACCACGTGCGCGAGCGCGAGGTCCATGTTGTCGCCGCCGAGCAGGATGTGCTCGCCGACCGCCACGCGGTGCAGTTCGAGATTGCCGTCGCGCTCGACCACCGCGATCAGCGACAGGTCGGTCGTGCCGCCGCCGACGTCGACGCACAGGATCAGGTCGCCGACCTGCACCTGCTTGCGCCAGCCGCCCTGGCTCTTCTGGATCCAGCTGTACAGCGCGGCCTGCGGCTCCTCGAGCAGCGTCATCCGCGAATAGCCGGCGGCACGGGCGGCCTCGGCCGTCAGTTCGCGCGCGGCCGGGTCGAACGACGCGGGAATCGTGACCGTCACGTCCTGGTCGGCGAACGGCGCGTCGGGATGCGCGTGGTCCCACGCCTCGCGCAGGTGCGTCAGGTAGCGGATCGAGCTTTCCAGCGGCGACACGCGCGCCACTTCCGGCGGCGCGTCGCTCGGCAGGATCGCCGCGCGGCGGTCGACGCCCGGATGGCACAGCCAGCTCTTCGCGCTCGACACGAGGCGGATCGGCGTGCCGGCGCCGCGCGTGCGCGCCATCTCGCCGACCGCGAAGCCGCGCGAGGCCGTCCACGGCAGCGTCAGGTCGCCCTGCGTCAGCTCGCTTTCATGCGGCAGGTAGAGGAACGACGGCAGCAGGTCGCGCGATTCCAGCGCGCCGGGCGCGGTCAGCTGCGCGATCGGAAGCACCTGCTGCGTGATGTTTTCGCCGTCGCTGGCGCTGCTGTCGACATACGACAGCGCGCAGTGGGTCGTCCCGAGGTCGATACCGATCGAATAGCGCGGATCGCTCACAGTTCCACCTCCGCCGGTGCGACCACCGAGGCGTCGTGGCTGCCCGTCAGCTTCGGCAGGCGCACGTCGGCCACCCGCCAGCCGCGATGGCTGACGGTGCCCGTGAACGGCGCGGCGCCGACCACGTTGCCCGTCACGCGCACGGCCGTCGCGTCGAAGCCGGCCGGCAGCGTCACGCGGCTGCCTTCGGCTTCGTCGCGCACCGGCACGATCGTGAAGTGTTCGCGCAGCGCGGCGCGGCAGCCGTCGTGCACGAGGCGCGCGGCCGCGCCGATGTCGGCGTCCGCGTAGCCGGCGATGTCTTCCTCGACGAAGTCGATGAAGCGTGCATCGCGCTGCAGCAGGCCGAGCAGTTGCAGCGCGGCCTGCGGGCTCGCTTCGCGCAGCTCGGGCGCCGGCGCCTTCACGGGTGCGGGCGCAGGTGCAACGGGCGCGGCAGCCGGGGCCGGGGCGACCGGTGCCGGGGCGCCATCGCGCACGCGCAGCACGCCGGCGGCGAACTCGCGGTTGCCGAGCACGGAGAAGAACGTGCCGACGGCCAGCGACAGCCGGCCGAAGAAGGACAGGTTGGATTCGGGCATGGGGTCTGGACTCCTGTGGGCTCGCGCCATGGCGAGCGATCTTGCCTGGGCGCCCGGCGACGGCGTGCGGATGACGCACTGCCGCCGCCCGGCGCGTGATTCGGTCGCGCCCTCGCGGGTGCGGAAAACCCGTATTTTGCCCTGTGGCGGGCGAACCGGGCAGAAGTTGGGGGACAGAACATCGCGGCGCGGCGGTTTCGGCCGCGTGTTCGGCCGTGCGGAATCGCGCCCGATCACCCGTCACGCGTGAGCGGTTGCGATGCTGCGGCGCGTCAGCGCGGCTGGCGCAACCGGGCCGCCTTCGCTTCGAAATCGCGCGACAGCATGCCGAGCGTGACCTCGCCGAAGCGCGCCGGCAGCGATGCTTCGGTGTCCTTCAGCGCGGCCGCCAGACGCGCGTCGACGGCCTGCTCGACCCGGGCATTCGGGCGCGTCCTCGGGTACCCGGTCGGAAAACAGCGGCGGCAAGCCGGCCGCGCGACGGTCGTGCCGATCGACGCACTGTTCGCCGGCGCGCGCACCGGGATGGCGAGCGACCTTGCGCAGCAGCTCGGCCGCGCGTTCGACGAAGGGCCGCGGGGCCACGCGATTCGCGTCGACGCGTGGAAGCGGACGAGCGTCGCCGGCGTGTATGCGGCCGGCGACGCATCGAGCCTAATCACCAACGCGATGTTCGCATCGGCATCGGGCGTGGCGGCCGGCGTGGGCGTACACCGGTCGCTGATCTTCGGGCTCGGCGCGTAACGGAGCCTCGCGCGGCAGGTCGCATCGCCGTCGATGGCTTCGTCGCACGATGTGCGGTTTAATGTCAGGCACTTACCGCATCGAGAGCCATGAAATAAATGCTCGACCTCGACGACCTGCGACTCGTCCGCGCGATCGGCGCGTCGCGTTCATTGGCCGCCGCCGCGCGCCTGCTCGATCTCACGCCGCCCGCCGTGACGATTCGCCTGCAGCGGATGGAAACGCGCCTGAACGCGCGGCTCGCCGTGCGGCAGCCGAAAGGGATCGCGCTGACCGACGAAGGGCAGCGGCTGTATCAGGAAGCCGTCGGCATACTCGAACGCATGGAGGCGTTGCCGGCCAGCATCGCGGGCGATCACGGCGACGTGCAGGGCACGCTGCGCGTCGTCGCCCCGCTCGGCTTCGGGCGCAAGTACGTCGCGCGGATCGTGCGCGACGTGCAGCGTGCGCATCCGAAGCTCGAAATCTCGCTGCACCTGTCGGACAGCCCGTTGACCAGCGCATCCGGGGCGGACGTGGTCGTCCACGTCGGCAGCCTCAAGTCTTCTTCGTGGGTCGGTTATCCGCTCGCGCCCAACGAGCGCTTCCTGTGCGCGAGCCCGGGCTACGCACGCCGCATCAAGGACCTGAATCATCCGTCCGACCTCGCGCGCCACGACTGCCTGTGTCTGCGCGAGAACGACGAGGACATCCCGCGCTGGCGCTTCTCGCCCGGCGGCGACGTCAACGGCGAGTCGCGGCGGTCTGTCGTCATTCGCGTGACCGGCGCGCTGTCGTCGAACGACGGCACCGTCATCACCGAATGGGCATTGGCCGGGCTCGGCATCGTCGAACGCTCCGAGTGGGATGTCGCGCCGTTGCTGGCGAGCGGCAAGCTCGTTCGGTTGTTGCCGGACTGGCGCCTGCCGCCCGCGCCGGTAACGGCACTGCTGCCGTCCCGTACCGGCCGCTCCGCGCGACAACGGGTCTTTCTCGAAGCCGCGCGGCGGTTTCTCGATCCGCCGCCGTGGCGTGGCCAGGCCTGAGCGATTCGACAGATTAAATCGCGCTTAATGGCGGATTAGCGCGGCGTTAAACACGATGCGCGCCAACTGCCCTACTGTGTCCGCGTCGACAACTTCGCCATCGAACGCCTCGTGGACCTTCACACCCTCAACACCCCGGCCGCATTGATCGATGTCGGCCGCATGCATCGCAACATCGCGCGCATGCAGGCGCATCTGGACTCACTCGGCGTCACGTTCCGGCCGCACGTCAAGACCACCAAGTGCCGGCCCGTCGTCGACGCGCAGATCGCGGCCGGCGCGCAGGGCATCACGGTGTCGACGCTCAAGGAAGCCGAACAGTTCTTCGCGGGCGGCATCCGCGACATCGTCTACGCGGTCGGCATGGTGCCCGCCAAGCTCGGCCACGCGCTTGCGCTGCGCCGGCAAGGCTGCGACCTGAAGATCGTCGCCGACAGCCTGCCGGCGGCCCTCGCCATCGCCGAATTCGGGCGCGCGCACGACGAGCGCTTCGAGGTATGGATCGAGGTCGACGTCGACGGCCACCGCTCGGGCATCCTGCCCGACGCCGACCTGCTGATCGACGTCGGCCGCGCACTGGTCGACGGCGGCATGCTGCTCGGCGGCGTGCTGGCCCATGCGGGCTCCAGCTACGAATGCGACACGCACGACGCGCTGGTCGCGATCGCCGAACAGGAGCGCAGCCGCACCGTGCGGGCCGCGGAACGCCTGACAGCGGCCGGGCTGCCCTGCCCGGTCGTGAGCATCGGCTCGACGCCCACCGCGCTGTCCGCGCAACGCCTCGACGGCGTGACCGAGGTGCGCGCGGGCGTGTACGCGATGTTCGATCTCGTGATGCACAACATCGGCGTGTGCGACCTGTCGGACATAGCGCTGTCGGTGCTGACCACCGTGATCGGCCATCAGGAAGAGAAAGGCTGGGCGATCGTCGATGCGGGCTGGATGGCGATGAGCCGCGACCGCGGCACGCAGCGCCAGGCGCGCGACTTCGGCTACGGGCTGGTCTGCACCGAAGGCGGCGACGTGCTCGGCGACTACGTGATGAGCGCGGCCAACCAGGAGCACGGGATCGTGTCGTGCACGGGTGCGCCGGACACGGGCATCGCGCAGCGGTTTCCGATCGGCACGCGCCTGCGCATCCTGCCGAATCACGCGTGCGCCACCGGCGCGCAACACCCGGAATACCAGGCCGTCGACGCCGACGGCCTCGCGCAGACCTGGCCGCGCTTCTACGGGTGGTAGGCGAGCCCCGTCATCCGCGCCGCTTGGCACACGCATTGACTATTTATCCAAATCTGGACAAACTTTAAAACTTTCCGCCTCACGCTACGCCGCAAAGGCGTACCCGACATGCCGACAGACGCCCGACTCCTTCTTCTCGACCGCGACGCCGTCGAACCCGCCCTTCGGGCCGAGCAGGTGATGGCGGCGGTCCGCGAAGCCTTCGTGCTGCACAGCCAGCGGGCCGGGCGCGTGTTTCCGGTGGTGCGCGAGAAGCTGCATACCGGCGGCGTGTTCGGCATCAAGTCGGGCGACGTCGCGGGCCAGGACCTGCTCGGTTTCAAGGCGGCCGGGTTCTGGCCCGGCAACCGGCGCGCCGGCGGCGAGCCGCATCAGGCCACCGTCGCGCTGTTCGATCCGGCCACGGGCCGCCCGCTGTGCATCCTGGACGGCAACGCGATCACCACCGCGCGAACCGGCGCCGCCGGCGGCCTCGGGCTGCAACAGCTGGCCCGCCGCGACAGCACGCGGATCTGCGTGTTCGGCACGGGCGTGCAGGCGCGCGTGCAGCTCGACTATGCACTCAGGCTGCTGCCGCAACGGTGCACGGTGCGGTACGTGAACGTCGGCGGCGAGCCGGACCCGGCGTTCGAATCGGCCTTCCTGACGCGCTGCACGATCGGCGTCGCGCGCGAGCGGAACGACGCGGTAGCCGACAGCGACGTGGTGATCACGGCCACGCCCGGCGGCGGCGCATTGTTCGACGCGGAGGCGGTGCAACCGGGCACCCATCTGACCTGCGTGGGCACCGATACCGCGGGCAAGCGCGAACTCCCGGCCGGCGTGCTGGAACGCGCGCGCATTTTCGTCGACGATCACGATCAGGCGCGCGGCATCGGCGAGTGCCAGTGGGCGCCCGATTTGCCGCGCACCGAAATCGGTGACATCCTCGCCGGTGCGGCGTCGGTCGACCGTGCCGCGCACGACATCACCGTGTTCGACATGACGGGGCTCGCGCTTCAGGATCTGACCGTCGCGCGCTTCCTGTATCGGCACGCCATCGACAACGGCGCCGGAACCTCCGTTCCGTGGCCGTGGTAAGCCACCCTCATCGCTCGACCGCCATGCGTCTCGCCAAAGTGTCCGCCCTCTCGTTCGATCTCGACGACACCCTGTGGCCGTTCGGGCCGTCGGTCGTCCGAGCCGAGGCGATGCTGCGCGCGTGGCTGATCGAACACGCGCCCAATACGGCGAGCGTGCTGCCCACGCAACAGGCATTGAGCGAACTCCGTGAGGAATACGAACGGCTGCGCCCGGACCTCGCCGGCGACTTTCGCGCGATGCGAATCGGCTCGATCCGGCTGGCGCTGGCGCGCGCGAACGAAGACGTCGCGCTGACCGACGCCGCGTACGACGTGTTCTATGCCGCCCGGAACCGCGTCGAATTCTACGACGACGCGTGGCCCGCGCTGACGTGGCTGAGTGCGCGCTTTCCGTTGATTGCCGTGACCAACGGCAACGCGGATCTCCGGCTGACCGGCGGCGGCGAATTCTTCCGCACGACGCTCAGCGCGCGGGCATTCGGCTTCGCGAAGCCGGAACCCGAGATCTTCCACGCGGCGGCGGACGCACTCGACGTGCGTCCGGCCGAACTGCTGCATGTCGGCGACGATTTCCACCTCGACGTCGTCGGCGCACTGAACGCGGGGCTTCAGGCCGCCTGGGTCGTGCGCGATCCTCGTCCGGAAGGAGGCCACACGCCGCGGCAGGCCGCGACGCCGCACCTCATGCTGCGCGACCTGTCGATGCTGTGCCGCGCGCTCGGCGGCCCCGACGACGGGTCGTGACCGCCACCGGGCGCGGCGCATGCCCGCCTCGTGGCGTCATGCGGCCTTGCGTGCGTCCGCGATCCGCTGCGGCGCCTTCGGCCGTGCGTACAGCCGGTCGAGATACGCGCGCAACTGCGGGAACGGTTCGATCAGTCGGCATTCGCTCGCCCAGTCGATCAGGTAGACCGTCACGCAATCGGCCACCGTCAGCGCATCGCCGACGATGAATTCGCGCCCCTCGAGATGCTTGTCGAGGAGCGCGGCCATCGTCGTGAAATCCTCGCGCGCCAGCGCGATATCAGCCGGCGAGCGCTTCTCCGGCGGATAGAGGAACGAATGCCGCGTGATCCGCCACAGCGGCTGCTCGAGCTCCGTCACCGCGAACATGACCCACCGGTAGGCCTCCGCGCGCAGCGCCGGATCGGCCGGCAGCAGCCCTTTTTCCGGATACTTGTCCGCGAGATACAGCACGATCGCGGCCGACTCGGGAATCACGAGGTCGCCGTCCACCAGCACGGGCACCTTGCCGGCCGGGTTGAGGCGCAGGAAGTCGGGTCGCTTGTGCTCGCCCTGGAGCAGATTGACCGACACGAATTCGAAATCCGCATCGAGTTCCTTCAGCCCCCATAGCGCACGCTGCGAGCGCGTGCCGGCAAATCCGTAAAGCTTCATCGCCAGTCTCCATCCAGAACGTCGGGATATGTCCGCAGGCCGGCCACCGCGCATCGACACGACACGCGGCGCCCGGCAGGACGGGTCGCTCACGCACCGGGAATCGCCAGCACGGGCATCACGTCGACCGACACGCCCGGGAACAGCGTGAAATGCGGATGGCCCTCGAACATCGCGGCCGCCGCGTCGTGCGACGCCGCGCGCACGACGGTAAACCCGCTCAGCGCGTTGGCGGTGTCCTTGATGCCGTTCGCGTCGATGGTCTTGGTCTTGCCGAGCGGCCCGCCCATCTCGACGATCGCATCGCGATGCCGGTCGACCCACGCATGCCATGCGGCAATGCCGTCCCGCTCGCGCGTGCGCCGCTCCGCCTCCGACAGCGCCACCCACGCCTTCATGGCCGGGCTATCCTTCGTTCCGAGAAATACGGCGAGATACAACTGCTGTTGCGCACTCATGCCTGCTCCTCCGATGACGGACGCGGCGGGCTGCCGCCCCTTGACCTTGACACAATAGGTTGATATCAACATAATTGCAACATGGCACGAAAAGAAACCCTTCCGTTCGAAACGACGCTGATGGTGCGCGATTGCTGCCTGTGCCTGCACATGCAGCGCGCGGCGCGCAATCTCGCGCGCATCTTCGACGATGTGCTGCGCCCGCTCGATCTCACCAACGGCCAGTTTTCGCTGCTGATGTCGCTGAACCGGCCGCAACCGGCCCCGATGAAATCGGTCGCGTCGCTGCTCGCGATGGACCGCACCACGCTCACGGCCGCGCTCAAGCCGCTCGAGCGGCGCGGCCTCGTCACGATCGCGCAGGATCCGGACGACCGCCGCAGCCGCCTGCTCGAACTGACGCCGGCCGGCCGCGACCTGCTGGCCGAAGCGTTCCCGTTGTGGCAGCAAACGCATGCCGAGATCGAGCAGCCTTTCGCGCCGGGCGACGTCGATCGGTTGCGCGGCCAGTTGCGCATGCTGTCGGTCGATCCGTCGACACCCGGCTGAACCGGCGCGCGAACCCGGTGGCGGGCGCGCTTACTTCCTGCCCTTCTTCGGCAACAGCAGTTGCGCGAATTCCTGCAGGAACCGCGCGGCCCCGTACGCGTGCAGCGCCCGACCGCTGCTCAGCGCGCCGTCGATGACCGTCGCGAGCCGCAGCGCGAAGGTTTCCGGGTCGTCGACCCGCAGCGCGCCCGCCAGCTCCGTCAACCGGCGCCGCAGTTCCTGCTTGTGCGCGACCGCGACCTTGCGGGCCGGATGACTGTCGTCCGCGTATTCCGCGGCGATGTTGATCTGCGGGCAGCCGCGATAGCCGGGCCGCTCGATGCGCTCGCCCAGCCATTGAAGCTGCGCGTCCAGCTCTTCGCGCGGCGTGCGCTTGTAGCGCTGCGCCACCGCATCCCAATGCGCCCAGAAATCGGCGTCCTCGCGCAACAGGAACGCCTCGATCAGGTCGTCCTTCGTCGCGAAATGACGATACAGGCTCGTCTTCGCGACGCCCGCCTGCGCGACGATCAGGTCCACGCCGACCGCGCGCGTGCCTTCCCGGTAGAACAGCGCGCTGGCCGTCTGCAGAATGCGTTCGCGCGTATCGGGCACGCTCCCGTGTGCATCCATGTCCTTTTTCATCGAAGCCCGGCCGTCCTGGCCGCCGTTACCGCAACAGGGGCTCCGATCATAGCACCGCGATCTTGACGACGCTACAGGTCTGTACTATAAAACAGACCGTTCTGTATCGGATTGGGTCATGGACGATCGAATGACGGTTGCAGTCTATGGCGCCGCCGGTCACACCGGGCGGTTCGTGGTGGCCGAGCTGGCCCGGCGCGGCCTTCGCGCGCTCCGCGTCGGCCGCGACGCCGCGCGGCTTGCCGAAGACGGCGCCGATGCGGCGCCGGCGCGCGTCGCCGCGATCGACGATGCGGCCGCGCTCGACGCCGCGTTGCGCGGCGCGGATGCCCTGATCAACTGCGCGGGCCCCTACCTCGATACCGCGCTGCCGCTGGCCGATGCGGCGCTGCGCGCCGGCATCCCCTATCTCGACCTGACGGCCGAACAGCCGTCGGTGCTGGCGCTGACCGAACACGTCGACGCCCGCGCGCGGGCCGCGAACCTGACCGTCGTGCCGGCCGCCGCGTTCTACGGCGGCCTGGCCGACCTGCTCGTCACGGCGGTCGCCGACCGCGATCGGCCGATCGACCGCGTCGACATCGCGACCGGGCTCGACCGCTGGCACCCGACGCGCGGCACGCGCGTGACGGGCGAACGCAATCGCGCGGTGAGGCTCGTGCAGCAAGGCGGAAAGCCGACGCCGGTGCCATCGGCCGCACGCGAGCGCGTGTGGCCGTTTCCGCCGCCGATCGGTACTGTCGACGTGACGCTGCTGCCGTTTTCGGAAGTCATGACACTGGCGCGTCATCTGCGTATCGATACGATCGATTCCTGGCTTGCGACGCGTGCGCTGCGCGACGTGCGCGATGCCGCCACGCCGCCGCCCGCGCCGGCCGACGCACTGGGCCGCTCGGCCCAGCAATTCGCGATGGACGCGATCGTCGCGCAGGGCGGCACGACGCATCGCGCGATCGCGTCGGGCCGCGACATCTACGCGGTCAGCGCGCCGATCATCGTCGAGGCGGCCGTGCGCCTGGTCACCGGCAAGACGCGGGTGTCAGGCGGCGTGCGCAGCCTCGGCGAACTGTTCGACGCGCGCGATTTCCTCGCGGCGCTCGATACCGTGGCAGTATCGTTCGGCATGACGACCGATCCGGTTTTCACCAGGAGGAGCAAGCATGGGCAGCAATGAGAAAGGCGCGACGTTCCGGTCGCTACACCGCGCGGGCCAGCCGCTGGCGCTGTTCAACGTGTGGGATGCCGGCAGCGCGCGCACGGCGGCCGACGCGGGCGCCGTCGCGCTGGCGACCGGCAGCTGGTCGGTCGCGGCGGCGAACGGCTTCACCGACGGCGAGCAGATGCCACGCGCGCTGATGATGGAGGTGCTCGAACGGATCACGCGCGCGACGAGCCTGCCCGTCACCGTCGATCTCGAAAGCGGGTACGGCGAGCGGCCGGAGGATGTCGGCGACACGATCACGCTGAGCATCCAGGCCGGCGCGATCGGCTGCAATCTCGAAGACAGTATTCCCGCGACGGGCGCACTGCGCGACGTCGACGAAGCGGCAGCCCGTCTCGCGGCGGCACGGCAGGCGGCCGATCGCGCGAGCGCGGATTACTTCATCAACGCGCGCACCGACGTGTTCTTCACGGCCGCGGCCGAGGCGCACGACGAACGCCTGCTCGACGCAACGCTGGCGCGCGCTCGTGCCTACGCGGCGGCCGGTGCCGACGGCCTGTTCGTGCCGGGTCTTCGCTCGCCGGCGCTCATCCGCGCGCTGACGGCCGCATCGCCGCTGCCCGTGAACGTGATGCGCGTGTCGGAAACGCCGACGCTCGCGGAACTCGCCGACTACGGCGTGGCGCGCATCAGCCACGGGCCGTATCCGTACCTGCAGGCCATGAAGACGCTCGCGTCGATGATCAAGGAAAGCCGCTAGCGGATGCGCGGGACGGTCGCGCACGCCGTGCGCACCGCCTACGCTTCGGGTGCCGCGCAGCCATTCGGGCGATCGTGATGGGCCGCCACCGGGACGTGCCGATGACCAACGATGCGGCACCGGGCTGTTTCGGCTGTGGCATCGACATGGCTCCACGCGAAGGGCCACGCAACCTGCCGCATCCGAGGTTCGCTCGGCTCGGCATGCAGCCGTTCGTCGCCGACCGGGGCGTCGTGTCGCGCAGCCTGCTGCGACGCTTGCATCGTGAATCGGTCGGCCCCGCGATCGACGACGCAGCCAGGCAGTTGCTCGACGCACGCGCGGATGCGCCGGGCAATGCTCAGGATGCCTTGATGAAATCGATGAACGCGCGCAGTGCCGGCGGCACGAGCCGCCGCCCCGGGTAGTACAGGAAGGGCCCCGGGAACGGCCGCCACCACGGTTCGAGCACCCGTTCGAGCGCGCCGCTGTCGAAATGCGGGCGCACCCACTCTTCGAACAGATGCAGGATGCCCGTACCGGCGAGCGCCGCATCGACCAGCAGCTCCGACGCGCCGCCGATCTGGACCAGCAGCGGCCCGGCGGCCGGCTCGACCCGCACGACTTCGCCGTCGCGCTCGAACTCCCACGGCAGCATCGCGCCGCTCGCGAAGCGCCCGCGCAGGCACTTGTGGTCGAGCAGGTCGCGCGGATGCCGCGGCCGGCCGTGCCGGTCGAGATAACCGGGCGCCGCCGCGGTCGCGAACCGCTGGACGCGCGGCCCGATCGGCACCGCGATCATGTCCTGCTCGAGCCGTTCGTCGTAGCGGATGCCCGCGTCGCAGCCGGCCGCCAGCACGTCGACGAAACTCTCGTCGGCGATCACTTCCAGCCGGATATCCGGGTACGCGTCGAGAAAGCGCGGCACGATCGCGGGCAACACGAGCCGCGATGCGCTGACCGGCACGTTGAGCTTCAGCGTGCCGGCCGGTCGGTCGCGGAATTCGTCGATATCGTCCAGCGCCGCCGCCACTTCGGTCAGCGCGGGCCCGAGGCGCGCGAGCAGGCGCTCGCCGGCTTCGGTGGGCACGACGCTGCGCGTCGTGCGATGCAGCAGCCGCACGCCGAGCCGCGCTTCCAGCCGGCGCACGGCCTCGCTCAGCCCCGATGCGCTGAGGCCCGTCATGCGTGCGGCGTCGCGGAATCCGCCGGCGCGTGCCACGGCCATGAACGCGTTCAGATCGCCCAGATCGGTTTGCATTGTTCGCCTTTTCGTACAGCCCGTACGGATTATGACGGCTTATCGCGCAGACGGCTCGTCCCTATGCTGGGCGCATTCATCTCATCGACAGGAGTACGGTCATGCCCGACATTCACCCCACCGCCACCTTCAGGCTCGGCGATCGCCACGTCAAACGCATCGGCTACGGCGCGATGCAGCTCGCGGGGCCCGGGGTATTCGGCCCGCCGAAGGATCGCGACGCGGCATTGAAGGTCTTGCGCGAAGCCGTCGAATCCGGCGTCGATCATCTCGACACCAGCGATTTCTACGGCCCGCACGTGACCAACCAGTTGATCCGCGAAGCACTGCATCCGTATCGCGACGATCTCGTGATCGTCACCAAGATCGGCGCGCGACGCGGCGACGACGCGTCGTGGCTGCCCGCGTTCGCACCCGACGAACTGGAACGGGCCGTGCACGACAACCTGCGCAACCTGGGGCTCGACGTGCTCGACGTCGTCAACCTGCGCATCATGTTCGACCCGCACGGGCCGGCCGAGGGATCGATCGAAGCGCCGCTCGCCACGCTCGCCGAACTGCAGCGGCGCGGGCTCGTGCGGCACATCGGCCTGAGCAACGTCACGCCCGCGCAGGTCGCACAGGGCCGGCGCCTCTGCGACATCGTCTGCGTGCAGAACCACTACAACATCGCGCATCGCGGCGACGATGCGCTGATCGACTCGCTTGCCCGCGACGGCATCGCGTACGTGCCGTACTTTCCGCTCGGCGGCTTCTCGCCGCTGCAGTCGTCGACGCTGTCCGGCGTGGCGGCCCGTACCGGCGCGACGCCGATGCAGGTCGCGCTGGCGTGGCTGCTGCGCCGCGCGCCGAATCTCCTGCTGATTCCCGGCACGTCGTCGGTCGCGCATCTGCGCGAGAACCTCGCGGCAGCCGACCTCGATCTGCCGGCGGACGCGCTCGCGGCGCTCGACCGCATCGCGGGTGCCGGCGCCGCCTGACGCGCGGACGATCGCCGGGCGGCCCGTGCCACGCGCGCCGCCCGGCCGCTCAGGACGCGACCACGCCGACGCGCTTCGGCACGCCGGTCACGATCGTCGCGACCGCGACCGCCAGCACGACGGCCGCGCCGACGAACACGCCGGCCGCGCCGTTCGCATCGAATACGACGCCGCCGACCGCCGCGCCCGTCGCGATCGCCAGCTGGATCGCCGCGACGATCAGCCCGCCCGCGCTCTCCGCTTCATCGGGCACGGTGCGCGTGACCCACGTCGACCACGCGACCGGCACGCCGCCGAACGCCATCCCCCACAACGCAACGAGCACCGCGTCGATCACCGGCGCGCGGCCGAGCACGACGAGCGCGATGCCCAGCACGACCATCAACGCGGGCATGCCGATCAGCATCGGCCGCAGCCGGTGTTCGAGCACGCGGCCGGCCAGCGACGTGCCGACGAAGTTCGCGATGCCGTAGCCGAGCAGGATCGCCGACAGCCCGTTCACGCCGACACCGGCCACCTGCTCGAGGAACGGCCGCAGGTACGTGAAGAACGCGAAATGCCCGGTGAACACGAGGATCGTCGCGAACATCCCGAGGCCGACGGTCGGCCGGCGCAGCACGTCGATCAGCGTGCGCAGCCGCGTCGTGCCGCTCGGCGGCATCGACGGCAGCGTGAGGAGCTGCGACACGAACGCGACGCCGCCGAGCACGGCCGCGATCAGGAACACGTTGCGCCAGCCGATCAGGTGACCGAAGTAGCTGCCCATCGGCGCGGACGCGATCGTCGCGACCGCCACGCCGCTGAAGATGATCGACAGCGCGCGCGGCACCATCGACGTCGGCACGAGCCGCATCGCGGTGGCCGTCGCCATCGTCCAGAAACCGCCGAGCGCGATGCCGAGCACGACGCGGCCGATCAGCAGCATCGTCAGGTTGGGCGCGAACGCGACCGCCAGGTTCGACGCGACGAGCAACACCGAGAACACGAGCAGCACGCGCCGCCGGTCGATCGTGCGCGTCAGTGCCGAGATCAGCAGGCTCGTGACGAGCGCGACCGTCGCGGTGGCCGTGACGGCCTGCCCGGCCACGCCTTCGGTCACGCCGAGGCTGTCGGCCATCGGCGTCAGCAGGCTCGCGGGCAGGAATTCGGCCGTGACGAGCCCGAACACGCCGAGCGCCATCGCGAATACCGCGCCCCAGGCCGGTTCGCGGGGGGCCGCCGTCGAGGCGGCCGAGGAGATTCCGGGATTCATGCGTGGTTCCGTGTCGGTTAGGGAAAGTACTGATGAGGGCGTATCGTAAGGAACCACGTCAGGACGGTCTATGACATACAATCCGTGCTTATTGATCGAACGTCCGAATCTCGCTATGTCCGAGCCCCTTCTGCCCCCGATTCCCGACACGCACGACCTCGTCAGCGAGCTGCTGCTGGGGATGCGCCTGAGCGGCGTGCAGTACCGCCGCATCCAGGTCGCGCGGCCGTTCGGGCTGAACTTCGGCCATGCGCCGGGCCGCGCGCAGTTCCATTTCGTCGTGCGCGGGCCCGTGCTGCTGCGCGACGCGTCGGGCGCCACGATGCGGCTCGAGGGCGGCGACGCGATCCTGCTGCCGCATGGCGGCATGCACGCGCTGGTATCCGATCCCGATGTGCCGTGCCGCGAGATCAACGGCTTCGAGGTCGCGACGCTCTGCGATACGGTGGCGTCGGTGGCGTCGGTGGCGTCGGCCGGCGTGTCGCCCGCGACCTGCGCGACGACGGAACCGGGCGCCGGCGATGCGCTGATCTTCAGCGCGTGCATGGAGCTCGATCTCGGCGGCATGCAGCCGCTGGTCGGCACGATGCCCGAGTTCATGCACGTCGGCACGCTGCTCGCGCGCTACCCGGAAATCCGCCCGATGCTCGATGCGATGGAGCGCGAAGCATGCACGGCGCGCGCGGGCTTCGCGGGCATCCTCGCGCGGCTCGCGGATGTGGTCGCGGCGTTCATCGTGCGCGGCTGGGTCGAGTGCGGCTGCGGCGACGCAACGGGCTGGGTGCAGGCGCTGCGCGAGCCGAAGCTCGGTCGCGCGATCGTCGCGCTGCATCGCGAGCCGGGCCGCAACTGGAGCGTCGCGGAGCTCGCGACCGAAGCGGGCGTGTCGCGCTCGGTGTTCGCCGAGCGGTTTCTCGCGGCGACCGGGATGACGCCCGTGCGCTACCTGACCGAGTTGCGGATGCGGCTCGCCGCGCAGTGGATCGCGCGCGACCGCGAGACGATCGAAGCCGTCGCGTACCGGCTCGGCTACGGTTCGCTGGCCGCGTTCAGCCGCGCGTTCAAGCGCGTGGTGGGCAAGCCGCCGGGCGCGGTGCGCGCGGAGGGCGACCTCGGTGTCGAAGCGTAACGCCTGACGCGCGGCGCCATGCATTGTCGCCTGGCGTCATGTTGGCGTCACGTCGGCGTTCAGCCGCCGCTGCGCGCGTCGAGCCTGTCGACCAGCGCCGTCGCGCATTGCACGGCAAGCGCCGCGCACTGCTGCGCATTCACCGTTGCACCGGTCGCGATCGTGCCCTGCACGATCCGCCCCAGCAAGTCCTTCGAGAGCTCGGCGATCTCGTGATCCCGTTCCGTCATGATGTCCTCCCGCACGCTGGCCGGTTGCGGCCATTCGCCCGTGCGTAGCGAACGTCGTGCCCGCGCCGCTCAACGCGGCTTCGCCCGCACGACGATCTGCGCCTGCGTGTCGCGTTCGATGCGTTCGAGCGCCCCACGCAGCGCCGCGAATTCGTCCGGCGTGCACACCTGACGACCGAAATCCGCCTTCATCCGCCGCGTGACCTGGACGATGCGCGCGGCCGCATCGAACACGTAATGCGACGTGAACGCGACGAAGCGGTCGTGCACGTCCGCATCCGTCGGCAGGTCGGTGACGACGACATCCGCCGGCAGTGCAATCTGCCCGGTCTCGTCGAACGTGCCGCCGACGCAGCCCCACGGCTGCGTACGCACGGGTTCGGCCAGCCAGTTCTCGACCTGCGTCGCGATGCCGCCCGTGAGGCTCGACAGCGCGGGCAACGCGGTCGTGCCGTCGGGCCACACGAAATGATCGAGCGTGCCGGTGACCGTCACGTCGAACGGCCCCTCGGTCACGCGCCGGTCGCCGGTCGACAGTTGCGCGCGGCCGCGCAGGCCGCTTTGCCTCAGACGCTCGGTCGCCAGCGCGTCGATGCGATCGTGCGGCGCCCGGCGAAACAGGTTCCGCTCGAGTTCGGCCGTCCAGCCGCTGTCCTCGACGTATGCATTGAAACGCGCGGCGCCCGGTTGCGCGGCGTCGATCCCGACCCGCGCGATGCGGCCGCGCGGCTGCGTGGCCGGCGTGCGCGACAGCACACCGGTGTCGACGAGCAGCGCGGGACGATCCATCACGATCGGCGGCAGGTAGCCGAACGCGATGCCGGCCGTCGTCGTGTCCGCATAGAGCGCGAGGTCGGGCAGCCACGTGATCGCATGATTGATCGCGCCGCCGCCGTAACCGGGTACCGACGGCAGCGTGTAGACGGCGCCGAGATTGATCAGCACCGGCTCGCTGCGAATGCCGACCGCCGCGAGCAGCGCGCCGAACAGCGCGACATGATCCTTGCAGTCGCCGTAGCGGTTGCGCAGGATGTCCGTCACGCGATGCGGCGCGGCGGCCGTTTCGCCGAGAAACAGCCCGACGTAGCGCACGTTCGCCTGCACCCAGTCGTACAGGATGCGCGCCTTGTCGCGCGGATCGGCGGCCTCCGCGGTGAGCGCGCGCGCCAGTTGCACGACGGCCGGATCGCCCGCGCTCGGGTCGACGGCCGCGTTGCGGTAGCGGGCGGCGAAGGCCGCGTAGTCGGGCAGCGTCGACACGACGAGCCGGTCGCCGTAGGTCGGATAGCCGACCGCGCCGCTCTCGATGCGGTCGTACGGGCCGTGCCGGTAATCGAATTCATAACGCGTGCGGCCGTTCGCCGTGACCGGCGGCAGCGCGACGTAGCCGCGCGCGTCCGCATGCAGCGGCATGTCGGCCGGCACGTCGAAGATCAGCCGCTGGCTGTCGACGGGCTCGCGCGACGGCTCGACGTAGTAGCCGAAGTAGCCGGGATTGACGGGTTTCGTGCGCGTCTTGCGGAACGCCACGCGCGTGCTCGATCCGGCTTCGACGCCGGGGAACACGACGGTGCGCAACAACCCGTCCTGGAACGTCGGCGCGCCGGCCGAGCGCGGCTCCTGCACGTCGCGGATGCCGTCCGCGCCGACCAGATGCGCGACGCCGTCGCGATCGATCGTCTCGGCCGCGAGCAGATCGACCTGCTCGAGATGCTTGTCGAACCACACGTAGCGCTGCGCGACCGCGTCGATGCCGTTCGCATTGTTCGCGCGCAGTATCGAATCGTCGTGCTCGTCGAGCGAGCCGTCGTGCTGGATCACGAATTCGTGGACGTCGCTGACGAGCGTGACGGGGGCTTCGTCTTCCGCGCCGGACGACTCGCGCGAGTCGTGCGTGCCGGCCGCGGCGATTCCCGCGCCGAGCGCAACGGCGCAGGCGAGCAGACAGCCGGCCCATCGGGAAGCAAAACGTGCCACGTCGCGACTCTCCGCGCGTTCGTTACCGGGCGTCGGGACTGCGCGCCCACGCGACAGGTCGTACCCGCATGACACGCGCATGACGGACCACCCGCCCGATGGCCGTCGTGCGATCCAGTGTGGGTGACGTGCCGGCGAGCGTCAAGCCGTGCGGCCCATCGCCGTCTCCCGACTTTCCGCGCGTATCGGTGCCGTCCGGCACGCCGGCCGTCGCCGCCCGATCCCGATCCGTTCACCCGCCCTATCCGTCCGAACGCCATCGATGCCCGCGTCCCGGTCGTGCGTTGTTCCCCGCAGTTCGTCTTTTGTGCGCGCGCAACAATGGCGATGCCTCGCGCCCGGCGCCCGGCGGGCAACCCGATTCCCCGCGTGGCGCCGGGCGCGATGGTCTTCAAGAACCACATCTCACGAGGACATACCATGCAACTCCAATCCCATCCGGCGTGCCGCCCGTTTTACGAAGCCGGCGAACTGTCGCAACTGACCGCCTTCTACGAAGAAGGCCGTAACGTCATGTGGATGATGCTGCGATCGGAGCCGCGGCCGTGCTTCAACCAACAACTCGTTACCGACATCATCCATCTCGCGCGCGTCGCACGCGACTCGGGCCTCACGTTCGACTTCTGGGTGACGGGCTCGCTCGTCCCCGAGCTGTTCAACGTCGGCGGCGACCTGAGCTTCTTCGTCGACGCGATCCGCAGCGGCCGGCGTGACCAGCTGATGGCCTACGCGCGCTCGTGCATCGACGGCGTGTACGAGATCTACACGGGCTTCGGCACCGGCGCGATCTCGATCGCGATGGTCGAGGGCAGCGCGCTCGGCGGCGGCTTCGAGGCCGCGCTCGCGCACCACTACGTGCTCGCGCAGAAGGGTGTGAAGCTCGGGTTTCCCGAGATCGCGTTCAACCTGTTCCCGGGCATGGGCGGCTATTCGCTCGTCGCGCGCAAGGCGAACCGCGGCCTCGCGGAATCGCTGATCGCGACCGGCGAGGCGCATGCGGCCGAGTGGTACGAGGATCGCGGGCTGATCGACCAGACGTTCGACGCCGGCGACGCGTATCTCGCGACGCGCACCTTCATCGACGTGACGAAACCGAAGCTGAACGGCGTGCGCGCGATGCTGCGCGCCCGCGAGCGCGTGTTCCAGCTGTCGCGCTCGGAGCTGATGGACATCACGGAATCGTGGGTGCATGCGGCGTTCACGATCGAGCCGAAGGACCTCGCGTACATGGAGCGCCTGGTGATGCTGCAGAACCGCCGCGTGTCGAAGCTGCGCACGGTGTAATGGAACCGGCGCCGCCGCGTACCGGCGGCGCCTGGGCGGGCACGAGGCTCAGGCGATCAGCCTGAGCTTCCGCGTCTCCGCGAGCCACGCCTCGAACGCCTGCGCCGGCATCGGCCGCGCGTAGTAGTAGCCCTGCGCGTGATCGACGTCGAGCTGCTTGAGGAAATCGGCTTCCGCATGCGTTTCGACGCCTTCGGCGATCACCGCGAAATTCAGCGCCTTCGCGAGCGACACGACCGAGCGCACCAGTGCCTGCGAGCGCGGGTTGCGGTCGATGCCCGTGATGAAGGTGCGGTCGAGCTTGATCGCATCGAGCGGCAGGCGCGACAGCTGCGACAGCGACGAATAGCCGGTGCCGAAATCGTCGAGATGGATCTCCGCGCCGAGCTGGCGGAACTGCCGCATCAGCCCGATCGCGGAATCCTCGTCCTCGATGAAGCAGCTTTCGGTCAGCTCGATGTCGAGCAGGCCGGGCTTCAGCCCCGCGCCGTCGAGAATCGACGCGAACTGGTGCACGATGTTCATGTCCTGCAACTGCCGCGCGGACACGTTCACCGCGATCCGGATGCCGAGCCCCTTCGCCTTCCATGCGGCGGCCTGTGCGGCCGCGGTGCGCATCACCCAGCGCCCGAGCGGCGCGATCAGCCCCGACTCCTCCGCGAAACGAATGAACTCGATCGGCGCGACGAGCCCGCGATCGGGCGACTGCCAGCGGATCAGCGCCTCGACGCCGTGCACGTCGCCCGTCGCGATATCGACGACCGGCTGGTAATGCAGCACGAACTGCTCTTCCTCGAGCGCCTTGCGCAGGTTCGTGTCGAGCCACATGTACTTCGCGACCTTCTGGTTCATCTCCAGCGAGAACACGCGGTACGTGTGCTTGCCTTCCTCCTTCGCGACGTACATCGCGGTGTCGGCGCTGCGGATCAGCGTCTCGAGCGAATCGCCATGCTGCGGATGCATCGCGATGCCGATCGAGCAGCTCGTGTAGACCTCCATCAGCCCGAGGTGGATCGGCGTGCGCAGCCGTTCGAGGATGATCTGCGCGGTCGCCTCGAGCAGCGGCCGCGTGCCGTGCTCGAACAGCACGAGGAACTCGTCGCCGCCGAGCCGGGCGAGCGTCGCGCCGGACGGCAGGCAGCCGCTGATGATCGACGACACGTCCTGCAGCAGGCGGTCGCCGGTGATGTGACCGTAGTGATCGTTGACGCGCTTGAAGTTGTCGAGGTCAAGGAACAGGATCCCGACCTGGCCGCGCGTGTCGGGGCTCTCCGCGTCGATCGCCGCACGGATCCGCTCGCTGATCGCATGGCGGTTCGGCAGCCCGGTGAGCACATCGGTGTTCGCCAGCTCGGTGAGCCGCTGCTGCGCGTTGCGCTCCTCGGTGATGTCGATGCCCGAGCAGATCAGGAACTGCTCGTCGATGCCGCTGCCGCTCTGCACGAACTTGTTGCGGAACTGGAACAGGCGCGGCCCGTTGACCGTGTTGATGTAGCGCTCGACCGCGTACGACTGGTTGCTCGCGAAAAAGCCGGTGATGTTGGTGCGCGACTGCGCGCCCTGCTCGGGGCTCATGAACAGCTCGAACGCGCTGCGGCCGATCACGTCGACCTCGCGCTTGCCCGTCACTTCCTCGCACAGCCGGTTGAAGCGCTGCACCATCCCGTTGCGATCGAGGATCACGACGAGCGAATTGACTTCGGACACGACCTGCTCGGCGAAGGCGAGCCCGTGCGACAGATCGTCGGCGACGGATGCGGTATCGGAATAGGCGGACGCCGTGCCGGCCCAGTCGGTCGTGTTGACCTTCCTGCCGACCAGATGGAGGCTGACCGGATTGCCGAACAGCGCGATGTCGAGCACGAGATGCGACGTGACGCCGGTCAGCGCGCGCACGCGCGCGGCCTGCTCGACCGTCAGCGCAACCGCCACGTTGGTCAGGCCGCGCACGGCGGCCAGCTCGAGCGCGTTGCTGTCGCTGCCGAGACGCCAGCAGGGGCTGCGCGTACCGACATGCGCCTCGAGCACCGCGCTATCGTTTTCGTCATCCATGGACACGCCCCGATCCAGAAAAAAACGCACAGTGTAGACGGAGGCGAGCGGGCCGACCGCCCTGCCCGGGCCGCGCCGAGCGCGTTCCGGCAGGTCAGCCGTGATTGCCGTGACAGCGGGCCTCGTCCCGTACTTGTTTCCAGCTACTGCGACCGGCGTTCGCGCGTGACGCGCGCAGGTTTTGCCAAACGAATGATGAGAGCCATCTTATCAAATGACGATGAGGATTGGCACTCACATTTAGAGCAGAGTGTCAAGGAATCGGGACTCGATTGGCAAGCGGGATTTTTCATGATTTGCGGCCGGCGAAAGACCCGGTGCGGCACGGCGAAACGGCGTGGCGGAATCGGCTGAATGCCTTGCTGGTCATGGGTTTGCGGTCGACGCGGAGCGATCGCGGCATGGCACTGGCGGCACCGCTCAGACAGGGTCGGATCGCATGCCGGCGCACCGGATTTCGGCCATTTTTGATTCCGTTTGTGCGTGAATTCGTTGTTTTATTCCACAGTCCGTTGCAATGATTTCAGCCCGGCGCGGCCGCCCGCGCCGGGTCGCACGAATCAGCCCGCCGCGCCGTACCCGCCGCCGCCCGGCGTTTCGACCACGAATACGTCGCCCGGCGCCATCTGCGCGCGGCCGATATGGTCGAGCGCCTCGACCGTGCCGTCCGCCCGCTCGATCGTATTGCGGCCGAGCGCGCCGGCTTCGCCGCCCGCCGCACCGAACGGCGCGTGGATCCGGTTGTTCGACAGGATCGACGCGGTCATCGGCTCGAGGAAGCGGATCCGCCGCACCGCGCCGTCGCCGCCGCGCCAGCGGCCGCCGCCGCCCGACCCGGCGCGGATCCGGTGCGAGTCGAGCCGCACCGGGTAGCGCCATTCGAGCACCTCCGGATCGGTCAGCCGCGAGTTCGTCATGTGCGTCTGCACCGCGCCGACGCCCGCGAAACCGTTGCCTGCGCCGCTGCCGCCCGCGATCGTCTCGTAGTACTGGTAGCGATCGTTGCCGAATGTGAAGTTATTCATCGTTCCCTGGCTCGACGCGACGCAGCCGAGTGCGCCGTACAGCGCGTTGGTGATCGCCGACGACGTCTCGACGTTGCCCGACACGACGGCCGCCGGATACTCGGGGTTCAGCATCGAGCGGGCCGGCACGATCACCGTCAGCGGCTTCAGGCAGCCGGCGTTCAACGGGATGTCGTCGCCGACCAGCGTGCGGAACACGTACAGCACGGCGGCCATGCAGACGGCCTTCGGCGCGTTGAAGTTGTTGTCGAGCTGCGCGGACGTGCCGGTGAAATCGATCTCGGCGCGCCGCGCCGCGCGGTCGACGCGGATCGCGACGCGAATCTCCGCGCCGTTGTCGAGCGGATAGCGGTACGCGCCGTCCTGCAACGCGCCGATCACGCGCCGCACCGCTTCTTCCGCGTTGTCCTGCACGTGCCCCATGAACGCGAGCACGACGTCGCGGCCGAACTGCGCGACCATCCGGCGCAATTCGTCGACGCCCTTCTGGTTCGCGGCGATCTGCGCACGCAGGTCGGCCATGTTCTGCTCGACGTTGCGCGCCGGGTACCGGCCCGATGCGAGCAGCGCGCGCGTGTCCGCATCGCGCAGCACGCCGGCCGACACGAGCTGCCAGTTGTCGATCAGCACGCCCTCCTCGTCGATGTGCGTCGAATCGGGCGGCATCGAGCCGGGCGTCGTGCCGCCGATGTCCGCGTGGTGGCCGCGCGAGCCGACGTAGAACAGCGGCGCGTCCGAGCCGTCGGCGAATACCGGCGTGATGACCGTCACGTCCGGCAGGTGCGTGCCGCCGTGATACGGGTCGTTCAGCATGTAGACGTCGCCGTCGCGCATCCGGCCGCGGTTGCGCTCGATCACCGTGCGGATGCTCTCGCCCATCGAGCCGAGGTGCACGGGCATGTGCGGCGCGTTCGCGATCAGGTTGCCGTCGCCGTCGAAGATCGCGCACGAGAAGTCGAGCCGCTCCTTGATGTTGACCGAGTACGCGGTGTTCTGCAGCCGCAGCCCCATCTGCTCGGCGATCGACATGAACAGGTTGTTGAAGATCTCGAGCCGCACCGGATCGGCGTCGGTGCCGAGCGAGCGGCGCGTCGGCAGCGGCGTCGTGCGCGTCAGCACGAGGTTGCCCTGCGTGGTCATCTCGGCGCGCCAGCCGGGTTCGACGACGGTCGTGCCGTTCTGCTCCGCGACGATCGCCGGGCCGTCGATCGCGTCGCCGGCCAGCAGCGTGTCGCGCACGTAGAGCGCCGCGTCGTGCCACTGGCCGCCGGAATGGAAGCGCACCGCGGAATCGGCGCGCGGCGCGGTGCCGTCGCCCGCCCCGCGCGGCGCGAGCGGCGCGATGTCGACCGGCGCGTCCGAGCGGCCGATCGCCTCGACCGACGCCAGTTCGGCGACGAGCGGCGTGCCGGGCATCAGGAACGCGTAGCGCTGCCGGTACGCGGCCTCGAACGCCTGCTGCATCGCGTCGACGCTGCCGGCCGGCACGTCGAGCGCCGAATCGGTGCCCTGGTAGCGCAGGTGCACGCGCCGCTCGGTCGCGATCCGCTCCGGCGCGACGCCCTGTTCGAGCAGCGCGCCGACGGCCTCGTCGGCCAGCCGGTCGAGCGCCGCGTTCAACGCGGGCAGCGATGCGTCGGACAGCACGGCCTCGACCGCACGCTCGCGCATCGCGGTCTGGTCGGCCAGGCCCATCCCGTACGCGGACAGCACGCCCGCGAGCGGATGCGCGAACACCTGCGTCATCCCGAGCGCGTCGGCCACGCCGCACGCGTGCTGGCCGCCCGCGCCGCCGAACGTCGTCAGCACGTAGCGCGACACGTCGTGGCCGCGCTGCACCGAGATCTTCTTGATCGCGTTCGCCATGCTGCCGATCGCGATCTCCAGGAAGCCTTCGGCCAGCGCCTCGGGCGTCTCGCGCCGCCCCGTCGCCGCATGGATCTCGTCGGCGAGCGCCGCGAATTTCGCGACCACGCCGTCGCGGTCGAGCGGTTCGTCCGCGTGCGGGCCGAACACGCGCGGGAAGTAATCGGGCTGGATCTTGCCGAGCATCACGTTGCAGTCGGTGACCGTCAGCGGGCCGCCGCGCCGGTACGCGGCCGGCCCCGGGTTCGCGCCTGCCGATTCGGGCCCGACGCGCAGCCGTGCGCCGTCGAAGCCGAGCACCGACCCGCCGCCGGCCGCGACCGTATGGATGCTCATCATCGGCGCGCGCATGCGCACGCCGGCCACCTGCGTCTCGAACTCGCGCTCGAACTCGCCGTTGTAGTGCGACACGTCGGTCGACGTGCCGCCCATGTCGAAGCCGATCACCTGGCCGAAGCCGGCCGCGCGCGCCGCGCGCACCATTCCGACGATGCCGCCGGCCGGCCCCGACAGGATCGCGTCCTTGCCCTGGAACGCGTCGGCGCGCGTCAGGCCGCCGCTGCTCTGCATGAACTGCAGGTTCACGCCCGGCATCTCGTGCGCGACCTGCTCGACGTAGCGGCGCAGGATCGGCGACAGGTACGCGTCGACGACGGTCGTGTCGCCGCGCGACACCATCTTCATCAGCGGCGACACCTCGTGCGACACCGACACCTGCGTGAAGCCGATGCGGCGCGCCAGTTCGGCCAGCGCGCGTTCGTGCGCGGTGTAGCGGTAGCCGTGGATCAGCACGATCGCGAGCGCCCGCACGCCGCTGTCGAACACGCGGCGCAGCGACGCTTCGGCACCCTGAACGTCGAGCGGCACGACGACGTCGCCATGCGCGCCGACGCGCTCGTCGATCTCGACGACGGTCTCGTACAGCGCGTCCGGCAGCACGATGTCGAGATCGAACAGGCGCGGCCGGTTCTGATAGGCAATGCGCAGCACGTCGCGAAAGCCCTGCGTCGTCGCGAGCGCGGTGCGTTCGCCCTTGCGTTCGAGCAGCGCGTTGGTCGCGACCGTCGTGCCCATCTTCACCATGTCGACGCGCGCGGGCGTGATCGGCTCGCCGGCCGCGAGGCCGAGCAGGTGGCGGATGCCGGCCACGGCCGCGTCGCGGTACTGCTCGGGGTTCTCCGACAGCAGCTTGTGCGTGACGAGCGTGCCGTCGGGCCGGCGCGCGACGATGTCGGTGAAGGTGCCGCCGCGGTCGATCCAGAATTGCCAGCGCGCGGCGTCGGAGGGAACGGAGGAAAGGTGTCGGTCAGTCATGATGTCGGGTCGAGGCGTCGTTGAATCGAGGGACGAGCGCCGCCGCACGGCGCGCGTCGCACGCCGTGTCACGGTCTCGATGAAAAGGGAAGCAGGACGAAGGGCGGGCCGCCCGGCCGCTTACGCGGCGTCGAGTTCGCGGCCGCGGGTCTCGGGCAGCGTCAGCGCGGCGACGATCACCACGCCGTACGCGGCGACCGCGAAGATGCCGATGCTCGTGCCGAGCCCGTACTGCTTCGACAGCGCACCGATCAGGAACGGGAACAGCGCACCGATCGCGCGGCCCACGTTGTAGCAGAAGCCCTGGCCGGAACCGCGCACGCGGGTCGGGAACAGCTCGGTGAGGAACGCGCCCATCCCCGAGAAGATGCCCGATGCGAAGAAGCCGAGCGGGAAGCCGAGCCACAGCATCGACGCGTTGGTCAGGTTCAGCGACGTGTACGCGAATGCGATCACCATCGAGCCGACCGCGAACAGGATGAAGTTCGGCTTGCGGCCGAGGCGGTCGGTCAGGTACGCGCTCGTCAGGTAGCCGACCCACGAACCGAAGATGATCATCGCGAGATAGCCGCCGGTGCCCATCACCGTGAGGTGACGCTCGGTCTTCAGGAAGGTCGGCAGCCACGTCGTGATCGCGTAGTAGCCGCCCTGCGCGCCGGTCGTCAGCAGCGCCGCGCGCAGCGTCGTCGTGATCAGCTTCGGCGCGAAGATCTCGGTCAGGCGCGGCGCGTCGGCCACCTGTGCCTGCGCGGCCTTCTCCTTCTCGTAGACGTCCGGCTCCTTCACGTAGCGGCGGATCGCGACGACCAGCAGCGCGGGCGCGAGCCCGACGAGGAACAGCGCGCGCCACGCCTGCTCGGCCGGCAGCACCGAGAACAGCAGCGCATACAGCAGCGCGCACAGCCCCCAGCCGATCGCCCAGCCGGACTGCACGAGCCCGACGGCCTTGCCGCGGTCGCGCGCGCGGATCACTTCGCCGATCAGCACCGCGCCGGCCGTCCATTCGCCGCCGAAGCCGAAGCCCATCAGCGCACGCGCCGCGAGCAGCTGGTGGTAGTTCTGCGCGAGCCCGCACAGCGCGGTGAACACCGCGAACCACAGCACCGTGAGCTGCAGCGTGCGCACGCGGCCGATCCGGTCGGACAGGATGCCGGCGATCCAGCCGCCCGCCGCCGACGCGAGCAGCGTTACCGTGCCGATGAAGCCGGCGTCCGCGAGCGAGATGCCCCACGTCGCGACGAGCGTCGGAATCACGAACGACAGCATCTGCGTATCCATCCCGTCGAGCATGTAGCCGACCTTGCAGCTCCAGAATGCGCGGCGCTCGCGCGACTGTGCGTCCGCGTACCACGAGAACAGGCCGCTGCGCGCTCGGCTCGCGGGCTCCGCGGCGGGTGCCGCGAGGGTCTTGCTTTCCATGGTGGTGCTCCTGTCGTTATGCGCGTTCGAATGGCGATCGGGCGTGCGGGGTATCGGGCTTGGGCCGTCCATCGGCCCCTGAATTCAGAAAACGGCCAGCGATGCGTTCGTGATGTCGGTCATCAGCATGTGGCCGGGCGTATGCGCGATCGCGATCGGCAGCTTCGCGTCCATCAGCGCGGTTTGCGGCGTCACGCCGCATGCCCAGAACACCGGCAGTTCGTCGTCGCGGATCGTCACCGCGTCGCCGAATTCGGGGGCGTCCAGATCGGCGATGCCGAGCGCACGCGGGTGGCCGATATGGATCGGCGCGCCGTGCACGCCCGGGAACCGGCTCGTGATCTGCACCGCGCGGATCGCGTCGGCGCCGCGCATCGGCCGCATCGACACGACCAACTGGCCGCCGAAGATGCCCGCGCGGCGGTTCGCGATCGACGTGCGGTACATCGGCACGTTGCGCCGCTCCTCGACGTGACGCAGGCCGATGCCCTCGCGGGCGAGCATGTCCTCGAACGAGAACGAGCAGCCGATCGCGAACACGACGAAATCGTCGCGCCACAGCGCTTCCAGCGACTCGACGCGCTCGGTCAGGCGGCCGTCGCGGTAGACGTTGTAGCTCGGCACGTCGGTGCGGATGTCGAGATCCTCGCCGAGCGCGTCGATCCGGAACGCGCCCGGTTCGCCGACGCCGAGCAGCGGGCAGGCTTTCGGATTCGCCTGACAAAAGCGCAGGAAATCGTGCGCGTACGCGTCGGGCAGGATCGCGAGGTTCGCTTGCGCGAACGGGCCGCAATGGCCGGCGGTCGGGCCGCGGAATGCGCCGCTGCGCACGGACTGGCGGAATTCGGAAGGCGTCATGAGGTTCTGTCGCGAATCGGGTTGTCGTCGGGATGACGGTGATGTGTCATCGGTTACGGCGAAGAATAGAAAGGAAAAAAATTGACCGCCAACGAGTTTTTTTGCACTTCTTGTATAGAATTTCTTAACGCCCCCTCGGGTTTCCCCCGGTCCCGTTCACTTTTCCTCAGCGGCAAGCTGCGCATCGCCCCTTCGCCCGATCCGCCATGAACACGCGTTTTCTCGAAACCTTCGTCACGCTCGCGAAGCTGCGCAACTTCCGCACGACGGCGGCCGCGCTGCATGCGACGCCGGCCGCGATCTCGCAGCGCCTGAAGGCGCTCGAGGACGAACTGCAGACGGTACTCGTCGATCGCGACAGTCGCGAATTCCGGCTCACGCCGAACGGCGAGTACCTGCTCGGCTATGCGAAGGCCGTGGTCGAGGCCACGCAGGAACTGCAGGCGGCCGCCTCGGGCGAGAGCGCGCTGCGCGGCAAGCTGCGGCTCGGCGTGATCGAGACCGTCGTGCACAGCTGGCTGCCGCACTACATGCGGCGGCTCGCGGCCGACTACCCGCAGCTGGAGATCGACCTGACCGTCGACGTGAGCGTCGTGCTGCAGCGCCGGCTGATGGCCGGCGAGCTCGACCTGATCATCCGCGTGGAGGGCAGCGACGAGGCGTCGGTCGTGTGCGACGCGCTCGCGAACTACCCGGTGCGCTGGATCGCCCGCGCGGGGCTGCTGCCGAACACGCGCACGGGCCTCGCGCGGCAGGTGCTGCGCCAGCCGATCCTCACGTACGGGCGCGGCACCGCGCCCCATCGCGCGCTGGAGGACATCGTGCGCACGCTCGCGCATGCGCACGGCGTGCCGCTGTCGGACACGCGCATCACCGGCTCGCCGTCGATCTCGGTGATCGTGCAGCTGGTGCGCGACGGTTTCGGCGTCGCCGCGATTCCGGTGCTGTTCGTCGACGCGCTGATCGAGAGCGGCGAAGTGGTCGAGCTGCCGCTGCAGCCGTCGCCGCCGTCGATCGTCGTGTCGATGTCGCGACGCGCGGACGCACCGCGATTCGTGCACGGCGCGTCGATCGCCGCGCGGGCCGCGTGTCACGAGTACTGCGAGAAGAGCAAGCGGTTGCTGGTCGAAGCGCTGTGACGTTGCAGCGGCCGATGACGCGCGTTCGACATCGCCGCGGGAATCGCCCACAATCGCCTTCGGCGCGTCCGCACCATCGCGCCCTCCATCGAGAATGACGGCACGGCCGGCCGGCATTCATCGCTTCGCATGCTCCTGCACGACCAGAGGGCAACATGCCGATCCGCTCCGCCTCCACCCGCCTGAATCTCGCGCGCGCCGTGATCGTCGCGCTGTACGTCGCGTCGCTGCTGCTGCCCGTCGCGGCCGAACCGCCGAATGCCGCGGGCGCGGTGAGCTGGTGGCACGGGTACACGGTGCTCGCGCTCGGCGGGCTCGCGATCCTCGACCTGCAGTTCGCGTGGCTCGGCAATCCGCTGCTGATCGCCGCGCTGATCAGGCCGAACCGCACCGTGTCCGCGCTGCTCGCCGTGGTCGTGGTATTTGCGATCGGGTGGCACACGATCCCGACCGACGCGAACTACGAAAAGATCACCACGTTCGGCGCCGGATACTACCTGTGGATCGTGGCGATGGCGGGCGGCGCCGCGTTGCCGTGGATCGACGGGCGCCAGCGGAAGGACGGCGCGGCGGCCGTGGCGGCGGTCGCCGCCGCGCCGTCACCGGCCCGCCCGCCCGGCCGGAAAACGGGCTGGACCGTCACGGCGGCCGGCACGCGCATCGAAGCGACCGACCAGACCGGTGCAACGCGCGGGATCGCGCTGTCCGACCTCGGTGCGGTCGTGATCGAAACCAACGACCAGGGCCCGTTCGTGTCGGACGTCTGGTGGCTCCTGTTCGATACGCGCAAGCAGTTCGCGTGCGGATTTCCGCAGGATGCCGAAGGCGCGAAGGCGGCGGTCGACCGGCTGCTCGACCTGCCCGGCATCGATCACCGCAAGGTCGTCGACGCGCAGACGTCGATCCAGAACGCGACGTTCCCGATCTGGGAACGCACGGCGGGCGACCCGGCCACGCCGGGTGAAACCGGAGCGACCGCCTGAGCGGCGACGCTTACGCCGGTTGCCCCGCGTGCGGCTGCGTCAGCTTGCCGTCACCGTACTCGCGGAGCACCTTCGAAATCACGACGCGATAGCCGTCGAGCCAGCGAGCCTGCTTCGCTTTGGCTTCGAGGTGCGCGGGATGCTGCATCAACTGCTGCAGCGCCGCCTCCGATTCCCAGTAGTAGACGTTCTGGATCAACCCCGCTTCGGCGTTCTCCCACGTTTCCTCGCCGACATAGCCGGGCGTCGCGCGCGCCATGTCGGCGATCTGCCGGTCGAGCCGGTGGAATTCGTCGTCGTATCGCCCGGCACGGAAAATGAAGGTCGACGCGTACATGCACGCTCCATCGAGAACGGTTGAAAGAGCGCCAAGTGTACGGCACGCACGGCGTGCCGCGATCGTCATGCGGCGCTTACGCGGCGAGCGGGCCGGCGGTGAGCCGGTCGTCGAGCCATGCATCGATGCGCGGCGCGTCGTCACGCGTTCCGGCAGCAGGCGAAGGCATCGCGGCCAGCGCGTGTCGTGCGCGTTCAAGCGCCTGCGCGAAACCGCGCAACTCCTGCGTCGCGGGCCGGTCGTCCGCACGCCGGCGGACGAGCGCCGCTTCGATGTTGGCACCGATCAGTGCAAGCTGCGCGTCGATGAAGTCGGTGCACAGCGCGCGGCAATGCGCGGAAACCGCTGCGACGGCCAGCAGCACGGGCACGATCGACACGGTCAGGTAGCCGCCCGGCGCGAGCCGCGACAGCGCATGACGCACGTCCTGCCCGCCATCGCTCAACGCGGCGAACACGGCGTCGCGCCACACCGCGCGCTCGAACGCGAGCGCATCGCGATGTGCGTCGAGCGCCGCGCGATCCGCGACCTGCCCGGCCGTCACCAGCGGAATCGGGAATGCAGCGTCGACGGATGCCTGCGCGGCGCCCGCCTCGACGATGCAGTTCGCGCCCAGCCATGCCGCGTCGTCCCGCCGCGCGGCGAGCACGCGCGACTGCAACCGGTCCGGCAGCATCGGATCGAGCGGCACCGCGCTGCAGATCGACGGCTTGCTCGCCTGCACGCTGCAACGGCCGTCGTCGGCCAGCGCCGCGCAACGGCCGAGCGACGGATAGTCGTAGCCCTGCAGCGTGACCGCGATCCATTCGCCGTTCACGCCGCCGATGCGATGGAACAGCCGGTCGGCCAGCGCATCGGACGCCGCGACATCATCCGCATCGAGCACGTGCTCGCGCCCGCCCGCACGCCAGCGTTCGCCGATCCGCCGCTTCGGCACGCGACGGATCGTCAGCGCGCCGACGAAGCGATGACGATGCCGGAACAGTTCGCGCAACGACAGCGCCGGCGCGCTGTTGCAGCAGCGTCCGCATGCGTGGCAGGCAAGCGAATAGGTCTCTACCACGGCCGCCGCACCGAATCCTGGTAGCGCGTGAGGATGAAGCGCGCGACGTCGTCCGAGTGATACGCGGCGACGAGCTGCGCGACCCACGGTTTCGCGCGATCGGCGTCGCGCACCGTCAGCACGTTCGCATACGGCGAGCGGGCGTCCTCGAGGCTGATGCTGTCGCGCGCGGGTTGCAGCCCGGCGCGGGCGGCGTCCTCGCTGTCGATCGCGACGAACGCGGCCGTATCGAGCGCCGCATACAGACGGTCGCGGCGCAGCGCGACGAGTTTCAGCCCGAGCCGGTTGCCGGTCACGTCGCGCAGCGTCGCGTGCAGGCCGGCCTGTTCGCGCAACGTCACCAGCGTGTCGTTCTGCAGCAGCACGAGCGCGCGTGCCATCCCGCGCGGATCGGCGGGCAGCGCGACCGTCGCACCCGGTCGCAGTTCGTTCAGGCTTTTCAGCTTGCGCGAATAGAACGCCATCGGCAGCGTGACGGTCGGCACGACTTCGGTCAGCGCGTAGCGCTTGCGCGCGCGCGTCGCCGCGAGCTGCTGCGCATCCTCGAAGCTGGCCGCGTCGATCCGGCCGTCGGCAAGCGCCGCGTCGATGCGCGACGCATCGTCGAATTCGACGACGTCGACACCCAGCCCGCGCGCGGCGGCAACCCGCTTCACTTCGTCCAGGATCTGCGCATGCACGCCGCGCGTGACGCCGACGCGTACCGCCGGCGCAGCGGTGTCGGCCGCCACTGCCGATCCCTGATGCGCGACACCCCACGCGGCCAGCAGCCATACGGCCACGCAGCGCACGAAACCCTTCGTCATGACGCGTCCCTCAGGATCGTGCGAAAGCCGATATGCGACGCCCCGAGATCGGCTTCCTGCTGTTCGCGCGACGACGCGCGATAACGCACGCAGTAATCGCGCGAGCACAGGAACGAGCCGCCCTTGATGACCATCGGCGTATCGTGCCGGCGCGTCGGCGGGGCGACGGCCGCCGTGTCGCCGTTCGTATGCGACTGGTGCGGGCCCGTGTACGCGTCCTTCGTCCATTCCCATGCGTTGCCGATCATGTCGTAGAGCCGGAACCCGTTCGCCGCGTAGCAGCCGACGGGCGCGAGCCCCGCATGCCCGTCCTCGGCCGTGTCGAGCACCGGAAACGCGCCCTGCCAGTAATTCGCGGCCGGCTTGCCCCGCGCGTCGCGCGGCGCCGCATCGAGCGATGCGTCGTCGCGGCCAGCCTTGCCCGCGTATTCCCATTCCGCTTCGGTCGGCAGGTCGCGGCCGAGCCAGCGCGCATACGCGAGCGCGTCGCGCTGCGTGACGAGCGTGACGGGCAGGTTGCCGCGCCCTTCCACGTCGCTGCCGGGCCCGCGTGGATGGCGCCACGACGCGCCCTTCACCCACGACCACCACGCAAGGTCGCGCGCATTCATCTCGTCGCGCGTCGGCACATGAAACACCGCCGCGCCGCCCTGCTGCTCGGCTTCGGTCACGTAACCGGTCGCCTGCACGAACGCGGCGAACTGCGCAATCGTCACGTCGGTCTGGTCGATCCAGAAGCCGCCGACGCGCGTGCGGCCGTCGCCGGCCGGACGCTCGTCCGCATAGCCGCGCGTGCTGCCGAACACGAACGCGCCGCCGCGCAGGTGCACCATCCCGGCCTGCGGATCGTCGCGCCACTTCGCCGGCAGCCCCGAATAGCGTTCGCACTGGTGTTCCGAACCGAGCGGCGCAAGCGCGCGGCCGCGATTCAGGTCGTCGAACGCGCCGCCTGCCGGCGCCGCCGAATTCGCATAGCCCACCGCGAACGCGGCGGCGAACAACGTGGCGGCAAGCGCCGCGCCGGTCGTCCAGAAGCGGAACCGCATCGTGTCGTCCCCGCGATCAGTAGTAGCCGCGCGGACGCAGCGGCTCGACGCCGCCGACGTTGCTCATGTAGGTCTTCCACTGGTCGACGAGCGTGCTGATCACCGACGGGTTCTGCGCGGACACGTCGGTCGTCTCGCCGCGATCCGACGCGAGGTCGTACAGCTGCCAGTGACCGTCGAGCGGCCCGAGCGGCGGCTCGGTCCACAGCGCCTTCCAGCGGCCGTCGGCGCTGCGCAGGTACGCGCGGCCGTACGCTTCGTCGCCGAACGGCGCGGTGTGCACCTCGCCCGTCGCCGAGCCCGTGAGCACCGGCAGCAGCGACTGGCCCGTGACCGGGTACACGTAGCGGTTGTTGTAGATCACCTTGCCCTTGTTCTGGTCGACGCCCGTCAGCGTGTTGACGAGCGGCGGCGCCGGCTGCGACGGCGGCGTGACGCCCGCGATCGCGAGGAACGTCGCCGTGTTGTCGGTCACGTGCGTGAACGCGCGCAGCGTCGGCAGTTGCTGCGACTGGCCCGGCAGGCGCACGATCGTCGGCGTCGACACGCCGCCTTCGGCCGAATAGCCCTTCGTGAGCCGGTACGGCGCCGCGCTCACTTCGGCCCAGCGCAGCCCGTACTGCAGGCGCTGTGCGTTCTGCTTGCCGTTGTCGGTGCCGAGCGCCGAATAGACCGGCTCCTGCGCGTTCGCGGTGTCGGTCGCCGTCGGGTCCGCGCCGCTGTCGATCGGCCAGCCTTCCGCGCCGTTGTCCGACTGGAACATGATGAACGTGTTGTCGTATTCGCCGATGTCCTTCAGGTGCTGGATCAGCAGGCCGATGTTGTAGTCGAGGTTCTCGACCATCCCCGCGTAGATCTCCATGTAGCGCGCCTGCGCCTTGCGCTCGGCCGGCGACAGGCTCGACCACAGCTTGTCGACCTTGCCGGGGCCGTAATCGCTGTAGCCGTCCGCGGCGGAATGCACGGCACTGATGTACTTCGCGTTCGCGGTGCCGTTGTTCGCGGTCGCGGGCGACGCGGCCGTCGTTTCGGGCAGGCCGTCGAACGGCTTGAAGTCGGCGGGAATCAGGCCGAGCGCCTTCTGCCGCGCGATCCGCGCGTTGCGGATCGCGTCGTAGCCGGCGTCATACACGCCCGCATACTTGTGCAGCCAGGGTTCGGGCACCTGCAGCGGCCAGTGCGGCGAGGTGTAGGCCGCATACGCGAAGAACGGCTTGCCGTCACGCTGGTTCGAATCGATGTACGAGATCAGCTTCTGCGTATAGAAGTCGGTCGAATAGAACACGGCCGGGCTGCCGCCCGTACCGCCCGGCTGCCCGGGCTGGCCCGGCTGCACGTAGCGGCCGTCTTCCGTGTAGTTCGACGAGCCGGCCGGCTCGTGCGCGAAGTGGTTCGTCGCCGCGCCGCCGAGCAGCACGTAGCTGCGCTCGAAGCCCCACTGGTCGGGCGTCTGCCCGCTGCCCGTCGCGCTGCCGACGATCCCCGAGCCGATGTGCCACTTGCCCGCGATATACGTGTGATAGCCGGCGTCCTTCAGCAGTTGCGCGAACGACAGCGCGCGGTCGTTCAGGTAGCCCTCGTAGCCGGGCAAGCCGCGCCGCTCGTCGGTCGGCACACCCATCGTGCCTTCGCCGACGAGATGGTGATCGGTGCCGGACACCAGCATCGCGCGCGTGATCGCGCAGACGGTGCCCGTGTGGTGATTCGACAGGATGCGGCCCGATGCGACGAGCGCGTCGAGGTTCGGCGTGTTGATCTCGCCGCCGAATGCATGGATGTCGGAATAGCCGAGGTCGTCGGCCATGATGTACAGGATGTTCGGGCGTTTCGCGGCCTGCGGCGGCGTCGTGTTGGCCTGCGGCGGCGGCGAATTGCTGTCGACGCCGCCGCACGAGGCGAGCGACACCGCGCCGGCAATCGCGGCACAGACGACACGGAAACGGAAAGCATGCAACGGCGACGCGGACTTTTTCATTATTGTTGACGCTCGATCTACGGGATCGGCGATCTTAGCCGCGCGCGCGCGGCGGCCAAAGTCGGATTCGTCACATGCTAACGGGATGCAGGAATATGCGATGCGCGCCGCCTGGCACGTATCGCGCCGCCCGGACGTGCGGGGCCGCTACGAAGCGTGGGCGCCGCGCTGCGGCACGCGCTCGCCATCGGCGTCATCGGACGCCAGCATGCCCGGAATCTCGTCCATCAGCGCGTCGACGACCACCCGCACCTTCGACGGCACGTGGCGCGATGCCGGCCGCACCGCGTACACCTCGGCACCCGACACGCTGTCGCTGTCCATCACGAGCGCGAGACGGCCGTCACGGACATAAGGCGCCATCAGCCAGCACGGCAACCACGCGAGGCCCGCCCCGGCGGCGGCGGCATCGGCGATCGCCAGCAGGTCGTCCAACCTCAGGCGGCCGGCCGGACGATGATCGTGCACGGCGCCGTCCGCGCCGATGACCCGCCACGGCGTCGGCTGCCCGCCGCGCGAATACGCGATGCCGACGTGCGACGCCAGTTCGTCGAGCCCCGACGGCCGCCCGTGCCGGCCGAGATACGCGGGCGATGCGCAAATGCCCATGCGCTGCACGCCCAGCTTCCGCCCGACCAGCGCGCTCGTGTCGGCCAGCGCGCCGATGCGCACCGCGATGTCGAAACCGTCGTTCACGAGGTCGGCCACGCGATCGCTGAACGACATGTCGATTTCGAGCCGCGCATGACGCTCGACGAGCCGCCGCACGACGGGCGCCACGCATTGCCGGCCGAACAGCACGGGCACGCTGATCCGCACGCGCCCGGCCGGCTCGCGGCGGCCCGCGTCGAGCGCGGCTTCCGTCTCGCCGAGTTCGGCCAGCAGCCGCCGGCACTGCTCGTAATAGACAAGCCCTTCGTCGGTCAACCCGATCTGGCGGGTCGTGCGCTGCAGGAGCCGCGCGCCGAGACGCTGTTCGAGCCGCGCGACGATCTTCGCCACGGCCGAGCGCGTCATGCCCAGGCGCAGCGCCGCCGCCGCGAAGCTGCCCGACTCCACGACGTCGACGAATTCGGCAACGCCCCTCAACCGCTCATCCATGCAAGTCCGCTCCGGTGGAATGGCTGATTTGTGTCCGCACTGGCGACAATCATTGGCCAAATTCTCGCCAATGCGTCCCCCGGCGCAACACTATGATAGTCCGGACTATCTCTGAACAGGAGCGAACATGCATGCATGGCAAATCAAACCGGGCGACGGCATTGCCGGGCTCCGGCGCATCGACGCGACGCAGCACCCGGTCGGACCGACCGACGTCGTCGTGAAGATCCACTCGGCCTCGCTGAACTATCGCGACCTGATGTTCGCGCGCGGCGACTATCTCGGCATCGGCACCGAAGCGCTGATCCCGGTCGCGGACGGCGCCGGCGAAGTCGTCGAAATCGGCCGCGACGTCACGCGGTTCAAGCCGGGGGATCGCGTGATCAACACGTATTTCCCGCGCTGGATCGACGGGCCGGTCACGCCGCAGAAAGTCTCCGGATCGGCCGGTTCCCATTTCGACGGCGTGCTCGCCGAACGCTTCGTGTCCGACGAAGCCGCGCTGGTCGCCATCCCGCCTCATCTCGACTACGACGAAGCCGCGACGCTGTCGTGCGCGGGCATCACCGCGTGGAACGCCTTGTTCGTCGACGGCGGACTGGCGCCGGGCGCGACCGTCGCGCTGCTCGGCACGGGCGGCGTGTCGATCATCGCGCTGCAGCTCGCGCATGCGGCCGGGCTGCGCACGATCGTGACCTCGTCGAGCGACGCGAAACTCGAACGCGCCCGCGCGCTCGGTGCGGACGCAACGATCAACTATCGCGCCACGCCCGAGTGGCAACACGAGGTGCTGCGGCTCACCGACGGCGCGGGCGCGGATCTGGTCGTCGAAGTCGGCGGCCGCGATACGCTGCCGCGCTCGGTGGCGGCGGCAAAGATGGGCGGCATCGTGTCGGTTATCGGCGGCCTCAGCAGCTTCGGCGGCCCCGAACTCGGGCTGCTGTCGCTGATCGGCGGCGTCCGGCGACTGCACGGGTTCATGGTCGGCAGCCGCGCGATGCTCGACGACGTCGTGCGGCTCGTCGATGCGAAGCGCATCAAGCCGGTGGTCGATCGCGTGTTCGGCTTCGACGAAACGCCGCAGGCGTATGCGTACCTGCAGTCGGGGCAGCATTTCGGGAAAGTCGTGATCCGCGTCGCGTCGTAAGCAACGCAGGCGGCGGGCGGCCGCCTGCGTTCCCGCCCGTTCCGTCAGAACTTGTGACGGATCCCCGCATGCACCATCAACTGTTTCCCGTTCGACGACAGATCGGCCGCGCCGGGGATATACGCGTGATCCAGCGACGAACCGGTCGCATCGCCGGCAACCCGCTGGTACGCGCCCGTCAAGTACACGTCCGTGCGTTTCGACAGGCTGTAGTCGGCCATCAGCCCGATCGAATGGACTTTCGGTTTCGCGGTGCCGGTGGTCGCGTCGTAGCGGACCGTCGTGTACACGTATTGCGCGCCGACGAACAACGCCGGCGTGAACTGGTACTTGCCGTTGATCTCGAAGTTCTGATACTTGATCGACGTCACCGTGCCGCCCGCGAGCGGCCCGGTCGACGGCTCGATCGTCTCGTCGCCGAACAGGTAGCCGACGTTCGCGGTCGGTCGAGTGACGTTGCTGTTCGTGTATGCGAATCCGATCGTCGCGGGCCCTGCCGTGTAGTTGACGCCCGCGCCGAAGATCCGCAGCCGCGCCGACACGAAGTTCGCATCCGCGCCGACCGCCCCGGAGCCCGCGATCGCGCCACCCGACGTCGCGCCCGGGTTGTCCGCGTTCAGGAAGGCCGCGCCGACGAGCAACCCGCCCTGCTCGTACTGCGCGCCGACGCTCCACTGCCTGTTGTTCGCGAAGCCCGGGTCGTTGCTGAAGCTGTACGTGCCGCCGAACGAGAAGCCGGAGAAGTCCGGGCTCGCATACTTCACGGTGTTGTTCGTGCGGAACGTGTTGCCGGTGTTGTCGTTGTCGAGCGGATGCGAGAACGGATAAACGCCCCAACTGCCGTTCGCGGTCGTCGGCGCGAGATAGTCGACGACCGAGTCGTACTGCCGGCCGAGCGTCAGCGTGCCGAAACGCGTGCTGCCGAGCCCGACGTAGGCCTGGCGCCCGAATAGGCGGCCGCCCTGCGCCAGCGTGCCGCTGTTCACGTTGAAGCCGTTCTCGATCTGGAACAGCGCGCTGTAGCCGCCGCCCAGATCCTCCGTCCCCTTCATCCCCCAGCGGCTGCCCTGCGCGAAGCCGCTCGCCATCTGCCACGCGCCATGGCCGCCGACGTTGTTCGTATAGTCGATGCCTGCATCGACGAGGCCATACAGCGTCACGCTACCTTGCGCAAATGCGGGCGCCGCGCACAGCGCCGGCAGCGCGACAACAATCGATCTCCAGTTCATTCGCCATCCTTATTGATATTTTTAGAATGCGTCCTTTCGGTACGCCACTGCTTACTTCGCGCCGTAGATGTCGAAGTCGAAATACTTCCGGTTGATCTTCCCGTACGTGCCGTTCGCGAGAATCGTCGCGAGTGCGCGATTGAACGCGTCGCGCAGGTCGTTGTCCTGCTTGCGCAATCCGAGGCCGTCGCCCTGCCCGAAGTACTTCACGTCGTCGATCGGCGCGCCGGCGAACATGAAATCCTTGCCCTGCGGCTTTTTCAGAAACCCGTCGCTGGCCGCGATCGACGCCTGGAACGCCGCGTCGAGCCGCCCGGTTACCAGGTCGGCATACACCTGGTCCTGGTTCGGGTACGACACGACCTGCACGCCCGCGGGCTGCCAGTTCGCGACCGCATAGTCGGCCTGCGCGGAACCCTGCTCGACGCCGACGCGCTTGCCCTTCAGCGATTCGGCCGTCGGCAGCAGCGGCGAGCCCTTGCGCGCGATCAGCCGCGCCGGCGCGTTCGAGATGCGGTTCGTGAACGCGATCTGCTGCATCCGCTTCGGCGTGATCGTCATCGACGACGCGATCACGTCGAACTTGCGCGCGAGCAGCCCCGGAATCATCCCGTCGAAGCTCGACTCGACCCACACGCAGCGCGCATGCAGTTCCGCGCACAACGCGTTCGTGATGTCGATCCCGAAGCCGGTCAGCGTGCCGTCCGGCAGCTTGTATTCGAGCGGCGGGTAGGTCGGATCGACCGCGAGCCGAATCTCCCTGCCCGTCCAGTCGCCGGCATGCGCCGCGCCTGCCGCCAGCGCGACCGTGAGTACCGCCATCCACTGTTTCATTGCCTGTCTCCTTGTGTGAATCGTGAATCGAAATCGTGCGGCCGCGTCATCCGAGATATCGCTCGGCGAGTGCGATCCAGTAGCTCGCGCCCGTCGCGAGGCAGGCATCGTTGAAGTCGTAGCCCGGGTGATGCAGCCCGCATCCGGACGCCCCGTCGCCATTGCCGATCGACAGGTAGCTGCCGGCGCACTCCTCCAGCATGAATGCGAAATCCTCGCTCGCCGCGATCGGCCGCAGATGCGGAATCAGCGCCGCATCGCCGCCCCATTCGCGCGCCACCTCGCGCGCGAAGGCCGTCTGCGCCGCGTGATTGACGAGCACCGGATAGTCGTGCCGGTAGTCGATCTCGGCCGTCGCGCCATAGCTCGCGGCCTGTCCGTGCACGATCTCGCGGATGCGCCGCTCCAGCAGCGCACGTACGTCCGGCGACAACGCACGCACGCTGAGCGTCAGGTCCGCGTGGGACGGAATCACGTTCGATGCGGTTCCCGCATGGATCGATCCGGCCGAAACGATCGCCAGTTCCTGCGGATTCACGTTGCGCGACACGACCGTCTGCAACGCCATCACGATCGACGCGCACACGACCACCGGGTCGATCGTCGTATGCGGCGCGGCGCCGTGCCCGCCGCGCCCGATCACGCGCACGCGCACCTCGTCGGCCGACGCCATCGCCGGGCCGTCGCAGAAACCGAGCACACCGACCGGCAAGCCTGGCACGTTGTGCATCGCGAACACGGCGTCGCACGGAAATCGTACGAACAGTCCGTCGTCGATCATCCGCTTCGCGCCGCCGAGCCCTTCCTCGGCCGGCTGGAAAATCAGGTTCAGCGTGCCGGCGAAGCGCGCCCGCCCGGCAAGACAGCGGGCCGCCGCGAGCAGCATCGCCGTATGGCCGTCGTGGCCGCACGCGTGCATCACGCCGTCATGCCGGCTCGCATGCGGCAGCCCGGTCGTTTCGCGGATCGGCAGCGCATCCATGTCCGCGCGCAACCCGAGCCGTTTCCCGGGGCCGCGCGTCAGCGTGCCGACCACGCCGGTGCCGCCGAGCCCGCGCGTGACCTGATAACCCCATGTTGTCAGGCAATCGGCAACGATGGCGCTCGTCGCATGCTCGTCGAAGCCGAGCTCCGGATGCGCATGCAGCCTGCGCCGCAGCGCGATCATCTCCGCCTCGATCGCCGATATTTCCGGATGGATATGGTTCCGTTCCAACCCCGATTCCCCCTGACACGTTCCGGTTGCCGATCGCCCGAATGATCGATCGTGATCGGATCGTATGCAGCGAAAATCCAGGCGAACAGCCGCGGTTTCGTTATGATGACAACCTTTCGTTGTCGGGTATCGCGTCATGAGCACCATCAAGCTGCATCAGTTGCAGGCACTCGTCGCGAGCGCGGAGGCCGGCAGCATCCGTGGTGCGGCACGCGCGCTCGGGCTGTCGCAAGCGGCCGTCACGCGTGCGCTGCGCGAGCTGGAAGCGAGCGAGCGCCTGCCGCTGCTCGTGCGTGCGCCGGAAGGCATCGGCTTCACCGACTACGGGAAAACGCTGCTCACGCATGCGAAGCTCGTGCTGAAGCAGCTCGAGCATGCGCGGAGCGATCTCGAGCGCATGCGCGGCCGCGTCGAGGGCCGGCTGAGCATCGGCGTCACGCCATGGCTCACGGTGACCTTCCTCGCGGAAACGGTGCTGCGTTTTCGCGAGCGGATGCCCGACGTGCGACTCGAACTCTACGAAGCGCTGATGGCCGTTGCGCAGCCGCTGTTGCGCGACGGCAGCATGGACTTCGCGCTCGGACACGTGCAGCCGGGCGGCACGCAGGAATTCGCGTTCGAGCCGATGTTGCGCTACGACACGGCGGTCATGGTGCGCGCCGGCCATCCGCGCGAACGCGCACGGTCGATCCACGATCTGCTCGATCACGACTGGGTGCTGAATTTCGCGGCCGACGGGCAGGCCGTGCTCGTCGACTACCTGTTCACGCGCCACGGCGCGCGGATCGACGAGCGGCGCATCGTGCGCGCGCAGTCGGTCGCGATGCTGCAGACGATGCTCGAACAGGCCGACATGTGCACGTGGTGCCCGACGATCCTCGCGGCGGTACCACCGTTCGGCGGACGGATGCGGCCGTTGACGCTGACGGAGACGTTCGAGCCGCGCGACCTCGGGATCGTCACGCGCCGCAGCAGCACGCTGAGCGATGCCGCACGCTGCTTCATCGAATGCCTGCTGTACGTGATCCGCCGGCACGCGCGCTCGGCGCGCAAGGAGGATCTCGCGCTGTTCAGGACGGTATCGCTGCTGATCTGACGGCGTGCGCCGTCGCGGCAGACCCCGCGACCTGCCGTGGCCCGGCGCGCCACGCGCCAGCACCGCGGCATGCGCCACCCGTCAGATCTTCGCGGTCAGCGTGATTCCGACCGTGCGCGGATCGCCGTACAGCACCGGATAGGCACCATATGACGGCAACAGCTCGAGCTTCTTGTAGACCTTGTTCGTCAGGTTCGTCACGTAGCCCGTCACGATGTACTTCTGGTTCGGCGTCGTGTACGACACGTGCGCGTTCAGCACCGTGTAACCGCCCTGCCACAGTTGCGGCATCGTCTGCCGCGTCGCGCTGAAATACTCGCGGCTGCGGTAGTTCACGTCGCCGCCCGCCGTCAGCGTGCCGAACGGCACCGGCACGCGATAGTCGAAGCCCGCGTTCAGCGTCGTATGCGGTGAACGCGCGAACGAATTGCCGACGGCCGTCGGCACGTAGCGGAATTCCGTGTAGCGCGTGTTCAGCATCCCGAGGTTCGCGAACAGGTACAGGCTGTTGACCGGCTGCGCCTTCAGCTCCAGCTCGAAGCCGTCCGCGCGTCCCTGCCCCGCGTTCGACAGCGTCGACACCGGCGGCCCGCCGAACGGGTTCGGCGCGAGCGCGAACACCTGGATGTCGCGATAGTCGTAATGAAACACGCTCGCGTTGACGATCAGCCGCTTGTCGAACCATTCGCTCTTGATGCCGATCTCGTAATCGGTCAGGTACTCGGGCGATACGGTCGACACGGTGCTCTGCGTATAGGCGTTGCCGTTGTAGCCGCCCGAACGGAAGCCGCGTGCGTAGCGGAAATACGCGCGCACGTTGTTGCTGAGCGCATATTCGGGCGTCAGGTCCCAGGTCGGCGCGCGCCACGTGTTGGTCTGGTTCTGCTGCGCGCTGACCGCGAGCGGCGACGACACCGACGACGGCGACCACCAGCTGTTCGGATCGCTGAACGTCACGTTACCGGTACCCTGCAGCCCCGTCAGGTTGATGGTCTTGCGCTCGACCGTGTAGCGCAGCCCGCCCGTCACGTTGAAGCGGTCGGTGAAGCGGTACTTGACGCTGCCGAAGATCGCCGCGCTCTGCGTGTGCTGCGAGAGATCGGTCAGGTGATAGTACGCCGGCGACGGCGAACTGCTCGGGCTGCCGCCCGCGCCTTGCTCGGCGAGCTGCTCGGTGAACAGGTGCGTGCCGACCAGCCAGCTCAGCCGGTCGCCCTGCGGCGATTCGAGCCGGAATTCCTGCGAGAACTGGCGGCTCGACAGGCGGTCGTGCGAGCGCGCCGCGTCGAACGCCGAATAATCCTCGTCGTCCTGGTACCAGCGGTGCAGCCCCTCGAACGCGGTGATCGACGTCAGCGTCACGGCCGGGTTGATGCGCCAGTGCGCGGTGAGCGACGTGCCCCAGGTCGAGATATGATCGCTCGACGGCGCGTTGAGCGACACCGTGTACGGATCGGTGGAGCCGACGAAGCCGAACTGGTTCGTGCCGCGCGGCCCCGCGCCTTCCGCGTGCCACGCATTGCCCCCGCCCGTATAGTTTCGGCCGTGGATGTTGAACAGGAAGTCAGTGTCCGACGTCGGCACGGCCAGCACCTGGAAGCGCACCGCATTGTCGTGGAAGCCGCCGAAGCGCCCCTGCTGAACGGTGTTCGTGTAGAAGCTGTCGGCATTCTCGTGATACACCGACACGCGCGCGGCCAGCACGTCGTTCTTGCCGATCGGCCCGCCGATCGCGGCCTCGGCGAGCCGGCTGTTGTACTGACCGATCCCGAGCTTGCCATAGCCGCTCACATCGAAGGTCGGTTTCTGCGACGTGATGCTGAGCGCACCGCCCACGGTGTTCTTGCCCCACAGCGTGCCCTGCGGCCCGCGCAGCACCTCGATGCGATCGAGGTCGAACAGCGGAAAACCCTGCCCGAACACGCTGTTGATGTACACGTCGTCGAAGTACACGCCGATCGGGCTCAACGACAGGTCCGACGGATCGTTGCTGCCGACCCCGCGCAGGAACCAGCGCGGCCGCTCGCGGCCCTCGGTCGATTGCCCGGTGAAGTTCGGCACGTACTTCGTCACGTCGTTGATCACGCGCAGTTCGTTGTTCTTGATCGCATCGCCGCTCAGCGCACTCACCGCGACCGGCACGTCCTGGATGCTTTCCTTGCGCCGGCGCGCCGTCACGGTCACCGTGCCGAGGTTCGTTTCTCGTGCGGCCGTGCCGCGGCTCGCACGCGCCGGCTTCGGCGCGGTCGCGTCGTCCGGTGCCTGTTGCGCCGGCTGCGCGTCCGGCGTCCCCGCCGCCGCGCCATCTTCTGCCCACGCCGGCAACGATACGGCGCCGCCCGTCAGCAGTCCCCCCAGCGCGGTGACGATTAGTTTTTTCCTGAACATCGATGAGTCATCCTGTTTGATCGGTTGAACGCATGTGCGCGCTACGCACAGGTTCTCTAATGCAATTCGGATGCCAGCATCGACAGGCCCGTCGCACGGGGCTTCCGGCGCGCGCATGGTGCCGGTGTTGCTGCATGCGCATCTGTGGAGGGAAGCAAACTGCTTGTCACGCAACACCGGCGACGACGATCTTCAGGACAACTTTTCAGGCAGCGGCCGCATCGCGTCGCGCCGCCCATCGGCGAAGCGCAACGCGAACGCAACCAGCACGACGACGGGCAGCCAGCACAGAAACACGGCCCGCAACCCGACGACCGGCACGAGCGCACTGCAGGCCAACGGGCCGCAGAACGCCCCCGTCATCGACGCGAGGTTGTAGAGGCTCGACACCCGGCTCTTGTCGGCCGGGTGGCGGCCGAGATGCTGCATGTTGACGAGATGCACCAGCGACGACCCGGCGCACAACGCGGCGAGCCCCGCGCCGACGATCCACGCGTCGTGCGCGAGGCCGAACGCGAGCAGCCCGGCCACGCCGCCTGCGAGGCCAAGGGCATGGCAGCGGCGCTCCGTCATCCGCTGCGCGACATGCCCCAGCCCGAACAGCGCGATCACCGCGACGACGCCCTGCAGGGTCAGCAGCGCGACGGCGCCCGACTGCGGCAACTTCAGATACTGGATGGCGAGCACGACCGTATAGGTGCCGACGAGCGAGCGCGTCGCGCTGTTCACCGCTTCCAGCGCAAGTTGCTCGCGCACGTCGCGGCTCCACGCAAGCGCGAGCAACGCACGCAGGCCACCGGCGTCGGGTTGCGCACCGCGCGGCGGCGGCTCCGCGTCGCCGAGCAGCAGGCGGCTGAACCAGGCCATGCCCGCGAAGCTCGCCGACGCCGCGCAGAAGGTCGCGACCGCGCCATGCGCCCCGATCAGCCAGCTGGCGAGCCAGGGCCCCGCCATGCCCGTTCCGACCGTCATGGCCGCGCGATACCAGCCCGCGCGGGCGAGGCCGATCCGCGCGAGACGCGCGAGGAATACGCCGTTGATCGACACGATCCGGAACGGGATGCACAGTCCGATCAGCGCCTGCGTGAGCGCGATCAGCGGCCACGCGCCGGTAAACGGCACGACGAGATTGAGCAGCATCGGCCCCATGCTCGCGGCGAAGTACACGCGCCGCGCGCCGTAGCGCGCGACCAGCAGCCCGGCCGGCAGCGTCATCAGCGCGATGCCGAGCGGTTCCATCGCGGCGATGATGCCGAGCCGCGCGCTGTCGACGCCGAGCGCGAGCGCATACAGCGTCGTCGCGAGCTGCGCCATGCTGATCGTCGTGCCGCTCGCGAGCGCCAGCAGCATGAAGCCGCCGGTGAAGCGCTCGCGCCGCCATGCGTCGGCGACGCGTGCCGTCGCGCTCACCGCGACAAAGTCGCGATGCCGTCGAGCGCACGCCGGTCGATCCACGCGCGCACGTCGAAGTCGGCGGGCAGGAACCGCCACGCCACCAGGAAGCGCTTGAAATCGTCCAGCGCGGCGATCGACGCTTCGTCGAGATCGGTGCGCAACCGCCGGTGCACGTCGGCGCCGTACGCCAGCCGCAGCCAGTCATGGCCCGAGCCCGTCTCACGGCCGAGATAGCCGAGCACTTCGTGTTCGTGCTCGCGCGCCCAGCCTTCGACATCGGTCACGCGCGCGAGGAAGCGGCTGACGATGCCGGGATGGCGCTCGAGCGTCGCCGCATTGACGGTCAGCGGACGCGGCGAGCCGTTGTTGATGCGGATCTGCGGATCGGGATGAAAGCCGATGTCGACGACCGTCCGCGCGCCGATCAGGTGCGCGGTCTCCAGCCCGAGCGAGCCCTTCACGTAGATCGCATCGACATCGCCGCGCACGAGCGCGGCCGCTTCGGCCGCATAGAGCCGCCGGCTCGACAGGCTCGCGGGGTGGCTGAATGCCGCGTCGCGGGTCGCGGGCGTCGACACGGGCGCGCGCAGGTTCGACGCCGGCACGTCGACCCATTCGACGTCGCCGGGGCCGAGCCCGTCGAGCGACAGCGCGCTGACGAAGCCGCGCAGCGCCGCCGCGCGAAAGATGTCGATGCGCTCGCCGTCGCGACGCGGCAAGCCGATGCGGCGCCCGCGCAGGTCCTTCGGTCGCGTGAGGCCGGCTTCCGGCAACGCGACGATCGCCTGCGCCTCGTCGACCCAGGTCAGCGCGACCACGCGCGTATCGGCCCCGGCCGCGCGTGCCCACAGCGCGGGAATGCTGCCGCCCTGCCGGAACGCGTTGTCGAGCGAATGATCGACGTGCGCGTGATGCAGCGCCGCGTGCTGGCTTTCCTGCAGCGCGCGCACGGTGATGCCGTCGCCGGCGAATTCGCTGTCGAGCCAGCCGAGATGCGCGGCGATGCCGAGCGGCGTCGGCACCGGACAGCGCGTGTACCAGATCGATTGAACGTTGTGTGAAGCCGTGGTGCTCATGGATGCATTCGCAAAGGAAGTCGTGAAGGGCGCGTCAGCCGCGCGGCGCGGTCAGCACCGACAGCCGCGTGATGCCCGCGTGCTCGATCGCGGCCATCAGCTTCGCGACGGTGCCGTACGGCACGTGCTCGTCCGCCTGCAGGTCGAGCGCGACGTCGGGCCGGCCCGCCTTCAGCGCGGCCAGCTCGGCCGGTACCGCGGCGAGCGCGACCGCACGCTTGTCGAGATACACGACGCCCTTGGCGTCGACGCTCACGGTGACGTTCGGCTTGCGGTCGGCCGGCGCGGTGGCGACTGTGTTCGGGAGAGTCACGTGCACCGCGTTGTTGAGCAGCGGCGCGGTGACGATGAAGGCGACGAGCAGCACGAGCATCACGTCGACGAGCGGCGTGATGTTGATTTCGCTGAGTACGTCGTCGTTGTCGGAGGAGGACGAGAAGGCCATTATGCGAACGCCTCCTGACGGGTATCGCCGGCACGGCGCGCCGGCGCGGCCGCGGGTACCGTCGCCGGTACGCGGAAGCCGGCCTTCTGCGCGAGCGTCACGAAGTCGGTTGCGAACGCATCGAGGTCGGCCGATGCGGCCTTCACGCGGCGCACGAAGAAGTTGTAGGCGAGCACGGCGGGCACCGCGACCGCGATGCCGATCCCGGTCGCGACGAGCGCCTCGCCGATCGGCCCGGCGACCACGTCGATGCTCGCCGATGCGCTGTGCGTGATCGCGGTCAGCGCGTGGATGATGCCGAACACGGTGCCGAACAGGCCGACGAACGGCGCGGTGCTGCCGATCGACGCGAGTACCGCGAGCCCTGCTTCCTCGCGCCGGCGCGCATTGTGGATCTGCTGCCGCAGATGGCGTTCGAGCAGGTCGTGGCGGCTCCAGCTGTGTTCCAGATCGTGCGCGCTGCTCTCGTCGGCACGCCGCAGCGCGTCGAAGCCCGTCGCGGCGAGTTCGCCGACCGGGCTGTTCGCGCTGTCGAGCGCGGCCGCGTCGTGAAAGCTGTTCGCGGCCCAGAACGCGCTGACGTAACGCCGGTTGCGCGCGCTCGACCGCAGGCTCTGGATCGCCTTCACGACGATCAGCGTCCACGTGACGACGGAGAAGACGACGAGCAGCCAGAGCGCGCCCTGGACGATGAAGGTGGTCGGGATACCGTTCATGATGTGAGTTCCTTGAAAAATATGGCGAGCCGCCCGTCGGGTCAGCCCAGCTTGAAATCGATCGGCACGTTGACCCAGCCGTCGACCGCTTCGTCGCCGCGCTTCGCGGGCACGAACGTCCAGCGCTTCACGGCGGCCACCGCCGCGTTGTCGAGCACGCGGCGGCCGCTGCTCGTGCGGACCTCGACGGAATCGGGCGTGCCGCTCGCGAGCACGTGCACGCGCAGCACGACGCGCCCTTCCCAGCCCTGGTCCTGCGCGAACGCCGGATAGTCGGGCGCCGGGTTGCGCAGGTACGCCGCGTCGCCGATCGGCGCGGTTTCACGCACGGGTGCAACGGGCGAGGGCGCCGGCGCCGGCGTTGCGACGGCCGGTGCCGCTGGCGCGGGCGCAGGGGCAGCCTCGCGCGCCACCTGCGGCACGGCGGACGGTGCCGGTGCCGCTGCCGGATGCGGAACGGCCGCGCGGGGTATCTGCGGCTTCGGCGGCGTCGGCGCCTGCTTCAGCGGTTTCGGCGGCACGATCGGCGGCGGATGCGCGGCCTGCGGCAGCGGTTCGGGCGGCCGCGTCAGTTCCACCGTCATCGGCAGCGGCCGCGGCGGTTGCACCGGCGGTGCGGCCGCCGGACGCGCGGCCAGCAGCACGACGCCCGCATGCAGCGCCGCGACGGCCAGTGCAATCGCGCCCGCGCCGCGCCAACCGCTCGCCGGCGCCGGCCGCTTGTCCGCATGCGCGGACGGCGCCACCGGCGAAGGTCGCGCGACTACCGCCGCGCGCGGCGCGGCGCGCGCCACGTGCCGGCGCGCCGGCGGCACGCCGTATTCGATCGTCAGCCCTGTCATGTTCGACTCCTTGCAATGACGCGCCGCGGCGCGCTACGCGACCCACGCATGGCGATGCCGGTCGATCTGCGTGAACGGCGCCGGGTCGATCCACGCGCGCGCGTCGAAATCGCGTTCGAGAAAGCCCCATTCGACGAGAAAATCCTTGAACGCGACCAGACCGTCGATCGACGTCGGCGCGAGCCCGGTCTCCAGATGGCGGTGCACATCCCCGCCGTATGCATAGCGCACCCACTCGTCGGAGGCATGCGTTTCGCGGCCGATATAGGCAACCGTCTCGGCCGGATGGCGCGCGGCCCAGTCGCCCGCGCCGACCACGACCGACAGGAACCGGCTCACGAGATCGGGGCGCGTATCGATCAGCGCGCGATCGACGGTCAGCGTGCGCGGCGTGCCGTTGCCGATCCGCACCAGCGGATCGGGATGCGCGCCGAGATCGATGACGACCTGCGCGTCGATCAGGTGCACGGTCTCCAGCCCGGCGACGCCCTTCACGAACACCGCGTCGACGTCGCCGCGCACGAGCGCCGCGATCTCGAGTCCGTACTCGTGCGGGCCGCGCGTGAACGAGGCTGGCCCGGTGCGGCGCTCGCGCGTGTCGGGCAGGTCGATCCATTCGGCGTCGCCGTGGCCGAGCCCTTCCAGTTCGAGCGCGCTCAGGAAGCCCTTCAGGGCGGCCGCACGCCAGAAGTCGATGCTGATCGGATGGCGCGGCAATCCGAGCCGCCGGCCGCGCAGATCGCGCGTCGTGCGAATGCCGCGCTCGGGCAGCGTGACGATCGCCTGGAATTCGTTGGTCCACGACAGGCCGATCACGCGCGTATCGGCGCCGCGTGCCCGCGCCCACAGCGCGGGAATGTTGCCGCCCTGCCGGAACGAGTGCGGCAGGCTGTGATCGAAGTGCGATTCGCGCTTTTCGGCATCGGCCGTCTCCTGCAGCGAATTCAGCACGATGCCGTCCGGCCCGAACTCTTCGTCGAACCAGCCGCGATGCACGGCGATGCCGAGCGCGGTCGGCACCGGGCAGCGCGTGTACCAGAGTGCGTCGCAGGCCGTGGCCTGCGCAGCGAGTGTCGTCATGGTGAGTATCCTTATCGTTGTCGTTGATGCGCGGCGGCACGCCGCCGCGCTCAGGCGCCGGCCACGCGCAGCGCTGCCTGCGTGCCGCGCGCGTTCAGCGCGCCGTCGACGAGCGGCAGCACTTCCTCGCCCACGCGGTACGCCTCTTCGAGATGCGGATTGCTCGCGAGGATGAACGTCGATACGCCGATGTCGACGTATTCCGCGAGCCGCTCGGCCACCTGCTCGTGGCTGCCGACGATCACGCAGCCGGGGCCGCCACGGATCTGCGACATTCCGGCCCACAGGTTCGGGCCGACGATCAGGTCGTCAAAGTGCTGCGTGTTGCCCTGGTGCAATGCGAACTGGCGCTTCGCGCCGACCGATTCCGACGATTCGCCGCGCCCGCCGAAACCGGCACGCGTCGCGTCGCCCACCGTGGCGAACATCTGCCGCAGCTCGGCCCACGCCTGTTCCTCGGTTTCGCGCGCGAGGATGTCGATGCGCATGCCGAAGCGCAGGTCGCGCTCGGCGTTCTGCCGGTCGAGCGCGCGGCGCGCCGCGTCGATCACTTCCTTCTGCTTCGCGAGCGGCTCGCCCCAGCTCAGGTGCACGTCGCCGTGTTTCGCCGCGACCGCGAGCGCAGCGTCGCTCGCGCCGGCCAGATAAATCCGCGGCGGCTTCTGGCCGCTCAGCGGCGGCAGCAGCCCGCCGGCTTCGACGCGGTAGAAGCGGCCGTCGAACGAGAATGGCGCGCCGGCCGCGATGCCCTTCACGACGTCGAGGAATTCGTCGGTGCGCGCATAGCGGCTGTCGTGATCGATGAAGTCGCCGTACGCGCGCTGGTCGGGACCGCCGCCGCCCGTGACGACGTTCCACTCGACGCGGCCGCGGCTGATCCGCTGCAGGCTCGCGGCCATTTGCGCCGCATAAACCGGATGCACGAAATGCGGCTGCAGCGCGATCAGCAGCCGCAGCCGGCGCGTCTCGCGCGCCAGCGCCGCCGCGACGACCCACGGCTCCTCGGTGAAGCGGAAGATCGGAATCAGCGCGCCGTGAAAACCGGCGATGTCGGCCGCGCGCGCCACCTGCGACAGATAGTCGATGTAGCCGAAATCGTCGTCGTCGACTTTCGGCGCGACGCGCGACGCGCGCTGGCGATTCCATTCGCCGCGCGTATGCAGGTCGTGTGCGCGCCGGCCATCGCCGTGCATCGGCAGGCGCCACAGAAATTCAACAGCCATCGGGATTCTCCTTGTCGGCCCGTTCGGATTGCGTGCGGCACCGGCGTGCCGCGCGTATGCAGCGCTGTAAAGCACGCGGTGTGCCAACGCGCACGCCTGCTGACGTGCGGCGCAGCCGCCGAGCACGCGCAATGCCTTGCCGGCCGGGCGTCGACGGCCATCGACGAACACGCGCCGGGCGGTGCCGGCATCCCGAAAGCGAATCCGTGCCGTGCTGTTGCGCACGACACACCGGTGCTGCACGCGCAACAGCACCCGACGCGACTGTTGCTCATGCAACAGGCGTTGCGCCGGCCGTCGCGCCGCGCAGCGCCCGGGATGCCCGCGCCGCGTGCCGCCCGGCCGTTTCCGCTCATTGGCCCGGAACTTGCAACGTGGAACGGCCGCGCGTGCGACACCGCGCATCGACCACGCTTACCCAGACAGGGGAATCTCACACATGACAGACAGGCCCGATTCGTCATCGGACAAGCAGCAGACGTTCTGGTACGCCCGATCGCCCGTGCCGACGCCGCTCGGCATCGCCGTGCATCTCGGCTGGCTCAACGGCGAGACGTCGGCCGACGGCGTCGCGATCCGCTCGCCGCGCGGCGCCACGCGGCACGACGTGTCATCGATCAGCGATCACACGCTCGCGCAGTCGTTCCGCCAGGGCGGCAGCATCCCCGCGATGTGGGCGCGCTCGAACGACGCCAACACGCGCGTGATCGGGCTGTCGTGGGTCGACGAATCGCAGCTGATCCTCGCGCGGCCCGAGTCGGGCATCCGCTCGGTGAAGGCGTTGCGCGGCCGCCGGATCGCGATTCCGAGCCGCCCCGACGACCGCATCGACATCTTTCGCGCGTCCGCGCTGCGCGGCTTCGTCAATGCACTGAGCCTCGACGGACTGACCACGCGCGACGTCGAGCTCGTCGACGTGCGCGCACGCACGCTGCAGGCCGTCGGGCCCGCGCGTGCGGCGAACCTGTTCGCGTCGCCGCACGGCTTTTCGAGCCGCGCGCTGTATGCGGCCGAAGCCGGCGCGCTGCTGCGCGGCGAAGTCGACGCGATCTACGTGAAAGGCTCGACGGGTCTCGAGATCGCGCAACTGATCGGCGCACACGTCGTGATCGACATCGGCTTTCATCCGGAGCGCTCGATCCGCAACAACAACGGCACGCCGCGCCCGCTGACCGTCAACGCGGACGTGCTCGCGAACCATCCGGACATCGTCGCCGGCTTCCTGAAGCTCGTGGTCGCCGCCGGCGAATGGGCGAGCACGCATCCCGACGAAACCGCGCACTACGTGGCGGGCGAAACCGCATCGTCGATCGACTGGGTGCGAGCCGCGTACGGCAACCAGTTGCACCGCCATCTCGGCGTCAATCTCGACGACGAATCGGTCGCCGCGCTCGACGAGTTCAAGACGTTCCTGCGCGAGCACGGCTTTCTGGAAACCGACTTCGACGTCGCCGACTGGATCGACCCGCGCCCGCTCGCCGACGTGCTGCGGCCGTCGTGGCAGAAACGCGCGTGAGCCCCTTTTTCGTTCACTGTTCGGGACCATCATGAAATACTCCCTCTCCCTCGCGTCACTGCGCCGCCTGCTGCGCGCGCTGCTCGCCGTGCTACCGCTGGCGGCCGCGTCGCTCGCGGCACCGGCAGCGCATGCGCAAGACGCGCCCAAGGTCGTGCGCATTGCCGTCGTCGCGTACTCGAGCGGCGGCAAGACGCAATATGCCGGCGCATCCGCGCTGATCGACGCCGACAAGTCGCTCGAGAAGGCGCTGGCCGCCCGGCACGTGAAGCTGCAATGGGTGCCGGTGTCGACCGCGGCGGTCGGCACGCTCGTCAACGAGGCGTTCACGAACGGCAGCATCGATTTCGCGGGCTACGGCGACCTGCCGTCGGTCGTCGTCAACGCGTCGGGCACGCACACGCGCCTGATCGTGCCGGGCGGCGCCGGCAGCAACACGTATCTGGTCGTGCCGGCCGGCTCGACCGCGAAGTCGATCGTCGATCTGAAAGGCAAGCGCATCGCGCTCAATCGCGGCCGGCCGTGGGAAGTCACGTTCGGCAAGCTGCTCGCCGAAAACGGGCTGAAGCTGTCCGACTTCAAGATCTACAACCTCGATCCGCAGGCCGGCGCGGCAGCCGTCGCGGCCGGCCGCGTCGACGGCTTCTTTACGCTGTCCGACGCGTATTCGCTGGTCGACAAGAACGTCGGCAAGATAATCTGGTCGACCAAGACCGCGCCCGACGACTGGAAGATGCGCGCCGAACTGTGGGCATCCGACGATTTCGTGCGGCGCTACCCCGACGTCACGCAGCTCGTCGCGACGGCCTACGTGCGGGCCGCGCACTGGATCTCGCAGCCGCAGAACCGCGATGCGTACGTGAAGATCCTGAGCGCGTCGGGCCAGCCCGAAAGCGTCGTGCGCCGCGAATACGCGGACGAATCGACGCCGTGGAAAGAGCAATGGACGCCGCTCTTCACGCCGGCGCTTACCGGCCACTACCGCGATGTCGTCGCGTACAGCCGCCAGGCCGGCCTGACGTCGGTGCCGGTCGACGTGAACGCGCTGCTCGCGCCGACCTTCGTGGCGACCGCGCTCAAGCAGCTTGGTCTCGACGGCTACTGGCGCGCCGATGCCGCGCGCGTCGCGAGCCGCTGATGGCGATGCGCGCCCTCGCGCCGAACGGCTGGCGCGCGATCCGCCTGCCCGGCCTCGCGCGGCTCGGCGAACATGCGCTGTGGTGGATCACGCCCTTTACGTTCGCCGCGCTGTGGTGGCTCGCGAGCGCGCAGCGCTGGTTTCCGCCGCAGCTCGTCGTGCCGCCCGAACGCCTCGCCGCGACGCTGCGCACGCTGCTCGACACCGGCGAACTGCGCGACAACCTGCTGATCACGCTGCATCGCCTCGCGCTCGGCTTCGCGCTCGGCGCAACCGGCGGCGCCGCGTTCGGCATCCTGCTCGCACGCAGCCGGCTGTTCGCCGACTACCTGCGGCCGACCTTCGACCTGCTGCGGCAAGTGCCGACGCTCACGCTGATTCCGCTGCTGATCCTGCTGATCGGCGTCGACGAGCCGTTGAAGCTCGCCGTCGTCGGCAAGGCCGTGTTCTTCCCGGTCGCGCTGGCCGCGTACACGGGCGTGCACGATGCGCCGCGCGATCTCGTCGAAATGGCGCGCCACTACGGGCTCGGCCGCTTCGCACTACTGCGCGACGTGCTGCTGCCGGCCGCGCTGCCGCCGCTGCTGACGGGCGTGCGGATCGCACTCGCGCGCGCCTGGCTCGCCCTCGTCGCGGTCGAGCTGCTCAGCGCCGACAGCGGGATCGGCCAGATGATGGAACTCGCGCGGCAGATGCTGCGGCTCGACGTGGTGCTCGTCGACGTCGCCGTGATCGGGCTGATCGGTTTCGCGCTCGACCGCTCGATCGCGCTCGTGCAGCGCTACGCATTGCGCTGGCAGACGCCCGCGCGCTGACTTTGACTGGATACGCTTCGGCATGACCTTCGCCACCCGCGCTTTCTCGTTCGCCCCGCTGCGCCGCCGCGCGCGCGGCCTCGTCGTGCCGGCCCTGCTGATCGCCGCGTGGCAAGCTGCCTCGTCCGGCGACGCGGCCCACCAATACGCATTCGTGCCGCTGCAGCAGGTCGGCGCGGCGCTCGTCGAACTCGCCCGCAGCGGCGAACTCGCAACCGATCTCGGCGCAAGCCTGCGCCGCACGACGCTCGGGCTCGGGTTCGGCGTCGCGGCCGGGCTCGGGTTCGGCTCGGTACTGGCGCGTTCGCCGCTCGCGCGCAAGCTCGCCGAACCGGCGTTCCAGGCGTTGCGCTACGTGCCGCTGCTCGGGCTGATTCCGCTGCTGAGCCTGTGGGCCGGCACCGGCGAATTCGCCAAGGTGTTCATCATCGCGCTCGCCGCGTTCTACCCGATGACCACCGCCAGCTTCGACGGGCTGCGCCGCGTCGATCCACGCTATGTCGAACTTGCGCAGTCGTATCGGCTGACGCGCGTCGGCCTGTGGCGCGACGTGCTGATACCGGGCGCATTGCCCGACCTGTTCGCGGGCGTGCTGCAGGCCGTGCCGTTCGCGTGGATCACCGCGACCAGCAGCGAGTTGCTGTTCAACACGGGGGCCGGTATCGGCAGCCTGATGCAGAATGCCCAGGCAGGCGCCCGCGCCGACGTGCTGCTCGTGTGCGTATTGGGCGTGACGGCGCTGGCCGTCGGGATGAGCGCGCTATGCGAGCGGATCGCGCGGCGCGCGCTGCGCTGGCGGGATCACGCCTGACGGCGCAGCCGCGCGTCGGCGTCGCCCGTGTCGCGCGGCTTCAGGATGCCGAGCTGCGCGAGCCGCGCGCGCACGATGTTGCGCGACTGGTCGAGCAGGCGCGACATGCGCAGCTGGTTGTGATCGCTGTAGTCGAACACGCTGCGGTAGACGGTATCCTCGATGTGCTGCCAAAGCGCCGGCGTACCCAGATCCAGCAATTCGATCACCGCATGACGCAGCGCCTCGGTCGCTTCGGCGACGTCGCGTGCGCGGCGCGGCGGTGCGGCGGCCGCACCCGGCGCGCCGGCCGTGTCGGGCGCGAGCGACAGCGCCGAGAACTGCAGGTCGCCGACGTCGATCGCCCCGCCCGCGCAGATCAGCACCGCATGGTGGATCACGTTCTCCAGCTCGCGGATGTTGCCGGGCCACGCATGCGCATGCAGTCGGGCGCGTGCGGCGTCGGTCAGCGTCGGCGCGGCCACGCGCAGCCGCTTCGCATAGGTGTCGATGAAATGCTCGATCAGCGGCGCGATGTCGCCGGGCCGCTCGCGCAGCGGCAGCAGGCTCAGCTTCACGACGTTGAGCCGGTAGTACAGGTCCTCGCGGAAATTGCCCGCGCGCACCGCCGCCTCGAGATTCACGTTGGTCGCCGCGACAAGCCGCACGTCGATCTTCACGGTCTTGCGCGAGCCGACCGGCGTCACCTCGCGCTCCTGCAGCACGCGCAGCAGCTTGACCTGCGCGGACAGCGGCAGGTCGCCCACCTCGTCGAGAAAGAGCGTGCCGCGATTCGCGGATTCGAACCAGCCGGGCTGGGCATTGATCGCGCCGGTAAACGCGCCGCGCTCGTGGCCGAACAGCTCGCTTTCGATCAGCGTCTCGGAAAATGCGCCGCAGTTGACCGCGACGAACGGGCCGTCATGGCGCTCGCTCAGCGAATGCACGAGGCGCGCGATCAGCTCCTTGCCGGTGCCGCTCTCGCCGGTGACGAGTACCGTCGCATCGCTCGGTGCGACGAGCTGGATGCGTTCGAGCAGCACCCGCGATTTGGGATCGTCGAACGTCAGTGCCTTCGCGCGGATCGTGATCGCGTGCGAAGTCGGGTCCGGCAAGCTGAAGATGGCCATGGCACGACCGGCGTGTTGAACGGGGAAGGTTCGACGATAGCAAGGCGCGCGCCGGCCACGAACCAATTCATCGAGCTATCGGTATGACGGCGGCCGGATTGCGTCGGCCGCCGTGCGGCGTCAGGCAAGACCGGTCATCTTCCACTGCTGTTCGAGCGCGCCCGGCCCGAAGTCGAGCGAGCCGCCGAGCGGTTCCGCGAGCGCCTGGAAATACGCGGCTTCCTCGAGGATCAGGATGTACTTCGATATGTCGAGGATCGACTTGCCCCAGAACGTCGCGCCGCCGTTTGCCTCGATGATTGCCGGCACGTCGGGATCGCGCCGGATCGTATCGACGATGAAGCGCGGCTCGCCGGGGCGACGATCGACGTAGACCGGAATCTCGCGAGCCCGCGTGTAGCGCGCGGCCGGCGCATAACGGATCGGCAGCGGGCGATGCGCGCTCGCCCACGCACCGAGATACGGGCCATGCACGTGTATCACGACGTCCACTTCAGGCGCCTCGCGGAACACGCCCGCGTAACGCGGGCCGTTGCCGCCCGCGCGCGCGTCGCCGTGCAGCACGTCGCCGTCGAGCGTCACGACGACGGGTTGAATGTCCTGTGACGCGGCCCACGGGCTCGGCGCAGACAGCGCGACGACGAGCTCCGTGCCCGGCACGCGCTGGAACGCCTGGAACGTGTTGGTCGCGGACAGCGTGCGCGTTTCCTTCAGCACGCGCGCGGCCTGCGTGAACTCGCGCGTGGCGCGCTCGACGAATGCCACGAGTTCGCCGCTGTCGATGGCTTGGGTGACGGACATGAGAACGGTTTCCTTGATCGGATGGACGGAGGGACTCGCGTCGCGACACCGCGACGCACGGCCACCGGATCAGCAGCAATCGTGCCAACCCGGCGAGCGCGCTGCGCGGGCCGGCCGGCGTGGCGCTCGCGCGATGCCCGACCCGCGCGATGCTATCCGCGAGCGTGCGCCTGTTGCGGGAGCAACACTGTACCGGCCGCGATTGCTGCGCGACGCGCAGCGCGTGCACGTGCACCATCCGCGTGGTGCCGACCGGTTGCCCGCCGCACCGCGCGTGGCGTGCGCAACGAACGTGCTGGTTCGAAACTTGCGTCGTGGTCGGCCCGCACCGGCCTTGCACGGTGCATCCGATCTCATCCACCTTCATCCGACCATGACGCTCCTTCCCCTGCGCGGTGTTGCCGCGCGCGCGCTGCTCATCTCGGCACTCGCCGTGCCTTCCGTCGTTTCGCTCGCGGCCTCGCCCGGCCATGTTCCCGTGCCCGATCCGCTGCAGGGCGACGGCCGCGTGTCCGCGTTCTACACGTGGGACCGCGACATCCCGGCCACGCCCGGCGCGCTGCTGCGCTCCGAACCACTGCCGGCCACGCTCGGGCTCGCGGGCGCCGCGCGGCAGTTGCGCATCTTGTATGCATCGACCGACGGCGTCGGCGGCCGGACGCCGATCGCGGTGTCGGGCGCGCTGTTCGTGCCGCGCGGGACACCACCGGCCGGCGGCTGGCCGATCGTCGCATGGGCGCACGGCACGTTCGGGATGGCCGATATCTGCGCGCCGTCGTGGTTCGGCCGCTCGTATCGCGACGTGCGCTACCTGAACGCATGGCTTCAGCAAGGGTTCGCGGTGGTCGCGACCGACTACCAGGGCCTCGGCACGCCCGGCCCGAATCCGCAGCTCAACAACCGCTCGAACAGCTACACGCTGCTCGACAGCGTGCGTGCGGTGCTCGGCGGCGTGCCGGGCCTCGCGAACGAAGTCGTGCTCGTCGGCCAGTCGCAAGGCGGCTCGGCCGTCATCGCGGCGGCAGGCTACGCGCCCGTCTACGCGCCGGAACTGGCGATCCGCGCGACCGTCGCGACCGGGACGATCTACAACGCGTCGCGTGCCACGCTCGCGTCGTTGCCGCCGTTCGAGACGGCCTACCGGCGCGATCCCGACCGCGTCGACCCGACGCTTGCGTACCAGTTCTACTCGGTGCTGTCGGCGCAGCAGATCGACCCGTCACTGCGCGCCGACGAAGTGTTGACCGACCGCGCGCTGCCGATTCTCGAGCAATCGCGCATCGGCTGCCTCGCGTCGCTCGAGGACGACGCGGCGCTCGCGCACCTCACGCACGCGAATACGGTCAAGCCGGGCGGCGATGCGCGGCTGAAAGCATGGTGGGACGACTACCTGAAATATCCGACACTGAAGCTCGCCACCCCCGTCTTCATCGGCGCGGGCGCGGACGACGGGCTGGCGCCGCTCGAACTCGCGCTGGCGAAGGACGCGTGCGCGGCGGGCACGACGGTCGAGGCACACCTGTACGCGGGCCGCGAACACAACGGCACCGTGAACGTGTCGCTCGCCGATTCGATTCCGTTCGTGAAGCGCGTGCTCGCCGGCGAGACGATCCACCCGATTTGCTCGCCGGTCGCCCAGCAGTCCGCGTCGCAATAGCCGGGTCCCTGCGCTTTGCACGACGACGCGAATGCTTGTGCAAATCCGTTATTGGATCGCGCCGCTGCCCGTTTTTATACTCGTCAGCACTCTCTGTTGAAGAGTGCCAGCCCAATCCGACAGATCAGCACAGGACGAAAAAATGAGCCTACGCCCCTTGCACGACCGCGTGATCGTGAAGCGACTCGACCAGGAAACCACCACCGCGTCGGGCATCGTGATCCCCGACAGCGCCGCCGAAAAACCCGACCAGGGCGAAGTGATCGCCGTTGGCCCCGGCCGGAAGGATGCCGACGGCCAGCGCATCGTGCCCGACCTGCAGATCGGCGAGCGCGTGCTGTTCGGCAAGTACGCGGGCCAGGCCGTCAAAGTGGACGGCAACGAGTTTCTCGTGCTGCGCGAGGAAGACATCGTCGCGGTCGTCAATCAATAACGGAGCGCAATCATGGCAGCCAAGGAAATCATTTTCAGCGACGTCGCACGGGCAAGACTGACCGAAGGCGTGAACATCCTCGCGAACGCGGTGAAGGTGACGCTCGGGCCGAAGGGCCGCAACGTCGTGCTCGAACGCAGCTTCGGCGCGCCCGTCGTCACGAAGGACGGCGTGTCGGTCGCGAAGGAAATCGAACTCGCGGACAAGCTGCAGAACATCGGCGCGCAGCTCGTGAAGGAAGTCGCGTCGCGCACCAGCGACGCAGCCGGCGACGGCACGACGACGGCCACGGTGCTCGCGCAGGCGATCGTCCGTGAAGGCCAGAAATACGTGGCGGCCGGGCTCAACCCGCTCGACCTGAAGCGCGGCATCGACAAGGCCGTCGCGGCGGCCGTCGACGAGCTGAAGAAGATCAGCAAGCCGACCACCACGAGCAAGGAAATCGCGCAGGTCGCGACGATCTCCGCGAACGGCGAGGAATCGATCGGCCAGCGCATCGCCGAGGCGATCGACCGCGTCGGCAAGGAAGGCGTGATCACCGTCGAGGACGGCAAGTCGCTCGCCGACGAGCTCGACGTCGTCGAAGGGCTGCAGTTCGACCGCGGCTACCTGTCGCCGTATTTCATCAACAATCCCGACAAGCAGATCGCCGAGATCGAAAGCCCGTACATCCTGCTGCACGACAAGAAGATCTCGAACATCCGCGACCTGCTGCCGGTGCTCGAACAGGTCGCGAAGTCGGGCCGGCCGCTGCTGATCATCGCGGAAGACGTTGAAGGCGAAGCGCTCGCGACGCTCGTCGTCAACAACATCCGCGGGATCCTGAAGACGGTCGCGGTCAAGGCGCCGGGCTTCGGCGATCGCCGCAAGGCGCTGCTCGAGGACATCGCGATCCTCACCGGCGGGCAGGTGATCGCGGAGGAAACGGGCCTGACGCTCGAGAAGGCGACGCTCGCCGAGCTCGGCCAGGCGAAGCGCATCGAGGTCGGCAAGGAAAACACGACCGTGATCGACGGCGCGGGCGATGCGAAGAACATCGAGGCGCGCGTGAAGCAGATCCGCGTGCAGATCGACGAGGCGACGTCCGATTACGACCGTGAAAAGCTGCAGGAGCGCGTGGCCAAGCTGGCCGGCGGTGTTGCCGTGATCAAGGTCGGCGGTGCGACCGAAATCGAGGTGAAGGAGAAGAAGGACCGCGTCGACGACGCGCTGCACGCGACGCGCGCGGCCGTCGAGGAAGGCATCGTGCCGGGCGGCGGCGTCGCGCTGATCCGCGTGCGGCAGGCGATCCGCGAACTGAAAGGCGTGAACGCCGACCAGGATGCGGGCATCAAGATCGTGCTGCGCGCGCTCGAGGAACCGCTGCGCCAGATCGTCACGAACGCGGGCGAGGAAGCGAGCGTCGTCGTCGCGAAGGTCGCGGAAGGCACGGGCAACTTCGGGTACAACGCGCAGACGGGCGAGTACGGCGATCTCGTCGAATCGGGCGTGCTCGATCCGACCAAGGTCACGCGCACGGCGCTGCAAAACGCGGCGTCGGTGGCCGGGCTGCTGCTGACGACCGATGCGACCGTGTTCGAAGCGCCGAAGGATGCGGCGCCGGCTGCCGCACCGGGCGGTCCGGGTGCGGGCGGGCCGGGCTTCGATTTCTGACGACGGGCCGTGCGCGCCGGTTCACCGGCGCGCGCAGCCGGGCAGGACGCGTAACGCGTGGCGACGCAAGTCGTCACGCGTTGTTGCATGGAAGCGGCAAAATGCGGTGGCCGGCAGGTCGAACCGGGCACCGACACACCGCTCTCACGCCTTTACGACCTTTTTACTTGCGCCGGCGAATACGTTCACTAGAATGGGTTCGCCATCCACCACCGAGCACGCGACATGCGCCTCCGAAGTCCTCGTCCTCCGAGTTGCTTTTCTGCCTGACAGGCAGGACGCCTGTGCCTCCCTCCCGAGCCATCGTCCTGCCGCCTGGCGGACGGTGCGCGCCGTAGTCCTCTCCGTGCACGCCTGAACACGACGTCGATGCGATCACCGCGCATCGGGAATGCATGCGCTCGAGCGTGTGCGCGGCACATCCTGTGCAACGAAGCGTCATCGATCCGCCGGTCCAGCTCATTTACTACGCATACCTGAATTTTATTCAGAGAAATTTCCGTTACCGGAGCCCGGTCATGTTCGAGATCGACAAGCAGTACACACGCGAATTCATCCACACCGCCTGCGGCGGCAGCAAGCAGGGTTTCCTGCCGACGAAGAACGGCAAGGTCGTGGCCGCCTGCCTTCGCGCGGACCTCAATCCGCACGCGCCCGACGTGATCCTTTGCGACGGCAGCGCGTCCGCGCGCTCGGCCGGCAGGACGCTCGCCGCGCAACGCGATGCGATTCCGGTGTTCATCAAGACGGCAACCGATGCCTACCGCTTCGTCGGCCGGTACGTCGTCAGCGAATCGCTCACGGCGCCGCTCGACTGCGCGCCTTACGTGCGCAACAGCGGCTTCACCGCCGCGCAGATCTCGCGCGTGCTCAAGCTCGAGCGCAGCTGACACGCTTGCGCGGCGCATCGCGCGCCGCGTCCCGCTCGTCTTTCATACAGGAGCAATCATGCTGGGCCTGACGTTCTGGAAACACGTGATCGGCGCGCGGACCGATGCAATCCGCGACAGCAGGACAACGGCGCACGACCGGCATCGCCGGGTATCGAGAACGCTCGTGCTGACCAGCGCCGCCGTGGCGTTCGCGGCGATCGCGTTCGGCGCGCCGGTCGTCGGCATTTCGGTCTTCCTGCTGACCACGCTGCCGTTCGTTTTGTCGGGTACGTGAGCCAGTCCGTAGCGGGCCCGGTTCCATCGTCGGTCGATATGAAATTTTAATACCGGCCCCCCTGTCTCTGACACTGTCTTTATGCGGCTTTGTCTAGGATTTCCCTGTCATCCCGACACGGAGCAATCCGCATGCAAACGCAGCAGGCCGCCGTGGGCGGCCAACCCGACCTTCCCCGCCGACGCGGCGACACGCCGTCCGCAGCTCGGCTCGCCGACGCCTGCCCGGTGGACAACATCCTGCTCGACGTCCCGGCCGAAAGCGCGACCCAGTTGTTCGACCTCGTCGCGCGCCATATCGCGCGCAGCAGCGGCGTATCCGCCGAACGGATCCGGACCGAACTCGCCAGGCGCGAGCAGCTCGGCTCGACCGGTCTGGGCCAGGGCGTCGCGATTCCGCACGCGCGGGTCGACGGGCTCGACTCGGCGGTCGCGCTGTTCGTCCGCGCGCTCTATCCGTTCGCGTTCAACGCGCCGGACCGCAAGCCCGTGCGCGAATTCATCGTGCTGGTCCTGCCGCGGGCGGACGACCGCACGCACCTCGAACTGCTCGCCGACGCGGCACGGTGTTTCAGCGAACGCGCGTTCCGGCACGCGTCGCGCGATGCGCGAACGCCCGGCGAGCTTCACCTGCTGATGCAACGCACACACTGACGCCGCGTCGAACGGCGACAGGCACCTCCCTCCATTCATTCGGACTCCCATGTTCCCAGACCCTGAAATTCCCACTCTCATGTCGCGACGCGCAGCCGGCCTGGCTCACTCGCTGCCGTTCATGCAGGCGCTGCACGGGCAGGCCGTCGTCATCGTCGATGGCGGCGCCGCGAGCGATGCACGCACCCGTGCGGCCTTCGCACAGGATGTCGCGCTGCTTGCGCTCACCGGCGTTCGTCCGGTCGTCGTCCAGGGCGGGCCGGCCGCGGCCGATACGCAATCGGTCGAGGCCGCGCATGCCGCGATGACCGGCGTCAATCACGAACTGGTGCGCCTGATCGGCGGTCACGGTGCTAGGGCGATCGGCATCGACGGTCACGACGGCGGCCTGCTGGTCGCCCGCGCGGCACCCGACCGCACGCAGGCAAGCGCGGTCGCACGGTTCGACGTCGCCGCGTTGAACGCCTTCCTGGAAAACGGACTCGTGCCCGTCGTGATGCCGGTCGCACCGGACGACGCGGGCCACGCGCACGTGCTGCGCCCGGAACGGCTCGGCAGCCTGTTCGCGCAATGCACCGGTGCCGTCACGCTGGTGATGATGGTCGACGGGGCATGGCTGCGCGAACTCGGCGAGCTCGCCGGGCTGTACGGCATCACGGAACTCGAACAATGGCTCGCCGAGCATCCGGCCGCCGATGCGGCGCCCTGCGTGCGGGACGCGCTCGATGCGCTTGCGCACGGCGTGCAGAACGTCCACCTCGCCGATATCGGGCAACCCGAATCGCTGATCGACGAACTGCTGACGGAGGAAGGATCGGGTGTGGTGTTCTGTCGGCGCGGCAACACCGGCCTGCTGTCGGAAACCCGCCGATACTTCGCCGATTCGGCGTGCGTGCTGCGTGACGGGTTCAGCGTGGAGAAGAAGCCGGTCGTACGATTCTGACCGCGCAACGGGAAAACGCCTGCGGCGACCCGCAAGGGCCGCCGCAGGCGGGCAACAACGACATCACCGTCAACGGCGCGTCGCCAGCCGCTTCACGACACGCACCAGCGCATCGACCTCGTCGCACGTGTTGTAGAACGCGAGCGACGGCCGCACCGTGGCCTCGAGCCCGAAGCGCCGCAGGATCGGCTGCGCGCAGTGATGCCCGGAGCGCACCGCGATGCCCTCTTCGTTCAGCGCTTGCCCGACTTCCTCGGTTTCATAGCCCTTCAGCACGAACGACAGCACGCTCGCCTTGTCGCGCGCGGTGCCGACGAGCCGCACGCCCGGTACCGGCGCGAGCACGCTCGTCGCATACGCCAGCAGGTCGTGCTCGTAGCGAGCGATGTTCTCGATACCGATGCGGTTCACGTAATCGAGCGCGGCGCCGAGCCCCACCGCATCCGCGATGTTGCCGGTGCCGGCTTCGAACCGGTTCGGCGGCGGCTGGAACACCGTGCGCTCGAACGTCACGTCCGCGATCATGTTGCCGCCGCCCTGCCAGGGCGGCATGTCGTCGAGGATCGCGCGCTTGCCGTACACGACGCCGATCCCGGTCGGCCCGTAGATCTTGTGCCCGGAGAACACAAAGAAATCCGCATCGAGCGCCTGCACGTCGACGCGCATGTGCGAGATCGACTGCGCGCCGTCGACGAGCGCCTTCGCACCCGCGCGATGCGCAAGCTCGACGATCTCCTTCACCGGCACGACCGTGCCGAGCGCATTCGACACCTGCGTGACCGACACGATCTTCGTGCGGTCGTTGAGCAGCTTCCGGTATTCGTCGAGCAGCACCTGCCCCGAATCGTCGACCGGAATCACGCGCAGCTTCGCACCCTTGAGCGCGGCAAGCTGCTGCCACGGCACGATGTTCGCGTGATGCTCGAGATTCGACACGATGATCTCGTCGCCCTCGCCGACGTTCTGCACGCCCCACGACTTCGCGATCAGGTTGATCGCCTCGGTCGTGCCGCGCACGAACACGATCTCGTCCGGCGACGACGCGCCGATGAAGCGCTGCACCGTTTCCCGCGCATGCTCGTACGCATCCGTCGCGCGGCCCGCCAGGGCATGCGCCGCGCGGTGAATGTTCGAGTTCTCGTGTGCGTAGAAATACGCGAGCCGGTCGATCACGGCCTGCGGCTTGTGCGTCGTCGCCGCGTTGTCGAACCAGACGAGCTGCTTGCCGTTCACGCGCTCCTGCAGGATCGGGAAATCGCGGCGGATCGCGTTCACGTCGAACGGCGGGTGCGCGCCGCGATACAACTGACCTTGCGGCTCGGCGGCATGCGTATCGTCGACGAAGTAGCGCGGCACGTCGGCGCCCGACGCGCGCGACACCGGCACTTCGCGATGCACGGCGAGCAGTTCACGCAGAGCGTAGTCGCCCGGCAGCCCGAACGCTTCCGGCGACGCGAGGCCGTTCGACGGCACGACGATGTCCTGCGGCGTCCGCTGCCAGCCCTGCAGCGAGCCGTCGGTGAAGTAGTACGGCGAGGCCTTCGCCGCGCCTTCCGGTGCCGGCGCATTCACCTGCGGCACGCCGAGCGCCGCGCCGCCGACGCGCGGTTCGAGCGCGGGCGCGATCGACACCGCGTTGTCGGGCAGCCCGTTCTGCGCGGCCGCATGCGGCGCGAGCGCCGGCACGCGGTTGCCGAGCGACAGCACGTGCGTCGGCGCGGACGGCGCGAGGTTCGCGCCGGGCACCTTGCCCTGCGGCAGCGCGAGCCCCGGCACGCCGGTGCCGGCCCCGCCCGGGCCCGCGAGCGGCGAGCCGCCGGGCACCGGATTGCTGACCGACGCGAGGATCGGCGCGGCCGCCGGCAACGCCGACGGCACGCCGCCGACCGCGCCGCTGCCGGCCGACAGCTCGGGCGCGGTGGCCTGCCCGGGCGGCGTCGCGAAGAACTCGGACGCGAGCCGCGCGAGCGTCGCCGGGTCGGGCAACCCCGCCGGCAGCGGCGCGTGCGGCAGCGCGTGCGCGTCGCCGCCGGGCAGGCCGGGATTAACGGTAGGTGTCGGGATAGTCATGGAACTTGCCGATTTCGACGTCATCGAGGACAGCCAGCGCATCCGGCGAATGGACCGCGAGCGAGCAATACAGCGAGATCAGGTACGACGCGATCGCCTGGTTGTTGATCCCCATGAAGCGCACCGACAGGCCCGGCCCCTGCTCGCCCGCGACACCCGGCTGATACAGGCCGACGACGCCCTGGCGCTTGTCGCCGACGCGCAGCAGCAGGATCTTGGTCTTGCCGTCCGCGACCGGCACCTTGTCCGACGGAATCAGCGGGATGCCGCGCCACGTGAGGAACTGCGAGCCGAACAGGCTGACCGTCGGCGGCGGCACGCCGCGCCGCGTGCATTCGCGGCCGAACGCGGCGATCGCGAGCGGGTGCGTGAGGAAGAAAGCGGGTTCCTTCCACACTTTCGTCAGCAGCTCGTCGAGATCGTCCGGCGTCGGCGCGCCCGTCAGCGGGAAAATCCGCTGTTCGTCGGTCACGTTCGCGAGCAGCCCGTAGTCCGGGTTGTTGATCAGCTGGCTTTCCTGCAGTTCCTTGATCGTCTCGATCGTCAGGCGCAGCTGTTCCTTGATCTGATCGTGAGGACTGCTGTAGAGATCCGAGATCCGCGTATGCACGTCGAGCACCGTGCTGACCGCGTTCAGGAAGTATTCGCGCGGCTGTTCCTCGTACGGCACGAAGGTCTGCGGCAGCACGCTTTCGTCCTCGAGCTGCGTGCACGCGGCGCGCACGGCTTCCGGGTTCTTCACCTGGTTCAGCCGGTAGATGCCGGCCTCGACCGGCACCCATTGCAGCAGATGGGTCAGCCAGCGCGGCGTGATCGTGGAAAGCTGGGGGACGGTCTTGGTAGCGTTCGCTAGTTGGCGGGCGGCGTGATCGCTCAGCGCAGCCGCGCCGCTTGCAACGGTCGACATGTGTGGCTCCGGGTTCTTAAGATGAAAAACGGGATTGCTTATGACGCTGGGTGATTATCGGAAGCACGCCCCTGCCGGCTCAACATGCTATAGCCGTCAGGTCCCGTACAACCGAAAGGGAAACGAAATAAGGCAGCCTCAGGTGACGTACGCGCCCGGCAGCAGCGCGGAGATCGACACGTCGAATGCGCGCGCGATCTTGTCGGCGGTGACGATCGACGCGATCGCCTCGCCGCGCTCGATCTCGCCGACGTACGAGCGGTTCAGCCCCGCATGCTCGGCCAGTTGCTCCTGCGACCACGTGCGCGCTTCGCGCAGCTTGCGCACGTTGGCGCCGAAGTGATGGATGAGGTCGCTCATCGCGCCTCCTAGGCGACGCGCGCCGCCGCGCGCGGCGCGGCGTTCGCTTCGCTGCGCAGCACGGCCTGCGTGACGTTTTCGCCGGGCGGCACGTCCTGCGTGAGCCACACGTTGCCGCCGATCACCGCGCCGCGTCCGATCGTCACGCGGCCGAGGATCGTCGCACCGGCATAGATCACGACGTCGTCCTCGACGATCGGATGGCGCGCGAGCCCTTTCTCCAGATGCCCGTCCGCATCGCGCGGGAAGCGCTTCGCGCCGAGCGTGACGGCCTGGTACACGCGCACGCGCTCGCCGATGATCGCCGTCTCGCCGATCACGACGCCCGTGCCGTGGTCGATGAAGAAGCCCGCGCCGATGCGCGCGCCCGGATGAATGTCGATGCCCGTTTCCGCATGCGCCTGCTCGGCGATGATCCGCGCGAGCAGCGGCAGGCCGAGCCCGTACAGCTCGTGCGCGAGCCGGTGGTGGATCATCGCGAGGATGCCCGGATAGCACAGCAGCACCTCGTCGACGCTGCCGGCCGCGGGATCGCCGTGAAAGGCTGCCAGCACGTCGCTGTCGAGCAGCCGGCGGATCTCGGGCAATCGCGCGGCAAAGGCCTGCACGGCTTGGGACGCGACCGCGTCGATGTTGTCGGGCGGCGCCCCGTCGGTATGGCGGTGACGCGCCGCGTAGCGCAACTCGAGCGTCACTTGCGCGAGCAGCGCATTGAGCGCCGCGTCGAGCGCATGGGCCACGTGGAAGTTCTCGCTCTCCTGCCGCAGGTCGGGCGGCCCGAGCCGCATCGGGAACAGCACGCCCTTCAGCGCGCCGATGATCTGCGCGAGCGCCTCGCGCGCCGGCAGGTCGCGCCCGCCGGGTTCGAGCGAGCGCCGCTGCTTCTCGCGCCATGCGCGGCGCACCGTCTGCAGCGATTGAACGATGTCGTCGATGTCGAATGCGGCCATGCTGCCTTCTCCCCGTAACGGCCGTGAATCAGTCCTGCGCCCACGGCAGGCCGCGGAAGCGCCAACCGTTCTGGCTACCGCGCTGCTGCCGCTCGTCGAGGTCGCCCTCGAACCCTTCGAGCACATTGAACACCTGTGTGAAACCGCCCTTCGCCGCGGCCTCGGCCGCCTGGGCCGAGCGGTTGCCGCTGCGGCACAACAACAGCACGACGGCGTCCTTGCCGGTCTTCGCTTCCAGTTCGCGCACGAAGCGCGGGTTGCGCGTCAGGCTCGTGCCGGTCGCCCACGGCACGTGCAGCGATTCCGGCACGTGACCGACGAATTTCCGTTCTTCCGCCGTGCGCACGTCCACCAGCAATGCGTCGCCTGCCGAGAACAGCGCCCACGCGGTTTGCGGCGACACGCCGCCCGCATAGGACTTGCCAGCCGCCGCGGCCGCCGTGCGCGCATCTTCGAGCGCCTGTTGCGCAGCGGTTCGTTCTTCCAGTTCAACCGTCATGACACTTCCTTGTTTTCGCTGATTCGTATGAACAAAAACACCGGGAATTCGGCCGTCGCAGCTTGCGTGCTGTCTATAGCCGTCAGCACCACTATGCGAGGGCCGCCGGGGAAGCAGAACCAATAAAAATTCATTTCCTAATCAGCGCCGCGGGGAATGCAATAGCAGACGCGCGCTATGCGTGCGCGGTCGCTGGCGGGCAGGAAAGGCAGGACGACGACCGTTCGATGTCAGCCATCGAAGGAAATTGAAAGGAGGCGGGAGGCGATCAGCGCGGCATGCGGCGCGCTGTCATGGATTCCAGAATGGCATGAGGGGCGCCATGCATCGACGAGGCCAGCGCACCTCGTCGACGCATGCGCCCGTCAGTGAAGTCAATCAGGCCACCGGATCGACCGGCGCGATCGGCGCACCGCGCGCTTCGATATCGCGCCCCGCGAGCAGGCACAGATCCTCGCGATGATGCGTGGCGACCACCTGCACGCCCACCGGCACGCCGTTCACGACCGACGTCGTGACGGCCAGCCCCGGCAGCTCCATCGCGGGCAGCGCGCGCAACGTGAGCTGCGCCTCCCACACGCGGTCGAAGCCGTCCGGCCCCTGCCTGTCGAGATCGTCCGGGAACGGCAGTTCCGACGACACCGGCAGCAGCAACACCGGGTACGCGTCGAGAAACAGCCGCCATTGCCGCGCCAGCGTCGTGCGGCGAACCAGCGCGCGGCCGATCACGTCGGCGGGCAAATCGCGCACCTTGCCGCGCACGGCCTCGATCACCGCGGCCGCGCCCGGATCGCCGTCCTGCCCGACCGCGTTCGCCAGCGCATCGAAACCGTCGCCCAGCCAAAGCTGTTCCTGCAGCAGCGCGGCCTCGCGCAGCGGCGGGGTCTCGTCGATCTCGTCGATGCTCCAGCCCGCGTCGACCAGCCGGCGCGCGGCATCGCGCAACGCGGCCTCCACTTCGGGCACGACCGCCAGGCCGCGCGGCCGCACGCACAGCGCCGCACGCTTCGGCACCTCGCGCCCGTCGAACGGCGCCGCCACGCTCCACGGATCGCGCGGATCGGGTGCGGAGAACGCGCGCAGCGCGAGCGACAGGTCGTCGATCGTGCGCGCGATCGGCCCCGCCGCCGACATCAGTTGCGCGCCGATCGCACGCTCCGGCGACGACGCATTGAACGCCGGCACGCGGCCGAGCGACGGCCGGATTCCATGGACGCCGCACGCATAGGCCGGGTAACGCACCGAGCCGCCGATGTCGGTGCCGAGCGCAAGCGGGCCGATCCCGGCGGCCACCGCAGCCGCCGCGCCGCCGCTCGATCCGCCCGGCGTCAACGACGGATTGCGCGGATTGCGCGTGCGGCCATGCACGAGATTCGACGTGAACCAGCGCAGCGCGAACGTCGGTGAATTGGTGCGGCCCAGCAGAACCCCGCCGGCCTTCCGGATGTTGGCGACCACCGGGCTGTCGGCGTGCGCGATCAGGTGTTCCTGCAGGCGCGTCCCGTTGGTCGTCGCGAAATCGGCCTGGTCGATGTTGATCTTCACGGTGACGGGTACGCCCGCGAGAGGGCCCGGATCGTCGCCGCGCGCGATCGCGCGGTCGACGTCATCCGCCTGCCGCCGCACGTCGTCGGGGCGGTGTTCGACCACGGCGTTGATCGCCGGATTCACCGCATCGAGACGATCGAGCACGGCGTCGGCCACTTCACGCGCGGACACGTCGCGATGCCGCACGCGCTTCGCGAGTTCGCTTGCCGGCAGTTGCCAGAGTTCGGTCATGACTTCTCCTGGTGGAAAGACATCACACGCGCGCGCGGCGCCGCGCTTCCTCGCGAAAGCGCGGCACCGTGTTCACTCACTGCGCCGCCTGCTTCGCGCGTTCGGCCGCCGCAATGATCGCGTCGGCCACGGCCTTCGGCTGGCTCAGCATCGCGACGTGGCTGCCGTTCACGCGCGTGAGCGTCGCGCCGATCCGCTTCGCCATCGTTTCCTGCAGTGCCGGATCGATCATCCTGTCCTGCGTCGCGACGACGAACGTCGACGGCTTCGCATGCCACGCGGCCTGCGTGACCTTCTCCGAGATGCACCCGCCGTACCAGGGCCCCTGCGTCGCCGCGACGAGGCGCTGCTGCGCGGGCGGCAGGTCCGGCGCGAAATCCTGCGCGATCGCCTTGTCCGACAGCCGCGCGAAACCGCCCGCGTCCTGGCGCAGTTCGCCGGCCCACGACGGGGCCGGCAGCCCCTGCGTGACGTCGGCGATCGACTGGCCGTTGTCGGGCGCGAACGCCGCGACGTACACGAGCGACTTCACCTTGTCGTCGTTGCCCGCCTCGCTGATCACGACGCCGGCCCACGAATGGCCGACCAGCACGACCGATCCCTTCTGCTCGTCGATCGTACGCTTCGTCGCGGCCGCATCGTCGGCAAGCGAACTCAGCGGATTCTGCACCGACACCACGTGCAGACCGCGCGCCTCGAGCAGCGGAATCACGCGGTTCCAGCTCGACCCGTCGGCGAACGCGCCGTGCACGAGCACGACGTTCGTGCCCTTCAGGTCTTCCTTCGGCGCGGCCTGCGCCGCGACCGCACCGGACAGTCCGCCGATCACCGCGGCGGACACCAGAACGCGTTTCATCAAACCGGCCATCGTCATGCTCCTTTCTCTGTCGTGTCGTTCAAATGAAGTGCTGCAACGAAGGCCGCGCCTGCTTGCGACAGGCGCGGCAGCGGGTCACGAATGCGCGTACAGGTCGTCGGCCGCGTTTCGCGCGGCACGCGATTGCGCCGCGTCGCGATGGCCGGCAGACGTCGACGCATCGGCCACGTTGTCGCCTTGCGACTTCGACGGGCCGTTCTGGTCGGAACGCGCGACCTGCAGCGCGGCGATGACGTCTTCCGGGTAGTGCGGTTCGCTACGCGCCGGGTTGTAGCCGGCCTGTTCGAGGCGGACCAGGTCGGCGCGCACGTCGGCACGCGTGAGGCCGTGGCCGGTATCGGCGAACGACAACGCGGGAGCAACGGCGAGGACGGCGACAGCGAGGATTCGAGCGGCTTTCATGAGGGTTCTCCTTGACGGAAGTTGAGGTGTCGATCACTGGGCGCCCGGTGCGAACGTCTGGCACCGAACGTTTGCTGCATGTCGACAGTAGAACCCGCCCACGTATCCCGAATGTTTCCGGAACCGGTGCTTTCTGCATGCCAGTTTTTCCGGAATGGCCGCAGATACAGTGCGATACAAACCCGCTCGCCGATGCATGCCGCCACGCCACGCTCGCCACGCATCATGAAAAAAGGCGTGCCTCGCAAGGCACGCCTTTCCATCGAACGCACACCGCCGCGTCGCGTCAGGGCGCGAGTCGCGTGAACACATAGTCGTGGTTCTTCACCCGCGCCTGGTGACACGCAAAGCACGTCTGATGCTGGCCGATATCGGCCGGCACGCCGTTGATGAAGCGCCCGAAGCCCCAGCCGCCCGTCGACGCATAACGATGCGAGTCCTTCACCATCACCTGCACGGTCGTCGCCTGGCCGGGTACCGTCGCCGGCGCGAACTCCTCGGACTGCCTGCGCTTGTACGCGAGCTTCACGAGGATCGTGCCGTCGGGAAACGGCAGCGTCGCCTGTTCGAGCGCGCGGATCGCGACCGGGTTGCCGAGCACCACGCGCAACTCGTCGAGCGGCGCGGCCTCTTCGGCCGGCGCGACCATTTCCCACTTCCGGTAGCCGGGCGGGATCGTCACGCCGTAGATCGGCGAGGCCGCCGCCGCCGGCTTCGGCTGCTCCGCGAACGCGGCCGGCCCACCGGCCGACAGCGCGCCACCCAGCAGCACGCCGGCGACGAGCGCACGGCGCGCGTCGCGCCGCCATACCCGCACGCGTGCCCGCATCACAGATGCTCCACTTGCAGGATCGCATCGGCGAACGCCTGCGGCGCTTCCTGCGGCAGGTTGTGGCCGATGCCGCCGGAGATCGTCCGGTGCTGGTACTTGCCGGTGAACTTCTTCGCGTAGGCGGCCGGCTCCGGATGCGGCGCGCCGTTCGCGTCGCCTTCCATCGTGATCGTCGGCACCGTGATCGCCGGCCCGGCCGCCAGGCGCCGCTCGATGTCGTCGTACTGCGCCTCGCCCTTCGCCAGCCCGAGGCGCCAGCGATAGTTGTGGATCACGACGGCCACGTGATCGGGGTTCTGGAACGACGCGGCCGTGCGTGCATACGTCTCGTCGGAAAACTTCCACTTCGGCGACGCGAGTTGCCAGATCAGCTTGTTGAACGCGTCGCGATTCGCCGCATAACCGAGCTCGCCGCGCTCGGTCGTGAAATAGAACTGATACCACCACTGGAATTCGGCCTGCGGCGGCAGCGGCTTGCGGTTCGCCTCCTGGCTGCCGATCAGGTAGCCGCTCACCGACACGAGCGCCTTCACGCGCTGCGGCCACAGCGCCGCGATGATGTCGGCCGTGCGCGCGCCCCAGTCGTAGCCGCCGAATACCGCGCTGTCGATCTTCAACGCATCCATCAGCGCGACGATGTCGACGGCCGTCACGGCCTGCTGGCCGTTGCGCACCGTGTCGGCCGAGCGGAACGTCGTCGAGCCGTAGCCGCGCAGGTACGGCACGATCACGCGATAGCCGGCCTTGACGAGCAGCGGCGCGACGTCCGCATAGCTGTAGATGTCGTACGGCCAGCCATGCAGCAGGAACACGACGGGGCCGTTCCTCGGTCCGAGGTCCGCATATCCGACGTTGAGCACGCCCGCGTCGATCTGGTGGATCGTGCCCAGCGACGCGCTGCCGGCCGGGCGCTTCGCGGCCGGTGCATCAGGCGCCGACTGCGCATGCGCGAGCGCGCTGAAGCCGAGGTCGGCCAGGCTCAGGCTCGCCAGCGTCGAGCCCAGGATCAGGCGGCGGCGGGTGTTCACGGTATCGGGCATGACTCGTTCTCCATTGTCGATCGCTAAGGAAGAGGCCCGCGGCACAGGCGGGCAATCAGGTGTCGCCGTTCGCAGCGGCGGCGCATGGCACCGCGCCGCCGTGTGAATCGCTTCACCGGTTTTATATCCGAACCCTCGGGAGGCTTTGTATCCCAACGTATCCGCGTGCGAACCCGACACACAGCGATTCAAAAATCGCGCGAGAAACGACGCTTTCGGGCGACCGCGCGGCACACGCGGCCACCGTGTGGCGGTACGTCAGAGCAGTCTGGCGATCGCCGGCACGCTGAGCACCGCGACGTAGTAGCCCATGAACTGCACGCCCGTGTTGAACGCGAACAGGCGCGACAGCATCCCGCCGAACAGGCCGATCGTCACGATCACCGCCAGCCCCAGCAACTGCCCTTCCCACACGCCGATCACGACGATCAGCCCCGCGAAGGTCGCGATGATCGCTTCATGACTCAGCTTGCGCGCGACGAACGATGCCGCGCGGTGCGCGTGGTGCATCGCGAGCGGATACGCGATCAGCGCGGCCAGCAGGATCGACAGCAGCCCGTAGCCGAGAAACTCGGGCCAGCTCATCAACGTATGCAGGTTGTGGATCTGCCCGCTCGCCGCGTCGACCGTGAAGCGCGGCGGCGCATTGAACAGCGGCGCGGCCGGGCCGGCCGCCACCGGGCTCAGCGGCAGCCCGAACGCGATCAGCGGAATCAGCGCCTCGGCAATGTAGGTCGCCTCCGTCACGCCGTTGCGCGCGGCGATCACCGTCGTCAGCCGCTGGTACGCATGACGCACGCGCGCGCCGACGACCTCGCCCATCAGCACCGTCATCGCGACCGGGCTGAACACGAACGTCGCGCTCGATACCGCGGCCGTGCCGACCGTCCACGCGACCTGCTCGCGGTCGAGCACCTGCAGCGGATTCGGGAAATAGCCGCGCCAGCTTTTCACGTCGGGCGCGAGCACGAACGTCGACGGCCCGTCGCGGCGCATGCGCCGCCGCTCGGCCGGCGACAGGATCGAGAACAGGTCGGCCACGAGCGGCCCGATCGCGATCCCGAGAAAGTAGCTGACGCTCAGCTTCACGCCGTAGCGACCGGTCAGCGCCTGCAGCCCGACCACCAGCATCACGAACGGCACGAGCAGCAGCACCGACGCCCAGCGCCCCGCGGAAAAGTACGCGATGCCGATGGCCGCCGCGAGGAACACCCACGGCGCGGCCTTGGCGATCGCCGCGCCGAACGGCGCGAGCAGCGACGCGAACAGCACCGCGAGCGGCAGCGCGACGAACGCGGCGACGATCGCGCCGGAAATCATCTTGCGCAGCGCGATATGCGGCACGCCCAGCGCGCGCAACAGCGTCGCCTGCTGCAGCAGCGGCGCGGCCATCGTGTCGCCGGGAATGCCGAGCAGCGCGGTCGGGATCGAATGCGTGATGTGCTTGGCCACCGCGCCCGCGAGAAAGAACGTGAACACGCCGGCCGGCGGGACGCCGAGCAGTGCGACGAGCAACGTGAGCGGCGCGATCGTCGTCGTTTCGTCGGTGCCGGAGATCAGCCCGATGGCGGAGAACACGATCGCGCCGAGCAGCCCCATCGCGAACGCGGCCGGCAATGCATGCAGCAGCGCGTCCATCAGCGGCCTCCCGCGCGGGCGCGCCCGGACGACGCGTCGTAGGAGGCGAACAGGTCGAGCAGCCCGAGTTCCTCCATCTCGGCACGCGCGCTGGCCGACAGGTCGCTCGCCGAACCCAGGCCGCCCGACGCTTCGGCGAGCTGCCGCAATGCCGCGTCACGCTCGGCGCCGCCGGCCGCATGTTCGATCACCGTGCGCTTCGGCTTGAACAGCACCGCGCAGATCGTGCCGGCCAGCAGGCAGCCGCCGAGGCCGATCAGCATCGCGTAAGCACGCGCGATCGCCGCGTCGTGGACGAACGACGCGAGCACGACGCGGCCGATCTCGAACGCTCCGAGGCTGATCGCGATGCCGAGCAGCACCGACCACGCGAGATGTTTCGTCGCCACCGTGTCGCCCCATACCTCGACGAGCGTCGCGGCCGATGCATCGGCACCGGCCAACGGCCCGGCACGATGCGGCGCGCGTGCGAGCGCGCTTGAACCGGTCTGTTCCATGTGTCTCCTCCTGGATTGATATGTCGCCGGCCTGGCCGGCGTGGCGCGCCGCACGCCGCGTGCGTGACGCGGCGTGCAGTCCGCGCGTCAGCCGCCGCGGCGGCCCGCGAGCAATTCGACCGCGAAGTCGGTGCGCACGTCTTTCGCCGCGACCATCTGCTGCGCGATCCGGTCGATGTCGGCGCCGGTCGCGCCGGCCGCGACCGCGATGTTGCGGGCATGCAGCGCCATGTGGCCGCGCTGGATGCCTTCGGTCGCGAGCGCGCGCAGCGCGCCGAGATTCTGCGCAAGCCCGACCGCCACCGCAATTTCACCGAGTTCCTGCGCGGAAGTCACGTTCATGATCTTCAGCGCGAGACGCGCGAGCGGATGCGTCTTCGTCGCGCCGCCGACCAGCCCGACCGGCATCGGCATCTCGATCGTGCCGACGAGGTCGCCGTTCGCGGCCTTCTCCCACGTCGTCAGCGACGTATAGCGGCCACTGCGGCTCGCATACGCATGCGCGCCGGCTTCGACCGCGCGCCAGTCGTTGCCGGTCGCGACCACGACCGGGTCGATGCCGTTCATGATGCCCTTGTTGTGTGTCGCCGCGCGGTACGGGTCGGTCGCCGCGAACACGTAGGCGTCGATCACGCGATCGATGACGTCTTCACCGGAATAGACGTCGGTCGCGAGCGTGGCGGCCGCGTACCGTACCTCCGCACGGGCCAGCCGGAGATCCGCGAGGTTGGACAGTATCCGCAACCGTACCTGGCCCCCGGTAATCGCCTCGATGCGCGTCGCGACCGTTTCGGCCATCGTATTGACCGTGTTCGCCCCCATCGCGTCGCGCACGTCGACGATCAGGTGCGCGACGATCATCGCGCCGCGCGGCGTGTCGGGAAACACGTGAACCTCGATGTCGCGGCAGCCGCCGCCGAGGCCGACGAGCACCTTGTCGCGGCTGTTCGCGAGTGCGACCAGTTCGGCCGCATGCCGCAGGATCGCGAGCCGCGCGCCGTACGGATCGTCGACGCCGATCACCTGGACCTGCGCGCGCATCAGCGGGCCGCTGCTCGACGTGCGGAAGCCGCCGGCCGCGCGCGCGAGCTTCGCCATATACGATGCGGCCGCCACGATCGACGGCTCCTCGACGGCCATCGGCACGATCACGTCGCGGTCGTTGATCCGGAAGTAGCCGGCCACGGCCATCGGCAGCTCGAACGTGCCGATCACGTTCTCGATCATCCCGTTGGCGACCTCGAGCGGCAGCGCGCCCGGCTTCGCGAGCAGCGCATGCTCGGCATCGTCGAGCCCGACGGCGCGGGACAGGTGGGACAGGCGTTGCTCGGGCGTGAGCGCGCGGAAGTTCGGCAAGGCGGAATCGATGGGCATGACGGATCGGTTGTCTCGGGGTGGCGGTATTGCCCGTCGGTGCTTGCGGCGGGCATCGGATAGCCGAATAATAGTCACGCTGTACCCTTTGAAAAGGTACAGACGACGCAGACAGTCACCCAACCGTACCCATGACAGTGGGCCGGCCCGACGGAACATGCCGATGAAACAGCGTGCAAGAGCCAGCCTGTCTGGCGCGATGGCGGACAATCTCGCCAGACAGATCGAGGAAGGCGTGTTGCCGGCCGGCGCGAAACTGCCCTCCATCAGGGAATACGCCGAGGCATCCGGCTGCTCGAAGAACACGGTGATCAGTGCATTCGAGATGCTCGCGGCCGACGGCCTGATCGAGCCGCGCCGCGGCTCGGGCTTCTTCGTGACGCGTCGCGCGGCAGCCGCGCCCGACATCGACGAACCGAGCTCGCTCGACCGCGCGATGGACATCGTGTGGCTGATGCGCGAGCAGTTGCACGTGAAGCCCGATGTGCTCAATCTCGGCGAAGGCTTCCCGCCGATCGAATGGCTCGAGGAAACCCGGCTGAACCAGTACCAGCAGCGCATCATGCGCACGAGCGCCGCGTCGCTGTTCCGCTACGGCAGCCGCTTCGGCTACCTGCCGCTGCGCCAGTCGCTGCAGCAGAAGCTCGCCGGCTACGAAATCGAGGCACCGCCCGCGCAGATCGTGCTGACGCACGGCGCGAACCAGGCGATGGATCTCGTGCTGCGCTACTTCGTGCGCCCGGGCGACACCGTGCTCGTCGACGACCCCGGCTACTACCCGCTGTTCGGCAAGCTGAAGCTGAGCGGCGCGAACATCGTCGGCGTGCCGCGCGAGATCGACGGCCCCGATGTCGCGAAGCTGGCCGAACTTGTCGCGACGCACCGGCCGAAGCTGTTCTTCACGCAATCGGTCGGCCACAACCCGACCGCGACCGATACGAGCGCGGCCAAGGCGCACCGCATTCTGCAGCTCGCCGATGCGCACGACCTGATCCTCGTCGAGGACGACGCGCTCGCCGACCTGCGGCCGCGCTCGCTCACGCGCATCGCGACGCTCGACCAGCTGCGCCGGACCATCTATATCGGCAGTTTCTCGAAATCGGTGTCGGCTGCGCTGCGTGTCGGGTTCCTTGCGTGCAATGCGGCGCTTGCGAGCGACCTGGCCGACGTGAAGATGCTGACGCATGTCAGCAGCTCCGAGTACTGCGAACGCACGCTCGACGCGATCGTCAGCGACGGGCACTTTCTCAGGCATACGAATCACCTTCAGGAGAAGCTGCGACGCGCGACCGGCAACGCGCTCGATGCGCTCGGGCGTCTTGGCGCGGAGGTCTATCGGTCCTGCGACCAGAGCCTGTATCTGTGGGCCGCGCTGCCCGGCTGGCCCGATTCGATGCAGCTCGCGCAGGCGATGCTGGCGCGTGGTGTGATCCTCGCGCCCGGCGCGGTGTTTTCACCGCAGGCCGATCGCCCGTCGAAGTATTGCCGCTTTAACGTTGCGTATCTGGCGGACAAGCGGTTTGCGCGGGCCTTGCAGGCGGTTGCCTGAAAACGAATGCGGGCCGCACCACCGCCCGGCCCGCATTCGTCGTACAACCCCGCTTACCCGCGCCGCAACGGCCTGAACCCGGCCCGCACTTCACGCGCGAACAATTCCGGCTCCTCCCATGCCGCGAAGTGCCCGCCCTTGTCGACTTCGTTGAAGTAGATCAGATTGTGATAACTGCGCTCGGCCCAACTGCGCGGCGCCTGATAGATCTCGCCCGGAAACACCGTGATCGCGGCCGGCAACGAGATATCCACCGCGTTGAAGTTGTTCGAGTGATCCTCCCAGTAGATCTGCGCGGCCGACGTCGCCGTGTTCGTCAGCCAGTACAACGAAATGTCGTCGAGAATCTCGTCGCGCGGAATCGAGCGTTCGGGCACGCCGCCGCTGTACGTCCATTGCGAAATTTTGTCGTACATCCACGCAGCCTGCCCGGACGGCGAATCCGCAAGGGCATAACCGACCGTCTGCGGACGCGTGACCATCATCGCCGAGTAGCCGCAGTTGTCGCGATAGAACGTCGCGAGCTGCTCGTACGCGGCCCGCTCCTTCGGCGACAGCGAAGCCGGCGCGGGCGCATCGGTCGCGAGCAGCGTCGCGATATCCGGCGGCACCGTCGCCGGCATGTTCACGTGAATCCCGGCCAGCCCCTGCACGCGCTGCATCGCCATCCGGTGCGAAATCACCGAGCCGCAGTCGCCGCCCTGCGACACGAAGCGCGTATAACCGAGCCGCGCCATCAGTTCGCCCCATGCCCGCGCGATGTGGTCGGAGCCCCAGCCGGTCTTCGTCGGCCGGCCCGAGAAACCGAAACCCGGCAATGACGGCACGACGACGTGGAACGCATCGTCGGCGCTCGCGCCGTGCGCGGTCGGGTCGGTCAGCGGGCCGATCGCCTTCAGCAGCTCGAAGATCGAACCCGGCCAGCCGTGCGTCATGATCATCGGCATCGCGTTCTCGTGCCGCGAGCGTACGTGGATGAAATGAATGTCGAGCCCGTCGATCTCCGTGATGAACATCGGGAAACCGTTCAGGCGCGCCTCGCCCTTGCGCCAGTCGTAATCGGTGCCCCAGTAGCGCAGCAGCGCCTGCATGCGCGCGAGCCGCACGCCCTGCGATTCGTCGGCGACGGTCTCGCGGCCCGGCCAGCGTGTCGCGGCAATGCGGCGGCGCAGGTCTGCCACGGTTTCGTCGGGAATGTGCGCGGTGAACGGGCGTATGCCGCTCGCGCCGGTTGCGGCATGCAGCGCGGTGGGCAGCATCGCCGAGACGCCGGCGGCCACGGAAGTGGCCAGCAGGTGGCGACGCAGCGGGGAAAACGGTGTGGAAGACATCGTTCGGCATCTCCTTTCGTGAAGTGGAAAGTGAACATGCCGCGCTCGGGATCGCGCCCAGGCTTTCGATCCGGCGCGCCCTCGTCACACGGCGTCGCCCATTTGAAAGGTCTGATGTATCCCGGATTTGTCTGATTTGTACGCGTTTGTAGTCGCTGCATGGCGAGCGGCCCGCGCCGCCGCCCGCTCTTCGTGCAACGCTTAGAGCGCCTTGACGATCGCGCCGTCGACGCGAATGTTCTGCCCGGTGATGTAGCCCGCGCCGTCCGACAGCAGGAACGCGACCGTCTTCGCGATCTCGCCGGTCTTGCCGAAGCGGCCGGCCGGAATGCGTGCGACGATCTCCGGCGTTTCCGGCCAGCTGTCGATGAAGCCCGGCAGCACCGCGTTCATCCGGATGTTCTCGGCCGCATAGCGTTCCGCGTACAGCCGCGTCCACGCGCTCAGCGCCGCGCGCAGCGCCGACGACACCGGCATCGGCTGCTCGGGCGCATCCGCCGCGAAGCTCGAGATGTTGACCACCGCGCCGCCGCCCTGCTTCTGGAAGATCGGCGTCACGCGGCGCATCACGCGCACCACGTTCAGCAGGATCAGGTCGAGCCCCGCATGCCAGTTGTCGTCGGTGATCGCCAGCAGGTCGCCTTTCGGCGGATGGCCGGTGTTGTTCACGACCGCGTCGATCCGGCCGTAGCGGGCAACCGTTTCCTGCACGAGCCGGTCGATATCGGCTTCTTCCGTCACCGAGCCCTGGATGCCGAAGCCGCCGAGTTCCTCGCCGAGCGCCACCGCGCTGCCCGACGGCGACATCAGCGCGACGCGATAGCCCGTCGCCGCCAGTTCGCGCGCGATCGCCGCGCCCATGCCCTTGCCTGCCGCTGTGATCAACGCCACTTTTTCTACAGTCACGATTTGCTCCTCGTTCCGATTCCGTTGCCGCGCAGCCGCCGTTCGGCCCGCCATGGTGGTAATGTAGGCGCATCGAATCCGACTGTCGAACCAGTATTTCTGCCGCCAGCCGATAGTTTTTCTACAGCATGACGATGCCGCCACGCCCTTCCCGACTGCCGCCGCTGAATGCGCTTCGCGCGTTCGAGGTATCCGCGCGGCACCTCAATTTCCGCGCCGCGGCCGACGAGATCGGCGTCACGCAGGGCGCCGTCGCGCAGCAGGTGCGCCACCTCGAGGACGTGCTCGGCCTGAAGCTGTTCGAGCGCCTGCCGCGTGGCCTCGCGCTCACGCACGACGGCGCCGCGTATTTCTCCGACGTGCAGCGCGCGCTGCACGCGATCGCCGACGCGACCGACAAGCTCGTGAAGCGGCGTGCCGCGCTGACGATCAGCACGACGCCGTCGTTCGCGTCGAAGTGGCTGATCCCGCGGCTCGCGCGGTTCACCGAGGCCCATCCCGACTACGACGTGCGCGTGATCGCCGACCCGCAGATCGCGACGTTCCGCCACGACGGCGTCGATCTCGCGATCCGCTACGGCAAGCCGCCGTTCGGCAAGCATCTCGTCGCGCATGCGCTGTTTCCGCTCGACGTGTGCGCCGTGTGCAGCCCGGCGCTGCTCGCTGCGCCGGCTTCGCCGCGTGCGCTCCTCGGCCAGGTGCTGCTGCATGACGCGCACGACCTGTGGCCCGAGTTTCTTGCGGCGCTGCCCGAACCGGTCGACGTCGATCCGCACAAGGGGCTGCGCTTCAACCAGACGTCGCTCGCGATCGATGCGGCCGTCGCCGGCCAGGGCGTCGCGCTCGCGACCGATCCGCTCGTCGAGCGCGACATCGCGGCCGGCAGGCTGTGCAAGCCGTTCGATTTCGCGTTTCCGCTGTCGATGGGGTTCTATCTCGTGTATCCGGCCGAGCGGCGCGACGACGATGCGATCGCGGTGATGCGCGAGTGGATGACCGGGCAGGCAGCGTCGGACGGGCGGCCTTGAGTGCTTTAAATCCTTGGAGCGCCTTGATCGTCCTGCGTCAGTGTCAGGGAGCGATCCAGCGCGCCTCGTAGCCGCTTTCACCGTTCAGATCGAACACCGCCCGGCGATGCCCCGTTCGCGCGAGTTCGAGCCAGTCGATGCGCGTGACCGTCATGTGGATCAGGCAGAAGTTTTCGTAGCCGTCGCCGGATGGTGTGGTGCCGTCGATATGCGCTTGTTCCGGTGACGCGATCGGCGTGCCGGGCGGCAACGGCGCGCGATACAGCAGCAGCGTATGCGGACGGCTCGACGCCCAGATCGCACGCCGTTGTGCTTCGTCTTCGCAGATCGATGCAATGCCTTGCGCGCGAATCTGCACGAGCGCGTCGAGATCGTTCGCAACGATCGAGAAGCGTGGATCGCGGCGCAACTCCGCGACTTTCTCCGAGCGCGCATCGGTATGAAACGACAGCACGCGATCGGCCCGGCTCACCTGACGCAATACGATCGTCCGGACCTTCGGCGTGCCGTCGAGGCCGAGCGTGGCGGCCTGCAGCATCGTGAACGGCGAGCGCCGCGCGCCGACGCCGGTTTCGAGACAGGACCAGAGGCGGTCGTAGGTTTGCGCGAGCGATTCGGAGGTCGAGTCGGACATGAGGCGATGGCGATCGTCGGTGTTTCGATCGCGCCAGCTTAACCGGTTGTTTCAGCGGCGGCTCGCCTGCGACGCGGGCCGCCGTGCTTGTGCCGGTCAGTTATAGCCGAGCACGGCCGGGGCGACATCGCCCGCATCGGACGCCGGCTCCGCGCCGAAGCGGCCGAGCACGTCAGCCACGTATTGCGGCCCCGCGCTGATCTGCGACGAGCGATGCCTGGGCGGCCGCTTGTCGCCCGTGACTGACGCCGCGCCCGTCGATGCCGTTTCGTTGACGGTGATATTCATGTGGATGTCTCCTCACGCGGCCAGCGCCGCGCCGTAAGCGCGCACGAGGCGCGCGACACCTTCCCGGATCGCTTCGACGTCCGGCGCGGCGAACGACAGGCGCAGCGACGCTGCGTCGACGTTGTCCGCGAAAAACGCCTTGCCGGGAACGAACACGATCTTGTTGGCGATCGCCTGTTGCAGGAGCACGTCCGACGGCACCGCGCCGATCCGCGCCCACACGAACATCCCGCCTTCGGGACGGTGGAATTCGATCGCATCGCCGAACCCGTCGCGCAGCGCGTCGCACATCGCGTCGCATTTGCGCTGGTACGCGGCCGTGATGCGCGGCAAGTGGCGTTCGAGCGCGCCGTCGGCCAGGTATTCGGCGGCGGTCGCCTGCGTCCACGGCGCGCTGCACAGGTCGACCGTCTGCTTCGCGATCACGCAGCGCCGCGCGATCTCGGCCGGCGCGATCGTCCAGCCCACGCGCAGCCCCGGCGCGACGATCTTCGACAGGCTCGCGAAATGCACGATCCAGTCGCGCGCGCCGTCCACTTCACCGGCCAGCGCGAGCATCGACGGCACGGCTTCGCCCGCGAAACGCAGGTCGCCGTACGGATCGTCCTCGATGACCAGGAAACGGTATTGCACCGCGAGACGCAGCAGCTTCAGCCGGCGTTCGCGCGTGAGCGTCGCGCCGGTGGGGTTCGCGAAGGTCGGAACGGTGTAAAGCAGCTTCGGTTGCGCGATCGCGCCGGAGGCGAGTTGCTCTGCAAGACGGTCGACGTCGAGCCCTTCACCGTCGACGGGGATCGTCACGATGCGCGCCTGCTGCAGACGCATCGCCTGCAGCGTGGCCGGGTAAGCCGGCTGTTCGGTCAGCACGACGTCGCCGGGCGACACCATCACGCGCAGCAGCAGGTCGAGGCCCTGCTGCGAGCCCGTCGTGACGAGCAGTTCGGCCGGCGTGCACGCGACGCCGCGACGCGCCATCAGCGCGATCAGTTGCTGCTTCAGTTCGGCGAGGCCGTCGGTCGGGCCGTATTGCAGGCAGCGGACGGGCTGCGCGTATGCGCGCTCGGCGGCCGCGTTCAGGCCGTCGACGTCGAACAGGTCGCTGGCCGGATAGCCGCCCGCGAAGGAAATCATGCCCGGTTCGGACAGGTACTTGAACAGTTCGCGGATCGGCGAGCCGGCGGGATTCTGGAATGAGGGAGTGAACGCGTACATGTCGTCGTGAGCTGGAGGGCACGGGCGGCCGGGATAGCCGTCGAGTGCCAACCGCCGGGGCGCTTTTGGCGCCGCGGCAGTGAATTCGAGCCACGATTGTCGATAGTCATTAAGGGCTCGGCAAACGATATCTATGCACTAGGTCTTGCGGTTTGGTCATTAAATCCCGGGTTTAGACGGAGTGAGGCCGGGTTGTTGACAGGTAGACGAACATCAAAAAAAAGCGAGCGTGACGCTCGCCCGACCGATGCGCTTCGCTCGGCCGACATGGTTGAAATTTCTGACAAGCCGGCACAGATGGAACACGAAGATCAGAGATCCCCGCGCACCTCACCCGTTCCCAACGCGCTCCGCTGCCGGTTGACCTCCGCCCAAAGCGCATCGCTGTCGTCATCGCGCAGCAGGATCATCCAGTCCAGTTGATCGTCGGTCACGCCGAAGTACGCCAGGATGTCCCGGCGAACCGTATCGACGAACTGCGCGTATTCCGGGGTGGCCTGGGCCTGCGCGTGCAAGGCATCGTAGGCTGCATCGTCCTCACCGCCGCCGTGCTCGTCGATATAGCGCGAGATCCACTGGTCGCATTCGTAGTCGTAATCGGCCTCGGCGCGCATCGCTTGCACGGCCGTGTGGAGATCCAGTTGGGCAAACGCGGCGATCGCCGCCGTGGTCGCCTCGTCAAATGTAGTCGTCATTCCATTTCTCATGCTGGTCATGGCGCATCATCGCACGGGCCGCCCCCGGGCAGACGCAGCGAATCCGGCTGGCTCGTAACGGCCAGATGCGCACGAACAAGGGGCGGCCGTAACCGCCCCCGCCATTCAATCAACCACCCACACCCCGATTCGCCTCGATCACCGTCAACGCGGCCATATTCACGATCCGCCGCACGGTGGCGCTCGAAGTCAGGATGTTCACCGGCGCATTGACGCCGAGCAGGAACGGCCCCACCGCCACATTGCTCCCCGCCTCGGTCTTGAGCAGGTTGTACGCGATGTTACCGGCGTCGACATTCGGACAAACCAGCAAGTTCGCCGCGCCCTTCAGCGGCGACATCGGCAGTAGCTTCGCACGCAGCCCTTCATCCAGCGCACAGTCGCCATGCATCTCGCCATCCGCCTCGATATCCGGCGCCTGTTCCCGCATGATCTCCAGCGCCCGGCGCATCTTCACGCCCGAGGCCGCGCTTCCCGACCCGAAGTTCGACCGCGACAGCAGCGCGACCTTCGGCGTCAGGTTCAGCCATTCCATCTGCCGGGCCGCCGCGATCGTGAATTCCGCGATCTGCTCCGCATCGGGGTTGTCGTTGACGTGCGTATCCACCAGCGCGACCGTCCGCTGATCGAGCAGCAGGATGTTCATCGCCGCGTAGGTCGACGCACCGGGCTTCTTGCCGATCACTTCGTCCACGAATCGCAGGTGATTGTGATACTCGCCCACCGTCCCGCAAATCATCCCGTCCGCATCGCCGAGCTGCACCATCATCGCGCCGATCAGCGTGAGGCGGCGGCGCATTTCCACGCGCGCCATTTCCTTCGAAATGCCGTCGCGGCAACGCAGTTCCCAATACTTCGTCCAGTACTGCGGGAAGCGTTCGTCATACTCCGGATTGGTCACTTCGACATCCTGACCGAGTCGCAGGCGCAGGCCGAACCGCTCGATGCGCGCCAGCAGCACCTCCGGACGCCCGACCAGGATCGGACGCGCGAGCTTCTCGTCGACGATCACCTGCACCGCACGCAGCACGCGCTCGTCTTCGCCCTCGGTGAACACGATCCGCGCCTTGCCGCCGTCACGCACGAGCCGACGCGCGGTCGCGAACAGCGGCTTCATGAACGCGCCCGAGTGATAGACGAACTGCTGCAGCTGCTCGACATACGCGTCGAGATTCTCGAGCGGGCGCGTCGCCACGCCGCCTTCCATCGCCGCCTTGGCCACGGCCGGCGCGATTCGCACGATCAGGCGCGGGTCAAACGGCTTCGGAATCAGGTATTGCGCGCCGAACGACACGTCGTACGCGCCGTAGGCCGCCGCGACCACTTCGTTCTGCTCTTCCTCCGCCAACCCCGCGATCGCGTGCACCGCGGCGATTTCCATTTCGCGCGTGATCGTCGTCGCGCCCACATCCAGCGCGCCGCGGAAAATGTACGGGAAGCACAGCACGTTGTTGACCTGGTTCGGATAGTCCGAGCGGCCCGTCGCGATGACGACGTCGTCGCGCGTCTCGTGCGCCAGTTCCGGGAAGATTTCCGGCGTCGGGTTGGCCAGCGCGAGAATCAGCGGACGCGCCGCCATCGCCTTCAGCATCTCGGTCGTGAGGATGCCGCCGACCGACAGCCCCAGGAACACATCCGCGCCGCCGATCACTTCGGCCAGCTTGCGCGCATCCGTTTCCTGCGCGAAGCGCGACTTGGCCGGGTCCATCAGCACGGTGCGGCCGCGATAGACGACGCCCTCGATGTCGGTCACCCAGACGTTTTCCACCGGCAGCCCGAGGTCGACCAGCAGGTCCAGGCACGCCAGCGCGGCTGCTCCGGCGCCCGACGTCACGACCTTCACGTCCTTGATCGACTTGCCGACGACCTTCAGCCCGTTGATGAACGCGGCGGAAACGGTAATCGCGGTGCCGTGCTGATCGTCGTGGAAGACGGGAATCTTCATGCGTTCGCGCAGCTTCTGCTCGACCGTGAAGCATTCCGGCGCCTTGATGTCCTCGAGGTTGATGCCGCCGAACGTGGGTTCGAGGCCGGCAATGATGTCGACCAGCTTGTCCGGATCGGTCTCGTTGATCTCGATGTCGAACACGTCGATCCCGGCGAACTTCTTGAACAGGACGGCCTTGCCTTCCATCACCGGCTTCGATGCGAGCGGGCCGATGTTGCCGAGGCCGAGCACCGCGGTGCCGTTCGTGATCACGCCGACCAGGTTGCCGCGGCTTGTGAAGCGGTGCGCCTGCAGCGGATCGGCGGCGATCGACTCGCACACGCTCGCCACGCCGGGCGTATAGGCCAGCGCCAGATCGCGCTGGGTCACCAGCGGCTTGCTCGCCACGACCGAGATTTTCCCGGGGGTCGGAAACTCGTGATAGTCGAACGCGGCCTGTTGCTGTGTCTCTGTCTGTTTCATGTTTTGGGTCCCGGCGTGGGCGCCAGGCCAGTCCCGGCGCGATCCATGGAGGTGATTCTAGGGATCTGCCATAACGTGATGATTCTGTTTTAATATCGGCTCATCACTTTTTCCTAATGAATACATGACCAGTCAATGAATTTTGACGCAAACGACGTGGTCAGGCGGCTGGGCGCGCGTCTGAAGATTCGGCATCTGGTGCTGTTGCTGCAGATCCAGCAGCACGGGTCGCTGACGCGCGTCGCCGAGTACATGGCCAGCAGCCAGCCGGCCGTGACGAACGCGCTGTCCGAGCTGGAGAGCATGTTCGGCACGCCGCTGTTCGAGCGCTCGTCGCGCGGCATGCGGCCCACCGCGCTCGGCACGGTCGTGCTGGAGCGCGCGAAGGCGATGATCAAGGATCTCGACCACCTCGCCCGCGAAATGGAGGCCGTCGCCGCCGGGCACGCGGCCCATCTGCACATCGGCGTGATTCCGTTCATCTCCGGCCAGCTGCTGTCGGCGGCGCTGAAGCGGTTGCAGGCACGGATGGAACGGCGGCTGACCGTGACGATTCACGAAGGCACCAGCGATCAGCTGCTGTTGCAACTCAGGGATCACGGCGTCGACATCGTGATCGGCCGCGCGTCGTCGGCGATCGATCTGGGGCAGGTTTCGTTCGAAGTGCTGTACCAGCAGCAGCCGCGCGTGATCGCGAGCCGGCGGCTGGCGGCCAAGCTCGCGCGCATGCCGCTGGACTGGCACAAGCTGCACGCGCTCGACTGGATTCTCGGCGCGCCGCATACGCCGATGCGCGAACAGGTGACCGACCTGTTCCTGTCGGCCGGCATCGCGCCGCCCGTGCCGATCGTCGAAAGCTACTCGTCGAAGCTGATCGGCGAAATGATCGCGTCGAGCGACGAGGCCGTGTCGATCGTGCCGGCCGATATCGCGGAAGAACTGGTGCGGATTGCCGGCGTGGCGATCGTGCCTTACTCGCTCGTGTGGACGCTGCCGCCGATCGCGCTGTTTACCCGCTCCGCCGATTCGCGCTCGCCCGCGCGCGATCTGCTCGTCGACGCGCTGCGCGCGGTGTGCAAGGAGACGTACGGGGACATGCAGCGATAAGCGGCTATTTGCTCGCGGCGAGGCGGCGCAGGATTTCCGCGCGCTCGGCACTCAACACGTGGTCCGAGCCCTCGCCGCGGTCGTAGCGCCTGGTTGTGCGGTAGGAAAAACGCTTCGCATATTGATTGGCGGCGGGATCGAACACCCACGCGTCGACTTCGAAGAAGTGCTTGCCGAAATGATCCTCGTCCTTCTCCCAGATATAGTCCGCGCGGACAAACACCGGGTAGGGCGAAACGTCCGGCAGCTTCCACATCGCGCGGTCGGCCATCTCCGTTTCGGTCACTTTGGGCATCAGGTTCTCGATCTTGCCATTCGGGCCGACACGCAGGACGGCCACACGCTCCAGCATCCCGCTGCCGCCGCCCGAGAACATCCCCGAGAAGAACACCCACGAGCCGCCCGATGCGATCGGCAGCCGTTCGGAGCGAGGATTCAGGCCGAACTGGTACACCTCCCGGGACGAACCGGGAAGCGGCGCCGGCGGCATCTCGAAGCACGGCGCATGGTCGGGAAGCACGCAGAGCTTCACGCCGGAAAGCGGGAGCCCGTCGCTATCGAGCTGGCCTTCCGTCTGCGTGTAGCGCGGAAATGCGGATTCGCCGGCGGAGGCCGCCCGAACGCCGGCAATGCCGACGACTGCCAGACTCAAGATTGCCGCGAACATCTTGCCGGTCCTGCGCATACACCCTCTCTCTTTCTGATTATTTGACGGCTGCAGATTGTCGATGATCTGGCCGGTTCTGGCAAAAAGGCGCATCGCCGGTTTCATTCGCTTCGACGAAGTGCGTGAGAGAAACCCTTCAACGTTCCGGTCGGTGCGGGGCAACCGGTTTCTCGTACAACGACCAGTCGCGGCCATCCGACTTGATCCCCACGCGGACGAAGCCGAGCGATTCGTAATAAGCGCAGAGCTTGGTGTTTTCGGCAGCGCAGTCGAGTCGAACGAAACGCCGGTCGATGCGGCTCACCTCGCGGGCGCACCAATCGAGCATGACGCCGCCGATCCCGAGCCCGTTGAAACCTCGCCGCACACATAGCCCGTGCACGTAACCGGCAACCGGTTCTTGCGGCCCCCAGTGCGGGTCATCGTCGAAACTCAGCGAGAACGTTCCGACCAACGTGCCGTTCTGTTCGACGACATACACCGATTTCTCGGCGACATGGTTTCGTACCCACCGCTCGGAGAAGCCGTCACCCTCCTTGCCCCACACATAGTCGCCATGCGCGACTTTCTTTGCGTGCGCATCGTTCCGGATCTGCGTAAGTGCCGGTACGTCGTCTGCCGTGGCTCGGCGGATGTCATTCGAATTCACGCTCGTCTTTCCGTTGAATCTTCGCGGCGTCGCACGACGGCCTTCATCTCGCCGACCCGCATTCGCAATAACAAACGTAACGACCTTACGAAGTCGTACCCTGGAACCAGCGTGAACATGGGCCCGAATAAATGAGCACGGTCGCAATCGCATTGGCGAAAAAGGACACTTCGAACAGAGTCATCCTGAACGGGGGTGCCATCACGATGAAGGCTAGCGTCGTGACAATCGTGAGTATCAGTTCCAGCGTTCGCGCCAGCTTTTGTCGCTGGCAAAGGCCGATGATCAGGCTCGCGTTCAAGAGCAGCCAGAATGCCTGGACCACGGCGATCAGGGCAATGCCCTTACGCATCAGCGTTGCCTTTTCCGCGGGCACTTCACCAAGTTGATCGAAACCCAGCCTCTGAAGCCAGACAGCACATCCGACCTCGATGAGCCAGACAATCGCGAAGAGCGCGACGGCATGACGGATCTGCGGCGGCGCGTCCGTGTGAAACGCCGGCATGGCCTTCAGTTTGCTGATTGGCATCGTCTTTTCGGGAGGCCGATGGCCCCCGCCCCGGGATGTACTTCTATTGTCTGCACCGCATGCCGATATCACTCTTCTGTGCGTTTCGGCTGAGTGTAGCGTACTCGCTGTCCGATTCGAAACGATCGTCCGATAGAAGCTGAAGCGGCCGACCATTCGCAACAACAAAACTCACCGCCCTTGATGCTCCGCGATCGCGACAACGCACAGCGCATGATCAGCGATCTGATCACGACCGTAGATTTGCTCGCATCTCGACAAGCCCGCATAGAGATGTTCGATCGTCGGCATGTCGATCATCACCGCTCGCAATCTGTCATATCCCCGAACACACTGGTTGCGTTCCAGCTCGTATGTCGAGGGCGAGTGTTTCAGAACAGGAAACATCGGAAAGGCCCTCGGTAATTGCTGCGGTGCAATCGGCGAACTGGGTAGGATCGACGACGTACTCGTAACGAGGAAATCGTCAAAGCGAATCAACGCCGATACCGCCGCCTGCATGCAATATTTGTAGGCGGCCTCGGGCGATTCGTCGAGGGATGGAGCCGGAAAACTGAAAATCATCCCAAGACCAAAACGAAATGATGGCTGGCCGAAAAAGGGGCGTTGAGCAAAGGGAAACTGCGCAGACACATCAACCGTGTGCATCACCAGAATCCAAAGCAGCAGGTATTTTCGCAAGAGCAAGTGTTCCAATTCGAAACGCGCTGTCGAGTCAGCCGGGCGCAGACTCGATCCGAGTGCAAGCGTGATTCGCGCCCCCCTAACCGAAGGACAAGTAAATCCCGGCGCCAGCAACGAGGACGAACAAAGGCGCAATGACAAGACAGACCACCCGCCGGATACCGCGCAGGCGAGTCGCCCCGAAATACAATCCAGCCACGCCGACACAAAGCGTAACGGGCCAGTATTCAACACTCGCGGCAAGCACCATGATGTAGAAAGGCCAATCGATGGTCATTTCACTCATCGCGACACGCTCTCTTGCGTGTTTGGTGCATCATCCCTCCGCCTGATGACACACCACCTCGATATTGTGCCCATCCGGCCCGATGACGAATGCCGCGTAGTAGTTCGCGTGATAATGCGGCCGCAGCCCGGGCGCACCGTTGTCCTTCCCGCCCGCCTCCAGCGCCGCGCGATAGAACACATCGACTTGCTGCCGATTGTCGGCCACGAACGCGATGTGGAGATGCGCCGGTTTCTCGTCCGACTGGAACAGACACAACGAGGCCTTGGCGGGCGTACTGATCTCGATACCGTAAGAAGGCTCGCCCTCGCCCACGGTCACTGCCCCGATCGGTGCAAGCGCCTTGAGGAAAAACGCCTTGCTGGCGGCAAAGTCGCTGACGCCGAATTTGACGTGGTCAAACATGAGATCCCCTCGGATAGATGGGCGGGCCTGCACCCGGGTGTGATGTCGAGACCACCGCGATGGTGCCACACACTGCCTGCAGCAGTACACCTCTTCGCTCACCAACAAAAGAGGCCCGACAACGTCGGGCCAATGAGCGGGATACAAGGAACACCCGCTCACCCCATACCGGGCCGTCACGCGACGCGACGTGACATTGGCGAGATCCTGTGGATACCTGACGATCGCATGTCGATACCTTGCTCACCTGAAAGGATTCGAAAAAACCATGCGCATCCGGTTGGCGCTCATTCGAGCGCCGACAGCACCCGCTCGAAAAAATAGGCCCGCGCCGGAAAGCGCGGGCCGAGCGGAAGTCACCAAACGCCTTGGGGGGGACAAGGCGCGACCAGTCTAGCCCGAGTCACCGGAAAGAAGATTTCATGCGGGATTACAGCTATTACTTCATATGACGAAGCAACGGCCGGCGTCGGCGCCGGTTTGGGACACGTCATTTGTGAGCCCCCATTGCCGCGCGACCGGCTTGACCATCGTCGACGCTGTGCAGCGCATCGCCGGTTTGTTATGGTCCGATAGCGTGATGTCCCAACCCTGAGCACCCACACCGAAAAAGGCGGCCCAATGATCGACCACGTCTACCTCTCCGTCACCGACATCGACAAGTCGCTGGCCTTCTACGCCGCAGCGTTGAAACCGCTCGGCTGGCGCATCTTCGGCAACTACGACTCCGCGTCGGGCCCCGAGGGCGTCCCCGATCTCTACGGCATCGGCGACGACGTGTACGGCAAGGGCACCGCGGTCGGATCGAGTATCTGGCTGCGCCAGCGCAAACCCGGCGAGACGGGGCTGTATCTCGGGATCGTCTGCGACTCCAACGAACGGGTCGACGCCGCTTACGCAGCCGCGCTCCAGGCAGGCGGCATCGACGAGGGAAAACCGGCGGATCGCACCTACTTCGCTCGCGGCTACTACGCGGCGAACGTCGCCGACTTCGACGGCAATCGGCTCGAGTTCGTCCACAAGGCGTGGAACCCGAAGCGGCACGCATAGCGCCAACGGCGGCGCCGGTCGGACGCGCGCGGGCTCAGGTCGGCACGCCGCCCAGATGCTGCGTGAACCATTCCGCCGCTGCCCGACTGGTTGCGTCGAAGTGCTCGATATACGGCGTGAAATGCCCGCCCTTGATCTGGAGCAGGCGCTTCGGTTCGAGTGCGTTTGCCCATGCCTTGAGGCACAGGTCGGTCGGCGTCAACACGTCCTGATCGGCGACGATCATCAGCAGTGGCGTCGGCGAGATGCGATCGGCGTACTGGCCCGGTTCGTTCTCGCGGGACATCTCCGCACTGCGTAACGTCACTTCGTTTCGCCAGCTCGGCGCAAACTGCGCGGCCGATTCGGTGAAGAACCGGTACGCATCCGCGCCGGCCATCGCGCACGCGGCCGACGGGTCGGCACTGACGGCCGGCAACATGGCCGGCGCGCTGCCCGCGAAGCGCTGCCTGCGGTCTTCGTCAAAACGCGCCAGCATTGCCGGTACGAGATCGGAACGCGTGCGGCGCAAGCCCGACTGGTATCCGCTGATCGTCGGCACCTGCGACACCACGCATTTCACGCGCCGGTCGATCGCGGCAACTTCGAGCACGTGGCCGCCGCTGTAGCTGGTGCCCCAGATACCGATGCGTTCGCCATCGACATCGGCACGCGTCAGCAGGTAGCCGATCGCATCACGATAGCCGCGCTTCTGTTGTACGGGGTCGATTTCCTGACGGGGCAGCCCGTCGCTCGCGCCGAAGTTCTTGTGATCGTAGAGCAGCACGGCAAAACCACTCGCGGCGAACACCTCCGCGTAGCGGTCCAGATACTGCTCCTTCACGGCCGAAAAGCCGTGCGCCATCACGATGGCAGGATACGTTTCGCTGTCGGCGACGCGCCGCGTCGGCACGTAGAACCAGCCCCGCAGCGTCGCGGATTCGGACGGGAATTCGATGTCGTGGCGCGTCATGTCGGCTGGCCTCATTCGGTCGGTGGATTCGATGACCGACACGATATGCCCGCACGCCATGTCCCGCGTGTTCCGGTAAGACGTGTGCTACGCCGAATCGGACAATTTCGCGTAAGCGCTCGGCGTCATGCCGGTGAAGCGGCGAAACACGGTCGAGAATGCGCTCGTCGTTTCGTAGCCCAGTTCGGCCGCGACGGCGATCACCGAGCAACCCGACGCCAGCAGTGGGCGCGCGGCTGAAATACGCGCTTGTTGTCGCCACTGGCTGAACGACAAGCCCGTTTCGGCCTGGAACAACCGCGCCAAGGTTCGGCTCGACGCACCGACTTCACCGGCCCATTCCGTCAGCGTTCGTTGATCGGCCGGATCCGACAGGATGGCATCGCAGACGCGTGCAAGCCGCCGGTCCCGGCCAGACGGAAGCCTTAACGGCTGCTCGGGCGACCATTCGATTTCAGCGAGCATGAGCTGGATGACGAGATCGTCGCGTCCGGCGGGATGCGTGTCGATCGGCAGGGACGACGCGCGCACGATCAGTTCACGCAGCAGCGGCGACACCTCGACCAGTCTCGGTTGATTCGGATAAGCCGACGGGTACGCGCGCGGGTCGACGTACGCCGTTCGCATTTCGAGGAGGCCGTGTGCACGCATCGCATGCGGAAGGTCCGGTGGAATCCAGAGTGCGCGATGCGGCGGGATCATCCACAGAGACTGGCTCGCACGGACTTCGGCTATGCCCGTCGTCGTGTAGACGAGTTGCGCGCGCGGATGCTGGTGTTCCGCGACGACGAAACCGTCGGGAAATGCTTTCGGCATGACTGCAGCGATACCCGGTGCGTGCTGGTAATCGCGCGGGTCGGTGCTCTTCGGCGCGTATACGCGGCCAGTCCGCTTCGGGTGGGCCGTCGCGTCGAGCATGATCGCTTTACCTTCGCCCTGCATCGCGCGTCCTTTCATTTGCGCGGGATGGCCGGGTGATGCGGTCGCGCGAGTCGGACAAACGACACGGGTCCGCCTGCAGCGTGGAATTCCGTTCGGTCGCCCCGATGATTGCACCACGTCGCCAAATCACACGGGTACCCGCAGGATCGGAACCCATCTGCCCGGAATGAGCGTCGACTCTTTCTCGGCAATCTTCTCCGCGCCGAGCGCCATATAGAACGGCACGGCGTTGGGATCTGCCTCGATCACGAAGCTTCCGATTCCCTTCGCGGCGGCTTCCTTCCTGAGCGCGGACCATAGCGCACGTGCGACGCCCTGCCCCATATGATCCGGATGAACGAACAGCCATCCGCGCGTAAGCGCATCGGAATCGGTCGCAGCCCTCACCCAGAACCCGATGATCCGTTCTTCCGTTTCGGCCACGTACGCCATCGAGCTCTCGATCATCTCGGGCGTCACCGTGAGATCGGCTCGCCAAAGATCCAGCCACGCCTCGGGGTAGCCCCAGTGCGCTTTCGAAAGAAATGCCAGTTTCGTGAGTGCGTCTGCATCGGCGGGCCGGCCGGCACGAATGACAAATCGGCGGTGCATCCGGTCTCCTTTCCCGGTCGGTAAAGACCGACGACCATGCGCGGCATGCCTCTGTCGGAGGCATCAGGCGCTGGACGACGCGTTGAAGCAGGCGGAACTCGGCGTAGTCACCGGTGGAGGCGGCAACCGCTCGAACGATCACGTGGTCGAGTGGGTCGGCATCGAAACTCACCGTGCCCATTCGGGACCGCTAGACCAGGACAGCGCACGCCACCGCGCACCGTCCCGGCAACGATCCGGTGCGCGCCCGCGCCGAACAACCGCGTCAAAGAATCCGGTTCAACGCATCCGAGAACCGCTCGACCGCGCCATCGACGTCGTGCAGCTTGTCGAGACCGAACAACCCCAGCCGGAACGTCTTGAAGTCCTCCGGCTCGTCGCACTGCAGCGGCACGCCGGCCGCGATCTGCAACCCGACATCCGCGAACTTCTTCCCGGTTCGAATCCCGTCGTCGTCCGTATAGCTGACCACGACACCCGGCGCCTCGAACCCTGCCGCCGCCACGCTCCTGAACCCCTTCTCCGCCAGCAGCGCACGAATGCGCTCGCCCAGTTCGAGCTGCTCGGCCTTTACCTTGTCGAAACCGTACGCGTCGGTTTCCTTCATCACGTCGCGCAGCGTCGTGAGGCTGTCGGTCGGCATCGTCGCGTGATACGCAAACCCGCCGCCCTCGTACGCCTCCATGATCTGCAGCCACTTGCGCAGATCGCACGCGAAGCTGGTGCTGGTCGTCGAATCGATGCGTTCGCGCGCAAGCGGGCTGAACATGACCATCGCGCAACACGGCGACGCGCTCCAGCCTTTCTGCGGCGCGCTGATCAGGATATCGACGCCGCTCGCCTGCATGTCGACCCAGACGGTGCCCGACGCAATGCAATCGAGCACGAACATGCCGCCGACCGCATGCACGGCATCGGCCACCGCACGCAGATACCCGTCGGGCAGCAGCATCCCGGAAGCCGTTTCGACGTGCGGCGCAAACACCAGATCGGGCTTGTGCTCGTTGATCGCGGCGACCACTTCGTCGATCGGCGCCGGCGCATAGGCGGCCTGCCGGCCCGTTTCGACCGGACGCGCTTTCAGCACCGTCGTTTCGGACGGAATGCTGCCCATGTCGAAGATCTGCGACCAGCGGTAACTGAACCAGCCGTTGCGGATCACGAGGCACTTCCTGTTGGTCGCGAACTGCCGCGCCACGGCTTCCATGCCGAACGTGCCGCTGCCCGGGACGATCGCGACCGCCTTCGCGTGGTAGACCTTCTTCAGCGTGGCGGAAATGTCGCGCATGACGCCCTGAAAGCGCTGCGACATGTGGTTGACCGAGCGATCGGTGTACACCACCGAATATTCGAGGAGCCCCTCGCGGTCAACATCGGGAAGTAAACCTGGCATGCTCGCCTCCGGTGAAAGATAAACGATGGAAACGCGGCGCGCGGCGCCTGCGATTCGATACTGCTTCGCACCCATGCGGATGCGTCATTTCCTCGACGAAAGCAGATTCTAACGAACGCCGCCGGCCGATTGGGGCATATTTTGTCCGCCGGCCCGTGCCGCGCGCGTAGCCCTGTTCCGTGTAAGGGTTAACGACGCGTGCGGCCATCCGCCCATAACATGTCGACCAGACCCTTCACGAAGGAATCCTCGATGACCTCCTCTTCAGCTTCGTCACGGCAGTCGTCCATCGATCCGGCGCTCGCCGAGCGCATCGATGCGGTCCTGTCCCGCCAGCTCGACACGCAGCGCCTCGTCGGCGCGGTGGTCCTGGTCGCGCGCGACGGCGAACTCATCTACCGCCGCGCGGCCGGGTTCGCGGACCGCGAATCGCGCACGCCGATGCGCGAGGACACGCTGTTCCGGCTCGCATCGGTGACGAAGCCGATCGTCTCGGCGGCCGCGATGGCGCTCGTCGCGCAACGCAAGCTGTCGCTCGAGGACGACGTGACGCGCTGGCTGCCCGAGTTCCGCCCCGCACTGCCCGACGGCCGCGTGCCGACGATCACGCTGCGACAGTTGCTCGCGCATACCGCCGGCCTCGGCTATCGCTTCAGCGAGACCGACACGAACGGCCCCTATGCGCGTGCCGGCGTCTCCGACGGGCTGGACGGCGCGACGATCACACTCGCCGAAAACCTGCGCCGGATCGCGAGCGTGCCGCTGCAGTTCGCGCCCGGCACCGACTGGAACTACTCGCTGTCGATCGACGTCGTCGGCGCGCTGATCGAGGCCGTCTGCGGCGTGCCGCTCGCCGACGCGATCGATGCGCTCGTGCTCCGCCCGCTCGGCGCGCGCGACACGGCCTTCGTCGCGCGCGATCCGGCGCGGCTTGCCACGCCGTACGTCAACGACACGCCGCAGCCGCACCGGCTCGCCGAGAACGAGACGGTGCCCATCGACGCAGGGTTCGTCGGCGTCACGTACTCGCCGTCGCGCGCGCTCGACGCGCAGGCTTTCGCATCGGGCGGCGCCGGCATGGTCGGCACCGCCGGCGATGTGCTGACGGTGCTGGACACGCTGCGCGCGGGCGGCGGCGCCATCCTGCCCGCGGACCTCGTCGACGAAATGGGCCGCGTGCAGACCGGCGACCTCGAGCTGGCGGACCTGCCGGGCGCGGGCTTCGGGATCGGGTTTTCGGTGCTGCGCGACCCGCAGGCGGCCGCATCGCCCGAATCGGTCGGCACCTGGCGCTGGGGTGGCGTCTACGGTCATTCCTGGTTCGTCGATCGCGCACGCGGGCTGACCGTCGTGTCGCTGTCGAACACGCTCTACGAAGGAATGAACGGCCAGTACACGCTGGATCTGCGCGACGCCGTCTATGGCGCCGGCTGACCCGCACGAAAAAAAGGCCCGACACGCGTCGGGCCAACGGGTTTGAGGCACAAGGAGAATCCCGCCCACAACACGACCGGGCGGTCACGCCGCACTATACGACGTTCTTTTCGACGATCGGCCGGTTTTCCAGCACACGCGCCCAGCCGAGCGACGACAGGTCGAGCGTGTCGTAACGCCCGCCCAGAATGAGCTCGCTGACGCCGCGCCCCGTCGCCGGCCCCTGCTGCAATCCGTGGCCGCTGTAGCCGTTCGCGAACACGACGTTGTCGAGCGCCGGGTGATAGCCGATGATCGCGTTGTGGTCGAACACGTTGTACTCGTAGTACCCGGACCAGCAGTTCTCCACGCGCAGCGCCTCGAATTCCGGCACGCGATTCGCGAGCGTCGGCCAGATCACCTCGTCGAACAGGTCATGATCGACTTCGTCGAGCGGCAGGTCGTCCGGGTCGCGATCCGGGCTCGGCGACGTGCCGCAGATATACGTGCGCCCTTCCGGCCGGAAATACACGCCGGTCGGGTCGATCAGCAGCGGGCAATCGGCGAGCTTCGCCGGCGACGATACGTTGAAGATGCTGCGGCGCCGCGCATACACGGGAATGTCGATGCCCATCATCGACGACAGCGTGCGCGCCCATGCGCCGGCTGCATTGACGAGCGTGTCGCATGCGTAGCGCTCGCCGTCGCCCGTCACGACATGCGTGATCTTGCGCCCGTCGCGTACCACGTCCTTCACGTCGGCCGGCACGTAGCGCGCACCGAGCGCCTGCGCCTTCTTGCGCAGCGCCTGCACGAGCCCGTAGCCGTCGAACCAGCCTTCGCCGCTCGCGCCGTACGCGCCCGACACGAGATCGTCGACGTTCAGCCACGGAAACTTCGCGCGCAGCGCGTCGCGGTCCATCAGGCGGATATCGGCGCCGAGGCGCGTCTGCAGCGCATGATTCTCGCGCAGCGTCGCGTCGCCGGCCGGCGTCGCGAGGAACAGGTAGCCGCCTTCGTGCAGGTCGATCGACGGCCGGTTGCCGTCCACTTCGAGACGCTCGCCGATCGTGCGCAGGAAGTCGATGCCGAACAGCGACATCTCGATCGACAGCGGCGTCGAGAACTGCTGGCGAATCGACGCGGCCGACAGCGCCGACGACGACCGCGCATAGGTGGGGTCACGTTCGATGACGGTCACGGCGACCGTGGGATCGGTGGCGCGCAGGAAATAAGCGATCGAGCTGCCGATCACACCACCGCCGACGATGACGACTTGAGAACTCACGACTGACTCCGGTTGCACGTGAAAGGCGCAGCCCGCCGGCCGCGCCCGTAGGTTGTTCGTGCCGCGTCGCGCGCGGCCTCGCGTGGGCGGACTCCCCGGCGATCGCTTCGGCTATTTCAGCACGTCCGGCATCGCCGCGAAAGCCCGCTCGCGCGTATCGCGGTCAGTCCGACGATTGAGTCGTGACGGGCTGCCACGCGGCGTTCTTCACCTCATACAGCGTCGAGCTCGGGTTCTTCAGGTCGCCCGTGTTCGTGAACGCGATCGTGCCCGTGATGCCGTCATAGCGCGTGCCCTTCAGCGCGCCGTTGAAATCGGCCGGCTTCGTCGAGTTCGCCTTCTGCATCGCGTTGATCGCGATCCACGTCGCGTCGTACGCGAACGGCGCGTACGCGAGCATGTCGACGCCGTACTTCTGCCTGAATTTCGTTTCGAACTGCTTGCCCTTCGCGAGACGCGACAGCGGCTGCCCGTATTCCCACACCGACGCGCCCTCGGCCGCATTGCCGGCGAGCTTGATGAAGTTCGCGTTCATCACGCCGCCGCCCGCGAGGAATTGCGCGCGGATGCCGAGCTGGCGCATGCGCTTCACGAGCATCGCGGCCTGCGCGTCGAGGCCGCCGAAGAACACGAGGTCGGCATTGGTGCTCTTGATCTTCGTGAGCTGCGCGCTGAAGTCGACGGCCTTGTCGTTCGTGAACTCGCGCGCGACGATCGTGCCGCCGTTCGCCTTCACGGCCCGCTCGAACTCGTCGGCCTCGCCCTGGCCGAACGCGGTGCGGTCGTCGATGATCGCGATGCGCTTCGCCTTCGTCACGCTCGCGGCGTACGCGCCGGCGTTGCCCGCGTTCTGCGTGTCGGTCGCGATCACGCGGTACACGGTGCCGAGCCCGGCGCGCGTGATGTCGGGATTGGTCGCCGACGGCGTGATCATCGGAATGCCGGCTTTCGCGTAGATCTTCGACGCGGGCAGCGTCGTGCCCGAATTGAAGTGGCCGATCACGACGGCCACCTGCGCGTCGGCGAGCTGCTGCGCCGCCTGTACGCCGGTACGCGGATCGCTCTGGTCGTCCTGCGATGCGATCACGAACTTCACCGGCTTGCCGCCGACCGTCGTGTGCGCGGCATTCGCTTCGTCGACCGCCATGCGCACGCCGTTCTCGATGTCCTTGCCGTATGCGGCGCCGCCGCCCGTCAGCGGGCCGGCCACGCCGACCTTCACGACGGTTTCCTGCGCATGGGCCGCGCCTGTCTGGAACGCGAGGAGCGCAGCGGTCAATGCAACGCCGGAAAGCGAACGAATGCGGAACGTCATGGCAATCCTTCTTCTGTGGGTCGGGATGCAACGCGCGGCGGCCGCGCGTCGGCGACCTCTCGCGCGTCGGTGATGGCATGCGCTGCCGGGGCGTCATTCGATGCGCCAACCGGCCGGCCGATCACCGCGATTCCGTCTCCGAAGAACCTTTCATCGCGAAAGAGGTGAAGGGATTGTGGGTAGCCAATACCCGCGCAGCAAACGAAATATCGGAACTATGTTGTGAGGATTTTTCATCAAGTTCCGCGTTCGCGGGCGACCCCGCGGCCAGTACGGCGGGGGGTCGAGCGTGGAAGGCTGCAAGAGGGAGCGGCGGCGGCACCCTCGGGCAAAGGCCGGCCGTGGTCATGCCGATCGCGCATCATCGTCGCGACGACGGCCCGGCCGGCCTTTGCGACGCCCGCGGCGGGCGTCGCGTCATCGGTCAGCGCCGATCGGTACGCACCGGCTTGCGCACCGCGTCGGCCGCCTCGCCGGCCTTCTCCTGGATCTTGCCGGCCTGCTGTTCGGCCACCCCTTCGGCTTCCGCCTTGCGGTCGCCCGTTACCTTGCCGAGCGCTTCCTTGACCGAACCCTTGACCTGTTTGAGCTTGCCTTCGATGCGATTCCTGTCCATGGTCGTCTCCTGCGATGGTGAGGGAGAACCGGCGATGCGGCGGCCCGCGCCGCCCCGCCGAGTGGACAGGATCGCAAGCGAACGCGGCGGGCGGCAGATGCGGATGCACCAGTGTGCGTGGTGCATTCGTACCGTCGGCGTCAGTCCTTGCCCTTCGTGCCGCCCTTCTCGCCGCGTGCACCGTTCGCCTCGGCCGCGCCGACGATCCCGCGCTCGCGCGCCCACACGATCGCCTCGCCGCGGCTGTGCACGTCGAGCTTCGCGTAGATCGTCGCGACGTGATTGCGCACGGTGTTCGGCGCGAGCCCGAGGCGGCCCGCGATCTCCTTGTCGGCAAGGCCGTGGCACAGCAGGTCGAATACGTCGCGCTCGCGCGCGGTCAGGTCCGACAACTGCGCGCCCGCGTCCGGCGCATTCGCGCGCCGCACGTTCGCGAGCTTCTCGATCAGCGTGCGGCTGAACCACGACGCATCCTGCATCGCGGTCTCGATCGCATAGACGAGCTCCATCTCGGTACGCTTGCGATCGCTGATGTCGAGCAGCGCGACGAGCAGGCAGTCGCGGCCGTGGATCGCGACCGGATCGGCCGACACGACGCAATCGCGCACATCGCCGTCGCGCGTGCGGATCTGCACGTCGGCGTTGCGGACGTTGCCGTCGCGCGCGAGCCGGCCTTCAATGCGCTGCCATGCGCCGCGCTCGGCCCACAGCCCGATCTCGTCCGCGGATTTGCCGAGCAGCGCGTCCTGCGCATGGCCCGTCATCGCGGCGAACGCATCGTTCACGTCGAGCAGTTCGAAGCGGTCGGCCGTGACGATCGCGGTCGCGACCGGCGCCATCCGGAATGCCGTCGCGAAACGCTCCTCGCTCTGCTTCAGCGCGCGCTCGGCCTGCTTGCGCGGCTCGAGATCCATGAACGTGAACAGCATGCACGCCTCGCCGTTCATGTCGATCGGCTGCCCGGCGACGACCACCGCCTTCGTGCTGCCGTCCGCGAGTTTCAGAACGGCTTCCATCTGCGGGATCGTCGCGCCTTCGCCGAGCCGTTCGATCGCCAGCTCGCGCCGCTCGGCCTGTTCGAGCACGTCGACCTCGTACACGGAGCGGCCGAGCACGTCGTCGCGCGCGTGGCCCGTCATGTCGAGGAAGCCCTGGTTGACCTTCACGTAGCGCAAGTCGTCGAGCCGGCAGATCACGGCCGGCGCCGGGTTGGCGTTGAAGGTGCGCTCGAAGCGCTCCTCGGCGCTCGCCCATTCGGTCGCATCGTGCAGCACGAGCGCGAGGCAGTCGGGTTCGCCGGCCGCGTTCGTCAGCACGAGGCTGCGAATGCGGTGCACCCAGCTCACGGTTTCGTCGGCGGCCGATTCGACTTCGACCGTCACGTCGCTGAACTCCTCGCCGGCGATCACGCGATCCATCGGATAGTGACCGTCGCGCACCGGATGGTTGTTCCGGTAGCGCAGCCGGAAGCGCTCGCGGTATTCGGTGACGTCCGCGCCGAGCGCGGCCAGTTCGGTCACGCCATGCATCGCGAGCGCGGCCTCGTTCGCCCAGACGATCCGCTGGTCGGGCTCGATCAGGATCACGCCTTCGGTGAGCCCCGCGATGATCTGGTGCAGCTGGCGCCGGTCGGTGTGCGACTTGAGCGCCTGTTCGTCTACTTGTTCGTTCATCGAGTCGTTGTCCCTGTCGTCAACATGACCGCCCGCCAATTGCCCCGTTACGCCGCACGCCCCGGCCGGCGCGTGCGGTGATGATCGCGTACCGCGCGAGGACGCGACAGGCGCGAATGCACTACCTCCAATAGTACATTCGCATGCCGCATCGGCACCGTGCGGTGTCCGGCCCAACGGCACGGCAAGGCCCTCGCGCCGGTGCCCGCGCGTTGCCCGGGTCGTGATGCGTTCCCCGTTCCTGCCCGCCCGTGCCATTCCCGGTGCAAACGCACTAGCCGATCCGGTGAATTTGCGCGATGTCCGCTCGCGTTCGCGTCGGTACGCTGGTACTGCATCGGCGCTCATGCGCTGCCCTTTCACACCGCAGAGGAGGACAACCGGATGAAGCTGCATCAGACACCCGATCCGACGCGGCCCGAGCCGGCCCCGGACGCTCCGCCCGAACCGCCGCCCGGCACCGATCCGCCGGTGCCGCTGCCGCCGGACCTGCCGCGCCCGGACATGCCGCCGCGCGAGCCCGGCTACGACACGCCGATCGCCCGGTAACCCGCGGCACGCTCCGTGCTCGTCGATCCATTCATTCAACACGCCCATCGAAGGAGAACATCCATGAACAAGACCTCGCACCTTTCGACGCTGCTCGCCGTCAGCGCGGCCTTCCTGCTGTCCGCCGCGCCGCTCACTAACGCGCACGCCCAGGCCTCGTCGGCCGACAGCGGCATGGCGACCGAATCGAACCAGCCCGTCACCGACACGTGGATCACGACCAAGGTGAAGGGTGAACTCGCGACCACCGACGGCGTGAAGAGCACCGACATCAGCGTGAAGACGGTCGACGGCGTCGTCACGCTCACGGGCGTGCTGCCGACCAAGACGGCCGTGAAGAAGGCCGTCGCCGTGACGCGCGCGATCAAGGGCGTGAAGCACGTCGACGCATCCGGCCTGAAGGCGAAGGCCTGACCTCCCGCGCGGCGGCTGCCGCGCTTCCCCCGCAGTTTTCCCATCACGACCAAGGAGCACACGATGAACGAGGACAAGATCAAGGGCCAGTGGAAGCAGTTGACCGGCAAGCTGAAGGCCAAGTGGGGCAAGCTGACCGACGACGATCTCGCGGTCGCCGAAGGCAATCGCGACTACCTGGCCGGCAAGCTCCAGGAACGTTACGGGATCGCCCGCGATGAAGCCGAAAAGCAGTTGAAGGATTTCGATCGCGAGCTGTAACGCATCCGGCAATTTCACCCGCCGCGGCGCCGATGGCGTCGCGGCCATTCAGGACAACGATATGGGTAAATACCTGATCGCCTGGCTGCTCGGCGTACCGTTCGGGCTGCTGGTGCTGTTCTATCTGATCACGCACGTCTTCTGACGGCGCGGCGCCCGGCACGCGCCCGCCGCCTTCGCGGCACACACCTCCCCTTCGACGACACGACCGACGGCCACGGACGGCTTCGCCGCACGACCGTCGACGCGCGCCGACGCTGCATCGCGAGCCCCCCAACGCAGATCGGGCAGGACGCATGCACGTCCTGCCCGACCGGTTCGTCGCTTCCGCCGCCGTGCCGCGTTACTTCGCCGCGTTCGCCGTCATCTTGAAGATGCCTTGCGCGTTGCCCGCATCGAAACGCAGGTCGGTCACCCAGCGGCGCGCGCCCTGGTCGAACGTGCGCTTGCGCGTGATGAACTCGTAGAACGAGCCCGGCACGTTGCGCTTCACCGTGCCGCCGTCGCGGGTGCGGAACTCGCGCTCGACGGTGTCGGCGCGATACGCGGTCTGGAACACGCGGCCCGAGCGCGAACGCTCGACTTCCGGCTTCATCGGGCGACCCTTCGCCTTCTCGTCGTCGGACAGCTTGAACACGTCGGCGACACGGTCGGTCGCGTGGTTGAACGCGTTGCCTTCGGTCGCGATCCACGCCATTTCCGCCGATTCCATCAGCAGCGTTTCATAGTCGAGTTCGTTCGGCACGTCGTGCTGGCGCGCGAACGCGCCGACGATTTCCGGCAGCAGCGCCTGCGCGGCGTCCAGCGGCAGCCAGCCTTCGCGCTCGACCTCCCACAGCAGCGCGACGGCCGCCGGCGACAGCGGATCGCGCGACGAGCTGACGACGTTCGTCACGGCCTGCTGGAACTCCTTCGAGAAACGTTCCGGATGCAGTTCGCTGACGAAGAACTGCGCGATTTCGTCCGGCGCGTCTTCGTGCGCGTACGCGCGGCCCGTCATGCCGAGCTTGTCGAGCGGGTAGCGGCCGTTCAGGCGGAACCCGAGCGGACGCAGGATGCGCGTGAACGCGGCTTCGCCCGGCGGCAGCGCGCCCGTGTGCGGCCAGCGCACCGTGCGCAGCGCGCCGTGATCGAAATAGACCGAGCCGCCGCTTTCGATCGCTTCGGCCGTGTAGGCGCGGCCGTTCGCCGAACGTTCGAGCAGCCCTTCGAACAGCGCCATGTTCATCGCCTGCGCGATTTCCGCGCGCGTCACGACGCCGTCCTCCCATTCTTCGAGGATGGCCGGCATGTTCAGGGTCGAGAACAGGGCGTCGGTCTTCGCCTGTCCCAGCAGCTTCGTCAGCAAGCTCTCGATATTCGGATTGCGCATCAGGATTCTCGTCTCGGGGGACCGCCGGCAAACGTGCCGGCAACTCGTCGGCCGGCCGCCCGCGGGCGCCTGACCTTGCGTGGGGAGCATTATTCAAAGGGTTGCCGCCGGGCGTAAAGCGAGATTAAATTGACACGTGATGAGTTTTTGGAATTATTACCTGTCCCCCGCCCGCCTTCCGCCCTCGCGCGGCGCGGCCCCGTTCGTCAGACGAAACGAGCATCATGCGTAAATTCAAGATTCCCAACATGGGCGCGCTCGTGGCTTTCGAAGCCGCCGCGCGCCACGAGAGCTTCACGCACGCGGCCAAGGAGCTGTTCCTGACCGAAAGCGCGGTGTCGCGCCAGATCGCGACGCTCGAGGCCAGCCTCGGCGTGCGGCTGTTCGCCCGGGTGAAGCAGCGCGTCGTGCTGACGCGCGCCGGCAAGCTCTACGGCACGCAGGTGCGGCGCGCGCTGGAAACGCTCGACCGCGACACGCTGTCGATCATCGCGCACGGCAGCGGCGGCGGCTACCTGGAGCTCGCGGTGCTGCCGACCTTCGCATCGCACTGGCTGATCCCGCGCATCAAGAGCTTCTACGACCGCACGCCCGACGTGCGCGTGAACATGGGCAGCCGCACCGACCTGTTCTCGTTCGAGGACACGCACTTCGAGGCCGCGATCCACTACGGCAAGCCGACCTGGCCCGGCACCTCGTCCGACTACCTGTTCGGCGAGGAGGTCGTGCCGATCTGTTCGCCCGCGCTGCTCGACGGGCCGGTCGAGCGTGTCGAGGATCTGCTCGCGTATCCGCTGCTGCACTCGACCACGCGTCCCGGCGCGTGGGCGCAGTGGTTCGAAACCCATGGCGTCGAGGACATCCGCACGATGCAGGGCGTGCGTTACGAACTGCATACGATGCTGATCAGCGCGGCCGCGGCCGGGCTCGGCATCGCGCTCGTGCCGAAGTTCTTCGTCGAGGAACAGCTTCAGCAGCTCGGCCTGGTCGTGCCGTGCGACGCCGCGACGGTCGGCGATTCGGCGTACTACCTCGTGTATCCGACGGAATTCAGCCACAGCAAGCCGCTGGAGCTGTTCCGCGGCTGGCTGCTCGAACAGGCGAGCGCGTATGCGGCGCCGGCGCGCGCGGAGGAGATGGACGATACGGAGGACGACGAGGACGACGAGGACGTCGAATGACGGCGCCGCCGGCAACCTGCCAACCGGCGCCGCGAGCGTCGGCAACGAGATGCAGGCCGTCCTGACGAAGGCCTGCATCGCTCACCGCAAGCGCGTTACATGTGCCATTTCACCGTGGCGGTCAGCGTGCGCGGATCGCCGGGCATGTTGTACAGGTCCGCATTGCCGTGCGCGGCGATGAAGTAACGGCGATTGAACAGGTTGTCGAGCGTGAGCGTCACGTCGACCTTCTTGCTGCGGTACCCGGCGCCCAGATTGAACACCGTGAACGACGGCAGCGTGACGAGATCGCTCGCCGACGCATAACGTGCCGACTGGAACTGCATGCCGGCCGCCGCGTAGAAGCCGTACGGCAGCTCGCGCTTCAGCCACAGGCTCGCGCTGTGGCGCGGCATCAGCCCCGGCGTGTTGCTCGACAACGCGAGGCCGGCCGCCGTCGATTGCGGGGAACCGTCGACCGTGCCGTTCAGGTACGCGTAACCCGCATACACCGACCACTTCGGCGCGATCTCGCCGGTCAGGCCAAGCTCCATCCCGCGCACGTGCTGCGTGCCGATCGGCAGCGCATACCCGGGGTTCGCCGGATCGCCGATCTGCTGGTTGGTCTGGCGCATGTCGAACAGCGCAACGCTGGCCGTCGCCTTGCCGCCGAGATCGACGCGCGAGCCGACTTCATACGCGGTGGTCTTCTGCGGCGCGAGCGCGGCGCCGTTCGCGAACGCGCCGGAGCTGATCAGCGTATCGGCGAGCGGCGAGAACGACTGGCTGAACGATCCGTACAATGTCAGCCAGTCGAGCGGCTCGTAGATCAGCCCGACACGCGGGCTCCACGCGTGATCGGTGCGGTCGAGATTGACGTTCGACGACGTATAGTCGTGGCGGATCTGGTTCAGGTAGTCGAAGCGCAACCCGGCGAGCACCTTCCAGTGCTCGGTCAGCGAGATCAGGTCCTGCGCGTAGACGCCCGCGAGCCCGACGACGGTCGACGCGTTCGTCTTCGCCCGCGCGCCGGTCGGCACGCCGGGCAGGACCACCTGTTGCGGATCGAAGAGATCGGAGGTCGCGACCTTCGTCACGCCGTAGATCGTGTCGAACTTCTGCTGCTGCGACAGTTCGAGCCCGTACAGCAGCTCGTGGCGCATGCCGAACAGCGACGTCTTCTGCGTGAGTTCGAACAGGCCGTCGATGCCGTGATCGGTACGCTGGCGCGTCGACTGGTCGAGCGTGACGACCGGGTGCGCGGCCGTCTTGATCGGCTCGTACGTCACGTAGTTCTTGCGCTCGAGCGAGAAGTCGTACGCGCGGATCGCGCCATGGAACGACAGCGAATCGTTGAAACGGTGATCGAGCGACACCGTCGCGCTCTTCGCGGAGACGTCGTTGTACGAGCTGTTCGCCGCGTCGGCCGAACCGTAGTACGTGTTGATCGGCACGTCCACCGGCCGGCCGCGATACGCGGGCAGGCCCTGGTCGGACGTGCGGCGGTCGTGCAGATAGTCGAATTCGACGTTCAGCATGGTGTCGCTGTCGAGCTTGAATTGCGCGGACGGCGCGATCGCCTGCCGGTTCAGCTGAAACTGGTCGCGAAAGCTGTTCGAGTTCTCGGCCGCGCCGGTGATGCGAAAGCGCGCCGCGTCGTTCGCGTTCCAGCCGAGGTCGAATTCGCCGCGCCGCTCGCCGCGCGTGCCGAGCGTCACGCCCACGTCGTTCACCGGGTTCGCCAGCGGCCGCTTCAGCACGCGGTTCACGATGCCGCCCGCCGAGCCGCGCCCGTACAGCACGGCCGCCGGCCCCTTCAGCACCTCGACGCGATCGACGTTCGACAGGTCGCGGTAGTACAGCGCGTCGTCGCGAATGCCGTCGACGTACTGGTCCGTGATGCTGTTGAAGCCGCGGATCGTGATCTGGTCGCGCTGGCCGTCGCCGACCGAGAAGCCGACGCCCGGCACGTTGCGCAGCGCGTCCTGCAGCGACGTCGCGTTCTGGTCCTCGATCACCGCGTGCGGGACGACGTTCACCGTCTGCGGCACGTCCATCAGCGACATGTCGGTCTTGGTCGCCGCGCGCGAGTGGCCGCCATCGTACGACGCATGCTCGGCGGCCGCGTTGACGGAAATCGCGGGCAAGGTGGCCGCGGCATCGCTCGCCTGGGCGAACGCGGTGCGGGCGCCGGCCAGCGACGCGGCGATCAGAAGCGCATGGCAGGCGCTCTTGTTGAGTTTCATCGTGAACGTAGGGGTGGTGAAGAAAAACGGCGAACGGAAACGTGTCCGGTCAACGCGCGCGTCACGCGGCGAATCGGCCGACGACACCCTTTTCCGTGAAGAAGGCTGCGGCGCGCGGAGGATCGCCCCGTCGCGCATGCCGGCCGCGAATGGCCGGCGCGGGTGGATGCCGGCCGGCACGACCGGCGCGAAAGAGCCGTGACGCGATGTCATGGCTCGTAACGGAGCGAAATATTAAACGAGAATGATTCGTGTTTTTAATTAATTTTCGACGTGTCGCCTGCCCACAACGTGCGCCTGCTTAACGCTCTGCATTCCCGACAAATGCCTTTCATTTTTGTAGATTTGACCGGCCTTTTCGTAATAAAAACGAAAGACCAGGATTGGCCGCGCCAGGCGGAAACGATCAGGGGGAAGGCGGGATTCGGGAAGCGACGGCGGAGAGACTGGGGAGGATTCCGAAGGATCTGGCCACGCAGGCAGCACGCATGCAAAAGTCCGGTGCGCGCCGGACCGGGCAACCCCGACCCGGCGCTCCGGGCAGCCGACCTCGCATCGGCAACGCGGCGGACCTACTTCCGTTCTTCACTCCGTCTGCTCTCAGGCTCACTTCATTATTTTCTTCGCCGCGCCGCGCCATTATCCGCTCAATTCGGTCGAAGTGAAACGTTTGCGAATGCACCCTGCACGTTATACCGGCCATTCGGCAACAGTCTTTCCAAATACTTACAGCCTCCGTCATGCCATTCGGCGATTCTTGCATTCGCGACGGCGTTCCTTTTTAATGGAACTGGTTCCATTCATTGATTCGGCCAGGTTTCCGCGTGACGCGCCGTCGCGTGCGCGTCATCATGCCGATTCAGGATCGAGGATCATTCAGCTCAGGATTCGCATCACCCGTCCTTCCCGGACACCCCGTCAAACGAGACCGTCATGCCCGATTCCGCCTCCCTGCAGCAGCTGTTTCCCGCCTATCAGGACATCCCCGCCGAGTTCCGGCTCTCCGCCCCGATCCACCAGCGCGTGTCGCTCGTCGACGGCGCACTGCGACCGTGGGACGGTGCGACCAAGACCGTGCTGTCGCCCGTATGCGTGCGGCAGGCGGACGGCAGCGTCGAGCAGGTCGAAATCGGCAGCTACCCGGTGATGGGCGAAACGGAAAGCGACGCGGCGCTCGACGCCGCGGTGCGCGCGTACGATGCCGGCCGCGGCGAGTGGCCGACGATGAAGGTCGAGCAGCGCATCGCGTGCATGCAGGACTTCATCAAGCGGATGGTCGCGCAGCGTGAACTGGTCGTGAACCTGATCATGTGGGAGATCGGCAAGAGCCTCGCCGATTCGCAGAAGGAGTTCGACCGTACCGTCACGTACATGACGCAGACGATCGATGCGCTGAAGGAACTCGACAACGCGAACTCGCGCTTCGTGATCGCGGAAGGCACGATCGGCCAGATCCGCCGCACGCCGCTCGGCGTCGTGCTGTGCATGGGCCCGTACAACTATCCGCTGAACGAAACGTTCGCGACGCTGATCCCCGCGCTGCTGATGGGCAACACCGTGGTGTTCAAGCCGCCCCAGTACGGCACGCTGCTGTTCGAACCGCTGCTCGAGGCGTTCCGCGACGCGTTCCCGAAGGGCGTGATCAACACGATCTACGCGCCGGGCGCGGTGGTCGTGCCGCACATGCTCGCGTCGGGCAAGATCAACGTGCTTGCGCTGATCGGGTCGAGCAAGGTCGCCGATCACCTGAAGAAGCAGCACCCGAAGTCGCACCGGCTGCGCGCGATCCTCGGCCTCGACGCGAAGAACGCCGCGATCGTGCTGCCCGACGCCGATCTCGACCTGACCGTGAAGGAGTGCCTGCTCGGTGCGCTGTCGTTCAACGGCCAGCGCTGCACCGCGCTGAAGATGCTGCTCGTGCATCGCTCGATCGTCGACGAATTCCTGAAGCGCTTCACCGCGGCGCTCGAACAACTGAAGATCGGCATGCCGTGGGAGAAAGGCGTCAGCATCACGCCGCTGCCGGGCATGCATCGCACGGCCTACATGACGGACGCGATCGACGATGCGAAGGCGAAGGGCGCGCAGGTCGTCAACCATTCGGGCGGCGAGTTCAGCAAGACGCTGTTCTATCCGGCCGTCGTGTATCCGGTGTCGGAAGGGATGAAGCTGTACCGCGAGGAGCAGTTCGGGCCGATCATTCCGGTCGCGCCGTTCGACGACGTCGACACCGCGCTCGACTACGTGACGACGTCGGATCACGGCCAGCAGGTCAGCATCTTCGGCTCCGATCCGGCGCAGATCGGCGCGCTCGTCGATCCGCTCGTGAACCAGGTATGCCGCGTGAACATCAACTGCCAGTGCCAGCGCGGGCCCGACGTGTTCCCGTTCGCCGGCCGCAAGGATTCGGCCGAAGGCACGCTGTCGGTGAGCGACGCGCTGCGCGCGTTCTCGATCCGCTCGATGGTCGCCGCGAAGCAGACCGACAGCAGCAAGCAGCTGCTCGATTCGATCGTGTCGGATCACCACTCGAAGTTCATCAACACGGGCTTCATTTTCTGAAGCCGGGTTGATCGACGTCGGAGCCTCCGTCGCGCGCCCGCGCGGCGGAGGATGACAGTCCCTGCCGCGCGGCTAGACGTTCGACGCCAGCAGCCGAACCCCCGCCACGCCGAACACGACGGCCAGACACGCGTCCATCGCGCGCCGGCCGCGCACGTACAGCCGGCGCGCGCCGTCCATCGAGAACACGAGCGCATAACCGCCGAACACCAGGCAGCCGATCACGAGGCAGCCCGGCACGACGGCGCCGTGCGACGCCCCCGCGCCGTTCGACGACAGCGCGACGATCGATACCCACACGAGAATCGCCTTCGGATTGGTCAGGTGAAGCATCGCGCCCCGCACGTAGAAGCGCGACAGCCGCTGCTCGCGCGCCGCGTTCACCGTTGCCGCCGCCGGCCCCGACAGCGCCGCGCGCCCCGACTTGAACGCGAGCCACAGCAGGTACAGCCCGCCGAAAATCTTGATCGCGACCAGCAGCTTCGACCACGCGAGCAGCGCGGCCGACACGCCGAGCGCCGCCACCGTCGCCCAGCACATCGACCCTGACATGACGCCGAGTGCGAACACCAGCGCCGCCTTGCGGCCCTGGTTCGCGGCCACCGACATGATCGCCAGGTTGCTCGGCCCCGGGCTGGCCGTGCCGATGAAGTAAGCCGTATAGGCGAGCAGCAGGTTGGCCGAGAAGAAGGCGTGGACGCTCATGTCGAACCTCGCAGGGATGATCTGGAGATTGTTGGCAAACGCGCGCCGTCTGCCCATGGACAGTTGGTCGCCGTTTCGCTGGGCCAATTCCCCGGTTCGCCGGGCCAATTCGCCGGGCCGGTTCGGCGGCCGCGCCAGCGATCGCCGCTCGCGCAAGCGTCTCGGTTTTGAAACACCCGGCGCATGCGCGGCCCGCTTGCGCCGCTCGGCGCCGGGCGCCGCGTTCCGGCATGCCGCACCGGCGAACGCACGTCGGACGTGGCCGGGACGCGCGAAACGCCTCGTTCCAGCCGTTCGTCGACGGAATCGCGCGACGGGTTTTATGCGGGCGTTACGTTACATCCCTGAAGCATTTCGACGTGTCGAGCCGTTTTGCGTGCGCGGCATACATCGCGCCGCGCGTATGGATGCCTTCCTCGACCGCCGCCGCGACCCAGCACCGGCGGGACTCGCCGACGTCGCGTTAACACGCCACAACAATACTCAACATTCGTCTCGCGACGCTGGTACGGAACCTGCGTTCCGTTCGGGTGAACACCGCGCCGATCAAGACGCGGACACACCTCCACCCACGGGCGCGTCCACGGATGCGCCCGAACGATCCACATACGCACGAGGCTCTTCATGGATGCGCTGCCCAACTCGTCCGATACGTCGTTCCAGCTCTTTCTCGCGAAAGTGCTCGAACAGCCCCTGCCCGACTGGACCGAAAAACAGCAGATGGAACTCGAGATGGCGCGCACGCTGTCAACGCAAATGGTCACCCTTGCCGAAGACATGCGCGGTCGTACGCCCGATCTCGCACGCTGCCTCGTGCTGCTGCGCTACGCGAAAGTGCTCGACTTCATGCTGACGTCGCTTGCGTCGCACCGCGACATTCATCCGCAGACGCTGCGCACGCTGTTCCGGCTCGCGAACCTGAAGGTGGACGACTCCTATCCGGCTTGAACCGGCCCACCGCACCGGCTGCCGCGGACGGCCATCGCGACGGGCACGGCCGCCGGGCTCCGATCACCGACATGCTCCTCGTGAACACGGCCGACTTCGACCGGATCTGGCCGGCCATCTGCGACACGCCGGCCTGGTCCGTGACGAAAGGCCAGGGCAGCTTCCTCACGTTCGAGTTCGGCCAGCCCGCGCTGCATGTGCGGGAGCCGCGCGGCGGCGCCTCCGGCCAGGCCGCCCCGGCACGCGACAGGCAGGCGTCGCGGCGCGTGACCGTCGCGGGCGACGGACAGCTGTGGATCTGCTACTGCCACTGGTCGATCGCGCTCGACGGCCGTGAACTCGCGCATAGCGAATCCCGCGCCGGCGACATCGCGGCCGCCGCGCGGCAGCTCGACGGACAGTTCCTGAGATCGGTCGCGCCGCGCGCCGAACCGGGTGCGTGGGTATTCGACTTCGACCTCGGCGGCAAGCTGACGACCTGGCCGTACGGCGACGATCCGACCGACGAGCAGTGGCATCTGTACGACGCGCGCACGGGCAACGTGCTGACCGCGCTGGCCGACGGCACCTGGTCGTACGGCCCCGCGAACGTCGCGCCGGACCCACGATCAGCCGCTCCGGAATAGCCCCCGCGTTCCGCTTCCGGACGCACACCAGCCGATCCCGCTGATGCAAGCCGCGCGCCGGCCCGGCCGCGCAAACGGATGTACAATCGCGCGCCATGAACGCACTTCGCCGCTTCCTGCTTCGGCCCGGCGTCGCGCGACAGCTGCTGTGGGGATTCCTCCTCGTGACGCTGCTGTCCCGCGCGCTGATGTCGGGCGCCGTGATGCTCGATCCGGACGGTCCGGATGCGGGCTCGGTGGTGCTGTGCTCGGGCCGCGGCCCGCTGATCGTCACCGGCGCCGCGCTGGCCGCCCGCTTCGATGCGAGCGCGCCGATCACGCCGGCCAACGATGCGCGGGCACTCGCCGATGCGCTCAAACACGACGCGCATGCCGACAAGACGGCGTCCGCCGGCAACGGCGACGGCCTGTGCGCATTCGGCGCGGCACTGTTCACCGCGCTCGCGTCGTTCGTGCTGCTGGTGCTGCTGTTTCCGGCCGCGGCGCCACGACGGTTCCGCGTCCACGTCGACAGTCTTCCCTTCGTGCGATCGATCCTCGACGATCGCCCGCCCTCTCGCGCCCCGCCTCTGTTCTGCTGAACGTTCCGCCCTGCGGCGCATGCACGTCGACGTGCATGCGCGTTCATGCCGTTCGTTTCACCCGACCTGATTCAAGCGTTCATCCGCATGCCCGCGTCGCGCGGGCGATGCCGCGTTGCGCATCGTTTGCGCATCACGCGGCGCCGCCCGCCGCGTCGATGCGCGCACGCGGACGCGACGCGCGTTGACGGCGGCCGGCCGTTGCCGGCCTTGCCGCTCGACGAACACGAGGAGCTGACACCATGTCGACCACCGTCGATCGGGCCATCTCGCCCACCCGTTCCACCGGCGCCGGTTACCGGACGCTCTGGCGCTGGCACTTCTATGCCGGCCTGTTCGTGATGCCGTTCCTCGTGATCCTCGCGATCACCGGCACGCTCTACTGTTTCCAGCCGCAAATCGAGCCGCTGCTGTATCCGCACCGGCTGGTCGTCGAGCCGCGCGCCACGCCGCGGCTCGACGCCGATACGCTGCTCGCACGCGCCCGCACCGCGATGCCGGCCGGCGCAACGCCGGTCTCCGTGCAGGTCTCCACCGCGCGCGACCGCAGCGCCGAATACGTGTTCCGGCTGCACGACGGCAGCCGCGAGAGCGTGTACGTGAACCCGTACGACGGCAGCGTGCTCGGCACGCTGAGCGTCGAGAACCGCTTCATGCAGGTCGACCGGATGCTGCATCGCAAGCTGCTGCTCGGCAAGACGGGCGAGCTGCTGATGGAGCTCGCCGCGTGCTGGACCTTCGTGATGATCGGCACCGGCATCGCGCTGTGGTGGCCGCGTGGCGCCGCGCGCGTCGGGCGTGCGCTGCGGCCCGACCTGTCGCTGCGCGGCCGGCCGCTGTGGAAAAGCCTCCACGCGACGGCCGGCATCTGGCTCGCCGCCGGCACGGTCGCGTTCATCCTGACCGGGCTGCCGTGGTCCGGCTCATGGGGCAAGAACTTCAAGGCACTCGCGACGAGCGTGAACCTCGGCGCGCCGGAAGGCGCATGGGGCGGCGCATCGGTACGCTCGACGCGACCGGGCACTGCCACGACGCCCGAGCCTGCGCACGCGCAGGCTGCCGCACCATCGACGCATCACCACGATGCCGGCGACGCGATGCCGGGAATGGTGATGGACGACCTGCCGTTGCCGCAAACGCCGTGGGCGGTCGGCAACGTGCCCGTTCCGCATTCGCCGTCGGCGCCGACACCCGCGCCGCTGCCGCTGACGCGCGCGATCGCGATCGTCGCCGGCCTCGGCGTGACGAGCGGCTACACGCTCGCGCTGCCGTCCGGCACGGACGGCGTGTTCACCGCGTCGTACTTCCCGGCCGACCCGAAGGCCGAACGCACGATCCATCTCGACCAGTACAGCGGCGCGGTGCTGAAGGACATCCGCTACGACGACTACGGCGCGGTCTCGCAGGCCGTGTCGTACGGCACGTCGCTGCACATGGGCCGCTACTTCGGGCTCGCGAACCAGATCGTTTGCGCGGTGTTGTCGCTCGGGCTGGCCGCGCTGGCCGTCACGGGCACGGTGATGTGGTGGAAGCGCCGCCCGGCCGGCAAGCTGGGCGCACCGTCGCGCGAACGCGGCACGCCGCCGATGCGCGGCTGGATCGCCGGGCTCGTGCTGCTCGGCATCGTCTTCCCGCTGATGGGCATCACGATCGTCGCCGTCTGGCTGGTCGACCGGCTGCTGTTCGGCCGCGCGACGCGCGCCGCGGCGTGATCGACGCAAGCGCGGCCACCCATTCGAAGGAAACCGAAACAATGAAGTTCAGATTGATGCTGCCCGCCGCCGTTCTCGCGGCCTTCTCTCCCGCCGGGCAGGCACAGGAAAGCGGCGTCGACCGCACCGGCGCCACGCTCGCCCCGATCCGCGTCGATGCGCGGAAAGCCCCCGCGCTCGCGCAGCCGCTCGACACCGGCAGCCATCTCGGGCTGTCGTCGCTCGAAACACCCGCGAGCGTCGAGCAGATCAACCGCGCGGCGCTCGACACGCGCGGCGACCGTTCGATCATCGATGCGGTGAGCCGCGCCGCCGGCATCAGCGCGTCGCCGCACCCCGGCAACGGCAACTCGGAGCTCGCCGCGCGCGGCTTCGTCGGCGCGTCGTCGGTCACGCAACTCTACGACGGCGTGCGCCCGTACGGCGCGATCGGCGTCACGTTCCCGTTCGACACATGGTCGGTCGACCACATCGACGTGCTGCGCGGCCCCGCTTCGGTAATCTACGGCGAAGGCGCGATCGGCGGCGTGGTCAACATCGTGCCGAAGAAGCCGACGCGCACGCCGATCCGCAACGAACTGCAGGTCGGCGGCGGCACCGAGGGCACCGCGCGGACCGCGTTCGGCAGCGGCGGCGCGATCAACGACAAGCTGTCGTACCGCTTCGACGTCAGCGGCAACCGCTCGTCGAACTGGGTCGACCGCGGCGATTCGCGCAATCTGTCGGTCTCCGGCGCGCTGCGCTACGACGTGACGCCCGACCTGTACGTGACGGCGTCGTATGCGCAGGGCTTCCTGCATCCGATGCAGTACTTCGGCGCGCCGCTCGTGAACGGCGCGCGCGATCGCGCACTCGACAGGAAGAACTACAACGTCGGCGACAGCGACATCGCATTCCGCGACAGCTGGGCCACCGTCTCGGCGAACTGGCAGCCGAGCGACAGCCTGAACGTGACGACCACGCTGTACCGGATGAAGAGCAACCGTCACTGGAAGGACGCCGAGTACTACACGTACCTGCCGTCGAGCGCGCAGGTGCGGCGCAGCAGCTACACGGAAATCTTCCACGACCAGGAGCAGTACGGCAACGTGACGACGGCCACCGTGAGCAGCGCGCTGCTCGGCATGCGCAACACGTTTTCGGCGGGCGTCGAGTTCAACCACACGACGTTCCAGCACGACAACAACTCGCCGTATTCGGGTACCTCGACGGTCGATCCGTTCGGCTTCGACCCGGGCAGCTTCATCAACACGGCCGGCACCTATCCGAAGTACCGCAGCCAGTCGAACCAGTACGCGCTGTTCGCGGAGAACCGGCTCGCGATCACGCCGCGCTGGTCGGTGATCGGCGGGCTGCGCTACGACTACGCGAGCGTGAACCGCGACGATCTCGTGAACGGTGGCGCCTTCACGAAGGTGTTCGCGAACACCGGCTGGCGCATCGGCACCGTGTACGACGTGCGGCCCGGTCTCGCCGTGTACGGCCAGTACGCGGTCGCGGCCGATCCGGTCAGCTCGCTGCTGTCGCTGAATGCGTCGAAGGCGGGCTTCACGCTCGCGACCGGCAGGCAGATCGAGATCGGCGTGAAGCAGTCGTTCCTCGACGGCAAGGCGGAATGGACGCTCGCCGCCTACCGGATCGTCAAGCGCAACCTGCTGACGGCCGACCCGGTGAACCCGAACCAGTCGATCCAGGTCGGCCAGCAGTCGTCGCGCGGGCTCGAGGCGACGGTCGGCGCGGAGATCGCGAAGGACTGGCGTGTCGACGCGAACGTGTCGATCCTGCGCGCGAAGTACGACGATTTCCAGCAGTCGTCCGGCGGCACGACGGTGTCACGCGCGGGCAACGTGCCGGTGTCGGTGCCGCAGCGGCTCGCGAACCTGTGGGTCAGCTGGCGCTTCGCGCCGGACTGGACGGGTATCGCGGGCGTCAAGTACGTCGGCAAGCGCTTCGCCGATACCGCGAACCAGCTCGTGATGCCGTCGTACACGACCGTCGACCTGGGCCTCGCGTGGAAGCCGCGCAAGGACACGACGATCACCGCGCGCGCGTACAACGTGTTCAACCGGCGCTACGTGCAGTCCGCGTACTACAACGAGACGCAGGTCCTGCTCGGCAACGACCGGCGGTTCGAAGTGCTGGCGAACTACCGGTTCTGACGGGGCATGCGCAACGGCGCTGCCGGTCGGTCTCCGGCAGCGCCGCGGCGGGCACCCGCGCGCCGATCACGCCCGCGTGCCTGCCGCACGCCCGGCCATCCACTTCCGGTACCGTCGCGTCTGGCACTGCGCGGCCAGTTGCTGCCGCACCAGCGCGCGCAGCGGCGACACCTGCGGGTGCGTGCGGCGGCCTTCGCTGAGCCGCGCGAGCTGGAACTTGACGACGGCCATGTTGGCCAGCGCGCCCAGCGCCTTGTTCTTCCAGCGGATCGGCTGCAGCGCCGGCGCGCTGTCCTTGCCCGCGCGCCAGTCGCGCGGCAGGTTCGGGTCGATCGACAGCGCGGTCGCGATGCCGACCATCGCGACGCCGCTGTTCACCACCTGCTCGGCCACCGCACGACGCCGGATGCCGCCCGTGACCATCAGCGGCATCCGCGCGACGGCCGCGATGTCGCGCGCGAATTCGAGGAAATACGCTTCGCGCGCCAGCGTGCGCCCGTCGCGTGCCTCGCCCTGCATCGCCGGCACTTCATAGCTGCCGCCCGACAACTCGACGAGATCGACGTCGAGCGGGTTCAGCAGCTCGACCACGCGCTTCGCGTCGTCCGCGCTGAAACCGCCACGCTGGAAATCGGCCGAGTTCAGCTTCACCGCGACGACGAATGCGGGCGACACCGCCGCACGCACGGCCTTCACGATATCGAGCAGCAGGCGCGCGCGATTCTCGATGCTGCCGCCCCACTGGTCCTGCCGGCGGTTCGTCAGCGGCGACAGGAACTGGCTGAGCAGATAACCGTGCGCCGCGTGAACCTGCACGCCGGTGAAGCCGCTTTGCTCCGCGAGCTGCGCGGCGCGCACGAAGCGCTGCTGCACGTCGCGGATATCGGCTTCCGTCATTGCCTTCGGCACCGGGAACTGCTTCGACAGCGCGCCGAGCGCGAGCGGCACGGCCGACGGCGCGAGCGTCGTCTGGCCGAGCGCCGCCTGCATCTGGCGCCCCGGGTGATTGATCTGCATCCACACGTGCGCGCCGCCCGAGCGCGCGATCTGCGCCCAGCGGCGGAAGCGGTCGAGATGCGCGTCGCTTTCGAGCACGACGCCGTTCGGTCCCGTCATCGCGCGGCCGTCCACCATCACGTTGCCGGTCAGGATCAGGCCGGCCTGACCGTCGGCCCACGCCTGGTACAGGCGCAGCAACGCGTCGGACGGGGCGTGGTCCGCATCGGCCATGTTCTCTTCCATCGCGGCCTTGGCCAGACGGTTCGGAATCACCGCCCCGTTGGGCAGTGTCAGCGGCGCAAACAGATTCATGGTGGACATCCTCGATTGACGATGCCCAACGATAACTTTAAAGTCAACTTTAAGGTCAAGCCCTTTTGGAGCACACCATGAAAATCGGCGAACTGGCGAAGGCGAGCGGCCTCGCGGCGTCGCGCATCCGCTTCTACGAGGCGAGCGGGCTGCTCGAACCGGCCCGCCGCCAGGCGAACGGCTATCGGGAATACGGGGCGGAAGCGCTGACGCGGCTCGCGATCATCGACCGCGCGCAGCGCGCGGGCTTCGCGCTTGACGAAATCCGCGCGGTGCTGCCGCCCGATCTCGGCGCATGGCCGCGCGACGAGCTCCTTGTCGCGCTGCGGCACAAGGTCGACGACATCGCGCTGCTCGAACAGCGGCTCGCGCAGAACCGGCAGCAGCTGGAAGCGCTGATCGACGAAATCGAGAACAAGCCGGCAGGCGAGGATTGCGCGGGCGCCGCGCAACGAATGCTCGACCGGCTTTGCGAGCAGGCCAGCCAGCCGCTGGAGCCCGCACCCGTGGTACGGCCGACGCGCAAGCGGGCATGACCGACTCCACCTCCCCGTTCGATCAACCCGCACCGTGGCGAGACGCGTCGACGCAAGCGCGTCGCCGTGCGCCGCGCAACCTCATGACCCTATCCGCATGACGCTCCCCCGTATCAGAGGATGGCTCGTCGCCGCGCTGCTGAGTTTCGGCATCGGCAGTGCCTGCGCGTCGACGTGCGACGACACGCATGCGTCGATCCGTTGCCCGGACACGTCGGCACTGCCGGCCGACATCGTCGCGCAGCTGCCGGCCGGCTACGAAGCGCTGGATGCCGCTTCGGGGCCCCTGACCGACGGCACGCGCAGCGGTTACGTCGTCGTCGCGCATCGGCCCGGCGATTCGACGCATACGCCGTCGCCGCGCCCGCTGCTGATCTTCGTGCAGGGCAACGACGGACGATACCGGCTCGCGGCGCGCAACGACACCGTGATCATGAAAGCCGAAGAAGGCGGCATGGGCGACCCGTATCTCGACGGCGTCGCCGAGCATGCGCTCACGGTCGAGCCGCGCACGTTCACCGTCGAACAAGGCGTATTCGCGGGCCATAGCCACTGGCGCGACCGCGTGACGTTCCGCTACGACGCGGCGCACCGCACGTGGGTGTTCCATCGCGAAGTGTTCCGGAACTGGCGATTCGACGCGGACGCCGACGGCGATGCGCTGAAGGCCGACCCGGTGCGTGTCACGCGCGCCAATGCGGCGAAGGCCGTCGCCTTCGAAGCCTGGCGGCCGAACGACTGGTGCGCTTCCGCCGAGCGGCGCGACACCGATCCGGCTTGCCGCCAGCCTTGACGGCGTCGGCTGGCGGCGACACGGGCGCCGCCGTGAGGATTGGCTTACGTCGCAGGTAATCGACGCGCGCCGCCCGCGCCGCGATCATGGCGCCATCGACTCACGAACCGCAACGACCGGGAGCCCGCCATGACCGCCTACGCCATCGCCCACCTGCACGACGTCGAGATGTGCGACGACATCGTCGGCTACCTCGAACGCATCGACGGCACGCTCGCGCCGTACGACGGCCATTTCGTGATTCACGGCGCGCGGCCGGAGGTGCGCGAAGGCGTGTGGCGCGGCGACCTGATCGCGATCGCGTTTCCCGATCTCGACACGGCGCGCGCCTGGTACGAATCGGATGCGTACCGGCGGATCCAGCCACTGCGCGCACGACACGCGAGCGGCCCGCTGATCCTGATCGACGGGGTCGACGAGCGGCACAAGGCGACCGACATCCTGCACTGAATCAGAACGCCGGCGATGCCGGCAACGCTTACGACGCCTTTCGCTCCATCGGCTCGCCGACGACGAAGCCGCCGCCCTGGAACCGCTGCGCGGGATCGTCGTACTCGGCGCTCGGCGCCGTCACCGGGAACAGGCCCGCGAACTGCTCGGAGCTGTCGCGCGGGCGGAAGCCGAGGAAGCCGGCCTTCGTGTTGTCCCACCACTTCACCGGGTTGTCCGACGCGCCGTAGACGATCGCGTGCCCGACGCGGTTCGTCAGCAGCGAGCAGCGCACGAGCTCAATGAAGTCGCGATAGCTGAGGAACGTGACGAGCATGCGCGGATTCTTCGGCACTTCGAACGACGAGCCGATCCGCAGGCACACCGTCTCGATCCCGAAGCGGTCGAAGTAGTAGCGCGACAGCGATTCGCCGAAGCACTTCGTCACGCCGTACAGGCTGTCGGGGCGCAGCGGCGAATCGGCGTCGAGCACTTCGGTGACCGGATGGAAGCCGATCGCATGGTTCGAGCTCGCGAACACGACGCGCTTCACGCCATGCTTGCGCGCGGCCTCGTACAGGTTGTACGTGCCGGTGATGTTCGCGTCGACCAGATCGTCGAACGGCGCATCGACCGAAATACCGCCGAGATGGACGATCGCGTCCACGCCCTCGACGAGCTGCATCACGGCCGGACGGTCGGCCAGATCGACCACGCGGATTTCTTCATGCGCGGCCGCGTCGTCCAGCGCCGCGATGTCGCTGACGCGCACGACGTCGGCCCAGTCGGCGAGCGCGCCGCGCAACTGGCGGCCGAGGTTGCCGGCCGCGCCCGTCAGCAGCAGGCGCCCGAAAGGTTTGCGCGCGGCGGTGGATGAGGCGTTCATCGAATCTCCTTGAATCTGACAATCTGATCAAAATCGGAAAACGTTTTCCAACTATACGCGGGGGCGCGACCGAACGTCAATGGCCGAACCTGTTCGCAGCCATCCGCACTTTCCCGATATCGGCCGGTGGCCGCAGCCCGGCTTTTTCTGCCACAATCCGGCGTTATCGAACGAAAACGTTACCCTTCCGATGAAAAAAGTTTCCCCGACGATCCGCGACGTGGCCGCGGAAGCCGGCGTGTCGGTCGCGACGGTATCGAAGTACGTGAACGGTACCCAGCGCTTCTCGCCGACCGTCGAGGCGCGGCTCAAGGAGGCCATCGAGCGGCTCGGCTACCGTTCGAACCCGCTCGCGCGTTCGATGATCACCGGCCGCACCCGCACGATCGGCCTCGTGATCCTCGACATCAGCAACCCGCACTTCACGAACGTGGTGAAAGGCGCGAACCGCGTCGCGCTGCAGCACGACTACACGCTGCTGCTCGTCGACACCGAAGAGAACCAGGCACGCGAACGCTCGCTGATCGAAGCGCTCGCGCAGCGCGTCGACGGGCTGATCGTCAGCACGCGGATGCCCGACGAGGAAGCCGGCTGGATGCTCGACCTCAACAAGCCGCTCGTGCTGCTGCGTCGCAGCCCCGGCCTGCCGATTCCGAGCGTCGGCATCGACAACCGGCTGTCGACCTACATGCTCGCGCGTCACCTGCTCAATCTCGGCCACACGCGCATCGCGTATCTCGGCTTCGGCAGCGCGCGCGTGAACGACGAGCGGATCCAGGGCGCACGCGATTGCCTCGCCGAAGCGGGGCTCACGCTCGACGTACACGACGCGCACGCACCGACCGCCGAGGCCGGCGAACGCGCGTGCTCGCGCGTGATGCTCGGGCCGCAACGCCCGCAAGCGGTGATCTGCTACAACGACCTGATCGCGCTCGGCTTCATGAAGGAAGCCGCGTCGCTCGGCTTCCGGCTGCCGCAGGACGTGTCCGTCGCCGGCATCGACAACGTGCCGTACGGCGAATACGCGGCGCCCGCGCTGACGACCGTCGACATCCAGAGCGAGAACATGGGCGAGCTCGCGATGCAGAAGCTGATCGACGCGCTCGCGGGGCGCACCGACGCGAGCTATTCGACGTTCGAGCCGCGGCTGATCATGCGGGCGTCGACGGCGCCGGCCGGCTGACCGCGCGCCCGCCCCGCACGCCGAACGAAAACGCGCCGCCCTCGGGCGGCGCGTTCGTTTGCCGGCACGCGATCACGCATCGAGCTTCGCGGGCTTCATCTTCGGCGTCAGCACGTGCATCACGGCCAGCGCGATCAGGTAGGCCGACGCGCCGATCGCGAACAGCACCCAGTAGTGGCCCGTGCGCTGCAGCACCTGGCCGATCACTTCCGAGAACAGCACGCCGCCGATCGAGCCGGCCATCCCGCCGATGCCGACCACCGACGCGACCGCACGGCGCGGGAACAGGTCGGACGCGGTCGTGAACAGGTTCGCCGACCAGCCCTGATGCGCGGCGGCGGCGAGGCCGACGATCAGCACCGCGACCCACAGGCTCTGCACCTGCGACACGAACGCGATCGGCAGCACGCAGCATGCGCAGATCAGCATCGCCGTCTTGCGCGCGCCGTTCACGCTCCAGCCCGCGCGCAGCAGCATCGACGACAGCCAACCGCCGCCGATGCTGCCGACCGTCGTCAGCGCGTAGATGCACACGAGCGGCAGGCCGATGTGCTGCATGTCCATCCCGCGCGATTCGTTGAGCCACTTCGGCAGCCAGAACAGGTAGAACCACCACACCGGATCGGTCAGGAACTTGCCGATCAGGAACGCCCACGTCTCGCGCTTGCGGATCAGTTCGCCCCAGCGCGGCGCGCCGGCGTCCGCGTTCGCCGCGTCGAGCGCCTCGGCTTCGTCGCGCGGTTCGTCGTATTCCGCGGCGAGTGCGCGCGTGTCGGCCTGCCGATAGAGCACGAGCCACACCGCGAGCCACACGATGCCGATCGCGCCGATGATCACGAACGCCGCGCGCCAGCCGTACGCCACCGCGATCGCGGGGATGATCGCCGGCGCGAACACGGCGCCGATGTTCGCGCCCGAGTTGAAGATGCCGGTCGCGAGCGCGCGTTCGCGGCGCGGGAACCATTCGGCCGTCGTCTTGATCGCGGCCGGGAAATTGCCGCCCTCGCCGATCCCGAGCAGCGCGCGCACGAACGCGAAGCCCGTCACCGAGCCGACCGCCGCGTGCAGCATCGCGGCGATGCTCCACACCAGCATCGCCACCGCGTACGACACGCGCGTGCCGAGCCAGTCGACGATCCGCCCGAAACCGAGCAGGCCGAGCGCATAGAACGCGGAAAACGCCATCACGATCCGGCCGTACTGCACCTGGCTCCAGCCGATGTCGTGCTGGAGCATCGGCGCGAGCAGCCCGAGGATCTGCCGGTCCATGTAGTTGATCACGGTCGCGAAGAACAGCAGCGCACAGACGGTCCAGCGGTAGCGGCTGGCGGCTGCGCGCACGGCGCCGACGACGGCAGATTGCATGAATGTCTCCGATGCGCGGCCGCGCCCGTCGCGCCGCACTGGGTTCGTTGACCGGCGACCGGCGCCGGGGCGGACGGCCCGCGCTGACGCGCGGGCCCTTTCGCCAATCAGTCTGGAAAACGTTTTTCAAAGGATAGGGCGTCTGCCGGCGCCCTGTCAGTCGGGGATTTCGATGAGTCATCTCAAATTGATCGCGGCAAAAGAGACGACTGTTTCGCAGCGTGGCATTAACCGTTTTTCCCGGATTTTCCCGACGCGCGCGCAGACGGGCGGCCGCCGATACACATGTCCGATTCCAGCCAGAATGCGGCACGGAGATGGGTTACAGTCGCCCCATGCGCCTCGATCCCGATACCTGCTACGACGCCCTGCTTGCGCGGAACCGCCGCTTCGACGGCTGGTTCTTCGTCGGCGTGGCGACGACCGGGGTGTACTGCCGCCCCGTCTGCCCGGTGAAGCCGCCGAAGGCGCGGAACTGCAGCTACTACCCGACCGCCGCCGCGGCCGAGAAAGCCGGGTTCCGGCCCTGCATGCGCTGCCGCCCCGAGCTCGCGCCCGGCCACGGGCTGCTCGACCTGTCCGGCAATCTCGCCGACGCGGCCGCGACGCTGATCGAGGACGGTTTCCTGAACGCGCACGGCGTCGACGCGCTCGCGCAGCGCGTCGGCGTGACCGAGCGGCATCTGCGACGGATCTTCGGCGCGCAGTTCGGCGTGTCGCCGGTCGAGTTCGCGCAGACGCACCGCCTGCTGATGGCCAAGCGGCTGCTGACCGACACCGCGCTGCCGCTGGCCGTCGTCGCGTCGACGGCCGGATTCGGCAGCGTGCGACGCTTCAACGACCTGTTCCGCCAACGCTACGGCCTCAACCCGCTGCGGCTGCGCAAGGGCGCCGGTGCCGCCGCCGGCGACATGACGTTCCCGCTGCCGTACCGGCCGCCGTTCGCGTGGGACGAGCTGATGCGTTTTCTCGCCCAGCGGCAGATCGACGGCGTCGAGCGGATCGATGCACGGGGTTATGCGCGCGCCGTCGCCATGCCGAACCGGAACGACGGCGGCCGCGTGACGGGCTGGCTGTCCGTCGCACACGTGCCGCAGCGCTTCGCGCTGGCCGTCACCGTGTCGCCCGCGCTGACGCCGGTCGTCCCGGCCGTGCTCGCGCGCGTGCGGCGGCTGTTCGATCTCGACAGCCGGCCCGACGTGATCGACGCGCATCTCGGCGAGCTCGCGCACGGCTCGCCGGGCCTGCGCGTGCCCGGCGCGTTCGACGGCCTCGAGATCGCGATCCGCGCGATTGCGGGCGAGCAGCTTGCGGCGGCGGATGCGTGTACGGGTACGCCCGTGCCGGCACGCCTCGCAGAACGTTTCGGCGCGTCGGTCGAAGGTGCGCCGCCGGGCCTCGCGCATGCGCTGCCGTGCGCCGCGACGCTGGCCGCCCTGCCGCCTGCGGCCCTCGAAACGATCGGCATCCCGCGCGAGACGGCGCGCGCCATCGTGTCGCTCGCGCGCGCGGTCGACGACGGCACACTCGCGCTCGAACCGATGGCGCCGCTCGACGCGACGCTCGCCGCGTTGCGCGCGATGCCCGGCTTCGACGAACGCGCGGTGCAGTACGTCGCGATGCGTGCGATGGCCTGGCCGAATGCGTTCCCCGCGGACGATACGTGGCTTCCCGCCCGCAACGAACGCGCGACCCTGCCATCATCCGCGCCGCATGCGGCGCGCTGGGCGCCGTGGCGCGCGTATGCCGCACTGCATGTGTGGCGCCTCCAAGGAGATGCAGCGCGATGACTCCCGCTCACCTGATTCCGAGCCCGCTGGGCGACATCGCCGTGCGCATCGAGGACGATGCGTTGACGGGCCTGTACTTCGTCGGCCAGAAATACTTTCCGCCGGTGACGATCGTGACCGAAGCGGACGCACACCCGATGTCGCCGATCGCGCGCAAGGTCGCGGAGGAAATCGCCGAATATTTCACCGGCACGCGCGACACGTTCTCGGTGCCGATCCACCTGCGCGGCACCGCGTTTCAGCGCCGCGTATGGAAGGAACTGCTCGCGATTCCGTTCGGCGAACTCGTGTCGTACGGCGACATCACCGAGCGCGTCGGGTTGCCGATGAGCGGCGCGCGCGCCGTCGGCGGCGCGGTCGGCCGCAATCCGGTATCGATCATCGTGCCGTGCCATCGCGTGGTCGGCGCGTCGGGCAGCCTGACCGGTTACGCGGGCGGCATCGATCGCAAGCGCGCGTTGCTGTCGCTCGAAGGCGCCGGGTTCTCGCGCGGCGCGTCCCATCCAGTGCAGCAGGCGCTCGCGTTCTGAGCGACGCTGCGCATCACGCGCTCAACGCCGGCCGGCGCGCTTCACGCTTCGCATACGCGCCGGGCGTCACGCCGAACTTCGCCTGGAACAGCGCGATGAACGACGACGTCGAGTCGTAACCCAGTTGCGCGGCCACCGTGCCGATCGGCTCGCCCGCGTCGAGCAGCGGCAATGACGCGAGCAGCCGCACGGCCTGCCGCCATTCGGTGAACGACAACCCCGTGTCCTGCCGGAACAGCCGCGACAACGTGCGCCGCGTCGCGCCGACCTGATGGCCCCATTCGTCGAGACTGCGCGTATCGCCCGGCGCGGCATGCAACGCACGCGCGATTTTCAGCAGACGCGGATCGCGCGGCAGCGGCACCGTCAGCGGCGCCGGCTGCATGCGCGCGATCCGGTCGGCGATCAGACACGCGAGCGCGCCGTCCGGCCCCGTCTCGTCGTAGTTCACCGGCAACTCGCCCGTCGCGATCACCAGCTCGCGCAGCAGCGGCGTCATGCACAGGATCGTGCAGTCGCCGTTCACGTCGTCGCGCGCGATCGCTGCATCGAGATACAGGCTGTGGAACGCGACGCAATCGCGCGTCGATACCGCATGCGGCACGTGCGGCGGAATCCACATCGCATAGTGCGGCGGCAGCAACTGCCGGCCCGACGGCGTCGACACCTCGAGCACGCCGCTCGTCGCATACATCAGCTGCGCCCACGGATGACTGTGCGCGTCGACGCTGACGTTGCCGGGAATGCCGAACGCGCGCACGTACAGCGGCCTCGGCAGCCGCGCCATCGGCGGCACCGCGTAAGGGTCGGCCGATTGTCCCGCCAGCAACATAAGACGTCCTCCGAAGGTCATTGCGCGAACGCATGCGATGCTACCGTGGCGGCTCTTCATTCACACGGCTTCCGTTCATGAGCGCTCACACCCGCACCACCCGCAAGACCGTCACCGCGATCCGTTCGACCAAGGGCATCGGCAGCCTCGTCGCGCTGACCGCGTATTCCGCGCCGATGGCGAAACTCGTCGACGACGTGGCCGACGTGATCATCGTCGGCGACTCCGTCGGCATGGTGCTGTACGGAATGCCCGATACGCTGCGCGTCACGCTCGACATGATGATTGCACACGGCGCGGCCGTCGTACGCGGCGCCGCGCAGGCGTGCGTCGTCGTCGACCTGCCGTTCTCGACGTTCCAGGAATCGCCCGCCCAGGCCTATCGTTCGGCCGCGCGCCTGCTCGCCGAAACCGGTGCGCAGGCCGTGAAGCTCGAAGGCGGCTGCGAGATGGCCGACACGATCCGCTTCCTGACCGATCGCGGCATCCCGGTGATGGCGCACGTCGGCCTCATGCCGCAGCAGGCCAACGCGACGGGCGGCTTCCGCGCGCAGGGGATGGACCCGCATTCGGCCGCGCACGTGTTCGACGCCGCGTGCGCGGCCGAGCGGGCCGGCGCGTTCAGCGTGGTGATCGAAGGCACCGCCGAGGCGCTCGCGCGCCACCTGACCGACACGCTGACGATCCCGACGATCGGCATCGGCGCGTCGCCCGCATGCGACGGCCAGGTGCTCGTGACCGAGGACATGGTCGGCGCGTTCGATGCGTACACACCGCGCTTCGTGAAGCGCTACGCCGACGCGAATGCGGTGATGCGCGACGCGATCCGGCAGTATGCGCACGACGTGCGGGAGCGCGTGTTTCCGGAGCCCGCGCATTGCTTCGGATACGGCAAGCCGCTGCAACTGCCGGAGGCGGCTGCGGTTGCGGCTACGGTTGCGTGATGCGGATCGAACGGTATGGTCAGGTCACGCGCGTTTGCGCGTCGCATGCGCGACCCGTGCGTTCGCTTCGAATTTCGCGCGATGCGTCGAGAAGAACGTTCGCACGTTGCGGACGTTCGATGCGCCGGTGAACAGCCGTCGCGCGAATTCGTCGTATTCGGCGACGTCGGCGAGATCGGCCACCACGACGAAATCGGGCCCCGGGGACACGCGGTAGCACTGCGTGACGGCCGGCTCCGCGCAGACGTAGGTTTCGAACGCGTCGTAGTCCTCGGCTGTCTGCCGGTCGAGACTGATCTCGATCAGTGCGGTGACGGCCGTACCGATCGCGACCGGGTCGAGCACCGCGACCTGCCGGCGGATCACGCCCGCCTCCGTCATACGCCGTACGCGGCGCATGCAGGTCGGCGGCGACGACAGCGCCCGCTCGGCCAGTTGCAGGTTCGACACCGACGCATCCTCCTGCAGGATCGCGAGGATGCGCAGGTCGAGATCGTCGAGGGTGATGCCGGCCATCGGCGGCTCCTTCCGGTCAAGGGAGTGAAATTTAATTTCAATATGATAGATGATCTACGGTACGTTTCATTTTCATTTGATTTTTGAAATTTAATTCCACACAGCCAGCCCTACCATCGCTCTCACTGATCCAGACAGGACATTTACGGAGCGCGATATGTGTGGAATTGTCGGGGCGGTCGCCCAGCGGGACATCCTGCCGAACCTGGTCGACGGCCTGAAGCGGCTCGAATACCGCGGCTACGATTCGTGCGGCGTCGTGGTCTATCGCGACCGCGCGCTCGCGCGGGCACGCAGCGTCGACCGCGTGGCCAACCTGCAGCGCGACATCGCCGCGCAGGCGCTGTCCGGTTACACGGGCATCGCGCATACGCGCTGGGCCACGCACGGCGCGCCCGTCACGCTCAACGCGCATCCGCACTTCTCGCCGAGCGACGCCAATGCGCGCATCGCGCTGTCGCATAACGGCATCATCGAGAACTGCGATCAACTGCGCGTGGAGTTGCAGGCGCACGGTTATGTGTTCGCGAGCCAGACCGACAGCGAGGCGATCGCGCACCTGATCGATCACCTGTACGACGGCGATCTGTTCGATGCGGTGCGGCGGGCGGTGGCGCGGCTGCGCGGCAGCTACGCGATCGCGGTGATGTGCCGCGACGAGCCGCACCGGATCGTCGGCGCGCGCGACGGGATGCCGCTCGTGGTCGGGGTCGGCGAAGGCGAGAATTTCCTGGCGTCCGATGCGATCGCGCTGTCGGGCATCACCGATCGCATCGCGTATCTGGAGAACGGCGACGTCGCCGACATTCAGCTGCATCGCTACTGGATCGTCGACGCGAACGGCCAGCGCGTCGAGCGCGCGGTGCAACGCGTCGCCGCGCATAGCGGCGCGGCCGATCTCGGGTCGTACCGCTACTACATGCAGAAGGAGATCTTCGAGCAGCCGCAGGCCGTGGCCGATACGCTGCTCGACGTGTCGTCGATCATGCCCGAGCTGTTCGGCGACGGTGCGTGGCGCGTGTTCAACGATGTCGACTCGGTGCTGCTGCTCGCGTGCGGCGGCAGTTATCACGCGGCGCTGACCGCGAAGTACTGGATCGAGAGCATCGCGAAGCTGCCGGCGAGCGTCGAGATCGCGAGCGAGTTTCGTTATCGCGACGGCGTGCCGAATCCGCGCACGCTGGTGGTCGCGGTGTCGCAGAGCGGCGAGACGGCCGACGTGCTCGGCGCGGTGCATATCGCGAAGAAGAGCGGGATGATGCATACGCTCGCGATCTGCAACGTCTCGACGAGCGCGTTGATGCGCGAATGCGCGCTGCAGTTCGTGACGCGCGCGGGCATCGAGATCGGCGTGGCGTCGACGAAGGCGTTCACGACGCAGCTCGTTGCGTTGTTCCTGTTGACGTTGTCGCTGGCGCAGGTGCGCGAGCGGTTGAGCGACGACGAGGAGAAGACGCATCTGCGCGCGCTGCGGCACCTGCCCGATGCGATGTCGAAAGTGCTCGCGCTGGAGCCGCAGATCATGGGGTGGTCGGAGTTGCTCGCACGACGCGACAACATGCTGTTTCTCGGGCGCGGGATGCATTACCCGATCGCGCTGGAAGGCGCGCTGAAGATGAAGGAGATTTCGTATATCCATGCGGAGGCTTATCCGGCCGGCGAGCTGAAGCACGGGCCGCTCGCGCTCGTCAGCAACGAGATGCCCGTGATCGCGGTCGCGCCGAACGACATGCTGCTCGAAAAGCTCCGGTCGAACATGCATGAGGTCAGCGCGCGGAACGGACGGCTGTTCGTGTTCGCGGATGTGGACTGCGGGCTGGTGCCGGGCGAGGGGATCGAGGTGATCCGGCTCAACGAGTACTACGGGCCGCTTTCGCCGATCCTGCATACGGTGCCGATGCAGCTGCTCGCGTATCACGCGGCGCTGGCGCGGGGGACGGATATTGATAAACCGAGGAATCTGGCGAAGTCGGTGACGGTGGAGTGAAGCCTGTTTTTTGAGCAATTTCGGCACGATGAAAAAAGCGTTCCGCGCCCCGTCCAGTTAGGTTTTTCGGAGAATTTATCTCCCTCCACGAAACGCTCCGGCCTTCACCCCCTCGTCTTCGCTCTGGATCGCGTTATGGCCGCGCTACATATGAAGAATTCGGTGCGTGATTCGTTGAGCCACGTCAAGCCATCGGAGGGGCGTCGGCATAGAGTGGTTTCAGGGTTCGACCGCCTCCCGAGAACCGCGCTCATGGAGAACAAGATGGCAATCCCGCAAAAACTCGCCATTGCAATTGCGACGCTCGGCATGGTCAGTGCCGCTGCAATCGCTGGTACGCCGGCAGCCAGCGACAGTGCAGCACACGACGCCCATCATCCGAATAAAGCAACCGCAAAAGCGCCGAGCAAGTCGAAACGCGACGCGGACGACCAAATGCAGGCCATGCGCGTCATGCACGAAAAGATGATGAACGCGAAGACGCCTGAAGAACGCGCCGCCCTGATGGACGAACAGATGAAAGTCATGCAAAACGGCATGAGCATGATGGAAATGATGGGGCCTCCCTCGTCCGGCATGCCGATGTCGTCGCGGCGGGGAAGCATGGAAATGCGCATGGACATGATGCAAATGATGATGCAGGCAATGATGGACCGTCAGGCTGCTCGGGAGCATCCGGCCGAGAAGTGACGGTACGAAATGGGAGACTGCCGTGGATGACAACTCGCATGGCGACCGGCCGTTCTGGAAATCGCGGTCAGCCGTTGCACTCATCGCGTTCACCGCAATAGCGCTGGTCCTCCTGCTTTCCGAACACCGCGCCCACTTCCTTGGGGCGCTGCCCTATCTGCTGTTGCTCTCGTGCCCGCTGATGCATCTGTTTATGCACCATGGACACGGGCACCACGGGACGAAATCGACCGACAGGCGTCCTGATTCAGGAGACGGTCATGACCAGCATCGGTGACGGTTACGGGCTATGGAGCCTCGTCGTTATCAATTCTCTTGTCTTCATCATCTTCGCGTTCAGCTTCTTCAAGCCGGCAACCAAGCGGGACTGGCGAACGTTCGGCGGGTTCTCCGCCTTCATCGTCGCGCTATTTGCGGAAATGTACGGATTTCCGCTCACCCTCTATTTGCTGTCGGGTTGGTTGCAGACGCGCTTTCCGCAAACGAATTTGCTGTCTCACGACGCAGGGCACCTCTGGTGGACCTTGACCGGCCGGCACGGCGACCCGCATGGCGGACTGCCGCATCTTCTCAGCTTCTTCCTGATACTGGGCGGCTTCTACTTGCTGTCCACAGCCTGGCACGTACTGTATGAAGCGCAACGCGACAAAGAGCTGGCCACCACCGGCCCCTACGCGAAAATCCGGCATCCTCAGTACGTCGGGTTCGTCGTCATCATGCTGGGCTTCCTGCTCCAATGGCCCACGCTCGTGACTTTGGCCATGTTCCCCATCCTGGTCTTCATGTACGTTCGACTCGCGATACAGGAGGAGCGCGATTCGGAGGCGAAGTTCGGCGCTGCGTGGCGTGAATATGCGGCACATACGCCGCGCTTTGTGCCGAACTTGTCTGGAAAACGCCCGGCTCACCCGTAGCTGGCACTGCCGCCCGGAATGAATGTTGCTCCCGCCCTATCGCTCAGGCGTCCTCCGACGATTCGGCAATGTAGTCTCACTGTACGCAACCGAGATACCGGCCAGCCTCAATGGAAGCGGAACGGATGAGCAAAGGAGCGTCAAATGAGCGGCCAACCCGGCGAAGACAAGCTTCATCACCCACGGATTTCCGAGCACGTGTCATCGGGCGAACATCACGCTCGCGAGATGGACAAGCACGACCATCCCGCCGGGCACGAACACGACGCACATGCTCATCACCGTGAGGGCCAGGACGAGCGCGTTCGTTCCACCGATTCGCTTCGCGACCCTGTCTGTGGAATGACGGTGACCGATGAGTCACGCTTCCGCCGCGAACACAATGGCAAGTGGTACACGTTCTGCAGCCAGGCCTGCTTGACGAAATTCGAGGCTGCACCGTCCAGGTACGTTGAGCCTTCGACCATTGAGCAACCACAAGCAGTGCCCGGGGGCACCATCTACACGTGTCCGATGCACCCGGAAATTCGCCAGGACCATCCCGGGCAATGTCCGAAGTGCGGCATGACCCTGGAACCGATTCTGCCCAGCGATGACGAAGACGACAATCCGGAGCTGGCCGATTTCCAACGCCGATTCTGGTGGACGTTGCCACTGACCGTCGCAGTCTTCGTCCTGGCGATGTTCGGTCATCGCCTCAGATTGATGGACGTCGGCACCGGGAGCTGGATCGAGTTCGTCATCTCCACACCGGTCGTCCTGTGGGCAGGACTGCCGTTCTTCGAGCGGTGCGTGCGCTCATTCATGAACCGCAGCCCCAACATGTGGACGCTCATCGGGCTCGGGACAGGCGCGGCCTACATCTACAGCGTCGTCGCCACCCTCTTCCCTGGCGTGTTTCCCGATACGTACAGTGCGCACGGCCGAGTCAGCGTATATTTCGAGGCGGCGGCAGTCATCATTTCGCTAACGCTTCTCGGGCAGCTGCTCGAACTGAAGGCCCGCTCGCAAACGTCCGCCGCCATCAAGGCACTCCTCGGGCTCGCGCCCAAGACTGCGCGGCGCATCAACCCGGACGGCTCCGAAGAAGACATTCCGTTGCCCCATGTTCATGTCGGAGACATTCTTCGTGTGCGGCCGGGCGAGAAAGTCCCCGTCGACGGTGTGGTGACGGACGGCACGAGTTCGGTCGACGAGTCCATGATTACCGGCGAGCCCATTCCCGTCACGAAGCGTGTTGGCGACCACATCATCGGCGCAACGATGAACGCGACGGGCAGTCTCCTCATCCGCTCCGAGAAAGTCGGCGCCCAGACCGTCCTGTCGCAGATCGTGCAGATGGTCGCGCAGGCGCAGCGCTCCCGTGCCCCCATGCAACGTATGGCCGACAAGGTCGCCGGCGTATTTGTCGTCGGGGTCGTCAGCGTTGCGCTTCTGACGTTCTTCGTGTGGGGCATCCTTGGCCCCGAGCCCAGCTGGGTGTTCGGTCTCATCAATGCGGTGGCGGTGCTCATCATTGCGTGTCCGTGTGCGCTGGGCCTGGCGACGCCCATGTCCATCATGGTCGCGAGCGGAAAAGGCGCCACAAACGGAATTCTCTTTCGCGATGCGGCTGCGATCGAAAATTTGCGCAAGGTCGACGTGCTCCTTGTCGACAAGACGGGGACACTGACGGAAGGGCGTCCCGCGTTCGAGCAAGCCGTAGGCGCAAACGGATACACGACCGACGAAGTGCTTCGTCTGGCGGCGAGTCTCGATCAAGGCAGCGAGCATCCGCTTGCGGCAGCCATCGTTGCGGCAGCCCGTGAGAAGAAGCTGACTTTGGACCGCGCGGAAAATTTTGAATCCGCAACGGGTATCGGCGTGAGAGGAATGGTCGCGGGCAGGAGACTTGCACTCGGCAACACCGCGCTGATGCAGACTGACGGCGTATCCGTCGAATCGCTGTCCAACAAGGCGGACAGCCTGCGTGCACAAGGCGCCAGCGTCATGTATCTGGCAGTCGACGGCAGTTTGGCCGGACTGCTGGCGGTCGCCGATCCGATAAAGCTGACCACGCCGGAGGCACTTTCGACATTGAGGGCGAACGGAATTCGAGTCGTGATGGCGACCGGTGACGGTGTGGTCACGGCCCAGGCGGTGGCCGAAAAGCTCGCCGTCGACGAATTCCATGGCGAGGTGAAACCTGCCGACAAGCTCGATCTGGTGACACGGCTTCAGCAAGCCCGGCATGTCGTCGCGATGGCTGGCGACGGTATAAACGACGCCCCCGCGCTTGCCAAGGCCGATGTCGGCGTAGCCATGGGAACAGGCACGGATGTGGCGATGAGCAGCGCTCAGGTGACGCTCGTCAAGGGCGACTTGCGCGGTATCGCGCGTGCTCGAAAGCTGTCCGAGGCAACCGTCGCAAACATGAAGCAGAATCTTGGCTTCGCGTTCGTTTACAACGCGCTCGGGGTTCCGTTGGCGGCCGGCGTTCTTTACCCGTTCACGGGGCTGCTACTCTCGCCGATGATTGCAGCGTTGGCGATGAGCCTGAGTTCGGCCTCGGTCATCTCGAACGCGCTGAGATTGCGTAACGCCAAAATTTGAGCAGCACCGAACCCTGCCGCAATTCGAGCCACCCGCCACGATTCGCTGATGAAGCGTGCGTCAAGGCACTGGCGGGAGACGCGGTCCGGAGAAGTCACGCGCGCAGTTCCACCGGCGGCATACGTCATTCACACGATTGCAAAAGCGCGTGTTCGGATGTTGATGGTGGACACACGATCCGTATGACCTGCACCAACGGGCCGTTGTCCGGTTCATCCGAACGCGCCTCACCCCGCCCGCACGAAATGATGCTCCACCCTCGTGCGCAATACACCATCGAGCGCGGCAAGCCGTTCGCGCAGACGCACCGCCTGCCCTTCCGTCATTTCACCGAGAACGATTTTTTGCTCGAGCACGTCGCCACAGCGGGTGATGGCCCACCGGTCGACCGTCGCCGTTTCACCTTCGAGCACGGCGGCCGCGGTCGAGACGATGCCCGGATTCCGTTTCGATACGAGATGAACGGTATGCGTCAACGTGAAACCGGGAAGGAACTGCGACCAGTCTTCACAGAGGGTCGGGCGGGAAGCGGAGGAAACTTGGCTCATGGTTGCTCCGGATGAAAGGTTATCGAACCGGTGCCAGCCATGCTGCTCCCGTTTCGTTGCCGTCAATCGGCCGCATCGCCTCGAAGGCGTCCACCTTGCCCGGGAGGGCAGGTTGGCGTCGGATAATCCGACTCTGGATGCTTGATGTGTCACGTTCGGCATTTCGAACGTGGGTTCATTATACCGAAAACCTGCCGTCGGGCAAGAAGCCCCGGAAAACGGCGCTTCAGCCGGACCGCATCACCGATCCGGCCCTTGTCTGTCCACACGCCGGCATACCCTCGTCGCCGACACCCGCTACTTCGACAAAGCCAGCTTCTTCGACACCACGACGCCGCTCGACGGGCTCACGAGCCGGATGTCATGGAGATCCACGTGCAACGTGGAGACCCTCGTCGTGATGTCCGTCGGCTCCTCGATACTCGGATCGGCATGTTCGGTTTGGTCGGTCAGGTAAGGCCGAACCAGGCGCCCGGAAAAAACGAGCGCGAAGTCGCCCTGCGTCCGGGCGTACTCGGCGGGCGAAAGCCGCATGCGGCTACGAACGGTGGTCTTTTTGCCTTCCCCGGCGTCGAGTTCGATGACGTCGACGTGCTGGATGTACCCTTTTGCCTTCGCTTCGGGTGCAATCACGAGCCCGCGCCCTCGTGGCCCCGTCGTGACCTTGCTGAGCAGGATGCCCGTCCGGTCGCCGCGCTCCGCGTCGAACAGGTCGACATCCAGCGTCAACAGGTGCCGCCGCGACCGGTACCTCACCCCGTACCGCACCGGTACCACGAACGTCACGTCACGATCCAGACCGACGGCCGCCAGGTCAGGATTCGATCCGTGCCGGTCGACCGCACCGGGAACCAGGCCGCGAACCCGGTCGCGCAACGAAGGCGAGCGCGTGCCGACGTGCAGTTTCTGCAGCGCATCGCGAATGGCGGCCGGGTCGTCGCCGACAATCGGCCGGGCCGGCGACGCGTCGCGATTGACGGCCGACGCGATGCGCGTCGCGCCGTCGACAGTCTCCGTCTCTGCGTGCGCGGCGGCCGTCGCCAGCATCGTCGCCAGGGCGACGATGCACGCCAGGTTCGAACGACCCCATTTGGATTTCCGGTGAAACACGACACACTCCTGATTGGCTTGCAGATCGATCAACGACGAGCACTATAGGGTGGAATGATCGGCAGCGCACCCCTCGGTGTTGACCGTCACCGAGGGCCGGCTCGCCCCATCATAGGTTCGTTGTCGGCGCGGCGGCAGGCCCACGGGCACACTACCGTGTTGCCCGGCCGACAACAACCAACGGGGGGTGCGCTGCGGCGCCCATCGGGCATCCACACACTCATGCCTGCCCGTCCTCCCGCCGATACTCCGCCGGCGCCTTCCCCACCAGCTTGCGAAAATCGCGCGTGAAGTGTGCCTGATCGAAATAGCCAAGCGCCTGCGCCAGTTCAGCCAGATCGACCGGCTGTCCGCCGGCCAGCCGGTCAGCCGCCTCGTGCAGGCGATATCGACAGATCACCCACTTCGGCGTCACCCCCACGTAGTCGGCAAAGAGCTGCTGCAGCGTGCGCTCGCTCAAGCCGGCGCGTTCGGCCAGATCGCGCACCTGCGTGATGCCGATGTCCTGCTGCAGCATCTGCAGCAAGCCGTGGATACGCTCCACCTGAGGATCGGGCGGCGGCAGCACGCGCAACAGCAACGACTCCGCGGCCGACACCATGCCCGCATCGTCCTGCGCACCGAGCACCGCCGCCTCGGCCTGCGCATCGCTGCAGTCGAGCAGCGTCGACACCGGCAGCACCTTGTCGGTCATCAGATGCACGGGCTTGCCGAAAAACGCCCGAAACGCGCCGGGCTGGAATCGCAGCCCGATGACGCGCCCCGTGTCGGCCAGCGTCGTCTCGAATGCGCCGGACACCACGCCGAAAATGCCCGTCTGCCGCCGGTCGAACACCAGGTTCACGCAGGGATACGGCAGCGTGCGCTGCACATGGGGCGGCTGGTCGCGCAAATCCCATTCGACGATCCAGTGGTGATCGAGCACGCCGGCCAGTGCGGCGCACGGATAGTAGCGATTCAGGCGGAAGCGCTGCAGGGCGGCCCGAGGGCCGACCACGCCCTTGGGGCTATCGGTCACGTTGCGCAGGTCGGACATGGTGTGAACGGCGAGAGGGAATACCGTGATGATGCACCGCCACAGCGGATTTTTCCAAGACGATGCCGCGCGCGCCGGCCTACATTGGACGCCCGCTTCCCGACCACGCCATGGAGTCCGCCATGCCGCCAGACCGCCACCTGATCCTTTACCATTCGCCGCGCAGCCGGTCGGCCGGCGCCCGCATGCTGCTCGAGGAACTGAACGCCGACTATGCACTGCACGCGTTCGACCTGTCCGCCGGCCAGCATCGCGAGCCCGCCTATCGGGCGATCAATCCGCTGGGCAAGGTGCCCGCCCTGCGCCACGGCGACGTGGTCGTCACCGAGCAGGCCGCCGTCTATCTCTATGCGGCGGAACTGTATCCGGAAGCCGGCCTGGCGCCGGCAACGGGCGATCCGCTGCGCGGCTCGTACCTGCGCTGGATGGTGTTCTACGGATCGTGCTTCGAGCCGGCCATCGTCGATCGATCGATGAACCGGCCGCCTGCTCCGTATTCGACGTCACCCTACGGCGACTTCGATACCGTCGTCGACACGATCGGCGCGCAACTGGCCAACGGGCCTTATCTGCTCGGCGAACGCTTCACCGCAGCGGACGTGCTGTGGGCGTCCGCGCTGAACTGGATCACGATGTTCAAACTGATGCCCGAGACGCCGGCGGTGCGCCACTATCTCGATCGCGTGCTCGCACGCCCCGCCATCCAGCGCGCACAGGCGGCCGATGCGGCGCTGGCGGCGGAGCAGGACAAGGTGAAGGCGGCCGCCGCATCGGCCGGCTGACGCCGGGAACCGTCGCACGCGACGGAGCCGGACCCGCGCACCGTCGTGCGGCGTCGGCTCCGCTCCCTCAAAACACCGTATGCAACCCGAGCCGAGCCACCGTCTGACTTGCCGAACTCGACGCACCGTTCGGATCGAGCACGCCATTCACCTGCGCATTCGCGCCGCTATTGGCGCGCTGGTAATCGGCCGACACGTACACCATGGTCCGCTTCGACAACAGGTACTGAAGCGCCACGCTGACCTGATGCGCGTGGTTGTCGTTCACCGCTTCGTTGCCTTTCATGTACATGTACTTCGCGCCCAGGACGACGTCCGGCCTGATCCGCCACAGGCCGCCTGCTTCCGCCATCCACACACCGGCATCGTTGAACGCATTCCGCACGGTGGTCACCAGTGCCGTCGCCTTCACGACACCGAAGTCGTAGTGCATGCCGACGCCCCAGTTGCGCACGCTGGTCGACGGCACACCCGGCGCCGAGCCATATTTCTCGTTCGTGTATGCCGCGCCCACGCCGAAAGCGCCCATCTCGTAGTTCACGCCGGCACTGACGGCGTTGTCCGCGCCGATCGAGCCGGCCACCCCGCCGAACGCATACATCACGCCGCCGGAAAAGCCCGAGACCGTCGGCGACGTGTACTTGACCGAATTCGCGATCGGCTTGCTGCCTGCCGTGCGGTCCCAGTCGAACGCGCCGGTCGGATTGCCCGGCAGCGCGAGACGCTGGAACGGCCCGTTCCTGAAACCGTACAGCCCCGAGATGTCCCGCCCGATCGCATTCCCCTTGTTGAAAAGCGCGTCGACCATGAAGTCGTATTGATTCCCCAGCGTGATGCTGCCGAACCGGTCGCTGTCGAGGCCGACGTATGCATTGCGCCCGAAGATCCCGGTCCCGACGATGCTGCCGTTCGCCATCGAGAACTGGTTCACGAGCGCGAACACGGCGCGATATCCGCCGCCGAGGTCTTCGGTGCCGCGCAAGCCGAACAGATTCGGCGCATAGATGCCGTCGTCGAACTTGACGTTCTTGCCGCCGCCCTCGTTGCTGACATACGAGATGCCGGCGTCGATCAGACCGAACATCGTCACACTGCTCTGCGCCCATGCGCCCTGCGCGACGGCAAGCACCGCGAATACGCCAAACCTGAGTTTCATGTTGTCTCCGTCTTTTTATGGAAATACGAGCCCGTCACCGCGCCAGGCGGCGGGTGCTCGCTTGTTGCCTCGTGGAAAATCGCCCTGATTCGGGCTGCTACATCACCATCAAAATCATGATTAGTTTTACTGATTGATTATCTTGAAATTCTTTACGTGAACCGGTGTCGCACCCGAGCCGATCAGGATCCGTGATTCACGGCTCTCGAGAAATGACCCACGCCGAGGAATCCACGTCAACGGCCACGGCTTCCAGTCCGGCACCCGCACACGGCCCGTCGATGCACACGCCGTCGTCGAAGCGGAACAGCGCGCTGTGATGTGCGCACATCAGCACCTGCGACCGATAGCAGGAGACATTGCCCGGCACGTAGTCGAGCGGGACGGAAAAGTGCGGGCATCGATTCACGTACGCCCACACCTGCTCGCCACGCCGCACGACGATGACGGGACGCCCGAGGCACGCTTCGTCGACGACGCGCGCGCCGCCGTCGGGCACCTCGGAAACGCGGCAGAGTCGTCTCGCTTCCATCGCTCACACCCGCTGCTCGGGGTTGCCGAGGCTCCAGTCCCACGGGCGCACTTCCACGTGCGAGAACAACCCCTCCTTCACATACGGGTCGTTGCCAACGAACCGCATCACCGCATGAATGTCGTCCGCCTCGACGACGAGCAGCGTACCGTTCATCGCGTCGCCCTGCGGGTCGAGCGTCGGGCCGCCGAGCCGCACGACCACGCCGTGCTCGGCGGCCGCACGCAGATAGGTCCGATGAATCGGCCGCACACGATCGCGCACGTCGCGCATGCCGGGCTGGTCCGTCGCCAATACCGCGAAAAATCGAGCCATGACGATCAGCTCCGGTCGATGGGGTCATTCATCAGTCTTTCTCCATTGGCGCATCACGCCGCTCAACGCGGCGCACGCCCTTCCCATGCGTCCTGAAGCAGCGCGCGAATCGCCGCGCGCTCGATCGGCCGCGGATTCGCATACGGGTTCTTGCATGCGAGATCGGCCGCCTCGTCGAGCCCTTCCCGCGGCATTCCGATCGCGGCGAGCGCCGGCGCGATGCCGAGCTGCTCGTTCAGCCCGAACAGCAACGGGCCGGCGTCGGCCGCGTCGTTCCCGCCTAGCGCCCGCGCGACGCGACGCAACGCATCCGGCGCCGCCGCGTGGTTGTAATGCGCGGTATGCGGCAACATCGACGCGTGCGTCTGTGCGTGCGGCAGGTTGAACGTGCCGCCGAGGGTGTGACAGAGCTTGTGGTGCAACGCCATGCCGACCGCACCGAGGCAGGTCCCGGCGAGCCACGCGCCATACAGCGCGCGGCTGCGCATCGGCCGGTCCGCCGGATCGCGCACCACGCCAGGCAGCGCTTCGCCGAGCGCGCGAATCGCTTCTTCGGCCATCAGGCTGATCACGGGGTTCGCATCTTCCGCATAGAGCGCCTCGACCGCATGCGCGATCGCATTGACGCCCGACGCCGCCGAAATACCCGGCGGCAGCGACACCGTCAGTGACGGGTCGTACAGCACGGTACGCGGCAGCACGCGCACATCGCGCCCGGTGCGCTTCAGGCGGCCTTCCGTGAGCCCGTAGATCGGCGTCATCTCCGAGCCGGCATACGTCGTCGGCACGGCCAGGATCGGCAGCGGCGATTCGAGCGCGATGGCCTTGCCCAGCCCGATCGTCGACCCGCCGCCGATCGCGATGCAACAGTCCGCGCCCCGTTCGGCGGCCATCTCGCGGGCCGCGCGCGCGACGTCGACCGGCACGTGCATGACGGCCTGCGCGCACACGCCGGCCGCGCGCTCGCCCAGTATGTCCGTCACCCGGTCGGCGAGAGGCCGCTGTTCGGGTGTGGACAGGATGAGCGCGCGGCGGGCGCCGAGCGTCGCCAGCTCGTCCGGCAGCCTGTCGAGCGCCCCCCATTCGAATACCACGCGGGAGGGCGTGCCCTGATAGACGAAGCGCTCCATGCGAACCTCAGCGCTTGAAGTGCGGCGGCACGTTGCCGTCGACGTTGACCCACACCGATCGCGCTTCCGTGTAGTCGTGCATGGCCTCGAAACCCATCTCGCGGCCGTAGCCCGACTTGCCGACGCCACCGAACGGGCTGCCCGGATTGACGCGCTTGTAGCAGTTGATCCAGCACATGCCGGCGTTGATCCGCGACGCCATCTTGTGGGCACGCGAGAGATTCTGGGTCCAGAGGCCGCTGCCGAGCCCGTATTCCGTCGCGTTGGCAATGGCGAGCGCCTCTTCGTCGCTGCCGAAGCGCAACACGGTGACGAACGGGCCGAACACTTCCTCCTGCGCGACGCGATCGTTGGCGCGCTTCGCCTCGATGACCGTCGGGCGCACGTAGTAGCCGTTGGCGAGCGCCGGATCCTGCGGCGCGCTGCCGCCGGTGAGCACGTGGCCGCCCTGCTCGCGCGCGACGTCGACATACGACAGCACGCGCTCGAGGTGCTGCTTCGACGTGAGCGGCCCCATTTCGGTATTCGCATCCAGCGGATTGCCGATGCGGATCGACGACGCGAGCGCGACGAAGCGCTCGAGGAACGCATCCGCGATCCGTTCGTGCAGCACGAGACGCGAGCCCGCGATACACGCCTGCCCCTGGTTGTGAAAGATCGCCCACGCAGCGCCGTTGATCGCCGCATCGAGGTTCGCATCGTCGAACACGATGTTGGCGCCCTTGCCGCCCAGCTCCAGCTGCACGCGCTTCAGGTTGCCCTGCGACGCTTCGACGATCCGCCGGCCGGTCGCGGTCGACCCCGTGAACGCGATCTTGCCGACGCCCGGATGTTCGGCGAGCCGCTGGCCTGCCGTATGACCGTAACCGGGCACGATATTGACGACGCCGGCGGGAAACCCGACTTCCGCCATCAGCTCGACGATGCGCAGCGTCGACAGCGGCGTGATTTCCGACGGCTTGAGCACCACCGTGTTGCCGGCCGACAGCGCCGGGCCCATCTTCCAGCTCGTGAACATCAGCGGAAAATTCCACGGCACGATCTGGCCGACCACGCCGATCGGCGCGCGCTGCACGTAGTTCAGGAAACCGGTCTCGACCGGGATCACCGAGCCTTGCAGCTTGTCGGCCATGCCGCCGAAATAACGAAAGCACGCGGCCGTGCGCGGCACGTCGAGCGAACGCGAATCGCGAATCGGGTGACCGGTATCCAGCGATTCGAGGCGCGCCAGTTCGTCCGCGTTGGCTTCGATCGCATCGGCCAGGCGCAGCAGCAGACGGCCGCGTTCGGCCGCCGGCATCGCCGACCATGTCGGAAAGGCGCGCGTCGCGGCTTCGACGGCCAGGTCAACGTCCGCCGCGGTGGCCGCCGCGATCTTCGCGATGACGGCACCGTCGTGCGGGTTTAGCACGTCGATCGTGCCGCGCTCGACGGCGTCGACGAAACGCCCGTCGATGAAGAGTTGGGTTTGCATGAATCGTCCTCGGTGTAGGGCTGAAGCGGAAGCCGTCGCTGGCGCGGCTCAGAACGCGATCGGGTACGGCGCAAGCTCGCCGCTCTCGTAGCGCCGCGGCAGGTCCGGCGTCGCGTTTTCCCAGACCAGCAGCATCGACCGCTTCGTCGAATAGCCCTGGTGGCGGATGTCGGCCGGCATCGCGCAGATGTCGCCCGCGCGCATCGTGATGCGCGCACGCGGCGCGCCGGTATTCTTGTCGCCGATGTCCCACACGATTTCGTCGGACAGTTGCAGGAACCATTCGACGCGGTCGTTGCCGTGGAACACCGGCAGGATGAATTCCTCGGTGGTCGGGCAGAACAGGCTGCGCCCGCACACCGACGTCACCGACGGATTCCACGTCACGTCCGAGCGCGACAGGTACTTGAACAGGTTGAACGCGTGCAGCTCGCCTTCGAAGCCCGGCTCGACGTGCACGTCCGGCTCGTCCTGCGCGACGTCGAGGAACGCGCGGTTGACCGGCAGTGCGTCGCGCAGCGGCGAATCGCCTTCGAGGCCCGGCATGCGGCGCGTCGCGATACGCGTGCGCTCGATCGCCGAGCCGTTGTCGCCGTGCTTGCGGCCGAACGCGGTCCCCGTTTCCTCGGGCGCCGCGAACGGATCGAAGCCTTCGTTCGTCCAGTCGTGCAGCATCGCCTTGAAGGTCGCCATGATCGTCGGCGTGTCGAAGGTCTCGGTATAGTCGACACCGGCATCCTTCAGGATGCCGTTGAAGGTGCCCGCATACATGTCGACCTTGCCGTAGTGATTGCGCGTGCCGAACACGTGGTCGAAGTTCACCCAGCCGTAGAAGAAGCCCCAGGCGACGTCACGCATCATCGCGCGCAGGAACGCATCCGCCGGCATCGCATGCGTGCGCGTCTGGCCTTTCGCGGGCCAGCTGATCTTCACGAAGTATTCGTCGCGCTGGAATTCGAATTCGCCGAGCTGGAAGCGGCGGTAGCCGGTCACGGCATCGGCGTCGGTCGATCGCACCAGATCGGCGGCAAAGCCCGTGGACGGATCGAGGGTGTCGAGGGTGGCCATAACGTGTCTCCTGGAATAGTCGAATGAGGTCGGAAGGTCAGTGCAGGCAGATCTCGGCCCACTTCTCGACGGACAATTCGCCGAGGACGGTCTGCACGAGCGCGACGCCCGGCCGGCTCGCGGTGAAGCGATACGCGCAGCCGGCCGGCAGCAGTGCCTGATGGCCCTGGCGCAACACGACGTACCCCATGTTCCGGCCGGCCGGCTGCGGGCCGGCGCTCACGGTGCCGCGGCCCGATCTCGGCGGGTGGTCGAGCTTGATGAAATCGATCCGGACTTCGCCGTCCATCTGGATCGTGAACTCGTCGTGCGCACAGGCGAACCACGGCGACTGGCCGTCGGTCCTCAACACTTCGATCACGTATTCGAGATTCTTGCCGGCGACGACCTTTTCATAAGGGGCCGACTTCGATGCCACCTCGAAGACGTTCGAGAAGGCGTAGTGCTGCGCGCTGCCGCTGGTGATTTCGATCTCGCCCTTCCGGTAACCGTCGAGCGAGCCGAAGACGGTGTGGAATGCCGTGCTGGTCATTGCTGTCTCCTGAGTTGAACCGCTTGTTGGATTCCACTCTAGGGGCAACGCACGGCAGCAACAAGGCAACGGACGGCGATTACGGCATTTGCGTTTCGCGAATAATCCGCGCGGCTCAACGCACCCAGCCGCGCGCCAGCAGCGGGAGATCCCACGGCGATTCGTCGCCGATGTATTCGGCGAGGAATTCGACCAGCGCCTTGACCTTCAGCGCCTGTCGCTGCGTCGCGGGATAAACGGCGGCGAAGCTCAGTGGCGCGAGCTGGTAGTCGGTGAGGATCGGCACCAGGCGGCCCGCGACGAGCGCGTCGCTCGCCACGAGCGTCGGCAAACAGACGACCCCGCCGCCGGTCAGTGCGTATTCGCGCAGCAGGTGGACGGAGTTCGAGCGGATCATGCCCGGCAGCTCCATTTCGACGACCTCGTCGCCGCGCGTCATGGTCCAGCGGTTACGTGACGGATAGCCCGAATACAGCGCCGTCGTGTGCTGCAGCAATTCGCGCGGATGTTGTGGCGCACCATGCGCGTCGACGTAGGCGGGTGCCGCGCAAAAGAGACGCCGGACCGTGAACAGCCGTCGCTCGATCAGCGATTCGGAAATCGGCGGGAAGATCTGGAACGCGATGTCGAACCCTTCTTCGACAGGGTCGACCACACGGTCGTTGACGATGATGTCGAGCTGGATGCCCGGGTAGCGCTGATTGAAGGCCGCCAGCGGCGCGCCGAAGTGATCGAGCGCGAAGCCGGGCAGCATCTGGATACGCAGCCGCCCGGTCGGCGTCGCGCGAAGCTCGCGCATCTGGTCCGTCAGCTCGTTGACGCGCCCGACCACCTCCGCGCACTCGCGATAGAACGTCTCGCCCACGTCCGACAGGCGCACGTGGCGCGTGCTGCGATGGAACAACGGCGCGTTGACGAACTTCTCGAGCTGCTGGATGCGATTCGTCACGACCGAACTCGTCACACCCAGCTGCCGCGCGGCCTCCGCGAAGCTGCTCGCCTCGGCCACTCTCACGAATGCCTCGATGCTCAGGAACCGGTCCATACCGCGCCCTTTTTCGACAGCGAAACCGGCAGTCTACCCGCGCGGGAATCGGGCTGTGTCATGTGAAAAGCGTCACAGTGTCGCCGAATCGATGTCAATTGCGCGGCGCACCGCGCGTTACCGCGATTGCTCTCCGGCCGCCAGCTCCGGCGGCACGACCGCGCGGCGCTGCAACACGGCCGGCGCGGTTTCCTTCAACAGCAGACTGACCACGATACCGAGCAGGACCGCGCACATCGGCAACCACAGAATGTTCTGGATGCCAAAGTGTGCGGCGACATAACCGCCCAGCGCCGGCGCGATGCCGCCGCCGAAGATCTCGCCGACGCCGACCACCACGCCGATGGACGTCGACACGAGGCCGACCGGTGCGGCTTCGGTCGCGACCGGGCCGGACAGCAGCGACACCAGCCCGAGCGTGAAGAACGATGCGACGAACAGCACGCCGAACAGCGCGAGCGGCTGCGGGCCGAGACCACGGAAGAGGTAGAGCATCGCGGCCGTTCCCGCGAAACCGACGATGCTCGCGATGCGGCGGCCGACCAGATCGGAAAGACCCGGCAACCCGAACTGCCCGAGAAAACCGCCGAAGCCGATCGCCGAGACGACGAGGCCCATCTTCTGCGTACCGAGCGCCAGGTAATCGGTCAGGTACAGCGGCAGCAGCGCGCCGAGCACGAAGACGCCCGTCATCGCGCAGCACAGTGCGGCCATCGCGACGAGGATGTTGCGGCTCTTGAGTACATGGCCGAGCGACGCCGGCGCACGTTCCGCGGCGACTTCCTTTACCACCTTCGGCTCGCGAATCACGAAGAACATGATCGCGCCGAGCACCAGGCCGGGCACGGCCACCAGCGCAAAGACCCAGCGCCACGACACGAAGCCGAGCAGCTGCGTGGCGATGATCGGCGACAGCGCGAGACCGAACAACGCGAAACCGCTTTGCTGCAGCCCGAGGTTCAGGCCGCGCCGCCGCGGATGCGACGCATCGGCCGTCGCCGCGAAGCTGGTCGGGCAGAACGAGCCTTCCGCGACGCCCATCAGCCCGCGAATCGCCATCAGGCCGAGCAGCCCGCCCGCGAGCCCCGAGAACCCCGACAGCAGCGAGAACGCGATGATGGCCGGAATCAGCACCTTCCTGCGGCCGATCTTGTCGGAGATGCCGCCCATCAGCGCCGCGAAGATGCCCCACGACAGGCCGAGCACGCCGATGCAGTTGCCGACGTCCTGCGCGGTCAGGTTCAGGTCCTTCATGATCGAAGGAAACAGCGGCGCGATGAGCCAGCGGTCGAGGCCGACCAGCCCGAAACCGAGCGCCAGCAACGTGACTGCCCTCCACTCGTATGCGGTATCCCACTCGTTTGCTTTCATGTCCGTCTCCGTGGACGCCGGTTCGCCCGCGCGCGCCGCAGCGCCTGCGCGTGGGTCCGGTCCGATGGTTTTTGTGTGCGATGCGAATCGCAATGAAGTGCCGGCTAGCGTCCGGATTCGACGCGTCGAATTCGCCCGGCCGACGTCGCCACGATAGGGGTATGGCCGCGAATCGGGTATGGAACAACCAGCGAACGCGCCATTCGCGAAACGCAAATAATCGGGAACGGCGGGCGGGAAGGAGCGGCAGGGAAGCGTCGCGCGCGTCGACGCCGTGTTGAAGCGGCGCTCACGCGCGCCGCATCGGGGAATCCCTCATGGACTTGCAAGCGCCCGGATACAGCACCACCCGGGAACGCGGGAGGGCGCGCGTCTCATCCGGACAGAAAGGCCCTCGCATCGAATGAGAACCAAATTCCCCAATTTAGCATCAGAATAAAACGTCATTTCATATCAGGCGGAATTACCAGCCAACTTTGGATCCTTTTTCCCTTCTGTCCCCCGTATCATTTCCGTCACCATGCAATGAGCAAGAGACGGAAATGAGCGACATCCACCCGCTGCACTACCTCGACTACGCCGCCACGACGCCGGCCGATCCGCGCGTGATCGACGCGATGACGGCCTGCCTCGGCTTCGACGGCATCTTCGGCAACCCCGCGTCGAGCTCGCATACCGCCGGCCGGCTGGCGAAAGACAAGGTCGAGCAAGCACGCGCGCAAGTCGCCGCACTGATCGGCGCGGATGCCGACGAGATCGTCTGGACGTCGGGTGCCACCGAATCGAACAACCTCGCGCTGAAAGGCTATGCGGAAAACGCGGCCGGCAAGCGCCACCTGATCACGAGCCGCATCGAGCACAAGGCCATCCTCGACACGATGGCCAGCCTGGCGAAGCACGGCTCGCAGGTCACGTTCCTGACGCCCACGCGCGACGGCGAGATCACCGCCGACGCGGTGGCGGCCGCCATCGGTCCCGAGACGGGCCTCGTGTCGCTGATGCTCGTGAACAACGAGATCGGCACGCTGACCGACATCGGCGCGATCGCCCGCCTCGTGCACGCCGCGGGCGCGCTGCTCCACGTCGACGCCGCGCAGGCGCTCGGCAAGACGCCGATCGACGTGCGCGCGCTCGGCATCGACATGATGTCGATGTCGGCGCACAAGGTTTACGGGCCCAAGGGTATCGGCGCGCTGTTCGTGCGCCGCGAGATCGCCGATCGCATCGCACCGCAGATTCACGGCGGCGGTCACGAGCGCGGGTTGCGCTCGGGCACGCTCGCGACGCATCAGATCGTCGGCATGGGTGTCGCATGCGCACTCGCCGCCGACAAGCTCGACGGCGAAACCGCACGGATCGCCGCGCTCGGCGCACGCCTGACCGACGCGCTGCTCGCGCTCGGCGACGTCACGCAGAATGCAGCCGCCGCGCGCCGCATCCCGCATACGCTGAGCCTGACCGTGAACGCACCGGGCTTCTTCCCGTTCATGCTCGGCGAAGCGCTCGCCGTCTCGTCGACCTCCGCGTGCAACTCGACCAGCGGCGCACCGTCGCACGTGCTCACCGCGCTCGGCCTCGATGCGGAAACGGCCGGCCGCACGGTGCGCATCAGCTTCGGCCGCTTCACGACGGAGCAGGACGTCGACTTCGCGATCGCGTGTTTCCGCAAGGCGATCGAGCAGTGCCGCGCGACGGCGGCGAACGGGTTCTCCGCGTCGCGCCAGATCACGCCGGCCGACCTGAAGGCGATCCGCAATGCCGGCTTCCGCTCGGTCATCTGCAACCGGCCCGACGGCGAAGGCGACGATCAGCCGGCGTTCGACGAGATCGCCGCCGCCGCCCGCGAACTGGGCCTCGAGGCACGCTACCTGCCGGTCGAGCGCGACCAGATCGGCGACGCGGAGATCGACGCGTTCGGCGCACTGGTCGACACGCTGCAGAAGCCGGTGCTCGCGTATTGCCGAAGCGGCAGCCGCTCCGGCCTGTTGTGGAATCGCCTGTCCGCGCGACGCACGGCCTGAACCCGCGCACTTCCCCGCTATACCGCGTCACCCGCGTTCACGCACGAAGCCGATGCTGCGTTGCATGACCGCGAGGTGATGCCGGCCAACGCAGCATCAGCCCCCTTCTCCGTCATTCATCGGCGTGTAGATCGCCAGTTTCAGCGCGGGATCGTCGTTCGCCTGAAACGTCGCGTACTCATAGCGCTGCGTGCCGCGTTGCGCATGCACGAGCACCTTCTCGCCGGACACGCCGCTGCGCACGTCATGAGCGTCCCACCCTTGCGCGAATGCGACGCTGCTCGCATCCGGCGCACGCTTCCGGATTTTCACTACGCCGCCGAAATCTGATAAAGCCGGACGATCCCGCACGCGCGCTACCGAAGATTCGGCGGCCGATGCGATTCTCCATCGCACCGGCCGCCGCGCTGCCTGCTACGTCACTCGTCCTGCTGTTCCTGCTGCGCCTGCACCTGCCGCTGCTGGATGAACTGCCGCACGTCGCTCATCGTCACACGCCCGGTGTGCTTCGCATCGATCTCGTCGAAGTGCTTCGACACGAAACCCAGGCCGCTGCTCTGCGCCTGCGCCTTCGTCACGGCCGCGCCGTTGCTCAGCACGGTATTGCCGCCAAGCCTTGCGTCGACGCGCTGCTGCGCCTGCTGCTGCAGCGCCGCGCCGGTCGACGGCAACACCGGCGCCGCCCGCGTGGCGGGAAAGAACGGGCCGTCGACGCCGCGCCCACCGTGCGGCAGCTTCACCGGCGCCACCGCTTGCGGCGGCAACGCATAGGCACTGCTCGTCACGGCACCGAGGACGATCAACGGAGACATACGCCGCATCAATTTGATTAGGGACATGATCACTCGCATTCAATGGATGAATAGAGGGTTCCTTTGACAAGGAGTCCGTCGCTCAGGGCGCCGCCGCCAGCGTCGTTCCGGCCGTCGCGCCCGGGACGCTGCCGGTCGGCACGCTCGGTGGATTCTCGTCCGGCCACGGCGGCGGCAGCGTGTGCAGCGTCAGCGCCGTCGGAATCCGCGCGCCCTTGTAGAACGTCTTCAGGTCCCGCTTCATCTCCGGCCGGGCGACGTCGTCCAGGTAGATCATATGACCGCCCTGGAAGAAGTTCACCTGCAGCTTCGGATTGAGGCCCTTCACCGTCTGCAACCGCGCGAGTTGCTTCTCGGTGTTGAAGAACGGCGTCGCGAGATCGTGATAGCCATTCTCCGCGAGCACGCGAAGCTTCGGGTTCAACTGCAGCGCACCGAGCAGATCGGGGATCGTGTCGGGCATCGGCTGGCCGTCGTGCGAGAAGTCCCAGACGCCGATGATGTTGTCGTTCAGCGGCAGGTAGGTCGCGTTCGGCGCGGAGTAGCCGAGGTAATCCGGCATCTGCGTCGCGAGCGCGTTCGTAAACGGCTGCGAGATCAGGATGTCGGACGGGTCGCCGTCGTCCTGCAGCCGCGGATCGGAATTCGGCAACGACACGCGTCCGTCATACCGGCCGATCGTCGTGCCGGGCAGCAGGCTCGTGCCGAACGGATTCGCGTTGAAGTAGCCGCGCAGCGCCTGTTGCGTGAGGCTCGACGGGATCGACCACAGCCTGAGCGTCGCATCGCTCGGGAACACCGGCGTGCCGAGCGCATCCGGAATGCCGAGCTGGCTCAACACCCACGACTGCGAGTACTTCTGCAGCTGGTTGTAGATCAGCGTCGTGAACAGTTCCGTCTGCAGTGCGTACAACCCCTGGTTCACCGGCGCCGGCGAGACCTGGTTGAAATACGCCGCGACCGCCGCATAGCCCGGCAGGTAACCGGCCACCGTATCGGTTTCGAGCAGCAGCCCTTCCGTCGACTGCGTGATCGCCACCGCTTCCACCGCATCCGCGAAGTAGTTCAGGATGGCTGACTGCAGCACGATGCCCGTCAGGTGCACGCCGGCCGATTCGAGCGCGAGCGCCAGCATGTCGGTACGCGGCGTGCCGTACGATTCGCCGTACAGATAAATCGGCGACGTGCCGCGACTGTTGACGTTCAGGTAGCGCTGGATGAAATCGCGCATGATGTTCACGTCCGCGTCGGAACCCCAGTACTTCTGGTTGGTGTTCGGCAACACGGCTTCCGACAGCCCCGTTCCGGGCGGGTCGATGAACACGAGGTCGGTGGTGTCGATCAGGCTCTCGGCATTGTCGACGAGCGGATAGTTCGGCCAGGTGGTGCCGAACCCGGGATCGGGCGTGGCCACCCGTGTCGGCGCGAACGAGCCGAGCCGCAGCCAGATCGACGACGAGCCGGGGCCGCCGTTATAGACGAACGTGACGGGGCGCGGCTTGCCGTTGGTGCTCGGCGCGGTGTACGCGACGTACGACATCGACGCTTCCGCATTGCCGTTCGCATCCTGCGCGGTCAGGTGGCCGGTGGTCGTCGTGTAGTTGACCGTCGTGCCGCCGGATTTCCACTGGTAATGCATGACGGCCGCTTTCTCGGATACCTGCGCCGCGGCGAGACCGTCGGTCGCGTTCATCGAGTAGGCGACGGGGTCGATGTACGGCTGGTTGGCCGCCGGCGCCTGATTGCCGGCCGCTTGCGCGCTGGCCTGCTGGCTGGCCGTGGCCTGCGCGAGGCTCGACGCGCCGACGGACGACGAATCGTCGCCGCCGCAGGCCGCGAGCGCCAGTGTCATGACGGTCACTACGCCCAGCCCGGCCATCCGGCCGTGACGAGCACGGCGGCTGCCGGTACAGCTCCTGTCTGGTTTCATCTCTGTCCTTTGGTTCGGATACCGCTTCACAAAGGCCGCCTTCGCCGACGAGACGCGCAGCAACACCCGCCACTCGCGCAAAAGGCGGTTGGGATCGGACTGCTTCAAGAGACTGAACGTGATACAGACACAGCAAACTGCTGGCGAGAATCGTGCTTGAACCGCCCCCTGCAGTTTGGACTTCTATTCTGATTACCGAAATTTACGACATCGACAAAATAGGCGGTGCTGCGCCGCGTTGTCAAAGATCATTCGGATATTAAAAATCCCGCAATGATGCGAAGGGCGGACAGTGTCTGGCATTTGAAAGAAAACGGAATTATTCGTGCAAGCTGCGCTTTATCGGTAATACCGGGCCGAATATTTTACTTTTCTCGCATAACCCGGAAGCCCTTCCTGCATTGACTCGACGATGACGAAACCTTCAGATCGACAGGATTTTTCTTTCATTTTTATTATCTGTGATCGATTAATACAGCACGGCAACCTTCACCCATCACGCCAGGATTCGATTCGCTTCAACCTTTCTTCAATCGCCATGCTGATACGCGCCGCATCGCCCATAAAATACCGATTCCATTAATTTCAATCCGGCTTGACGGCATTATTTACTCGATATCCGGCCGGCATTTCCGGGCGGATGACGACATGCGGCGTCGCCGCACGTCGTCGGTTGCGGCACGTCGATTGTCGATTATTTCTTGCCGCCCGGGAGCGCGATATCGATCAGCACCGGATCGTGATCCGACGAACGATAGGCGTCCGGTGCATAGAACGTCTTCTGCTGTTCGGCCGACTTGTACGCGAGCGTGTACTGCAGCGCGAGCGGCTCGTCCGCGTTGATGTGCCATTCGTGCACGGCCTTCACGTGCGAGGCGAGCGGCAGCGTCGCGAGCGCGTGATCGAGATAGCCGGCTTCGCCGTTGTACACGTAGCTGTACGCATTCGCGCCAATCCAGCGCGCGACGAGGTTGCGGTAGCCGCGCGATTCGAGCGCGCGGATCGGGTCCTCGTACGTATAGCTGTTGAAGTCGCCGATCAGCAGCACGCCCTGGCCCGCGACGCCCGTCGGGTTGCCGGCCAGCCAGTCGGCCAGTTTCGTCGCCGCGCGCGTGCGCGTCGGGTTCCAGCAACCCTGGCCGTCGCCCTGGTCGAGATCGTCGTTCGCGGCGTCCGGGCAGTTCTTCGACTTCAGGTGATTGACGGCCACCGTCAGCGCCTGCTTGTTGCCGTCGACCAGGCGGAACGACTGCGCGAGCGGCTGGCGGTTCTTGTCGTCGATTGCAAGCGTCGCCGCGCGGCCGACCGGTTCGACCTTGCGGCTATCGTAGATCATCGCGACCGCGATCGCATCGCCGCCGAGGCGTGACGAGCCGGGATCGACGACGCGCCAGTGGTTGCCGAGCTTCGCCGCGAGCTGACGCACCGCGCTCAGTTCGCCGTAGCCGTTGTTCTGGATTTCCATCAGCCCGATCACGTCGGCATCGATCGCCTTCAGCGCGCTGACGATCTTCGCTTCCTGACGCTGGAATTCCTGGAACGTCTTCGCGCCGCGGTTGTTCGGATCGTCGAAGCCGCCGCCGAGCCCGTTGCCGTTGAAATAGTTGAGCACGTTGAACGACGCGACGCGCAGGTTCGACTTCGGATCGCGCGCGGGCGCGTTGGTGCGCGGATTCGGACGCGTGTCGAACGCCGGCACGGCCGCGCCGGGCAGCGGCTGCACGCGCCACGCGCCGTAACGCACTTCGAGCACGCCTTCGACGTCGCGCACGGTGTAGCCCGCGCGCAGCGGGTTCGCGGCCGACAGGCCCGGTGCCGGATACGGCACGGTCGCCGGGTTCTGCTTGTTCGAGCCGTCGTCGAGGATCAGGCGGTTGCGTGCGTTCGCATCGATCTGCGTCTGCGCCTGCGCGGGCGGCACGACGCTCGTCGGCGTACGCAAGCGGCCGTTGCTGAGCATCACGCTGCCGTAGCGACCGAGCTCGTAGTTGTCGGTCACGTTCAGCGTCTGCGGCAGGCGCACGCGCATCCCTTCGTACGCGGCGAACGCGTTCGGGCTGTCGACCGGCAGCGTGAGCGTCGCGGGCGTGACCGTCTGGCCGTTCGCGCACACCGCGATCGCCCCCGACAGCGTCAGTTGCGTCTGGCCATATTTCTCCTCGACCTTGCCCGTCACGTGCACGAGATCGCCGGCCTTCGCGCGCGCTTTCGGCGCATAGACGAACAGGCCTTCGGACACGCCCGGCTGGTTGCGGCGTTGCGCGTCGGCCTGCTGGACGAAGAAGCCGCCGAAGCCGTCCGTGCCGCCGAAATCGGCGGTGACGACCGCCTCGACCGACACGTTCTGGCCGGCGAGCGGCGACGGTGCGCCCGGCCCCTGGATATCGGCGATCGGCGTCGTGCTGCCGCCGCAGTTCGGGCTGACGGGAGCGGCAAATACCGGCGCGGCAAGCGTCGGAAGCAACAATAGCGGGGCAAACAGGCGGATTGTCGAGCGCATGACGGGGAATCCCGGTTGTGAGGGTGGCGAAAGCTTAGCGGCGCTCAATGACAGTTTTTGGTAATGAAAAGACAGGCCGACGTAATGCCCGTCATCACGCCGCGATCCCCACCGATCGCATGTTCGGGCCCGGAAATGCGGGGCAATCGGCTGGCAGGAACGCCTCCGTGCTCCGGACGATTCCCCCGCGCCGTCGCCGCCGCATCGCCGCGCTAGGCCGTTCCCGGCAACGCGCTCGATACGAGCACGGCCGCCACCATCAGCACGCCGCCGAGCACGACCGCCTCGATCCGCAACACGGCGCCAAACCGTTTCAACGAGACGGCCGGCATCGCGGCAGCCGGGTCTCGCAGCGCGGCCAACAGCTTCGGCATCCCGAAGAAACGGTTATGGCCGCCGAGCGCCGCTGCGATCAACACGAGCGAAAGCTTCAGCAGCAGGATCTGCCCGTACGTCGACACGAGCAGGTTGGCCGGCGTATCGACGCCGCGCCAGCCGCTGTACGCGCCGGTCGCGAACAGCACGACCAGCGCATACGTCGACGCATCGGACAGCGACTGCACGAACGATGCGCCCGTCGCGCGTTCGCTCGCGGGCATGCCGGCGAGTCGCGGCATCACGCCGAATGCCGTCACGAGCACGAGCCCGACCCACGCGCTGATCGCCAGCAGATGCAGCCAGTCGATCCACACGGGCACGCTGAACAGGCCTGCGTCCACCGGATGCCCGCCGTTGCTGCGCGCAAGCGCGACGCAGGCAAGCGCGGCCCACATCGCGAACGGAAAACGCGTGTCGTTCGCGCGCCTGACGAACGCCAGCAGCACGACGACGAGCATGAACACGGCGCCGGCCAGCCATGCATGACCGAAGCCCGTGCCCGCGAGCATCGCGCGGACGGCCGGCCCCGCTTCGAACAACGGCACTTCGCTCATCAACGCGCAGTGCGCCCAGAACGCGGTGACGCTCGCGAGCAGCGACACGGCGGACGCGATCCGCAGCGTCGCGACGAGCCGTCGCCCGATCCCGTGCTGCCATGCCGACGCGCCAAGCGCGAGCCAGCGGCCGCCGAGCAGCGCACCGACGACGACGGCGAACCCCGCATTCTGGATCGCTACCGCCACGAGCCGCAGCAGGCCGACGATACCGTCGTTCATCCTTTCACCCGGAACGTATAGGTGCCCTTCGTGCGATGCGCGTCGGCGGTCATCGCCACCCATTGCACCGTGTATGCGCCGGGCGCGAGCCTCGGCATCGCGACCGTCATCACGCGCGGGTTCGACGCATCGACCTTCGCCTTGTCCCGCGTGACGGCATTGCCGTTCGCGTCCGACACCTTCACCGAGCTGAATGCAGGTTCGAGGTCTTCGTTGAACGCGAGCCGCACGGTGTCGGGCGCCACGTCGACCGTGCTGCCCGTCGCCGGTGCGGCGCTTTCCAGCTTGCCGTGCGCCGAGGCCGCGACAGGCGCGGCCGCGAGGATCGCGCCGGCCGCGGCAAAGCCGGCCAGCCGCTTGAGCATCGTGATCGTCATGTTCGCGCTCCGCGTCACGGCTTCTTCAGTTCGACGACGGTCAGCGCGCCGCCCACCTCTTCGGCGACGAAGTCGATCTTGTCGCCGGCCTTGACCTGGGACAGCATCGCCGGGTCCTTCACCTTGAACACCATCGTCATCGCCTCCATCCCGAGGTTCTCGAGCGGGCCGTGCTTGATCGTCAGCTTGCCCGCGGCCGCATCGACCTTGCGAACTTCGCCGTGCGACATGCGCTGCGCCGCGTCGGCGCCCTGCTTCGCGCCGCCGCTCATGTCCATGCCGGCCATGTCGCCGGCCGCGTACGACGCGACGGAAAACGCCAGCGCGCAACCCGTTGCCATCAAAACCAGTCCCTTCTTCATCGTGTCGACTCCCGTGTGAGTGAATGGAAACCGGCGGCCGCATACGCACGGCCGCCGCATGCTGCTGCTCAACCGTCCGGCAATTCGCCGGTGTATGCGTAGGCGACGGTGCCCTTCGGATGCCGGAACCAGCCCGGATCGCGATAGTCGGTGCGGCCGAGCCCCTGCCGCACCTTGCAGACCGTGAACATGCCGCCCATCTCCAGCGGCCCGAACGGGCCCGTGCCCGTCATCATCGGCAGCGTGTTGTCGGGCAACGGCATTTCCATCCCGCCCATCGCGCCGCCCGTGCTGCCCATCGCCATGTAGTCGGGCACGAGCTTGCCGATACGCTGCGCGAGATCCTTCTGCGGCACGCCGATCAGGTTCGGCACCTGGTGGCCCATCGCATTCATCGTGTGGTGCGACTTGTGGCAGTGGAACGCCCAGTCGCCCGGACGATCGGCGGTGAACTCGATCGCGCGCATCTGCCCCACCGCGACATCGGCCGTCACTTCGGGCCAGCGCGCGGCCGGCGGAATCCAGCCGCCGTCGGTGCCGGCCACTTCGAAGCTGTAACCATGCAGGTGGATCGGATGGTTCGTCATCGTCAGGTTGCCGAAACGAATCCGCACGCGGTCGCCGGCGCGCACCGGCAACGGATCGATGCCCGGGAACACGCGGGAATTGAAAGTCCACATGTTGAAGTCGGTCATCTCGTTCACGCGCGGCGTGTAGCTGCCCGGGTCGATGTCGTACGCGGCGAGCAGGAACACGAAATCCCGATCGACCGGCATCGTGCCGCGATCCTTCGGGTGCACGATGAACATGCCCATCATCCCCATCGCCATCTGCACCATCTCGTCGGCGTGCGGGTGATACATGAAGGTGCCGTGCGCTTCGAGCTGGAACTCGTAGACGAAGGTCTTGCCGGGCGGGATGTGCGGCTGCGTGAGGCCGCCGACGCCGTCCATCCCGTTCGGCAGCCGTAGCCCGTGCCAGTGGATCGTCGTATGCTCGGGCAGCCGGTTGGTCACGAAGATGCGCACCTTGTCGCCTTCGACGGCCTCGATCGTCGGGCCCGGCGACTGGCCGTTGTAGCCCCACAGGTTCGCGTTCATGCCGGGCGCCATCTCGCGCACGACGGGCTCGGCCGTCAGGTGGAACTCCTTCCAGCCGTTCTTCATCCGCCACGGCAGCGACCAGCCGTTCAGCGTCGCGACGGGTGTGTACGGGCGGCCGTTCGGCGGCACGAGCGGCGGCTGCGTGCCGGTCTTCGCCATCGTGGGCGCTTCGGGCAGCGACGCGGCGCCGGCCTTGCTGACCATCGCCGCACCGAGCAGCGCGGCGCCCGAGCCGCTGAGAAATTGTCGACGGGACACCATGTCAATGACCTTCCGGATGCGTTTGCGTCGCGGGCGCCGGTGGCGCCGCGGGAGTGGAGACCGGCTGCGCGGCAGCGTCGGCCCTGGGCGTGGTTTCGGGTGCCGGTTCGGCGGCATTCGCCGCGCGCGGCGCAGCGCCTGATGACGGCAAGCGACCGCCGACGGCCATCTGCAGATCGGTTTCGGCGAGCCAGTAGTCCTTCAGCGCATCGATGTAGCCGTTGACCGCGCCGACCTGCTCGCGCGCGTCGGCCAGCAGCTCGAACACGCTCGCGAGCATCCCGTTGTAGCGCAGCAGCAGTTCGTCGGAGATCGTCTTGCGCAGCGGCACGACTTCGTCGCGATAGTGGGTCGCGACGTCGTAGCTCGTCACGTACGCCGCGTACGATTCGCGCACTTCGGAGCGCGCGTCGATCGCCGTTTTCGCGAGCCGGTTCGCCGACTGCATGTAGAGGGCCTCGGCGCGCGCGACCTTCGCGCCGCCCCAGTCGAACAGCGGAATCTCGACGCTGATCTCGTAGCCGTGCTCGTGGCCCTTGCCGGTTTCGTAGTTGTTCACGTAGCCGAGATCGACCGCGTTGACGAAGCGTGTCGCCTTGCTCAGGCCGAGCGACGACGCGACGCCCTGCGTCTGCAGCTTCGCGGCCTGGATGTCGAAGCGGTTGCTCATCGCGAAGCGTTCGAGATCGGGCAGGTTCGGGCGCGCTTTCGGCAGGTCGGGCAAGCGCTCGGGCAGCGCGTACCGCGTGCGCTCGCCCCACAGCCCCATCGCGCGCGTGAGCTTCTCGCGTGCGGCCAGCGCCTGCTGGCGCGCCTTCGCGTGCAGCGCGACCGCGTCCGCCTGGAACGCCTGTTCGCGCGCGTAATCGAGGCGGCTGAAGTTGCCGGCCTGCCGCATGCGTTGCGCGAGTTCGGCGGCCGCGCTCGCGGCGTCGCGCACCTGCTGCGCATAGTTCGCGGCCTGCCCGGCGGCGACGGCTTCCACGTAGGCGCGGCGCGCGTCGGCCGCCACCTTCAGCATCGCATCGGCCGTTTCGAGCCTGGTCTGCTCGAAGCGGCGGCGTTCGATGTTCGTCGCGAGCGGCATCGTCAGCAGTGCGAACACGTTCGCCGACAACGTGCGACCGAGCGTCAGTTCGCCGTCGCCGGCGCGCGTGCGGCTGAATGCGAAGCGCGGGTTCGGCAACCGGCCGGCCTGCACGAGGTCGGCCTCCGACAGTCCGAGTTCGGCGTACGACGCCTGCAGGCCGCGGTTGTTCAGCAGCGCGACCTGCACCGCATCGTCCATCGACAGCGGCCTGGCCAGCAGTTCCTGCGTCCGCCTGTCGACGGCCTCGCGGTCGGCATCGGTCCTGACGACCACCGCGTCTTTCCCGATGCGTTCCGATGCGGCGGACGACACGGCGTCGAAACCGCCATCCTTCGAAAACGTCGTACAGCCCGCAAGGAACGCCAGCGCGACCGCGGCCGCACCGATCCTCGGCGATATCGCCAGGTTCGTCATCGCGCGGCCCCTCCGTGCGTCGCATGCGCGCCGCCGTTGCGCGCCGCATTGCCGGGCTTCGCGGGCCGCTCCGTCACGTCCCGGTTCAGTTGTTTCCAGCCGGGGCCTTCGTCGTCGCGATACGGCCGGTAGCCGTCGAACGCGGACGTCACGGTGACGTCCGGCACCGACGCGGCGGCGTCCGCCGGATCGGGCAACGGGGTTTGCGCAGGCGCGAGCGACGGCATGAAGGCCGCCGCGCTCAACAGCGCCGCAGTGATCAGTCGCATGAAAATATCTCGTCGTGAGTCGTCCGGCGGACCGGGTGCGGCCGCCAGCGTGAATTGCAGGTCGTGGCCTGTCGGCCACGGGCGGGGACTAGACGGGTATCGCGCGAGGCGGCCGGTCGATGCCGCCGGTCAGGAACGACTCGCCGCCGGCCGATGGGGGAGGCGCGGCGATCGCGACGCCGACGCTCGTGACGGCGGGCACCGCCCCGGCACCCGACATGCCCGTGCCGAAGCAGCACGACACGCACGCGGAACACGACGACGCATGCCGCGCGTGACCGTCATGATCGTGATGGCCCTCCTGCGCGTGCGGGGCCGCCTCCGCCGGCATGACGGCAGCGCCCGCGCACTGCATCGACACAGCCGCGAACGACTGGATCGGCAGGCTCAGCGCCAGCAGCACGACGACGAGAAATTTGCGCCAATACGACATGGATGCGGAATCGGGCAGGCAACGACCGGTTGGGCCGGCGCGGCGCCGCGACGGCGCGCTCCGGGGACAAGACGGCTGCAGGTTATCGCCGCCGCGGTGACGACGACATGGCCGAAACATGACCGGATTTTCATGAAACGCGGGTGACGCGGCGCCTGGGCGATGCATGACAATCCCGTCATCCGGCGGTCATCGTTCGCGCACGCGCGGCCCCTTAAGCTCAGGCGTTACACTGACCGGCTGGAAATACGGACAGCCTGCCCCACCATGCGGATACTGATAGTCGAAGACGAACCCAAGATGGCGTCGTACCTCCGCAAGGGGCTGATGGAGGCGAGCTACACGGTCGACATCGCGGAAAACGGCCAGGACGGGCTGTTCCTCGCGCTGCACGAGGATTTCGACCTCGTCGTGCTCGACGTGATGCTGCCGGCGCTGGACGGCTTCGAGGTGCTCAGGCGGCTGCGTGCGCAGAAGCAGACGCCCGTGCTGCTGCTCACGGCCCGCGACGCGATCGAGGACAAGGTGGCCGGGCTCGAACTCGGCGCCGACGACTACCTGCTCAAGCCGTTCGCGTACGCCGAATTCCTCGCGCGCATCCGCTCGCTGCTGCGCCGCGCGCCGCGCAACGCGCGCGACATCCTGCTCGTTGCCGATCTCGAGGTCGACCTGCTCAAGCGCCGCGTGCGGCGCGCCGACACCCGCATCGACCTGACCGCGCAGGAATTCGCGCTGTTGCAGTTGCTCGCCGAACGCGAAGGCGAAGTGCTGACCCGTACGTTCATCACGTCGCAGATCTGGGACATGAATTTCGACAGCGACACGAACGTCGTCGATGCGGCAATCAAGCGGCTGCGCGCGAAGATCGACAACGCATATGAGAAGAAGCTGATCCACACGATCCGTGGCATGGGTTACGTGCTCGAGGATCGCTCGTGAGCGCGAGCCCGGCTTCGTATTCGCTGCTGCGGCGCCTGACGCTCGCGTTCGCCGTCGTCGCCGCGCTCGTATTCGCGCTGACCGGCGCATACCTGTACCGCTCGCTGTCCGCCGAGCTCACGCGGCGCGACGACATCGAGATCTCCGGCAAGCTCAACCAGTTCCTGCAGCTCGCGCACGCGAGCGGATCGACAGCCGCGCTGCGCGCCGATCCGGCCGTGTTTCATGAAGTGCTGCTGTCGCACCCGGGGGTCTATCTCGGCATCTACGATGCGCAGGACCGCCCGCTCGTCGAGCACTCCGACGCGGCCGGCAACACACTGGCGTCGGTAATCACGGCACCGCTTCCAGCCGGTGGCGCCGCCGGGCCGTTCTCCTGCTCGCCATCCGGCATCGGCACGTCCCGCTGCGTGTATGCGCGTGCATCGCTGCCGTCCGGCGAAGCGATCCAGGTCGCGCTCGCACGCACGGCGACCGATCGCCAGTCGCTGCTCGAAAGCTATCGCGTCGACATCTGGCTCGCGGCGGCCGTCGGCGCGCTGCTGGTCGGCGCACTCGGCTACGCGGTCGCATCGCGCGGCCTGCGCCCGGTCGAGAGCCTCGGCCGGCAGACGTCGCGCATCGAGGCGCACAACCTGAACGCGCGCCTCGACGCGCGCGGCGGCCCCGTCGAGCTGCGCGAACTCGCGACGTCGGTCAACCGGATGCTCGACCGCCTCGAACGCGCGTTCGTGCGGCTGTCGCAGTTCTCGTCCGATCTCGCGCACGACATGCGCACGCCGCTCGCGAACGTGATCAGCTCGTCGCAGGTCACGCTGTCGCGTGCCCGCACGACCGAGGAATACGAAACGCTGATCGATTCGAACATCGAGGAATGCGAGCGGCTGCAGCGGATGATCGAGAACATGCTGTTTCTCGCGCGCACCGACAATGCGCGTCAGCACCTGAAAACCGCCGAGCTGGACGCCGGCAGCGAGTTGCGCCGGCTCGCGTCGTATTTCCAGGCGCTGGCCGACGAAGCCGGCGTGCGCATCGACGTGCGCGGCGAAGCACCGGTCGTCGCGGACGCGACGCTGTTCCGGCGTGCGGTGAGCAACCTCGCATCGAATGCGCTCGAACACGCGCAAGTCGCGTCGGCGATCGAACTGGCCGTTTCGGTGCAAGGGAATGATGCGGTCGTCGAGGTCACGAATCGCGGCGCCGCGATTCCGCCCGAACAGGTCGAACGGATCTTCGAGCGCTTCTACCGCATCGATTCGTCGCGGCACGGCGCGGCGCGCAACGCGGGGCTCGGGCTCGCGATCGTGAAGTCGATCATGGAATTGCATCGCGGCAAGGTGGAGGTCGCGAGCCGCGACGGGCGCACGACGTTCGCGCTTTATTTTCCGCGCGGCACGGACGGGTGATCCGCCCGCCCGCTCACGCGTCCGTTCCGCGCCGCAGCTTCGCCTCGCGGCGCGACCGGTCATTCAGTATCTGGTGCCGGCGGTGATCGGTCATCTTCTTCCAGTCGCGTGCCTCGTCGCGCGTGCGCAGGCAGCCGGCACAAAAGCCCGTCCGGCCGTCGAACGCGCACAGGTCGATACACGGCGATTTCACGGCCATGATCAGGCCGCCTTCGCACGCGTCGTCACTTCGACGGTCACGTGGGACACGCCGTCGAAGCGCGCGACGAGCGCATGGTAGAAACGCGCATCGCGCGCGGTATCGCCGGTTTCGACCGACACGATCGCGCTCATGTGCCCCGGGCCCACGCGCCACACATGGAGATCGTTGACCTTGTCGCCAAGCGCCTCGATCGCGCGGCGGACGTTGTCCGTCAGCTTGCGATCGACGTTGACGTCGAGCAGGATGCCGCCCGTGTCGCGCATCAGCCCGTAGGCCCAGTTGGCGATCACCAGCGCGCCGACGATCCCCGCGAGCGGATCCATCCAGACCCAGCCGAACGCCCGCGCGAGCAGCAGGCCGACGATGGCCAGCACCGACACGGCCGCGTCGGCGATCACGTGAACGTAGGCGGACCGGATGTTGTGGTCGCGATGCGCCGCCGCGAGCGAGCCGTGGTCGTGATGCGCGTGATGCGCGTCGTCATGGTCGTGATCGTGGACATGCGCATGACCATGCCCGTGATGATGATCGCCGCTCAGCAGCCACACGCTGGCGAGATTCACCGCGAGCCCAAGCACCGCGATCGGAATCGCTTCGCCGAAATGGATGGGCACCGGAGACAGAAGGCGCGCGATCGCCTCGTAGCCGATCAGCAGCGCGATCATCGCGAGCACGATCGCGCTCGTGAACCCGGCCAGATCGCCGAGCTTGCCGGTGCCGAACACGAAGCGCGGATCGTCCGCATGCCTGCGTGCGTAGGTGTAGGCCAGCGCCGCGATCAGCATCGCGCCCGCATGCGTCGACATGTGCAGCCCGTCGGCGACCAGGGCCAGCGAGCCGAACAGCGTGCCGCCGACGATTTCGGCGATCATCATCGCCGTGCACAGGCCGATGACCATCCAGGTCTTCCGCTCGTTCCGCGCGTGCGCTGCGCCCAGAAACGCATGGCTGTGCCAGCCGTCGGCGGCACTCCCCTCGAGTTTGCTCATGTTCCGATCCGGTTACTTGAAATAACTGTGGACGACGTCGATGAGCTGCTCGGTCGCGCTGCCTTCATGCGCGTCCGGCGTGTCCGCGTCGACGAGATGCGACCGGATGTGGTCTTCCAGCACGACGGCCAGCAGGCCGTTCATCGCGCCGCGGCAGCTCGTGATCTGCTGCAGCACATCGTTGCAGCCTCGCTCGTCCTCGAGCGCGCGCTCGATCGCCTCGACCTGACCCTTGATACGGCGCACGCGGTTCAGCAGCTTCTGTTTGTCGCGAACGGTATGACTCATCGATGGCTCCTGTATAGGGTAGGGGAGTATATCTCCACGACGGTTTCCCCATAGGGTGGAGGGAGATATTTTTTCGAGATGAAGGCTTGTCGAAAGCAACCCGCTCGGCTAGACTGCCCTTCGTCTTTGGGGAGTAGCCTGCTTTCCGTCCCCCGGAAAGCGAACGCGTCAACACACTCGGCCTGCGGCCGTGGCGCGTTCGGCCTGATCGGCTTGGCGAGACCATGGGCGCGTCGCGTCGTTCCTGGTCGGACGGCGGCGGATGCGCCATGGTTCGTCAGCGTCCGACCACGGAGTCCCCATGTTCCTCCCCGCTCTCTCCCCATACGCCACCGTTGCCCGCGGAGGTGCCGCATGACGTTCATGTTCCTCGAACTGGCGTTCATGCTGATCGTCATCCTCGTCGCGGCCGAAGTCTTCACCAATGCGCTCGAACATCTCGGCGAACGCCTGAAGATTTCCGAAGGCGTGACCGGTTCGCTGTTCGCGGCCGTCGGCACGGCGCTGCCCGAAACGATGGTGCCGCTGCTCGCGCTGGCCGGCGGCACCGCGAACCAGGCCGTGAACGAGGAAATCGGCGTCGGCGCGATCCTCGGCGCGCCGCTGATGCTCGCGACGCTCACCACGTTCCTGATGACGCTCGCCGTGATCCGCTCGCGCGGGTTGCGCGGCACGATCGCGCCGGAACGCACGGGCTTCGTGCGCGACATGAACTACTTCCTCGCCGCGTTCTCGCTGGCGACCGCCGCGATGTTCGTCCCGCATCACAACTGGGCCGTGCGCGCGCTGCTCGCCGCGATGCTCGTCGGCCTCTACGTGATGTACGTCGTGGTGACGTTCCGCGCGTCGACCCGGCTCGTCGATGCCGGGCACGGCACCGAGGCGCCGCATGCGATGTTCCTGTCGCGCGCGGGCCTGCCGACCAACCTCGCGACGATCGCGCTGCAACTGCTGATCGGCGTCGCGCTGCTGGTCGGCGGGGCGAAGGGCTTCATTCACGGCGTGGAAGGCGTGTCGCATGCGCTCGGCATCTCGGCGCTGCTGCTGTCGCTGATCATCGTGCCGATCGCGACGGAGCTGCCGGAGAAGGTCAACAGCGTGCTGTGGATCCGCCGCAGGAAGGACACGCTCGCGTTCGGCAACATTACCGGCGCGATGGTGTTCCAGGGCACGCTGCTGCCGGCGATCGGCATCATGCTGACGCCGTGGGAGCCGCGCCCCGAAGTGCTGACCGGCGTGATCATCACGCTCGCGGCGGCCGCGTGGCTGCGCGTCAACGCGCGGACGCGCGGGCTCGCGATCTGGGCACTGCTCGCGAACGGCGCGGGGTATGCGGGGTATCTGGTCCTGACGCTGACGCGCTGAATGCGCCGATGCGTGGACCGGGCGCGCCGGCCGACGGACACGTCGGCGCGGCGCGCTTCACTGCGCAGATGCGGGCGACCGCCGCACCTGCCGACGACGGTCAGGAACCCTTGACGAGCTTGACGATCGTCAGCGTGCCGTCGACCTTCTCGATCCGCACCTTGACCTTGTCGCCCGCCTGCGCGTGCGCGAGCATCGCCGCATCCTTCGCCTTGAACGCCATCGTCATCGCCGGCATCCCGACGTTGTCGAGGGCGCCGTGCTTTAGCGTGATCTTGCCGCTCGCGGCATCGACCTTCTTCACCTCGGCGTCGGTCAGCGCGGCATGCGAATCGGCCGCGCCGTCCGGCGCCATCTTCATGCCGGACATGTCCATGCCCGACATCTCGCCGGCGGCAAACGCCGGCACGGCGGCAGCGCCGAGCGCGACAACGGCGGTTGCGGCGGCGATCAATTGATTCATCTTCATCGTGATTCTCCAGTTGGGATGGGTGGCACGTTCGTGCCGGAAGGAACTGCATCGGAATGCCGCGCCCGGCCCGCGCCGTACGCACGACGGCGCTGAAGCAGGAGCCACGCGGCGGGAATGACGAACATCGACAGCAGCGGCGCCGTGACCATGCCGCCGACCATCGGCGCGGCGATGCGCTGCATGACTTCGGAGCCGGCGCCATGGCCGACCATGATCGGCACGAGACCGGCGAGCACGACGGCGACCGTCATCGCCTTCGGCCGCACACGCAGCACCGCGCCCTCGCGGATCGCGTCGAGCAGCAGCGCATCGGTCAGCGGTTCGCCGCCGTCGAGCCGGCGCTGAAGCGCGCCTTTCAGGTACAGCAGCATCACGACGCCGAATTCGGCGGCCACGCCGGCCAGCGCGATGAAGCCCACCGACGTCGCGACCGACACCGCATGACCGAGCGCCCACACGAGCCAGAAGCCGCCGACCAGCGCGAACGGCACCGTCGACATCAGCAGCAGCGCATCGGCCACCGAGTCGAACGTGAGGAGCAGCAGCACGAAGATCACGACGAGCGTGACGGGCACCACGGTACGCAGCGTCGCCGCCGCGCGTTCGAGATACTCGAACTGGCCCGACCACGCGATCGAATAGCCGGGCGGCAACGCGACCTGTTGCGCGACGGCCTGCTGCATCGCGCGGACGGCCGTGCTCAGGTCGACGCCGCGCAGATCGACGTATACGTAGCCGGACAGCCGCGCGTTCTCGCTGCGGATCATCGGCGGCCCGTCGGCGATGCCGATGCGCGCGACATCGCCGAGGCGGATCTGCGCGCCGCGCGCGGTGACGACCGGCAGTTGCCGCAGGTTCTCGAGCGAATCGCGGATCTCGCGCGGATAGCGGAGGTTGATCGGGAAACGCTCCCGCCCCGCGACCACTTCGCCGACATCGTCGCCGCCGACCGCCGACGACACGACCGACTGGATGTCGGCCACCGACAATCCGTAGCGCGCGGCCGCGAGCCGGTCGATATCGACGTCGATGTAGCGGCCGCCGTTCAGCCGTTCCGCGAGCGCGGACGTCACGCCGGGCACGCGCTTCACGGCCGCCTCGACCTGCGTCGCGATCGCGTCGATGCCTGCCAGGTCCGGCCCGGAAATCTTCACACCGACCGGCGTCTTGATCCCGGTGGACAACATGTCGAGCCGGTTGCGGATCGGCGGCACCCACACGTTCGACAAGCCCGGCACCTTCACCGTCCGGTCGAGTTCGTCGACGAGTTTCTCCGGCGTCATGCCGGACCGCCATGTGCTGCGCGGCTTGAAGCGGATCGTCGTCTCGAACATCTCGAGCGGCGCGGGATCGGTGGCCGAATCGGCCCGGCCCGACTTGCCGAACACCGTGTCGACCTCGGGCACGGTCTTGATCAGCCGGTCGGTCTGCTGCAACAGTTCGCCCGCCTTGTCGGCCGAGATGCCCGGCAGTGCGGTCGGCATGTACAGCAGGTCGCCTTCGTCGAGCGGCGGCATGAATTCGCTGCCGAGCCGCGACAACGGCACGGCCGTCAGCACGAGCGCGACGACCGCGATACCGATCGCGAACCACGGGCGCCGCAGCGTCGCCTCGAGCAGCGGCCGGTACAGGCGGATCAGCACGCGGTTGATCGGGTTCGCGTGCTCGTGCGGAATGCGGCCGCGCACGAGATAGCCCATCAGCACGGGCACCAGCGTCACCGACAATCCGGCGGCCGCGGCGATCGTGTAGGTCTTCGTGAACGCCAGCGGCGCGAACAGCTTGCCCTCCTGCCCTTCCAGCGAAAACACTGGAACGAACGACAGCGTGATGATCAGCAGCGAGAAAAACAGCGCGGGCCCGACTTCCGCGGCCGACGCCGCGACCAGCTCCCAGCGGCGCGCGGCGGTCGGCGGCTCGCCCGGATGCGCGTGGTCGTACGCTTCCAGATGCTTGTGCGCGTTCTCGATCATCACGATCGCCGCGTCGATCATCGCGCCGATCGCGATCGCGATCCCGCCGAGCGACATCAGGTTCGCATTCACGCCCTGGTAACGCATCACGATGAACGCGGCCAGTACGCCGAGCGGCAGCGACAGGATCGCGACGAACGCGCTGCGCAGATGGAACAGGAACACCGCGCAGACGATCCCGACGATGACGAATTCCTCGATCAGCTTGTCCTTCAGGTTGCCGACCGCGCGCTCGATCAGTTGCGATCGGTCGTAGGTCGTGACGATGTCGACGCCGGGCGGCAGCGAACGCTTCAGGCCGGCGAGCTTCGCCTTCACCGCGTCGATCGTCGTCAGGGCGTTCTTGCCCGAGCGCATCACGACGACGCCGCCCGCCACCTCGCCCTGCCCGTTCAACTCGGCGATCCCGCGCCGCATCGCCGGGCCGACCTGGATGTGCGCGACGTCGCCGAGCAGCACCGGCGTGCCCGCGTCGTCGGTACGCAGCACGACGCGGCGGAAGTCGTCGAGCGTGCGCAGGTAGCCGGACGAACGCACCATGTACTCCGACTCGGCCAGCTCGACGACCGAGCCGCCGGATGCCTGGTTGGCCTTGCCGAGCGCATCCGCGACCGCCGCCTGCGTGATGCCGTAGGCACGCAACTTATCGGGATCGAGGACGACCTGGTACTGGCGCACCATGCCGCCGATGCTCGCGACTTCCGAGACGTCCGGCACGGCCTTCAGCTCGAACTTCAGGAACCAGTCGTTGAGCGCGCGCAGTTGCCCGAGATCGTGACGGCCGGTGCGATCGACGAGCGCGTACTCGTACACCCAGCCGACGCCGGTCGCATCCGGCCCGAGCGACACGGTCGCGCCGGCCGGCAGGCGGCTTTGCACCTGGCTCAGGTATTCGAGCACGCGCGAGCGCGCCCAGTACGGATCGGTGCGGTCGTCGAACAGCACGTAGACGAACGCATCGCCGAACGACGAGTACGCGCGCACGGTCGTCGCGCCCGGCACGCCGAGCAGCGTCGTCGTCAGCGGATAGGTGACCTGATCCTCGACGACCTGCGGCGCCTTGCCCGGATACGACGCCTTCACGATCACCTGCGTGTCCGACAGGTCGGGCAACGCATCGAGCGGCGTCTGCCGCAGCGAATGAACACCCCACGCGGCGATCAGCACGGTGGCCAGCAGCACCAGGAAGCGATTCCGGACGGACCAGAGAATGACGCGCGCGATCATCGTTCGCCTCCCTGCGGCTCGACCTTCGTTAGCCGGTAGCCGTCGTCGGTCTGCATGAACGCGAACCGTGCGGTCTGACCCGGCTTCACGTCGGGAAACGCCCGGGCCGACGGCTTGCCGAACGCCATCGTCATCGCGCCCCAGCCGAGCGCCGGCACCGGTTGATGCGAGAACGTGATGTCGTCGGCCGTCACCTTCTCGACCTTGCCGGTCGTTTCGTAGACCGGCGCGGTCGCCGCAGCGGACGATGCGGCCGTACCTGCCTCCGACGCGCGTTCGAGCCGCGGCAGCACGCTTTTCAGGCTGGCTTCCGAATCGATCAGGAACTGGCCCGACGCGACGACCGTGTCGCCTTCGTGCAACCCGTCGAGCACTTCCGTGTCGCCGCCGACGTCGTTGCCGGTCGTGACCGATACCGGCTGAAGGCGGCCGTCGCCGTTCTTCACGATGACGATCGTGCGCTTGCCGGTCGCGATCACGGCCTCGGACGGCACGAGCAGGCGCGACACCGTATCCTTCGCGGCTACGCGCACGCGCATCAGCATGCCGGGTGTGAGCTTCAGCGACGCGTTGTCGATCTCCACGCGCGCCTGCAGCGTACGGCTGCCCGTGCCGATGCCGGGCAGCACTTCGCGGATGCGGCCGCTGACGTGCCGCGCCGCATCGCCCGCGAACGTCGCGTCGACCGACATCCCCGGCTGCACGGTCAGCGCGAGCGCTTCCGGCACCTCGACGATCAGCCACAGCGTCGACAGCCCCGCGATCTTCGCGAGCGTCTGACCGGGTGCCACCATCGCGCCGTCACGCACGTTCAGCTCGCTCACGACACCCGTTTCCGGCGCCGTGAGCACGACATGCGTCTGCGCACGGCCGGTGCGCTCGAGGGCCGCGACCATCCCGTCCGGAATAGACAGCGCCCGCATGCGTGCGCGCGCCGCATCGAGCAGGCTGCCGTCCATCCCGCCGCGCTTCAGCGCGAGATATTCCTCCTGCGGCGCGAGCCAGTCGGGCACGAACAGCGATGCGACCGGCGCGCCCTTCTCGATGCGCTGCATCGGCGCACGCGCGTACAGGCGATCGATATAGCCGGTGACGCGCGACTGCACGACGTCCGCGCGCGATTCGTCGAACTGTGTCGTGCCCACCGCGTCGAAGCCGGCGGCCGTCTGCTGGCGCCGCACGGTCGCATACCGGATGCCGAGGTTCTGCTGCAGGCCCGGATCGATCCGGATGCCCGGTGCGGCGCCCTCTTCGTCCGCATAAACGGGCTGCAACTGCATGTCCATGAAAGGCGATTTGCCCGGTTTGTCGAAATGCTGGTTCGGCACCATCGGGTCGTGCCAGTACAGCACCTTGCGTGCCGCTTGCGGATCCTGCGTGCCGGACGGCGCGGCAGCGGCCGGGGCGGCCGTCGCCGCGCCGCCCGCCGCATGGCGAACGCCCGCGAAGTAGCCGGCGCCGCCGAGCGCCGCGCCGGCGAACGTCAGCACCACCGCGCGTGCGAGTGCTTGCTTGTTCATGGTGTTCTCCTTCACTGCGCGGCGGCCAGCGCCGACGGCACGACCTGATATTCGAGCTGCGCCCAGGTCCGCGACACGTCGCGCCTGAGATCGAGCACCTGCAACTGCGCATCGAGTTGCGCCCGCCGCGCGGCGAACGTATCGGCGAGCGCCCCCGTGCCGGCCCGGTACGCGGCCATCGCGAGCTGCACGCGCTGGTCGGCGGCGGGCAGCAGCGCGGCGCTCAGGTTCGCGATGCGTTCGCGGCCGCTCGCCAGCGCCTCGGATTGCGTACGGATATCGGCCTGCACCTGGCGCAGCGTGTCCTCGTACATCAGGCGCGCCCTCGTCTCGAGGGCGGCCTTCTCGGCGACGTCGCGGTTCTGGCGGTTCTTGCGATTGAGCGGCAGCGGGATCGAGACGCCGACGGACACCATGTTCGAATACGCGCCGCCGCGCTGCTGGTACGCGATCTCCCATGTCCAGTTCGGGCTGCGCTCGCTGTTCGCGACCGCCGTGTCGGCTTCGGCCACCGCGATGTCGTCGGCCGCGGCGACGAGCGCCGGCTGCGACAGGCGCAGTTCGTCCGGCGGCAGCGACGACACGAAGGATTCCGGTGCAGGCGGCGCCCCCGTCACGTCGGCCGCCGGAACGGCCGTCCAGCGGGCCAGCACGACAAGCGCGGTGCGGTATGCCTGCTGCGCCTTGAGCACCTGATCCTGCGTTTGCGCGAGCATCGCGCGCGCCTGCACGACATCGCCGGCACCCGCCTTCGCGCCGCGATACGACGCCTGCGTGGCGTCGAGTTCGTGATTCATGTGGCCGAGCAGCGCCTGCTGAAGCGCGAGCGCCTGCTTCGCGTAGACGGCGTCGAGCCAAGCCGTCGCGGTCTGCTGGCGCACGATGGCGAGCTGCGCGAGATAGCCCGCGCGCTCACGGCCGACCTGCTCGTTGGCAAGTGCCGTGCGCAGCCGCCGCTTGTCGCCGGACACCCACTCCTGCTCGATGCCGATGCGGCGCATCGTCATGAAGTCCTGGCCGACGGTGAAGCGCTGACCGCCATTGACTGGCAGGTTGTCGATACCGGCCTTGAGCATCGGGTCGGGCAACTGGCCGGCCTTGACGGCCGCTTCGGAACGCGCGAGCACGGAAGCCTGCGCGGCCTGCATCGAAGCGGAATGATCGGTCGCGGATTGCAGCGCGGCGTCCAGCGTGACAGGCGACTGCTGCGCATGAACGGCGCCCGCCGCCAGCAGCGCGACCCACAGTACGGGCGCGCGCCGACACGCACGCCGCGTACGCGGCGTGCTGAAATCGAATGACATGGTGTAACCCCAGGTCGGAACCCAAAAGGATTCCACGTCCTGCGCACAGGACGAACCTCACCGCGTGCGCGGTGAACCGGTCAGATCGGGATCAGTTGATGCGCGGCGGGCGCCACAACCCGTTCGGGTCGCGGGCCGGGACGGACTGCGTGTAATGGAAGACGATCGTGCTCGCGAATGCGGCGGGACGGCTGACGTCGACGCGAGCGACCGGGTGATAGAGGCTGCCGAACTGGCATTCGGCCGTCACCTTGCAGGCCGCGCCCTTGGCTTTGGCCTTCGCGTGATCGGCGGATGACGGCTGCATCGAATCGCAGCCGCTCATGCCGGCGGACATCGCCAGGTTCATGCCGGTATCCGGATCCGTCGACATCGTGTGCTGCATCGGACATTCACCGGTCAGGCCGCTGGCTGCCAGCCCAGTGAGGGGCAGCACCGCGCACAGCAGCAGCAGGATGAAGGTCCGAAGCAGTTTCATGGCCGCGATTATATCCCGGCCGGTCGCTGCGTGGCGGCGCATCGCTACGGCAGAATGACGCGCCGCCACGCCTCACTTCAGCAGGCCGTCCGCCGCCAGCGCGGCCTGCACGGCCGGCCGCGCGCGCACGCGCTCGTACCACGCGCGCAGATGCGCATGGCGGCTCAGGTCGATATCCGCGTTGTACACCGAGCGCATCCAGTCGGCCTTGCCCCAGCCGGTCAGCGCGAACAGGTACGCATCGGCGACCGTGAACGTGTCGCCGGTCACGAACGTCCGGCCGTCGAGCTGGCGGTCGATCCATGCGAAGCGGCCGTCGAGTTTCTGCCGGACGGGCTCGACGTACTTCCCCGCCTGCACCGCATACAGCAACGGGATGAAGCCCTTGTGGATCTCGGTGCCGAGGAAGTTGAGCCATTCCATCAGCCGGTAACGCGCGAGCGTCCCATGGGCCGGCGCGAGCGCGGCTTCCGGGCGCTGGTCCGCGAGATACTGCGCGATCACCGGCCCTTCGCGCAGCATCGTGCCGTCGTCGAGTTCGAGCAGCGGCACGTAGCCGAGTTCGTTCACGTCGTAGTAGTTGCGGCCGTCTTCGACGACGTGCTTGCGCGCGTCGACCTTGACGATCTCCGCGTCGATGCCGCCTTCGCGCAGCACGATGCAGATCGCCTGCGAACAGCTGCCGGGAGCGTGATAGAGCTTCATGCGTATCCTTCGTGGGTAGTCCAGGTATCGATTCGCCGCGACGCGGGCGCTAATATCTCGCATCGGCGCACGGCTGGGAAGACGGCAGTCGTTTGTGCCGTAGTCACAAAAAATTTACCGACCAGGGTTCAGCACGATGAAAACGAGTGCGACAGGATGTTCCGTTGAAGAAGCGATGCGCCTGCTCGGCGGCCGCTGGCGGCTGCTGCTGGTGTCGTATCTGCTCGACGGGCCGCGGCGCTTCAGCGACCTGCGCCGCGACATGCCGGGCATCTCGCAGCGCATGCTGACGCTCGACCTGCGCGCGCTGGAGGATGCGGGACTCGTGAAGCGGACCGTCTATCCGGAAGTGCCGGTGCGCGTCGAGTACGATCTCACCGCGGACGGCGACCGGCTGCGGCCGGTCGTCGAAGTCATGCGCGAGTTCGGGCTGTGGCTGAAGGCGCGCGACGAGCAGGCGGATCCGACGCCCGACACCGCGGCCACGATCGAAACACGCATGCATTCCCTCCGATAATCTTCATGCAGGAACCGACGTTCATGGAACTTCACGCTACCGTCGGCGCGGCGACGTCCGACCTCGACGACGACGAAAGCTTCGCCAACCTCTACTGTCACGATGCGGAGCAGGACTACTGCTTCGCGCTGTCGCGCTTTCCGGACGACGCGCTGATCGAAGTGATGGTGCGCGACCAGGTCAACCTGCGCGTCAAGGATCTGTCGGTGCGCCTGACCGACGATGCGATCGACGTCGAGATCGAACCGGGCATCGCCGCGCGGCTCGACGGCCACACGCGCTACGTGATCCATCTCGCGCCCGGCCAGTACGATCCGGTCACGCTGCGCGCCGCGCTGAAGGAGATCTTCGTCGGCAAGAGCGGCTATCGCGACGACAGCACGCAACGCTGACCGGCTGCCCGCATGCGCCCCTTCGCTTCGCTCCGGCACCCGCTCGTGACGCACTCGCCGCGGCTCCGCCCGCTTCCCCGCGTCGCCGCGCTGCTGCTCGCCGCGTGCGCATCGATCGCCCCCGCCGCGCATGCGGCCAAGCCGCTGCTCACGTTCAAGGTCGACGACACCGTCACGGCCCGCGTCGAACGCGCCGACAGCGCGCGCATCACGGTCCGCTTCCTGCCGAGCGGGAAAACGCAAACGCTCGACGTCACGGCCACCGACGAGGAGGGCCACTATCACCTCGCAACCGACGACTACAACTTCGACGGCCACCGCGATCTCGCGGTGCATGCGCTGCTCGGCATGGTCAACGAAAGCTACGGCATCTACCTGTACGATGCCGCGCGCCAGCAGTTCGCGCCGCTTTCGATGCCGGCGGGCAACCTGCCGCACGGCAGTTGCGACGAGCTGATCAATGTCGATGCAAAACCGAAGGAGCGCACGCTGTACAGTTCGTGCCGTGGCGGGCCGATCTGGTACACCGATGCGTACCGTTTCGACACCGCCGGCAAGATGTATCTGTACCAGTCCAGCGAAGCGGTACCCGACGACCTGCGCACGTTCCTCGACGACGACAACGGCCCGGCGTCGATGCTGCTGACCTACGACGAGCACGGCAAGCGTGTGTCGCGCCGACCGCAGGCGTATGGCGGCGGCAACGTGACGTTCAAGGTGCGTCCGGCGCGCCTGCCACTGCACGACGCAATGATCGATGCGCCCACGCGCCGTTATGTCGTCGCGGGCGACACGGTGGAGGTGATCGATGCGAGCGATGATTTTCAGTGGCTGAAGGTGCGGTATCGCAATCCGCACGCGGGTGTGGTGCAGGGCTGGGTCAGGGCGAAGGAAGCGATGGCCGACTGACGCACGACGCGACACGCACCGCCCTTTCCCACATACTGAACGCCAAACATCCCATTAATAGGGATACCTGTCCAAATGTTGACGCGCATCGCGCCACGGTTCTAACGTTCGCCCCAACGCCATCCGATTCGGCCGCCCCGCTCGCGGGCGCCGGCCGGGCAGAGAACACAGGAGACGACCGTGGCCCAATCCGCGTCACGCACCCATGCAACCCCGCCTGAGCGCTCGACCGCGCATGGCGGTACCACCCCCGAATCCACGCCCCGCTCAACCGCAACCACCCAGCCGAGCCGCAAGCGCCTGCTGATCCTCGCGCTGCTGTTCGTCACGGTCGTGATCAACTATCTCGACCGCAGCAACCTGTCGATCGCCGCACCCGCGCTGTTCAAGGAACTGAACATCGATCCGGTCCGCGCGGGCCTGGTGTTCTCCGCATTCGGCTGGACCTACGCGCTGATGCAGATTCCGGGCGGCTGGCTCGTCGACAAGGTATCGCCGCGCGTCCTGTATGCGGGCGCGCTTGCGCTGTGGTCGGCCGCCACGCTGCTGCTCGGCTTCGCGGGTTCGTTCGTCGGGCTGATCGTGCTGCGTCTCGCGGTCGGCGCGCTGGAAGCGCCAGCCTACCCGATCAACAACCGTGTGGTCACGACGTGGTTCCCGACCCGCGAACGCGCAAGTGCGATCGGCGGCTACACGTCGGGGCAATTCGTCGGCCTCGCGTTCCTCACGCCGGTGCTCGCATGGCTGCAGGTGCACCTCGGCTGGCACATGGTGTTCGTCGCGACGGGCCTCGCCGGCATCGCATGGGCCGCGATCTGGTATGCGGTATATCGCGAGCCGCGCGCGTTTCGCGGCGTCAACGCGGCCGAGATCGCGCTGATCCGCGACGGCGGCGGGCTCGTCGATCTGGAGGACCGTGTCGCGGCACGCAGCGAACGCGCGCCGTCGACGTGGCGCGACCTCGGCGTCGTGCTCGGCCGACGCAAGCTGTGGGGCATCTACCTCGGCCAGTTCGCGCTGAACTCGACGCTGTGGTTCTTCCTCACGTGGTTCCCGACCTACCTCGTCAAATACCGCGGGATGGATTTCATCAAGTCGGGCTTCCTCGCATCGCTGCCGTTCCTCGCCGCGTTCGTCGGCGTGCTGTGCTCGGGCGTGCTGTCGGACTGGCTGACGCGCCGCGGTGCGTCGCAGGGCTTCGCGCGCAAGCTGCCGATCATCTCGGGGCTGCTGGTCTCGACCTGCATCATCGGCGCGAACTACGTGTCGTCGACGGGCTGGGTCATCGCGTTCATGACGATCGCGTTCTTCGGCAACGGCTTCGCATCGATCACGTGGTCGCTCGTATCGGGGCTCGCGCCCGCGCGGCTCCTCGGTCTCACGGGCGGCGTCTTCAACCTGATCGGCAACCTGTCCGCGATCGCGACGCCGATCGTGATCGGGTTGCTGGTCGACGGCGCCGACTTCTCGCGCGCGATCACCTACATCGCCGCGATGGCGCTCGCCGGCAGCCTGTCGTACGGGCTGCTCGTCGGCAAGGTCGAGCGCATCGACGCATGAGCGTCACGAGGGCGGCCCATACGAGCCGTCCCGGCCTTGCCGCTGTCCGCGTGCCGCGTCAGAACCGCATGAACCCGTCGCGCGCGAGATCGTGCGGATTGCCGGCCACATAGTCGAGCGCGCACGCATCGGTATCGATGCCGACGGTCAGCAGCGTTTCCCAGCGCTCGGTATCGGGCATCGACGGATCCGGGTGGAAACACACGACGGCCGCGTCGCCGGCCGCACCGCACATCGCCGCCGCGCGTTCGCGCACATCGGCGCCCGTCATGCCCGTCACGACCTCGTTCAGGTACGCGAAGCGTTCGCGCGTGGTGGAACTGTCGGGCATGCACTCGCCGCCGCTCAACGCGCGATCGAGGAAGTGGTTCGTGTGCAGCAGCCAGCCGTCCGGGCGCGGCACGACCACACCGACACCCGACGGGCTCAGTTCGATGCTCGCCGCACGCGGGTTCGCGTCGTGCCGCGTGAACACGGTCAGCACCGTCGATGCGCTCACGCGCGCGGTGCGCGCGAGTTCGATCGCCTCCTGCACCGTCGTCGCCTCTTCGAGCAGACGCCGCGCGATCGCATGCACGGGCACGCCCGCGCTGCCGTCGTCGCTCGCGTGATGCAGGATGTTGAAGTGCAGCCCGAGCCCCGCGCTGTTCACGCCGAGCTTCGCGAGCATCCCGAATTCGGCGAACAGCTTGACCGTGCGGCCCTGCGGCGTCGCGAACTGCATCAGCAGCCCCTGCGGCGCGAGGCTGTCGTGCCAGTCCCACGTCTGCAGCGTGCGCGGCGCGTGCGGGCCCGCCGGCGCGTAGACGGTCGTCGAGCATTCGCCTTCGGCCGACGCGGGCGCGGTCGCGAGAATCTCGGTGCGCGCGTTCAGGCACGCGAGCTGCCAGTACGGCAGGTCGACGCCCTCGGCGATCGCCTCGACTTCGGCGGCCAGGCGTGGGCACCATGCGTCGAGCGCGGCGAGGCTCGCTTCGCCGATCGCCCGCGCGCGCTGCGGCTCGACGCCGAGCTTCGGGAAGAACGCGAGATAGCGCGCAACCGTATCGCGGATCGCGGGCGCGAAGCGCGCGCCGATCAGACGGCCCCGCTCATGCGGATCGGTGATGTCGGTCGCGAATGTGTGCAGCTTCAAGATCAAACCTCCTGTGTCGAATGAGACCCGGGCCGGCGCGGCCCGTAAAGTGTTTCGCTATACGAACAAATCGGCACGCGCCGGCCGTCAGAACGAGTAGATGAACTGCATCCCGGCGAGGTCGTTGCTGCGCGCGTACGTGCCGTTGCTCTTCAGGAACACCGGATGGTTCGCCGCGTCGTGGCGGTATTCGACCTTCACGGTGATCTGCTGCGTCGGATAGAACAACAGGTCCGCCGTGATCGCATAACGCCGCGCGCCCTTGCATTCGGTGCCGTTGGTCGCCGAGCCCTGGAAGCACGCCGGATCGATGCCGAAGCCGCTCGTGCCGTTCACCGACGGGTTGCCGCCCGCGAGCCCGTACTGGATGTTCGTGCCGCCGCCGCCGTTCGACGTGTTGTTCAGGTAGTCGAAGCGCAGCGTCGCGCCCATGCGGCCGACCCACGACGTCGTCCACTTCGTATGGCCGAGCAGCGACATCCCGTACCAGCGGGCCGTGCCGCCGTTCCACGCGCCCTTCTGCAGCTCGCCGTAGTCGACCTGCGCGTTGACCTGCGTCTTGTCGTGCGTATAGGTCATGTCGGCTTCCACGTACTTGTAGAAGCCGGTCGGCGACGCGCCGTTGCACTGGTAGCCGTAGCCGCCCGCCACCGCGCACGGCGAGAACAGCGACTGCCGGCCGAGCATCCCGGAGATCCCGAAGTCGAAGGCCGTCGACGTCGCGTTGTCGAAGCGCGCGGTGATCGTCGGCGTCCAGTTGGTCTTGGTCGTGTTGTTCGCCGCGTTCGCGATCGCACCGGCCGTACGCAGCACCTCGTTGCCGATCACGACCTGCCAGAAGCGCGTCATCGCCGCGTTGGCCCCCTTCAGCCCGATGCCGATCAGGTTGCCCGGCTCGCTGAAGTCGTACAGCAGCCCGTGCGTGAGCGTGAGCATCTGGTTCGACGGCTGCACTTCGTAACCGGCGAGGCTCGGCATCATGCCGATCTCGAACGTGCGCGTCGTGGTGAGCGGTACGTTGACCTGCGCCTGCGTGACGATGTTGTTGCCGACGCCGCCGTGCGAATTGCTGAACACGTTGCCGAAGCCGCGGTTCGGCTGGATCACGATCTCCGCGGACGGCGCCATCGGGCCGACGCCGAAGGTCTTCTTGATGTCGAGATAGACGTCGCCGATCGTGCTGTTGTAGTAATCGTACGCGCCCGGGTCGTGGTTCAGGAACTGGAAGCCCGACGTACGCTGCGCGCGGTTGAACAGGTACACGGGATCGACGTAGCCGGTGATGCTCAGGCCCGCGAGCGGGCCGGTCGTCGCGGCTTCCTGCAGCGAGTCGACCTTCAGCGATGCATTCGCGATCTGCTCGCGCATCTGCTGCAGGTCGTCGTTCGTGAAGGCAGGCGCGGAATCGGCGGCCGGCGCGGCGGCCGCCGCCGTGCTGATCGAACCGATCTTCACGCCGCCCGAGGCGGCATGGGCCGTTGGTGCGGCGCCGGCAGGCTGCGCCGCCAGCATGCTCGCGCGCAGCTCGTTCACCTGCTGCTGCAGCGCGGTGACCTGCGCCTGCAGCGCCTTCATCCTGCTCGCGTCGGTCGCCTGCGGCGCCGTGTGCGCCATCGCCGAAGCCGCTTCGAATGCGAGCAGGCACAGCGCCGTCATGTGTTTGATCTTCATGTTCTGGGTGGTCGTCGGGACGAGCGCGCCCCCGCCCGCCGCGATCAGCGGCGGGGCGCGCGAAAGGTATGCGGGAGTGCGGGAGGCGGCGGCCGGCTTACTCGGTCTTCAGCTTCGTCCAGAGACGGTTCTGCAGACGCATCAGATCGGGCGGAACCGGCTTGCTGAGGCTCAGCCGGCGGATCACGTCGGCGGGCGGGAACACGGCCGGGTCGCTCGTCACTTCGGCGCGCACGAGATGCCTCGACGACGGCACGGCCGACGGATACGACGTGTCGTTGGTCAGGTTCGCGCTCTCCTGCTCCGACAGCACGAAGTTCACGAACTTCAGTGCGGCGTCCGGATGCGGCGCATCCTTCGGAATCGCCATCATGTCGAACCACATCGCGCTGCCTTCGGTCGGAATCACGTACTTGATGTGATACGACTTCTTCGCGGAAGCGGCCGCGATCCGCGCGGAGTTCACGTCGCCCGACCAGCCGAGCGCGAGGCAGATGTCGCCGCCCGCAAGATCGTTGATGTAGCTGCTCGAGTTGAACTGCGTGATGTACGGCCGCACCGTCTTCAGCAGCTCATAGGCGGCCTGGTAGTCGGCCGGGTTCGTCGTGTTCGGATCCTTCTTCAGGTACACGAACGCCATCCCGAACGCATCGACCGGCGAATCGAGCACCGACACGCCGCAGTGCTTCAGCTTCTGCACGACCTTCGGATCGAACAGCAGCGACCAGCTGTCGAGCGGCGCATCGTTGCCGAGCGCCGCCTTCACCTTCTCGACGTTCATCCCGAGCCCGTCGGTGCCCCACGTCCACGGAATGCCGAACTGGTTGCCCGGATCGTCCTTCGCCAGCACCTTCATGATTTCCGGATCGAGCAGCCCGTAGTTCGGCACGTGGCTCCGGTCGATCTTGCGGTAGATGCCGGCCTGCAGCTGCCGCGCCCAGAAGATGTCGGACGGCACGACGACGTCGTAGCCCGACGTGCCCGACAGCAGCTTCGCCTGCAGCGTCTCGTTTGAATCGAACTCCTGGTAGACGACCTTGATGCCGGTCGCCTTCTCGAAGTTCGCGATCGTCGCCTTGCCGATCGAGTTGCCCCAGTTGTACACGTTGACGACGTCCGCCGCGTGCGCGACGGGCGTGCCGGCCCACGCGAACCCGCCCAGCGCGAGCGCCGCGCATGCCGTCCCCAGATGCCGTTTCCACTCCCCTGCCATGTTTTCCTCCGTCGGTATCGTGATCCGCTCCCGGCGAGCGGTGGTTGCTTCGGTCCGGGAAAATGTAGCCAGAGGAAATTGGCCGGTCTGCCCTGCCAATAGGGGGACACGCGTCATAATCGGCGCATCCGGTTCCGGCCGGGATGCGGCGGCCCGCGAAAACGGAAGCCGCCTGAAAGCCGGCGTCACCGCGTCGTCAGCCGGGATGCCCGGTCAGGACGCCTGGATACCCGTGCGTGCCCCGAAATCGTTGCCCACGTGCGTGATGCGGCCGCCCATCATCGTCAGCCCGACGTCGATGCGGCCGATGTCGTATTGGCCGACCTCGAACAGGTCGTTCTCGAGCACGACGAGATCCGCGCGCTTGCCGGGTGTCAGCGAGCCGACCTCGTGCTCCATCCCGAGCTGGTACGCGCCGTGGATCGTGTACGCGGCGATCAGTTGCGGAATGCTCAGACGCTCGGCGATGTCCGGAAACACCGGCGCGTCGGGTTCGCCCGCGAGCTGGCGCGTGTGGCCCGACTCGATGTGCTCGAGCGGCTTGTGCTGGCAGCGGCACTGGCACGCGAGGCCGTCCATGCCGATCGACACCGTCACGCCTGCGTCGAGGAACGTGCGGAACTTGTACATGTTGCTCCAGCGTGCGTGGCCGTAGTGGTCGCGCAGCTGCTCGGTGTACGCGTCGACCACGCCCCACTGCAACTGCGTGTTCGCCATCACGCCCGCGCGGCGAAAGCGCGGGATGTCGTCCGGATGCGTGAGAAACGCGTGCGTGATCACGTGGCGGCGGTCGCGCGGCGGGTTCGCGCGGTTGACCTCGTCGAAGCCGTCGAGCGCCATTCGCACCGCCGCGTCGCCGACGCAATGGACCATCACGTTCGCGTTCGCGCGATCGGCTTCGACCAGATAGCGGTTGAACGTGTTGGCCGGCATCGTCGGCGCGCCGCAGGTGTCGGGGCGATCCGCGTACGGTTCGAGCAGGTAGGCGGTGTGGTTCGCCTCGGTGCCGTCGAGGAACAGCTTCAGCGCGCGCGCCTTCACGAGCGGCGAATCGTACTGCTCGCGATACCGGACGAGCGTGCCGACCGGATCGTCGATCTCGCCGATCACCGCGACACTGCCCACCACGCGCAGCTTCAGGTCGCCCGCGCGCTCCATCGTCTGCAGCGTCTCGTACAGCAGCGACTGGTCGCCGCTCGCGTCGAAGAAGCCGGCATCGAACACGGTCGTCACGCCGGCCGCGCACAGCTTCTTCTGCCACGGCGGAATCGATTTCAGGTACAGATCGATGCCGGTCGGCAGCAGGCCGGCCGCGCTGATCCGCTGCATCAGCAACGAATACGCGGCGCCGTCGACGATCAGGCCGGTCGGCTCGCCCGTCATCGCGTCCTTCTCGAACCAGCTCGCGCCTGCCTGCACGGGCGGCGTCGACGCGTCGATACCGGCGATCTCCAGCGCCTTCGAGTTCACCCACATCGAATGGAAATCCGTCGACAGCAGGCACACCGGGCGATCCGCGCAGATCGCGTCGAGCGTCTCCTTGCGCAGCATGGCTGGCGGGATCGTCGCCTGCACCCAGCCCATCCCGGTGATCGCCGGCTCGTCCGGATGCGATTCGACGTAGGCACGCAGCGCGCCGAGCACCTTCTGCGGATCCTCGTGATTCACGAACGCCTGGAACGCGAACGCGGTCGTCTCGAAGTGCCAGTGCGACTCGACGAAGCCCGGCAGCACGAGCCGGCCGGCCGCGTCGACGACCTTCGTCCGCGCACCGACGTACGCCTGCACGGCCGCCACGTCGCCGACGTGAACGATCCGGCCGTCGCGCACGGCAACGGCCTGCGCCCACGGCCGGTGCGGATCGACGGTGTAGACCTTCGCGTTGGTCAGAACGAAATCCGCCGGCGTCGCGGCGACCTGCGTCGGTTGAATCTGCATTGCCTGTCCTCGGTGGTCATCAGGTTTTCGAAGTGCTTTCACTATAGACAGACGATTCGCATCGGTATGCCCCCCCGCCGCGGGGGCTTCGGCGAATTCACGCCGCCGCGTACCCGGTCTTGTCGTCGTTTTGGGGACAACGCGCGAAATCCGCGGGGTTGACCGGTGAATACCCGGCTGACGCACGCGCGGCGTTCGCGTAACGTCGCGCTGTCCCCTGACCGCCTGCACCCGACCATGCGACTGCTCCAGCCCGACCCCGCCGCCCGCGGCCACTACCTGATCGGCGTGCGCCCCGACACGCTCGGCGCGACGCTGCGTGCGGTCGGCACGCCGGATTTCGTCGGCGCGGTCACCGCGTTCGTCAACGACAGCATCCACGCCGACGCCGTGCACCTCGAACGCTGGCGCGCGGACGCGGGCAGCACGTCGGGCTTCGTCGTCGAATGGCTCGGCAGCGGCAGCCTGCGTGTCGCGGCCGATACACTGCGCGTGATGGATATTTACTACCAGCACTATTGCCAGACCGACCCGCTGGTCGCGCCGCTGCGCGGCAAGGCCGGCACGCTGCTCGTGCAGCGCCATGTCGACGGCATCGCGCAGGGCGAGTTCCGCCGGCGCATCTTCGACGAACCCGGCATCGCGCAGGAATGCCTGCTCGTGCACGGCACCGCGCACCTGCAGTACGCGCTCGGGCTCGCGCGCGCCGTCGGGCGGGCCGCGTTCACGACGGACGAGCTGTTCCATTTCCGGCAGATGGTCGATCTGCTGTTCCCGATGTTCGAGCTGCATGCGCGTACCTGCGCGGCGCGGCGCGTGGCAACGGTATCGGTGAACGTCGGATCGCAGGCGAGCTTCGACGCGCGCCTCGAACGCCAGGACGTGCAGTTGTCGCGCCGCGAGCACGAGATCTGCCGGCTGATGCTGTGCGGGCGCTCGGTGCCCGAGGCCGCGCAGCAGTTGGACGTGAAGCTGTCGACGGCCGAGTCGTACGTGAAGCGCGCGTTCGCGAAGCTCGGCGTGCGCACGCGCCGCGAGCTGTTCGACTGGACGCTCGTCGACTGCTGAGCGCGCGGCCCGGATTTACGCGGCCAGCGCGGCCGCCTTGATGTTGAAGGCGCGCAGCAAGTCCTCGCAGAACGCGTCGACGATCGGCTTGTCGCTCGTGCTGCGCTTCATCGCGAGATGCAGCGGCACGTCGAAGCTGAACGTCGCGCGGCCGACGGCCTTCACGAGCCCGCGCTGTTCGAACGGCTCCGCGTAGTGCGCGGGCAGATAGCCGAGATGGCCGCCCGACAGGATCAGAATGGTCGCGGCCTCGATGCTGTCCGCGCTCGCGGTCACGCGGCGCTCCGGCAACGGATACTGCTCCTCCGGCACCGGGTAGGTACGCCACACCCAGTCGTGAAGCTGCAGATCGTCCGCCGTCACGGGCCGCGACGCATGGAACAGCGGATGCCCGCGCCCGCAATAGATCACCTGCTGCTCGGTGAACAGCGGCGTATAGAGCAGGCCCGGCACGCGATGCCAGAAATAGCCGATCGCGAGATCGAGCTGGTTGTTGACGAGGCTTTCCTCGAGCTCCTGCGGCGAGGCGACCTTCATCGAGAACGTGACGGCCTGGTCGCGCTGGCGGAACGCGCCGATCGCGTCGGCCACCCGCGCGTTCTCGACGAGCGGCGCCTGGCCGATCAGGCCGATCGACAGCGTGCCGACCAGCTTGCGGTCGATGTCGCGCACGCGCGCGACGAATTCGGAGGTCGCCGCGACGAGCGTACGCGCCGTGGCCGCGAAGCGTTCGCCCTTCGACGTCAGCCGAAAGCCGCCGCGCCCGCGATCGCACAGCTTGAAGCCGACGCGCGCCTCGAGCGCCGACAGCTGCGTGCTGATGGTCGACTGCCGCACGCCGAGCGACGCCTCGGCAGCCGTGATGCCGCGTGCGTCGACGACGGCCAGAAAGACCCGGATGAGCCGGAGATCGAGATCGGTGGTATTCGAAAACATGCGTCAAGCCGCTGCGCGTACGCGCGTTGCCCGGCCGGCACGGCGCGCCTCGCGCGCCCCGCCCGCCGCCTTCGCCGATGAACCGAACGGGACGCGCGCCGCCATCGGCAGCGGCGCGCGTCGCAACCCTGTCACTCCGATACCGCCGCGAGCGGGCGCGCGATGCCGAACACGGCCGGCCGCAGCCGCCCGTAGCAGAGGAACGCCGCCGCGCACAGCGCGATCGCCGCGATCAATGCCGACTGCGTGCCCGCGCGCTCGATCAGCGACCCGCCCGCGACCGAGCCCACTCCATAGCCGAGCGCGACGCAGCCCGGCGACAGCGCGGCCGACTGGCCGATTAGGTCGTACTGCGGAATCGTCGCGTAGATCAGCAGCGCGCCGCCGGTCCAGCAGCCGATGAACACGATCGCGCCGAGCGTGAACGTCGCGACCGACGCCGGCATCGCGAGCAGCACGGCCGCGACCGCGCAGCCGCCGAGGTTCACGAGCGTCCAGCGACGCAGGCCCGCGCCCGCGCCGAGCTTCGGCATCGCCGCGCAGATCACGAGGCTCGCGACGTTCGCGATGCCGAGCACGAGCGACACCGACTTGCCGCTCAGGCCCGCATCGGTGCCGATCTTCTCGAGGAAGGTCCATACGACGCCCACGCCGCCGTACAGCGCGAGCTGCGCGCACAGCACGAGCATCGCGCCCTGGCGGTCGATGCGGCCGGCAACCCCGACCGGCGTCGGCGCGGCCATTGTCTCGCCGCGGCGGAACAGCGGTGTCGCGAGCACGAACATGCCGAGCACGCACGCGACGAAACCGAACACGCCGCGCGCGCCCCACGTGCCGCTCAGCATCGGGAAGACATACGCAAGCAGCACCATGCTCCACATCACCTGCCCCATCAGCATGATCCCGAGATTGCGTTCCGGCGCGCGCGAATACGACAGGTAGCGCAGCGCGATCCCGTTCAGCCCGCCCGAGCCGACGCCCGCGACGAACTGCAGCGTCGAATAGGCGGCGAGCCCGTGCGTCGCGAGCGTGCCGAGATTCGCGCCGGCCGCGAGCGCCACCGCGCCCGCGAGCACGAGCCGGACCGGCTGGCGGCCGAGCACGAACGCGACGAGCAGCGTGCCCGTCGATTCGCCGAGCACCTCGATGAAGCTCGACAGCCCGAGCGCCGCTTCGCCGAAGCCCCAATGGCGCTCGACCTGCCCGACGATCGCGGGCAGGCCGAGAAAGACCGTCGGTCCGAGGATGCCGAGCAGCAGCATCACGACGACGAACAACGCGCTTTCCTGCCGCGCTTCATCCTGCAGATTCACAACGTTCATGCGATGTCTCTCTCCGTGTCCGCGGCGCGGACCGTCTCCTCGGGGGAGTTGGATAGGGCGGCGGCCCGGGCCGGGCCGCCGTGTCGCTTACATCGGGAAGCCCATCGCCTTGAGGCCGCTGATCCACGCGCGCTTCCAGCCGCCTTCGGCATCCGCGCCGTCGAACGCGTGGAACGTGATCTTCGCGGCGACCCAGCGCATCGGCTCCGGCGGGATGTAGCTCGGGCTCTGGTTCGCGATGTCGAGCTTGCGCTCGGGGCTGTCGCGGTCGAACAGGATGTTCAGCCCCATGAACGCGCCGAACCGGCTCGCCGCGACGCCGAAACCCGTATAGCCGGCGACGAACACGGCCTTGCCGCCGAGATAGCGTTTCGCGAACACCGAGCCGCGCGAGCAATAATCGATCGGGCCACCCCACGCGTGCGAGAAACGCACGTCGCTCAGTTGCGGGAACGTGCGGTAGAACGCTTCCGCGAGCCGGTAGTACGTTTCGCGCCGGCCGTCCTGGTGCGGCTCCGGATCGCCGTCGAAGTGATAGCTGACGAGGCCGCCGAAGATGATGTTGTTGTGCTTCGTCAGCCGGAAATAGTTGAGCTGCGTGCGCGTGTCGTACACGCCCTGGCGATTCTTCCAGCCGATCCGCGCGAGCTGCTCGTCGGTCAGCGGCTCGGTGGCGAGCACGTGATCGCGCACCTGCATCACGCGGCGGTTGATGTCCGGAATCCCGACCTTCGCGGTGCCGCTGCCGAACACGACACGCGGCGCGCGCACGCTGCCCTTCGGCGTCGTCACGAACACCGTGCCGCCTTCGTCGGTCACGGTCGTCAGCGGCGTGTGCTCGTACAGTTTCACGCCGAGCGACAGCGCCGCGCGCTTCAGCCCCCACGCGAGCTTCGCCGGATGCACGATGCCGCTGCGGTTGCGCGACCACAGCGCGCCCGCGAACAGCGGCGAATTCAGTTGTTCGAGCGTTTCCTCGCGGTTCAGCAGCACGACGTCGTGGCCGTACTCGCGATGCAGGTCGTAGTCGCCCTTCAGGTGCGCGAGGTGCTCGGGATCGACCGCCACCGTCATCTCGCCGTTCCACTCGATGTCGGCGTCGATGTCGTAGCGCTTCAGCGTTTCCTCGAAGCCATCGAGGTTGTGATGGCCGAACGCCTCGAGTTCCGCGATGTCGTTCGGGAACACGCGCACCGCATTCGGCAGCCCGTGCATCACCGACGTCGAGATGATCCCGCCCGCTCGGCCCGATGCGCCGTGCGCGACCTTGCCCGCCTCGATCAGCACCACGTTCAGGTGCGGCATCTGTTCCTTTGCCTGCACGGCCGACCACAGCCCCGTGAAGCCGCCGCCGACGATCAGCAGGTCGGCCGTCACGTCGCCGACGAGTTCCGGCTCGGTGGCCGGCGCGGCCGGGTTGTCGAGCCAGTACGGGAACAGCCTGGTATTCGCGAGCGCCGCCGCGACGCCCAGCGCGACCGGTGCGACCGGCGTGCCACGCGGCGCCTGCACCGGCGCGGTCTGTTTTGCTTCGTTGACTTCCATTTCCATGATCTCAGCCATCACACGCGAAAAACGAAACCGCCGCCGGATGCGCGTCACACGGACGACGACACCCCGGCGGCGGCTTCGGACATCACGACTGTTCGAGCAGCACGTAGAACTTCTTCGCGTCCTCGATCGTCTCCCAGCGGCCCGCGAAGCCGGCCGGCAGCAGGTAGCCCTGGCCCGGCGTGAATTCCTTGCGGTTGCCTTCGACGTCGGTCAGCGCGATCCGGCCCTCGACGAGCCACACCGCTTCGTCGGCCGCGGTTTCCGGAAACTCCACCGAGCCGGCCTTGCCTTCCCACCAGCCGACGATGTAGTTGCCGCTCTTGCCTTCGGCCGCGCGCCAGTCGCTTTCGTCCATCCCGAAGTCGAGCTTCGTGAATTCGCCCACGCCTGCGCCCAGCGGCAGGATGTCCTTGATCAGTTTGGTCATCGGAATCTTTCGTCTCTTGATTGAAAAAAGCAGAGACAAAGTTACTCATTTACACTGCCCCGGTATGCCCCCCTTCAGGGGGGACAAACGATGTTTTGCGGGGGCGCGCAGGTCGGCAGGACAACCGACGGTGTTTCCCCCTAATGACGTTTTCCGTTGCCGACGCTACAATCGCGCCGCTTTTCACCGGGGAACCGCATGCTGCTCAACGTGAACCCCTTCCACCGCGACAACGACCGCTTCAACGTGTCGTTCAAGGCGCTGGGCGAGCTGATCGAGACGGTCGGCACGCCTCACTTCGTGCCGCGCCTCACGCAACTGCTGAACGACGTCGTGCCGCTCGACGTCGCGCACGTCGAACGCTCGCGCGTCGACGGCACGATGCCCACCGGCTACCGATGCGAATGGATCGGCAGCAGCGGCATCGGCACCGCCCCTCATGAAATCTCCGACGTGATGACGCTCTACTACGAGCGCTTTCTCGACAGCGACCCGCTGTTCGCCGGGTTGCGCGGCAAGACGGGCACGATGCTCGTCGTGCGCGACATCGCGGCGATCCCGCCCGGCGAATTCCGTCAGCGGCTGTTCGACGACGTGCAGATCGGCCACGAATGCGTGCTCGCGCGCGGCACGCGCTATTCGCAGCACTCGATCGCGCTGGAGCGCGGCCGCGACCGGCCGCCGTTCACGCTCGCCGAGATGAACCGCTTCCGCGGCATCAGCGACGTGCTGTTCCCCCTGCTCGAACTCCACGCGTCGACCACCGCCGTGCGGCGCGTCGCGCATCCGACACCGGAGATCCATCCGCTCGCGCAGTTCGACGCGCGCATCGCCGCCGACGGCGTGAAGCTGTCGAAACGCGAATACGAAACCTGCAAGCACCTGCTCTCCGGCAAGACCGTGCCCGAGACCGCCGGCATCCTCGGCGTGCGCGTCGCGTCGGCCGAGTCGTACGTGAAGCGCGCGTTCGCGAAGCTCGGCGTGCGGACCAAACGCGAACTCGCCGCGTGGGGCTCGGCCACCACCGCGTTCCCTTCCGCCGGATCGCACGACGCCGCCACGCCGCCCGTCCTCTCCCGCTGACCGCCCGCCGCCCGCGCCGGCCGCGCGGCCGCCTTCGGTTGCGCGGCGTCGATGCGGCGGCGCCACTCGCATCGAGACCCGTCGATGTAAACGTTGCGACTTCAAAATCTTCGCGCAGGCGTTCTCCTCTACCATCGGCCGATCGCTTTACCCTGGAAAAAGGAGACGGCCCCCATGCCCCGCGAACTCAATCAACCGATGGGCGGCAACGACATGCCGCGTTTTGGCGGCATCGCCACGATGATGCGGCTGCCGCAGGCCGCGACGACCGACGGCCTCGACGTGTGCTTCGTCGGCGTGCCGCTCGACCTCGGCACGTCGAACCGCTCGGGCTCGCGCTTCGGCCCGCGCCAGATCCGCACCGAATCCGTGCTGCTGCGCCCGTACAACATGGCCACGCGCGCGGCGCCGTTCGATTCGCTGCAGGTGGCCGACATCGGCGACGTCGCGACCAATCCGTACGACCTGAAGGACTCGGTGCGCCGCATCGAGGAGGCCTACGACGAGATCGTCGCGAACGGCTGCCGGCCGATCACGCTCGGCGGCGACCACACGATCGCATGGCCGATCCTGCGCGCGCTGCATAAAAAGTACGGCAAGGTTGCCGTCGTGCATATCGATGCGCATGCGGACGTGAACGACACGATGTTCGGCGAGAAGATCGCGCACGGCACGCCGTTCCGCCGCGCGGTGGAAGACGGGCTGCTGCAATGCGACAAGGTCACGCAGATCGGCCTGCGCGGCACCGGCTACCACGCGGACGATTTCGACTGGTGCCGCGAGCAGGGCTTCACCGTCGTGCAGGCGGAAGAATGCTGGAACAAGTCGCTCGTGCCGCTGATGGCGCAGGTGCGCGAACGCGTCGGCGACACGCCGGTCTACCTGAGCTTCGACATCGACGGGCTCGACCCGTCGTTCGCGCCCGGCACCGGCACGCCGGAAATCGGCGGCCTCACCATTCAGCAGGGCCTCGAAATCGTCCGCGGGATGAAGGGCCTGAACATCGTCGGCGCGGACCTCGTCGAAGTGTCGCCGCCGTACGATCCGGCCGGCACCACCGCGCTCACGGGCGCGAACCTCGCGTTCGAGATGCTTTGCGTGATGCCGGGCGTCGCCTACCGCTAACCCGACCGACAGGATGACGCCCATGTCCACCGCCGAACTTTCCCGTTCCGCAACCGCGTTCGTGCTGCCCGCCGCGCGCATCGCCGGCCAGCCGGTCCGCACGCATTCCGACACGGCCGGCGCGCCGATCTTCAACGCATCGACCGGCGACGCGATCGGCTGGCAGGAATTCGCGACGCCCGCGCACGTCGACGCCGCGGTGCGCGCCGCGCGCGACGCCTTCGCCGGCTGGCGCGACACGCCGCCCGCCGCGCGCGGCCGCGTGCTCGCGACGATCGCCGAGCGCGTCGAAGCCGCACGCGACCGGCTGGCCGCGCTGCAGATGCAGGTCAGCGGCAAGCCGCCGTTCGAGGCCGACGCCGACGTCGGCGACGTCGCCGCGACGTTCGCGTACTACGCGAAGCTGTGCGAAGACCGAGCGCTGTTCGCGGCCGAGCCCGTCGCACTGCCGAGCGACGCCGTCACGGCCGAGCGGTTCCACGACGCGGTCGGCGTCGCCGCCCTGGTGACGCCGTGGAACTTCCCGATGGTCACGACCGCGTGGAAGCTCGCGCCCGCGCTCGCGGCCGGCTGCGCGGTCGTGCTGAAGCCGTCCGAACTCACGTCGCCGACCGAGCACGCGCTGCTCGACATCGTCGCCGAAACCGGCGTGCCGGCCGGCGTCGTCAACGTCGTGAACGGCGGCGCCGAGGTCGGCGCGGCACTGACCGCGCATCCGCTGATCGACAAGATCTCGTTTACCGGCAGCACGGCGGCCGGCCGCAAGGTGATGCGGGCCGCGGCCGAAGACATGAAGCGCGTGACGCTCGAACTCGGCGGCAAGTCGTCGCTGATCGTCCGCGACGATGCGGATCTCGACGTCGCGATACCGCTCGCGATTGCGGGCGCGTTCACGAACGCGGGCCAGATGTGCTCGGCCACCGCGCGCATTCTCGTGCACGACAGCCTCTACCGCCGCTTCATGACCGCGTTCGAGACGGCCGTGCGCGCACTCGTCGTCGCGCCGCCGACCGACGAACAGGTCGCGATGGGGCCGCTGATCTCGGCCGCACAGCGTGCGCGCGTCGAAGCGATGCTCCAGCAGGGCATCGACGCGGGCGCACGCATTGCGTTCAGCGGACGGGTCGCGGAGGCCGGCGGCGAAGGCTTTTTCATGGCGCCCGTCGTGATCGCCGAGCCGGCCGCCGACAACCCGTTGTGGACCGACGAAATATTCGGCCCCGTCGCCTGCGTGAAATCGTTCCGCACCGACGACGAAGCGATCGCACTCGCGAACGACACGCGTTACGGGCTCGTCGCGACCGTCGTCACGCGCGATGCCGACGTCGCGAAGCAATTCCAGCAGCGCGTGCGGGCGGGGCTCGTGTGGATCAATGCGCCGCAGCTGATCTACCCGCACGTGTGCTGGGGCGGCTTCGGGCTCAGCGGGATCGGCCGCGAACTCGGCGTCACCGGGCTGCGCAGCTATCAGGAACTGCGCCACGCGATGCGCGCGATCGACTGACCCGTGCGGCCGTTCAGGCCGTTGGCGGCACCGTGGCGGATGGCACGGTGCCGTTTTTTTCAGGTACACGTCGGATTTCCAGGCAGAGGACCGGCGGCCCGCGTGCGCCGGTCACGCGTTCGAGCGGCGCGCGAGCGCGCCTCAATGCGACAGCGCCGCGGCGTGATCGTGCTCGCGCAGCGGGTCGGGAATCGCACATTGCGCGAGCCCGCCGGCATCGATCCACGCCCGCGTGCGTTGCGCCGCCGCGTCGATCAGTTGCGCGCACTTCGAGTAATCGTATGACGACACCTCGAGCGGGCAGAGCGGCGGCACGACATGGATGTGCGCGCGGGCCGCGTACAGCTCCAGATCGCGCACCAGTTGCCGCGCGATCACGAGCGTCAGCGCGTGCGTCGCATGCGCGATCGCGCTGCGCGGCGGCACGCGCAACGCACAGGCGAACCCGGCCGGCAGCACGACGATCCGCTTGACGCCGAGCGCGATCGCGACGGAGATCGGCGTATTGTTCGCGACGCCGCCGTCGACCAGTTCCACGCCACCGATGCGGACCGACGGAAACACGCCGGGAATCGCCGCGCTGGCCTGCACGGCATCCACGACCGGGCCGGCGGACAGCACGACTTCGCGACCGCTCAGCACGTCGGTCGCGACGATGTGCAGCGACAGCGCGGCCTGCTCGATCCGCCGGTACGGCAGGTTCTTTTCCAGCAGCAGGCGCAGCGCGTCGGCCTCGACCAGATGGGGCCGGTTGCGCAGCAGCATCGCGACGATGCCGCGCATCGAGAACGGCATGATGTCCTGGCGGCGGATGCTGCACCACAGCGCGGCGAGCATCGCGACGCCGTCCCTGTCCGGCCGGCCCGCGAAATAGGCGGCATTGATCGCGCCCGCCGACGCGCCGACGACGCAATCGGGCCGTTCGCCGCTCGCGATCAGCTCACGGAGCATGCCGACCTCGATCGCGCCCAGACTGCCGCCGCCGGCGAACACGAAGGCGGTCGAAGGCGTGGAATCGGAATTCACGGGGCACCCTCCTGCGGTTGGCTGCGACAGCGCTTTCTCCATGATGGATCGTGCGGCGCGTTGGATGTCCTGATGAAAACCCTGCCGGCGTGCGGGCCAGGCCGTTCGGATGCCGACGTTTCCGGGTCGCCTCCACTCGGAAACTCGCGCGATCGCCACGTACTTTTTGACCTCGATCAACAAAATCGCGCGCTTCGGCGCCCGCAAACGTGTGCCAGGCACGAATCGCGCGGGATGCGTGGAATCACGGGTTCAGCCGCCGCGACGCGCGCCGTTATTGCATCAACACCCGCCGACCGGCATCGCGTCGCGGGCATGGAGCGAGACAGCCGGGCTGTCCCGCCCGCTTATCGACAACGGAACCAGCAGCGCACGTCGCGGACGAGGTAATCATGTTTGTAGCCATCGGATGGATCGTCGTGATCGGGTCGGTGATCGGCAGTTTTGTCGGCGTGGGCGGCCATTTGCCTGCCTTGCTGCAGCCGTTCGAGCTGCTGTGCATTTTCGGCGCCGCGCTGGGCGCGTTCGTCGTCAGCAATCCCGTCACGACGCTGAAGAAGACCATCAAGACCCTGCCGACCTGCTTCAAGGGCGGCGGCTATACGAAACAGCAGTACGTCGAACTGATCGCGCTGCTGTACGAGCTGCTGCACAAGGCGCGCAAGGACGGCATGATGGCGCTCGAGGCCGACGTCGATGCGCCCGAACAAAGCCCGCTGTTCCAGAAATATTCGCATGTGCTCGCCGACCATCACCTGCTCGACTTCATCGTCGATTACCTGCGGATGATGTCGAGCGGCAACGTGAACGTGCTGGAGATGCAGGACCTGATGGATGAAGAGCTGCATACGCATCATGCGGAGGCGTCGGTCGCGGCCAACGCCATCCAGAAGATGGCCGACGGCCTGCCGGCGTTCGGCATCGTCGCCGCGGTGATGGGTGTCGTGCATACGATGGGCTCGGTCGGCGCGCCGCCCGCCGTGCTCGGCAAGATGATCGCCGGCGCGCTCGTCGGCACCTTCCTCGGCATCCTGCTCTCCTATGGCTTCATCGGTCCGCTCGCGGATCTGCTCAACGCGAAAGGCCGTGCCGCGGCCAAGCCGTTCCAGTGCGTGAAGGCCGTGCTGCTCGCGTCGATGAGCGGCTACGCGCCGTCGGTTGCGGTGGAGTTCGGCCGCAAGGTGCTGTTCACCGCCGATCGCCCGAGCTTCAAGGAGCTCGACGACGCCGTCCGCGCGACCAAGTCGCCCAAGGCGGCATAACGGATACGCGAGGAAACGGAACACGCCATGGCCGACCATCGCTCCAGTTCGTCGAAGCAGCCCGCCTCGGCATCGCGCGTCGTCGTGCGCCGCAAGAAAGGCGGCGACCATGACGCCCACCACGGCGGTGCATGGAAAATCGCGTACGCCGATTTCGTCACGGCGATGATGGCGTTCTTCCTGCTGATGTGGCTGCTCGGCTCCGTCTCGAAGTATGACAAACAAGGAATCGAGGACTACTTCAATACGCCGCTGTCGACGCTCCTGTCCGGCGGGAAAGACGCCCAGGCGCCGCGCCCGAGCGTCGTGCAGGGTGGCGGCCGCGACCTGTCGGACCCCGCGCCGGCCATCGACACGAAAGCGCAACCGGTGCCGGCCAGCTCGCCCGCAGCCGTCGCCGACAACGCCGATACGCAAAAACTCGAGCGCCTGAAGGCAAAGCTGACCGCGGCGATCGCACGGAGTCCGTCGTTGCGCGCCTACCAGGACCAGATCCGGATCGCGATCACCCACGAGGGCCTGCGCATCGAGATCGTCGATTCGCTCAAGCGGCCGATGTTCGCGTCGGGCAGTTCGCAGCCGGAAAGCTATGCGACCGCGATCCTCGCGCAAGTCGGCGCGGCGCTCGACGAGGTCGACAACCGCGTGTCGATCGCCGGCCATACCGATTCGACGCCCTATCCCGGCGGCCCGACCGGCTATTCGAACTGGGAGTTGTCCAGCGATCGCGCGAACGCCGCGCGGCGCGCGCTGGTCGCCGGCGGGTTGCGGGAAGCGAAGCTGCTGCAGGTGCGCGGGCTCGCGGATGTGCTGCCGCTCGACCGGAACGTGTCGGACGAGCCGACCAATCGCCGCATCAGCATCCTCGTCATGAACAATGCCGCCGAGCAGGCGTTCTTTCGCGACGGTGGCCGCACGACCGTCGGCGAGACGCCCGGCATCGTGCCTGCCGTCCGCCCGTGACGCGCGCGCGGCCGCAGCCGGCGACGGTCAACCGATGAGCGCGGCCGTTCAGGCCGTTGACGACATCCTGCCTTGCGGCACGGTGTCGTCTTTTTTGAAGTGATGCGGGTCAGCCCAAATATTGCTTGTATTCAGTAGCCCCGATATCTCGCCTCACTCTCGACGCTGGATTCGCCTGCACCCTCGTGGAGCCCGCATTTGAGAACAGAACGTCTTCGACATATCGACGCAACTGGATAACTCTCAGCACGATCTCAATCATCTGATCAATCTCATCGACGTTTCCTGCTATCCGCAGTCACTATTGTTGCTTGCATCCGCGGCAACCATCACCTATCACTCAAACTGCACGATGACAAAGAAATTCAAATCAGCTATATACAAAATGGGCGCGTTCGGGGGTAGCCATGTTCATCAAAAAACTGACGGTCGCTCTGGCCGCAATGCTCCTATGTCCGCTCGCATGTGCGCAAGGGCTCCAAACCCGTGTCACTTGGATGGAACATTGTCCAAGTGAACCGCGCGTCAGCGACACAGGTAATCGCATGTTTCCAATCGCGGCTGCGCTCATCCCCTATGCCATTGGTGCCAGTATCGATTATGCCAGTGCGGCCCTTACGAAGGCGGTGAGCGACAAAGCGGAAACCAGTTCTGCAAGTATCGATGACCACCTTTACGAGATCGATGTAACTGGTGGACTGTATTCATCAAAAAAAATTCGATGTCTTGTGGTCGTTCGAGGTGTCTTTGAGGGCTCGAAAAGTGCCCCCGAATTCGGCATCTGGGCCGTTGGAGATCTGGCCGGCTTGCAAACCCCGTACTTCAGGTTCGAAGCAAAATTAATTAACAGCGACAACGACAAAGGCGTGTATCGACTACAGCCAATTTATGTAGAAAGTCTCAGAGTGGAAAGCCGCTCTATCTTTTCTGCTTCAAAACGTGACTACAACGTTTCGGTGTCACTGACTCAGTTTTCGTCGTCCGCTCCGTTCGCATCTGCGACATTCACCATGACCGTCGAGTCGCCTGGTCCTGACGGAAAACTCGGCGCAGCAGCGCTCAGCCGACTCGTCAGCGGCCCAATATCGCTTCCATCGTCGTTTCCCGATATCACAGCGGAACGCAAGCAACGTGAAAAAAAGGCTGCACGGGAAATCATGGCCGCCACCATCCTCGATGCCGACTGGCAATCGAGACGCGCCAAACCGGAACCCCGGCCCGACGAGTTCTCTCGTCCTGAAGTACAGCAAATACTGCGCAAATATTGCACCGATATTCAGAGCAAGAACAAGACCCTTCCGGCCGATCATAAATACTACGATGAAAGATGTATTCACGATCTTGCAGCAGAAAGCGCTCGTCTCGACATCGCGACAGACAACGCCCTGATCAGTCGGGAATCAGTAGCATGGGCGGCTCAAATCTGCCCGAACTACCGCGTGACGGCCGACAACCGTCTAACTGGGTGCAATCTGACCGACAAACGTACACCTGTCGGTTTGTTTCTCTCCAACGTAACCTTGACGGAAACTCGTCATGGCGCCGAGTGGGCAAAAGTATTCGCGAAGGCCATCGACGACTCCAAGGAAACGCTCAAAACCTCCGCCAAGTCGCTGCTTCCGTCGGAACAGGAAAAGGCTCGCCAGACTGCCCAAGATATCGCTCGGCAAAACGCGCAAGGGGTCATGCTCGCCGATCTGGCAGTTCAAGGTGCGCAAGACTCACTAGATGAGCTTTTGGCTGCTAATGCGCCGCGCTCCGAAGTTGCGACAGCGAGAATCGGATTACTCAAAGCCAAGATCAGCCGCAACGATGCGTATCGCAAGGCGGGGCTCCCTGTTCCCGATCCAGAAATTGGCTAATTGCAATAGATATCCGGGGATATTACTCATGAACGTGAGACACGTTATTCCAACTGTATACATCGGCCTGACAATATTTTCCGCTATCAATACATGCCGCGCCGACGACAACAAGGAAATCGTTCAAACACCGATTGTCGGCCAAGGGTTTGTCGATGCACAGCAAAAGGCAGCAAGCGCGGCGAACGCTTATGCGTCCATACTCGCAAAAAAGGGAACACCAACCTTCACTACTGAGCTTCGTAAGGCACTAGCGCTTGCCTATCCGACGAGTATTCTGTCGTCACCCAAAGCGATGAACGAAATTTCCAGCTACCTCCGAAACAACTCGAAAGACTTGTCGGAAGCAACCGCGCAGCAGTTGCACTCGTCGATCGTCGATATCGTCGGGGGCACTCCCGTCGACGGTGGAGAGCGACCGATACCCTCCCGCCTACCAACCAAAACCGATAGCGATCCACGATTCACCCGCAATCTCCTAGTCTTGCTAAGCGAATCTCGCGATCGCGTCTACGGCGGGCTCCCAACCAAACAATTCGTGAATACGGTCGCCCTCACGGGTAAAGGACTATGCACCGGCGTTGTGATCGGCAAAAGCGCTGTCCTGACCGCGCAGCACTGCATATGTGACGGCGCAACTGAATCTGTGTTCGTCGGAGCCGATATGCTCGGCAATGGTGACGAATATAGAGTCAAGTCCACGGCTGTCATGAAAACGTGCGGCTCACCGCGAGCGACCATGGCCGATGTTGGCCTCGTCTTCATGGAGAATGCTTTTCCGGATGGGATCGAACCGACCAGGATCGCCGCGCCAGCTGAAATTAATAATGCGACGACGCTGCGAGCCGTCGGCTTCGGGCGTACGGAAGACAATGTCACCGGTCGCAAGATGATGGTTGATCTTCCGGTCGCGTCGCCGGATTGCACCGGTGTCGTTCAAGGACCAAGCGGCCGCGCAAGCGACACGTCCTATTACGGTTGTAATGCCCATTTCGAACTGGTTGCGGGACACCCCTTGCTTGGCAGGGATACATGCAACGGCGACAGCGGCGGCCCTCTGTTTGTAGAAAGCAAAGACGCGATCACCGGCGCCAAAACCTTTGTTCTGGCTGCCATTACTTCGCGGGCGATCGAAACACCCGGCTTGGCTGCTTGTGGTGACGGTGGAATTTACGTTCGCCTCGACGGTGCTATCCGGTCCTGGATCGATACACAACTGAAATCCCTCACCGACGGAACGCGCTAATCAACACCGAAGTCTTCCGCTTTCTCGATTCACGCGTCGCTCGAACACGTCTCCTGGCTCTCAGCAGCTTCAGCGGTGCATTATCAGTCGGCCCCGCCATTGATATATCCAATAGAATATATCGATAACCGGAGACGCAGCACGCCTCACATTCCGACAGATCGCGTTCTACTACGCGCCACACACGACCAGCCACCTATGCGCAAGATCAGGGTACTCAAGCCGCTGTCGAGCGACACCCGGGCGCGGCAGGTCACGGATGTCGTCGACGCGTTCCGGCGCCTGCGCGGCAGCATCGTGCGTTTCATCCGGATGCTCTCCACCGCGCACACCGGCGCGATGCCGGACGAAGCGTTGTCGGCAATGGGCTTTCGTGAACTGCTAGCGACGCTCGAACGCGACGCACGCGACGCCCGCTTCACGCGCCTGCCCGACCTCGAACGCGCGATCGGCCACGCGCGCGGCCTCGAACGCACGCGCGACGACGTGTTTTCCGATTCGTTCAGCAACGACCCGGCCGCGATGCGCGACGCGGTTGCCGCGCTCGAGCGCGTCGACGTGCTGTTCGTCGGGCTGTGCGTCGAATCCGTGATGGCGCGCCACGCGCCGGCATCGCTCCCCCTTTCGCCCGCGGCGCCGGCCGCGCTACCGCAACCCTGCCGTCCGGCGCTGTCCTGCTGACCATCCCCCGCATCGCCCGATGGTTTCCCCGGAATTGTTCCCGTTATATTCCGTGGTATATTTCGAAAATCTTTCGCGCATCCGTCTCCGGTCCGATCGTGCCGGATAGAGGTCAACATGCACGCTCCGCCCTTTCGCCTGGCCCGCACGGCGGATCTCCCGTCGTCCGGCGGCCTTCCGTCCACGGCCACCGGCGCGCGGATCGACGCGTGCTGTGCGCCGTCCCGCGCGCAACAGGCCGAGTTGAAGCGCCGCGCGCGCCTGTCCGAACTCGATGCGAACCTGCACTGCTCGATCATCGGCACCTGCCTGACCACGCACGAACTGCGCAAGCTCGTGCCGAAGTTCACCGACCTCGACCGGCAGCGTGCGACCGACCTCGACATCCATCACGCGGCCGTCGCGCTCGCGATCGACGGCACGGCCGGCGCCAAGGCGTTGCACAAGGCGCTCGACGAACGCCATGCGGGCGCGATACGCGCGTTCGACAACGCAAAGGACGCGGACGAACTGCTCACGCGCTGGAAGGAAGCGCTCAAGCGCGGCGACATTCCGCCCGCGTACTGGGCACTGATGACGCATCCGCGCACGACGATGGGCGTGCGCCAGGCCGCATTCGGCGACCTGCACATGCTGTCGCACCTGGTCGGCGCGGCCAATCGTGCCGATATCCGGCGGCTGGTCGCGCTGGAGGAAGAGAACGCGGCATTGCATGCGAAGCTCGAACGGCAGCAGGCACGCCTGCACGAGATGAGCACGCAGCGCGACGCAGCACTGCAGGAACGGGACGCGCTCCACGCCCGCCACCACGCGCGGCCGCTGGCCGCCGAAAGCGCGTTGCGCGACGAAGTGCACGAACTGCGCGAGGCGCTGGCCGCGCGCGACGAACGGCTTGCGCTGCACACGAGCCGCCGCGAGGCCGCCGAGGAGCGGATCGCCGCGGAACAGGCGAGCGCCCGCGCGATGCGCGCGCGGCTCGACGACCTGACGGCGATGGTGAAGACGCTGCGCGCGGAGGCGAGCGCGATCGAACAGGCGGTGCAGGCGTCGGCGGCCGACCCGGCGACGAATGCGCTGTCGATGCTGCAGGGCAGGCGCGTCGTCTACGTCGGCGGGCGGCCCGGTTCGAACCGGGCGATCCGGCGGATCGTCGAGGCGTCGGGCGGCGAAGTGACGCTGCACGACGGCGGCGTCGAGGATCGCAAGGGCCTGCTGGCCGCCGCGCTGCCGGGCGCGCAGATGGTCGTCTTCCCGGTCGACTGCATCGATCACGATTCGATGAACCTGCTCAAGCGTATCTGCGAACGCCACCACATCGCGTACTACCCGTTGCGGACCGCCAGCGTCGCGAGCTTCGTCGAATTGATCGGTCGGCTCGATGCACGGGCACGCGACGTCATCGCGCCGGATGGCGCCGCGAGCGACCCGTCACGCTTCTGCCTGCGGCACGGGTAGGCCAGCGCCGGCACAACGCACCCGTCAGCGACGCACCATTTTCGTGAGCGCGGCGATGTCGTCCGCGCACGCCGCGTAAGCGCGCGCCTCGATCCCGCGATAAAGGCGGATGATCTCCTCGCCGACCGGCGTCAGCACGCTGCCGCCGCCGCTCTGCCCGCCATGCTCGGACACCGTCGCGGGCGATTTCAGCGAACGGTTCAGTTCGTCCATCAGCAGCCACGCGCGCCGGTACGACATTTTCAGGCTGCGCGCCGCCGCCGAAATCGAACCGTGCTCGCGCACCGCCTCGAGCAGCGCGACCTTGCCCGGGCCGAGCGCGATCGTGTCGGCCTGCTGGATACGCATCCTGAACCGCACCTCAGGCTTGGGGTGTGCCGAAGTCTTCATGTTGTCCGCCGAGTGATCGATGCGGGCAAGCATACACGATGGCCTGCACGGAAAACGCCGCCCGGCCCCCGGCAGGCGCGCGACGATGCCGGCGAGCCGCTTCACGCAGCGCGGCGCGGGCAGCCGGTCGGCGCCCGGGAACGGCGGCGGCGCGCCGTCGTCGGCCGACAGCGGTCCGGGTGCAAACGGCGCGCCCCATGGACGGTAGACGGCAGCCGATCGCCCCTGCCCGCGGGCGCTATGCCAGCACGACGTTCCCGACGGCCTTCCTGATGCGCTTGTAGCTGTCGACCGATTCCGCCTTCTGGTCGGTCACCAGCGTGCCGATCCGAGCGGGCTCACAGAAGCTGATCCGGCTGTTCGTGCCGAGCTTGCTGAAATCGGCCAGGATCGCCACGTCCGCCGCGTTGCTCACCATCGCGCGCGCCACCTCGGTTTCCATCCGGTCGTAGTTCGTCGCGCCGCGAACGGCATCGACGCCCACCGGCGACAGCAGCGCGAGATCGGCGCGGTAGCGGAAGATCTCGGCGACCGTGCCGTCGCCGACCGTCGCGGCCGCGCGGCTGCCAATCATCCCGCCGAGCAGGATCGTTTCGTTCCTGCCTTGCGCCGGGTCGCTCGAGCGCATCTTCAGCGCGACGTCGATCGAGTTCGTGACGATCGTGAGGCCCGACAACTTCGCCAGTTCCTCGGCCAGCAGCGTGGTGGTCGTGCCGGCGTCGATGAACAGCGTCTGCGAGCCCGTGACGAGCCGCGCGGCCGCGCGCGCGATCGCCAGCTTCGCCTTCACGTGCGTCTGCGCGCGCTCGGCGATCGGCGCTTCGTCGCCGACCTGCACCGCGCCGCCGTGCACACGCTTCAGTTCACCGAGCGCCTCGAGGTCGACGAGATCGCGGCGCACGGTTTCGCGCGACACGTTCAGGTCGGCCATGATTCGGTCGGTGGACACGCGCTGCATCTTCGATAACAGAAGCCGGATCCTCTGGTATCGCTCTTCTTGCCACATGTAATGTCCTCGGAAAAGTCTGTCAATCTTATTCGAACGGCCGTCTACCCGGCGCTTTCTTCCATTTTTTTGACGCCGACGAGGGTCTGCAGCGATTGACGGACCACCTGGAATTCGCGGCTCGTCATCTTCGAGAACACCACGTGGATGCGGTCGTCGTCGGGTGTCTCGTCGTCCTGCTCGATGATGAACTGGACGATGCGCGCCTGGTCGATGCCGGGCATCGACTGCAGCGACGTCAGTTTCACGGCGCCTCGGCTCGCGAGGATGCGCACGCCCCAGCGCTGCCGCGCGGCGAAAAAGCGCTTCTCGATCGGCTTCAGCCCGGCCAGGATCGCCAGCACGATCGCCGTCGCGGCGATCGCGGCCACGTACATGCCGCCGCCCACCGCCAGTCCGACCGCCGCGACGACCCACAGGCTCGCCGCGGTCGTCAGCCCGCGGATGATCTCGCCGCGCAACATGATCGACCCCGCGCCGAGAAAACCGATACCCGATACGACCTGCGCGGCGACCCGCGACGGGTCGAGCGACACGTTCTTCGCCTCCTGGATATCCGCGAAGCCGAACGCCGACACGATCATCACCAGCGCGGCGCCCACGGCCACCAGCATATGCGTGCGCAACCCGGCCGCCCATGACAGACGCTCGCGCTCGATGCCGACGATGCTGCCGAGCAGGGCCGCCAGCAACAGGCGGGAAACGATTTCCAGCTGACTGATCATTCGAACACTCCTTCCTGACGGATTCACTTGATGACGCACGGACCGCACGGACCGCTGCGCGGCTCGCCCCGGCTTCGCCCGGCCGCCTTCGCGTTCGCCGGGTTGTATTTTTGTGCAATCTTGCGATTTTGTGCGTTCTAATATACGGTACGCAAAACGACAAAGCCAGACCCAGGTTCGTTTGTTTCATCCGATCCACACGATCAATCGTCAGACCAATCAGGTAACACGATCCGAAACACTTGCTTAGGAGACCATCATGATCAAGAAAGCATGGATGCTGGCTGCGACGCTGCTGGCGGCATTTTTAACGGCACCCGCTCATGCGTCCGAGGGCGATACCTGCAGGAAGGTGACCCTCGGCGATGTGGGCTGGAGCGACATCGCGGCCACCACCGGCGTCGCGATGATGCTCCTGGACGGGCTCGGCTACGAGGCAACCAAGACGATCGCGTCGCCGCCGATCGTGCTGGCCGGCGTGAAGAAGGCGCAGATCGATGCGTTCCTCGGCTACTGGGATCCGAGCATGACGCCGACCGTGAAGCCGTTCGTCGATGCCGGCGCCGTGCACCTGCTGCCGCAACCCAACCTGGTCGGCGCGCGCTACACGCTGGCCGTGCCGCAGTATGCGTCGGACAAGGGCCTCAGGAGCTTCGCCGACATCGCCAGATTCCGCGACCAGCTCGACGGCAAGATCTACGGGATCGGCGCCGGCAACAACGGCAATGCACTGGTCCAGCGGATGATCGACAGGAACGAATTCGGGCTCGGCGGCTTCAAGCTGGTCGAATCGAGCGAGGCCGGGATGCTCGTCCAGGTCACGCGCGCGGTGCAGGAACACCGGATGATCGTGTTCCTCGGCTGGGAGCCGCATCCGATGAACATCAACTACAAGATCGCGTATCTCGACGGCGGCGACACCGTGTTCGGTCCGAACTACGGCTCGGCGAAGGTCTACACGCTCGTCACGCCCGGCTATCTCGAACGCTGCCCGAACGTCGGCCGGCTGCTGACCAACCTGAAATTCACGACCGACGAGGAAAACCAGCTGATGGTGTCGATCATGAATCACGCCGATCCGGTCGCGGTCGCGAAGGAATGGGCGAAGAAGAACCCGGGCGTGCTGTCGAAGTGGCTCGACGGCGTCACGACCATCGACGGGAAAAACGCCAGGGACGCGATCGAGAAGCTCATCGGCGCGTAAATACGCCATACAGGGAAAGGCCCATGCACAAGAATCTCGCGCTGTTCGACCTCGATCACACGCTGCTGCCGCTCGACAGCGACCAGGCCTGGAGCCGCTTCATCACGCGGGTCGGCTGGCAGGAGGACGACGCGCACACGGCGCTGATCGACGAGCACTACGGCCACTATGCGGCCGGCACGCTCGACATGGATGCGTATCTCGCCGTGACGCTCGCGCCGCTCACGCGCTACTCGCGCGCGCAGCTCGAACGGTGGCATGCGCAGTTCATGGACGAGGTGATCCGGCCGGCGATTACACCGGAGGCGCGCGCGCTGGTCGACCGGCATCGCGAGAACGGCGATCTCTGCTGCATCGTGACGGCGACCAACGTCTTCGTCACGCGGCCGATCGCGGCCGAGTTCGGGATCGAGCACCTGCTCGGCATCGAGCTCGATACCGACGACGGCACGCCGGCCGGGCGGTTCACCGGGCGCAGCATCGGCGTGCCGAGTTTCCGGGAAGGCAAGATCGTGCGCACGGCGGCATGGCTGAAATCGCTCGGCTACCTGCCGTCCGATTTCGAACGGACCTACTTCTACAGCGATTCGATCAACGACGTGCCGCTGCTCGACTACGTCACGCATCCGGTCGCGACCAATCCCGACTCGAAGCTTTCCCAGGTCGCCGGCAAACGCGGCTGGCCTGTCATGAAGTTGTTCTGATTCGGGCGATATTCTCTGCTGTCCATTTTCATGTCTGGAGGGGAAATGAAATACGGAGCACGCAGCAACCATCCCGATCAATCAGGAATCCGATTCGAATCGGATCGAAATCAAGTCGTCCCGCCTCGCCCCGCGGAAAGCCGTATTCCGCACTGGCGCGGCGTTTTCATGATCGCGCTGCTGTGCGCGCTGGCCGCCTGCGGCGACGGCGACCCGGGCGCGGCGGGCACTGTCGCCGCCGCGCGCGCGTCGGCACCGGGTTCGGCGTCCGCGCCGGTCCTGCACTGCGCAAGCGCGTGCCATTGACCGGCCCCGGCCCCACCCGCCATCCAGGACAAGGAGCGATCATGCAAAACAAACCCACGACACGACGTCAGTTCCTCGCCGATGCGCTGAAGCTCGCCGGCGCCACCGCGGTGACGGGCATGCTGCCCGAAAGCATCCTGCGCGCACAATCGATTCCGGCCGCCACCGTCACCGGCACGATCCAGGACGTCAAGCACGTCGTCATCCTGATGCAGGAAAACCGGTCGTTCGACCACTATCTCGGCACGCTGCGCGGCGCGCGCGGCTTCGGCGATCCGCGGCCGGTCGTGATTTCCAGCGGCTACCCGGTCTGGCGCCAGCCATCGACGCTGTCCTACGTGTTCCCGTTCAACCCGTCGCCGCCCGTTTCCGGCGTCGCGAACGGCGACACGTACTACGGCGACCTCGATCACAGCTGGAGCGGCACGCACAGCGCATGGAACAACGGCCGCTACGACAACTGGGTCGCCGCGAAGACCAGCGGCACGATGTACTACTTCACGCAGAACGACATCCCGTTCTACTACGCGCTGGCCAGCGCGTTCACCGTGTGCGACGCGTACCACTGCTCGATGCTCGGCCCGACCGACCCGAACCGCCTGTATCTGTGGACCGGCTGCTGCGGCAACGTCGCCGGCTATTCGCCGTACACGACGAACACGATGACCGGCACCGGCTGGACCACGATGCCGGAACGCCTGAACACGGCCGGCGTCACGTGGAAGTTCTACCAGGACAAGGGCAACGGCCTCGATGCCGGCCACGGCTACGGCGAATACGACGGGTCGAGCAAGGATCTCTGGTGGAACGGCAACTACGGCGACAACGTCATCCTGAACTTCAAGCAGTACCAGAACCTCGGCGCGAATGATCCGCTCGCGCCGGCGCTCGACGGCACGCAGATCGACCCGACCGGCGGCGGCACGGAGTACGACACCCGTCTGTTCAGTCAACTGCGGGCCGACGTCGCGAACGGCACGCTGCCGCAGGTATCGTGGATCGCCGCGCCCTATGCGTATTGCGAACACCCGTCGTGGGCCGCGAGCGGCGGCGAATGGTATGTCAGCAACGTGCTCAACGCGCTGACGTCGAATCCGGCGGTGTGGGCCAGCACCGTGCTGCTCGTGATGTACGACGAGAACGACGGCCTGTTCGACCACGTGCCACCGGCCGTCCCGTCGAGCGCCGCCGCCGGCACCGGCCGGTCGACGGTCTCGACGGCCGCGGAATTCGTCGCCGGCAGCGGCGCCGCATCGGACGGCGCCGCGAGCGGCGATGTCCCGATCGGGCTGGGCCCGCGCGTGCCGATGTTCGTGATCTCGCCGTGGTCGAAAGGCGGCAAGGTCAACTCGCAGGTCTTCGATCACACGTCGGTGATCCGTTTTCTGGAAGCGCGCTTCGGGCTGCAGGAGACCAACATCACGCCGTGGCGCCGCACGGTGTGCGGCGATCTCACGTCGGCGTTCGACTTCGCGAATCCCGACCAGACGATTCCGGCGATTCCGGCGGCGGCCAGCAACATGGACCCGAACGGCTCGACGGTGCTGATTCCGCCGGCCACCACCACGGCGGTTCCGGCGCAAACGGCCGGCCGCAACACCGCGTGCCGGCTGCCGTACGAGTTCTTCGTCCAGGGCCGCGTCAACCGCTCCGGCAAGACGCTCGCGCTAACGATGACCAACACGGGTGCAGCCGGCGTGCACCTGCAGGCATGGGTCGACGGCACGAGCACGACGCCGCGGCAGTACACGATCGGCGCCGGCACCGGCGCGTGCCTCACGGATTCGCTCCCGCTGAATTCGGCGGGCGGCTACGACTATTCGATCTACGGCCCGAACGGGTTCCTGCAGACGTTCCGCGGCACCATCGGCGCAGCGGGGAACGCGGGATCGACCGGCGAAGTGTCGCTCTGCTACGACGTACAGAACGGCAACGTGCAGATCACGCTCGACAATTCGGCCGGTTCGAGCACGACGACGTTCCAGCTCGTCGACAATGCGTACGGGATGAACCGCGCGCAGTCGGTCAGCGTACCGGCCGGTGCGACGCAGGCCGTCACGTGGTACGGCGACGCCGGCTGGTACGACGCGAGCATCCGCGACGCGAACGATCCGAACTTCCTGCGCCGTATCGCCGGCTGCGTGCAGACGCAATCCGGCACGTTGCTGACGGATTCGGCGATCGGCAATACGAACGGGAAATTCGTCGCGGCGCTGGCGTCGCAGGGGTCGTCGTACGCCACGCTGCGGTTCGACTACGTCGTGCCGCCGTGGCGCCACAGCCCGAAGAACTGGGTCGGCATCTATCCGCGCGGCGCGCAACCGACCCGGGGCGGCTACAAGTCGTGGGCGTACCTGCCCAAGAGCACCGGCTCGCTGCTGTTCTCGTCGACCGCGAACAGCACGCTTGCCTCGGGCCAGTACGACGCGTGGCTGCTGTTCGACGACGGCTATACGCCGCTGGCAGGCCCCATCGCGATCAGCATCTGAGGTCGCGGCCGTTTCGTCGTCGCTTCAACGTTCCGGCCGGCGCGCGTGCATGACGCGCGCCGCGGCAAAAACGGGTGACGCAGGCCGATCCGCGTTGCGCCGGCGATGCAGGTCAGCCTCTCTTCCGGCATTCGTGGAGCAGTGGACGACGCGATGCTTGACGGCGCCAAGACCGTCAAACTGTTTGACGGAACATGTCGAGTTGTTCAAAACGGTAAACAATCATTCGGTTTCCTGTCGTCTTTCATCCGCCGACGATCGACTGCCGTCGAGAATGGGAGACACGACGCGCGGCGGTCGTCATCGCACCGGCAGCAACGCCGTGACGACGCCGAAATCCAGCATAATCAGGCGGGCACACAGCCGTGTCTGTACCGGTTTCGCATGCAGCGAATGGTGCAGATGCAGAAAACGAAGAACGGGAACGGGCGCGATTCGATGCACATCGGTGCACCGGCGATCGCGCCACCAACGAGACCACACCCTCCGCCGAAGACAGGACACCGACATATGGACCGAGCCGAGCACATCAGCATCGAACCGGCGATCTCGCTTGCCGCCGACGAGCTGGAGCAATGCGACTTCTCGTTCGACATCGCATGGGAGCTGAATGCGCCGTATCAGGATTTGCTCGACCTGCGCGCGTTGCCCGCGCGCCGCAAAAACTACGGGTTCGATCCGGCCGGCTGGGCCGATGAAGCGTCGGGCAAGACAGCGCTCTTTCGCGCGACCGCCGGCGGGCGGTTCGCCGGGTTCGTCGCGGTCGCCGAGCGCTGGAACGGCATGGCCGAAATCGCCGAACTGGCCGTCGACCGCGAGCATCGGCGCCTCGGTATCGGGCAATTCCTGCTGGCGGCCGCGGAAGCCTGGGCGCGCCATCACGGGTTCGGCTTCATGCGGCTGGAAACGCAGGCGAACAACGTCGCGGCCTGCTCCACTTATGCGCGCGCGGGCTTTACGCTCGGCGGCCACGACCGCTTCCTGTATGCAGGCGGCGAGAACGCCGGGGAAGTCGCGCTGTTCTGGTACAAGGACCTGCGCGACGGGCAGACCGCACGGAGCCGCACGGTCGATCCCGCATCGGTGCGGCCGGTGCGCTGATGCCCCGCCGCCCGTCACGTCATGGCCGGGTTACTTCCGAGTCGCCACGATGAACAGGCGCGGGAACGGCAGCAGCACGGTGCCGTCGTCGAGTACCGGATAACCGTCCGGCCCGGCGATCGCGTCGCGATAACGCGCGAGGAACGCGCGCTGCTCGGCATCGTCGAGCGCGGCAAGGAACGGCCGCAGCGCACTGCCCTTGAACCATTCGACGACCGCGTCCGCACCGCCGCGCAGCGGGTGATAGTAGGTCGTGCGCCACACATCCACGCGCGAACACAGCGGCGACAGCAGCGCATGGTAGTAGCGCGCATCGAACCGCTCGGTACGCGCCGCCCCTTTCAGCTTGTCGGCCCACGGCCTGGCCGCGGCGACCTCGCGCATCAGCCGGTGTGCGGGCTCGTCGAGGTTGTCCGGCATCTGCACCGCGAGATGGCCGCCCGGCGCGAGCCGGCCGACGAGCATCGGGAACAGCGTGTCGTGCGCGGGCACCCACTGCAGCACCGCGTTCGACAGGATCAGGTCATAGCCGCCCGGATCGTCCCACGTGGCGACATCGGCAAGATCGAACCGCAACGCCGGCAGCCGCTTGCGCGCGGCCGCGATCATGTCCGCCGATGCGTCGATCCCGTGGATCGTCGCGTCCGGCGCGCGTGCCATCAGCGCCTCGGTCGAATTGCCGGGCCCGCAGCCGACGTCGATCGCGGTACGGATCGGCGTCTTCGGCACGGCGGCCAGCAGGTCGCGCACCGGCCGCGTGCGTTCGTCCTCGAACCGCACGTACTGGTTCGCGTATTGATCGAGTGGGGTCGTCACGATGATTCTCCTTGTGGGCGGAGGCGGCATGCGCGCCGGGATCCGGGCAGCCGCCGATCCAGCGCATTCTGCGACCGTATCCGACCTTCAGTAAAATGAATTTAATATCGTTATTGATTCAAAATTCTGATGAAGATCGATACGCTCGGTGTCCAGGCCTTCGTCGCGATCGCCGACGGCGGCAGCTTCCGGCAGGCGGCCGACACGCTGCACGTCACGCAAACGGCGATCACGCAGCGGCTGCGCAAGCTCGAATCCTATCTCGGCGTCGCGCTGGTCGAGCGCACGACGCGCCGCACCACGCTGACCGAGATCGGCCGGCGCTTTCTGCCGCAAGCGCGCCGGCTGCTGAACGAGTTGTCCGACGCGCTGACCGAAATTCGCGAGACGGGCCTGAGCCAGCGCGGCGACGTCACGATCGCGTGCGTGCCGACGGTCGGCGTGCAATACCTGCCGCGCATCCTGCGCGCGTTCTCCGGGCATCGCCCGCACGATCGCGTGAAGATCCTCGACCATGCGTCGGCGTCGGTGCTGCAGGCCGTGCTGCGGCGCGAAGCCGAATTCGGCATCAGCATCGCCGGCGACCAGCATCCCGAACTTGTCAGCGTGCCGCTCACGCACGATCCCTACGTGCTCGTGTGCCGCGACGATCATCCGCTCGCGAGGCGCCGGCGCATCCGCTGGGCGGCGCTGCAGCCGCATCCGCTGATCTTCGCCGGCGAGGTGAGCGGCAATCGCGGGCTGCTCGAAGGCGCGCTGAAGACGAGCGGCGTGTCGCTGCATTCGTTCTACGAAGTGCAGCGCAGTTCGACGGCGCTCGGGCTCGTCGCGGAAGGGCTCGGTGCGGCCGTCGTGCCGAAACTCGCGATCCAGAAGAACGCGTATCCGATGATCCGCACGATCGAGCTCGTCGAGCCGTCGGTGTCGCGCACGCTCGTGCTCGTCACGCGCAAGAGCGCGCAACTGTCGCCGGCCGCGCGTGCGCTCTACGACATGATCGTCGAGCGGGCCGCGCCGGGGCGGTAACGCGCGCCATGCGGGCGTTGCCTGTGCCGGCCGGTCGTCCGCGATGTCGGCAGGCGTCAGGAAGTAGCCCGCACCGCCACGCAGCGCTCAAAGCACCTTGACCATGAACACGCGCGCCGCGCCTTCGGGATCGCAAGGCACTTCGCCGAACGTCTCGTAGCCCTGCTTCCGGTAGAAGTCCGGTGCCTGGAACGAGATCGTGTACAGCACCGCACGCGCGCAGCCGCGCCGCTTCGCCTCCGCTTCGGCCTCGCGCAGCAGCCGGCTGCCGAATCCGCCGCCGCGCAGCGATTCGGGCAGGTAGAACAGGTCGATGAAAAAGAGGCCGAGCGACGTGCGGCCCGTCAGGCCGCCCAATATCTCGCCGGTCGCGGGATCGGTCACGTAGACGTCGAGCGCGGCCGAGTCGGCGCGCCCCGTCATCGCATGGTTGAATTCGCCGAGCTTGCGGCTGATGAAATGGCGGGCGGCCGGTTGTTCGGTATCGGTCAGTTGCAGGGTGACGTCGGCAGGGGTAGTCATCGGGCGAACGCGTGCGTGAATGAAGCCGCCGGGTGCGCGGTACCCGCGGCGGGCGTCGCATGACTATAGCGCGCCGCCACACGCTCACGCCACCGAGAACGCCGCCTTTCGGGCGGCCGTGCGGTGCCGCTCGCGCGTCCGCTGCACCCTCGGCGGCCGGCGCACGTCGGGCGCATGCGGCACCGCTGCCGCCGCGCCGCGCAAACGTCAGAACGGCTTGGTCGGCAGGTACTTGCCGTCGAGCGTGATCACCGCACGCGAACCGCCTTCGGGATCGTCGACCTTCTTCACGTCGAGCCGGAAGTTGATCGCGCTGATGATGCCGTCGCCGAACTTCTCGTGGACGAGCGCCTTCAGCGTCGTGCCGTACACCTGCAGCATTTCGTAGAAACGGTAGATCGTCGGGTCGGTCGGCACGCGATCGTCGATGCTGCCGCGCAGCGGGATCGTCTGCAGCAGCAGTACCGCATCGTCGTCGAGGCCGAGCTTGTCGGCGACCACGCGCGCCGCATCGGCCGGCAGCGCATGCTGGCCGAGCAGCGCGGCGGTGACGAACGCTTCGCTCAGGCCCGTGCCTTCGGTGAGCTGGGCGAACGACAGGTTCTTGCGCGCTTTCGCGAGCACGACGGTTTCCGCAAGCGCGTGGCGGGCAGTCTGGCTGTGCTGGGACTGGATCATGGCAATTCCTCGTGGTGGGGTGGGAGCAATCCGGATTCAGGCCGCGGCGGCAAGCGTCGCGGGAGTCGCGCGGACACCGGGGTGGTCCGCGAGGGACACGAACCGGCCGGCCGCGCCGTCGTAGGCGTCGATACAGCCCGATTCGATGTCGTAGACCCAGCCGTGCAGCGCGAGACGTCCTTCTTCGAGCGCGAGCCGCACGGCGGGGTGCGTCTTCAGGTTGGCGAGTTGCGCGACGACGTTCTCGCGCACCATCGAGTCGATCCGCTCGCGTTCGCTGCGGTGCGGACGCGCCTCGTTCACGACGCGCGCCGAATCGGCATAGCGCAGCCAGTGGCCGACGGCCGGCATGTGGTCCATGCACTGACAGGTCGCGATCGCGGTCATCGCGCCGCAATCCGAATGACCGCAGATCACGACGTCGGTCACGCGCAGCGCGGCAACCGCATATTCGACCGACGCCGACACGCCGCCCGGCTCGGGGCCGTACGACGGCACGATGTTGCCGGCGTTGCGGATCACGAACAGGTCGCCCGGTTCGCGCTGCGTGACGAGCTCCGGCACGAGCCGGCTGTCCGAGCACGAGATGAACAGCGCACGCGGGTGCTGGCTGCGCGCGAGATCGCGGAACAGCGCGGCGCGTTCCGGATACGCGTCACGCTGGAACTTCAGGAAGCCTTCGATGATGTCCTTCATCGCGTGTTCTCCGGTGCAGGTGGAATCGATGAAGGGCAGGTTACGCCGCGCTTCCAATAACGTAAAAGACTGATTTATGATCAATCGGATAAGTACGCCTTATAGGAATCGCCATGCTGCTGCGCCATATCAACTACTTCCTGGCCGTCGCCGAGCACCGCAGCTTCACGCGCGCGGCCGCCGCGCTGCACGTGTCGCAGCCCGCGCTGTCGCAGCAGATCCGCCAGCTCGAGGAGACGCTCGGCGCGCAACTGTTCGACCGCACCGGGCGCGTCACGCGGCTGACCGATGCCGGCGACGTGTATTTCCGCTACGCACGGCAGGCGCTGCACGACCTCGCTGAAGGCCGGCGCGCGATTCACGACGTGCAGGATCTCAGCCGCGGTTCGCTGCGGATCGCGGTCACGCCGACCTTCACGAGCTATCTCGTCGGGCCGCTCGTCGAGGCGTTCCACGGCCGCTATCCGGACGTGATGCTGTCGGTGCGCGAGCTGTCGCAGGAGCGTATCGAAACGCTGCTCGTCGACGACGAGCTCGACGTCGGCATCGCATTCGAGGACGTGCAGTCGGCGGATATCGCAGTAGAGACACTGCTGGTCGAAACACTCGCGCTCGTCGTGAGCCGTCGGCATGCACTCGCGGGAAAACGCAAGGCCGGCCAGCGCGCGCTGCACGACGCGTCGCTCGTGTTGCTCACCGCGGAGTTCGCGACGCGCGTGCAGATCGACCGCTATTTCCGCGAGCACGATGTGCAGCCGCGCGTGCTGATGGAGGCGAATTCGCTGGGTGCGGTGATCGAGATCGTGCGCCGCACGAACCTCGCAACGCTGCTGCCCGCGACGATCGCGACGGGGCATGACGATCTCGTCGCCGTCGCGCTCGATCCGGCCGTCCTGCGGCGCACGGCCGTGCTGCTGCAGCGCAAGGGCGCGTACCGGAGCGCGGCCGCGCGTGCGTTCGTCGAGCTGGCGCTCGCGCTGGGGGCGGGGCCGACCAACCGCACGCGGTAGCATGGCCGCCGCGCGCGGTCGCCGGCGGCCGGCGGGCCGATCGCGTGTGACGCGTCGGGGCGGCGCTACCCGCCGGCGCCGCGACGCCAATCGTGTTCACGGAGGCGCAGTACGATGCACTCGCGCACGAGGGATTTGCGGAGACGCTGTATTTCCGGTTGCGTGACGAATTTCTGCCGCCGATGTCCGCGGTGCCGAACCGCTGGGGCATTCGCTACGTGAAGGATCTGGTCGCGCGAGCGCGGAGCCGGCATGGGCTCGTGAATGAGAACGATCTCGCGTATTTCGCGCTGATCGGGATGAACGTGCATCCGGCGTTCGATGCGCATCCGGCGATCGCCGAGAAAATCGCCGCGCGCGGAGCAGCGCCTCCGCCAATGTCGTCAACGCTCGCGGATGTCGATGCGGACGTTTGGGCTGCGTTGCTCGATACGCATCCGCTCGCCGGATATGCCGGCGAGTCGCGGGATGCCGAAGCAGCAGCGGCCGATGCGTCGCCTGACGCGGGTTGAGCGACGGGAGATGAGGATGGTGCACGAATTGACGTATAGGATGCGGCGGGCCGTCGAAGCGGGCGCGGTAGCCGCTGGCGGTTTGCGGACTGCGTTGGCACATGCGGGGAGCGACGGACCGTATCGCATCATCGGGGACAACTTCACCGATCGGAGTATCTCTCGTTTCAGGATCGACGGGTTTGGGGCGGGCAATCTGCGCGCGCACCGCAGGATCGACGCTCGATGGGCGGCAGCTCCAACCGATCCGCGCAACCCGAATACAACGAGCAATGCGTCGTCCGCGACGAACTGAATGACAGGAACATCGACATGCTGACTTTGCTTCGCCGCCTCATTCGCAACCCCATCGTCATCGCGGCGCTGCTGTTGAGCGGCGCATGGTGGGTGCATGCACAGACCACAAGCTACGGCCCCTATCGCGTCGTGGGTTTCAACTACACCGAGCGAGGTGTCTACAACTTCGTCGTGGATGGCTTCGGCGCAGGCAGCGTGCACGCCCGCCAATTCGGCGGGGGCGGCGGCACCGTCTGTTGCATGGAGGTGCCGCGCAACAAGAAGACCTGGCACCTCAAGATCACGTACGACCTGACCCCGGAGGAGGACGCCAAGAACCTGTCGCCGGAAATCTACGAGACGGATGTCGCCGTTCCGAAGCTACCGAACAAGCGCGACGGCTATATCGAGTTCCATTTCCTGCCTGAGCGCAGGATCGAAGCGCAGTGGGTCGAATATCCGACGATGCCGCGCATGCGCGCCACCAACTAGTCCAGCGGGGGGAAACATGTCGGACGAAACCATCGCCGCACAAGGCGCCTCAAAAAGCCAGTCCGAATCGGCATCGGCTGCATCGCGGGCCACACGCGCCGCGAGCGTCAGCGCGCAACTTCCGGCCGAGCCGCCCAGCCCGTGTTTTCGTTGCAATCAGGAAATTTATCAGAGCTTCTTCTTCGACGGTTTCGCACAGAGCCTGGCCGACACTGATCGTTTGTCGAATATCGCGCGTCTCTTCAACGCGCACGCTGACAGCAGCGATGAGTTCGGCATCTACAAGATGTATTACGAAGGCATGGGCCGGGACTTGTCGGGGCAAACGGTCGGTGCGATCAAGAAAGTCCTGACCGATTCCGAAGCCGCCTTGCTCAAGGAAGCCGACGCCAAAGTGATTAAGGATCCTGGCAAGAAGATCGCCGCCGACATCGCCCAGCGGTTTCGCGACTCGCCTGCCGACAAAGGATTGTTGTCACGAGGCACATCGTCGGTCCTCGACGGGCTGGAGCATGCGGGAGAGACCGCGAGAAATCAGATCAAGGAATCAGTGACGCCGGGAAAAGTGGCTGGTGCCCTGCTACCCGCCGCCACGACCATCGCGGCAGACTCCATTCCAGTTGTCCGGGACAGTGAATTCGCTGCAGGTTATATGGGTACGGGATTTGATGCACGGGTGAACAAGGCTATTGCGGATTTCAAGAATAACGTCGCACACGCCACCTCAGCCGATCCGCGCGAAATCAAGCGCATTCGTGTGGCGATTTTCGGATATGACCGCGGCGGCGTCATCGGCCGGAAATTCGCAAACGAATTGATTGGAAAGACCTGCAAGCAAAAGGACGGCAAGATCACTTACGCCGGCATCGAGGTCCAGTTCGATTTCATGGGGCTGTTCGATTGCGTATCGACGTCCTATGCGGATTCGATCTTCACGAAAGTCGTCGCGCCTGTACTTGGCGTCGTCCCCGGCGAAGGCAAGGCCGCCAGCATCAGCATCAAGGGGCTGAGTTTCTTCCTCGCCCTGTCCAAGCAGTCGCTCGGGCAATTCGACATCCAGAAGGAATTCAAATCGATTGTCCATCACGTCGCCGCAACGGAGCTGCGCTTCTACAAGAACCTGGATTCACCGCGAAAATCGCCGGACCACGCGAACCTGCTGGAGATCGTCTATCCAGGCAGTCAGTCGGACGTCGGAGGTGGCTTCCTGGACGGCGAGGATCAAAAATCCTCCGAGCTGGCACGTGTCTCCGCAAGAAACATGCTCGATCGTGCATGGTCCGCGGGTGTGCCGCTGCTGCCGCTTGCCAAGCTGCGCACGATATCCCCATTGGCGGCACGCGAATTCGAGTATCGCAAGACTGTCAATGTCAACGGCAAGGATCTCAACGTCAACGATCTGTTCGGTGCGTACACCGCGATGCTGCCGAAAACAAACGGTCCGCTCGAGAAACACTTCCTCGAACATCAGAAGCTGTTCGTGTCGTGGGCACGCTCTGTTCACGATCGCACGGGCCACTCCAGCAGCGGCAGCAATCTTTTCATCAACACCATCGACGCCGACGTCTACAACGCTATCTTCACGAGTGGCGGCGGCTTGCCGGACTACGAAGGTCGGGACTGGTACTACAAGGGCCAGGATCCGAATTCCAAGGTTCCGCAGTCGACCTTCGGCGAACGCCGGACGGTCGACGACATCTCGGACAAAACGGTGCGCGCACTGGCCACCGCATGGGTACATCCGCCAAAGCTGACGCCGGAAGTGATCGCGTTCTTCGACAACTTCGTGCATAACACGATTACGCGGCTCAACAACGTGTCGCTTGGCGACGGCGTATTCATGCAACTTCGCGAAATCGAAGAGAAGGGCTGGATGGCGCGCCAGACCGACGCCGCCAAAGACTACATCAAGAAAGTCCTCGGCAACATCTCCAAGAACATCAAGGACGCCCAGAACGAATACGTCCGGCAAGTCACGTCCGGCCAGATTCCTCACGGCGCTTCGATCGGCGATCTCTCCGGCGACTGAGCGGCTCAGGCCGCACCAACCGCCAAATCCGCCCGGCGCATAGGCAGCCGGAGGGCTCATACGCTCAACCCCGCGTCAGTTGTACCCGAGAATCGCCACCGCCGCGACCTCCGGCCGATCGAGCGTATTCCCGACGAGCGACGTCATCGGTTCCTGCAGCACGGCCTGATACGACGTCACGCGCGCCGCTTCCGGCACACCGGCATCGCCCGATGCCGGCTCGTCGAACGCTGCATCGAAACCGCTGTAAAACCCCGCTTGATTCTGCGAAAAAGTCATCTCCACTCCTTTCCTTGATTGTGCTCTTGATCGGCTAACCGACGCGCTTCAACGCCGTCACCTGCACGGGCGCACCGTCATGCGCAGCTTCCGACCGTGCAAGCTGCGCGCGTGTGCGCCGCGTGATGTGGATCACCGCGAACACGACCGGTGCGATCAGCAGGCCTTCCGCCAGCTCCGGATCGACCGGCAGGTTCATCACGTGCAGCGCCTTGAACGCCGCCGTCGCGAGCGACAGCACGTAGTACGAAATAGCCGCCACCGACAGACCTTCGACCGCATGCTGCAGATGAAGCTGGTTGCGCGCGGTGCGCTCCATCCCGGCCAGCAGGCGCGTCACGTCCTTTTCCTGCGCGAGGTTCACGCGCGTGCGCAGCAGGTCGACCGCGCGGGCGATCCGCGCGGCGATCTGCTCGTGGCGCGCCCATACGCTGCGGCACGTTTCCATCGCCGGCGCGAAGCGCCGCTCCATGAATTCGGCGATCGTCGGCATCCCTTCGATCCGCTCTTCGCGCAGTTCCTGAATGCGCGCCAGCACGAGCTTTTCGTACGCGCGCGACGCACTGAAGCGTGCGCCGGCCCCCGCCAGCGACTCGACCCGCACCGCGAGATGCGTGAGCTTGACGAGCAGCGCCGTGTCGTCGCCGTCGGCGCCGCTCGCGTCCATCCGCTGCATCAACGCATGCAGCGCCGCGTGGATCTCGTCGAGCTCGCGGCTCATCCGGCGCGCGACAGGCAACGCGAGCAAGGCCATCATCCGGTACGTTTCGATTTCATACAGGCGCTGCAGCAGGCGGCCGCCCTGCTCCTCGCGGAAATCCTCGTCGATGACGAGAAAACGCATGAAACCGTCGTCGCGTACGTGCCAGTCGCAGAACACCTTGCCGCCGCCGAGCACGTTGCTGCCGACGAGCGCGGGCCCGTCGATCCAGCGCCGCAGGTCGCCGCACACGCGTCGCGCGGCGTCGCCCGACAGCAGCTCCATCCTCACCGCGACGAAACGGATGCCGGCCAGCCGCGCGAACCACGCGGCCGGAATGCCTTCGATCGCGAGATCGTCGAAGTAGCCGGTGTCGCGACGCGGCGCGACGAACGTGAAAGTCGAGAATTCGGTGTGACGCTCCCACTTCAGATGCCAGCCGCACGGCGACTGCACCGCGTGGTGCGTCGCGCCTTCGTGCGGCGCGGCAATGCCGGTGTCGCGGCACAGCGCGTGCAGCAGCGTTTCGTGGATATCGGGCTGGCCGTCCGCGTAGATCGCGTAGTGCGTGAGCGACACGGCTTCGGCGAGCCGCAGGAACGGCCTGGCATGCAATTCGGCGGCCAGCGCGGCGCGCAACGGATGGTCGATCATCGATACACCACGCTTCCTCGTTCAGTGCTGCACACCGGGTCGACCGGCCTGAATGCCGCGCCGCCCGTGGGCAGGACGCCAGCGTGATCGCACTATGGCAGACACACATCAACAATAAAAACGCATAATGTTGATCGTTACGTTCAGTTTTCCTGATACCGATGAAGATGCTCGATCACGACGTGCTGGCCACCGTCGTCGCCGTCGCGGAGACCGGCAACATGACCCGCGCGGCCGAGGCCGTGAACCGCTCGCAGTCTGCCGTGAGCATGCAGATCAAGAGCCTGGAGGACGCGATCGGCCGGCCGCTGTTCGTGCGCAAGCCGCGCAGCATCGTGCTGACGCGCGAGGGCGAGGTGCTGCTGGGATTCGCCAGACGAATGCTGGCGCTGCGCGACGAGGCGTGGGCGGCCGTGGTGCGGCCGGAAGTGACCGGCAAGGTCGTGATCGGCGTGCCGGACGACTACGCGTCGTCGCTGCTGCCGTCGGTCCTGAAGAAATTTTCGGCGACCTACCCGAAGGTCGAGATCCAGGTGATGGGGCTGCCGAGCAGTGCGCTCGCGCCGCTGATCAAGGAAGGCACCGTGGATCTCGTGTGCGGCACGCGCATCAAGGGGCTGACCGGCGACTTCATCCGCCACGAGCCGATGGCGTGGGCCGCGATGACGAACGGGCCGCGCGTATGGGAAGAACGGCCGTTGCCGATCGCGGTGTTCATGCCGGGCAGCGTCGCGCGCGAGAACGCGATCCGCAGCCTCGAACGCGCGAAGGTGCCGTACCGCACGTCGTATGAAAGCCCGAGCCTGCTCGGGCTGCTCAGCATGGTCGAGGCCGGCCTCGCGGTCGCGCCGCTCGCGCGCTGCGCGATTCCCGCGCAACTGTCGATGCTCGGCCGCTCGCACGGCTTGCCGGACCTGCCGCCGCTCGAACTGATCCTCGCGCGCAGCACGAAATCGAAGCGGCCGCCGTGCGACTTTCTCGCGGAACAACTGATGGAAGACCTGCAGCGCCAGACCGGGCAGACCGGCGACGCGTGATCAGCGCGTCGCGCCGAACCCTGCCGCGCCCAGCGCCGCGTTGACATGCGCGGCGACCGCATCGACGAGCGCTTCGAGCGTGTCGCCGCACACGTACCGGTGTTCCGGCGCCACGTGCTCGGAGCGCCGCCCGCCCCACTGCGCGCCCGATGCGACCGACAGCGTCGCACCGAACCGATGGCCGTGGCGACGCCCGAAGACGCTCACGCGCTGCCCGGCCACATACGCCTGCTCAGGCAGATAAAGCCGGATCTCGACCGCCACCTGCACGGGATCGTTGACGCGCGCGGCCGGGCTGACCGTCGCGCCGAATACCTTGCCGATCCGCCAGATCACGCAGGTCTCCCACGCCGCGAGCGGGCCGCCGATCGCGTCGACCCGTTCGGTGTCGACCGACCACTGATGCCGGGGCGGTAGGACGATCGCTTGATGCAGCAGCACTTCGGCCACGCGTACCGTCGTCAGCAGCTGACGCGCGAGTTGCTGCCCTGACGGCAGCGATGCCGTCCGCGCGCGACGGCTTGCCGGCCGCGCGACACGCACTTCTTCCGGGATGTACATGGTCACTCCGTATTCAGGGGGTAGCGCCGCGCACGACGCGGCGCGCGAACCTCCGGCGCCGCCGGCCGATGGACAGCCATGGCGACCGGCGATCCGGCGGCGGAGCAAACGAACCGTCTGTGTACGAGCAACAACCGTTCCCCGCGTCACCGGGCCCGCGGCCCGACATGCAACCGGCGCGCGACGGGCCCGATCACCGCATCGGCCTGCTGCGCGATCAGCATGTGCAGCGTGAAGTCCAGGTCTTCCGGCGCGATCTCGAAATGAACGTGGATCACGTCGCGCACCGCGCGGGCGCGGACGACATACACGCCGAGCGGCGAATGCAGCAGCGCCGCGAGCCGCTCGCGCGCGTGCTCGCCGGAATCGGCTGTCAGCGTGACGGGCAACTGCAGGCGCGGGCGCGGCGGCGGCAACGGAATGACGCGGGTGCGGGTGCCGGCGCGCATTTGGCGGCCGGCGACATCGAAGGCGGGAAAGGGATGGATGAAGGTCATGGAGCGGACGGGAGCCGTCCCGGCTGTTCGACATGTCCCCAGCTTAGAAGAGACGGCATAAACGTCGTGCAAAAAAATGCCGCGGCGACGCAAAAAACGGCATGCAGAGCGCAGCGCGCCGTACCGATTCGACCCCACGCCTCCCCTGCCGCGCGACCGCTGCGCTATGCAAACGCCTCGAGCGACGCGCGCCGTCGTTCGTCGACCATCGATTCGATCAGCGACACGAGATCGTCGGTCAGCGGATCGCAGATGCCGGGCGAGCGATGCAGTTCGAGATCGGCCGCCGGCAGCGGCGGGAATCCGTCCGCCTCGCCGAGCACGTGCATGCGCTGCCGGCCGTCGGCCGCAACCTGCAGGACCATCTGTGCGTGAGCTTCTACTTCAAGGCGAACCGGCCGACGCTGAACGACGAGATGGGCACGCTGCTCGGCAAGATGAAGATCGGCTTGCGCTACCTGCTGACGAAGCGCGGCCCGCTCGCGATGAGCGTGAACCAGGCCGGCGGCTTCTTCCGCGGCTCGGCTGACGTGCGGGAGCCGAACCTGCAGCTGTACTTCAACCCGCTGTCGTACCGGATTCCGAAGAGCGACCGTGCGAGCATCAAGCCCGAGCCGTATTCGGGCTTCCTGATCGCGTTCAACCCGTGCCGGCCGACCAGCCGCGGTACGATCGAGATCGCGTCGAACCGCGCGGAAGATGCCGCGAAGATCCACATCAACGCGCTGACCACGCAGAAGGATCTCGACGAAGCCGTGCAGGGCAGCAAGGTGATCCGGGCGCTGATGCGCGCGCCGGCGCTGAAGTCGATGACCGTCGAGGAAATCTCGCCGGGGCCGCAGGTCGACACCGACGAAGCGATGCTGCAGTATTTCCGCGAGCAATCGGGATCGATCTACCACCTGTGCGGCTCGTGCGCGATGGGGCTCGACGCGGCGACATCCGTCGTCGATGCGTCGCTGCGCGTGCACGGGCTGCAGGCGCTGCGGATCGTCGATGCGTCGGTCTTCCCGAACATCACGTCCGGCAACATCAATGCACCGACGATGATGGTCGCGGAGAAGGGCGCGGACCTGATTCTGGCGGAGGCTGCGCTGGCGGAGCGGGCCGGCATGCCGTCGACGCAACGGGAGACGGTCGCACAGTGAGTGACGCCACGCCGGCAGGGCCGGCGGCGGCCGCCGGCCCTCAGCCGTTCCCCGCGTCCACGACCTGCCGGCAAACCTTCACGATCAGGTCCCGCAGCCCCGCATGCACCGTGTCCCGGTCGAAGCGGGGATGCCACATGATCGAGATCGCCAGCCCCGGCGTCGCGACCGGCAACTCGAACGTCACGACGTCTCGCCGGGCCTGAGCGGTGTGCTTCTCCGGCACCTGCACGATCCAGTCCGAACGCCGGGCCAGCTCGATGCCCGATTTGAAGTTCGGCACCACCGCGATCACGTTCCGCTCGCGCCCCTGCTCGCCGAGCGCATCGTCGATCGGCCCGTGAAACCGCCCTTTGCGCGACACGCTGATGTGCGGCACGGACAGGTACGCGTCCAGCGTCATCCGGCGCCGCGCCAGCCGATGGCCTTTGCGCAGCACGCCGACCATGCGGTCGTCGAACAGCTTGCGGACCATGATTTCCGGCCCCGTCTCGCCGATCACGCCGATTTCGATATCGACTTCGCCGCTGCGCAGCCGCGCCACCGTCTTCTCGTGCTTGGGCAGGAACCGCAGCTTCGCATGCGACCATGCCGCGTACGCCTGCTCGATGATGGGCACCGCAAACGAATCGATGAATCCGTCGTTGGCGCTGATGTTGAACACGCGTTGCGCGTCGATCGACCGGTGCTGCGCACCGAGCAGCTGTTCCACATCCTGCAGGATGCGGTCGAGCGGCGCCTTCAGCCGGCGCGCCGTTTCGGTCGCCACCATGCCCTTGCCCGCGCGTACCAGCACCTTGTCGCCGATCGCGTCCTGAACGCGGGCAAGGGTCCGGCTCATCGCGGACGGACTCAAATCGAGGCTGCACGCCGCGCGCGACACGCTTTCCTCGTCGATCAGCGCCTTCAGCGCCAGCAACAGGTTCAGGTCGATTCGGTTCAACGCCGCGCTCCTCGCAGATTTGCGTTGAATGCATCATATATCTGACAAACCTGCACTGTACACACGCGATCCCCGCTCCTACCATTTGTGCAACCGAACGGAGGAATGCATGGAAACAATGCAAGTACACGACGAGCCATTGCGCGAATTGCTGATCCGGGACTGGCAGGAGCATACGAAGCAGCCGATAGCGGTCGCGACCCGCCTGCGGGAACGGCTGGCGCGCCCGATGGGCGCGCAGGACCTCGTCGAGCTGGCGGCGCTCGTGACGCATGTATTCGGCGAGCATCTCGGCGACTGGGAAGCGGGAATGGACGCGCTCGAACGACTCGTGGACGCGCACGACGATGCACCGGCCGATGCGCGCCGGCGGATCGATCGCCAGCATGCGGTGCTCGAGAAATCGCGGGACTTGCATGCGCCGCTCGACCGGTTCGACGCCGACGATCGCCTCTACGTCACGGCACTCGCGCTCCCCGCGATCACGCTTCAACAATCCGCGGCCGAGGCGGAAGCGGCATTCGCCGAAGCGATGCACTTGCTCGCGTCCAGCGACTGCCGCGAGCACCGCCGGCTGTTCGGCATGGTCACGGCCAATCTCGTCTGCGACCTGCTGGAGCGTTCGGCCCTGTCGGCCACCAGACGGCGCCTGCTGATCCTGCTCGCGGAGAAAAGCCACGCGATCTGGCTGCAGGACGGCGACGACACGGACCGGGAGAAGGCCGCGTTCCGGCTGACGCAGTGTTACCAGAAATGCAGGATGCCTGACAACTACGGCAGCGGGCGCTATCCGCGGTATCTGTCGATCGAACCGTAACGGCAGGCGATACGCGAACCGGAATGAAACACGGCACGGCACGGCGCGGCGCGTTGCACCGCGCCGATCGACGCGGACGGCCCGCATCCCGTCGCGGCCTGCCGCCCTTCCGGCTCGCGTCACACGTGCCCGGCATCCCCCCAAGCACCGCCCGATGCCGGCACGGCGTCGAACACCCGCACGATGTGATCGATCATCGCGCTCATCCGCGCGGTATGCCGCAAATCCTTGTGCGTCACCATCCAGACTTCGTAAGGGCGCGCCGACGTACGCGCCGGCCACACGCGCACCAGTCCGTCTCGCTCCGCGATCGGCACCGGGAGTTCGGCGAGCCCGAGCCCGGCACGCGCCGCCGCGCGCAGCATGAGATTCGAATTCAGCCCCGACACGATCCGTCCGGCCCGAACCGGCTCGCCGACCATCGTGAGCGGGCGGCGCGCATTCAGGTGCGGCAGGAAGCACACGAGATCGTGGCCGTCGAAGCCGGTGCCGGACACCGGTTCGCCATGCCGGTCCAGATAGTCCGCCGACGCGTATAACCCCGTCGGCCACGCAGCAAGCCGGCGCACGAGCAGATCGGGGTTGTCGGGCTTGATCGTGCGGATGGCGATGTCCGCCTCGCGCTTGGCGAGATTCTCCACCTGCGTCGACGTGTTGAGCAGCACACGCACGTCCGGATGCTCGTCGTGCAGGTTGCGCATCGCGCGCATCACGAATTCGAGCCCGATCGTATCGGTCGTCGTCACGCGCACGTCACCCGCAAGGCGCCGGTCGACGCCCTGGGTCTGCCGCATCAGGTCAATCACCGACTGCTCCATCTTCTCCACGTTGCGCAGCGCAACCTCGCCCACCGCGGTCGGCACGTAACCGGCCGACGTGCGCAGGAACAGCGTCGCGCCGAGCGCGCGCTCGAGTGCCGCGAGCCGCCTGCCGACCGTCGCCTGGTCGAGCCCGACCACCCGCGCGGCGCCGCGCAGGCTGCGTTCCCGGTGGATGGCGAGAAAAATCCGCGCGTCGTCCCAGTTCAAAGGCCTTCTCCTGAAGTGATGCAAATTTGCATCTGTGGTCTTGAAAATCGCTGCGCGAATTCATCAACCCCGAAGCCTATACTTTTTTCACCGATCACTCATCTACCCGTTGCGAGGCAAACATGTCCGGTACGCACGCGCCCCTTCCCGCCGACATGGCGGCAGTCGAAATCACCCGCCCCGGCGGCCCCGAGGTGCTGGCAACGACACGGCGCCCGGTGCCGCGGCCGAACGCCGACGAAGTGCTGATCCGGGTTCACGCCGCCGGCGTGAACGGCCCGGACGTGCTGCAACGCAAGGGGCACTACCACCCGCCGCCCGGCGCGTCCGACATCCCGGGCCTCGAGCTCGCGGGCGAAGTCGTCGCGACCGGCGAGGCCGTGCGCGAATTCGTCCCGGGCGATCGGGTCAGCGCGCTGGTGACGGGCGGCGGCTACGCGGAATACGCGGTCGCCCACCGCCTCACCACGATGAAGCTGCCGCCCGGCCTCGACATGATCGAAGCCGCGGCGATGCCGGAAACGTTCCTGACGGTGTGGCTGAACCTGATCCAGCGCGGACGGCTGCAGGCCGGCGAATCGGTGCTGGTCCACGGCGGCGCGTCGGGCATCGGCACCACCGCGACGATGATCGCGAAGGCAATGGGTGCATCGACCGTCATCACGACGGTCGGCTCGGAAGCTCATCGCGCCGCGAGCCTGCGGCTGGGCGCGGATCACGCGGTGCATTACCGGGAAGAGGATTTCGTCGCCGAAGTCGACAGGATCACCGCCGGCCGCGGCGTGGACGTGATCCTCGACATCATCGCGGGCGACTACGTCGCGCGCAATTACCGGGCCGCGGCGATGAACGGCCGGATCCTGCAGGTGAGCGCGCTCAACGGGCCGGCGAAGGAACTCGACGTGTGGCCGATGATGACCAAGCGCCTGACGCACATCGGCTCGACGCTGCGCTCGCGCACGCCCGAGGAGAAAGGCGCGCTCATCGCCGAGCTGGAACGGCACCTGTGGCCGCACGTGGCGGCCGGCACGGTCAGGCCGCAGGTGTTTCGGTCCTTCTCGCTCGACGACGCGCGCGATGCGCACACGCTGATCGATTCGGGCGTGCACATCGGCAAGATCGTGTTGACGACGGCCGCGCACCGTGCGGCCTGAGCAAGACGATGCGCCAGGTCAGTTCACGCTCGTGCGCTTCTCGACGAACCGCTTCACGTAATCGTCGGCCGGCCGCGACAGGATATCGTCGGGCGTGCCGACCTGCACGAGCGTGCCGTCGCGCAGGATCGCGATGCGGTCGCCGATGCGCAGCGCCTCGTCGAGATCGTGCGTGATGAACACGATCGTCTTCGACAGCGTCGTCTGCAGCTCGAGCAGCTGATCCTGCATCTCGGTGCGGATCAGCGGATCGAGCGCCGAAAACGCCTCGTCCATCAGCAGCACGTCGGTGTCGGCCGCCAGCGCGCGCGCCAGCCCGACGCGCTGCCGCATCCCGCCCGACAGCTCGTCCGGGTAATGATCGCCGTAGCCGTCGAGCCCGACCTTCGTCAGCCAGTTGCGCGCCGCGTCGGCCGCGTCGTGCCGCTTCCCGCCCCGCGTGCGCAGCGCATACGCGGCGTTGTCGAGCACGGTCCGGTGCGGCAGCAACCCGAAGTTCTGGAACACCATGCTGACCTTGTAGCGGCGCAGTTCGCGCAGCCCGTGCGCGTCGAGCTTGATCACGTCGCTGCCGTCGATCACGATCTCGCCGGCCGTCGGCTCGATCAGCCGGTTGAAGTGCCGCACGAGCGTCGACTTCCCGGAACCCGACAGCCCCATGATCACGAAGATCTCGCCCGACTCGATGCCGAGGCTCACGTCGTTGAGCCCGACGTTGCAGCCGGTTTCGGCCAGCACGTCGGCCTTGCGCCTGCCGGCCCGCAGCAGGTCGAGCACGCGCGCATGCGCGGCCTGCGGCCCGAACAGCTTGTACACGTGTTTGACGTCGATGGTCGCCATGTCTGTCTCCGCTCCTATGCGCGCGACGATTGCGTCGCCTGATTCGAATCGACGCTCGGCGCCGACGCGTTGCGCGGCAGCCGGTACGGCACGCGCGATGCACCCTTCTGCCGGCGCTGCTGCGCAAGCCGCCGCCGCGCGCGCCGCTCCTGACCGAAGCCCTGGCTGATGCGGTCGATCACGATCGCGAGAATCACGATCGCGAGGCCGGCCTGCGTGCCCTTGCCGACGTCGAGCGTCTGAATGCCCGCGAGCACGTCCTCGCCGAGCCCGCGCGAGCCGATCATCGACGCGATCACGACCATCGACAGCGCCATCATCGTCGTCTGGTTGATGCCGGCCATGATGCTCGGCCGCGCGAGCGGCAATTGCACGTTGACGAGCAGCTGCCAGCGCGTCGTGCCGAACGCGCGTGCGGCCTCCGTCACGTCCGGATCGACCTGGCGGATGCCGAGATCGGTCAGGCGGATCAGCGGCGGCAACGCGTAAATGATCGTCGCGAGGATCGCGGGTACCTTGCCGAGGCCGAACAGCATCAGCACCGGGATCAGGTAGACGAAGCTCGGCAATGTCTGCATCACGTCGAGCACCGGCAGCAGCATCCGCCGCAACCACGCGCTGCGCGACGCCAGAATGCCGACCGGCACGCCGATCGCGACCGACAGCACCGTCGCGACGAGCATCAGCGCGAGCGTCTGCATCAGCTTGTCCCACAGGCCGAAGCAGCCGATCGCGTAGAGCAGCAGCATGAAGAGCGCGCCGAGGCCGATGCGGCGCGTCGCATTCCACGCGATCGCGCCGACGACCAGCAGCACGAGCCACGGCGGCGCCATGCGCAACGCGCCTTCGAGCGGCACGAGCAGGTAGCGCAGCAGCAGCGTGCTGAAGTGATGAAAACTGTCGCCGTATTGCGCGACGAACGTCTCGAGCGCGCGGTTGACCCAGTCGGCGATCGACAGGTGCAGGAAGAAGCCGTTCATGTTGATTCTCCGTCGCGCCGCGAAGGCGCGTGACGGCGGCGGCGAGCGCGGGCCCGCCGCCGCGCGCAGGTTACGCGCCCTTCAGGCTGCCGGCGATCTTCTGCGCGACGTCGGCCGGCACCCACTGCTTCCACATGTCCGGGCGGGTCTTCAGGAACTGCGTGGCCATCGCCGCGCCGTCGATCTTCTTCGTCGTCATCTCGAGGATCGTCTGGTTCAGGAAGTCCATCGGAAACCGCACCTTGCCGAACACGCCGACGAGATCGGGGTTCGCATCGGCGAACGGCTTCGACACGCCGACCGTCAGTCGCGACACCATGTACGACGACGCGCACTGGTGCGTGCTGCTCTCGTCGCGCAACGTCTTCCAGCATGCTTCGTTGAAGGCCGGCATCTTCAGCGCCGTGAACTTGTATTTCGCCATCAGCGCGGCCGGGCCCCAGTAATAGAACACGATCGGCGCGCCGCGCTGGTACGCGGACGCGATCGCCGCATCCAGCGCCGCACCCGTGCCCGGATGGAAGTTCGTGTACGACTGGTCGAGCTTCAGCACGCGCAACAGGCGCGTGTTCACGCGCTCGCAGTCCCAGCCGGTCGGGCAGTTCAGGAAGCGGCCCTTGTCCGGCTCCTCCTCGTCGGCGAACACCTGCTTGTACTTCGGCAGATCGTCGACCGACGCGAGCCCCGGCGCGACCGGCTTGATGTTGCGCGCCGGATCGCCCTTCACCACGTAGTCGGGCACGAACCAGCCTTCGGTGGTGCCGCCGGGCAGCGTGTCGCCGATCAGCTTCACGGCGCCCGACGAGACGGCCTTCGCGGTGATCTCGCTGCGGCCCGTCCACTGCTCGGCCCAGATCTGCAGGTCGTTGCGCGCGAGCGCCGTTTCGGTGGCGGCCGTGCTGCCCGGCACGACGTCCGTCCTGCAGCCGTAGCCCTTCTCCATGATCAGCCGCAGCACCTCGGTCGCGAACGACCCGCTCTCCCATGTGATGCCCGCGAAATGGACCGTCTTGCCGTCGGCGCACGCGCCGCCGGCCGCGTGGGCCGCGGGCGCGGACAGGATCGCCGCGGCGGCGAGAAGGACCGTTTTCAGTCGTCGAATCTGCATGGTGGGTCGTCTCCAAATCGAATCTGTTGTTTGTGCGTCGCGGCATGCGCGGCAACCGGCGCATCGTGAATGCATCCACGTCCGGTCAGCCTGCATGTTCGAGCGGCCATTTTGTTTAGGGAAACGAGTAATTCCGATCATTGCAATCGGCGGCGCCAATCGATCGCCGTCGCCCCCAGGAGGCCCGCCGGACGGGCCTTGCAGGCGATTGCAGGCAGCCGGTCATGACCCGGCGCGGGCGCCTGTTCGAACGCCGCCCGGCCGGTGTCGAACGGCCGCGCCGTCCCCGCCGTTTCGACTGTCGAAACGGCCTGCGCCGCCCCCATTGGCGAACCCGATCCCGTCCATCGAAATTACTCGCTTTCGAATCCGTATCGGCTTGGGAAGAATGCGCGGTGTCATCGGAGGAGACACGACCCGACGCCGCCGTTGCCGCGCCGCCGCACGTTGCCGGCGCCTCGCGCGGCGCCGGATCGCCCCGGATGACGGGGGCGCGCCTCGCCGGACGCGCTCACGACAACCGATACACGCTGGATATCCCGGAGATCTCAATGAAAAAGACCCTGACGGCGCTCGCCGTGACGGCAACCTTCGCAGCGCCCGCGTTCGCGCAAAGCAGCGTCACGCTGTACGGCGTGATCGACGAAGGCCTGAACTACACGAACAACGTCGGCACCGGCCACGTCTACGAGATGGCCAGCGGCTACGCGCAAGGCAGCCGCTGGGGCCTGAAGGGCAGCGAGGATCTCGGCGGCGGCATGAAGGCGATCTTCCAGCTCGAAAACGGCTTCGACGTGAACACCGGCCGCCTCAACCAGGGCGGCCGCATGTTCGGCCGCCAGGCGTACGTCGGCCTGAGCCAGACGCAGTACGGCACGCTGACGTTCGGCCGCCAATACGATTCCGTCGTCGACTATCTCGCGCCGACCACCGCCAACGGCAACTGGGGCGGCTACCTGCTCGCGCATCCGTTCGACAACGACAACACCGACAACTCGTTCCGGCTCGACAACACCGTCAAGTACGCGAGCCCGAACTTCGGCGGCTTCCAGTTCGGCGGCGCGTACAGCTTCAGCAACAGCACGAACTTCTCGGACAACCGCGCCTACAGCTTCGGCGCGCAGTACCAGAACAACGGGCTGCTGATCGGCGCCGCCTACCTGCAGGCGAACCGCCCGGGCGACGGCTCGGCCGGTGCGATCACCGCGAACGACGCGAGCTACATCGCCGAGCGCATGCGCGTGTTCGGCGCGGGCATCAACTACTCGTTCGGGCCCGCGACCGTCGGCTTCGCGTATACGAACTCGAACTACAAGAACCCGACCGGCAACGGCTACCTCGGCACGCCGGGCGCGATCATCGCGCCGGGGGCGACGGTCAGCGCGATCAAGTACCAGAACTTCGAGGTGAACGGCTCGTACCAGATCACGCCGGCATTCATGGTCGGCGCGCAGTACGTCCTGTCGCTCGAGAAGTACGACGCATCGACCGGCGACGCGAAGCCGAAAATCCACTCGGTCGGGCTGATGGCCGACTACAACCTGTCGAAGCGCACCGACGTGTACGTGCAGGCCGCGTACCAGCACATCGCCGGCGACAAGACGAACGCGATCCTCGACAACGCTTTCATCCCCGGCACCGACGCACCGTCGTCGACGTCGAACCAGGTGGCCGTGCGCCTCGCGCTGCGCCACAAGTTCTGACGCAACCCGGTTCTCCCTCCTTCACGCGACACCCGCGCCGGTCGGCCCGAGGTGTCTTCGCCCGCCCGCAAGCGCCAGCCTGCCGGCGGGTTTTTTCATGGATCACGCCGTGCCGTGACGGGCGCCGGCAGCCCCATCCGCCGAAAGCCGCACGCACCCCGTCAACCATGACAGGTCAACGGCCCGCGATCAGCCGATACACTGTGTGATCCCGACGGCCGCGATCCGCCCTCCCCTTCAAAGCAGGCCGTCGTTCCGATTGCGCGGCCGCCCGCTTCCCCGCCCGCCCCGCGCACCTTCCGCACGCTTTCCAGGGAGCAACACTTGAAGCACTGCCGCACCGCGCTGCTGGCCTTCGCCACGGGCCTGCTGGTCGCCGCATCCGCCCATGCCCATCCCGTCTGCACCGTCGTCGCCGACGCCGCCACCGGCCGAGTGCTCGTGCAGCAAGGCGACTGCGCGACCCGCGTCACGTCCGCATCGACGTTCAAGGTGGCGATCAGCCTGATGGGTTTCGACGCCGGCGTGCTGACGGACGAGCACACGCCCACGCTCGACTTCCACGCCGGCTACCCCGACTGGGGCGGTGCGCCGTGGCGCGAACCGACCGACCCGGCGCGCTGGATGAAGCTGTCGATCTTCTGGTATTCGGAGCAGGTCGCGCAGGCGCTCGGACAGGCACGCTTCCAGCAGTACACCAGCGCGTTCGATTACGGCAACGCCGACGTCACCAGCAAGCAGGGTGAACTGAGCGGCGTGATGGGCGCGTGGGCCAATTCGTCGCTGCGGATCTCGCCGCTCGAACAGGTCGCGTTCATGCGCAAGATCGTGCGCCGCACGCTGCCCGTCAGCGCGCATGCGTACGACATGACCGAGCGCATCACGCTGATCGACGCGCAACCGGGCGGCTGGATCGTGCACGGCAAGACCGGCACCGGCTCGCCGGGTCTCAAATACGACAGCGCGCATGCGTACGGCTGGTTCGTCGGCTGGGCGACGAAGGGATCGCGCACGCTGGTGTTCGCGAACCTGATCCAGGACGACACGCGGCAAACGCCGAATGCCGGCCTGCGCTCGCGCGACACGTTCCTCGCGGCGCTGCCGGCACTCGCCGAAGCGGGCGCGTCGCCATGAGCACCGGACCGCGCAACGCACGCATCGACCTGCTGCGCGGCGTGTCGATCCTGCTCGTGCTGCTGCATCACTTCAACATCGCGTATCCGCTGCGCGACACCGCGCTCGCGCGCGTGCTCGGCTGGGACACGATCCACGCGATCGTGCGCAACGGCAACTACGGCGTGACGATGTTCTTCGCGATCTCGGGCTACCTGATCACGTCGAATGCGCGCCGCCGCTGGGGCAGCCTCGGCGCGCTCGACGTACGCGCGTTCTACGTGTCGCGTATCGCGCGGATCGTCCCTTGCCTGCTTCTGCTGCTCGCGCTCGTCAACGGCCTCGCGGCGGCCGGCGTGCCGATCTTCACGAACCATGCGCCGCAGGGCATCGCCGTGTCGTACTGGCTCGTGAACCTCGCGTCGCTCACGTTCTGGATGAACGTGCTGATCGGCGCATACGGCTGGGTCAATTACGCGCTCGGCGTGCTGTGGTCGCTGTCGGTCGAGGAGGTGTTCTACCTGTCGTTTCCGCTGCTGTGCATCGCATTGCGCCGCGACGGGCGGCTGTTCGCGTTCTGGCTGCTGATCGCCGCGATCGGCCCCGTGTATCGCTACACGCATCCGGGCGACGAAGGCGGCTTCCTTTATGCGTACTTTGCATGCTTCGACGGCATCGCGATCGGCTGCTGCACCGCGCTGCTGGCCGAACGCGCGCGCTGGCAGGTGCTCGCGGCCGCGCCCGTGCAATGGCTCGTCGCGGCGGGAATGACGGCGCTCTATCTCGCGTGGCCGATTGCCGAAAGCCATGTGCCCGGCGTCTCCGCGATGGCGCTCGGCACCGCCGTGCTGCTGATCGGCGCGCATGCCGAACGCGAACGCGCGCACGGTCGCGTGCTCGCGCCGCTGCGCTGGAGCGGCCGGCTCAGCTACGAGCTGTATCTGTTCCACCTGATCGTGCTCGGCGCGTTGCGCACGGCGTGGCCGCCGTCGGGCACGCACGGAGACGGCAAGCTGGCGTTGCTCGTCGCGTATCTGGTGCTGTCGGCCGGGTTGAGTGCCGTCATCGCGCGCGGCTACGCGACGCCGCTCGACCGCCTGATCAAGCGGCTCGCGTTACGGCCGGCGGTGCAAGTGACGAACCGCGCACGCGTGTAGCGCGGCGGCGGCGATCCCTGTCGCGCGGCGGCGAAAACGGAAAAAGCGGCCAGGGTCCGCTTACGACGTTTCGATCGAGTCAGCCCGCGTATTCCGCGGCGGCACAGCGCACGGTCACGATGCGCGCGGGCGGAAGATTCGCCCAGACGATCCGGCTGCCGCTGGCGACAAACGCCGCATCGCCGAGCGGATGGCGGCGGGGCGGCCGCAGGTCGTACGTGAACTGAATCATCACGCCGTCGGCCGACAGCACGCGGTGACATTGATCGACGATCGCCGCCACGTCCTCGCGCGGCAGCGTGCGCAACGGCAGGCACGACACGATCGCATCGACGCGCGCATCGGGCGGCAGCAGCCGCTCGAGCTGCCGCGCATCGCCCGACACGATCGTGATGCCGGGAAAGCGCCGTCGCAGATGCCGCACGAACGCGGGCGAGCGTTCGACCACGACGAGGCGCCGCGGCGCGACGCCGCGCTCGAGCAACGCCGCGGTGATCGCGCCGGTGCCGCCGCCGAGCTCGACGACCAGCCCGTCGCCAGCCGGTACCGCGTCGGCCATCTCGCGCGCCAGGTGCCGCGAACTCGGGCACAACGCCCCCACCGCGGCCGGACGGCCGACCCACTCGCGCACGAACAGCGCCGAGACCCGCCATGCGTTCGGCCACATCATCGGCGACCCTCGAGCGGTTGCGTCATCGGCCTCGACAGGCGGATGACTGCGTGGAACAAGGCTACGGCGACACGGTGCTTCGGCATGCGCATCCTCCTGGGCGAATCGGTCCGCCGCGGGACGCGCGGCGATCAATCGATTCTAGGAAACGCAAACTTAAGGCGACGTGAAGATTGTCCCTGATTTGCCTGATCAATTCGTGCCCGACCGGCGATCGACGCACTGCAGCATATGCACGCGCTCACGTGCGCCGACGAGCCGGATCGGCTGCCGCGCGGCCGCGATCGCGGCGCGCGCGCCGGCCGTCGATGCGAGCGGCCGCGCCGGCGTTCCCGACGCGGCCGCCATGCGGCGCACGCGCTGCCGTCACCGCAGGTTGGTTCTCGCGAGCTCGACGATCTCGTCGCCGCGCCCGCTGAGGATCGCGCGCAGCATGAACAGGCTGAAGCCCTTCGCATGCGCGAGCTCGATCTTCGGCGGCATCGCGAGTTCGTACTTCGACGTCACGACGTCGACGACGGCCGGCCCGTCATGCTCGAACGCCGTGCGCAACGCGTGCTCGACGTTCTCCGAGTGCTCGACCCGCACGCTGAAGATACCCGCGCCCTTCGCGATCGCCGCGAAGTCCGTCGGGCTCAGGTCGACGTTCGTATCGAGATAACCGGCCGCCTTCAGCTCCATCGACACGAAGCCGAGCAGGCTGTTGTTGTACACGACGATCTTGATCGGCAGGTTGAGCTGGCGCGCGCTCAGCAGATCGCCGAGCAGCATCGACAGCCCGCCGTCGCCGGACAGCGACACGACCTGCCGCCCCGGATGCGCGCCCTGCGCGCCGAGCGCCTGCGGCATCGCGTTCGCCATCGACCCGTGGTTGAACGAGCCGTGGAGCTGCCGCTTGCCGTTCATCGTCAGGTAGCGCGCGGCCCACAACGTCGGCGTGCCGACGTCGGCCGTGAAGATCGCGTCGTCGGCCGCGACGTCGTCGACGAGCTTCGTCAGGTACTGCGGATGGATCGCGCGGCCGGGCGGCTCGGCCACCGCGAGATCGTCGAGCCCCTTGCGCGCGGCCGCGTAGTGCTTCAGCGCGTTCTCGAGGAAACGCCGCTGCGTCTTGCGCGTCAGGCGCGGCAGCAGTGCCGCGATCGTTTCCTTCACGGTGCCGACGAGGCCGAGCGCGAGCGGCGCGCGGTGACCGAGCTGCGAGCCCTTCCAGTCGATCTGCGCGATCTTCGCATTCGCCGGATAGAACGGCCGGTACGGGAAATCCGTGCCGAGCATCAGCAGCGTGTCGCACGATTCCATCGCGTGATAACCCGAGCTGAAGCCGATCAGCCCCGTCATCCCGACGTCGAACGGGTTGTCCCATTCGACGAACTGCTTGCCGCGCAGCGCATGCACGACCGGCGCGCCGAGCGTGTCGGCCAGCGCGACCACTTCGTCGTGCGCGCCCTGCGTGCCGCTGCCGCACAGCAGCGTGACCGCGTCGGATGCGTTGAGCAGGGCCGCGAGCCGGTCGAGATCGGCATCGGCCGGCAGGATCGACGGCGGCGCCGATTCGCTCCATGCCGGCGCCTCTTCCGGGCCGTCGCCGAGCGCGATGTCGCCCGGTAGCACGATCACCGCGACGCCGCGCTCGTCGATCGCGGTACGCATCGCGCGCGCGAGCACGCGCGGGAACTGCGACGCGTTCGTCACGAGTTCGGCGAAGTGGCTGCACTCGCGGAACAGTTCCTGCGGATGGGTTTCCTGGAAGTAGCCGAGGCCGATCTCGGTCGACGGAATGTGCGCGGCGATCGCGAGCACCGGCTGGTGATTGCGGTGGCAGTCGTACAGCCCGTTGATCAGGTGCAGGTTGCCGGGGCCGCAGCTGCCGGCGCACACCGCGAGCCGGCCGGTCGACGCGGCATCGGCACCGGCCGCGAACGCGGCGCTTTCCTCGTGCCGCGTATGCATCCAGCGGATCGAGCCAATCTGGCTCAGGCTGAACGACAGGCCGTTCAGGCTGTCGCCCGTCACGCCCCAGATGCGCTCGACGCCCGCTGCCGCCAGCGTCTTCGCCAGGTATTCCGCCATCGTCTGTCTTGCCATGATGCCCTCGCTCGTTGATCGGTCGTCACACGAATGAACCGGCTCCGGCGGCTGCCTTCGCCGGCGACCAAACGAGCATACGCGATCGTGCCGCACCGCGTCGCGAAGCCCACAGGCGTCCCGGCCCGTTCCTTTCGGTCATGTCAGGCAATCGTCGCCGCTTCGTCGGCTGGCGCGCGCTCAACTCCAGTCGGACGCCGCCTCGTCCGGATCGACGAGCGTGAGCCCCGCCGCCGGCAGCGGCAGCGCGGTCTTGTAGCGCACCTGCTTCAGCGCGAAGCTCGAGCGGATGTTCGACACGCCGGGGATCGTCGTCAACCGCTCGATGATGAAGCGCTCGAGCGTGCGCATGTCGGGCATCACGACGCGCAACAGGTAATCGGCGTCGCCCGACATCAAATAGCACTCCATCACCTCGGGCCGCTGCGAGATCGCCTCCTCGAAGCGCTGCAACGCATCCTCGACCTGTTTTTCCAGGCTGACCTGGATGAACACGTTGATCCGCAGCCCGAGCGGCTCGGGATCGAGCAGCGTGACCTGCTGCCGGAACAGCCCGAGCTTCTCCAGCGCGCGCACGCGGTTGAAGCACGGCGTGGCCGACAAGTTCACCGCGCGTGCGAGTTCCGCGTTGGTGATCCGCGCGTTCTGCTGAAGCTGGTTCAGGATGCCGATGTCGATGCGGTCGAGCCGCCGCGGGTTTGCGCTCATGATCGAAATATTCCGAGAGAGTGGCGATAACCGGAATATTTACACTATCAGACCGTGAAACTCCAATGAAATCAGACGCATATTTTGCGGATCGACGGGTAGCATGATTCGACCGATTGCCACTGATTGCGCGCCGCCCGAACTGGCGTGCGGGAGACCTGCGATGACGGACCTGTCGAACGGAATTGACGCCACGCGGCGCGCGGGCCTTGCGCATGCCGATGCCGACCCCGAAGAAACCGCCGAATGGCTGGAGGCGCTCGACGCGGTCGTCGCTCACGTCGGCCAGGATCGCGCGCAGTTCCTGCTCGATCGCCTGGCCGCGCACGCGCGCACGCGCGGTCTTGCTGCATCGCGCGGCCCGGTCACGCCGTACGTGAACACGATCGCCGCGCACGAACAACCGCCGTATCCGGGCGATGCCGATCTCGAAGCGCGTCTGTCGGCCGCGCTGCGCTGGAATGCGCTCGCGATGGTCGTGCGCGCGAACCGTGCATACGGCGAGCTCGGCGGACACATCGCGAGCTATGCGTCGGCGTCCGACCTGTTCGAAGTCGGCTTCAACCATTTCTTCCGCGCGGCGACGGGCGAAGGGCATGACGAAGGTGGTTCCGGCGGCGATCTCGTCTACTTCCAGCCGCATTCGTCGCCGGGCGTCTATGCACGCGCGTATCTCGAAGGCTTCCTCGACGAGGCACACCTGAAGCACTACCGCCGCGAAATCGCCGGGCCCGGCCTGTGCTCGTATCCGCATCCGTGGCTGATGCCCGACTTCTGGCAGTTCCCGACCGGCTCGATGGGCATCGGCCCGATCAACGCGATCTACCAGGCGCGCTTCATGCGCTACCTGCAGCATCGCGGCCTGGCGGACACCGCGAACCGCACCGTGTGGGGCTTCTTCGGCGACGGTGAAATGGACGAACCCGAATCGCTCGGCGCGCTGTCGCTCGCCGCCCGCGAAGGGCTCGACAACCTCGTGTTCGTGATCAATTGCAATCTGCAGCGGCTCGACGGCCCGGTGCGCGGCAACGGCCGCGTGATCGACGAACTCGAGGCGTTGTTCGCCGGCGCCGGCTGGAACGTGATCAAGGTGCTGTGGGGTTCCGACTGGGATCCGCTGTTCGCGCGCGATCACGCCGGCGCGCTCGCCCGCGCGTTCGCCGACACCGTCGACGGCCAGTTCCAGACCTTCTCCGCGAACGATGGCGCGTACAACCGTGCACGCTTCTTCAGCCGCGACCCGGCGCTCGACACGCTCGCCGCGCAATTGACCGATGCGGAAATCGACCGCCTGCGCCGCGGCGGCCACGACGCGCTCAAGCTGCACGCCGCGTATGCGCGCGCGCTCGCCCATCGCGGCCAGCCGACGGTGATCCTCGCGAAGACGATGAAGGGTTACGGGATGGGCACGATCGGCCAGGGGCGGATGACGACCCACCAGCAGAAGAAGCTCGACGTCGACGACCTGAAGGCGTTCCGCGACCGTTTCCGGTTGCCGCTGTCGGACAACGACGTCGAGCAGTTGAAGTTTTACAAGCCAGCGGAAGACAGCCCGGAGATGCGTTACCTGCATGCCCGCCGGGCTGCCCTGGGCGGCTATCTGCCCAGAAGGCGGATGGCGGCATCGCAAGGACTGACCGTCCCGCCGATGCCTGCCTGGGGTGCGTTCGCGCTGGACGCGGCGAACCGCGAGATGTCGACGACGACGGCGCTCGTGCGCATGCTGGCAGCGCTGCTGAAGGATCGCGACCTCGGCCCGCGCGTCGTGCCGATCGTGGCCGACGAAGCGCGCACGTTCGGCATGGCGAGCCTGTTCCGGCAGGTCGGCATCTACTCGCCGCTCGGCCAGCGCTACGAACCCGAGGATCTCGGCTCGATGCTCTACTACCGCGAGGACACGCGCGGGCAGATTCTCGAGGAAGGGATTTCGGAAGCCGGCGCGGTGTCGTCGTGGATCGCCGCGGCGACGTCGTACAGCGTGCACGACCTGCCGATGCTGCCGTTCTACATCTACTACTCGATGTTCGGTTTCCAGCGCATCGGCGACCTGATCTGGGCCGCCGCCGACCAGCGCTCGCGCGGCTTCCTCGTCGGCGCGACAGCGGGCCGCACGACGCTCGGCGGCGAAGGCCTGCAGCACCAGGACGGCAGCAGCCATCTCGCGGCGTCGACGATTCCGAACTGCCGCGCGTACGACCCGGCGTTCGCGTACGAAGTCGCGACGATCGTCGATGCCGGCATGCGCGAGATGGTCGAGCAGCAGCGCGACGTGTTCTATTACGTGACCGTCATGAACGAGAACTACGCGCAGCCGTCGATCCCCGGCGACGATCCGGCCGCCCGTCGCGCAGGCATCCTGAAGGGTATGCACCGGCTGCCGTCCGCCTCGAACGCGGCCGCGCGCGTGCAGTTGTTCGGCGCCGGCGCGATTCTCGGCGAAGTGCTCGCCGCGCAGCGGATGCTGCAGGACGGCTGGGGGATCGATGCGGCCGTCTGGAGCGTCACGAGCTTCAGCGAATTGCAGCGCGACGGGATGGAAGCCGAACGGCTGTCGCGGCTCGGCGACGGATCGGCATCGTCGTATGTCACGCGGATGCTTGAAGAAACGCAGGGCCCGGTGATCGCCGCGACCGACTATGTGCGCGCGGTGCCCGAGCTGATCCGCGCCTACGTGCCGCGCCGCTACGTGACGCTCGGCACCGACGGGTTCGGCCGCAGCGACACGCGCGACGCGCTGCGCGCATTCTTCGAGGTCGATCGCGCGAGCATCGTGCTCGCCGCGCTGAAGGCGCTCGCCGATGACGGCGCACTCGATGCGACCGTCGTGCGCGACGCACGCGAGCGTCTCGGCAAGACCTCGCATCCAGGCGGTGCGCCATGGCAGCGCTGACCGGGCAACGCGGCCAGGCACGTCGAGCGGCTTCAAGCCGCCGAGCGCCGCGTTCGCCCGGCCCCTCCACGCCGCGGCGCATGCGCCGCTCTCACACGGACCGGCGTGAATCGGCGGCGCTCCGCGCTAAACCGGCAACGCGTGCGTCGACAGAATTTCCTTGAGCACCATGAACGAGCGCACCTGTCGCACACCGGGCAGGTACAGCAACTGTTCGGCATGCAAACGGTTGAAGCTCTCGTTGTCGCGCGTGCGGAGCAGCATGAAGTAGTCGAATTCGCCGGTCACCACGTGACACTCGACGCACCCCGACACTTTCTGCGCGGCCTTCTCGAATTCGGCGAATGCTTCCGGCGTCGAACGATCGAGCACGAAGCCGATCACGACCAGCATCCCGGCACCCAGCGGCTTCGGGTCGAGCAGCGCGACGATGCCGCGAATCAATCCCATCTCCTTCAACCGCTCGACGCGCCGCAGGCACGCCGGCGCGCTCAGCTTCACCTTCGCCGCGAGGCTCACGTTCGAGATCGACGCGTCCTGCTGCAACTGCCGCAGGATCGCGCGGTCGATGCGGTCGAGCGCCGCCGCGGCGTCGGCCGGCGATGCACTGACGCGATCTAATTTCATTGCGTTTCCTCGAAATTTTGCGAATCAAAATTATTCATTCATTCCTGACCTCACAGATAACGTAGGTTTTCATTATTTATTTCGCAAGCCCATTTCGCACCATCCTGCCTATCATTTTTCCATCGGGACACGGCGTGCAAGCCGCACCCGGCCGATCCGGTTTCCTGTCCACCGTCCCTCGGAGCGCGTCGACGAACCTGCAACGTTTCCCGCGTTATCCGCTCACGTTCGGTCCGACCCCGATCCAGCCGCTCAAGCGCCTGAGCGCGCATCTCGGCGGCAAGGTCGAGCTGTATGCGAAACGTGAGGACTGCAACAGCGGCCTTGCGTTCGGCGGCAACAAGACCCGCAAGCTCGAATACCTGATTCCCGATGCGCTCGCGCAGGGTGCGGACACGCTCGTGTCGATCGGCGGCGTGCAATCGAACCAGACACGCCAGGTCGCGGCCGTCGCCGCGCATCTCGGGATGAAGTGCGTGCTCGTGCAGGAGCACTGGGTCAACTACGACGATCCGGGATACGACCGCGTCGGCAACATCCAGCTGTCGCGGATGATGGGGGCCGACGTACGGCTCGTCGCTGACGGCTTCGACATCGGCATTCGCCGCAGTTGGGAAGAAGCAATGGACAGCGTGCGGCAGGCGGGCGGCAAGCCTTACCCGATTCCGGCCGGATGTTCCGAGCATCCGCTTGGCGGCCTCGGTTTCGTGGGCTTCGCGGAAGAAGTGCGGGAACAGGAAGCGCAGCTCGGCTTCAGGTTCGATTACATCGTGGTCTGCTCGGTCACGGGCAGCACGCAGGCCGGGATGGTCGCCGGCTTCGCGGCCGACGGGCGCGCGGACCGCGTGATCGGCATCGATGCGTCCGCGACGCCGGAGAAGACGCATGCGCAGATCACGCGCATCGCGCGGTATACGGCCGAGATCGTCGAACTCGGGCGCCGCATCGACGAGCGGGACGTCGTGCTCGATACGCGTTTTGCCGGCCCCGAATACGGGCTGCCGAATGAAGGCGCGCTGGAGGCGATCCGGATGTGCGCGCGGCTCGAAGGCATGCTGACCGATCCCGTCTATGAAGGGAAATCGATGCACGGGATGATCGACAAGGTGCGGCGCGGGGAATTCGAGCCGGGGTCGAAGGTGCTGTATGCGCACCTTGGCGGCGTGCCGGCCTTGAGCGCTTACGCGGAGATCTTCCGCAACGGCTGACGGGCTTCCGCAGTCGATCCGGCGCACGACGGCCAATTCCGCGTCATGAAGCTGCCGCCTCCGGCATCCGCCCGAGGCGGCGGCATGCGGGATAGCCGGTGGTCGAGCGTTGCACCGTTCCGCGCGATGCCGTGCGGTGCCCGTGCGCCCCTCATCGTTTTCGCGCGCCGTCCATGAACACGCTCGCCGGCGCGTACCGCTCGACGATTCAGTGCGCGCGCCGGCACGGCGCGCGCATGGTCGTCGGCCGTCAACGTCGCAGGCATCGCCCGCCATCGCGCCCGCAAGCATGGCGTCGCATCGTTCAGACGCCGGACAATCTCGACAACGCAGCCTCCACCTCCACGCGCATCTCCGGCCACTCCGGCCGGAGTGCATCGACACCGCCCGCGGCCAGCACGCGCTCGCCTCTCGCGCACGTATCGCTCGCGTCTGCGTCGCCGGCCAGCGCGAAGCCGCCTCGCATCGAATGCAGTTCGCCCTTGACGCGATCGTGGTCGCCGCGCGGCAACGCGGCGTCGATCGTCGCCAGCGAGTGCAGTGTCGCGGCACGCAATTGTTCACGAATCGCGTCCGTCATCGGCGGCGCCTGCCGGTCGTCGCGATCGACCGCCGGCAACGCCGTCGCGCCACGCGCCCCATGGCGTTGCAACACCGCCCCGAGCGCATCGATCGACAGCGGCTTGAGCACGACTTCCGCGACGCCGGCCTGCGCGCACCGCCTGCGATCCTCTTCGGTCGCGTGCGCGGTCATCGCGATCACGGGTACCGTCGCCCCCTGCTCGCGCAGGAAGTTCGCCAGCGCAAAGCCGTCGAGTTCCGGCATGCCGAGATCGGTCAGTACCACGTCGTACGAACGCGCGAAGAAGGCACGCATTGCCTCGACGCCGTTCGTGACGATCGTCGCATCGTAGCGCAGCGCATCGAGTTGATCCCGCAACAATACGCGGCTCGCCGGGTGGTCTTCCGCGACGAGCACGCGCAGCGGCACGCTTTCGTCCGCGTGCGTCGGCAACGCCGCCGCCGCGGGCTCGTCGTCGAACGCGGCACGCCATCCGGACGGCGCCTCCGCCAGCGGCAGCGATGCGGTGAAGCGCGTCCCCGCACCCGGTCGGCTGTCGACCGTCAGCGCGCCGCCCATCAGCCGCGCGAGACGTCCGCAGAGCGGCAGCCCGAGCCCGGTGCCGCCGAAGCGCCGGTAAATCGACGGATCGGTCTGCACGTACACGTCGAACAGCGTCGGCAACGCTTCCGCGGGGATGCCGATGCCCGTGTCGCGCACCACGATTTCGACGCCGCGCGGCCTGCCGGAAGCGGCAGCCGGCAGCGCGTCGATCGTCACGCTGCCGTGCTCGGTGAATTTGATCGCATTACTGACAAGGTTCGACACGATCTGACGCAGGCGGGTCGGATCGCCGACGTAACCGTCGGCCAACCCCGGCGCGACGCGGCATTCGAGTACGAGCCGTTTCGCGTCGGCGAGCGGCCGAAAGATCGCCGCGACGTCGCGCAGCACCGCACGCAGGTCGAACGGCACGGCTTCCAGCACCATCTGGTTGGACTCGGCCTTCGACAGGTCGAGCACGTCGTTGATCACGCGCAGCAGCGCGTCGGACGATGACATGACCGTCCGCAGTCGGCGCTGTTCCGCGGCGGGCAGCGCCGCGCGCGCCATCAATTCGAGATTGCCGACGATGGCGTTCAGCGGCGTACGAATCTCGTGACTCATCGTCGCCAGGAAGGTCGACTTCGCCTTGTTCGCGTCGTCCGCGGCTTCGCGCGCTTCATGGAGCTTGTCTTCGGCCTGTTTGCGCGCGGTGATGTCGGTCAGCGTGCAAAGCAGCACGTCGACGCCGCGATAGCGGGTGCGGACGATGTGCGCGGCCAGGTAGGCGGCCCCGCCACCGGCCCGGTCGACCGCCAATTCGTGCGTGACGACGCGCGGCTTTCGTCCGCCCGCGATATTGTCGCGGTATGCGTGCCAGATGCGCTTGCCGAGCAACGGCGCTGTGCCGGCGTCGCCGTAAATCCGTGCGGCTTCGTTACGCGCCATCGTGTCGCCGTTGGCCAGCGACAGCAGCATGATGCCGGCCGGCGCCGTGCGAATCAGCGTGCGGTTGAGCGCCTCGCTTTCGATCAGCCGGATCGCGCGGCGGTTGGCCGGGCGCAGCGCGCGCCGGTCGAACATGACGATCGCGAACCACACCGTTCCGATCGCGAGCAACGCGAGACCGGTTGCGATACCCAGGCGGACGGCCACGTCGTCGAACACACTGCGCCACGAATGCGTCGCGGTGAGTACCTCGTCGAATCCCGGCATGCGATCGCCGATGACGATATTCGTGCCGACACGGTGTGCGGCAGCCCGTTCACCTCCGGCCGCGCGCGCGTAATCGAGCGCACGGGCAGTCAGCACGGGCGCAGCCTGCTGGCCGGTCAGGACATTCGCGTTCGAATCGACCAGTGCATAGTTCTGGCCGGCGGACGCGGAACGCAGGATGTCGTCGATCTCCGGCCGCGTGACGATGACAAACCATGCGATCGGCTTGCCCTGCGTATTCCGTACCGCCTGCGCGAACCGCAGCACGGACCGCCCGAGCAGCGGATCCTGCCGCCTGTCCAGAAAAATCGGCCGATTGCCGGGCGCGGCGCCGGCCGATACGAAATCGGCCGGCGGCTGCAACTGCCGGATCAATGCCTTCACGTCGAAACCGGCCGGCAGCGCGAGCGTCGACTTCACCAGCGGATACCCGGTCACGATGACGAAGTCGCCCGCCAGATCGATCAGATATCCGCCCATGCCCGGGTCGCCGGGCTGCCTCGGCGGCATGACGCCCGTCTTCTCGACCGTCTCGAGAAATGCCGCGAGGAACGGCGCGTAGGTGCCCCCTGGCCGGGACGACGGATCGGCCGCGAACGCGGCCACCGCCACGCGTCCCGCGTGTCCGAGAACGGCCAGCCTGCCGCGCCCGTCGGCAAACGGCTCGAGTGCATCGGGCGGGGTGGTCGGTCCGTGCCGAGCCATCAACTCGAGGATGTCGGTGTAGCGATTCTGGAGGGCCTTGACCACCTCCATCTCCGCCAGCAGGTCGGCCTTGCGGACCAGGAACTCCGACCGCTCATGCGCAACCGATTCCTGCAGGTCGAGCCGCACGACGAGTGCCGCGCAGGCCAGGACGAACACCGTGATCGCCACACCGCTTCCGTACAGCAGCCATTGCTGCTGCCGTCGCACGCGCCCCGGTTCGAACGGCTTGCGGCCCGCGGCCGCGGCATGCGCGATCAGCGCTTTCAGTTTGGTTGGCATGAGTGTCGTCGAAGTCGTCTCGGCGCCAGCACCGCGTCGTGCGCCGTCCGGGTCACTCGGTAGTGTCCGACGGACACCGTCTATGCACTGGCCTCGGGCAATTCGGGCAGCTGGCCCTCGCTCGCGTAGCGAATCAGATCGGCGTCGCGAACGATACCGAGCTTCTTCATGGCACTCGATTTCTGCGAACTGATCGTCTGCTTGCTGCGGTGAAGCTGGACGGCGATCTCGCCGACCGTCAGGCCGGCCCCGTAAAGCCGCACGACTTCGATCTCGCGGGCGGTCAAGGTGCGGACACCGGCCGACGGCTGGCAGTCCTCCAGCAGCCTCTTGACGAACGGAGACAGATAATTGGCCCCGACGAAGGCCGCATGCACCGCGCCCACCAGATGCGAAATCGCATCGGACTTGCTCAGGATGCACCCGACGCCCTGCTTCTGAATCGCGAGCAGCACGCTCGGGTTGTCGATCATCGTGATCGTCACGAGGCGAAGCGCCGGATAACGACGCTGCAGAAAGGACAGCAATGACAGACCGTCGCCATACTTGCCGCCGGGCATCACATAGTCGACGACGAGCACGTCGCTCTGCTGCTCGTCGAGCATCGCCACGAGGTCGGTCGAATTCGAGACAGTGCCGAGCAGCTTGATCGTGCTGCTGCCCGCGAGCGCCTGCGACATCCCGAGCGCGGACGAAGGATGATCGTCCGCCACCATCACCCGCACAAAAAATTCATCCATCTCTACTTTTCTCCCGATACACGCGGCCCGACGTGCGATGTTGTGCGACGCGCCGGAGCTCGAATCGATCCCGCAACACGATCGCGTTGCGGCATCCAGCGAACCGGGCGGTGCGCAGCGCAATTTTAAGATAATAGACGGCTGTACGATCAAGCGTGGCGGTCTGTCGACACACATGCCCATCTCGCCGGCTGGCGCGCGCACCACGACATTGCGGTATGAACCGTCGACAGTCCGCCGCCCACGCCCGTCCGATCGGCGGCGCCCCCACGCCGTCGATCCATCCCGTCCCGCCGGGCGGCCGAAACCGCTCTCTAGTGCTTGACCACGGTTTCGTCCGGCTCGCCGGGCTCGTCATCCACGGCGTGCTGCCACTCGGTGACGGCCCGCCGCTTTTGCGACGGCGACATCATCATGAATTCGTTCAGCTTCATCAGGAAATGCCGTCTGGATTTCTCTGGCAACGTCGCGAATCCAAGTAGCAGCCCGAACACCTTTCCCATATAGCGCACGGCCTTACCCTTCCTTCTTCAGTCGAAATCACGCGGCATTGAAGCAATGCGGCGTGTCTGCCTTCCCTGTTCTGACGCAGGCGATCTGCGTCGCCCTCGCGCCGCCTCTTTTTTTACCGTCCGGGCCAGTGCATCGTCGCAGCAGCCATGACGCCCGAAGCAGGCCGCTTGTCCGCCGTGCCCGCGGGGAGTGCGATCCCGCGCCGCCGCGCGACGCGGGCGAGGCCGCGGCGCAGGTCGGCCAGCGTCACCGGCTTGGTCAACACGTACGCGACGTTCGATGCCGCGTAGCGCCGGGCATTGTCGGGCGCCAGATACGATGCCACGACGATCATGTCGCACGGCAACGCGCGCGCATGAACGGCTTCGACCAGTTCCCGGACCGACATGTCGGGCAAGTCGGCACCGAGCAGCAGCACGTCCCACATGCCGCTCTCGAGCGTGTCGAGCGCCGCGCCGCCGGACGACACACACCGGACCGTGCAACCGAGCACATCCAGCTGCTCGCGGAAAATCGACCCGTTGACCGCCGCATCGTCGGCGACCAGCACACGCGGCACACGCGGCACACGCGTACTGGAAGCCGGCGACGCCGACTGCCCGAAATCGGGCGCGCACCCCGGCCCGCGCGGCGACTCGGCGGTAGCGACTCGCGCCTGCGCGATCGCCATGCGCAGCCCGTTCAGCGAATAACTCGACACGCGGATCGTGCGGCCCGCGACGTCCGGCTGCAGCGGGCCGTCCGGCGTCGCCAGCACGACCGGCGTACCGCCGCCGAGGCTGTCGAGCTCCTCGCGCCGCCATTGGTCGGAATCGCCGAAGAGCACGATCGCGTGTGCACGCGCGAGGCACCCGGCGGCAATCCCGATCGGACTCGGATGCATCGCGACGTCGAACCCCCATGCACGCAGATGCGGAAAGGCAAACGCACGCCACGCGTCCTCCGGCGACACGACGATCAGCGTCCGGCCGGCACCCGCGCCGGCCGGGGATTTCGGCGCAATGCCCGTGTGCAGCGGCAAGCGCACGGTGAACAGGCTGCCGACGCCCGGCGCGCTGTCGACCGCAATCGTCCCGCCCATCGCCGCGACCAGCCGGTCGCACAGCGCGAGCCCGAGCCCCGTGCCGCCATAGCGCCGCGTGATCGACGCATCGACCTGCGAGAACGCCTTGAACAGCTTGCCCTGTTGCGCAGGGTCGATCCCGATGCCGGTATCCTCGATGCCGATGGCGATCTCGGGCGCGCCGCGCGCATTTCGCCCGACCGCCATGCGCGCGACGATGCGCCCGGCGCTCGTGAACTTGATCGCGTTGCTCAGCAGGTTGCCGACCACCTGCGCGAGCCGCGTCGGATCGCCGCGCATGCGCTGCGCGCCGCTCGCATCGATATCGGCGAACAGCGGCAACCCTTTTGCCTTCGCGACCGACGCGAATGCCGCGAGCTCGCGCTCGATCACCGCGATCACGTCGAACTCGATCGACTCGACCGACATCGCGCCGGCTTCGATCTTCGAGAAATCGAGCACGTCGCTGACGATCGCGAGCAGCCCTTCGGCCGACGCGCGCAGCGTCCGCACGCGGCCCTGCTGCGAGGCATCGAGCGCCGTGCGCTCGAGCAGCTCGAGGTTGCCGAGGATCACGTTCAGCGGCGTGCGGATCTCATGACTCGTCGCGGCGAGAAACGACGACTTGGCCGCATTCGCCGAATCGGCCGCGCGCACCGCTTCCTCGAGCTGATGAACGAGGCGGCACTGCGCGCTCATGTCGGCGAACGTCGCGATCAGCACGTCCTCGCCTTGATAACGCGCGCCGTGCGCGATGATCTCCAGGTGCAGCGGCGTATCGCCGCGTGCGTCGAGCACGAGTTCGGTCGTCATCGTCCGGCCGGCCCCGCCGTTCGCGACGAACGCGTCGTACTTCTCGAGTGCCAGCGCGGACAACGCATGGTAATCGCCTTCATGCGGCAGCAGCATCTGCTTGAGCGCGTCGCTCGCGAGCATCACGCGCCGGTCGGACAACGACACGAGGCCGATGCCGACCGGCGCCATCGCGATCACGCTGCGGCACAGCGCCTCGCTGTCGAACACGCGGGCCGAGCGTGCATACACCGGCACAAGCACGCGCCGGTGGAAACGCACGAGCAGCAGCCACATCACGATGATCGCAACGAGGGTCGACGCCGCGAGCCCGCCGGCCTGCACGCCGATGCCGGCCAGCACGTCGGCCCACGACAGCACATAGGCGATCGTCCAGCCGGTTGCCGCGAGCTTGCTGCTGAACACGATCGCGCCGTCGCGAAAGAGCGGCTCGGCGGACACCCTTCCACGATGCGCGACATCGAGGCTCAGCAAGCGCTCGCTCAGGGCGTTCGTGCGTGCGACGTCCGGATCGATCGCGATCAGCCGGTTGTCCGCCGACGTGATGAAGAACGTGCCGGCCAAGCCCCGTCCGGGCAGCCACGACAGCAGGTAGTCGGGTGCGTATTCGGTGACCAGCACCGCGAACGGCTGGCCGGCGGCGCGCGCCTCGGCGGCGACGCGGATGCGCATCTGCCCGGTGACGGGGTTGACGTAGGGCGGCAGCCAGCGGACGTTCGGCCGACCGTCGTTCGGCGCCGGCGGCGAGCCGTCGAAATCGATGCGCAGCGCATCGAATACTTGCGCACGCGCGTCGGCCGACGCCAGTGCCGGATTGTCGCGCGCCAGGTGTGGCACCAGGCCGAAGACGCCCGTGCGCGTACTGTAGTGGTACCCCTCGAGCGTACGCCCGCGATTGAGCGAACTCGCCGCGCAGATGCGCGACAGCATGAACGACAGCGCGAGATAACGAGCGACCTCGTCGCGCCGCGCGGTTTGCCCCGGCACGCCGACCACGAGCGACGGATACGGCTTGATCGCCAGCTGCTGGCCGTCGGCGAAGAACGCGTTCACGACCTCGGCCGGCGCCGCGCCGATCTCCCGCCAGATGAGTTGCGTATTCGTGACGCCGTTGCGGAACGACGTCTCGGCCACCTGCACCTCGTCCGCGGCTTCCTCGACACCGTTCAGGAAATTGCGCCGCTCGCCGTCCAGATGGCCGTAGACGATCGACGTGATCCCGAGCCCGCAGGCGATCAGGATCAGGATCGTGACGACGATGCCGCCCCCGAACATCGAAATGCTCTGGTAGCGGCGAATGGACTGAAGCGTGCTGTATGGCATGGCTCGATGTGACGGAGCCCGGAACGCGGACCTGCGGCAAATCCCGGCCGGCCGGACGTCACGATGGAAACATTCGGGACGGTAAGGTCCCGATCATGCCTAACGACACCGCGAAAATCAGGTGTGCATTATCCTTTTAGTACACGTCCTATTTGTTTTAATGATTGTTTTGAACTTGAACGAGAATCGGCGGTGGAATCGCGTGTCGCGCACCGCGCCTTTCGGACCCGTCGCTTCGGCGAATCGCCTCAGGTCCGTCCACAATGAAATACCGCCGGCGAGCCGGCGGCAAAAGATGCGTCAACGAATCTCGTGACGCACCGAGGCACCCGATTCGACCCGCGCGGGACTTCCCGGCAGGATCGCCCGCTCAGTTCTGGGTGAGCGGATTCAGCGTCGTGCACAGGAAGCCCGTGCAGTTCTTCGGCGTGAAATAGAACGACGCCATCACCGGCGCGGGCGAGCCGAGCGCGAGATCGCTCAGATACGCGCTGCCCTGCGCGCCGAATGTGTTCGCCTGCTGAACGAAGCTGGCGCCGGTCGACTGGATCGCGGCCGACTGGTACGTGAAGGTCGGCGACTGCGTCTGGTCCTTCACGTAGACCCACGAGATCGCCGTACCGAATGCCATCGCGCCCTTCGCGCGATAACCCTTCGCCCCCTCGCTGTTGGCCTGTGCGATGAAGTCGCCGACCGTCGACGTCGGCGCCAGCGCGTCGTACGTATAGGTCGCGTTCGACGCGTTGTTCTTCATGTACACGTTCGCCTGCGCGGTGCCCACCGCCATCGGGCCAAGGAACCAGTAGCCCGACTGGCCCTGTCCGTTCGCCTGCGCGAGGAATGCGTTGGCGTCGGCGGGCAGGCCCGTCGCCGTGTACGTGTAGGTGGCCGACGAGCCGCCGTCCTTGCGATAGAGGTCGCCGTACGTGAGCGGCCCTTCGTAGCGGTAGCCGCTCGCCCCTTGCGCGTTGGCCGCGTTCACGAAGGACGTCATGTCGGCCGGCGCCGTCTGCAACTGGTACGTGTAGGTCTGCGCGGTGCCGTCGTTCACGAAGATCGACTGCGACCCGCCGTTGCTCGCATTGTAGAAATAGTCGCCCAGATATCGATAGCCTTTTGCGCCCTCGTTGTTGACCAGCGTCAGGAAGCTCGCCCGATCCGCCGCGACCGGCTGTGCCTCGTAGCGCCACGTCAGCGTACCGCCGCCGGAGCCGCCCGAACCACCGCTTCCCGCCCCGCCGCCGCCCGTCCCGCCGGAGCCGGTGCCCGTGCCACCGCTGCCGCCGTTGTTGCTCGTGCCCGATCCGCCGGACGATGCAGGCGCGGAAGTGTCGTCGCCGCCGCAAGCGGTCAGCGCCAGGCAAGTCAATGCGATCAATGCAACGGTTTTCATCGGAATCACCTTCTGAACGAACAGGACGAACGAAGCCGTTACGCACGGATCACGCCGCGCGCACGGACCATCCGCATCGGGATTGGGCCGGCGGCCAACCACCGGCCCGGGAACGTCAGTTGACCTGCAGCTGGCCGCCGCGGCCGAGGCCGCCCTTCACGTCCTGCGCCTTGTAGCTGCGCAGCGCCACGACCATCTTGTTGTACGCGTCGATGAACGCGACGACCGTCGCCTTGCCTTCCGGCGTCGACGAGAACCCGGCGAGCGCACCGCCCACGCCGCCGCCGAAACCGCCCAGCGCCGCACCGTAGTTGGTCGCCGTCGAGCTGCCTTCCGACGCCGCGATCTGCACGGCCGAGCGCACGTCGAACAGCGTCAGCGTCACGACCGACGCCTTCGTCTGCAGGTGGCCGGCCACCGCCGCCACCGCGCTGTTGCCGATCAGCCCGCCGATCATGCTGCCGATGCCGCCGATCGGCGAATCGTTGATCACGATCTGCGGCTCCATGTAGTAGTCGGCCGCGACACGCTGGCCCTTCTGCTGCTTCGAGCCCGCGCGGTATTCGCCCGAGTTGCGCTGCAGCTGCGTGATGCGCGACAGGCGCGCGTCGCTCTTCTGGTTGCCGATCGACGTGATCACGAAGCAGTTCGACTGCTGCACGGCCAGGCGCAGCAGCGGATCGATCGTGGTCATCTTGGTCGCGCTGCCGAACGGGCCCCACCAGTCGGCGTTGCGGCCGTCGTCGACGGCGATCGTGCCGAGCGGCGACGCACAGCGCTGCAGCTGCGAATCCGCGCCCGCGCTCGCGCCGCCTGCCGCGGCACCCGTCACGCCGGCGTTCTGTCCGCCGGGCGTCACCACGCCGCCGCAACCCGCGACGGACGCGCCAAGCGCTGCAACCAGCGCACCTTGAGTGAGACGTTGGGAAAGGTTGGTCTTCATGTCGTTGTCGATCGATTAGAGTCGTTGTTCGGCTTATGTGTTCGTGCGAACTTCGATAAGCCCCCCGGCGTGGCGCGCGATGGTGGTCCCCCCGCTGCTGCCCCCGTTGCCTGATGCGCGGTCAGTAGTACCAGTACGTCTGCTGCCAGACGCCGTAGTACGGATAGCCCGAGTACCAGTAGCCGTAATAGACGTCACGCCATTGCGTGCGCCATTTCCAGTCTTCTTCGTCTTCCTTCTTGGCCTTGCGCGCGAGATCGAGCAGCTTTTTCGATTCCTTGTCGCCGCGGCCGGCCGCGATCGACAGCCACTTCTCCGCTTCGCGCGCGTCGGAGCCCATTTCCTCGAGGCCGAACAGGTAGAAACTGCCGAGCGCCTTCTGCGCCTGCAGGTCGCCGCGTTCGGCGGCCTCGCGCATCCACTTGAGCGCCTGATAGCTGTCCTGGCGCACGCCGTCGCCGCGGAAATAACGCAAGCCGAGGTCGTAGGCAGCCTTCGGCTGGGTCTTCGCGGTCTGCTTCAGCGCGGCGATACGCGGATCTTCCCGGTCTTCCGCATCGTCCTTCTTCTGATAGGACACCTGATCTTTCGGGCGATCGGAACACCCGGTGTCGTCGCAGATCCGTACCGTGTTGCCGGTGACGGACGGGTCCTGCGCGCACGCGGCCAGCAGCAACAGCAGCCCCGGAGCGAGTAAACGGCGATACATTGGTACAGTCCTCAGTTTTATTGGCGCCGCAATTCTTCGAGCCATCCCACCCCGTGAGCTCGTACCTGGTTGCGTGCGGCGCAACGGATACAATCCGCTAACGCCGACACGCAGTCCAAGGCTCTCTCAGGTTCTCTCTTGGAATTGTTCCGTCACCATTTCATGGCTGCCGCTTTTCGCTGTACCGGCTATCCCGGCATCGATCTCCAAACATGACGCGGCAAACAATAGTGACGTGGTGAGCAATAATAATGGAGAAAAATGGCATGTCAAGGTCATTCGCTTTTTCAAAGTTTGCGTGACACGTCAGTTTTGCTATGCTCTCCCTCGCCCAAAACCCTTCGAGACCCCATCGAGATGTCCACCACCGAGCAGGCCAATGTCGATCTCATCACCGCGAACAAGGTGCGCGATCTACTGAACCGGAACGGCATTCCGCCGCGTAGCCACAACACGACGATCGCCAACGTGCTCGGCCTGAGCTTCTCGGTCGTCACGCGCAAGATGAAAGGCCTGATCCCGTGGAACCTGTCGCAGCTGCAGGACATCGCGACGCACTTCGGCGTGCCGCCCGCGATCCTGCTCGACGACAAGGGCACGCAGCCGGCCGCCGCCGAGATGATCGACGCGACGTTCGTGATCGAATCGAGGCGCTTCCGCTGCCGCGCCGCGATCTCGACGAAGGCCAGCAGCCAGATCGAAACGGATTTCGTCGCGCTGCAGTGGCAGGGCGAATGGATCGTGACCGAGCGCCAGCACGCGCGCGAGGGCCGCACCTATCCGGTCGACGTGATCGAGCTGCGCTCGACCCAGCCGAACGTCTATGCGGCGCGGATCGCCGTGGTCGACGATTCGCAGGATGTCGCCGAGACGGTGTGTGAATATTTCATCGAGAAAGGCGTGAACGCGATTCCGTACTTCGACGGCGCGACGTTCCGCAAGGCGCTGGAAGTCGAGGATTTCGACGGCTACATCCTCGACTGGATGCTCGGCGACCAGACGGCCGCCGAACTCGTGCGCGGCATCCGTTCGAGCGAGAACAGCGGCGCGCCGATCTTCCTGCTGACCGGCAAGATCTCGACCGGCGAAGCCAGCGAGGACGAAATCGCGCACATCGTGTCGCACTACAACGCGCGCTGCGAGGAAAAGCCGGTGCGCCTGCCGATCCTGTTCGCCGAAGTGGCGCGCGAACTGAAGATCACGCTGCCGGCCGTGGCCGCCGCGAACTGAGTCCCGAACCACAAACCACGACACGAACCACGAGACCGAGGGCACGACATGCGCATTTCAACCATCTGGATCAAGAGCCTGCTGACGGCCTGCCTGCTCGGCATGGCAGCCTCGGCATGGGCGGCTTCGTCGTTTACGTTCACCGTCGACGGCAAGATCAGCAAGAGCAACCAGCAGGGGAAGATGACCTACGTCTTTTCCGAGCAGGCGCTGATGGCGCTGCCGCAGCATACGATCGTCACGTCGACGAGCTGGACGCCGAAGTCGACCTTCACCGGCCCGCGCCTGTCGGACGTGCTGAAGACCGTCGGCGCGCATGGCACGCAGATCGAATTCCGCTGCATCGACGAGTACACGTTCACGATTCCCGTGTCGGATGCCGACAAGTACGGCGTGATCCTCGCGCGGACGATGAACGGCAAGGTGCTCGGCAACGACAACTACGGCCCGCTGTGGATCATGTATCCGCGCGACCAGTATCCCGACGAGCTGAAGACGCCGCTCGGCGAGGCCAAGTTCGCGTGGCAGATCATCGGCCTGACCGTGAAGTGAGTTCGACCGCGACATGAAACGCCGGCGGTGGAAAAACAGAAAGATCATCCTGGTCCTCGGCTCGCTGTGGATCATGGGGTTCGCCGCGTGGGCGTTCCTGCTGTGGGACCTGCTCGCGACCTCGGTCAACGAGGGCGTGCTCGAAGGGCCGCGCGAAGGCGTGTTCTGGACCGCCGCGCAATACCGCAACGTCTATACGCGATTCGACCGGCAACTGATCCTCTACGCGACACGCGAGGACGACGACTTCGATCACGTGCGGATGCAGCTCGACAGCCTGTCGGTGTCGTTCGGGTTCCTGCAGCGGCCGTCCGAAGTATCCGAATACTGGCTGCGCATTCCGCGCGCGCGCAACGAGATCGACGCGCTCGGTGAATTCATGACGCGCCTGAAGCAGGAAGTGCCGCCGCTGCGCGACACGCCGAAGAACGCGCGGCAGGTGATCGACGAAGTCAATGCATACTGGCCGAAGGTCAACGGCCTCGCGAACTACTTCCGCGCGATCGAGATGGCGCAACGCGATTTCACGTTCCATCAGCTGAAGGAAAAGCAGCGTGCGATCCTGATCCTCGGCATCGTGCTCGGCGTGATCCTGTGCGCACTGTTCCTGCTGCTGTTCTACACGATGCGCACGCGCGACGACCTGCTCGAACGGCAAAACGCGGCGCTCGACGCCGAGCGCAAGGCCTCCGACCGCGCGTTCGAGATGATCGAGGCGAAGAACGCGTTCCTCGGGATGGTCAGCCACGAGCTGCGCACGCCGCTGCAGGCCATCTGCGGGTCGATCGAGATCCTGCTCGCGCGCCCGCAGTCCGACGCGAACCTGAAGACGATCCGGCGGCTGCAGAATTCCGCGCTGTCGCTCGAAGCACTCGTCAAGGACCTCACCGACTACATCAAGCTGCGCTCGACGAAACGCCTGGCCGAACTGGATACCGTCGGAATCGCGCCGCTGCTCGCCGAAGCGATCGAACCGTTGCGCGAGAAGATCCTGGCCAAGCGGATCACGGTCGAACAGCGGATCGAGCCGCCGGGTCTCGCGATCCGCTCCGATCGCAAGCTGCTTCGGCAGGTGCTGTCGAACCTGATCGAGAACTCGGTCAAGTACACGCACGGCGGATCGATCAAGGTGTCGATCACGCTCGCCGACACGCCGGCCGGCCAGCAGGTGAAGATCGCCGTGCACGACACGGGCGCCGGCATCGCGAAGCAACACCTGTCGAAGATCTTCGAGCCGTTCTATCGCGCGAACGACGCGGTCGGGCTGCATGTGGACGGGATCGGCATGGGGCTCGCGGTCGTGCGCGAAATCGTGACGACGCTGCGCGGGCATGTGGACGTGCGCAGCGTGGTCGGCGAAGGCAGCGAGTTCATTGTGACGCTGCCGGCCGAAGTGCCGGGCATCGACACGGCCGGCCACGCGGCCGGCGACGTGCCCGCACTGCCGCCCGCGATCGCGCTCCGCGACCGGCGCGCGCTGGTGGTCGACGACAACGACAACGCGCGCGAAACGCTTGGCGCGATGCTGTCGGCCCTCGGCATCGAGGCCGATCTGTGCGGCACCGGGCAGGAAGGCGTCGCGCGCTTTGGCACGGGCCGCTACGACATCGTCGTGCTCGATCTCGAACTGCCGGACCTGAGCGGCTTCGAGGTCGCGCGGCGCATTCGCGCGGCGGCGGAACCCGACCACGACGGCCGCCATCCGGCGATCCTCGGCGTCAGCGCATATGAGTCGGCCGCGCTGCGCGAGAACAAGCAGGTGTTCGATGCATTCCTGCCGAAACCCGTCCATTTGCGCGAGCTCGGCACGCTCGTCGAGAAGCTGCTCGCCTGAGCAGGCGCATCGCCCGTTCCCCGTTCCCGCCTACTCGCCGATCAGATGCAGCACGATGTCGCGCCGGTGCGCCGCGCGGCGATGCTCGAACAGGTAGATCCCCTGCCACGTGCCGAGCACCATGCGCCCGTGCTCGACCGGAATCGACAGCTGCACCTGCGTGAGCGCCGTGCGCAGATGCGCGGGCATGTCGTCCGCGCCTTCGGTGTCGTGCTCGTAGCGCGTGTCGTCCTCGGGCGCGAGCGTCGCGAAATAGCGTTCGATGTCGCGCCGCACCGACGGATCGGCATTCTCCTGGATCAGCAGCGACGCCGATGTATGGCGGCAGAACACGGTGACGAGGCCGGTGCGGATCGCCTGCTGGTCGACGAACGCGCGCACCTGCGGCGTGAATTCGACGAGGCCGCCGCCGCGCGTGTCGACGCCGATGTGCGTGAGGGCCTGTTGCATCTCGGCCACCTCAGACCAGCGCGGCGAAGCCGTCGGCTTCGATCTGTTTCGCGTCGGCGGGGCGCACGACGCGCGCGACCTCGACGCCGTCGCGCAGGAAGACGAGGGTCGGCCACAGCTTCACGCCGAACGAGCGGCCGAGCGGGCGGCCCGGGCCATCCTCGATCTTCAGGTGCCGCACCGCAGGATGCGCGGAGAACGACGCGGCGATCGCGGGCTGCGCGCCTGCGCAGATCCCGCACCAGTTCGCGCCGAATTCGATGACGGTTGCGCCGCCCAGTGCGTCGACTTCCGCGCGCGTCGGCGCATTGGCGGTGTAGCGTTGTTCGGTGTCCATCGGGCCCTCGTGTGCGTTGGCGGAACGGGGCCGCGCCCGCGAGCGTGGTGCGGCGGTCGCGGCCGACGATTTCCTACTCTAGCGGAAAAGCGCGCGCGATGCCGGCCGGCCCGTCGCGGCGCCCACGCCGCCTGCGCTCTTCCGGAATGACACGACAAGATTCGGAGCGCCGCGCCGTCGCGACGGGATCAGCATGCGGACTGATCCGTCACCGAGGGCACCCGCCATGAATGCGCCGCACTGCGTCACCGAACCGAACATCCTCTATTTCGGCACGCCCGTCGTGCTGGTCAGCACGCTGAACGAAAACGGCACGCCCAATCTCGCGCCGATCTCGTCCGCGTTCTGGCTCGGCTGGCGCGGCGTGATCGGCATCGCCGCCAGCTCGCAGACCACCCGCAACCTGTTGCGCACCGGCGAATGCGTGCTGAACCTGCCGTCGTCGGCGCAGGCGGACGCGGTCGACCGGATCGCGCGCACGACGGGCACGTATCCGGTGCCCGACGGCAAGCGCGCGAAAGGCTACGTATTCGAACCCGACAAGTTCGGCACGGCCGGGCTCACCGCAGCCGCGTCGCAAACCGTCGCGCCGCCGCGCGCGCTCGAATGCCCGGTGCACATGGAAGCGGTCGTCGCGGCCGCGCACGGGATCGGCGACGAGGCGCCGGACCTGCGCGGCCATATCCGCGTGTTCGAGTTGCGCATCCAGCGCGTGCACGCGCATCCCGACCTGCTGATGGACGGCCATGCGGACCGCATCGATCCGGACAAGTGGTCGCCGCTGATCATGAGCTTCCAGAAGTTCTACGGACTGGCGCCGCGGCAGGTGCATGCGTCGCGGCTCGCGGAGATTCCGGAGCGCGCGTATCGCAGCCCCGACATCGAGCGTTCGCGTGAAGCGGGCATCTTGACCGGCGCCGGACGGTAACGAAACGCCCGGCGCAATGGCAGCGAAGCCGGCGCTTCGTCGTGCCTCCACCGGCGGTATCGACGCGGCTGCGCCGCCCCCGCACCGCCGGCCCTGTGCATCGCCGTGCCGATCGCGCGGACCGACACCGCGAGCCTATCCCGCCTCTCGGCTCGCCACGCCTTCCATCCATTGCCCGAACGCGGACACCGCGGCATCGTCGGCACGATCGGCGCTCGTCACCAGCATGTAGTCGTCAGCACGCCATACGGGCGACGCGATCGGACACACGAGGCGCCCCTCGGCGAGATCGCGCCCGATCAGCGGCAACGACGCCAGGGCCACGCCGAGCCCCTCGACGGCCGCGCCGAGCTGAAGATTCACATGATCGAATTCGACATGACGCGCGGCGCGCAGATCGGAAGCACCCGCCTCCTGCAACCAGTGCGACCAGGCGGAGCGCGTCGTGGCCGAATGCAGCAGGGTGTGATGGCGCAGGTCGGCCACGCTTTGTATCGGATGCCGGCGCAGCAACGCGGGATTGCAGGCCGGCACGCGCAGGTCGGGCATCAGCGGACGCGATACGACGCCCGCGCCCTGCTCGGGACCGGAACGGACCCCGATATCGAAAGCGTCGGCGACATAGCGCAACTTGCGCGATGTCGTCGATACCCTGACGTCGATGTCGGGGTACCGCGAATGGAAATCGGCGAGCCGCGGCAGCAGCCAGCACAGCGCAAAGCTCATCGGCACATTCACCCGCACGACGCCCGATATCCGGTGCTTGAACGTGTCGTGGCGCAGCCGCCCCACCGCGGTACCGAGGCGCTCGAACACGTGGCTGACGTCATTCAGCAGCGCGGCTCCTTCGTCGGTCAGCACGACACCGCGCGGACGACGGTCGAACAACGGCAGGCCGAACCAGTCCTCCAGCAGCCTGATCTGCTTGCCTACGGCCCAGTGGGTGACATGCAGCTCCAGCGCCGCCCCCGCGAAGCTGCCGTGCCGCGCGACCGCGTCGAACGCGCGCAGCGCATTGAGCGGGGGCAACTCGCCCCGGTGCTTCGCGGTGTCCTGGTTGTCGTTCATGACGTGACTTTTTCTCTCTGTTGACGCAATTTTAGTTCAATTGAAATGGCCGCGACCTCAACCATAAAATTGACACTTCGAGCGCGAAAGCGAAGCCACGAACGGCTTCCACCGACCGCTCGCACGGAGCGAACGACGATGCGCCTGCCGGATTTTTCCCCGCCCATGATGCGGGAGACCGCGTCACCCCGACGGCGCGTGCTGTGGCTGTCGTGCCTTGCGCACGCCATGCACGATGGCTATACGGACATGATCTACGCGTTGCTGCCCGTGTGGCAGTCGGAATTCGGGCTCGACTTTGCGGCCCTGGCGATCCTGCGCGGCGTCTATGCCGGCACGATGGCGACGCTGCAGTTGTCGGCGGGACGCCTCGCGCAACACCTGGGCAGCCGCATGACCCTCGCATTCGGCACGCTGCTCGCCGCGCTCGGCTATGCGCTCGCGGGCCTGTCGGGCGGCCTGCTCGGTCTGGGCGTGGCGCTGGCGATTTCGGGCGGCGGATCCAGCACGCAGCATCCGATCGCATCGGGCGCCGTGTCCCGCCTCTATGGACGCGACGCGAGAGGCCCGCTCAGCATCTACAACTTCGCTGGCGATCTGGGGAAATCCGCACTGCCGGCCGCCATTTCGCTGCTCGTGACCCTGATGCCGTGGCGTCACGCGCTATGGATCGTCGCCGGATTGGGCTGCGTCGTGGCCGCCGTCATCGCGCTCTGGTTTCCCGCCGTGCCGCGTGGCGCCGGCAAGACGGCGGCCAAAGGGCAGGCGTCCGCTCAACGCAGCGGCACCGGCGGAAGCGGATTCACCACGCTGTTTTCCATCGGCGTGCTCGATACGGCGGTACGCATGGGACTGCTTACCTTTCTGCCTTTCCTGCTCAAGGCAAAGGGTGTCTCGCCGCAACTGCTGGGAACGGCGCTTGCACTCGTTTTCATAGGCGGTGCGGCCGGCAAATTCATGTGCGGCTGGCTGGGCGCGCGCCTGGGCATGGTCAGGACGGTGCTGCTCACGGAGGGCGGTACGGCCGCGTGCATCGTCGCGGTGATGTATCTCCCGTTGGCACTTACCATGGTGCTGCTGCCGATTCTGGGTATGATGCTCAACGGCACTTCGTCGGTGCTGTACGGAACCGTTCCGGAGATGTCCGCACCCGAGCGTACCGAGCGCGCATTCGCGATTTTCTACACGGGGACGATCGCATCGGGCGCGATCTCGCCCGTTCTCTACGGTTTCCTGGGCGACAGGATCGGTGTGCATGGCGCCACGTATGCGACCGCGTTGACCGCCCTCGCGATCTTTCCGCTCGCCCTCGCACTGCGCCCGCATCTGGCGGATGACTGAACAGGATGAACACCATGACGAACGCTGACTCCCCGACCGTCGCACTCGTCGGTCCGGGCGCAATCGGAACGACCGTCGCCGCGGCCCTTCACGAAGCCGGCCGCACACCGGTGATCTGCGGCCGCTCGGCCCACGCGCAGCTGAAGCTGCGCTTCGACGGCGGCGAGATCGTCGTGCCCGGGCCCGTCCTGACCGATCCGCACGCGGTCAAGGAGCGGTTCGATCTCGTGTTCGTTGCGGTGAAGTCGACGCAGATAGCGAGCGCGGCACCCTGGGTCTCCGCGCTATGCGATGCGAATACCGTCGTCTGCGTGCTGCAAAACGGCATCGAGCAAAAAGCCGCGTTCGCGCCGTACGCGGCCGGCGCCACGGTCGTGCCGTCGGTCGTCTGGTTTCCGGCGCAGCGCGAATCGGGCGCATCGGTGTGGCTGCGGGGCAAGCCTCGGCTCACGCTGCCCGATACGCCGGCGAGCAACGTGGTGGTCGCCGCGTTGCACGGCACGCGCTGCTCGCCGGAGGTCGCGGAGGATTTCATCTCGCTCGCGTGGCGCAAGCTTTTGCAGAACGCAGTAGCGGGACTGATGGTGCTGACCGGTCGCCGCGCCGGCATGTACGCGCGCGGCGACATCACCGCACTGTCGCTCGCCTACCTGCGGGAATGTCTCGAGGTCGCGCGGGCCGAAGGTGCGAAGCTGGGTGATGAAGTGCCGCAGGAAATTGTCGATGGACTGCATGGCTATCCGCCGGACTTGGGTACGTCCATCCTGGCCGACCGGCAGGGCAACCATCCGCTCGAATGGGACTGCCGGAACGGCGTCGTGCAGCGATACGGACGAACGCACGGCATTCCGACGCCGATCAGCGATCTGGTCGTGCCGCTTCTCGCCGCCGCCAGCGATGGTCCGGGCTAGTCGCAAGGAAACCCAAGCGCATCCGATCGACGCGCGACTCCCCGCCTGACCGGTCATGACATTCGGCCGCAGGTCACTGGCTCGCGCCGCACTGATTCTCGTCAGCAGCGAAGGGCGCTTCGTCAACGGCATGAACCGGAATGCCGACGGCGGGATGCGCTGCGATGACCTCCCGCCACGACGCTCACTCCGCCGCTCGGTGATACATCGCAACGTAGCGAGCCCGTGCAATCACTTTTCCGTGCATCTGGTATGCAACGAGAGCCGGGCTCGACGTGGCGTTCACGTCGATACCTGGAACCGAGAGCGCCGACGCCGTGACGACGTATCGGTGCGACTCTCCCTGAGGCGGGCAAGGCCCGCCGTATTTCGCCGTCCCGAAATCGGTCAGCGTTTCGATGGCGCCTGCAGGCATCCGCTTCGGATTGCCGGACGCGCCCTTTTCGATCGACGCTTCCGACACCGGAATATTGACGACGCCCCAATGCGTCCAGCCCAGCCCGCCCGTCGGGGCGTCGGGGTCGTGAATGGTCACGACGATGCTCTTCGTTCCGCGAGGAAGATAGGACCACGAAATGCGCGGCGAGACGTTTTCGCCATGGCAGCCAAATCCGCCGTAGACCTGTTCGTTCCCGAACCGGCCATGGTTCAGGTCATCGACTTTGACGGAGAACGTTCCCGCGACGGCGATTGTCGGCACGATCGACAAGAGCATCGCGGAGCAGAGGGTCGATCGCGAAAGGAAATTGAATGTCATGGTGTGCTCCGTTGAAAAGGAGGGCGTTTCCGCGGCGGGCAAAAACGATCCGGCCGAACGAAGCGCGCGGGTTGCCGGCTTCCTTGCGGCAGATACGCCGGGTTGAAACATGAAACAAGCGTTGTACAACCGGCGTTGACGCAAATTGTAGATTTGGATTCCCAACGTCGGTAGCGTCGCCCACGCGTTCACCATGTTGTCTTGATAGCAACAATTGACGACGGGCATGTCTTGAGATTGCGATCGCGACCGTCACGCTGAAGTGGCGGCGGCACGAGAAGCAGGCATCGCAAACCGGCCGACTGCGTCTCGCGGAGCATTCGCGCGTGCCCGCAATCGGCCGCCGTGCGCGTCTACGACCGGATGATCCGACTCCGTGCGAATCGCCCGGTTGCGTCGAAGAATGCATCCCGGCGAATCAGATAACATACGGGCCGCCACCTTTCCACGATCAAACCGACGGAGCGTTTTCAGTGATTCAACCGACCCCTGTATTCAAGGACAACCTCGCGCAACTGCCGGCCATCGACGGTATCGCGCGCATCGATCTCGCCGGCGCGAACGGCGACGTCGTCGCGACCATCGAGAACCAGCCGGGCAAGCAGGGCTCGCTCGCGGTGTACCACTATCTGCAGCAGGCATTCGGCACGCTCGACGCGAAAGCGGCCGAGCATGGCCTCGCCGTGTTCGCCGAACACACGGCCGACGCACGCAACCGCCCGGGCGCGCACCCGAACGTCGATCGTCTGCTGGCGATCGTCGACGGCGGCGAAGCGCTGCGCATCGACGTCGTCGCGAAGGACTGAGTCGTTGGCGGCACGCGTGCGGAACACCGCGATCGTCGCATCCGTATCCGCTTCTCCGGAAACCGCTCGCGTGTCGCGCTTCGGTGCGCTGGCCTCGGGCCGCCGTTTCGCGACGGCAACCACGATCGCCACTGTTGCCTGGGCCGCGCTCGGCGGCACGGCATCGGCCGCCCCGCCGCGGACAGCATCCGATATTGCCGGCGCATCGCTCGTGCCGCTCGGCGTGCTGCCGCATTCACCCGAGAACGGTTCGCTCGATCCGTTTTGCACGCGATATCGCGCGAAGGCGACCACCGCGGCCGGCCGCGAAGTCGCGAAGCGCGACTGGATCGTGACGTCCGAGGCGCCGCTCGGGCGCTACACGGTCGTCACGTTCTCGAGCGGCTTCGGCGCCGGCACGAGCGCGATCTGCTTCGCGCGCAACGGCAACATCGGCGTATTCGACGGCACGACGCTCGTCGCGCTCGGCTATACCGCGCGCAAGGCCGGCTGGCAGCTCGGCTCGGTCGATCGGCTGGAAAACGGCGCGCTGCTGATCTGGGGCGGCGACGGCCCGGCACCGCCCGTCGGCGAGCTGCATGAAGAGAACGGCGGCCTGCGCTTGACCGGCGTCGCCGCCGAAAGCACGCACTGCGGCGGCCGCGCGGTCGTGCCGAACGTGTACGGCAAGCCGCTCGACGCGGCACGCAGGATCCTGATCGCGCATGGCTGGCAACCGCTGCCCCCGCGCGAGAAGCCGGAAGCCACGGATGGCGCGGCAACGCTCGCGAAGCACGGCATCATCGAAGCCGAAGCGTGTTCGGGCACCGGGATGGGGTATTGCGCGCTGCGCTACCGGAATGCGGCCGGCGTGCTCGGCGTGACGACGGTCGGCGGCGAGCCGGACAAGCCTTCGGCGAATACCGTGATCGACTACCAGGTCGCGTGTCGCAAGCAGGGGGCGCGCTGATCGCGCGAGCATGATGCCTGTGTCATGCGATCCACACCGTCCGGCCATCGTCCGTTCGCTCGATTGACCGCGCTCACGTGCCCTCCTAAACTGACCTCCCTTTTACGCCGCACCGACAAAAGGGACTGCCATGATCGACTTCTCCACGCTCGCGCTGTTCTCCGGCGCATGTCTCGCGCTGACGGCCACGCCCGGCCCCGACATGCTGCTGATCGCGTCCCGCAGCGTGAGCCAGGGCCGGCGTGCAGGCTTCGCGACGCTCGCGGGCATTCAGGCCGGCACCTACTGCCACGCGCTCGCGGCCGCGCTGGGCTTGTCGCAGCTCTTTGTCGCGGTGCCGCTCGCGTATGACGCCGTGCGCTTCGCAGGCGCCGCGTATCTGCTGTATCTCGCGTGGAAGACCTTCCGTTCGGATGCGACCGCGCTGTCGCCCGTCGCGTCGCCACGCCGCCACTCGACCGCGACGATCTTCCGTCAGGGCCTGACGACGAACCTGCTGAATCCGAAGATGGCGTTGTTCGTGCTCGCGCTGTTTCCGCAGTTCGTGCGCCCCGAGCACGGTTCGATCGCCGCGCAGATTCTCGTGCTCGCGACGGTGTTGAACCTGATCGGGCTCGTCGTGAACGGCGCGGTCATTCTCTCCGCGAGCCGGCTGAGCCGGCGGATCGGCGCGCGCCGCCGGCCGTCGAAACTGCCTCAGTATCTGCTTGGGTCGGTGTTCGTCGGGCTGGCGGCACGGCTTGCGGTGGCAGGGCGAAACTAACTCCGTCATCCGGCCGTGGTGCCTGCCCCACCCTGACACCGGATCGCGTACTTGCCGGACCCGAATTTCCTGAAAGCCGTCGGGTCCTAACGCCGTCTCCGCTATCTCCGACCGCAGCAACAAGGTCTCGAACGTTCCCTCACCGCTGACCAACCGCCTGTACCCGCATCCGCGGTCGGTCACTGTTCTCGCGAATACATAACATATTTGTTACCGTGTTGAATCATGCTTGTGAGATTCGCTTCTTCAATGAGCGTGTCGAGGTTGGGGTAGCGTCGTTACCCGCGACCTTGCTTGCCCGGTTCCTTGCACTCGCCGACCGCATGGCGCAGTACGGCCCGAATCTGGGCGAGCCCCACACCCGACCGATGGGAAACGGGCTGTACGAAATGCGATTGAAGGGCGCGGAAGGAACTGGAAACCGCCCGTCGTCGATTGAAGGAGGTTCGAGATGGCAACGTATAAGGAACTGCGCGAGCGTGCGTTGGCCGCTCCCAAGGTGCGCGCCGAATACGAACGGCTGAATCGCGAAGAATTCGCGCTGCTCGACGCGATGCTGGCGGCTCGGCGAGCGGCCGGCTTGTCGCAAGCCGACGTGGCGGAACGGATGGGCACGAAAGCGCCCGCCATTACCCGGCTCGAACGAGCGCTCGCGACGGGCCGGCACTCCCCGTCCATCGATACGCTGCGCAAGTATGCGGCGGCTTGCGGCAAGCAGCTCGTCATCTCGTTTGCCTGAGTCACGCGCCCGCGACACGATCGATTTCTCCTGCCCTCCTTCAAGCCCTGCATCGCGTCAGCGGACGCGCCGCCGATTCCGTATCGCACTTGCCCGTCAATCGGCCCCGCACCCGCGCGTATCCGCCACCACCCGCAACGCGCCGCTCTCGAGCAAGCTCGCCGGCGTCACCGTGCGGCGGCGCCACGGGATTCGCCCGAAATACCAGATTTTCCAGAAGCCGAGCGGATGATCGGGATTCCGGCGCAGCAGCATGTCGAAGGTCTCGACGTCGCCGAGCACGATCCGCGTCGCATCGCGCACGACTTCGTGCACGAACCGCGAGCAGAACTGCCGGCGCGACGCGAGATTGAAACCCGTGTCGTAGACCACGCCGATCCGGCGCATCGCCGCGTCGACGAGCCGGCGTCGCTGCGCGGCGTCGAGCGGCTGCTTGAGCCGCGCGATCACGCATGCGCCGCGATCGGAACGCGCGAGAAACCGCGACATCGTCGTGACGCGCGACAGCGGGAACGTGCTCTCCGCGATCAGCGTTTCACCGCCGCGCGCGCCGACCACGATGCCGACGTGATTCGTCCATGAGCGCGTGGCGCTCGCTACCTCGAGGAACGGCCGCACGGTCACACGAATGAACACGATGTCGCCGATCTCCGGTTCGACCGGCAACGACACATCACGCGTTTCGGGAGAACCGACGAAGAAGAGACGCCGCCGGCCCGCGCCGGGCGAGCGGATCATGAGCGGCTGGCGGCCGGTGTCGACGACCATACGGACCTCGCGCGAGTGGTGATGGCGCGAGCATGTCAGCAGCGGCCGGGCTTCGCATCCGCTTCCTGTGCGAGGGCGGATATTCGCGCCGCCCGGTGGCGGATTCCGATACCGGCGTGAAGCGGCGCGCGGGCGCCGCGGCCTTCAGCGCGTCGCGCCCAGCGCCACGCGCAGCCGCTCCATCAACTGCGTGTAGTGGCGCAGCACGTCGTCCCTCGGCACGACATTCGCCGTCGCGAAACGGTCGGACCACGCGGGCTTCCACTCGTACGAACCGTGCACGCTGCGATCGCCGTCGGGCGCCTGGATCAGCGAGCGGATCCGCGCGTCGCGGCCCGGGCCCGTATGCACGTCGAACAGCGCGTGGATGTACGTGTGATAGGCGTCGTACACGTCGTCGTCGAACAGGTAGCGGTAGATGTGGAACGTGCGGTCGAGCTCGCGCTTCGCACGGATCACGTCGTCCGGCGAGATGTCCTTCCAGTAGCCGATCCACGTGTAGAAGCACAGCAGCATGTTGAGCTGAGGCGCAACGGCGTCGTACAGCGCGAGCCGCTTCTCGATCAGCCGCTGGTTGGTCCACTGCACGAGTTCGAGCCGCTTCAGCCGGCGCGCGACGAGCCAGCCGAGACACGCGACCGACAACGGCGTCAGCACGCCGAGCACGAGCTTGACGATTTCCAGCGAATTCCACGGATTGTTGATTGGCTGCATGAATGGCCCGACAAGAAGAAACGCATTCACGGCAACGCATGTCCGGCGCGCAGCGCCGCGTGCCCGATCGCGTCAACATTGACCGTTAGTTGCTTGCACATCGAACGCCGCATCACCGCGCCGGCGAGACGGGCGATGCGGCCTGCGTCGCCAGTTTATCCGGCGATTGTCACTGCGCAATGACCATTCGTCGACGGGCACCGTGCGCCCGCGTCGCGCTACGTCGGCAGCGCCGACGTGAGCTTGATCTTCTGCATCGGAATGTCGGTCTTCACGCTGAGCACGCCGGGAATGCGCGTGAGGGTTTCCATCTGGAAGCGCCGGTAGTCGTCGATGTCGGCCGCGACGACGCGCAGCAGGAAATCGCAATCGCCGGCCATCAGGTGGCATTCGACGACTTCCGGCATCTGCTGGACGGCCTCCGAGAAACGGTTCACCGATTCCGCGTCCTGCCCCTTCAGCCACACCCGCGTGAAGATCGTCAGCCCCTTGCCGACCTTCGCGGGATTCAGCACGGCCACGTATTTCTCGATCACACCGGCTTCCTCGAGAAGCCGCACGCGCCGCAGGCACGGTGAAGGCGACAGCCCGACCTCGTGCGCGAGCTCCACGTTCTGCATGCGGCCGTCGCGCTGCAGCGCGCTCAGGATGCGGCGATCGATAGCGTCAAGTTTCATTTGGCATCCGATTCCAAAAAATTCTCACATCGCGCGTTCAATGCCAAATTCTGAGGAAAATCTGGCCACAACGCAACCCGATTCGAGTCAAAAAAGCAGACAATCCCTCCCCCGAAGGAGGAGTCATGAGCAGTAGCGTTTCAACGTCGTCCGGGCTTCGCGACAAGCCCGCCTATGTCGCCGAGATGGGCCGCGGATTACGCGCGGCGCTGCCCGTCATGCTGGGTTTCGTGCCGTTCGCGCTCGTGCTGGGCGCGCAGGCCGCGCAGAAAGGGCTCAGCCTGTTCGAGGTGCCGATGATGACGGGCCTCAATTTCGGCGGCGGCTCCGAATTCGCGGCGATCCATCTGTGGACGTCGCCGCCGCACATCGCGCTGATCGTCGCGATGTCGTTCCTCGTGAATTCGCGCCACATCCTGATGGGCGCCGCCTTCGCGCCGTACATCCGGCGCCTGCCGCGCCGCCGTGCGTTCGTCGCGCTGTTCTTCATGTGCGACGAGAGCTGGGCGATGTCGCTCGCCGACGCGAGGGCGCGCTCGGCCACGCACATCAGCGTGCCCTATTACGCGGGCATCTGCATGGGGCTCTACCTGACGTGGATCTCGATGACGACGCTCGGCGCGGCCGTCGGCCCGACGATCGGCAACGTCGAGCAGTACGGCTTCGACATGGCGTTCACCGCCGTGTTTCTGGTGCTGCTGCGCGGCATGTGGAAAGGGATGCGTGCGAGCCGGCCGTGGTTCGTGAGCCTCGTCGTCGCGGCGGCCACGCACCTCGCCTTGCCCGGCGCCTGGTACGTCGCGGCAGGGGCATGCGCGGGGCTGATCGCCGCGCTGCTGTGGGAGCCGCGCGATGCCTGAGCTGCCGGATTTCAGTACCGTCGCGACGATCGTGCTGATGGCGTCGACGACCTATCTGTCGCGCATCCTCGGCTACGTGCTGCTGCGCAACCGCACGCTGAGCCCGCGGATGGCGTCGGTGATGGAGAACGTGCCCGGCTGCGTGCTGATCTCGGTGATCGCGCCGGCCTTCGTGTCGACGCGCCCCGCCGACCTGCTCGCGCTCGCGATCACGCTCGCCGCGGCGACGCGCCTGTCGATCCTGCCGACCGTGATCGTCGGCGTCGTGTCGGCCGGCCTGCTGCGGCACCTGCTCGGCTGAACGGTGCCGGGCCGCCGCGCCGGCCACCCCTCCAACGACGAACGGGCGCGCGATGCGCCCGTTTTCACGTCCGCGCCGGCGTGCGGCGAGCGCGTGACACGACGCTCCTCACGCCGGAGTGCTAGCCTTGTGGCTTGCGCCACGCTGGCGCGGCGCCGTACGCCCCTGTCATTGCCCATCTCCGCGAGGATCGTCCCGATGCAAGAAGCCCGCCCGCTGTTCGACCGTGTCCTGCTCACCAACGACGACGGATTCGACGCCCCCGGCCTGGCAGTACTCGAACAGGTCGCCACGCAACTGGCACGCGAAGTGTGGGTCGTCGCGCCGGCGGAAGACCAGAGCGGCACGTCGCATTCGCTGAGCCTGCACGAACCGCTGCGCGTGCATCGCAAGGGCGAGCGCCGCTTCGCGGTGCGCGGCACGCCCGGCGATTGCGTCGCGATCGCGGTCAGCCACCTGATGAAGGATGCGCGGCCCGACGTCGTGCTGTCCGGCGTGAATCGCGGCGCGAACCTCGGCACCGAAACGGTATTTTCCGGCACGGTCGGCGCGGCGATGACGAGCATGCTCGTCGGCGTGCCGGCCATCGCGCTGAGCCAGGCCTTCGTCGATCGCAACGCGGTGCCATGGAACACGGCGCTCACGCACGCGCCGGACGTCATTCGCCGGCTCGTCGCCGCCGGCTGGGACAGCGATGCGTGCCTCAACGTGAATTTCCCGGCGCGGCCGGCCGACGACGTGCGCGGCCTGAAGGTGACGAACCAGGGCGCCGGCACGCTGCAGGGTGTCGAGATCGTGTCGGGGCGCGATCCGCGCGAGATCGACTATCACTGGCTGAAGCTCGCGCGCGCGCCGCGCGACGACGACGCGGATTCGGAAACCGTCGCGCTCGGCGAAGGGTATGTCGCCGTCACGCCGCTGAAGTTCGAGCGCACGCACGATCAGGGGCTCGCGCGACTGCGGTCCAGCCTCGGCTGATCGTCCGCGCCTCCCGAAGGCCCCGGCGGTCGCGCGCGACACGCGCGCGTCGCCGCGTCACCGCGTCACCGCGTCACCGCGTCACCGCGTCACCGCGTCACCGCGTCACGTCAGGTTCAACCCGCCGTCGAGCATCACGATCTCGCCCGTCACGTAATCGGACGCGACAAGCATCGCGACCGTCTGCGCGATGTCGTCCGGCGCCGCCGCGCGGCGCATCGGCGCGCGCTCGCGCCACAGCTGCTGCGCTTCCGTCCAGTCGGCGGTCAGCGGCGTATCGACGAGCCCCGGCGCGACCGCATTGACGCGGATCGCCGGCGCGAGCGTCCGCGCGAGCAGCCGTGTGGTGTGATTGAGCGCGGCCTTCGCGGCCGCATACGGAATCGACGCGCCCTTCGGCCGCACGCCCGCATGCGAGCTGACGTTCACGACGCACCCGGCTCGCCCGTGCGACGCCGCTTCGCGCAGCGCGGCCTCCGCTTCGGCGACGAGCCGGAACGGCGCGATCACGTTGATCTCATGCATCTCGCGCCACACGTCGGGCGTGGCCGCCGCGAGGTCGTCATGCGGAATCACGCGGCTGACGCCCGCGTTGTTGACGAGCACGTCGAGCCGGCCGTGCACGGCCAGCGCGTCGCGGATCAATCGCACGCGCTCGGTATCGTCCGCGAGATCGGCCTGCACGTAGGCCCCGCCGAGTTCGCGCGCCATCGCACGCCCGGTGTCGGCCGAGCTGCGCGAATGCAGGATCACCGCGTAGCCGTCCGCCGCCAGGCGGCGCGCGACGGCCGCGCCGATCCCCGACGTCGAGCCGGTGACGAGCGCGACCGGCCGGTGCAGGCGCGACGCGCGCGGCGCGGCGGCGGTTTCGGTTTCGGGGGCCGTCTCGGCAATCGGGGCAGACATCGGCGGAAGCGGCGCATCCATGGCGGGGAACCCTGTCAGTGGCGTTCCCGCATCATAAGCGCGACGGGGCTTAGAATCGAAGCGCAATCGATCCGCCCCCACGCGCGTGCCGGCCGCGCCAGCCGGTGAGCGGGCGGCACGACCGGCAGCGCCCCATGGCGCCGCCGCACGCGGCTACTGCACGCCGGTCGGATTGCCGGCCACCACCAGCGACGGCGCGAGCGCGCTGTTCGGGTCCTGGCCGTTCCACTGGCCGACCCACGTATCGTTCGGCATCGAGCCCATCACGAAGTCGAGCGTGCCGCCGGCCTTCATCTCGTCATAGGTGATGTACGGCCGGTGCAGCGGCGTGCCGTTCAGGCTGACCGACTGCACGTAGCGATTCACCGACGACGGCGCGCCGCCGCTCGCCGTATGCGCGGTCACCTTGAAGCGCCGCGTCGCGCCGAACCTCAACGCACCGCCCGCCGCGCTTGCCGACGCGACCGGGATATCGATCGTCGCTTCCTCGAACAGCGGCGTGCCGAAGTAGAACACGCCGCCGACCGGATTCAGCGAATAGATGCCGAGCGCGGACAGCACGTACCACGCGGACAACTGGCCGCAATCGTCGTTGCCGGGAATCGCCGCATCGCGCACGCGCCGCGGATCGTTCAGCGCGGCCTTCAGGCTGTCGCCGCTCAGCAACGCGCGATCGCCGGCCGTCAGCGTCAGCGAGTACATGTCGTCCATCACCGTGCGCACGCGGTCCTGGGTCTTCGACGGCATGCCCGCGACGGCGTACAGGTACGGCAGGTGGTTCGCCGGTTCGTTGCCCGCGAAGAACTGGCCGCTGCGGCCGGTCAGGTCCGGAAAGCCCTGGTTGTACTGGAAGGTCAGCGGGTTGGCCGGATCGAACGTGCGATCGAGCTGCGCGATGAACTGGCGCTTGCCGCCGAGCAGCGCGACGAGGCCGGGGAAGTCGTGGAAGACGTTCCATGTATCGACCCACGCATTCGATTCGGAGAAGTCCGTCTTCTCGGCGGCGGTCGGATCGAAGCCGGCGACCCAGTTGCCTTGCGCATCCTTCGGCTGCGAGAACGTCCAGCCGTTGTTCGGCACCGCGTTGAACACGTTCCGGTAGTTCCGGCTGCGTTGCAGGTACGGCCGGTAGTCGGCCGCACGCTTGCCGGCCGCCTTGCCGACCGCGGCCGTCGCCCAGTCGTCGAACGCATAGTCCTGCGTCGTCGACACCGACGCGTTGTCGCCCGCGAACACATAGCCGCTTTGACGATACTGATCGAAGCCGTGCGCGCTCGCGCCCTGCGTGGTCGTCAGCGCGGTCCAGATGTCGTCGATGCCCGCGCTCGTCAGGTGCTTCAGGTACGCATCCGCGATCATCGGAATCGACGGGTGGCCGGCCATCGTGAAGGTTTCCGTTTGCGCCAGCGGCCACACCGGCAGCTCGCCCTTGCCGTTCTGCCGGAACTGCGTGAGCAGCGACTTCACCCAGCCGTCGACGCGCTCGGGCTGCACGAGCGTCATCAACGGCGATTCGGCGCGGAAGGTATCCCACAGCGAGAACGTCGACGAATAGTCGAAGCCCGGGTTCGCATGCTTGCTCGTGGTCGGCGGCGACGTCGTGCCATCGTTGGTCGAATCCATGCCGACGTAGCTGCCGTCCGCGTTGTTGTAGACCGTCGGTGCGAGCATCGTGCGGTACAGCGACGTGTAGAACATCGTCCGCTGGTCGGCCGTGCCGCCCTTGATCCGGATGCGGTCGAGCGCGGCGTGCCACACGCGCTCGGCCGCACCGCGCACCTGGTCGAACGACTGCGTGCCGACTTCCGCCGCGAGGTTGGCCTGCGCATCCGCGACGCTCGACGGCGAGATGCCGACCTTCACCGTGACCGCGCCGCCGTCGCTGCCGTCGGCGAACGTCAGGTAAGCCTTGAAGCCGTCCGTGCTGAACGCGACGTTCTTCGTATCGAACGGCTTCGAGAAGCGCGCGACGAAATACGTCGGCTTGTGGTTGGCCCAGTTGTTCGTGAATTGCCAGCCGACGATCGTCCGCGCGTCGACGATCTGGATCCTGCCGCTCGCGGTCGACCCGCCGATCGGGTTGTCGATGCTCACGATCATGCTGCGCTTCTGCGTCGCCGCGCCCGGGAAATACGTATAGCGATGTACGCCCGCATGCGTGGTCGCCGTCATCTCCGCGAGGATCGTTGCGCCCTGCACGTTCCACGGCGTGTTGCCGCTGCCGACCGGCGCCATCTTCACGCGGTAGTAGCCGGGGCTCGCGGTTTCGTCGTCATGGCTGAACGACGCGTTGTAGGTGATCGACGGATCGACGGCGACCTTCGCCAGGGTTGCCTTGTCGACCGGCGCGAGCGTCGGCAGGAACCGCACTTCGCCGCCCGAGCCGATGCCCGTGCCCGACAGGTGCGTGTGCGTGAAGCCGGTGATGAACGGATCGTCGTACTGGTAGCCCGACGTGCGATCCCAGTTCCACGGCAGCGTATGCGCGCCGCCCGTCGTGTCCGGCCCGAGCTGCACCATCCCGAACGGCACGGTCGCGCCCGGATACACGTGGCCGTGGCCGCGCACGCCGCTCGCCCAGTCCGCGTTGATGTCGAGATTCGCGGTGCCGATCATCGGATCGACGCTGCGCAGCACCGACCGCTTGCCCGCGCCGCCGTTCTCGCCCTGGTCGTTTTGATCGCCTTGGTCGGTTCGATCGTTCTGGTTGCCCTGCGGGTTCGACATCTGCGCCAACACGCTCGCATCTGTCGAACCCTGGTCGCCCCCGCACCCCGACAACACGGCAAGGCACCCGATACCCACCACATGACGTAGCTTCATCCGTTCGTCCCTCCCTCTCTCTCTTTGCGTCGATCCCGTTGGCAAGGACCGCTCGTTGATCGTCCAGCCTTACTGCGCGCCGGCCGCCTGCGGGAACGACGGCATCGCGGACGCATCGGTGCCCCACGTCGCGGCGTTCGCGTCGGCCGTCATCGAATACGACAGCGTCCCGCCCTGCGCGATGTGTTCGAACGGCAGCCATGCGGTCGGGTAAGGTGCGCCGTTCAGCTTCAGCGACTTCACGTAGAACGACGCGCCGTCGCTGGAGCCTGCCCCCGGCGCGGCGATGCGCAGCAGACGGTAGCTGCCGTCCTGCTGCCCGACGCGCACCGTGATCTTCTCGAACTGCGGGCTCGACAGCGCGACGCCGCTCACGCCAGGCACGACCGGATAGAGACCGAGCGCGGCCCACACGTACCAGCCGGAGAGCGCGCCGAGATCGTCGTTGCCGGGCAACCCCGCCGCGCCGGTGCCGAACGCGTTCGCGAGCGACGCGTGCAGCACGCGCTGCGTATGCGACGGTGCGCCGGCCCACGCATAGACCCACGGCACGGCCATCGTCACTTCGTTGCCGACGTAGAAATACGGCTGCACGGTGCCGACGTTCAGGTGCGTGAAGAACGTGTCGAGCCGCTCGACGACCGGTGCGGCGCCGCCCGCCCGCGCGACCACGCCCGCGAGATCGTGCGGCACGTACCACGTGTATTGCTCGGCGTTGCCTTCCATGAAGCCGGAGCCGTCGGTGACCCACGCGCCGGCCGACGTCTTTGGCTGGATCGCCGTCCTGTCGAACAGGTTCCGCCAGTTGCCGCTCGACTTCAGCAGCGTGCCGGCCGTCGCCGTATCGCCGAGTGCCGTCGCGAAGCGCGACACCGCGAAATCGCGCACGGCGTATTCGAGCGTGTTCGACGCGGTCTGGTTGTCGCCGCTGCCCGACGCGGGCACGTAGCCGAGCCGGTCGTAGTCCGCTCGGCTGCCCATCACGGGTGTGCCGGCACACGCTGCGCCGGGCGCCGTGCTGCGCTTCATGATCGACAGCGCGGCCTGCGTATCGAAATTCGTCGCGCCGAATGCATACGCGTTCGCCGCGATGATCGATCCCGCGTCGCCCGGCATCACGGCCGTTTCCGTATTGAAGTATGCCCAGCGCGGGAAGGCGCCGCAGGCCTTCGCGTCGAGCACGAGCGACTGCACGATGTCGCTGGTGCGCACCGGATCGAGCAGCGCCTGCAACTGGATGAACGAGCGGTCGATATCCCAGCCGGAGAAGTTCGCGTACATCGTGCGGCCCCGGTCGACCTGACGTGTCGGCGCATCAGGCGCGCCGTTCGATGCATGGAAGTCCGGATACTGGCCGTTCACGTCGTTGAATACATTCGGATGCAGCGACGCGTGATACAGCGCGGTGTAGAACCTGGTCTTGTCGGCATCGCTGCCGCCGGTGACCTGGATCGCGTTCAGGCGGGCGTTCCAGGCGGCACTCGCCGCGCGGCGCACCTCGTCGAAGTTCCAGCCTGCCCGGCCGTGCATCGCGTTGCCGGGGTTTTCCGCGTCGAGGTTCGCCTTCGCGTTCGCTTCGCTGACAAACGAAATGCCGAGCTTCATCATCACGTCCGGTTGCTTGCGGTCGACATGGAACGTCAACGTCACGGGGCTGTCGTTCGACAACGCGGGCTTCGCCGCGAACGGCTGGCTGAACTCCGCGTAGTAGTAGACGGGCACCGCATGCCCGGCCCAGCAGAATCCGCCGCCCGCGATCGTGCCCGACAGCGCGCGGTCGCCGACCTGGCGGATCGTGTCGCGCGTCGTGCCCTGTGCACGGTTGTTCAGCACGGTCGGATCGATCGCGATCGTCGCCTGCTGGCCCCGCGCGAGTACCGGATACGTGAAGCGCGCGAAGCCGGTGCGCACCGTCGTCGTCAGTTCGGCCTTGATGCCGTTGCCGAGCGTTACGCCGTAGTAGCCGGCCTGCGCGGTTTCGTCCGCGTGGCTGAAGCTGGCCGGCGTGCCGGCATCGCCCGGTGTGAGCTGCGGCATCACGTTCAGGTAGCCGCCATTCGCCCAGCAGCCGGTGCCGCTCAGGTGCAGGATGCTGAATGCGTTGATCGACGTGTCGCCGTACCAGTAGCCGCCGGAGAAGCCGGAGCCGTCGCCCTTGCGGCTGTCGTATTGCGCGGTGGGCGTCATCGGGCTCCACTGCATCATCCCGAACGGGACCGTCGGCCCCGGGAACGTGCCGCCGCCGAGCCCCGAGCCGACCGGGTCGGCCGGCTGATCGGTCGCGTAGTCGGTGCCGATCAGCGGATCGACGTACTGGACGACGCGCATGTCGGCGTTTTTCTTCGATGCTTCGTTGCCGGTGCTGTCATCGTTTTCATTGCGTTGCCCATGCGCCGCGGCCGACAGATTCGACACCGCGACCGACGGCGAATCGCCGTCGCCGCCGCACGAAGCCAGCACAACGCACAGCGCCAGCAGCGCCGCTCGCCACCCCCAGTTCCTCGACATTGCCTGTCTCCGTTTCGTTCTTGAATCAAGCTGTTGGTTCGAACTACTGAGCTTTAGATCAGGAATCTTTTTCGTGACTTGTCGCGTACGCGGTCAATCGGTCGAAACTGCCGGACGCATGTATTTATTGCCGCATTCTGGGTGCCCGAAAAGGACGCACCGGCATGTCGACATGCCGGCGCCCGGGAACGGACAACGCGCACAAGCGTGCCCAAATAAACGTGATTTCTCTACCCCGTGTTTTTACGAATTTTTATTTTGTTTATCTAAACAAAAGTCAATTGATTCGATTTTTATACGGGATCCGGTATTGATGACGTGACCAGTCACGACGACTGCTTCGGCAGATCGACGTAATCCTCGAGTTCCCCGGCGATATAAAGCCGCTTGCCAATTCGCGGGTATTCGCAGACGTCGTGTTCGAGCCGCTGCCCGCCGACGAGCAGTTCCAGCGGCGCATCGCCGGTGTTCTGCACCGTATGCGCTTCGCCGCCGCGCGGGAAGCCGATGAAATCGCCCGGCCCGATTTCACTGGCGCGTTCGCCGATCGTGACCGAACCCGTGCCGGCCAGCACGTAGACGAACTCCTCTTCGTACAGGTGGCGGTGATATTCGGCCGATTCGTGACCGGGCATCAGCGTGAGCAGGTGAACACCGAATTGCGTCAGGCCGGTCAGGTCGCTGAGTTGTCGCTTGAGACGAACGGCATTGGGATTCAGCGAATGCACCGCGCGCGTCGGTTCCATCTTCTCGATATCGGCGGCCTTCAGCAGTTCCCGGGGAAAGGGAGTCGACATGGGGATCTCGCAAGCGTGAATGCGTCAGTTGAATGCGGCGCCGGCGCGGCGCGCGCAGCGGTCATTGTCCGACATTTTCACGCTTGCAAGGCGCGTCAGGCCGCCCCTGCGACGCGGCCAAACTGGGCTAACGCGCGCAATCGGCCAGCAGGTTCGCCAGCACGGACGCCCCTTGCGAGAGGTGCACCGGATCGGCGTCTTCCGCTTCGTTGTGGCTCAGGCCGGCCTTGCACGGCACGAACACCATCGCGGACGGCGCGACGTACGACAGGTTCACCGCGTCGTGCCCCGCGCCGCTGCACATCTCCAGGTACGGATAGCCGGCGGCGGCCGCCGCACGCCGCACGCGTGCGACGCATTCCGCATCGAACACCACCGGCTCGTATTCGGCGATGGTCTGCACTTCCACCGTCGTACCGCGCAGCGCGGTGCGCCGCAAGCAGATCGCTTCGATGTCGGCGACGAGCTGCTGCAACGCCGGCCGCGACGGGTGACGCACGTCGACGCTGAAGCGGACCTTGCCCGGTATCGTGCTCGGCGAATTCGGCTGGCACGCGACATGGCCGACCGTCACGCGCGCATCGGCGTCGAATGCGTGGCCGTGCTCGACGATCGCGGCGATCATCGCGGCCGCCGCGCCCATCGCGTCGCGGCGCACGCTCATCGGCGTCGTGCCTGCATGCGATTCGAAGCCGCTCACCGTGACGTCGAGTTCGTAGATGCCCTGCACGCCCGTCACGACGCCGATCGGCAAGCCGGCCTGCTCCAGCACCGGCCCTTGTTCGATATGCGCTTCGAAATACGCGTTGGGCATCTGCCGCTCGCGCGCGGGGCCGGCGAAGCCGGTGCGTTCGAGTTCGTCGCGCAGCAGCACGCCCGTCTGCATGCACGGGCGGGCCAGCGCGTAGTCGAGATCCAGCGAGCCGGCATAAACGGCCGAGCCCATCATGCCCGGCGTGAAGCGCGAACCCTCTTCGTTGGTCCACGCGACGACGTCGATCGGATGCCGCGTTTCGATACCGTGCTCGTTCAGCGCGCGGATCGCTTCGAGGCCCGCCAGCACGCCGTAGACACCGTCGAAACGTCCGCCGAGCGGCTGCGTGTCGAGATGGCTGCCGCACATCACGGCCGGCAGGTCGGGCTGCGTGCCGGGCCGGCGCGCGAACACGTTGCCGATCGGATCGATGCGGACCTCGCAGCCGGCTGCCTCGCACCATGCGATGAAGCGGCGCCGGCCCCGCGCGTCGTCGTCGGTCAGCGCGAGCCGGCAGCTCCCGCCGTGCGCGGTCGCGCCGATCGTCGCCATCTCCATCAGCGAATCCCACAGCCGTTGCTGGTTAACGAGAATCATCGCGACCGCTCCTGAAAAGCCCCGAGCATATACACTCGACCCAATAAGAAAAATCCAAGATTTCGTTGTGGACGATAACTTTTCCTTGTCACCCGGGGTTCCACCCGACACCCTGCGCCTTCCCCGCAACCGGATCGATCGGTCATGAAGCTCAAGCAACTCGATGCGTTTCTCGCGGTCGCCGAGCATCGCACCATTCGCGGCGCGGCGCGCGCGCTCGGCGTCACGCAACCGGCCATCAGCAGCATCGTGCGCGAGCTCGAACAGGAGTTGGGCGTGCCGCTCGTCGTGCGCAGCGTGAAAGGGATCGAACTGACCGATTACGGCAGCGCGTTCGCGATTCGCGCGCGGCTGATCGTCGAGGAGATCCAGCGCACGCGCGACGAGATCGAGCAGTTGCGGCTGGGCACGACCGGCTCGGTGTCGATCGCGGTCAGTCCGACCGTCGCGTTGACGATCCTGCCGCGCGCGTTCGCCGCGTTCATGCGCGACCTGCCCGGCGCGACACTGAACGTCGACGACGCGCTCACCGCGACGGATCTCGCGCGGCTGCGCGACGGTTCGCTCGATTTCATCGTCACGCATCAATTGTCGAACGCGATGCCGGACCCCGACGCGCTCGCGAGCATTCCGTTGTTCCGGACCGCGTTCGCGGTCGTCGCGAGAAACCGGCATCGGCTCGCGCGCGCCCGCTCGCTGCGCGAGCTCGTCGATGCACACTGGTGCGTGCCGCGCTACGGCGAAGGCGGGGACGATCTGGTGCGCTCGATCTTCACGCCGTTCGGCCTCGACGTGCCGAAGCGGGTGGTTCACTGCCCGTCGTTTGCCGCGACGCTCGGGCTCGTGTCGCAGACGGATGCGCTCGGCGTGTTCGCGCGGCCGCTCGCGGACGTCGAACGCAAGTCGCGCGGAATCGTCACGCTGGATCTCGCCGAGCCGATGCCCGCGTTGACGGTTGCGATCGTGATGCGGCGGCATGCATGGCTGACACCGGCCGCGCTACACCTCATCGAATGCCTGAAAGTTGCATCCGCAACCATCACGGCCACGGCCGACGCGTGACGCTCAGCGCACGTGCACGCCGCGCAGCTCCGTCAGCAATGCGACGAGCCGGTCGATGTGCGCATCTTCCGTGCGCCACGACGACACGCTGATCCGGAACGCCGGCCGCCCCTGCCACACGGTCGCGCCGAACCATACGTAGCCCGAGGCCTGCGCGGCGTCGAGGACCGCCGCGGTTTCCGCGTCGGTGCCGGCGCGCACGAGCACCTGGTTCAGCACGACGCGGTTCAACACGTCGTAGCCGGCCGCCCGCAGCCCGTCCGCGACCCGCGCCGCCTGCGCGCAATGCCGTTCGACCATCGTGGCCACGCCGGCGCGGCCGAGCGCACGCAGCGCGGCCCAGACGGGGATGCCGCGCGCACGCCGCGAGAATTCGAGGTTCAGGTTCTTCTGCGCATCGCGCGCGCCGCTCAGGTAGACGGCGTCGCTGTTCATCGCGGTGGCAAGCGCGGCCGGGTCGCGGCAGATCACCATCGCGCCGTCGTACGGCGTGTTGAGCCACTTGTGGCCGTCGGTCGTCCAGCTGTCCGCGCCGTCGATGCCGTCGGTCAGCGCGCGCTTCGCCGACGCGCGCGCCCACAGGCCGAACGCGCCGTCCACGTGTACCCAGGCGCCGGCCGCCTTCGCGGGCGGAATCAGCGCCGCGAACGGATCGAATTCGCCGGTGTTCACTTCGCCGGCCTGCACGCAGAGGATCGTCATGTCGTCGAGCGGCGGCAACTGCGCGGGGTCGATGCGGCCGTGCGCATCGACGGGCGCGACGACGATGCGCTTCATCCCGAAACCGAGCACGCGCAGCGCCTTTTTCACCGTGATGTGCGCGAGCGCGGAGATCACGACCTTCACTTCCGGCGCGCCGATCAGGCCGTCCTCGTCGATGTCCCAGCCCTTGCGCGCGAGCAATGCGCGCCGCGCGGCCACCAGCGCGACGAGCGTGCAGGCCGTTGCGCTCGTGCCGAAGCCGACCGCGCTGCCTTCGGGCAACGCGAGCACGTCGACGACCCAGCGCGCGGCCTGCCGTTCGAGCGTCGCGGCCACCGGCGAATTCGCATACGACGACGCGCACTGGTCCCACGCAAGCATCAATCGTTCGGCCGCGGCGGCAGCCGGCAGCGTCGCGCCGATCACGAAGCCGAAGTAGTTCGGGCCGTTCGATGCGACCGTCGCGGGCGTGCCGCGCTCGTCGAGCAGGCGCAGCACGTCGTCGGCCGGGCGGCCCGTATCGGGCAGCGGTTCGTCGAAAGCGGCGAGACCGGCCAGCGCGGCCGCGTCGGGAAACGCGCGCCGGTCGGCGGTTGCAGCCAGATACGCGTGCGCGCGCCGGTCGGCGTCGGCCAGCAGTGCGAGTTCGTCCATGTCGGTTGCCTCGGTGGGAATCAGCGGTGCGTCAGAGTTGCGAGAGATCGTGGCCGAGCTGCTGGAGCGCGCCGTCGATCCGCTTGTAGTACGTGAACTTGCCGACACGCGTGGCCCGCACGAGCCCGGCATCCGCGAGGATGCGCATGTGGCGCGTGGTCGTGGCCGGCGCGATGCCGAGCTTCTCGGTGATGTACGTGCAGCACACGCCGAGCGCGTCGATATCGCCGTGCGGCTGCGGCGGGAAATGCTCGCGCGGCTGCTTGAGCCAGCGCAGCACGGCCAGACGGCTTTCGTTGGCCAGGGCGCTGATGCGGGTGACGTCGTCCATGAGATGCGGTTTCGTTTGACGTTTTGAATATTAGCTAAATGACGAAACGTGGGCAAGGGGGCGAACGGCGATGTCGGCGGGCGATGTCGTTCGCCGTTCAGGGGCACCGCCATGCGACGCGATCGCGCCTCATATGCCCTCGGCACGGTCCCTCACCTCCTGCCATCGCCACGAAACAATTTGTTACAAATAGCCGTTTTCACCCCCTCTTGAAGCGCGCGACGGGCGCCTCTATTTCGCAATCCGCCAGACATTGGCTCGGCTGCATGGCGGCGTTCCACGCGCCCCGCTACCCGCAGCCGGATTCCCTTATTGGTGATCCTTTAATCGCTCAGGAGATGGAAATGCAGATTCGTCCCCTCTACGACCGGGTTATCGTCAAGCGAATCGAAACGCAGCGGACGACGGCTTCGGGCATCGTGATACCCGATTCGGCGGCGGAAAAACCGGAACAAGGCGAAATCGTCGCAGTCGGCAACGGCCGGCTGCTGCAGGACGGCACGCTGCGCGCGCTCCAGTTGAAAGTCGGCGACCAGGTGCTCTTCGGCAAATACGCGGGCCAGACCGTCAAGGTGGACGGCGAGGAACTGCTGGTCATGCGCGAAGAGGACGTCATGGGCGTACTCGAACCCGGCTCGCAAGCCGCCCGACAAGCGGCCTGACACCCGCTTCGACCGCGCCGCACCGGTGTTGGCCCGGTGTGCGCGGCATTCCGATCAACGACTTTTTCCGGAGCAATCAAAATGGCTGCAAAAGACGTGAAATTCAGCGACGGCGCGCGTAACCGCATCGTCAAGGGCGTGAACGTGCTGGCCGATGCGGTGAAGGTGACGCTCGGTCCGAAGGGCCGCAACGTGGTGATCGAGCGCAGCTTCGGCGCGCCCGTGATCACCAAGGACGGCGTGTCGGTCGCGAAGGAAATCGAGCTGAAGGAGCGCTTCGAGAACATGGGCGCGCAGATCGTCAAGCAGGTCGCGTCGAAAACCGCCGACGTGGCCGGCGACGGCACGACGACCGCCACCGTGCTCGCGCAGGCCATCGTGCAGGAAGGCATGAAGCATGTCGCGGCCGGCCTGAATCCGATGGACCTGAAGCGCGGCATCGACAAGGCCGTCGGCGCGGTGCTCGACGAGCTGCGCACGCTGTCGAGGCCGATCTCGACCCACAAGGAAATCGCGCAGGTCGGCGCCATTTCCGCGAACGCGGACGAGGCGATCGGCAAGATCATCGCCGACGCGATGGAGAAGGTCGGCAAGGAAGGCGTGATCACGGTCGAGGACGGCAAGTCGCTCGACAACGAGCTCGACGTGGTTGAAGGCATGCAGTTCGATCGCGGCTATGTCAGCCCGTACTTCATCAACGATCCGGACAAGCAGGCCGCCTATCTCGACGACGCGCTGATCCTGCTGCACGACAAGAAAATCTCGAGCATTCGCGATCTGCTGCCGATTCTCGAGGCCGCATCGAAGGCCGGCAAGCCGCTGCTGATCGTCGCGGAAGATGTCGAGGCCGAAGCGCTCGCGACGCTCGTCGTGAATGCGATGCGCGGCATCCTGAAGGTCGCCGCCGTCAAGGCGCCGGGCTTCGGCGACCGGCGCAAGGCCATGCTCGAGGACATCGCGATCCTGACCGGCGCGACGGTCATCTCCGACGAAACCGGCAAGCAGCTCGACAAGGCCACGCTCGACGATCTCGGCCGCGCGAAGCGCGTCGAGGTGCGCAAGGACGACACGATCATCATCGACGGCGCGGGCGACGCGGCGCGCATCGATGCGCGCGTGAAGTCGATCCGCGTGCAGATCGACGAAGCGACGAGCGACTACGATCGCGAGAAGCTGCAGGAGCGCGTGGCGAAGCTCGCGGGTGGCGTCGCCGTGATCAAGGTCGGCGCGGTCACCGAAGTCGAAATGAAGGAAAAGAAGGACCGTGTCGACGATGCGCTGCATGCGACGCGCGCGGCGGTCGAAGAAGGGATCGTGCCTGGCGGCGGGGTCGCGCTGCTGCGCGCACGCGCGGCGCTGTCGGACCTCAAGGGCGCGAACGCCGATCAGGATGCCGGCATCCGGATCGTGCTGCGCGCGCTCGAGGCACCGCTGCGCGTGATCGTGTCGAATGCGGGCGACGAGCCGTCGGTCGTGATCGCGAAGGTGCTCGAGGGCAAGGGCAACTTCGGCTACAACGCGGCGACCGGCGAGTACGGCGATCTCGTCGAGGCAGGCGTGGTCGACCCGACCAAGGTCACGCGTACGGCGCTGCAGAACGCCGCGTCGATCGCGGGGCTGATCCTGACGACGGACGCAACGGTCGCCGACGCCCCGAAGGACGAAAAGCCGGTGCAGGCCGCCGCACCGGAACTCGAGTACTGACCCGGCAGCGGGTCGTGCACGCGCCGGCCAACAGTCGCGGCCGGCGCCATTCGTTCGGCGCCGCACGCTGCCATTCACGCGGCGCCGCTTTTTTTCCGGCGACCGACATGAAACTCGAACTCTGCATCGACTCGAAACGGCTCGACATCGAACTCGACGACGTCGTGGCCGGACTGCTGGCCGCCCGGCTGAACCTGCCCGCGGGCACGGACAACCGGGACGCGCTCGCGCGCTATCTCGGCAAACAGGGCGAGCCCTGGAGCCTCGACGAAGAGCACATGCGCAGGCGCATCCTTCGCCGCCTGATTCTGGATATCGCCGACCCGGCGCTGGTCATCCGGCATCTCATGGCCGGCGAATGAACTCGACCGGCCCATCGGGCCGGAGCCGAGGCTGCGGCGTCACAGGCGCGCGCCTCGATCGTCCTGCCATCCCGCTGAATCGGACATCACCATGCCCAGCGAACCTCGTTCGTCCGTCCGCTCGTCGATGGGGCTGCCTGCCGGCGTGCTCGGGCGGGACTACCTGACGTTCTTGCAACTGGCAGTCGATGACGCGCTTCTCGGCAACGCGTCAAGCGACGTCGAAGCGCTGGAAGAAGCGAAAACCGCGATCCGGCTGGGCGCCATGCGCGCGGCACGGCCGGCGATGAAAGTGTTCTTCGACGGCTGCCGGTTCTGGCTCGCCAGTCACTTTCACCGCTACGAGGCGGCCCGTCGGCTCGGTGCCCGTCATCAGGAATTCTGGTGCGAGATCGCACCGGGGCCGAAGGACGATGCCGTGAGACATGCGTCGAGCGTCGCCGGCTTCACGCCCGTGCGTCACTCCTGACCGGCGGACAAAAAACCGGCCGCGCCGCGGCCTGCGCCAACCGCCCGGCGCGCCCGGTATCCGGCCGCCGCCCCGGCACGTTGCCGGTCTGGCCTAGTGGATCTCGATCGTGCGACTCAGGGTCCGCGCCGGCTCGGATTTCGGCACGGTCAGCGTCAGCACACCGTTGTCGAACTTCGCCAAGGTACGGTCGGGGTCGGCGTTTTCAGGCATCGGGATCGTGCGCACGAAGCTTCCATGGGCACGCTCCAGCCGGTAACAGCCGTTTTCCTCGCTGCGCACGTCCTGCTTTTTCTCTCCGCGCAGCACGATCGCGCCGTCCTCGACGCTCACCTTCAGATCCTCGCGCGCCATTCCGGGCAGTTCGGCGGTCACGCGAAGCACCGGCCCTTCATCGACGACGTCGATGCGCGGCTGGAAGCGCGACGAACTGAAGTCGCCGAACCATCGTTCGAGCGCGCCACGGCCGGCGAACGGGTCATGAAGGAACGTCTCCACGACACGCCACGGCTCCCGCGAGAGCAGTCGCGGAATGTCGGGCCACGAGGCCTGCCACGGTTCGCTCGTTTGCGGGTTTTCCGGGCCGTCCCCGTCGGACTTGCGGGCCGCGCCGCGCAGGAACTTGAACGGGTTCCATTTTTTCGGATCGGTATTCATGGCGTCCTCCGATACTGTCCTTTCCCGGGATTGCCGCGTGACAGCGGACGCCGGTGCCCCCTGCGTCCGGTTCGCGACGGGCGGCCGCACGGTCGCGGCCGCCCAGGCTCCCGATTTACCGTTGCCGAAGGTCAACCGGTCTTGACTTCGATGCGCCGCGGGCGCGCCTCGTCGCGACGTGGGAGGGTCAGTTTCAACACGCCGTCCCGGAGGCTCGCCTCGATCTTCGACGTGTCGAAGTCCGGCGACAGCGTGAACGTCCGGGCGAAGTGCGGCTCCCGGACCTCCGCATGCTGCAGGCGCAGTTGGGCGGGCGTCGGCACCGCCGCCTCGGCCTCGATCGAGAGGCTGCCGTCGTGAACCTTGATGTCCAGCTTGTCCTTCGTCACGCCGGGCAGATCCGCCCACAGGGTGATGCCCTGACTGTCCTCGTATATATCGACGGCCGGCGTGAGGGTGATCCGTCGCGTGGGCTGTTCCGTGGCGCGACGCGTGACGGCGGACGGATCGCGTTCAGCCAGTTGGGTCGTGTCGTTCATGATCGCCTCCTTGCGTTACTGGACAGAGATGGCGCGCGGCCTCGACGACTCGCGCTTGCCGACGCTGATCGACAGGCAGCCGTTGTCGTAGCGCGCCTGGACCTTGTCGGGATCGGCCGTGTCGGGCAACTCGATGACGCGCCGAAAGGTGCCGGCAAAGCGCTCCTGCGCATAGGTGCGCGTCTCGCTTCCCGTGTCGGGTTGGGTCGACCGCCGCTCGCCGCTGATGATCAGCAGTCCCTTGTCGATCGACACATCGAGTTCGTTGGCATCGATTCCCGGCGCGAACGCGACGATCTCGATCGACTCGTCGGTCGCGCCGATGTTGATCTGCGGAAACGTGCCGGACCGGCCGGCGCGGATGCTGGACGGGAAGCCGCCGAAGCGTTGCGCCATCTGCTGCAGGCGGTCCAACCCGCTGAAGAAGTCGGTTCCGAAGTAAAGATCGCTCATGATCGTATCCTCCTCGAATGCAGCCGGGAGGCGAACGGGCCTACGCGCTCCAGTTCGCCTGCCGGACTGCCGGCAAACAAATCGAAACACGCAGCGCGCGGGATGAGGTCACTCGCGCGTCTGCCTAAGCGAAAATCAAGATAGGCACTCCGCGGAAAATTTCAAGCCGGGCCGGCGGATTTTCGCACTTGAAATTCCGGTGCTGGAACCTATCATCGCAGCGACCCGGAACTGCATGCGGAGAACGTCATGGAATTCGACACGGACTGGCTCACGCTGGGCAGGCATCGCGTCCGGCTGCGCTCGACGAAAGGCTTTCCGACCGAAACGATGCGCACCGTGACCGAGGTCGTCCGGCTCGCGATCGACCACAACATGAGCGCGCGGGCGCGGCTCGTCGAAGTCGTCTGCCGGCAGGAGCGGACCTACGACGTGCTGGTCGGCACGACGATGGCGGAGGACCAGGTTTGTGCACCGCAACTTGAAGCGGCGGTGGCGGTCGTGCTGGGCCTGCTGCCCGAGCAGATCAACATCACGGTCACCCCCGTCACGCAGAAGGAGGTCGACCTGCACTTCGGCGTGTACGAGCGGATGCTGTCGGAGAAGCTGAGTACGACGCCACCGATCCGCGGACCGGCCGGTCCGCCGCCCGAAAACAGCCTGGCCGGATGACGGGAAGGCCGTTGCGCCGGGTGCGCCACGTCGGACGTTCACCCCGACCGGCCGCGCCTTGATCCACGGAAACAGCGGCATACGCGCCCATTGCCTCAGTTGATCCGTATCGGCGTGATCGGGCTGCGGCCCGGCGAAGCCGCCGCGATCGCGGAACGGATGCACGAGCGAGATGAACAGCAGCCCGTCCGGCCTCAGCACGCGGCGCGCCTCGTGCAACGCGCGCTGCATGTCGTCGAGGTCCATCAGCACGTTGTACGCCATCACGAGATCGAAGCCGGCATCGTCGAACGGCAGCGCCGCCGCGTCGGCCAGTTGATAGCGATGCGCGGAATCGGCGCGACGCGCGGCGTCGAGCATCGCGGGCACCGCGTCGCTCGCGTGTCACGTCGTCGCCAGCGCCTGCGCCAGCCTGTCGATCAACGCACGCACGCGCCTCGGCTGCGCGGCGCTGCCCGGATAGACGATCTGCAGATCGACGTCGCCCGGCGAGAACGCACCGAGCACCTCGACCAGTGCGCCGGACGCCAGATCCTGTTCGACGTCGACCAGCGACTTCAGCGCAACGCCATGCCCCGCGATGCACCACGCGCGCACGAGCGCGCCGTCGTTGGCCACGCGGCGGCCACGCACCATCACGCGCTTCGGTTCGCCATCGATGCTGAACGGCCATTCGGCATACAGGTCCGGCCCGAAGCGCATCACGATGCAGTCGTGAGCGGCGAGCTCGTCCGGATGCACCGGCGTGCCGTGCGCGGCGAGATACGCAGGCGACGCGCACACCACGCGCCGCGCGCGGCCGAGCAAACGGCTGCGCAGCGAACTGTCCGCAAGCGTGCCGCGGCGGATCGCGAAATCGAGCCCCTGGCCGACGAGATCGACGTAGCCGTCGCCGAGATGCAGGTCGACCGTCACGCCTGGATGCTCGGCCAGAAACGCATCGACGACCGGCACCACGCGCTCGCGCCCGAGATCGGCCGGCGCACTCAGCCGCACGGGCCCCGACAACGTCTGCACGCCGAGCCGCACGCGGCTTTCGAGTTCGTCGGCCTCGGCCAGCAGGCGCCGCGCGCCGTCGACGAGCGTGCGGCCCTCGTCGGTCAGGCTGATCGCGCGCGTCGTGCGCGTGAGCAACGCCGCGCCGTAGTGGCGCTCGAGCGCCGTCAGCCGCTCGGACACCGTGGCCGGCGACAGGCCGACCTCGCGACCCGCTGCGGCCAGCCCGCCCTTCTCCACGATGCGCAGGAACAGCGCGAGATTGTCGAGCAGCATTGTTCGCCTCTTCCGAAGGATATTTTCGCTATCTTCAGGATTATCAGGAAAAGTCGCAAACGGTACATTGAGTGGCCGACGATCGACATGCGGCCCCGCTCGCTCACCCGACCAAAGGAAAACGCAGATGGAATACCGTACGCTCGGCCGTTCCGGCCTCAAGGTTCCCGCCCTGAGCTTCGGCGCAGGCACCTTCGGCGGCACCGGCCCGCTGTTCGGCGCATGGGGCAACACGGGCGTCGATGAAGCGCGCCGCCTCGTCGACATTTGCCTCGAAGCCGGCGTCAACCTGTTCGACACGGCCGACGTGTATTCGGACGGCGCGTCCGAGCGCGTGCTCGGCGCGGCGATCAAGGGGCGTCGCGACCAGGTGCTGATCTCGACGAAAACGGGCTTGCCGACCGGCGACGGTCCGAACGATGCAGGCACGTCGCGCGCGCGGCTCGTGCGCGCCGTCGACGACGCACTGCGCCGCCTCGACACCGACTACATCGACCTGCTGCAGCTGCACGCATTCGATGCGGGCACGCCGGTCGAGGAAGTGATGTCGACGCTCGACGATCTCGTGCGCGCGGGCAAGCTGCGCTACATCGGCGTCTCGAACTTCGCCGGCTGGCAGATCATGAAATCGCTCGCAGCGGCCGATCGGCACGGCTGGTCGCGCTATGTCGCCAACCAGGTCTACTACTCGCTCGTCGGCCGCGACTACGAATGGGACCTGATGCCGCTCGGCGCCGACCAGGGCCTCGGCGCACTCGTGTGGAGCCCGCTCGGCTGGGGCCGGCTCACCGGCAGGATCCGCCGCAACGCGCCCCTGCCCGAAGGCAGCCGCCTGCATGAAACGGCCAGCTACGGGCCGCCGGTCGACGACGCACGCCTGTACGACGTGGTCGATGCACTCGACGCGATCGCGGAGGAAACCGGCAAGACGGTGCCGCAGATCGCGCTGAACTGGCTGCTGCAGCGGCCGACCGTGTCGTCGGTGATCGTCGGCGCGCGCAACGAGGAACAGTTGCGGCAGAACCTCGGCGCGATCGGCTGGGCGCTGACCGATGCGCAGGTCGCGAAGCTCGATGCGGCGAGTGCTGTCGAAGCGCCTTATCCGTACTTCCCGTATCGCCGGCAGGCGGCGTTCGCGCGGTTGAACCCGCCGCTGCGCGGGTAAGCCTCCGCGCCGTACCCGTCCGCGCATCCCGAACGTGTTGCCGGGTCGTCATGATCCTGTTGCGCCGCTGCTTGCGGGTTGGCCGTGGCACCATGAAATGCCGCCGGCCTGGGCCTACCCATGGTGCCGTGAACTTCCTATCGTAGAGACCTGCGACGCGTCGGCCGGATCGGCCGCGCGCCGTTCTCATCGAAAGGCCCGCCAACATGAATGCCAACGACACCGGACTGACCGTACGCGCGGTCACGGAAGACGACTACGACCAGTGGCTGCCGCTGTGGGACGGCTATAACCGCTTCTACGGCCGTTTCGACGACACGGCCCTGCCGATGCGCATCACGCAGCTCACGTGGTCGCGCTTCTTCGACGCCTACGAACCGGTGCATGCGCTCGTCGCCGAGCGCGCAGGCCGGCTCGTCGGGCTCGTGCATTTCCTGTATCACCGCAGCACGACGCTGGCCGGACCGACCTGCTACCTGCAGGACCTGTTCACGCTCGACAGCGAGCGCGGCCAGGGCGTCGGCCGCGCGCTGATCGAGGCCGTGTACGACACCGCGCGTGCGCATCGCGCCGAACGCGTGTACTGGCAGACGCACGAGACGAATCACACGGCGATGCGGCTGTACGACACCGTCGCGGAAAAGCCGGGGGCCGTGCTCTACCGGAAGGAGTTGTCGCGCTGAAAGGGATGAAAACGGGTGTCGGAATGCTGGCCGTCTCACGTCGACAAGCCACAGTAGCCCAGGGGATACGAGATCCGTCATTCCATCGGTTTCTGCATCCCCACGGCTACCCGTTCAACGCGTCAATTCATGTTCTCATCCGGACAGGCGAACCCATCGTCGTCGCCCGACCTTGACCGCCCGCGCTCACCCCACCGGCCGCGCCTTGATCCACAAAAACAGCGGCACGCGCGCCCATTGCTTCAGTTGATCCGTATCGGCGTGATCGGGCGGCGGCTCGCGTAGCGACACGATCGCGAGCCCCGCCGCTTCCAGCGCTTCCATGTACGCCTGCAGCGGCAGCGACCAGCCCGCGAAGTGCATCGACAACCCGTCGCGCGTTTCCACACCGTCGAAATGCGCGCGCCCGAAATAGCTGCCCTTCAGCACGAACGGCGCGTCGGGCTGCGGCCCGGCGAAGCCGCCGCGATCGCGGAACGGATGCACGAGCGAGATGAACAGCAGCCCGTCCGGCTTCAGCACGCGGCGCGCCTCGTGCAACGCGCGCTGCATGTCGTCGAGGTCCATCAGCACGTTGTACGCCATCACGAGATCGAAGCTGGCATCGTCGAACGGCAGCGCCGCCGCGTCGGCCAGTTGATAGCGATGCGCGGAATCGGCATGACGCGCGGCGTCGAGCATCGCGGGCACCGCGTCGCTCGCGGTCACGTCGTAGCCGAGCGCCTTCAGCTCGCGGCTCACGCGGCCCTCGCCGCAGCCGATCTCCAGGGCGGTGCCGGTGCCGCGGCCGATGTAGGCCGCGAGCCCGGCGCGGTATTTCCAGAATGCGTCGTGGCCCGGCTTGCCGGCCCAGCCGATCCATTGGTCGGCCACCTGCGTCCAGTGTTCGGTGATGGCTTTCGTGTTCGTCATGTCCGCTTCCGCCCGGTATTCGTCGTTGCCCAGGATGCGCATGGTAAGCCGAAGCGGCGAACGGCGCGGGCGGATTGGCCATCCGGCCGGTTTCCGTTTCCGGCCGCGACGTCCTACAGTTACGGGAAACAACCCGTGCCGCCGCGCATCGCCCCGTTCGACGATGCGCACCCGATTCCGAGGAAAATCCATGCCGAGCATCCTGGCCGCCCCCGCCGATCTCCCGCCGAGCGCCGTCGCGGCGGAAACGCGCATGGTGCACGACGTCGCGACGCTGAAGCCGTCCGACTACCGTGCGGCGGACGGCGCGTCGTGGGTCATCTCGACCATCACGCCGGCAAAGGACAGCGGGCAGAACGTCACCGGCACGACGGTTTTCGACACCGCGAAAGGCCGCACCGTCCCGGTGCCCGACGCGCGCCGCCGCTACGCGAATCGCGGCACGTGGCAGGTCGTCGCGAGTTCGAGCCCCGCCGTGCCGGCGACGGGCCATTACGACTGGCTGACGCTCGCGTGGCTGCCGATCAACCGGCGGCCGCTGCCGCAAACGCCCGAGCACCTGTATTCGCCGTTCATTCACGGCGGCACGATCGTGTACCGGTGGAATCCGGCGGCGGAAGGCGGTGAGCAATTCGGCAACGTCAGGATGATCTTTCCGGCATGGACGCAGCAGGTGGCCGACGCGCTGCGATCTGCACCGGCAGCCGCGCCCGCCAGCGTGCCTGCGCTCGATCGGCTGAATGCGGACCGCAATCCGATGACCGCCGTGCTCGACTTCGGCGATGCGCTGCGCGACGAACCGGTCGAGCGGATCGTCGCGCGGCTGCCGGCGTTGCTGCAGGTCAAGGACCTGCATGAACTGTCGGCGCTCGTGTTCCTGTGCCTGTCCGGGTCGCGCGCCGAAGACCGGCCGCGTCTCGTCGAAAGGATCGACGCAGCCATCGCGGGCACCGATGACCCGGCACGCCTGCTGGCAATCGCGTACGGGACGTTCGCCGCGGGGCGGGCGCAACCGGTACCGTTTGGCGACCCGGCGCGGATCGCACTCATCAACGACGTATTCGGCGCGCTGAAACGGCGGACGTCGGCACTCGGCGTACCGGTTACGGAAGGGTCGCCGTGGTACGAGTTCTTCACCGCGTATCGGCTAGGCGAATCGGCATCCCGCAACGGCCAGTAATCGCTCGTCAATAGACGACCTCGCAAACGCAATGGCGAATCCCCATCGCCGTTCACCACTCACCGTGCATTGTCCCGGCCATTCATTGGCGTACTCACACCGCGACGAATAAACACCGATTCGATTTTCGATCTATTCGTCGAATTGAATCCGGTCGCCCCGTGTTAAATTCCCGCCCGGCCACAGAGCCAATTCAAATAACCCAAATCAAAAGACCAAATCATGAAATCTCTTTTCCGCCACGCCGCGCTGGCATTCGTGACGATCGGCTTCCTGTCGGGCTGCGCCAGCAGCGTGACACGCGACGCCAGCGATCCGGACGGGGCCGCCGTGACCGCATCGACGACGAAATTCGGCACGAAACCCGTGATCGTGAAGGTCACGCTCGACAATGCCGCGCAGGAAGCGTTGAAAGACAACCTGAAGTTCGACGCGAAGAAACTGCAGGAAAAAATCGAAAGCGCGCTGGATGCACGCAAGCTGCTGGCAAAGGCGGATTCGACCGATGCCATGCATCTGAACGTCGAAGTCAACAGTATTCGCGTGCGCTCGAGCTTCTCCGCCGTCATGTTCGGTTTCATGGCCGGCAACGATCACGTCGACGGCACCGTGACGCTGCTCGACGCCGACAACCACCCGATCGACCGTTTCAAGGTGTCGGCATCGTATGCACTCGGCGGCATCGCCGGCGGGATGGACGATACGCGCATGAACTGGCTGTACGAGAAGTTCACCGAGAAGACGCTGACCACGCTCGAACCGGCGGCCGGCGCGCAGCAGGCTGACGCGGCACCGGCTGCTTCGAAGAAGCTGTAAGACTCGACGCTCGACGGGCCGCGGATGCGCGGCGCGTCGAGCCACGGCGGCATCCCCGTGCCGCCGGCGACGAACGGCCGCGCCGAGCGCAAGCCGGGCGTCAAGCAATGCGCGAGTGAATGCCCTGTGCTCGCATGTGGCAGCGTTCCTATTCCGTTGAACCAGCCGATATGAACCGGATTGCGGCCGCGCCCACCGACCGCCACAAGGCATTCACGCCCGCATGCACCGCGCTGAAAAAGCGGCCGCTCGCAAAAGGAGCGGCCGTCAAGGAGAGATCCCTGTTCGGGATACCGGAGGACACCACATCTCGCCGGTATGCGTATTGTTGACGAGCGGTATTCCGCTGACCATCAGACCAGTCTGATTCGCAGCCCTTCCGAATGTCGGTCACGGTCCTGCTCCACGCGCGTTCACCGAATCCGCAACACGCCGTTACGTTCTCGAAGGGAACCGCGTTGCGCGGCAACCGGTCGAAACGCCGCATGACCGTCGACGGTTTCTTCGCCGCGGCGGACAATCCCTTCTCCTTCCCCGCTCGTTCACCTCCACTCATCCCTTTCATGCTGAGCATCGGTCCCTTCTCGATTCGCGTCGTCGCGGTCGCCGTCGCCGCGCTGCTGGCGTGGCTCGTCGCGCGTTTCATCCAGCGCCGCCCGCCTGACGGACATCACAAGACCGCCTCGAGCCTGATCCTGGACGTGCTGCTGCTCGGGCTGATCGCCGCGCGCGCCGGCTACGTCGCGCAGTGGTGGCCGGACTATGCGGCATCGCCGCGCTCGATCGTCGCGCTCGGCGACGGCGGTTTCGACTGGCGTATCGGTGTTGCGACCGCCCTGGTGTTCGCGGGCTGGCGCTTGCGCCGCCTGCCCGCGCTGCGTCGACCGGTGTTGGCCGGCATCGTCGCGGGCCTCGGTGCGTGGGGGATCGCGCAAGGCACGCTGGCGACGTTGCAGCAGAGCGCCGCGCCGCTGGCCGCGCTGCAACTCCGGGCGCTCGATGCCGCGCCCGTGTTGCCGGCAAGCTTCGTCGGCAAGCCGGTGGTCGTGAACCTGTGGGCGACGTGGTGCCCGCCGTGCCAGCGCGAAATGCCGATTCTCGAACAGGCGCAGCGCGACCATCCCGGCATCACGGTGCTGATGCTCAACCAGGGCGAAAATGCGCAGGTCGTGCGCGCATTCCTCGAACAAAAGGGCCTGCGCTTCGATCACGTGCTGCTCGATCCGTCGCTGCGTGCGATGCATGCGTACGGCTCGCGCGGGCTGCCGACCATCTTGTTCTTCAACGCGCGAGGCGAACTCGTCGAGTCGCACATGGGCGAGCTGACCGCCGCGCGGCTGAAGGATGCCATCGCGCAACGCTTCGGGCAGTAACGCCCGCGGGGCGGCCGGTTGGGCGGCACCGGAATCAGACACGTCCGATAGGCCCTGCGGCGCGTCGTCCGTACACTCGGGCCCATGAATTCGCTGAATCCGACCGCCTTCGACACGGTACGCGATGCCGTCCGGCAATGCGTGCATCGTCCGTCGTTCATCCGCAAGCTCGACGTCGCGGTACTCACGCTGATCGTCGCGAGCGTGCTCGTCGTGATGGCCGACAGCGTGCAGGAACTGCACGCGCAATACGGCCGCACGCTCTACGCGGCCGAATGGGCGTTCACGCTGCTGTTTTCGGCCGAATACCTGCTGCGTCTGTTCACCGCGAAGCGGCCCGCCGCGTATGCGCGCAGTTTCTTCGGCATCGTCGATCTCGTGTCGGTACTGCCGACCTATCTCGCGTTCTTCTTCCCCGGCCTGCATGCGCTGATCGACGTGCGGCTGCTGCGCTTGCTGCGCGTGTTCCGCATTCTCGGGCTGTCGATCTATCTCGAGGAAGGGCAGATGCTGATCCGCGCACTCGCGCGCGCGCGTCGCAAGATCTTCGTGTTCATCGGCGGGATGTTCGTGCTCGTCGTGATTCTCGGCACGGTGATCTTTCTCGTCGAAGGGCCCGAGCACGGGATCACGAGCATTCCGGTGGGGGTCTACTGGGCGGCGGTGACGATGAGCACGACCGGCTACGGCGATCTCACGCCCGTCACGCCGCTCGGCCGGCTGATCACGTCGTGCGCGATCCTGCTCGGCTACGGGATCATCGCGTTTCCGACGGGGATCATGGGCGCGGAACTCGTCGCGTCGGCGCTCGAGCGCAAGCGCGCGGGCGATGCACGTGCCGGCTGTTGTCCGCATTGCGGCAGCGTGTTGCCGAAGGACGATGCGGCCGGTGCCGCGGCGCACGATTCACGCCCGGCCACGCCATCGGCGGAATAAGACCGGGCCGCTTCAGCTCGACTCCGCGACCACCGGCACGGGTGCCAACCCCTTCTTCGTCATCCGCCCTGCCCGCCGAACGTCTTCACGAACTCCGACAGGCCCGTCAGCATGATCTGCACGCCGACGCACAGCAACAGGAACGCGGACACGCGCATCGCGACCTTCGTGCCCTCTCCACCGAGATAACGCGCGAGCGTCGTCGCGCGGCTGTAGGTCTGCCAGATCGCGAACGCGACCAGTGCCGCGACCGCCACCGACACCACACCCGACAACAGATAGTCGGCGGCCGTATGCGCGCGGTTCGCATGCAGCGCGATACCGGCCGCGATCGAGCCGGGCCCGATCGTCAACGGCACCGTGAGCGGAAAAAACGCGCGCGCCATCAGCTTCTGCAAGTCGTCACCATGCACGGCAACGTCGCCGCCCGCCGGCACGTCCGGCGCGTTCAGCATCGACCAGCCGGCCACCGCCACCGCGAAGCCGCCGCCGATGCGCAGCGCCTCCATCGAAATCCCGAAGAAGTTCAGCACCGGCGCGCCGACGAAGAAGATCACGAGCAGCGTGAAAAACACGTTCGTCGCGAGCTGCTTCGACAGCGTCGCGCGCTCGGCTTCGGTCAGCGATTGCGTGCGCTCGAGAAACACGAACGCCATGCCGAACGGGTTGATGATGCCGATCAGGCCCGTGAAGCCGAACAGGATTTCAGGGATCAGGCGGTCGAGCTGCATCGCGATCGTGCTCTCCGGTGACGAACGGGAATAAAAAAGCGGCCAGTCGAGAAGACCGGCCGCGAAGAGGAGATATCTCCATGATCCGGCACACGGGGTATGCCGGGCCGCAGAAACCGAATTGTCGGGAATGTGAACCGGGAAGGGAATCAGCCGAGTCCGATTCTGTCGTCGCAGACCATCAGCATCGCGACGGCCGATCCCGGACAGACACCCTGAAACTGGCTGGACGCCAACAACGGCTCGGGCACATCCTCGCGGGCAATACGGACGAAACCGTGCCCGGCGAAGTAGTCTTCCGCCGTCGTGGTCAGCAACCCGATCGACCGGACGGCCCGCGCGCGGCATTCCGCGAGCAGGCGGGCCACCAGCATCCGCCCGACGCCGGCGCGACGCGCGTGCTCGACGACGGCGATCGAACGCACGAGCGCATGGCGTCCGTGGAACTCGATTCCGCCACACCCCACGATGCCGGATGCCGCGTCGGCCACAACGAAATGCGGCAGAGACAAGGCGACGCCCTCGGTCGGCAAACCGCTGGCTCGAAGCAGTGCTTCGATCGAGGCCAGATCGGACTCGGTCGCTTGACGAACAGGTACCATGGTTCCACTCCCGGTTTGCAGTGACGTCGCTGTATCCAGCACGCTCCAGCCAATCCAACGCCGCGCAACGAAACGTGCCTGAGCGTCTCGGCGTTGATTCGACAACGAACGCTAGATACGCGCTTGATTGACGCGTTTCGACAGTGCCTCCGCGCTTTCTTTCCGCTCGCTGTACCGGTCGACCAGATAGGGGCCGACGTCGCGCGTCAGCAGCGTGAACTTCACCAGTTCCTCCATCACGTCCACCACCCGGTCGAAATACGCCGACGGCTTCATCCGCCCGGCTTCGTCGAACTCCATGAACGCCTTCGCCACCGACGACTGGTTCGGGATGGTCAGCATGCGCATCCAGCGCCCCAGCACCCGCATCTGGTTCACCGCGTTGAACGACTGCGAACCGCCGCTCACCTGCATGACCGCGAGCGTCTTGCCCTGCGTCGGCCGCACGGCGCCGACCGACAGCGGGATCCAGTCGATCTGCGACTTCATGATCCCGGTCATCGCGCCGTGCCGTTCCGGCGAGCACCACACCATCCCTTCCGACCACATCACGAGTTCGCGAAGCTCGACCACCTTCGGATGATGCTCGGGCGCGTCGTCGGGCAGCGGCAGGCCGCTCGGATTGAACACGCGCACCTCGGCGCCCATCGCCGTCAGCAGGCGCCCGGCTTCCTCGACCAGCAGGCGGCTGAACGAACGTTCACGCAACGAACCGTAGAGCAGCAGCAGTCGCGGCGGATGGGTCGACGGCGACGCCGGCCGCAGCCGGGCGGCGTCCGGCACGCGAAACAGCGCGGCATCGAGTTGCGGCAGATCGTTCACGTGGTCGGTCATGTCTGGATTCCCTGGTGTGTGCTCAGGTCCGGCGCGCGTACCAGTCCTTCGACCGGTTGACGATGCGCACGACCAGCAGCATCGCCGGCACCTCGATCAACACGCCGACGACGGTGGCCAGTGCCGCGCCGGAATGGAAGCCGAACAGGCTGATCGCGGCCGCGACCGCCAGTTCGAAGAAGTTGGACGCGCCGATCAGCGCCGACGGGCATGCGACGTCATGTTGCTCGCCGACCGCACGATTGAGCCAGTACGCGAGCGCCGAGTTGAAAAACACCTGGATCAGAATCGGCACCGCGAGCAGCGCGATCACCAGCGGCTGCTTCAGGACCGCTTCGCCCTGGAACGCGAACAGCAGCACGAGCGTCGCCAGCAGCGCGGCGATCGACCACGGGCCGATCTTGGTCATCGCGGCGTCGAACGCCGCGTTGCCGTGCGCGAGCAGCCGCTTGCGCAGGATCTGCGCGAGGATCACCGGCATGACGATGTACAGCACGACCGACGTGAACAGCGTCGCCCACGGCACCGTGATCGCCGACATGCCGAGCAGCAGCCCGACCAGCGGCGCGAACGCGATCACCATGATGCTGTCGTTCAGTACGACCTGCGACAACGTGAACAGCGGATCGCCGCCCGTCAGCCGGCTCCAGACGAACACCATCGCCGTGCACGGTGCGGCGGCCAGCAGGATCAGCCCGGCGACGTAGCTGTCGAGTTGTTCCGCCGACAGCAGCGGTGCAAACAGATGGCGGATGAACAGCCAGCCGAGGAACGCCATCGAGAACGGCTTGACCAGCCAGTTCACGACGAGCGTGACGCCGATGCCTTTCACGTGCCGGCGCACGTCACGCAATGCGCCGAAGTCGACCTTGACGAGCATCGGGATGATCATCACCCAGATCAACAGCCCGACCGGCAGATTGACCTGTGCGTACGCCATCCGGCCGATCTGCTGGAACAGGCCGGGCAGCCACTGGCCAAGCGTGATGCCTGCCACGATGCATGACGCGACCCAGACCGTCAGGTAGCGTTCGAAGAAGCTGATCGCGGGTTTCGCGGCGGCCGCTCCGGGCGGCGTGACGGGGGACGTGTTCATCTGACAAGGTTCGTTTTCGAAGCCGCCGGCGGTCGCGTGTCGCGCACGCCGCGCGGCGCATGATCAGTTTTGCGAGATCCCGACCAGCGCTGCCTGGAGTTCGGCATCGCTGATGCGATCGAGCGGCAGCGCCAGCAACTGCAGCATCCGGTAACCGATCGCCTGCCGCGTCAGTTCGAACGCGAGACGCTTGCCTTCGTCGCCGCCCGTCGCGTTCGACGGATCGGCATAGCCCCAATGGATCTTCACGGGGCTGCCGGGCCAGTACGGGCACGGCTCCGACGCCGCGCTGTCGCACACGGTGATGACGACGCGCATGCGGGGCGCGCCGTCGCCGACGAATTCATCCCAGTTCTTGCTGCGGTAGCCGTCGACGTCGACGCCCGCGTTCGTCAGCGCCGCCAGCGCGAACGGATTGAGGCGGCCGCTCGGCGCACTGCCGGCGCTGTAGGCCCGCACGTCCTTGCCGAGTTTCGCGGCCCAGTGGTTGAGCATGCCCTCGGCCAGCACGCTGCGGGCTGAGTTGTGGGTGCAGAGGATCAGGACGTTCGTGGTCATGAAAGGCGGGCGCGAGCGCGCTTCAGGATTCGCAGGCGCCGGACGGCGCGCATGCCGGCACCGGCGAGCAAGGATTGCCGCCGCAGCAGTTCTCCGTGAGGTAGGCCAGCAGGCCGTTCATCGTCGCGAAGTTCGCGCAATAGAACACGAAGCGGCCTTCCTGCCGGCTGGTCACGAACTGCGCATGCGCGAGTTCTTTCAAGTGGAAGGACAGCGACGACGGCGGGACCTCGAGCAGCGTGGCGATCTGGCCGGCCGGCATGCCTTGCGGCCCGGCCTGCACCAGCGCGCGAAACACCGCGAGGCGCGACTCGTGCGCGAGCGCCGCGAGAGCGGCAAGGGTCTGGTTCGTTTCCATTATTCGATAATAGTCGAAATATGGAAACCAGGGAAGTCGCGTCGAGGCGCGCGTCGCCCGAGAGCGCGCTGTCCCCGAGAAGAGATGCGCCGGGCCCGCGCGCCACGCGTCTAGGTCAGCGCCCGATCAATCGCGTGTGGCTCGGCAGATCGACCGACAGATCGGTGCCGCCCGCGGCCGGCCGTGACGTGTCGCGCGTCACCGCGAGCCATTGCGTGAACTCGGCGGCAGTCATGCCGACGGCCTGGGCCGAACTCGACACCGGCGCGACTGCCGGCGCGTCCGCCACGCGTGCGGCCGGCTGCGCCTGCAGCGTCGCCTCGCGGGACGCGGTGGCTGCGTTCGGCGCCGCGTCCCGCGCCTTCTTGCCGCGCAACGTGGCGGCAGGCTTCGCCGCCGCACGCGCCGCGATCGCGACCGCGACCGGCTTCCTGCTTGCCGGCGATGCGCGTTCCGCAACCGGCGCCGCGGCTTCCGCAACGACGGCATCCGATGCGATGACCATCGCAACGGCAACCGGCGCGCTCGCCGACGCGCGGCCCGCCTGCGCCGCACGCGATTCCGCGGACACGGTTTTCGCCACGACGGTCGCCGCACGGGCCGCCTGTTCACCCGCCGACGCAGCACGATCGGCCGATACGATCGCGACTTCCGCGGATCGGCCGGTCGCCTGCGCAACCTCCGTGGCGGCGACCGCAGCCGTGGGCGCCACCGAGATCGACGCCTCGTACACCGCGCCGTGCCCGGCCGCATGCTGACGTTCATCGACGAAATGCGTCGCGAAGATGCACGCCGCGCCGAACAGCGCGCACGCCATCAGCGTCAGCCGCCAGCGGCGGCGCAACGGATGCGGCCTGACCCACGCGCGGTTATCCGAACCGAAATCCTCCGCGCGCACGGCCTTCGCGGCCTTGTGCGCCTTCGTTGCCCGCGACGCGACCGCGGCCTGCGCCGAGGCCGGCGGCGCCGCGTGACGCGCGCGCTTCAGATCGAACACGACCGGAGTCGGCCGGCGGCTCGCCACGAACGGCCGGCGTCGCCGGCCGTACGGCGGCGGCACGTCCGAGAACGGAAGTGCGAGCGGAATCGCGTATTGCCCGGTGATGTCCTGCATGCTCATGATGTCGACGACGCATTGCGCGACCTCCGCCGCCGCAATCCGTGCTCCCGTAGTTGAACGAATGGCTCCGAGTATCGCCGTCGCACCGGTTGCGGTAAATCGGACTGCGTCACCTTCAGTCCGATCCGGCAGTCAGCCTGGTCCTACCGTCCCCGAGGGCCGGAGCGGACGATGCGTCGCCGCGCCGCCGACGTCGCCGTCGCCGTCGCCGTCGCCGTCAGAACCGGCCGCGCAGGCCGATGAACACTTCGTTCGACGACAGCTTCGCCTTCAGCTGCTCGTCGCGCGCGTTGATGCGGTTCGCGAACGTGTTGAAGCCTGTCTCGACGTTGCCCATGTCGACATAGCGATACCCGAGGTCGATCGAGAAACGCTTGTTGATCGCATAGCTCACGCCGGCGCCGGCCGAGTAGGCGAGGTTGGTCTGCGTCTTCGATGCGAAGCGGCGCGCGTCGTTGGTCTGCCAGCCGTCGGCCGACACGATCGCGACACCGATGCCGAGCGTGCCGTACACGGAGAAGCCGCGGCCGAGATCGACATCCTTGTAGCCGTTCAGCATCAGGCGTTGCGCCGACACGTGGAATTCGTTCGCGTTCGCATCGAACGGCGCCCAGTAGCTGACGAAGTTGTTGTTGCGCTTGAACACGTATTCGCCTTCCGCGCGCCAGCCGTTGCCGAACTGGTAGCCGAGGCCGAGCGAGCCGGTGACGTTCGAGCCCGTCTCCGGGCCGCCGACGCGGCTCGCGACGCGCGGGCTCGTCAGCTCCATGTTCACCGCGTTGTCGAACGCGCCGATGATGCGGCCCGTCGCGTAGTAGCCGGCGTCGCTCATGTCGGCGGCCTTCTTCGGTTCCAGCACGGCGACATTGTCGGCGAAAGCGGCACCCGAGAACAGCAGGGCGAGCGTGGAGGGCAGGGCAAAGCGCTTGATCATGATGAATCCGGTTCCTTGACGATGAATGGCTTGTCGGAGAAACCGTCATCGTAGGAACCGCGCGACGATCGTTGCACCCGGTCGCGTACGGGTCGCGCCTCCGTAGCGCTACGGAGGCGACCCGCCCGCGAGCGCCGCGTAATCGCGCACGAGCTCGACCAGCGACGCGACCTGCAGCTTGTCGAACACGTTCGCGCGATAGGTTTCGACCGTGCGCGGCGACAGCCCGAGCGCGCGCGCGATCGCCTTGTTGCTCCAGCCGCGCACGATGCCGTCCAGCACCTCGCGTTCGCGCGCGCTCAGCGTGGCGACACGGGCCGCGCGCACGTGGTCCGCATCGCCCTGCCCGCGCCGCGCGGCCTGGCGGCGCAGCGCCTGCTGGACCGCGTCGATCAGCTCGTCGTCATCCGCCGGCTTGCGCAGGAAATCGAGCGCGCCGCGCTTGAACGCGCGCCGGCACGCGTCGACGTTGCCGTGGCCCGTCATCACGATCACCGGCAGGTCGCGCCGTGCACGCAGTGCGTCGAGCGCGTCGAGGCCGCTCATCCCCGGCATCCGGATGTCGAGCAGCACGCAGCCGAGCGCCACGTCATCCGCATCGGCAAGAAAGGCCGATGCGTCCGCATAACGGCGCGTCGCGACACCCACCGTGCGCAGCAGCAGCGCGAGCCCGTCGCGCACGGCTTCGTCGTCGTCGACGATCGCGACGACCGATGCGTCGTGCGTCGAATGCCGCGAATCGTTCATGCGGCCTCCCCTGCCAGCGGCAACAGCAGCGCGGCCTCGACGCCGCCCGACGGCCGATTGCGCAGCGTCAGCGTGCCGCCCTGCCGCTGCGCGAGCGTGTCGCACAGCGGCAGCCCGAGTCCGAGCCCGCGTGCACGCGTCGTGAAGAACGGTTCGAACAGGCGCGGCAGCGCGTCTTCCGGCACGCCGGGGCCGTTGTCGACGACGCTGAAGCGGTAATGCCCGCCGACGCGTGCGCCGCTGATGCGAATCTCGCCGCGCGATGCGCGCGCGCCGGCGAGCGCGTCGCGCGCGTTCTGGATCAGGTTGTGCAGGATCTGCTCGACCGCGATCGGCTCGGCGAACGGCCGCGCGCGCGCCGCCGCGTTGTGCCAGCCGAGCGCGATGTGCTCGCGCGCGCAGTCGTCGCGGTACAGGAACAGCAGCGCATTCACGATCGCGTCGGGATCGAGCGTGCGGCGCTCGCCGCCGTGCGCGGTGGTCACCGCTTCACGCATGCGCTCCAGGATCGCCGCCGCGCGCTTCGCCTGCGCGACGCTCGTCTGCAACGCACGGCGCACGCTGTCGCGCTCGGCCGGCTGGTCGAGCATGCGTTCGGCCGCACGCGTGTGGCTGACGATCGCCGTCAGCGGCTGGTTCAGCTCGTGCGCGAGGCCGGCGGCCATTTCGCCGAAGGTGTCGAGGCGGCCGAAGCGGTCGAGGCGCGCACGTGCATCGGCACGGCGCCGTGCCTCGCGCAGCCGCCATGCGCCGAGCGCACCGGCCGCGAGCAACGCGGCCACCGCGTTCCACAGCGCGATCGACAGCCACGGCAGGTCGGCGGCCGTCAGCGTGCGCGTCGTGCGCAGCACGAAGGCCTGCGGCTGCGCGGGCAGGTGTTTCTCGAGATGCATCGTCCACAGCGGTTGCGCATCGCCGGGCGTGGGCGACAGCAGGTCGATGCGGCGGTCGCGCAATTCCAGCGCCGCCGACGAGATTGCCGTGGACCAGTCCCCCGGCTGCAGCATCCGGCGCGGATCGACGCGCACGGCCCAGCCGGTCCCGGCGACGAGCCAGTACGCAGCGGGGCCGTCGAATGCCAGCGTGAACGGCTTGCCGGGCCGCCGCAGCGGCAGCGCGGCGGGCGCCGGCCCGCCATCGGTCTGCCAGCCCGCGCCGGGCCGCCAGTACGCGAGCCCGCCGAGTTGCGGCATGCGTTCGCGCAGGTTGTCGAGCATATGCGCGGGCGGCGAAGCGAGCGACGACGCGCCGAGCGTCGCGAGAATCGCCTCGTGCTGCGCGGCTTTCTGCGCGAGCAGGCGAATCGTGATGCTCGAATCCTGGAAGAAGCGGTCGTACGCGTCGGAGACGGCGCGCGAGACGACCAACGCGGTGCCGGCGAGGCTCAACGCGAGCCACGCAGCCAAGGCGGCGAGTCGGACGGACGGTTTCATGATCGATGGTAATGCGGCCATGCGCGACGGGTACGGGTCGCGCCGCGCGGCAAGCGAAGCGGTTGAGGGTGACGACGAGCGCGCGCATGGGACAAAGTGCCGTCCCTGCGCGCCGGATCGATTGCGCTCATTGTCGGCAAATTGGCACTTCCCGTGGTCCGAATGCCGTTATGTTTGCCGTCAGACCCGTCCCAAATCCGGCCACCATTCGCGAATGGCCGTGCCGCGTCGACGACATCGTCTCGCACCTCCACTCGCACGGCGGCGCCCGCACCGGGTCGCACCGCGAACACGATCGCGGCCGACCACGCGTAATTTCAGACCAGGCTGATTTTCTTCCCACTCCGAACCGAACACAATCGGCCTGCCTGTCCTCCGGAGCCTCCGGGAGCACAGGCTCCATAGTCGATACTTTCTCCCGCCTCCCCTGGCGGGAATTTTTTTGGACGGCGTCACGCCGAACCCTGCCCGGAACCCGTCCGGCCATGATCCCGCTTCCGTTCATCCGATCGCGCATGCATCCCGCCACCGCGCCACACCGGCCTGGGCCGTCCACATCGTGACCGACGCTTCCTCCACCGCCATCGCGATCCTGACGATCGACCACCCGAGCCGCGGCTCGTTCGACGATCGCCTGCGCCGCGCCGGACATGGCTACGACCGGCTGCGCATCGAGGACATCCTGCGCCGCGCCGGCTACCGGCCGTCGCGCTTCGAGTATCTGCCCGATCTGCTCGCAGCCTGCAACACGCGCGCGTTCGATCTGTTCATCGTGCAATGCGAGACGGCCTGCCGCCGCACGACGGACGCGATCCGTGCGCTGCGCGCGCGTTTCGCCGGCACCGTCGCGATCCTGTCGATCAGTCAGCGCGACACGGAACTCGCGCGATCCGCCTGCTTCACGGCCGGCGCGAACGAGCATCTGCCGTACGCCGTGCCGCCGGACCTGCTCGTCGCCAGCATGGCAACGTGGCTGCGCTGGTCCCATCATCGCGCGATCCATCATCGCCACTGGCGCATCGGCAGCTTCGAATTCGACACGGCCACGCGCAGCGTCATCGTCGCTGGCCGCGAGCATGTGCTGACGGAGAAACACTTCCAGATCATCACCGCGTTCTTCCTCAACATGGGCCGCGCGCTCGACCGCGCGCACGTGAGCCAGCTCGTGTGGGGTTCGCTCGTCGCGGCATCCAGCCGGCGGCTCGACACGCACGTCGCGTATCTGCGCGACCGGCTCGAACTCGACGGGCGGCACGGCGTGCGGATGATGACGATGTACGGGGTCGGGTATCGGCTCGTCGCGTGCGAACCGGGCGGGCCCGATTCCGATGGCGCGCCGCCGCAATGACGCCGCGCGCCCCCGCAACCCTGACAGGCCCCATTGCGCGCTGATCGGACTCCATTATCATGGGGGCACCCAGGCCGACCGCCCCGCTCCCGATGGACCACCGCGCCACACCCGATCACGCCCGCGCCGCCGCCGGACACGCGTCCGCCGCGCCGACCCGCGTCGGCCGCCGCCAGCGCGCACTGCTCTATGCCGGCGGCGCGGCCGTGACAGTCACGATCCTGCTCGCCAGCGGCCTGATGCTGTATACGATGGCGCGCGATGCGATCCAGGCGCGCTATACGACGTTCGCGGTACGCCAGTTCCTCGTCCAGATCGAATTCAAGATGCGCACGACGGGCATGGACACGCTCGTCACGCACGACGAAGCCGTATGGAACACGCGCGCGACCGATCCGGCGCGCGTCGCCGCACTCCAGGCCGGCCGCGGCCGACTCGTGATCCAGGGCAGCCCGGCCTTCCCGCCGACGCTCGTGCTGGCCGACCTGTCGCCCGCGCAACCGGCCGCGCGCTACGCTCAGGATCTCGCGATGGCGAGCGACATGAGCTATCGGGTCGGCGCGTACGTCGCCAAGCACGACGCCGACCGCGCGATCGCGGGCTACGCCTATCGCCCCGACCACAGCTTTGCCGTCGTCATCCCCGAACCGATCCCGCCCGATCCGCTCACCGCGTCGCCCGCCACCGATGCAGCGACGCTCGTCGCGAAAGTCGCCGCCGGCATCGACACGCCGCCGCCCGGCCAATACCAATGGTATGCGCCCGTCTACGATCCCGTACAGCGCCGCGACGTGTTCCGGATCGCCGGTGCCGTCTACGATGCGCGTGCGCCCCGCGCCGTCTTCCTGTCGACGCTGCCGGTCGACGTGTTGCGCACCCGTCTGTCGACGGGCGGCACGACCGACGCCGCGATCGTCGCCGACGCGCACGGCCGCACGCTGCTGCGCGCGGGCATCGCGGCCGACGACGACGCCACCCGCGTCGCACTCGAACGCCTCGGCGCGCCCACGCACGAGGCAGCCAATCGCAGCGGGCCGCGCACCGCGTTCGGCGACGGGCTGTTCTCGCTGAGACAGCCCATTCCCGAAACCGACTGGACGCTCGTGCAGGCGTTCACGCTGCGCTCGCTGCTCGCGACGATCGGGCTGCACGCGGGCTGGTACGTCGCGGTCATGCTGGCCGTGATCGCGCTGGTCTGGTGGCTGCTCGTGCGCTTCGACCGCCGCGTATTGAAACCCGACGACGCGCGCACGCGCCGCGTGATCGACAGCGAGAACCTGAACCGGACGATCGTCGAGGCAGCGCCGTCCGGTATCGCGCTGCTGTCGCTCGCCGACGGCGCGGTGCTGCTGCAAAACGACACGATGCGCGACTACGATGCGCGGCGTGCGGGCGAACCTTCGTTGCCGGCGCGGCTGCTCGCACGCTTCGACCGCTCGCCCGCCGCCGCCGCGTGGCAACCCGATCTGCACGTGACGCTGCCCACCGCCGCCGGCGAGGCCGTCGACCTGCTCGTCAATCTGGTGCGCACGCGCTTTCGCGACATGGACGTCGTGCTGTGCAACTTCTCCGACATCACGTCGCAGAAGAACATCGAGCGCCGGCTCGACGAAGCGGCGCGCGCCGCCGACGCCGCGAACGACGCCAAATCGGCGTTCCTCGCGACGATGAGCCACGAGATCCGCACACCGCTCAATGCGATCCTCGGCAACCTCGAGCTGATCGGCCGCGAGCCGCTCGCCGATTCGCAGCGCGAGCGGCTGCATACGGTCGAGGGCGCGTCGTCGGTGCTGCTCGACCTGATCAACGACATCCTCGACCTGTCGAAGATCGAAGCCGGCCAGATGACGATCGAGGCGATCCCGTTCGATCTCGCGGAGACGGTCCGGCAGACCGGCGCGATGTTCGAGCCGCTCGCGGCCGCGAAGGGGCTGCAGTTCGACGTGTTCGTCGACGATGCGCTCGCGTCGCGCTACGTCGGCGACCCGACGCGCATCCGGCAGATCGCCGCGAACCTCGTCGGCAACGCGATCAAGTTCACGAACCACGGGGAAATCACGCTCGAGGTCTACCTGCGCGACGACACGAACCCGGAATCGCCCGTCGCGATCGGCGTGAGCGACACGGGCATCGGCATGACCGACGCGCAGCGCGCGGCGCTGTTCCGCCCGTTTACGCAGGCCGACACGTCGATCACGCGCCGTTACGGCGGCACCGGGCTCGGCCTCGCGCTGACGAAGCAGCTCACGCAGATGATGCAGGGCACGGTCGACGTGAAGAGCGAACCCGGCAAGGGCAGCACGTTCGTCGTCACGCTGCCGCTGCGCGCGGCCACCGATGCGCAGGTTGCCGAACATGACGCCGCGCGGGCCGACGATACCGCGCTGCCGGCCGTCGCCGCGCGCGTGCTCGTCGTCGACGATCACCCGGTGAACCGCACGCTGCTGCAAGGGCAACTCGTCACGCTCGGCTATGCGGCGGACGCCGCCGACGATGGCGCGGCGGCGTTGCGGCGCTGCGCGGAGACGCGCCACGACCTCGTGATGACCGATCTCAACATGCCGGGGATGGACGGCTATACGCTCGCGCGCGTGCTGCGTGCCCAATATCCGGGGCTGCCGGTCGTCGCCGTCACCGCGCACGCGAGCGCGGCCGAGCATGCGCGCTGCGCGGAAGCGGGCATCGCCGCCGTGCTCGTGAAACCGGTGCTGCTCGATACGATCGATCGCACCGTGCGGCGTTACGCGCAGACGGCAGCGGCGCAGGCGCCCGCCGCGCGCACGCTCGTCGATCTCGCGCAAGGTCCGCTGCCGCCGGACGTGCACGCGTTGCTCGAAACGAGTCGAGCGCAATCGGTCGCGGCGATGCACGACGCGGCATCACGCAACGATATCGCCGCGCTGCGTCACGAACTGCACTCGCTGCGCGGCGCGTTCGCGACGATTCACGAACATGCCGTGGCCGACGCGATCGGCGAACTGCAAGCCATCGTGCACGGCGGCGACCTGACGTCGTTCGATGCGCGGCTCGCCGACGCGGACGCCCTCGCGCGGGAAGCACTGCGACGGCGCGCAACGCAGGCGCCGACTGCCTGATTCCCGCACGGCCGGCCCTCGCGCGCCGGCCTCCCCGATCCCTCGCCTTTCGTTCTGCGGCGCATGCCCGCGGCGCGTCGTCGCGCGCGTAGGACTGGGCCTACACGGTCGCTATCTCGAATCAGCCCTGGACGACTGATTAGGACGAGGCCGATCCCTACCATCGGTTTGTGAACTGACAAACTGAAAGGAGTAGGGGCATGAACAAGACTTATCGCAGCGTCTGGAACGCCGTGACCAGCACATGGACGGCCGCCGCGGAAACGGCGAAGTCGCATTCGAAGGGATCGGCGCGCGCGGCGCGGCAAGCGGTGATCGCGATCGCGCTGGGTGGCGCGGCGATCGGCAGCGCGGCCGCGGCGGAAGCGTGCATGACGGCGGACGGGTCGAGCGGAACGGTCGATGCGGCGGGGGTATGCACGGCGGCAGGCGGTGGTGCGATCGGCATGATGGGCACCGTCGGCACGATGGCGACTGACGATACGACCTTCGTAAAGGTCAACGCTACTGCAAATCCTGCAAGCGCAACCGGCGCCAATGCGGTCGCCATCGGTCAAACCGTGACTTCCGCGGGTTCGAGTTCAGTTGCCATCGGCTCCAACACGACGGCCAGCGGCCTGCACTCGGTTGCGCTTGGTGCGGGAGCAAAGAACGCAGACGCCAGCGACCGGCAAATCGCAATCGGCGGCCAAGCGCAAACCACCGGAAGGTACACGATCGCGATGGGCTACCTGGCATCGGCAACGGTCGAAGACGCTCTGGCATTCGGACGCGCGTCTTCCGCAACGAACACCGGCGCGGTGGCGATCGGCGCCACTGCAACGTCGGGCGGCACGGGCTCGACGGCCATCGGCCAGTCAGCAGCCATCGCCAACGGCGCAAACAATGCCGTCGCGCTCGGGATGAACGCACGCGTGGCGAATTCGAACTCGGCCGCCATCGGATCCAATGCGTCCGCCTCCAACAATTATTCGACTGCGTTCGGCACGTCGGCCACCTCGACCGGCACCGCCAGCATGGCGCTCGGCGCCAATTCGACGGCAACCGGGAACTACAGCGTTGCTCTCGGCAGCGCCATTGGTACCGGTCGCGCTGCGGTGGCAACCGGCAACGCGTCGGTCGCGATCGGCACCACGTCCAGCGCCGGCGCCAACAACGCCGTCGCATTGGGCTTCGGCACGGTTGCGGATCGGGACAACACCGTATCCGTGGGTGCCGGTGTTCCCAATATCGACGGGAACAAGTTCACGCGCCAGATCGTCAACGTCGCCGCCGGGACGGAAGACAACGATGCCGTGAACGTCGGCCAGATGAAGACGGAGTTGTCGACGAAGGTCGACGATACGTACGTCAAGATCGATACGAGCAACAGCACGGTCGCCGCGCAAGCGGGTACGGCCGCGCTTGCGATCGGCACGAACACGAGCGCCTCGGGATCTTACGCGACGGCCGTCGGTAACAGCGCACTCGCCAGCGGCAACAACAGCACGGCACTCGGCTTCCAGGCCAGCAGTGCGGGCGGCGCCGCCGTCGCGGTCGGCAATGGCGCGAACGCAAGCGGCTCGCACGGCGTTGCACTGGGCGTCAACGCAAGCGCGTCCCATACCGATTCGGTGGCGCTCGGCGCCGGCGCGGCCACCGATCGCAACAACAGCGTTTCGGTCGGCTCGTCGGCGCTGCGTCGGCAGATCACCAACGTGGCCGCCGGCACGCAGGACACGGACGCGGTAAACCTCGGCCAGATGACGGCCGAGTTCACGAAGACGAACAACGCGATCGCCGCGACCAACCTCACGGTCTCCAGCCTGAGCACCGGCTTGTCGACGACGAGCAACGCGGTTGCCGGCCTGAGCACCGGGCTCTCGGCCACCAACAGCACCGTCGCGGGTTTGAGCACCGGCCTCTCGTCGACCAACGGCACGGTCGCCGGCTTGAGCACGGGCCTCTCGGCCACCAACAGCACGGTTGCGGGCCTGAGCACGGGCCTCTCATCGACCAACAGCACCGTCGCGGGCCTGAGCACCGGGCTCTCGTCGACCAACAGCACCGTCGCGGGCTTGAGCACCGGGCTCTCGTCGACCAACAGCGCCGTCGCGGGTTTGAGCACCGGGCTCTCGTCGACCAACAGCACCGTCGCCGGACATACGTCGCAGATCAGCGACATCGACGACAAGCTGAGCAAGCTCGAGAGCGGGACCAGCGGTCTCGTGCAACAGGCGAATCCGGGGGACGACATCACGGTCGGCGCGAACACCGGCGGCAACGCCGTGGACTTCAGCGCGACCGGCGGCACCGCACGCACGCTCAAGGGCGTCGCGGCAGGCGACGTGTCGGCCGCCAGCACCGAAGCCGTCAACGGCTCGCAACTGCACGGCGTGTCGGACAGCGTCGCGGCAGCAATCGGCGGCAACTCGAAGGTGAACTCCGACGGTTCGATCTCCGCGCCGTCCTTCACCATCGGCGACGGCAGCGGCGGCACGAAGATCGTCAACTCGGTCGGCGACGTCGTCACCAATCTCGACGGCCGTGTCACGACCAACGAAGGCGACATCAAGAAGCTCGCCGACGACATCGGCAGCGGCACGCTCGGTCTCGTCCAGCAGCCGAAGCCCGGCGACGACATCACCGTCGGCGCGAACACCGACGGCAACGCCGTGAACTTCAGCAGCAAGACCGGCGCGCGCACGCTCAAGGGCGTCGCGGCAGGCGACGTGTCGGCCGCCAGCACCGAAGCCGTCAACGGCTCGCAACTGCACGGCGTGTCCGACAGCGTCGCGGCAGCAATCGGCGGCAACTCGAAGGTGAACTCCGACGGTTCGATCTCCGCGCCGTCCTTCACCGTCGGCGACGGCAGCGGCGGCACGAAGATCGTCAACTCGGTCGGCGACGTCGTCACCAATCTCGACGGCCGTACGACGACCAACGAAGGTGACATCAAGAAGCTCGCTGACGACATCGGCAGCGGCACGCTCGGTCTCGTCCAGCAGGCCAACCCGGGCGACGACATCACCGTCGGCGCGAACACCGACGGCAATGCCGTGAACTTCAGCAGCAAGACCGGCGCTCGCAAGCTCGCAGGCGTCGCGGCAGGCGACGTGTCGGCAACGAGTACCGAAGCCGTCAACGGTTCGCAACTGCATGGCGTGTCCGACAGCGTCGCGGCAGCAATCGGCGGCAACTCGAAGGTGAACTCCGACGGTTCGATCTCCGCGCCGTCCTTCACCGTCGGCGACGGCAGCGGCGGCACGAAGATCGTCAACTCGGTCGGCGATGCCGTCACCAATCTCGACGGCCGCACGACGACCAACGAAGGCGACATCAAGAAGCTCGCTGACGACATCGGCAGCGGCACGCTCGGCCTCGTCCGACAGGCCAACCCGGGCGACGACATCACCGTCGGCGCGAACACCGACGGCAATGCCGTGAACTTCAGCAGCAAGACCGGCGCCCGCAAGCTCGCAGGCGTCGCGGCAGGTGACGTGTCGGCGACGAGTACCGAAGCCGTCAACGGTTCGCAACTGCATGGCGTGTCCGACAGCGTCGCGGCAGCAATCGGCGGCAATTCGAAGGTGAACTCGGACGGCTCGATCTCCGCACCGTCCTTCACCGTCGGCGACGGCAGCGGCGGCACGAAGATCGTCAACTCGGTCGGCGACGCCGTCACCAATCTCGACGGTCGCATGACGACCAACGAAGGCGGCCTCAAGAAGCTTTCCGAGCAGTTCGAAAGCGGCACGCTCGGCCTCGTCCAGCAGAATCCGACGACGGGCGGCATCACGGTCGGCGCAAACACCGGCGGCTCGGTGGTGAACTTCACGGGCACCGGCGGCGCGCGCGTGCTGTCCGGCGTCGCGAACGGCGTGGACGACGACGACGTCGTGACGGTGTCGCAGCTCCGTGCAACCGGACTGATCGACTACACGGGCAAGGAAGTCGGCGCGGTCACGTACGACTCGGGCCTGAATTTCGACACGGTGACGTTCGCCGGCACGTTCGGCACGAAGCTGCAGCGCGTCGCCGCTGGCGAAATCAGCGCGACGAGCATGGACGCGATCAACGGCAGCCAGTTGTTCAACCTGCAGGAGCAGTTCGCGAAGCAGTACGGCGAACTGAGCGGCCAGTTCGGCGACCTGTCGAACCGCTTCGACGATCTGTCGGACCGTCTCGGCGAACTCGAAACGAACCCCGGCACGGGCGGCCCGGGCACGGGCGACGGCTCGACCGTCGTCGGCGAAGGCGCGGTGGCAACGGGCGAAAACGGCTCGGCGATCGGCGACAGCGCGCTCGCGTCCGGCGAGAACAGCTCGGCTGTCGGCCAGGGGGCGGTCGCATCGGGCAGCAACGGTTCGGCCATCGGCCAGGGTTCGACGGCATCGGGCAGCAACAGCTCGGCCGTCGGTCAGGGCGCGGTCGCGTCGGGCAACAACGGTTCGGCCATCGGCCAGGGCTCGGTCGCGTCGGGCGAAAACGGCACGGCGCTCGGCCAGGGCGCGGTTGCATCCGGCAAGGACAGCACCGCACTCGGCCAGGGCGCATCGGCCACCGGCAGCGGCTCGGTCGCAATCGGCCAGGGCTCGGTGGCGGCGGAAGCCAACACCGTCTCGTTCGGCAACGGCACGGAAGAAGGCAACCGCCGGCTCGTCAACATCGCGGACGGCATCAACGCCAGCGACGCGGCCACGAAGGGCCAGCTCGACCGCGCGATGGAATCGGTCGACCAGCGCTTCAACGACACGAACCGCGCGATCAACGACGTCGCGAAGAACGCGTATGCCGGTATCGCGGCCGCGATGGCGATGCCGAACATGACGCCGTCGCAACCGGGCAAGACCGTCGTCGCGGTCGGCGCCGCGAACTTCAAGAGCGGCTCGGCGATCGCCGCCGGCGCCACCTACCGGTCGCGCAGCGGCAACTGGCTCGTGAACGGCGCGACGTCGATCACGTCGGTCGGCGACGTGGGTGTCCGTGCGCAAGTCGGCTACGAGTTCTGACCGAAGGGCTCCGCGCAAGCGGAGTGCCGCCCCGACGCGGAAGGGCATCGCCCCTTCCGCTTGTCGGCCGACGGCCAGTGGCGATTCCCGCGAGTTGCCACCGGCCGTCGGTGCGACGGGATCGCGACCGCCAGCGGTATCGCCGGCGGCCGTGCCCGTGTGCCGACTTCCACCCAGCCTCGACAACGCCTACCGCAACCCGCCGCATGGCGCGGCGCGACGCGCAATCTCAACATGAACAGAACCTTCCCCATCCGCATCGTGATCGCCGACGACCATCCGGCGGTCGTCATCGGCGCGCGCTACGAATTGTCCGCGACGAATACGGTGTCGGTCGTCGCGACCGCGCACAATTCGACGGAACTGATGGACGCGCTCGCGCAGCATCCGTGCGACGTACTCGTGTCGGACTACGCGATGCCGGGCGTCGAGCACGGCGACGGCCTCACGATGTTCACGAGCATCCTGAAGCGCTTTCCCGGCCTGAAGATCGTCGTGATGACGATGATGGAGAACGCGGTCGCGCTGCGCGCGCTGATCGACATCGGCATCGCGTGCATCGTCAGCAAGTCGGACATGCCGAATCATCTGACGATGGCGATTCACGCGGCCTATACGAACGGCCGCTACCTGTCGCCGTCGATGGACCGGATCATGCGCAACACGGGCAGCGTCAGCGGCAGGCCGCCGGCACTGTCGGCTCGCGAGGTGGAAGTCATCCGCCTGTTCGCGTCGGGGCTGTCGGTCAACGAAATCGCCGACAAGCTGAGCCGCAGCAAGAAAACCATCAGTACGCAGAAGAGTTCGGCCATGCAGAAGCTCGGCATCGAGCGCGACGTCGACCTGGTGCGTTACGCGATCTCGTGCGGGCTCGTGACCGACCACGGTTATTCGACATCCGCACGCGGCGACGGCGCAAACGGGTAACGCCGCCGCGGAAGACCGAAACAAAAAGCCCCGGCGCCTTGCGGCCGCCGGGGCTTTCGCGCGTCGGTGCGATCCGGCGCGCTGATCTTCGCCGGCACGTTCCCGTGCCGCCGGTGTCGTCGCACCTGCCGTCAGGCCGGATCGACGCCGCCCTCCTCCCTGGTTTCGCCGCCGCGCCCTTCGCTGGCCGACGCGGCGACGATCCCGTGCTCGATCGCGTAGCGCAGCAGGTCGATGTCCTTGTCGATCCCGAGCTTTTCCATCGCGCGCGCCTTCTGCGTACTGATGGTTTTCTTGCTGCGGCTCAGCTTGTCGGCGATTTCGTTGACCGTGAGGCCCGACGCATAGAGCCGCACCACTTCGAGTTCGCGGTCGCTGAGATCGCGCTTCTGGTCGGCGGCCCGCGCGCTCGAATGCGACGTGAGCGTGCGCACCACCTTCTCCACCGACGGCGAGTAATAGGTGCCGCCCGTCGCGGCCGCGTGAATCGCGGGAATCAGATGATCGATCGTGTCGGACTTGCTGACGATGCACTCGATGCCGAGCCGCGTCAGCGCGCCGACCACGGCCGGATTGTCGAGCATGGTCAGCACGACCAGCTTGACGGCCGGGTGATTGCGCTGGAGATAGGAGAACAGCGTGATGCCGTCGCCGTGCGCGCTGCCCGGCATCGCATAGTCGGACACCACGACGTCGCATACGCCGGCCTCGACGAGCCGGATCAGCTCGGTCGAATTGACTGCCTTGCCGGTCAACCGGATCGTCGGCACCGACGACAGCCCGTGCTCGACGCCGACCAGCATCGCCGGGTGGTCGTCGGCCAGTACCACGCGTATCAGATAGCTTCCCATAGTCGTCCAGATTTGCGCGGCAACCGTCGCGGCCGGCTCGCCGCCCGCGGGCGGCGCCGACCGCGCGCAGCGCGGCGTCGTGGATCGTAATTGGGCGCTATCTTCGCACGAAAACGGGGCCGTCAGCCATCGCCCCGGCCGGCGGCCGCCGCCGCCGCACCGCGCACCGCCATGAAAAAAACCGCCGGCTCGTGACGAGCGGGCGGTTCCAGGTACAGGGCGGGCGGGTGGGTGGGAGCGTCCTTCCATCGGCTCAGTGCCGATCGAGTCCCCGCACGTACCGGTGGAGCGTCATGCGTGACGCATTACTTCGCATCGATCCGGATCTCGACGCGGCGGTTCTGCGCGCGGCCTTCCGCGGTCGCGTTGGGCGCAACCGGGTCGGCGGCGCCGAGGCCTTCCGACACGAACGACTGCGCCTTCAGGCCGTTGCTGCTCAGGTAGTTCATCACGTTGCGGGCCCGCGACGCCGACAGCGCCAGATTGTGCGTCTTGCTGCCGGTCGAATCGGTGAAGCCCGTGATGGCCACGCGGCGGAATTCGATGCCGCCGTTGATCTGCACGAAGCGGTCGAGCTGGCTGCGCGCCTCCGGCGTCAGTACCGCGCTGTCGAACGCGAAGTTCGCGTCGCCCTGCAGCAGCACCTGGCGCTGCTGAACCGGCTGCGGCGCCGGTTGCGGTTGCGGTGCCGGCGGCGCGGCCTGCACGACCGGCTGCGGCTTGCCGCACATGAACGTGATCTCGCGCGGGTCCTTCATCGGTGCGCGGCTGTACACGCGGTCGATCATCTCGAGCGGCGTGAAACCCTTGCCCTGGCAGAATTCTTCCGCCGCACGGGCGCAGGCGTTCGCGCTGCCGAGCAGCCCATCGCAGCTCACGCGAAATACGTTGTCCGGCTTGCCCGGAATCGACACCGCCCGGATGTCGTAGGTGACGCCCGATTGCGTCGTGCACGCACCGAGCGCCATCGCGATCGCGCCGATCGATGCCGCGCGCAACAACAAGGTTTTCATGGTCATGGTGAAACGTCCGCCGTGACGGCGGACGCCTGGAAAAAGTTGAATGGAGTCAGTCGGATCGACGTCGCGGGCGGGGCGCGATGCCCCGCCCGGCGACTTACCACTGATACGAAGCGCCCACGCCGACGGTGTTGCCGCCGCTCGACATGCCCACGCCGGCCTTCATCTTCAGGTTCTGCGTGATGCGGGCCTCGCCGCCGAACGCCACCGCCTGATAGCCCTTGTAGGTCGCGCCGCCGATACCGAACGACACCGTCTTGCCCGGATCGACACCCGGAATCATCGTCAGCGCGGTGGCCGCGGCGATACCGGAGTACGCGTTGCGCGACAGGTCGTTCATCTGGCCTTGCACCCCGCCGAGCGCGCGGTCGAGCTGCCCCTTCGTCGCGACGTCGGTCGCATTCACACCGTCCGACACGTTCGAGATCGTGCGCGTCCGGTCGATCGAGCCGACCGACACGGTGTCGTCGCTGTAAGCGGTCGAGCCGGCGCCCAGTGCGACCGAGTTCGAACCCGACGCATTCGCACCCTGGCCGATCGCCACCGACTGGCTGCCCGACGCGTTCGAGCCGGAGCCGATCGCCGTCGCACCTTCGGCAGCGCTCTTCGCCCCCGAGCCGATCGCCACGCCGTTGCCTTGCGACACGCCTGCGTTCGAACCGATCACCGTGGCGTTGTTCGCGCCGGTGCCGATCGTCGCGCCCGAGCCCGCGGCCGTGTTGCCCGTGCCGCTGCCGGCGTTGGCGCCCGTTGTGCTGCCCGTGCCCACGTCGGTACCGGCGAAGTAGTCGTTGCCGGAACCGCCGTCGCCCGGATTGCCCGTGCCCGGGTTCCGCTCCAGTTCGCCGACACGGTCGTCGATGCCGCCGATACGGTCGCTCAGTTCGCTCAACTGCCCGAAGTTCACCGCGTCATACCGGCTCGCGCCGTCCGCGACGTTGCCCAGGCGCACCGGTGCCGCGCCCGAGCCGCCGAGGGTCACCGAACCGTAGTTCGGCGTGCCGTCCTTGTTCAGGTCGTAACGCACCGCGAGCGAATCGGTCGCGCCGTACTGCGCGGCGGCCTGGACTGCTTCGGCCACGGTCTTGTACTTGCTGCCGTTAACCTCGATCGACGTATCCGCGAGCTTGCCGTCCGCATCGACCGTCGTCCCGCCGCCGATCACGTCCGCCACGCTCTGCGCGGTGCCGTGCAGCTGCGCACCGTTGATCGCATCGCGGCTCGTCGCGCTCACCGCACCCGCGCCCACGCCGGTCAGCACCCGGTCGCCCGCCGTGCCCGCGAAGTTCACGGACGTGCCGTCCGTCTCCTTCGCGACCGTGATCTCGCGCGTGTCCGCGTCCTGCTGGACGAGGCCGATCGAGCCGTGGACGAGGCTGCTCGAGATGTTCTCGATCGCATCGCCGACGTTGTCGTACGTCTTGTCGTTCACGGTGTACGTCGGGTTCGTCACGTTGCCGTTCGCGTCGACGGTCGAACCGCCGCCGAGCGACTTCGCGACGCTCTGCGACACGCCGTGCAGTTGCGCACCGTTGATCGCGTCCGTGCTGGTGGCCGATACCGCACCCGCCTTCACGTTCGTGATCGTCGTACCGTTCGCGCCCTTCAGCGTGATCTGGTCGAAGTTCGCCGAACCGTTCGCCTGCTTGTCGTACGTCACCGCGAGCGACGTCAGGCCCGCACCCGGGTTCGTCGGATCGATCGGCGTGAGCACACCCGCGCTCTGCAGTTGACCGACGTTCACCGCGTCATGCTTGTCCACGCCGTCCGCGACGTTCTTCAGCGCCACCGGAGCCGTCGCGCCCGCGCCGCCCAGCGTCACCGAACCGCGGTTCGCCGTGCCGTCCGCGTTGCGGTCGTACGTCACCGCCGCGATCGACTGGCCGCTCACCGGGTCGACCAGACCCGAATCGGCCAGCTGCTTGTTGATCACGGTGATGTTTTCCGTGTTCGTCGTCGTACGGCCGTCGAGGTTCGACAAGGCGTCGCCCACGTTGTTGTACGACTTCGACTTCGACGCATCCGCCGGATCGGCCAGCGAGTACGACGGGTTTGTCAGCTTGCCGTCCGCGCCCACGGTCGAGCCGCCGCCCAGCGAATCGGCCACGCTCTGCGCCGTGTCGTGCAGTTGCGCACCGTTGACCGCGTCCGTGCTCGTGGCCGTGACCGCGCCCGCCTTCACGTTCGTCAGCGTCGTGCCATCCGCGCCCTTCAGCGTGACCGTGTCCTTCGCGGCACCGTCGTATGCGACGGCGAGCGACGTCAGGCCTGCCCCCGGGTTCGACGGGTCGACCGGCGCAACCAGGCCGGCATCCTGCAACTGGCCGAGGTTGATCGCGTCGTGACGCTCCGTGCCGTCGGCAACGTTCTTCAGTGCGACCGGCGTCGTGGCGCCTGCGCCGCCGAGCGTCACGGTATCCTTCGCCGCGCCGTCGTACGTCACCGCCATCGACGTCAGGTTGCCCTTGCCGTCGTCGCCCACCACGCCCGCGTTCTTCAGCTGGCCGAGGTTCAGCGCATCGCCGTCGTCCGTTGCGTCCGCCACGTTCTTCAGCTGCGTCGGGCCGGCGCCGTGGCCCAGCGTCACCGAACCGTAGTTCGGCGTGCCGTCCGCGTTGCGGTCATACGTGACCGCCGCGTTCGCCTTGCCGTCGTCGCCGATCAGGCCCGAACCCTTCAGCTGCGCAACGTTCACCGCGTCCAGGTCGGCCACACCGGCCTTCACGTTCGACAGCGTCGTGCCGGCCGCGCCCTTCAGCGTGACCGTGTCCTTCGCGACACCGTCGTACGCGACGGCGAGCGACGTCAGGCCCGCCCCCGGGTTCGCCGGATCGACCGGCGCCACCAGGCCCGCGTCCTGCAACTGGCCCACGTTGATCGCATCGTGACGATCCACGCCGTCCGCGACGTTCTTCAGCGCCACCGGAGCCGCCGCGCCCGCGCCGCCCAGCGTCACCGAACCGAGGTTCGGCGTGCCGTCCGCGTTGCGGTCGTACGTCACCGCCGCGATCGACTGGCCCGTTGCCGGATCCACCAGCCCCGAATCGGCCAGCTGCTTGTTGATCACGGTGATGTTTTCCGTGTTCGTCGTCGTACGGCCGTCAAGGTTCGACAGTGCGTCGCCCACGTTGTTGTACGACTTCGACTTCGACGCATCCGCCGGGTCGGCCAGCGAGTACGACGGGTTCGTCACCTTGCCGTCCGCGCCCACGGTCGAGCCGCCGCCCAGCGAATCGGCCACGCTCTGTGCCGTGCCATGCAGCTGCGAGCCGTTGATCGCGTCCGTGCTCGTGGCCGTCACCGCACCCGCCTTCACGTTCGTGATCGTCGTGCCGGTCGCGCCGCCTTGCAGCGTGACGCGATCCTTGGTGTCGTCGTCATAGCCGACGGCCAGCGGATTGCCCGAACCGCCCGAGTTGTCCGCGACGTACTGCTTCAACTGGTTGTAGTTGATCGCGTCATGGTCGTCCGTCGCATCCGCGACGTTCTTGATCTGCGTCGGGCCCGCGCCATTGCCCAGCGTCACCGAGCCGTAGTTCGGCGTGCCGTCCGCGAGACGGTCGTACGTCACCGCGGCGATCGACTTGCCATCGTCGCCGATCAGGCCCGAGCCCTTCAGCTGGCTCACGTTCACCGCGTCCAGGTCCGCCACGCCGGCCTTCACGTTCGACAGCGTCGTGCCGTTCGTGCCCTTCAGCGTCACGGCGTCCTTTGCATTGCTGTCGTACACCACGGCCAGCGATTCGCCCGTGACCGGATCGATCACGCCGCCCTTCGACAGCGAATCTTCCAGGTTGCCGACACGCGTGTTCGTCGTGAACAGCTGCGAGCCGTTCACGGCGTCCTTGCTCGTCGCCGACAGTTCGCCATCCTTGACGTTGTGGATCGCCACCGGCGTGGTCGCGCCCGTGCCGCCCAGCGTCACGCTGTCCTTCGCCGCACCGTCGTACGTCACGGCCATCGACGTCAGGTTGCCCTTGCCGTCGTCGCCCACCAGGCCCGCGTCCTTCAACTGGCCGAGGTTCAGCGCATCGCCGTCGTCCGTCGCGTCCGCCACGTTCTTCAGTTGCGTCGGGCCCGTGCCATGGCCCAGCGTCACCGCACCGTAGTTCGGCGTGCCGTCCGCATTGCGGTCGTACGTGACCGCCGCGTTCGCCTTGCCGTCGTCGCCGATCAGGCCCGAACCCTTCAGCTGCGAAACGTTCACCGCGTCCATGTCGGCCACACCGGCCTTCACGTTCGACAGCGTCGTACCGGTCGTGCCGGCCAGCGTCACGGTGTCCTTCGTCGCGCCGTCGTACGTCACCGCCAGCGACGTCAGGTTGCCCTTGCCGTCGTCGCCCACCAGGCCCGCGTCCTTCAACTGGCCGAGGTTCAGCGCGTCGTGGTCGTCCTTCGCGTCCGCGACGTTCTTCAGCGCCACCGGAGCCGTCGCACCCGCGCCGCCCAGCGTGACCGAACCGAGGTTCGGCGTGCCGTCCGCGTTACGATCGTACGTCACCGCGGTGATCGACTGCCCGGTCACCGGATCGACCAGCCCGGAATCGGCCAGTTGCTTGTTGATCACGGTGATGTTTTCCGTGTTCGTCGTCGTACGGCCGTCGAGGTTCGACAGCGCGTCGCCCACGTTGTCGTACGACTTCGACTTCGTCGCGTCCGCCGGATCGGCCAGCGAGTAGGCCGGGCTCGTCACCGTGCCGTCGGCACCCACCGCCGCACCGCCGCCAAGGGCATCGGTCACCCCCTTCAACTGGCTGACGTTGACCGCGTCGGTTGCCTGCGTGCCTGCCGCGACGTTGACGATCTGGCGTTCCGCCCCTGCACGGCCGACGGACACTGCGTTCGCACGATTCGAGAACGCGTTCGCGCCGAGCGCGACGCTGTTGGCCGCGCCCGCGGTCGCGTTCGCACCGAGCGCCATCGCGCCTTCGACGCTGCGCGCGACGTTCGCACCCGTGCCGATCGCGACCGCGTTGGTCGAGCCGGCCCGCACGTTCGCCGCGCTGCCGAGCGCGACCGAGCCGTCGCCGATTGCCTGCGCGCCGTTGTTGCCGACCGCCAGCGCATAGTCGCCGTTCGCCTGCGCGTTCGCACCCAGCGCGACGGCTTGCGTGCCGTTCGTCTGGACGTTCGAACCCATCGCGACCGAGTAGTCCTGGCCGGCGCCGGTTTGTGCGAAGCTGCCGATTGCGACCGAGTTGTTCGAACCCGCGCCGCTCTGGAGGCCGACCGCCACTGCGTTGGCGCCGCTTGCCGCCGTCGACGATCCGATCGCGGCCGCCGTTGCCGTAGCCGGATCCGCGCCGTTCAGCGAAGCGACGTTGTTGCCCTGCAGACCTTCGATCGCGACGAGCGGGTCGCTGACATCCTGCGGCTGCATCGAACGCGAACTCACTTCGTCGATCGCAGCCTTCGTCTTCTTGTCGATCTCCGACGAGAAGGTATCGATCGCTTGCTGCGTCTTCGAGGTCACCGACGTCGACAGGTTGTTCAGCGCCGCATAGAGCTGGCCGCCGTTGACCGCGTCGGTGCTCTGGAATGCGACGTCGCCGTCCGCCACGTTGACGATTTTGCGTTCACGGCCCACGTCGCCAACCGACACGACGTTGTTCTGGTTCGCGACCGAGTTGTAGCCGATCGCGACCGAGCCGTTGCCGGTCACGCGCGCACCGCTGCCGAGTGCCAGCGAGTTGGCGCTGGTCGCCCGCGCGTCGGAACCGATGGCGACGGCGAGCGCGCCGCTTGCGACCGCCGGCGTGCCCGTGACCGGGTCGGCATTGACCTTGACGAAGCGCAGGTTGCCGCCGGACATCTCGTCGCGAAGATCCGACAGGCCCGTGTTCAGTTGCTTGACGTTGACCGCGTCCAGGTCGTCGACGCCCGTCGCGACGTTCTTGATCTGCGTCGGGCCTGCGCCATTGCCCAGCGTCACCGAGCCGTAGTTCGGCGTGCCGTCCGCGTTACGGTCGTACGTCACCGCGGCGATCGACTTGCCGTCGTCGCCGATCAGGCCCGAGCCCTTCAGCTGGCTCACGTTCACCGCGTCCAGGTCCGCCACGCCGGCCTTCACGTTCGACAGCGTCGTGCCGTTCGTGCCCTTCAGCGTCACGGTGTCCTTTGCATTGCTGTCGTACACCACGGCCAGCGATTCGCCCGTGACCGGGTCGATCACGCCGCCGTCCTTCAGCGAGTCCTTCAGGTCGCTCAGGTTCTGGTTCGTTGCGAACAGCTGCGAGCCGTTCACGGCGTCCTTGCTCGTCGCCGACAGTTCGCCTTCCTTGACGTTGTGGATCGCCACCGGCGTGGTCGCGCCCGTGCCGCCCAGCGTCACGCTGTCCTTCGCCGTGCCGTCGTACGTCACCGCCAGCGACGTCAGGTTGCCCTTGCCGTCGTCGCCCACCAGGCCTGCGTCCTTCAGCTGGCCGAGGTTCAGTGCGTCGTGATCGTCCGTTGCGTCCGCGACGTTCTTGACTTGCGTCGGGCCAGCGCCGTTGCCCAGCGTCACCGTGCCGTAGTTCGGCGTGCCGTCCGCGTTACGGTCGTACGTCACCGCGGCGATCGACTTGCCGTCGTCACCGATCAGGCCCGAACCCTTCAGCTGGCTCACGTTGACCGCATCCATGTCCGCTACGCCGGCCTTCACGTTCGACAGCGTCGTGCCGCTCGCGCCGGCCAACGTCACCTTGTCGCGTGCCGTGCCGTCGTACGTCACGGCCATCGACGTCAGGTTGCCCTTGCCATCGTCGCCCACCAGGCCTGCGTCCTTCAGCTGGCCGAGGTTCAGTGCGTCGTGATCGTCCGTTGCGTCCGCGACGTTCTTGATCTGCGTCGGGCCCGCGCCGTTGCCCAGCGTCACCGTGCCGTAATTCGGCGTACCGTCCGCGTTACGGTCGTACGTCACCGCGGCGATCGACTTGCCGTCGTCGCCGATCAGGCCCGAGCCCTTCAGCTGCGAAACGTTGACCGCGTCCATGTCGGCCGCACCGGCCTTCACGTTCGACAGCGTCGTGCCGCTCGCGCCGGCCAGCGTCACCTTGTCACGTGCCGTACCGTCGTACGTCACCGCCATCGACGTCAGGTTGCCCTTGCCATCGTCGCCCACCAGGCCTGCGTCCTTCAACTGGCCGAGGTTCAGGGCGTCGTGATCGTCCGTTGCGTCCGCGACGTTCTTGATCTGCGTCGGGCCTGCGCCGTTGCCCAGCGTCACCGCACCGTAGTTCGGCGTGCCGTCCGCATTACGGTCGTACGTCACCGCAGCGATCGACTTGCCGTCGTCCCCGATCAGGCCCGAGCCCTTCAGCTGCGAAACGTTGACCGCGTCCAGGTCCGCTACGCCGGCCTTCACATTCGACAGCGTCGTGCCGTTCGTGCCCTTCAGCGTGACGGTGTCCTTCGCGTTGCCGTCGTATACGACAGCCAGCGATTCGCCCGTGATCGGGTCGATCACGCCGCCGTCCTTCAGCGAGTCCTTCAGGTCGCTCAGGTTCTGGTTCGTTGCGAACAGCTGCGAACCGTTCACCGCGTCCTTGCTCGTCGCCGACAGTTCGCCTTCCTTGACGTTATGGATCGCCACCGGCGTCCCGGCATTGCCCAGCGTGACCGCGCTCTTGGTTGCATCGTCGTACGTCACGGCCAGCGACGTGAGATTGCCCTTGCCGTCGTCGCCCACCAGGCCCGCGTCCTTCAACTGGCCGACGTTGACCGCGTCCATGTTCGCCACGCCGGCCTTGACGTTCGACAGCGTCGTGCCGCCCGCACCGGCCAGCGTCACCTTGTCGCGCGCCGCACCGTCGTACGTCACCGCCATCGACGTCAGGTTGCCCTTGCCGTCATCGCCCACCAGGCCCGCGTTCTTCAACTGGCCGAGGTTCAGCGCGTCGTGATCCGCCTTCGCGTCTGCAACGTTCTTCAGCGCGACCGGCGTCGTGGCGCTCGCGCCGCCCAGCGTCACCGAACCCATGTTCGGCGTGCCGTCCGCGTTGCGGTCGTACGTCACCGCAGCGATCGACTTGCCGTCGTCGCCGATCAGGCCCGAACCCTTCAGCTGGCTCACGTTGACCGCATCCATGTCGGCCGCGCCGGCCTTGACGTTCGACAGCGTCGTACCGGTCGCGCCGGCCAGCGTGACCTTGTCCTTCGTCGCACTGTCGTACGTCACCGCAGTAATCGGCTTGCCCGTCACCGGATCGATCAGCCCCGAATCCTTCAGTTGGCTCACGTTCACCGCATCGGTGTCCGCCGTCCCGGCAGCCAGATTGGTGATGCGTCGCTGCAACGCCGACGAACCGACGGAGACCGTGTTGTCTGCGGTCGCGATGCTGCCGCTACCCAGTGCGACCGACGACACGCCGGTCGACGACGCATTCGCGCCCAGCGAAACGCTCGAATTGCCCGACGCAAGCGCAGCAGGCCCGAATGCGAGCGTATTCATCCCCGATGCGGACGAACGGGTGCCGAGCGCAACGCTTTGACTGCCGGCCGGTCCCATTGCGGTCGCGCCATCGCCGATCGCATAGTTGGCATAGTTCGACTTGGCGCCGAACCCGATCGCACCGCCGCCAGCGTACCCGCTCGTGCCGGCTTGCGCGTTCACGCCGATCGCCATCGTGCCGTACCCGCCGCCGCTGGTATTGGCCGTGGCACCGTTACCGATGGCGATGTTTCCGCCAGAGCTTCCCGACTGAGCCACCGCTCCGCTTCCGAGCGCGACAGATCCCGATCCGCTGGCCGTCGCCGCGGTACTCGTCGCGTTACCCAGAACCTTGATGTAGGTGTTGTCCGTCTTCGTCGACAGCGCCGTGTTCATCTGGCCGACGTTTACGGCATCCGTATTGGCGATGCCGGCCTTCACGTTCGACAGCGTCGTGCCGCCAGCGCCCTTCAGCGTGACCTTGTCCTTCGTCGCGCCGTCATAGGTCACCGCGTTCGGATCGCTGCCGCCATTCGCGGCCAGCGCATCGAGCGCGTCGCCAACGTTGTGGTAGTCGGTTCCGGCGACCTTGTAGGTCGGCTGCGTGACGTTGCCGCTGCCGTCGACCACCGCGCCGCCGCCGAGTGCCTTGGTCACGCCCGACAGCTGGCCAACGTTGACCGCGTCGGTGGCTTGCGTGCCGGCCGCGACGTTCACGATCTGGCGCTGCTGCGTCGCCGAGCCGACCGAAATCGTGTTGTTGCGGGTCGCGCTCGAACCGGAGCCGAGCGCCATCGCACCGGTCACGTTCGCGGCGACCGCTGCTTGCGTGCCGAGTGCAACGGAATTGGTGGCCGATGCGCCAACGACCGCGCGATCGCCAATGGCAACGGCACCATTCGCGCCGGCATTCGCCTGATTGCCCAATGCAGTTGCGTGACTGCCGCTTGCCGATGCCATACGACCCAGCGCCGTTGCGCCTTCACCATTGGCCACCGTACCGGAACCGAGTGCCGTCGCGGACAGGCCCTGTGCGGAAGCCGCATTCCCGATAGCTGTCTCCGCGCCCATGGTGCCGGCCACGGCCGCATTGCCGATCGCGACGCCATTCGTGCTGCCCACGCTGGCCGCCGCGCCCGTCCCGCGAACGTTGACGTACGTGTTGTCGACCTTCTTCGACAGCGCCGTGTTCATCTGCCCGACGTTCACGGCATCCGTATTCTGCGTGCCGGCAGCCACGTTGACGATCTGTCGTTGCAGCGACGTCGACCCGACCGACACCGCATTGTTGCGATCGCCCACCGAGTTCGCGCCGAGCGCAACCGCATTCGTACCGCTGGCCAGTGCACCACGACCGAGTGCCGTCGAGGTCGCGCCCGTTGCACTTGCCCGCTCACCCAAGGCAACGCTCGACGCCGATGTCGCGTTCGCGAGCACACCGATCGCAACGGCGTTCGTGGTTGCATTCGCTGCATAACCGATTGCGGACCCATAGGTTCCGCTGGTGCTGGCACCGCGGCCCACCGCAATGGCGTTCGCGCCGACGGCACTTGCCGTCATGCCGAGTGCCGTGGCACCGTCGGCGCCCGAATAGGCGCCATAGCCGACGGTAGTCGCATTGGTGGACAGAGCCGCCGCACCTCGGCCCATTGCCGTCGAATTGCTCCCCGTCGCGCGTGCGCTCACGCCGACCGCCACGGTCTCGCTGCCCGTCGCGTTCGCAAGGGTGCCGAGCGCAACGGCATTCTGCCCCGTTGCAACGGTATTCCCGCCGAGCGCGACGGCCGACGTGCCGCCGGCGTTCGCATTCGCCCCGATTGCCGTCGCGCTGCCGCCCGCGCGTGCCGCCGTCGCAGTCGCATACGTACCGGTATTGGTCACAACATACGGGTTCGCCGTCCCCGCAGCCGCAATCGCCGCGTTCAACTGGTTGACGTTAACGGCATCCGTCCCGGCCGTACCGGCAGCCAGGTTGTTGATGCGGTGATTCGTCATGTTGAAGTTGCTGTCGACGTCCACCGGGCCGCGAAGGTGCACGCCCGAGCCGCCCAGCAGGAAGAGATGGCCGTCGACGGTACCGCTGATGCCGGCCTCGGTCGCCGCGCTTGCCTGACCGACACCACCACCGTTGACGTTGCTGTTGTTGTACAACTGAAACGACCTGACGTGACCTTCGCTCAGTCTGAAATTGGAGATCGCCGTACCGCACGCCGCAGTCGTCCTGGTTCCGACCGTGTTGCCGCCGCCAAAGGTCGTCCCATAATAGCCGCTGCCCGCCGGCGCACACAGCGACAACGATCCACCGCCATTGGCGGCCTGCGCCATCGCGTCGTTCGCCATGGCGCCACCACCCACACCGGCCATCACGGCGACCGCCGCGGTGACCGACGAACGCATCGTCGTATTCGACTTCGATTTCGTGCGCATCCGCGCCGTTTCGGCTGCCGCCGTCCATGTACCCGTCGTCGCGTTCCAGACGGTGCGATAGGTCTTGTTCACGTTGTTTGCCTCAGTAGAAAAAAGGGAGAAGGACGCTCCTCGTCCACCATTGGCAATGTATTGATCGCCCGTCGTTTCGATAATCAGACGGCCGGACGTCACATGACTTATTTCGTAGGCCTGGTCCTAACATGACGTTGCTTGACAATCGGTCATGTCAAACGCGGCGCGACATTCCGTTCTCTTGAACGATTCCGTTTGACACGGCTGCGTTGCAGGACGTATATACGCAGCGCGCGACCGATTGCATGAATAGGACTTGTCCTATCCTTCGCGCGCGAGTGTTTCGGACTGCCCTACATACAGCCTCGTCCACTATCCCGATAATTTTCCCGTTCCCCGAGCCGGCGGCGCATCGCGCTGCCTTCAATCGGCTCGCGGAGATCGTCCGCGTTCCGGCCTCGCCGCGGCGCGTCCCCGATTCGCGCATTGATTCACCAGTCTTCGCCTCATGCCCATTCGCCACCTCTTCGCGTCCCACACGGACGCCAGCGCGCCGTTCGCATCGATCGACGACGACACGCGCGACCTGAGCCTGCTGAACCGGTATCAGCGCTTCACGCTGTACGGCGGCGCGGTCGTGCTGTCGCTCGTGATCCTGATCGCGGCAGGCATCCTGCTCGTCGGCTCGGTGCGCGACTACATCGCCGAGCGGCGCGACCTGTTCGCGACGCACAAGGCGCTCGTGCAACTCGAAATGGACGCGAAACAGGCGTCGATGCGCCGCGCGGTGATCAATGCCGAGCTGCTGTGGAACGGCCATCCGCCGCATGCGCGCGAAGCCTCCGACGCGCTGCGCAGGGACGGGCACGTCCTGCTCGCCCCGATGCCCGGCGTGAGCGAGATCTTCGTGGCCGCGTCGCCCAAGGCGCTCGCCGAGCGCGAAACGGATCGCTACGTGCAGCTGATGGAGCGCCAGACGATCTCGGTCGCGGCCGCCGAACGCCAGACCGGGCGCGCGGTACGCGGTTACGCATACAGCCCCGACCGCAACGTGATCGCGATCACGCCGCCGCCGTCGATGCCGTATCCCGACCTGCTCGCACGCATCGGCGTGCCCGACACGCCTACGCTGATCGAACACCTCGCGTTCGACGCGGCCGACTGGTCCGATCCGGCCATCGCGCGCTACTGGCGCCTGTCGCGCCGGATCGCCTGGCAGGCGCCGGCGATCGATCCGCTGACCGGCAAGACGGTCTTCCGTCTCGTCGAACCCGCATTCGACGGCCAGCAGCATTTCATGACCTTCGTGAGCGACTTCGACGTCGACGTGATCGCCGAGCGGATGAAACATGCACCCGGCGATGCCGTCGCGATGTTGATCGACGAAAACGGCCGCGTGCTGCTGGATGCCGATCGCACCGGCGACGCGGAGGACGGCGCGGCCCTGATGAAACAAGCGCTGGCCGAAGGCACCTGGCGGCGCGGCCTCGCGCATTTCGACGAAAGTTACCGTCACGGCATGTTCACGATCACCGACCGGATTTCGGACACCGGCTACGCGATCGTCTATGCGTACTCGTGGCGCACGATCGCCTTTGCGATCTGGTCGACGATGCTGCGCGAGTTCGGCACGACCGCGACCATCCTCATCGTGCTGTGGACGCTCGTGATCGCGTTCGACCTGCGGGTGTTCGCGCCGCTGTTCCGTCGTTCGCGCCGCGTGTTCGAAAGCGAGCGGATGAGCCGCACGATCGTCGCCACCGCGCCGTTCGGCATCGGCCTCGTGTCGCCCGATACGCAGCAGGTACTGCTGCGCAACCGGATGCTCGAGCTGTACGACCGCGAGGCCGGCGATCCGCCGCTGCACGAGCGGCTGCTGGCTCGCTACCGCGAGCGTGCGGACGCGTCGCCGGTGCAGCTCGACGTCGAACTGCCCGTGACGCTCGACGACGGCCGCGCGCGCGACCTGCTCGTCAACTTCGTGCGCGTCCGCTACAAGGGCAAGGAAGCGCTGCTGTTCAGCTTCTCCGACATCACGACGCGCGCCGACGCCGAACGCGCACTCGACAGCGCGAACCGCGCGAAGTCGACGTTCCTCGCCACGATCAGCCACGAGATCCGCACGCCGCTGAACGCGATGCTCGGCAATCTCGAACTGCTCGACAAGGCGCCCGACCCGAGCCGCCAGAAGCCGCGCCTGCATGCGGTCACGTCCGCCGCGCGCATGTTGCTCGACATGCTGAACAACGTGCTCGACATGACGAAGATCGAAGCCGACCGGATGACGCTCGAAGCGACGGGGTTCGGGATCGACGAGCTGATGCGCGACGTGGCGGACCTGTTCGAGCCGGTGGCCGGCGCGAAGGGCGTCGCGCTGCGTATCGACGTCGATCCCGCGGCGACCCGCACGTATGTCGGCGATCCGATGCGGGTGCGGCAGATCGTCGTGAACCTGGTCAGCAACGCGATCAAGTTCACCGATCGCGGCACGGTCGCGCTGTCGGTGTCGGCGCCGCCGGGCGATGCGACGCCCGTGACGATTCGCGTCAGCGATTCGGGCATCGGCATGACGGCCGACCAGCTTGCGCACGTGTTCGAGCCGTTCGCGCAGGCCGACGAATCGATCGCGCGCCGCTTCGGCGGAACGGGCATCGGCCTCGCGCTGAGCTACAAGCTCGCGGAGTCGATGGGCGGGCGCATCGACGCGGACAGCGTGCCGGGCGTGGGATCGACGTTCGTCGTCACGTTGCCGCTGCCGCTCGACAGTCAGCCGGGCGCCGCACACGCGCCGTCCGGCGAGGATGCGCCGAACGTGCGCGTGCTGTTCGTCGACGACAACCCGGTCAACCGTTCGCTCGTCCACGATCAGCTGGACGTCCTCGGCTATCAGGCCGATATCGCATCGAACGTCGCCGAGGCGCTCGATCTGGTGGACCGTCACGACTATCCGGTCGTGCTCACCGATCTCAACATGCCGGGTCTCGACGGGTACGCGTTCGCACGCGTGCTGCGCGAGCGCGGGCGGGTGCAGCCGATCCTGGCGGTGACCGCGCATGCCGAACCGGACGAGTTGCGCCTGGCGTGGGAAGCGGGCATCGACGAGATCGTCACGAAGCCGACGTCGCTGAAATCGCTCGAACAGGCGATCGCGAGGTACACGGGCACGTGGCGTCGGCCGGTCTATCCGCCTGCACCGGCGCGTGCGTCCGGCCCGCTGCCGAAAGACCTGCATACGGTGCTCGCCGATGCAACGCGACGCTCGAGCGCGACCATCGCCCGGGCGCTGCAGGACGGCGACCTGAAGGTCGCGCGCTCGGAGATTCACAGCATGCGGGGCGCGTTCGCGATGATCGGCGAGCGGGAGATTTCGGGGCTCTGTGCGTCGATGGAAGCGCTGGCGCTGGCGGGCGATGCCGCCGCGTTCGCGCGGGAGTTCGAGCGCTATCGACGGAGCGCGAACGAGATCCTCATGCGGCGGGCGGCGGGCTGATCGAAATCGCCGACTGAAACGATTGCTGACACATCCGGAAGGAATCGATCATGCGGCCGGCCGGCTCGATTGCGCCGCACACGTTGTGCAGCAGGCATTCGAGGCATTGACCTGATGGCCATCGCGGATGATTTCGTACATGACTGCCCTCTGACACCGCGCGATCTCGGCTACAGTGGTTGCACGTTTTCGCCTGGACTCCGACATCATTTCGACATGCCAAGCATGTGACGGACTGATCGTTGGCATCCACTGCGTAAACGAGCGCGGCCCGCAGGTGATACAGCACCCACGGGCCGCTGACCACAACCAACTCAACGCAGGAGTTGACCATGGCTGGCGCGCATCATAACGCACCGATGTATTTCCGCGATTGTTTTGTCTCCCCTCAATCGTCTTTCCAATCTGGCCGCGTCGTCCCGCACATCAGGCTGACCGACATGGCGCCGCCTGTCGTGTATCTGTGGACGCAGCTGTCCGGCCGGTGGATCGAGGCTGCCGGCTTCGATCCCGGGCAGCGCCTGCGGATCGAGGTGTCGCACAAGCGGCTAGTGATCACGCCGATCGAAGACGCTGGCTGCACGTCGGATGAACAAGCGGGATGCCCCGGTATCGATCGTGGAACCCGGCGGCAGCAACGTTCGGTGATGACGGAGGAAGCGTAATGAACTACGACGCATCGAAGCAGCACACCGACGACGTACCGGACGATTTCGACTACTACGATGTCGGCGAACTGGCAGCCAAGTCCGTACTCGTACTTAAGCTCAACGCATTGATGGCATCGCGCGGCCTGACCGAAGAAGAGGCCGCGGCGCTCGCGGAAATGGCCCGGCCGGTCGTGACCCCCGAGCAGCGCGAGCGGCTCCGCAACGTGACGCTGGATCAACTGATGCTGACGCTCGCCTCGTTCGGCCAGCATGTGGAGATCGTCGTACGGCCTGCGCGGGAAGGCGGGCCGGCGGGGATCACGGTTTCGGTGTGACGGCCATCGGGCGGGCTTGAAGGAGTGTGTGGCGGCCGGAAGCGCCTCGGCGCTCGCATGAGGCAGCGTTAGGAGTAGTGCTATCGAATACATAGCATGACGACGGCCGGGCCCAGCGGCCGACGCCGAAGCGGCTCCGGCACCACACTCGTTCAATTTAACGTGAACGATCGTCACAACCAATCGGACCAGGCTGATTCTTCTCCTGTCGTGGCGGCATCCTCGGCCATGCCATCGGTGGCGCATCCGATCGACTCCAATCCGTTACCTGAATCCGCCGCCTCCAGTCCACGCGTGCCACGCGCCATCGATCCCCCAAAGCAGACGCGGCGACCGTCCGGTCACGCATCGAAATGACATCGGCCCGCGCTCGAATCGAGCAACGGGCCGACGTATGTGACACATACCCGGAAAGCGGGCCGCTTACTGCTGAATCACCGCCTGCTGCGCCAGCTTGTCCACCAGCGCCGTCATCGCACGCTGCTGCGCCTGTGCTTCGAGCTGCTGACGCAAGACGTTTTTCGCCGCGTCGAAGGTCGGCACGGTCGTCGCACGCTTCTCGTCGAGTTTCACGATCGCGAACGCGTTGCCGATCCGGATCGGGCCCGCGACGGCGCCCGGTTGCAGCGACGTGATCGCCTGCGCGAGCGGCACGGGCAGGCCGCCCGTCTTCCCTTCGGCCACCGGCGTGCGCAACTCGACCCACTGCGCGACACCGCCATTCGGTGTCGTGTTGTATTTCTTCGCCACGGCGTCGAACGCGGCGCCCTGCTTCAGCTCCGCGACCAGTGCGTTCACGTCGGCCGGATCGGCCACGGCGATCACGTCCGCGCGATATTCGAACTGCGCGGCATTCGCGACGACGTCGTCGTAACGCGCCTTCACCTGCGCATCGGTCACCGCTTGCGGGTGCAGGTTGTCGCGCAGATAGAGATCCGTCGCCGCCACCGTGCGGGCGCGCATCACGACGCGGTTCACTTCCGGCCGGCTGCCGTAGTTGGCCTTTTCAGCCGCCTGCTCGACCAGATGCTGGGCGATCAGTTCACGCTTGGCCTGTGCACGCAGTTCCGGCGTGGCGGTCAGCCCGGTGGTTTCGATCATGCTGTCCACGTCGCTGCGCGCAATGGGCGTGTCGTTGACGACCGCTTCGACGCCCGACGGCAGCGGCGTTTCGGTTTTCGTGCCTGCGGCGCGCGCGACGGGTGCGCCGCAGGCGCATGCGAGTGCGATCAGCGTGGAAACAATGGATATGTGGTGCTTCTTCATGAGGGTTCCTTCATCGAGGGAGGGAGTTGCCGCACGCGATGGCGGTCGGGAGAAAGCGCGGCGGTTTCGCCGCGGGCAACCGAACGGATCGGTGCCGGACAGGCCGCGCGCGAACGATCGCGTCGCGGCCGGACCTGGAACGAGAACCGGTCGACCCGGTCTCGCATGGGATGGCACAGCGGCCGCCGGCGACGCAACGGCGGCCGTCGGCGCGGAAGACAGAGATGAATGCCCTGCGCTCGCATGTGGCAGCGTTCTCCCAACCTGCGACCCAAATGGGGCAGACGCGACCGAGCCCACCGGTCGCCGCAGGGCATTCACGTCTCGCCATCCGGCTCGGCCCGCTTAGGCTGCATCGTTCGATTCGGGCGCACGCGGAGAAAAATGCGCCGCCCGGCGAACGGGCAGCGCGTCCAACGAAGCGGAGCTTCGGATACGAGGTGTCGGGCGCACACCATGCGACCGCCCGACGTTTGCATTGTCGAAGTTCGAACAGCGTCCGCACAATCAGCCGGGTCCTATTCCGCACGACATCACCGTTGAATCGTCGAGGTCTCGCGCGCATTCATCGTCACGGCGAGCGGCGGGAATGCGGCGACGCTGCGCATCGCGCCGTAGAACTTGTTCATCGCGACGTCGATCCCGTAGTTCGGCAGCGTGCGGCCAAGCCCGTGCGAGAACAGCGTCTCCGGCTGCAGCGGAAAACAATGGTCGAGCAGGAAGCGCGCACCGGCCGGCGAGATCGTATACGCGCAGATCCCGTAGAACTCGAGCAGGTTCATCACGAGCACGGGGCCGCGATCGATACGGAAATCCTCGACGGCCTGCGCGAGCGACGCCTCGTCGAAACGCATCGTCACCGGCGTGCGGCTGTTGAAGATCGAGCCGCGCAGGATCGAATCGAAGTTGTAGCCCCACGCGACGAAGTCGTAACGGCCGGCATGCGCATGCAGGAACCGCATCGCGGTGTCGTCGAAGTCGGGCCTGAAGATCGCGTCGTCTTCAGCGACGGTCACGAGCGCGTCGCCTGCGGCGATCGCGGTCCACAGCCGGTGCGTGGTCATCGCAATGCCGATCGCGCCGCGCGTATAGGGCAAGCCCGGTGCGAACAGCCCGCTTTCCTCGATCGTCGCGTCCGACAGCGCGCGCCCGTCGACCGCGTCGACGAACGCAAAATCCAGATTCGGGTTGTTCGCGCGAAATGCGTCGCGACGGCCGGGTTCGTCCTCCAGCGAAATCACGCGCAGCGTGCGGGATACGGTCGGCATGCACGCGTCGGACACCGAGGCGGAATGCCGGGCGGTCGGGCCGGGCCGATCGGTAACGGGTGTCGACATCGTCACCACCCCGTCACGACCGACACGCCGAACACGATACCGAGCACGATGCCGACCGAGCGCCCTTGCAGAATCGGCTGCAACGCCGCGGGCTCGAAAAACGGATCGACCGCTTCGTGCCGGTTGCGCCACGCCGCGAGCAACGGCGGCGCCAGCAACGCCAGCGCCATCAGCAGCGCGGTTGCGCCCATCACGACCGCGCCGGTCGACGTCCAGCGCGTGCCGAACTCGACGACGACATGGACGAGCGCCACCGTCGCCGCACTGGCGATCATGCCCATCACCGTGCCTTTCACCAGATGATCCGCGTCGCTCATGGTTCGTTCTCCCAGTAGGTTGGCGGCCGAACGCCGTCGGCCGGAATACCCCGTATTAAAGGGATGCGCGACGCGAATCTCTGTCAGACGAGTCCGATTGGATAGCCGGACACGCAAAAATAGGACTGGGCCTACACGCACGGCGCGGAAATCCGTCAACGCGATGCAGATTAGGACTGGTCCGATTCAGTTGCCGAAACGGCATGCCTAAAGTGGCAGTCGACACGGAGCCGGTGTCGTCGAGCTTTCTCTCGTCGCCCGGCTCCACGACCGACAACCCGACCGTCCGCATGCCGTCACGCGGACGACTCACCGGAGCGACTTCCATGCAGACCACCTTCCCCGACACGCCGCCCGCAGCCCGCATGCAGCCGATGCCGATCGCCCGCGAGGACATCGTGTCGCCGGCGATTCATGCCGACGACAACGCCGTCGCGACGCTGACGCAGGCACTCATCGATCGCGGCGCCATCGCGGATGCCGTGGATCTCGCCGCGCGGCACTGGCACGCGCACCCCGACTCGGCGCATGCCGCGTTCAACTGCGGCTACGCACTGCAGATCGCCGGGCGCCACGCCGACGCGCTCGCGCCGTATCTGCGCACGTACGAACTGGCGCCCGCGTGGCCGTCGCTGAAGAACAACCTGGCACTGGCGATCCGGCTGACGAACGGCGACCCGGATACCGAATACGCGCTGCTCGAACATGCGCTCGACGACGACCCGAACGACGCGCAGGCATGGACCAATGCGGTCGTCACGCGGCTCGAACGGCTCGATCTCGACGGCGCGCTGGATGCCGCCACGCAGGCGTACGCGCTCGCCCCGGAAAGCCCGCTGGTCGCCAACAACACGGCGACCGTGCTGAAGGAAGCCGGACAGTGGGATGCCGCCGAGGCCTATGCGCGGCGCGCCATCGATCTCGCGCCGGACAACGCGGCCTACCGCCACAACCTGTCGCTGCTGCAGCTCGCGCGCGGCGACTTCGCGTCCGGCTGGCGCAACTACGAAGCACGCTGGGACGGCTCCGGCGAACTGCGCGGCCGCCTGCCGGTGTTTGCCGGGCCGCGCTGGCGCGGCGAATCGCTTGCGGGCAAGACCTTGCTCGTCTGGGGCGAACAGGGGCTCGGCGACGTGCTGCAGTTCTGCCGCTACGTGCCGTTGCTCGCGGAGCGCGTGCGACGCGAAGGCGGACGCCTCGTCTGGAACGCGTTCCCGGTGATGGGCGCGCTGCTCGAGCGCAGTCTCGCGCAACACGTCGACGTGTACGACATCGCGACGCAACCCGACGCGCTGCCGGCCTTCGATTTCGAACTGCCGCTGATGAGCATTCCGTGGATGCTCGGTCTCGACGGCGACACGCTCGCCACGCCCACGCCCTATCTGCACGCCGACCGGGCCGCGACCGATGCCTGGCGCACGGCGCTCGCCGACGAGACACGCCTGAAAGTCGGCCTCGCATGGACCGGCAGCGTCACGCATGCGCGCAACCGCTACCGCCGCGTCGGCCTCGACCGCTACGCCGATGCGTTCGCCGGCCTGCAGGACAAGGTCGCGTTCTATTCGCTGCAGCCCGGCGCGCAGCACGACGTCGAAGCGGCGCGCGCGCGCGGGTTCGTGGTGAAGGACTGCACACACGAATGGAAAACGCTCGACGACACCGCATCCTTCGTCGGCGCGCTCGACCTCGTGATCACGGTCTGCACGTCCGTCGCGCACCTGAGCGGCGCGCTCGGCCGCCCCACGTGGGTGCTGCTCGATGCGAATCCGCACTGGGTCTGGCAGCACGAGCGCCGCGACAGCCCGTTCTATCCCGACGCGTCGCTGTACCGGCAGCCGACGTTCGCCGACTGGGGGCCGGTGCTGAACGAAGCGGCCGACGATCTCCGTGCGCTCGCCGCCTGACGGCGCCGCCCGATTCCACACCGCCGCCGGGCCGACGACGCGCGATCGCCGTCGGGCCCGGCGCGACACCGGAGCCTCGCCATGCACTACAACATCTGCGTCGTCCGGCCGCCGGGCTACGCGCATTCCGGCGCATTCACGGAACTCGCCGAAGTCGTCGCCTACGGACTCGACGATCTCGGCCACACCGTCCATATCAGCGAGAACGCGATGATGCCCGACGCGCGCAATCTGCTGATCGGCTGCCATCTCGCCGATCCCGACGCGACCGCGCACGTGCCCGACGACACGATCGTCATCAACACCGAGCAGATTCACGTCGACGAACAACCGTGGAACGAGAAGATTTACCGCTGGGCGTCGCGTTACGAAACCTGGGATTACAGCGAACGCAATCTCGCCAAATTGCGCCGCCTCGGCATCGCGCATGCGCACTATCTGAAGCTCGGCTTCCATCCGGCGCTGCGCCGCATTCCGCACGACGTCGAACAGGACATCGACGTGTTGTTCTACGGCACGATCGGGCCGCGACGCGCGGCGATACTCGACGCGCTGCAGGCGCGCGGGCTGAACGTCGGCATCGTCAGCGGCGGCATCTACGGCGCGCCACGCGACGCGGCCATCGCGCGCGCGAAAGTCGTGCTGAACCTGCATCACTATGCGTCGCAGATATTCGAGGTCGTGCGCGTGTTTTATCTGATGACGAACGGCAAGGCCGTCGTCGGGGAAGTGTCGCCTGCCACGGCCCTCGATCCGGACTATGCAGGCGGGTTTCAGGCGGCGCCGTACGACGGACTGGTCGACGCATGCGTCGAGCTGGTTCGCCATCCGGAGCGGCGTCGGGCACTGGAGGCGGCCGCGCTGGAAACGATCGGCCGGCATCCGCAGGCACGCACGCTCGCACCGCTGCTGCGGGAAGCGGTTGCCGCATCGTGACGGGACGCGTCCGATCCGTCGCGCGTGGCCGCCTTGTCCACACCGTCGGCTGCCATTCCGAAGCGGCGTCAAGCGACTCGCCCATCGGCCCATCCAATTCTTCTTTCACAATCGTTGACAGACAGCTAAGACGCGTCTGATTCCCTGCACCCCGCCCATTCGACACAATGGCTGCGCTGGATGGCTAACACGCCGTCACCCGGCAAGTAATGCGAATTTCGTTGCGATTGGCGTCGTCGTTTTTTCGTTCTCGAATCGATGTTTTTTGTACGGAGTGCGTATCGATTTCTCGTCGATCACCTTCCGCATCGATCAGACGCCATGGGCGAAAACCGTTTTACATCGGGCGCGCGCCGGTGATTCCCGGTCACGAACAGCTCGATTTTTCGTACATGTCCCATGGTTTCGGGACAAGACGGCACCTAGACTCGTCTTCCTCTCCGGATACGTCGGCAGTTGGCCCGCCGAGCAGCGTCCCGTGACCGGGCAGACGAGACGGCGCCCCATCGCGCCTAGCGGATCAGGTTGGAAGGGAAGAGAAACATGAATGGCAGGCAGCCCACAGGCAGCGAAATCACCGTGTGCGCGGTAGACGTCGCCGCGATCGTCGCGATCGCGGCCTGGGCGCATACCGGTTCGTTCCGCGATCTCGCATCGATCCGCGTCGAATCGATCCTGGTCGGCGTCAGCGCGCTGCTCGCGGCGTTCCTGCTTCGCCTCACCGGCGCCGGCATGGACGGCCGGCGCCTGCCTGCCACACGCGCCGCATTGCGCTCGCTCGCGCTGTGGTTGGTCGTGCAGGGCTTCGTGTTCGTGAAGATGATCGCGCTGACGACGCTCACGGCCGTGTTGCTGCACTGGTTCTTCGACTGGACGATCGGCGTCGCGATCGCGCTCGTGGTGTTTCGCATCGCCCTGAGCGTCGCGCGGCGGCGCAGCCTGCGCGCGACGGTCGCGCCGTGCCGCGTCGCGATCGTCGGCGACGGTGCGCGCATCGAGCGCCTGGCCGCCACGCTGCGGGCGAATGCCGCGCCGCAGTATCGACTCGTCGGCGCATACCTGACCTCGGGCGACATGCCGGAGCTCGACGGCGACGCACGCATTCTGGACACGCTGCCGTCGTTCTCCGCCTGCGTGCGGCGTGCACAGGCGGAAGAAGTCTGGATCGCGCTCGCGATCGAGGACGACGCGGTCGAGCCCGTGATCGACGAGTTCCGCAACGATTTCGTCGAATTGCGCCTGATGCCCGATGTCAGCAAGCACGCGCTGTTCGGCAGCCGCATCGACGAGATTCTCGGCGAGCCGGCGATCTCGCTGGCCGCACCGCCGCTGTCCCGCGGCGCCCGGTGGACCAAGGCGATCTTCGATCGCGCGTTCGCGGCGGTGGTGTTGATTCTGCTGATGCCGTTGCTGCTCGCGATCGCCGCCGCGATCAAGCTGAGTTCGCCGGGCCCGGTGCTGTTCACGCAGAAACGGCGCGGCGGCGACGGCGGCACGTTCGACATCTACAAGTTCCGCACGATGCGCGCGCATGCCGAATCGCCCGGAACCGTCGTGCAGGCGACGCGCAACGACCCGCGCGTGACGAAGGTCGGCGCGTTCCTGCGCCGCACGAGCCTCGACGAGCTGCCGCAGTTCATCAACGTGCTGTTCGGCGACATGTCGGTGGTCGGCCCGCGCCCGCATGCGGTGGAACACGACGCGCAGTACCGCACGCTGGTCGACGGCTACATCCATCGCTACCGGATCAAGCCCGGCATTACCGGCTGGGCGCAGGTGAACGGATTGCGCGGCGCGACCGAGCGGGTCGAAAGCATGCAGTCGCGCGTCGATTACGACCTGTACTACCTGCGCAACTGGTCGTTCGCACTCGACCTGCGAATCATCGCGGCGACGGTGCTCAAGGGGATCGTGCATCCCAATGCGTACTGAGCGGCCACGCGGCCCGGGGCGGCATCGCGGCCGCCGATTGATGTGACTGCGGCGCAGTGCCGACGCCACGGCCGCGCTGCGCGGCGCTCCTGGAAGGAACCCATGACCAATCCGATCGTACCGGCGGCCGTACGCCGCCTTGCCGCGCCCATGCTCGCCCTGACGGCCTGCGTGTGGCTGTCCGGATGCGCGCTGGCGCCCGGCATGAAGATGAGCCCGTCGTATCTCGGCTGGCTGGCGGACGACCCGCACCCCGCGCCCGCCTCCGCCGACGGCCCACGCGAAACCCGCGACGGCTCCGGCGGTGCGCCCGCCGCGCCGCAACCGCCGGGCGCTGCCTCCGGCGCGATGCCGCCCGTCGTCATGATCGACCCGGCGCTGATCGCGCGCCAGCATGCGGCGCACGAAGCGGCGGCCGCGTCGCTGGCGGCGCTCGCCGGCGCGCGCGCACCGGCCTACCGGATCGGCCCGGGCGACGTGCTGCAGATCACCGTCTGGGATCATCCGGAACTCGCGGCCGCGCAGGGCGGCACGCCGCAGACGCCGTCTCGCGCCGCCGATCCCGTCGCGGGTTTCGTCGTCGACGATCGCGGTAACCTGACGTTTCCGTATGCGGGCACGCTGAAGGTGGCTGGTTCGACGGCCGCCGAGGCACAGGCGAGCGTGCGGCGCGCCCTGGCGTCGGTCTACCGCGATCCGCAGGTGACGCTGCGCGTCGCGTCGTTCCGTTCGCAGCAGGTCTACATCGACGGCGAAGTCCACACGCCCGGTGCGCAGCCCGTCAACGACGTGCCGATGACGCTCGCCAGCGCGATCGCCCGCGCGGGCGGCTTCACGCCCGCCGCCGACCAGAGCGACGTCACGATCGTACGCGGCGGCATACCGGTTCACATCAGCCTGACCGGCCTGCTCGAACGGCGCACCGATCCGTCCGGCATCGTGCTGCGCGACGGCGACCTGCTGCGCGTCAATGCGCGCGACGACAACGGCGTCTACGTGATGGGCGAAGTGAACCGGCCCATGCTCGCGCTGCCGAAGCGCAACGGCCGCCTGACGCTCAGCGACGCGCTGCTGCAGGCCGGCAGCATCAACTCGAACACGGCCGACGCCGCGCAGATGTTCGTGATCCGCGGCGCGCACAGCCGCGCGCCGACGATCTTCCATCTCGACGCGCGCTCGCCGGTCGCGATGGTGCTTGCGAACCAGTTCGAACTGGAGCCGAAGGACATCGTCTACGTCGACGGCAACGGGCTCGTCCGCTTCAGCCGCGTGCTGAGCCTGCTGCTGCCGAGCGTCAACACGGGCGTCGCCGCCGGGATCGCCGCGAAATGAGCGCGCGCCCGTTCCTGCTCGTCGTATGCGAAGGCAACCTCTGCCGCAGCCCGCTCGCGGCCGCGCTGCTCGCGGCGCGGTTGCCGCAGGCCGACGTGGAATCCGCCGGCCTCGCACCGCCGCCGCGCCGCCCGGCCGACCCGCTCGCGTGTGACATGGCCGAAGCGCGCGGCCTGACGCTCGACACCCACGCCGCCCGCCCCGTGACGACCGCGCTGTGCACGCGCGCCGACCTGATTCTCGCGATGGACGACGGCCAACGCCGCGTGCTCGAGGCGCGCCACCCGTTCCTGCGCGGGCGCGTGTTCCGGCTCGGCGAATACGCGCGTGCGTCGGACGACGCGCGTCCCGGCCTCGACATCCCCGATCCGTATCGCGGCACGCGCGCGGATTTCATCCGTTGCGCGGCGCTGATCGATCTCGCCGTTGCCGGCTGGCTGCCGCGCCTCGCCGCGCGCTGGCCGGCCCACCCCGTTTCCGTCTCCCGGTCATGAACACGCCCTCTTCCTCCGAACGCGAGATCGACCTGGTCCGCGTGCTCGACGTCCTGCGCCATGCGCGCTGGACCGTCGCGTCGATCGTCGCGGCCTGCGTCGCCGCCGGTACGCTCTATGCGTTCGTCGCGCCGCCCACCTATCAGGCCGACTTGATGATCCAGGCCGACGATGCGAGCGACGCCGCATCGAAGAACCTGCTCGGCGACGCCGCGTCGTTCTTCAACGTCGGCTCGCCCGCGTCGGCCGAAGCGCAGATCCTGTCGTCGCGGCTCGTCGTCACGCGCGCGGTGGAAGACCTGCGCGCCTACATCGTCGCGAAACCGTCGCGCGTGCCCGTGATCGGCGCGTTCGTCGCGCGTTTCAACGACGGCGCGGTGTCGCCCGGCCTGCTCGGCTTCGGCGGCTATGCATGGGGCCAGGAGCGCGTGGACGTCGCGCGCTTCGACGTGCCGACGCGCGCCGAAGGCGACACGTTCCACGTCGTGCGGCTCGACGCCACGCGCTACCGGCTGACCGGCGCCGACCTGACGGCCGACGCCGTCGGCCGCGTCGGCCGCGCGGAAACCTTCGCGACGCGCTACGGCCCGCTGCAGATCGAGATCACCGGTTTCGACGCGCTGCCCGGCACCCGCTTCAGGCTGGTCCGGCATTCGCGCGCGGAAACGATCGACACGCTGCGCACCGCGCTCGACGTGCAGGAGAAGGTCAAGCAGTCGGGCGTGCTGGTCGCGTCGCTGCGCGGCGACGACCCGGCCGACCTCAGCGCGACGCTGAACGCGGTGGCGAACCGCTACGTCGAGCAGAACATCGCGCGCCGTTCCGCCGAAGCGGCGCAGTCGCTGACGTTCCTGAACGGACAGTTGCCGATCGTGAAGCAGCAGCTCGAACGGGCGGAAACGCATTACGCGTCGCTGCGCAGCCGCACCGGCTCGGTCGATCTCGCCGAGGAAGGCAAGCTCGCGCTCCAGCAAGGCGCGGACCTGCAGACGCGCGCGCTCGAGCTGCGGCAGAAGCGCGACGAACTTTCGCGCCGGTTCCTGCCCACCCACCCCGACATGGCCGCGCTCGACGCGCAGCTCGCGACACTCAGGCGCCAGCAAGGCGCGCTCGACAGCCGCATCGCACACCTGCCCGCGCAGCAGGCCGAGGAAGTGCGCGCGCAGCTCGACGTGAAGGTCAACACCGACCTGTACACCGCGCTGCTGAACAACATCCAGCAGCTCGAACTCGTGCAGGCCGGCCGCACGGCCAGCGTCCGCGTGGTCGACGCGGCCGTCGCACCGGCCGATCCCGTCCGGCCGAACCGGCCGGTCGTGATCGCGGCGGCCGCGCTGGCCGGCCTCGCGCTCGGCATGCTCGCCGCGTTCGCGCGCGAGTTCCTGTACGGCGGCCTCACGGCCGTCGACGAGATCGAACGCCACACGTCGCTGCCGGTGCGCGCGGTACTGCCCGCCGCCGCGCGCCAGCGCCGCCTGATCCGCGCGGTCGAACGGCGCGACGCGGGGTTGCACGTGCTGGCCTACGACGATCCGGACGAACCCGCGATCGAAGGGCTGCGCAGCCTGCAGACCGCGCTGCACTTCTCGCTGGCCGACGTCCCGCATCCGCTCGTGCTGGTCACCGGCCCCGCGCCCGGCACCGGCAAGTCGTTCGTATCGGTCAACCTCGCAGCCGTGCATGCGGCGAACGGCCAGCGCGTGCTGCTGATCGACGGCGACCTGCGCAAGGGCTATCTGCATCAGTACTTCGGCCTCGAACGCGGCGCCGGTTTCGCGGAACTGCTCGACGGTCGCGCCCGAGCGGACGACGTCGTCCGCCGCGGCGTCGCGCCGAACCTCGACTTCCTGCCGACCGGCGAACTGCCGGCCGCGCCGATCGCGCTGCTGCAGCACGCCGGCACCGGCGCGCGGCTCGCGTCGCTGCGCGAGCGCTACGACCTCGTGATCGTCGATGCCGCGCCGCTGCTCGCGGTCGCCGACGCGACCTGGCTCGACACGCACGCGGACGCGACCCTGCTCGTCGCCCGCGCGGGGTCGACCCGCGCCGGCGAACTGGTCGAGTCCGCGCGACGGCTGCCGCAACGGCCCGCCGGCTCGCTGGGCGTGGTGCTGAACGGCCTCGATCCGCGCTCGGGCGCGTCCGCATTCGGCTCGAAATACGGCAGCTATCGCTACGAGGCCTATCGCTACACGTGCGAGACGCGCTGCACGTATCCGGCCCGTCTGCGCGCGGCCCTTCAACGCCTGCTCCGGAGGTCCGCATGACCGACATCGAACTTGCTCCGCCGCCCGCCACGCGCACGGCCGCCCGCCCCACATCGAACCTGGCCGCGCCCGCAGCCCGCGCCGCACGGCCGACGCGCATCGCGCTGGTCGTCGAAGCAGCCGGCGGCGGCGTCGCCGTGCACCTGAGCGACCTGATCGCAGGCCTGCGGACACGCCCGTGCGTCGAGATTCATCTGATCGCCCCGCTCGGCGAACGCTTCGACGAAACCATGCTGTCCGCCGCCGCCGCGCAATGTCACGCGTTCCACCGGCTGCCGCTGCAACGCGCGGTCGGCCTGCACGACCTGCGCGGCGCACTGGCGTTGCGGCGGTTGCTGCGCAAGCTGCGGCCCGACATCGTGCACAGCCACAGCTCGAAAGCCGGCGCGCTCGCGCGGCTGTGTCGCGGGCCGTGGAAGCAGGTCTACACGCCGCACGCGGTCTATACGCTGAACCCGGCGCTGTCGCCTGCGAAGCGCGCGTTCTACGGCGGCATCGAGCGCGTGCTCGGCAATGCCTGCTCGGACGCGGTGATCGCGGTGTCGCAGGACGAGGCCGATCACCTGCAAGCACTCGGCATTGCGCACCAACGGATTCGCGTCGTCGAGAACGGCGTCACGCCGCCGCGGCTGCTCGCGAGCCAGGCCGCGCGCATCGCGCTCGGGCTCGCCGACGACACGTTCGTCGTCGGCTTCGTCGGCCGTTTCGATCATCAGAAGGGCGTCGACCGCCTCGTGCGCATTGCACGCGCGCTGGACCGGCGCCACGGCCGCCGCGTGCAGGTCGTCGCGATCGGGTCCGGCGATTTCGCCCGCGCGGCGGGCGACGAGGCGCGCGACCTGCCGCTGAACCTGTACGTCGCGGGCCGCGTCGACGACGCGCGCCGCTACTTCGCCGCATTCGACCTGCTCGCGCTGCCGAGCCGCTACGAAGGCTTTCCGTACGTCTGCCTCGAAGCCGTCGCCGCGCATGTGCCGATGGTCGCGACCCAGGTCGCGGGCGCGGCCGAACTGATCGCCGCGCACCACGTCGGCCTTACCGTGCCGAACGACGACGATCCGACCGTGTTCGCCGCGGCGGTCAGCCGGCTGGTCGAGCACCCGGCCGCATTCCGCATGATGCGCGATCGCTGCGCGCAAGCGTCCCCGCATTTCTCGGCCGACGCGATGGTCGACCGCACGCTCGCCGTCTATCGCGCGCTTCTGCAGGAACACGCATGATGAAACGCTCCGTTCACGTCGTGCTGCTGCACGCCTACAGCGCACGCAACTCCGGCGACGGACTGCTCGTCGACCTGTCGGTCGCACTGCTGCGCGAGGCGTTCGGCCCCGACACGCAGGTCTCGATCGTCGCGGCCGATCCCGCGTCGTTCCCCGGCTACCCGGACGTGCATCCGGCGCCGGTGCTCGCGGCCGGCGGCGCCGGCCGCCTGATCGGCGCGGCGATGGCCACACTGCCCGTCGGCGCGAACCCGGCGCTCGCCGGGCTGCGTGCGCTGCTGCGTCGTGCGGACCTGATCGTCGGCGTCGGCGGCGGCTATCTGCGCGCGCGCAACGCGGTCGAAGCGCTCAAGCTCGAGGCCGGGCATCTCGTGCAGATGCGCGCGGCCCGCGCGGCGGGCAAGCCGGCCGTCTATCTGCCGCAGAGCATCGGGCCGGCTGCCGGCAGTCCGGTGCTCGCCGCGCACCTGACGTCGCTGCTCGCGGGCTTCGACGCCGTGTTCGTGCGCGACGACCGCTCGGCCGAGCTGCTCGCCGCCAATGCGAACACGCGCCGCGCCCCCGATCTCGCGGTGCTCGAATTCGCGCACCGGGCGAACGACCTGCGGATGCGCACGCATGCAGCCGCGTCGACGCCCGCCCACGTCGCATTCGTGCTGCGACGCCCGCCGGCGTGGAGCGACGCGCAACGCGCGCGCTATCTCGCGGCGACCGACGCGCTGATCGAGCGGCTCGGTACGCTCTGCCGCATCACGTTCGCGGTGCAGAGCACCGGTCGCGGCAACGACGACGCCGCGTACTACCGTGAACGCGGATTCGACGCCACGCGCACGCTGAAGGACGTGCTCGCCGACGACACCCCCGACGCGGTCGTGTCGGTGCGTCTGCACGGTGCGCTCGAAGCGATCCTGCACGGCGTGCCCGCGTACCACCTGAGCTACGAGCGCAAGGGTTTCGGCGCGTACGCGGATCTCGGCGTCGGCCACTGGGTCGCGAACGCGGCCGATTTCGACGCGGGCGCGGTGTGCGACACGCTGCTCGCGCCCCATGCACTGAGCCGCTTCTGGATGCAGGCCGACGCCGGGCTCGCCCGTCTCGCACGCGAACGCGGAAAGATCGTCGCCGCACTGCGCGATGCGCTCGACCGCGAGGCAACGCGATGAGCGCCGCATGGTTGCGCCTCACGCTGCGCGTCGGCGCGCTCGGGCTGAAGTTCATGCTGACGATCGTCGTCGCGCGGACGCTCGGCTTCGATGCGGTGGCCGCGTACGGTTTCGCGCTCGCGATGTCGGTCGTCGCGTCGAAGGTGCTGGGGCTCGGCTTCAGCACCGAGATCAACCGCCGGCTGGCCGGCCCCGATCCGCACGACGCGGTGCGGACCTGCGTGCGCCTGTCCGTGCTGTACGCCGGGGTCTACGCGTTGCTCTGCGGCGTGGCCACGCTGCCGATCGCCGCGCCCGGCGCGCTGCGCGACGTCCCGCTCCTGCTCGTCGCGCTCGTGGCGTGCGCCGAGCATGCCGCGCTCGAAGTCAATACGTGGCTGTTCTCGCTGCATCGCGCGCGCGCCGCATCCTGGCTGCTGTTCGTCCGCACGGGTGCATGGGCCGGCGTCGCGATCGGCGCGCTGACGCTGCGCGCGATCGCGTCGGTCGAGGTTCTGTTCGCGATCTGGATCGCCGCCGACGTGCTGGTCGTGGCGATCGGCTGGATCCTGATCGCCGGCGCCGCGCGCCGCTTGCCGGCCATGCCCGCGCTGTCGGCGACGCGCGTGCGGCTCGCCCCGGTGTGGCGCGACGGTGTGCCGTTTTTCGTCGCGCTGCTGCTGCTGTCGGTGTTGCAGTATCTCGAGCGCTTCGTCGCGTCCGCGCAGCTCGATGCGAACGCGCTCGGCCACTATGTGTTCGTCTGGTCGATCGCCAATGCGATCCAGACGGTCGCGGCGGCGACCGTCGTCGCCGTCGCCGCGCCACGCGTCGTGCGCGCGCTCGACAGCGTGCACGCGGCCGCGCCCGCGTTCCGCGCCGAGCTCGCACGGGCCCTGCGTGCGTCGCTCCTGCTGACCGGCGCCACCGCGCTCGCGATCGCGCTCGCCCACCCGTGGCTCTTCCGGCTTGCGCATGGCGGCGACGATGCGCGGTCGACCGTGCTCCTGCTGATCCTGCTGCCGTCGTTCGTCCTGCGTGCTGCCGCCGACGTGCTGTGGGCGGCGGCAGTCGCGCTGCGTGCGGGGCGCACGGTCGCATGCGTGATCGCCGCGCTGACGGTTGCATGCGTGCCGATGTCGATCGCACTGGTCCAAAGCGAACATGAGCTCGGCGCGGCGTGCGCCCATCTGGTTGCGAGCATCGCGGTAACGGCGTGGCTCGCGTGGATCGTCACGTCGCGCCTGCCCGCCGTGCGCGGCAAGCGCACTCGAGCCGGCCATGCTGCGTAACGTCATCCGAAGCGCGATCCGCAGCGGGCCGCTGCTGAGTCCCGGCCTGCGCGACGCGATCGCGGCGCTCGTCGCGTTGCTGTACGTGGGCGTCTACGCGAATGCACGCGCGCTGCTGCCGGAATTCATCTTCCGCGATGCGGACAAGATCCAGACCCAGATCGGCGGCGGCTCGACCTACGACGGCTCGTCGTTCGACGCGGTCGGCAAGCTGTACCAGGCGCTCGGCAGCGCGGGCACCGCCGTGTTCGTCGTCGCGCTCGGCGTCGCGACGATCTGGATCGCGCTGCGCGAGACGCGCCGGCTCGGCGGGCTCGTCATCTATCTCGCGCTGATCGCGCCGTGCCTGTTCTTCAACCTGTTCGTCGCGAGCAAGGATACGATCGTCGCCGCGATGTCGATCGCCGTGCTCGCCGTCGCGCGCCTGCGCGGCACGGCGCGGCGGATGCTGATCGTTGCCGTGCTGTATCTCGCCTACGCGGCGACGATCCGCAGCTACTTCGCGCTGATTCTCTCGATCGCGTTCGCGGCGTGGGTATTCCGGCGCGTGTCCATGCTGCCGAGGGTGGCCGGCGCGCTGCTGCTCGTCGCGGTGCTGGTCGCGCTGCCGAACGGCGTTTATACGCTGCTCCAGCAACCGCGCGACCTCGCGGTCGACTATCTCGTCTATTCGTCGCCGTTCGGCGCGCGCACGAGTTTCCACAATCCGCTGCCGCCCGATTCCTTCGTGCATTTCGTCGGCAATTACGCGTATTCGGTCGTCCGGCTCAACCTGCCGGTGTTTTTCTCGTTCGATCCGAAGGGCTGGGCGATGCAGGCGCTGATCGCGCTGTTTCTCTGCGCCGCGTGGCGCCGCCTGCCGGTGCGGCGCATCGACGGCCACGCGATCGCACCCGCACGCGACGGCGAGTTGCTGGCTTGCGTGGTGCTCGGCCATGTCGCTGTGTCGATGCTGTTCGAGCCCGATCTCGGCAGCTACCTGCGGCACCTGTCGAGCGTCGCGCTGCTGGCCGTCGCGCTGTGGTCGGCCCGCACGGGACCGAGGTCGCCCTGATTACCGGGGAAGCGGCGCCGTGCGCAGCGCGGCACGCAATGCGTCGAGCGCCGGCTTCGGCGACCGGTCCGCATGCATGACGCCGTAGGCGCGTTGCGCCGCGTCGCCGGCGCTTGCGGTATCGGCCCACTCGTAAACCGAAATCAGCGGCGTATGCAGTTCGCCGCGCGCATCGAGCAGCGCGCGCAGGCGATGCGCCTGCCGCTGCTCGCCATCGCCGCCCGTCGACGCCACGCCGACTTCGGTCACGATGGCCGGCAGCCCATAGCGCGTGTCGATGTCGCGCGCGGCCGCGCGAATCTGCGCGGGCGTCATCCCGTACGCGTGGTACGACACAGCGTCCAGACAGCCCGGTGCGGCCGCATGCACGCCCGCCAGCAAGCGGTCCGGCACGCTGCCCGGCAGCGGCGCGCGCGCGAACCCGAAGCCGACGACCGGCACGCCCGGCGCCGCGTCGGCCAGCGCGCGGCACAAGGCTACGGCGAATGGTGGAAAGGTCCGCGCGACATCGCCGGTCGGCCAGTAGCGCGCGAGGTCGGGTTCGTTCCAGAGTTCGACGGCGATCAGGTCGTGCCGATGCCGCGCGGCCAGCGCCGCGATCGCATCGGCCATCCGGCGGCCCGCGAGCGCGAGCGCGTCCGTCTTCGTTTTCGCGTCGTGCGCCGGCACGAGCGGACCCAGCGCGCGCACGGTCAACAGCACCGGCAGGCCCGCGGAACGTGCGGCCGCGAACGCCTCGTCGAGTTGCGCCCGATAAGCCGCCTGATCCAGACGTTCGGCCCACGCGCCGAAGCGGACGAACGCGAAGCCGGTGTCGCGAATGTTGCGCGCATCGTCGCGCGTCAACGACTGGATCTTGACCTGCACGCCGACGCGCGGCTCACCGCCCGACGCGCCAGGCCAGCGCGCCGTATCAGCGGCACCGGCCGCAGCCGCCAGCATGCAGCCGGCGGCGGCGATCGCCAGCTTGCGAATTCGATTGGACATCGCGGACAAGGCCCCCCCCTTCTGTCATGGAACGCGCACGAGCCGCGTCGATCGGCGCCGGTCACAATACGAAGAATATGGCGACGGTGACGCATATCGCGATGATCAGCAGACCCATGCAAGGATTCCCTCAAATCCCGACAGCATCGCCTGTGTCGCGCATGTGGGCAATCGGACCGGTCTTAGCCGCACCACCAGGAAAACGTGGGCGGCCGGGCGCGATGGGCGCGCTCAGCGTTGGTAGATTTGGGCTTGATCGGATTGCGGCGCAACTGTCATTTCATCGACGGTCAACGCGCGGGATACCCTGATTGATGACCGGGTCCCGGAAAACGTTGTCTTGCCGGCACGATCACGCTTTCATCGGTAAGCACGTCCCTGAGCGCGTACGTGCCGTTACCTGTCCGCTCACCGAAACTCGGCGACGCGAATGCGCGTCCGGAGGATTGCATACGGGAAGCAGAATACGCGGACACCGGCGAGCGCGGATCGCCGCTGCAACAATGCTCCGTGACATCACCCGGCAGCCCGTTCATCGTGTCGAAGGTCACGCAATGGATCAGAAAGCGCCCTTCCTGCCGGTTCGTGCGCAAGCGCCGCGAGCGCGGCGACGATTTCGTTCGCTTCCCTATTTCGGCAACGGCGAAATAGGGAAAACCGAAAAGCCGGCTTGACGAGGGAAAGCTGCCGAGCAATAGAGCGACGCAGCCGGACGGCATCCCGTCGACGGCCGCATCACATTCACCTGCAAACTTCTCGATGCACGACCTGCCGTCAGCGTCGGCCCGGCGCCCGGCGCCCGGCTCACGGCTCACGGCCGCGAGAACACCATCACGCGCCCGTTGACACGCTGGAGCTTGAGCCAGCCCATGTCGGCCGTGAAACGCAGCTGCTGCAACGTGAAGTCGAACGACGCATGCTCGGCGGCGCTCACGACCGCGTTGGCGATCCAGCGGATCAGCGCCTTGCCTTCCTCGGTCGTCACGCTGCCGTTCTGGACGCCGTAGAAATAGCGATTCCCGGCGTTGACCTCGTTCTGCAACTGCATCCAGTGCCCCGGCAATCCCGGCAAGGTCCTGAACAGGTCGGCGACCCGCTGCGTCGTGAGCCCGCGCGCCCACAGCGCGCCGTTCGCGGCCGGCCGCGCCAGGTTGTGGCGGTCCGCCGCCTGGGCCTGCCCCTTGATATCGCCCCGCAGGGCATCTTCTTTCGACATGACACATTCCTCGTGGTGATGGGCGCGATAAAACGGACCCGCGCGCCGCTTGCACGATACGCTCGTTATGTGAAGTCATCGCCTGTCAGGTTTGTCAGGCCTGCGTCACACCGGCGCACCCATCACCGCTCGACTTACGCCACGGCCTTCACCGCGCGCGCCACGTCAAAGAACGTCGCCTGCACCGCCTCGTCCGCGCGCGCATACGCGCGGTTGATGCCGCTGATCACCGCGCGGATCGACGCGGTCGTCAGGTTCGCATCGATGCCGACGCCGAACGCGCTGCCGCGCACGCCCGTGCCGGCCAGCTCGGCGATCGCGATCGCCTTCGCATCGGCGCCCTGCGACAGCGCGCGCTCCTCATAGTGCTGGATCCGCAGCGGCGTGCGCAGCGCGTGCATCAGCGCGTCGAGCGGGCCGTTGCCTTCGCCGCGCAGCACGCGGCGCTCGCCGTGCACGTCCGCGGTCAGCACGATCGTCTCGCGGCCGTCGCGCTCGGTCAGCTCATGGCCGACATAACGCAGCGGCGCATCGCCCGCCACATACTCCTGCTGGAACAGCGACCAGATCTGCGCGCTCGTCACCTCGTGGCCGCTGTCGTCGGTCAGGCGCTGCACGGCCGCGCTGAAGTCGACCTGCAGACGGCGCGGCAACGCGACGCCGTAGCCTTGTTCGAGCAGGTACGCGATACCGCCCTTGCCCGACTGGCTGTTCACGCGAATGATCGAATCGTAGGTGCGGCCGAGATCGCTCGGATCGATCGGCAGGTACGGCATTTCCCACACGGCGTCGGGTTTCTGCACGGCAAAGCCCTTCTTGATCGCGTCCTGATGCGAGCCGGAGAACGCGGTGAACACGAGATCGCCGACATACGGATGACGCGGATGGATCGGCAATTGCGTGCATTCTTCCGACGTGCGCGCGACTTCGTTGATCTGCGAGAAGTCGAGGCCCGGGTCGACGCCCTGCGTGTACAGGTTCAGCGCGAGCGTCACGAGATCGACGTTGCCGGTGCGCTCGCCGTTGCCGAACAGGCAGCCCTCGATGCGGTCGGCGCCGGCCATCACCGCGAGTTCGGCCGCCGCGACCGCGGTCCCGCGATCGTTGTGCGGATGCACCGACAGGATCAGCGCATCACGACGCGCGAGGTTGCGGTGCATCCACTCGATCTGGTCCGCGTAGAAGTTCGGCGTGCCGACTTCGACGGTCGCCGGCAGGTTCACGATGGCCTTGTGCTCGGGCGTCGGCTGCCACACGTCGAAGACGGCATCGCAGACTTCCTTCGCGAAGTCGAGTTCGGTGGCCGTGAAGGTTTCGGGGCTGTATTGCAGCGTGAACCGCGTGTCGGTCGCCGCGTCGGCGCAGCGCTTGATCGTGCGCGCCGCGTTCACCGCGAGTTGCTTCACGCCGTCGCGCTCGAGGCCGAACACGATCTTGCGGAATTCCGGCGCGGTTGCGTTGTACAGGTGCACGATCGCGCGCTTCGCGCCGCGCAGCGACTCGAACGTGCGCTCGATCAGGTCGTCGCGCGCCTGCGTGAGCACCTCGATCGTCACGTCGTCGGGAATGTGGTCGCCCTCGATCAGCTCGCGCACGAAGTTGAAATCGGTTTCCGACGCCGACGGGAACGCGACCTCGATCTCCTTGAAGCCGATCGCGACCAGCGTCTTGAACATCCGCATCTTGCGCGCGGCGTCCATCGGCTCGAACAGCGCCTGGTTGCCGTCGCGCAGGTCGGTGCTCATCCAGATCGGCGCGTGCGTGATCGTGCGCGACGGCCACGTGCGGTCCGGCAGGTTGACGGGCGTAAACGGTCGGTACTTCGTCGCGGGGTTCTTCAGCATCATGATGTTCGGTCCTCGGTCGGTATGTCGGGAAACCGCGTCGCGGCGGCCCTCGGCGGGTGTGGCCGGCTGCGCGCGCAGCGGTGACAGCGATGAAACGGCACAACGGCAAAGCGGTACGGCGAACGACGGCCTTGGCGGTTGAGCGACCGGGATGGAGCGGAGCGATACGGAAAAAGACGAACTCAGGCGCCGGTCGACAACCGGGGCCAGGTCGGTGATACGGGGGAAATCTGGCGCTTCAGGACAGAAGCAGACGGAAAGCGCGCAGCCGCAGACCCAGCCCGGAGAAACGGGCGAGTAGTCGTAGCGAGAAGAGGGACTGGGCGGCTTGCATGGCCGGAATCAGATCACAGGGCGACCGGGGCTGTCAACCGGGCGCTCGGGATTCGCGGTTTTTGCCGGCACTCAGTGCGGGCGCAAAATCAGTCCAGTCCGATAGGCGACGGCCTGCCCCGTCGATATGCTTCACGGGTGCGGCGCCGGTGAGGTCCTATTCATGTTCGGAGTGAGTCGGTCCATCCTCTTCGCCGGTGTCGCACCCCTTCCCCTTGCGATCGGGCTTCGGTGCGGGCGTTCGACGGTGGCCGGTGGGCGCGGCCACGACCGAGATGCTGATGTTGAAACGAAACGCTGCCATATGCGAACGCCGAGCGTCTGCTCCGAAGCCCGATTGTCCGCTGCACCTTCCCGCCACGCTCTCGCCGCGCTACGGCCCGCATCGTTCAGGAAAACGATACGCGCATCGACATAATTTCCCGAATACATCGAAAATCGATTCATTAACTGCAATTCATTAAATCGATTAACCTTGATTTTCGATTTACTGAACAATAACCATTCCCGTTCGAATATTTTTTTATTTATTTTTCGCCATGCTTTGACCGTCGCGTTTCAAACGGCAAACGTTTGCGCGACAGCGCTCACGCCTTATCCAACAAACCTCAGGAGGCAAGCATGGCCGACTCTCAAACGTCTTCCAATCGTGCCGGTGAGTTTTCGATTCCGCCGAATACCGATTTCCGTGCGATTTTCTTCGCGAATGCCGCCGAGCAGCAGCACATCAAGCTGTTTATCGGTGACAGCACCGAACCCGCCGCGTATCACAAGCTGACGACGCGCGACGGCCCGCGTGAAGTCAAGCTGAATTCCGGCAACGGCAAGCTCCGCTTCGAAGTGTCGGTCAACGGCAAGCCGTCGGCCACCGACGCGCGCCTCGCGCCGGTCAACGGCAAGAAGTCGGACGGCTCGCCGTACACGGTCAACTTCGGGATCGTCGTGTCGGAAGACGGCCACGACAGCGACTACAACGACGGCATCGTCGTGCTCCAGTGGCCGATCGGCTGACCTGACGCGATCGACGACCGACCACCGCCGGCTGGCCGCGTCCGCGCCGGCCGGCGGGTTCGCGCCGCGTTCGGCGCCCCCTCACGCCGCCATCCCAGAACCGTGTCATCACCGGAGACTTCCATGCCGCTCCTTTCGGCTTCGATCGTCAGCGCGCCCGTCGTGACGTCGGAAACCTACGTCGACATCCCCGGCCTGTATATCGACATCGCCAAGGCGGAGATTCGCGACGGCAAGCTGCAGGTCATCCTCAACGTGCCGACGCCGTACGCGACCGGCAACAACTTCCCCGGCATCTACTTCGCGATCGCGACCGATCGAGGCGTCGTCGCGGACGGCTGCTTCACGTATTCGTCGAAGGTGCCGGAAAGCACCGGCCGCATGCCGTTCACGCTGGTCGCAACGATCGATGCCGGCAGCGGCGTCACGTTCGTGAAAGGCCAGTGGAAAAGCGTGCGCGGCAGCGCGATGCATATCGATTCGTACGCGAGCCTGTCCGCGATCGGTGAAACCGCCGCGCAATCGTCGTCGCACGGCAGCGGGAATCCGGGCACCGGCAACATCGGTGGAGGGGCCGGCGGCGAACGCGACGGCACGTTCAACCTGCCGCCGAACATCAAGTTCGGCGTCACCGCGCTCACCAACGCGGCGAACGACCAGACGATCGACATCTACATCGACGACAACCCGACACCCGCCGCGACGTTCAGGGGCGCCGGCGTGCAGGACCAGAACCTCGGCACGAAGGTGCTCGACTCCGGCAAGGGCCGTGTGCGCGTGATCGTGATGGCGAACGGCAAGCCGTCGCGGCTCGGCTCGCGGCAGGTCGACCTCTTCAAGAAGTCGTTCTTCGGGATCGTCGGCTCGGAAGACGGCGCCGACGACGACTACAACGACGGCATCGTGTTCCTGAACTGGCCGCTCGGCTGATCGGCGGCAGTCACGCAGCTTCGCGATGGCGACGGGGCCAACCACACATTGCGAAACTTTCAAGCAGTCCCACGCTTTGCGCCGCGCGCGGCACGGTGACCCCGGTCACCGGCTGCGCAACGCGAGATATTCCATCGAGACGAGGACGACATGTCACAACCATTTACCCATGACGATCTGTATGCGCTGCTGCAACTCGCCGGCAACGACGCCACCGCCGTACAAGCCAACGGCGACCAGGCCGTGCTCGACCGGATGCGTCAGTTCATGACCGCGCAGCTGGTCGAGAAACTGCCGCAATACGACGTGTTCGTCGATATCGCGACGATCCCGTACAGCTTCGACGTCGGCAGCTGGCAGAACAAGGTGAAGACCGATGCGGCGGCCGAAGTCGTCGCCTGCACGGTCACGTGGGCCGGCGCGCCCGGCGTGCTGCCCGGCGCGGCCGCCAAGTTCGGCGTGGGCGCAGTCGTCAACTATTTCTCGAAGGCAACGCCGCAGCCCGTGCAGCCGGCGCCCGCGCCGACCGGCGGCGGCGAACGCGACGGCATCTTCAACCTGCCGCCGAACATCGCGTTCGGCGTGACGGCGCTGGTCAACTCGTCGGCACCGCAGACGATCGAGGTCTTCGTCGACGACAACCCGACACCGGCCGCGACGTTCCAGGGCGCCGGCACGCAAGACGCGAACCTGAACACGCAGATCGTGAACTCGGGCAAGGGCAAGGTGCGCGTGGTCGTGACGGCGAACGGCAAGCCGTCGAAGATCGGCTCGCGCCAGGTCGACATCTTCAAGAAGACCTACTTCGGGCTCGTCGGGTCGGAGGATGGCGGCGATGGGGATTACAACGACGGCATCGCGATCCTGAACTGGCCGCTGGGTTGAACCGCAGCAGCCCGTCGATCATCGCCACGCCGACCGGCGTGGCGATGTGCATTTGTGCAGCCGCCCGATCACGGCTGCCGCGCAAGAACGATCAAATGCCCCGGCCGCCGATACCATATAGTCCACCCGACACCCTCATTGGTACGCCATGCACCCGGTTGGACAAGCACTCTGGTTTATCGAAACCGAACTGGACAGGGAACTGACGCTCGACAGGATTTCCGCCGATTGCGACATGACGCGCTTCGGCTTCTCGCGCCTGTTCTCGATGAATACCGGCTGGCCGGTGATGCGCTATGTCCGGTCGCAGCGGCTGACGCGCGCAGCGCATGCATTGGCGCAAGGCGCGCCGGACATCCTGCACGTGGCGCTCGATGCCGGTTATGGCTCCCATGAGGCGTTTACGCGCGCCTTCCGCGATCTCTTCGGCATGACGCCCGAGGAGGTGCGGGCACGGCGCACGCTCGACGGATTGTCTGTTGTGGAGCCGCTTCGCATGAAAGAACTGAAGATCGTCGACGTGATGCCGTCACGTTTCGAGACCGCCGGCACGCGGCTGATCGCGGGCATGAGCGACCGCTATACGTTCGAAACCAACGAAGGGATTCCAGCGCTTTGGCAGGCGTTCATCCCCTACCTCGGGTCCTTCCCCGGCCAGCTCGGCGACGTCACGTACGGCGTGTGCTGCAATCCCGATGCGGACGGCAGCTTCGAATACATCGCGGGCGTGGAAGTCACGCGCGTCGACCGGCTGCCCGCGCCGTTTCGCTGGGTCGAACTGGCGCCGCAGCGCTACGCGGTGTTCGAACACGCCGGGCATATCTCGACGTTGCACCAGACCTTCCACAGCATCTGGAACGGCTGGCTGCCGACGTCGGGATTCAAGGCGGTGGACGCGCCCGAGTTCGAGCGCTACAGCGGTGACTACGATCCGGTGACGGGTGCCGGCGTGCTGGAAGTCTGGTTGCCGGTCGAACAGGCGGCGTAAGCGGTCGACTTTGGTATCCGCACCTTCGGCTGATCAGCGCCTGACGCCGGCGTGTTCAAGCGAACGAAATGACGAGCTTCTTGCCGCACGCTGCGGCGTACTTGCGCAGCGTCGCAAACGACGGCGAGTGCTTCTCGCTCGAAAACGAAGCTTCGAGCCTGGATACGGCCGATGTCGTAGTGCCCATTCGTTCGGCGACCTGAGCCTGAGTCAGGCCCGCGTCTTTACGCGCGTCGAGCAACGCACGAAGCGCGGTGAACTCCTCTTCCAGCGCATCGTACTCCGCCTTGATCGCCGGATCGGTAAGTAGACGCGCGGTGTCTTCGGCAGTGTGTCGGACCGGTGCATACCGCTCCTCGCTTGCATGCGCGTGGCGGGCCTTAGCCATTGTTACGTACCTCCTTCATTCGCCGGCGGGCGATTCGCAACTCGTCGCCGGATGTTTCCTGGGTCTTCTTGACGAAGGAATGCAGGACGACGAGGTCATACCCCACCTGCATGCAATAGAACACGCGCCCGATGCCCTCGCGACCTCGCGGGCGCAACTCAAACAATCCTTCCCCCATCGCGCGCGAATGCGGCATCCGTAGATCCGCACCGTATTCTTCCATCGTCTCGATCAGTCGGAGGTAGCCAGCCAGAATGCCCTTGGGCAAAGCGAACACATCACGTTTTACTCGTTCGTCGTAGTACAGGATCGTCCACTTCTTCATCGCAATGTTAGCAAATTTGCTAATTCTCATCAAGCTGTCGAGTCCTTCCGGTCAACGCGCCACGTACACGTGACCACCCGCATGTATTGAGACTCCCGCGACAACGCGACGTGCCCGTTGCCGGTCACGAGCCCCGATCAGGTCACGCTCGTCAGGCCAGGCGAGCCGGGTATCTGGCTTCGGTATGTCAATGCGTCTCTACACGCTTCCTTCGGACTCTAAGGCGACCTCCTCGCGATTCGTCAGTTAGCTAAACGATCTAATTCTTGCGTTGCACGTACTCTGAAAAAATCCGCCGTCATCGACAATGGCAGCGGCGTGACCGGCTCGCACACGCTTACTGCTGAATCATCGTCTGCGCGGCCAGCTCGTCGATCAGCGCCGTTATCGCGTGCTGCGGCGCCCGCGCTCCAAGTCGCTGACACACCACTTTCTTCGCGGCATCGAAGGTCGGCACGACCATCGGGCACTTCTCGTCGAACTTCACGATCGCAAACGCATCGCCTCTCCGGATCGGGCTCGCTGCAACGAGCTTCAAATGCTGCATTGCTGCTAGTTGCGATACGCATGCCCCATGCGAGCATCGATTGCCCGCGCCGCAGCCGAATCGCTGCCACGGCGCGCCCTCACCACGCCCACCGCACACCCGCATTCCCCGTGATCGTGCGCTGGTGCTCGCCGCCCAGGTTCGTCAGATAGCTGACCGTCGCATACACGCTGCCGCGCTTCGTCAGTTGCGCGACCAGCCCCGCGCCGACCTGACCGGCCGTCTGCGCGACCTGCGTTCCGATCGTCGTCGAACCGCCGAATGTCGTCTTGTCGTCGCTGCCGAACGAACGCAGCACGTTCACGCGCAGGTATGGCTTCCAGCTCACGCCGTTCGAATCGAACGCGTATTGCAGGCGAGCGCCGATCCGGCCGAGGAATGTGTTGCCGTTGTTCCACGTGACATCCGACACGCCGTCGTTGAACTTGTCCAGCGACAGGTACTGCCACACCAGTTGCGCCTGCGGCTCCAGCGTCAGCCCGTAACCGAGCGCGATCGGGAAGCCCGCTTCGACCGAACCCGTGAATGCGTTGCCGTTCGTCGAGCCGCTCACGTTGTCGTTCGAATGCGTGCGCACCGTGAGTGCACTGCCCATCACGACCGCATCCGTATACCAGCCGCCCGGGCCGATATGCGTCCAGTAACCGCCGAGGTTGTACGCATTGACCTGCAGCGAGCCGACGCCCATGTCCTGCTGTGCGAGAGCAAAACCGTTCACGTCACCGACCGCGCGCGAGAAGCCGAGGAAGAAGCCGTAGTGATTGCGATGGCCACCGGCAGTCGTATCGGCGTAGAGATCCTGCCCGACCTGCATCCCCCACACCGTGCCGTCGAACGACGGCGTCACGTCGCCCTTCTGCTTGATGTCGCTCTTGCCGCCCCACACGCGTGCCCATGACGCGGGCACCGAACCGTTCTCGGCCAGCAAGCCCTGTTCGCCCTGCCGGTCATGGAACGTGTCGATCTGCAGCAGGCCGAGCTGGCGCGCGACGGCCGGCGCTTCCGCGTACAGCGGCACTTCGGGACGGTAGATCGGTTCCGGGTTACCGCCGGTGCCTGCATTGTCGACAGCTTCAACGATCGATCCCGGCGTGCCTTCGGCCGGCGTGACCGGCGGTTCGGTCGGCGGCGTCGGCTGGCCGGGCTCGACCACCGGCGGCTGCGGTTTGGGCGGTACCGTGTTGCGCAGGTACCAGTTGTCGCCGGTGCCGTTCGCCGTGCCGCCCTTCGCGAGGAAGTACGTGTAAGCGCCGGCGCTCACCGTCCCGCCGGACAGCAAGAACGCGCCCGCGCCAGACGTCCCGCCATTGTTCAGCTGCACGACCTGGATGCCGTCGCCCGTTGTCTGCGCGCCGGGGCCGCCCACGTTCGTCACCTTCAGCATCGACGAGCCGCTGACACCGCCTGTGCCGACAATCAGCCGATCCGATGCCGCGCCATCCCCGGCCAGATAAGTATTCAGCGCAACCGTCCCGTTCTGCCCGATGTAGCCGCCACCGACGATCGTCAGCGTGTTGCCAACGCCGGCGCCACCCAGTTGCAAGAGCCCCGCGTTCGTCAGCAGCCCCTTGATCTCCAGGTTGCCGTTGCGGCCGCTCGCGAGGCCGGTCAATGCGTTCGCGACGGCAACCGTGCCATAGTTCACTACGTCGCCCGCCACGCTGCCGTAACCGCCGAATGTTGCACCGGGCTCGATCCTCGCCCCGCCGCCACCGGTCATCGTGGCAGGTCCACCCAGTCCATCGCCAAGCACCAGCGTTCCCGCCTTGATTTGGGTGAAACCTGTGACATTGCTGGGGCCGTTCAGCGTCAACGTGCCGCTGCCCAGCTTCGTCAGGGAGCCATTACCTGTGAAGTTCTGCGTCAGTGTCGTGTTGAAGCCCTGCGTATCGATCGTGCCGGTGCCCCCGGGCGTGATCGACACCATACGGCTCGACGACAGGTTGAACGAGCTACCAAGCTGCAATGTGCCGCCGTTGAACGTCAAGCCTCCCGACGCCGCACCGAGCGCGTTGTCCGCCGCGACCGACAGCGTGCCCTGCATAATCGTCGTGCCGCCCGAGTACGTGTTGCCGCCGGCAGAAGAAGGCGTGACCGTCAGCGTCCCCGCACCGGTTTTCTCCACCGCGCCCGAGCCGCCGATCGTACCCGTGTACGTGCCGGGGCTGTCCTGCTGGAAGCGCACGAGCCCGTTGTCGGTGACGGACAGCGGCAGGTTCGACGCATTCGCCTGCAGCGTCGCGCCCGCGTTGACGGCCGCGACGACCGACGCCGTCGTCGTGCCGAGCGTGCCGGTCAGGTTCAGCGTGCCGCTCTGCACCAGCGCGGTCGAGAACGTGCCGGTGCCGGCCCACGTCCAGTCGGTGCCGGCCATCGTCAGGCTCTGGAAGTTCGTGAACGCGTTCGACGCGGTGCCCGTGCCCTGCAGCGTCACCGTGTTGGCGCCGGCGCCGCCGTTCGCCGTGCCGACGATCTGCGAGCCCGTCTGCAGGATCAGCGTCACGTTGCCGTTGCCGCCCTGGATCGCGGTACCGCCGCCGCCCTGGATCAGCCCCGCGTTGGTAATGGTGGTCGCGCCGTTGGTCGACCGCACGCCGATCCCGTTGTTGCTGATGATCCTGCCGCCGGCCTGGTTCGCGATCGTCGCCGTGAACGCACTGCCGAGCGTGTTCGATACGACGGCGTCGACGCTGCCGCCGCTCGTCGCGGTACCGGTCGTCTGGATCGTGCCGCTGTTGACCAGCGTGTCGTTGTTGCCCTGCATGTAGACGGCCGGCGCATCGCGGCCGTTCGACGTCAGCGTGCCGCTGTTGGTGATCGTGCCGTTGCCGCCGAGCAGCGACGCCGCACGCGCGTTGTTGCCGGACGTCGTCACGGTGCCCGTATTGACGATCTGGTTGCCCGCCGCGCCCGGATTGCTCTGCCCCCACGCGGCCGTCATCCCGTACGCGTTGTTGCCGGTGGTCGTGATCGTGCCGTTGTTGACGAGTGTGTTGTTGTTGCCGTTCGCGGCCATCCCGTCGTTGTACTGACCGGTCGTCGCGATCACGCCGGCCGCGCCGTTGGTGAGCGTATTGCCGTTGTTCACGCCGAGCAGCACCGCGCCGCGGTTCGCGACGCCCGTGCCGTTGCCGGACATCGACAGGTTGCCGTTGTTGGTGACCGTGCTCGACGTGTCGACGGAGAACGGTGTCGGCGCGGACGACAGCACGTAGCTGCCCGTCACCGTCGAATCGAGATTGATCGTCACGTTGGTGCTGCCGGCCGTGGCCACGACCGACGGCGCGTTCGCGCCGGTACACGTGACGGTCGTGCCGCTGCCCGGCGCGGTGGCCGAGCATGTCGCATACGTACCGACCGGCATTGCGCCGGTCAGGATCGCCACTCCACCCAAACCCAGATTCCGCGCCTTTCTTTTCATTTTTCCGCTCGCATTTATTGGTGACGTTATTGCTGCAAATCGGTGCGTGAACCGGGTTATATCACCTGTCTCGAAATAATCGCAAGATGCGATTGCGTGATATCGGCAATCACGCGGCGATTCATTTCGGATTGGGAAACAAGCGAAACGGGATGGGCTGCTGCTTTGCAGCAACCCTTTGCGCGACGGCGCGGCGGCCGCGCGGCGGGGAAACCGGTTGAATTTGCCGGTTTGGACGAAAACGCTGAAAGTGCGGATGACGGATTTCGGGCGATTCGGAAATACTGACGCAATGCCGCCATTCGTTGGCCATGCATTGGCGATATGCCGCTCGACGATGCTGCTCTGCACGATGCGGACGACCCGCATCCGGTACACCCGCTCGCCGATTCGATTGTCGAACCGGCCGATACGTATTCCAGCTTGCCGGACGACTGTCGCCGGAGCCGTCATCCGACAGGCTCCGGCGACAGTCAGACACTGGGCCGCTTATCCGCGTCGGCGCTCGCCTCGTGCCATGCTCGAGAAAACGCCGTCCCGGTAGATCCACGCATGAACCAGGGCAGCCGACAGATGGCCCACGACGACGACGAACAGCAGTCGCGCCAACAGGCCATGCGCATCGCGCAGCCATGCGAAGAGGGTCGGACTGGCCGGCACGATCGCCGGCAGGTTGACGCCCTTGAACAGGACGATCGGGAAACCGCCCGCCGACAGCAGCGCCCACCCGATCAGTGGAAGCGCCAGCATCAGCGCATACAACATCCAGTGCGATGCCTTCGCGGCCAGCCTCTGCCAATGCGGGAGATTCTCGGGCAGTGCGGGCGGCCGGCTGTGCAACCGGTTCGCGACGCGCAGCAGCGCGAGCACGAGGATTGCGATACCCAGCGGCCGATGCAGGTCGATCAGCCAGATTCGATGATGCAACGACGTCATCATGCCCGCACCGATGAACAGCATGGCCAGGATCATCGCGGCCATCAACCAGTGCAGACCTCTCGCCAGCGCATTGAAATGCCGCGGCGCGCCGCCGCTCGCGCGCTTTTGCGTACTCATTTGACCTCCTGCTTGCCGACCGCCTCGGTCGCCTTGCCGTAGCCGATTTCCCGCTCGCGGCGATTGAACGAATGCGCGTATGCGCCCGAACGCGCATTCAGGATCGGATCGTTCGACACCTCGACGCCCGCGGGCACGATCGAAGGATCGAAGTTGATGTCCCGGCAGGCGCCCTCCGCCTGCTCGACGACGCCCGTCATTTCCAGCGTGCCGGCGACGATCTGCTTGCGATCGGCCGGCCACGGCTGCGATGCGTCGTCCACGGCATCGCCGGGCTGCGCGAGCTGCAGTACGTAGTCCCAATAGAGCGGCTTCTGCGCGAGCCGCGCGCGCACGCCTTCGAACAGGAAGTCGTGGTCGGCCTTCCGCCGTTGAACATCGCTCAAGGGCACGAACGGATCATGCGGGCGCATCATCCAGCGCACCGCTTGCCGGTGCCCGTCGGCGGCCACGAGATAAAAGGCGTTGACGCTATGGAACGTCGCGCCGGCGAAGCTGCCCGGTGCCGGTTCCCGTGCCGCCCATTTCATGAACTTCCCTGCCTCCGGGTACGCCTTCAGAAAAGCGGCTACCCGCTCCGGGTCGGGTTGGCCGGTGGCCGGATCGGGAGCCGTTGCCCGCTGCATCGCCAGAAAACCTTCCGGTTCGTGTGTCGCGAAGTACGGCTGGTTGTTCATGGCCATCCGCCATTGCTGCTTGTCGTCGGTCGTCAGCAGCAGGGCCATGCTCAGCGTCGTCGTGGAACTGTCTGCCGCATGCGGACTGCCGGTCCCGATCGAGAGCCGCCCGACGACGGGAATATCCGCCTGCGTGAAGACGCGCGCGGTCGACAACGGCACCGCCGCGCTGTCGGGACGAAAGGTGCCGGCGAAACAGATGCCCTTGCCGTGCGCGCGGCGAAAGCCCGGCGGAAACGGCTGCGGCGTCTCGGACACCAGCGATGCGCTCGTCGTGCGCGATCCGATCCAGCCCGCCGCCCACGCGAGCGCGGACGTCAGTGCGCCGGCCACGACCGCGATCGCCGCCAGTGCGCTCCAGGTGCGTTTCGATGTGAGGTCAAGTTTTGACATAGATGGTTTTTCATCCCGTTGTGTCGTCGCGCATTCCGCGCCGCGGCCGTCGACACATGAAGCGTCGACACGCCTGCGGACACCATCCGGCGCGCGCGATCGAGCCGATTGACGCGCGAACGCGACAGCGACGATCACCTGCGGAAATCGCCATGCGCGTTGCATACGAAAATCTTAGCGACGGGACGAAGACGGGTACATCGGACTGGGCTGAAAGCACCGGACGGACGTAGGCCCCGTCCTGCCGTACGAGCGCCGGCGACGCGCACATTCGGTGGCGACGGAGCACCGGTTGGCCCACGCAACGATGCCGGTCATTGCGACCGGCATCGACGGACTTCGGAGGCTGGCGGTCAACCCGCCCGCGGCGCATCGACCTTCGACATTGCCACCGGCTGCGCCAGCGCCGCCAATGCCAGTTGCGTGCGCGCATCGCGCGCCACGCGGCGGAACGCCACGCGTTGCTCCCCCTTGAGCTTCGCCGCTTTGGCCGCCTGCACCAGCGCGATCGGATCGACAAGGCGGGCATGCCTGCGCACCTCGAAGTGCAGATGCGGGCCGGTGGCCGTCCCCGTGCTGCCGACCGCACCGACGCGCTGGCCGCGCACGACCCGCATGCCGGTTCGCAACGCCGGGTCGAACGCCGACAGGTGCGCGTAGTACGACGCATAACCGCCGTCATGACGGATCACCACGTACTTGCCGTAACCGCGCGGCTCGGTGCCGATGAACGTCACGACGCCGCGCTCCGACGCATGCACCGCGCGCCCGGCCGGCGCCGCGAGATCGACGCCGGAATGCACGTGACGCGCGCCGCTCACCGGATGCACGCGCGCACCGAAATGCGAGCTGATTCGCGTCGCGGCGACCGGCATGGCAAACCGCGAACCAGCGAGCGGCATGCCGTCGAGGTCGTAATACGCGCCGGGCGCGCGCGCATCGGGCACGAACCATACGGCCGCGACCCGCTGCCCGCGAAAGCGGATATCGAGCGCCGTCACGCGTGCACGGCCCGGCTGCTTCGCCCTGCCGTCGGATTCGAAGGCGACGCGGAAGGTGTCGCCGGCCGCACCACGCTGCGTCGGATCGACGCGTCCGGCCAGCAAGCGGGCGATCTGCGCGGCGACGCCGGCCGGCAGTTCGGCGCGCGCCAGCGACGCCCGCAAGGTGCCGGTGATCGCGCCGGCACGGGTGCCGCGGCTGGGCGGCGCGAGCGTGAACGCCTCGGCCGATGCGAGATCGACGGCGGGACGCCCGGGCGCCGATGGCGGATCCAGCGCGGGCAACGGCGACGCAAGGCCGTAATCGAACCGCGCTGCATAACTGCGTTCGACCGCGCCGCGTGCCGCCTCGCACAGCACGCGGTAAGCCACGCATGCACCGAAGCGGGCAACGGGGCCGTCGCGCTCGGCGGCCGGCGGCCCGTGCAACGCGTACGATGCGTACGCGACGTCGAGCGGCACGACCGACGCGCGCAAACCGCCCCACGTCGTTCGGGCGGAACTGAAAAAAGGCACGCCGGCAAGGTCGCTGGATTCCGCGGTCGCCGGTGCGAAGGCGGCATCGTGCACCGCTTGCGCCGCCGACCCGTGCGCGCAGGCCACGCAGGCCGCCGCGGCGACACCGCGCATCAGCGCGCGGAGCGTCGGAAAACATCGGACGCCGCGCTCGGCGGGTCGACCTTGTTCGCGTGCGAGACGGGAACGCAGGTCTAACCGCATGACGTCGTCACTCGCTATCAATGAAAAATCGGGAAAAAACACGGAAAAACCGGGCATCACGAACCATGATCGGCGCGGCCCGGCAACTTGAAATCGAGTGTATCGGCGTACCCACTTCGGCTAAATAGGACCAATCTTATTTTTGGAAAATGCTGTTTAGTACACGAACGAAATTGCGTTTCCACCGTCCGACCCCGTGCAATCGCGCGAACCGCCGTGCGCCGGGTAGAGTCGAAGGCTGCCTGCGCACGATATACCGCGCCCCCTGTCTTCAACCCGGAATCCCGTCATGTTTCTCGATCAATTTCATCCGGAACGCTGGACGTTCCTGTGGAACGCGTTGTCCACGCTCTCCCTCCGGCTCTGCGCCGGCCTGGCGCTGCTCGTCGCCGGCTGGTGGCTGTCCAAACGCATCGGCCGCTGGCTGAACCGGCTGCTCGCGAACAAGGAACGCGTCGACGACACGCTGCGGCCGATCCTCTGCGACGTCGCCGTCTGGGGCATCCGCATCGTCGCGATCGTCGGCGCGCTGTCGCAGCTCGGCATCGAGACCGCGAGCCTCATCGCGGTGCTCGGGGCCGCCGGCCTCGCGATCGGGCTCGCGCTGCAGGGCACGATGCAGAACATCGCGGCGGGCATCATGCTGTTGCTGCTGCGGCCGTTCAAGGTGGGCGACTACATCGACGGCGGCACCGGCGTCGCGGGCACCGTCGACGAGGTCGGGCTCTTCATGACGCGGCTGACGAAGCCGGACGGCATCTGCGAATACGTGCCGAACAGCGCGCTGTGGGGCAGCGCGATCCGCAACTACACGCGCAATCCGACGCGCCGCCTCGATCTCGAAGTGGACGTGTCGGTACACGACGATATCGATCGCGCACTCGACGCGCTGCGCGCGCTGGCCGCGGCCGATCCCGACGCGCTGCAGGATCCAGCGCCCGACGTGATGGTGATGCGCTTCGACGACAGCACGGCCGTCGCGAACCTGCGCGTGTGGACCCATACCGACACGTTCTGGGCGATGCGCTGGCGCCTCGCACGCCAGGTGCGCAAGACGCTCGCCGACGCGGACTGCGCGCCGCCGATCCGCACGCGTGAACTGCACATCGTGCACGACGCCGAACGCCGCACGGACGGCGCACGCGCGCAGCGGGTGTAATCGGCGGGGACATCGCTCCGGAGCGATGCGCCCGCTGGCCGCGCTCAAATCAGACTTGTCTGATTCACTGCGCGTGCGACGCTCGCCACAATGAGCGTGCCGGATGAAGCGGTCATCCCGTCCGGCACACGCCAGTATCCATCTCCGTTCTTCGCCGCTCTTGCCGAGCGGCGTTTTTTTGCCCGTCGATTCGACACACGGGCATTCAATCGGGAAACCCGCATGAAAGAACGCGCCACCGTGCTGTGCCGACGCGGCGACCGGATCCTGCTGGTCGCCCGGTTGAATGCCCGCTGGGTACTGCCCGGCGGCACGCCGCGGCCCGGCGAATCGTTGCGCGACGCCGCGCGCCGCGAACTGCTCGAGGAAACCGGGCTCGCGTGCGGCAATGCCCGCTATCTGTTCCGGATCGCAGGCGCGCACAAGGTGCACCACGTGTTTCTCGCCGAGATCGATCCGGATGCGATCGCGCGCCCGATGAGCGAGATCACGCATTGCGCGTGGATCGACCGCGAGTCCGTCGGGTCGCTGCATTGCAGCCGGCCGACACCGCTCGTCGTCGAACTCGCGTTCGACTGGCTGCGGCAGCCGCGCCTCGTGCCCGGCGTGATCGACCACGACGTGTTCGCCGATATCGCGGCCTGAGGTCCGCGCGCGCGACGGGCGCGCGATACCGGCGCGCACCGCGTCACATCTTCACGATGTCGAGCAGCGCCTTCTTGCCGCCCCTGTACGTGAACACCGAGATCGCGCCGTGCTTCAGGTCGCCCTGCGGCGTGAAGCTCGTCTCGCCGATCACGCCGCGATAGTCGGTGGCCGGCATCGCGGCCAGCACCTTCGCCGGGTTCGTCGAATTCGCGCGCTTCATCGCGTCGACGATGATGTACACCGCGTCGTACGAGAACGGCGCATACACCTGCATCGGCTGGTGATAGCGCGCTTCGTAGCGTTTCGCGAATGCCGCGCCGCCCGGCATCTTCTCGAGCGCGATGCCGGCTTCGGAGCACACGACGTTGTCGGACGCCGGGCCCGCGAGCTTCGGCAGGTCGGTCGAGCACACGCCGTCGCCGGCGAGGAGCTTCGCGCGCAGGCCGAGCTGGCGTGCCTGCTTCGCGAGCGGGCCGCCCGTCGCATCCATTCCGCCGTACATGATCGCGTCCGGGTTCTCGCCCTTGATCTTCGTGAGGATCGCGCGGAAATCGATCGCCTTGTCGTTGGTCGCGTCGCGCGACACGACCGTCATCCCGGCCGATTGCGCGGCCTTCTCGAACTCGGTCGCGAGGCCCTGCCCGTACGCGGTCGCATCGTCGACCACGGCGACCGTCTTGATGCCCAGGTGCTTCGCCGCATACATCGCGAGCGCCGGCCCCTGCTGCGCGTCGGTCGCGACGACGCGATAGGTCGTCTTGAACCCCTGCTGCGTGTACGTCGGATTGGTCGCGGCCTGCGAGATCTGCACGATGCCGCCGTCGCGATACACGCGCGACGCCGGGATCGACGTGCCCGAGTTGTGATGGCCGACGACGCCGACGACCCTGTCGTCGACGAGCCGCTGCGCGACCTGCGTCGCGGTGCGCGGATCGCCCGCGTCGTCCTGCGCGTCGAGTTGCAGCGTGACTTTCCGGCCGCCGATCGTCAGGCCCTTCGCGTTGATTTCCTCGACCGCGAGCCGCGCGCCGTTCTCGCTGTCCTTGCCAAGATGCGCGATCGCGCCGGTCAGCGGCGCGACGTGCCCGATGCGCACAATGTCGTCCGCATGCGCGGGCCATGCGGCCAGCGCGCACGTCAGTGCGGCCGCGGTGGCGAGTGCCGTCTTGTGATGCCGGTTCATGCCTGTCTCCTCCTTAATCACGCTTCGTTCGTGTCCGGATCCGTCGTTCGTCGAAGGCCGCGCATGCGCTCACGCGCGCCCTTCGAATCCCAGCAGGACGTTCACCGCGTTGATGCCGATCTCGTCGACCATGTAGCCGCCTTCCATCACGAACAGCGTCGGCAGGTTCAGGCACGCGAGCGCCTCGCCGATCCGCAGGAAGTCGGGCGAGCGCAGCTTGAAATGGCTGATCGGGTCGTGCTCGAACGTGTCGACGCCGAGCGACACGACGAGCAGGTCGGGCGCGTGCCGCGCGATCGCCGCCGCGGCGTGGCCAAGCGCCGCCGAGTAGGTGTCCCACTGCGTGCCCTTCGGCAGCGGCAGGTTCAGGTTGAAGCCTGCTCCCGCCCCCTCGCCGCGCTCGTCCGGATAGCCGGAGAAGTACGGGTACGACACCGACGGCTCGCCGTGCAGCGACGCGAACAGCACGTCCGGCCGCGTGTAGAAGATGTCCTGCGTGCCGTTGCCGTGGTGGAAATCGACGTCGAGCACCGCGACGCGCGCGGCACCGCTCGCGATGCCGTGCTGCGCCGCGATCGCCGCGTTGTTCAGGTAGCAGTAGCCGCCCATGTACTCGCGGCCCGCGTGATGGCCGGGCGGGCGGCACAGCGCGAACGCCGCGCGCGCGCCGCCGCCCGACAGCAGGTCGGCACCGGTGAGCGCCGAGTTCGCGCTCGCGCTCACCGCGTCCCACGTGCCCGCGTTGATCGGCGCGCCGGCATCCATCGCGAAGAAGCCGAGCTTGCCGTCGATGAAATCGGGCAGCGCGGCCGACGCCGGCATCGCGCGCACCGGCCACACGAGCGGCAGCGCCTGGCAGGTGCGGCCGGTCGCCGTCCATTCGTCCCACGCGCCGGCGAGGAAATCGACGTAGCGCGCGCTGTGCGCGCCGGCGTAGCTTGCGCGGTCGAACGCACGCGGCGCGATCACGTCGCCGAGGCCCGCCGTGCGGACCCGCGCGAGCACCGTTTCGGCGCGAAGCGGGTTTTCGAACGACTCGGTGATCGCGCCGTCCTTCAGTTCGACGCCGCGATGCAGGTGGTGATCGCTGCTGTAGACCGTGAGCATGATTGACCGTTGCCGTGATGACCAGGGGAATGGGGTGGGAACAGTCTATTGACGCCGGCCGGCAATAACTTTGCTTTTCGCTTCTTCGTTTCGTACAATTTTGAGAAATCTGTCTACGAGACACCGGATATGAGCAAAAATCGCGCTTCGGTTGAACTGGACGGCGTCGACCGCGCAATGCTCCGCCTGCTGCAGGAAGACGGCGCGCTGTCGAACGCGACGCTCGGCGAGAAGCTGTCGCTGAGCGTCACGCCGTGCTGGCGCCGCCGCAAGCGGCTCGAGGACGAGCACGTGATCACCGGCTACCAGGCGAACCTCGACCGCCGCGCGCTCGGCATGAACGTGTTCGCGTTCGTGCAGGTCACGTTCAACATGCACTCGGATCAGGATTCGGATCACTTCGAGGAGGTGATGCGGCGTCACGACGAAGTCACGTCGTGCCACAAGATCACCGGCGCCGCCGACTACCTGCTGCAGGTCGTCGCGGCCGATCTCGACGCGTATGCGGAATTCGTCGAGCGCGTGCTGCGAAAGCAGGCCGGCGTATCGTCGATCCAGTCGAGCCTCGCGTTGCGCGAGGTGAAGTTCTCGTCGCGCGTGCCGGTGCCGGACGCGTGATCGATCACGCGTCCATGCGCCCGTATGCGGGCATCCGCCACCGATCGTCATCCCATGGAGCGCTACCCGATGAAACGTTACCTTCCCGCCGCGTCGTTGGCCGCCGCGATCGCCTGCGCATTCGCATTGAGCGCCTGTGCCGCGCAATCGTCCGCGCCGGCCAGTGCATCGGCGCCGGCCGGTCCCTCCGCGCAAGCGGCCCCGCCGATCGTCGGCGGCGATCGCGACGCACACGGCTGCATCGGCTCGGCCGGCTACGCATGGTGTGAGCATACGCAGCAGTGCGAGCGTCCGTGGGAACTCGCGAAGGCACATGGCTTCGCGAATTCGGCACCGGCCTACGCGCAGTTCTGCCGGAACGGCGAAGCGAAGTGAAGTGATTCGACGTGAACGGGGCGCGGTGCAACGCCGCGGCCCGATGACGTACCCGCGTGGCGCACGGCGCGTCCGTCGCCCGCCTTTCGCGCTTCCGACCCCGCCGGTTTTCCCGCCTCGCGCACCGTCATTCCGGAAACCCGGACACGCAAAAAACCCCACGAAAACAGGGGCATTCGTCGTCTGCGACACGTTGTCCGAGTTCGGTTATATTACGCGCCCCTTGCCACCCCGCCCCCGCAAAAACGCATCGCGCGCGGCGCCTTTCCACGCAGCCTGAAGCGCGTTCCGCCGAGGCTTGCCACAAGGGCCCGGGCACGTTGCGCACCCTCGCGATGCTGCGATTGCCTGCCCGCGGGAAGCCGATCCGAAGGTGTCCTTCCGAACGGCTGCGCGTGCGCAAATGCAACGGCGCATCGCGTCGATCCGGAATTCCGGATTCGCGATCCGGATCTCCGGATCCGCATGCCGGCGCAACGGAACCGCGCGCCGGGCGGCATGGCAAACCGATGTATCCAAGTTGAAAAAGGGATCTGCTGTGATCAAAACGTTACGGGTAATACTGTCGGCGCTCGCGCTGTGCGTCGCGACGTCGTCCGCGCACGCCGCCGATACGAAGAAGGTCGACGTCCTGCTGGTGGGCGGCGGCATCATGAGCTCGACGCTCGGCGTCTGGCTGCACGAACTCCAGCCCGACTGGTCGATGACGATGGTCGAACGCCTCGACGGCGTCGCGCTGGAAAGCTCGAACGGCTGGAACAACGCCGGCACCGGCCACTCGGCGCTCGCCGAACTGAACTACACGCCGGAGAAGGCGGACGGCAAGATCGACATCTCGAAGGCGATCGAGATCAACGAGTCGTTCCAGATCTCGCGCCAGTTCTGGGCGTGGCAGGTCAAGCAGGGCGTGCTGAAGAACCCGCACTCGTTCATCAACTCGACGCCGCACATGAGCTTCGTGTGGGGCGACGACAACGTGCGCTTCCTGAAGAAGCGCTACGAGGCGCTGCAGGCGAGCCCGCTGTTCCGCGGGATGCAGTATTCGGAAGACTACGACCAGATCAAGCAGTGGGTACCGCTGATGATGGAAGGCCGCGACCGCAACCAGAAGGTCGCGGCGACGTGGACGCCGATCGGCACCGACGTGAACTTCGGCGAGATCACGCGCCAGTTCGTCGGCTACCTGAAGACGCAGCCGAACTTCACGCTGTCGCTGTCGAGCGAAGTGCGCGAGATCACGCGCAATGCCGACGGCACGTGGCACGTGTCGTGGGTCAAGCTGCACTCGGATGAACCGCCGCAAGCCGTCGACGCGAAGTTCGTGTTCATCGGCGCGGGCGGCGGTGCGCTGCACCTGCTGCAGGCGTCGGGCATCCCCGAGGCGAAGGACTACGGCGCGTTCCCGGTCGGCGGCTCGTTCCTCGTGACCGACAACCCCGAGGTCGTGAAGCAGCACCTCGCGAAGGCCTACGGCAAGGCGTCGGTCGGCTCGCCGCCGATGTCGGTGCCGCACCTCGACACGCGGATCATCGACGGCAAGAAGATCATCCTGTTCGGGCCGTTCGCGACGTTCTCGACCAAGTTCCTGAAGAACGGCTCGTACTTCGACCTCGCGAAGAGCACCAACCTGCACAACGTCGCGCCGATGATGCGGGTGGGCGTCGACGAATTCCCGCTGGTCCAGTACCTCGCTGGCCAGCTGATGCTGTCGGACGACGATCGCTTCAACGCGCTGAAGGAATACTTCCCGAACGCGAAGAAGGAAGACTGGCGCCTGTGGCAGGCCGGCCAGCGCGTGCAGATCATCAAGCGCGACCCGGTCAAGGGCGGCGTGCTGAAGCTCGGCACCGAGATCGTCGCGTCGCAGGACGGCAGCATCGCGGGCCTGCTCGGCGCATCGCCGGGCGCGTCGACGGCCGCGCCGATCATGCTGAACCTGATGAAGAAGGTGTTCAAGGACAAGGTCGCGACGCCCGAGTGGCAGCAGAAGATCCGCCAGATCGTGCCGAGCTACGGCACGAAGCTGAACGACAGCCCGGCGAAGGTCGTCGAGGAATGGACCTACACGAGCGACGTGCTGCAGCTGTCGCCGCCGCCGAAGATCGACCTCGGCGTGCCGTCGCAGCCGGCCGGCAACGCGCCGGCCCGCCCGGCGAAGGCGTCGGCCGACATGGCGCTGTAACGCGCCCGGCCCCGTTTCGCCACGCCGCACGGCCGCCCTCCGGGGCGGCCGTTTTTCTTGGCGCGCGCCGGGCGGACGCCCCCGCATCCGCTAGAATTGCGGCACGCGCGACCCCGTCGCCGCCCGATCCATCATCCGCATCGACACAACCCGAGCCACCGCCGGTGCGGCCCGCGCCCGAGCCGCGCGAGCGCCGCCCGCCGTTGCCGCGCCCGCCCGGGCGCGCCATCAACCGAATTCAGCTGGAGAAAGACCGTGTTTACCTGCAGAAACCAGAGCTGCGGCACGCAGTGGGAGCAGTCCGACGTCGTCATCAAGGACGAAGGCCAGGGGCTGCTGTTCCGCTGCCCGCTGTGCGGCGCGCGCAACTACCTCGAACGCTTCGAGGACGACGAAGGCAACGTCGTCTACGAGCAGATGGAAGGCCGCCCCTACCTCGGAGACCTGTCCTGACATGACCCAATCGATGCCCACGCCCTTCAGCGCGCTGCCACTGACGCCCGCCACGCTCGCGAACCTCGCGCAGCTCGGCTATGTCGACATGACGCCGATCCAGGCCGCGAGCCTGCCGGTCGCGCTGGCCGGCCAGGACCTGATCGCCCAGGCGAAGACGGGGAGCGGCAAGACCGCCGCGTTCTCGCTCGCGCTGCTCGCGCGCCTCGACGCGCGCCGCTTCGACGTGCAGGCGATGATCCTGTGCCCGACGCGCGAGCTGGCCGACCAGGTCGCGCAGGAAGTGCGCCGCCTCGCACGTGCCGAAGAAAACGTGAAGGTGCTGACGCTGTGCGGCGGCACGCCGATGCGCCCGCAGGCGCAAAGCCTCGAACACGGCGCGCACATCGTCGTCGGCACGCCCGGCCGCATCATGGATCACCTCGACCGCGGCAACCTGAAGCTCGACGCGCTGAACACGCTGGTGCTCGACGAAGCCGACCGGATGCTCGACATGGGCTTCTTCGACGACATCGCGAAGGTCGCGCGGATGTGCCCGACCACGCGCCAGACGCTGCTGTTCTCCGCGACCTATCCGGACGGCATCGCGAAGCTGAGCCAGCAGTTCCTGCGCAACCCGAAGGAAATCAAGCTCGAGGAGCGCCACGACGACAGCAAAATCCGCCAGCGTTTCTACGAGGTGACCGAGAACGAGCGGCTGCACGCGGTGGGCCAGCTGCTGAACCACTACCGGCCGGTGAGCACGATCGCGTTCTGCAATACGAAGCAGCAGTGCCGCGACCTGCTCGACGTGCTGCATGCGCAGGGTTTCCACGCGCTGGCGCTGCACGGCGAGCTCGACCAGCGTGAGCGCGACCAGGTGCTGATCCAGTTCGCGAACCGCAGCTGCTCGGTGCTGGTGGCGACCGACGTCGCCGCGCGCGGGCTCGACATCGCGCAGCTCGAAGCCGTGATCAACGTCGACGTGACGCCCGACCCCGAAGTGCATGTGCACCGCATCGGCCGCACCGGCCGCGCGGATCAGCAAGGCTGGGCGCTGAGCCTCGCGAGCATGGACGAGATGGGCCGCGTCGGCGCGATCGAACAGGCGCAGAAGCGCGACGTCGAATGGCATCCGCTCGCGGAACTGAAGCCGGCGGACGACAGCGTGCTGCTGCCGCCGATGGAAACGCTGCAGATCCTCGGCGGGCGCAAGGACAAGATCCGCCCGGGCGACGTGCTCGGCGCGCTGACCGGCGACGCCGGGTTCGACGGCAAGCAGATCGGCAAGATCAACGTGACCGAGTTCTCGACCTATGTCGCGATCGAGCGCGGCGTCGCGCGCGACGCGTTGCGCAAGCTCAATGCGGGGAAGATCAAGGGCAAGCGGGTCAAGGTCCGGTTGATGGACGAAGACGACGCATGACGCGTGGGGCGGCGCGCCATGCCGCGCGCCGCCCCGCGCTTCACGCCAGTTCCGGATAGCCGTGCGCGGCCGCGTCCTCCGCGAGCCGCGCAATCGTGTCGTAGTCGGCCGGCGACAGCCGCTCGAATCCCTTCAGCCGCAGCACGCGCGCCCGTTCCGCATCGGCTGCCACCGCCCGATCGAGCGCCTCCCGCAATGCGCCGACCTGCGTTTCCGGCAGTGCCCGCGACGCGATGAACGGCAATCCCGGCGCGGAGGCCGTCGTGCCGATCACCCGGATGTCCTTCAGGAGATCGGGCAGCGCATCGCGCACATAGGCAAACGTCACGCAGTCGATCGACGCGCAATCGGCCTCGCCCGCCGCCAGCGCACGCAGCACGTTCACGTGCGAGCCGAACGGCGTGACCGCGCCGAAGAAGCGTCCGTCGTGCGCATGCGGCGCGACCGCATGCCGGAATGCGTTCATCCCGCTGTGTGAATCTTCGCCGTTGAATGCGGCGCGCAGCCCCCGGCATGCGGCGAGCGTCGTCGCGCCGCCCGCGTGCACACGCGCCGACACGACCAGCACGCTGCTGTAGCGCGCGCCGTCGCAGCCGTCCGCGTCGAAAGCGGGCGTCGCGATCAAGCGCACGACGTCGCGCAGGCCGAGCATCCGGTACGGATAGCCGCAGGTCTGCGACAGCAGCAGGTCGTCGCGCCGCCACAGCGCGTGCAGGTCGTCGAACGGATCGTCGGGCAGCGCGACGTCGGCGGGGCTGCCCGCCTGCGCGAACGCATCGAGCGCGTCGCGCAACAGCGCACGCCACAGGGCGGCGTGGCGCGGCGTCACGTTGTACATCGGGAGTACGGCGATCGATGGGCTCATGCGGGCATTCTACGCATCGGCGGCGGCCCCGATGCTTATCGGCCGCCCGCCGATAAGCAAATACGAATCGATTGGTTGGCCATGGCGCGCCCGCCGGTTACCGTTGGCGGGCCTGCCGGCGCCGCACCCTGCGCGATGCCTGGCGGGCCGACCGCGATCCGCGAGACACCTGCGCACCCGGGCCGAGCGCCCCGGTTCCACCGCTCGTTCCCCGCACTGCCCGATCCATCCCGCCTCAACGCCATGGCCGAATACTTCGACGTCGATCATGCGCGCGCGATTGCCGCGCTCGACGCCCGCTTCACCGCCCGCACCGAGTGGCCGACCTGGCTGCTGGTCGCCGTCATCTACGGCGGCTGGCTCGCCGTGCTGCTGCTCGTGCGCGACGGGCGCCTGCCGCTCGCGGCCGCGACACCGCCGCTGATCCTGCTCGGCGCATGGCACATGTCGCTGCAGCACGAACTGCTGCACGGCCATCCGACGCGCTCCGCGTTCATCAACAAGCTGCTCGGCTATCCGCCGCTGACGGTCTGGTATCCGTATACGCTGTATCGCGACACCCACCTCGACCATCATCGCGACGAAGATTTGACCGTGCCGGGCGTCGATCCGGAAACGAACTACGTGACGCGCGAACGCTGGGCGCGGCTGCCACGCTGGCGCCGTGCGCTGACGGTCGCGCGCAAGACTTTCATCGGACGAATCGTCGTCGGGCCGCCGCTCTCCGTCGCGGCGACCGTCGGCGATGCCTTCGCCGCGTTCCGGCGCGGCGACTTCCGTTATCTGCCGATGTGGGCGACGCACGCCGCCTGCGTGATCGCGCTGCTCGCATGGCTGCAATGGGCAATCGGCGTGCCGTGGTGGTACTACCTGCTGGCCGTCACGTGGCCCGCGCTGTCGCTCGCGATGATCCGCTCGCTGTACGAGCACCGCGCCGCACGGCATCCGAAGGCGCGCATCACGATCAACGAAGCCGGTTTCGCGATGCGGCTGCTGTACCTGAACAACAACTATCACCTCGTCCATCACGACCTGCCGAAGCTGCCGTGGTACGACCTGCCGCGTGCATACCGGATGCGGCGCGACGCGTATGCGCGCAAATGCGGCGGCTTCGTGATCCGCGGCGGGTATCGCGCGTTGCTCGCGCGCCATGCGTGGACGCCGACCGACCCGCCCGTGCATCCGTTCGACGAAGGCACGGCGTCGCTGTCGACCGGAAGCGGCGTGAAGGTGGCCGTGGTCGACACGGTGCTGCAGATCAGTACGTGACGGCCGGCGATCCCTCCGCTTTCGCGCCAATCCTTACGAAAAGCCGACAACGTCGATCTTCGCCGGCGAATTGCCAACCGGGCCGGCAATGGCCAGAATGGCGGCTCATCCGGGGCTTCCAACAATCATTCGCCCCGGCTCCGCCCGACGGCCGCGCGCCGCATTTCCCGACGACGATGCAACCGAACTCCCCGCCCGGCGCGATCCGCACGATCGGCAACGACTGGTCCGTGTCCGCGATCACCGCGGGCTTTCTCGCGGTCCTGATTTCCTATGCGGGCCCGCTCGCGATCTTCTTCCAGGCGTCGCAAGCCGCGCACGCGTCCAATGCGATGGTGTCGTCGTGGGTCTGGGCGATCTCGATCGGCGCGGGCGTATCGGGCCTGTTCGCGAGCTGGAGGCTGAAAGTACCGGTCGTCACCGCGTGGTCGGCGCCCGGCACCGCGCTGCTCGTCGGCCTGTTTCCGCAACTGACGCTCAACCAGGCCGTCGGCGCGTACATCACGGCCGCCGTCATCATCCTGCTGATCGGCGTCACCGGCTACTTCGACCGGCTCGTGCGCCACATCCCGCGCGGCATCGCGTGCGGGATGATGGCCGGCATCCTGCTGCCGTTCGGCATGCATGCGTTCTCCGCCGCGTCGGCGCAACCCGTGCTCGCGTTCGGCATGATCGCGGCCTACGTGATCTTCCGGCGCCTGCTGCCCCGCTACAGCATCGTGCTCGTGCTGCTGACGGGCGCCGCGCTCGCGACGCTGCTCGGGATGACGCATCTCGGCAACGTGTCGCCGAGCCTCGCGCGGCCGGTCTTCATCGCCCCCGAATGGACGCTCGGCACGACGCTCAGCCTCGCGTTGCCGCTCGTCGTCGTCAGCCTCACCGGCCAGTTTCTGCCGGGGATGACGATCCTGCGCGTGTCCGGCTATCCCACACCGGCGCGCCCGATCATCGCCGCGACCGGCGTGATGTCGCTCGTCGTCGCGTGCTTCGGCGGGATCACGATCGTCGTTGCCGCGATCACCGCCGCGCTCTGCACCGGCAAGGACGCGCACGAGGATCCGGACCGGCGCTACGTCGCCGGCCTCGCGAACGGCGCGTTCTACCTGCTCGGCGGGCTGTTCGCGGGCACGATCGTCACGGTGTTCTTCGCGCTGCCGAAGGCGTTCGTCGCGATCCTCGCGGGGCTCGCGCTGATCGGCGCGATCAGTGCGAACGTGCACGGAATCTTCGAGGACGAGCACCACCGCGAAGCGTCGATGATCACGTTCCTCGCGACCGCGTCGGGGATGACGTGGCTCGGGCTCGGGTCCGCGTTCTGGGGGATCGTGATCGGGTCGGTGGCGTATGCGGTGCTGAACAAGGTGCGCCGGCCCGCGTGATGCGCGCCGCGTGCGGCTGCTTCACTCAACGCGCATGCCGGCGCACCAGTTGCGCGAGCGCGTCCTCCGGTGCCGTCGTCCCGTAAGCCCGCTCCGACACGTCGGCCTCGACGTCGATCCGCCCCGCGTTGTGCACGTCGTACAGATCGACGATCAGCTGCGCATGGCGCTCGCCGAGCCCGGCGCGCAGCAGTGTCGCCTGCCATGTCTCGCGCGGCAGTTCGTGCGCGACGACCGCACGGCCGGCCGCCGCGCCGAGGGTCTCCGCGATCGCCGTCACGCTCATGCGTCGCGGCCCCTCGACGCTGACGATGCGCGGCCCGTTGCCGCCTTCCGGCGCATCGAGCAGCAGCCGCGCCGCGACGACGCCCACATCGGGCGCCCACACCGTCGGAAACACCTTGCCGACCGGATGATGGAAGCTCGGCAGCACGCCGGCGCCGAGCGCGACCGGCAGCACGCGTGCCCAGTTCTGCAGATGTTCGGCGGCGCGCAGCAGCGTCAGTCGCGTCGGGATCGTCTTCAGACGTTCCTCGAAATCATGGAACAGACGCGTGATACCCGTATTGCCTTCGAGCTCCGCTCCGTAGTCCGACAACGCGAGCAGCGCAGGCGGCGGGTTCGCGGCGAGCGCGGCGGCCGCCACGTCGATCGTCCGCGCCATCGTCGTGGCCGGATCGGGATCGGCGACCGGCACCGGGCACAGGATCTGCACGGCCTGCGCACCGTCGATCGCTGCGGCGACGGCATTCTCGTCCGTCAGGTCCGCGATCGCGACATCGCAGCCGAGTTGCACGAAACGGTCACGATGACGCGCGTCGTGCAGCACCGCGCGCACGGCATGGCCGGCCTGGCGCAAGGTCGTCACGGTCGACAGGCCGACGTTGCCTGATGCTCCGAAGATCACGAACACGATCCGCTCCTGGGGGATGAAGGTGTCGTGATTGTCGGCATGCGCGGCCGGAAAGGCGCGCAGGGAGGGATGAATCGCGCAGGAAAGGATGACGGGATGCGAGCGCCGTTCGTGCAATCCGCCCGCCGGGCCGCTATCGGCGCGCAGGCTTCACGTCGTCCTCCCCGTCATAAGCCAGCCGCAACCGGCCCCGCGCGCCCGAGCGCGCAATCTCCGTCGGCGTCGCGCCGAGCACGCGGTTCATCCAGTTCGCCATGTGGCTCTGGTGCGCGAACCCGGCTTCGAGCGCGATCTGGCTGATGCTGAGCCGGCCTTCGAGCAGCAGCGCCTTCGCGCGCTCCACCCGGCGCCGCACGACGTACTGGTGCACGGGCATCCCGAGCGTTTCGCGGAACAGCACCTTGAAATGCGGCACGCTGATCGACACGAGCGCCGCGAGTTCGGCCAGCGTCATGCGCCGCTCGAGGTTCGCCTCGACATAGTCGATCACGCGCGCGGCCGCCTTCGGCGCCAGCGTGCGCCGGCGTTCGCGGAACGCCGGCTGGCCGTCGACCAGCCGCGCGACGAGCGCCGTGCACAGGCTTTCCGCATAGAGCGGGTCCGACGCGTCATCCGCTTCGAGCTCGGCGGCCATCGCCCACGCGATGTGCTGCAGCCGCGGGTCGCGCACCTGCAGCCGCCGGCGGATCTGCGCGTGCGACGGCTTCAGTTCGAGGTGCTCGACGGTGCGTCGCACGAACGTGTCGCTGAGCATGATGTGCAGGATCCGGCAGTCGGCGCTGTCGGTCCACTGGCCGGGCAGGCCGGCCGGAATCACGTCGACGTCGCCGTGCGCCTGGATCCGCGACACGCGCTCGCCGTCGCACACGCAATCCGCGCGGACGGGCCCGCCGATGTGCACGCCGATGCGGTGATGCTCGGCGGCCGGAATCCGGTACGTGCCGGCGCGAATGTCGAGCAGCGCCGCGCCGAAGCCCCGCCAGCCGAGCCCGCGGCTGGAACGCAAACTGACCGGCACGCCGTTGTCCGGCGGCGCGGCGGGAATCGGATCGCTCATGGCTGGGCTCCACCCATTCGTGGTTCGAACGCGCATTGTGACGCGTTTTCGGGCCGCGCGCCGGGCCTGGGCGGCCGTCCCGGCACCGAGCGGAAAAAGATCATCCGTTTCTGCTCGGGACGATCCTTGCGTGCGCGCCAGCGGGCGCCGCGGCGCTTACGATCGCCCCATCCGACACCTACGGAGCCCGCCATGCCCCATTCCTGCCCGCTGCGCGCGACGTTCATCGCGCCTTCGCCTGCCAGCGCCGCCCGCCCAGCGTCCGATCCCCGCCCGCGCACTCGCCGCACCGCCATCGCCGCCTGGTGCGTGCGCGTCGTCGGCGGGTACCGGCTCGAACGGCTGCTCGCGTCGATTCCCGACAGCAACGACGACTTCGGGCTCGTCTGACCGGCAGTCGATGCGTTCGCCTACTTGCGCCGCCGATCGTGCGGCGCCACCGTCGCGCCGTCGATCACCGGCGCGCCCTGCTTGATCAGGAAGTCGCGGAACAGCCCCGTGACCTGCGAGATGCGCCGGTCGGCGAGCGTGACCACATACCATTCGCGCTCGATCGGGTTGCCGGGGAACGGCAGTTGCCCGAGCAGCCCCGTGCGCAGCTCGAGCGCGCACGCGTGCAACGACAGGAACGCGATGCCGAGCCCCGCTTCGGCCATCTGCTTGATCGCCTCGTTGCTCGACAGTTCGGAGCCCACATGAAACCGGTGGCCCGCGTTCTTGAACAGGCTCTCGACGGTCGAGCGCGTGCCCGCGCCGCGTTCGCGCACGAGCAGGTGCGCGGATTCGAGATCCTTCAGCGCGACGCGCTTGCGCTGCATCAGCGGATGGCCGGGCGCCGCGACGAACACCATCGGATGCTTCGCGAACTCGACCGCGTGCGTGCGCAGTTCCTTGGGCGCGCTGCCCATCACCGCGAGATCGATTTCATGCGTCGCGAGCATGCGGATGATGTCGTCGCGATTACCGACCTTGAAATACGTCTTCACGTGCGGGCGCGTCGCGGTGAACTTGACGAGCAGCGGCGGGATCAGGTACTCGGCCGTCGTGATCGCGCCGATCCGCAACGTGCCGCCGAGATCGCCCGTCAACGCGGCCACTTCGTCGCCGGCCTCGCTCCACAGATGCAGGATCTCGCGCGCATAACGCGCCACGATCTCGCCGGCCGCGGTCAGCTGCACGCCGCGCCCCACCCGCTGCAGCAACGCGGCGCCCGCGGCCTCCTCCAGCAGGCGAACCTGCAGCGACACGGCCGGCTGCGTCAGGTTCAGCTCCTCGGCCGCGCGCGACACGCTGCCGAGCCGCGCAATCATGTCCAGCGCCTTCAGCTGCCGGAACGTCGCGGTCTTTCCTATAAGTGAATACATATGAGTCGCTTATAAACATTAAATTGTTCGAGTGGGTGCCAAACTATATCGTCGGTTCTTGAGCAATGTCATCCGAATCGTCATTCAGCGGGAGCCCCACATGGACAACACCACGCCCAACCTTGCAACGGACCGCGCACCGCGCCTGCCGCGCATCGTGATCGTCGGCGGCGGCGCCGGCGGCCTGCAGCTCGCCACGCGTCTCGGCGATACGATCGGACGCCGCGGCCAGGCCGACATCGTGCTCGTCGACCGCTATCCGACGCACTTCTGGAAGCCGCTGCTGCACGAAGCCGCATCGGGCCATCGCGATCCGGCCTCGCACACGATCGAATACGCGGCGCAGGCCAAGCGCCACGGCTTCCGCTTCGTGCAGGGCGCGCTGCAGCAGGTCGACCGCGCGGCACGCACCGTGACGATCGCGGCCGTGCACGACGCGGACGGCACCGAAGTCCTGCCGCGGCGCGAACTCGGCTACGACGACCTCGTGCTCGCCGTCGGCAGCGTGACGAACTTCTTCGGCGTGCCGGGCGCCGCCCGCCATGCGCTGCCGCTCGAAAACCTCGACCAGGCCGAGGATTTCCGCCGCAAGTTCCTCGCGGCCTGCACGAAGGCGAATCACCTGGCCGAGCAGCAGCCCGCGCGGCGCGCGGCACCGATCTGCATCAACGTGATCGGCGCGGGCGCGACGGGCGTCGAACTGGCGGCCGCGCTGCGCCACGCGGTCCAGCAGCTGACGACGTACCGCTTCAAGGCGCTGGTGTCCGCACGCGACGTGCACATCCGGCTGATCGAAGGCGGCCCGCGCATCCTGCCGGCGCTCGACGCACGGCTCTCCGGCAAGATGCACGCGCAACTGCGCGCGCTGAACGTCGACGTGCTGACCGACACGCGCGTGGCGGAAGTGGGCGCGGACGCCGTGACGACCGCGACGGGCGAACGGCTCGCGAGCGACATCACGATCTGGGCGGCCGGCGTCGCGGGCCCCGCGATCCTGCGGGACATCGGCGACCTCGCGCTCAACCGCTCGAACCAGGTGATCGTGACCGACACGCTGCAGACGCCCGACGATCCGCACGTGTACGCGTTCGGCGACTGCGCCGCGTGCCCGTCGACGGGTGCGAGCGGCTTCCTGCCGCCGCGTGCGCAGGTCGCGCACCAGCAGGCCGTGTATCTGGTCAACGCATTCGCGCGGCGCATCGCCGGCAAGCCGGTGGCCGGCTTCACGTTCCACGATGCGGGCACCGTCGTGTCGCTCGGCCATGCGGGCGCCGTGTACCAGGCCGACATCAGCATGCGCTCGCGCTCGCTGATCGTCGACGGGCTCGCCGCGATCGGACTGTACAAGTTCCTGTATCGCAAGCACCTGTTCAGCGTGGTCGGCGCGAAGCGCGCGCTGTTCCAGTCGCTGAGCCACTGGCTGCAAAGCCGCAACCAGCCGTCGATCAAGCTGCACTGATCGACGGCACGCACGCGGCATCGCAAGACGGCATGCCGGGCGGCCATCGCTCGATATGCCGTTTTCTTATATGCATATGCCGAATGCATTCAAACCGCGCGCCACGCTGGTGCATCACGTCGAACGCCGTCGATGCGACGTCATGCGCGCGGGAAACACCATGCGGCCCGCACCCCGCGCCCGCTCTGGCGCGCCACCTCATTCATAAGCCATATCATATGAGTCACCTATAAATATTAATTGGTCGTATTTTCAAGATGAACGCTAAGGTGTGTGGCATTCCCGTCGGCGAACGGATCATCACGTCTCTGAAGAGGAATCACCGTGGTCATCGAAGCCATCGTCACCCGTCTCGACGCAGCATTCGCACAAATCGAAGCAACACCGGATTCGCGCGAATCGCGCCATCAGCGCGACGCGATCATCCAGTGGCTCGATCGCGCATCGGAAGAAGGATATCGACTCGGTCTCGTCACGACGCTGCCGGCCGCCCGGCTCAGCGACATGTTCGAAGGCCAGTTCGGCCGCGCGCACCTCGACCGCTTCTCGGTCGTCGTCACCGATTCAGATCAGCAGGACTCCAGATCGAATCAGCATCCGTTCGACGTCGCGCTGCAGGCGCTCGGCGTGCCGCCCGAACGCGCGGTCGCGATCGCAAGCAGCGAACCGGAGCGCCGCGAAGCCGAGCATTTCGGCCTGTCGCGCTGCGTGAACATCACCGACACCGTGCGCTCGATCGCATCGGCCGGGCTCCACTGAACGTCGGCACGGCGGCCGGCGGCGACCGGCCGGCGCCGATCCGGCGGCAATCCGACGATTGCCCGACCGAACCCTGACATTCCGCTGTCAAAGTCGCTTGCCACACTTCCGGGCTCGATCCCACTCTCCCGGAAACGGAACGGCGCGCATCCGCATGCGTCCGTCCGCCGCTCGCCACGATGACACGCCCGACCCGCACCGCCGCCGCCCTCACGATCGCCTGTCTGCTGCTCGCCGCCTGCGGCGGGGAAGAATCGACGCCGCCCGCCACCTCGGCCGACAACGGCGGCACGACGCCCGCGCCGCAGCCGCAGCCGCAGCCGCAGCCGCAGCCGCAGCCCACGCCGACACCGGCGCCCGCGACCTACTACCAGACGAAGACACCGTACCGCCCGCAGCAGGACGCCGCGACGTACGAAGCGCCGCCCGCCGGCTACGCGCCCGTCTATGCCGAGCTCGTCGCGCGCCACGGCTCGCGCGGGTTGTCGGGCTTCAAGTACGACGGCGCGATCTACGCGATGCTGCTCAAGGCCGAGGCCGACGGCGCGCTGACCGCGCTCGGCACGCAGCTCAAGGCCGACACGTACGCGATGATGAAGGCCAACGCGCTGCTCGGCTACGGCGTGCAAGGTATCTCGACGCCCGGATACGGCAACCTCACGCAAACCGGCATCCGCGAACACCAGCAGCTCGCCGCCCGTCTCGCCCAGCGGCTGCCCGCGCTGTTCGCGGCGGGCACCCGGCAGGTCGTCGTCGTCAACTCGGGCCAGGATCGCGCGGTGGACAGCTCGACGTATTTCTCGGCGGCGCTCGTCGCCGCCCGGCCGGCGCTGGCATCCGCCATCACGCTGCCGGCCGCGCCGTCCGGCTATCCGGCGAGCGCGCCGGTTGCGCAGCCGGCCGGCACCAACCGCTTCCTGCTGTATTTCCATTCGCTGAAACCGGCCACCGATCTCGTCACCGATACGAGCGATCCGTACTACGCGACCTATCAGGCGAGCCAGGCGTACCAGGCCTATGCGAACGACGCGACGGTCGCCGCGAAGCTGAAGGCGATCAAGGCCGCACCGCAGGCGGCCGACGTCGCGCAGACGGTGCTGTCCGCACTCGTGTCGCCGGCCTTCATCGCCAAGCTCGGCAGCGACGGCTACACGTTCGCGAACACGGGAACCTACGCGTTCACGTCGACGGACGGCAAGTTCACCAATACGCTGAAGGGTGACGGAAAGACGAGGATCGCGACGGCCGTCGATGCGGTGAACGTGCTGTACAACCTGCTGCAGGTCGCGCCCGCGATGACCGCGGAAACCGGCGGCGTCACGATGGAGAAGTACATCGGCGCGGAGCAGGCGCAGTATCTCGCGTACCTGCAGGATGCCGAGGACTACTACCAGAAGGGGCCCGGCATCCAGGAAGCGAACCCGGTCACGTACCGGATGGCAAAGGTGCTGCAGGACGATTTCTTCGGCGAAGTCGACGCGATCGCCCGCGGCGACCTGACGCGGGCCGCGAAGCTGCGCTTCACGCACGCGGAGATCGTGATTCCGTTCGCATCGGTCATGAACCTGAAGAACGTGTTCGTGCCGACGCCGCAGGCGCAGACGTACACCTATGCGAACAACCCGTGGCGCGGCGACCAGGTGTCGCCGATGGCGGCGAACCTGCAGTGGGACGTCTACCGCAACGGATCGCGGCTGATCGTGAAGATGCTGTACAACGAGCGCGAGACGGATTTTCAGGCTGCGTGCGACGGCGCGAAGATCGCGCCGGCCAGCCACTTCTACGACTACACGGGGTTGAAGCAGTGCTACGGGTATCAGTGACGCGAGGATGAGGCGCGGTGCGGGTCACGCAAGTCGCATCATCGCGTGCCCGCTCGCTACCTGAGGATCGAGCAGCATGACCTCGATCCGCTCCTTGCCCTTCCCGATGTTCTTGCGCTTGAGCGTCAGCATGCCGATCTCGCCGGTCGTCGCCGGGTGTGTGCCGCCGCAGGCCATCGTCGCAAAGCCGTCGACCGCCCAGAACCGGCGCTGTGCATCGACATCGCTGAAGTCGGTCACGATGCGCAGGTCACGCCTCGACAGGTCGGCGGCCGCCGATTCGATCTCCGGGAACAGCGGCGACAGGCTCGTGTCGCTCGCGAAGTCGATGCGCGCCTTGTCCTGCGCGATATGCGCGCCGATGCGCTCGATGCCGGGCCTGAGCCGGTAGACCAGTTGCAGCACCATTTCGGCCGCGAAGTGCAGGCGCATCAGCCGGTACCGGCGCGCCCAGTCGATGCGCCAGGTCGCACGATCGCCGACGCGCAGCGCGTGATCATGCGGGAGCGTATAGACGATGTCGAGGCCCTGCTTGTCGGCGCGGATCACCGGATAGTCGCCCAGCGATCCCGCGTCGCTTTCCTGGCCGCCCGAAAACGCGAAGAAGATGGTTGCGTCGACCCGCACGCGATCGCCGTCGACGTGCGTGACGACGGTATCCAGTGTGGTCCGGTAGGGATCGTCCCAGAACATTTTCCTTGTCATCGCCCGCCACGCCTTTCGCCGAGGAAAACGCCCAGCTTAGCCCGAACGCGTCCGGGCGGCTTGTACGATCTTGCGCCCCGTTGCCGTCGCACCCTCCGCCGGTGCGTCGCGCGGCGCCATCGCGTCTTCCTCGCGCTTGCGCTCGACGCGCCACGTGTGGATCGGCCGATGCCCCGGCCGCTCCCACCCGGGCGGCATCCACAGGTGTTTCACACGCTGCATGACGGGCCCCGGCGCAAACACGTCGCGCCACATGTCGACGAATTCGTGCACGTTCAGCACCAGGAAGTTGTACGAACGGATCTGCTGCGTGATCCCGTAGTCGACCGGTTCCGTTTCCTCGACATACGTGCCGAACATGCGATCGAAGATGATCAGCACGCCGCCATAGTTCCTGTCGATATAACGCGGATTGCGGCCGTGATGCGCGCGATGGTTCGACGGTGTGTCGAACACGTATTCGAACCAGCGCGGCAGCCGCCCGATCGCTTCCGTATGCACGAAGTACTGGTATGCGAGATCGACCGCGAGCAGGAACAGCACGACGGCCGGCGGGATGCCGAGCCACACGGGCGGCAGGTAGAACACGAACACGCCGACGAACGCATTCAGCAGCGACTGCCGCATCGCCGTCGTGAAGTTCATCACTTCGCCGCTGTGGTGCGGCACGTGCGCGGCCCAGAACCAGCGCACGCGATGCGACGTGCGATGAAACCAGTAGTAGCAGAATTCCACGACGACGAAAATCGGCACGACCGTATAGCTGTTCACGGGCACGTCGAACAGCCGGTGTCGATGGACCCACGCGAAGATCGCGCCGGTAAACAGCAGCCCCATCACGGTCTCGGCCACCTGGTAGCCGGCACCGAGCGACAGGTTCGCGACGATCTCCTTCCAGCGAAACGGCTCGCGGCGGCCGCGCCCGGTCATCACCGCATATTCGATCGCGAACGCGATCAGGAACACCGGCGTCATGCCGATCAACAGCACCTGCTTCCAGTCCACGTCGTTACCCAGGAACGCGTGGAGCCACGTCATCAACTCGTTCGGCATGTCGGCGGCCTCGATCGGGAACTGCCGCGCAGTATGGTCGCGCACGGGTCCGCTCGCGTTGACACTTGCCGACGATTACTTGACACTTTCCGCCATGCCCGCCGCCTCCCCGCTCGCGACCCAGCGCGTCTACTACTCGAGCACCTACGTGCGGCTGCTGTTCGACTATCTGTCCGGGCAGGGCCAGGATGCCCCGCGCGTCCTCGGCGAGGCGCGGCCGCCCGAGGACGATCGCGGGCTGACGCTGTACGCGAGCGCGCATTGGCGCGGCCTGCTCGAACGCGCGGCCCGCGCGCTCGACGATCCGCTGCTCGGCCTGCACGTCGGCCAGCGGATCACGCCCGCGCATCTCGGCGCGCTCGGCTATGCGCTGCATGCGTGCCGCGATGCCGGCGCCGCGCTCGCGCGCTGGCAGCAATACGAACACCTGATCGCGAACGTCGCGCGCATGGAAGTGCGCGTCGAGGCGACGTCGGTCGCGATCGAATGGCACGATGCGCCCGAGCCGCTCGGCCCGCTCGTCGACGAAGTGGCACTGACCGCCATCGTCCAGTTCGCGCGCAATATCACCGGCACGCGCCACGGGCCCGACGAAGTCTGCTTCGTGCATCCGTCGCCCCGCGACGCACAACCGTACATCGACTACTTCGGCTGCCCGGTGCGGTTCGGCCAGCCGGTGAACCGTCTCGCGTTTCCGCTGCACCTGCTGACGCAGCCGCTGCAACGGCCGGACGACGCGCTGCGGCACATGATGGAGCGCCAGGCGAGCGCGCTGCTCGCCGAGCTGCGGCAGGCCGACGACCTCGAACAGTCGGTGCGCGAAGCCGTCGCGCGCTTGTTGACGCACGGCGAAGCCGGCATCGAGCCGATCGCGGCGGCGCTGCACGTGTCGTCGCGCACGCTGCATCGCCGGCTGGCCGAACTCGGGCTGAATTTCAGGACCCTGCGCGAGGACACGCGGCGGCGGCTCGCGATCGACCACCTGAACGATCCGCGGCTGACGCTCGCGGAAGTCGCCTGGCTGCTCGGCTATTCCGAACACAGCGCATTCACGCGCGCGTTCCGGCGCTGGACCGGTGAATCGCCTCAGCAGTGGCGCGCCCGACAGCCGCTGCGGGCGGCCCGCGTCGCGCGCGGCTGACGAACTCGCGCCCGCCGGCACGGTCGAACGGACATCGCCGGAGAATCCTCATGAAACGCGTTACCGCTGCTGCTGTCCTGACCCTGCTTGCCGCTGTCAGCGTGCCCGCCGACGCCGGCGCGCTCCCCGGCGCCGCCGCGCCGGTTCCCGTTCAGGCGCACGCGAAAAACTGCGTGCCGTCGCGGGAGGCCACGCAGGACGTCCGCTCGCCGTCGAAGGCGCCGCCGATCCGCGTATGCGTCGGCGATTCCGATACGCAACTGAACCTGCCATGGTTCCTGACCGACGTCCTGACCGCGGTCGACACGCACCAGTCGCCCGGCGCGCTGCTTCACAAGATGCGCAACGATTTCTGAGTCGCGGCCGGCGCCGCTCATTCCGCGTCAGGCCGCGACAGCACCTCCACGAACGTGCTGACGATGCCGGCCCACATCGCGGGGTCGGCGATACGCGCCAGCCATCCCCGCAATTCCTTTCGCTCTCCTTTCGACAGTACCCCGTGTGCGCCGCAGATGGTGTCGTAGCGCGGCGTACCGCGCGACGCGAGTGCGCGATCGAGCAGATAGTTGCGGACCTGTCCGTCGATCGAAATCTGGATCCACAGCGAGCCGCCATCCGCGGCGGCAGCGCCATCGGTCACCATGACCGTCGTAGGAGCGGTATCTTCTTCCATCATTGCGAAACTCCGGCATGACGCGCGAACAGCCCCCCGCGCGCTCGCGGCGACCCGCCTAAAACGGTATGTCGCGGCAATGTTTCTTTTTTAGACGCAATCACAAAACTGCACCAATTTTTAATCAATAATATTTCGTAATAGCGCGCCACATCATATACTTGCCGCGCACCATCCTCGTGCCAAGAGACGGTGTCTTTCGACCCGGCCGCATGACCATGCGGCCGGGGGTTTTTTCGGTGTGCTACGTCAATATGGATGCGCAAAATGCACTCGTCAGAGACGTGAGCCGTCGGATCGAACGGCCGATCGCGACGGGCCTGCCGCCGCTGCCCAGCGCGATCGTCGCGCCGGTTCGCATCGCGATGCCGATACGCGAACCGGATCGCCCGGACCAGGCATGACGCATGCGCACCGACCGGTTCGACATGCCTCTCCATGCGTACAACATCAAGGGCAACCGCGGGAATGTCGGCGCTCATACCAGGCTCGAAGTCCGTTTTCCAGCGTAGCGGTACATGGCCGCGGGCGGTCTTTTTCGTCGCGGTAATCGTTTGCGTGCTCGTGCCCGCCTGCGCAATCGTACTGGCCGATCGCTACGCACGCGATGCCGTCACCACGCAGGAACGCGTCGTCGCGAACGACATCGTGGCGACGGTGAACCGCATCCTCGACGGCGTCCGCCTGCGACATGCGGACGAGCTGACCGCGCTCGTCGGACGCCCTTGCGCGTCGGTATTCCGGACGCTGGCCGAAGTGGGCACTCGCCTGCGCTACCTGCGCGCCGTCGCGCTGGTGAACGACGGCCGCGTCATGTGCTCGTCGGCGCTCGGTGCGATCGACCTGCCGCTCGACGCATACTCGCGCGAGCCCGAACCGGGCGCGACGATCGTCACGCTGCTGCGCCAGACGCCGTTTCAGCGCGGCATTCCGGTGCTGGCCGTGTATCGCGCCACCGCGCGTGGCGCGGGTGTCCTGTACCTGATCGAAGGCGACTACGTGGTCGATGCACTCGCGCCGAGCGCCCGCAGCGGGACGGAATCCGCCACGCTGTCGATCGCCGGATCGGGCCGTCTCGACCAGCAAGGCAAGTTCGCGCCGGAATCGGACCACGCTCCCGCCGGCGGCACCACGATCGCGTCGCAACGCTGGCCCTTCACGGTGTCGGTCGCCGCATCGGCTCAGTACGCCTCGCACGTCCAGGGCCACTACCGGTTGATCGGCATGACGATCGTGCTGTTGGCCGACGGTCTCGTGATGGCCGCCTACCTGCTGGCGATGGCGCCGCGGCGGCTGTTGCTGAAGGCCGTTCGCCATGCGCTCAGGCGCAACGAGTTTCACGTCGTGTACCAGCCGATCGTCGACGTGCAGACGCGCCGGACGGTCGGTGTCGAGGCGCTGCTGCGCTGGCAGCATCCGAAGTGGGGAGTCATCAGCCCGGCCGTGTTCATCCCGCAGGTGGAAGCGAGCACGGTACTGCCGAAGGTGACCGAATTCGTGCTGCGGACGGCCGTGTCGGAACTGACCGCGCTGACGCCGTCCGCGCCGCTGCGCATCGCGGTGAACATCGCGCCGAAGGATCTCGAGCGCGCGCGCTTCGTATCCGTCGTCGAGGAAGCGATCCGCGCGCTGCCGCCGGGCTTCACGCTGGTGCTCGAGGTCACCGAACGCATCCTGCTCGAGAAGAACGCGCGGACCACCGAGGTCTTCAACGCGCTCCGGTCGAAAGGCGCGAAGTTCGCGATCGACGATTTCGGCACGCATCACAGCAATCTCGATGTGCTGTCGCGTTTTCCGTTCGACTACGTGAAGATCGATCGCCAGTTCGTCGCCCAGCTGAACGACGGCGGCGCAGGGCTGATCGAGGGGATCGCGGCCGTCGCGCACCACTACGACCTGAAGATCATCGCGGAAGGCGTGGAGACGGAAACGCAGCATCGCGCGCTGCATACGATCGGGATTCAGTATGCACAGGGCTATCTGTATCGGCGGCCGCAGCGCGCGGAGAACCTGAAACGCGATTTCGCTTGGGTGTCGTCGTAGCGGCACCGGGCCCGACACGCACCGCCGGCGGTCACTGTGCGCCGTATTGACCGCCGAGACGTACGCGGCCCAGTTCGACCCAGCCCTCGAAGTCGTCGCCGGTCTTGCCGTTCACGTACATGATGTTGTACCAGCGCCCGTGCGACTTGTAGACGGTCACCGAATCGCCCGGGACGATGAAGGTTCGCTTCGTCATGCACTGCGCGTCGGGTGCCGAGTAGAAATATGCGCGCCCGGCGCCGATGACCGTACCGGACGCCGGCGGCCGGAAGTTGTCGTCCGGGCCGCTCGTGGCCGCATCGAGCTTCCCGCAATCCACCGCGCTTTTTGCCTGCGCGCCGTTCGCGACGAGGCTCGCGCCGATCGCCAGCAGCGCGATGCACGTGCGCATCCACATGTTCATTCGCATGGTTCGTCCTTCAGGTCGTCGTGTTCGGGGTTCGCCGGTGCGCGACCGGCGCGGCACCGATTGTAGCGCCGCCCGCGGCGTGTTCAGTCGTGCACGACCGCGGCCGCTTCGACGGCCGCCGCGTGCGGGCGATGCCCGAGCCGCGCGGAAATCGCCTGCCCGGCTTCCTTCAGCAGTGCGACATAATGCGCTTTCGTGTCCGCGCCGCAACGCATCGTCGGGAACGACAGCGACAACCCCGCGATCACGCGATCGAAACGGTCGAACACGGGTACCGCGAGACACAGCAGGCCGTCTTCCTGCTCTTCGTTGTCCTCGCCGTAGCCCTGCTGCCGCACGTGCGGCAGGATGCTCATCACCGCATCCGCCGACACGAGCGTCTTCGCGGTCGACTTCCTGAACTCGATGCCGGCCAGCACCGCGCGCGCTTCGTCGGGTGTCATCCAGGCGAGCAGCACCTTGCCGATCGCCGTGCTGTACAACGGATTGCGCCGGCCGATCCGCGACTGCATGCGCAGCCCGTAATCGGCGTCGATCTTGTGGATGTAGATGATCGCGTCCTCGTCGAACGCACCGAGGTGCACGGCTTCGCGTGTCAGCTGCCCGATGCGGCGCATCTCGAGATCGGCCTCGCGCACGAGGTCCACGCTCTCCAGTGCCTTGCTGCCCAGCTCGAACAGCCGGATCGTCAGGCGGTAGCGGTCGGTCTCGCCTGCCTGCGCGACGTAGCCGAGCGTCTTCAGCGTCTGCAGGAAGCGATGCACCGTGGTCTTCGACATGCCGAGATGCTGCGACAACTCGCTGATGCCGATCTCGCGGCGATCGCCGAGCGCGGCGAGGATCGTGAAGACCTTGCCGACGGCCGCGACCGAATCGGCCTTTTCGGCGGCACCGGCCGCCGACGGGTCGGCTTCGGCGCCGAGGTTCGGCTGATCGCCTTTGCGCTGCCTGGGCGTTGCTGTCATGTCCGTGAATCCGTGAGTGCGAATCGGGAGAGCATAACGCGTCCGCCGCGAAGCGCGATCAGCGCGCGAGCCACCCGCCGTCGACGGCGAGCGTGTGGCCGTGCACGTAGTCCGACGCAGGCGACGCAAGAAACACGGCCGCGCCCGCGAGGTCGTCGGGCACGCCCCAGCGGCCGGCCGGGATGCGTCCGAGGATTTCGTCGCTGCGCCGGCTGTCCTCGCGCAGTTGCGCGGTGTTGTCGGTCTCCATGTAGCCGGGCGCGATCGCGTTCACGTTGATCCCGCGCGCGGCCCATTCGTTCGCGAGCAGGCGCGTGAGCCCCAGCACGCCGCTTTTCGATGCGGTGTACGACGGTACGCGGATGCCGCCCTGGAACGACAGCATCGACGCAACGTTCACGATCTTGCCGCCGCGCCGCTGCCTCACCATCTGCCGCGCGACGGCCTGCGACAGGAAGAACACGCTCTTCAGGTTCACGTCGATCACGGCGTCCCAGTCGGCTTCGGTGAATTCGAGCGCATCGCAGCGGCGGATCATGCCCGCGTTGTTGACGAGGATGTCGACGCGACCGAACGCATCGACCGCGCCGCCGACGATCCGCTCGACCGGTTCGAGCGTCGACAGGTCGGCGCGCACGTCGGCGAAACGCCGGCCGGCCGCCTCGACGCGCGCCGAGGTCTCGGCCGGGGCCGAACGGTTCGCGCCGACGATGTCGCACCCGGCCGACGCGAGCGCGACGGCCATCGCGGCGCCGAGCCCCGTATTGCAGCCGGTGACGATCGCAACCTTGCCGGTCAGGTCGAACAGGCCGGCGCGCGCGGGGCGCGCGTCGACGCCGGGAAGATCGGGCGTATCGCGTTTCATGGTGTCAGCGCAGGTCCGCAACGGCGATGTGATCCATGTCCTTGAACACCTGGTTCTCGCCGACCATGCCCCAGATGAACGTGTACGCCTTCGTGCCGACGCCCGAATGGATCGACCAGCTCGGCGAGATCACCGCCTGCTCGTTGTGCACGACGACGTGACGCGTTTCCCGCGGCTCGCCGAGCAGGTGGAACACGGCCGCATCGTCGGCGAGGTTGAAGTAGAAATACACCTCCATCCGGCGCTCGTGCGTATGGCACGGCATCGTGTTCCACAGGCTGCCGGGCTCGAGCTTCGTCATCCCCATCGACAGCTGGCAGGTGGGCAGCACGTCGGGCACGATGAACTTGTAGATCGTGCGGCGGTTGCTCGTGGCCGCATCGCCGAGCGTTTCGGGCGACGCCTGCGCGAGCGTGATCGTGCGTGTCGGCCAGGCCGTGTGCGCGGGCGCGCAGTTCAGGTAGAACTTCGCGGGACGCGTGCGATCGTCGCTGCCGAACACGACGCCCTGCCCGCCTTGCCCGATGTAGATCGCCTCCTCGGTGCCGACCGCATGGCGCTGCCCGTCGACCTCGACCCAGCCGGGGCCGCCGATGTTGATCGCCCCCAGTTCGCGACGCGCCAGCAGATGGCTCACGCCCATCGCCGCGCCGAGCGACGCGGGCACCTCGACCGGCCGCGTGGCCGGCCACGCGCCGCCGACGATGATCCGGTCGATGTGGCTGTAGGTGAGCGACAGCGCGTCCGGAGCGAACACGTTCTCCACCAGGAAATGCCGGCGCAGGCCGGCCGTATCGAGCGTCTTCGCGTGTTCGCCGTGTATGCCCTGTCGCACTTCCATGCCGGCTCTCCGTTGGGGAAGAAGACGCCGCCGACGTGCGTGCCGGCGGTGGTCATACGATGAATTGAAGCACAGATTCCGCAAATTCGGAACGTCGATCCGAAAATAGCCCGCCGTACAACGATAGCGAAATTCCCTTTTTTATCAGCTATTTATAGTGATACTGGTATACGATTACCGTTCCAAACAATAAAAACGGACCGACGTTCCGAATAATGTCCTATAGTCAGTCAGCAGACATCATTCGACAACGGGACGCATCGACGTCCACGGAGGAGACGTGAAGCTGAAACAGGCCATCGACCGCATACCGGGCGGGCTCATGCTGGTCCCGATGCTGCTCGGCGCGTGCGTGCACACGTTCGCGCCGAACGCCGGGAAGTACTTCGGCTCGTTCACCAACGGCCTGATCGCGGGCACGGTGCCGATCCTCGCCGTCTGGTTCTTCTGCATGGGCGCGACGATCAACCTGCGCGCGACGGGCGTCGTGCTGCGCAAATCGGGCACGCTGCTCGCGACCAAGATCGTGGTCGCGTGGCTGGCGACCCTGATCGCCGCACGGTTCATCCCCGACGACGGCATCCGCACGGGCCTCTTCGCGGGCCTGTCGCTGCTCGCGATCACGACGTCGATGGACATGACCAACGGCGGCCTCTATGCGGCCGTGATGCAGCAGTACGGCAGCAAGGAAGAAGCCGGTGCGTTCGTGCTGATGTCGATCGAATCGGGGCCGCTCGTCAGCATGCTGATCCTCGGCGCGGCGGGCGTCGCGGTATTCGAGACGCGGCTCTTCGTCGGCGCGGTGCTGCCGTTCCTGATCGGCTTCACGCTCGGCAACCTCGATGAAGACCTGCGCGAGCTGTTCGGGCGCTGCGTGCATCCGCTGATCCCGTTCTTCGGCTTTGCGCTCGGCAACGGCATCGATCTCAACGTGATCGCGAAGAGCGGGCTGCCGGGCATCGCGCTTGGGCTCGCGGTGATCGTCGTGACGGGCGTGCCGCTGATTCTCGCGGACAAGTTCGTGGGCGGCGGCAACGGGACAGCCGGGCTCGCCGCGTCGTCGACGGCGGGCGCCGCCGTGGCGAACCCGGCGATCATCGGCGAGATGATTCCGAAGTTCAAGCCGATGGTGCCGGCCGCGACGGCGATCGTCGCGACGGCTTGCCTCGTGACGGCGATTCTCGTGCCGATCCTGACGGCAATGTGGGCGAAGCGGGCGGCCAGGATGTCAGGCATGCCGATCATCGTTGCGGCGCGGGCCGGGCATGGCGCGCCGATCGAACATGAAGGGCATGTTTGAGAGGGAAGGTTCGAGCCCGCCTTTCAGGTTCCGGCTGCGGGTCGATCCATGTTCGATGACATGAAAGCCCCGGGAAATCGACGCGTTTCCCAGGGTTTTGTTCGTTGGTGTCGGCGCGCACTCCGGACCCGGACGCGCGTCAGCCGCGCGGCGCTACGCCACGTTTCAGTCGAACGTATGCACGATGGCGGACGCCTTGGTGGCGATCAGCCAACTGCCGTCCACCTTGTGCATGACGAAGTGATCGTTGAACAGCCGGCTTCCGATCCGCACCCGCACCGTGGCCGTCGAAAGGCCGTCCGAGACGTGCGCCATGGAGAGGATCGCGTCGTCTCGGGGTGCGCCGGTTGACCGGGGGCTCGGTCTCCCGTTGACGAGCGCCTCGTACTCCGACGACGACAGCGTGCGCAGCCGGCCTTCGTCCAGCCACTGAATCAGGCAGCTCGGGTGAAAGACCTTGTTGAAGTCACGGCTCCTCGGCTCGTAAGCCAGATTGAAGTAATCCTCGATCAACGCGACGACGGCTTGGGTCTGGGTCATGACTGGCTTTCCTCGAGAGTGAACGGCTCGTATAGTGAGCGATCGTCCTCGCCTCGGCTACGGCGGCCCGTTTATCGCTGCCATTACAGGAACTCATGGATCATGGAAGACCTCGACGGAGGACTTGTCGGCGGCTTGCTCGTGCTTGCGGCCATCGCCGAATCCGGGAGCTTTGGCCGTGCGGCATCCCGTCTGGGCAGGACTCAGCCGGCGGTCAGTCGCGCCATTCAGCGACTGGAAGACCGCCTGCACGCGAAGCTCGTGCATCGCACCAGCCGGCACGTCGAAGTGACGGACGCTGGCCACGCGCTGTTGTCGAAAGTGCGGCCGTTGCTCCAGGGAATCGAAGAGGCGACCGCCGAAGCCGCCGGCCAGACCTCGGTCGTCAACGGAACGCTCCGTGTGGCGTGCGACGCGGCGTTCGCTCGACTTGTGCTGGCGCCGGAGCTGGCCCAGTTCATGAAGGATTACCCGGCGCTTCATGTGAAGCTGGAAACCCGGAACGACCTGTCGGATCTGGTAAGCGACGGTTTCGATCTCGCGATACGATTCGGGCCGCCGTCCGTTTCCACGTTGGTCTGTCGCAGGCTGTACAGCCCGCGGGTCCTGACGGTGGCCGCGCCGTCCTACCTGGCGCAACGCGGCCGACCGAGGTCGCCGCAGGATCTGGTCGACGACGGCCATGAATGCATCCTGGCCATCGATCCGGCTACCGGTCGGCCCTTCGACTGGGAATTCTGGCGCGACAACGAGAAAGTGAAAGTGGCTGTCAACGGGAATCTGACCGTCACGGATGCGGGAACCAAAATCGGCGCGTGCGTTGCAGGCTTCGGGATCGCCCAGCTGATCGACCTCGGAATCGACGCGCACCTGCGTGCCGGCACGCTGGAGCCGATCCTGACGGACTGGAGCGACGAGACGTTCCCGCTTTATGTCTATTACCCCAGCCGGAGTCACGTTCCGGCCAAGGTACGAGCGTTCATCGACTTTGTCGTCGGCATGATGCCCGGGCTGCAGTCGAAGGGCCATGGCGCTGGCGAGCGGCCGTCATCGGCCGTGCTCGAAACGCTGCATCGCGCATAGTTTTCCGGCGTTCATGCCGAGGGTGCCGGCCGCGACGGCGATCGTCGCAACGGCTTGCCTTGGGACGGCGATGTGGGCGGCCAGCGTGTCGGCGGGTACTGCCGAGGTTCGCGGCGCGAGCCGGGCACGGTGACGCGATCGAGCAAGAGAGGCTTGTGCGACGAGGACGGTGCGGAGCCGCCGCCCACCTCACCCCTGAACGCTGAGCGCCTTCTCGAGCGCGGCGATCAGCTTGAACGCATCGTCCCGCCCGATCAGAAAACCGCGGCTGGTGTACTCGCATCCGAACGCATAGAAGCTCGGCAGCAGTGTCACCATGTCCTTCTGCCGATCGAGATCGACTTCACATTTCGTCAACGGGAAGAACGGGGGTGCCTCGGCCGGCATGTTGTACACGATGTTCTCCTAGTACATTTTGCGCGGCGGCAGCATGCGCTTCGCACGCAGGCGCTGCCTGGCCACGGCGCTGGCCTTTTTCCGCTTGCGTTCGGTCGTCGGCTTTTCATAGCCGGTGCGACTGCGCAGTTCCCGGATCAGCCCGGTTTTCTCGATGCCGCGGCGGAATCGTCGCAGCGCGACATCGATCGGTTCGTTGACCTTCAGCGTAATGGTTGTCATCAGGGTCCTGTTTCAGGGAAAGGAAAAGGGAAAGGGGGAACGCAAAACTAGCCAAGCCGTGTCATGACGGCACTCGCGATCCCGTCCGACTCGAATTCCGAATATCCGGCTCCGATCGACAGTGCGCGTACCGCGGCGAACATCTGCAGTTCCTGCTGATGGCACAGCGCCGAATCGGCGACTCCGGCAGGCACGGCCGTGCCCGTCCAAGTCACCTCGCGTCGTCCGATCAATCCAAGCAGTTCATCGACAATCATTTCGCTCTCCGAATTCATCACGCATTGCATTGCCCGACCGCGTCGCATCAAAGCGAGGCGGCGAAGAAATCCTGTTTGTCGCGATTGCTGTCGATGATGCTCTCGGCGAAGCGCAGCGAAGCGCGACGCGCGTCGCCGGCGTTGTCGAACGGGCGACGCTCACGCACCATGAAAGTCTGGCTGCGGGTCAGCGTATCGTCGGTGCCGCGAAGGCAAATCTTGACCGCCGCGTCGAAACCGGCATCGTAGTTGTGCGGGCTGCCATTGGGCGCCGGCACGTGAGGGTAAATCAGTGGATAAATCTCGAATCCACGGTAGATATGCATGCTCATGACGAACTCCTGGCGTTCGGCCACGGCGCATCGCATGGGCGAACACATCCGGCCTGCATCCCCGTTGCGGGGCGGGCAGGTAGGGTGAATGGGACAACGTTGCAGCGCGGAGGCGGGGCGATGCAGCAAGCGGGTATTAGGAGGGGCGAGCGGCCGGTGGGCGGATGCCGGCTCGAATGAACCCATCATACGCGCATCGTTTGTCGGACGCCCAACTAATTCCGGGTTGCGCGCGACCAGGCGCGCGGGTGCAGCCGGACGGCACACGGTGTCCGGCCACGAAGCCGACACTCGCCGCGCCATCCGATCCGGATCGCGATTACGGCGCCGGCAAGCGCTTCTTCGGGCGCGATTTCGTGAGTGCGGCGGGTTTGGGCGGCACCCAGTTCAATGCGGTGCCGAGCCTGGGCAGCATGATGGCCGGCTTGGCGCGCGGCGGCGGCTTGTTGCTGCGGGACTGACTTCGGGTCATGCGGGTTCTCCTGCCGCACCGCTTGCGCGATCCGATGAGCGTGACGCGTCAAATCGCGCGCGCGGCCGAACACGCGCACGGCGATGCATGCCCGGGATCGGCATGCGCGCGAGTTCGACGGCGGTGCGTCACCCGTGAAGCGGCGACGACGCGCCGCCTCATGAACGATGCTGACGCACCCGGGCAATGAATTACAGCGGGGTGATGTTCGCTGCCTGCAGGCCCTTGGGGCCCGTCTTCGTCTCGTAGCTGACCTTCTGGCCCTCGGCGAGCGTCTTGAAGCCCTCACCGCGAATCTCGGAGAAGTGGGCGAACAGATCGTCGCCGCCGCTGTCGGGCGTGATGAAGCCGAAACCCTTGCTGTCGTTGAACCACTTGACGGTACCGTTATCCATGTTAGATCTCCTGAAAATATGGACGAGCGCACGCATCCGAAAAGACGCGGACACAAAAAAATAATCAAGGAGGGAGAGGACAACGAATACCGCAGGCTGCGGTCGATGATGAGCAGCAATCGCGCTTCTTGAATACTTACGCGGCCGACAGTACGCCTCGTCAACAGGTGTGTCAAGCGCTTTCGGTCGAGGGGCAGAACGCGCGGCCGTCGTTCGCACCGTCCCGACGACACGCTCAGAGGGACGCCAGCAAGCGCAACTGATGTTCGGTTTCGGTGCCGTTGATCAACGCGAAGAACGCGGTCTCGCGACGCTCGATCGCCGACAGGCCCTCGGTGTCGGAGAAGATGTTCCATGCGACGCCGTCGACATGCGCGAACCGGCCGCGCGACCGTGCAAACGCCCGCAACAGCGGGCTCGCGTCGCGGCGAAGCACCCGGCGATCTTCATTCAATACGTACGGCGCCCAGCCGGCACGCAGGACGAGATAACAGGGAATGGCACTGCGATCGATTTTCATGGGCACGCCGTTTCTTCCGGAGGTACGTTGCCGATCTCGCTCGTGTCGACGCGAACCACTGAACAGCGCTTGCTCCACTATACGCGCTACCGCTGCCGTGCATGCCGTCGCCGCGGCGCGAAGGCCCGTCGCGGCTGCGGAAATCCGCTCGAAATTTCGCTATACAAACGGATTGAACGGCGTACGATCGAGGCGACGGATGACCGGCGGCCGATTCCGGCGCGTTGCGCCGCGTCCCTCCTTGAATTCGATCGGGCCCCTCACTGCGACCGATCGCCCCGGCGCCGTCGAGCGGCCGTGATGCCCCCTTCCTGTCCCGTCGCTTGAGCGTGGCTCCGAAGCAGTTCCGGAGCAGCGGGCTTTCTCCTCTCCCTGCGGGCGGCATCCGGTTTGCGGGTCCATTCTTCACCCTCCCGCGCCAGCCCACTCGCGGTAACCCGACAGGGAGGCGCCCATGCGCTTCGACACGACACGTTTCCGGATCGACCCGACACCGCGCAGGGCGGACGGCGAATACATCGCGCATGCGCGGATCACCACGATTCTCCTGGACGGAGATGAACGGGAAGTGCACGCCAGCGGCGATCTCGCCGGCTTCGATGCGCGCGATGATGCAGTCGCCTACGCGACCCAATGGGCCAAAGGATGGCTGAGCGCGCAGTTCGGTTGAGCACGGACGATCCGCAACCGGGCAGGCAACCCGCCGCCGCGGAACGCGAACCGTTCGAGCGCTGCCGGCTTCGCGCGCGGCCGGCGCGAGCGTGAACCCGGGCCAGGCGCTAAAATCCGCGGCCTGGGCATTCACGACGAGCAAGCGTTTTGACGGCGTTCGAGCAGGGTTTCATCCTCACCCGCCACTGGCGGGACACCGCATCCGGCATCGAGATCGAGTTCTGGCTGGCAACCGAACACGGTCCGCGCCGCGTGCGCTTGCGCCCGCAGGAAGCCGTCGCGTTCATTCCGGCCGAACAGCAGGCACTCGCCGAACGCGCGCTGGCCGGCGAGCGCGAAGCCGAATTGCGTCCGCTCGCGCTGCGCGACTTCCGGCAGCGCCCGGTCGTCGGCCTCTATTGCAAGCGCTACCGTCATCTGTCCGCGCTCCAGAAGCGCCTGGCCGCCGCCGGCGTCGACGTCTACGAGGCCGACGTGCAGCCGCCCGACCGCTACGCGATGGAGCGCTTCATCACGGCGTCCGTGCAGTTTCGCGGCCAGCCCGGTCGCGACGGCACGCTGACCGTCGGCGAACTGAAGCCCGCCGACGGCTACCGCCCGACGCTGCGCTGCGTGTCGCTCGACATCGAAACCAGCGTCCACGGCGAGCTGTATTCGATCGCGCTCGAAGGCTGCGGGCAACGGCAGGTCTACATGCTCGGCCCGCCCAACGGCGATGCAAGCGGCGATGCCGGCCCCCTGGATTTCGACCTCGACTACTGCGATACCCGGCCCGCGCTGCTCGCGCGGCTCAACGAATGGTTCGACGCGCACGATCCCGATGCGGTGATCGGCTGGAACCTCGTGCAATTCGACTTGCGCATCCTGCATGCGCATGCGGAGCAATACGGCATCCCGCTGAAGCTCGGGCGCGGCGGCAGCGTGCTCGACTGGCGGGCGCACGGCCAGCAGCCCGACCACTTCTTCGCGGGCGCGGCCGGCCGGCTGATCCTCGACGGCATCGACATGCTGAAATCCGCGACGTGGACCTTTCCGTCGTTCAGCCTCGAGTACGTGTCGCAAGCGCTGCTCGGCGAAGGCAAGTCGATCGACAACCCGTACCAGCGGATGGACGAAATCCAGCGCCGCTTCGATCACGACAAGCCGGCGCTCGCACGCTACAACCTGAAGGACTGCGAGCTCGTCACGCGCATTTTCGACAAGGCCGACCTGCTGTCCTTCGCGCTCGAACGCGCGAGCGTCACGGGCCTCGCGGCCGATCGCACCGGCGGCTCGGTCGCGGCGTTCACGCACCTGTACCTGCCGCGCATGCACCGGCTCGGCTACGTCGCGCCGAACCTCGGCGACGTGACGGGACAGAACAGCCCCGGCGGCTTCGTGATGGATTCGCGCCCCGGGCTGTACGACTCGGTGCTCGTGTTCGATTACAAGAGCCTTTATCCGTCGATCATCCGCACGTTCCTGATCGATCCGGTCGGCCTGATCGAAGGACTCGCGAACCCCGGCGACGACGCCTCGGTGCCCGGCTTTCTCGGCGCGCGTTTCTCGCGCACCGCGCATTGCCTGCCCGATGTCGTGCGCCGCGTATGGGAAGGCCGCGACGATGCGAAGCGGCAGCGCAACGCGCCGCTGTCGCAGGCACTGAAGATCATCATGAATTCGTTCTACGGCGTGCTCGGCTCGACGGGTTGCCGCTTCTTCGACCCGCGCCTCGCGTCGTCGATCACGATGCGCGGCCACGAGATCATGCACCGCACGCGCGAGCTGATCGAGGCGCAGGGTTACGAAGTGATCTACGGCGATACCGATTCGACGTTCGTGTGGCTCGGCCGCGCGCACGACGACGACGAGGCCGGCGCGAAGGGCCGCGCGCTCGTCGGGCACGTGAACCGCTGGTGGCAGGCGCACCTGCGCGACCGCTTCGGGCTCGAGAGCGCGCTGGAACTGCAGTACGAGCGGCACTACCGCCGCTTCCTGATGCCGACCGTGCGCGGCGCGGAAGAAGGCAGCAAGAAGCGCTACGCGGGCCTCGCGGCCGCGGCCGGCGGCGGCGAGGACCTCGTCTTCAAGGGGCTCGAGACGGTACGCACCGACTGGACGCCGCTCGCGCAGCAGTTCCAGCGCGAGCTGTACCGGCGCGTGTTCCGGCGCGAGCCGTACCAGGATTTCATCCGCGACTACGTGCGGCGCACGCTGGCCGGCGAATTCGACGACCAGCTCGTCTACCGCAAGCGCGTGCGCCGGCCGCTGCGCGAATACGAACGCAACGTGCCGCCGCAAGTGCGCGCCGCGCGGATCGCCGACGAGTTCAACCACGCGCAGGGCCGGCCGCTGCAGTATCAGCGCGGCGGCTGGATCAGCTACGTGATGACGACGGCCGGCCCCGAGCCGCTCGAAACGATGCGCTCGCCGATCGACTATGCGTTCTACCTGAGCCGCCAGCTCCAGCCCGTCGCCGACGCGATCCTGCCGTTCCTGCGGGACGATTTCGAGCGCGTGATCTCGGGGCAGGGGCAATTGTTCGGCGACTGACGCGCCGGCGTCGCGCGGCTCATTCTTACTCGTTCTGAAACACTGCTGGAACGGATTCTCCATTTATCCGGACGGTGCGGGTTCCTAAACTTGCATCGTCGGTTCAGCCAAGCGAATGCGTGCAGGACCGTAACGAAACCGTCTGAGGAAACCGTGAAATCCGTCATCGTCACCATCGCCGCCGTCGCCGCTACCGCCACCGCTCTGCTCGCCGCGCCGGCCGTGTCGTACGCGCAGTCGTCTCACTCGACGCTCACGCGCGCCCAGGTCCGCCAGGAGCTGTTCGACCTCGAATCGGTCGGCTACGTGCCGATTGCCGCCGACGGTGACAACTATCCGGGCGACATCGTCGCCGCGCAGGAACGCCTGGCCGCCAAGCGCCTCGCCGAACGCGAGCACGCCGAGGCGGCCTACGGATCGAACGGCGCACCGGCTACGGAAGCGGGCACGCCGGCGGTGGCGACCGTGAAGCCGTAACGCGCGCGGCCGGTTGCGTCGGGACAGAACGCCGCCGGGCCGCTCGCCGCGCGTCCGGCTAAAATACCGGCCTGCCGCGCCTCCCGCCGCGGCCGGAGAACCTTCATCATGACCGCACGTCGCGGTGCCGCGGTCGTCATCGCACCCGGCCACGAAGCAGCCAGCCTGTCGAAAGCCCAGAAAACGTTCAATACGCTCGTCAAGCAGATCGAGCAGCGGCGCGAGCGGCTCGGCGCGTGGGACGCCGTGATGCCCGCGTTCCAGAAGAAATTCGTCGACGGGCTGCTGCCGCTCGAACAGGCGTCGACCGCGTTGCGGATCCGCTTGCTCAATCTGCTCGACGACGCGTTCCTGCAGAAGGGCTTGAGCAAGGCCGAGCAGTGCACGCTGTCCGCGCTGATCGCCGACATGGCGCGCAACCTGCTCGACTTCAGCGACGACGCGCAGTTGAAAATCATCTACAACCGGCACGCCAAATCGGACGACGACCTCCCGGCGGCCGATCACGCACCGGCGAAGCAGCATGCGGAGCCGACTCCCGACGTAGCGCCGGCGGACGATCTCGACATGCTGTCGCCCGACGAACTCGCCGAGCGCATGCAAGCCGAGCTGGACGAACAGTTCGAGCGCGACATGGCCGCCCACGAGGCCCGCGAGGCACAGCGCGCCAAACGCAGGAAAGCACCCCGGCAATCGGCCGCGGCGGCGAGGCGCGAAGCCGAGCAGGCCGAATCGAGCAAGTCGATCCGCGAGGTCTATCGCAAGCTCGCGAGCGCGCTGCACCCCGATCGCGAAACCGATCCGCAGGAGCAGGCACGCAAGACCGTGCTGATGCAGCGGGTCAACCACGCGTATGCAAAAGGCAACCTGCTGCAATTGCTGGAACTGCAGCTGGAGATCGAACAGATCGACCGGCGCGCGATCGACGGCCTGAGCGAAGACCGGCTGACCCGCTACAACGGCATCCTGGAGGAGCAGATTCGCGAGCTCGATCAGGAGATCCGGCACGTCGAGAACGACTTCCGGCGAACTTACGGGATCGCGCCATCGGTCAAGCTGGCGCCCGATACCGTGATGCGCACGCTCACGCGCGACATCGCCGCGATGCAGCGCAGCAACCACGACCTGACCGTGACGCTGCGCGAGTTCGACGATCCGGAAAACGTCCGCGACTGGCTGAAGGACATGAAGCGCCGGCCGGCTTCGTCGCGCTTCGACGACGATTCTTTCTAGGCGCGTCGCCGAGCAACCCGCAGTTGCCGAGCATCAACGCGACGGAACCTTCCCGACGACCGGCTGCGATGCGAATGCGGTTTCGACATACGCGAGGAAGTCGGAGGCGGGCCGTGTCAGCTGCAGCCCCGGTGGCGTGAGCCGGTACAGTTGAAGCGGCGGCGGTGACATCGGCAGCGGCAACGGCGTTAGCTTCTGGCCGAAAACGGTCTCGGCGAGCGAGTGCCGGGTCCACGAAAAGACGGCGTCGGTGGTCAAGAGCAGGCTGTAGAACAGCGCATACGACGTACAGCGGGTGACGCAGTGCGGCGGCGGCAGCCCCGCCCGCTCGTGCAGATCGCGGATGTACGCGGGAAAGCTCTCGCTCGCGTCGGCGTGGATCCACTCCGCTTCGCGCAGCGCATCGAGCGACGTCGCGCCGGCAAAACGTCCGTTCTCGCGCGTGACGAACACGGTGTCGAAGGCGCGAATCGCCTTCACGTCGGCCGATTCGGCGAGCGGGCCCGTGACGGCCGCAAACGCGAGGTCGAGTGTCCGGTTGCGCAACTGCTCGGCGAGCTGGGTGAACGTCAGCTCGCGCAGTTCGCACTCGACGTGCGGCCAGTGACGGCGAAACGCCGCATACGCATCCGCGAAGCCCGTCACCGCGACGATCGGCGTGAAGCCGATCACGAGCCGGCCGTCGCGCAAGCCCTTCATGTGCGCCATGTCCTCGCGCGCCCGTTCGAGCTCGCGGACCACCGCCTGCGCACGCCCGAGCAGCGCGTCGCCTTCCGGCGTCGGCACGACGCCCCACGGCATGCGCTCGAGCAGCGGCACGCCGAACTCGTTCTCCATCTCCTGGATCGCCTTGCTGACCGCCGGCTGGGTCACGTGCAGCGCGGCTGCGGCGCCCTTGATGCTACCGGCCGTCGCCACGGCGACGAGTGCGCGCAATTGATGGGTTTTCATGATGTGGAATGTATCACCGGAAGTTATTTATATCAAAATTGGTGAGTTTTTTGAGCGGGTGGGTCTCCCTATGCTTGGCCGTGACGGTCGCGAGGCGGCCGATCTCATGGAGCTCATCAATGACGCAGGACCTTGCTCACGTGCTCGCGGCCATCCGCGAGTCCGAGTCCCGATTCATCGCGATCCGGCGCGACATCCACGCCCATCCCGAACTCGGCTTCGCCGAAACCCGCACCGCGCGGCTCGTCGCCGAACGGCTGGCCGAATGGGGCTATGACGTGACGACCGGTGTCGGCGGGACCGGCGTCGTCGGCCGGTTGCGGCGCGGCGCATCGGCGCGCACGCTCGGCCTGCGCGCCGACATGGACGCGCTGCCGATCCAGGAGGCGACAGGGCTGCCGTATGCGAGCACCGTCGAGCGCACGATGCACGCGTGCGGGCACGACGGCCATACGGCGATCCTGCTCGCCGCGGCACACTATCTCGCCCGCCAGGGGCGTTTCGACGGCACGCTGAACCTGATCTTCCAACCGGCCGAGGAAGGGCTCGGCGGCGCGAAGCGGATGATCGACGACGGTCTGTTCGAGCGATTCCCGTGCGAGCGAGTGTATGCGCTGCACAACGCGCCGGGCGTGCCGGTCGGTCATTTCGCGCTGCGCTACGGCCCGATGATGGCGTCGTCCGATTCGGTGACGATCACGCTGACCGGCAATGGCGGCCACGGGGCGATGCCGCAGCTCGCGAGCGATCCGATCGTCGCGGGCGCATACATCGTCACCGCGCTGCAGTCGATCGTCTCCCGCAACATCGACCCGGCGAAGCCGGCGGTCGTGACCGTCGGCACGTTTCACGCAGGCACCGCGCCGAACGTGATTCCGCACAGCGCAACGCTGCAGTTGTCGGTGCGCGCACTCGACGCGGCCACGCGCAATGAAATCGAGGCGCGAATCCACCGGATCGTCGACACGCATGCGCAAGCGTACGGCATGACCGCGCAGGTCGACTACCAATCGATCTCGCGCGTCGTCGACAACAACCCTGCCGCGTCGGATCTCGCGGTGGAGACCATCGCGGCGCTGGCCGGCGACGGCGCGCTCACGCTCTTGCCCGACGGCGTGATGGGCAGCGAGGACTTCTCGTGGATGACCGAATGCGTGCCGGGTTGCTACGTGCTGCTCGGCAACGGCGTCGATTCGCAAGGCGGCTGTTCGGTGCACAACCCCGGTTACGACTTCAACGACACCGCGCTGAGTTGGGGCGCGGCCTATCTCGCCGGGGTCGCCGAGCGCTACCTGAAGGTCATCTGACGAGCGCGTGCGGGGAAAGGCGACGTATCCGCTGCCATCACGATAAGGAATCCAAATGAAAAAACGAATTGCACTGAGCGCCGCCTGCCTTGCACTCGGCGCAGGCCACGCGCGTGCCGTGCCGTACCAGGACACGCTGCTCGCCGCCGTCCCCGAGTACAACGGCCGCATGGCGGAAGGCGTCGCACTGTACGGCTCGGTGGACATGGGGATCAATTACCAGACGGTCGGCGGCCGCTCGTTGTGGCAGACGCAGAGCGGCGGTGAGTGGACGTCGAAGTTCGGCCTGTTCGGCCGCGAGAACCTCGGCGGCGGCTGGCGCGCCGAGTTCAATCTCGAGAGCGGATTTCTCGCCAACAGCGGTGCGCAGCAGGACCCGCAATCGACCTACAACCGGCAATCCTGGGTCGGCCTGTCGTCGGACAGCTACGGCCGGCTGCGTTTCGGCAAGCAGATCGGAACGGCACTGCCGCTGTTCATCGACGTGTTCGGCACGGTGGGCACGAACTCGGTCTATACGTGGCTCGGTGCGGCGGCGGTGCAAACGAGCCGTGGCGTCGGCTACAACTCGGACCTCGGCCCGGGCGCGACACAGTTGCCGGCGCGCATCGACAACGCGATCACATACCGCACGCCGATCGTCGCCGGCACCACGTCGCTGATGCTGATGCTCGCCCCGAGCAACGTGGCCGGACGCGCACCGGCCGCCTCCGCACAAGGGGTGCTGCTGCAGTGGTACAACGGCACCACCTATCTGGCGGCGAGCTACAACCAGGCCTGGGGCGTCAATGGCGCGAGCACCGTGCGCAACGACCTGTACGGATTCGGCGTCGTCCACGACACCGGGCGGCTCGTGCTGTCCGCGTCCTTCAACCAGTACGCGCCGAAGCTGGCCGGCGACGGTATCGCGCGCGTCTACACGGTCGGCACGATCGTGCCGTTCGGGGTCAATGCGATCCGCGCGTCGGTCGTCTACCGCGACACGTCGGGCGTGCGCGACGCAACCGGCCGGCCGGCGAAGGACTCGGCGCTCGGCGTGATGCTCGGCTACGACTACCTGCTGTCGAAGCGCACCGGCCTCTATGCCCGCGCCGGTTTCATCCGCAACTACGGGATCTCGACCGTCCTGCTGAACGGCAATCCGTTGCCGACCGAGCCCGGCAGCACCGCGCCGCGCACCGGGACGACGCCGGTCACGATGTCGCTCGGCATGTATCACAACTTCTGACCAGGGCCGCTCTTCGATGAACACACTGAATCGCACGGCCGCCCTCCCGGCGGATGCCGGACAGCGCCCGATGCGCCGCACGATCGTCGCGGCCGCACTCGGCAACGGGCTCGAATTTTTCGATTTCACCGTCTACAGTTTTTTCGCGGCGCTGATCGGCAAGCTGTTCTTCCCCGCCTCGAGCGACACGGGCGCGTTGATGCTGTCGCTCGCGACGTTCGGCGTCGGCTTCGTCGCGCGGCCGCTCGGCAGTGTCGCGATCGGCGCGTATGCGGATCGCGTCGGGCGCAAGCCGGCGCTCGTGCTGACCGTCGCGTTGATGGCGCTCGGCACCGGGCTGATCGGTTTCGCGCCGACCTACGCGCAGATCGGCATCGCGGCGCCGTTGCTGATCGTCGTCGGGCGTCTGCTGCAGGGTTTCTCGGCCGGCGGCGAAGTGGGCGCGGCGACGACGTTGCTGATGGAATCGGGCGGCACCCGCCGGCGCGGCGAACTCGTGAGCTGGCAGATGGCGAGCCAGGGCGGAGCGGCACTCGTCGGCGCACTCGTCGCGCTGACGCTGTCACGCACGCTGTCGCCCGACGCGCTGCATGCGTGGGGCTGGCGTGTGCCGTTCATGCTCGGCCTGCTGATCGGGCCGGTTGGATTCTACCTGCGGCGTCACCTCGACGACACGCTGCCGCACGCGACATCCGGTGTTATGCACGAGCGCGTGCGCATTCCATGGCGGTTGATCGCGGCTGGCACGTTGCTCGTGATCGGCGGCACGTCGACGATGTACACGATCGTGTTCTTCCTGCCGTCGTTCCTGACGTTGACGACGGGTATGCCGGCATCGGTATCGCTGCTGTCGGGCTGCACGGCCGGCGTCGTGCTGCTGGCCGGCTCGCCGTTCGCGGGACGGCTCGCGGACCGGCTCCGCCGCCGCAAGCCGCTGGTGCGCAGCGTCTGCGTCGTGTCGGCCCTGCTCGTCCTACCCGCCTTTTACGCGATGCACGCGTGGCCGTCGGTGACGACCGCCATCGTCGTCGTCGCCCTTCTGATCGGCCTGATGACGCTGTCGAGTCCGGCCTGTTTCGTGATGATCCTCGAGGCACTGCGCCCCGAAGTGCGCGCGACGTCGCTCGGGATGATCTATGCGCTCGGCGTCACGATCTTCGGCGGCTTTGCGCAACTGATCGTCGGCATGATGTGGCGTGCGACCGGCAGCTTCTATGCGCCTGCCTGGTATGTGATGGCCTGCTGCGCAGCCAGTCTTGCCGGCCTCGCGTTGTTCACGGAGGAAACCGGTGGCGACGGCACACGCGGGTAAGCGGTTCGGCGTAGGCGCCGCGACGCATCGGAGAGGCGCCGCCGGTCGAATCGTCGTGCTACGGGATGAGCCGCAGCTTCGGCCACGAAGCCGAGCATGACGACACGTCGAGGGCGATGCCGAGTGGCCGTTGCTGCCCGGCTGCGTCACCGCACGTCGCCGATTCCGCCCATCAGCGTCATCAGTTGCTCGCGCAGCCACTGGCTGCCCTGGTCCTGATCCGCGCTGCGGTGCCAGTAGCAGAAGTAGTCGAGCCCCGGCATCTCGAACGGCAGTTCGAGGATGCGCGCCGGATAGCGCTGCAGCAGCCGCAGCGGCGCGGTGAGCGCGAGATCGCCGCGCATCGCGATCAGCGGCGCGACCATGTAGTGCTGCACCCGCATCTGGATGTTGCGACGCAGCCCGAGGCGCGTCAGTTCCGCATCGACGTGCCCGCTGCCCTTGCGGCGGCTCGACACGTGGATGTGCCCCATCGACAGGTAGTCGTCCATGGTGAGCGTGTCGCCCCTGAACGGATGATCGTCGCGGATCATGCACGCGTAGCGGTCACGCACGAGCAACGCCTGGTGCAGATGCGGATCGCCGATCAGCGGCGCGTCGATCGCGATGTCGACCGAGCCGTTCGCGAGCGCGGTCGCGACTTCGCGGCGATCCATCGTGTAGCTGCGCACGTGCATGCCGGGCGCATGCGTCTGCAGCAGCTCGCCGAGCGCGGGCAGCAGCAGCGCTTCGGTCAGGTCGCTCATGCTGAGCCGGAACACGCGCTCCGAAGACGCCGGATCGAACACGTCGCCTTCGTGCGCGCTCGAATCGAGCAGTTGCAGCGCCTCGCGCACGCGGCCGACGATGTTCTCGGCCATCGGCGTCGGCATCATCCCGGCCGGCGTGCTGACGAACAGCGGATCGTTCAGCGTCTTGCGCAGCCGCGCCAGCGCATTGCTGACGGCCGGCTGCGTGAGGTTCAGCACCTCGGCCGCGCGCGTCAGGTTGCGCTTGTTGTAGATCGCCTCGAATACGACGAACAGGTTCAGATCAATCTTCGTCAAGCGCATCGCCGGATCTCCTTGCCGGCATCTTACGGCGCGCGCCGCTCGTTCGTCCATGTCGCCCGGCCGATCGTGCCGCCGCTCAGCCGCGCGGCGGCGGCGTCAGGTAAGGCGCCGTCGAACCGGGCTCGCCGTCCTTGATCTCCATCCGCGCGATCGCCTGCAGGTGCACCTCGTCCGGGCCGTCGGCGAAGCGCAGCGCGCGGCCCCACGTCCACAGGTCGGCGAGCGGCGTATCGGGGCTCAACCCCGCCGCGCCGAACACCTGCATCGCGCGGTCGCATACGTCCGTATAAACCGTCGGCACGAGCGCCTTGATCATCGAGATTTCCTTGCGCGCGGCCTTCGCGCCGACCTTGTCGATCATCCATGCGGCCTTCAGTACCAGCAGGCGCGCCTGATCGATCTCGATGCGCGAGCGTGCGATCCATTCGCCAACCGTGCCGTGCCGGTTCAACGGCTTGCCGAACGCGACACGCGACTGCGCGCGGTCGACCATCAGCTCCAGCGCCAGTTCGGCCGCGCCGATCGAGCGCATGCAGTGGTGGATGCGCCCCGGCCCGAGGCGCGCCTGCGCGAGCGCGAAGCCGCTGCCTTCCTCGCCGAGCAGGTTGCGCGCCGGCACGCGCACGTTGTCGAACGTGATCTCGCAGTGCCCTTCCGGCGCGTAGTGGTTGACCACCGTGATGTTGCGCACGACCGTCACGCCCGGCGTGTCGCGCGGCACGAGAATCATGCTCTGCTGCCGGTGCGACTCGGCGTCGGGATCGGTCTTGCCCATCACGATGAAGATCTTGCAGTTCGGATGCGCGGCGTTCGTGATGAACCACTTGCGGCCGTTGATCACGTATTCGTCGCCCACGCGCTCGATGCGCGTCGTGATGTTGGTCGCATCCGACGACGCCACGTCCGGCTCCGTCATCGCGAACGCCGAGCGGATCTCGCCGCGCAGCAGCGGCAGCAGCCACTGTTCGCGCTGCTCGGGCGTCGCGAACATGTGCAGCAGCTCCATGTTGCCGGTGTCCGGCGCGTTGCAGTTGAACACTTCCGACGCCCAGCCCACGCGCCCCATGATCTCGGCGAGCGGCGCGTATTCGAGGTTCGTCAGGCCCGTGCCGGGCTCGTCGTCCTTCAGGTGCGGCAGGAACAGGTTCCACAGCCCTTCCGCCTTCGCACGCTCCTTCAGTTCCTCCATGAACGACACCGGATACCGGCCCGCGTGCACTTCCTCGTTCCACTGGCGGATGCGCGGCACGATGTGCGCGTCCATGAACGCGCTCACGCGTTCGCGCAGCGCCTCCACTTTCGGGGTATAGCCAAAGTCCATGATCGACTCCTCGAGATTGTCGTGTTCCGTTCGGTCAGAAGGCCGAGACACCGCCGTCGACGGCGACGGCCTGCCCGGTCAGATAAGTGTTTTCCTTTGCGCACAGCGTCAGCATCGTCGCGACGATTTCGTCGGGCCGGCCGAGCCGCTTCATCGGCGAGCCCTGCGCGAGGAAGTCCTGGCGCTCGCCGATATCGCTGTCGGTGACCATCGGCGTCGTGCTGTAGAACGGGCACACCGCGTTCACACGGATGCCGTGGCGCGCGTATTCGAGCGCGGCCGTTTTCGTCAGCCCGACCACCGCATGCTTCGACGCCGCGTACGCGGCGAGCTTCGGCGCGCCGCCGAGCCCGGCCATCGACGCGACGTTCAGGATCACGCCTTCGCGCTGCGCGAGCATCTGGCGGATCTGATGCTTCATCCCGAAAAACACGCCCTTCGCGTTCACCGCGAAGCTCAGGTCGAGATCGGCTTCGTCGGTATCGATCAGCGCCTTCAGCGGCGGCGCGATGCCCGCGTTGTTGATGCCGACGTCGAGCCGCCCGAAGCGCGCGGCGGCCTCATGCACCAGCGAAGCCACCTCCGCTTCGACGCGCACGTCGCAACGCTGCGCGATCACGTCGGCACCGGCCGCGCGCAGCGGCGCGGCCACGCGTTTGAGCGCGTCGCCGTTCAGGTCGCCGAGCGCGAGCCGCGCGCCCATCGCGGCGAGTTCGCTCGCGAGCAATGCGCCGAAGCCGCTCGCGGCGCCGGTGATCATCACGGCCTGCCCGGCGTAGCTGTCGATTTTCATCGCGCGCTCAGATCGTCAGGCCGCCGTCGACGACGATGCATTCGCCGTTCGTGTAGCTCGCCGCATCCGACACGAGGTACAGCACGGTGCCGGCCATCTCGCGCGGCTCCGCGTGGCGCTTCAGCGGGATCTTCGCCTTCCACGTCTCGTAGATGTCCTTGTCGGCGAACAGCGCGCCCGCGAACTTCGTCTTCGTGAGCCCCGGCAGCAGCGCGTTCACGCGGATGCCGAGCGGCCCGCATTCCTTCGCGAACGCCTTCGTCATGTTGACGACGGCCGCCTTCGTGATCGAGTAGATGCCCTGCCGGTCGCCCGGCTGCAGTGCGTTGACCGACGCCGTGTTGACGATCGCGCCGCCGCCGTGTTCCTTCATCAGCTTGCCGGCCTCGACCGACATGAAGAAGTAGCCGCGGATGTTCACGTCGACGGTCTTCTCGTACGCGGCGAGATCGGTATCGAGGATATGCCCGAAATACGGGTTCGCGGCCGCGTTGTTCACGAGGATGTCGAGCCGCCCGTGCTTGCCGCGAATGGTCTCGAACGTCGCGGCGATATCCTCCAGACGCCCGACGTGACACGCCAGCGCCTCCGCGCGGCCGCCCGCCGCGACGATCGCGTCGGCCACGGCCTGGCAGTCGTCGAGCTTGCGGCTCGACACGATCACGTGCGCGCCCTGCTCCGCGAGCAGCTTCGCGATTTCCTCGCCGATGCCGCGGCTTGCGCCCGTCACCAGTGCGATCTTGCCCGTCAGGTCGAACAGGTTCGTTGCCATGTTGCTGTGCTCCTCCATTGATTGGATTGTCGTGTCGCCGCCCGGCGACCCTGGCGCGCTCAGCGATGCGCGTCGATCACGCCGACCGCCAGTTCGGCGAGCCGGCCGGCCATTTCGCCGACACGCAGCGCCTGCTCGCTCGATGCGTTGCCCTGCAGCGCGCGCGCCTTCACACCCTGCGCGATCGCCGCGAGCCGGAAGAAACTGAACGCGAGGTAGAAGTGCCAGTCGCGAATCGGCGCGATGCCGCGCAGCTCGCAATAGCGCGCGACGATCGCCGCTTCGTCGGGAATCCCGAGCGCCGCGCGATCCTGGCCCGCGAGCCCGCGCACCTGCCCGCCGGACGGCAGCCGCAGGCACATGCAGAAATATGCGAGATCGGCGAGCGGGTTGCCGAGCGTCGACAGTTCCCAGTCGAGCACGGCCTGCACGCGATAACCGTCATGCGCGAACATCAGGTTGTCGATCCGGAAATCGCCGTGCACCAGCGCCGGCCGGCCCGTATCCTCGGGGCACGCGTTCGGCAGCCAGTCGATCAGCGTCTCCATCGCGTCGAGGCGCCCCGTTTCGGCCGCGCGATACTGCTTCGTCCACACGCCGATCTGGCGCTCGAAGTAGTTGCCGGGGCGGCCGTAGTCGGCCAGGCCCACCGCGTCGACATCGACGTCGTGCAGTGCGGCCATCGTCCGCAGCAGCGCGTCGTAGCACGTCGCGCGATCGGCCCGCGGCAGTTCCGGCAGCGCGGGATCCCAGAAGATCCGGCCGTCCTCGAAACTCATCACGTAGAACAGGCTGCCGATCACGTCGCGGTCCTCGCAGAGGTGATACGGGCGCGCGACCGGCACCGCGGTGCCCGACAGCGCGGTCAGCACGCGGAATTCGCGGTCGACCGCGTGCGCGGACTTCAGCAGTTCGCCCGGCGGCTGGCGGCGCAATACATAGCGGCCGCTCTTCGCGTTCAGCAGGAAAGTCGGATTCGACTGGCCGCCGGCAAACTTCTCCGTGTCGACCGGGCCTTCGAAGCCCGGCACGTGCGTTTCCAGATAGCGCGTCAGGCGGGCTACGTCGAGTTGCTGAGAAGGGTTCGTCATCGTCGCGATCGTTCGTGGGTCAGCCGTAGGTTCGCCACGCGTGCCGTTCGGGATCCTCCAGATGCGGGATGCCGTTGAACGACGCGAGGTGGAACGCATCGGCATTGAAGAAAAACTGCGAAAGACTGCTGTTGCGGATCTGCAGGTTCAGCGCGATCGCGCTCGACGGCGGTGCCGCGAGCACCTGCTGGACGGTCACCGCGATCGGGCCGCCGGAACTCACCGCGAGCACGCGCTGACCGCCGCCCTCGCGGATCGCGGCGCGTGCGTCGGCGACGCGCTGCTGGAAATGCGACCAGGTTTCGGGGGCCGCGTCGCCGAGCTTGTCCTCGGTCCACAGCTGCAGCACCTGCCGGAGCGCGCGGAAGTGCTCCTTCATCGAGCCGGCGGCCAGCCGCGCGACGTCCGGATAGTCGCTCGCGGCCGCCGCGAACAGCCCGTGGAAGTCGTATTCGTTCAGGCCGGGATGGCGGTCGACCGGTACGCCCTCGCGGCCCATCCCGCGCAGGATCGCGTCGACCGTCTGCGCGTGGCGGGTCATCGTGCCGCGGATCACGCGATCGAACGTCAGGCCCTGCCGCGCGAAGTATTCGCCGAGCCACGCGCCCTGCTGCTCGCCTGCAGCGGAAAGCCGGTCGTAGTCGTCGGTGCCGAATGATGCCTGCCCGTGCCGTACCAGAAAGAGTTCAGCCATCGCATGCCCGCCTGAGTGAAGGATTCAGCATAGCCAGCGGGGCAGCATTTTTGAAATTTATTTGTTGAATGAACCGACATTCATGACGGAAATACACTTGCCCTCGCGGGTGGCCCGGGTTTGTCCGACTTATACTGCCCGATCCGCCCCCTTCACAGGAGTCCAGACCATGTCGCATTCCCCGCCCAACGGCCTGCCTCGCTATCGCTTGCTGACGGGCAAGGACGACGCCACGTTTTGCCACCGTGTATCGGATGCACTGGCGCTCGGCTATCACCTGTACGGATCGCCCGCCGCCACCTTCAACGGCGATCACGTCGTCGTCGCCCAGGCGCTGCTCTGGCCGGACGCCACCGACACGGACGCCGGCGCGTAATCCCGGCCGCCCGCCGCGCATCGTCCGATGCGGCAGCGGCGCCCACGGACGCATCGGCCCCGGCGGCGCGGTACGCAAATTGCGACAGCACCGTGTCGAATAAATTCTGGAGGGATGCGATGCTCGGTACGATCCTCATCATCGTTCTGATTCTGCTGCTCATCGGCGCATTTCCTGCATGGCCGCACAGCCGAAGCTGGGGTTACTGGCCATCGGGCTCGGTCGGGCTCATCGTCGTCATCGTCGTCGTGCTGGTGCTGCTGGGTCGGATTTGACGCACGAACGCGCGTGCCCGTTGCATGAGCACGCGCGTTCCAGTCCCGGCGCCAGGACTTCCGTCGTGACTTCTTTACACACGCGAGCAAACCGTAGCAGCACACGCGGTGCCGTGCGTCACGCTTGCACGCTCGCCCACCTGTTCCGGGCGCGTTGCCCGCCTTCGTTCGATCGACCGGACCGTGCGGTAGTATGGCGACTCGATGGAACCCCGATGGATCTGAACGAGTGGCCATGCCCGAATTTTCCTCATCTCCCGGCGCCGGCCAGGGCACGCAAGCGCTCGTCCTCATCGCCGAGGACGAGCCCGAGATCGCCGAGATCCTGACCGCCTACTTCGCGCGCAACGGTCTGCGCACCGTGCATGCCGCCGACGGCCGCCGCGCGCTCGAACTCCACCTGTCGCTGAAGCCGGACCTCGTGCTGCTCGACGTGCAGATGCCGCACGTCGACGGCTGGAAGGTGCTCGCCGAGATCCGCCATCGCGGCGACACGCCGGTCATCATGCTGACCGCGCTCGACCAGGACATCGACAAGCTGACCGGGCTGCGCATCGGCGCCGACGACTACGTGGTCAAGCCGTTCAACCCGGCCGAAGTCGTCGCGCGCGCGCAGGCCGTGCTGCGCCGGTCGATGGCCGGCTCGCGCCAGGAAGAACAGCGCGTGCTGCGCGCCGCGCCGTTCGAGATCGATCTCGAACATCACGAAGCGACGGTCGAGGTCGGCGGCACACGCCACACGCTCGTGCTGACGCTCACCGAATTCAAGCTGCTCGCGCAACTCGCGCGCGCGCCGCGCCGCGTGTTCAGCCGCGCCGAGCTGATGGCCACCTGCCTGCCGGAAGGCGATGCGCTGGAACGTACGGTCGACAGCCACGTCAGCAAGCTGCGCAAGAAACTGGACGACCTCGGCGTACAAGGCGTGCCCGCCAGCGTGCGCGGCGTCGGCTACAAACTGTGGAGCGGCGAGTGAAACTCGATGGCCTGAGCCGCCAGATCGCGCTGACGATGGGCGCGATCGCGTTCGGCATCACGGTGCTGATCGTCGTGACGGCCTACGCGTTCTACTACCTGCTGTACCAGTACTCGCCCGAGTACTTCAAGCCGCAGAGCTGGCTCCCGAGCGGACCGGAGTGGGTGTGGATCGTCTCGACCACGCTGGTCGGCTTGCTGATCTCGGTCGTCGTCGCGATCAACCTGTCGCGCCGCATCCTCGTGCCGCTGAACTCGGTGACGGACGGCATCCGCCGCGTCGCGCGCGGCGACCTCCGCGCGCGCGCCGTCGCCGGCGACCGTTCGCTGCGCGAAGCCGCGCTGCTCGCCGACAACTTCAACGCGCTCGCGAGCGAGCTGCAGCGCGTGACCGAGGAGCAGACCTTCTGGAATGCGGCGATCGCGCACGAGCTGCGCACGCCCGTAACCGTGCTGCGCGGCCGGCTGCAGGGGCTCGCCGAAGGCGTGTTCACGCCGAACGAAGCGCTGTACCGCAGCCTGCTCGCGCAGGTCGAGGGGTTGACGCGGCTGATCGAGGATCTGCGCGTGGTCAGCCTCGCCGACAGCGGCCACCTGAGCATCGAGATCCGCGACGCCGACCTCGCCGCCGACGTGCGCGCCGTGGTCGACGTGTTCACGCCCACGCTGCAGGCCGCCGGCCAGCATCCGGAGCTCGATCTCGATACGCGGCGCATGTGCTGCGACCCGGTCCGCATCCGCCAGGCGTTGCTGGCGCTGCTGGAGAACGCGCGCCGCCATGCGGTGCCCGGCGCGATCCGGATCCGGACGCGCGTCGAGCACGGCATGTGCCGGCTGAGCGTCGAGGACGACGGCCCCGGCATCCCGGCCGATTTCGCGCCCCATGTGTTCCAGGCATTCCGCCGGATCGACGATACGCAACCCGGCGGCACCGGCCTCGGGCTCGCCGTCGTCGCGGCGATCGCGCATGCGCACCGCGGCGAGGCCATCTGCGTGCCGACCGGCGCGGGCGGCACGCGCTTCGAGCTGCAGTGGCCCGACAACCTCGTGCCGGCATCCGACCGCGAGCGCTTCCCGGCGTAACGCGGCGCCGTTACGCGCTCATGCGCACCGCTCGCGTCCAACCTGTTCGAGCGGCGGGCCGAAGCCGAGCACCGTGTACTCCGTCACGGACACCGTTCCTCTCCCGCCGGCGCCCTGCACGACCACCGCGCGCACGGCGCCGGCGCGATCGAATTTCAGCTGCGTGCCGACCGTGGCGTAACGCAGCGCCTCCAGTTCCTCGATCCGGGCGATCGCGAGCTTGCGCACCGCGCCGGACACGTACACCGGCAGGAACACCAGCGCGATGAAGATCGACACGGCTTCCTTCGACACGCTGTCCAGCACCGGCCGGCCCGACATCACGAGCGACAGCGACGTCGCGGCGACGCAGATCGCCAGCACGGTCGCACCGACGCCGAGCGACGCGAGCCGCTCGGCCGCCTTCTTCATGCGTGCCTTCACGAGCGCACGCGCGGTCGCGGACGTCACGAGCCATTCGCGCTGCGCGCCGTGGTAACCGGCGAAGCCGAGGAACAGCGTCGCGGCCGCGCTGACGGCGATGCTCGTGTACAGCGCGTCGACCATCATGCAGACGAATTCGAGCGCGAACACGATGACGAGCGGGACCAGCAGCAGACGGAACGAATAACCGTCGCGGCCGTGCCCGCGAATCCACCACCTCACCGGCGCAAGCTGCCAGAAGCGGCTTTCCGGGCGGAGCGAGAGTGCTTCGTTGTCGGTCAAGTTCCCCCCTGTCGGATGCTGCGCCGTGTCGGCGCGGGCCGTGGACCGGCACGGCCGCAACCGCATTCTCCCAGATGCGCGGCACGGCGAGAAAGGAACCACCGCCTGCCGCCCGGCTCCGGCCCGACTCCGGCATGCGCCTCGCCCGACCACCACATTTTGTGCATCGCACGACCGACCCTGAGCAAAAAGTATCGGTTTCCAAACTCTTTTGATGTGGTGATCGCATCGCCCGCGTCACACCATTGTTCCTGCCGTCATCGACGGCATTCGAACAAGCAGAATCAAGGAGACACGGGTGAACAAGATGCGAATCGTCGCAGCCGGCCTGCTGCTCGGCGCCTGTCTGCCGGGCGTCGCGGCCGCGCAAGCCTGCAAGGTGCCGACCCTTCGGGTGCTCGCGCAGAAGAGCCTCGGCCTGTCGGTGATGGAGAAGTCGCTGGCCGACTACGAGAAGAAGAGCGGCACCAGGGTCGAGATCAGCTATTTCGGCGAGAACGACCGTCGCGCGAAATCGCGGCTCGACGCGTCGACCGGCGCGGGTTCCTATCAGATCTACTACGTCGACGAGGCAAACGTCGCCGAATTCGCGTCGGCCAACTGGATCGTGCCGCTCCTCAAGTACTACCCGAAGGAATACGACTACGACGATTTCCTGCCCGGCCGCCGCGCGGTCGCGAGCTACAACGGCGTCGCGTACTTCGCGCCGCTGATCGGCGGCGGCGACTTCCTGTTCTACCGCCGCGACCTGCTCGACGCCGCGCACATCCCGGTGCCGAAGACGCTCGACCAGCTCGTCGCCGCGATCAAGAAGCTCAACGCGCCGCCGAAGCTGTACGGCTGGGTCGCGCGCGGCCAGCGCGGCTCGGGGATGAACGTGTGGCGCTGGTCGCCGTTCATGCTCGGGATGGGCGGCACATGGACCGACAAGGGCGGCCAGCCCGCGTTCAACTCGCCGGCCGCCGTGAAGGCCACGCAGCTCTACAGCGACCTGTTCAAGTACGCGCCGCCGGGCGCCGCGACCTACGACTGGAGCAACGCGCTCGAAGCGTTCCGCTCGGGCAAGGTCGCGTTCATGATCGAATCGACGCCGTTCGCCGACTGGATGGAGGATGCGAGCAAGTCGAGCGTGGCCGGCAAGGTCGGCTACACGCGCCCGCCCGCGCCGCTGCCGTCGGCCGCGTATGGCCACGGCTTCGCGATCTCGGCGGTCGGCGCGAAGGACGACTGCACGCGGATGGCCGCCGGCCGCTTCATCGCGTGGGCGACCAGCAAGGACCAGGAACAGGCGCGGCTGCGCAACGGCGTGTTCAGCGACTACAACCGCTCGAGCACGATCGGCAGCCCGTACTTCAAGCAGCACGTCGCGCCGCAGATCCAGGCCGGACTGAACGACACCAACCCCGTCACGCAGGTGACGATCTGGCGCACGCCGCAGTGGCCGGACATCGGCGACAACCTCGGCATCGCGCTCGAACAGGTGTTCACCGGCACGCAGACGGATATCCGCGGCACGCTCGACGACGCGGCCCAGTACGCGAAGGATGCGCTCGAACATGGCGCTCGCAAATGACGGCGCGGGCGGGCGCGCGCTCGACGTCCGCCCTGCCCCTTCCCCTCCTGCGGCCCGGCACGGCCGCGCGCGCCGCGACCGCACGAGCCTGCCGTGGGTATTCCTCGCGCCGACGCTCGCGCTGCTCGCGGTCCTGAGCCTCGTCCCGACCGTCGCCGCGATCAACCTCGCGCTGCGCAACCGCGTGCTGCGCTACCCGGACAGCGAATACGTCGGTCTGCGCAATTTCGTCCGGCTCGCGTCGGACCGCCGCTTCCTGAACGCGATCGAGGTGTCGGTGCTGTGGGAAGTCGTCACGGTCGCCGGCGCGGTGCTGGTCGGAATCGCGCTCGCCGTGTTCCTGTTCGAGCGCGTGCACGGCCGCTGGCGCCGTCTTGCGTCGCTGGTGCTGATCATGCCGGTGCTGCTGCCGCGCGTGTCGGCCGCGTTCATCTGGAAGTTCATGTACGCGCCGCTCACCGGCATCCTGAGCTGGCTGCTCGGCACGCTCGGCATCGAGAACACCGCGTTCCTCGCCGATCCGCATCTCGCGCTGTACGCGGTCGCGCTCGTCGACGTATGGCAATGGGGGCTGTTCTTCGCGGTCGTGATCCTGAAGCTGCTGGAGACGCTGCCGCCCGAGCCGCTCGAAGCCGCGCGGCTCGATTACGCGACGACGTGGCAGGTGCATGCGTACATCGCGCTGCCGATGCTGAAGGCGCCGCTCGTGAGCCTCGTGTTCATCAAGATGGTCGAGTCGCTGCGTTCGTTCGACCTGATCTACGTGATGACCAAGGGCGGCCCCGGCATCGCGACCGAGACGCTCGATCTCTACGCGTACCAGCAGGGCATCGGCCTCGCCGGCAAGGTGTCGTATGCGTCGGGCATGGCCGTGCTGATGATGGTCGCGACCACGCTCGTCTTCACGCTCATCTGGAAGAGGGTCAACAAATGGGACGACTGATGGCTCGCCGAATGGCTCGCCGCGGCCCCGCCGCCGTTTCCACCGTCGCGATCGCCGGCGCGATCCTGCTCGTCGCCGCGTTTCCGCTGTTCTGGGCCGTGCTCAATTCGCTCAAGCACCTGCTCGACATCGTCACGCCGACGCCGCGCTTCATCTTCACGCCGACGCTCGCGAACTACGAGCAGGTGCTGTCGAGCCCGGAAGTGTTGATCGGGCTCGGCAACAGCATCGCGATCGTCGGCGCGGCCGTGCTGATCGGCGCGGTGCTCGGCGTGCCGGCCGCGTATGCGATCGCGCGCTACCCGGTACGCGGCAAGCGCGACATCCAGTTCTTCCTGCTGTCGCTGCGCTTTTTGCCGCCGGTCGCGGTCGCGCTGCCGCTGATCGCGATCTGGGTCGATCTCGGGCTGTACGACACGAAGCTGTCGATGATCGTCACGTACCTGCTGGTCACGCTGTCGACCATCACGTGGCTGTCGATCCCGGTGTTCCGCCGGCTGCCGCGCGAGATCGAGGAAGCCGCCGCGCTCGACGGCTACGGCCCGTACGCGGTGTTCTGGCATATCGCGCTGCCGGTGTGCGCGAGCACGCTGCTCGGCGGCATCGTGTTCAGCTTCGTGCTGGTCTGGAACGAACTGATGATCGCGCTCGCGCTGACGTCGTCGCGCAGCGCGACGCTGCCGGTGGTCGCGTCCGCGTTCACGTCGCTCGGCCAGGAAGTGCCGTGGGGCGTGATCAATGCGTCGACGGTGCTGCTCGCGCTGCCGCCGCTCGTGTTCGTCGGCATGCTGAGCCGCCTGCTCAATTCGATGGTCAAGGGAAAATAAGGAGGAAACGTTGAAAGCGCTCGTACTCGAACGCACGCGCGAGCTCGCGCTGCGCGACATCGACCTGCCGCAACAGGTCGGCCCCGGCGATGTCCGGATCAAGGTGCATACGGTCGGCGTCTGCGGCAGCGACGTGCATTACTACGTTCACGGCGGCATCGGCCCGTTTCGCGTCGACGCGCCGATGGTGCTCGGCCACGAGGCGTCCGGCACCGTCGTCGAGACCGGCGCCGCCGTCACGCACCTGCGCGTCGGCGACCGCGTGTGCATGGAGCCCGGCGTGCCGCGCCTCGATTCGCCCGCGACGCTGCGCGGGCTCTACAACCTCGATCCCGACGTGCGCTTCTGGGCGACGCCGCCCGTCCACGGCTGCCTGACGCCGTTCGTCGTGCATCCGGCCGCGTTCACGTACCGGCTGCCCGACAACGTGTCGTTTGCCGAAGGCGCGATCGTCGAGCCGCTGTCGATCGGCCTGCAGGCCGCGAAGAAGGCGGCGATGAAGCCGGGCGACCTCGCGGTCGTGATCGGCGCCGGCACGATCGGCGCGATGACGGCGCTCGCCGCGCTCGCGGGCGGCGCCGCGCGCGTGATCCTCGCCGACGTCGTACCCGAGAAGCTCGCGCTGTTCGCCGGCAACCCGGCCGTCACGACCGTCGACGTGCGCACGCGGCCGCTTGCCGACGCGGTCGCGGTAGCCTCCGGCGGCTGGGGCGCGGACGTCGTGTTCGAGGCAAGCGGCAGCGCGAACGCCTATGCGGGCCTCGTCGACCTGATGTGCCCGGGCGGCTGCGCGGTGCTGATCGGCATGCCGGTCGCCCCCGTGCCGCTCGACGTGGTCGCGCTGCAGGCGAAGGAAGGCCGCATCGAATCGGTCTTCCGCTACGCGAACATCTTCCCGCGCGCACTGGCGCTGATCGCGTCCGGCGCGATCGACGTGAAGCCGTTCATCTCGCGCACGTTCCCGTTTTCCGAAGGCGTGCGCGCGTTCGAGGAAGCGGCGAGCGGCCAGCCGCGCGACGTCAAGATTCAGATCGAAATGGATTGAGCCATGGCCCAGATCACCTGCAAGGCTTTGTCGAAGCACTACGACGGCGGCCCCGCCGTGCTGCATCCGCTCGACCTCGAGATCGCCGACGGCGAATTCATCGTATTGCTGGGCCCGTCCGGCTGCGGCAAGTCGACGATGCTGCGGATGATCGCGGGCCTCGAGGCGATCACCGGCGGCGAACTCGTGATCGGCGATGCGGTCGTGAACGACCTGCCGTCGCGCGAGCGCAATGTCGCGATGGTGTTCCAGAACTACGCGCTGTACCCGCACATGACGGTGTACGACAACATCGCGTTCGGCCTGCGGCGCCTGAAGGTGCCGGCCGACGAGATCGACCGCCGCGTGCGCGACGTCGCGCGCATCCTGAGCCTCGACGCGCTGCTCGAGCGCCGCCCGCGCGCGATGTCGGGCGGCCAGCAGCAGCGCGCGGCGATCGCGCGCGCGATGATCAAGACGCCGGCCGTGTTCCTGTTCGACGAGCCGCTGTCGAACCTCGACGCGAAGCTGCGCACGCAGTTGCGCGGCGACATCAAGCGGCTGCACCGGCGGCTGAAGACGACGACGCTGTACGTCACGCACGACCAGCTCGAGGCGATGACGCTCGCGGACCGCGTCGTGCTGATGCGCGGCGGTCGCATCGAGCAGATCGGTACGCCGGCCGAGCTGTACGGTCAGCCGCATACCGTGTTCGCCGCCGGGTTCGTCGGCACGCCCGCGATGAACTTCGCGGACGGCACGATCGGGCGCCACGGCGCGACCGTGGTGCTCGACTGCAACGGCACGCGCTGGCCGCTCGCGTCGTCGCGCTTCGCGCGGCTGCAGGACGGCCAGCAGGTCAAGGTGGCGGTCCGCCCGAATCACCTGCGGCTCGTCGCCGAAAGCGATTCGACCCCCGGCACGCTCGCGCTGACCGGCACCGTGGAACTCGTCGAACTGCTCGGCGCCGAGGCGCTCGTCACGCTCGACTGGCACGGCCAGCCGTGCGCGGCCCTCGTGCCGGCCCCGATGGCACCGGCCCCGGGCGCCGTGGTAGCGTTGCGCTTCGACGAAGCAGCCCTGCACCTGTTCGACGCCGGCACCGAGCGCAACGTCACGCTGCCCGACGCGAACCCGATCGCGCACGCGGCCCCGCCGGCGGCCGCGACGCGCGCCACGCCGCCTGCCGCGACGGGCTGGTCGATGTCCCGCTCGTAGCACGCCGGCACGCCCGACGGAGCACACGATGAACCCGGATCTCGAGATCGTTCCCACCCACCGCGACGAATCGTTCCGCGCGTGGGTCCACGACTATCCGCATTCGGTCGCGAAGTGGCACTTTCATCCCGAATACGAGATTCATCTGATCCAGGCGTCGCACGGCAAGGTGTTCGTCGGCGACCATATCGGCGATTTCGGCCCCGGCAACCTGATCGTCACCGGGCCGAACCTGCCGCACAACTGGGTCAGCGAACTCCCCGACGGCGAGCGTGTGCCGTCGCGCGACGTCGTGCTGCAGTTCTCGCGCGATGCGATCGAGAAGATGGTCGGCGCGTTCAGCGAGCTGCAGCCGGTGATCGACCTGATCGACGACGCGGCGCGCGGCGTGCAGTTTCCCGACCGCATCGGCATCGAGGTCGCGCCGCTGATGCTCGAGCTCGCGAACGCGCACGGCTGCCGGCGCGTCGAGATCCTGATGTCGCTGTTCGACCGGCTGTCGTCGTGCCGCGAGCGGCGCGTGCTCGCGGGCCCCGGCTACCGCAGCGACGCGCAGCACTACATGTCGTCGACCATCAACCAGGTGCTGTCGTACCTGCAGCAGAACCTGCCCGGCGTGCTGCGCGAGACCGACGTCGCCGCGTTCGCCGGCATGAGCGTCAGCACCTTCACGCGGTTCTTCCGCCGCCATACCGGCTCGTCGTTCGTGCGCTACCTGAACCGGCTGCGCATCAACGAGGCGTGCGAGTTGCTGATGTTTTCCGACCTGACGGTGACCGACATCTGCTACCGGGTCGGCTTCAACAACCTGTCGAACTTCAACCGTCAGTTTCTCGCGATGAAACAGGTGCCGCCGTCGAAGTTCCGCGCGCTGCATCGCCTCAACGAACCGCACGGCCGCGACGACGACGCGCCGCTCCCGCGACGCGCGCCGCCGCGCGCCCCAGACAGGACGCTTCATACGTGACATTTCTCGGCATCGATCTCGGCACGTCCGAGGTCAAGGTTCTCCTCACCGATTCCGGCTCGGTGCCCCTCGCGATCGGCTCGGCCACGCTGTCGATCAGCCGCCCGCATCCGCACTGGTCCGAACAGAGCCCGCAGGCGTGGTGGCACGCGATGCTCGATGCGATCGCGTCGGTGCGCGCCGCGCATCCGGCCGGCTTCGCCGCGCTGCGCGGCATCGCGCTGTCCGGGCAGATGCACGGCGCGACGCTGATCGATCGCGCGGACCAGGTGCTGCGGCCCGCGATCCTGTGGAACGACACGCGCGCCGGCACCGAATGCGTCGAACTCGAGGCGCTGGTGCCGGAGTCGCGCGCGATCACCGGCAACATGGCGATGCCGGGCTTCACCGCGCCGAAGCTGCTGTGGCTCGCGAAGTACGAGCCGGCCGTGTTCCGCGCGGTGCACAAGGTGCTGCTGCCGAAGGATTACCTGATCTGGCGCCTGTCCGGCGAATTCGTGTCCGACCTGTCCGATGCGTCGGGCACCCTGTGGCTCGACTGCGCGCGCCGCGACTGGTCCGACCGGATGCTCGCCGCGACCGAGCTGTCGCGCGCGCAGATGCCGCGCCTCGTCGAAGGCAATGCGCTGGCCGCGCAGCTGCGCGATGCGCTGCGGCGCGAATGGGGCATCGCGGGGCCCGTGACGATCGCCGGCGGGGCCGGCGACAACGCGGCGTCGGCGATCGGCATGGGCGTCACGGGCGCCGGCAGCGGCTTCCTGTCGCTCGGCACGTCCGGCGTGCTGTTCGCCGGCAACGACCGCTTCGCCCCGAACCCGGATGCGGCGGTGCACGCGTTCTGCCACTGCATCGAAGGACGCTGGCACCAGATGAGCGTGATCCTGTCGGCCGCCGCGAGCCTCGACTGGCTCGCGCGCGCGCACGGCACGACCGCCGGCGCGCTGGCCGCGCGCGCCGAGCACGCCGATCCGGCGCGTGCGCCGCTGTTCCTGCCGTATCTCGGCGGCGAGCGCACGCCGCACAACGACGCGCATGCGCGCGGCGTGTTCTTCGGGTTGTCCAACGAGCACGACGCGGACGACCTCGCCTATGCGGTGATGGAAGGTGTCGCGTTCGCGATGGCCGACGGCTACGACGCGCTGCGTGCGGCCGGCACGACGCTCGACACGGTGTCGTTCATCGGCGGCGGCTCGAAGAGCGCGTTCTGGGCGCGGCTGTGCGCGAATGCGACCGGGCTCGCGATGCAGCGTCATGCGGACGGTGCCGTCGGCGCGGCACTCGGCGCCGCGCGTCTGGCGCGACTGGCGGCGACGGGCGACCCGCTCGAGGCAGTCTGCGTCGCGCCGCCGGTGACGGAGACGGTCGCGCCCGATTCGGCGTCGGTCGATCGGCTGGCGGGGCGGCTCGCGCGGTATCGGCGGTTGTATCGGGCGTTGCGGGAGGAATTCGCGGCCGCCGACTGAGCGGCCGCGCCATCGCGCTTGACCCGGCCCTTGGGGTCGCCTTTATGCTGGACGCAACCAATCGACCGCAAAGAGGTGACGGATGGGTAGGTCCACGCCCCGTTTGAACGCATCCGCGGCCGCCGCGCAGCTTGGTGTTTCGACCAAGGCGCTGCGGCTGTATGAGCAGCATGGCCTCGTCATGCCGGAGCGCACGCCGGCCGGATACCGCGCGTACGGCCCGGACGACCTCGCCCGCGCCGCCGACATCGCGGCACTGCGCAAGCTCGGCCTCAGCCTCGCGCAGGTGGCGGACGTGCTCGACGGCGATGCGCGCAGCCTCGATGCCGCACTGGCGGCACACGAAACCGCGCTCGATCGCGGCGTTCAGGATCTGGTGCGCAAGGTGGACCGCGTGCGCGCGATCCGCGCCGGCCTCGCGCGCGGCCGGATGCCTGCCGGCGGCGAGCTGACGCGGCTGCTCGACGATTCGGGTACCGGCGTCGCGTTCAGCCTGCCGTGGCCGTGGGGCGGCGAGTGGTTCGAGTGTCGCGATATCCGGCCGCTGAACTACATCATCGGCTCGCTGGGAAGCGGCAAGACGCGGCTCGCGCTTCGGCTGGCCGACGCGCTGCCCGGTGCGGTGTTCGTGGGGCTCGATCGGCTGGAAAACGACTGTGCGGCGGCACGCGCGGCAGTGCGCGCCGATCCAGCGCTGAAGTCGTGCGTCGACCGCGCGCTGACCTCGCTTGCCGACAGGGGCGCCACGCCGTCGGCAGCGCTGACCGCGCTGCTCGTCAACCTCGAAGCGGAAGGCCCGCGCACGCTGGTCGTCGACATGATCGAACAGGATCTCGACCGTTCCACGCAACTGGCCTTGATGGCCCATCTGCGTGAACGCGCCGCCGCCGGCAGGCGGCCGCTGTTCCTGCTCACGCGCTCGTCGGCGATCCTCGACCTGGCGGCCGTCGGCCCCGACGAAACCATCCTGTTGTGCCCGGCCAATCACAGCCCGCCTTCACGGGTGGCGCCTTACCCGGGCGCGCCCGGTTACGAGGCGGTGGCGACATGCCTGGCGTCGCCGGCGGTCCGCGAGCGGCTCGCCCGCCGGCCGGAAGCGGCGTGAGCAGGTATCAGGATTCCAGCCGCCCCAGCCTGCGCGCCATCGCCGGGCTCACCGCATGCACGGGATCGAAGCCGAAGAATTCGAGCACGTGCCGCGCGACATCGTCGCGATCGTTGTCCGCGCAGATCATGTGATAGCTGTTTTCCAGCACGATCCCGCGCGCGTCGGGCATCTTCTCCAGCAGGAAATCGGCCGAGCGCAGGCTCGTCAGTTCGTCCTCGCGCGCATGCAGCACGAGTGTCGGGCACGGCGTGCCTGGCGCGGCCTTGCGCACCCAGTCGCGCATCCGGTCGACTTGCCGCACGCACGCGAGCGGCACCCACGCATAGTGGAAACCGTCCTGCCGCTCGAACTTCTTCTTCACGATCGCGCGGATCGTCGCGTTCTTGATGCCGAACGGATCGCCTTCCTCGACGCGCATCCGTTCCGCCACCCCCGGCACGCGATACAGCACGTGCCGCAGCGACCGGTACCACGGCGTCGACCAGCCGTCGATGAATACCGGCGCGGCCAGCAACGCGAGCCGGCCGCGCGCATGCTGCACGCGGTGGCACAGCAGCAGCGCGACCAGCGCGCCCATGCACATCCCCGCGACATGCAGCGTGTCGTACTCGCGCTCCAGCGCACGATACTGTTCGGTCACCGCGTCGAGCCACGCCTCCGCGCGCACGCCGACCAGATCCTCGGGGCGCGTGCCGTGCCCCGGCAGCGTGATCATGTGCGGGTCGGCGCCCGCGCGCCGCATCGCCTTGTGCAGCGAACCGAGATCGTATTGCGTGCCGCCGAGCCCATGGATCAGCAGGACGCCCGTACGCCCTGTCATGACGCGTGCCCGCTCATTCGTCCGCCGGCCACACGCGCTCGATCTGCCAGACGCCCGCGACCACCGTCACGTCGACGTTCGAATCGAGCAGCGGCGCGCCGTGGTCGGTGATCGTCCGCGTGCCGCCGTCGCGCAGCACGATGCGCAGCGACAGCGACGCGCGGTCCTCGCCCGCGATCTCCGCGTTCCAGTAGTCGCTCAGTGCTTCGCGGTCGCCCGGCTGCACGCGTTCGAGCACGAGCGGCACGCTCGCGATCTGCGACGCGTCGACGCCGACGCCGAACACGCGCTCGACGTCGCCGCTCCAGTCGATCCGGCCCGACTCCGGATCGAGCACGTACGCGATCTGGCCGGCGCTCGCGAGCGCGAGCTCCATGTTGTTCTGCAGCACCGCCGCATGCTCGTGCACGCGTTCGCGGGTCGTCTTCAGCGTGCTGACCGCCAGCACCAGCAGCGATGCAACCGCGAGATAAAGCTGCGCTTCGAGCAGCGCGCTGCCGTAGTGTTCGTGGAACGACGAGAACGGGCCGTCGCCCTGCGCGGTCTGCTCGATCACGATCAGCGCGAGCACCAGCACCGACGACGAGCCCGCGCGGCCGCCGAGCAGCAGCGTGACCGCCACGGCCAGGAACAGCGGGACATAGGTGAGCGCGAAGCCGGCGCCCGTGCCGAATTTCCGCGACGTGTCGCCGTCGAAGATCGCGAGCGCGACGAGCGCGAGCAGCGCGAACGCGACGATGCCGAGCATCAGGTCGAAGCGCTCGTGGTCGCCGGAGCGGTGCGCGCGAAAGCGCGACCACGACGCGAGCACCGGCGTGACCAGCAGCACGCCGACGAAATCGGACGCGGCCCACACCGACCACACGTCGAAGAACGACGCGCCCTTGACCGTCGTGTACCACGCCGCGCCGCCGATCGCGCCGACGACGCCCGCGATCAGCCCGGCGAGGATCACCGAGCGCAGGAAGTACAGCCCTTCGAGCGAGAAGCGCACGCGCTGCACGAGCCAGACGGCCAGCGCGGCCGCGCCGACCTCGTCGACCGTGAACAGCATGGCGTTGACGAGGCTGCCGTGTTCGATCGCGGTCAGCGCGAGCTGGCCGACGAGGAACGCGCCGGCCAGCGTCAGCCAGTCGCGCACCGGGCGCAGCATGAAAGCGCCGACCGTCACGCCGGCCGGCAGCCAGATATAGCCCGTCAGCCGGACGGGGCCGTTGAACTCGTGCGAGATGTAGCCGGTCGCGAGATACAGCGCCGCCCAGAGCAGCGCGGCGACGAGCCCCGGCCGCGATCGTTTGGTGTCCATCGAGAATCCCTGTATGCCGCGCCTGCGGCCTGCAGGTGCGCGATGTGCGAATGATATGCGGACGGCGCGGGCCGGGGAATACCGGGGACCGGCGGCGCGTTCGGCGGCGCCGGCGTGCCCGCAAGCCGGCGGTTGTGACCGGGAAGATATCGGAAAAGTTCGCGGGTGGCCGGATGCTGTCGGGACACGTCCGCGTGTCCCCCTGGCCGAATGGCCAAATTCGCGCATGGCAGGTCGTTCACCCCCATCATGAAAGACATCCGGAAGCACTCGTTTCGGGTATCGTCCCCCTTTCCAGCCCGCATTCGACATGACCACATGCAATGGAAACCGTCCCGGCCCGGCCGATCTCGGCCCCTTTGATTCCATGAGCCGATTTCGCGTCACGTACGACGGCCCCGCGCTCGAATCGTCCGAGATGGACGTGCGCGAACTCGCGCCCGCGCTGCTTGCATTCGGCGATTTGCTCGACGCGTCAACGCGTGCACTGTGCGGCGATCAGGTTCGGCCGCAAGTGAATGTGCGCGGCAGCTTCAAGACCGGCAGCTTCGGCATCGACTTCACGCTCGCGACCTCGCTGCTCGGCCGCATGCGCGACATGCTGAGCGGCAACGAAGGCACGGCGCTCGCCAATGCGGTCACGATCCTGGCGGCGCTCGGCATCGCCGCGCCCAAGGCGAGCAAGGGGCTTTTCGCCGTCCTCAAGTGGCAGCGCGGACGCGAGATCCGGCACGTGCGGGTGCAGGACCACGGCGCGGTGCTGCAGGTCGACGGCGACGAACTCGAGATCGACCTGCCCGTCCTCACGCTGTTGCGCGACGTCCGCGTTCGCCACGCAACCGCGCAGGTCCTTGCGCCGCTCGCGCACGAAGGCATCGAGATGTTCGCGGCCGGCACCGATACGCAAGTGTTCGAGACGGTCGCCCGCCACGAAATTGCGTGGTTTCACGCGCCCGAGCCAGCCGATGCGCTCCTGCTCGACGAGCATCGCAAGATGGCGTTCTCGATCGTGTCGCTCGCGTTCAAGGACGACAACAAATGGCGGCTGCACGACGGCACGTCGACGATTCATGCGGCGATCACGGATGCCGGCTTCCTGTCGCGCGTGAACAACAGCCAGATCAGTTTCAGCAAGGGGGACGTGCTCGTCTGCAATGTCCGCATGCAGCAATGGCAAACTTCGGACGGGGCAAAAACCGAATACGAAGTCACGGATGTCCTCGAACATCGTCCGGCCGGCCGGCAGATTCAGTTGCCCGGCCTGTGATCCGCGTCGCCGCTCCAATGCCCAACGCAATCCGTCATCCATCATGAAAACGGCGATCGATCTGCGTCCTGCCTCCGCCGCCGACCTCCCCTTCCTGCTGACGCTCCGTCGACTGACGATGACCGAGCACCTGCAGCGGGTCGGCGCGCCGACCGACGACGCAGCGCACGACCAGCGCATCCGCGCCCACTTCGAAGACGCGATGATCGTCTGCGAAGGTGCCGCCGCGATCGGCCTGCTGAAGGTGACGCGCACCGCCGTCGAGTGGCACGTCCACCAGATCCAGATCCTCCCCGCGCACCAGGGCCGCGGCATCGGCGAGGCCGTGCTGCGCGCCTTGCTGGCCGACGCCGCACGCGAGCACGTGCCGGTCTCGCTGAGCGTGCTGCACGGTAACCCGGCGCGAAGGCTCTACGAACGGCTCGGCTTCCGGCTCGCGTCGGAAACCGCCACGAGCGCGAATCTGATCTGGCGCGCATGACGCGCGCGATATCGCCGTCGCGTTACTGCGTGATCTTCGCGTCCTTCAGCAGATCGCCGATCATCTGCGCGCTCGCCTTCTCGACCGCGATCGCCTGCAGCTGCTGCTGAAGTCCCGGCTTCGCGGCCTCGAAACCCGGCACCTGCGTCGGCCGCTTCGCATCCAGCTTCACGATCGCCCGCACACCGTCGACCGGAATCGAATCCTTGGTCGTCGCGCCGACGGCCAGTTTCTCGAGCGCCTGCGCGACCGGCAGCGGCAACCCGCCCGTCTTGCCTTCCGCCGCCGGCGTGTTGAAGCTCACCCAAGGCAGCTCGCCGCCGCTGTCGCGGCTCGGCGCCATGCTGTACTGCCGCGCGAGCCCGTCGAACGACTTGCCCGCTTTCAGTTCGCTCAGCACGGTCGCGGCCGTCACCGGATCCTTGACGACGATCACGCGCGGCTTGTATTCGCTCTTGCCGAGCGTCGCGACGAGTGCGTCGTAGCGCGCCTTCACCTGCTCGTCGGTCACCGGCTCGGGCTTCACGTTGTCGCGCAGGTACAGCTGCACCTCGGCCGTCACCTTCGCCTGCTGCACCGCCGCCTTGACCTCGGGCTTGTCGCCGTAGTTCGCCTTTTCGGCGGCCTGTTGCACCAGCACGCGCGTGATCAGCTGGTTCTTGATCGCCTGCCGGACCTGCGGCGAGTCGGGTTGCCCGGACGCACGCAGCAGCGTATCGACGTCGGCCTGCGTGATCGGCGTGCCGTTGACGGTCGCGACGGTCGCGGCCGTCTGCGCGTGAACAGGGCCGCACAGTGCGCCGGCCAGCGCGGCAATCAGCACCAGGCGGTTCGGTGTCGTCTTCATCTTCATCGTTATCGTCGCTTCGAGCGTAAGAAGCGCGGCATGGAGCGCCGCGCCGGTTCATCGTGCACGCACACGCAGCGCCTGCGTGTGCCGCTGTCATTGTGCACGGAACCGCGTTTCCGCGTCGGGAGGTTGGGGAATGCCGCGCCGCGCAACGCGGCCGCACGCCCGGCACATCAAGGCGTCCAGCGGTACACGGTGATGCTGTTCCCCTTCACGTTGTTCTTCATCACCACGTACTCGCCGTTCGATCGACGGTACGCGCGGAGGCTGTACATCGCGTCGATCGCGCTGCTCGTATCGACCGTCGCGGGGCTCGCATTGACCAGCGTGGTGTCGAGATTGCCGGTGGCGAGGTTGAACGCGTCGACGTTCGGCCACAGCGGTCCGCTGCTGCTGAACCAGTAGCCGACGAACAGATGATTGCCGACCGCGTCGATCGATTTGGCGCCGCTGTGCGGCAGCGTGATCACCGGATCGGGCTTCGTCGTGTTGCCCGCGCTCCAGCCGTGGTACACCTCGATGCGCGTGCCGATCGACGTCCAGTCGTTGCTGCCGGGCGCACCCTGCGCGAGCACCATCGTGTCGCTGTCCGCGAGATAGACGATGCGCGTCAGCGGCAGGATGCTGGCCGGAATGCGCGTCGCGACACCAGGCCCCCACGACGGCTTGCCGTTCGCGTCGAAGCCGGTCAGCGGGTAATGCGTGATCGCGCCGGTCTTGTCGAGGCCCGCCCACACGCCGCCCTTGCTGTCGATGCTGAAGCCGCTCGTCACGCGCTGCGTCGTGTTGAATGCGGGGCCCGGAATCGAGCCGTCCGGAATCGCGACATAGCCGTTCGCCGCGTTGAAATGGTAGAAGTAGAAGACCGGCGGATTCTGGCCGGCCGCGACGAGAATCCGGTTCGTGCCCACCGACGTGAGCAGACCGAAGTGTTCGTCGCGCTGCGTGTCGCTCATGTTGATGCGCGGGTCCGCCGGGTACGCGAACGGATCGACGGTGTTCGCGACGAACTTGCCGCCCGCGGTGCCGCTGTACACGTGCGTGCCGCCATAGAACAGCGCGCCGTCCGTGACGGGATCCGGCGCGGCGATGCCTTCGAAATTCAACGACTGCAGCGTATAACGCAGGCTCCCCGTACCGCTGTACACATGAATGTCGGTCGCGCCGTTGCGGCCGAGATCCCAGCTGCCGCCCCACGGATTGTTGAGCACGTACAGGTTGCCGCCGGTGTCCTTGCCGATCCCGACGATGCGCGTGAAGCGCTGCGCGCCGACCTGCCCCTTGATGCCCGTCGTCGTGTCGAGATAGCCGCCGCGCACGCCGAACGTGCCGGCCAGCGCCGGTCGGCCCGCCACCGTATAGCGCTTGATGTTCTGGTCGGGGCCTTCGTCGCCCGCCAGCAGCTGGCCGGCCGCCGCATCGAAATACAGCGCCGACGGCCGCGACCCGGCCGGCATCCGGATCGTGTTCAGCAACGCGCCCGCCGGGCTGAAGCCGACGATCGAGCCCGCGCTCTTCTGGGCGACCCACACGTTGCCCGTACCGTCCACCGCGAGCGCGCCCGGCGCCGACACGTCGATGTCCCGTTGCCACACGCCGTCGGTGGTGAATACGCGCACGCGATTGCCGTAGAAGTCGCTGGCGTAGAGCAGCGAACCGGCCGTCGCGAGCCCGGTGACGACGTCGATGCGCGGCTGGTTGGTCGCCGCGCTGATCTGGATCACGCGGTCGCGATATTTCGTCGCGCGGTTGTAGCGCCCCACCGCGCCGCTGCCGTACGTCTTGCCGGGCTGCAGCGCGACGAAGAGCGACGTCGCGTTGCCGGTGATCGCGCTGCCCTGGAATTCCGAATGCGTGCCGATCGAGCCGATGCTCTTGCCGTTCTGGTAGATCGCCACACCGCCTTCATCCTCGTCCCACATCGACGCGGTATAGATCACGCCTTCGGGCGCGACCCACATCGCGCGCGCGACGTTGCCGACGTGCGCCGCGAGCGTACCGTAGGTGTTCGCCAGCCAGTCGGTGGTATTACCCGCGTGCGCGGCCGGCGCAATCGCGGCGATCGCCGCGACAACAAGCGCAGCCTGGATTCGTTTGCTGGCGACCATGACGGTTGCTCTCCTGAATGATGCAGACATTCACCTGAGGGACCGGCCGGCCAGATGGCTTGAAATCCGCAATGCGTAAATTCTTCCCGTGAATCATCCGGCGCAATCGGTATTACGTACGGCATGCGTTCGATAATGAGCAGGGCGAGAATAGCGTTATATAAATCGAAAAAAATTGCGGTCCGCTCGTGCTTGCGGCAAGCACGAGTGCGCGACAGTGAATGTTCACTTACGCACCGGCACGGGAATGGGGAGAATCGGGCGTTCGCCTGCGGGAATATCGCCGCTCGTCCAGCGGCGACCGCTTGAAACGGCAAACGCTTTTAGCGGAGAATCGAAAAAGGCCGCCGAATGCGGCGCAAAATCACTGCACAAAACAAATCGCCGGCCAGAATCCGTCGCGAATCCTGGCCGGCGATTGTCATCGACTGCGGATCAGGCAACGCGTCGCCGCGCTGCCATGCATCATGCCGATGTCTCCCGCACCTTTACCTCGGTTACCGTGCCGGCGTCCGAATCATTGTCGTCGCGCGGTTCGCCGAGTTGCCCTTCCCACTTCGCGACCACCGCGGCCGCGATCGAGTTGCCGACCGCGTTGGTGGCCGAGCGCCCCATGTCGAGGAACATGTCGACGCCCATGATCAGCAGCAACCCGGCTTCGGGCAGGTTGAACTGGTTGAGCGTCGCCGCGATCACGACCAGCGACGCGCGCGGCACGCCGGCCATCCCCTTCGACGTCACCATCAGCATCAGCAGCATCGTGATCTGCGTGCCCAGCGGCAGATGAATGCCGTACACCTGGGCGATGAACAGCACCGCGAACGTGCAGTACATCATCGAGCCGTCGAGGTTGAACGAATACCCGATCGGCAGCACGAAGCTCGAGATCTTGCGGTTCACGCCGAAGCGGTCGAGCGCGTCCAGCAGCTTCGGATACGCGGCCTCGGAACTCGCCGTCGCGAACGACAGCAGGAACGGCTCGCGAATCAGCCGGATCAGCGTGAACGCACGCTTGCCGAGGAACGTCACGCCGGCGAGCGTCAGCACGCCCCACAGCAGCGCGAGCGCCAGATAGAAGCTCGCCATGAACTTCGCGAACGTCAGCAGGATGCCGAGCCCTTCGGTCGTGATCGTCGACGCGAGCGCCGCGAACACCGCGACCGGCGCAAACCACATCACCGCGCCCGTCACCTTCAGCATCACCTGCGCGAGATCCTCGATCACGCCGGTCAGGCGCTTGCCCGCGTCGCCGAGCGCCGACAGCGCGGTGCCAAAGAAGATCGAGAACACGACGATCTGCAGGATTTCGTTGTTCGCCATCGCCTCGGCGATCGACTTCGGCACCAGGTGGACCACGAAGTCCTTCAGCGTGAAGGCGCCCGTCTTCAGGTTGAGGGCCGCATCGGAAGGCGGCAGCGGCAGGCTCAGGTGGCTGCCCGGCTGCAGGATCGTCGCGGTCAGCAGGCCGAGCAGCAGCGACGTGAACGACGCGATGAAGAACCAGCCGAACGCCTTGACGCCCACACGGCCCACCGCGCTGCCGTCGCCCATCTGCGCAATGCCGACGGTCAGCGTCGCGAAGACCAGCGGTGCGATGATCATCTTGATCAAGCGCAGGAATACATCAGACAGCAACGACACGTAACCGGCGACTTCCTTCGCCATCTTCGGGTCGGGAAACGCGCTGTGGCATGCATAACCCACGGCGATACCAAGCATCATCGCAATGACGATGTACTTGGTAATGTTGTGCTTCTTCTTCATTAGTAATCCAAATCACAAAACGTATGTTGCTAACGGCTGGCAAATCATTCGCGTCCGGCTGCGAATCGGAACCTGTGCCGCCACGCGGGCGACCAGTCCGCCCTGGCGGTCGCCAGGGCGGACAAGGGGGGGCATTCTAACGCAAATGGCGCACCGGCTTTCAAATCTGAAAGCGGCGCCGGTTGATCTGTGTCCGGATGTCGCCGGCAAAACAGGTTTTGTCGCGATCCAGCACACCCCTGGCGAGGGCCGGCCGGCGTGGAACAGCCCGGCCGGTCGGCGAGAAATCGGTCGGCGCCGCCGTGGCAAACGGGTTGCGCGCACGCACGCGTCAGCGCCACGCTCCGCGCAGGCGGCCGAGACGGTCAAGCGATCGCGACACATTCTCACAAAGATGCGCAGACCTCGACACTACGATACGTAAACGATATGTAATATTTGGAAATGATTCGCGTTGGCGCCATGCCCGGGCGTCGATCCGCGATCGCGAGCCGCAAACGCGGCACCGTGTTCGAGTCATTGCTCCCGACGGGTTGAGCCATTCATTTCATCAGTAGTCCTTTTAATGGACGATCGAGGAAAAGCGGCATCGTGATGAACATTCTGTACACCAACTTCCACGGCGACTACGGCGGCGGCCAGGATACCTACGTACGCGATCTCGCCGCCGCGATGAGCCGGCATCACCGCGTGACCGTCGCGTCGCCGGCGGGAAGCCGCCTGTCGCGTCTGTTGAAGGACAGCCCCGACGTGGCCATCTTCGACATGGAATTCAAGCCGCGCTGGAACCGGCTGTGCCAGGAAATCGTCCGGCTGCGCCGGCGCATCGTCGCCGAGCGCTTCGACGTCATCCACGTGAACGGGTCCGCCGACCACCGGCAGGTCATGCTCGCGCTGCTCGGGTGCCGCTACCGGCCCGCGGTCGTGCTCACCAAGCACAACACCTATCGGGCCGACAGTTTCGGCAACCTGCTGCGCGCACGGCTCGCCACCGACCACACCATCGCGGTCAGCGACTATGTCGCGAGCATGCTCGCGCTGCGTTCGCCGTATGGAAACGTCACGGTCGTGAAGCACGGCGTGCGCCGCCCGGCCGCCGAACGGCTGGCCGGCGACGAAATCCGCCGCCGCAAGATCGCGCTGTTCGGGCCGTCCGGCGCGGACGCAATCGTGCTGGGCAGCAGCGCCGGCACCGCGCCGGAGAAAGGCTGGATGGACCTGATCGCGGCGCTGGGCCGGCTGCCCGAAAGCGAGCGCGAGCGGTTTCGCGTGCTGCTGGTCGGCGCGGAGCCGTCCGGCGAGCAGCGCGAACAGATCGCGCGGCACGGCATGGCGTCGCGCACCGCGTTCACAGGTCGCCTCGACGACGTACGGGCGCCGTTCGCGATCGTCGACGTGTCGTTCGTGCTGTCGTACCACGAGAGCCTGTCGTACGCGTGCCGCGAAGCGATGTCGCTCGGCTGCCCCGCGATCGTCACACGCGTGGGCGGGCTGCCCGAGAACGTCGAGCCGGGCATCGACGGCTGGGTCGTCCCGCCGCGCGAGCCCGAAGCGATCGAGGCCATCCTGCGCGCGATCGTGCGCGAACCCGGCTGCGTCCGTTCGATGGGGCGCAGCGCGCGGCTGAAAGGCAAGCGCGAGTTCTCGTTCGACACCTTCGTCGACGCGACGCTGTCCGTCTATCAGAAATCGATTCGACACAACCCCTACCGCTGGGCGACATCCATGAGGTCCGCTTGATGGCAATGAATATCTGGAAGAAGTACTGGGATTTGCGGACGCAGGAATGTCCGTGCGACGTGCACTTCGTCGAATGGCTGGAATCCGTGCGTCTCAGGGGCGTGCGCATCTATCACTTCGGCACCGGCGGCCATCACCATGTCGGCATGGAATGCGCGCGGCCGCACCTGAACAACACCGTTTTCGGCGTGACGGCATCGCCGAAGGAATACAAGTCGTACGTCGAGCTCGTCACGCGGCAACCGGAGATCAGCAAGACCTACCTCGCGTATTTCGGCGACATCTATACGAGCAATTCGGGCCTGCTGCCGGCATTCGACGTCGTCACGCTGTTCCATCTGTGCGAATTCCGCGACGAGTCGAACAGCCGTTATGGCGCGAAAACGGACGAAGAGGTGCTCGACCTGTTCGCACGCCATACCGCGCCCAATGGTCACCTGTTGTTCTACAAGGGCTCGTCGGCATACCGCAAGGCCGAGCCGATCATCGCGCAGTGGGCGGCAAACGCCGATTTCGTCGAGATCGGCGACTTCAAGACCCTGCGGATCTTCCGCAAGGCCGCATAACGCCGCGTTTTTCCCGGGCTGCCGATGTTTCTTTCCGCCACGCGCCATCCGATCCTGATGTATCACCAGATACGCCCGTTGCCGCCGCCGGCCGACCGGCTACGCGGCCTGAGCGTCGCACCGGACGCGTTCCGCCGCCAGATGACGCTGTTCAAGCGGCTCGGCTACCGTGGGCTGAGCGTGCGTGAACTGCGGCCGTATCTGCGCGGCGAGCGCAGCGGCAAGGTCTTCGGCATTTCGTTCGACGACGGTTTTCGCAACGTACTGACCCATGCGATGCCGGTGCTCGACGCGCTCGGGTTCACCGCGACCTGCTATTTCGTCGCCGGCCGCTTCGGCGGCCAGAACGACTGGGATGCGGCTGACGACACCGCGCGCTCACCGCTGATGACATGCGAGGACATGCTCATGTGGCGCGACCATGGCCATGAAGTCGGCTCGCATACGCTCGATCACGTCGCGCTGTCGCAGGTGCCCGGGTTCGAGTCGGATCATCAGGTAAGCGAGTCGAAGCGGCGCCTCGAGGCATTGAGCGGCCAGCGCGTCGAATCGTTCTGCTACCCGTACGGCGACCTGGATGCGCGGGTACGCGACCAGGTCGCGGACGCCGGATACGACAATGCGACGACGACCCGGCGCGGATGTGCCGGCGCGGCCGACGATCCGTTCCTGCTGCCGCGGATTCCGGTCGCGGGCGGTGTCGGGGCCGCCCGGCTGTGGCTCAAGTGCGTGAAGGCGCGGGTCATCGCACGCGGGTAGCACGGCGCCGTCGCCGGCACCCGCATCGATACACGAGCCGCTCACCACGACGGCGATCGGCCCGCCCATCCAACGCGTTCTTCACATGGACGGGCCTGCCGACGGGTCAAACCGGCGAGCGAAACACACGCGTCGCGGAGGGTGCACGCACATGCTGCTTCAGGTACGCAAGCGCAGCGTCGATCGACAGCACGTGCTGCTCCCCGTTCCTCATCCGCAGCGACACCTCGCCGGCCAGCGCTTCCTTCCGCCCGGCCACCGCGACGATCGGCGCGGCGAGTTCCCGCGCGTCGAAGATCTTGCGCGGCAAGCGCTCGGCACGGAAATCCCGCAGCACCCGGCAGCCGATGTCCTCGAACGCGAACGCCGTGTTGTCCGCAAATGCGCGTTCGTCCTGCCCGATGTTCGCGACGACGATCTGGTCGGGGGCCAGCCACGTCGGCAACCATCCCTCGTAATGCTCGAGCAGGATGCCGATGAACCGCTCGAGGCTGCCGAGCACCGCGTGATGCAGCATGACGGGCGTCGCGCGCACGCCGTCCTCCGCGACATAGGTGGCGCCAAGCCGCTCCGGCAACACGAAGTCGAGCTGGATCGTCCCGCACTGCCACTTCCGCCCCTGACGGTCGAGCAGATGAAACTCGAGTTTGGGGCCGTAGAACGCGCCTTCCCCGGGCAGCATCGCGAAATCCAGGCCGGCCGCTCGGGCGGCGGACGCCAGCATCGCTTCCGCCCGATCCCAGACCGCATCGTCGCCCGCGCGAACCGCCGGCCTCGTCGACAGCGCGACGTCGAACCCGTCGAACCCGAAGTCCGCGTAGATCGTCTTCAGCAGCACGCAGAATCGCGCGACTTCGACCTCGACCTGATCGGGCAGGCACAGCACATGCGCATCGTCCTGCGTGAAGGCGCGGGCGCGCATCAGCCCGTGCAGCGCGCCCGACGGCTCGGCGCGGTGCACCGCGCCGAATTCCGCGTAGCGGACCGGCAGGTCGCGATACGAACGAACGCCCTTCCTGAAGAGCTGCACATGGCACGGGCAGCTCATCGGCTTGAGGCAGTATGGGTGGCTGTCGCTCTCGAGCGAGAACATGTTCTTCCCGAACTTCTCCCAGTGGCCGCTCTGCTCCCACAGGCCGCGCGACACGATCTGCGGTGTCCTGACTTCGGCGAAGCCGGCTTGCCGCATCCTGGCGCGGATGTATTCCTCGACGGTCCGGTAAAGGACCATGCCGCGCGGATGCCAGAAGATGGCGCCCGGACTTTCATCCTGCTGGTGAAACAGATCGAGTCTGCTGCCAAGCACTCGATGATCGAAATCGTCCATCACGTTCTCCGTTGACTGGGGTGCCGGTCGAACGGAGCATGAAAAAAGCCCCGTCCGTTGCCGGCGGGGCTCCTGGGGATGATGTGACGCATGAATCTACGACGTGCAACCTCCCCCCGGCCCGCCGTTGGCGGTCGTGGTGGTGGTCGTGGTGGTCGTGACGAAACGTGCGTTCATGGGATGAATCTAGTCAACCTCGTGCGGCCTGTCAATCATGCGTTCGAATCGCGATGCGGTGCGCGCGCCGCCCGCCGGTTCGGTATCGCGACAGCAAATCCTCACGCGCGTATGTTTGCCGCCTCACGACGACATGGCGGGCGGTAACCCCGATCGAGTGCCGGTTGCGTCTAATCCCCACCTCACTCGCAACGCAACGCCTCCCATGGATCTCCACCATTTCATGGCGGCGCTGCGCGGCCGCCTGGCATACCGGCATACACGCGCCCGGCCGTACCCACACCATCGCGCGATCCACGGTCGACTTGATGCCGGCGCTCAATGCCCCCGTCGAAACCGCACGCTTCGCCGCGAAGAAGCCGCTTTGCTCACGCGGCGTGCAGCGCGCGCAGCGCTTCGAACGTCACGATACGGCCGGCCAGCGCGCTCGCGGCAACCGTGTACGGACTGGCCAGCCATACGTCCCCGGGGCCGGAGCGCCCCGGAAAATTGCGGTTGATCGCACTGATCGTCACATCGTCCTTGGTGGCCGATTGACCCGGCCCGCAGTTCGCGCACGCACCGCAGCCCGGCATCACGAGCGTCACGCCGGCCTGCTCGAACGTGGGAAGATAGCCGCGTTCCGCGCAGTATTCGCGCACGTGCATCGTGCCGAACTGCAGGAACAAGCGTGTCGTCGGTGCCACGCGCATGCCGCGATCGACGCCCCACCGCAGCACTTCGTGATAAAAGTCGAAGTCCGCCTGCTTGCCGGCCGTGCACGATCCGCCGTAAGCCACGTCGATCGCGACGTTATCGGCCAGCCCGCTCACCGCGACACCGTTGCTCGGGTCGCCCGGCCGCGCCAGCATCGGCTCGATCTCGCGCGCATCGATGTGGATCACGTCGCGGTAGACGGCATCGGGGTCGCTTCTCATCCACGGCTCGAGCACGAAGTCCACGCCGCGACGTTCTTTCAGGAACGCAACGGTCCGTGCATCGGGTTCGACGATCCCCGTGAACCCGCCCAGTTCGGCGACCATGTTCGTCAGCGTCGCGCGCTCGTCGACCGGCAACGCGCGCACGGCTGAACCGCCGTATTCAAATACCAGGCCAATCGCGCCGCCGGAGCGGATCTCGTCCATCTGCAGCAGATAGAGCACGATGTCTTTCGCCGTCACGCCGGGACGCAGCGCGCCGTCAACCTCGATCCGCAACGTTTCCGGAATCCGGCAGCGAACATAACCCGTGACCCAACTGTTGGCGATCTCGGTGGCGCCGGCGCCGAATGCCAGGCTACCCAACGCACCGGCGTGCGGCGTATGCGAATCGGTGCCCGCGACGATCTGCCCCGGCAACGCGTACTGCTCCGCCATCATCGAATGGCAAATGCCTTCCGAGCCGGGCGCGTCCGGCAACGCACCGTGTGCGCGCACCGGGTAATCGCGTGCGAATTCGCTGTGCCCGGCGACGAGATTCGCGATCCCGGGCAGCAGCCCGTCTCTCACGTGCGGAATGCTCTGCCGCGCAAGTGCGAGATGATCGTGGAACGCGATGATGCGGTCCGGATCGTGCAGTTGCGCCGGTTTGCCGAACGCTCGGTGCATCAGATACGCACACATGCCGGTGAAGTAGTCGTGGCTGAAGCGCCAGTCCGCGGCGACGAAAACGCCGTCTCCTCGCGATGCCCCCTGCATTTCCGGATGAAGGTGGCGTGCGAGAATCTTCTCGACGAGCGTACGCGGCCCGTGCGCCGCGCCCGCGCCCCCGTCGGCCGGCACGGTGCGCTCGTCCGCGTTCGGCCATCGGACGGTCTTGCTGTAGGCGAGCAGCCCGCCGCTGCGGATAATCCGTTGCGTGAGCGCATCCCGGCCCTGCAGGAACACGTCGATCGGGATCGCTTCACCCGCGAGCAGGCGGTCCAGCACGGAGAAATCGGTCGTGGTGAGGATGCCGATGTTGTCGCAGTTCTGCTGGTAGATCCGCTCGAAGCTTTCCGCGACGATCAGGCGGATGCCGGCCGACAGTTCGGCCAGCGGTGCCGATTCGCGCGACGAGCCCTTGCCGTATCGCTTGCCGGCCACGGTCACCTGGAAGCCGCCGTCACGCACCGCGTGATTCCCGATCGGTAAGCGGCCGCCCGCCTTGAAGCCGACGTACGGAAACTCGCCGAGCCGCTCGTCGTAGGTCAGCATGACGGTGACCGGCGTGATCTCGTCGGTCGACACGTCATCGCGCAACGCACCGGCCTCCTGCCGCGTCAGCGCGCGCCCCGCGAACTGCGCATCGATCGTGTCCGGATCGCGAGTCAGGTACAACACCTTCCCCGTCAGTCGAAACGTATCTTCCATAAGTGCTCCTCGGTTGCATTCGGTCATCGGTGGCGCCGGACGGTCCACGCTGTCGGCGGCGGTCGCTTACGGGTCGGCGTGGGGCAGGCGTACGGCAAGCCATGCCTGCACCATCGCGGCGATCCGGTCGGAATTGCGGTCCAGCATCAGCATGTGGGAGTTGCCATGGATACCGTGCGCGGGCAGCGACAGCGTTTCCAATCGCCCGCCCTGCTCCGCCAGCGCCCGCTCGTAGCGCAACGACACGCGGGTCAAACCACGCCAGAACGCCGATCCGTCCAGGTTGTCACCCCATACGAACAATTGCGGGATCGCGGCGATTGCGTGCAGGTCGGCCTGTTTCGTGTCGGGCATACCGGTCGGCTCGAGCGCGACGATGGCGCGGATCTTGTCGGGTGCGTGCAATGCGGCCACGAACGCAAAATTCGCGGCCTGGCTGTGCGCGATGACGACGCACGGGCATACGCGCTGCACGAGCGCGTCGTAGGCGGCCTGGATCAATGCGTCGTTGGTGGCCCAGCGCGGGACGAACTGCTTGCTGAACGCATCGAAAGCGTCGACCGGAAACTGCGACTCCGGGTAGGCCGCGCGCGACGCCGGCGTATCCGAATAGGACGGCCCGATCCTGAAGAGCAGCCATGCTTCCCGCTTCGACCGGAAGAACGGCTCGTCCGGATAGAGATCCGGGTAACGCGCCCACGACGCCCGCCCGCGCTCCACGGCATCGCTGACATACACGTCGTAGCCCGCGCGCAGGAAGGCCATCTGCCAGCCGTCGCGCCCGTCCGGCGTCGTCTCCCAGTTCACGCCGGTCAGGCCGCCGCCGTGCCACAACAACACGGGCAACGCCTTGCGCGGATGGGCGAGCTTCACGTACTGCACATACATCTGGCCGACTTCGAACGTGCCGTTCGGGTCGACGACGGTCGGCGGCGCCCCGGGCGAGAATACGATGCTGCGCGACGGCAGGCCGGACAGCTCTGCCGCATGTCCGCCGATATGGAAACTGCCGATCGACGCGACCTCCAGCGTGCGCGCATCGCTGCGATACGTCGCCGTCGAATCGGCCGGCGTGTCGGCACAGCCCGTCAGCGTCAGACAGCCGGTCGCCGCGATCGACATCGCACCAAGCCACCGCATGCACGCGGCAAGCGCCGTTCGCATGCGGTGCGCCCGCCGGTCGATATCGCCCCTGACGGGCACGCGCGCATGACTCACGGTGTGGCCTCGCCGGTGTCGACCGCCCGGTTCGCATGAAACAGCGCGCCCAGCGCAAGCAGGTACAGGCCGCTCAACCACAGCATCAGTGCCTGAAAGCCGGCATCGGCGAGCAGATAGGCACCGATCGCGAGCAATATCCCGTTGGCCACCCCGAAGTTGCGTTCCATGCGCGCAAACATCGCGACCCGCGCAAGCGGGTCGAGCGCCGACAGGTCGAGATTCGCCATCGTCGCCGGCCGCACGCCGCCCGAGCCGAGACCGAGCAGGCTGATGCCGACCAGCCCCGACACGAAATAGTCGATGCCGTGGTAGGCCAGCACGTCGCTGCACCCGAGCACGAGCATGGAGCTGAACATGCAGGCGAGCGTCGCGATCATCAGCGCTTTCACGCCGAAGCGTGCAATGAATCCGTTCACGGCCAGTGAAGTCGCGAACGCAGACAGCGTAAACAGGCCGAGCACGGCGCCGAACAGAAGCGGATCGACATCGACCATGATGAAATAGAACGGCAGGAAACCGACGAACGGAGCGAGGGTGAACGCGCGCGACAACGAGTAAAAGCCCATCCAGAAACGCTGCCTCGGGTCGAGCACGGCCGCCTCGGTCGCCGCTTCCGTTGCCGGCCGCGGCTCGGCCCGCGGCTCGCGAATCATCAGCACCAGCAGCGTCGACGCGATGCTTGCCGCGAGTGACGCATAGAACGGCCAGAACGGCTGATAGTCGAACAGGATGCTGCCGGTCGATCCGGCCACCAGCGTCGCGATGAACATCTGGCTTTGCGAGCGCGTCTGCGTGCGCATGAACAGCGTCGCGTCGCCTGCCGCGCCCGCCAGCGTGCGCAGCAGGCTTGAATCCGTCGACAACGCGACGCTGAATCCGGTGCCGCCGACGATCTGCGCCAGCACCAGCAGGTTCATGTCGACATCCGCGAGCCGCGTGCCGGCGAGCAACAGCACGATTCCGCCTGCCTTCATGGTTTCGCCGGCCGCCACGACTTTTTTTTCCGACATCACGCCGAGCAGCTTTCCGCCGAGCCCCGACGTGACGGTCGTCACCAGCCCGTAAATGGCCAGCAGTGCAATCACGCGATACAACCCGAGTTCCACTAGGTAAAGGTGGAGGAACAGCACCGGCAAATGGAAGTACAACCGCGAGACGACCCGGTACAGCACGAACAACCGGATGTCGCGGAGGCCGGGCGGCGGAGTCGGGACCGGATCGCTCATCGTCGCGCGCAATCGCTAGGCGATCACGATGTCGCCCTGGCGCAGGACTTTCAGCGTACCGTCGAGCAGCGATACGATCGTGCTCGATTTCGTCGTCGTCGGCTTGCCGGGCGCCGGCGGGACAATGAAGTCGACCGCATCGGGAAAGGTCCGCGTGGCGAGATCGTAGTCGATCAGGCAATCGTGCTCGACGCCCGAGAGATTCGCGGAGGTCATCGCGAGCGGCCGTCCGAACGTTCCGATCAGTTCATTCAGCACCGGATTCCGGTTGCAGACGACCGAGATGGAATCCTCCTTCAGGTAGCGGTGATCCGGCGCGCGTGCCGACTTCGGCAACACGAAATTCAGCGGCCCCGGCCAGAACCGTTCCATCAGCGTGCGCACCGTATCGGCCTGCTCCGCTTCGAGACTCGCATATGCCCACAGCTCCTGCGGGTCGGACACGAAAAGCGTCAGCGGCTTCTTGACGTCGCGCTTCTTGATCTCGTACAGACGCGCGCAGGCGCGCTCGTTCCACGGATCCGCCGCGAACGCATAGTTCGTGTCGGTGGGCACCATCAATACGCCACCGTTTTTCAAGACCTGCGCGGCATGTGCGTTGGGTAACATGAATCCAGTCTCCTCTGGTTGAAGTCGTGGGCAGCGCGGCGACTCGCCGTCGCCGCGCCATGCGCGTCAGATGCTCACCTCGACGCTGCGGCCGGCCAGGCAGTACTGGCTCGGCTGCAACGCCCGCTTCCAGTCGACCCGCACACGCACCGTGACCACCTTGACCGGCAGTTGCCGGCGAGCGATTTCGGGCGGCGGTGCCGCGACGTACTGGCCAACCGTCACGCGGCCGGAGCCTGACCGGACCGTCTCGATCACCCCCGTCCAATGTCGCGCATCGTGCGACAGCGACACCTTGACCGGCGCGCCGACCTTCAGGTCGCGCACGTCCGATTCGTCGAAAAACGCATCGACCCACACGTCGTTGCAGTCGATCAGTTGCATGATCGGCGCCCCCGCGGTCAGCGCTTCGCCGCTCTGCGCATCGAGCGACCAGACGACGCTCGGCCGGTCCGCGACGAGCGTTGCCATGCGCTGACGCGCGTATTCGGCGCTGACGCGGGCCAGCTCCTCGTTCGTCGACGCGCCGAGTGCCTTCGTTTCCTGCAACTGCTGACGCAGATCGACGAGTTCCAGTTCCAGTTGCCGGTTGCGCTGTTCGGGCTCGCTCAGAGCGCGCGGTCCGTCGAGTTGCAGGCCGACGCGTGCCGCGGCGTACGTGGCCTCGCTCTGGCTGACCTGTGCGCGCTGCGCCTGCACCTGCGCGACGCTCACCCGCGCATTCGCGATGCTGCGGTCGTATCCGGCGCGACTCAGGTAGCCTTTCTCGAACAACGCGGTGGCGCGGCGCATGTCGGCTTCCGACAACGCCGACATTGCATCGAGGCGAGAAAGCTCCGCATGCGCCTGCGCGATCTGCGCGCCCGCGTAGCGTGCCTGCAGCGTCTGCTGACTGCGGCTTTCGCTGCGGTACTGATCCTGCTGCTGTTGCCGATCCGCGATCCGCAAGGCGAGGCTGCGCTCGCGTTGCGCGAGATCGCTGCTCTGCACCTTCAGTTGTTGCTCGAGTACCCGCAACTCCGATGCACGCGGGTTCGACAGGTCGCCGGCAATCGTCGCGACCGGCTGCGACGCTTTCGCCAAATTGCCGACCTCGACACCGGGGACGAACGACAACGTCCCCGCAATCGGTGCGCGCACGACGATGACGGTGGCATTGATGAACGCCTGCTTGCTGGCTGGCCGCTTCAGCCACCACCAGCCTACCGCCAGGATCGCGACGATGATGGCGACCACGGGCAACGCACGCTTCCACGCCGCCCGGGCCGAATCGACGTGGAGCGCTACCCACGATTCGCGACGCATCGTGCTTCCCCTTTTTCTCTGGTTGGATTCCGTGCGATCGAGGCCCGGGCGCTCAACGTCCGTAGTAGGCGGTCGTCGACGCGCTGTCGATCGTGTTCGCGTGAATCAGGAACCGGGCGACCGCGTTCGGCGTGGTCCCGTCGATACCCAGCTTTTCGACGGACAACGCGTGCAGGGTGAACACGTATCGATGCGGTTCCGCGCCCGGCGGCGGGCATGCGCCGCCGAAGCCTTGAACGCCATAGTCGTTCGTGCTCTGGATCGCGCCGGCCGGCAGCAGGCGGCCATCCTTCGCGCCGCTGTTGGCGGACAATCCTTCGGTGTCCGGAGGAATGTCGAACGCAACCCAATGCCAGAACCCGCTGCCCGTCGGCGCGTCCGGATCGTACAGCGTGATCGCGAGACTCCGCGTGCCGGCGGGCACGCCAATCCAGCGCAAGGCCGGCGATCGGTTGTCGCCGTCACCGCCGAAATCGTTGTACTCGTGTGCCTTGGCGAGCTTGCCCTGCTCGGCGAATTCCGGCGAAGTAAGGCTGAACGTTGTCATTTTTCTGTCCTGTTCTAACGGTTGCGTACGGATTCGGATTCCGCCGGCGGCATCAGGCCAACGCGACGCGACGGGCCCGGCTTTCGATGCAGGGCCAAGATAGCACGCACCCGTTTTCCTTCGAACAATTGGATCGACAGTACGTCGATTGTTTCTCCCAGAGGACAATCATTTCGCCAGGGAGTCAACGCTCGGCAGGCGCTGCAGGCTGTCCGTTCTGCGTTAGAGTCCGGAGCAAACGGCCCTCGAACGGTCGACGCTCAGGAGGCCTCATCGCATGACCGGACGACTCTCGACATCCCTGAAAGCCTGCGCGCTGCTCGTGCTGGGCGCGTGCGCGCAAGCCGCGTATGCGACCGACCTGATGAGCGCGTGGCAGGACGCGCAGGCGAGCGATCCTGGTTACGCCGCCGCGCGCGCTCAGCGAGCGGCGGGCGTCGAGGCGTTGCCGCAGGCACGCGCGGCGCTGTTGCCGCGCCTGCAGGCGGCGCTCGGCGTCGGATCGACCTGGGCGAGCGTGTCCGACCTGCCTCGCCAGGAATACACGACCAATGGCTATGGCGCATCGCTCGTCGTACCGGTGTTCCACTGGGGCGACTGGCAGGGTTACGAGATCGGCAAGCTGAAGGTCGCGCGCAGCGAGATCGTGTTCGAGAAGGCCAGGCAAGCCCTGATGATCGACGTCGCGCGCGCGTACTTCGACGTGCTGCAAGCGCAGGATCAGCTCGCGTTTTCGCGCGCGCACGAGGCGGCACTCGATGAGCAGCTCAAGATCGCCCAGGCCGCCTTCGACGCGGGCACGCAGACCGTCGTGGATCTCGATCAGGCGCGTGCCGCGCTTGACCTCGCGCGGGCCGAGCGAGCCGGTGCGCTGAACGACTATCAGATCCGCACCGAACGCCTGAACAAGCTCGTCGGCCATCCGGTCGGTTCGCTGGCCGCATTGCCCGACGATGCGTCGGTATCGCCGCTCGCCGCGGCCGATCTCGACCAGTGGACCACGCTTGCGCGGCAACGCAACCTCGACGTCGCGACTTGCGAGATCGACAGCGAGATGGCCAGCCGCGAAACCCGCCGCGCGCAGTCCGCCGACCTGCCGACAGTCGATCTGATCGCCACCTTCAACCACAGCAGCCAGGGCAACTCGCGATACATGTACTCGGCGACGCTGCCCAGCCAGAACGGCATCGGTGTCGCGGGCGGCGCCGGCAACTCATCGGTGATCGGCGTGCAGATCACGATCCCGATCTTCACCGGCGGCTACGTGCAGAGTCGCAAACGCGAAACGCTTGCGCTCGAAAGCCGCGCCGGCAACGCGTTGCTCGATGCACGCGAAAACGCGGTCCTCAATGCACGGCAGACGTATCTGTCGTTGCTCAACGGGAGAGACATGATCGCGGCGCTGCGCTCGGCGGTCGTCTCGACCCGGACCTCGACCCGATCCGCGAAGACTGCCTACGAGATCGGCGATCGCACCAGCACCGACGTGCTCATCGCCGAGGACAAGCAGTATCGGTCGCGCACCGCATTCAGCCGCGCCCGCTACGACTACATGCTGCACTGGCTCGAACTCTCCCGTGCCGCCGGACAGTTGACCGACGCCGAACTCGCGAACGTCAACGCGCTGCTCACGACGTCGTTGCCGTCCGCGACGTCCATTCGTTGACCCCGTCCGCGGCGTGGCCGGGTGGCCCCCACCACACGCATCACGCCTGTTCGAGCGCACGCATACAAACCGAAACCCGAACCGTCAAACGAAAACGGCCGTCTGTCGTGCGGATGCATCGACAGACGGCCGGCGATCCGCCGGGCCGACGGCCCGGACGGATGGATCAGGCGGTTTCCGGCACGCGCGCCGGAATCTTGCCCACCAGGCGCGCGTAGGCGAACAATCCGCCCGCATCGACGATGTTGGCGAGCTCGCCGACCGGCTCGATCGGCGCACCCGGCTGGCCGTCGTCGATCCGGACGACCTGATCGCCGACCGAGATCTCGATGATGTCGCCGGTCCTGATCCGCTCGCACAGCCGTTCTTTCGACGCGACCGGCAGCAATTGCCCCGTCGATACGCAATTGCGGAAGAAGATCCGTGCGTACGACTGCGCGATCACGGCCCTGACACCGGCCGCGCCGAGCGTGACCACCGCATGCTCGCGCGACGAGCCGCAGCCGAAGTTCTGCCCGGCGACGACGATGCTGTACGGCGACTTGCCAAGCGCCGGATCGATGAACGGGATCGAACCTTCCGGCAGCCCGCACATCGCGAGCGACGCGAGTTGAGCGTACCCTTCCGCGCTAGACGGATTGATCTTCAGATACTCGGCCGTCAGGATCTGGTCGGTATCGATGTTGTCGCCGAGCACGTAGGCCATGCCCCGAATCGTTTTTTCGGTCATCTGTCGGGTCTCACAAAAATGCGTTGGGATTGACGAGCCGGCCGGCCACCGCGGCCGCGGCCACCGTATAGGGGGAACCGAGGTAGATGTTGGCGCGCTTGTTGCCCATGCGGCCGACGAAGTTCCGGTTGGTGGTGGACGCCACCGACAGCGGTTCGTTGACGCGGCCGAACGTGTCGGCCGGGCCGCCGCAGCACGCCGCGCAACTCGGCTCGGATGAAAGCGTGACGCCCGAATCGGTCAGGATCGAGTAGATCGACGTGTCGCCGATCTGGGTCGTCACGATGCCATGGAAGACTTCCTTCGTCGCCGGCACGGCAAAAGTCGGCACGGCGACCTTGCGTCCTTTCAGCACCTTCGCTGCGGCGACGAAATCCTCGAGCTTGCCGCCCGTGCACGAACCGATGTACGCCTGCTCGATCCGGATATCGCCGACGTTGTCGACGCTGTCGACGTTGTCCGGCGAATGCGGTTTCGCGACGAGGGGCTGCAGCTTCGATACGTCGATGTCGAGTACGCGCGCATACCGTGCATTCGCGTCGGGCGTGATGACCTCGAACGGGATGTCGTTACGCGCGGCGAGATAGTCGAGCGTTGCCTGATTCGGCACCATGATCCCGTTCTTCGCACCGCATTCCACGACCATGTTGCAGAGTGTCATCCGCTCTTCGACCGACAGCGCATCGGTGACTTCACCGCCGAACTCGATCGCCTGATACGTCGCCCCGTCGATCGTCAGTTCGCCGAGCACGGCGAGAATCAGGTCTTTCGCAAGGACATGGCGCGGCAGTTCGCCGTGAAAGTTGACGCGGATCGTGTCGGGTACCTTCAACGGAATCTCGCCCGTGCCGAGCGCGAATGCGGCGTCCGTGATCCCGAGGCCGACCGCGAAGGTGCCGAACGCACCCGACGTGACCGTGTGCGAATCGGTGCCGAGCAACACTTCGCCCGGCCGGTTGTGGCCGCCTTCCGCGAGGCCGATATGGCAGACGCCGCGATACTTCGGCGTCCCGACGTCATAGAAATGCTTGATCTGCTGCTCGCGCGCGAACTCCCGCATCACGCGAACGTTCTGGTTGGCAAGCACGTCGGCCGTATAGATGAAGTGATCCGGGATCATCACGAAGCGCGCCGGATCCCATACGCGCGCGTCGGCGCCGAACTCCTTCTTGAAGATGCTGATCACGCCCGGCGAACACGGGTCGTGCGACATCAGGATGTCCACCTTGGCCCAGATCACCTCTCCGGGCGTGATATGCGTCCGACCGCTCGCCTTCGCCAATACCTTCTGGCTCAATGTTTGTCCGTGGTTCATGCTCACCCTTTTTCTGGCATTGGGATATCGGCGCGGCCTCGATGAATGCATCGCCGTCGTATGCAAAAAAAAGTAACACGGCACGCATACAGTCGAAAACAAATCGTTTATATTTCGAGCGTTTGTTTCCATGGAGAAACGAAGTGAATCAGCTCGATCAACTGAATTCGATGGCGATCTTCGCGAAGATCGTCGACACGTTGAGCTACACGGAGGCGGCGAAAGTGCTCGGCCTGTCCAAGTCGGCCGTCAGCAAGGAGATCAGCCGGCTGGAAACCGGGCTCGGGGTCACGCTGCTGAAACGTACGACCCGGCGTATCGAAGTCACGGAGGTCGGGCGCACCTATTACGCGTACTGTTCGCGATTGCTCGCGGAAGTGCGCGGCGCCGACGCGTTCGTGCGCCAGTATCACGAAGAGCCGATCGGCAATCTCCGCGTCGTCGCGCCGATGACCTTCGGCAATCACGCGATCGTGCCGACGCTGTGCCGTTTTATCTCGAACAACATCCACGTCCAGGTCGACCTCGAGCTGACCGACCGGATGGTCGACCTCGGCGAGCAGAACATCGACGTCGCGATCGTGATCAGCCGCGACAACCCGGAGCAGCCGGGTACCAACACGCACGCGTTGACCGACATCCATTGGGGCATCTATGCGTCACCGGACTACATCGCCGCACACCCGCCGGTCACGCGCCCGGAAGATCTCGCTCGACACCCGTTCCTGCTGTTTCGCGGCCCCGCGCACACGACCGCGCTGCAGTTGCGGCAGGGCAAGCGCCAGCTCGAGACGCGCGTGCGCTGCATCCTGCGCTCGAACAACAGCGTCGCGCTGCTGAACGCGGCCGTCGCCGGCGTCGGCGTCGCCTACCTGCCGCGCTACGTCGTGCGGGACGCCATCGCCAGCAACGAGCTGGTTCAGCTGCTGCCGAACTGGGCGTCCGAAGTGCGCACGGCCTACGTGCTGTATCGCGAAGACAATTTCCTGTCGCCTCGTGTCCGGATGTTCGTTCAGGATCTCACCCGCTTCTTCGCGACGGAAATGCGCGCGCTCGGTAACTAGTCACGCGCCGGCCAATCGACGCCCGTCGCGCGTCGATTGGCGCCGCGCTGCCTCGCGCTTCCCTGTCTCGCAGCCCCGCCTCAATCCCCCCCTTCCTCGCATTCGCCCGTCCGGGTCGCTCGTCGATCAGGCATGCGTACGACTTTTCGTCGCGCCGATTCGGTTCAAGAGTTTCCCATTGGAAACAATTCAACGCCCACAAATGTTCGAGTAACGTCTCCAGCAATCCGGTGATAGTCTGAACTCCAATAAAGCGCGCCACGTCGTTGCGCACCAACCACCCACAATGGAACCTGAGAGATAAACCAGATGAAGACCGTCAAACGGATCGAAACTTTACGATTCCATTAAAAAGCAGTCCTTAAATTATCAAATTTAAATATTCAATGTTTGTTTAAAAACAGACTGCTTTTGCACGCCTGTCGCCAGGAGAACGTTCCGTTGGCAAGGAACCGGCTCGCCTGCGACCAGAAATTCTCGAATACGGAAACAAAGAATTCGGTGCCCGTCATGAACCCTCATGCCGGGCGCGATGTAGTGTTCCCGCCCGGCCGGGCTGGAAATTCGCGTTGAAGTTTCTTACCTTATCGAGGATATTATGAAGTCGACGTTTGAATTTTCCGACCAAGAAAAAAGCGACCTATCGACCGCGCTACGAAAAATCGATAAAAGCCCCTACCAGGATTACTCGGGGTTTCATCGCGGTATCGGCGCCTTGGTCGAGAACGGCAGCATTCCGGTCTTCTTTCTGAACGTCTGCGAAACCATCCGCAACGAACGAACCGGCCAGAAGCGCTACGCGCATCTGCTGCGCAATGTCCCGCTCGACGACACGATTCCGGTCTTCGATCAGAATGATCCGGTCCAGGACAAGTACGCGAAGAAGAAATCCTACGTGGGCGAGGCGCTGCTCGAGTTGTTCGCCCAACTGACGCGGACCCCGCTGCTCGCGTACCAGACCCGCAACAACGGCGACTTCTTCCACGACGTCTACGCCCACAAGAAATATAGCCAGACCCAGACGCAGAAAACGGACGGCGAACTGTTCTTCCACAACGACCGCACGGCTCACCCGGTGCGGGCCGACTACCTCAGCCTGCTCGGCATGCGTTGCAACGACGCCAATCGCATCTACACGGGCTTCCTCGACGGCCGCGCGCTGCTCGATCACATCAGCGAGGCGCATCAGGCCTTGTTGCGCGAACCGCACTTCATCACGCCGTACGACGAATACTCCCGTGATTCGAACCTGAATCAGACGGTGTCGGACCGGCATGTGATCCTCGAGAACGCGCACAGCTTCCGTTATTACGACACGCGTACCACCTACGCCCCGGGCGCGCCGCTCGGCGCAATCGACGCACTGCTGTCGCTGAAAAACGCGATCGTGAAAGCCAACAAGGAACGCGTGCAGATCCGCACCGGCGACTTGTTCTCGTTCGCGAATCAGGATGCGCTCCACAACCGCGAACTGATCGAGGTCAACGATCACGAAGACGCGCTCAAGCGCTGGCTTCTGAAGACCTACAGCTTCCGCGACGACGCGAGCATGCACCGCTTCGACCACTACTTCGCGGAACAGCCCGGCCTCGTCCGGGAATCGGCCGCCCTCGCCTGATTTTCCAATCGACTGCCGTCGCGGTCGCACCCTGCCTTGCATCGCCAAGGCCGGAGTGGTTCGTCACGCGCGTACCGCGCGCGTGACGCAGCACGCCCTCGCCTATCCGGCGATCGGCGTCCCTGCCGCTCCTTCGTCCCACGCCAGTCCCCTCGGTCTTTCGTCATGCGTGACGCAGCAATCGTCACGCATGCCGCCAACGGCACAGGTCTCTCATCATGCATATCCTGATCATTCCCGGCGCGAATCGCGCCGCCCCGCTCGTCCGTCACGTGATCGCGCTGCTCGACGATCTCAAGTCGCGCAACGGCGCGCTCGACTACACGTGCGTCGACGCGGGCACGCCCGATGACGGCGCGTATTCGGCCTGTTTCGAATCGGACATCGTGCTTGCCACACCCGGCGCGAGACATGCGACGGCCGTCGCCGCATTCGCCAAGGTAGCCGGGCTGCATACCGAACTTCATGCGATCTCCATCCCGGCGGAGCTAAAGCGGTTTTCTCCCGTGTCCACGCGGCATGCACGCGCAACGGATTGCCTGATTCTGGGCGATGCGTCGCGCGGCACGAAGAACACGCATACGAGCGGCGTCGTCGCGGGCGAACGCGAGCTCGTGGGCTGGTATACGCAGCGCTATACGGAGAGCGACATCCGTCGCCTCGCGCACCGGGCCTTCAGGCTGGCCGGCGCTCGCTCACGACGCCTGACCTCGGTCGACCGGTCGGATCGCCTGGACGTGATGGGGATGTGGCGCGACATCGTGTCCGAGACCGCGTTGCAGTACCCGGACGTTCAGCTCGAGCATCTGCTGGTCGAGCAGGCGATCGAGCGGTTCATCGTCGAGCCGGACGGGTTCGATACGGTCCTCGCAGGCGGCGACCTCGCGCCGCTGCTGGCCGCGCACGCGAGCGCACTGACCGGCTTTCCCGGTCTGCTCACCCGTGCCCGCGTGGGGGACGGCCCGGCCGTGCTGTACGAGATCGGCCTGCCGGTGCACATGGACCTGCCGGCCGGCCTCGAGGTCGACCTCGAGGCGCGCGCGGCTGCAAACGCGGTGTCGCTGCTGCTTCGCCACCCGCCGCAAGACGCGATGCCGGACCGTCCGGCGTACCCGCCGCAGATCCTCGACGCGATTCCGTCGCTACGCCACTGAATGCACGCGGCAACCGGTCACTTCCGGCCCGCTTCCTGCACGGAGAATTCGACATGTCCCCCGCCTTTTCATCATCGCCGACGCATCGGCCGGCCGCGCTCGAGCGCGCGTATCGAACCGCGACGCTACGCATCATCCCGATCCTGTTCGTCTGCTACATGTGCAACTATCTCGATCGCATCAACGTCGGCTTTGCCAAGCTGCAGATGCTCGATCAACTCCGAATGAGCAACACGGCGTTCGGGATCGGTGCCGGCGTATTCTTCGTCGGATATGTGTGTGCAGGCGTGCCGAGCAGCCTGGTATTGCGCCGCGTGTCGCCGCGCCGCTGGATGTGCATCCTGATGCTTTCATGGGGCACGCTGTCGGCCGCCCTGCTGTCGGTGAAGACACCCGCATCGTTCTATGCGCTGCGATTTCTGACCGGCGTGGCGGAAGCCGGCTTCTTTCCGAGCATCGTGCTGTATCTCGAGCAATGGTTCTCGACCAAGCATCGCGGCCGGGTATTGTCGCTGTTTCTGGTTTCGATTCCGGTGTCAGGCGCGGTCGGCGGACCGTTGTCCGGCTGGATGCTCGATTATTTCGCCGGCGGTCGCGGCGGCCTGTCCGCGTGGCAGTGGCTTTATCTGCTGCAGGGCGCGCCGACCGTCCTGTTCGGCATCCTGCTGCTGTTCGTGCTGCGCGATCGCGTCGAACAGGTGTCCTGGCTGACTGATGCCGAAAAGCAGATGGTCCGCGAGGATCTCGACAGAGACGCGCGCACGCGTGCCCTGCCCGCACACCCGACAGGCTCGACGAGCCATGTGCTGTTCGACCGAACAGTCCTGTCGCTCGGCTTCGTGTACTTCTGCATCCAGATGGGCGCCTACGCGATGAACTTCTGGCTGCCGACGATCATTCACGCGCTCGGCGTCACGAAGCCGGGCCAGATCGGCCTCGCAAGCGCGGTGCCCTATCTTGCGGCGAGTATCTCGATGGTCGTCGTCGGCCGTTCCGCCGACTTCCGCCAGGAGCGCCGTCTGCATCTGGGGGTACCGTTGTTGATCGGCTTTCTGGGACTCTTGCTCACGGGCGGCGCGGGCGGCGACATGATCCTGTCGATCGTCGGCCTGACGCTGGCGACCGCAGGCACGCTGACCGGCATCGCGATGTTCTGGCCATTCACGTCGTCGCTGCCCAATCGCCCACCCGCGGCCGGAGTCGCACTGATCAATTCGCTCGGGCAGATCGCCGGCTTCGTCAGCCCGTATTTCATCGGTTGGGTCCACGATACGATCCATTCGACGACGCCGGCACTCTATATGCTATCGAGCCTGATGGCGGCAGGTGCGCTGTTGATCGTGCTTCGACCGGGTCCCTCGCACGTCGTCCCTGGTGCGTCGACGCTGGAGACCGAATAGGCACGCGCGACCGGCGGGCCGACGTGAAAAAGTCGGGCCGGCGGCGGCGATCGGTCAACCGACAGCGGGCCGCATCTGGCCCGCCGTCGATAGCGAGATGCGCCAGCAACGCGATCTCGTCGAAACGATCCGGCGTGTGTCCGGGATCATCGCGGCCGCGTCGCGCGCGGTCGAGCTGACTACCCGACATGCTCTCGATCCTCGAGGCTGCTTGCCGGGCGGCCATTTACGGCCGCCCCGCCGCAGCAGGTCAGGCAGTGGGGTCCGGCAGGAAACCCGCATCGATCTCGATCTTCGACAGGTGCGCGACCGTGTTGACGAGCGTCTTGCCGGCCACGGCCATCGCAATCGCCACCGCCGCGCGGCGGTCGAAGCCCGCCGCCTTCAGCGCGTTCACGTCGCTATCCGATACCTGCGTGCGCTTCGATGCGATGGCTGTCGCGAACTGGCGCACCGCTTCGAGCTTCGGATCGGCAAGCGCGCTGCCGGTACGCAACGCGTCGACCACGTCCGCGGCGGCACCGAGCTTGCCGGCCAGCGTCGCGTGGACGGCCACGCCGTAGTCCGCGGCATTCACGCGGCTCGCGGCCGCCATTGCGACCTGCTGCGCCACCGCATCGAGGGACGTCGCACCGAGAGCATGGAGCCACTGCAGGTAAGCCGACAGCACCGGTGGCTCGACCGCAAGCGCGTGGCCGAGATTCGGCACGAAACCGAATACGCCGCGCATCGCGTCGAACAGCGGCTGGGCCTCCGCCGACGCAGACACGTCGTCCAGTCCGCCAAACAGCGCCTGACCTTGTGCGACGTCCAGCGTGCGCGCGAAGAATGCGCGAATGATGCCGGCCACTTCGTCCAGATGCGACTCGAGCGGGAAATGACCGCCATCGACGAGATGCACCTCGGCATCGGGGATATCGCGCTTGAACGCCTCGGCTCCCGCCGGCAGGAAAAACGGATCGTTCTTGCCCCACACCGCCAGCGTCGGCGGACGATGCGTGCGGAAGTATTCGTGGAAGCGCGGATAGGCCGCGACGTTCGCCTTGTAGTCGGCGAACAGGTCGAGCTGGATCTCGTCGTTACCCGCGCGGTCGAGGAAGTGCTGGTCGAGCGTGTAGCTCTCCGGCGCAATGTGCGACGTATCCGCCTCGCCATGCCGGTACTGGAACTGCGTGGTGCCGGCCGTCAGGAAACCGCGCAGTTGCTCACGGTTCGCATCGGACGGGTTCTGCCAGTATGCACGCATCGGATTCCAGCCGTCGCTCAGGCCTTCCTCGTACGCGTTGCCATTCTGCGAGACGAGTGCGGACACGCGATCCGGGCGCGACGCAGCCAGACGGAAGCCCACCGGCGCGCCGTAATCGAAAACGTACAGCGCGTAGCGCGTCAGGCCGAGCGTGTCGGTAAAGCGCTCGATCACTTCCGCGAGATGGTCGAAGGTGTAGCCGAACGCCTTCGCTTCCGGGGCGTCGGAGAAACCGAAACCGGGCAGGTCCGGCGCGATCACCCGGTACTTGTCGGCGAGACGCTCGATCAGCCCGCGATACTGATGGCTCGAAGTCGGGAAACCGTGCAGCAGCAGCACCGCGGGCGCGTCCTTCTGGCCGGCTTCCCGGTAGAACAGATTGAGGGCCGAGCCGGTACGACGATCGGCGACGGAGGCGGTTTGATAGGTCACGCGTGTGGACATCGAAAATCTCCTGGATCACGGAATGAGGCGTCGGCCTGAGTTTTCTGTACCGAACGATCGGTACAGTACATCCGGAAATGATGGGCGTCAAGGTTGATTTAATGAGCAAGGCAACTTACCCTTCCGCTTGTACCGAACGATCAGTACTTTTTGGGAAGCGAAAAGATCTATGGCCACCGCTCAGGCATCGAAAGACGAAATCATTGACCGGCTGTTCACGGTGTTCCGGGATCGCGGCTTCGACGGGGCGTCGATCGCCGATCTGTCGCGCGCAACCGGTCTCGGCAAGTCGAGCCTCTATCACCACTTCCCCGAGGGAAAGGAGCAGATGGCCGAGGCCGTGTTGGAGCGCGCGACAGCGGTAATCGACAGCGAAATCCTGAACGCGGCGCACTCGTCCGGCACGCTGAAAGCCCGCATTCGCAAAATCGTGGCCACGCTGGATCAGATGTACGTCGGTGGGCGCGCCCCCTGCGTGCTCGGTCAACTCGCCACGGCCAACATCGGCTCGGTTGCGAAACAGGGTTTGTTGCTGGCGTTTTCGCACTGGATCGACGCCATCGAAGCCCTGGCGCGTGAAAGTGGCATGTCGCCGGCGCGGGCGCGGCATTTCGCGGAGGACTGGGTCGCTCGCCTGCAAGGAGCGCTCATCCTGCAGGCGGCAAACGGCGATCTCGGGCCGTACAAGCGGGCCATGGCCGCGTTGCTCGAACTTTCGAAGGAAGGCAGGGATCACGCTCCGGAGTAGGTCTCATCGCCAGCTTCCGATGGCGTCTGGTGATTCCGGGGCGACATAGGGCATCGGCGGGCGAATCGCACGCATTGAACGGCCTTTTTCCATGCGCGGCATGTGACGCTCCGGCTAACCTTTCAGATATTTCCGGAATCAAACCGGACGACTCGCCCATGCCGCGTCGAGATAATCGTGCCCCGGTACATAAGGCCTCAGCAGAAAGGGATGACGCCGTGTCAGCCCGTCCGCGAAGAAGTACCAGTCGCCAATCGAGCGCTGATCCGCTTCGTACGTCTTGTCGCGGGGAACGCGTCGCTGGATCCGGGGCCACAGGTCGGCGTGCAAATCGCGCCATCGCGACGGTCTGCCGTTGTCGATCGCCGGGATGAACGTCTTGATGCTGTAGCAGTCGTCTCGCACTTCGCCAACAAATACGCCTTCTTCGCACGCGAGCCCCAACTGCAACCATTTGTCCCGGTAGATCCACGGCTGCAACCAATAGATATTTGCCATGGCGGTATAGAGGCGCGTGCGGATCTCGTCCTCGCCGGTTCGGCCCGTCCGCTGAATGATCCGTTGCATTGCATGCTGGCTAACCTCGATCCGGTACATGAGACCGTCTTCCGGCCGCACAGCCGACGAACAGACGAAGAAGAAGAAATCCAGCCCGCCAGTGGCGCCACGTTGCTCGAACAATCCGCAGTACATGGTCATTTCGCCGAGGCGTATCAGCGGAAACGTGATCAGGTGCTTGTCGAGTTCCGGCTTCAGCACACGTTCCATGTAGCGGAATGCCTTCCTGCCGCTCATCCCGGGTCGCCACTGCTTTGATACCCGCTTTATCGCGCCATCAAATACCCTGGAAAACGCGAACTGAGACGTCGCATCTGAAATGACTCTTGCTCGTCCGTTCGCTATACGCGGATCAACGCAGCGCGGATGGTCCATGATTCATCGGGTCTCTGCTGCATGCAGTCGATCTGCCAGATCGGCCACAACGGGGAAGTCGATGTGGGTTTTAGCCACTTCGTCGAGGTCGTGGGTGAAGACATTCACGGCGGCGAGTGCAACGATTTCGACGCTCGGTGCGTCGTCGTAGCCCGCATGCCTCACTGCAGCGATGTCGGCATCGCCGAGATGACCAAGCTGCTTCGCTACCAGGCGCGACCATCCAGCGGATTGCATCAATAGAAGCGTTCCGACCAACCACGCGCGCATAGGGAATTGCGCGTGGCCAGAACGGAGCAACCAGCCATCGGGACCAGGCAGCCGGACGCTTCATAGGACGCCCGGACCACCCGGACTTCAGGCGGCCTGACGGGCCCGCGTCCGAAGCGGCGGGAACGTCGCGTCAATGTCGGTCTTGAACGTGTTGTTGAAGAGGTTGGTGATGAAGCTGAACGCGGTCTCGGCGACGATGTCGACGATCTGCTCGTCGGTGTAACCCGCGGCACGTACGGCTTCGACATCGGCGTCTTCGATGTGACCGCGCGACATGGCGATCTTGTAGGCGAACTGCAGCGCGGCGTCGGCCTTCGGATCGGTCGAATGGCCGTCGCGATTGAGCTCCATGTCTTCCGGCGTCAGCCCCTGCAGCTTGGCGCCGAGGTAGGTGTGGGCCGACAGGCAGTAGCTGCAGCCGTTCACTTCGGCGGTCATCACGTGGATGCGCTCCCGGGTCTTGTGACCGAGGCTCTTGCCGAGCGCGCCGTGCATGTCGGCGATCGCCTTCAGTGCGTCGGGGGATTGCGAGATCAGGGCGAAGAAGTTCGGGATCACACCGAGAACTTTCTCGTAGTTCGCGAGGATCGGTTGCGCTTTGGCGGGAGCGGCTTCTTTCGAGGGGATTGCAAGGCGGGCCATGAGATTTCTCCGTTAATCCGAGCCACCGTGGCTTCGGTAGGAGAGATAGTAGTGACTTCCACCCAAAACAATAATTGGCTATTTTCGAGAACCGACATTCCATCCAGTGAAAGTATTGAGGAATTGGAAAGAGCGCACTCCTTGGAGCGAACGCCCGTCAGGCCTTACCCAGCTCCGACATCGCCGAGCGCAACCGGTCGGTTGCGAAGTCGAGGAAGACTCTCATCTTGAGCGGCAACAGCCCGCGCTCTCCGTGGACGAGACTGACAGGAATCGACTCGACATCGAACTTCGGAAGGACGTGGACAAGCTCCCCGGTGCGGAGCGCGGCATCGCAGTGGTAGCGGTACACCCTCGTCAAACCGGTGTGACGGAGCGCCGCCTGTACCGCTGCCTCGGCGGTGGTCACGGACAGGCGCGGAGTGATGTTGACGTTGAAATCACGTTTGGTCGACGGATCCCGAAACCACCATGTTGCGGTGGAAGGGCCGGCGAAGACAACGCACGGAAGCTTTTCCAGGTCGCTCGGGTGTTTTGGTTTGCCGTGCGCAGCCAGCAGGGCCGGCGAAGCGCACACGAGTGTATCCATGGCGCCGACACGCGTTGCAATCATGTTGCTGTCCGGCAGGGTGCCGATGCGCACTGCCATGTCAACGTGGTCATCGTAGAGATGAAGGTTCCGATCCGAGAGAACCAACCGGACGTTGATCTCGGGATAGGCAGCCAGGAAGTCCGTGACGATGGGCAAGATGTACACATGGCCGAACAGCACCGGCGCGGTGAGCACCAGCTCTCCCCGTGGAGTGGTGTACTCGCCAGCCGCGGCGCGTTCGGTTTCCTCGATGTCTTCCATGATGCGTCTGGCAGACGCGACGTATGCTTGGCCGGCATCGGTCAAGGTCAGCTTGCGCGTTGAACGATGCAGCAATTTCGTGCCGAGATACGCTTCGAGTTCCGTGACCTTCCGGCTCACGGTCGGCAGCGGCATATTCAAGGCTTTCGCGGCCGCAGTGAGGCTACCTTTTTCGATCGTGAGCAGCACGATCGACATTGCTTCCAGTCTGTCCACTTAATCTTCCACCCAATGAAAGATGATCTATGGATATGAAACTATCATTTTTCTGGGTGAAATATCGGAGAAGGCTCTGTCCACGCTGGCCGGGGCCTGACGAAGCCGCGTAGTCGGAGTAGATGCTGGCCATAAAAACGACATCGGGGGATGCACCGGAATCTCCTGGTTTTACAAACACGTGTGGGCTCTCGGAAAAGATGTCTTTGGCCACCTATAGAAATCAAGGACTTGGACATCTTTTCTGAGAAAGCTGCATGCCACTCGTCTCAGAAAAAGTGTCCGCGGCCACGGAAACTCTCAGAAAAATTGTCCTTGGGAATTTCGCGGCTTCGCCCGGGCGTGTCGATGGAACCTGGCCCAAAAAGCAACGCTCCGAAATCGCGCCTCAGCATCCGCCGGCACTGGCTCGTTTGTGCTATGAATGTGCAAATAGTATGCATCGAACAATTTGCTATGAATCTCGATCTCACTTGCGACGCAACGCCACCAATTGGTTTCGACCAGTTCATGGCGACCTTGCGGGATTCCGAGAGCGTTGCACCGATCATCTCGGCACGGCGCTTTGCGGCCGCCTTGCATGTCGACATTCAAACGCTCGCTCGACTGGCCCATGTCCATCGCAATACAGTCACGCAAGCGTGCAAAAGTACCTTCGGGAAGCGCTGCGAATCATCCGAGCTGCGACCGATATCTCTGGCGACGTCCCAAAGGCCCTATATTGGTATCGCAATGAGCCGTTGCCAATCTTCGACTACAAGACAGCGGAACAGCTGGTGTCGGAAGGACGCGCAGACGACTTGCTACGCTACGTCGTTGCGCTCGATGCGGGTGTAGCGGGGTGAGGCGGGAAGCGCACTTTGCAGGTCAACGGAATACCGGTTACTCGCGCTGACCTCTGGTCGGTGATAGAAACAGGGAACGGGGAGGCATATCGGACTGGACGTCGTTCCGCGGTACGTTGCCAGCCCCACCTCTTCGAATTCCCGTTCGATGAGCGGGAATTTCCTATCCAGCAATCTAACGGCGTCCTCTCAGCACGTCAGACGGATACACAGTCGCGACAGACTAGCCGTTAGCAGAGCCGACGAGCGACCGTTAGATGACTGTGGCGTCACACTCCGAGAAATCGAACGGGCTAGCAACCGTGTTTCGGTTACTCGCGCCGACGAGCGAACTGAGGTGTTGCGCAAGAGCGAGTGACGTTCCCATCGGGACGATCCTCACCCCCATTTCAAGGGCCGCATTTACCTGATGGAATCCCTCAACCCACTCCAGATTGCCTTCAGTCGGCACGACCAATGGCACCTCAAAGAAACCCTTTCTGAGCAATTCCTTGTTCATGTGGACCTTCCCGGCGTTGTAATAGTACACACCGTTTGACTCCATCATCTCTTGGACCTTTTTTGAATCGGAAAGAACGATCGCTTGCGGCTCTCCATCACTGAACTCGTCGGCGAGGTATCCGAGACTCTTCGAGAACAATCTACACTTTACCATTAGTATCCCGAAGAACTCTGGCTGACTCAGCAGAACTTTCTGGACATCGACATTTTTCACAACGAGCGCGACAAACGCCTCAAACTGCGGCAGAGTCATCTGTTCCGCATTCTTGTGCAACATCGACCAGTTCGAGTAACCATACGAACGTGCAATGTTGTCGTGGTACACGGCAAGCTTTTGATCCGGATCGCTCTTCTTCAGACTCTTTGCGACACGCTTGAGCAGGCTAATGACTTTGGCGCGGTCGGCCAAAAGGGGACGAGTAGTCAGTTGGGACACGATTAACTCCTACCGAGCACATTCATTTCAGGCACGGCCCGCAGTTCCCGAGTGCTCGGAGAGGTTAAACGTGAGGAAGAGATGCGATGCTTCGCCTGCGCGGGCCGGCTGGCTTTCTCATAAGCCAGTTTGGATTCTGGCGTAGCCCCGGAAAAACGTCAATCCCCACGTATGTGGTCCGGTACCCCGTGGAGGCGATCGTGGCTATTGCACTCGAACAGGCCGGTGTACCCTTGATGACCCCGGCGGACTTTCCAGGTCGCTTCGATGGCCGCTGGCATCGTGAGCTGAAGGCGCTGGGATTCGAGATCCGGAACAAGCAGAACAAGTACGCCATGACCTCCAAATGTCCCACCGTGTCGGCCGCCGAGTTACTGGACATCATCACTAATCTCGGTGCGCCCGTCGTCATCACGAAAAACAAGAAAAAGTCGGCCGAGCAGAACTTTCGCGTCGATCCCTCGAACTCGAAGCAGTGGCTCGATGGTGACTGGAGGGGCCTCCCGCAAGATGTCGAACCGAAAGATGCCTATGTGCTGCACTGGATGGTCAACAGGTCAGTGGTCTGCATTGGCCGATACCTCGGCACCGTAGCGACGGATACCAAACGAAACTGCCTCATCCTCGACCAGGAGCACTTTTACAAAGTTGCCGACATGAACGGGGTATCGCAGACACATGAGAGACTCCGTGCCATCCTGAAGCAGCCAGGCCCCGTTACATACTCGTACTATCGACCTGCCCTGACTAACCCAAATGAAACCCCTGAGCAACGAAAAGCGCGATACCAGTTGGCCCAGGCACGCTTGGAACAGCCAGCGTTTCGTCGGGCGGTGCTCGCGCATTACGGCGGTAAATGCGTGATAACGGGTTGCGCCACGGAAGCGTTGTTGGATGCAGCCCACTTACCAGGTCGAGACTGGCGCTTGGGGCACAACAAGGCTACCGACGGCATCCCCCTACGCGTCGATCTTCATCGTGCGCTGGATCGGAAGTTTATCGAACTCAATGAGAAACACGAATTGACTTGGACGAGCCCCGAGCTTCACGGCATCTACGACGAGTATCTCGCCGAGAGCCGGGCCCGCGGCCGCAAATATGCGTAGCACCAGAAGGCGGGGATATGCAGATCGAGTGGCACCGTTGCGCGTCGTATGACGACGCGAAAGAATTCTCGCGCGTGGTCTATCTGCACGAGTGGGATGGGAAGCCTTTTTACTGGGGAGCGATACCCGAGAGTTTTTTTGGGGGGCACAAGCGTACCCGGGGCGACCTAACCGCCACGGGTCGATATACCAACGGATATCGTCACTGGATCGAGGGTTGCCTGAAGCACGGGGGGTGTCTGTATATCGGGGTGCCGGAGACGAATACGGTCGAATGTATCGAGGGAATCGAGGCCTACCTGATCCTGACCTATCCCAGCGAGATGAATCGCAAGATGCCGACTCAGTGCGGTGACATAACTCTGCTGCACACCGGCGACGTGCCGCTCTCTCTGCGGCAAGTCGACCAGTCCACGCCAACACCTCGTTGATTAGGTGGTTTCTGGAGCCATCTGGCTCATCTGCCGGTGGGTCAACATCTGGTCGTCCCAGAATTCCGTCTCGCAGTTCGGCGGCAGGTCTGCGGTGCGAATGGGGAGCAGTTTTGATGCAAATACTCGGCGATCCTGAGCAAGAAGGCGAAGGCAGCGATTGATCGCGAATTCAGTCAATACATGACTGCATAGAGTTCGTTAAGCGCTTAGCATGATGGCGTTCCATACCAAAGATTGCGCTTGGGGTGATCGTTGTCCGCATGATCATTCACGCGGACAACTTCTTGAGAATCCGGACAGGTATTTCGAGAAACAACAACACGCACCGCACCGAGCCCCCCCAAGCAGCATCCCCCCGTACCGGCATCCATCCACATAACTGTACCGGTACTGTACAGAAAACCGTCGCTAAACTGACCTCCATCCCAGTCCAGAACAGAAATGGAGAATCCGCGATGGAATTCCTCACCCTCAGCGCGTTGCCCGCCGGCATGCTGTTCGCGCTCGTCACGTCAATCACGCCCGGCCCGAACAACACGATGCTGCTCGCATCCGGCGTCAACTTCGGTTTCCGCCGCACGATGCCGCACCTGTTCGGCATCAGCATGGGCGTCGCGATCCTGATGCTCAGCGTCGGCTTCGGCCTCGGCGAGGCGTTCAAGCGCCTGCCGCTGCTGTATACGATCCTCGAGGCCGCCAGCGTCGCGTACCTGCTGTACCTCGCGTGGCGCATCGGCACGTCGGGCGAGGTGAAGGCGCACGGCGCCAAGCCGCGGCCGATGACGTTCGTCGAAGCCGCCGCGTTCCAGTGGGTCAACCCGAAAGCCTGGATGATGGTGCTGACCGCCGCGACGACGGTCCGCCTGTCCGCCGACTACGGGATGAACGCCGCATGGATGTCCGTCGTGTTCATCCTGATCGGCTTCCCGTGCATCTGCCTGTGGGCCGCGTTCGGCCTCGGCCTGCGCCGCTTCCTGTCGAATCCCCGCGCGCTGCGCATCTTCAACGTGACGATGGCCGTGCTGCTGATCCTGTCTCTGTATCCGCTCGTCGCGCACCTGCTGCCGCAGTAAGCGCTCACGGCGCGCCCGTTGAGATTCGCGCAAGGCAGGCGTACCCTTTTGGTACGGGCGCGCGCAACCGCTTCGCCGGTTGCGCCGCAGCTGTCGGGAGACAAGCCGATGAAGCCACTGCTGAGGGCGGGCGAACACATCGAGGGCGTGCACTGGATCGCCGAGTATCACCCGCTCACGCACGATATCCGCGTGCTGCGCGAGAACATCGAAGTCGGCACTTACTGCGCGCCGCCGACACTGTTCGGCGACGAGGAAGAGATGGGCGCCGCGAACCACGACGATCATCGCGGCCGGGAGGCCGCACTGCGCGCGTATCTGCGCAATTTCGTCAAGGAACACGACGCGGAAGAATAGCGGCCCGAGCGGTGCCGCTGGAAGCGGGGCCGGCGCAACGCACCGGCCCTTGCGTCGCTCAATGCCCGAGCGACTCGATCTTGCCGGCCGGCTGCGCGACGCCATGCGGCCGCGCCGTCTGCTTGATCAGCAACGCGATGCACGCGAGCACGCCCGCAACGGCGATCGTCGCGAACACGCCCGCGAACGAGAAGTGCCGGCGCGTCAGTTCGGCGACGAGGAACGATCCCGCGATCCCGCCGAAGCGGCCGACGCCGAGCATCCACGCGACGCCCGTGCCGCGCCCTTCGGTCGGATAGAACGCGGCGGCCAGCGCCGGCATCGACGATTGCGCGGTGTTCATCAGCACGCCGGCCACGAACACGATCAGCACGAGCAGCCCGACGTTGCCGGCCGCCTGCCCGATCGCGTACACGCTCACCGCCGTCAGCGCGTAACACACGGCGATCACGCGGTTCGCGTTGAAGCGGTCCATCAGCACGCCGCACAGCACCGCGCCCACGCCGCCGAGCGGGAACAGTGCCGAGATCAGCGTCGCGCTCTTCGGCGTCAGCCCCGCATCCTTCAGCAGGATCGGCATCCAGTTGATCGACGCGTAGAAGATCACGAGGCCCATGAAGTACGCGAGCCACAGCATCACCGAGCCGACGATGTACGAGCGCGACAGCACGACGCCGAGGCCCTTGCTGCCGGTTTGCGGCGCGGCTTCGGTCATCGCGAACGAGCCGGCGTTCAGCGCGTCGCGCGAGATGCGCGCGAGCGTGGCGCGGATCCTGTCGATGGACTGACCGCTCGCGACCATGAAGCGCACCGATTCCGGCATCTTCAGCAGCAACAGCACGCCGAGCAGCAGCGGCGTCACGCCGCCGAGCACCAGCACGCTGCGCCAGCCGAAATGCGGAATCATCCACGCGGCCAGGAAGCCGCCGAACGCGGCGCCAAGCGGGAAGCCGCAGAACATCAGGTTGATCACGGTCGCACGGCGCTTGTCCGGGCAGAACTCGCCCATCATCGTGACCGCGTTCGGCATCGCCGCGCCGAGCCCGACGCCGGTGATGAAACGCAGGATCGTCAGATGCCCGATCGTGTTCGAGAAGGCGGACATCAGGCACGCGACGCCGAACAGGAACACCGAGCCGAGCAGCAGCGAGCGGCGCCCGAGCCGGTCGGACAGCGGGCCCGACACGAGCGCGCCGCACGCGAGGCCGAACAGCGCGGCACTCAGCACCGGGGCGAGATCGGGTTTGGTCAGGTTCCATTCGCCGAGCAGCGACGGCGCGATGAAACCGATCGCGGCCGTATCGAAGCCGTCGAGCAGCACGATCACGAAACACATGAGGAACACGAGCCATTGAAAGCCGCCGAACGGCTGCTCGTTGATGAAGGTCTGGACATCGACCACGGGTGCGCGATTCATCGCGAGTCTCCTGGATATAGGTACGAGCAAGACGGCATGAAGCCGTGCCCTTTCTTTGTTCGCGCACCGGCCATCCGGTGCGCCGCGTGCCGATGCTCTGCCGGCACGTTCATCGATCCCGTCGCGCGACCCGCTTGCGACAGCAGGCCGCGCGACGGCGGCCGGCCGCCCTCAGCCGGCCGCGCCTGACCGGCCGTCTTACGCGGCCGCGTCCTGTTCCTTGAAGATCTTGTCCGCGAGATGGAACGCGGAATTCGCGGCCGGCACGCCGCAATAGATCGCGGTCTGCAGCAGCACTTCCTTGATCTGGTCGCGCGTCACGCCGTTGTTGCGCGCGGCGCGCAGGTGCAGCGCCAGTTCCTCGCCGCGGTTCAGCGCGACCATCATCGCGATGGTCAGCAGGCTGCGCGTATGGCGCGGCAGGCCGTCGCGCGTCCAGATCTCGCCCCATGCATAGCGCGTGATCAGGTTCTGGAATTCGTCGGTCACCTCGGTGCGGTTCTCGAGCGAGCGGTCGACGTGCGCGTCGCCGAGCACCGCGCGGCGCACCTTCATCCCTGCTTCGTAACGTTCCTGGTCGTCCATCGTCGTTACCTCATGCGTTCAGGAAATCGAGCAGCGCACGGTTGAAGCCGTCGGTGCACTCGATGTTCGAAATGTGCGCGGCGTCGAATTCGACGTGCAGCGCACCGGGAATCGCGGCAGCAAGCGCGCGGCCCTGGTCGGGCGGCGTCGACATGTCCTTCGCGCCGGTCACGACGAGCACCGGCAGCGTGATGCCCTTCACCTCCTCGCGCAGGTCGGCGGCGTTCAGCGCGTCGCAGTTCGCCGCGTAGCCGTCCTTGTCGGTATGCACGAAGGTGTCGCGGATCGCGTCGAACAGGCGCGGCTCGCGTTCGACGAATGCGTCGGTGAACCAGCGCGGCAGCACGGCGTCGGCGAGCGCGGCCATGCCTTCGGCACGCGCCTTCTGCGCACGCGGCACCCACACTTCCGGCGAACCGATCTTCGCGGCGGTATTCGACAGCACCGCGCGCACGATGCGTGACGGGTAGCGCGCGGCGAGCGCGGCGCCCGTCAGCCCGCCCATCGAAATCCCGCAGAAATGCGCGCAGTCGATGCCGACGTGGTCGAGCAGGCCGATCACGTCGCCGGCGAGCTGCTCGATCGTGTACGAACCGGCCGGTGCGTCGGAATGACCGTGGCCGCGCGTGTCGTAGCGCAGGATGTTGAAGTGCTGCGTGAGCGGGCGGATCTGCGGCGCCCACATCTGCAGGTCGGCGCCGAGCGAGTTCGAGAAGACGAGCCACGGCGCGTCGGCGCGCGCGGCACGGTCGATCCGGTAATGCAGTTTCACGCCGTTGACAGTGGCGAAAGGCATCAATGTTCTCCTGGTTGTTGCGCGCCCGCATGCAGCGCGAGCACGGCGTCGACATAGGCCTGCGCCTCGCCGACGTAATGTGCGGGATCGAGCAGCCGCGCGAGCGCGTCGCGCGACAGATGCGCCGACACGGTCGCATCGGCGGCGAGCACGTCGAACAGCGTCGCGCCGGTGCGCACCGCTTCCTTCGACGCATGCTCGACGACATGGTGCGCATCGAGCCGGCCGATGCGGTCGCCGAGCGCGAGCATCACGGCTTCGCCGAGGATCAGCCCGTGCGTGAGGTCGAGGTTCGCGGCGAGGCGTTCGGTATTGACGTCGAGCCCCGCGACGATCTGCGCGATCTGCGCGAGCGCGCCGCCCGTCAGGCGCGCGAGGTCGGGCAGCGCATCCCATTCGGCCTGCCAGCCGCCGAGCGCGCGTTCGTGCTCCTGCACCATCCCCGCGAATACGGTCGCGACGAGGCCCGGCGCGCGCACCGCGGCGGTCAGTACGGCCGCGCAGCCGACCGGGTTGCGCTTGTGCGGCATCGTCGACGAGCCGCCCTTGCCGGCGGCCGCCGGTTCGCCGAGCTCGCCGACTTCGGTCTGCATCTGCAGCGACACGTCGCGCGCGATCTTGCCGAGCGTGCCCGTCAGCATCCCGAAGCAGGACGCGGCTTCCGCGATGCGGTCGCGCTGCGTATGCCACGGCACGGCCGGCGCTTCAAGCCGCAGGTCGGCCGCGAGCGCGGCAGTGACGCCGCTCGCCTGCTCGCGCAGGCTCGCGAGCGTGCCGGCCGCGCCGCCGAACTGCAGCACGAGCGCCCGCGCGCGCAATTCGGCGAAGCGCGCGCGATGGCGCAGCAGCGCGTCGAGCCACTGGGCGAATTTCAGGCCGAGCGTGATCGGCAGCGCCTGCTGCAGCCACGTGCGGCCGATCATCGGCGTCGCGCGGTGCGTGCGCGCGAGCGCCGCGAGCGACGCGCACGCTTCGTCGAGCATCGGTTCGAGCACGTCGAGCGTGTCGCGCAGCTGCAGCACGGTCGCGGTATCGATGATGTCCTGGCTCGTTGCGCCCCAATGCACGAACTTCGCGGCCTCGGGGTCGTCGGCCTTCACCTGCGCGGTGAGCTGCTTGACGAGCGGAATCGCGAGATTGCCGCCGAGCGCCGCGCCGTGCGCGAGCGCGTCGGCGTCGAGCCGGCCGGCGTCGCATGCGCGTTCGATCGGCGCGACCGCGGTGGCGGGAATCACCTGCCGCGCGGCGAGCGCGCGCGCGAGCGCGGCCTCGACGTCGAGCATCCGCTGGATCGTCGCGCGGGGCGACCAGATCCGGTTGAGCGGCTCGGTGCCGCAGATGAGGGAGGTCAGGCGGGCGCTGTCTTCAAGCATGGCATCGGATTGGGGAAACGGCGTGTGCCTATTGTCCACCCAAGCGGGCCGGCCTGCGCGCGAGCGCACGCGCCGGCACGCCGGCGGTTCAGGCAGCCGCCTTCTGCGTCGCGTCGATCAGCGGCACGCCGGTCAGCTTCTGCAGTTCGTCGAACGACAGGTCGGTGAAGATCTCGCTCACCGCGAGGCCGTCGGCCGTCACGTCGAGCACCGCGAGATCCGTATAGATACGGCTTACGCATTGCACGCCGGTGACCGGATACGAGCACTGCGCGACGATCTTGCTTTCGCCCTGCTTCGTCAGGTGCTCCATCATCACGAACACCTGCTTCGCGCCGATCGCGAGATCCATCGCGCCGCCGACGGCCGGAATCGCATCGGGTGCGCCCGTATGCCAGTTCGCGAGGTCGCCGGTCGCCGACACCTGGAACGCGCCGAGCACGCAGTAGTCGAGATGGCCGCCGCGCATCATCGCGAACGAATCGGCGTGGTGGAAATACGCGCCGCCGGTGAGCAGCGTCACGTGCTGCTTGCCGGCATTGATCAGTTCGTCGTCTTCCTCGCCCGGCGCGGGCGCGGGGCCCATGCCGAGCAGGCCGTTCTCGCTGTGCAGGAAGATTTCCTTGCTCGGGTCGAGGTGGTTCGCCACCAGCGTCGGCACGCCGATACCGAGGTTCACGTACGCGCCTTCGGGGATGTCCTGGGCGACGCGCTTGGCCATTTCATCGCGGGTCAATCGTTTCATGTCGGGTCTCCTGGCGACCGGGGCTGACGCTTCAGCGCTTGCTCCGGTCCCATACAAAGTTCGGTCAGGCAGCTTGCGAAGCGGCGTGTTCGGCAGCCAGCTCGGCCGCGTGCGCGGCCTGCGGCACCTCGACGACGCGCTGGACGAAAATGCCCGGCGTCACGATGTGTTCCGGGTTCAGCGCGCCGAGCGGCACGACTTCCGACACCTGCACGATCGCGACCTTCGCGGCGCTGGCCATGATCGGCCCGAAGTTGCGCGCGGTCTTGCGATACACGAGGTTGCCCCAGCGATCGCCCTTGTACGCCTTCACGAGCGCGAAATCGGCGTGGATCGGCGTCTCGAACACGTACGGCTTGCCGTCGATCACACGCGTTTCCTTGCCTTCCGCGAGCTTGGTGCCGTAACCCGTCGGCGTGAAGAAGCCGCCGATGCCGGCGCCTGCCGCGCGGATGCGCTCCGCGAGGTTGCCCTGCGGCACGAGCTCCAGCTCGATCTCGCCCGCCCGGTACAGCCCGTCGAATACCTGCGAATCGCTCTGGCGCGGGAACGAGCAGATGATCTTGCGTACCTGCTTCGCCTTCAGCAGCGCCGCGAGGCCGGTCTCGCCGTTGCCCGCGTTGTTGTTGACGATCGTCAGGTCGCGCGCGCCCTGCTCGATCAGCGCGTCGATCAGCTCGGACGGCATGCCGGCCGTGCCGAAGCCGCCGATCATGATTGTCGCGCCATCGTGGATGTCGGCCACCGCCGACTGGAGCGATTCGAAAATCTTGTTGACCATGTCTCTTCCTGATACGAACCCGCGGCTCGATGCGCGGCCTGTCGAGGGGACACGCGCGTGCCGCGTGCCGCGCCGGGGCCGACGTCGATCCCGGCATTTGTTCGCTAATCGAACCTAGATTCGATTAGCGAACGATGGGCCGATCATAGAGGCGCGCACAGCGCGTTGTCAAGGCGGGTTCCCTCGGGGGCCGTCGCGTCGTCGAACGGCAATCCGACGTAGTTTTCGGCGAGCGACTGCGCGGCGGCCCGCGAGCGCGTCACGTATTTCAGTTCGGCAAACTTCAGGCGATTGACGAACGGCGAATCGTCCGGCGACGCGTGCAGCATGTTCGTCATGAAGTACGAGAAGTGCTCGGCGCGCCACACGCGTTCGAGGCAGGTCGCCGAATAGGTGTCGAGCGGCGTCGCGTCGCCCGTCCGGTAGCGTGCGCCGAGCGCGCGAGACAGCGCGCGGACGTCGGCCACCGCGAGGTTCATCCCCTTCGCGCCGGTCGGCGGCACGATATGCGCGGCATCGCCGGCAAGAAACAGGCGCCCGTGCTGCATCGTCTCCGACACGAAGCTGCGCATCGGCGTCACGCTCTTCTGCGTAATCCGGCCCTCGGTCGGCGTCCAGCCCGTGTCGTTCGAGAAGCGCGTGTGCAGTTCGTCCCAGATCCGCGCGTCGGACCATTCGGCGAGATCCTCGTCGGGCTTGCACTGCAGGTACAGGCGCGTGACCGTCGGCGAGCGCATCGAGAACAGCGCGAAACCGTTGTCGTGATGCGCGTACACGAGCTCGTCGAGCGACGGCGCGGCGTCGGCGAGGATGCCGAGCCACGCGAACGGGTAGACACGCTCGAACGTCTTCAGCCGCTCCGCGGGAATCGTCTGGCGCGCGATGCCGTGGAAGCCGTCGCAGCCGGCGATGTAGTCGCAGTCGATGCGGTCCGCGCGGCCGTCCGCATGCTTGAACGTGACGAACGGGTGCTCGCCTTCGACATCGTGCAGCGCGACGTCGCTGACCTCGAAGTGCATCGGGTGGCCGTGCTCGACGCCGGCCGCGATCAGGTCGCGCACGACTTCGTGCTGGCTGTAGACGGTGATCGCGCGCCCGCCGGTCAGCTCGGACAGGTCGATGCGATGGCGCCGGCCGTCGAACAGGAGTTCGATGCCGTGATGTTCGAGCCCTTCGCGGCGCATCCGGTCGCCGAGGCCGGCTTCGTTCAACGTGTCGACCGTCCCCTGCTCCAGCACGCCGGCACGGATGCGGTTCTCGCAGTATTCGCGCGAACGCGCTTCGACGAGGATGGAATCGACGCCTTGCAGGCGCAGCAGATGGGAAAGCAAAAGGCCGGACGGACCGGCGCCGATGATGGCGACCTGGGTGCGCATTGTTCGTCTCCTGAACATTGGTTCGAGTAATGGAACACATTTGAGCGCTTTCCCGACTATGCGGCAACGCGATTCAGGAGATATGTTGTATACGTTTTGACGATACTGGCCCGACGATGGAAGCGCTCGATCTGAACCTGATTCCCTACCTCGTCGCGCTCGACGACACGCGCAACGTGAGCCGCGCGGGCGACCTGCTCGGCGTGAGCCAGCCGCGCGTGAGCACCGCGCTCGGGCGGCTGCGCGAGTATTTCGGCGATCCGCTGTTCGTGCGCACGTCGCGCGGGATGGAGCCGACGCCGCGCGCGCTCGCGCTGCTGCCGGCCGCTCGCGACGCGCTCGCGCAGATCGAGCGCGGCCTCGTCGCGCCGCACGACTTCGACCCGGCCGCGAGCACGCATACATTCTCGATCGCGCTGTCGGACGTCGGCGAGATCGTGTTCCTGCCGAAGCTGCTGCAGGCGTTCGCGACGCGCGCGCCGCACGCGAACCTGCGTTCGGTCTCGCTCGCGCACGACGAAGTCGGGCGCGGCCTCGAAGCCGGGTCGATCGATCTCGCGGTCGGCTACTTCCCCGACCTCGACGGCAACAACTTCTTCCAGCAGCGGTTGTTCACGCACCGGTTCGTGTGCCTGATGCGGCGCGGCCATCCGTTCGAGCAGGCGCCGCCGTTCACGGTCGAGCAGTTCCTCACCTGCGGGCATGCGGTGGTGCGCGCCGAAGGCCGCAGCCAGGAGGTGCTCGAGAAATATCTCGCGAAGCAGCGCATGCAGCGCCGCGCGGTGCTCGAGACGCCGCACTTCATGAGCCTGCCGTTCATCCTGAGCCGCACCGACCTGATCGCGACGGTGCCGCATGCGATCGGCTATGCGTATGCGGCCGAGCACGCGTTCATCGTGCCCGTCGAGCCGCCGCTCGCGCTGCCGCGCTTCGACCTGAAGCAGCACTGGCACCGCAAGTACCACAACGATCCGCGCACCGCTTGGCTGCGCGGGGTCGTCGCGTCGCTGTTCAACGACGAGCAGGACGAATGGCCGAAGTGACGAAGGGTGAGCGCGGGGCCGCACGCACGACCCGCGAAAGCATGAAACAATGGCCGGATATCGGCCGCCGGAGGCGGCCTTCGATGGAGCCACTACATGGGTAAGGGAAAGAAAACCGTACGGCCCGAGCCGGCCGTCACCCGGCCGAGCCGCGAAGAAGCGGAAGACGCCGTCCGCGTGCTGTTGCGCTGGGCCGGCGACGATCCCGCGCGCGAAGGCCTGATCGATACGCCCGCGCGCGTCGTGCGCGCGTACGAGCAGTTCTTCGCCGGCTACGCGCTGGAGCCGCGCGACATCCTCGCGCGCACGTTCAGCGAAGTCGACGGCTACGACGAGATGATCGTGCTGAAGGACATCCGCTTCGAGAGCTACTGCGAGCACCACATGGTGCCGATCATCGGCCGCGCGCACGTCGCGTATCTGCCGAACCATCGCGTGGTCGGCATCTCGAAGCTCGCACGCCTCGTCGATGCATTCGCGAAGCGCCTGCAGATCCAGGAAAAGATGACCGTGCAGATCGCCGACACGCTGTTCGACGTGCTGCAGCCGAAGGGCGTCGGCGTGATCCTCGAAGCCGCGCACCAGTGCATCTCGACGCGCGGCGTGCACAAGCCGGGCGTCGAGATGGTCACGTCGCGCATGCTCGGCACGTTCCGCACCGATCCGTCGACGCGGCGCGAATTCCTGTCGATCGTCGCGAATCCTTCTTCAGTCAACCTCACGAATACCTGATGGCGCAGACGAAGCAAGCGGCGCACGCGCCCGTCGTGCTCGTGACCGGCGCCGCGCGCCGGGCCGGGCGCGCGTTCGCCGAGTATTTCGCGAAGCACGGCTATCGCACCGCGGTGCATTACGACCGCTCGGCCGATGCCGCGCAGGCAACCGCGCGCGCGATCGCCGAAAGCGGGCACGATGCGGTCGCGCTGCAGGCCGACCTGTCGGATGCCGCGCAGATCGCCGCGCTGATCGACCAGGTGTATGCGCGCTTCGGGCGCCTCGACGTCTTGGTCAACAACGCGTCGGTGTTCTGGCAGGACCATTTCCCGAGCTTCGACCTCGCGGCGTTCGACCAGGCATGGGCCGTCAACTGCCGCGCGCCGATCCTGCTCACGCGGGCATTCTACGAACGGGCGCGCGCCGCCGGCACGCAGGGCGTCGTCGTGAACGTGGTCGACCAGAAGATCAAGGAAAACTTTCACCGCGACCACTTCAGCTACACGGTCGCGAAGGCCGCGCTCGGCAACCTCACGCAGATGCTCGCGCTGTCGTCCGCACCGGTGCTGCGCGTGAACGCGGTGTTCCCCGGGCTGATGCTGCCGAGCGACGACCAGACGCAGGCCGATTTCGAACACGCGAGCCGCGCGTCGACGCCGCTCGCGCGCATCGCCGGCCCCGACGACGTCGCGAGCGCGATCCTGCTGCTGACCGGCAATGCGTACAACGGCGTGGATTTCGTCGTCGATGCGGGACAGAACCTGATCCGCGTCGACCAGGACGTGCTGTACAAGCACCGCTCGCCGGACGGCAAGCACTGACGCACACGGCGCGCGCCCGTGCGAAGCGGGCGCGCCGCCGCCCGCCGCGTTACGGCTTCTCGGCGCTCCCGCCTTCGCGAACCTTGCCCTGCGCGACGCTGGTGCCAGGCGGCACGCTGTGCGTGAGCCACACGTTGCCGCCGATCACCGAGCCGCGTCCGATCGTCACGCGGCCGAGAATCGTCGCGCCCGCGTAGATCACCACGTCGTCCTCGACGATCGGGTGCCGCGCATTGCCCTTCACCAGCGCGCCTTCGCCATCGGCCGGGAAACTCTTCGCGCCGAGCGTGACGGCCTGGTACACGCGCACGCGCTCGCCGATGATCGCGGTTTCGCCGATCACCACGCCGGTGCCGTGGTCGATGAAGAAGCTCGGGCCGATCTGCGCGCCCGGGTGGATATCGATGCCGGTGGCCGAGTGCGCGATTTCATTGATGAAGCGCGCGAGCAGCGGCACGCCAAGCCGGTGCAGCGCGTGGGCGAGCCGATGGTGCATCATCGCGAACACGCCGGGGTAGCACAGCAGGATCTCGGTGATGTGCTGCGCGGCCGGATCGCCCGCATACGCGGCCTGGATGTCGCTGACGAGCAGCGCGCGGACCGCCGGCAACTGCCGGCCGAATTCGCGCGCGATCTCGAACGCGCGTTCGTCGAGCTCGGCGAACGGCGTATCGGCATGCTCGGGCAGGAACGGCAGCGCACGGCGAATCTGCTCGGCCAGGATGCGCAGCGTGCTTTCGAGCGTGTGGCCGACGTAATAATCGACGCTTTCGTCGGTCAGGTCCGGTGCGCCGTAGTGCGTCGGAAACATCGACGCGCGCAGGCCGGTCACAATCTTGCAGATCGCATCGCGCGACGGCAGTTCGCGGATGCCGCGCGGATGGCGCGTGCGATGGAGTTCCTCGCGCGACTCGCGCAAGCCGGCGACGATTTCTTCGAGGCCCCACTGACGGGCGGGTGATGTCGACATATGCCAATGCACGCGGCCGCGCTCGGTCGCACGGCCGCTAATAAAGTGACGGGTTCCGCAAGATTACCGCGTTTTTCGTCCGGGAGCGGGACACCGGGGCTCGACCGGACGGCCGGTGCTGCACCGGCGCGGCGGCGTCACATCGTGACGCTGCTCGCGTCGATCCATCGCACGGCCCAGTCGCGCGCGTGCGCGATCGCGTCGCCTTCGTCGTTGAACTGGAGCTCGATCGGAAAAAAACGGTTCGCAACGAGCTCCCCGTCGCTCGATCGGGAGATCACGACGTAGGGCTTGAACGACCCGTCGCTGGCGCGCGCGGGCGCGCAATTCAACAGATAACCGCGGTGCGTGAAGGCAGTAGTCGCTTGCATGAATCCGCCACCTCTAGTCCCTTGCTTTGTTGTTCACTACCCGTCTCCAAGGGGTGCTGCGGCGCCCCGGCGCGGGCAGAGGCGGCGCGTCTGCATCCCCTGTCGCCGCTTCGCAGGAAAAGAATCATACTCTGTAGAAAACGTGTCTTCTAGCTGAAATAAATCATGACAAATCAGTGCGCGCCGCGCGGCTGCGGCGGTCGCTCGCGCGCCTTTTCCCGTCGTGCCCGGAACGGGATTTGCTTCGATCCGGAGCGTTTCGCCGCCAGGAGAGCCGCGATGGAATCATCCGGTCAAACAGGTCGTGTGCATCCGCGCAGCATCGAGCTCGACAACGACGACACGCACGACAGCACGGTCGACACCGACGGCAAGAACCGCGAGGCGTCGCGCCTCGCCGGCGGCGGGCCGATCTCGCCCGACCAGATCACGCGCAGCAATGCGTCGCTCGTCAACGCGATGCCGGAAGCCGGCGACGGCTTCGCCGGGTTCGACAGCCGCCCCGGCGGCAACCATCCGGCATTCGCGCTGCGCGCGGGCTACATGGTGATCGAGAAAGGTTTCGACGCGCCGGCTCCGGGCGACGCGCCGTTCGGCCCCGTTCACAGGATGTACGGCAGCGCGTACTGGCCCGGCCATGGACGGCGGCCGGAACGCATCATCGAACTGACGGCCGTACCGCGATAGCCGGCGCGCCGTTTGAATCGATCGTTCGTTTGCGCAACGGCATCGGTCGGCGACCGGTGGCGGCGGACCGGCGTGCGCGACCGATGCTCGATTGAACGATTTCACGCATCGGCATCCACGGCTTCATGCATGCCGCGAATCGTGCCAATGCCCATGCGTTGATCGAAGTCATGTCGAAACGGCCCGGTTGCGATTGAATGGCGACACGGGCGGTGCATCGACGTGTCTGTCACGCCCGGCTGGTGCATGTCCTCATGCGTTCCCGCCGCCGACGCGCGCGGCGGCCACGACCGAGCCGCACGCGACGCACCCCGCGTCGCGCGGTGCGGCAGGCGCCGTGCGGCCGCGCGACCCGGCGGGCGCCGCACTGCAAAGTCCCCGCCGTTGGTTTACCCTGCCTCGCAGCATCGCGCATTGCCCAGCCCGATCGGCCATCCGGCCGACTTCGTTTCAACCCGCCATTCGGAGACACTATGTACAAGCGTATTCTGGTTGCCGTCGACGGCAGCGACACGTCCCGCCACGCGTTCGATGCCGCGCTGGCGCTTGCGAAAGCGCACGGCGCCGAGCTGCAACCGTTCTACGTCGTCGAGAACGCCGCGATCTACTACAACGTGCCCGGCTACGATCCGTCCGTGCTGCGCGATCAGCTCGTCGCGCAGGGCAACGCACTCGCGCAGGATTTCACGAAGCTGATGCAGGCCGCCGGCGTGAAAGGCGAAACACGGCAGAACGAAGCGACGTCGCTCAACGATGTCTCGTCGTTGATCCTCGATGGTGCAAAGGCGTTCGGCGCCGATCTGCTCGTGCTCGGCACGCATGGCCGCCGCGGCTTCCGCCGCCTCGTGCTCGGCAGCATCGCCGAACAATGCGTGCGGCACGCCACCGTGCCCGTGCTGCTGATCCCCGCGGCCGCGAACGTCGACGAACAGCCCGCCTGAACGGTATCCGGCACGCGCCGCCGGTCGCGACGTTTTGTCACCCGACAGCGGCAACTTGCGGTGGGACAATGATTCCGTCGATCCAACGCCGGAGTAAACGATCATGCTGACGCCCGTCGCCACACGTCCCGCCGCCACGCCGCACACCGGTAGCTGGGCGCCTCGCCAGGCCGCGCACTGCTCGTCGTGCGCAATGCGGCACCTGTGCATGCCGCAGGGCCTGGCACCCGAAGCACTCAGCCGCCTCGAGTCGGTCATCTGCGCGGCACGCCCCGTCAAGCGCGGCGAAGCGCTGTTCCGCGAAGGCGACGCATTCGACAACCTGTACGCGGTGCGCTCGGGTTCGCTGAAAACCGTCGCGACCCGCCACGACGGCCGCGAACAGGTCACGGGCCTGCATCTCGCCGGTGAAGCGCTCGGCCTCGACGGCATCTGCGACGATACCCACCCGCGTACCGCGGTCGCGCTGGAAGACAGCTCCGTCTGCGTGATCCCGTACAGCGCGCTCAAGGCACTGTGCTCGGAAGCCGGCTCGATGCAGCTGCGCATGCACAAGCTGATGAGCGAACAGATCGTGCGCGAAACGTCGCAAACGATGCTGCTCGGTTCGCTGAATGCGGAAGAGCGCGTCGCCGCCTTCCTGCTCGACGTGTCGTCGCGCTACCTGAAGCGCGGCTACTCGCCGTCGGAATTCAACCTGCGGATGACGCGCGAAGACATCGGCAGCTATCTCGGCATGACGCTCGAAACGGTCAGCCGCACGCTGTCGAAGTTCCAGAAGCGCGGCTTGATCGAAATGCAGGGCCGCCACGTGCAGATCGTCGACTTCGACGGCCTGCAGCACGTCTGATCCCGCTCGGCGCGCACGGCTCGCGCGCCGCCGGCATCGCCTGCCGAATCAATCGAGAAACAGCGCGGCGCGCGTCTTCAGCGCCGCGCTGAAATCGTCGAGCCAGCCGATCGACAGGCGCCAGCTCTGCCAGTAGAGATCGATGTCGACGGTGCGCCCGCGCGACATGTCCACGAGCTCACCCGCCGCCAGCTGGCGATCGACCATCCGGTCCGGGCACATCCCCCATCCCAATCCCGTTTCGCATGCGCGCAGATAGCCTGCCACGTGCGGTATCCAGTGCTGCGGCGGATCGAGATCCGCGCGTGTCACGCGCCGGATGAAACGCGCCTGCAGCCCGTCCTTCGGATTGAACATCACGCACGGCGCGCGGCGCAGCGCGTCGCGCGTGATGCCCGCGCTGAAATAGCGGTCGTAAAACGCCGGCGAGCACACCGCGCGATAGCGGATGCGGCCGAGCCGTTCCGACCGGCATCCCTGGATCGGCTCGGCCTGCGCGGTCACGGCGCCCTGCACGCTGCCGTCGCGGATGCGCGACGCCGTGTAATCCTGGTCGTCGATCACGAGGTCGAGCAACGTCTCGCGCTCGGTGCAGAACGGCCCGACCGCATCGATGAACCACGTCGCGACGCTGTCGTCGTTGACGGCCACGCGCAGCGTCGGCCACGCGCTCGCGATCTGGCCCGGCAGCGCCGGCATCCGGCCGCCCAGTTCGGCCTCGAGCAACTGCACGCGTTCGGTATGCCTGCACAGCAGCGCGCCCGACGTCGTCGCGACGCACGGCTGCCCGCGCTTGACGAGCACGCTGCCGACGCGCTCCTCCAGCAGCTTCACGCGCTGCGACACGGCCGACGGCGTGACATTCAGCTCCTTGGCCGCCCGTTCGAACGAACCATGCCGGATCACGGCCGCGAGGGCATCGAGCAACGCATAGTCGAGCATTAGATTTCCTTAATCCGCATTAGGTGAATTAGCTTCTCTTATCTTCATGCTGACCGCAGACTAGCGCTACCCGATTCATTCGTCTACTGCCCATCCCGCTGCCCATCATCATGAACTGGCTCGCTTTTTCCCACGGCGCCGCCCTGTGCGGATCGCTCATCGTCACCATCGGCGCGCAAAACGCGTTCGTCCTCCGCCAGGGCATCATGCGCGCGCACGTCGGCAAGATCGTGCTGCTGTGCGCGCTGTCCGACATGATCCTGATCGGCGCGGGCGTCGGCGGCGCATCGGTGCTCGTCGAACGCTATCCGGCCTTCGTCCATGCGGTGCTGTATGTCGGGCTCGCGTATCTCGCCTGGTTCGGCATCAACGCGCTGCGCCGCGCGTTCACGCCGGGCCACGCCACGCTCGACGTGCGCGGCGACGCGGTCGCGCCGCCGTCGCAGGGCGGGCTCGCGATCGTGCTGATGACGCTCGCGTTCACGTGGCTCAACCCGCACGTGTATCTCGACACGTTCCTGCTGATCGGCACGGCCGGCGCACGCGAACCGGAAGGCGCACGGCTCGCGTTCGCGATCGGCGCGATGACGGTCAGCGTCGTGTGGTTCCTCGGGCTCGGCTACGGCGCGCGCCTGCTGGCGCCGTGGTTCCGCAAGGCCGTCGCGTGGCGCGTGCTGGACGGCGCGATCGGCGGCATGGTGCTGTTTCTCGCGGCGGTGCAGTTGCGCTGACGGCCCTCCTCGGACGGGCGGCCGACTGCCGCCCGTCTTTCCCACCGCGCCGGCACCCCGCCCGCGCAGCCTGCCTCCTCGTCGCCCCCGCCGCCGTAAAAAATTCGCTCCCGATCGAACGCAGCCGCACGAAACGCGCACGTAACGGACGACGCATCCGTCATCTGCCGCGAGCCGTCCATCATCGCGGCGACGCACCGGCTGCACGAACCGGAGCGATCGGCGAGAATGTCCGGTGTCCCGCGACAACGGCGAAACCGCATCGCGCACGCCGCCGTCCCGCCGCATTCGTATCGCCCCATCCGCAGTTCAATCCCGTCACCCGCAGTTATCGGAGAGGAACATGGCATACCGCACCCTCGGCACATCGACCATCCAGGTTTCGCCGCTCGCGTTCGGCGGCAACGTCTTCGGCTGGACCGTCGACGAAAGCACGTCGTTTTCGCTGCTCGACGCGCTCGCCGACACCGGCATCAACTTCATCGACACGGCCGACGTCTATTCGGCCTGGGTCCCCGGCAACAGCGGCGGCGAATCGGAAACCATCATCGGCAAGTGGCTCAAGCGCTCCGGCAAGCGCGAGCAGGTCGTGATCGCGACCAAGGTCGGCCTGCTGGCCGCGCGCGCGGGGCTGACGAAGGACAACATCCTGAAAGCCGTCGACGATTCGCTCGGCCGCCTGCAGACCGACTATATCGACCTGTATTTCTCGCATCGCGATCTCGCCGATACGGCCCCGCTCGAGGAGACGCTCGGCGCGTATCGGACGCTGATCGACGCCGGCAAGGTGCGCATCATCGGCGCGTCGAACTACAGCGGCGCGCGCCTGCGCGAAGCCGCCGCGATCAGCCAGCGCGACGGGCTGCCCGCATACCAGGTGATCCAGCCCGAGTACAACCTGATCGACCGCGCCGGCTACGAACGCGATCTCGAGCCGGTCGTGCGCGACCTGAAGCTCGGCGTCGTCAACTACTACGCGCTCGCGAGCGGCTTCCTGTCGGGCAAGTACCGCAGCGAGGCCGACCTGAAGAAGAGCGTGCGCGGAGATCGTGTCGCCGGCTATCTGAACGAACGCGGCCTGCGCATCCTCGCGGCACTCGACGCCGTGTCGGCGAAGCACCGCACGCAGCCGGCCGCGATCGCGCTCGCGTGGCAGATCGCGCGGCCGACGATCACCGCGCCGATCGCCAGCGCGACGTCGCTCGCGCAGCTCGACCTGCTCGGCGAGGCGATCCGCCTGCAACTCGATCAGGACGATATCCGCCAGATCGACGAGGCCAGCGCGCCTTGAGACCCGTCGCGGCAGCAGGCCGGCCGGAGAAGTCGCGCGATTCGCGCGGTTGCACGGCCGGCCTGTGTCATATGTACGCCGGTATCACCGTCCGCGCGGACACGGACAATCGCGGAATCACGGATGGATACAATGGCGCGCATCCTTCGCGCCCGAACCCATCCCACGCACCCGGACCGCCGATGAACCGCATCCCGCGTCGCGCCCGATTCTCCCGCCCGCTCGCCGCGGCGATCGCCGCGCTGCTCGGCTGCGCGCCGGCCCTGTCCGTCGCCGGCTGGTACGAAATCGCGAACTACACGGGCACGATCGGCCACGCACCCGTTCACGTATCGCTGCAGACCTACGACGCCATCAACCGCAACGACGCAGGCCGCTGGCGCGTCGACGGCAGCTATTACTACGACGCGCATCGCAAGCCGATCCCGTTGCAGGGTCGGCGCACGCCCGACGGCCGCATGACGCTGTGCGAAGCATCGCAGCCCGCGTCGACGGCCGACTCGCCGGTCGTGCCGGCCGCGTCGCCCACGCGGCCGAAGCCTTGCCCGATCGCGCTGAACCTCGCCGGCAAAACGGTGACCGGCACGTGGGACGACGGCCGCCACACCTTCCCGATCACGCTGAACGAAGTCGGACGGCTGAACGACAACGACCAGGATCATCTCCAGCTCGACGGCGTGGTCGATATCCCGATGTGGTATCGCACCAGGACGCACATGCTGGTCGGTGTTTATGCGCTGTCCGACACGTGCGGCATCGCGATGCGGTCGCTGCGCGCCGTGAACATCGCGACCGGCCGCGTCGACCGCACGATCGCGCTCGGCTGCGACGCGGGGATGCTGATGACGTCGATCTACGCGAACGTCACCGACGCACGGCGTGCCGGCTACGTGAGCGTCGCGTTCCGCGGCGGCAAGATGGGTAACGAGCGGGACGTGCCGCTCGGGCTGCCGTCGTCTTCGTCGAAGTGAGCCCGCGCCGGCTGCCCGAAAATCACGGCCGTGTCTTGACTCGTACGGCCGCTTCCGTTGACTCGGCCGGACATCGATCGCGCAACCGCCCGCCGCGCCCCGCTGCAAGCGCGTGACGCGCCGGCCCCGGGTCTTTCACGGATTGACCGCGCCGTTCGACGTGCCCGAGACTGCGCCGCTCGGGCGGTCATTGGGAGAACGTCATGCCGGATACCAGCACGGAGATCGCCACGGTCTCGACGCGCGCCGTACGCGGCGCCGAGCGCGTCGACTTCTGGGTCGACCATGTCGCGCGCACGCTCGTGCGGATCGAATGCAGCGGAAAGTCGTCCGAAGGCATCGATGCGTCGATGCGCACGCGCGATCTCGGGCTGTTCCGCGCATGCGACATCGTCGCGAACCGGCACGCGGTCGTGCGCACGCCGCACAACATCCACACGGATCAGCGCGACGCCATCTTCATCTGCCTGATGCACGCGGGGCAGGGCTATACGTTCCAGGACGTCGACTGCATGCAGCACGCGCCCGGCGACCTCGTGCTGTACGACACGTCGATGCCGTACGGTCACGGCTTTCCGGCCGACATGGCGATGACCGTGCTCGACGTGCCGCGCGACGTGTTCGAAGCGCGCGTCGGCCCGTGGCGCTACCGCAGCCTCGTCAAGATCGATCGCGACGACGGCGTGACGTCGTGGGCCGTGCGGCAGGTGGTCGGGCTGCTCGCCGCGCCGCACGAGCCGACGCCCGACGCGCGCGAACGGCGCGCCGCCGCGCTCCTCGATCTCGTGCAGTCGATGCTGCGGCTACGCGACGGCGACACGTCGCCGACCAAGTCGACCGTCCACACGCTGTCGCGCGCGAAGGCCTTCATCGACAGCCATCTCGCCGACGACGATCTCGACAGCCAATCGGTGAGCCGTGCGATCAACCTGTCGCCGCGCCAGCTTGCGCGCGTGTTCGAGATCGAAGGGATGCCGCTCACGCGCTACATCCTCGCGCGGCGGCTCGAACGGTGCCGTGCCGACCTGCGCGACCGGTCGCTGAAGCACCTGACGGTCAGCGAAATCGCGTTCCGCTGGGGCTTCAACAACAGCGCGCACTTCAGCCGCAGCTACCGCGCGCGATTCGGCGAGACGCCGAGCGCGTCGCGCGCACCCGCCGACGCCCGCTAGCGCCCGTTCGCGCGCCGCCACCCGCCGCCGTGTCCGGGCGAGGCAAGCACGGCGGCCGTCCCGGTCAAATGGGGCCGCAACCCGTTCGCTAAGCTGGCTTCCTGCGCGGCGGCACGCGTTCCGCCGCCCGACAACAAGGAGAAGAAGCGGGATGGAGACGTACGACCACATCGTCGTCGGCGGCGGTTCGGCCGGCTGTACGGTCGCGCATCGGCTGGTGACGGCCGGCAGGCGCGTACTGCTGCTCGAGGACGGCCCGAAGGACGACAGCCTGTTCATCCGGATTCCGGCGACGTTCATCCGCGTGCTCGGCACACGGCGCACGGTCACGTTCGAGAGCGAGCCGCAGCCCGGCGCGGCCGGCCGCAAGACCTATGTGCCGCAGGGCCGCACGCTCGGCGGCGGCAGTTCGGTCAACGCAATGCTGTACGTGCGCGGCACACGCGACGACTACGACGACTGGGCCGCGCTCGGCTGCACGGGCTGGAGCTGGGACGACGTGCTGCCCGTGTTCAAGCGCGCCGAATCGCACCTGCGGCTGTCCGAGCCGTTCCACGGCACCGACGGGCCGTTGAAAGTCGGCGACACGCGCTTCCGGCATCCGCTGAGCCTCGCGTTCGTGAAGGCGGCGCAGGAAACCGGCATCGCGTACAACGACGACTTCAACGGCGCCGCGCAGCACGGCGTCGGCTTCTATCACACGACGATCTTCGACGGGCAGCGCGGCAGCACCGCGGCCACCTATCTCGCCGAGGCGCTCGCCCATCCGAACCTGCGCGTGCTGACCGGCTGCCGCGTGACGCGCATCCGGTTCGACGGGCGGCGTGCCGCCGGCGTCGAATGGCGCACCGAAGGCGGCGCAACGGGCGCGGCCGCCGCACGCGCCGACGTCGTGCTCGCGGCCGGCGCGCTGAGCACGCCGAAGCTGCTGATGCTGTCGGGCATCGGGCCCGGCGCGCACCTGCGCGCGCACGGCATCGACGTGCTGCACGACAGCCGTGACGTCGGCGCGAACTATCAGGATCATCTCGAGGTGTCGATCTACGGCCGCAGCCACGCGCCGGTCAGCCTGCTCGGCGAGGATCGCGGGCTGAAGGCGCTGCGGCACGGGCTGCAGTGGATGCTGTGCCGCACGGGCCTGCTGACGTCGAACGTGGTCGAATCGGGCGCGTTCGTCGATACGACGGGCGGCGGCCGCCCGGACATCCAGTTCCACGTGCTGCCGACGCTCGTCGGCGACGTCGACCGCGCGCCGCTGCCCGGCCACGGACTGTCGATCAACCCGTGCCTGCTCAGGCCGCGCTCGCGCGGCTCCGTGCAACTGCGCGGCAACGATCCGGCCGCGCCTATCCTGTTCGACAGCGGTGCGCTGTCGGATCCGGCCGATGTCGACGGCCTCGTGCGCGGTGTCGCGCTCGCGCGGCGGATCATCCGCGCACCGTCGCTCTCGCGCATCGTCCGCGAAGCCGAGACGTTGAGCGACGCGACGCTCGCCGATTACGTGCGGCGCCGCGCGAAAACCGTCTATCACCCGGCCGGCACGTGCCGCATGGGGAACGACGACGAGGCGGTCGTCACGCCGCACCTCAACGTGCGGGGCGTCGACGGATTGCGGATCTGCGATGCCTCGGTGATGCCGCGCATCGTGTCCGGCAACACGAACGCGCCGACGATCATGATCGCGGAGCGCTGCGCCGAGTTCATGCTGGCGGAGTGACGCGGCGCGCGTGCGGCATGCGGCACCGCGCCGAAAGCAAAAGCGGCGCGTGACCCACGCGCCGCCGAACCTGCGAAAGCCGGGCCTCAGCCCCCGGCCGCACGCGCCGCATCGCGCAGCGCCATCGGCGACGCGCCGTAGCGCTCGCGGATCGCGCGGCTGAAGTGCGCCTGGCTCGAAAACCCCCAGCGAAACGCGATCTCGCCGATGCTCGTCTTGCGCAGCCGCGCGTCGGTCAGCTCGCGATGCGCGTGCGACAGCCGCTCCGACCAGATGTGCTGCGTGATCGACTCGCCTTCGGCCGCGAAGAGCCGGCCCAGATGCCGCAGCGACAGCCCGACCGCGTCCGCGACGGCCTGTGGCCCGAGTTCCGGCTCGCCGAGATGCGTCGCGATGTACTGCTTCGCGGTCAGCAGGTACGACAGCGACGCACGCGACGCGCCCGCGCCGTTGACTTCCGTGTCGATGAGTTCCGCGATCAGCGTACGCGTATGCTCGACGAACCGCGCGGCATCGTGCGCCACCGGATCCTTCATGAAACGCTCGACGCTCGCGCGCAACGTCGCGCCGAGCATCGCGCCCGCGCCCGGTTTCGGCGCGATCCGCAGCGGCAGCGCGGCCAGCTCCGCGTCGAGCCGCTCGTCGAACGACGTGACCGGCATGTCGATCAGCAGCTGCCGCATCGGCGTCAGGAATCCGAAAAGATAGGGCACGCGCGTGTCGTAGACGACGACATCGCCGGCTTCCGCGAGCAGGCACCGGTCGCGCTGGATGAAATACGCGCGCCCGCTCAGGATCTGGCACGCGAACAGCGATTCCTTCGGCAACTGGCGCACCAGCGCGGGGCTGCGCTCGATCACGTGATCCTGACCACTGATGTCGGCGATGCCGAGGCCCGGCAGCGTGATGTCGGTCTTCTCGACCTCGAGCCCGGCCGGCGACAGCGACGAGCAGCGCAGCCCGACCAGCGTCGCCGCATTGAACGCATCCCAGTACGCCATCCTGTCGCGCGCCGGCACGTCGGCCGTCGAGCCTCGCGTGCGTGAAAAAACGGTCGAATTCGTCACGTCGCCTCCTGCGGGCGCCCGCCGCGCGGAGCGGCACGGATTGGGGGATGGTTCGTCTGGATTCTGGTGCGATGCAATGTCCGGCGCGGTCAAGCAATTCGTCCAGCCCAGTCAAGAGCGGCGCGCACCGGCTGGCTAAAGTCGAGCCCACGACAACCCATAGAAGGAGACAAACCGTGGTCGACCAAGCCGTATCCGAATTCTGGCAAAACATTCCGGCGATTGCCAATCCGTTCAAGCCCGATGCGCTGCCCGAAGCGTACATCCCGAACGCGGCCACCGACGACGAACGCTATTACGTTCCGTTCACCGAAACGGTTTCGTCCCGGCCGCTGTGGATCTCGCCGTCGCAGAACAAATGGTGCGACATCCTGATGGCCAAGGAAGCCGGGCTCGTGAACCGGCACTATCACCCGCACGAGGTGTTCGCGTACACGCTGTCCGGCAAATGGGGCTACCTGGAACACGAATGGACCGCGACGAAGGGCGACTTCGTGTACGAAACGCCCGGCGAAGGCCACACGCTCGTCGCGTTCGATCACCCCGAGCCGATGCGCGCGTTCTTCATCGTCAAGGGGCCGCTGATCTGGCTCGACGACGAAGGCAACCCCGACGGCTACTTCGACGTGCATTCGTACATCGCGATGTGCAAGGCGCATTACGAGAAGGTCGGCCTCGGCGCGCAAGCGATCGAGAAGCTGTTCCGCTGACGCACGACGAGGCGCCCCATGACATCCCCGTCTTCCTCCCGGTCCCCCTGGACGTACGAGAACAGGCTGCTGCTGATCCTGTTCATGACGTTCGGCTTCGTCTTCTTCGACCGCCTCGCGCTGTCGTTCCTGTTCCCGTTCATGTCGGCCGAGCTGCACCTGACGAACACGCAGCTCGGCATGGTGTCGTCCGCACTGGCGCTCACGTGGGCGCTGTCGGGCGCCGCGACCGGCGCATGGTCCGATGCGCGCGGCACGCGCAAGCCGCTGCTGATCGCCGCCGTGCTCGGCTTTTCCGTGTGCTCGGCACTCTCCGGGCTCGTCGGCGGCTTCGCGAGCCTGATCGCGTTCCGCGCGCTGATGGGCATTGCGGAAGGCCCCGTGCTGCCGCTGTCGCAATCGCTGATGGTCGAAAGCTCGACGCCGAGCCGCCGCGGCTTGAACATGGGCCTGCTGCAGGGTTCGGCCGCCGGCCTGCTCGGCGCGATGATCGGCCCGCCGGTCGTGATCGGCATCGCCACCGCGTACGGCTGGCGCGAGGCGTTCTACGTGTCGTGCATCCCGGGCTTCCTGATCGCGTTCTGCATCTGGCGCTGGGTGCGCGAAGTGCCGCCCGGCGGCGCGCGGCACGTGCAGGCCGACGGCACCGGTGCGCCGGCCGCGAGCGGCGCGGCGATCAACCGCTGGGCGCTGCTGAAGGAACGCAACATCCTGCTCTGCGTGCTGATCAGCTGCTTCTTCCTCACGTGGTTCGTCGTGATCATCTCGTTCGCGCCCGTCTTCCTCGTGGAAAGCCGCCACCTGTCGCCGTCCGACATGGGCATCGTGATGACCTGCCTCGGCGCCGCGTGGGTGTTCTGGGGCTTCGCGGTGCCGGCGATCTCCGACCGGATCGGCCGCAAGCCGACGATGATCGTGTTCGCGCTGATCGCGGCCGTGTGCCCGCTGGTGATGATCCATGTCGGGTCGGTCTGGGCGCTCGGTGCGCTCGTGTTCGTCACCTATACGGGCCTCGGCTGCTTCACGCTGTTCATGGCGACGATCCCGGCCGAAACGGTGCCGCCGCGCGCGATCGCCAGCGCGCTCGGGCTGATCATGGGCGCCGGAGAGCTGATCGGCGGCTTCGTCGCGCCGACTGTCGCAGGCTTTGCCGCGGACAAGTATGGCCTGCAGTTCGCGATGTGGACGTCGGCGACCGGCGCGATCCTCGCGTGCGTGCTGTCGTTCGGCCTCGTCGAAACCGCGCCGGCCGTGCTGCGCAAGCGCGCGCTCGCCGGTGCCGCCGCCAGCCGCCTCGACACGCCAAACCTCGGAGGGCGCTGACATGCGGGCACTTCAATGGCATGGCCCGCGCGACGTCCGTCTCGTCGACATCGACACGCCGCGCGTCGGCCCCGGCGACGTGCGCATCGCGATCGCGTATTGCGGGATCTGCGGCAGTGACCTGCACGAATATGCGGACGGCCCCCACGCGATTCCCGTCGACGCGCCGCACCCGCTGTCGCGCCGCACCGCGCCGCTGACGCTCGGCCACGAGTTCTGCGGCACCGTCGTCGAAGTCGGCGAAGGCGTGACGGCGCTGCGCGCGGGCGACCGCGTCGCGGTCGAGCCCGAGTACCGCTGCAGCCAGTGCGCGTACTGTCGCGCCGGGTCGTACAACCTGTGCGTGTCGATGGGCTTCGCCGGGCTGATGGGCGACGGCGGGATGGCCGACTTCGCGGTCGTGCCGGCCTACATGCTGCATCGCCTGCCCGACGGCGTGAGCCTCGAGCAGGCCGCGGTGATGGAGCCGGCCGCCGTCGCGCTGCATGCGCTGCGGCGCGGCGCACTGCGGCTCGGCGAGACCTGCGCGGTGTTCGGGCTCGGACCGATCGGCCTGCTGCTGATCATGCTCGCGAAGCTGCAGGGTGCGACGACGATCGTGGCTGTCGACGTGTCGCCCGAGCGGCTCGCGGCCGCCACGCGCGTGGGCGCGACGCATGCGTTCGACGCGCGTGCGCTCGACGCCGGCACGTTGCAGGATGCAATCCGCACGGCGACAGGCGGGCTCGGCGTCGATGCGAGTTTCGAGGCGGCCGGGCTGCCGGCCACGTTCGAGTCGGCGATGCAGGCGCTACGCAAGGGCGGCCGCCTCGTGATGGTCGGCCTGATGCCGCATGCGGGCTTCGACGCGTTCCGCGCGGTCAACGACGAGCTGACGTTCACCGCGAGCGTCGGTTACCGACACGCGTACGAAGACCTGCTGCGCATCGTCGCGTCGGGCGCGCTCGATCTCACGTCGATCGTCACGCGCACGGTGTCGCTCGAGGACGCCGTCGCCGACGGCTTCGATGCGCTGCTCGCCGACCGCACGCAGATCAAGATTCTCGTTTCACCCGCGCAACGGCCCGCCCGTCGCGCCCATCTCACCGGGAGTGCCGAGCATGAGTCGTCAGTGGGCGTTTGAAGGCCAGTCCGTCGTCGTGACGGGCGGCACGTCGGGCATCGGCGCGCGCACCGCGTTGCGGTTCGCGCAAGCCGGCGCGTCGGTCGTCGCACTCGGGCTCGACGCCGCCGGCCCGCATGCGCCCGTGCATGCGGGCATCCGCTGCGTGGCGCTCGACGTGACCGACAGCGATGCGCTCGCGCGTACGATCGCGGCGCTGCCGCGGCTCGACGTGCTCGTCAACGGCGTCGGCATCAGCCGGCACGCGGACGAATACCGGATGGACCAGTTCGAGCTCGTGCTGAACGTGAACCTGACGTCGGTGATGCGCGCGTCCGACGCCGCCCGGCCGGCGCTGTCGGCACACGGCGGCAGCATCGTCAATATCGCGTCGATGTACACGTACTTCGGCAGCAAGGACCGGCCCGCGTACAGCGCGAGCAAGGGCGGCATCGCGCAGCTCACGCGCTCGCTCGCGCAGGCGTGGGCCGATCGCGGCATCCGCGTGAACGCGGTCGCGCCCGGCTGGATCGACACGCCGCTCAGTACCGGCCTGAAGGCCGACGCGCAAGCGTCGCGCCGCATCCTCGAGCGCACGCCGCTCGGGCGCTGGGGCACGGCCGACGAGGTCGCGGAAGTGATCCTGTTCCTCTGCTCGCCCGGCGCGTCGTTCGTGACCGGCGCGGTCGTGCCGGTGGACGGCGGGTACTCGACGGTCTAGCGCTCGGCGCGCGGGGCATCGGCGGATTCGCGAAATCCGCCGATACCCGTCGCGCGGCCGGCTCCCTTCCGTTGCCGCCGAACCGGGATTCTTCCGGTTCTGGTTTGTTCATATCAATCAGTAGTCCGATCAAAAAATATCCGATCCGATCGGAAACATGTGAGGAGCACATTGGAGATGACGAAAAAGACCTTACTGGCACTCGCGGCCTGCACGCTTCCGGCTGCGGCGTTTGCACAGAGCAGCGTGACGATGTTCGGGCTGATGGACGCCGGCATCAGCTATGTCAGCAATCAAGGCGGCCACGGCGCCGCGAAATTCGACGACAACATCTTCTTTCCGAACCTGCTCGGCTTCGAGGGCAAGGAGGATCTCGGTGCGGGCACGCGCGCGATCTTCCGGCTCGTGAACCAGTATTCGCTCGGCAACGGCTCGATCATCGGCGGCGGGCTGTTCGCGCGCACCGCCTACGTCGGGCTGCAGAACGACCGGTACGGCACGCTGACGCTGGGCAACCAGTACGAGTTCATGGTCGATTCGCTGGCCGCCAGCGGCAACGAGATCGCGCAGGATCTCGTCGGCCTGTACGGCTTCCGCAACGGACCGTTCGACAAGCTCGCGCTGCCGAACAACCCGACGGGCGCGTTCGACTGGGACCGCGTCGCGGGCAGCAATCGCGTCGCGAATTCGGTCAAGTACACGAGCCCGTCGCTGTCGGGCCTGACCTTCGGTGCGCTGTACGGCTTCGGGAACGTCGCGGGGTCGATCGGCGCGAACAACACGGTCAGCGTCGGTGCGAGCTACGACAACGGCCCGTTCGGCGCGGGCGCGGCCTATACGAACCAGAAATACGGCGCCGTCGGCGGACTGCCGCCCACCAGCGTGCGCAACTGGGGCGCGGGCCTGCATTACACGGTCGGCACGGTCACGGGGAAGGCGCTCTTCACGACCGTGCACAACGCGCAGAACGGCGCGGGCGCATGGTCGGCCGAAGCCGGGGCCGCATGGCACCCGTCGCCCGCCTGGGTCGTCGGCGCGAGCTATACCTACATGAAGGGCAACGACACGCTCGACAACGCGCATGCGCATCAATTCCTGGCCGCCGTCCAGTACTGGCTGTCGAAGCGCACGATGGTGTATGTCGCCGGCGTGCATCAGCGCACCGGCCACGGCAGCAACGCGCAGATCAACGGCGTGATGGATGCGGACGGCGCATCGAGCGGCGCCCGGCAGTCGATCGCGCGGATCGGGTTCAGTACGCGGTTCTGACAGCGGGGGCTGGAGGGGAGCGGCCCCTTCGCTTGCTTCCGTCTGCCGTGGGAATACGGTGCAACGGCAAGCGACGCATGCATCGGGAATAAATCCGGCCCGGTCCCGGTCCATCGGGTGTCGCCACGCCGTTCGCTGCGCCGGACGCGCGGGTGCGCGGCACCCTACCCGAATCTGCGAGACCGCTCATGTCACAGCCCAACCACGCCGCCTACGCACGCTTCGCGATCGCCATGCACGGGTCGATCGCGATCCTGATCCTGTTGAACCTCTCGATCGGGCTCTACATGGATACGTTTCCGCACAACTCGCCGCAGTTCAACGGCATCCTGTTCTATCACGCGTCGATCGGCAGCCTGATCTTCATGCTGACCGTGCCGCGCCTCGCCTGGCGCGCGACGCACACCCCGCCGCCGCTGCCGGACAACGTCCCGGCCTGGCAGGCGCGGATCGCCGGTGCGTTGCACGGCGTGCTGTACCTGCTGCTGCTTCTCGTGCCGCTGACCGGCTACGTGCACCGCCTCGCCGGTGCGCACGCGGTCAGCTTCTTCGGCATCACGGACCTGCCGATGCTCGTCGGCCGCGACGAACCGTTGCGACTCCTGACCGATACGCTGCATCGCGCGCTGGTGCTGACGCTCGGCCTGCTGCTGGCCCTGCACGTCGGCGCCGCGATGAAGCACAAGTTCGTGGATCGCGACGGGGTGGCGGAGCGGATGGGCATCTGAAGGAAACGGGCACACGCGCCGGCCCGCGGCGCGTCGTTCGGCTGCCGCTCACCGCGCACCGCAGCGATTCCGGTGGACGATCTCGGGATCGACGCTCACGCGCCCCGGCGAGATCCGCATCATCACCAGCTTGGCATCGCCGCCCGGCGTCGACCACAGGCTCACCTGCGTCAGGTCGGTCCCGTTCGACGACCTCAGCCAGCGCACCATGCGGACCTGATCGGGAAAGCAGGTCGTCGCGCCTTCGTTGTCTTCGACGATGGTCCCGTACGCTTTCAGCGTCGCACGCATCGCGTCGACGGCCTGCGCGCGTGATACGGTCGCGCGCATCGCGTCGGCCGCGTCGTCGTAGATCGCGTCGAACGCCTGCGCGTTGAAGCGCTGCACGACCAACGCTTCCGCCCGAAGCGCGGCCTGCCTGTCGTCGGCGTAGTAGCCGAAGTGGATGCGCATGCCGAGCGCGAACCATGCGACGCCCGCCAGCGCAACCAGCGCCAGCGCGACCTGCCACGTACGGTTCGCGGCTTTCGATCCCATGGTCGGCGACCTCCTACGAGACATCGGCGCCGTCGTGCATGTCACGCGGCGCCGCACCGGTAGTCAACACGCGCGAATCCTCGATGCGCTGCCTGGCCTCGGCGACGATACGCAACGATTCGCGGACGAATGCGTCATCCGCGGCCGCCTCGAGCAGCAGCGCGTCGGCGCGTTGACGCCGGTCTTGGCGTGGATTGTGCGGCAGGATGAACGTCATTCGAATTTTCCAGGGCGCGGAAAGCGAGAGCCGCTTCTCAAGCGCGCTCGTCCGGGCGAGCGCGCCGATTGTCGCCACTGAGTGCACGGACCACAACACACCGGCATCGGAATTGACCATTGTTGACATGGGCGACGGTGCGGGAGGTCATCGCGCGATGCACGGCGTCCCCCTCATAGACCCAATCCAACCCCAAATAAACCCCCTTGACGCCCTATCTTTCGATATATATCTTTAGATATGTTTTTCGACATATAGGACAGGATCATGCGACACAATCACTTCCGCGGCCATGACCGTTGCGACGGTCATGGTGCGCATGCCCGCCCCGACTGGTTCGCCGGTCTCTGGTACGCGATCGGCCGCCACCGCCGCGGCCACGACATGTTCGGTGGCGGCCCGTTCGGCGGCCGGGGCGGGCGCGGCGGCTTTGGCGATTTCGGCGACGACGGTATGCCGCGCGGCCGCCAGTTCAGCTCCGACGATCTCCAGTTGCTGCTGCTCGCGCTGGTCGCCGAACAGCCGAGCCACGGCTACGAGCTGATCAAGGCGCTCGACACGCGTTCCAACGGTTTCTACAGCCCGAGCCCCGGCATGGTGTATCCGGCGCTCACGTATCTGGAAGAAGTCGGCTTCGTCGCATCGCAGGCGGAAGGCAACCGCAAGCGCTATGCGCTGACCGACGCCGGCCGCGCGCATCTCGATGCGCAGCGCGAACGCGTCGACACGCTGTTCGCTCGCCTCACGCACCTCGCACGCAAGATGGAATTCATGCGCCGCGCGTTCGCCGGGGAATCGGCGGGCAACGAAGCACCGGACGAATCGCAGGCCGGCTGGCTGCCGGAGTTCGTCGAGGCGCGCCTCGCGCTCAAGCGGGCGCTGCTGCACAAGAGCGCAGCCGACGCCAACGAACAACGCCGCATCGCGGCCATCATGCGCCGTGCGACGGCCGAAATCGAAGGCGGCTCCGGCGCGTGATCCGCGCCGCCCCGTCAAACCTCAAGGAGAACGGATTGATGCAGAACCTATCCGAGCGCACCGTGACCCGCGTGCGCCATACCCTCAAGTTCCGCCTGCTGCAGGTCCTGCGCGTGCGTGCCGTGACGCCGCACCTGCTGCGCGTCACGCTCGGCGGCCCCGATCTCGCGGATTTCGAGTCCGCGTCGTTCGACGATCACGTGAAGGTGTTTTTCCCCCCGCCCGGTGCGGAACGGCCCGCGATGCCGACGCTCGGCGCGAACGGCCCCGAGTTTCCGGAAGGCGAACCGAAGCCGGTCGCGCGCGACTTCACGCCGCGCCGCTTCGATCGCGCCGCCCGCGAGCTCGATCTGGAATTCGTGCTGAACCATCCGGGCCCCGCGTCGCAATGGGCCGCGCAGGCACGTGTCGGCCAATGGCTCGGCATCGGCGGCCCGCGCGGTTCGTTCGTCGTCCCGACCGGTTTCGACTGGCATCTGCTGATCGGCGACGATACGGCGCTGCCGGCCGTCGCGCGGCGTCTCGAGGAATTGCCGGCCGGTGCGCGTGCGGCTGTCGTGCTGGAAGTCGCCGATCGGGCCGCGCAAATCTCGTTCGACACGCGCGCCGACGTGCATGAAGTCTGGCGCTTCCGCGCCGAAGCCGACGCGGCGAACGGCGATGCGCTGTTGGATGCCGTCCGCGACCTGCCGTTGCCGTCGTCCGGCGACGGCTACGTGTGGGCGGCCGGCGAAGCGCTGTCGATGCGGGCGGTCCGCCAGCACCTGACCGGCGAGCGCGGCGTCGACAAGTCGCGCATCCGCGCGGCGGCCTACTGGAAGCGCGGCGCGGCGGCCGTGCACGAAACGCTGGAAGACTGACGGGGGCGGGTACCCGGTAAACGGGCGCCGGTCGGCCGGCGGATGACACAATCGTGGCGTCCGCGCACCAGCGGGCTTGGCACCGGTATCGCGGCTGGTATATATCTGTATCTGCGACGCCGCTGTCAGGCGACAGCCGCCGCAGCCCGCCCAGGAGCGCCCGGTCATGACAAAAGAAAGCCACGCTTCGCCTTTCCTTCGCCACCTGAAGATCGTCGGCTATTGCGGCCTCGCCGCGGTAGTGCTCGCGCTGTTCGTCGCGATGTGCGCGATCCTGAAGGAAAGCGCCCTCGAGCGCGATGCCGCTCAGCACCCGACCGATACGTCCGAACTGCACGATGCGGGCGGCGGCCCGTCCGCCTCGGCCGATTCGGCCAAGACACCCGGCTGACGGCGTCCTGCCCGATTTCCGTTCATTCAGGGCGCGTGCCGGCGCCCCATCACGACCGCGTGTACCGAATCGCCGATCCGTTCGAGCAGCGCGATCGCGCGTTGCCCGCACAGGTGCGCGGCCAGCGCGCCGGCCGTACCGACCAGCACGCCGCCTGCCATGTCGAACGGCCAGTGCACACCCGCATACACGCGCCCCCATGCAATCACCACGGCCAGCGCGACCATCACGAACCCGGTGACGCGGGTCGTGCCGCCGAGCATCAGACCGACCGCCATGCTCCACGCAAACGTCATGTGATCGCTCGGAAACGAGCTGTCCGGCGCGTGCGGAATCAGTTGCGTGCCGACGCCGGCCATGAACGGGCGCGGCGAGAACCAGACATGCCCGATCACTTGCGCGAGCACGAGCGCCACGCACACGCCGACGCCGGCTTCGATCGCCTGGCGTCGTGTCGGGCGCGCGCCGAAGATCCAGGTGAGCAGCAGCATCGCCGGCAGCGCATAGACCAGCCAGTCGGCAGCGAAGATCGCGAGGCGGCCGACGCCCGGCTGCGGCGCAACCCCGGCGTTGAGGGCGGAAAAGAGGGTGAGATTGAGGTTCTGCATGAATCCGGTTGCATGGGCAAAAAAAAACGACCGGTTGCCCGGCCTGATACGAACGATGCTAGGGCGCGCCCGCTTAAGCGATGCTTAATGCGTTCGCCGCCGGGGCGAAGGCCGCCGCGGCGAACGCACTTAGAGCATGCACCGCAACACAAGTTCACACAATTGTCATATTCCCGCGCGACCGTCTCCCGCAAAGGCTCACCCCGCCTCCCGAAAAGGCTCACCTTTTTCACATCGTGGTGTCATCGGCGCGTGCGACCATCGGACCGCCGGGCGCCTTCCCCGCCGTTGGTATCGTTCATCTCAATATTTACGCCGCAAATCATTCGAAATCGGCAACAATTAATTCCAGATGCGGCATCGCACAACGGCAACGCACAGGCATACGATTACGAGCACTCATCCACGAAGCGATCAACAACAAGGAGTCCGCATGAAAGCCAGCGATGTCCGATCGAAAGCGTTTGCGATGCCGTTGACCAGCCCTGCCTTCCCGATGGGCCCGTACCGTTTCGTCGATCGTGAGTTTCTGATCATCACGTATCGCACCGATCCGGACCGTCTCCGTGAAATTGTCCCCGAGCCGCTGCAGGTTACCGAGCCGCTCGTGCATTACGAATTCATTCGCATGGCCGATTCGACCGGTTTCGGCGACTACACCGAAAGCGGCCAGGTCATCCCCGTCGAATACAACGGCCAGCCGGGCGGCTATACGCTCGCGATGTATCTCGACGATCACCCGCCGATCGCCGGCGGCCGCGAGCTGTGGGGCTTCCCGAAGAAGCTCGCGTCGCCCACGCTGCACGTGAACACCGATCACATCCTCGGCACGCTCGACTACGGCAAGGTGCGCGTCGCCACCGGCACGATGGGCTACAAGCACAAGGAACTCGACATCGACGAGCAGACGAAGCGGCTCGCCGGCCCCAATTTCCTGCTGAAGATCATCCCGCACGTCGACGGCACCGCGCGCGTCTGCGAACTCGTGCGCTATTACATGCAGGACATCAAGATGAAGGGCGCGTGGACGGGCCCCGCGTCGCTCGAACTGGCGCCGCATGCGCTTGCGCCCGTGGCCGACCTGCCCGTGCTCGAAATCGTCGAGGCCCGGCACCTGGTCGCCGATTTGACGCTGGGCCTCGGCGAAGTCGTCTACGATTACCTGGCCAAGTAACACGTCCGCAGTCCTTTCTCCCTGTCAAACCTTTCATCACGGGAATTCGAACATGAGCAACCTGAATGGCAAGACCGCAGTCGTCACGGGCGCCGCGAGCGGCATCGGCAAGGAAATCGCCCTCGAGCTCGCCAAGGCGGGCGCGGCCGTCGCGATCGCCGACCTGAACCAGGACGGCGCGAACGCGGTCGCCGACGAGATCAACAAGGCGGGCGGCAAGGCGATCGGCGTCGCGATGGACGTGACGAACGAGGACGCCGTGAACAGCGGCATCGACAAGGTTGCCGAGGCATTCGGCTCGGTCGACATCCTCGTGTCGAACGCCGGCATCCAGATCGTCAACCCGATCGAGAACTATTCGTTCTCCGACTGGAAGAAGATGCAGGCGATCCACGTCGACGGCGCGTTCCTGACGACGAAGGCCGCGCTCAAGCACATGTACAAGGACGATCGCGGCGGCGTCGTGATCTACATGGGTTCGGTGCACTCGCACGAAGCGTCGCCGCTGAAGTCGGCGTACGTGACGGCCAAGCATGGCCTGCTGGGCCTCGCCCGCGTGCTGGCGAAGGAAGGCGCGAAGCACAACGTGCGCTCGCACGTCGTGTGTCCGGGCTTCGTGCGCACGCCGCTGGTCGACAAGCAGATTCCGGAGCAGGCCAAGGAGCTCGGCATCAGCGAAGAGGAAGTGGTGAAGAAGGTGATGCTCGGCAACACGGTCGACGGCGTGTTCACGACGGTGCAGGACGTCGCGCAGACGGTGCTGTTCCTGTCGGCGTTCCCGAGCGCCGCGCTCACGGGCCAGTCGTTCATCGTCAGCCACGGCTGGTTCATGCAATGAAGCCGCACGCCCGCACGGAAAAGCAGGCCGTCGATGCGGCGGACCTGCAACACGAAGCCGGCGCGCCGGCCCCCGCGCGATCGCTGCCGTACGAAACGATCGCGCTCGTCCTGCAGGGCGGCGGCGCGCTCGGCGCGTACCAGGCCGGCGTGTTCGAAGGACTGCACGAGGCGGGCGTTCCGCTCGACTGGATCGCGGGCATCTCGATCGGCGCGCTGAACACCGCGCTGATCGCCGGCAATGCGCCCGAGCATCGCGTCGAGCGCCTGCGCGAGTTCTGGGAAACGATCTGCCAGCCGGCATTCTTTCCGACGGTTCCGGCCGCGTTCGAATTCGCGCTGTTCAACAGCATCGACCAGATCCGCACGTTCTTCACGGCGTCGCAGGCGGCCAGCGCGATGATGCAGGGCCAGCAAGGCTTCTTCGTGCCGCGCTTTCCGCCGCCGCTGCCGGGCGTGTCCGACCATCCCGAGAAAATCAGCTGGTACGACACGTCGGCGCTGCGCACGACGCTGCTGAAACTGTGCGATTTCGACCGGATCAATTCGGGCGAGACACGCGTGTCGGTCGGCGCGGTCAACGTCGGCACCGGCAACTTCGTGTACTTCGACAACTCGCGCATCCGCCTCGCGCCCGAGCACTTCATGGCGTCCGGTGCGCTGCCGCCCGCGTTCCCGCCCGTCGAGATCGACGGCGAGTATTACTGGGACGGCGGCGTCGTGTCGAACACGCCGCTGATGGAAGTGCTCCGCGCCCGGCCGCGCCGCGACACGCTCGCGTTCCAGGTCGATCTGTGGAGCGCACGCGGGCCGCTGCCGCGCACGATGGCCGACGTCGCCGAACGCACGAAGGACGTGCAATATTCGAGCCGTACGCGTTTCGTCACCGACACGCTGCAGCGCGAACAGCGCTATCGCAACGTGCTGCGTCACGTGCTCGAACAAGTGCCGGAAGAGCAGCGCAAGAACGACCCGTGGTGCGTCGAGGCAGAAGCGATGTCGAGCGGGAAGAAGTACAACATCCAGCACCTGATCTACCAGCAGAAGGCGTACGAGCATCACTACAAGGACTATCAGTTCGGTCTGTCGACGATGCGCGACCATTGGTCCGCGGGGCTCGACGACATCCGCAAGACGCTCGCGGTGAAGGACGGCCTCGCGCTGCCCAACAACGACGCGGGCTTCGTCACGCACGACATTCACCGCCGCCGGTAATGCCGTGTACGGCGGCCCGGCGCGATGCATGCGCCGGGCCGTTCTCCTTTCAGATTCACCATGCCGATTTTCATTGCACTATTCGCGCTCATCGCGATTGGATGGGGCGCGGTTCACCTGTTTCACGTCATCGCCGCGCAGTTCGGCCAGCCGGTCGCGATCGCGGCCGCCGTGCTCGCCGCCGCCATCGCGATCGCACTGGTCGCGTGGTGGATCAAGCGCCGCCGCGACATCGCACCGAATACGAAGGAAGACGGCTGGACGCACATCGTGCATCGCGCGTGGGGCGAGTTGCGGCTGTCCGCGACGCAAGGGCTGCTCTGGCTGTCGCACGACGGCGCCGACGGTCGTTATACGCTGTCGCAGCTCGACGGCTGCCAGGCTGCCCCGATCGGCGGCCGCTGGCATCTCGTCGTACGTGTGCGCGACGCCGGGCGCGGCGAATGGAAGCTGCCGATGACGGACAAGCGCGACGCGCAGCGCTGGGCACGCGTGCTGATGCTCGCGAAGGACAACCGGCTCTGAACAATGCGCGCCCGGCGCGCGCGGGCAACCGCGCCGCGATCCGCTATCGCGCGCCGACCGCCCGCAGCGCATCGAGCACATGCTGCGTCGCTCGTTCGACGGGGCCGGCCCGATGGGCAATACCCAGTTCGCGCCACAACGCCGGGCGCAGCGGCCGCATGACGATGCGCGCATCCGGCAGCGGCGCCCCGGCCTCGTGCGGCAGCAGCGTCGCCCCATAACCCGCGGCGACCAGGCTCTTGATCGCATCGTTGTAGTTGAGCTCGATCCGCGGCTCGGGCCGATGGCCCCCGAGCGCGAACCATTCCGTCGTGAGCCGTGACAGGCGCGTGGTCGCATCGTTGAGAATCAGCGGACGCGCCGCCAGATAGGCCGGCGTCACACGCGCCGGAAGCCGCCAGTCCGCGGGCAGGAAGGCCATCACCGGATCGCGCCGCCATGCGCGGATCGACAGCCCCGCGACCGGCGCCTGCGGCAGCGCCACCAGCCCGACGTCGAGCGTGCCCTGCGCGATGCGCGCCAGCGTGTCCTGCGACGTGAGCACCGCGATCTGGACGTCGATATCCGGATGCTGTTCGCGCAGCCGCGCCACCGCCTGCGGCAACAGGTGCGCGATCGCCCCGGTCGATGCGCCGAGGCGTACCCGCCCGGTCAGCCCCTGCACCTGTCGCTGCACGTCGTCCAGCGTGGCCTCGACCTCGGCCAGCAGACGCCGCGCTCGCTCCACCAGCACTTCACCGATCGTCGACGGCCGCACGTTTCCGCGCGTGCGGGACAGCAGCGGCGCGCCGACACGGCTTTCCAATTCGGCGATATGAAGACTGACGGTCGGCGGCGCGAGATGAAGCCATTGCGCCGCCGCGACGAAGGATCCCTGGTCGGCAATCGCGACCAGCGTACGCAGGCGATCGAGACTGATCTCGCGCATCAAGCACCTCTCGTTCAGGAAAGCTGAATCGGATAGTCAGTAAATTCAACTTTTCCTATTCTAGGCGTTCGATGGACGATACGGCTTTCCCCCGACGACCGAACGCGAGGAACACGACCATCATGCGCTTTCCCACTGTCTTCATCGACGGCGACCAGGGCACGACCGGACTGCTGATTCACGAGCGCCTGCGCGACCGCGCCGACATGCGGCTGCTCACGCTGCCGGCTGCCGAACGCAAGGACCCCGTACGCCGCGCCGACGCGCTCAACGCGTGCGACATCGCGATCCTGTGCCTGCCCGATGCGGCCGCGCGCGAAGCGGTCGGTTTCATCCGGAACCCGGCGGTACGCGTGATCGATGCGAGTTCCGCTCACCGCACGCAACCCGAATGGGTCTACGGCTTTCCCGAGATGGCCGACGGACACGCGCAGCACATCGCGCACGCAAAGCGCGTCACCAATCCGGGCTGCTATCCGACAGGCGCGATCGGCCTGCTTCGCCCGCTGCAACAGGCCGGCCTGCTGCCGCGCGACTACCCGGTGAGCATTCATGCGGTTTCCGGTTACTCGGGAGGCGGACGGGCGGCCGTCGAAGCATTCGAATCGGGTGATGCCGCCGCACGCGGGCGGCCGCTGCAGGTGTACGGCCTGGCACTCGAGCACAAGCATGCGCCCGAGATCCGGCTGCACGCCGGGCTCGCGCACCGCCCGTTCTTCGTGCCGGCCTACGGTGCCTACCGGCAAGGTATCGTGCTCACCATACCGATCGAACTGCGCTTGCTGCCGGCCGGCGTGACCGGTGAGCGGTTGCATGCGTGTCTCGCGCACCATTACGCCGGTGCGCGTCACGTCGACGTCACGCCGCTTGCCGAGGCGCGCGCGATCACGCATCTCGATCCGCAAGCGCTGAACGGCACCAATGACCTGCGGCTCGGCGTATTCGTCAACGAGGATCACGGTCAGGTGCTGCTGTCCGCCGTGTTCGACAATCTCGGCAAAGGGGCATCCGGTGCAGCCGTACAGAATCTCGACCTGATGCTCGGTGCGTCGAGCGCGGCGTAATTTGCGCGCAGGCATCGTCGAAGGCCTGCCCGCCAGGCCGACCGGCGTCGCATCCGGCGCTGTGCCGATGCCTGCGCACGCCCCCGTAAAAGCTCACCTTTAGCCTATTTCAGGCCGTATCGCCGCCCGCCGCGGCATTCATGCCGGCCAGCGTCTCCGCCAGAAAGTCCACGCACACGCGCACCTTCGCCGACGCCGCCACGCGTTCCGGATACACGGCCCAGATGTTCGCGGGCTGAATCGCGTCCGGCAGCACGCGACACAGTTCACCGCGTTCGATCAGCGGCGCGGCCTCCCAGATCGAGCGCAACACGATCCCGCGCCCGGCAAGCGCCCATTGCACGGCCACCTCGCCGTGGTTCGTCGACAGTGCGCCGCCGACCTTCACCGTGACCGTCTCGCCGCGCACGTTCAGTCGCCATACACCCAACGGATGATCGCGCTCCTTGATCGCCAGACAGTCGTGCGACGCGAGATCCGCGAGCGAGCGCGGCGTGCCGCGTCGTGCGAGATAGTCGGGCGACGCGCACAGCACGCGATGGTTCGCGGCGAGGCGGCGCGCGATCAGGTGATCGGCGATCTCGTCGCCGATGCGCACGTCGAGGTCGTAGCCTTCGCCCGCGACATCGACGAGCCGGTCGAACAGATCGAGCCGCACGTTCAGTTGCGGGTAGCGCGCGCTGAAGTCGAGCAGCGCCGGCGCGACGACATGCCGGCCGAAACCGAAGCTGCTCGAGATGCGCAGCGTGCCGCGCGGCACCGTGCGCGTGGTCGACACGTCCTCGACGAGATGATCGACGTCGTCCAGAATCTTCTCGGCACGCGCGAACACGCGTTCGCCGGCTTCCGTAACCGTCACGCGGCGCGTCGAGCGATGCAGCAGGCGCGTACCGAGCTGCGCCTCGAGCAGCGCGATGCGCTTGCTGACGTACGCGGGCGACACCGCGAGCTGCTCGGCTGCCGCGCTGAAGCTCGTCAGGCGGACGACCAGGCTGAACACGCGCAGGTCGTCGAGATTCGGTGATTTGTTCACGATTCGTGGAAAGTCGATTAACCTTTCACACGATTCTAATCCGAATGGAAATAAATAGAATGACGTGACGGGCCGCCGCCTCCCTCGGCAGCCGGCCGACCAGCCAAGGAGATTTGCATGACCGACAGGACTTACAGAATTGCCGTGATTCCCGGCGACGGCATCGGCCGCGAAGTGATGCCCGAGGGCCTGCGTGCGCTCGCGGCCGTGACCGCGCGCTTCGGCATCCGCTTCGACTTCGTCGAGATCGACTGGGCGAGCTGCGACTACTACGCGCAGCACGGCAAGATGATGCCGGACGACTGGAAGGCGCAGCTGTCGGGCATGGACGCGATCCTGTTCGGCGCGGTCGGCTGGCCCGCAACGGTGCCCGATCACATCTCGCTGTGGGGCTCGCTGCTGAAATTCCGCCGCGAATTCGACCAGTACATCAACCTGCGGCCCGCGCGCCTGTTCGACGGCGTGCCGTCGCCGCTCGCCGGCCGCCGCCCGGGCGACATCGACTTCATGATCGTGCGCGAGAACACCGAGGGCGAATATTCGTCGGTCGGCGGCACGATGTTCGAAGGCACCGATCGCGAAGTCGTGATGCAGCAATCGATCTTCACGCGGCACGGCACCGAACGCGTGCTGAAATTCGCATTCGAGCTCGCGCAGCGGCGCGCGAAGCGCCTCACCGTCGCGACGAAGAGCAACGGCATCGCGATCAGCATGCCATGGTGGGATGCGCGCGCGGCCGACATGGCCGAACGCTATCCGGAGATCGCCGTCGACAAGCAGCACATCGACATCCTGTGCGCGCGCTTCGTGCTGCAGCCGGACCGCTTCGACGTCGTCGTCGCATCGAACCTGTTCGGCGACATCCTGTCGGATCTCGGGCCGGCCTGCACGGGCACGATCGGCATCGCGCCGTCGGCGAACCTGAACCCGGACCGCACGTTCCCGTCGCTGTTCGAACCCGTGCACGGTTCCGCGCCCGACATCACGGGGCAATACATCGCGAACCCGGTCGCGATGATCTGGTCGGCCGCGATGATGCTCGATTTCCTCGGTAACGGCGCGGGCCGCGAACGCGAAGCCCACGACGCGATCGTCGCCGCGATCGAGGATGTGCTGCGCACCGGGCCGCGTACGCGCGATCTCGGCGGTGACGCAGGGACGCAGGCAGTGGGTGAGGCGATCGCCGCGCGGATCGCGGGCTGACGGTCATGCCCGGCGCGGGCCGGGCAGCACTTCGTGCATCCGTGCGCGGTGAGCAACACGCGATGCGTTCGCGCACTCGTGCAGCCTCGCCGGACGCGTGCGCAACGAAGTCGATCCGATCGGTGAGTGGCACGTCACGCGTGCGCACACCGATCGGCGATGCCTGACCCGATGAGATCGGTGAGATGCATCACGCGGCGGAACACACCGATGCGCATCGACGTGCCTGCATCACCCGCGCCATGTCGCGTCGATCTGCGCGAAGTACACAGTCCGACGCGACATTTCACCTCCTCCCGAATAATCTCACCTCAGCGCATCGACTCCCGAATTTCCTCACCATTGAACCTCGGCGAGGCGTGCGGCGTTCCGCCGAGTCGACACGCATCTCACAGCCCGAGGTCGGACAGCCCCGGATGATCGTCCGGGCGACGGCCGAGCGGCCAGTGATAAAGCCGATCCGCCTCGCGAATCGGCAGATCATTGATGCTCGCATGACGATGCGCCATCAGGCCGTTCTCGTCGAACTCCCAGTTCTCGTTGCCGTACGAGCGGAACCAGTTGCCCGCGTCGTCGCGCCATTCGTACGCAAAACGCACCGCGATGCGATTGCCGTCGAACGCCCACAGCTCCTTGATCAGCCGGTAGTCGAGTTCGCGCGTCCACTTCCGCTGCAACAGCCCGACGATCTCGTCGCGGCCCGTCACGAACTCCGCGCGATTGCGCCATCGGCTTTGCGGCGTATAGGCGAGCGACACGCGTTGCGGGTCGCGCGTATTCCACGCGTCCTCGGCGGCGCGCACCTTCTGGCGTGCCGTTTCGAGCGTGAAGGGCGGAACGGGCGGGCGGACTTCGGGGGAAGCGGACATGGGTTGCTCCTGTTCAGGTTCTGGCCGCGAACGAACGCAGCCGGTTCGAATTCGCTGCGTCGGCTACCGCGACACGGTATCGAGCAGCAGTTCAGCCGTCGCGCGCGCATCGCGCGCGACGTTTGCATCGCCGCTGACGAGCGCCACGCCGATCGCGCCGTCGATCAGCACGAGCCACTGGCGCGCGAGGCGGGCGAGCCCGCGGCGCTCGATGCCGGCTTCGTCGGCGTACGCATCGAAGCACGCGCGCACGAATGCCAGCAGCCGTGCCTTGTGCTCGCGCGCGACGACACGCACGGGATCGTCGGCGTCGGGGATTTCGCCCGACGTATTCAGGAACGCGCAGCCGTGAAAGTCGGGCTGCCCGAACCAGTCGCGCAGCACGTCGAACATGCCGAGCAGCTGCGCGCGCGGCGCCTTGCCGCGTGCCTGCGTGGCATCGACGAACCAGCGCATCCAGCGCTCGTCGCGGCGTTCGAGGGCGGCGACCACCAGCGCCTCTTTCGATTCGAAATGCGAATAAACGCTCTTGCGTGCCGCGCCGGATCGCTTGACGATCGCATCGATGCCCGTTGCGTGGATGCCGCCCGAATAGATCAGCGCTTCGGCCGCGTCGAGCAGCCGGTCGCGAACACCCGGTTCGCCGGAGGAGTCGTGAGATGGGTTCATGCGTTTACGGTAGAACGATCGTTCTCCATCGTCAACCCCCGTGTGAAAAAGCCCTGTCGTCAAAAGGGCTGAAGCGCGGCCTGACGGCGCGCGTTTACGACATTTTTTCTTGAAGGCGATACGGGGCGCTCACTACACTTCGGTCACCCTGTCTGGGCACAAGGACATCATGCAGCGACCGGAATCCGCGCGCCCCGCGCGCGCTCATGCGGCTTATGCGAAGCGGCTCGTCGGCCGCGTCGTCGTGCGGCAAGCAGGTGCCGCGTCATGAAACACGACGTGCCGAAACGCGACGGCGGAAACGATCGCGCACCGCTCGACGTCCGCCAGGCGCGCGTGCGTGCTGCGCTGCGGCTGCGCGGCGTGATGAAGCTGACGATCGTCACGATCGCGGTTGCGCATGTGCTGACGTTCGCGTTCGACCGCCTGCTGGTCGCGGCCGGTTTCGCGCCGGACGCCGCAACGGTGCTGCTGTTCCGTTTCGTGACGTGCGCGCTCGTCAGCTTCTGGCTGCAGGCGGATGCCCTGCGCGCGTATCGGTACGCGGCGCAGCACGGGTTCGTCACCGTTCCCGGTGCACACGGCGATCCCGTTGACGTTGCGCCGCAATGCCCGAAACGCTGGCTCGTCGTGCTGAATCTTCAGCTCGAACCGCGATGGTTGAAGGGTGAAGAAAGCAGGTAGCGATCCGCGCACCGTCGAACGCCGTGCGCGACGCGTATGAGTGAGTCGCAACGACGTTCGCAGGCTCACGGTTGATGGCGCGATTCGATTCGGCCTCGCTGGCGGCGCATCGCGAACGAGCGCTCGGCGAGCGAAGCAGGGAAGCACGTGGAAAGGGAGGGCAGGCGCCGAACGGCGTAAACGGAAGAAGCGAAGCAGAGGCTGACAGGTGAAGCGAACGGGCAATCGCAAGTCACCGATGTGCGATTCGCGCCCGCAAACACAGCTCCCGAATAGTCTCACCTCAAGCGTTGAATCACGCACGTCGATGCCGACGATGTGCATGTCAACGAAAGCGGGGCAGGCGGCAAACGCGCCGCCCTGCCCCGTCTCGATACTCGACTCAGGCCGTCCAGTCGAGAATCACCTTGCCGCTTTCGCCGGACAGCATCGCGGCGAAGCCTTGCTCGTAATCGTCGGCCGCGAAGCGATGCGTGATGATCGGCGACAGGTCGAGGCCGCTCTGCAGCATCGCGACCATCTTGTACCAGGTCTCGAACATCTCGCGGCCATAGATGCCCTTGATCTCGAGCCCCTTGAAGATCACCTGGTTCCAGTCGATCGCCGTCTGCGCGGGCGGGATGCCGAGCAGCGCGACCTTGCCGCCGTGGTTCATCGCCTCGAGCATGCTCGTGAACGCGCTCGGCACGCCCGACATCTCGAGACCGACGTCGAAGCCTTCGGTCATGTGCAGGTCGGCCATCACGTCGCGCAGCGACTCGCGTGCGACGTTGACCGCACGCGTCGCCCCCATCTTGCGGGCGAGTTCCAGCCGGTAGTCGTTGATGTCGGTGATCACGACGTTGCGCGCGCCGACGTGCTTCGCGATCGCGACGGCCATGATGCCGATCGGGCCCGCGCCGGTGATCAGCACGTCTTCGCCGACGAGGTTGAACGACAGCGCCGTATGCGTCGCGTTGCCGAACGGATCGAAGATCGACGCGAGATCGTCGGAGATCTCCGGCGGAATCTTGAACGCGTTGAACGCCGGAATCGCCAGATACTCGGCGAACGCGCCTTCGCGGTTCACGCCGACGCCGACCGTGTTGCGGCACAGATGCCGGCGCCCCGCGCGGCAGTTGCGGCAGAAGCCGCACGTGATGTGGCCTTCGCCGGACACGCGATCGCCGATCGCGAAGCCGCGCACTTCCTGCCCCATCTCGACGATCTCCCCGACGTATTCGTGACCGACGTGCATCGGCACGGGGATCGTCTTCTGCGCCCAGTCGTCCCACTTCCAGATATGGATATCGGTGCCGCAGATCGCCGTGCGGCGGATCTTGATCAGCACGTCGTTGTGGCCGACTTCCGGACGCTTCACGCGCGTGAGCGTGAGACCGGGGCCGCGTTCGAGCTTTGCCAGTGCTTTCATGGTCGCGCCTCCGTCAGATGATGCCGAGCGACTGGCCGACGCGCACGAACGCGGCGACCGTCTGGTCGATCTGCTCGGGCGTATGCGCGGCGCTCATCTGCGTACGGATGCGCGCGCGGCCACGCGGCACGACCGGGAACGAAAAGCCGATCACGTAGACGCCTTCACCGAGCAACTTGTCGGCCATGTTCGTCGCGAGCTGCGCGTCGCCGAGCATCACCGGGATGATCGGATGCGCGCCGGGGACGAGCGTGAAGCCCGCTTCGGTCATCTGCTGGCGGAAACGCACGCCGTTCTCGCGCACGCGCGCGCGCAGCTTCGCGCCTTCGTCGCTGCCGAGCAGTTCCAGCACCTTCAGCGATGCCGCGGCAATGCTCGGTGTGAGCGTGTTCGAGAACAGGTACGGACGCGAGCGCTGGCGCAGCAGTTCGATCACCTCGCGACGCGCGGCGACATAACCGCCCGATGCGCCGCCGAGCGCCTTGCCGAGCGTGCCCGTGATGATGTCGACGCGGCCTTCGACGCCGCAGTGCTCGGGCGTGCCGCGGCCGTGCGCGCCGATGAAGCCGACCGCGTGCGAATCGTCGACCATCACGAGCGCGCCGTAGCGATCGGCGAGATCGCAGATGCCTTTCAGGTCGGCGATGATGCCGTCCATCGAGAACACGCCGTCGGTCGCGATCAGCTTGTGGCGCGCGCCCGCCGCGTCGGCTTCCTTGAGCTTCGCCTCGAGGTCGGCCAGGTCGTTGTTCTTGTAGCGGAAGCGCTTCGCCTTGCAGAGGCGAATGCCGTCGATGATGCTCGCGTGGTTCAGCTCATCGCTGATGATCGCGTCGTTCTCGTCGAGCAGCGTCTCGAACAGCCCGCCGTTCGCGTCGAAGCAGCTCGAATAGAGGATGCTGTCCTCGGTGCCGAGAAACGCGGCCAGCGCGCGTTCCAGTTGCTTGTGGACGGTTTGCGTGCCGCAAATGAAGCGCACCGATGCCATGCCGAAGCCGTCCTGGTCGAGGCCGGCCTTCGCCGCATCGATCAGGCGCGGATCGTTCGCCAGACCCAGATAGTTGTTCGCGCAGAAATTGAGCACGCCGGCACCGCCGGCGAGCGTCACGGCCGCCGCCTGGGGACTCGCGATCTCGCGCTCGGTCTTGTAAAAACCGTCCGCGCGGATCTGGTCGAGCGTCCCGCGCACCTGGGCGAGAAAGGCATCACGCATCGCAAAGCTCCTGACAGGGATTCGCATTCCGCAGCGCACCGCTCGTGGCGGCGGCGCAACGGCCTGCTACTGTTATAGTCGGTCGTTCGGTTGACCGCATTTATCCGATATTCCGAACTAGAATTCGAAATATCGAACAACTCTAAGCGAACGGAATCCAAATGGCAAGTTCCCCCGGATCGCGGCGCACGCCTGCCGGTGCCGCACCGCAGCCGCCGGCCGCGACACCGCCGCGTGTCGGCGAACAGATCCAGCGGCTGCGCAACGAGCGCAAGCTGACGCTCGACGACCTGTCGCGCGCGGCCGGCGTATCGAAATCGATGCTCTCCGAAATCGAACGCGACAAGGCCAACCCGACGATCGCCGTCGCGTGGCGGCTGACGAATGCGCTCGGCATCACGCTCGACGAATTGTTCTCGCAGCCGAAGGCGCCCGAGACGATCCGTGTGGACGGCCCGCACGACATTCCGACGCTCGCCGGCCACGACGGCCGGTACCAGCTGCGCGTATGGGGCCCGATCGACCTCGCCGGCAAGTTCGAGTGGTACGAACTGACGCTGCCGGGCGGCGGTGCATTGGTATCGAACGCACACGAACCCGGCACGCGCGAGCACCTCACCGTGCTGCAGGGCGCGATGGAAATCGAAGCCGCCGCGGCCAGCCGGCGCCTGAAAGTGGGCGACACCGCACGCTACCCGGCCGACGAGCCGCACGCGATCCGCAACCCCGGCAAGGCCGAAGCGCGGGCACTGCTGATCGTGATCCATCGCTGACGGCACGGATAGCTGGCCAACAGGCCATGCAGGCCAGTTGCGGAAAACACTGTATGTTTGTACAGTATACGGACATTCCGCCATGCACGGGCCGGAGCCGGCGCACCGAGGCGCCCGCCCCGGTCGACAGGAGCCTGCAATGACAGAAGAACAAGATTTGGCCGCGCTCAGCTTCAAGGCTGCCGCGCACGATCTCGAACTGATCGTCCGACATATCGCCGGGCGCTACATCCGCCAGCGCGTGCCGCTCACGTGGCGCCTGCTGCACGCGATCGAAGCCGAGGCGCTCGCCGACCTCGGCTTTGCCAGCCGGCACGAAGCCGGCATGCGTCAACTGTTCGAACGACCGTCGGACATGACGTTTCCCGAAACGGACGACCCCATCGACTTCGGGCGCTCGAATGCGCTGCCCGCCGTCTTTTCGTTCGCGGTCCTCGCGTATGAAGCCGCGGCCGCGTCGCACGACACGGCGCCTCGCGAGCGTGCTCATCGTCCGTCCAAGGCGTGGGGCGACTGATGGCCGAGCCCCGGCCGTTGCGCACGGCGGCCGGTCCAGCCTCCTGCTGCCCGAGACGTTGCGGAAAGGGCTACCATATACGCAACTAACGGAATAAATACCATGTCCCTTCCCACCTCGCCCGGCACCGCCGCACGCCCGGAAGAACCGGATCTGTTCGACCGCGGCGCATCCGACTGGATCGTCTCGCCCGAAGCCGCGTTCGACGCATGGCTTGCGATGCAGGACTATCGTCGCTCGTCGGCCGACGTCTATCGCGCGCAATGGGGCGCCTTTCTCACGTGGATGCGTGCACATCAAAAGAATCTGGCAACGGTCGACACGGCAACCATCGCCAACTTCGTCGGGGAGCTGCCGATCAGGAAAACGCAGCGCATGCGCTATCTGCGCCTGATCGAGCGTGTGCTCGACCACATCCGGCGCACCGAATACGCATCGACGAACCCGGCTCGCTTCATTGCTCAGGATGGCGAAGCGAACTGGCGCAAGGCACGCGACAACGAGCCGACCGGCTTCCTCACCCCGGCCGAGCGCGCGACGTTGCTCGCCTATCTGTTTTCGCCGATCGGCGTATCGGGTTCCGCGTACTGGAAAGAACGGCGCGACCGGGCGCTCGTCGCCGCGTTTCTCGGCGCCGGCATCAAGACCGGCGAAGCGCGGGCACTCACGATTAGTTGCATCAATACGAGCGGCACGTCGCTGCGGATCGAGGCGGCGCATCCGGATTACGCGCGCGAAACCCATCTGGCGTCGTTTGCGATCGCGCTGCTCGAGGCATGGCTCACCGAACGCAAGCGCCAGGACATCCCCGGAGAGCTCGTGTTCCCGGCATCGCACGCCGGGCGGCCGATGCACAAGGCGACGATGCTGCGCGCGATCGACGCGATCGTCGAATCGGCCGGGCTCACGTCATCGCGCACCGCGCGTGCGAGCCCGCAGACGCTGCGCAATACCTATGCGGCCGAACTGTTCGAACACGATGTGCCACCCGAGCGCGTGGGTAAATGGCTGGGCTTCATGCGGCCGGTCTCGTCGAACCGCCTGCATCGCGCGTGGAAAAACTGGCGCGATGGCCTGGCCGCGCACAACGGTGACGCAACCGACAGCGACGAAACTCACTGATCCGGAAACGGCTGCTCACGCGACACGATCCGTGAGCAGCCTTGCGTGACGCAGCCTCACCGTTTCACGGCTCCCGAAAAACCTCACCTCAAGCGTCCCGGATCCTCTCACCTGTGCAGGCGCTGCCGATCTTCGGGTCAGGAACGCGCAAAACGCGCGACGGCTTCGAACCGGGACGGCCATGCGCCCGACGCGTGTTCGCATTCCGGGCACGCCACTTCAAACCCTTCTTCGCTGTGTGACAGCTCGGGCTCCCCGTCGCAATGCGGGCACTCGGCCGGCACCGGAATGTCCTGATCCAGTGCGGTGCCGATCGCGGAAAACGCTTCCGCATCCAGCTGCCCGGCATCCGCCAGGCGCCGGATCAGCGCGGCGATTTCCGGATTCATTCCTCGGCTCGCGCGGAGCGCATTCGCGTCGCGAGTCGCGCGTTCCAGCTCATCGCCCTGGGTGCGCAGCTGTTCTTCGAGCCGGTCTGCGCGGGCCTTGGCCGAACTCAGTTGCTGCAGAAAATCGAATTCCTTGCGCTGAACGTCGCGTAACCCGCTCTGATAGCTCGACGCCATGCTGCGCAACGAGTCCAGCTCGACCAGCATCGGCTTGACGCGGCGTTCGGCTTCGGCCACGGCGTCCTTGATTTGCTGCGCGTAGTGCTCGGTGCGCTGCTGCAATTCGGCCTGCAATGCATCGATCCGGTCGCGCAGCGCAGCGTTTTGCGCCTGCTCGGTGTCGACGCGGGCCGCCGCCGCGGCCAGTTCCTTTTCCAGTCGGGCGATTGTGGTGAGCAACGTGGCTTCGCTTGCCGAACCGTGCGTCGATTGCGACACGAGTTGAACTTCGAGTTCGGTCACGCGGGCCTGCAGTTGCTCGTTCCGGGCTTCGCCGCGGGCGAGCGCCTCTTCCAGCGTCTGCTGGCGGATGGTTGCGTCGCGCAACCGCCGTTCGGCGTCGGCCATGCCGGCGCGAACCTGTTCACGATCGTCATCGAGGCTGTCGCGCGCGGCTTTCAGCGCTTCTTCATAGAGTGCGCCGAGCAATGCACCGGCTTTTTCCTCGACGGCCTTCGGGATCGCCGCACCGTCGAGCCGAATCTTGGACGCGGAACGGATGCGCTCCCAGAAATGATCGATGTCTTTCGGAATGTCGCTGGCGCTGCCGGTCTGGGTGAGATCGCGGACATTGGCGGCCGATGGCCGGATGCCGAGATCGAAGAACAACCGCTTGCATGCATGCAGCGACAATTCCTGACGACGTGCACCGCTGGCACGCAGCGATTCCAGTTCGTCGCGAATGACTTGGCGCATTTCATCCAGGGTCATGACCAGGCTCACAAACGTTGAAGTGTGGCAATCATAACGAAATACGTATTTCCTGATACCAATTTTGTGCAGGCGTGGTGAATTTACGTCGTAATGCACAGAAAGCGGGTTTGTGAGCCTATCCGGACGAATGTGGTTCGGGATTCCGTGAAACAAAGCGAAGAAAAGCAGCCAAGTCTTTGTTGTACAAGCATTTTCCTGCGGACCCCGAATTTGGGCATTTGTTTCACATGCCGACGGATCCGTTTGCCGGCGGGTGTTCAGGGGTTGGGGTGTCTGTGGAAAACTCGTCAGCCGATGTCTTGAGAGTATTAGAAGTAAACACCCTTGAACCCTTAGTTAAAAACGTTAACGCCACGGCACAGCCTTATGTAGCAAGGCTTTCCAGCCGACAAGGTGAAGTTTTACGGGAGCCAAGGTGATCGTCTGCGGGAGCTGACGTGATGGGGTTCAGGGAGCAGCGTGAGCCGTTGCAGGAAAGGTCGTGAGCGGATTCGGGATCACAGTGAAACACGAGATTTCCCAAAGGTGAGCGTTTTCGGGGCCGCACAACCACAGAACCCGCGCGCTGCCTGACTGCACAGTTTTCTGCCTGTGCAGACACAGGTGAGAATTTGCGGGACCTTCTTTGCGCCCCGATTCTGCACATCTTTTAGGCAGTTTGGGCGAAAGGTGAGGTTTCACGGGACTCCGCGAGATTTTGCTGTGAGGATTTCCGGGAACCGAGCGCCATTTTGCACAGCAAAAGTGCGTTCAGGGGCCCGTGATGCCCTAAAGGTGAGGTTTTTCGGGAGGGAAATCCGGGTTTTCCTGCCCTGATCCCGCTGAGGTGAGCTTTTTCGGGGCATGGATCACAGGCGGTGCGCTCGCTCACAGGTGAGGCTTTTCGGGAATGGAATTTGCCCGAAAAATGGGCAAAGGTGAGGCTTTTCGGGACCCTTGAGCGGCCGAATTCGCCGAAAAGCCCGCCAGGACTGGAAGAAATCTCGTTTTTGCTGTGCCACTTTTTGGCACAGGTGAGATTTTTCGGGGGCGGACCCAGGGTCGTCGTATGAAGGATTCCCGCCGAAAGGTGAGACTTTTCGGGGGACATCTACCGCGCACAGCCAAATGCCTTCTGTGCATAAGTATCGGAACGCATTGAGGTTTTTGATACCGCGGTGGTTACGGTGAGGTTTTTCGGGAGCCATTCCCGTGCCTGTCGACGCACAGCCTTTTTTCGGCAAGGTGAGCGTTTTCGGGAGGCGGTACCGGTCAATCCCGCGTGAGTCGGGCCTTCGTCGGCATCCAGGCAAAAGAACAAGCTGTGCTCAAGGTGAGTATTTTCGGGACCTGATCCGATTGGGCCGCTGTACAATGCGCGCCCGGACCTGCAAATCAGGCCCGATCGGGCCGCACGAGCCGGTTTCGGCGGCGCCGTGTCGAACGCCGGACCCGATTCCGATCTTCCCGCGAGCCGCGCCTGTACATGCATACAGGCCGCCGCGAGGCGATCCGGAACGCAGGGTGCGAGGCAATCGCAACCCTGTGCCGAACCCCCGGCCGTGAAGTCGCAAAATTACGACAAATCGAAAGGTGAGCCGATACGGGAGCGAATTCCGCACGTGTCGAGCACAGGTGAAATTCTGTGAATCCGCGCATCCCGCGGCACGTCTGGAAGAGTCCGGAACGCCGCAATGACGGACCGGTGAGGGTTTTCGGGAGTCGCTGGGGTGAGTGCTGTTTTGCACGCGTGCTTCACCGGCTATGGTGAGCATGTCGTTCTGGACGCACATCACCGCAGGCGCTATCCTTCCGGGAAACTTCACCTCCGACCCGACGTATGGCCACGACGAAGCGCGCCAAGAAAACCGATGTGGATGTGGTGAGTGCCAGTTCCGCCGAATTGCGCAAGGCCGTCGAGGCGATTGCCATTCAGCCGAAAAGCGGCAAGATCACGCTCCTCACTCGCAAGCTGTTCAATGTCCTGCTGGCCGTCGCGCAGCAGGCCGACGACTCGGGCGATACCTACCGCGCGCTGCTGTCGGACATCGTTGCCAACTCCGCTTTCGATTCGAACGACACCGCACTGGTGAAGGAACACCTGCGCCGCATGGTGTCGGTGCAGGTCGAATGGAGCACGGGGACGTCGAGCCAGAAGCCTGGCCGCAAGTGGGGGATCTCGACGCTGATCGCCGACGCCGAAATTCTCGAGGATCCGACGACCCGCCGCGTGTGGGTCGAATTCTCGTTCGCGCCGAAGATCAAGAAGAAACTGCTCGACCCGGTCCAGTACGCGCGCCTGAGCCTGCAGTTCCAGAGCCAGCTGCGCAGCAGCGCGGGTCTCGCACTGTACGAGATCTGCGTGCGCTACCTGACGAACCCGAGCCACCTGACGATGCGCGAGCCGTGGGAATGGTGGCGGCCGATCCTGTCGGGTACGCCCGATACGGAAGCCGGCGACGAGGCGAAGCGCGAGTACAAGTACTTCAAGCGCGACTACCTGCGCCCCGCGATCGCGGAAGTCAACGCGGTCACCAATATCTTCGTCGAGCTGATCGAGCACCGCGAAGGACGCCGGGTGGCGGAGATCCAGTTCCGCGTGACCGAGCGCAAGCAGCCGATGCTCGCGCTCGACGAACACCCGAACGTGTTCGACAGCACGCTGGTCGACCGGATGGTGAAGCTCGGAATCCCGCTGAAGGAAGCGCAGACGCTCTATGCGGACAGCGAGGAGAATCGGATTCGCGCCGCACTGCAGATGACCGAACAGCGGATGCGCAGCACGACGCTGCCGCCGGTGCGCAGCGCGCCGGCGTTGTTCAAGGATGCGCTGAAGAAGGGTTATGCGCCGCCGGTCGAGTCGGTCGATGCGCTGCCGGCCGGCACGCCGTCCGCGAAGGTCGCGGCGGCCCAGCCTGACGACCTGAAGGCGCGCCTGCTGAGCGAGTTCTCGGCGTTCCGCCGCAAGGAAGCGAAGGTGTTGTACGAAGAGCAGGGCGACGCGGAGCGCGAAGTGGCGCGCGAATCGTTCGAAGCGGAGGCGCTGCCGACGATGGGCTCGCATCTGCGCGACGACTGGCGCAAGCGCGGCCTCGATTCCAAGCTGGCCGAGACGGCCTTTTTCGACTGGCTGGCCCAGAAGACCTGGGGCGAGCCGACGGACGGCGACCTGCTGTCGTTCACGCTGAACCAGTCGCGGGCCGCCTGA